>NZ_CP070483.1:35000-3085000 GCF_016924995.1 Bacillus sp. LJBS06 | reverse complement strand
ATCAGGTTGATAGGTCTGAGGTGGAAGTGTGGCGACACATGGAGCTGACAGATACTAATCGATCGAGGACTTAACCACATTTTGAATGATGTCACACCTGTTATCTAGTTTTGAGAGAACACCTCTCTAAAGGCGGAAAGGCAAGGAAACTCCGCTAAGGGCTCTCACATCCTGTGAGAAACGCCCAGTACCTTCATCCTGAAGGCATTTGTTTGGTGGCGATAGCGAAGAGGTCACACCCGTTCCCATACCGAACACGGAAGTTAAGCTCTTCAGCGCCGATGGTAGTCGGGGGTTTCCCCCTGTGAGAGTAGGACGCCGCCAAGCAATTGCACGTTAGTGCAATTATGGAGGATTAGCTCAGCTGGGAGAGCATCTGCCTTACAAGCAGAGGGTCGGCGGTTCGAGCCCGTCATCCTCCACCATTCTTTATTATACATATCGGTTTACATATATGCCGGTGTAGCTCAATTGGTAGAGCAACTGACTTGTAATCAGTAGGTTGGGGGTTCAAGTCCTCTTGCCGGCACCACTTTTATATGATATAATACTTAAGTCTCTTGTAAGAAGAGCCATTAGCTCAGTTGGTAGAGCATCTGACTTTTAATCAGAGGGTCGAAGGTTCGAGTCCTTCATGGCTCACCATTTACATGTTGCGGATGTGGCGGAATTGGCAGACGCGCTAGAATCAGGCTCTAGTGTCTTTACAGACGTGGGGGTTCAAGTCCCTTCATCCGCACCATTTCTGCGGAAGTAGTTCAGTGGTAGAACACCACCTTGCCAAGGTGGGGGTCGCGGGTTCGAATCCCGTCTTCCGCTCCAACTATACCATCCACGCCGGGGTGGTGGAATTGGCAGACACACAGGACTTAAAATCCTGCGGTAGGTGACTACCGTGCCGGTTCAAGTCCGGCCCTCGGCATTAAGTTTTGCGCCCGTAGCTCAATTGGATAGAGCGTTTGACTACGGATCAAAAGGTTAGGGGTTCGACTCCTCTCGGGCGCGCCATGATCTATATGAAATCGGGAAGTAGCTCAGCTTGGTAGAGCACATGGTTTGGGACCATGGGGTCGCAGGTTCGAATCCTGTCTTCCCGACCATTCCTGGGGCCTTAGCTCAGCTGGGAGAGCGCCTGCTTTGCACGCAGGAGGTCAGCGGTTCGATCCCGCTAGGCTCCACTTGGTTTCTAAAAAATATTTGGCGGTGTAGCTCAGCTGGCTAGAGCGTACGGTTCATACCCGTGAGGTCGGGGGTTCGATCCCCTCCGCCGCTACCAATGGACCTTTAGCTCAGTTGGTTAGAGCAGACGGCTCATAACCGTCCGGTCGTAGGTTCGAGTCCTACAAGGTCCACCACTATACGGAGGAATACCCAAGTCTGGCTGAAGGGATCGGTCTTGAAAACCGACAGGGGTGTCAAAGCCCGCGGGGGTTCGAATCCCTCTTCCTCCGCCATACATATTCCCAATCATCGCGGGGTGGAGCAGTTCGGTAGCTCGTCGGGCTCATAACCCGAAGGTCGCAGGTTCAAATCCTGCCCCCGCAACCAAATTTTAAAATGGTCCGGTAGTTCAGTTGGTTAGAATGCCTGCCTGTCACGCAGGAGGTCGCGGGTTCGAGTCCCGTCCGGACCGCCATTTAAATATTTAGGCTCGGTAGCTCAGTTGGTAGAGCAACGGACTGAAAATCCGTGTGTCGGCGGTTCGATTCCGTCCCGAGCCACCATTTTATCAATATATATTTTGGCGGTTGTGGCGAAGTGGTTAACGCACCAGATTGTGGCTCTGGCATTCGTGGGTTCGATTCCCATCAATCGCCCCAAATAAAAATTGCGGGTGTAGTTTAGTGGTAAAACCTCAGCCTTCCAAGCTGATGTCGTGGGTTCGATTCCCATCACCCGCTCCATTTTTATATCGTCATGGGCCTGTAGCTCAGCTGGTTAGAGCGCACGCCTGATAAGCGTGAGGTCGATGGTTCGAGTCCATTCAGGCCCACCATGACTTTTATATTCCACAGTAGCTCAGTGGTAGAGCTATCGGCTGTTAACCGATCGGTCGCAGGTTCGAATCCTGCCTGTGGAGCCATATGGAGAAGTACTCAAGTGGCTGAAGAGGCGCCCCTGCTAAGGGTGTAGGTCGTGTAAGCGGCGCGAGGGTTCAAATCCCTCCTTCTCCGCCATATGATTACAGATATAAATTTATAATTGTCGGCCCGTTGGTCAAGCGGTTAAGACACCGCCCTTTCACGGCGGTAACACGGGTTCGAATCCCGTACGGGTCATCCAGAAGCCTTGCATATCCTGCAAGGCTTTTTTATTTTTATCAATCATGGATATGTCATAAGCTTCGTTCTTTATTTTAAAACAGGCAACAAAAATCTCCATATATTTTGTTTTTCTTCAGAAAATGAAGTTAATTGTCTATAAGTATAAGCGCTTTCAGGAAAGGGCTTTTTTTTATTTCTTCGAATAAATACTATAAATGAAAACTATGATGTCAGAAAGGATGATTACATGGCCGCTGCCAGCCCTACAGCACATGATGTTTATCTTTTTCACGAAGGCAGTCTGTTTAAAAGCTATCAGCTGTTTGGCTCGCATTTTCGTGAGCTGAATGGCACAAGCGGATATGAATTCTGTGTGTGGGCGCCTCATGCGTCGGAAGTACGAGTGGCTGGGGATTTTAACAGCTGGTCGGGAGAACAGCATGTGATGCACAGAGTGAATGATAATGGCATTTGGACGTTATTTATTCCGGGTTTAGGAGAAAAGGAACGATATAAATATGAAATCGTGACGAATTGCGGTGAGATTAGGCTGAAGGCAGATCCATACGCCATTTATTCAGAAGTCAGACCAAACACAGCGTCACTTACTTACGATTTGGAAGGGTACAGCTGGCAAGATCAAAAATGGCAAAAGAAACAGAAGACTAAGACGCTGTATGAGAAACCTGTTTTCATTTATGAACTGCATCTCGGGTCTTGGAAGAAGCATTCTGATGGCAGGCATTACTCCTATAAAGAGTTAAGTCAGACACTTATTCCGTATATCAAAGAGCATGGGTTTACCCATATTGAACTGCTTCCAGTGTATGAGCATCCATATGATCGTTCCTGGGGCTACCAAGGAACGGGGTATTACAGCCCGACAAGCAGGTTTGGCACACCGCACGATCTGATGAGGTTTGTTGATGAATGTCATCAACAAAATATCGGGGTCATTTTAGATTGGGTTCCTGGACATTTTTGTAAAGATGTACATGGCCTTTATATGTTTGATGGAGAACCGCTTTATGAATACAAAGAAGAACGTGATCGCGAGAACTGGTTATGGGGTACGGCAAATTTTGACCTGGGAAAACCAGAAGTTCATAGTTTTTTAATTTCGAATGCGTTGTACTGGGCGGAATTCTATCATATAGATGGATTTAGGGTTGATGCAGTGGCTAATATCTTGTATTGGCCAAATCAGGATGAACGCCACACGAATCCATATGCTGTTGAATTTTTAAAAAAACTCAATCAAACCATGAGAGAGGCGTATCCACAGGTGATGATGATCGCGGAAGATTCTACAGAATGGCCTCAAGTGACAGGTGCCGTTGAGGAAGGGGGGCTTGGTTTTCATTATAAATGGAATATGGGATGGATGAATGACGTACTGAAATACATGGAGACGCCGCCTGAAGAAAGGCGGCATTGTCATCAGCTTATCTCTTTTTCATTACTGTATGCGTTTAGTGAACATTTTGTGTTGCCGTTTTCTCATGATGAAGTCGTATACGGAAAAAAATCACTTCTTAATAAAATGCCTGGCGACTACTGGCAGAAATTTGCCCAGTATCGGCTTTTGCTGGGCTATATGACAGTGCATCCCGGAAAGAAATTGATCTTTATGGGATCAGAGTTTGCCCAATTTGATGAATGGAAAGATACAGAACAGCTTGATTGGTTTTTGGACTCCTTCCCCATGCATCAGAAAGCCAGCGTTTTTACGCAAGATCTTCTCCGCTTTTACCAAAAAAGCAAAATCCTTTATGAACATGACCATCGTGCACAATCGTTTGAATGGATTGATGTCCATAATGACGAACAATCAATCTTTTCTTTTATTCGCTATGGCAAAAAGCACGGTGAGGCGCTTGTCATCATTTGTAATTTTAGACCCGCGGTCTATCATCAATATGATGTTGGAGTTCCTTTTTTTACCCAATACATCGAAGTGCTGAACAGTGACAGTGAAACATATGGAGGCTCAGGACAAATCAATAAAAAGCCGATATCGGCCAAAAAGGGAGCTCTTCATCATAAACCGTGTTATATCACGATGACCATCCCCCCTTACGGCATCTCGATTTTACGGGCGGTTAGAAAAAGAGGAGAGATAAAAAGATGAAAAAACAATGTGTAGCCATGCTCCTTGCCGGCGGAAAGGGCAGCCGTCTAAGCGGTTTAACAAAAAATATGGCCAAACCGGCTGTATCTTTTGGGGGAAAATACAGGATTATTGATTTTACCCTAAGCAACTGTTCTAATTCAGGCATAGACACAGTCGGGATTTTAACGCAATATCAGCCGCTTGAGCTGAATTCCTATATTGGAATCGGCAGTGCATGGGATCTTGATAGATATAATGGCGGAGTGACGGTTTTACCTCCTTATGCTGAGTCGTCAGAAGTCAAATGGTATAAAGGGACGGCAAGCGCCATTTATGAAAATCTCAATTATTTGAATCAATATGATCCTGAGTATGTACTGATTTTATCAGGGGATCACATATACAAAATGGACTACGGCAAAATGCTTGACTTTCACATTGAAAAGAAAGCGGATGTGACCATCTCTGTCATCGAAGTGGGCTGGGAGGAAGCAAGCCGGTTCGGGATTATGAAGGCCAATCCAGATGGGACGATCACACAATTTGATGAAAAGCCCAAGTTCCCTAAGAGCAATCTTGCCTCAATGGGAATTTATATCTTCAATTGGCCGCTTTTGAAACAGTATCTTGAGATGGACGATCAGAACCCTTATTCTAGCCACGACTTCGGCAAGGACATTATTCCTCTGCTTTTGAAGGAGAAAAAGAAGCTTTCCGCTTATCCGTTCAAAGGATATTGGAAGGATGTCGGAACAGTGCAGAGCTTGTGGGAAGCCAATATGGATTTGTTAAAAGAGGACTCGGAGCTGAAGCTGTTTGAACGCAAATGGAAAATTTACTCCGTCAATCCCAATCAGCCCCCGCAATTTATTTCATCTGATGCGCAGGTTCAAGATTCGCTTGTGAACGAAGGCTGTGTTGTGTATGGAAATGTGTCTCACTCCGTTCTTTTTCAAGGTGTGACTGTCGGTAAGCATGCGACTGTCAAATCATCCGTCATCATGCCGGATGTGACGATTGGGGAGCATGTAGTGATTGAAAATGCCATCGTTCCTAAGGGGACGGTGCTCCCGGATGGTGCAGTGATTCGCTCCGAAAAAGACATTGAAGAGGTGCTGCTCGTTTCAGAGGAATTTGTAGAAAAAGAATTGATTTAATTACTGAACAGGGGGCAGAATCAGTGTTCAATAATCAAATGTTAGGTGTTATAGATGAAACCACATATAAGCATTCTCTTCAGGATTTAACAGCACAGCGGTCGCTTGGGGCGATTCCTTTTGCCGGCAGATACCGTCTGATTGATTTTATGCTTTCCAACATGGTGAATGCGGATATTAGGAGTGTTGCCATTTTTCCGAAGTATCGTTACCGTTCGCTCATGGATCACCTTGGGGCAGGTAAGGAATGGGATTTGCATCGGAAAAAGGACGGTCTCTTTTTTTTTCCGTCTCCCCACCTTCATCACGAATACGATGAATTCGGTTCCTTTCGCCAGTTTTCGGACCATCTAGATTACTTCCACAGAAGCACGCAGCAATATGCTGTTATCTCCAACAGCCATACCGTATGCAACATTCAATTTCAATATGTGCTGAAACGCCATCAGGAGGTTGGCTGCGATGTCACCGAGGTATTTCAGGACGGCCAGTCGCTGCAAATCTATATCATGTCTACAACACTTTTAAAGGATCTGATCTACGGACATAGCGAAAAAGGCTATAAAACCATTCAGGAGGCTGTTGAAAAGGAAGCTTCCGCCTTGACCATTTGCCCTTATGAATATTCAGGTTATGCCGCTGTTATTGATTCGGTGGAAAAATATTATACCCACAGTATGGAACTCATTCAGCCTCGTTTTTGGCAGCAGGTATTTTTGCCGCAGCAGCCGATCTACACAAAAGTGAAGGATGAACCGCCGACGAAATACGGAAAACACAGCACTGTCAAAAATTCTTTGGTGGCAAACGGCTGTGTGCTTGAAGGAGAGGTTGAAAACTGCATTTTGTTCAGGGCGGTCCATGTCGGAAAGGGAACGAAGCTGAAAAACTGCATTATTATGCAAAAAACGCAGATTGGCGAGGATTGTCTTCTTGAGCAGGTCATTTCTGATAAGGACGTTAAAATCGGCAAGGCGACGGAAGCTGCTGGAACAGCTGAGCAGCCGCTTGTATTAAGAAAAGGTTTGGTGCAAGGAGAGCTGATGAATTCTTGAAGATATTATTTGCTGTGTCTGAATGCACCCCATTTGTTAAATCCGGAGGTCTTGCCGATGTAGCAGGTGCTCTTCCGAAGGCGCTTGCGCGATTAGGCAATGAGGTAGCTGTGATGCTGCCGAAGTACAGCCAAATACCTGAGCAGTGGAAAAAGCGTATGAAAAAAAAGGCTGAGTGTACCGTAGCTGTCGGCTGGCGGCAGCAATATTGCGGAATTGAACATATGGCAGAGGATGATGTGAATTATTACTTCATCGACAATGAGTACTATTTCAACAGGGATTCGTTGTATGGGCATTATGATGACGGTGAGCGGTTTGCCTTTTTTTCAAGAGCTGTGCTGGAGGCTGCCAAAGTTGTGAATGTTCCAGCCGATATTGTTCATACTCACGACTGGCATACAGCGATGGTCAATTATTTACTGAAAGAGGAATACAGAAAACATCCTTTTTATGAACGCATGAAAAGCGTGCTCACGATTCACAACCTGCAGTTTCAAGGCATATTCCCTCCTGATGTCACACATGACTTGCTGGGTCTTGAGATGGATCATTTTCACTATGAAAGGTTAGAATGCAACGGATTTGTTAATTTTATGAAGGCGGGCATCATTGCGGCTGATCATGTGACGACTGTGAGCCCCACTTACAGAAATGAAATATTGACTCCGTATTATGGTGAGCAGTTGGAACAGGTTTTGCAATATAGGGAAAATGATGTAACGGGCATATTAAACGGCATTGATGATACGTCCTATCAGCCGAAAAGCGACCCTTATATAGAGGCGCAATACGATTCGGAACATCTTGCATGCAAGATGGAAAACAAAACGAAGCTTCAGCGGCGAATGGGGCTTCCAGAGAAAAACGATATTCCGCTGATCAGTATGGTGACAAGGCTCACTAAACAAAAGGGGCTTGATCTTGTCCGCAGAATTATGCACGAGCTTCTTGAGGAGCAAGACATACAGCTGGTTGTGCTGGGGACAGGAGAACGTGAATTCGAAGATTATTTTCGGTATGCAGAATTTGCTTTTCATGAGAAGTGCAGAGCTTATATTGGGTTTGATGAGCCGCTTGCCCACCAAATTTATGCGGGATCTGATATGTTTTTGATGCCGTCGAAATTTGAGCCGTGCGGCTTGGGGCAGCTCATTGCTCTTCAATATGGCGCCATTCCCATTGTTAGAGAAACGGGCGGACTTTACGACACTGTCCGTTCCTATCAGGAGGAAGAGGGGACGGGCAATGGTTTTACATTTTCCGCCTTCAATGCGCATGACCTGAAATTTACGATTGAAAGGGCGCTGTCGTTTTATCGCCAACAGGATGTATGGCAGAGCATCATGAAGACCGCAATGAATGCAGATTACAGCTGGGGGAAGTCGGCTAAAGAGTATCAGCGCATTTTCGAACATGTGACAAGGAGTGGACGGGATGTTCTCGAGTAAAGAACGCTTTGCAGATTTATTTTTAAAGCGCCTGGAAATGACGTGCGGAAAAAGCTTTAAAGATTCTGCCAAGCTGGATCAATATAAAACGTTGGGCAATATGGTCAGAGAGTATATCAGTGCAGATTGGATCAAGACGAATGAAAAAAGCAGATCCAATTCCGGGAAGCAGACATATTATCTATCAATCGAATTTCTGCTCGGTCAGCTCCTTGAACAAAACTTAATGAATCTCGGTGTTCGTGATGTTGTAGAAGCTGGTTTAAAGGATATCGGCATCAATTTAGAGGAGATCCTTCAGATAGAGAACGATGCTGGTCTCGGCAACGGCGGGCTTGGCCGGTTGGCCGCTTGCTTTTTAGATTCTCTTGCTTCGTTGAACTTGCCGGGGCACGGGATGGGCATCCGTTACAAGCATGGCTTGTTTGAGCAAAAAATTGTAGACGGGCATCAGGTGGAGCTGCCTGAGCAATGGCTGAAAAACGGGAATGTATGGGAAGTAAGGAATGCGGATCAGGCAGTTGACGTTCCATTTTGGGGCGAGGTGCATATGACAGAAAAAAGCGGGCGTCTGCATTTTCGCCACGAACAAGCGACAATTGTAACCGCTGTTCCTTATGATATTCCGGTCATCGGCTATGAAACGGGCACTGTCAATACGTTAAGGCTTTGGAACGCCGAGCCCTATGCGCATTATCATGGCGGTAATATTTTATCTTATAAGCGGGAAACAGAAGCGGTTTCTGAATTTTTATATCCCGATGACACCCATGACGAGGGGAAAATTTTACGTCTGAAGCAGCAGTATTTTTTGGTATGCGCAAGCTTAAAAAGCATTGTAAACAATTACCGAAAAACGCATAAATCTTTATCCGGCCTGCATAAAAAAGTGAGCATTCATATTAATGACACTCATCCTGCGCTTGCGGTGCCTGAGCTGATGCGGATTTTGCTCGATGAAGAGGACATGAGCTGGGAAGAAGCTTGGCATATCACTGTACATACGATCTCTTATACGAATCATACAACATTGTCAGAAGCGCTTGAGAAATGGCCGATTCATTTGTTTAGGCCGCTGCTCCCGCGCATGTATATGATTATTGAAGAGATCAATGAAAGGTTTTGCCGCGCAGTTTGGGAAAAGTATCCGGGAGACTGGAAAAGGATAGAGAACATGGCGATTACAGCGCATGGGGTTGTCAAGATGGCTCATCTGGCCATAGTAGGCAGTTACAGTGTAAATGGTGTTGCAAAAATTCATTCGGATATATTAAAGGAAAGAGAGATGCGCGACTTTCACTTGCTGTTCCCGAATCGTTTTAACAATAAGACGAATGGGATTGCCCACAGGCGCTGGCTGTTAAAAGCGAATCCAGGCTTGTCTGCCATCATTACAGAGGCGATCGGCGATGAATGGGTGAAACAGCCGGAATCACTGATCCATTTAGAATCGTACGCCTCTGATCCTGCATTTATTGAACAGTTTCAAAACAACAAAAGCAAGAAAAAACAAGAGCTTGCCGATTTGATTTTTTGCACGGCAGGGGTGGTTGTGAACCCTGACAGCATATTCGACGTTCAGGTGAAACGGCTTCATGCATATAAACGTCAGCTGTTGAATGTTCTTCACATTATGTATTTGTATAACCGCCTCAAGGAGGACGCTGGGTTTTCAATCTACCCGCAAACCTTTATTTTCGGGGCAAAGGCTTCACCAAGCTACTATTATGCCAAGAAAATCATTAAGCTGATCCATTCTGTCGCAGATAAAGTCAATTATGATCCGGCGGTCAAACAGCTGATCAAAGTTGTTTTTTTAGAAAATTATAGAGTTTCTATGGCTGAGCGAATTTTTCCGGCATCAGATGTAAGTGAGCAAATTTCAACCGCAAGCAAGGAAGCGTCTGGTACAGGAAATATGAAGTTTATGATGAACGGCGCTTTGACAATCGGCACGCATGATGGCGCTAATATCGAAATCCTTGAGCGGGTGGGCCCTGATTGTATTTACACGTTCGGCTTAAAAGCGGATGATGTTCTATCATATCAGGAAAACGGCGGTTATAGATCGAGGGAATATTATCAGCATGACCGGAGAATCAGGCAGGTAGTCGATCAGCTGATCAATGGTTTTTTTGAAGGAGAAGCAGATGAGTTTGAATCGATCTATGACTCGCTGCTTCCGCATAATGATGAGTATTTTGTACTGAAGGATTTCAGCTCATATGCAGATGCGCAAGAGCGAATTCAAGCTGATTATCGAGAACGAAGGAAATGGTCTGAGCGTTCGATTGTAAACATTGCTCATTCTGGATATTTCTCCAGCGACCGCACGATCCGGGAATATGCGAAGGACATTTGGGGCATCAAGCCGATGATATGAAAAAGCCGCTGTATAAGCGGCTTTTTTTGTTCACAGATTCATTGAATCGATGGCAAAGGATAAGAACGTCGCAAATGCACTCCATAAAAAATAAGGCAAAAGAAGATAGCTTGCGGCTCTGCTGTATTTTTTCGCAATGATCAGTAATACGATTGCTGTGATGGCGACAAGCAGGCAGTCAATCGATGCAGCCAGCAGATTTTTTTGCGTAAACTGGAAATAGCTGAATGCCTGATTGAGCACGTAATTTATTAAAAGCGCAAACCAAAAGCTTTTTGCACCTTTAAAAGAAAACGCAGCATATATAATGGCAGCTGAAAGGGAGATCAGGGCAAACAGAATGGCCCAAATGATGCCGATTGCAGAACCGCTTGGCGTCCAGTCGGGTTTTTTTAATGAATTGTACCATTCTTGGTCAACAGGAAACAGGTATCCTGCGGCTGAAAACAGCGCGTATGTAATCACAAAAACTGCTATGGCGCCGATCATCTTTTTCATGTTTGCAACCTCCGTATGTATTTATTTTACATTTATACTTACCCTTTAGCTTATAAAGATCAAACCCCCGATATGCGGGGGAAATGATGGATTTAAATCAGCTGCTGCAATGCGTTTGATTTAATGCGTTCATATTCAAAAGCTGATTCTAATTCTTCCTTCGGTAAAGCAGACTTGCGGACGTATTTTTCGCGAATGACATCGTAAAGCTCATATGGAAACAGCATATCTATAAACATGACTTGTTTTTGTTCTTCTGTTAATGGGGCTCTGGATTCGTATGCGTTCAGCATGACATGAAATGTCTCGCCATCCCAAACGCCCGTCGTATCCAAAAGCGGAATAATCATTTTGCGCAAATCGCGAATAGGCAGATCAAATGATACGGTATCTAAGTCGATGACCCAAATCTGTTCATTTTCTCCTAAGAGTGTATTCCCGGTTCCGTAATCCTGGTGGCAAAGGTTAGGGCTTTTTTTCAGCTGT
Organism: Bacillus sp. LJBS06; assembly: GCF_016924995.1. Taxonomy (NCBI): domain Bacteria; kingdom Bacillati; phylum Bacillota; class Bacilli; order Caryophanales; family Bacillaceae; genus Bacillus; species Bacillus sp. LJBS06. Next base: position 3,073,593 of record NZ_CP070483.1, on the reverse strand, counting down.
TCAGTCCATGGAACATAGGCCGATTGCAAAAGCTGGTCTTTGATGCGCAGGCCGTCTTCAATGAAGCGGTCTATCTCCTGAAGATAAAGCTGTGAGAAAGGGTCTTCTTTTTCCGCTCTCGCCATCAGCTTCCACGTTTCCATCTGTTTGCACCGTTTCGTGTAGTGATTCGGCCAGCGCCCTAATTTGGTAAATACGGGAACGCCATTCGGCGGCTGATATCCGACGGACGCTGTATGGAAATCAGCAAGGCCTTTCATGATAAACTCTAAGTCCTGCTTTACAGTCAGCTCAAACGGTCTTCCTTCGATCCAATCATATACGACAAATAGAAAGGAGCCGTGCTTGGAATATAGGCTGCCTTTTTTGTTTGGGAGTATGCCAGGAACATTCATGCCTTTTTTTGCTAAATAATCCTGCGCGAAAATGGAAAATAACGCTTTCTTTTCCGGTCTGTGTATTCGTTTCAGACAAACCGCGCCAGAGCCTGTGTGGACCTTCCAGACCAGCGCCATCTGATTTCCCTGAATGACGTCTATTTTTTCAGCATGCACATCCCATCCTTGAAGCACATTTTCAGCCAGCTCCGTTAATTTTTTTTCATCTTCTGCTGATAAAGGAAGCTCTGATGAATTCCCCTCCTCAATGACTTCGTGGTTTTCTGCCATTAAAGGACACATCCTTACCTGTTTTACTCCTACCTTATGAATCAAAAGGAAAAAATGATTGAGATATTTGACTATATTTAATAGATGAATATGGTTGTTTACCCGTTTTGTTTTTGGGGCAGTCCCAATCCGCACAAGTTGGTTGATCAGCCGTATCATGATTCTAACTAGTTAAAAATCATGCAGGAATGGAGGCTATGTATGAAAATAGCACTGATCGCCACAGAGAAGCTTCCTGTCCCATCGGTTCGAGGAGGCGCCATTCAAATCTACCTCGAAGCGGTTGCCCCTTTAATTGCCAAAAAACATGAGGTGACTGTGTTTTCTATTAAAGATCCTAATCTCGCTGATAGAGAGACTGCAGACGGTGTCCATTATGTACATTTGGATGAAGACCGTTATGAAGAAGCTGTTGGAGAAGAGCTGAGAAGGAGCCGCTTTGACCTTGTGCATGTTTGTAATCGCCCAAGCTGGGTTCCAAAATTGAAAAAACAGGCGCCGGACGCTGTTTTTATATTAAGCGTTCACAATGAAATGTTTGCTTACGATAAAATCAGCCAGGCAGAAGGAGAGATTTGCATCGATTCCGTAGCGCAGATTGTTACGGTCAGCGATTATATCGGACAGACGATCACAAGCCGTTTTCCGTCAGCCCGATCAAAAACAAAAACAGTTTATTCCGGTGTGGATTTAAAAGCGTACCATCCCCGCTGGACGAATGAAGGACAGCGGGCTCGCGAAGAGATGCGAAGCGAGCTGGGGCTTCACGGCAAAAAAATCGTCCTATTTGTCGGCCGTCTTAGCAAAGTCAAAGGCCCGCACATTTTATTGCAGGCTTTGCCGGACATCATTGAGGAGCATCCCGATGTCATGATGGTGTTTATCGGGTCCAAATGGTTCGGAGATAATGAATTAAATAACTATGTCAAACATCTTCACACCCTTGGCGCGATGCAAAAGGATCATGTCACATTTATTCAATTTGTGAAGCCAAAGGACATTCCGCGCCTTTATACCATGTCAGATGTATTTGTGTGCTCTTCGCAATGGCAGGAACCTTTAGCAAGGGTGCATTATGAAGCGATGGCTGCGGGACTGCCTATCATTACAAGCAATCGGGGAGGCAATCCAGAGGTCATAGAGGAAGGGAAAAACGGCTACATCATTCATGACTTTGAAAATCCTAAACAATATGCCGAACATATCAATGATTTGCTGAGCAGCTCGGAAAAGCGGGAACGGCTTGGGAAATACAGCCGCCGTGAGGCAGAAAGCAATTTCGGCTGGCAGAGGGTGGCTGAAAATCTGCTCAGCGTCTATGAAAAGAACAGATAGAAGGGGTGAACAGAGTGTACCAAAAAGAGCATGAAGAACAGATTGTGTCTGAAATTCTCAGCTATTATCCTTTTCATATTGACAATGTGGCGCTGAAATCGAACAAAAGCGGGCGCAAAATCTGGGAAGTTCAAACTGATCATGGCCCAAAGCTGCTAAAAGAAGCGCAAATGAAGCCGGAGCGGATGCTTTTTATTACTCAGGCTCATGCCCATTTACAAGAGAAAGGGCTGCCGATAGCGCCGATTCATCAAACAAAAAATGGCGGTAGCTGCTTGGGCACGGATCAGGTTTCTTACAGCTTATATGACAAAGTGACAGGAAAAGAAATGATTTACTATGATGCAGAGCAAATGAAAAAAGTCATGTCGTTTGCAGGCCATTTTCATCATGCGTCAAAAGGATATGTTTGCACAGATGAAAGCAAGAAGAGAAGCAGGCTGGGAAAATGGCATAAATTATACCGATGGAAGCTGCAGGAACTTGAAGGGAATATGCAGATCGCAGCATCTTATCCTGATGACGTATTTTCGCAAACTTTCTTAAAACATGCTGATAAAATGCTGGCAAGAGGAAAAGAAGCACTTCAAGCGCTTGATGACTCAGAATACGAAACCTGGACAAAAGAAACGCTCGAGCATGGCGGATTCTGTTTTCAGGATTTTACATTGGCACGTTTGACTGAGATCGACGGGGAGCCCTTTTTAAAGGAGCTTCACTCGATTACCTACGATTTGCCTTCAAGAGACCTTCGTATTCTGCTGAATAAAGTGATGGTTAAGCTTTCTGTGTGGGATACTGATTTCATGGTTGCGCTGCTTGCGGCCTATGACAAAGTGTATCCGCTCACAGAAAAACAGTATGAGGTACTTTGGATTGATCTCGCGTTTCCGCATTTGTTCTGTGCAATCGGCCATAAATATTATTTGAAGCAAAAGAAAACGTGGTCAGATGAGAAGTATAACTGGGCGCTGCAAAATATGATTTCCGTTGAAGAATCTAAAGATTCGTTTTTGGATAAACTGCCGGAACTCTATAAAAAGATAAAAGCGTATCGGGAGGCGAATTGACATGAGGTCTTCGAGACAAAAAGCCTCTATTTCTAAATTGGATCTCGACCAATTCGTATTTACACCGCCTGGGTCAATGGGATGGCAGGCTCATGACTCAATCTCAGCTGAGAAGGAGGAAGAGGAGAAGCATTTAGCTGTGGGCAGCATCCGAGAGCTTCCTCACATCAATGCACCGAAAGAATATCAAGAAGAAACGAAGGAAAAGGAAACTGAACACAAAATCATCAATGATGAAGAAGAAACGAAATTTGAAACTGCTCGAGAGCCTGAGGAGGAGCGTGAGTCGAAACGCTCAATGCCGCTCTTTGAGGAAGAAGAGCATGATGATGAAGAACCAGAATTAGTGGAGGAAGCTAGAGTGGAAATCATCATTCTTCCAAGTGATTCTAAACCAGCTCCATGGTTTTCTTCAGCTGTAAAGCGAAAGGCATAAAGTCACTTTTATGCCTTTTTTTGAGCTCTCTGCAACAAAAAACAGCCCGTTTTGCAACGCGAGCTGTAGGTTTATGATTTTGCTTTCACAAAAAGCTGATTGATTGATGATAAATCAAGGTTTTGCGTCAGAAAAGGCGGCGGGAATTGTTTGTTTTTCGGGGTCAAAACGGATTGGTAAACTTCATTGAGTCGTTTGGCAGCATGTGTAAAGGTAAATAAAGCTTCTACATGCTTACGGCCGTTTTTTGTCATTTTGTTCATTAATTCTTGATCTGTAAAGGCTCTGTCAATTGCTTTTGCAAATGAAGAAGGTTTGTTGTAGCTGTCAATGACAAGGCCGGTGACTTCGTGTTTTACGACCTCTCCGTTACCGCCCCGGTTTGTGGTAATTAAGGGCGTGCCGGCTGCCATTGCTTCATAATTCACACGGGCGAGCGGTTCATTCCACTGAGAGCTGCAAACAAATACATCTGCCATCAGAAAAAGGTTTGGTATGTCGTCTGCGGGAATGAATTTTGTAAAGAGCACGTGGTCTCTGTACGGCAGCGCCAGCTTGCGAAGATAGGTGACATATTGATTTTCGCTGTCATCGCTGAACCACTTCCCGCCCGCTATGACAAGTACAGCATCAGGATGCTGCTGCAAAATCCGTCTCATGCTGTGGATGAGAAGGTGAGGCCCTTTTGTCGGGCTTAAGCGGCCGGCGAATAAAATAACTTTTTTATCCTCAATGTCGTATTTTTTTCGGTATGTTTCTCTGACAGCCGCGCCTTTCGTCGTCCAGACGGGCGGATAAGCGTGTAAATCAACGCCCGAGTACACGACTTTTGTGATGTCCTCGGCTTCAGGGAAACGTTCGATGACGGTTTGTTTAATAAATTCGCTGACAGTTGTAATCATGGAGACATTGTCGAGTACTTCTTTTCCTTGCGCGAAGGTCATCTTTTTTTCAGAAAACATTTCGTTATGCAGGCTCAGAATGATCTTGCTGTTTGGTGAAGCCTTTTTATATAAAGAGACATTTAAAGGCCTGTTAAACACATGAATGAGGTCGAAGGAAGAGGCTCGCAGCTCTTCGGCTACCGCCTCTCGGTAATGCTCTTTTGGCAGATGGATATAATGTACGCCGTTTTTCGTTTCTCTTTTTGGAAGCGATGGATCTTCTATTGAAAAAATGGTCAGGTCGTAGCGGCTGCTGAAATAGGGCGTGACACCGTCAATCATCATTTGAATAGCGCCGCCGCGTACCGCGGGCGCCGGCAGCTTTTCTGTACAGATAAAGGCAAGCTTCATTTTCATTCCCCCTGATACAGCGACGATAAATAGGCAATTTCGTTAGTCAAGCCATCCTTTAAGGATGTGGCAGGATCATAATGCAAGAGCTGCTTTGCTTTTGAAATATCCGCCCACGTGTTGCTCGGTTCCCCTGCTATTTTGTCCGAAAAGTGCAGTATTGCTTTTTTACCGGAAATCTCTTCAATCAGGGAGACAACCTTTAAGACTGAGGCACGTTCAGCGCCGCCGATATTTACCGTTTCACCAATAAGGTGGGGTTTCCCAAGAACAGCGGTGATGCCTTTGACACAGTCGCCGATGTAAGTAAAATCTCTTGACTGCTGCCCGTCACCGAAGATCGTGAGCGGCTTTTGCTGAAGGTGCTGCTTGATGAGCCGATGAAAAGCCATGTCCGGCCGCTGTCTTGGTCCGTAAACGGTAAAAAAACGGAGAATCACAATTGGAATGCCAAAGCTTTGTTGATACACATGGCAAAGCTTTTCACCGGTAAGCTTTGTTACCCCGTACGGAGATAAAGGAGAAAGCGATGTGTTCTCGCTGACTTTTCCTTGTTTTTCGCCATAGACGGAAGAGGTGGATGCAAAGACGAACGTTTGAATAGGATGTTCACGGCATGCCTCGAGAAGTCTTTGTAGCGCTTGGATATTATGTGCGGCATATGGGTGGAAATGATTGCCCCAGCTTGAGCGGACACCCGGAATGGCCGCCAAATGAAAGATGACGTCCACTCCTTCCAGTAAGGGAGAAAGATCCGCTGTCAGCAGATTTTCCTTTATAAACGTAAATCGTTTTTCTTGCAGCAGGGTTTTAAGGTTTTTTAATTTTAAGGAAAATGGAGTAGGACCGATAAAGTCATCGATTCCGATAACGTGATGTTTCTTATCCTTCAGTAATTCTTCGCAGAGGTGGGAGCCGATAAATCCCGCTGCTCCTGTGACGAGTATTCTCATGGGCGCCCAACCCCCGTACAGATCAGGCCGCAAGCCTCGATCGGTTCTTTTTTCAGTACGTTGCGTCCGTCAATCACAAGACGCCCTTTCATGATGCCTGCAGCCTTTTTCCAATCAAACGCTAAAAACTCAGGCCATTCTGTCGCCAAAAATAAAAAGTCACTCTCTTCTATCGCATCAAAAGCTTGAGAATGCTGAGTTGCATGTTGCCGCAAATGTTCTGGAAGGACAGCTTCAGGATCATATGCATGAACATCACATCCCAGCTCTGCCAGCCCTTCAATCAGTCTGACGGCCTGAGAATTTCTGGTGTCATCGGTATGGGGTTTGAAGGAAATGCCGAGTACAGCTGCTTTCTTGCCTTGAAGTGTATCGAAGAATGACTGTATTTTTTTGATATACAGGCCGAGCTGAGTGTCGTTAATGTGCTGCACGGCTTGAAGCAGGAAGGTCTCCGTGTTTTTTTCCTTGGCAGCAAATTGCAGCGCCTGCAGATCCTTTGGAAAACAAGAGCCGCCGTATCCGATGCCAGCCTGCAAAAAGTGCCTCCCGATTCTCGGATCTAGTCCGATAGCGCGGGAAATATCCGAGATATCTGAATGATAGGCTTCACATAAGCGGGCCATTTCGTTAATGAACGAGATTTTGGCTGCTAAAAAGAAGTTGTTGGCATATTTGATCAGCTCTGCTCCTGTTAAGCTTGTAATGATATAAGGGGTGTCAATGTGTTTGTAAATAGATTTGACGATTGCTGCCGATACGTGATCGCCTTCCTGAATACCGATGACCGTTTTGTCAGGATGCAGCATGTCATATAAGGCGTTGCCTTCCCGCAGAAACTCGGGATTGGATACGATGTTAAACAAACTTTCAGACACACCGGAGTCAACCAGCTGTTTTGCTATGTTTTCATTTGTCCCGGGCGGAACAGTGCTTTTCGTAATAATGGTTTTATACGATCGAATCGCCTCGCTCAAATCGCTGATGACGGACTGCAGGGCTTTCGTATCAGCTGACCCGTCCGAACGCGGTGGGGTTCCGACTGCGATAAAGATGACGGGACATTTCTCCATGCTCGATTTCACTTCAGAAGAAAACGAGAGATTGCCGTAATGGTTTATTGCATCAGAAAGCCCAGGCTCGTAAAAGGGAATGTCTCCATTTTTCAGCTGCTCGATTTTTTTGACGTCTTTGTCTGTGCATATCATGTCATGCCCGATGGATGCCAGTGCCGCTGATAAAGTTAAACCGACATATCCGGCGCCAACCACACAAATTTTCATCACCTGAGCTCCTTTTCAAGATTACTGGTCATATATCAATATCCTATTAAAAAAGGGCTGGTTCGTGATTCCGCTTTCTGCCCAGTTGCGTCCGCCTAATTTCACATGGACAAACATCGGGATGCGCTCTTGGAATATCATGTAATAAACATAAGCTGAGGGGAAAATACCATGATAAAAAAAGCGATCATTCCTGCCGGAGGATTCGGCACGAGAAATCTGCCGGTGACGAAGGTGATTCCGAAAGAAATGTTTCCGGTAGGGTCTAAGCCTGTAATTCATTATATTGTTGAAGAACTAAAGGAGTCAGGCATTGAGGACATTTTGATGGTTGTATCGAGCCATAAAAACCTGATTGTCGACTACTTCGATTCCTCTTTGGCACTCGAAGCTTTTCTGGCCTCCCGGGATAAACTTCATTTACTCAGTGAGCATCCAATTCCAGATATACGGATTCACTATGTGCGCCAGCCTTATGCAAAGGGTTTGGGTGATGCCATTTCTTACGGAAGGCCATTTGCAGGCGGAGAACCTTTTGCCGTCGTTTTGCCCGATGATCTGATTTTTTCCGCCAATCAGCCGGCTTTAGGGCAGCTGATTGAAGCGTATACGAAATATCAGTCCAGTGTGATCGGCTTAAAAGAAACAAAAACGGAGGATTTACATCATTACGGGGTGATAAAGGGGGAGCCTGTTGAAAAAGGGGTTTATCGCATCCAGGATATTGTGGAAAAGCCTAAAGAAAACCCGCCATCTCATTTTGCTGCAGCAGGACGTTATATTTTTACACCGGATATCTTTGATAAGCTGGACGAATTAGAAGCTGATAACGGAGGAGAAGTGCAGGTAACGGATGCGATTAAAGCTTCACTCGGGGCACGCAATGTTTACGGGAAATTGCTAGAGGGCGAGCGGTATGACATCGGCCTGCAAAAGGATTATTTGAGGCTGATTTCCGATATGATGAAAACGGAAAAGAACCCCCGATAATCGGGGGTTCAATCAGCGTGGAGATCGCCGAATGTTGTCATGATTCCCTCTTCGTCAAGCTCTTCCTCATAACGCTCATGGGCCCTGCTTTGATAAACTGTAATTTCTTTGCCGGTGATATCAGTAGCAATGAAATTTTCGTAAGACTCCGTATTGCCGATATTCTCTTCGGCGTTCATCGTCATATCATCGTAGCTGAGCGGCGGATTTTCCATATCCTGCGGCGTTTGTGAGTTACCGTATTTTTCGACATCCTGATAGGAATCTTCACTGTCATATGGCGCTCTGATTTCTTCATCATCGTCAAATTCAAATTGCCCGAAAGGTGTTTCTTCTTCGATCGGACGGTCTTTGGACACCACGTCCTGTGACGAATACTCCGCGAGTGTTGTGGCAGTCGGAAGCGCTTCAAGTCTTTCGTAAGGGATTTCCTTTCCGCTGACTTCACAAATACCGTACGTACCGTTTTCTATCGCTTTTAATGAATGCTCAATGTCCCGAAGGTGCTCTCGCTCATGTAAATCGAGAGCGATGTCTTTTTCACGCTCGTAAAGTTCGGTTGCATGGTCTCCGGGGTGGTTATCATAAGCTGAAAGTTCACCCATTGAATCATAAGGAAAGGCTGAATTGAGCTGAAAATGGTCATTGTCTTTAAAACGGTTTAAAATATCTTTTTTCGTTTGTTCCAGTTCACTTTTTAAATGCTGCAGCTGGTCTTTTGTAAGCAATGTGATCGCCTCGTTTCTCTTTGATGCATACCTTTAGTATGAACAGATCGCCCGAGAACTTTCATAAATGCCGGATGGAGGAATATAGGAAGTTTTCCTTTTATGGTAAGCGGATACAAGCTTTGCTACCAGTGGAGAAAGAAATTTAAGCTTTGTTTCTTTTTCATTTCTGAAATTAGGTTTATAATAGGTAAGGCAGGCCATTTGGACTGCATGATCTGTGTTTGACACAAAGAAGACACAGGTGTATGGTATTAAAAGCATTTTAAGGATTATGGAGGAATGTCTCATGGTGACAACGGTGCAGCGTACGTTCCGAAAGGGAGTTCTACATGCATTACATAAAGCCAAAGAAGTCAACCATGCTGTCTTAATAAGCTATTCGAGACAAATCGAGTCTCTTGACCCTCTATCATTTTTCAATTACAGAGCAAAAAAATATACAGGCAATCGATTTTTTTGGTCAGATCCTGAAAGTGAATTGACAATAGTCGGTCTTGGCAAAGAAGCAGTTTTCCAGACAAATCAAAAAAACAGCGAGCGGTATCGTGAGGTTTTTGAACAATGGGAGCGCTTTAAAAAGACGGCTTTTCATATTTATGAAGAAGAAAAGCTGCAGCATTCTGCAGTGGGACCTGTGTTATTCGGAGGATTTTCTTTTGACCCTTGCGAAGAAAGAGGTACACAATGGGACCATTTCTCGGAAGGGGATTTCTTTGTGCCTTCGCTTATGCTGACAATGACTGCTGAAGGCCCGTTCTTAACAGTCAACAGATGGGTAAAAGGAGAAGAAGACGCAGAGGCTGTTTTGGAAGGCTTACAAGCTTTTGCAGCGGAATTAATTGTTCCTGATTTAGATCTGGGAAGCCAGGCTATGATTGAAGCATCTCAAGAGCTGGATAAGGATGATTGGCTGAAAGCAATCGAAACGGCAACAAGCCAAATTAAAGAGAAACAATATGATAAAGTGGTTCTTGCCCGAGAGCTGCTGCTCACGTTTGACGGTCCAATCCAAATTGAACCGGTGCTTAAAACGCTTCTGAAAGATCAGCAGACAAGTTATGTTTTTGCAATTGAACAGGGAGGCAAAACCTTTGTCGGCGCATCTCCAGAGAGACTGATCAAAAGGGACGGCAGCACTGTCATGTCTACTTGTCTGGCAGGCTCCATTAAACGAGGCGTGAATGAAGAAGAAGACCGCCGGATCGGGCTTGAATTATTAAACGATGAGAAAAACCTGCATGAGCATGATATTGTCGTAGGCATGATTCATAATGCTTTTGAATCAGCCTGTTCAGAGGTTGAAAAGCCTGATGGGCCTGTATTGTACAAAACAAAAAGCGTTCAGCACCTATTTACGCCGATTGTCGGACAGCTGCGTGACTCTGCTTCGATTTTTGACTTAATTGAGAAGCTGCATCCCACTCCGGCGCTTGGGGGAGCACCTAAGGAAAAAGCTGTTGAAGTGATCCGAGAGATTGAACCGATGAATCGCGGCTGGTATGCAGCCCCTATCGGCTGGATTGACAGCCAGGATAACGGGGAATTCGCAGTAGCCATTCGTTCCGGACTGATCGAAGGCAGAACAGCAAGGCTGTTTGCCGGGTGCGGTATTGTGGAAGACTCGGAGCCAATCTCGGAATATGAAGAAACGCAGATTAAATTGAAGCCGATGATCTCTGCATTAGGAGGTGAGAGGCGTTGACTGTCAACCCGATTACTCATTACATCGGAAGTTTTATTGATGAATTCGCCCTTTCCGGAATTACGGACGCCGTCGTTTGTCCGGGCTCAAGATCCACGCCGCTGGCTATTCTTGCTGCCGCGCACCCCGATATTAGCGTCCATGTCCAAATTGATGAAAGATCGGCCGGGTTTTTTGCACTAGGATTGGCAAAAGCGAAGCAGCGTCCCGTACTATTGATCTGCACATCAGGAACAGCCGCGGCCAATTTTTATCCGGCTGTGGTTGAAGCCCATTATTCAAGGGTGCCAATTATTGTGTTAACTGCTGATCGGCCTCATGAGCTGCGCGAAGTAGGCGCACCGCAGGCTATTAATCAGCACTTCTTATTCGGTAACTTTGTTAAGTTTTTCACAGACTCTGCTCTTCCTGAAGAGTCTCCGCAAATGCTGAGATACATCCGAACGCTGGCAAGCCGCGCTGCCGGTGAAGCACAAAAACGACCAATGGGGCCTGTCCATGTGAATGTGCCGCTGCGCGAACCGCTGATGCCGGATCTTTCGGATGAGCCGTTTGGAAGAATGAGAACAGGCCGTCATGTGTCTGTAAAAACGGGTACGCAGTCTGTTGACCGCGAATCCCTTTCTGATGTGGCTGAAATGCTCACAGAGGCTGAAAAAGGAATGATCGTCTGCGGAGAGCTCCATAGTGAAGCGGATAAGGAAAACATTATTGCGCTGTCAAAAGCGCTTCAGTATCCGATTTTAGCGGATCCGCTGTCTAATCTGCGGTATGGTGTTCACGATAAAAGCACTGTCATTGATGCGTATGATTCATTTTTAAAAGATGATGAGCTGAAGCTGAAACTTCGTCCTGATGTTGTCATCCGGTTTGGGCCGATGCCTGTTTCAAAACCGGTTTTCTTATGGCTTAAGGATGATCCGGCGATTCAGCAAATCGTGATTGACGAGGATGGAGGGTGGAGAGACCCGACACAGGCAAGCGCGCATATGATCCATTGTAATGCGTCTGTTTTTGCTGAGGAGATCATGGCAGGCCTTACTGCTGCCACCAGATCATCAGAGTGGCTTGAGAAGTGGCAGTTTGTCAATGGGCGGTTCCGCGAGCATTTGCAAACCATCAGCAGTGAAGATGTTTCGTTTGAAGGCAATCTCTATCGAATCCTTCAGCATCTTGTGCCTGAAAACAGCTCGCTGTTTGTTGGCAACAGCATGCCGATCAGGGATGTTGATACGTTTTTTGAAAAGCAGGAACGCTCTTTCCGGATTTATTCAAACCGGGGCGCAAACGGGATAGACGGTGTCGTCTCCTCTGCGATGGGGGTATGTGAAGGAACAAAAGCGCCTGTTACCCTTGTGATTGGAGATTTATCTTTTTATCATGATTTAAACGGCCTGCTCGCGGCCAAAAAACTGGGCATTCCTCTGACTGTGATTCTTGTCAATAATGACGGCGGAGGGATCTTTTCCTTTTTGCCGCAGGCTTCTGAGAAGACACACTTTGAAGATTTGTTCGGCACACCGACTGGGCTCGATTTCAAGCATGCGGCTGCACTTTACGGCGGAACGTATTCATGCCCGGCTTCATGGGATGAATTCAAAACAGCTTACGCGCCGCAGGCAGACAAACCCGGACTCCATTTGATCGAAATCAAAACAGATCGCCAATCGAGAGTCCAGCTTCATCGCGATATGCTGAACGAGGCTGTGCGGGAAGTGAAAAAACAATGGGATCTGTAAACATAACGGTGTCAGATGGTGTCCGGTATGCTGTGACAGACGTCGGACAGGATGCTTCCGAAGCCGTCGTCTGTCTGCACGGGTTTACAGGCAGCAAACAATCATGGACTTTTCTTGATGAGATGCTGCCTGATTCCCGCTTGATCAAAATTGATTGTTTAGGGCATGGTGAAACCGATGCCCCGCTGAATGGGAAAAGATACAGCACTAGCCGGCAGGTTTCTGACCTTGCCGAGATTTTTGATCAATTAAAACTTCACAAAGTGAAATTGATTGGGTATTCTATGGGAGGAAGGCTTGCTTACTCCTTTGCGATGACATATCCAGAGCGGGTATCAGCACTTGTGCTTGAAAGCACAACGCCGGGACTCAAAACGCTTGGGGAACGGCGGGAGCGGATCATGCGGGACCGGAAGCTTGCTGATTTTATTTTGCGTGACGGGATCAAAGCGTTTGTTGAGTATTGGGAGAACATCCCTTTGTTTTCATCCCAGCAGCGGCTGGCAGAAGATATTCGGCACAGGATACGATCGGGCCGTCTGCGGAACAATAAGATTGGGCTTGCGAACAGTTTAACCGGCATGGGCACCGGTTCACAGCCTTCCTTGTGGAGCCGTGTAGAAGAAATAGCCGTTCCTGTGCTCCTTATCTGCGGCGAGTGGGACGAAAAATTTTGCGCCATCAATCAAGAGGTGCATAAGATGCTTCCTTCTAGTAGAATAGAGATTGTTCCAAAGGCAGGACATACGGTCCATGTGGAACAGCCGCGATTGTTTGGTAAAATAGTGAGTGAGTTTTTGACAAGCATCTGACTCATTCACATAGAGAATAAAAGGAGGTCATCATATGGCTGAATGGAAAACAAAACGGACATACGATGAGATATTGTATGAAACGTATAATGGCATTGCAAAAATAACAATCAACCGACCTGAGGTACATAATGCGTTTACCCCTAAAACGGTTGCTGAAATGATTGATGCGTTTGCTGACGCAAGAGACGACCAAAATGTTGGGGTTATCGTGCTTGCCGGCGCAGGGGACAAAGCATTTTGTTCTGGCGGAGACCAAAAAGTGCGCGGCCACGGTGGATATGTAGGAGACGACCAGATCCCGCGTCTAAACGTATTGGATCTTCAGCGTTTAATCCGTGTCATTCCGAAACCGGTTGTTGCGATGGTGTCTGGATATGCGATCGGCGGAGGCCATGTGCTTCACATCGTATGTGACTTGACAATTGCTGCAGACAACGCAATTTTCGGACAAACAGGCCCTAAAGTGGGAAGCTTCGATGCAGGTTACGGTTCTGGCTATCTGGCTCGAATTGTTGGGCACAAAAAAGCACGTGAAATATGGTACCTATGCCGTCAGTACAACGCACAAGAAGCACTGGACATGGGTCTTGTCAACACAGTCGTTCCTTTGGAACAGCTTGAAGAAGAAACGATTAAATGGTGTGAAGAAATGCTTGAAAAAAGCCCGACCGCACTGCGCTTTCTTAAAGCTGCGTTTAACGCGGACACAGACGGACTTGCTGGAATTCAGCAGTTTGCAGGGGATGCTACCCTTCTTTACTACACAACAGATGAAGCAAAAGAAGGCCGTGATTCCTTCAAGGAAAAACGCAAACCTGATTTCGGACAGTTCCCTCGTTTCCCGTGATCAGCAATACTTAGTCAACCAACAGCTTGAGACTTTGCGGTCCAAGCTGTTTTCTTTTCAATACAGACATTTTACCTCGGAGATGATGACATGCTGACAGAACAGCCCAACTGGCTCATGCAGCGGGCGCAGCTGACACCTGAGAGAATTGCTCTCATCTATAAAGACCAAACCGTTACATTTGCAGAATTGTTTGCCGCGTCTAAACGAATGGCGGAACAGCTTGCCGCTTATTCGGTTCGGAAAGGGGATACTGCGGCTATTTTGCTCCAAAACCGTGCAGAAATGGTATACGCTGTTCACGCTTGTTTTTTGCTAGGTGTTAAAGCGGTGCTTTTGAATACGAAGCTGTCAACACATGAAAGGCTGTTTCAGCTGGAGGATTCCGGCTCCGGCTTTTTACTGACAGATTCAAGCTTTGACAGAAAAGAGTATGAACATATCGTTCAAACAATTGATGTGGATGAATTGATGAAAGAAGCCGCGGGGGAAATGGAGATCCAGGCTTATATGCAAATGGATGCAACGGCGACGCTGATGTATACATCGGGTACGACAGGAAAGCCCAAGGGAGTTCAGCAAACGTTCGGAAACCATTATTTCAGTGCGGTGTCGTCCGCGCTTAATTTGGGTATAACAGAACAAGACCGCTGGCTTATCGCATTGCCGCTCTTTCACATCAGCGGCTTGTCCGCATTATTTAAATCTGTGATCTATGGAATGACTGTCGTGCTTCACCAGCGTTTTTCCGTGAGCGATGTGCTGGATTCTATCAACAGGCATCAAGTGACAATGATATCTGCTGTGCAGACTATGCTGGCTAGTCTTTTGGAAGAAACAAGCCGTTGCCCTGAATCCATCAGATGCATTCTTCTCGGCGGCGGTCCTGCACCGCTGCCATTGCTTGAGGAATGCCGTGAGAAAGGATTCCCTGTCTTTCAGTCATATGGAATGACAGAAACTTGCTCACAAATTGTTACCCTGTCGCCGGAATTTAGCATGGAGAAGCTCGGATCTGCGGGGAAACCGCTGTTTTCATGTGAAATCAAAATCGAGCGGGACGGACAGGCATGTGAACCGTTCGAACACGGTGAAATTATGGTCAAAGGCCCGAATGTCATGAAAAGCTATTTTAACCGAGAGAGCGCAAACGAAGCCTCCTTTCAAAATGGCTGGCTGAAAACAGGTGATCTTGGGTATTTGGACAATGAAGGCTTTTTATATGTATTAGACAGACGTTCAGATCTGATCATTTCTGGCGGAGAAAACATTTATCCGGCCGAAGTGGAGTCAGTGCTGCTTTCACACCCCGCTGTGGCCGAAGCCGGAGTTTCAGGGGCTGAGGACAGAAAATGGGGGAAAGTGCCTCACGCCTATCTTGTCCTTCACAAGCCTGTGAGCGCAGAAGAATTGAGGGCATACTGCAAAGAACGTTTGGCGAAGTATAAAATTCCGGCAAAATTCTTTGTGCTTGACCGCTTGCCGCGCAATGCGTCTAATAAGCTCTTGCGAAATCGGCTGAAGGATGCGCGTAAAGGAGAACTGCTATGATCGAAATAGAAAAAATTACGCTTTACCATTTGAGCATGAATTTAAAGAAACCGTTTAAAAACAGTATCGAAACGCTTCAAGAGCGCAAATTTCTGATCGTGGAAGCCATTGATACATCCGGTGTTACAGGCTGGGGAGAAGTTTCTGCTTTCTCTTCTCCTTGGTACACCGAGGAAACCATTGGAACATGTTTGCATATGCTAAAAGATTTTTTTATTCCAAATGTCGTCGGCCGTGAATTTAATCACCCTTCAGAAGTGCCGGACAGCCTGGCGCGGTATAAAGGAAACCGGATGGCAAAAGCGGGACTTGAATCGGCTGTCTGGGATATCTATGCGAAAAAGAAGGGCATATCTCTTGCTGAGGCATTGGGCGGAACAAGAGATAAAGTCCCTGCCGGAGTGGTTGTCGGCCTGGCACCCCTTGACGATATGCTGAAGGAAATTGAAAGCTATCAAAAAGAAGGTTATCAAAGAATAAAAATTAAAATTCAGCCTGGGCAGGATGTGGAATTGGTCAAGGCCATCCGCAGCCGGTTCCCAAACATCCCGCTCATGGCTGATGCCAATTCCTCCTATGAGCTGAAGGATATCAGCCGCTTAAAGGAGCTTGATGAATTCCAGTTAATGATGATTGAGCAGCCTCTTCAAGCTGACGACATCGTTGACCACCGCCACTTGCAGAAACATTTGAAAACGGCCATTTGCCTTGATGAAAGCATTTGTTCAGTTGATGATGCGAGACGGGCGATTGAGCTGGGAAGCTGCAAAATTATTAATATAAAGCCTTCGCGTGTCGGCGGCTTAACAGAAGCTTTAAAAATTCATGATTTATGCCAAGAGCATCACATGCAGGTGTGGTGCGGAGGAATGCTGGAAACCGGCATATCGAGAGCGCAGAACGTTGCGCTTGCTTCACTGCCTCAATTCACAATACCCGGCGATATTTCATCATCTTCACGCTATTGGGATGAAGATATTGTGACCCCTGATATTCGTATTGATAATGGATTTATTTCTGTGTCAAAACAGCCTGGTTTAGGGGTTGAGGTGAACCAGGATATTATGCGAAAATATGTGACCAAAATGGATGTTTTCACACAGCATGGGTAAGAAAAAAGCATTTTGCTATTTTGAATGAATGACACTATGCTGTTACAGTAAAAGTGTTCATTGAATACATCCCTTCTCGTTTGGACCGGCTGCTGACCCAGCCGGTTTTTTTATGTAAATGGAGCTTGACAAAAATGGCCAAACGCGATAATTTTGCACAAAGGAAAATTTTTGTCCTGTGTAAACAAAATATGCTTTTGTCTAATTTAATGTCACATGTCTAAGAACTGACATCATAAGATAAAACAATCGGACATTGATGGCAAAGAGGAGGAGGAACATGAAACGAGGGCTGATGGCGGCAGTGCTTTTTGCGGCCTTTGCTTTAACAGGATGCGGAACAGATTCAGCCGGAAAGAGCGCTGATCAACAATTACAAGTGACAGCGACAACATCTCAAATTGCCGATGCAGCAGAAAACATCGGAGGCAAGCATGTAAAAGTCACCTCTTTAATGGGGCCGGGGGTTGATCCGCACCTTTACAAAGCTTCGCAAGGTGACACGAAAAAATTAATGTCAGCCGATGTTGTTCTGTACAGCGGGTTGCATTTGGAAGGGAAAATGGAGGACGTCCTCCAAAAAATTGGCGAACAAAAACAAGCAGCGGCAGTTGCTGAGGCCATTCCGAAAAACAAGCTTATTTCAGCGGGGGAAGGCAAGACGTTTGATCCCCACGTGTGGTTCAGCATTCCGCTATGGATCTATGCAGTGGATGAAATTGAAGCGCAATTCAGCAAAGCAATGCCTCAGCACGCAGATGACTTTCAGAAAAATGCCAAAGCATACAAAGAAGATTTGCAAAATTTAGATAAGTGGTCGCGTCAGGAGATCGCACATATTCCGGAGAAAAGCCGTGTGCTTGTGACTGCTCATGATGCGTTTGCGTACTTTGGGAATGAGTATGGATTTAAGGTAAGAGGCTTGCAGGGACTAAGCACAGATTCGGACTATGGATTAAGGGATGTTCAGGAGCTGGTTGATCTTCTGACAGAAAAACAAATAAAAGCTGTGTTCGTAGAAAGCAGCGTATCTGAAAAATCAATCAATGCAGTGGTGGAAGGCGCTAAAGAAAAAGGCCATACCGTCACAATCGGCGGCCAGCTTTATTCGGATGCCATGGGTGAAAAGGGCACCAAAGAAGGCACATACGAAGGAATGTTCCGCCACAATATCAACACGATTACTAAAGCGCTTAAATAAAGAATAGAGGTGAAGGATATGTTCCCTGTTGAGCTTGATAATGTGACGGTTGCTTATCATAAAAGGCCTGTGCTGCAGGACATTTCGCTGCAGGTGCCGGAAGGAAAACTGATTGGCATTATCGGCCCAAACGGCGCGGGAAAATCAACCTTGATCAAAACCATTCTCGGTCTTGTGCCCCGGGCTTCAGGAGACATTTCTATTTACGGCAAAGACTATAAGGATCAGCGGACCAGAATCGGATATGTTCCGCAGCGCGGCTCGGTTGACTGGGATTTCCCCACAAGCGCGCTCGATGTCGTTCTAATGGGAAGATACGGAAAAATCGGTTTATTAAAGAGGCCAAAGAAAGCAGATGTGGAAATGGCGAAGGCCGCTTTAGCAAAAGTCGGGATGCTTGATTATGCGAATAGGCAGATCAGCCAGCTGTCAGGCGGCCAGCAGCAGCGGGTGTTTCTTGCCCGGGCACTCTGCCAGAACGCTGACATTTATTTTATGGATGAACCGTTTGCAGGTGTCGATGCAGCGACGGAGCGCGCGATTATGACGCTTCTGGCAGAACTCAAAGAAAAAGGAAAAACCGTGCTTGTCGTCCATCATGACTTGCAGACCGCCGAGGATTATTTTGATTGGATTTTACTGCTTCATTTAAGAAAAATCGCTTTCGGACCGGCGGAAAACGTTTTTACAATCGAAAACCTGCAAAAAACATATGGAGGAAGGCTTACGTTTTTAAAAGATAAAGTCATAGCAGAAGGGCATAAGGAGTGAGCGCAATGTTTGAAAGTTTGTGGCTGCAGCTCCAGCATCCGAACACACAGTGGGTGCTGGCGGGTACGCTTTTGCTCGGGGCGGCAAGCGGTGTTTTGGGCAGCTTTGTGCTGCTGAGAAAGCAAAGTTTAATCGGCGATGCGATGGCCCATTCAGCTCTGCCGGGCGTGTGTCTCGCTTTTCTGTTCACCGGGCAAAAATCACTGCCTTTCTTTTTGCTGGGTGCGGCGCTTGCCGGACTGCTCGGAACGTTTTGTATTCAGGTGATTTCGCGGCTTTCAAAAACAAAGGAGGACTCGGCGATTGGGATAGTTCTTTCTGTGTTTTTTGGGGTTGGGATTATTCTTTTGACATATATTCAGCAGCAGGGGGCAGGAAGCCAAAGCGGGCTTGATTCTTTTTTGTTCGGCCAGGCGGCTTCATTGGTCAGACAGGATATCATTCTTATTGCAGGAATATCTGCTGTTCTGCTGCTCGTGTGTATTGTTTTCTTTAAGGAATTTACATTGATTACTTTTGATCCCGCGTTTGCAAAGGGATTGGGAATCCCGGTGCGTTTTTTGAACGGACTTTTGGCTAGTCTGATTGTCGGTGCTGTCGTTATTGGGCTTCAGACGGTTGGTGTGATATTAATGGCGGCTATGCTGATTACACCTGCCATAGCTGCAAGATATTGGACCGAACGATTGACAGGGATGATCGTCATTGCCGGGATCACTGGCGGGGTCAGCGGAGTGGCCGGAACCCTGCTGAGCACGACCATGAAGGGAATGGCGACAGGGCCATTAATAATCATATCTGCAACGCTGATCTTTCTTTTTTCAATGATTTGCGCGCCTAAGCGGGGGTTGGCCGCTAAAGCCATAAGGCTGATGAGGCTTCGGCGCAGAACAAGCAGGGAGCAAGTGCTGCTGACGATTTATGAACAGTATGAAAAGAAAGATCTTTGTGTAACAGCTGAGAGTGTAAGAAAGAAAAGGCGTCTATCTCCTTCATTATGCCTTAAGGTTTTAAATGACTTGGAACAAGAGAGGTGCATTAAGTGTATCGAAAATGGAGTTTGGCAAATCACAAGCACCGGGATTGAAAAAGGCTACCACACAGCTTTGAAGCAGCGGATGTATGAAGTGTATCTCATGCATGAAATGGAGCTTGCCAATATAGAATTCGACCAGGACTGCTTTGATCCGGATCGTTTGTCAGGGGAAACGAGAGAACGGCTTTTTTCATTATTAAAGCTGTATGGCCGGATGCCTGAGCTGCGAAAAGCGTCTCATGAAGCTGAGAAGGGACAGATCGTAAATGAGTTTTGAAACATGGATTATAGCTACAGGTGTATTAGTCGGTGTAAGCTGCGCATTGATCGGCACATTTCTTGTGCTGAGAAGCATGGCAATGCTGGCCGACGCAATCAGCCATACCGTGTTGCTTGGCATTGTAGGCGCTTTTCTAGTGACCGGGAGTCTCGACGGGATTTCTATGTTTATCGGTGCAGCTGTAACCGGATTGTTAACGGCATTTTTGGTTCAGCTTCTTCATAGCAAGGGGGTTCAATCAGATGCTGCCATAGGCGTTGTGTTTACATCCTTATTTGCAATCGGCGTCATTTTGCTTTCTGTTTATGGAGCGAATGTCCATCTCGATATTGAGCACTCGTTAATGGGAGAAATCGCTTTTGTGCCGTGGAATACGATGACGGCATTCGGAGTTGATATCGGGCCGAAAGCGTTTTGGATGCTGGCATCTGTTCTGGTTTTAAACGTAGTGTTGATCAGTGTGTGCTATAAGGAGTTTAAAATCGCTTCGTTTGATCCTCAAATGGCTTTAGCCTTAGGAATACCGGTTTTGCTCATTCATTACGTGCAAATGGGCATGCTGTCTTTGACGACTGTTGCTTCCTTTGATTCAGTGGGTGCTGTATTGGTTGTGGCCATGTTGATTGTTCCGCCTGCTGCGGCACATTTGCTGACAGACCGGCTTCTTTATATGCTGATTCTCAGCGCGTTGATTGGCGGGCTGTCGGCGATCATGGGCTATTTCTTCGCAACGTGGCTTAATGTTTCGATTTCAGGAGCGATGGCGGCCATGACAGGTATATGGTATGCAAGCGCCTTTTTGTTTTCACCTGCAAACGGGGTCATGTCTAAAAAGCTGAGAACACTCAACATACAAAAAGAAAGAGCTGGCTGATGCAGCTCTTTCTTTTAATTACAATTCATGCGGCTTAAACGTTTTGCAGTCTGTTTCCCGGCTGTTTTCAGCCGTTTCACCAGTATGGCTGACAACATAAATGGCATCAGCGGTGCATTTGTTTCCTTTGCCCCAATAAGAACAGTTGTTGACTTCGCATAGAATTTTCTGCTCCATGCCATCCCCTCCTTATAAAGGTTCTGGGTTAGTATAGCCGGCAGGCTTCACCTCTATTCCTCCTGGCGGATATAGCGTTTATCTCGCATAAACATTTTCCAGAAGAAATAAAAGCCCGGAAATAGAATGATAAATGCTACGATATACGTCGCAAACAGTGCCCTGAACGTTGCTGGCTCTGTGAAGCCTGACATGACTGTCACATCGGGATAAATCATATACGGAAGATGCGCCCGCCCGTACGCGTAGCTTGCGAGAAAATACTGTATTCCAATCGCGACAAGTGCAAGCCGCGGTTTTCCGATGTTTTTTCCAAAACTTTTGTTTGGCAGAAACAGAGCGATTCCAGCAATGACAAATGTAATAAACGATGCAATAATCCAAGTGAAATCATTCAGCATTCCGCTGTACAGCCAGTTTGCTTCATTCCGCATCGTCACCATAATGCATACAGCAAACAGCAGTGAAATCGGGCCGGTGATCAGGGCGCTTTTTCTGTAGGCCCGGTACGCATCCTGTTCCTCTGCTACATTTGAAAAATCAGCAAGCAATAGCGAGGATAAAAATAAGGTGCTTAAAATCGCAAACCCGATAAATGAATAGGCGTTGGGGCTTGAAAAGATTTTAGACATATTCAAGTTATAGATCCCGTCCGTTTTTTCGATAAATCCTCCGTGAGTCACAGGAAGCACCAAAATTAAAACAGCAGGAATGATAAAGCCGGAGATGCCGGAAATATATCTTAGCGTTTTCCGCTCTTTTGCTGTGTTTGAAAAAACGAGAAATCCGCTTCGGATCGCTAAAAGCAGCAAAATTATGCTGCCGGGAATTAATAACACGGTGCCGAGCACAAATGTCGCACCGGGGAAAAAACTGAAAAGCGCCACGACGATGGCCACAATAAAGACGTTTGTGACCTCCCAAGTCGGGGACAAAAATCGATTCGCAATATCGGTGGCCTTCATGTGTTCCTTGTTTAAATAGATCATAGACCAAAATCCAGCTCCAAAATCCATTGTCGCCATGACGGCGTAAATAAACACAAAGCCCCAGATAATTGAGATGGCGATCAGAGCGTCAGTTGAAATGTCCATTTGTCGATCTTCCTTCCATTTGGTTTCCTGTTTGCGGAGCCATTACGACTCCGCTGTATTTAAATCTTCGTCAACCGGGTGCTTGCGGAAATAGTACAAGAGCACGTAGACGACAGCTGCGCCTAACACGGCATAAACAAATGTGAAAAACAAGAAGAGCACTCCGATCGAGCCAGTCGTAGTTACGACATCCGATGTTTTCAGCAGATGATAGATGACCCAAGGCTGCCTTCCCGTACAGGCGAAAATCCAGCCGAATTCAATGCCGATAAGACTAAAAGGGCCTGCTGTCATGAAAATGACCAAAAGCCACGTCGGGAATCGGTCTTTCTTGAGCACCTTTCTCCAGACCACACCGATAATGGAATAAAGAATCAATAGCATGCCTACTCCGACCATCGCGTTAAACAGCGTGTGAATAAAAAGCGGCGGCCATTCATCTCTAGGAAATGCATTCAATCCCTTTACAACAGTGTCAAAACGGTTCGCTGCCAAAAAGCTTAAAGCCCATGGAATCTCGATAGCCCATTTTACTTTTTCTTCTTTCGGGTCGGTAAAACCGCCGATCGCGAGCGGAGCGTGGGATCTTGTTTCAAACAGGCCTTCCGCACCGGCTAATTTTTCGGGCTGGTATTCGTACAGCATCTGTGCTGATTCGTGTCCGTTCAAAGCGGTCAGCAATGAAAAAATACCGCCGATCGTGAGTGCGAGCAAAAGGGCTTTCCGGTGAAAGCGATAGACCTTTTCCTTTTTTCTCGTCCGGATCATTTTATATGCGGCCACAGAAGCTACGATAAACGCTCCCGTCATAAATGCGGATAAAACGACATGGCCTGCAGTGATAAAAAAGCTTGGGTTGAAGAACGCGGCCCACGGATCAACATCTGTGATTTTTCCGTTTAAAATTTTAAAACCTGCCGGAGTTCCTTCAAAGGCATGGACATTCGTGATCAGAACAGCGGATGCTGCGGCCCCGACTAACACAAAGAAAACAGCAACAATCCTCATTGCAGGTGATAAGCGGTCTGCTGCGTATACATAAATCGACATGAAAAGGGCTTCAACAAAAAAAGCATAGATTTCAATTTGAAACGGCAGGGACATGACCCGGCCGATGACTTCCATAAATCCCGGCCATAAAAGCGCGAGCTGAGTGCCCGCGATCGTTCCGGTCGGTATGGCGACTCCCAGTAAAACAGCTTGTGCTTTCGTCCACCTTTTCGCCATGATCGCATAATGGTCATCTTTCGTTTTTTGATAGATCAATTCCGCCACTAAAATCATGAGCGGCAGACCGACTCCAAGCGTTGCGAAAATGATATGGAAGCCCATTGTCGTGCCAAAAAGGCTTCTGGCCAAAACTAAATCATCCACAATCGTAAACCACCTTTCTCAAAAGACGTTCTGTATGTATTTTGGGTTTATTATTTGCTTCCTCGGTTAGATTATTCTTCCTATTCTTAAATGCCATGAGGTTTACGATGAGAGAACAGAGGGAAGGATGTAAGAAGATTGACAAAACGTTTGTGACGTTATAAAATAAAACGTAATTATTACGATTTAAAGAAAGGGGATACTCATGAGAGAAGGAATTCATCCAAAAAACCACAAAGTCATATTTCAGGATGTCAACAGCGGCTATCGTTTTCTCAGCACCTCGACCAAAACATCTAATGAAACAGCAGAGTGGGAAGACGGCAACACATATCCCGTCATTAAAGTAGAAGTAAGTTCTGACACGCATCCGTTTTATACAGGCCGCCAGAAATTCAATGAAAAAGGCGGACGAGTTGAGCAGTTCAAAAAACGCTATAACATGGGGAAATAAGGCAGACCTGAGGGTTTGTCTTTTTTTATTATGACGAATAAACAAGTGTTGTGATATATTGAAGAGTAAAAAGAATAGAAAGGGACAACGAACATGAGTCTTCTAAATGATATTCTCGAATTTAACAAGACATTTACTGAACAAAGAGAGTATGAAAAGTATAAAACGTCAAAATTCCCCGATAAAAAAATGGCGATTCTTTCTTGCATGGACACTCGTCTGGTTGAACTGCTGCCGCATTCGATGAATATGCGAAACGGCGATGTGAAAATCATTAAAAGTGCCGGTGCGCTTGTGACACACCCATTCGGAAGCATCATGAGAAGTTTACTCGTCGCAGTGTACGAGCTGAACGCCGATGAAGTATGTGTGATCGGACATCACGATTGCGGCATGAGCAAAATCAGCAGCGAAAGTATGCTTGATAGAATCAAAGAAAGAGGAATTCCGGAAGAACGCATCGAAACATTAAAGTACTCCGGTGTTGATTTTGATCAATGGTTTAAAAGCTTTGATTCAGTAGAAGCAAGTGTGAAAGACAGCGTAGAAGTCATTAAACATCATCCGCTGTTCCCGGAAAACGTTCCAGTCCATGGCTTAGTTATTGATCCTGACACAGGAAAACTGGATCTTGTCGTAAACGGCTATAACGCTTAATGTTTGTGTTTCTTTTCAGGAACGGGATCGACCCCTCCCGGATGGAACGGATGGCATTTCAAAATCCGTTTGATTGTCAGCCAGCCGCCTTTTAAAGCCCCATGTGTTTTAATCGCTTCGATTCCATATTGAGAGCAAGTCGGATAAAAGCGGCATGTTGGCGGCGTCAGCGGCGAGATGAATTTTTGATATCCTCTGATCAGAGCGATAAATAGGGTTTTCATATGTATTCAGCAACCTTTCTGATGCAAGTATAAGAAAAAAAACGCAGATTGAAAAGCTATTCGATTATTCTTATCGGAAAGGTATGTTATAATGAATGTACATTTTTAGAAAAGGGAGAGTGCCATTATGCCTTCAGTAGAAAGTTTTGAGCTTGATCATAATGCGGTTGTTGCTCCATATGTAAGACATTGCGGCGTGCATAAAGTAGGAACAGACGGCGTTGTAAATAAATTTGATATTCGTTTTTGCCAGCCAAATAAGCAGGCAATGAAGCCTGACACCATTCACACACTCGAGCATTTGCTCGCGTTTACGATTCGTTCTCATGCAGAGAAATATGATCATTTTGATATCATTGATATCTCTCCAATGGGCTGCCAAACTGGCTATTATCTTGTAGTGAGCGGAGAGCCGACACCGGCGGAAATCGTTGATCTGCTTGAAGACACAATGAAGGAAGCGGTAGAGATTACCGAAATACCAGCTGCGAATGAGAAGCAGTGCGGCCAAGCGAAGCTTCATGATCTGGAAGGCGCTAAACGTTTAATGCGTTTCTGGCTTTCACAGGATAAAGAAGAATTGCTAAAAGTATTTGGCTAAAATAGAAAAGACCTTTTTGCTCAAGCGCAAAAAGGTCTTTTTTGTGACGTCTCATATTTTGTGTACCATTTGTTGTAAGCGTTTGCTACTATTTAGGTAAACGATGAAAGGGTGATGGCATGAAAAAGATGTTGGTTGTTCTGCTTTTTTCTGCTTTTTTGCTTAACGGATGCGGATCTAGCGAAAGCAAAGCAAATACAGATGAGGCGCCCAAGGTTTTGGATGTCAAGCTGACCGGTCCTGAAAAAGTAAAACCCGGAGACAGCGCTGCTTATGAAGCAGCCGTATCATACGGTGATGAAGCTGTGACGGATGCTGATGAAGTAGAGTTTGAAGTATGGAAAGAAGGGGAAAAAGACGCCAGCCAAATGTTTAAGGCGAAACAAGAAAAAGGCGTATACCGGTTGGAAACAACGTTTAAGGAAGATGGTATATACACTGTTCAATCCCATGTCACAGCAAAAAAACAGCATAGCATGCCGACCTTAAAAGTCCAAGTCGGAGACGCCGATGCTGCGGGCAATCAGTCAGAAGAGAAGCAATCACATCATCATTGATTGTGTGAATCAGAGTGATTTTCTTGCGGTGGATCAATGGTATGCTTTACATTATAGGCTTTTACAGTCGTCCAAATGGTTACAAGCAACACAGCCAGCACAATCAAAATACTTATCGTAATGAGAAGCGTCATGACATTCCACCTCCCGTTTTTTAACAATTGTAGCATAATAGAAGAAATCGTGACAGATAAGGGTAAAAAAGAGGTTTTAGCGTACGATATTAAGGGTATACATAGTCATATAACAAGGAGGAGATACCATGTCAGAACAATTGATTCAAGCAGTGAACAAACAAGTAGCCAACTGGACGGTCATGTATGTGAAACTACATAATTATCACTGGTATGTGAAAGGGAAAGATTTCTTCACTCTTCATGAAAAGTTTGAAGAGCTGTACAACGAAACCGCAACTTATATTGATGACTTAGCAGAACGTCTTTTGGCGCTGAACGGAAAACCGATTGCAACAATGAAGGAATCCTTAGAAACGGCTTCTGTCAAAGAAGCGGCTGGAAATGAAACAGCTGAACAAATGGTTCAAAGCGTATACGATGATTTTACGGTCATCGCGGAAGAGCTGAAAAACGGCATGGATTTAGCTGATGAAGTCGGTGACGAAACAACAGGGGACATGCTTCTTGCGATCCATCAAAATATTGAAAAACATAACTGGATGCTAAAAGCTTACCTGGGGTAAAAGAACGGCCGGACGTCTAAAAACAGATGTCCGGCTTTTCTTTTTGTATCTGAAAAATAGGCGACAACCAGTCCATTTTTCTGAAAAATCCAATCCGGTCGGCTTGTTTTCCATAGAATATCGTAAGGCCGTTTCTGTGAAAGGATGTTGGGATAAATGGATAGAGACTTTGGCATCTTTTCGTTAATAGCAGTCAGCGTTTCAGCAGCGGGTTTTTTCTTCGGTGGTTTTCAGTATTCATTTCTGATTTTGCTCTCTCTTATGGCAATTGAATTTATCAGTACGACTTTGAAGGAAACAATTATTCACAAACTGTCGTTTAAGAAGATATTTGCCCGGCTTGTCAAAAAATTAGTCACGCTGGCTCTGATCTCTGTATGCCACTTTTTTGATCAGCTGCTGAATACACAGGGGTCCATTCGTGACTTGGCTATTATGTTTTATATTCTTTATGAATCTGTGCAAATTGTTGTGACAGCCAGTTCTCTCGGCATACCGGTTCCCCAGGTGCTTGTCGATCTTTTAGAAACGTTAAAAAATAAATTTAAACGCAAACCGTAACTTTTCCCTGTTCGCGGGTCATAATAAAGCCCAGAGCGTCAGTCGCACTTTTCGGCATTAGGTATCGTAAAAAACTGTACGAGCTAGTCTGTATGCAGAACCTGACGGCGTGCTGGGTTTCCCTTATTTTTTGATAAAAGGCTTCCGCAGAAACGTAACTGTGGTATGATGTATGGAAGATAGCTAGGAACGGATTTGAGGGATAAACATGTACGAGTTTAAAGATTATTATCAGAATACTGTTCAGCTTTCCTTTGACAATCAGCCTTTCTCGGACAGCCCGAAGCATGTCTGGGTGATTTGCCGTTTTGGCGGCAAATGGCTTTTAACAGAACATGAGGACAGAGGCTATGAGTTTCCAGGCGGGAAAGTAGAGCCGATGGAGTGCGCGGAAGAGGCTGCGCTTCGGGAAGTAAAGGAAGAGACGGGCGCGAGAGTCAAAAGCCTCAAGTATCTCGGACAGTATAAGGTTCTCGGTAAAGAAAAAGTGATTGTGAAAAATATATATTTTGCAGATATAGAAAAGCTTGAAGAGCAAGCTGATTACTTTGAAACGAAAGGCCCGGTTTTGTTTCACGAGCTTCCGGAGAACCTTTCCCGCAATAAAAAGTTCAGCTTTATTATGAAGGATTCCGTTCTTCCGATCAGTTTGAAAAAACTGAAAGAATCTGGATGGATCGAATAAAAAATCCGGCACATGTGCCGGATTTTTTATTATGTCCTGCCCTTCGTCCATTTCTTTTCCAGCAGCTCGACACCCTGATACATCAGTGTGGCAAAGATGGCGATGATCAGCAGGCTTAAGAAGACGAGTGTGAAATTGAAGACTTGGAATCCGTAAATAATCATATATCCCAATCCAACCTTCGAAACGAGGAATTCCCCTACAATGACGCCAACCCATGATAAACCGACGTTTACTTTTAATGTTGAAATAATCGCGGGAGAGGATGCGGGCAGTATGACTTCTTTAAAAATAACCCATTTTTTTGCGCCGAATGTTTTCATGACTTTCGTATAGTTTTCGTCGACCTCCTGAAAGGCGGTGTACACAACGATGGTGGTGATAATGACGCTGATGATGGCTCCCATCGCAATAATGCTGATTAAACTGGGACCGAGTGCGACAATCAGGATCGGGCCCAGGGCCACTTTCGGCATTGCATTCAAGATCACAAGATACGGATCTAAAATCCTGGCAAGCCGATTGGACCACCATAACAAAGTGGCGAGGCACGTGCCCATAAACGTTCCAAGCAAAAAGCCTAGCACCGTTTCGAATAAAGTGACGCCGATGTGTGACAGTAATGAACCGTCACCGAGTTTCTCCAGCAATAAACGCCAAACAGCTGATGGAGAGCTGAAGATCAGCGGATCGATCCAGCCCTGCCTGCTGGAGATTTCCCAGCCTGAGAAAAAGAGAATAAATATGGCAAGCTGAAAGGAATGGACATTCCACTTTTCCTTTTTTTGTTTGAATTGATACTGCTCATGAAGCAGATCAATGGTTTCTTTGCTGTTTCTCAAGAGAATTCAGCTCCTTCCATATCGTTTGAAACAGCGTCTGGA
This sequence comes from Bacillus sp. LJBS06, assembly GCF_016924995.1. NCBI lineage: Bacteria > Bacillati > Bacillota > Bacilli > Caryophanales > Bacillaceae > Bacillus > Bacillus sp. LJBS06. The sequence goes on along the minus strand of NZ_CP070483.1, from coordinate 3,044,936 downwards.
AGGATGGCTCCTGGCGGGCGTCAAAAGGCATCATCGAGGCCAATTCCTTAGGAATGGTAAAAATCTGATGGATGGTGCCCGGCTGATTCGAAAATAGAAAGATCGTATCGCTCATCGCTATCGCTTCCCCTATATCATGAGTGACAAGCACTGCTGTTTTTTGATATTCCTTTAATGTGCGGAATACCAGGTTTTCCAATGACAGCTTTGTCTGAAAATCAAGCGCGGAAAATGGCTCATCCAGCAAAAGCAGACTTGGATCTGGCGCAAGAGTTCTTGCAAGCGCGGCCCGCTGGCGCATCCCGCCTGACAGCTCTTTCGGATATTTTTTCTCCACATCTATGAGGCCGAACTCAGGCAATAGGCCGAGTGCAGCGGCCTTGCTTTCTTCTGTCAGCGTGTCGGCGATTTTTAAACCGAGAAGCACATTTTCCTCGATAGATTTCCAGGGAAATAAGTAATCCTGCTGAAGCATATAGCCAATGTTATGTTCTTTTTGATTCGGCTCACGGCCTTCAATCAGAACTCTGCCTTCCGATGGCTCAATCAAACCGGCAATAATGGAAAGCAGTGTTGTTTTTCCGCAGCCGCTTGGGCCGAGAAATGAGATGAAATCACCTTTTTCGGCATCGAAATGAATATCCCGCACAGCCGTTGTTTTTTCTTTGATAGAAAAGTAAGTATGGGTTACATGGTCGACATGTAAGAAAGACATAGATGGCGCCTCCTATTTCTCCGAGGTGACTTTTTCAGCAATTTCTTTATTTACAAGCTGATTGTATGGAATGTGCTTCGGCAGTTCTCCCGCTTGATCCATAATGTCTTGGAGCAGCTCCCATTCTTTTTCGTTAAGCAGAGGATCTGGCGAATATGAATGCTGCTTTTTATAGCGTTCAATGGATGTTTCGATGACGTCTGGGTCGGTATCATCAAATTCATCTTTAATGGCATCTGTGATGTCCTTCGCAGAATGATTTTCAACCCACTGCTGCGCCTTGTAAATGGCTTTTGTAAACTTGACGGCTGTGTCTTCATTTTTCCTCAGGTAGCTTTGTTTCGCCATAAAGGTCGTGTAAGGAACGTCGCCTGATTCTTCTCCGAATGAAGCCACGATATGGCCGATGCCTTTTTTCTCAAAGAGAGAAGCCTGCGGTTCAAAAAGCTGTACATACTCACCGGTTCCAGAAGCAAACGCATTGGCAATATTGGCGAAATCTATGTTCTGGATGAGGTCTATATCTTTATGCGGGTCAATCTTATGTTTGTTCAGCACATACTCGCCGACCATTTGAGGCATGCCGCCTTTTCGCTGGCCGAGAAACGTTTTTCCGTTCAGCTGATCCCAGTTGAAGTGTTCAACATCTTCTCTCGCGACAAGGAACGTCCCATCTGTCTGAGTCAGCTGGGCGAAGTTAATAACGGGGTCCTTAGCCCCTTGCGCCTCGACATAAATAGATGTTTCTGATCCGACAAGCGCGATGTCGGAGCCGTTTGAAAGAAGCGATGTCATCGTTTTGTCTCCGCCCCAGGTTGTATTCACATCGACATCAAGCCCTTCTTCCTTAAAAAATCCTTTTGACTCCGCAACATATAAAGGTGCGTAAAAAATAGAATGGGTCACTTCAGCCACTTTAACTTTGGTCAGCGTTTCTTCTTGCTTGCAAGCTGCCAGGGCGATCATCAGAAAGATACTGCCGACACAGGCGAAGCCCAGCCTTAACCATTTGTTCACATAGACAACCTCCTTATTTCGCATCAAGTTAATATCCTTTTTTTGCTTTACATATCGTATGATGGGTATAAAAATGTGTGAATGCCTAATCAGGTTCACCGGATGTAATTTTGGAGTAAGGAAAGCATATAGAAAAAAGGAGGCGGCTGTTTTGATTGTAGAGAAAAGAAGATTTCCGTCGCCAAGCCAGCATGTGCGTTTGTACACGGTCTGCTATCTGTCAAATGGGTTACGGGTAAAGGGGCTTCTGGCTGAGCCGGCGGAACCGGGACAATATGACGGATTTTTATATTTGCGCGGCGGGATTAAAAGCGTGGGCATGGTTCGGCCGGGCCGGATTATCCAGTTTGCATCCCAAGGGTTTGTGGTGTTTGCTCCTTTTTACAGAGGAAATCAAGGAGGAGAAGGCAATGAGGATTTTGCCGGAGAAGACAGGGAGGATGCATTTTCTGCTTTTCGCCTTCTTCAGCAGCACCCAAATGTCAAGAAGGACAGAATTCATATCTTCGGGTTTTCCCGCGGCGGGATTATGGGAATGCTCACGGCAATCGAAATGGGAAGGCATGCGGCTTCATTTGTTTCCTGGGGAGGCGTCAGCGATATGATCCTTACATACGAGGAGCGGCAGGATTTGCGGCGAATGATGAAAAGAGTCATCGGCGGAACACCGAAAAAGGTGCCTGAGGAATATCAGTGGCGAACACCGTTTGATCAAGTAAACAAAATTCAGGCTCCCGTGCTGTTAATCCATGGAGAAAAAGACCAAAATGTTTCGATTCAGCATTCCTATTTATTTGAAGAGAGGCTAAAACAATTGCATAAGCCGGTTGAGACGTGGTATTACAGTACATTCACACATTATTTCCCGCCAAAAGAAAACCGGCGTATCGTTCGGCAGCTTACACAATGGATGAAAAACCGCTGACAATGAAATATGGTATGATAAAGAAAAAAGAGAACGAAAGGGGATCTCACTTTGGGAATGCCTGTTGAATTTAATACACTGATTGTGACAAAAGGAAAAGAAGTTCGCATAGATGAAAATATATTCACGTTAGAGAAGGACGGATACCGTGTATATCCGATGGAGATTCCGATGGATGTGCGCAAAACAAAGCTTGGCGAAAAGTCGGGCACAGCTGAAGTGCAGAAGCTTCAATGGGAAGACGGCCGGACGCTCATTACGTACAAGCTGACTTCTTTGCATTCTGTCAATTAAAACAAGCCAAGAGCTAATTGCTCTTGGCTTTTGCTTTTTAAACGAGAGGGCCGCCTGCCTGTGCAATGGCATCTGTATGTGCGAACTTTTTAAAATTCTCTTTGAATTCATTTGCAAGGTAGAATGCCTTTTCTCTGTATTCTTCCTTGTTGGCCCACGTGTTTTCAGGCTGAAGGATGTGATCAGGAACGCCAGGAACATGAGCCGGGATGTGCAGGCCAAAAATATCGTCAGTTATGATTTCTGCATCCTCTAATTTACCTTCAATCGCTGCTTTGACCATTGCTCTTGTGTAAGAAAGATTCATTCGTTCGCCAGTGCCATAGCCGCCCCCGGTCCAGCCGGTATTGACCAAGAAAACGTCTGCGCCGTGTTCATCGATCTTTTTGCCGAGCATTTCAGCATAGACGTGAGCAGGAAGCGGCAGGAACGGTGAGCCGAAGCAAGTAGAGAACGTCGTTTCAGGTGACGTCACACCTCGTTCAGTTCCGGCAAGCTTGCTCGTGTAACCGCTCAAGAAATGGTACATCGCCTGTTCCTTCGTCAGTTTGCTGATCGGCGGCAGGACTCCGAAGGCATCAGCCGTCAAAAATACAATTGCAGACGGATGGCCTGCCATGCTTGGAGTCACGATGTTATCAATCATATGGATCGGGTAAGCTGCCCGCGTGTTTTCAGTATAGAAGGAATCATCATAATTGGCTTCACGTGTGTCTTCATCAACAACGACATTCTCGAGAACTGATCCGAAACGAATTGCGTTAAAGATCTGAGGTTCCTTCTCCTCGCTTAAGTGAATGCACTTAGCGTAGCATCCGCCTTCGATATTAAAGACGCCTGTATCAGACCAGCCATGTTCATCGTCACCGATCAGCTTGCGATCAGCATCGGCTGAAAGAGTGGTCTTTCCTGTTCCTGACAGTCCGAAGAAAAGGGCGACATCACCTTTTTCACCGACATTGGCGGAGCAGTGCATGGATAAAATGTCTCTTTCAGGCAGCAGGAAATTCATAATGGAGAAAATAGACTTCTTCATTTCTCCGGCATACTCTGTTCCTCCGATTAAAATCGTCCGTTTTTCGAAAGAGACAATAATAAACGTTTCGGAATGAGTGCCGTCTGTTTTTGGGTCCGCTTTGAAATGCGGAGCAGAAAGAATGGTGAACGGCTGCTCAACTGTTTTCTTATCATTGCCTTCCGGACGGATGAACAGCTGCCGCGCAAATAAATTGTGCCATGCGAACTCATTTACGACAGTGATCGGCAGCCTGTATTTCTCGTCTGCTCCGGCAAATCCTTCGAAAACAAACAGCTCATCTCGCTGTTTCAGGTAGCTGACAACTTTCGTATAAAGCCGATCAAACGCTTCTTCTGAAATCGGCTGATTCACCGGGCCCCAATCGATCTTATTTTTCGTGCTTTCTTCCTCCACGATGAATTTATCTTTAGGTGAACGTCCTGTGTAAGCGCCTGTTGTCGCACGAACAGCACCCGTGGATGTTAAAATGCCTTCGTTTCGGGAGAGTACTTTTTCTGTTAGCTGTGCTGCTGATAAATTATGACGCACATTTGGACTTGTTAATAAGGCTTGTAAATCAGCGGTCAAATCAACTGAGTTCATATGAAACCTTCCTTTATCGTTTTTTGTGTTTTGCTAATTGTGAATTAGTATAACATATATTTTCAAATAGTCTATACTATTTATCATTTTTTGTGTGTGCATTTCCATTGTTTTCCCTCAATATAGGTGCCTATTTCTTCTGAATCATATTGACATTGCAAACCCTTTTACGATAAGATATTTCATTGAGCGGATACTCTTATCCCGAGCTGGCGGAGGGACAGGCCCTATGAAGCCCAGCAACCGGTTTCTCTGTTATTTATTATGTTGAACTGAGTGAGACAACCAAGGTGCTAACCTGTTGCAAGGTTGTATGATTCCTTGAGCGATAAGAGTGAAAGGCACAAAGACCAAACCCTTTCCTCGATGGAAAAGGTTTTTTTATTTCATAAATATGCCAATTAACATTCTCTAATATAACGTTACATTGTATAAGAGGGAGCGAGTTCCGTATCATATATGCAAGGTCTATCGGGAGACCTTGTGCAGGAGGAAGCAAATCATGAGTAAAAATCGTCGTTTATTTACATCAGAATCTGTTACGGAGGGGCATCCAGATAAAATCTGTGACCAGATTTCTGACAGCATTTTAGATGAAATTTTAAAGAAAGACCCTAACGCGCGTGTTGCTTGTGAAACATCTGTGACAACTGGTTTGGTTCTTGTCAGCGGAGAGATCACAACATCTACGTATGTTGACATTCCGAAAACAGTGCGCCAAACCATTAAAGAAATCGGATACACACGTGCGAAATACGGATTTGATGCGGAAACTTGTGCGGTTTTAACATCAATTGATGAGCAGTCTGCTGATATCGCAATGGGTGTAGACCAAGCGCTTGAAGCCCGTGAAGGCACAATGAGCGAAGAAGAAATTGAAGCGATCGGTGCTGGTGACCAAGGTTTAATGTTCGGTTATGCGTGCAACGAAACGAAAGAGCTTATGCCTCTTCCAATTTCACTTGCTCATAAATTAGCCCGCCGCCTAAGTGAAGTCCGTAAAGAAGATATTCTTCCGTACCTTCGCCCTGACGGCAAAACACAGGTAACGGTTGAGTACGATGAAAATAACAAGCCTGTCCGCATTGACGCGATTGTTATTTCAACTCAGCATCACCCTGAAATTACACTTGAGCAAATTCAGCGCAACATTAAAGAACATGTCATCAATCCGGTTGTTCCTAAAGAATTGATTGATGAAGAAACAAAATATTTCATCAACCCAACAGGACGTTTCGTAATCGGAGGCCCTCAAGGGGATGCGGGACTTACAGGACGAAAAATCATCGTTGATACGTACGGCGGCTATGCACGCCACGGCGGAGGCGCGTTCTCAGGAAAGGATGCGACGAAGGTAGACCGTTCTGCGGCTTATGCAGCAAGATACGTTGCGAAAAACATCGTTGCGGCTGAGCTTGCTGATTCTTGCGAAGTGCAGCTTGCTTACGCGATTGGTGTTGCACAGCCTGTGTCAATCTCAATCAACACGTTCGGTTCCGGAAAAGCTTCTGAAGAAAAACTGATTGAAGTTGTCCGCAATAACTTTGATTTACGACCTGCCGGCATTATCAAAATGCTTGATTTACGCCGTCCGATCTACAAACAAACTGCTGCGTACGGCCACTTTGGACGTCACGATGTTGACCTTCCATGGGAGCGTACAGACAAAGCGGAGCAGCTGCGTAAAGAAGCGTTAGGAGAATAATTTTATAGCCGCTTACTGGTTAAGCGGCTTTCCTTTTTTATCGTTGTATTCATGTTTATTTTTTTACATAACTGTGAAACCAAATACTATTCACAGCGTCTATAAATAGGGGTTCAATGATGACAATTTTAATTATGGAGGCAATACTATGTGTGGATTTGTCGGGGTTTTTAACAAGCATCCGTTAGCTCAAACCGCTGATCAAGAAGTACTAATCAAACAAATGAACCAAATGATCGTTCACCGCGGTCCTGACAGTGATGGATATTTCCATGATGAGCACGTCGGATTCGGATTCAGACGTCTCAGCATTATTGATGTAGAAAATGGCGGACAGCCTTTATCATATGAAGATGAAACATATTGGATTATCTTTAACGGGGAAATCTATAACTATATTGAACTGAGAGAAGAGCTTGAAGCAAAGGGGTACACATTCAACACGGATTCGGACACAGAGGTTCTTCTTGCGACTTACCGTCATTATAAAGAAGAAGCGGCGTCCAAATTGCGCGGTATGTTTGCCTTTCTGATTTGGAATAAAAACGATCATGTGCTTTATGGAGCAAGAGATCCATTCGGCATTAAACCGTTGTACTACACAACGATCAATGATCAGGTTTATTTTGCCTCAGAGAGAAAAAGTTTAATGGTTGCTCAGAATGATATTGAAATAGACAAAGAGGCATTGCAGCAGTACATGTCTTTCCAATTTGTTCCTGAACCAAACACGCTTGATGCCCATGTGAAAAAAGTAGAGCCGGGTTCACAGTTCACAATCCGCCCGGACGGCGATATCACATTCAAAACGTATTTCAAAGCGAACTTCAAGCCGGTTCAGACTGAAGAAGACAAGCTTGTGAAAGAAGTCAGAGACGCGATCTATGACTCTGTAAACGTTCATATGAGAAGTGACGTTCCTGTCGGTTCATTCCTGTCTGGCGGAATTGATTCTTCCTTTATTGTGTCCGTTGCGAAGGAATTTCATCCAAGCTTAAAAACATTCTCAGTCGGCTTTGAACAGCAGGGCTTCAGCGAAGTCGATGTAGCGAAAGAAACTGCAGCGGCGCTCGGCATTGAAAATATCAGCAAAGTCATTTCGCCTGAGGAATACATGAATGAGCTTCCGAAGATCGTATGGCATTTTGATGACCCGCTTGCTGATCCGGCAGCGATTCCGTTGTACTTTGTTGCAAAAGAAGCGAAAAAACATGTAACGGTTGCTTTATCAGGTGAAGGTGCGGATGAGCTCTTCGGCGGATATAACATTTACCGTGAACCGCTTTCGCTCAAACCATTTGAACGCATTCCGTCCGGCCTGAAAAAAATGCTTCTGCACGTTGCTGCCGTTATGCCTGAAGGGATGAGAGGAAAGAGCCTGCTTGAACGCGGCTGCACTCCGCTTCAGGATCGTTATATCGGTAACGCGAAAATCTTTGAAGAGTCTGTCAAAAAGCAGCTGTTGAAGCATTATAATCCGAACCTTTCATATCGCGATGTGACGAAGACTTACTTTACAGAAAGCAGCTCGTACAGCGATATCAACAAAATGCAGTATGTCGATATCCACACTTGGATGCGCGGAGACATTTTGTTAAAAGCGGATAAAATGACGATGGCGAATTCTTTGGAACTGCGTGTGCCGTTCTTGGATAAAGTCGTATTTGACGTCGCTTCAAAAATTCCTGATGAGCTGAAAACGAAAAACGGCACGACGAAGTATCTTCTTCGCAAGGCCGCTGAAGGAATTGTGCCTGAGCACGTATTAAACCGCAAAAAGCTTGGTTTCCCTGTACCGATCCGTCATTGGCTGAAAAACGAAATGAACGAATGGGTGCGAAATATTATTCAAGAAAGCCAAACGGATGCATATATCCATAAGGATTATGTCCTTCAGCTTCTTGAAGACCATTGTGCGGACAAGGCTGATAACAGCCGTAAAATCTGGACTGTACTGATCTTTATGATCTGGCACAGCATTAATATTGAAAAACGGTATATGCCTGAAGAGCTGAGCCATCAGCCTAAAGAAGTCATCTTTGTGTAACAGACAACAAGGCTTTCGATTAGTCGAAAGCCTTGTTATTATCCTTTTATTTCTCCATCATCATTGATTTACCCAATCCACACGCAATATTCAGAAAAATGATTTAATGATATTTTTTTCTAGGGGAGAAGAAAGCATGCAAAAACAAAAACAAGAGCTGCACCGCGGACTCGAAGAAAGGCATATTTCTTTAATGTCTTTAGGAGCTGCCATAGGAGTGGGGTTGTTCCTCGGCTCCGCATCAGCTATTCAGTTAGCAGGGCCAGGTATTTTGGTAGCATATGCCGCAAGCGGCCTGGTCATGTTTTTTATTATGAGAGCGCTTGGGGAAATGGCCATTCAAAAACCGGTTGCCGGTTCCTTCAGCAGGTATGCGCGTGATTATTTGGGACCGCTTGCAGGCTATTTAACAGGGTGGAACTACTGGTTTTTATGGGTTGTCACCTGTATGGCTGAAATTACTGCTGTCGGCATCTATATGGGGTTCTGGTTTCCTGATGTGCCAAACTGGATTTGGGCATTATCGGCGCTGATCATTATGACGGGTGTTAATTTCCTGGCTGTCAAAGCTTACGGCGAGCTGGAATTTTGGTTCGCATTGATTAAAATTGTCGCGATCCTATCTATGATTGCTGTCGGTTTATTGATGATTATTGCAGGAGTCGGCAATGGGGGCATTGCAACCGGAATCAGCAATTTATGGAATAACGGAGGATTTTTCCCTCATGGAATAAAAGGGGTTTTATTGTCACTTCAAATGGTGATGTTCGCCTATTTAGGGATTGAAATGATCGGGGTGACGGCTGGCGAAGTGAAAAACCCGCAAAAATCATTAGCCAAAGCAATCGATACAGTATTTTGGAGGATTTTGATTTTTTATGTAGGCGCTTTATTTGTCATTATGTCTATTTATCCGTGGCAGGAAATTGGCTCCCAGGGAAGCCCATTTGTTCTCACGTTCCAAAAAGTGGGCATTCCATCGGCTGCAGGCATCATTAACTTTGTCGTGTTGACGGCCGCGCTGTCTTCATGCAACAGCGGTATTTTCAGCACAGGGCGGATGCTGTTTAACTTGGCGGAACAGAAAGAGGCGCCACAAGCATACGGTCAGCTGACGAAAGGCGGCATCCCGGGTAAAGCTGTTCTGGCTTCAGCGGGCGCTTTATTAGTCGGAGTGCTGTTAAACTACGTTGTCCCTGCGAAGGTATTTACTTGGGTTACAAGTATTGCGACGTTCGGAGCGATTTGGACGTGGGCAATCATTTTGCTTTCTCAAATCAAATACAGGAAAAGTTTGAAGCCCGAAGAAAAGAAACACTTAAAGTATAAAATGCCTTTCTTTCCGTTTACGTCTTATGTGTCATTGGCTTTTCTGGCATTCGTCGTCATTCTTATGGCTTACAGCCCTGATACAAGAGTAGCCGTGATTATCGGGCCGATATGGTTTCTCATCTTGCTTGCCGTGTACTATGGAAAAGGTTTTCATAAAAAAAATGCGGCTAATGACAGCGAACGAAATATCAGCTGACAAAAGAGCTCCCAGTGGGCTCTTTTTGTGTGCTCATAGAAAATAGAGAACAGGAAAGAATAGGTATGTGTTTTTGCAGAGGCTGTTTACAGTTTTGTGATAAGATAAAAGTCATACGTTTATATGTTTAATGCGACATGTGAACGTTTTATGGAAAAATTGAAACCCGAACCGTCATGCCGTCCGGGTTAACGATGGTTATTGCTTTCAAAAATAATTTGAAAAATGGTAAAGTAAGACGAAGCAGGTCTTATGTTTGTTGAAGTGATTTATAATATTGGCCCTTTTCTACATATTCTGACCGTATTCTTTGCATATCTTTTCGGTCTTCTTCCGTCAAAGGGCGGATGACTTTTGCAGGACGGCCGAAGGCGAGATGGCCAGGCGGAATAATTTTTCCGGGCGGGACCAGACTGCCGGCACCAATAAAAGCGCCTTCGCCAATTTCAGCTCCGTCTAAAATGATTGAGCCCATGCCGATTAAGGCGTTCTTGCGGATGACAGCACTGTGAAGTGTAACCTGATGGCCTATCGTGGCGTCATCTTCAATGAGCAGCGTCTTGTTCGGGCTTTGGTGGAGGCAGCTCAAATCTTGGATATTGACTCTGTTTCCGATTCTGGTCGGCGCAACATCTCCCCTTATGACAACAGAAAACCAAACGCTGGACTGTTCTCCGATCACGACATCACCGGTAATTGTTGCATTATCAGCTATAAAGGCTGTTGGGTGGATATCTGGCATGTGTTCCTTATAAGGGTAGATCATAAGATTCATCCTTCTTTCTCTATTTAAATTTCGTATGAGGTGAAGAGCATGTGGACCTGGAAAGCAGACAGACCTGTTGCAGTGATTGTAATCATTCACGGGGCAAGTGAATATCACGGACGATATAAATGGCTGATTGAAATGTGGCGATCTTCGGGTTATCACGTTGTCATGGGCGATTTGCCTGGACAGGGAACAACGACAAGGGCGAGAGGGCATATTCGCTCTTTTCAAGAATACATTGATGAAGTAGATGCTTGGATAGATAAAGCGCGAACCTTTGATCTGCCGGTTTTTCTTTTAGGTCACAGCATGGGCGGTCTGGTCGCGATTGAATGGTTTAAACAACAAAGAAATCCCCGCATTACGGGAATTATTTTATCATCACCGTGTCTCGGACTGCAAATTAAAGTCAATAAAGCGCTTGACCTTGCATCAAGAGGCCTGAATGTCATCGCTCCGTCGCTTAAGGTTGATTCGGGATTATCAATTGATATGGCGACGCGCAATGAGGACGTCATCGAGGCTGACCAAAATGATTCGTTATACGTCAGGAAAGTTTCTGTCAGATGGTACAGAGAGCTTTTAAAGACAATTGAGTCAGCGATGGTGCCGACAGATGCATTTTTGAAAGTGCCGCTTCTTGTGATGCAGGCCGGTGATGACAAGCTTGTTGATAAAACGATGGTCATCAAGTGGTTTAATGGCGTTGCTTCTCATAATAAAGCGTACAGAGAGTGGGAAGGGCTTTACCATGAGATCTTTAATGAACCCGAAAGAGAAGATGTCTTTAAAGCAGCAAGAGCGTTTACTGATCAATATATTTGAACTAGTTGGGGGTGCATGTGTTGACAGTACCGGAACATCCTTTTGGATTGATGGCAAAGGTATATCGAGATATTTTTCCGCTCGTTCATCAAGAGCTGGACATATGGAAGCAAAAATCAGAATCGATTCATAACAGTGAGTTAAAAGCGCAGGCAACCGCAAGTATTCGGGACAAAACGTTTCACTGTGAAGGCGGCGGAATACTGGCTTTATTGTCAGGCAGCCAAAAACAGAAATGTGTCGAGTTTATCATCGCGTATCAAACGATTAGTGATTATTTGGACAATCTGTGTGACCGCAGCACCTCACTTGACCCGCAGGATTTTCGGATGCTTCATGCCTCAATGCAGGACGCACTGACAGTAGGGGCTGAACTGCAAAACTATTATCAATTCAGAGAAGAACAGGATGACAGCGGATATTTGCATGAACTGGTCAAAACGTGCCAGCGTGTTCTCGGCTCCATTGAGCACTATGACATGATTAAACCTTATCTGCTTGAACTGTGCGGCTATTATTGCGATTTGCAGGTGCATAAGCATGTCATTGAGCATGAACGTGTTCCGCGGCTTGAAAAGTGGTTTACTCAATATGAATCAGAGCTCCCTGAGATGGAGTGGTATGAATTTTCAGCCTGTGCAGGTTCAACGTTAGGCATTTTCTGTCTAGTTGCGTATTCGTTCCAGCCTGATTTCACAGAAAGCACCGCTAAAAAAATCCGCGACAGTTATTTTCCTTACATACAGGGTCTTCATATTCTGCTTGATTATTTGATTGATCAAGAGGAGGACTTGCTGGAAGGAGACTTGAATTTCTGCTCGTATTATCAGTCTCATGAAGAGATGATGAATCGGCTTGAACACTTTATCCATAAAGCCGACGAGCATTTACAAGGCATTCCGCATGAAAACTTCCATCGTTTAATCAATCGAGGCTTGCTTGGCGTTTATTTGTCGGATGATAAAGTGGCAGGCCAAAAGGAAATGGGCCGGCTCGCAAGGAAGCTGATCAAAGCCAGCGGAAAAACTTCCTTTTTCTTTTATATCAACGGCAGAGCCTACCGGAAATTTCAAAAAATGTCCTGGATGAAAAACTCAAAGAAAAAAGCTCAAATCATTTGCTGATCTGAGCTTTTTTTTCGATGGCGACAATAAATGGCGGGTCATTTTGCTGATTGATAAATCCGTATGTTAATACACGGGCTGTTTGCTGGTCCAAGTCCCGGCAAAACTCAAGCACATCATTTTTTTCCGCTTTGCCTTCCGGGTGGCCGTGATAGACGACGAGAACGATCAGGCCTTCGTCTTTCATGATGCTGAGAAGCTGTTCAATTGCTTTGATCGTTGAACTGCCGTTTGTTGTAATTGATTTGTCCCCGCCCGGCAAATAACCGAGGTTAAATACCGCGGCCGCCACTTTGCCATGTGTTTCAGGCGGAAGGGATTCAGCGATTTTGTCATGGCTTTTGTGAAATAATGTTGTTCGCGCTTGATAAGTCTCACCGAGCCGTTCCTGTGTATTGGCCACGGCTGATTCTTGAATGTCAAAAGCGTACACGTGGCCGTTTTGACCGACAAGCTCCGCTAAAAACTGTGTATCATGTCCGTTGCCCATCGTTGCATCTACAACGATATCTCCTTCTCCCACGGCCATTTTCAGCAGTTCTTTGCTGTAAGGAAGAATTTTCTTCAATATCATAGCGCTGATTCCTCCTCAAGCCGCTGAAAGAACTTTCCTTGATAGCTGCCTCGATTTTCCAGCTCTTTATTAATGGCGCCAAGCACTTCCCATTTGTTGACGCTCCACATTGGCCCGATCATCAACTCAATCGGTCCATCACCTGTAATGCGGTGGACGATCATTTCCGGCGGAATGATCTCAAGCTGATCGCAGACGAGCTGCACATAATCATCTTGAGAAAGGAATTCCAGCTTTCCCTTTTCATATTGCTTGACCATCGGCGTGCCTTTCAGTAGGTGAAGCAGATGGATTTTAATTCCCTGGACGTCCAAATCTGCAACAGCCCTTGCCGTTTCCATCATCATGTCCCGGTCTTCCAAAGGCAGTCCGTTGATAATATGCGAGCAGACACGTATGCCGTGTTTTCTTAATTTATTGACGCCTTCCACATAGCAGTTAAAATCATGTGCGCGGTTGATCAGAAGTGCAGTCCGTTCATGAACCGTTTGAAGCCCAAGCTCCACCCACAAATACGTGCGTTCATTCAGCTCTGCCAAGTAGTCCACGACATCATCAGGCAGACAGTCCGGGCGTGTGGCGATCGAAATGCCGACCACATCATCTAAGGCGAGGACAGATTCGAATTTCTCACGAAGCACCTCAACCGGGGCGTGAGTGTTTGTGAAAGCCTGAAAATAAGCGATGTATTTGCCGTCCTTCCATTTTTCGTGCATGCGGTTTTTGATGTCATGGAATTGCGTAATTAAATCATCGGCCCGGTTCCCGGCGAAATCACCTGAGCCTGCGGCGCTGCAAAAAGTACAGCCTCCGTGGGCAACGGTGCCGTCTCGGTTTGGACAGTCAAAGCCGCCGTCAAGCGCCACTTTAAACACCTTATGGCCGAAATGATCTCTAAGATGATAATTCAATGTATGATAGCGTTTTTCCGTATTTGAATAAGGAAAAGGATTGTTCTGCATTACAATTCATGTGCCTCCTTGCGTACGATTGCATCCTAAAATTGTAGCACGCATTTCACAAGAGAACAAATGAATATCGACCATAAATTACTTTATTGAACAAAGTCAGATGAGGCTACAATAAGAATGATGGATGACTTCCATTACCAAGAGGAGGGGTTACTGTGGCAACAAGACAATCAGTAGATGAACATCTCCAGCAATGTATGCAGGCGTATGATTATGCTGAAGAACAGCTGAAAATCGCTTCTAAACAAGAGCATTATAATGATCAAGAATATAGTGATGCGCAAATGCAGCTTGAAGATGCGGTAAATGCCTTGAATAAGCTATGGCTGTCGTCAAATGATCAGCAGAGAGAACAGCTGTACAGAATGAGGCTTCAGCTTCAAGCTTTGCAAAATAATATGATCCTGCAGCACCCTCTTGATGTGTAGGAAACGGACCCTTTTCATAAGGGTCCGTTTTTTTGTAAAAAAAGGATTGACTTTAAGTGCCAAAGTATTTATTGTATTAAGTGTACTAATTGAAGTAATACACTATAGACACTGATATAACACCATTTATATATTGAAATTAAGGGAGGCAGTTATGAAACATAAAAAACGAAACAAACGTAACGTGCCGATGCTGATTGCGGCATCTGTGATCGCTTGTTCTTTTTTTCTTGTTCTCGTGATGATCGGTTTTGAATGGCAAAAAAGTATCATTGACCATTTTTATCTGTAAAAGGTTCAGATCGTATAGAAAGTAGGGAAGTAAATGATTCAAATCGATCCAAGAAGCTCAACACCCATTTACGAACAAATTATTCAGCAAATGAAAGAGCTTTGTTTGAAAGGGATCATGAAGCCTGGTGATAAGCTTCCTTCTGTCAGAGAATTGGCGACGATCATTATTGCGAATCCGAACACTGTCAGCAAAGCGTACAAAGAGCTTGAACGAGAGGGGATTATTGAAACGCTGCGGGGCAGAGGAACCTATATATCGGAGAATGCAAAAACGACACTGGTTGAAGGGAAGATGACGATGATTAAAGAGCAACTCAAACAGCTCATCATCGATGCACACTATGCAGGGGTTGAGCTGGAAAAACTGCAAGAATGGATAAAGGAAATCAGCGCTGATGTGAAGGGAGGCAAAGAAAAATGATTGAACTGCGGCAGCTGTCAAAAACGATTGACGGCAATCAAGTGTTAAAAGATGTTTCATTAACAATCGAAAAAGGAGAAATCTTCGGATTGCTTGGACGCAATGGATCAGGAAAAACGACGATGCTCCGCTTAATCCAGCAAATCATTTTCGCAGACAGCGGGACAATTTTATTTGACGGCGTAGAAATCAAAAAGCATCCGAAGGTCAAACAAAATATCATCTACATGCCTGTTCAAAATCCGTTTTACGATAAGTATACATACAAGCAGTTAGTCGATATTTTGAGAAGAATCTATCCGAAATTTGATGTCACGTACGCGAATGAGCTGATGAACAGATACGAAATTCCGGAAACGAAAAAATATCGCGAACTGTCGACGGGCTTAAAAAAACAGCTATCGCTCGTTCTGTCGTTTGCGGCGAGACCGGCGCTAATTCTTCTGGATGAGCCGACGGACGGAATAGACGCGGTGACAAGGCATGATGTGCTGCAGCTGATGGTCGATGAAGTGGCAGAGCGTGATACGAGCATCTTGATCACTTCCCACCGGCTTGAGGACATAGAGCGGATGTGCAACCGAATTGGTTTTCTCGAAGATAACAGGCTGACAAATGTAATGGATCTTGATGAATTAAAAGAAGAATACATCAAAATTCAAATGGCGTTTGATACAGATGTCAATTTGGCCATCAGAGAGAAAAACATTCCGATGCTCGATCAGGCCGGTGTGTTTTACACGGTGCTGATCCCGAAAAGCGATGAGGAGAAAAAGAGCTTTTTGAGAGAGCTGAAGCCAAAAGTATGGAATGAGCTTCCTGTCAACTTAGAAGAAGTGTTCATTGCGAAGTTTGGAGGGAAGCGGAGATGGTAGACCGAGGTCTCCTCTATCGAGAGTGGAAGCAGAATCAAGTGGTGATTTTGTTAAGTATCGTGTTTTTAGTGTTGGCAAATCCGCTCTCTATTGTGAATACGTATTTGTCTTATCAAGGATGTCTGGCTCATCAAGACCCGCAATATTGTGATTTTATTGTCAATTATAGAGTAAGCAATCTGATAGATATCAATTGGGTGCCGGGTGTCATTTTGGCGGTCTGCTTCATGGGAATGGAACGTTCGAAAGGCGCGATGGATTTTATATTAAGTCTCCCGTATAACAGAAGCCAAATTTTTCAGACGAAATTTTGGTTAGGCAGTTTTGTGATTGTGCTGTCACAATTGATTGGCTTTTTGCTCGCATGGCTGCTGATTCTTGTCTATAACCCTGAACACGTCTACTTTTTTGAGCACAGCAGCGTTGGAGTTATCGTAATTAGTTTTATGGCTTACTGTTTGTTGATGGCCGCTGGGGCATTAACGGGGAATGTTTTTGCCCAGTTATTAACGGGATTTGCTGCTGCGGTATTGCCGTATTTAATTGTTGCTTTGCCGGCAGGGAACTTTGAAGTTGTTTTTGGCGTGAGTATATGGGAACTATTCCCTTCCCCTGAGGCTTATTTTTCTCTAACGAGTAATTTATCATATCTAGTGCCTATTGGTTACGTTGCAAATGGATGGCTGTCTGACAGTAAATATATTTTATTCATTCCAGCTGTAATGAGCATGCTGTTTTACTTGATTGGCTATATAAGCTTCAAAAAGCATCCAAGTGAACGTAACGGATACTTTTTCCTGTGGAACAGATTAGACCGTCCTGTACAAATGCTGATTATCGTTTTTGGTATTCTTGGATTTGGTTTATTTGGACATTCTGCCGGACAGTCCATCATTGGTTACATTTTGGGAATGATCATTGGAGCCGTAGTTGGATTCTTTGTGAGCTACTTCTCTATTTATAAGAAAACGAAAAATTAAGAAATGCTTTCGATTTGGAGGGAAGTGGTGTGCCGGATTTCGGGCTGTTTTATAAAGAGTGGAAGCAAAATAAAGCTCTGTTGGCCATAATTATTTTAGTATTAATGCTTAGCAATCTTTTTACCGTTTTAAATACGTACATCTCATATCAAGGCTGTGTCACTCATCAGGACGAGTGGGTCGGAACCTGCGTATTTTCGATTAACTATTTAAACGGCACATTTATCTCATTTTTTTGGATTTGGGGAGTCGTTTTGGCGGTCAGCCAGCTTGGGATTGAACGTAGCAAGAGCTTCTTTGATTTTACATTAAGCCTTCCATATACACGAGGGCAGATATTTCATGCGAAGTTCCTTACCGGCGGAATGGTGATTGTGGTGCCGCAGCTCATCGGTTATGTTTTGTCTGTTTTGCTGATCATGCTTTTGAAGCCAGATCAGGCCGTTTATTTTCACAATTACAGCCTTGGGATGATCATTGTCAGCATGCTGGCTTATTCGCTTGTTATGGCGGGTGGAGCTCTGACAGGCAATATTTTTGCCCAGCTTTTGGTCTCATTTACCGTGGCCATTTCGCCATTTTTACTCATCAGCCTGCCTGCGATCAACCTCGAGATCCTTTTCGGCGGATCAATAGATTTTATCCATGGTCCAGTACCTAAATGGGTCCAGTATTTCATTCCAATAATCTATGTAGACGCGAAATGGGTTGAGAATTCACCATATTATTTAGTGATTCCGGCTATCATGACTATTATCTTCTACATCATCGGCTATATTAGTTTTGTCAAACTATCTAATGAAAGAAACGGGTACTTCTTCTTATGGAAGCCGCTTGACCGTCCGGTGCAGATCATCGTTATTATCATAGGAATCATGGGCTTTGGGTACTTTGGATTTTCTGCCAGCGAGAGCTTTACAGGCTATCTCATTGGCATGGCTGCCGGCGCGGTAATCGGTTTCTTGATTAGTTATTTTGCGATTTATAAAAAAACAAAACTTTTGTAAGGGAGAGAGAACATATGATAGATGTTCAGCATATCGACCATTCTTTCACGATCGGAAAAAAGGGCCGTGAGAATGAAGTTCCAGTATTGAAGGATGTTTCATTGAGCGTGGCGAAAGGGGAAATCGCCTGCATTGTCGGGCGAAGCGGATCAGGGAAATCAACGCTTTTGAATTTGATTTCCGGCTACATATCGCCGACAAAAGGGCGGATTGTCATTAATGGCACTGATGTTACGGGGTTTAATGAAAAGGAATGGGCGCAATTTCGACTTGACCATTTCGGGTTTATTTTCCAAAGCTTTCAGCTCATCCCGGGTTTAACGACGTATGAGAATGTTGAAATGCCGTTGGCATTAAAAGGAATCAAGCCCTCTGAGCGGAAGCAAAAGGTGCAGGACATGCTGAAACGCGTCGGTCTGGAAAATCACGCCGCTCATTATCCGAATGAACTGTCAGGCGGCCAGCAGCAGCGTGTCAGTATTGCTCGAGCGTTGATTTTAAATCCTTCGATTATCTTAGCGGATGAGCCGACGGGAAGCCTTGATTCGGAAACGGAACATGAAGTGCTGGAATTGATCCAGCAGCTGAATCGCGAGCGTGGCATTACATTTGTGATCATTACTCACGATGATGAAGTCGCTTCTATCGGACATTCAAAATTTCAGCTCCATGATGGTGTGCTAAAAGGGGGAATTACCGTTGAGGTTTAAGGATCAGGTTCATTTTATCAGAAGAAATATGAAGAAAAACAGGCTTCGCGTCTTTATGACGATACTTGCGACAACAATGGCGTGTGCGTTTTTGGTTGTGCTGTCGTCGGTTGGATTTGGGATTCAAAAGACGATTACAGATATGACAATGAGCCAGCAGATTGTAACGAAAGTCAGTGTAATGGGCAAGGAAGGAGACAAGCCGATTAAAAAAGCTGATTTAGAGAAGTACGATCACGTAAGGTCAGTTGTCGAAAGAACGCAAGTGTATGAACCAAACAAAGCTACTTTAGGCAATCGCACAAATGAAAGCTCAAATCTCATTTTTACTAATATGAATGATGAATTAAAGGCCAATATGGAATTGGAAAAGGGAAGAGTCGCAAAGTCGGAAAATGAAATCGTAGTAGGATACGACTTCGCAAAGAGATTATTGACGAAAAAAGAATCGGAAGAATATAACAAAAAAATCGAAGAGGCAAAAGGCAATCCAGAAGATATAAAAGAACCAAAAGGCTATACGAAAGACATTCTGAACAAGACGATTGAACTAAGTGTATCGAAGACAGATCCTAAAACAGGCGATGTTACAAAAACAAAAACATATGACTTTAAAATTGTCGGTATTACAAAAAAACCATCTCAAGACTGGATGGAGGACTCAAACATTTTCATCAGTGATCAATTCAAAAAGGATTTTTCGGAATTCTTAGATTTTAAAGGCGGGAACGTTGAAACTAACATTGGCGTTTTTGCTGATAAATTTGAGAACGTGGAACAGCTGACAAAGGATCTAACAGATGACGGATACTATGTCACATCAGTGACTACCGAACTTGAGGGAGCCAACACCTTCTTCATGGTCTTCAAAATCGGACTGATCTTTGTCGGATGTATCGCGGTTATCATTTCAGCGATCGGCATTTTTAACACGATGACGATGGCGGTGACAGAGAGAACGCAAGAGATCGGCATTATGAAAGCGATTGGGGCGAGTCCGTCTATCATTCGCCGAATGTTCCTGATGGAAAGCGCATATATCGGGATTTTAGGCTGTGTGATTGGAATTATCATTTCCTACGGCGTGAGCTACCTTGTCAACCTGGCCGTTCCGATGATTCTCGCG
The DNA here is from genome assembly GCF_016924995.1 of Bacillus sp. LJBS06. NCBI lineage: Bacteria > Bacillati > Bacillota > Bacilli > Caryophanales > Bacillaceae > Bacillus > Bacillus sp. LJBS06. The sequence goes on along the minus strand of NZ_CP070483.1, from coordinate 3,024,980 downwards.
GCGACAAGCGGAAGCGATGCGGGCGATTTGAATTACACATTCTCCTACATCCCGGCGAGCCTTGTGATCATTGCCGTTGTGATTTGCGGAGGGGTCGCAGTCATTTCTGGAATGAATCCGGCGAGAAAAGCAACCAAAACCAACGTGCTGACAGCGTTGAGAAGAGAATTATAATGCAAACGAGCCGGCTGAGACAGCCGGCTTTCTCTATAGCACATGCTGGCATTTTGATATACACTTGATAAAAAAGGAAAAAGTGCGGTGAGTCGATTGTTTAAACTTTTGCTGATTGAAGATGATGAATCGCTGTTTCAGGAGATCAAGGATCGTTTAACGGGATGGTCCTATGATGTATACGGCATTCAGGATTTCAGTCAGGTGCTGCAGGAATTTGCGGCGGTTAATCCTGATTGTGTCATTATTGATGTACAGCTGCCTAAATTTGACGGCTTTCATTGGTGCCGGCTGATCCGCTCCCGGTCAAATGTTCCGATTCTCTTTTTATCCTCCAGGGATCATCCTGCTGATATGGTGATGTCTATGCAGCTCGGGGCCGATGACTTTATTCAAAAGCCGTTTCATTTTGATGTGCTGATCGCGAAAATCCAAGCGATGTTCCGGCGTGTGCACCATTATAATACGGAGCCGGGCGCGATTAAAACGTGGTGCGGCGCTGCTATAGACGCGGAGCAAAACGTCGTCAGCAATGACAAAGGATCTGTTGAGCTGACCAAAAACGAGATGTTCATTCTTAAACAATTAATAGAGCAAAAAAACAAGATCGTCAGCCGGGAAGAACTGATCAGAAACTTGTGGAACGATGAGCGTTTTGTAAGTGATAATACGCTGACCGTCAATGTCAATCGCCTGCGAAAAAAACTGGACGCCCTCCAGCTTGGCGCATATATCGAGACAAAGGTGGGCCAGGGCTACATCGCGAAGGAAGAGGATCAGTTCTATGATTAAAGCATTCCTTACCGAAAGGCGAAGCTGGATTGCAGCGTTTTTGTTTCAGCAGGCTTTAATGCTGGTCGTAGCTTTTGTTGATCCTTTCATATCATTTGGAAATGTGCTTTATATGGTGTATTTGTGCATCTTGTTTTTTGTTATATTCCTTTGGTTCCGCTATCGGAAAGAAACCGCGTTTTATAAAAGCCTGAAAACATGGGAAAACAATCTCGATGTGACTGCCATAAATGAACCGGAAATGCCATTTGAAGCAATCGTTGAAAGAAGCATTACCGGGCAAACGAAACACTTGAAGCAGACTGCAACACAGCATCGCTTAGCATTGGAAAATGAAAAAGATGAGCTGATGGCATGGATTCATGAGGTCAAAACCCCATTAACAGCAATGCATTTAATCATTGACAGAATGGAAGAAAAAGCTTTGAAATCCCAGCTGTCATATGAATGGCTGCGTATTCACCTGCTTCTTGATCAACAGCTTCATCAAAAACGCATTTCATTTATTGAAAACGATCTGTCTGTAGAAATTATTCAGCTTCAGCCTTTGATTTTCAAGGAAATCAAAGATTTACAATCGTGGTGTATCCAAAAAGGGGTCGGTTTTGACATACAGCTTGAGGCTGAAGAAGTGCTGAGTGATGCAAAATGGCTGGCGTTTATCATCAGGCAGCTGCTGACAAATGCGGTGAAATACAGCGAAGCCTCTGAAATTGAGATCAAAAGCTTTCAAAAAGGGGAACAGACGCAGCTCCAAGTGAAAGACTGTGGCAGGGGCATTGATCCAAAGGATGTACCGCGTATTTTTGATAAAGGGTTCACATCCACAACAGATCACCATAATCAAGCGTCCACTGGCATGGGGCTGTACTTGGTGAAAAAAGCAGCGGCGCCGTTATTGATTCATGTTGATGTTGAGTCGGAGCTCGGTGCGGGGACAGTTTTTACATTAACCTTTCCGAAACGGAATCAATTTGAACGGGTCATAAGCGTGTGACGAAAATGTCACATGCTTTTCTTTTTTGTTCGCCGTATCGAAGGAAAAGCCCGGCATTCCTTTTTATAATGAAATTATCCAATATAAAGGAGACTGCGTAAATGATGATTTTAGAAGCGAATAAAATTCGAAAAAGTTATGGAAACAAGCTGAATAAACAGGAAGTGCTGAAGGGCATCGATCTTCACATTGAAAAGGGCGAATTCGTCAGTATTATGGGTGCTTCCGGGTCAGGAAAAACCACTTTGCTTAATGTACTGTCCTCAATCGATCAGGTCAGTCACGGAACCATTCATATTAATGGAAATGACATGACGGCTATGAAGGAAAAGCAGCTGGCTGAATTCAGAAAACAGCATTTAGGCTTTATCTTTCAGGATTACAATTTGTTGGATACATTGACAGTGAAAGAAAATATCCTTCTGCCATTATCAATCACGAAACTGTCAAAAAAGGAAGCCAATCGTAAGTTTGAGGAAGTTGCAAAGGAACTGGGAATATATGAATTAAGGGATAAGTACCCGAATGAAATTTCCGGCGGCCAGAAGCAGAGAACATCCGCCGGAAGAGCGTTTATTCATGACCCGAGTATTATTTTTGCTGATGAACCGACGGGTGCGCTCGATTCGAAATCGGCCTCCGATTTATTAAACAAGCTGAGTCAGCTCAACCAAAAACGCCACGCCACGATTATTATGGTCACCCATGATCCTGTCGCGGCCAGCTACTGCGGCAGAGTCATTTTTATTAAGGACGGGCAAATGTATACACAGCTGAATAAAGGGGGCCAGGACAGGCAAACGTTTTTCCAGGATATTATGAAAACGCAAGGCGTGTTAGGCGGGGTGCAGCATGAACATTAATCAGCTCATCCTGCGAAATTTGAAAAAGAATCTCCGGAATTACTATTTGTATGTGTTTGCGCTCATCTTTAGTGTGGCGCTTTATTTCGCCTTTGTCACGCTGCAGTATGATCCAGCAATTAACGAAGTGAAGGGTTCAATCAAGGGAGCCGCGGCTATTAAAACCGCTTCGATTTTGCTTGTGGCTGTAGTGGCGATCTTCATTTTATATGCCAATACGATTTTTATTAAGAGACGGAGCAAAGAAATCGGGCTGTTTCAATTAATTGGAATGACAAAGCATAAAATTTTTCGCATCTTAAGCGCAGAAAATGTCATGCTGTATTTCGGTTCATTAGCGATCGGGGTCGCGGCCGGGTTTTCGATATCGAAGCTGGTCTTGATGATTCTGTTCAAAATTGTCGATGTCAAAGCGGATGCGAAGCTGCATTTTTCTGAGCAGGCCTTGGTCCAAACGGTCATTGTGTTCTGCGGCATTTACCTTTTGATTATGATCATGAATTATACGTTTATCAAAAAACAGAGTATTTTATCTTTGTTTAAAGTAACGTCCTCCACTGAAGACAAAGTGAAGAAAATATCATTTTTCCAAATGATAATCGGCGCTTTAGGCATCGTGCTGATTTTGACAGGATACTATGTGTCTTCTGAGCTGTTTGGCGGAAAATTCAAGAGCATTAATGAACTGTTTGGTGCGATGAGCTTTATTCTGGGGAGCGTCATTATCGGGACGTTTTTGTTTTATAAAGGTTCGGTTACATTTATCTCGAACATCATTCGAAAAAGCAAGGGCGGCTACTTAAATATTTCTGAGGTCCTGTCACTGTCATCGATCATGTTCAGAATGAAATCGAACGCTTTGCTGCTGACGATTATTACAACCGTTTCAGCGCTCGCGATCGGGCTGTTATCTCTTGCTTACATCTCGTATTACTCGTCAGAAAAGACCGCTGAACAAAATGTAGCGGCTGATTTTTCATTCATGAACGAGAAAGATGCCAAGTTATTTGAAAACAGTTTGAGTGAAAGCAACATCTCGTTTGTAAAAAAAGTCACCCCTGTCCTGCAAGCAAATGTTGACATTGCAAATATCATGGATGGAACTCCGAAAGAGATGCAGGGTGATCCTAGCAACATGCAGCTTGCTGTTGTTAGCGACAAAGATGTAAAAGGAGTCGATGTGGCGTCTGGAGAAGCCGTTTTCTCAGGATACACCGACTTGCTGAAAAAAATAATGGTTTTCAAGGACTCTGGTGTTATTAAAGTGAAAAGCAAGCATGAGACGGAACCATTAAAATATAAAGGATTAAGAGAAGAGTTTCTTGTGTCCTACACGTTTACAAGCGGGGGCATGCCTGCCGTCATTGTGGATGACAGCCTGTTTCAACAGCTGGATAAGGATAAAGACCCCCGCATTCAGCTGGCGCAATCTAGATTTATTGGCATCAATGTGAAACATAAAGATCAAATGGAAAAAGCGAATGAACTTTTTCAACAGGTAAACAAGAAAAACGAGCATTTATCAAGACTGGATACAAGCATTGCGCAAAAATCACTGTTTGGTATCGTGATGTTCATCGTTGGTTTCTTAGGGTTAACGTTCCTGATCACATCAGGATGTATCCTTTATTTTAAACAAATGGGAGAAAGTGAAGATGAAAAACCGAGCTATACAATTTTAAGAAAACTCGGCTTTACGCAAGGCGACCTGATAAAGGGGATACGCATTAAACAAATGTACAACTTCGGCATTCCGCTGGTTGTCGGCCTCTTCCACAGTTACTTTGCCGTCCAATCCGGCTGGTTCTTATTTGGATCAGAGGTGTGGACGCCTATGATTATGGTGATGGTATTATATACTGCGCTTTATTCCATTTTTGGTTTTCTGTCAGTTCTTTATTATAAGAAGGTCATTAAATCGTCGTTGTGAAACAGAAAAAGCTCCAGACATTCTGGAGCTTTTTGTTTATCGTTTTGGCGCCCGGTAACCGGCGGCTTTAGCCTCTTCAACTGAGCAAAACATTTCCGCCGGATCGGTTGTCCGGTCATAGTATGTACTGCCTGGCGTGTGGTAGATGCCGTTTTTGCTTCCTTTAATATTACAGCCTTCTGCTTTGTCAGCTGTTTTGGTTTCATCACTTTTATTCGTATTGCTTGAAGAACCTCCAGCGTCTTCATGAGAACTGGCAGTTTGGCTATTTGCCTCTTTTAATTGCTTTTCAAGCTTTGTTTTATCTTGTCGGAGTGTTTCATTTTCAGCCTTTACCGTTTTTGTATCTTCTTTGAGCTGCTTTTGATTTTCTTGAAGCTCTTTCAACTCAGTTTTTAATGATTTCTGAGTCTTTTTTAGTTCGCGATTTTCTGTTTCAAGCTTCTCAAGCTTGTCTTGATCTTCTGTATTGTCTTTTAATTTCTTTGCTTCAGAGCTGACAGATTTATATTCTTTTTCAAGTTCCTCATGCTCTTTTGTGAGACTTTTATATTCGGCGTTTAGCGCTGAATATTTTTTCTCAGCATTTGCTGCGGCAGCATCAGGTTCTGACAAGCCTGCACCGGTGAATAGCAGCACCAGGCCCCCTATCAAAAGCGGCCAAAAAAGTTTTTTAGAGAAAAGTTTTTCTTTTTTTAAAACATATCTGGCGAGGTGATACAATCCGTAGCCAAGCGAAATGAGACATGCAAGAAAACCTAAGAATGCTAATACCATTTCCATATTATTACCCCTTTTTCTATTTATTTTACATTTTTTGAACCATATTTGTTAGATTTTTTCACGCTCATCAGTTGAAAAATGTGAGATAGACAGATAGAATGAATGTGCTATGATAACTGGATTCATACGGAGCCGTTTTAGGTTTCGTTTTTTTCATGAGCTTTTTTAGGGAAGAAAGGGGGATGAGTATGCCGCGTGCTCTTAAAATATTAGTTATTGGAATGTTTATCAATGTGACGGGTGCTTCTTTTTTATGGCCGCTGAATACGATTTATATCCATAACCATTTGGGAAAATCGTTAACAGTAGCCGGACTTGTCCTGATGCTGAATTCCGGCGCCAGTGTAGCTGGAAATTTATGCGGCGGTTTTTTGTTTGATAAAATTGGCGGCTTTAAATCGATTATGCTTGGGATTGCGATTACGTTAGCAAGCCTGATGGGCCTTGTCTTTTTTCATGATTGGCCAGCCTATATTGTGCTGCTGACGATTGTGGGCTTTGGCTCCGGTGTTGTTTTTCCGGCCAGCTACGCAATGGCAGGATCGGTATGGCCTGAAGGGGGAAGGAAGGCATTTAATGCGATATACGTCGCGCAAAACGCAGGTGTGGCCGTCGGTTCAGCGCTTGGCGGTGCCGTTGCATCTTTCTCGTTTTCATATGTATTTTTGGCGAATGCCGTATTGTATCTGGTCTTTTTCTTTATCGTATATTTCGGATTTCGAAATATTCAGACGGGAGATGCGTCCCAAACATCTGTGCTTGATTATGATGCTGTGAACAGCAAAGCAAAATTTGCCGCGCTCATCATTTTAAGCGGAGGTTATGTACTCGGATGGCTGGCTTATTCTCAGTGGTCCACCACAATTGCTTCGTACACACAAAGCATTGGAATCTCTCTTTCCTTATACAGTGTGCTCTGGACGGTTAACGGAATTCTCATTGTGCTTGGCCAGCCGCTTGTCGGTTTTGTGGTGAAAAGATTGGCCGAGTCGCTAAAAGCGCAAATGGTCATCGGCTTTATCATTTTTATTGTGTCTTTCAGCATGTTGCTGACAGCAAAGCAATTTCCAATGTTTCTGGCTGCGATGGTGATCCTGACGATCGGAGAAATGCTTGTTTGGCCTGCAGTGCCGACGATTGCCAATCAGCTTGCCCCTAAAGGGAAAGAAGGCTTTTATCAAGGCTTTGTCAACAGTGCGGCGACTGGCGGCAGAATGATTGGCCCTCTGTTCGGAGGAGTGCTTGTCGACCATTACGGCATTAAGGCTCTTGTTTTATCTCTGTTGGTATTGCTGCTGATCAGTATTGCCACAACGCTTTTATATGACAAACGGTTAAAATCAGCTAAAGAAACAAAAAAGCAGGCATCAATCTCTTCATAAATAAAAGATCCCGCCGGATGAGCGGGATCTTTTTACATAATCGGAAGCACTTTAACGGCATCCTTTACATTTGAATATGTCTTCAGCGACGAAAAATTGGCATCCAGTTTATTCATTTTCATGGCCAATTCAGGCTTAATGCCGGTAATGATTAACTCAGTTCCGGTCAATTTCAGCAGATGGCTCAGCTTGAAAATTTGGTCGGCCGTTTGTTCGTTCACTTGGGCCAATCCAGATAAATCAATGATCAAATAATCATCTTTGGATGTTGATAAGATATTCGTCAATGTGCAAACGATGGAATTAAATCGCTCCTCTGTCAGGTTTCCGACTAGCGGAAGAGCCGAAATGCCATTGCGAATCGGGACAATAGGAGTTGAAAGTGCAGTAATTTCTGTGAGGGAATCCTCGAGAAGTTTTTCATACTCTTTTTGCTCGGTGATATCTTTCTGAATTCCGACAAAATACGTTTTGTCCTCTATTTCCATTGGATCAATATTTAATTCATTCCAGAACATCGTTCCGTCTTTTTTATAGTTTTTGATCTGAACGGTGACTGGCTCTTTATTTTGTAAAGCGGTTCTGATGTTGTCTACTTCAGCGGGGTTTGTGTGTTTCCCCTGTAAGAAACGGCAGTTCTTTCCTAAAATTTCCTCGGCCTCATAGCCGGTGATTTGAACAAAGCCTTGATTGACGTAGACAATAGGATTATCTTCAAGTGCGGGATCTGTAATTACCACACCGACTCGCGCGTGATCAAGCGCTTTTTTGATGATTTCCAGCTGTTCTGGTATCCCAAATGATTGAAAACTAGCCATATAAATCCCCCTTAGGCCGTCAGCTTGCTTTGCGAAAGCCTGATATTCCCCTTTTTTAAAATGAATTCTACAGTAACCCTAGCACAACACATGTTCTGATTCAAGCAAGCGCAGTTTGTTGTTTGTCATTAGGGCTTGTCCTCGTATACACTAAAAATAAGAATAGAATTTGAACATATGAACGGAAAGGTTTTTTACATGCTAAATAGGTGACTAGGTCAATGTCACTGGGTGAAAAATGAATCCAATGCATCAAGCTTACCGATCATGTGTTCACATATAATGGAAGAAACAAGCTTTTTTCAGATTTGCCGGTATGTAGATATCGAAAATCATCGGAATCGTTTAAGGGGGCTGGATGGCCTGAAGTCGCTTTACGAAATAAGGGCTTTAGGAAGGTGATGATGAAGATGCTGCATCAGGTACTTATTGCTTGTGTAATTGGAGGAATCATGGGGATTCTCGGTCACGTTAAAAAGAGAGGCAGGCTGGAGAAGCCCAGAATGACGAAGCGGTTTATCTACCTTGGATTTTTGGAAGATTGGTTTATCGGAATGACAGCTTCCATTTTACTTGTACTATCCGCTGACCCCGATTCAGGAATTCAACTTGTCATCTTATCCATTATCTCAGGCTACGGCGGTGAAGCTGTTCTCAGAAGTTTTGACTTTGTGAGAGAAATGAACAGCGGAGGCGAACCGGCCGAGTCCAAACGTCAAACCAAAACTCCACCCGAATAATTGTCCTCAATCTTCGCCCGTTCAGGGTACATTCCCATTGTATACAAACCTGCTTGCACTTATGAACAGAATTCTATAAAATACAGTTAGATTACGGTTGCGATAAGAACAATGAAGAGGAGCAGTAAGAAACAGATATTGTTGCAGAGAGTTGACGGCTGGTGAAAGTCAATCAAGTTTGTTTCCGAACTCACCTCAGAGTTGCAGCGGTGAAAAGCCGCTGACGCATAACTGCGTTAAAAGTATCAAGTGAGTGCGGTGTATGCCGCGCTAACGAGGGTGGTACCGCGGGAAAACGAAAGTCTCTCGTCCCTTTTAGGGATGAGGGAGTTTTTTTTAGTTTGGGAATATTCTGAATATAATCCTCTCCTTCCCGTCAATACTTGAACCATACACGCCGTATTCAATCAGAAGGAGGTTTTTACTTTGAGTTTTCAGCACAAAGAGATAGAAAAGAAATGGCAAACATATTGGCTTGAAAACAAAACATTTGCCACTCTTGATAATAATGAAAAACAAAAATTTTACGCGCTGGACATGTTCCCTTATCCGTCTGGAGCTGGGTTGCACGTCGGCCATCCTGAAGGATACACAGCAACGGATATTCTGTCCCGCATGAAGCGCATGCAGGGCTACGATGTCCTTCATCCAATGGGCTGGGACGCATTCGGCCTGCCGGCTGAACAATACGCGCTTGACACAGGGAACGACCCCGCTGTGTTTACGAAGCAGAATATTGATAATTTCCGCCGCCAAATTCAAGCGCTTGGCTTCTCATATGATTGGGATCGTGAAATCAATACGACTGACCCTGAATACTACAAATGGACGCAATGGATTTTCTTAAAGCTTTATGAAAAAGGCCTTGCTTACGTTGACGAAGTGCCTGTAAACTGGTGCCCTGCACTCGGTACGGTTCTTGCCAACGAAGAAGTCATTGACGGCAAGAGCGAACGCGGCGGCCATCCGGTAGAGAGACGCCCAATGAAGCAGTGGATGCTGAAAATCACAGCCTATGCGGACAGGCTCCTTGAAGACTTGGAAGAGCTTGATTGGCCGGAAAGCATTAAAGATATGCAGCGCAACTGGATCGGCCGTTCGGAAGGCGCTCACGTTCATTTTGCTATAGATGGACATGATGAATCCTTTACGGTGTTTACAACAAGACCAGATACGCTGTTTGGCGCTACATACACTGTCCTAGCTCCGGAACACGCATTGGTGGAAAACATCACAACGGCTGAGCAAAAAGAAGCTGTTGAAGCTTATATCAAAGAAATTCAATCAAAGAGTGACCTTGAGCGTACGGATCTTGCAAAAACAAAGACAGGCGTATTCACAGGAGCGTATGCGATCAATCCTGTAAACGGAGAAAAACTGCCGATTTGGATTGCGGATTATGTGCTTGCATCATACGGAACAGGTGCTGTCATGGCTGTTCCTGGCCACGATGAGCGTGATTTTGAATTCGCCAAAACATTCGGCCTTCCGGTGAAGGAAGTCGTAAAAGGCGGGAACATTGAGGAAGCAGCCTACACTGGCGACGGCGAGCATGTGAACTCTGATTTCCTGAACGGCCTTAACAAACAGGAAGCGATTGAGAAAGTGATCGCGTGGCTGGAAGAAACGAAAAACGGCGAGAAGAAAGTGACGTACCGCCTTCGTGACTGGCTCTTCAGCCGCCAGCGTTATTGGGGCGAGCCGATTCCGGTCATTCACTGGGAAGACGGAACGTCAACAGCTGTCCCGGAAGAGGAGCTGCCGCTGATTTTGCCGAAAACGGATGAAATCAAACCGAGCGGAACGGGCGAATCACCGCTTGCGATCATTAAAGAGTGGGTGGAAGTCACAGACCCTGAGACAGGGAAAAAAGGAAGAAGAGAAACGAATACAATGCCGCAATGGGCGGGAAGCTGCTGGTATTTCTTGCGCTATATTGATCCGCACAATCCGGATCAGCTGGCATCACCAGAAAAATTGGAAAAATGGCTTCCGGTCGATATGTATATCGGCGGTGCAGAACATGCCGTGCTTCACCTTCTGTATGCCCGTTTCTGGCATAAGTTCCTTTATGATATCGGCGTAGTGCCGACGAAAGAACCGTTCCAAAAGCTGTACAACCAAGGAATGATTCTCGGCGAAAACAACGAAAAAATGAGTAAATCTAAAGGGAACGTTGTCAATCCTGACGAAATCGTGGCCTCTCACGGTGCTGATACACTGAGATTGTACGAAATGTTCATGGGACCTCTTGATGCTTCAATCGCCTGGTCTGAATCAGGATTAGACGGTGCGCGCCGTTTCCTTGACCGTGTATGGCGTCTATTTGTTGAAGACAGCGGTGAGCTTAATGGCAAAATCGTTGAAGGCGCTGGTGAAACATTGGAGCGCGTGTATCATGAAACAGTCATGAAAGTCACAGACCATTATGAAGGCCTTCGTTTCAACACGGGTATTTCCCAGCTGATGGTCTTTATTAATGAAGCGTATAAAGCAACAGAACTGCCGAAAGAATATATGGAAGGCTTCGTGAAGCTTCTTTCTCCTGTCGCGCCACATTTAGCGGAAGAGCTTTGGGAGAAGCTTGGCCATTCCGGCACAATTGCCTACGAAGCTTGGCCTGTATATGATGAAACAAAACTTGTGGATGATGAAGTTGAAATCGTTGTTCAGCTGAACGGAAAAGTAAAAGCGAAATTACAGGTTCCTGCCGATGCAACGAGAGAACAGCTGGAACAGCTTGCTCAAGCTGATGAAAAGGTCAAAGAGCAGCTTGAAGGCAAAACGATTCGGAAAATCATCGCGGTGCCTGGCAAGCTTGTCAATATTGTGGCAAACTAAGCCTAGAAAAAATCCCCTTTGCCAAAAGGGGATTTTTTTCATCAGTCTCAGAATAGCAATCGTTCAGCTGACTTTGATATACTGAACATGATCACTGTGAATAGGAGTGTTTTCTTTGGAAATAAAAGAAATCAGCACAGCCGCTTTGAAAGAAAAAATTGAGGCGGACGAAGAATTATATTTAATTGATGTCAGAGAAGATGAAGAGGTAGCGGAAGGCATGATTCCGCAAGCCGTTCATATTCGCATGGGGGATATTCCTGAAAAAATGGACACCCTTGATAAAGACAAAGAATACGTATTTATCTGCCGCTCAGGAATGCGCAGCATGAACGTCTGCAAGTACCTGGATGAGCAAGGCTTTAAAACAGTCAATGTTGAAGGCGGCATGATGGCCTGGGAAGGCGAAACAAAACCAAAAAACTAGGGGAGAGCGATCCCCTAGTTTTTATTTGTATTCCGGAAGCCAATCGCCATGTGCTGCAAATAAATCGTCACACATGGAAATGATGTCCTTCATGGAAAGCTCCGCACTTGTATGCGGATCAAGCATTGCAGCTTGGTAAACCGCTTCTTTTTTCCGTGTGATAGCCGCTTCGATTGTCATCAGCTGTGTATTAATATTCGTCCGGTTTAAGGCTGCAAGCTGCTCAGGAAGTTCTCCGGCGAAGCACGGTGTAATTTTTTTTCTGTCGGCGACGCATGTCACTTCCACAACCGCTTTTGAAGGAAGGTTGGTGATCAGTCCTGTATTCAAGACGTTTCCTCCGAAGGTGAATGGCTCGTTTGTTTCCATTGCTTCTATAATTCTAGAACCATATTCCTTTGAGCGTTCGTGCGTAAGGTTTTTATTGTTGACAATGTCATCCCGCATTTTCTCCCAACTTTCAATCTGCTTGACGCACCTTCTCGGATATTCGTCGAGCGGGATTTGCAGCTCGTTGATCAGTTCAGGGTAATTCCGTTTAATAAAGTACGGGTGATACTCTGCGTTGTGTTCGGATGATTCTGTGACATAATAGCCGAACTTATCCATTAATTCAAACCGCACCATATCATGATGCTTTGTTTTTTGTTTTTCTTTCGCTCTCCTTTTGATTTCTGGATACAAATCCGCGCCGTCTTTTTTGACTTCCAAAAGCCAAGCCATATGATTGATGCCCGCAATGCGTTCCTCAATTCCGTCATGCTCCATTCCGAGAGCTTTACATAAATCCTTTGTGCATACTTGAACACTGTGGCAGAGCCCGATTGTTTTGATATTGGTATAGCGGAGCATGGCGCCTGTAAGAGAAGCCATAGGATTTGTATAGTTTAAAAACCACGCATCCGGGCACATTTCTTCCATATCTTTAGCGATATCAAATAAGACCGGGATGGTTCTGAGTGATCTGAAGATCCCGCCGATGCCGACTGTATCGGCGATCGTCTGGCGCAGCCCATACCGTTTAGGAATCTCGAAATCAATGACTGTGCTTGGTTTGTAACCTCCAACCTGAATCGCATTGATGACATAGCCTGCGTTTTGCAAGGCAAGTTTTCTGTCATCATAGCTGTTGATCGCCACACTCGGGTTATAGCGGTCTCTTAGATTTTCGAGCATGAGCTGGGATTCCTGCAGGCGTTTGGGATCAATGTCGTAAAGCGCGAACTCAAATCCGTTCAGTGCCTCTGTTAACAGGCAGTCTCCCAAAACATTTTTGGCGAAAATCGTGCTTCCTGCGCCGATAAATGTAATCTTTTTCATAATGCTTCCTCCTTTAGTGTTAACCCTTTACCGCTCCGGAAGACAGGCCGGCAATAAAGTATTTTTGCAGCGCCAAAAACAGAACAACCATTGGCAGCATTGCCATAAGCGCCGCTGCGGCAACTAAATGCAGGTTGTTGGCGTTTTCTCCGAAAAAACCTGCCATGGCTACTGTTAATGTCTGAACCTTTTGATCTTGTAAAAAGAAAATGGCAAATTGATAGTCGTTCCATATAAAAACACAAGAAATAATACAGATGGTTGCAGTGATCGGCTTCAGCAGAGGAAACACAATCGTAAAAAAGATTTTCAGCATCCCTGCGCCGTCAATTCTTGCGGCTTCTTCAAGCTCTTTTGGAATGGTCGATCGGATAAAGCCCGAATACAAGAATACGGTTAACGGCATGTAAGCCGCTGTATTGATCAAAATGGCGATGGCGTGTGTATTGACCATTCCGGCGTCCACGACCATTCGGTACAAAGGGACCATGGATGTTAACGGAGGGATGATCATAATGGAAATCAGCAAGGCAAAAACGGCTTTATTCAGTTTTGTTTCCCGCCGGGCAAGCGGGTAGGCGGCAAGTGAGCCGAATATAATTAATAACAAGGCAGAAAAACCTGTGATGATCATGGTGTTCATAAAAGAGTTTTCTAGCGAAGCACGCTCCCACGCCTCTGAAAAATTGTGAAAGGAGATGTCGGCTGGAAATATCCATTTCGAACTGTAGTCTCCTTTTGCTTTCAATGAAGTAGTCAGCAGAATATAAAAGGGAATAAAATGCGCACAGGCTACAATGGCGGCAAGAAGCGTAATGATCCGCATGTTTTTTGAACGGGCGGCTCTCATGACATTTCCGTCTCCTTTCTTTTAAAGTACGCAAGCGCGCAAAAGCTGATGATCAAAATGACAAATGCCATAAATATGCCTTGTGTTGCAGCATAGCCGGCATCCTGTCGCTTGAAATACAAATCATACATAAACGTGGACATGGATTGTGATGCATTTCCGGGACCGCCCGCGGTGAGCGCAATGATGACGTCGAACAGCTTTAAGCCTCCGATAATGTTAATGACCATATTAATGGTAATGGAGGGCATTAACAGCGGCAGCGTGATGGTGAAAAACTGCTGGCCTTTTTTCGCGCCATCCATTTGTGCTGCTTCATAGTAATCTTTCGGAATGCTTTGCAGCCCGGCTAAGTAGACAACCATAGCGATCCCGACATATTGATAGGTGTTAATCATGACAATAATCCATGGATTGAGCGATGGGCTGGCGAGCGCATTAATAGGGCTGATGCCGAAGACACCGAGCAAATCGTTGAGCGCGCCTCCGTCATAGGAGAAGAAAAAGTACCAAATGTAACCCATAATGAGCGGGCTGATCATCACCGGCAAATAGACAATTGTTCTTGTTAGCGCTTTCGTTTTAATGCTTTGGTTCAAGAGGAGAGCGTACAGAAGCCCGACCACATTTTGAAAAAAAGTGCTGCCAAGCCCATAAAGCAGGGTGTTTTTTAAGATGTGCCACGTGTCAGGGTCAGAAAACAGCCTTTCATATTGCGCGAATCCTACCCATTGGTAGACTTGTGAAAAGCCGTTCCAGTTTGTAAAGGTAATCAATGTGCCTTTCACAAACGGGTAAATCATAAAGACCAGAACGGAAAGCAAAGCAGGAATGTACATCCACCAAAGTGAGGACTGCTTTTTTGGCTTAACCTGTTTCACATGAACGTCCCTTGCGATCTCACTCATTGTTTTCAGCCCCCTGTGTTTCCGATTGCTCCCGGAGTCGTTTATATTCTCTTCCCAGCTTCTTCGAAATATCTTGAGGCGCCAGAATGTCAGCCGTAAGCTCCTGTCCGACCGTGCCCAGGACGTCCCACATTCCGTTTGGCAAGTATAAACGGTCGAAGTAAGGCTCAACTTTGACATTTTGATAATGCTCATAATCATTTGCGTAGAAAATATCAGCCTTCACACTGGTCAGCCCTGAAGGAAGCGATGTGGCCTCAGCCATTTGTTTGGCATTGGCCGGGCGGGCCATAAATGTGATAAATTCTTTTGCCTCTTCTAAGTGAGGCGAATCTTTCCATGCTGCAAGCGTGTAGCGTTCACCGCCAATCCATATTGGGTCATCACCGGGATGTATGGCAGGTGTCGGGATAATGCCGACCTTGACGTTCGGATTGATCTGGGCAACGTCTTGGCCGAGTGTGCCGCCTTGCATTGTAAAGGCGATTTTGTTTTGGGCCATTAATTCAATAAGCTGTGATTTTTTTGCCGTGACGGCGTCGATGTTTATCAATTTTTCTTTCTGCATTTGTTTGAGGGTCTCTGATAAATAAGTGAATTTACTCCATTGAAAAGTGCCGTTGATGAGCTGTTTTTTTTCATTATGGGCAGGGTCTGTGATGAGAAGAGGTGTAGCGAATTGGTCGTAATATTGAGCGAATGAGCTTTTGTCATAGCCGGCAAACCAGAAGGGCACAATCTTTCCCTTACTCTTTTCTTTAATCGTTCTCAGCGCTTTGATAAAGTCATCGATGGTTTCCGGCGGGGCAATGCCATAACGGTCTAAAACATTGCGGTTATACGCCAGACCGTCTTTTGCCTGATTGATCGGATAGGCATACACCTTTCCGCTTTTATTTTTGAGGATGCTGTTTAAATTGGGATCGAGATCCTGAGTCCATTCCATCTTCCGGAGATCCGCTGTATATTCTCCGTACCTGATTTTCCCCCAGCCATGTGTATCGAATAGATCAGGCAAATCATTGGCCGCCATTCTGACACGCATCATATTTTCATAGTCATTGCCTGGGAAATGAAGGCTGACATGAATGTCACTGTGTTCCTTTTCGAATGCTGCCGCCAGTTTTCTGAACGTATCTCTTTCACTGTCGGTTGACATTGTGGAATAAATGGTTAACGTCTTTTTTGCGGTATCAGCTGAGCTTTTCTCTGCTGAGCATCCGGGCAGAATAAGCAGAATAAGAGAGAGAAATAAAACAAAAGTGTGTTTCATCTTTTCCTCCTTATCATCGTGATGAATATTTGCTTATGTCACCTCCTTAGCTGTACATCCGCAGCTTTGTCTTACGATTAATGTTGTGGGCAGGGTGACATGGTGGGGAAGGGTTCGTCCCTTAAGACGGTCAAGCAGCAGTTTTACGCCTGTCCGGCCCATTTCCTCTGTGTATACCTTCACCGTCGTTAAAGGCGTGCTGGCAAATTCAGCTTCCTCAATCCCGTTAAAGCTTACGATTGCAGTATCCCGCGGCACTTGCAGCCCGGCTTCCTGGAGCGCTTTCAATGCACCGATCGCCATGGAATCGCTGGCAATAAAGAATGCTTCAGGCAGATGGCCTTGAGCGATTGCTTTTTTCATCAGGCGATAGCCCTCACGCATGCTGTATTCTCCAATCAGCACATGCTCAGGCTGGGGGGCGGCTGACTCCAAAAAAGCGGTGAGGCGTTTGTCTTCAATGGTTCTGCGAATGCTTTGGCCGTCCTTCAGCGTATGCTCTTTTTCCTGTCCGCCAATGTAGCCTAACCGTTTGTAGCCTAAGTCGAAAAGGTGATCAATCGCCTGGCGTGAAGCCGATTCAAAATCGATGCTAATCGAATCGTATGCTTGCGGATCAGGAGAATGATTGATGAATACGGCATGTTCCAGCTTTCCGCTAATATGCTTAACCGCTTCATCATGAACACGGCCGATGACAATGACACCATCCAATTCCCGAAAGATATGTTCCTGAAAGGATCCGAGATGAATCGAGTTTGTAATAAAAATTTCCTGTTCAAAGCATTCCTTTTCAATGCCTTTGCGAATGGAAGAAAAATAAGGGTCCTGCCTTTCCTGATCAGGGGACAGACAGCTCAGCACGCCGATCAGCGGCTGGGCCCGCGGTTTTTGCCCGCGGGCTTTCCGGCGTTTGGCAACGGTTTGATAACCAAGCTCTTCAGCGATATTGATGACTCTTTGTCTCGTTTCGCCCGCAACAGAAAGCGACTCATCTTCATTTAAAATTCTGGAAACAGTTGCACTGGAAACATTAGCTTTCAAAGCGATATCTTTAATACGAACCATGGAAATCCCTCTCATCTATTTAGTAAAATATTAACTCACCTGTTTTTGATAAATTGATACTATCATATAAAAGTAAGCGGTTACAATGATTATTTTCGGAATATTTCGTTATATTTACTAAATATTTAGTAAAAGATGTAATTTGTTTTGGAAAAATAAAGGGGAACCCAGAACTGTCTCGTAAATGTGAAGTAAGCGAATAAGGAAGGGTGATGGGATGAGAGCTGAAAGAAGAGAGCAACTGTTTCGATTGCTTGGTGATTTGCCTGACCGGGGGCCAATAAGTGTTGAGACATTACGTATTGAAGAAAGAGGAGAAAATATCGTTGAAACGCTCCTGCTCGATTTAAATGGACTTGAAAAGGTGCCCGCTTATTTTGTGAAGCCGAGGATAACAGAAGGAGCTTGCCCAGCCGTATTGTTTCAGCATTCACATGGGGGCCGGTATGACAGGGGGAAAAGTGAACTGATAGAGGGAGCGGATTATTTGAAAACGCCTTCTTTTTCTGATGTGCTTACTTCTCTCGGATACGGCGTGCTTGCGATTGATCATTGGGGATTTGGAGATCGGCGGGGAAAAGCGGAAAGCGAGATTTTTAAAGAAATGCTTCTGACCGGAAAAGTGATGTGGGGGATGATGATTTATGACAGTTTAAGAGCGTTAGATTATATGCAGTCACGCTCTGATATTCAGCCTGACAGGATCGGTACCATCGGCATGTCTATGGGAGGGTTGATGGCGTGGTGGACAGCGGCGCTCGATGACCGGATTAAGGTGTGTGTTGATTTGTGCAGCCAGGTAGATCATCACGTGCTGATCAAAACACAGAATCTTGACAGGCACGGCTTTTATTATTACGTCCCATCGCTTGCAAAGCATTTTTCCGCATCGGAGATCCAAAGCCTGATCGCGCCGCGCCCGCACCTTAGTCTTGTTGGAATACACGATCGGTTAACGCCGGCCGAGGGCGTGGACAAAATCGAAAAAGAACTGGCAGATGTCTATGCTGGACAGGGAGCTTCTGATTGCTACCGGGTGGTCCGTTCTGCTTCAGGACATTTCGAAACAGCAGTCATGAGGCATAAAGCAGTCCGTTTTTTGCAAACATGGCTGTGACGGTTACAGGAAACAGGCGGAAAGGCGCAGAATTGAAGCGAGGGAAGTGGAACCAATGGAATGACAAGACATAATGGATTGGGCTTTCCGGCGGCATCTCAATCCATTCAGCTGGTATATTCGACCCCTTTTTTTATTAGTATTGGTTTATGCTGCGTATAAGCGCAGCTGGAAAGGAGTCATCGTCACTTTTGTATTGATGATGAGCAGTATGGTCTGGTTTCCGGAACCTGAGAAGATTGATCTGCAAATGAAAAAAGTGCTGGAATTCGAGCAAATGCTTTTAAGCAGTCCGGTCTCGGCTGTTTTAACAATTGCTTTCATGCTGGTTTTTCTCGGTTTTATTTTGGCTGCTTTCTGGAAGCGGTCACTTGTATTTGGTTTAATCCTATTGAATGTGACACTTGTTGGGAAGGTGGTCCTGTCCTTATTATTCACAGGTGAGAATGGTTGGGCACCGTTAGGCAATACGATTTTTGGGCTGATGATGGTCAATGGAATCGGCCTGTTCATCAAGTATCGAATTCAAAAAAAACGCAGAGGAATAGACATCTAAGGCTAGGACCGTTTTACTGTAAAACGGTCTTTTTTGCTCGTTTCAGGTCCGGCCCCACAATTCCTATATTGACAGAATCGTATGTGAATAATAATATTCTAATTGTTAACTTTAATTTATAAATGGTTAACATTTAGAATAGGATGTGATATACGTTCTTTAGTTATCAGTGAAAGGGCGAGGAAACATGCAAGAAGAAACATTTTATAGTGTCAGAATGAGAGCTTCTATGAATGGATCTCATGAAGACGGCGGAAAGCATATATCCGGCGGAGAACGGCTTATTCCTTTCCATGAGATGAAGCGTACAGTCAATGCCTTATTGGAAAAAGGGTTATCCCATTCAAGAGGAAAGCCTGATTTTATGCAAATTCAATTTGAAGAGGTTCATGAACCGATAAAAACCATTCAGCCATTGCCTGTTCATACGAATGAAGTGAGCTCCCCGGAAGAAGGACAAAAGCTCGCCCGATTGTTATTGGAAAAAGCAGGCGTTTCACGAGACGTGATTGACAAAGCATATGAACAAATGCCTGAATGGTCTGATGTCAGGGGAGCGGTGCTGTTTGATATTCACTCAGGCAGGCGAATGGATCAAACAAAAGAAAAAGGCGTGCGGGTCTCCAGGATGGACTGGCCGGACGCTAATTTTGAAAAATGGGCGCTTTACAGTCACGTGCCGGCACATTCAAGAATAAAAGAGGCCCTTGCGCTTGCTTCAAAGGTAAGCTGGCACCCGGCAGCCATTGCAGAATTATGCTGGTCAGATGATCCGGATTACATAACAGGCTATGTTGCGGGGAAAAAACTGGGCTATCAGCGTATTACAGCAATGAAAGAATATGGAGCTGAAGCGGGCTGCCGAGTCTTTTTTATTGATGGCTCCAAAGATGTAACCACATACATACATGATCTGGAGAAACAGCCTATTTTAATAGAGTGGGAGGAAGATTATGACTCATGATTTGATAGAAAAAAGTAAAAAACATCTCTGGCTGCCATTTACCCAAATGAAAGATTATGATGAAAACCCCTTAATCATCGAAAGCGGCAAGGGAATCAAAGTCAAAGACATAAACGGCAAGGAATACTATGACGGTTTTTCTTCAGTTTGGCTAAATGTCCACGGGCATCGTAAAAAGGAATTAGATGACGCCATAAAAAAGCAGCTCGGAAAAATCGCGCACTCCACGTTATTAGGCATGACCAACGTTCCTGCAACCCAGCTTGCTGAAGCATTAATCAACATCAGCCCAAAAAAGCTTACGCGGGTCTTTTATTCAGACAGCGGTGCAGAAGCGATGGAAATAGCCTTAAAAATGGCGTTTCAGTATTGGAAGAACATCGGGAAGCCCAAGAAACAAAAATTTATCGCCATGAAAAACGGGTATCACGGTGATACGATTGGCGCCGTCAGTGTCGGTTCAATTGAACTGTTCCACCACGTATACGGCCCGTTGATGTTCGAGAGTTACAAGGCTCCGATTCCTTATGTGTATCGCTCTGAAAGCGGTGATCCTGATGAGTGCCGTGATCAGTGCCTTCGAGAGCTTGAACAGCTGCTTAAGGAACATCACGAGGAAATTGCCGCGCTTTCCATTGAATCAATGGTACAAGGGGCTTCCGGTATGATCGTGATGCCGGAAGGATATTTGGCAGGGGTGCGAGAGCTGTGTACAACATACGATGTCTTAATGATTGTTGATGAAGTTGCTACAGGCTTTGGCCGTACAGGAAAAATGTTTGCGTGCGAGCACGAGAATGTCCAGCCTGATCTGATGGCTGCAGGTAAAGGCATTACAGGAGGCTATTTGCCAATTGCCGTTACGTTTGCCACGGAAGACATCTATAAGGCATTCTATGATGATTATGAAAACCTAAAAACCTTTTTCCATGGCCATTCCTATACAGGCAATCAGCTTGGATGTGCGGTTGCGCTTGAAAATCTGGCATTATTTGAATCTGAAAACATTGTGGAACAAGTAGCGAAAAAAAGTGAAAAGCTCCATTTCCTTCTTCAAGATCTGCATGCTCTTCCACACGTGGGGGATATTCGGCAGCTTGGCTTTATGTGCGGTGCAGAGCTTGTTCAGTCGAAGGATACCAAAGAGCCTTATCCGGCTGATCGGCGGGTTGGATACAAAGTTTCCTTAAAAATGCGAGAGCTGGGAATGCTGACAAGGCCGCTTGGGGACGTGATTGCATTTCTGCCTCCTCTCGCCAGTACAGCTGAGGAGCTCGAGGAAATGGTTGCCATTATGAAACAAGCGATCTATGAGGTTACGAGCCTTGAAGATTGATTCATGGCTGAACGAACGGTTAGACAGAATGAAGGAAGCCGGCGTACATCGTAACCTGCGGTCAATGGATGGAGCTCCGGTTCCGGAGAGGGACATTGATGGCAAGAATCAAACGGTCTGGTCCTCAAACAATTATTTAGGACTTGCAAGCGATAGACGTTTGATCGATGCAGCCCAAACAGCATTGCAGCAATTTGGGACAGGAAGCAGCGGCTCACGTTTAACGACAGGCAATTCGATCTGGCATGAAAAGCTAGAAAAGAAGATTGCCTGCTTTAAACGGACAGAAGCGGCGCTATTGTTTTCGAGCGGTTATTTGGCCAATGTCGGTGTCCTTTCATCTTTGCCAGAAAAGGAAGATGTCATTTTAAGTGACCAGCTCAATCATGCAAGTCTGATCGATGGCTGCCGACTTTCTAAGGCTGATACAGTTGTTTATCGGCATATTGATATGAATGATCTTGAAAACAAGCTGAATGAAACGCAGCGTTATCAGCGCCGTTTTATCGTAACAGACGGAGTATTCAGCATGGATGGCACGATTGCTCCTCTAGACCAGATCATCTCGCTTGCGAAACGCTATCATGCCTTCGTGGTCGTTGATGATGCCCACGCAACAGGAGTTTTGGGTGATTCAGGGCGAGGAACGAGTGAATATTTTGGTGTTTGTCCCGACATTGTGATCGGCACCTTAAGCAAGGCTGTTGGCGCGGAAGGAGGTTTTGCGGCAGGATCAGCTGTCTCCATCGACTTTTTGCTGAACCATGCCAGAACATTTATCTTTCAAACCGCTATTCCGCCAGCCAGCTGTGCGGCTGCTCACGAGGCTTTCAACATGATTGAAGCCAGCAGGGAAAAACGGCAGCTTTTATTTTCTTATATCAGCATGATCAGAACCAGTCTGAAGAATATGGGTTATGCCGTGAAAGGAGATCACACGCCGATTATTCCCGTGGTCATCGGCGATGCCCATAAAACGGTCATATTTTCTGAAAAGCTGCAGGGCAAGGGAATTTATGCTCCTGCCATTCGGCCGCCGACCGTTGCGCCAGGTGAAAGCCGGATTCGAATCACAATCACGTCGGATCACAGTACGGGTGATATTGATCATTTGCTGCAAACATTTCATTCAATCGGAAAGGAGCTGCACATCATTTGAGGGGTTTTTTTGTGACAGGAACAGATACAGAAGTGGGGAAAACGGTTATATCCAGCGGAATCGCCGCATTATTGCGAGAACATAACAAAGATGTTGGGGTGTATAAACCATTTTTAAGCGGTATATCACGCCATCATCCAGATAGTGATACAAGTCTGCTGAAAGACATGTCGCAGACCGGTCTCTCTCATGAAGACATTACGCCTTTTGCCTTCAAAGCGCCCCTTGCACCATACGTTGCAGGGAAACTCGAGGGAAAGACTGTCACCATGGAAGAGGTTTTAAGCCATTGGGAGCGGATTAAAGAAAAACATGAATGCTTCATCGTAGAAGGTGCGGGCGGTATTTCTGTGCCATTGGGAGAGGATTATTTGGTCAGTCATGTCATAAAAGCGTTACAGCTTCCCATGATTATTGTGGCGCGTCCAAACCTTGGAACCATTAATCATACCTTTTTAACTGTCAAATATGCAGAAAGCATGGGACTTCCAATCGCCGGAATTATCATCAATGGAATCAGTGATTCTCCCGATCAAGATGAAAAAACCAATCCTGAGATGATTGAACGCTTATGCGGTGTGCCGGTTTTAGGGATTACGCCAAAGCTTGCCAACGTGACGAAAGAAACGGTTCTACATATGGTAAAAGACCATATCAATCTATCATTACTGATGAATCAAGTGGGGGTATGAGAATGAATCAATGGATGGAACTCGCAGACCGGGTGCTGACTGGAGCAGAAGTGACAGACGAAGAGGCGCTTTCAATATTAAATTGTCCGGATGAAGATATTTTGCTATTAATGCACGGGGCTTTTCACATCAGAAAACACTTTTACGGAAAAAAAGTAAAGCTCAATATGATTATGAATGCGAAATCAGGGCTCTGCCCGGAAAACTGCGGCTATTGTTCACAGTCTGCCATTTCGAAAGCACCAATTGAGTCTTACCGGATGGTGAATAAGGAAACGCTGCTTGAAGGCGCAAAGCGGGCGCACGATCTGAATATCGGCACATATTGTATCGTGGCAAGCGGCAGAGGGCCGTCCAACAGAGAAGTAGATCAGGTCGTAGATGCGGTACATGAAATTAAAGAGACGTATGGATTGAAGGTTTGTGCGTGCCTCGGACTGTTAAAGCCAGAGCAGGCGAAGCGGCTCAAAGAGGCAGGAGTAGACCGTTATAATCATAATTTGAATACCTCGCAGAGAAACCATTCAAACATCACGACCTCACATACATACGATGACAGAGTCAATACGGTTGAAATCGCCAAAGAATCTGGACTGTCTCCGTGTTCAGGCGCCATTATCGGAATGAAGGAGACAAAACAGGATGTCATTGACATCGCCAAAAGCTTAAAGGCTCTTGACGCGGATTCCATTCCGGTGAATTTTTTGCATGCGATTGATGGTACGCCATTAGAAGGCGTCAACGAATTAAACCCGCTGTATTGTTTAAAAGTGCTGGCGCTGTTCCGTTTTATCAATCCATCAAAAGAAATTCGCATTTCCGGAGGAAGAGAGGTCAATCTCCGCTCATTGCAGCCATTAGGGCTTTACGCCGCAAACTCCATTTTTGTCGGAGACTACTTAACAACTGCCGGGCAAGAGGAGACCGAGGATCATAAAATGCTGAGTGATTTAGGCTTTGAAGTTGAATCAGTCGAAGAAATGAAGGCCAGTTTAAGCGCGAAAAGCTGAAAGAATCAATAAAAGCAATCGGTGTGATGTCGATTGCTTTTATTTTTGAACAGAAAGGAGAAGATCACATGACAATTGCATCTTTACATGCATCTTCTGAGTTTTTGAAAAATCCATATCCTTTTTACGACACATTGCGAGCTGTTCATCCTATATATAAAGGGAGTTTCTTTAAATATCCGGGCTGGTATGTCACGGGATATGAAGAAACGGCAGCTATTTTGAAAGATGCGAGATTCAAAGTCCGCACACCGCTGCCTGAAAGATCAGCCAAATATCAGGACCTTACACATGTGCAAAATCAAATGATGCTGTTTCAGAATCAGCCTGATCATCGACGATTGCGGACGCTTGCCAGCGGAGCATTTACGCCGCGAACAACAGAGTGTTATCGGCCGTACATCATTGAAGCTGTTCACCAGTTGCTCGATCAGGTGCAAGGTGAAAAAAAGATGGAGGTCATTTCGGACTTTGCTTTTCCGTTAGCAAGCTTCGTCATCGCTAACATTATAGGTGTGCCGGAGGAAGATCGGGAGCAATTAAAGGAATGGGCTGCGAGTCTCATTCAAACGATTGATTTTACCCGGTCAAGAAAGGGATTAACAGAGGGCAATCATATTGCTGTACAGGCTATGGCATATTTCAGAGAGCTGATTCAAAAGAGAAAACACCACCCTCAACAGGATATGATCAGCATGCTCTTGAAGGGAGAAGAAAAGGATAAGCTGACGGAAGAGGAAGCAGCATCTACGTGCATATTGCTGGCGATCGCCGGACATGAGACAACGGTCAATCTCATCAGCAATTCAGTCCTTTGTCTGCTGCAGCACCCAGAACAGCTTTTGAAACTGAGAGAAAATCCAGATCTTATTGGTACAGCAGTCGAGGAATCTCTGCGATATGAAAGCCCCACGCAAATGACAGCCAGAGTTGCGGCAGAGGATATTGACATCAGCGGGGTGACAATCCGTCAACGAGAACAAGTCTATCTTTTGTTAGGGGCGGCTAATCGAGATCCAAGCATATTCACACGCCCCGATGTCTTCGATATTACGAGAAGCCCTAATCCGCATCTTTCATTCGGGCATGGCCATCATGTTTGCTTAGGGTCCTCGTTGGCACGATTAGAAGCGCAAATTGCGATTAACACCCTTCTGCAGCGAATGCCCAGCTTGAAGCTCGCAGATTCTGAATGGCGATATCGGCCGCTTTTTGGATTTCGGGCGCTTGAAGAGCTGCGGGTGATTTTTGAATAAACCAAAGCAGTGAGTGCCAAAAAAAGTGTCAGCCCCGCCGAAAATGGGCAATCTATAAAAAAGGGGAGTGAACACAGTGAAAAAAGTGCTGATTGCCGGCGGAAATGGTGTGATAGGGAGACTGCTTGCTGAAGGGCTTATTTCAGATTATGAAGTGACAGTGCTTGATAAAGATCATTTCGATGGCACAGCCTCTTTCATTCAGGCTGACGCCGCAAATTACGAGGATCTCTTGAAGAAGATTCCGAAAGATGCTGATGTGATCTTAAATTTACTGGCTGTCAAAATCAAATACGATGTCATGGACATCGCTGAGTTTGAAAAAATGACGGATGTTTTCTATAGGGCAAGCTATTATCTGTGCCGCGCAGCAGCAGAGCTCGGCATTCAAAAGCTCGTGTTCGCCAGCAGCAATCATGTCACAGATGTATACGAAAAAGACGGGCACTCGCTCTTAGGACAGGAAATCACAACAAGCGATTATCCGCTGTCAAAAAACTTGTACGGTGTATTAAAGCTGACGTCTGAACAGATCGGCCATTTGTTTTATTTGGAAAAAAAGCTTTCAGTGATCAACCTTCGAATCGGAACAGTCGTCACAGATGAAATGGATACGCTGCATGAAAAAGAACGGACGAAAAAGACACTGCTTTCTCGCCCTGATCTGCTGTCAATTTTTAAAGCCGCCATTGAAACCAATATCCGGTACGGCACTTATTACGCCGTCTCTGATAATCCGGGCCGGCCATGGTCCATTGAATCTGCTGTCAATGAACTTGGTTTTTCGCCGCAAATTAATACGGCCGAACTTCTGAACGGGGAGGAGAACGGAGCATAATCATTTTCTAAGATTATGCTCTTTTTCTTTTGTCATCGGCCTTCATGCGCGGCATTCCCCGCCCGGCCTGGGGCTCTGTTCAAATGATTATAGACATGTCAATCACAGATTTGCTACATTTTAGACACGATATCGTCACATGCTGCAGCTTGTTTAGGAAAGAATGATAACGCTTACAAAAGAGAGGTGGGAGCTATCGCACATTCACTGAAAAGTCGCTTGTTTGATATGTTGATTTACGGGTTTTTGCTGATGTTCGCTTTAATATGCGTACTGCCGTTCATTCATGTCATCGCAGCATCCTTCGCCACAGTAGAAGAAGTTGTGTCGAAAACATTTATTTTAATACCGACCACTTTTTCGCTAGATGCTTATCGCTACATTTTTTCAACAGATATTATTTATAAGAGTTTGCTTGTTTCTGTGTTTGTGACAGTGATAGGTACTGCAGTCAGCATGTTTTTATCTTCACTGATGGCTTACGGGTTATCCCGCCGTGAATTAATCGGACGGCAGCCGCTCATGTTTCTCGTTGTATTTACGATGCTGTTCAGCGGCGGCATGATTCCGACTTTTCTTGTGGTCAAATCGCTTGGATTGCTCGATTCTTACTGGGCGCTCATTTTGCCGACAGCCATTAATGCTTTTAACCTGATCATTCTGAAAAACTTCTTTCAAAATATCCCGGCAAGCCTGGAAGAGTCCGCGAAAATCGATGGGTGCAATGACCTGGGCATTTTCTTTAAAATCGTGCTGCCGCTGTCTCTGCCTGCGATCGCAACGATTTCATTGTTTTATGCGGTCACGTATTGGAACACGTATATGACAGCGATTTTGTACTTAAATGATTCAGCAAAATGGCCGATTCAGGTGCTTCTGCGCCAAATCGTCATTGTATCAAGCGGCATGCAGGGGGATATGTCAGAGATGGGTTCGGGCAGCCCGCCGCCTGAGCAAACGATTAAAATGGCGGTCATAGTGGTGGCGACCATCCCGGTTCTGCTTGTCTATCCGTTTATACAAAAGCATTTTGCAAAAGGAGCTTTACTGGGTTCTGTTAAAGGATAAAAATATGAAACGGAGGGGTACGATGGGAAACAAATGGAGGGTGCTTTTTATGGTGCTTGTACTGGCACTCGGCGGAGTGCTGGCGGGCTGTAAAGGGGCTGAACAGTCTGCGGCTGAAGGCAAAGCTGACTCGGATTCAAAGGTAAAGCTGTCTTGGATGGCGATTTTGTATCACCAGCAGCCGCCGAAAGACAGGGCGATTAAAGAAATTGAAAAGCTGACAAATACAGAACTCGACATCACCTGGGTTCCAGACGCGGTGAAAGAAGATAGGCTGAATGCGGCGCTTGCAGCCGGCAATCTTCCGCAAATCGTGACCATCCAGGATATTAAAAATTCGTCAGTCATGAATGCCTTCCGGTCAGGAATGTTCTGGGAAATCGGCGATTATATCAAGGATTATCCTAACTTAAACAAAATGAACAAACTCATTAATAAAAACGTAACCATCGATGGCAAACTCTACGGGATATACAGAGAGCGTCCGCTTTCAAGACAGGGGATCGTCATTCGGAAGGACTGGCTGGACAATTTGAATTTGAAAACGCCGGAAACGCTAGATGAGCTTTATGAAGTGGCCAAAGCATTTACGGAGGACGACCCGGACAAGGATGGGAAAGATGATACGTTCGGGCTGGCAGACCGTAATGACCTGATTTACGGCGCGTTTAAAACGATTGGCTCGTATGAAGGCATGCCGACAGATTGGAAGGAATCAGGCGGCAAATTCACTCCTGATTTCATGACACAGGAATATAAAGACACGATGAACTATATGAAAAAGCTGCGTGATAAGGGGTATATGAATAAGGATTTTCCCGTCACAAGCAAAACCCAGCAGCAGGAGCTTTTTTCTCAAGGAAAAGCCGGCATTTATATTGGCAATATGGTAGATGCCGTCAATCTGCGCGACCATGCTTCTGATAAATCGATGAAGCTTGAGATCATCAACCGCATAAAAGGCCCAGATGGGAAAGAGCGGGTATGGGCATCAGGAGGCCATAACGGCGTGTTTGCTTTCCCGAAAACGAGTGTGAAAACGGAAGCTGAGCTTAAACGGATCTTGGCATTTTTTGACCGAATTGCCGAAGAAGACGTCTATAGCCTGATGACTTATGGCATCGACGGCGTGCACTACAACAAAGGAGAGGACAAAACGTTCACACGCAAAGAAAGCCAGGTAAAAGACTGGCAGACTGATATTCAGCCGCTGTCCGCCTTAATAGCCATTGATAAAGCCTACTTAAAAAATACTGGAGATCCGCTTCGGACGGCGTATGAGGAGCTGACTGAGGACAATGAAAAGATCATCGTCTCAAATCCTGCTGAAAGCCTGTATTCCGCGGCGGAGTCGGAACGGGGGGACGAACTGAAGAAAATCATTGATGATGCGACCTATAAATATATGATTGGCGACATCACAGAAAGCCAGTTCGATAAAGAAGTAGAAAAATGGGAGTCAAGCGGAGGAAAACAAATTATTCAGGAATACGAAGAAGCGTTTAAACAAACAAAATAACACTGGAAAAACCCAAAACCGCTTGCGTGTTTTGGGTTTTTTACATGCTTTTTTTTTGCTGGCGGTAGTTTCCCGGTGTAATCCCCTCCAGCTTTTTAAATGACCTGATAAAATTTTGCGAGTTTTTATATTTTAGTTTTTCCGCAATGGTCTTGACCGCCATGTCGGTTTCGGCAAGCCAGCTTTTCGCCATATGATGTCGGTAGCTTGAGACATACTCGCTGAATGAAATACCCATTTCTTTTTTGAAAATGCTGCTTAAATAGTTTGGGTTGTAATGGAGCCTGCGTGCGATTTCATCCAGTGTCAACTCAGATTCAAACTCATGGTGGATGATATGAATGATGTTGTCGGAAATATTTTTGTACTGGGCATCCGCGCGGGCGTTCACTTTGTCTGTCATCGGGTCAATAAACTCATTTTTGAGCCAGTTTTCGGTATCCTCGAACGTTTTCAGCTCGAAAATCTGGTCATACAGCATTTTGTTTTCTTCAAGCTCAAACAATTCGATCCCGAGCACATGCATCAGCTCAATCACATGGTTCAAAAAGCGCGCGATGGCGATCTGAAATTGGTACGGGTTAGTGTTCTGGGTGAAAATGGCTTGCAAAATCGCGTGCAGGCATTTGTCCGCTTTCTCCTTGTCTCCTGCTTTGACGGCATCGAACAGCTCATGCTGAAGCTGCTTGGGAAAATGGGTTTTGAAGGTTTTTTTCTGGTCCAGGTCTTCATAAAAGATAATCGATTTGTTTTCTGCTTTGAGCCGGTATTTCAACGCCTCCGAACCTTCAGCGTAGGCTGTTTTCGCCTTTGTCAGCGCATCAAACGGCTGGCTGATGCCGATGCTGACAGACAGCTGCAGCTCAGCTTCCGCTTTTTTCTGAATCATCCTTGCAGTCTCATTCAGCTCAGCCATGAATTCCTCCTTTGTCCCGCTTTGATTGATCAAAATCGTTGCCTGCTGTTTGTCCACCACGGCGGGGGCAAGATGTTTGTCCGTCGGGATGCTGCGCTCAATCAGGCTGTTGACGGCAAACAAAAGCAAATCCATATCTTTTTTCTCATAAGGTGTATGATTCAGTGTGTCAATTTGGAGCACAAGCAGGGCAAGGTGCCGCCAATTTTGCTTTAAGCCGAGGCTTTCAAAGCGGTTATTAACCTCCTCATCCGTCAGTTTTCCGAGCATAAGCCTGACCATAAAATATTGCTGCAGGTGAGTGGCTTGCTGCTTCATCGTTTCTTCAAGATCATCATTTCTGTCCTTCAGCTGCTTAAAGCTCTGTTCAATTAACTCAAATTCATTTTGAGGCGGCTGTTTTTCTTGTATGGCACCATGCCTTGCGAATGATTCGTAAAGCACCCTGATCGGCTTGTAAAAATGGCGGGAACCCAGCCAAGAAAACAGTAATGAAAGCGTTAACAAAATAAGGCATACTGTAAAAGTGATCCAGCCGATTGACTTGGCTTCTTTTTTTAGCTCAGGCAGGGAAACGAGAGAAAAATAAGTCCACGTGTTATAATCGGATTTTTGATAGGTGACTTTATAATGAATCCGGTCAATAACTGTTTCAAACTGACCGCTACTAGCGGTTTGCGCCAGCATTTTTTGGACAAAACCGTCGTTATGAAGAGATTCTCCGACGTCAGACATATTGTTATGCAGGATGATGCGGCCTTTTTCATCCATGATAAACAGGTTGTTGGCGTTAGAATAGTCAGGCATATTTTTGACAAGCGAACAGCTCGGGATGCTTGCGGCGGCTAATCCTTTTGTATTTGTGCTGTTCAAAGGCAGCTGCTTAATTAAATTGATATTGTAACGGCAGTTGTCTGATGTGCCTTCTTTTGTGGAAATCAAATGATTGTTTTCCTCAAGTGTCCAATATGAGCGGCTAGCTTTGTGTTTCGTGTATGCTGAGGCTGCTTCATGAAGAGTGTCTGTGTTTAAGCGGTACAAACCGGAATTGTTCATGTACCATTTTTTCGTATAACTGACTAACGTCAGATTGGACAGGTCGGTATCAAAGCTTTGCAGATAATTGAGCTCTTGGTTCACTTGGTTATAGATTTGAAATTGGTCAGAGTGCAAAGACTCGGACAGAGTGCGAAGGAGAGGCGGCGAACTCACATAGTGGGTCAAAGAGTGATCAACGGTTTTCAAGATATGCTCGATGCTTTGCTGGGTCTGCTGGAGTGTGTCGAATTTTTCCTCCGAAACGTTGGAAATAGCCGTTTTCTGAGAGTGCTCGTACGAAAACAATCCGACCAAAATAACCGGAATGGTGCTGAGCAGGCAGAAAAACGTGATCAGCTTGTAGTAAAACTTGTATTGGCTTCTTTTCATAAAACCCCCCATTTCCTAAATCCACTTCACTTTAATACAATTAATCCAAAGATTGATAGATATTGTCAATAATCATTTTCTAATATCGGTGTCTTTATTTCAGGTGGAACTGCTGAACCATTGATCATAAAGGGATAAAACAGGATGTGATCATATGATTGTAGACGGACTTTTGCCTGCTGAGCTACAGTGAATGCAAGAACCTGTGAAAGGAGGCTTGAAAAAAATGAAAACAGCAGAAGCGCAAGCGCCGGCTGTTGATGCAGTCATTTTTAAAAAAGAAAAAAGAAAGCGCTTACTAAGTAAACTGATCCAGCAAAAATATTTGTACTTGATGATTTTGCCTGGGTGTATTTATTTTTTGCTTTTTAAGTATGTCCCGATGTGGGGGATTGTGATTGCATTTCAGGATTATCAGCCATTCCTCGGCATTTTGGGCAGTGAGTGGGTCGGTCTGAAGCATTTTATCAGGCTGTTTACTGAGCCTACATTTTTTCTCTTGTTAAAAAATACGCTCGTGTTATTTGCGTTGAACCTGGCCATATTTTTCCCGGTGCCGATTTTGCTGGCGCTTCTATTGAACGAAGTGCGGATTGCTCTCTTTAAAAAATTTGTTCAGACGCTGATTTATATCCCGCATTTTATGTCTTGGGTCATTGTTGTATCGCTGTCGTTTGTGCTTTTAACGGTAGACGGAGGCTTGATTAATGAACTGATTGTGTTTTTTGGCGGTGAAAAAATCAATTTTCTGCTGAACGAAGAATGGTTCAGGCCCCTGTATATTCTTCAGGTTATCTGGAGGGAAGCTGGATGGTCGACGATCATTTATCTGGCGGCCATTACAGCGGTTGACCCTCAGCTGTATGAAGCGGCGAAAATGGACGGAGCGGGACGGCTGCGGCAAATGTGGCATATTACGCTGCCCGCCATTAAAAGCGTTATCGTCGTTTTGCTGATTTTGAAAATCGGAGACACGCTGGAGCTTGGCTTCGAGCATGTGTATTTGCTGTTAAATGCAACGAATAGGGAAGTAGCGGAAATTTTTGATACGTATGTTTATACTGCCGGGCTGAAACAGGGGCAATTCAGCTACAGTACAGCAGTCGGTGTATTTAAAGCGGCAGTCGGGCTGATTTTGGTCATGCTTGCGAATCGTTTGGCGAAGAAATTTGGAGAGGAAGGAATTTATTAGGAAAGGGATGGGATCAATGGATCAATCAATCGCTGTAAAATCGCCTCTTACGTACGCGGAGGCATTGGCAAATACGATTATGAACACGTACACAGTCGAGGAGCTGCCGCCTGCAAACCGCTGGCATTACCATCAAGGCGTTTTCTTATGCGGTGTATTGCGGTTATGGAAAGCAACCGGAGAAAAGCGGTATTTTGAGTATGCGAAGGCTTATGCAGATCTCTTAATCGATGATTATGGCAATCTATTATTTAGGAGAGATGAGCTGGACGCTATTCAAGCGGGTCTCATTCTTTTTCCATTATACGAGCAGACGAAGGATGAGCGGTATGTCAAAGCGGCAAAAAGGCTCCGCGGCTTATATGGAACATTGAACCGGACGTCTGAGGATGGTTTTTGGCACAAAGACGGTTATCCTTACCAAATGTGGCTTGACGGCTTATACATGGGGGGGCCGTTCGCACTGAAATACGCGAATCTGAAGCAAGAGCCGGAGCTGTTTGATCAGGTCGTGCTGCAGGAGTCATTGATGAGAAAGCATACGAAGGATTCAAAAACCGGACTCTTTTATCACGCTTGGGATGAAGCGAAAAAAATGCCATGGGCCAATGAAGAGACAGGCTGTTCACCGGAATTTTGGGCACGTTCCATCGGCTGGTATGTCATGTCTCTAGCTGACATGATTGAAGAGCTGCCGAAGAAGCATCCGAACAGTCATGTGTGGAAAAACACGCTGCAGGACATGATGGAAAGCATCTGCCGCTATCAAGACAAGGAGACAGGGCTATGGTATCAGATCGTTGATAAGGGAGACAGGTCTGATAACTGGCTGGAAAGCTCAGGTTCCTGCCTGTACATGTACGCACTTGCGAAAGGAATCAATAAAGGCTATCTAGACAGAGCTTACGAAACAACACTACTAAAAGCGTATCAAGGCTTGATTCAGCATAAAACCGAAACAACAGAAGACGGAGCGTTTCTCGTCAAAGACATATGTGTCGGAACATCAGCCGGCTTCTATGACTATTATGTCAGCCGCGAAAGAAGCACAAACGATCTGCACGGAGCCGGAGCGTTTATTTTAGCTATGACAGAGCTGGAGCCTCTAGTTAGGTCAGCGGGAAAATGACAAAAAGGATACGTACGGCTTTGTGGGTGATCGTCTTAGTGCTCTTTTTGGCATCATGCTCAAGCAGGCCGGACGGAATGCATGTCATTCTCTTTTCTGATATGAAGGCTGGCGTACAGGAAAACATAAAAATGGCCGCTGGGCAGAATGCCGGGAAGGTCGATATCTTTCCAGCTTTTCAGGAAAAACTGCTGACTGAAATTACCGCCCATGAGGGAGATGTTTTCATCGTGCCTGAAGACATGTTTCAAGCTTACGATGATCCGGAAAATTTTCAGCCGTTAAACGGATTGTCTCCTGAAAAAACATCTCCTTATACAACGGTTAATAAAAAAACAGGAGAGAAAACAATCTATGCCGTTCAGATCGAAAAAGGGGAAAAACAGCTGAACGGCTATTCTTTTCGATTGAATCGCGATATGGCAGCGTTTATCCCTGTGTATGCTGAAAAAACAGAGGAAGCGCTGCAGCTGATTTCCCAACTAACTGAAGCCCGATAGAGGTGAGAACATTGAAGAACATCGTCATTTGCGGAGTGAGCAGCAGAGCTCTCAGTATGTTTATCAAGCCGCTGATGGAGCGGTTTTCAACTCATTATGAGATTACCGGATTGCTGGATGCCGATCCGAAACGTTTTGCCGTTTGCAAGAAGAAATTTCCCGAGCTGGCCCACGTGGCCGAGTTTAACGAAGATGCTTTCGACGAGATGATGCGCGTGTCAAAGCCTGATATCGTCATTGTGGCAGGCAGGGACGATACGCATGTCACATATATTGTAAAAAGCCTTCAGTGGAATACAGATGTGATTACTGAAAAACCAATGGTGACGACAGTGCAGGATGCGAATCGGGTGCTTGAAGCGGAGGCCAAAAGCGAAGGAAAAGTCACCGTCGCGTTTAACTATCGCTACAGCCCGTTTCATCGGAAAATAAAAGAAATGATTCTGGAAGGAAAAATAGGCAGGGTCACTTCCGTTGATTTAAATTGGTATATTGATACGTATCATGGCGCCAGCTATTTTAAACGCTGGAACCGGTCGAGACCGCTTTCCGGAGGTCTTTCGATCCATAAATCAACGCATCATTTCGATCTCGTCAATTGGTGGCTCGGGCAAAATCCGAAGGAGGTATTTGCTTATGGCGCTTTGAATTACTATGGGCCGGACAGTGAGTGGAACCCCTTGCCGGAAGAAGACGGGCGTTTTTGCGGGACGTGCCGGGTCAAAGAAAAGTGCCATTACTATTCTAGGTGGCATCCCCGTTCCTCCAAAGCTTCTGTAAAGGATGATCATCTCCAAGCAGGAGACCAGTCCAGCTTATATACTGCATACAGGCCTGACGCGTGTATTTTTGACGAAGAAATTGACATCGAGGATACGTACGTGGCGACAGTCAAATATGATGGCGGTGCACTATTAAGCTATTCAATTTTATTTTCGGCCCCGTATGAAGGCTACCGGCTGACGATCAACGGCACAAAAGGGCGGATCGAATCAAATGAATTTCACGAACCTTCCAGAATTCCGTTTGCTTTTCCTGAGCAGACAATCGAATACTATCCGCTTTTTGAATCAAAGCAGACGATACAAGTGGTCAAAAATGAGGGAGGGCATGGCGGAGGCGATCCGCTTTTGCTTGAGGATCTTTTTTTAGGGAAAGACCCGCTTCGCCGCTATGATATTTTAGCCGGGGCTGAAGCCGGAGCCTACTCCATCGCGGTTGGTGAGGGAATGTGGCGCTCGGTTGCCGAAAAGAGGCCGATCGGGATTAAAGAGCTTTTTCAGATGCAGAATGTATAGTGCAAAAAGGGGGGGACGCCATGGAACATGATCGTTCACTGGGGCGGATGCTGCGCTTTTGCGAATGGATCATGAGATTCGCGTATACAAACCTGCTGTGGCTGTTGTTTGTATTGCTCGGTCTCGGTGTGTTTGGCATCATGCCCGCGACTGCGGCTTTATTCGCGGTCATGCGGAAGTGGGTTCAGGGGCAGGACAACATTTCGGTGCTAAAAACGTTTTGGCGGGAATACAAGGCTGAGTTTTTTCGTTCAAATCTGATTGGCGCTGTATTGGCGATTATCGGATTGATCATTTATATCGATTTGGCCTTTATTTATCCGAGCCATTTCCTTCTGCATGTTCTGCGCTTCGCCATTATGATATTTGGCTTTTTGTTCGTATCCATGCTTTTTTATGTGTTTCCGCTGCTTGTCCATTTTGACTGGAAAAAACGTCTGTATGTGAAGTTTTCGCTCTTGCTCAGTGTAGCGTATTTGCAATATACGCTTGCGATGCTTGCGCTGACTGTGGTTCTCTTTTTCTTGCTTGCGTACTTGCCCGGCATTGTCCCTTTTTTCAGTGTCAGCCTGATCAGCTACTGCCATATGCGAATGGTTTATGCTGTACTGTTGAAAGTGGAGAACCAAGACGGTGTGCCGCAGAAGAAACACCATACAAAGAAAGCTTTTTATCCGGAGATGAGGTGATCATCATTTCTCTATCATAACGCTGTTCCAAACGGAATAGATTGATAGAGAAAGGAGAGCGGATAAGATGCTGAAGGTGGCAGTATTTGATGAAGAACATGAAAAAGACTTACAGACGGAAATCAATTCATTTTTAAAAGGGATATCGGAGGAGCAGCTGATTGATATCAAATATACGGTTTCGGCGGCGTGCGATCCGGACGGTGAGCAGCTTTACTGTTTTTCCGCCCTTATTCTATACCGCAAATAAAAAAAGATCTTCCCGCGTGCGCGGAAAGATCTTTTTTGTTAATATGCCTTTTTCACTCTTGGACTTCTCGGTTTGTCGATTTTCTCCGCTCTTTTGATCTCTCTTCGTTCTTTTGAGAGCGATTTATAGAGAGCGGCAATCATCAGCAGGATGACGATAGAAAACGGCAGCGCTGCCAGAATGGCTGTGTTTTGCAAAGCGGAAAGACCGCCGGAATACAAGAGGACAGCAGCCATGGCAGATTGAATGATGCCCCAGCTGAATTTTACTGAATTGGCTGGGTTCAATGAGCCGTAGGTCGTCTGCATGCCGAGCACAAATGTTGCAGAGTCAGCAGACGTAATAAAGAATACAGCGATCAGGATCAGTGACAAAATAGATGTCACCATCGCCAGCGGATAATGGTCAAGTGTTCCAAACAGCATTGTTTCCGTTGACAGCTTCGCTACATTGAATGTGCCGTTCTGCTGAAGATCCATAGCCGATACGCCAAAGATAGAGAACCATAGGAACGCGAGAATACATGGTGTTACCAAGACGCCGATCAAAAATTCACGGATCGTCCGTCCTCTGGATACCCGGGCGATGAAAATGCCGACAAATGGAGACCAGGAAATCCACCATGCCCAATAGAAAATTGTCCAGCCGTTAATCCATTCGCGTTTTTCAGGATCGTACGGTGTCAGTCTGAAGCTCATTTGCACGATGTTTTGAATATACTGTCCGATAGAATCTGTAAATGAGTTCATAATCAGTACGGTAGGCCCGACAAACAGCACAAACAGCATTAACAGTCCAGCTAATACCATATTGGTGTTGCTCAAATACTTAATGCCTTTTCCGAGTCCGCTCCACGCAGAAATCAAGAAAAGCACAGTAACAATGGCAATCAAAATAAATTGAACGAGAAAGTTATTTGGGATGCCAAATAAGTAA
Source organism: Bacillus sp. LJBS06 (assembly GCF_016924995.1). NCBI lineage: Bacteria > Bacillati > Bacillota > Bacilli > Caryophanales > Bacillaceae > Bacillus > Bacillus sp. LJBS06. Next base: position 2,987,961 of record NZ_CP070483.1, on the reverse strand, counting down.
CTCAATCCGCCGTTAATTTGAGTCGCCCCGATACCAAGGCTTGTGGCTACTCCGACGACTGTGGCAAAAACAGCAATACAGTCAATTAATTTGCCGATCGGACCGTTAACTTTATCGCCTAGAATCGGTGACAGCGTGCTGCTGATTAATCCTGGAGCGCCTTTTCGGAATTGGAAATAGGCAATGCATAATGCCACGACGGCATAAATGGCCCAAGCGTGCAGACCCCAGTGGAAAAACGTATAGCGGAGTGCATCTCTAAAGGCTTGGGGGGTTTCTGTTTCACCTGATGGAGAGCTAATTGCGTAATGGCTGATCGGTTCAGCCGCACCGTAGAATACCAAGCCGATTCCCATGCCTGCGCTGAACAGCATGGCGAACCATGATAATAACCCGAATTCCGGTTTTTCATCGGGTCTTCCGAGTTTAATTTTGCCGATCGGGCTGAAAATCAAAAAGAGACAGAACCCGACAAACAATGAGACAACTAAAAGATAATACCAACCAAACGTATTGGTGATAAACGCTTGTGCGGATTGGGATACGTTTTGCAGGCTGTCTGGAGAAACAACGCCCCATAATACAGCAGCAGCTGTGATCACAATCACAATCCAAAATACACTAGATATATTTTTCAAATATTCTCACCCTCTAAATTTTTTGTGTACGCCTATATCTGCTCGCAGGCTTAGTATGGTCGTACGCTGGCAGATCATTCCTCTCTTAAAATTACCCCGCAATCAGGTGAAACAAAACAAGTCTCACACTACCATGAATGCGGAGAATTTTCAAATGTTCAGCGTTTTGTAAAAATTTGAAAAGGCTGGTCAGGAGCGGGAAAAGCGACCGGCATTGAGCCCCGCAAGCCTTCCTGTTACTAGGGCGGAGGTGATATTGTATCCTCCTGTGTAGCCGTGGATATCCAGAATTTCTCCGCAAAAGTAAAGCCCCTCCATTTTTTTAGAGGCCATCTTTTTCGGGTCGATTTCTTTTACAGATACCCCGCCTCCCGTGACAAATGCCTTATCAAGCGACAGTGTGCCATTTGCGAGAACAGTAAACTGCTTGCAGTCCTTTACAAATTGTCTGAAAGGGTCCCTTGGCAGCTCAGAAAACGATACGTTCGGAGAGATGCCGTTTTTTTCGAGCAGAAATAGGAGGTAGCGCTCCTGCATCCAGGGTTTCAGTACGTTTTTAATGGCTTTTTTCGGTGCTTCCTTCAGTTCTTTAAACATCTTTTGGAAAAGCGTTTCTTCATTGATATCCGGATATAAGTCAATTCTGATCGGAACTTGGGGCTGTTTTTTCAGCTCTTTCACGACAAATTGGCTGCATCTGAGAATGGCAGGGCCTGAGAGGCCGAAATGGGTAAACAGCATGTCCATTTTATGTGTGATGATTGGTTTGCCTTTTTTATTTAACACACTGACGGCTACATCTCTTAGTGATAAGCCCTGAAGTGTTTTTTGCTTAATGAACGGTTCGCCAGAAGTGACGGGTACCTCTGTCGGAAACAGCTCTGTTATGGTATGGCCTGCGGCTTCAGCCCATTCATAGCCGTCTCCCGTGCTTCCGGTATGAGGCACACTTTTGCCGCCGACAGCGATAATGACAGCTTGGCTATGGATCATTTCGCCATTATTCGTCACAATCCCTGCCGCCTGTCCATCTTTATATATAACAGATTTAATTTTCTCGTTCGTTCTGATTGTTACACGGAGCTGCTTCAGCCTGTTTAACAGCGCGTCAACAACGCTTTGGGCTTTGTCGGTCACAGGAAACATTCTGCCGTGATCCTCTTCCTTTAATTGAATGCCAAGGTTTTCAAAAAACTTGATAATATCTTCATTATTAAATTCAGAAAACGCGCTGTATAAAAAACGCCCGTTGCCGGGGATGTGCTTAATAATTTCTTCCACAGGAAGGCGGTTTGTCACATTGCAGCGGCCGCCCCCGGAAATCGCGAGTTTCCGCCCTAATTTATTTCCTTTATCTATCAGCAAAACGCCAGCGCCCTGCTCCCCTGCTGCAATCGCAGCCATCAAGCCTGAAGGGCCGCCGCCGATTACGATTACGTCATATTGTTTCATCTTTATCATCAACTTTCTTTTCGTTTCGTATGCGGACATCCCGTCCGCAGTACTATTATAGCGAAAGAAAGCTGCTCCTTAAACGTCTTTTGCAGCGGATACGAATGTTCACAGGATTGCTTTTGTATTTATTACCGTCTAAATGCCCAGTTGTGGTAAAATAGAAAAGTTGAATCTTCGTAGAAAATGGTGATGAAGAAACATGTCAAGCAAACTGTTAAGAGGCACGTTTGTGTTAACGCTCGGTACATATATATCGCGAATTCTGGGAATGGTCTATTTAATTCCCTTCAGCATTATGGTCGGGGCGACAGGCGGTGCATTATTTCAATACGGATACAACCAATACACTTTATTTTTGAATATTGCTACGATGGGCTTTCCGGCCGCTGTTTCTAAATTTGTGTCCAAATATAATTCCAAAGGGGATTATGAGACAAGCAGAAAAATGCTCAAGGCGGGCATGTCGGTTATGCTCGTTACAGGAATGATAGCCTTTTTCATTCTGTATCTATCCGCTCCGATGTTTGCGGAAATATCGCTGGGAGGCAAGGATAATAACGGCCTGACAATTGATCATGTCGTTTATGTCATCCGCATGGTCAGCTTAGCGCTTTTGGTCGTACCGATTATGAGTCTTGTTCGCGGATTCTTCCAAGGGCACCAAATGATGGGTCCGACAGCTGTTTCCCAAGTCGTTGAACAGATTGTCCGCATCATCTTTCTATTGAGTGCGACATACCTGATTTTGAAGGTTTTCAACGGCGGTCTTGTCATCGCTGTCGGCTATGCGACCTTCGCAGCGCTGATCGGTGCCTTCGGAGGGCTGGTCGTGCTGTATATTTATTGGAACAAACGGAAGGGCAGCCTGCTGGCGATGATGCCGAATACGGGTCCGACAGCAAACTTAAGCTACAAGAAAATGTTTTTCGAGCTGTTCAGCTATGCTGCTCCGTACGTTTTTGTCGGACTAGCCATCCCTTTGTATAACTATATTGATACAAATACGTTTAACAAAGCGATGATTGAAGCCGGGCATCAAGCCATCAGCCAGGACATGCTGGCAATTCTAACCCTGTATGTGCAGAAGCTCGTGATGATCCCGGTTTCCCTTGCAACAGCTTTCGGACTGACATTAATTCCAACGATTACTGAATCGTTTACAAGCGCAAACTATAAGCTGTTAAATCAGCAGATTAACCAAACGATGCAGACGATCCTGTTTTTAATTATTCCGGCTGTTGTCGGGATCTCTCTATTGTCAGGACCAACGTATACGTTCTTTTACGGGTCAGAGAGCCTTCATCCTGAACTGGGAGCAAACATTCTGCTTTGGTATTCGCCAGTCGCGATTTTGTTCTCTTTGTTTACGGTCAATGCAGCCATTCTGCAGGGCATCAATAAACAAAAATTTGCGGTTGTCAGCCTTGTGATCGGTGTCGTGATTAAGCTTGTGCTGAATGTTCCGCTAATCAAGCTGATGCAGGCTGACGGAGCGATTTTAGCGACGGCTCTTGGATATATCGCTTCACTTTTATATGGATTTATCATGATTAAGCGCCATGCAGGCTATTCGTATAAGATACTGGTTAAACGAACTGTTTTGATGCTGGTCTTATCAGCTATTATGGGTATTGCCGTGAAAATCGTACAGTGGGTATTAAGCTTCTTTATTTCCTATCAGGATGGCCAGCTGCAAGCTGCGATTGTTGTGGTGATTGCGGCCGCTGTTGGCGGTGCTGTTTACCTGTATTGCGGCTACCGGTTAGGATTTTTGCAGAAAATTTTAGGCCGCCGTTTGCCGGGTTTCTTAAAGAAAGGCAGACATGCGGGCTGATGAACAAGATATGATGAAACGGAGGGCTCGCATGCTGCGGGCTTTCTTTTATAAAGGAGAGATGAGGAATGAGACTTGATAAGCTGCTTGCCAACAGCGGGTATGGTTCCAGAAAAGAAGTCAAAGCCGTTGTGAAGGCGGGAGCCGTTATGATCGACGGCAAACCGGCCAAAGATGTAAAGGCGCACGTTGATCCTGATACACAGGAGGTTACCGTATACGGGGAACCGGTTGATTACCGTGAGTTCATTTATCTTATGATGAATAAACCGCAAGGCGTGCTGTCGGCGACCGAGGACAGCCGGCAGCAAACAGTGATCGATCTGCTGACGCCGGAGGAGATGAGATTTGAGCCATTTCCCGCCGGCAGGCTTGATAAAGATACAGAGGGCTTTTTGCTGCTCACAAATGATGGCCAGCTCGCACATCGGCTCCTTTCTCCTAAAAAGCATGTCCCAAAAACGTATGAAGTCCATTTAAAATCACAGATTTCACCGGAAAACATTTCCGATTTGGAAACGGGTGTCTACATAGAAGGCGGCTATAAAACAAAGCCGGCAAAAGCGGAAATCAAAACAAACGACAATGGCAATACTGTGATATATCTGACAATTACCGAAGGAAAATACCATCAGGTCAAGCAGATGGCAAAGGCTGTAGGCAATGAAGTGGTTTATCTGAAGCGGCTTTCGATGGGGCGCGTTTCCCTGGATCCCGCTCTGGCACCCGGAGAATACCGGGAGCTTACGGAGGAAGAACTTCATTGGCTCAATGAACCGCAAGCATGAAAAAACCCCGCATACGAATGCGGGGTTTTATTTATAAGCGCACAAAAACAAGGCTCGGAAGTTTCTTCGCCCTGTATCTATCAGGCCGCTCACAGGCGGCCCTATGTAATTTTTCAATTTATGAGGTAATCTTTACTTTCTTTCTCGTTGTCTCCCACTTGCCACGGCTTGGACTATGAACAAGATCATTATATGCCAACACATTTAAGTCTCTTTGAATCGTTCTAGGTGTAATGCCGAATTCGTCAACCAGTTCCTGCGTTGTCACAAGACCTTTTTCTTGGATAAACATGTAAACTGATTTGATTCGAGTTAGCATACGGTTTGTTGAAGGTTTCAAAAAACCACTCCCTATCATAAGATCGGATGGACTTGACTAACCACAACTCACGACTATCAACTGCGTACGAAATAGCAACAAAGGCAGACATCTGTAATTGTTAAAATAATTCGCCCTCATTATACACGATATTGCAGCAATGAATCTAGGGATAACTCCTATTAATTTTTTCCAATTCTCGTTGGGCAGCCATCCTTGTTGGATTACTATGTATTTCGGCTCAATATTATTATGCTTAAAGAAACTTTTTTTATTCTGTTTCGTAGTAAATTTTGGAGGTGGGTGAGTTTGACAAATTTACTTGAAGCTTCAATAGAACAGGCGGGGTATACAAGCCGTAAAAAAGTGCTCACCGATGTTTTTCTGGAAGTCGGAAAAGGGGAGCTGGTCGGGCTGATCGGAGCTAACGGTGCCGGAAAAAGCACCGCAATGAAGGCGATACTCGGCCTCTCAGAAGATTTTAAAGGGCAAATTGCCTGGAACAACTGTTCATTTGCATACATTCCGGAGCATCCGTCCTTCTACGAAGAACTGACGCTGTGGGAGCATTTGGATCTGATCAGCACACTCCATGGCATTGAAGAGAGTGAATTTGCACAACGGGCCCAAAGCCTTCTGCAGACGTTTTCGCTTGATCATGTCAGGCATGAGCTGCCTGTCACCTTTTCAAAAGGCATGCAGCAAAAACTGATGCTTATCCAGGCTTTTCTCTCTAAGCCTGATATCTATGTGATTGATGAACCGTTTATCGGGCTTGATCCGATATCGACGAAACGTTTTGTGGACATGCTTAAAGCTGAAAAAGAACGGGGAGCTGGCATTCTCATGTGTACACACGTGCTCGATACCGCGGAAAAGATCTGTGACCGGTTTTACATGATTGAGAAAGGTTCTTTATTTCTCCAAGGCACGTTAAAAGATATTCAGGACAAGACCGGATTAGAGGGGCAGTCATTGCTTGACTGTTTTTATAAGGCAGTTCAAGGTGATCGGCCATGAACGGGCGTACGCTCTTTTTTCGGAGGCTGTTTGACTATTACAGGTATCAGTTTAAGGTATTGCATGCGGTCATTGACTGGACAGTCGCTCTCTATATCGTTTTGCCGGCGCTTGCTTTTGTCGTCTATCAGTATATTGATTTGATGAACGGAAGAGGCCTTCTTTATGAGTGGTCTGAAGTGGCGGAATGGAGATGGCTGTATGCTGTGTGTGTGCTGATCATGTTTACAGGCTCGATTCGCACATTTTTAATGGAAGCGGACAAAGTGTTTTTGCTGCAAAAGAAAGAAATAATCTATCAGTTAAAACGGTATGCGCTTTTGTATTCTTTTTTGGTCACGCTGGCCAAATGGCTGCTGCTCTTTTTCATTGTTTTTCCTTTAATCCGTCATTCTGTTCACATCACATTCGCAGAAAGCGCGCTTCTAATATGTTACTTATTTGGCCTTCATATGTTCTTTTTATCTTCAAAGCAAGACAGGATCAGAAAGCCGCGCTCCATTTCGAGATGGATTGGCGATATCTCTGCAAGAGCTATTCTTTTTGCTGGTTCTGCTATCTTGATTGTTTTGACTGAGTGGCACTTGCTTGCGCTTTTAGGCATTTTATTTTTGCTTTTTTCAGCCGTCCGCAGTTTGAAAAAGACAGCCACGTTTACGGGTTTTGAAGCTGAAGTGACTGAAGAGAAAAAAAGAAGGCTTGCCCTTGCAGGACTTGTGATGATGATGAGCCAGGAGGCGGGAATGCCAAAAGTAAAAGACAGGATGAGAAGAAAACCGTTATTATACCGCAATTCAAAAAGGATATTTAAAAGGCGAACGATCTGCACTGGCTATAAGGAATTGTTTTTCAAAGTCATGCTGAGGAATGGCGAGTATATGAGGGAAATGTACATGCTTTTGTCGGCCTTTACGATTTTGATTTTTGTCTCCCCGATTTGGCTGAAGGTGATAGCGCTTCTGGTTTATACAGGTGTTTGCCGTTATATCCTGACGCTTATTTTTGATAAGGTCATGGATGCCCCTTTTTTAATTGGCACCGATATGGAAAGTGATGAATATTACCGGGCCAGAAAAAGCTGTATCAACACTTTGCACTATGCGTTTGCCGCTTGCTGTTTTTTTGCGGCCGCCGTCTCTTTATTATTCATATAAAAAACCCAAACGACTGAGCGTTTGGGTTTTCTTTATGTGTTATAAAATAAACAGCTGGATGAAAAACAGTATGGCGAAAACGATAACGAGCGGATGAATCTCTCTCCATTTTCCCCGTGCCGCTTTTACAATCGGATACGAAATAAAGCCAAGGGCGATTCCTGTAGAAATGCTTGATGTCAAAGGCATAGCCAAAATGACGAGAAACGCTGGGAATGCTTCGTCCATCTCTTTCCAGTTCATATTGGAAACTGAGCCCATCATCAGACTGCCTACAATAATCAAAGCAGGCGAGGTGATGGCAGCTATGCCGGACAAGGCGCTGACAAGCGGACTGAAAAACATTGATGCCGCAAACATCACCGCCACAGTCAAAGCTGTAAGCCCCGTTCTTCCCCCGGCTGCGACGCCTGCGGAAGATTCGATAAATGCCGTCGTCGGGCTTGTGCCGAACACAGCTCCTACTGTCGTCGCGGTTGAATCAGCAAGCAGCGCTTTTCGCACGTTCGGCAGCTTATTGTTTTTCATGAGCCCTGCTTGCTCTGCTACTCCGATCATTGTGCCTGTCGTATCAAAAATGGTGACCAATAGAAAAGAAAAGACGACAGCGTACAGGCCGTGATGAATGACGTCGCCAAAAGCGGTAAATGGATTTGAGATCATCAATCCTTCCGGCAAATGAGGAAACGACATAAATCCCTTTGAAAAATGAAGCTGTCCGGTAAAAAAGGCGATCAAAGCGGTAGCTGCCATTCCGATAAATAAAGCGCCGCTTACATTCAGCACCATCAGGACCACGCTGATCAAAAGGCCGACGAGTGTTAAAATGACACCCGGTGAATGCAGATTGCCGAGAGTAACCAGGTTTGATTCATCAGCTGCCACAATTCCCGCTTGACGCAAACCGATAAAAGCAATAAACAGCCCGATCCCTGTTGTGATCCCGTATTTTAAATTGTTTGGAATCGCTTCTATAAGTTGTTTTCTTAAAGGCGTTAACGATAAAATAATGAAGAGAACCCCTGCTGTAAATACTGCACTGAAAGCTGTTGCGTATGTGATGCCGCCATCGCTTGCGCTTACGACATGAAAGGCTAAATATGCGTTCAAGCCCATGCCGGGCGCAATAGCAATCGGATAATTTGCTGCCAGGGCCATCCACAGCGTTCCGACAATGGAGGCAATGATCGTTGCGGTGAAAACCTGGTCGAAAGGAACCCCGGCGTTAGCCAAAATGACCGGATTAACCACGACGATATAGACCATTGTGAAAAAGGTCGTCAGCCCTGCTATGATTTCTTGCTTTATGGATGTTTGCTGCTCTTTTAGATGAAACATAGTATCCTCCAATTACGAACGTTTTAACAAAACACCATTAATATTATTCGTTTAATTTGGTTTTTGCAAGACATTTCTTGCGGAAAGGGGATCATTATGAACTGGGAAGTTGAAGTGATCAGAAGAAAAGAGGATTTAATTCGTGATACGCAGGAATTTTTGAGAATCAACAGTGTCATGGACGAAACAACCGCCGTACCCGGCAAACCGTTTGGAGAAGGGGTAAACGCCAGCCTGACTTCACTGCTGGAGCTTGGAGAAAAAGAAGGCTTTACAACAAAAAATCTTGATGGCTTCGCAGGTCATATTGAATGGGGCGAGGGCGATGACATTGTCGGCGTACTTTGCCATGTTGACGTCGTGCCGCCGGGAGACGATTGGACGAGTGATCCGTTTTCAGCTGAAATCCGTAATGGGCGGATTTATGCAAGAGGCGCCATTGATGACAAAGGCCCGACAATGGCAGCATTCTATGCGCTGAAAATCGTAAAAGACATGAATTTGCCGCTGTCCAAGCGAGTCAGAATGATTATCGGAACAGATGAAGAAAGCGATTGGAGATGCGTAGAGCATTACTTCAAGCATGAAGAAATGCCAACACTTGGCTTTGCGCCTGACGCCGATTTTCCGATTATTAACGCGGAAAAAGGGATTATCGATGCTTCTTTACTTATCCCGCATGTCGCAAATCAAGCCGAGCCAAAGGCAGTGCTTGTTTCGTTTCAGTCAGGCCTCCGTTTGAACATGGTGCCTGACGCTGCTGAAGCCGTCATTGAAGGGCAGAAAAAAGAAGAGATTCTGTCTTCATTTAAAGACATGCTCCGCACGACGGATCAAAAAGGAGAAGCTGAAATAGAGAACGGACAGCTCATTTTGCGTATGTACGGGCTTTCCTGCCATGCGATGGAACCGAACAATGGGATCAATGCCGGCATTTTATTGTGCGAATTTCTGCAGCAGACTGAGCTTGACGATGCAGGACTGCGGTTTGTGCAAGTGGTGACAGACAAATTCTCAGGTGATACAAGAGGAAAGAAACTGAACATCGACTGTGAGGATGAAATTAGCGGTGAGCTGACATTAAACGTCGGAACACTGCGCTATAAAGAAGGGCAAGGAGGCGAGCTCGGGATCAATATCCGCTATCCTGTGACAGCAGAAAGCAAAACGATCCGCGATGCATTCGAAAGCGCATCTGAATTTGAGCTGGGCGAATTCAAAGACAGCAAGCCGCATCACGTGTCAGCAGATCATCCGCTAGTCAAAACCCTGCAAAAGGTTTATGAAGGCCAGCTGGGTAAAAAAGCTGACTTAATCTCAATCGGCGGAGGGACGTATGCCAGATCGCTAAAAGCCGGTGTCGCCTTCGGCCCACTGTTCCCCGGACGCCCTGACAGCGCACATCAAAAGGATGAATATATTGAAATTGATGACCTTCTTAGATCGACAGCATTATATGCGCAGGCCATTTACGAGCTTGCAAAATAAAAGGACCGGCTTCTGCTGAAGCCAGTCCTTTTTTTAAATAAATGACCATAAATCAGTTGATAAGTACCGTTCTCCTGTATCGGCTGTCATGCAGACGACAACTTTGTCAGGAGAGAGGCGTTTCGCTGTTTCGATTGCCGCGAAGCAGGCAGCGCCTGATGAAGGGCCGACAAGAATTCCTTCTTCAGCAGCAAGCCGTCTTGTCGTTGTATATGCGTCTTCATCAGAGATTTTGATAATTTCATCATAAACGTTTTCATTTAAAATCGGCGGTATAAAGCCTGGGCTCGTTCCTACAAGTTTATGCGCTCCGGGTTTTCCGCCGGATAATACAGGCGAACCCGCTGGCTCAACAACATGAACCGTGATATCCGGAAAAAGCTCTTTGAGCGCCTCACCTGTTCCGGTAATGGTTCCGCCCGTTCCCGATGAGGCTACAAAAGCGCCGAGCGGTTTTCCGATTTCCTCTATTGCCCGGGCAATTTCAGGCGCCGTTGTTTTCCGGTGTGCATCAGGATTGGCAGTGTTATCGAACTGCATTGGAATATAGCTGTTCGGAATTTGTTCGGCAAGCTCCTTCGCTTTTTTAATGCTGCCCGGCATTCTTTCCTCTCCGGGAGTTAATACAACCTCTGCACCGTAAGCTTTAAGCAGGTTGATCCGTTCCTTCGTCATCGTATCAGGCATCACTAAGATTGCTTTATATCCGCGTGCTGCCGCATTCATAGCGAGCCCGATTCCGGTATTTCCGCTTGTCGGCTCTATAATAACTGATCCCGGCTTGAGCAAACCGTTTTGTTCAGCTTCTATGATCATTTGATAAGCTGCTCTGTCTTTCACACTGCCGCTCGGATTGAAAAATTCAAGCTTTAAATAGACTTGTGCCGCATTTTTCGGCTGAAGCCGGTTCAATCTCACTAGCGGTGTATCTCCTATCAGATCAGCTGTGTTTTCAACGATTTTCAACATTGTCATTCCTTTCTGAATAAAACAAGTGTCATATAATATCCTAACATAATAAACGTTTGTGCGAGAGTGTTTTCATACACTGTTCCTCTATCCGCACAGCCTCTTTATTGATAAAATAATAGCTGTTAAAGAAGGGAGTGTCAGACGGATGCCAGATATACGGCCTCATTATTTCATCGGCGTTCCCATACCTGAGGGAATTGCAAACCCGATTTACCAGGCTGCGAAAAACGAGCCGGTATTGACGTTTCAAAAATGGGTGCACCCGCTTGACTATCATATCACGTTAATTTTTCTCGGAGCGGCGGATGAGACACAAATAAAGAAGCTTGAAGGTTCGCTAGCCGAGATTGCTTCAGAAATCGATCCATTTTCAATTGAGTTTGGCAAGATAGATGTATTCGGCGACCGCAAAAGGCCGCGCGTTTTACACCTGGAGCCTAAGAAAAACAAAACGCTTGAAAGGCTGAGGGAACATACAAAGCAGGCTGTGCTTCAGGCTGGTTTTCAAGTGGAAAAAAGACCGTATCATCCTCATATGACGCTGGCGAGAAAATGGACAGGCGAAGAAGGATTTCCGGCTCATGTTCCGTTTGAAAGCGGCGAGGTTTCGATGAGGGCTGAGCGGTTTTCGCTCTTTCAAATACACTTGAACCAATCACCAAAATACGAGGAAATATTCAAATTTCATTTATCTTAATTCATTGCGGAGTGGAGAAACAAACATGGCACAAATCATCAAAATTCATGATTATATATCGAGATATGAGCTTGATCCGTACCATTATATCAACCAGTTTGTACGGCTGAAAAAAGAGCGCTGGCTTTCACTGGTAGAAGCGGCGGAACGCCAGCAAGAAGAAAGGCAAGCCAGTGCTGGAGAACCGGAACCGGCGCAAAAACGAAAAAAATTTTCATTGAAAAGAAGAAAAGAAGAGATAAAAGCCGATATACAAGAAGAGAGACACCAATGGTTTGAGGATGAAGAAGATATTCATGTAAGGCTCCCAAAGAGCAGGATGGCGCTTGCTTCTTTTTATAAAAGACATTTATATGATTTTCAGCTCAAATGGGCAAGCTCTACTCTTTCAGAAATATCTCAACTCTCAAACCAGGTGAAGCAGGACCGCATTTTGCGTTATCTGACCCAACAGCTGCCCGATTCTTATTTCATTATGTATAAGCCTGTGCTGAGAATTCAGCAGGCGGCGGTTGAATTAAGCATTGTGATTATTTCTCCTCTGGAAATTTATTGCGTTTCTATTTTAGAGGGCGAGGAAGACAGTGTCTACATAGGGTCTAAAAATCGTTTTTGGGACAAGAAAACAGCCTCTCAGACTGCATCAGTGTTAAATCCAGGGCTGAGCCTGTTTCGAACGGACTCTGTTGTGTCAAAGATCGTAAAGGAAAAACAGGCCGAGATTCCGGTTCGAAAATTGCTTCTGAGCAGAACGTCGTACATCGATTACCCTGAGCCGCCATACGGCTTAGAAATTGCGGATAAGCGGAGCGCGGAAGAATGGATTGAGCGGCAGAAGAAAAACACTGCTCCGATCAAACACCATCAGATAAAGGCTGCGAAGGCTCTATTGTCTTACTGCATGTCTGACTCCCATCGCAGACAAGAGTGGCTGGAGTAAAAGAGAACGATTTGAGCGGTTTTCTCATAACATAAGCAGGTGAGAAAGATGAGCCATTGGTTTTTTATTATTAATCCGACAGCAGGACATCGAAACGGCCTGCGTGTTTGGAAGTCCATTCAAAAGGAATTGATCAAACGAAAGGTTGAGCACCGTTCGTTTTTAACTGAACATCCGGGACACGCCGAGGTGCTCGCCAGACAGATTTCAACGATACAGGAATATAAGCTGAAGCGCCTGATCGTCATTGGCGGAGACGGAACCATGCATGAAGTTGTCAACGGCCTGAAGGATGTAGACGATATTGAACTGAGCTTTGTGCCAGCGGGCGCGTATAATGATTTCTCACGGGGATTTTCTATTAAAAAAATCGACCTGATACAGGAAATTAAGAAGGTAAAGCGTCCGCTAACAAGAACCTTTCATTTAGGGAGCGTCAATTTCCTTCAGGATAAATCACAAATTCTTTATTTTATGAATCATATCGGGATCGGGTTTGACGCATATGTCAATAAAAAGGCGATGGAATTTCCGTTGAGACGGGTTTTTCTTTTTCTCCGCCTTCGATTTCTGGTGTATCCGCTTTCTCATTTGCACGCCTCAGCAACCTTTAAGCCGTTTACGTTAGCTTGTACAACGGAAGGCGAGACGCATGAATTTCATGATGTCTGGTTTGCGGTTGTATCCAACCATCCGTTTTACGGGGGAGGCATGAAGGCGGCGCCGCTAGCAAATCCCCGCGAGAAGACATTTGACATTGTAATCGTTGAAAACCAGCCGTTTTTGAAAAAATATTGGCTTTTATGTCTGATGGCATTTGGAAAACATACAAAGATGGATGGCGTTACGATGTTTAAAGCAAAAGACATTACGTTTTACACGAAGGACAAAATCCCGTTTCATGCTGACGGAGAAATCATGGGCACTACCCCGTTTCGTCTGGCATCTAGTCCTGCACCCCTCAGGATCAAAACATAAACGTGTTTGGAGGAGAGAGCTTCCGATGGTCAGCATCCGCCGCAGCTTCGAAGCGTATGTCGATGACATGAATATCATTACCGTCCTGATTCCTGCTGAACAAAAAGAAATCATGACACCGCCGTTTCGGCTTGAGACAGAAACAACAGATTTTCCTCTGGCTGTCAGGGAGGAATACTCCCTTGAAGCGAAATACAAGTACATCTGCGTATCCGACCATCCTGTGACATATGGAAAAATCCATTTCGTCAGTGCATCCAGCGGCCACAAAACCGATCTCCAAATCGGCGCGGTCATCCGGACAGCTGCATTTGATGACGAATTTTATTATGACGGAGAGCTCGGCGCCGTTTATACTGCGGATCATACCGTATTTAAAGTATGGGCGCCTGTTGCAACCTCAGCTGCAGTCAAGCTTTCACACCCCAATAAAGGCGGGCGCACATTCCAAATGACTCGCTTGGAAAAGGGCGTCTATGCTGTTACGGTCATGGGTGACCTTCACGGGTACGAGTATGTGTTCTGCATCTGCAACAATTCAGAGTGGGCGGAAACCGTTGACCCGTATGCAAAGGCCGTGACAGTAAATGGAGAGAAGGGCGTCGTCTTGCGCCCGGATCAAATGAAATGGACTGCTTCGCTTAAGCCATTCTCAAACCCTGTGGATGCCGTCATCTATGAGACGCACCTTCGCGACTTCTCCATCCATGAAAACAGCGGCATGATCAACAAGGGAAAATACTTAGCATTAACGGAAACTGATACACAGACCGCCAATGGCAGTTCTTCTGGACTGGCGTATATAAGAGAGCTTGGTGTTACACACGTCGAGCTACTGCCGGTGAACGATTTTGCCGGAGTTGATGAAGAGAAGCCGCTTGATGCTTATAATTGGGGATATAACCCGCTTCATTTCTTTGCCCCGGAGGGAAGCTATGCCTCAAACCCTCATGATCCTCAAACGAGAAAAACAGAGCTGAAACAAATGATCAATACCCTGCATCAGCACGGTCTGCGAGTCATTCTGGATGTTGTTTTTAACCATGTGTATCATCGCGAGAATTCACCCTTTGAAAAAACAGTGCCCGGTTATTTTTTCCGGCATGACGAATTTGGGATGCCGTCAAACGGCACTGGCGTTGGCAATGATATTGCATCAGAAAGAAGAATGGCGAGAAAGTTCATTGCGGATTGCGTGGTCTATTGGCTTGAAGAATACAATGCCGACGGCTTCCGCTTCGATCTGCTCGGCATTTTAGATATTGACACCGTGCTTTATATGAAAGAGAAAGCAATTAAGGCAAAGCCCGGAATCCTGCTTTTTGGAGAAGGATGGGATCTGGCTACACCGCTGCCGCATGAACAGAAAGCTACTTTGGCGAACGCACCAAGAATGCCCGGTATCGGTTTTTTTAATGATGTGTTTCGTGACGCTGTAAAAGGGAACACCTTTCACCTCATGGCAGCAGGGTTTGCGCTCGGCAGCGGTGAATCAGCGCAAGCTGTTATGCACGGGATTGCCGGCTCTTCCGGATGGAAGGCATTCGCCCCGATTGTTCCGGAACCAAGCCAGTCCATCAATTATGTTGAATCACATGACAATCACACCTTTTGGGATAAAATGAGCTTCGCGCTTCCTCAAGAAAATGACAGCCGAAAGAGAAGCAGGCAAAGGCTTGCCGCCGCGATTATTTTGCTAGCCCAAGGGGTGCCGTTTATTCATAGCGGCCAGGAATTTTTCCGGACGAAGCAGGGAGTGGAAAACAGCTATCAATCCAGTGACAGCATTAACGAGCTGGACTGGGATCGGCGTGAAACGTTCAAAGAAGATGTTGACTATATCCGCAGGCTGATCTCGCTGAGAAAAGCGCATCCCGCATTCCGTCTCAGGTCCGCTGCAGACATCCGGCGCCATCTTGAATGTTTGACGCTAAAAGAACATTTTATCGCATACAGGCTTTATGATCTCGACAAGGTTGACGAATGGAAAGATATCATTGTTATCCATCATGCGAGTCCGGACTCTGTCGAGTGGAGGCTGTCAAACGATAAACCATATCGGCTTTTATGTGATCCATCAGGATTTCAGCAAGACCCGGCAGAAATTAAGAAAACGGTTGCAGTAAACGGCATCGGAACAGTTATCTTATATTTAGCATCAGATCTTAAGAGTTTTGCTTGACGAAGTTTGTGCTATAGCGCTAAAATTTAAAGGACGGCTATTGATTAGCATATGAGACTCTCAATAGCTGTCTTTTTTATTTTCATACGATTCGTACGAAAAAGGCGCTCGCTGGATAGACTAGAGACGATTCGCCTTTATTCTAAAATATTTTAAGAAATGATGGGTTGAACATTGATATGAACTGGTTGGGACAATTACTAGGTAGCGATTGGGAGATCTTCCCCGCCGGAGGAGCTACAGGAGATGCATATTATGCGAAACATAACGGGCAGCAGCTTTTTTTAAAACGTAATAGCTCACCTTTTTTAGCTGTTTTATCCGCCGAAGGCATTGTTCCGAAGCTGGTTTGGACAAAACGGATGGAAAATGGGGACGTCATTACGGCCCAGCACTGGATGACCGGCAGAGAGCTGAAGCCTAAAGACATGAGCGGACGGCCCGTTGCTGAATTGCTTCGTAAAATACACACATCAAAAGCCTTGCTGGACATGCTGAAGAGACTTGGAAAAGAACCGCTGAACCCGGGGGCTCTTTTGTCTCAGCTGAAGCAGGCTGTATTTGCTGTGCAGCAATCTTCGCCGCTGATTCAAGAAGGGATCAAGTATTTGGAAGAACACCTGCATGAAGTGCATTTCGGTGAGAAAGTCGTTTGCCATTGTGATGTCAATCATAATAACTGGCTATTGTCTGAAGACAACCAGCTGTATTTAATTGACTGGGACGGCGCCATGATTGCTGATCCGGCGATGGACCTCGGACCTTTGCTGTACCACTATGTCGAAAAGCCAGCTTGGGAGAGCTGGCTGAGCATGTACGGCATAGAGTTGACAGAAAGCCTTCGATTGCGAATGGCTTGGTATGTGTTATCTGAAACAATCACTTTCATTGCCTGGCATAAAGCAAAAGGCAATGACAAGGAATTTCATGATGCAATGGAAGAACTGCATATCCTCATGAAACGAATTGTTGACTAATCAGGAATACGAATCCATTTGCTCTACCCATTGAGACAGGCTGTTCTGATGCTCTTGTATGTGTGAGTCGATGGATTTGGACGATATTCCTGATTGGCTGTAGCGGTAAACATCCTCAAGCACGTTTTTAAAATTTGAATCAAGCTCGGTGTTTGCCATCAGTGATTTAATCACACGCTCAAGCTGCTCGTACTCTGCGACTGTTCCGCAGCAGTCCAATTGATGGTCAGTCAAGATATCCTTCAATAAATGAACTTGATGCTCATAATGTAAACCCATAACGGTACACATCCCTTCAGTATCATACGGGTTAAATTGTTCAAAACAGAGCGTTTTTATACATGTGAATGGAGTGTTCCAGCAGACGGGACCCTCTTTTTTTATGCACTCGGCCTTAAGAGAGATACACTGGAAAAACGAGCTTGCGGGTCTTTTTAATTCATGGTATGTTGTTAGTCGAAATAATAGATAGAGGTGTCAATCATATGAGAATGCGCCACAAGCCTTGGGCTGATGACTTTTTGGCTGAAAACGCAGATATTGCCATCAGCAACCCTGCTGATTATAAAGGGAAATGGAACACAGTGTTTGGCAACGACAATCCGATCCATATCGAGGTTGGTACAGGAAAAGGTCAATTTATTTCTGGGATGGCCAAACAAAATCCCGACATCAATTATATTGGTATTGAGTTATTTAAAAGCGTCATCGTGACAGCCGTCCAAAAAGTAAAAGACAGCGAAGCGCAGAATGTAAGGCTTCTGAATATAGATGCGGACACGCTGACGGATGTGTTTGAGCCGGGTGAAGTGAAACGGGTCTACTTGAACTTTTCTGATCCTTGGCCAAAGAAACGGCATGAAAAACGCCGCTTGACATACTCCCACTTTCTCAAAAAATATGAAGAAGTAATGGGAAAAGGCGGAGCGATTCATTTTAAAACCGACAACCGAGGTTTGTTTGAGTACTCTTTGAAGAGCTTCTCTGAGTACGGCCTGCTGCTGACATACGTCAGTCTCGATTTGCATAACAGCAATCTGGAAGGCAATATTATGACAGAATATGAAGAAAAATTCTCTGCACTCGGCCAGCCGATCTATCGGGCTGAGGTTGAATGGAGAACGTAAAGACAGACTCTGACAGGAGTCTGTTTTTTTTATGGCCCGTTTGCTACCATGATGACAGGGGGGATGAAAATGGAAACAATGAAAATTGGAAACATCACGTTGACCTGGCTTGACGGAGGCGTGACGCATATGGATGGAGGGGCGATGTTCGGCGTCGTTCCAAAGCCGCTTTGGTCTAAAAAATACCCAGTCAATGAAAAAAACCAGATTGAACTAAGGACAGACCCCATTTTGATTCAAAAGGATGGGCTTAATATCATCGTTGACGCCGGAATTGGATCAGGCAAGCTGACTGATAAACAAAAACGAAACTATGGCGTGACACAAGAGTCGAATGTGAAACCATCATTAGCTGCACTCGGGTTAAACGTTGCCGATATAGATGTGATCGCAATGACACACCTTCATTTTGATCATGCATGCGGTTTAACGGAATATGAAGGTGAACGGCTCGTCTCTGTCTTTCCGAATGCGGTGATTTATACATCAGCTGTCGAATGGGATGAAATGCGCCATCCGAATATCCGGTCGAAAAATACGTATTGGAAGGAAAATTGGGAGGCTGTAGCCGGCCAAGTCAAAACCTTTGAGGATTCTTTAACCATCACAGAGGGGATTACCATGCATCACACCGGAGGCCATAGCGACGGACACAGTGTCCTGATATGCGAGGATGCGGGTGAAACTGCTGTACATATGGCAGATCTAATGCCAACGCATGCCCACCGCAATCCGCTTTGGGTGCTGGCTTACGATGATTACCCGATGACCTCTATCCCGCAAAAGCAGAAATGGCAGGCGTTCGCAGCAGAAAAAGACGCTTGGTTTATTTTTTATCATGATGCCGAGTATCGCGCCCTTCAATGGGAGGAGGACGGAAGCATCAAAGAGTCAGTCAAGCGAATGAAGCAATAGCATATTTTTATGTTTACCCTGCATGTTTTCCGGCTAATAATGCAAACCTAGTACTAATTATGCTCAGAAAGGAAGAGGCAGGGTGAAACAATTCAAAGTAACAAACGAAGGAGACATTCAAACAACATTAAGAGGCCTTGAAGTGCTCTCTGTTCCTTTTTTGAACAAAGGTGTCGCTTTTACTGAGGAAGAAAGAAAAGAACTTGGTTTAAAAGGCTTTCTGCCGCCTAAGGTATTAACAATTGATGATCAGGCGAAAAGAGCGTATGAGCAATATTCCGCACAGCCAGACGATTTAAGCAAAAATGTTTATTTAACGGCGCTGCACGATCGGAATGAAACGCTGTTTTACCGCCTGTTAAATGACCATTTAGGGGAAATGCTTCCGATTGTCTACACACCGACAGTTGGAACGGCCATCCAGAGATACAGCCATGAATATAGAAAACCACGAGGGCTCTATCTTTCAATCGATGACCCGGACGGTATGAAAGAAGCCTTTAAACAGTATAAAGATCAAAGCGATACGATCGATTTAATAGTTGCAACTGATGCGGAAGGAATTTTAGGAATCGGTGACTGGGGCGTCGGAGGAATCGCGATTTCTATCGGCAAGCTGGCGGTTTATACGGCGGCTGCGGGCATTGATCCGAGCAGAGTGCTTGCTGTTGTTTTAGATGCGGGGACAAATCAGGAGAGCCTCCTGAACGATCCGCTTTATGTCGGCAACCAGCATTCCAGAGTGCGCGGGGAACGCTATGACCAATTTATTGACGACTACGTTGCGCTGGCGAGAGAGACATTTCCGAATGCATTGCTGCATTGGGAGGATTTCGGAGCGAAAAACGCGCGAAGCATTTTGAAACGCTATAAAGATAAAGTTTGTACGTTTAATGATGATATCCAAGGGACAGGCGCTGTTTCTTTGGCGGCAGTCTTATCCTGTGCAAAAGCGTCTAAAGTTCCGCTGAGGGATCACAGAGTTGTTATATTCGGAGCAGGAACGGCTGGAATCGGAATTGCCGAACAGCTGCGGGAAGCATTGGTGCGTGAGGGGCTGAGTGAGGAAGAATCATATCAGCGCTTCTGGTGCATAGACAGAAACGGACTGTTGACAGATGATATGGATCAGCTTCTTGATTTCCAAAAGCCGTATGCCCGTTCGGCTGATGAAGTGAAGGATTATCAGCGGAACGGAGATGGCGGAGGCATTGATCTCCTTGAAGTGGTCCGTCAGGCGAAACCGACAATCCTGATCGGGACGTCTACGGTTTCAGGTGCTTTTACTGAAGAAATTGTCAAAGAAATGGCGTCACATGTGAAACGGCCGGCGATTTTGCCAATGTCAAATCCGACAACTCTTTCTGAAGCAAAGCCGGAGGATTTAATCGAATGGACAGAAGGCCGTGCGCTGATCACGACAGGAAGCCCGTTCCCGCCAGTGGAGTATAATGGCGTAACGTATCATATCGGCCAAGCGAACAACGCGCTTGTCTTCCCGGGGCTTGGTCTTGGAACGATTGTCACCAAATCAAAATTAATTACAGACAGCATGTTTGAAGCATGCGCCCGTGCGATCGCAAGTATGGTCAATGTCGGGGTGCCTGGCGCGCCGATGCTTCCGAAAGTAGAGGATTTGCGGACTGTATCGGCAACCGTTGCGGTTGAAGTTGCAAAAACCGCAATGAAGGAAGGCGTCGCGACAGAAGAGCCTGAAGACATTATACAGGCTGTGCAGGATGCGATGTGGTATCCGGTATACAAACCGATTCGCGCGATATAATAAAAAAGAGCCGCTGCGTAAGCAGCGGCTTCTATTTTATGCTTGTCCGGTGTTAAGAAGCGATTGTATCAATGACATCTACAATTTCCCCCGTTTTCGCATCCACCATGACTTCATACTGTTCTAATTCTCCGAAAGCTGATCGTGTAATGCCGGTTTTGTATACCTGTACCGTTTCTCCGTTAATATTGTAAGGC
This sequence comes from Bacillus sp. LJBS06, assembly GCF_016924995.1. Classification (NCBI taxonomy): domain Bacteria; kingdom Bacillati; phylum Bacillota; class Bacilli; order Caryophanales; family Bacillaceae; genus Bacillus; species Bacillus sp. LJBS06. Next base: position 2,967,159 of record NZ_CP070483.1, on the reverse strand, counting down.
TCCGGCTGGGTGTAAATCCATGATCCGTCAATCGGGCCCCGCTGCTTAAAAGCGGATTTTACAATTCGAAGCGCTTTTTCTGAAGAAATATAAGGCTTCATCACATATTGTTTCACAACGACAGCCGTACAAATTCCAAGTCCTGCTCCTAAAAGAAGATGACGCAATTTCAAAATAAAGCACCTCCTGGTTGATCGTACTTTTCATTATACAGAAACAGCCAAAACCTGTTAAGCAATACGCGGCTGATTGAGCAGATTCGGTCAGGGTGCTTGGAAAACTTGATTGTTTCTAATAAAATAAAAGGACTACATAGAAATGAGGGGAAAACATGAATCAAGAAACGAAAGCGCTTTTCCAAACACTGACGCAGCTTCCCGGAGCGCCGGGCAACGAGCATCAGGTTCGTGCTTTTATGAAGCAGGAGCTAGCCAAATATGCCGATGACATCGTTCAGGACAGACTGGGAAGTGTTTTCGGAGTCAGACAAGGCGCAGAGGGTGCACCGAGAATTATGGTAGCCGGGCACATGGACGAAGTCGGCTTCATGGTGACATCCATCACAGACAACGGGCTGCTCAGATTCCAGACGCTCGGAGGCTGGTGGAGTCAGGTTTTGCTTGCGCAGCGGGTTGAAGTTCAAACAGATAACGGGCCGGTTCCGGGTGTGATTTCAAGCATACCGCCGCATTTATTGACAGATGCACAGCGAAACCGCCCGATGGATATCAAAAACATGATGATCGATATTGGAGCGGACGATAAGGAAGACGCCATCAAAATCGGCATAAAACCGGGACAGCAGATCGTGCCTATCTGTCCGTTTACGACGATGGCGAATGAAAAGAAAATTTTATCAAAAGCATGGGATAACAGATATGGATGCGGTTTGAGCATTGAACTTTTGAAGGAATTACACGGCAAAGAGCTTCCAAACACGCTCTATGCGGGTGCAACGGTTCAGGAAGAAGTTGGGCTAAGGGGGGCACAGACGGCTTCTCACATGATTAAACCGGACTTATTTTTCGCCCTTGATGCCAGTCCGGCAAACGATATGAGCGGAGACAAAAATGAATTTGGCCAGCTTGGAAAAGGCTTTTTGCTCCGTATTCTTGACAGAACGACAGTTATGCATCGCGGAATGAGGGAATTCGTTCTTGATATGGCTGAAACGCATGATATTCCATATCAATATTTTGTATCCGGCGGGGGAACAGATGCAGGCAAGGTTCATATTTCGAACAGCGGCGTTCCGTCAGCGGTTATCGGAATTTGTTCCCGCTACATTCATACAAACGCTTCTATCATTCATATTGATGATTATGCTGCTGCTAAGGAAATGCTCATCAAACTTGTAACAGCCTGCGATAGACAGACGGTAGATGCAATTAAGAAGAATATGTAGAATTTATATAAAAGCTTGTTGAACGAGCAGTGAGCCCGGTTCGACAAGCTTTTTTCTTATTCTGTTTCAAATAGATAGGAAAGGGCCTTGATGGCTTGGTTGACAGTTTCCACCGTAATATTCGCTTTATTGGAAAGCTCTTTTAATGGATGGTGGAGTGATTCCGGCCGGATGATAATCAGAGGTTTTCCTTTTGCGATCGCATATGATGCATCCATTGCCGTGTTCCACTGTTTGTATTTTTCGCCAAACAGGGCGATCACAAAGTCTGCTTTATTCATCAGGACGGCGGTTCTGAAGTTGTTGATGTCAGAGGCTTTGTCATCCTTCAAAACGGCATTTGGCTGTACGCCCATAATGTCTTCACCAATATTGTCTGAGCGGTCATGATTCTCCATCGGGCCGACAAACGTAATCGGCAGCTTCAGCGATTTTGTTTTCTCTTTGATTTCCTCGCGCCAATTGCTGTGGATTTCTCCTGCTAAATAGACGATAAACTCCATACTAAAATCCCTCCTTATGTATGTCCAGCTGTAAATTTCACCCTCATGTACACGATGTTAAACGAAACGAGCTTGATAATGCAAATAAAATATGATAATGATAATGGGAAAGCCAATCTTACATATTCATTCGTTGCATATAAGTGGTTTTGCCTCAAGCAGTTTGGTATGATCCAAATGGACGAGTATCGATAAACAAACATGTAAGAACATAAACAACTGGAGGGATATGAAATGAAAAAAATTGAATCAACTCAAGAGCTGGAAAAAGCGGTACAGGATGACTGGGCTGTATTTATGTTTTCTGCCGACTGGTGCCCGGATTGCCGTTTTGTAGAGCCTTTCCTGCCTGAATTGGAAGCGGATTTCCCTGAATTCACTTACTACTACGTAGACCGTGACAAATTCATTGATACATGTGCAGAGTGGGAAATTTACGGAATCCCAAGCTTTGTTGTTTTTAATGAAGGAAAAGAAGTAAATCGTTTTGTGAGCAAAGACCGCAAAACAAAAGAAGAAATCGAACAGTTTTTAACAGATTCTCTCGCTAAAGCGTAAAGGAGGACATCGGTTTGAAAATGACCTCAAGGAAGCTGTCAGATATACTGAAACAGCGCCTTCAGCACGAGAATCGCTCCTTTCTGTTTGACAGAGAAAAAGACACTCTCCGTGTTGAGGATCAAACGACAAAAAAAGGGATTACGCTCGATTTGCCGCCGATTATTGCGAAATGGGAACTGAAAAAAGACGAAGCCATTGATGAGATCGTGTACTATGTTTCCGAAGCAATGACGGCAATGGAAGGGAAGGCTCAGGAAATGACCGGGAAAGAAACTCGCATTTATCCGGTCATCCGCTCGACTTCCTTCCCGGACAAGTCCAGCGAAGATATCCCGCTCATTTATGATGATCATACCGCAGAGACAAGAATTTATTACGCGCTCGATCTCGGGAAAACATACCGTTTAATTGACCAGCGCATGCTTGAGAAAGAAAACTGGACAAAAGAGCGGATCAGAGAGACGGCCGCATTTAATCTCCGTTCTCTGCCGACGGTTGTCAAAGAGGATACGGTTGCCGGCAATTACTTCTATTTCTTCAGGGCAAACGATGGATACGACGCCAGCCGGATTCTGAACGAGGCGATTTTAAATGAGTACAAGCAGCGTGCAGAAGGGGAGCTGGCGATCTCTGTTCCGCATCAGGACGTTCTGATTCTTGCTGACATCCGGAATGAATCAGGGTATGATATTCTAGGACAAATGTCGATGAGCTTCTTTGCAGGCGGCACCGTTCCGATTACCGCTCTTTCATTTTTGTACAATGAAGGAAAGCTGGAACCGGTGTTTATCCTGGCGAAAAGCCGTCCGAAAAAGGATTAGAAAGGATTTTTACTTATGAACGCTTTTTATAATAAAGAAGGTGTGGGAGACACGCTCCTGATCTCTCTTCAAGATGTGACACGCGAACAATTAGGCTATGAAAAACATGGCGACGTCGTCAAAATTTTCAATAACGAAACAAAAGAAACAACGGGCTTCAACATTTTCAATGCGTCTACATACTTAACCATTGATGAAAACGGCCCGGTTGCGCTCTCAGAAACATTCGTGCAAGATGTGAATGAGATTTTAAACAGAAACGGCGTTGAAGAAACATTAGTCGTTGATTTATCTCCGAAGTTTGTTGTGGGTTATGTAGAATCAAAAGAAAAACATCCGAATGCCGATAAATTAAGCGTATGTAAAGTCAATGTAGGAGAAGAAACGCTTCAAATCGTCTGCGGCGCGCCTAACGTTGACCAAGGACAAAAAGTTGTCGTTGCCAAAGTCGGCGCTGTGATGCCTAGCGGACTTGTCATTAAGGATGCAGAGCTTCGCGGCGTTCCGTCAAGCGGAATGATCTGCTCAGCGAAAGAGCTTGATTTGCCTGACGCCCCTGCTGAAAAAGGCATCCTTGTGTTAGAAGGAGATTATGAGGCGGGAGAGGCATTTCAGTTTTAGACTCCCATAAATCCGCCCAAAAAAACGAATCATGTGAAAAGCCGCTAAGCCCCTGTTTAGCGGCTTTGTTTCTGCTGATAGCTTAATCTTTTCTGGGCCGACCAGCAGTGGTATACTAAAAACCGTCCCAGAAAACTATAAGGGAGTTAGAGATAAATTATGAGTTGGCTTCATAAATTTTTTGATTTGTTTTTAGGCGAGAGCGAAGAGGATGCTGAACGGGAGACAAAACCCGCTCAAATTCCGCAGCAACAAGAGGTGCATCATCCTGAAGGACAATTAAAAAGATTGGAAGATCCTAAAATATATTATGAATATCCAAAAGGCAAGTTCCGTTTTCCAGTCGTGCCTGATGGATACAAAAATCATGACCTGAGAAGGCGCCGCGCACCATCGGTCGAACCGAAATCCGCGCCTCGTCCAAGCGCTGCACCTTACAGAGAGCGTCCCAGCAATGAAAAAGAGCAGCATACATATCAATCATCAGAGCCGGCGAAGAAACCGTTTAAACCGACAAATATCCCTTCGCCAATCTATGGATTCAATCAAAAACCATCCGTTAAAAAGGATGTGCCGAAAAAGCCTTCTGAAACATTGAACGAACCGGATAAACCGGTAAAAGAGAAGGTAACATTGCTGTCAGAAGAGATCGAACGTGAACGCGGCTATCCTGCTTCAGACACACAGGCGCACTCCAAAAAAGAAAATCCTTTCTTTCCGGATATCCAATTTGAAAAACAGCCTTCTGGCGTTTTAAACAGAAAGGATACAGAGAGTGATGGGGCACCAGGTAATGAAGTGCCATTTGAATCAGGCGTTCAACAGCCGCAAAAAGAGGAGTCTTTCTTCCCAGCTGAACATGCCGAAGGGCAAGCAATGCCTGAGATACTCACAGATACGGCGAATGAAGGCCTTTCAGGCAGTGAAGTAAGCCGCGAAGACATCATGCCTGCAACGGCTGAGGAAAAACAAAGGGAAGAGCAGGCAGAGAAATTTGACGAGCCTGTTTTCTCCGCTGAACTTGATGAACAGCCAACAGCTCCTGAACCTCTGGCAGAGGCAGCATCTGAGGATGAAAAATCAGAAGAGCCGTCAGACAGCACAGTATACAATTGTCACGAAAACGCGGCAGAAGGTGCTGAGTCTCCGTTCGTTCAAGAAGAACAAATGGAATTTCGTCAGGAAGAGCCTTCATTATTTACTGATCACCAGCATTCATCTGGAGCTCTGGATCAAACAGAAACTGAGGCGGAAGAATCAGAAGAGCCATCAGAAAGCATAATAAATAATCAGTATGACATTCCGGCAGAATCTAAGGAAACGAAGATAGATGTTCAGCCAGACAGCCAGACAGAGCTTGAGGAAACTGAACGGATGGACCAAGCTTCCAAACCGCTTTCTGCAACCCATGAAAACCGGCAGGAAATCCGGACAGACAAACCTCACGAAGCTTCAAAAGAGCCGAAACCAAGGCCTGGTGTGCAAGAGAACAGGTCCGAACAAAACGCACCTTCTCAAAAAGGGCCATCCGTTCCTTTTAATGTCATGATGCTGAAAAGAGATACGCATAAACAGCAAAAAGCAGAGGAACGCCGCGGCAGCTATGTATTTCCGAATGTTGCACTGCTAGATGTCCCGCCAGCGCAGGTCCAAGATGATACTGCGTGGATCGAAGAACAGCGTCAGCTTCTTGATTTGACCTTGAAAAATTTCAATGTCCGCGCCAATGTCGTCCATGTAACCCAGGGGCCGTCTGTCACGAGATTCGAAGTGCATCCTGAACCAGGTGTAAAGGTGAATAAAATCACCAACTTGTCTGATGATATTAAGCTCAGTCTCTCAGCAAGAGATATTCGGATTGAAGCGCCAATTCCGGGGAAAAACACGATCGGGATTGAAGTGCCGAACCGCACGAGCAAGGTGGTTGATTTGCGCCAAATGATTCGCAGCTCAGCTTTCAGGACAAGCAAGTCACCGCTTACGGCTGCGCTGGGATTAGATATTTCAGGGAATCCTGTTGTTATCGACTTGAAGAAAATGCCGCATGGCTTGATTGCCGGCGCCACAGGCTCGGGAAAAAGCGTATGCATCAATACAATATTAGTCAGCCTGCTTTATAAAGCTGATCCGAGTGAGGTAAAGGTGCTGCTGATTGATCCGAAAATGGTAGAGCTGGCTCCTTACAATAAAATTCCTCACCTCGTCAGTCCTGTCATTACTGATGCTAAAGCGGCTACAGCTGCTTTGAAATGGGTCGTTGAGGAAATGGAGCGCCGCTATGAGCTGTTCGCCCATTCAGGTGTCCGTGACATTGACCGCTTTAATCAATTAACCGGGGAACACCAAATGGGTGAAAAGCTGCCGTATTTAGTTGTCATTATTGATGAGCTTGCAGATCTGATGATGGTAGCGCCAAACGATGTGGAAGAAAGCATAGCGCGGATCGCCCAAAAAGCAAGAGCATGCGGTATCCATCTTCTCGTCGCAACTCAGCGTCCGTCAGTAGATGTCATTACAGGCCTGATTAAGGCGAATATCCCGACGAGAATCGCCTTTTCTGTTTCAAGCCAGGTTGATTCCCGAACGATTATTGACATCGCCGGTGCAGAAAAGCTTCTCGGAAAAGGGGATATGCTCTTTTTGGAAAACGGCTCGGGAAAACCGGTCCGTCTGCAAGGTAACTTTGTGTCGGATCGTGAAATCGACCGCGTTGTTTCTCACGTCAGAAACCAAATGCCGCCAACCTATTTATTTGAACAAGAAGAGCTCGTAAGACAAGGATCAGCCCTGAAAGAAGAGGATGAACTGTTTTACGAAGCGTGTGAGTTTGTTGTAGAGCAAAACAGTGCGAGCACTTCAAGCCTGCAGAGAAGATTCAGAATCGGTTACAACCGGGCGGCAAGGCTGATCGATATGATGGAAGCGGAAGGCATGATCTCAGAGGCAAAAGGAAGCAAACCCCGTGAGGTGCTGATCACCGCAAGTGATTTAATAAACGAATAATATGGGTTCATTTTCACACCAAACATGGTATGATAGTGTTTAGAGCATTTAACAGCCATGCCGCTTTACAGCAGCTGCGCATAGACAAATCTTGATATCTAGGTTTAATCGGAAAGAAATAACCGGATACTGAACATAACAAAACATATAAAATACGCCGCCAAGGGAAGCTTTTCACCCGCCGCGGTCGCAAATTGAAATGAGCGTCATATACTGGGGAACAGATAGACGTTTGTTGGAGGTACAATTATGACTGTTTATCATTTTGTTGGAATAAAAGGGACAGGTATGAGTCCGCTTGCCCAAATACTTCATGATAATGGATATACTGTCCAAGGATCGGATATCGAAAAATTTATTTTTACGCAAACAGCGCTTGAAAAAAGAAATATTACGATTCTTCCTTTTAGCGCGGAAAATATTAAGCCCGGCATGACAGTTATCGCCGGAAATGCATTCCCAGACACGCATCCAGAAATAGAAAAAGCGATGTCTGACGGAATTCCGGTGATACGTTATCATAAGTTTTTAGGCGACTACATGAAAAAGTTCACAAGTGTTGCCGTTACAGGTGCACACGGCAAAACGTCGACTACGGGTTTGCTGGCTCACGTGATCCAAAATGCAAAACCGACGTCTTTCTTAATCGGAGACGGAACAGGCCAGGGAAATGAAAACAGCGAATACTTTGTGTTTGAAGCGTGTGAATACCGCCGCCATTTCTTAAGCTATCAGCCAGACTACGCGATCATGACGAATATTGATTTTGATCACCCTGATTACTTCTCAAGCATTGACGATGTATTTGACGCTTTTCAAGAGATGGCTCTTCAAGTCAACAAAGGCATTATCGCCTGCGGAGACGATGAGCATCTGCCGAAAATCCATGCGAACGTCCCGGTTGTGTATTACGGCACAGGGGAAGAAAATGATTTTCAAGCCAGAAACATCGTAAAAAGCACGGAAGGGACAACTTTCGATGTCTTTGTCCGCAATACGTTCTATGATACGTTTTATATTCCTGCGTACGGCCACCACAATGTATTAAACTCATTGGCGGTCATTGCGTTATGCCATTATGAAGAAATTGATTCCAGCATCATTAAGCATGCTCTCAAATCCTTTGGGGGCGTCAAACGCAGATTCAATGAGAAGCAGCTAGGGGATCAAGTGCTGATTGATGACTATGCTCATCACCCGACAGAAATAAAAGTGACAATTGAGGCGGCAAGACAGAAATATCCTGATCGTGAAATTGTTGCGGTATTTCAGCCTCATACATTTACGCGAACGCAGCAATTCCTTGACGAATTTGCAGAAAGCCTGAGCGGCGCTGACTGTGTGTATTTATGCGATATTTTCGGCTCAGCCCGTGAAAATGCTGGAAAGCTGACGATCGGCGATCTGCAGGGGAAAATTCATAATGCCAAGCTGATTGAAGAAGATGACACTTCTGTTTTAAAAGCTCATGATAAAGCCGTTCTCATCTTCATGGGGGCAGGAGATATCCAAAAGTATATGAGAGCCTACGAAAACGTCATGGCATAATAAAAAGCAGTGATCTCACTGCTTTTTATTTATCTGACGAGAAAGCTTATTAAAGGATTTTCTTACATAACGGAGAATAGTATGTATACAGCCCAGTACACATGTTTATGATTGAAGAAAACGGGTAAACAGCAGTATATCCTGCAGCAAGGAGGTTTGAGATGATTATTATTCTTTATTTGAGCGTTGCACTCATCGCAATTGCATTTCTCGTATTAGTGATCTACTTGTCTAAAACATTGAAGTCACTGCAGCTGACACTAAAACACGTCGCATCCACTCTTGAAGGGCTGGAGGGACAAATGAAGGGCATCACAACTGAAACAGCCGAGCTTTTACATAAGACTAACCGCCTGGCTGAAGATATTCAGGAAAAATCAGAAAAGCTGAACACGGTCGTTCATGCTGTTCAAGGGGTGGGAACTTCTGTACAGCAGTTCAATACATCCATGAAACAGGCGGCAGGGTCTGTATCGGCATCAGTTAGAGAAAATCAAGACAAGATCAATCAAGTTGTCACATGGAGCCAAGCAGCACTGGAAATTTGGGAGAAATGGAAGCAAAAGAAAAAATCAGCTCTGTAAGAGAAAAAAATACCTAGAGGAGGAATAATGATGAGCAAAGATGGAATTAATAGTAAAGATTTTTTAATCGGAACTTTAATCGGGGGAATCATCGGTGCCACTACAGCTCTTTTTCTAGCGCCTAAATCAGGCAAAGAACTTCGCGACGATCTCGGCAGCCAAGCGGTTGCATTACGGGACAAAACAGATAAAATGACGGCTGATGCGAAGGAAAAAGGCACGCAATATGTCAGCATCGCAAAAGACAAAACTTCCAACATCACACAGCTTGTAGCGGATCAGTCTGGGCAGATCATGAACAAGGTAAAGGATTTAAGAGACCGTTCCAAATCTGACAAAACCGATTCATCAACAATGCAAGATATGAAGGAAGAAGCGATGCAGGCAGCTGGCGAAACAAAAGATCAAGTCCTCCAGGCGAAAGAAGATGTAAAAGACGAACTGAAAGATGCACAAAAACAGGCTGAGCATATGAATCGCTGAGCAGGGAAGGAAGAGCTTGAATCATGGCTAAACAGCTTATTCAATCTGAAGAAGAATTTAAACGGATTGCAGAACAGGAAGGCGCTTTTGTCTTCTTTAAACACAGCACCACATGCCCGATCAGCCAGGCAGCATTTCATGAGTTTGATGCCTTTGCAAATCAGCATGAGGATGTGCCGGCTTACTATCTTCAAGTACAAGAAGCCCGGCCGCTGTCAAATTTCATCGCAGAAACATATGGGGTAAAGCATGAAAGCCCTCAAGTATTCATCATTCAGAACGGTGAAGTGAAATGGCATACCTCACATTCACAAATTACAGAGGCCGCCATTGAGCAGCATTTGTCATAGAAAAAAGCGTCCAGATATTATCTGGACGCTTTTTTTTTGTAAAAAACCCTTGAACATTGCCCTCACATCATGTAGGATAGCTTCATAGATTACTTTATCACTTAAAAGCGTTTGGGTAATAAAGTAGAGTTTTTATAAAATTTTTTGTATTTCAGTATTTCCATTTGGAATTACTTATAGTAAGATGCATGATAACTACAAAATAAAAAATGAATGTGCAGGGAAAGGATGAAAAAAATGAGCAACACAGAGTTAGAGCTTTTAAGGCAGAAAGCAGACGAATTAAACCTACAAATTTTAAAATTAATCAACGAACGCGGAAATGTTGTAAAAGAGATCGGTAAAGCGAAGGAAGCACAGGGTGTCAACCGATTTGACCCTGTCAGAGAACGCACTATGTTAAACAATATCATTGAAAACAATGACGGTCCGTTCGAAAATTCAACCATCCAGCACATTTTTAAAGAGATATTCAAAGCCGGTTTAGAGCTTCAGGAAGAAGATCACAGCAAAGCGCTGCTTGTCTCCCGCAAGAAAAAACCTGAAGATACAATTGTTGATATCAAAGGCGAAAAAATCGGAGACGGCCAGCAAAGATTCATTGTCGGCCCATGTGCGGTAGAGAGCTATGAGCAAGTAGCTGAAGTGGCTGCAGCTGCGAAAAAACAAGGCATTAAAATTTTGCGCGGTGGAGCCTTTAAGCCTCGTACGAGCCCATACGATTTCCAAGGGCTTGGCGTAGAAGGCCTTCAAATTTTAAAACGTGTAGCGGATGAATATGATCTGGCGGTTATCAGTGAAATCGTAACGCCGGCTCATATCGAAGAAGCGCTTGACTACATTGATGTCATTCAAATCGGAGCGCGCAACATGCAAAACTTCGAATTGCTGAAAGCTGCCGGTGCAGTGAAAAAACCAGTGCTTCTGAAGCGCGGCCTTGCAGCAACGATCTCTGAATTCATCAATGCTGCTGAATACATCATGTCACAAGGAAATGACCAAATTATCCTTTGTGAGCGAGGAATCAGAACATACGAAACAGCAACGAGAAACACGCTTGATATTTCAGCTGTGCCGATTTTGAAACAAGAAACGCATTTGCCGGTATTTGTTGATGTTACGCATTCAACAGGCCGCCGTGACCTCTTGCTTCCGACAGCTAAAGCTGCTTTAGCGATCGGTGCAGACGGTGTCATGGCTGAGGTTCACCCTGATCCGTCAGTCGCGCTTTCTGATTCTGCTCAGCAAATGGCGATTCCTGAATTTGAAAAATGGCTGAATGAACTGAAGCCAATGGTGAAAGTCAACGCTTAATTGAACAATCCAAAAGGCCGCGCCTGCGGCCTTTTTTTATGCTTTCTCGTTTATTTAGTTATAAAATCCAAGTATACGTTTTCATCATCTATAAAAACGTGTATAATTTCATGAGAAGTAATTAAATTTGATGAATAATGAAAAATAATGTACACTACTGACTTACGCTTACAAATCATAAACGACATAAATTCGGACATTATGACATTTCTCTACATAAAGTGTTTATGCTATAGATAAGGATAAGTGTATCCAGTAAAAGGAGTGGTTTTAGGATGAGCAATATTACGATCTACGACGTAGCGAGAGAAGCTAATGTAAGCATGGCAACCGTTTCCCGTGTCGTGAACGGCAACCCGAATGTAAAACCGACAACGAGGAAAAAAGTCTTGGAAGCCATTGAACGTCTCGGTTACCGTCCAAACGCGGTGGCAAGAGGGCTGGCAAGTAAAAAAACAACAACTGTTGGTGTCATCATTCCCGATATCTCAAGCATTTTCTATTCAGAGCTTGCACGCGGAATTGAAGATATCGCGACAATGTATAAATACAATATTATTTTGAGCAACTCTGACCAAAACATGGAGAAAGAGCTGCACTTGTTAAACACAATGCTCGGCAAACAAGTGGACGGCATCGTGTTTATGGGCGGAAACATTACGGACGAGCATGTGGCGGAATTTAAGCGTTCCCCAGTGCCGATTGTACTTGCCGCTTCTGTAGAAGAGCAGGAGGAAACACCGTCAGTCGCTATCGATTACGAACAGGCGATTTATGACGCAGTGAAGCTTTTGGTTGATAAAGGACATAAGGATATCGCATTCGTTTCCGGACCAATGACAGAGCCGATCAACCGCTCGAAAAAACTCCAAGGCTACAAACGTGCGCTTGAAGAAGCGAACCTTCCGTTTAATGAACAATTTATAGCTGAAGGGGATTACACATATGATTCCGGACTCGAAGCGCTGCAGCATCTGATGAGCCTGGATAAAAAACCGACAGCCATTCTTTCTGCAACTGATGAAATGGCACTCGGCATTATCCATGCCGCTCAGGATCAGGGCTTATCCATTCCGGAGGATCTCGACATTATCGGCTTTGATAACACAAGATTAAGCCTCATGGTTCGTCCGCAGCTGTCAACAGTTGTTCAGCCGACATATGATATTGGCGCCGTTGCGATGAGACTGCTGACGAAGCTCATGAATAAAGAGCCGGTTGAAGAGCATATCGTCGAACTGCCGCACCGTATCGAACTAAGAAAGTCAACCAAGTCATAAGAAAAACAAAGAGCAAGCTTCACCTTCATGGTGAATTCTTGCTTTTTTCATGGGGAGAAATGATGAAACGTTTTGATTATCTTACACCTGTTGGATTTGTGTTAGGAACGATTATTATTGTTATCGGGATTATTTCGGGATCGGGAGTAAGCGGTTTCCGCTCTTTTCTTGATCTAACCTCTTTCTTCATCGTAACAGGGGGACTATGCGCCGCTGTTTTTATCAGTTTTCCGCCAAGAGAGCTGAAAAAAGCGCCCTCTGTATTAAAGCAGGCATTCATCCGCCAGGAAGACAATGTGAAAGATCTTGTGAAAACCTTTGTCTCCCTTTCCGATCACGCGCGTAAACATGGGCTTTTATCATTGGATGATCAGGCTCGGGGAATCAAAGATCCATTCTTGAAAAAAGGGTTGCTTTTAGCAATTGACGGCTGGGATGAAGAAACGATTCGGCTTGTCATGGATTCAGAAATCGCAGCAATGGAGGAACGGCACCGCAAAGGACGGCGTGTTTTTGAAAAAGCGGGAGAATTTGCTCCGGCGTGGGGAATGATCGGAACACTCGTCGGGCTCGTGCTGATGCTCAAAAACTTAAATGATCCGCATATGCTCGGACCGAATATGGCAGTTGCGCTTCTGACGACTTTATATGGTTCATTACTGGCCAATATGGTCTTCAACCCAATCGCGGCAAAGCTTGAAGAGAAAACAGAAAGTGAAATTTTCATCAAACAGGTAATGGTGGAAGGGATTATCGGTGTTCAATCCGGAAAAAACCCGCGCAACCTTGAAAGCCAGCTGGTCGTTTTCAGTTCACGGGAAGAATGGCAGAAACAGCCGAATCAAGTAAAAACAAAAAAGGGATCTATACATGAAGCTTAGAAGAGAACGTTTTGAAAGAAGGAACGGAAACGGGAAAAACAGTCAATCTTCATCCAGCTGGATGGTTACCTTTACAGATTTGATCACCCTGGTCCTTGTGTTCTTTATTTTGCTTTTTTCGATGTCCCAAATCGATCTTCAAAAATTTAAAGCGGCAGTCGATTCAATTCAGAAGGATGGCGGCGGGCTTCAGCCGGACCAAACGTCCATAGAAAAAAAGAAAACACCTCCATCCGATGCGAAGAAGCAAGCGGATCAGCAGGATCAGCTTCTCAAGAAAGTAAATACATATATAAAAGACAATCACTTGAAGGCCCAAATGACAGCCAAACGGGATGAACGCGGTGTCGTGCTCGTTCTGCAGGAGGCGGTGCTGTTTGATACAGGTGAGGCAAAGGTGCTGAAAAATGCTGAAACACTTCTTCACCAAATCGCCGTACTTCTTCAAACCATTCCAAATGACATTCAAGTCGAAGGCCATACAGACAGCCGAAACATTTCGACATACCGATATCCGTCGAACTGGGAGCTATCAGCAGCACGGGCAAGCGGAGTGATTCAATACTTCACATCAAAAGAAAAACTTCCCTCGAAGCGCTTTATTGCTGTCGGTTATGCGGATACAAAGCCTGTAAAGGACAATAAGACAAACGAACACATGAAAGAAAACCGACGTGTGGAAATCGTCATCAAAAAATCAAAAACGACCTCTTCGTGAAGGTCGTTTTTTACTTTGTTCGTTGTTGCTCGGACCGTATCGCATATAATGCTTTGCTGACGGTTTGGGCATTTTTTTCTGTAATTTCAGGCTTGCGGGGAATCGGAGGATATAAATCAGCAGGATCGCTCCAGCTGGACGGCAGGGCGACGGGGCATTGTTTTTGCCATTTAGCGATCCATTCCGGCGGGATCTCGTGTCCCGGATCAATCCCCTTCATTTCAAGCCATATTCTGGCCCAGGCGCGGGGGACAACTCGCCAAATATCATATCCGCCGCCTCCGACTGCAATCCATTTCCCTCCGCAATATTGGTGAGCCAAAGTATGTGCAAGCCGGGGAATTTCTTCGTATATATTGATTGTTGCTGATAAATGCGTCAGCGGGTCGTAGTAATGGGCATCGGCGCCGTTTTGGCTGATAATGACATCGGGCTCGAAATACGCGGCGACTTCTGAAACTGCTGTCCGGTAAGCTTCAAGAAAAGAATCATCCTCTGTAAAAGCGTCAAGCGGGATATTAAAGGAATAGCCATATCCTTTTCCGCTGCCTTTTTCCTGAATCTGGCCGGTTCCGGGGAATAAATACCTTCCTGTTTCATGAATGGACAGCGTGCATACGTCAGGATTATCGTAAAATGTAAATTGCACACCGTCCCCGTGGTGGGCGTCTGTATCAATATAAAGCACTCTGGCGCTGTATTTTTTCTGAATATATTGAATCGCCACAGCGCTGTCGTTGTATATGCAAAACCCTGAGGCTCTCCCGCGAAAGCCATGATGAAGCCCTCCACCAAGGTTTGCCGCATGCAGGGCTTGTCCTGACATGACCCAGTCTGCGGCCGTTAAAGTGCCGCCGACCAAGAGTGATGCCGCTTCGTGCATGCCGGCAAAGACGGGTGTATCTTCAGTGCCGAGCCCGTAGCTTTCTCCTTCTTCAGCGGGAAGCTTTCCGGCGCCCGCAAGCTTTACGGCCTGAATGTAATCATCCGTGTGGACAAGGGCTAGCTCCTCTTCTGAGGCGAGTCTGGGACTGACAATGTCTCCATCATCAAAGGCATTGATCGTCTGAAGCAAATCATATGTTAACAGAACCCGCTGCTGATTAAAGGGATGCTCTTGATGAAACATGTAGGTTTGATAGGATGGAGAATAGATAAATACACTGTCTCTCATAGCAGATCCCTTTGCTCTGACGGCCATACGACGTGGTGCCCATTTCTTTGCAGTTCCTGCAAAAACGGCAGCGGATTCATGGTTTTTACACGGAAGACGAGCACTTTTACACCGGGATCGTCATGCGGATAAACAAGCACGCTTAATATTTTCACTTGAAGGTCTTGGCAAAGGCTGCTGATCTCAGCGAGGCTTTTGGTGATGTCGTTTACTTTTATTTCAATTTGCGAGCCCGGCTGGTCAGCGCCCGTCAATTTGACAAACGTCCGCAGCAAATCGGTTTTTGTCAAAATGCCTACTAATTTTTGATGCTGTACGACTGGAAGGCAGCCAATGCCATGCTCGTAGAACACCGCAGATATTTCTTCGACAAAATCTAACGGGTGGGCGCAGACGACCTCTTTTTTCATAATTGAATCTACGCTTCGTGTGAGAAATAGGCTTCGTTTGTTTTCTTCAAAAATACTGGGGCTCGCCTGTTTCATGTCTCTGTCTGTAATCATGCCGATCACGTGTCGTTCTTCATCTACAACAGGCAGATGCCTGATATGGAATTCCTTCAGTTTGCATATTGCTGTTTCAAGCGTATCCGTCTTCGTTAATGTAATGACATCTCTTTTCATGATTTGCTCAACAATCATTATTTTTTCCCCTTTGTCAGTGTCAGTTAATACATATAACGATGATAAAAACGGAGCCTGTCAAATTGTTCAATTGATTCTTGGCTGACGTTTTTTCCGATGCGGGCCATCAGACAGTTTGCAGGGTGGGAGCTGATCTCCGGCTCATCCGTTGCAAACCAGACCAATCCGCCTGCATTCATCATCTTTTCCATGATCTTTCTGTATTCCCACACATCTTTTTTCATCCCTTTTAAATCCCAATGCCAGTAATATTCTGTTGTCATCACAATGTAGTTTTCCATTTGTTCATCCATCATGCTGACGGTCAGAAGGGTCTTTCCGACAGCGCATCCCCGATAGTCCGGCGCTACTTCGATGGCTCCGAGCTCAAGCAAATCCTCCATATTTCCTTCAGACCATCTTTCGAGCGGGTCAGGATATAAATACGTGACATAGCCGACAATGGTTCGGCCGTCTCTGGCAATAATAATGCGCCCTTCTGGAAGGCCTGCAATATCGACTAGCGCTTCATGCTGCTCGCGAGGCGGGCGAAATGCGGTTAAATCTTTATGAAACTCATAACCTGCCAAATCCTCTGGAGAGACAGGCCCTTCTATCAGTAAAGAGCCGGTTGCTGTTTTGATGTTTGCTGAATGGTATGTTTTATGATGTTCCACTAATTCACCGTCCCATCAATTCTTATAAAAATACATGCCTTCTTTAAGAATACCAAAATATAAAGCGTTTTCAACATGATTTATATTTTAAAAATTGAGAAGAATATGAATTTATACTATAATAATTGTGACAACTTCAGCAAAGGGGGATGTTTGGGCATGAATTTGAAAGCGTTACCAGCAATAGAGGGGGATCATAACTTAAAAAACTATGAAGAAACGTACCGGCATTTTGATTGGGCCGAGGCAGAGAAACATTTCTCTTGGCATGAGACAGGGAAACTGAATGCGGCGTATGAAGCGATTGACCGCCATGCCGAATCGTTTCGAAAAAACAAAGTAGCACTTTATTATAAAGACGCAAAACGGGATGAAAAATACACATTTAAAGAAATGAAGGAAGAATCAAACAGAGCCGGGAATGTGTTGAGACGGTATGGAAATGTGGAAAAAGGGGACCGCGTTTTTATTTTTATGCCGAGATCACCCGAGCTTTATTTTATTATGCTTGGCGCTATCAAAATTGGCGCCATCGCCGGGCCGCTGTTCGAAGCATTTATGGAGGGAGCGGTGAAGGACCGGCTTGAAAACAGTGAGGCAAAGGTTGTTGTCACAACGCCTGAGCTGCTGGAGAGGATACCGGCAGACAAACTGCCTCACTTGCAGCATATATTCGTAGTCGGCGGAGAGGCTGAGAGCGGCACAAACCTCATCAATTATGATGAAGCAGCGAAACAGGAGAGCACAAGACTGGATATCGAATGGATGGATAAAAAAGATGGTTTTCTGCTTCACTATACATCAGGTTCCACTGGAACGCCAAAGGGCGTGCTGCATGTCCATGAAGCGATGATTCAGCAATATCAAACAGGAAAGTGGGTCCTTGATTTAAAGGAAGAAGACATTTATTGGTGCACAGCTGATCCAGGCTGGGTGACAGGTACGGTATACGGCATTTTTGCACCGTGGCTGAACGGGGCGACAAATGTCATCGTCGGCGGACGTTTCAGCCCGGAAAGCTGGTATGGAACGATTGAACAGCTTGGCGTCAATGTCTGGTACAGCGCGCCGACCGCTTTTCGGATGCTGATGGGAGCGGGAGATGAAATGGCTGCGAAATATGATTTAACCTCACTCCGGCATGTACTCAGTGTTGGTGAGCCGCTAAATCCGGAGGTCATCAGATGGGGACACAAAGTTTTTAACAAACGAATCCATGATACATGGTGGATGACCGAAACGGGCAGTCAGCTCATCTGCAATTATCCTTGCATGGATATTAAACCCGGTTCGATGGGTAAGCCGATTCCGGGAGTGGAGGCTGCGATTGTTGACAATCAAGGAAATGAGCTTCCGCCATACCGAATGGGCAATCTCGCTATCAAAAAGGGCTGGCCTTCCATGATGCATACCATTTGGAATAACCCTGAAAAGTATGAATCGTATTTCATGCCGGGCGGCTGGTATGTGTCTGGTGATTCTGCTTACATGGATGAAGAGGGATACTTCTGGTTCCAAGGCAGAGTAGATGACGTTATCATGACCTCCGGTGAGCGCGTAGGTCCATTTGAAGTGGAGAGCAAGCTTGTCGAACACCCGGCCATTGCAGAAGCTGGTGTAATCGGAAAGCCTGATCCGGTACGGGGAGAAATCATTAAAGCCTTTATTGCACTCAGGGAAGGATTTGAGCCGTCTGACAAACTGAAAGAAGAGATCCGCCTATTTGTAAAGCAGGGTCTTGCAGCCCATGCGGCTCCGCGTGAAATTGAATTTAAAGATAAGCTTCCGAAAACCCGAAGCGGAAAGATCATGAGACGCGTGCTGAAGGCATGGGAGCTTAATCTCCCAGCCGGTGATCTGTCAACGATGGAGGATTAAAAGGCGGCGTTGACACGGGATTTTATTTATGTTAAAAATGATATAGCTTCATATGAAAAGGTAAAGATTGAGACAAGTAGAATATCCTTACGTTCCAGAGAGCTGATGGCCGGTGAAAATCAGCACAGACGGATATATCGAATACACTCATGAACCGCTTTTGCAAACAAAGCCGGCTAGGCTTTCAGTAGTGAAAGAACGGACCTGATCCGTTATCAGGCAAAGTGATAAGACGAATGTTTTGCATTCTCTTATTAGTAGGGTGGTACCGCGATAATCAATCGTCCCTTCGTGTAAACGAAGGGGCGTTTTTTATTTTAATCAAAAAAGGAGCTTTATCTTATGACAAACTTACTTGAAGATTTATCCTTCCGCGGATTGATTCAGCAAATGACAGATGAAGAGGGATTAAATAAACAGCTGAATGAAGAAAAGATCCGCTTGTACTCAGGTTTTGATCCGACAGCAGACAGCTTGCATATCGGACACTTGCTGCCTATTTTAACACTTCGCCGTTTTCAGCTTGCAGGGCATCATCCGATTGCACTTGTTGGCGGCGCTACGGGTCTCATCGGTGATCCAAGCGGAAAAAAAGCAGAGCGTACTTTAAACACTGCTGACATCGTTTCCGAATGGTCCCAAAAAATCAAAAACCAGCTGTCCAGATTTCTAGATTTTGACGCAGCAGAAAACCCAGCTGTCATCGCAAACAACTTTGACTGGATCGGCAAAATGAATGTGATCGATTTCCTTCGTGATGTCGGTAAAAATTTCGGCATCAATTACATGCTGGCAAAAGACACGGTCAGCTCAAGAATCGAATCCGGCATCTCGTACACGGAATTCAGCTACATGATTCTTCAATCTTATGATTTCTTAAATCTTTACAGAGACAAAAACTGTAAACTGCAAATCGGCGGTAGCGATCAGTGGGGCAACATCACAGCGGGTCTTGAACTGATCAGAAAATCAGAAGAAGAAGGAGCAAAAGCGTTCGGCCTTACGATTCCGCTTGTCACAAAAGCAGACGGCACGAAGTTCGGAAAAACGGAAGGCGGCGCGATCTGGCTTGATAAGGAAAAAACATCACCATATGAATTCTATCAATTCTGGATCAACACAGATGACCGTGATGTTATCAAATACTTGAAATACTTTACGTTCCTATCAAAAGAGGAAATTGAAGCATACGCTGAAAAAACAGAAACAGCGCCGGAAAAACGTGAAGCGCAAAAACGCCTGGCAGAAGAAGTGACATCGCTTGTTCACGGACGCGAGGCGCTGGAGCAAGCCATCAACATCTCCCAAGCGCTGTTCAGCGGCAATATTAAAGAGCTTTCCGCTCAAGACGTAAAGGTAGGCTTTAAAGATGTTCCTTCTATGGAAGTTGACAGCAGCCAAGAGCTTTCACTTGTAGATGTGTTGGTGCAATCTAAATTATCTCCTTCTAAACGTCAAGCGCGTGAAGACATCCAAAACGGAGCTGTTTACATTAACGGCGAACGCCAGACAGAAATAAATTATACCCTATCGGCTGAAGACCGCATCGAAAATCAATTTACTGTTCTGCGCCGCGGGAAGAAAAAATACTTCCTTGTGACATATAAATAAGAAAAAGATCCTTTGCCACTGAAGGCAAAGGATCTTTTTGTTTACCGCATAGGAATGAAAGGAAAAGAGTATATTAGATAGGGCAAACACGATCAACCACATCACCTTTTAAAAGAAAGGAGCGCTAAAGCGTGAATCTCATGTGCACGATTGCTAAAGAACGGATACAGCGGGATTATTGGGAGCGGCAGGCGCAAGATAGTGTTGGCCAGCAAGAGGCGAAAGACGAAACAGACGATAAAAAAACCCCAACCGCATAGCGGCAGGGGTTTTTAAAACGATTAACGAGAGTAGAACTCAACGATAAGCGCTTCGTTAATTTCCGGAGCAAGTTCAGAACGCTCAGGAAGACGAGTGAAAGTACCTTCAAGCTTTTCAGCGTCGAAAGTAAGGTATTCAGGAACGAAGTTGTTCACTTCAACAGATTCTTTGATGATAGAAAGGTTTCTTGATTTTTCGCGAACACCGATTGTTTGACCAGGCTTTACTTGGTAAGACGGGATGTCAACGCGGCTTCCGTCTACAAGAATGTGACCGTGGTTAACCAATTGGCGAGCTTGACGGCGAGTACGTGCTAAACCTAGCTTGTACACAACGTTATCAAGACGAGAATCTAAAAGAACCATGAAGTTTTCACCGTGTTTACCAGCTAGTTTGCCAGCTTTGTCAAACAAAGTGCGGAATTGGCGTTCGTTTACACCGTACATGTGACGAAGCTTTTGCTTTTCTTGCAATTGCAAACCGTATTCTGATAATTTTTTACGTTGTCCTGGGCCGTGTGGACCTGGAGCGTAAGGGCGTTTTTCTAATTCTTTTCCTGTACCGCTAAGAGAGATTCCTAGACGGCGGGACAGTTTCCAAGATGGACCTGTATAGCGAGCCATAATGTGACTCCTCCTTTGGGTTTTATTTTTGTGGAAAATAAAAACCGTCTGCTCTATTCGACCATGCACATTTTGTTTTCATGTATCCTCGCTCCAGCAGCAGAGAGTTACACGATACACCTTATGGATAAGGAACAAAATGAAAACATAGAAGCTGAACAAAAAGGCTGCAATATTTCACACAAAGGTCATTATATAATTTATTTGTTTTGAAGTCAACCATTCCTCCATTATTGCTTCACCGTTTATGATATAATAAACAAAAATTAGTGGTAAACTTTTAGGTGATAAAAACATGGTAGAACAAACTAAAGATCAATTATCCGCCTTTCATTATCATATGCTCGATTTTTTATTAACCAAATCGGAAAAAGTCACATTCACCGACTCTTTCATATGGCTGACTTCGGCTATTCAAACCTATTTTTCAACCCTTTGTGTTTCGCTTACACCGTCATCATCAGACTTTGTGACAAAACTGGCAGATGGTGAAGCCCGTTTTTCCGTTTCAGAAATAAACGCTTCATGTTATCTGATAGAGGACGGCTCAGGCAGGCGTTTCCATCTTGCATGCAGGCAGGATGAAGAGATTCCTGAAGGGCTTCCGGATGTGGTTGCTTCATTTTTAAACCAGTCGATGAAACAAGAAAGACTCTATAACAAAACGATCTACCAAAAAAAAATATACAAAATGACAGAGCTGTTCCATTCACTGCTTGATCAGACAGATGTGCTGAAGCAGCTTTTAGAAAGCTTGACAAGCACATTTTCTCTTTTTGAGTTCTCTTTATTTATATCGCACGATCAAGACCAATGTTTAGGGGTTCCTGCAAAAGAGCTGTATATGGAAGGGGAAAAATCCGATTCCTTTGCGCTCAAAGTGTATTTGTCCGGGGATATTTTGCGGAAAAATGAATCGGCCGCCTATATTCCGATCAAAGGACAGCAGGGCACATACGGGGTGTTGAAGGCTGAGGGAACGGGTGACAGCTTTCTTACTGATGCCTGCCTTGATGAAATGTCGCTGTTAGCAAATGCGGCGGGAAAAGCGTTTGAAAATGCCCAGCTCTACGAACAATCCAAAGCAAGCATCGCAAATTTGGAATTGATCAATGAAACATCACGCCGCTTGAATCAGCGGCTGACACTGACTGATACAATGAATGATCTGGCTGTGAGAATGGCAGAATCGTTTCAGGCAGAAGAAGTGGGATTTTTTCATATCGACCATTTTGAAAATCTAGCATTGCTCCCAGGAAGCACAGCATTTTTTAAAGAAGCGAAGCCATCAGACTTTTATAATGAGCTGAAAGAAAAGCTGTATGAAGGTGAAAAAGGGGTTTTCATCGGGAATGGCCAGTCTGTTTTTGGGCAGGCGGGGTACGGCTCGCTAATGGCTGCTCCGATGATTCAAAACGACCGTCTTTTAGGCTTTGCGGTTTTATTGAAACAGGAGCTATACGCTTTTACATTTGAAATGTACAAGCTGTTTCAGGCGCTGATTCATCACGCGACACTGGCTGTAACCAATTCAATGCTTCGCGACCGTTTGGAGCATCTCGTAAAAACAGATCAGCTGACTGAACTGTATTCACGGGCGTATTTGGATGAAAAAATTCAATACAGCATGAAAATCCACCAAAAGGGTGTTTTTATTCTAGTTGATATTGATAATTTCAAGAATGTAAATGATACGTACGGCCATCAGACTGGGGACGAGATTTTAATTCAAGTTGCTTCAGTGATTAAAAGCAACATCCGAAAGCATGATGTCGGTGCCCGCTGGGGAGGCGAGGAGCTGGCGATTTATTTGCCAAATGTGCCGGTTGCGGTGGGGAAACGGATTACCGAGCGGCTGGTTTATGCTGTCAGAAAAAATACGAAACCCAAGGTAACCATTTCCTGCGGTATCTCATGCTGGACGACAGAAACAAGAAAGTCTCTGAAAGAGCTTGTGCATGAGGCTGATGAAGCGCTCTATAGCGCGAAACGGAGCGGGAAAAACCGCTTGATGATTCATGACTCAATAAAATGAAAAAAGCCCAAAACGATATCAGTTTTGGGCTTTTGTATTACTGCGCTAATGCTTTTTCTAGCTTTTCGGCAAATTGAGTTAAGTATTTTTCATCAATTTCGTCGAAACGGTTTTTCACGGGGCTGTCGATATCCAAGACGCCGACCATTTTTCCGTCTACACGAATCGGAAGCACAATTTCTGATTGAGACGCTGCATCGCAGGCGATATGTCCCGGAAACGCGTTTACATCCTCCACACGCTCCACTTTTCCGTTTGCGTACGCTGTGCCGCAAACCCCTCTGCCGAAAGGAATCCGAACACATGCCGGAAGGCCTTGGAATGGACCTAACACAAGCTGTCCATCCTCTTCTTTGGCAAAATAGAAACCAGCCCAGTTGACCTCAGGCAGCGAATGATACAGCAGTGCTGAGGCATTTGCATAGTTAGCTATTGGATCTGTTTCGTCTTCGGTCATGGCTTCGAGCTGTTTTAGCAGAAGCTGATAGTCTTTTTCTTTATCTCCAGATTGTTTTTCGACATGGAACATGGAAAACCCTCACTTTTTCTATAATATAAAACAAAGTTCCGGCTTTTCTGCCGGCATTTGTCGATAAGTTCTTACAGGAACAGCGGCTTCCTGCTTGAATAATATCAAGAGGAAGGAGTGAGCCGTATGAAAGTAAGCACCAAAGACAAAATTATTGAATCTGCTGTCATGCTTTTTAACCAAAAAGGATTTTCTGGCACGTCTGTCCGTGAAATCGCAAAGTCAGCTGATGTAAATGTTGCGCACATCTCCTACTATTTTAAAGGCAAAGGAGGCTTGATGGAACACTTAGTTTCAGAGTTTTATGAAGGCTACAGCAAAACGCTTGAAACAGCGGCAAGCAATATCTGTTCTCATAGCACGCAGGAACAGCTTCTCCAATTGGTTTTCGATATTTTATCCTATCAGCATAATCATCGTCAATTAACTCGTTTTGTCTACCGGGAAGTCACAATTGACTCCACGTTAATCAGGGAAATTATGTCGACATATTTAATGAAGGAAAAGTATATCTTCCAGCTGATCATTGAGGAAGGAGAAAAACGGTGTGAACATTTAACACTGCCGCTGCCTCATTTTATTCTTCAATTAAAATCTCTCTTGATGATGCCCTATCTCCAGCCTCAATATATTTCAGAAGTGCTCTACATGCAGCCGCACGAGCCATATTTTTATAAAATGTATTTTGAAGAGATCAAGATTTGGATCAAAAGCGTCTTCCGGACAGGAGACGTGGCGCTCACCAATTAGCATCGTTCCAAAAACGCCTCATACGCATATCCGACATCTCCCGCTTGATGGGCATCAGACCCAAACACAAGCGGGATCTTCTTTTGCTTCGCTTCATTCAGCATCCAATCCTCGATATAAATACCGCCAGCGTACATTTTTCTTAAGCCGGAAGTATTGAAGTCGAGCTCCATTCCGTTTTTTTCAATGGCATCCAGACACTCAGAAACGAGACCGCGAATATGCTCTGACATGCTATACGGAAACAGCTTGATGAATTTTTGGACGAGTGTGATGTGACCGACTCTTTTTGGCTTATAGACGCCGAGAGATGCTACAATGGAAGAATAGATACTCCGGTAATATTGTTCATATACAGCTTCAATGCTTCCGCAGGCTGAAATCAGCTCTTTAAAGGTATGCTCGTCATAATCAAGGCACAGATAGGAAGAGCCTGTGCGCAAAAAATGAACGGATAAGATGCTGTCATCTAAATATGGCCCGTATGTATCCAGGAATAATGTAATTTCATCTTCAAATCCAGCAATATAATCGACTTCAAGCCCCGTCCGGATAGAAAGCTGTCCGCCATATTCTTTTTTTAATCCGGAAATTTCATGAATATAGCGTTCCAAAGAAGCTTGCGCCATCGCGCTGTCCTTCAGCGGCGTGGGATCGGTGAAAGAGGGCGGCAATGGGGCGTGTTCGGTAAAAGTAATCGATTCGAACCCTTTTTTTAAGGCTTCTTCTGCATATTGTCTGAGTGTGTCACTGGAGCCGTGAGGGCAAAATGGTGTGTGAATATGTCCGTCTCGCTTTTGCATTGATGTCACCCCATGAAAAAATAGTCAAATCCTGCCGATTTTGCACAAAAAGTTTTTGATTTCTGGTCAAAAAATGTTTGTTACATGGTATCATAATAACAATGAAAACGACAGTTTTTCTCAATACATATCCTGAAATCTTTCTGAATAAATAAAACACCCTGACAGATTAAGGTAAACAGCAAGGGGGCTCATTATGGAGTTTGTCATTGGATTATTAATTGTACTGCTTGCGCTGTTTGCGGCAGGCTACTTTTTCAGGAAAAAAATCTACGCCGAAATCGACCGGCTGGAATCGTGGAAGATTGAAATTCTGAATCGGTCGATTGTGGAAGAAATGTCCAAAATTAAACATTTAAAAATGACGGGTCAGACAGAAGAGTTCTTTGAGAAGTGGCGTGAAGAATGGGATGAGATTGTCACAGCCCACATGCCGAAAGTTGAAGAGCTCCTTTATGATGCCGAGGAAAATGCAGACAAATACCGGTTTAAAAAGGCCAATCAAGTGCTCGTTCATATCGACGACTTGCTGACAGCGGCGGAATCAAGCATTGAAAAGATTCTTCGGGAAATCAGCGACCTTGTCACAAGTGAGGAAAAGAGCCGTGAAGAGATTGAACAGGTGAGGGAGCGCTATTCGAAATCTCGAAAAAACCTGCTGGCATACAGCCACCTTTACGGGGACCTTTATGACAGCCTTGAAAAGGATCTGGACGAAATTTGGAGCGGCATCAAACAATTTGAAGAAGAAACAGAAGGCGGAAACTATATTGCTGCACGAAAAGTATTGCTTGAGCAGGACCGGAATCTTGACCGGCTTCAGTCATACATAGATGACGTGCCGAAGCTGTTAGCTGATTGTAAGCAGACGGTGCCGGGCCAGATTGCAAAGCTCAAGGACGGCTATGCCGAGATGAAAGAAAAAGGGTACAAGCTTGAACATATCCAGCTTGATAAGGAATTAGAAAATCTGTCAAATCAGTTAAAACGGGCGGAGCATGTCCTGATGACTGAGCTGGATATTGATGAAGCGTCCGCAATTCTGCAGCTTATTGATGAAAATATTCAATCTGTTTATCAGCAGCTGGAGGGCGAAGTTGAAGCCGGTCAATCTGTACTAAGCAAAATGCCTGAATTGATTATTGCTTATGACAAGCTTAAAGAAGAGAAAGAGCATACGAGAGCGGAAACTGAGCTGGTGAAGGAAAGCTACAGGCTGACAGCCGGCGAGCTCGGCAAACAGCAGGCTTTTGAAAAGCGCCTTGATGAAATTGGCAAGCTGCTGTCATCTGTTAAAGATAAGCTTGATGCAGAGCATGTCGCCTACTCACTTTTAGTAGATGAAGTTACTTCAATAGAGAAGCAGCTTGAAGAAGTGAAAAAAGAGCATGCCGAGTATCGTGAAAATCTGCAAGCGCTCAGAAAAGAAGAGCTTCAGGCGAGGGAGACGCTCAGCAATTTGAAAAAAACAATTTCTGAGACAGCAAGACTGTTGAAGACTAGCAACATTCCAGGCATTCCGGGCCGTATTCAAGAGATGCTGGAGAACGCGCATCATCACATTCAAGAGACAGTCAATCAACTAAACGAACTTCCATTAAATATGGAAGAAGCCGGAGCCCATTTGAAGCAAGCAGAAGATATCGTCAACAGAGCAAGCCGGGAATCAGAAGAACTTGTCGAGCAGGTCATCCTCATTGAAAAAATCATTCAGTTCGGAAACCGGTTCAGAAGCCAGAATCATATTTTATCTGAACAGCTGAAAGAAGCGGAAAGACGTTTTTACGAATATGATTACAATGAAGCGTATGAAATAGCAGCAGCCGCAGTTGAAAAAGCCGCACCGGGTGCTGTCCGAAAAATAGAATCGCAAAAGACAAAAGAGCATCAATACCAATAAAGAGTATATAAAAGGCCGGCGCATACATGCTCGGCCTTTTATATGTATTCAGAATATAAAAAAGCCTTATTGGATGTGTATCCAATAAGGCTTTTTGGTTTTCGCTAGTTGATATTAGCTGGTTTTTTATTCGAACCGGTAACAAGAGAAATCAGATAAC
Organism: Bacillus sp. LJBS06; assembly: GCF_016924995.1. Taxonomy (NCBI): domain Bacteria; kingdom Bacillati; phylum Bacillota; class Bacilli; order Caryophanales; family Bacillaceae; genus Bacillus; species Bacillus sp. LJBS06. The sequence continues at coordinate 2,940,063 of NZ_CP070483.1, read as the reverse complement.
CGGCAACGCCTCCAATGATTGCAGGTAGGACCCAGCCAAATCCTAAGCTGTAAAGCGGCAGCGATTGACTGAGAACTTTATTTAAAGAACCGAGAGGAATGCTTGCGGCATTCAGGCCATCGATAATGCTAAAAATACCAGTTGCGATCAAACAAAGAATATATACTTCACGTCTGCCTTTAAATGATTTTTCAATAAATGAAAGCAGAATGATAACAATTGCTAACGGATAAATAGCTGATAAAATAGGAACTGAGAACAAAATGATATTTGACAGCCCAAAGTTAGAAATAATAAAGCTGAACACAGTGACAATCGTTACAACGGCTTTATAAGATAAAGAAGGAATCAGCTTTGAGAAATAATTTCCGCATGAAGAGACAAGGCCAATGCTTGTAGTCAAGCACGCGAATAGGATAGCGACGCCTAAAATGATATTTCCTAATGATCCGAACAGGTGCTGTGAAGATTCAGATAAAATTTTGCTTCCTGAACCGAGGAGTCCTACAGAATCTGTGCTTGTTGCTCCTAAATAGGCGAGTGAAACGTAAACCAGACCGAGTCCCGCTGCTGCAACAAGTCCCGCTTTAATACATACAGAAGCAACTGATTTACGGCTGGTGATGCCTCTGTCCTTAACAGCATTGACAACGACAATTCCGAACACAATAGAAGCAAGTGCATCCATTGTTTTATAGCCTTCTAAAAATCCTTTAAACAATGATCCGGAAGCATACGCTTCAAGCGGTGACCGAATGTCCCCCATCGGCGTTACGATGCTTTTGATGACTAATATAGCAATAACAGCAAGCAAAATAGGTGTTAAAACTTTTCCAATACGGTCAACAAGCTTTGTAGGATTTAAAGCCAGATAGTACGTAATAGCGAAAAAAATAAATGTGAAAACAAGCAGCGCGACCCAAGAAGGTATCCCGCTTACAAACGGTACAGCGGCAATCTCATAAGAGACTGTGCCTGTCCGCGGAATCGCGAACAGCGGTCCGATTGTTAAATAAAGAACGACAGTAAAAATTGTTCCGAAGACCGGATGTGCTTTATCAGCAAGGCCTTTGGCATCCGTCCCTGTTAAAGCGACAGCTACAACACCTAAAAGCGGCAAACCGACACCCGTCACGAGAAAGCCAGCCATCGCTTTCCAAACATTTTCCCCGGCTGCTTGTCCAAGTTCCGGCGGAAATATCATATTTCCTGCACCAAAGAACAGTGCAAAGAGCATAAGCCCAATCGCGATCGTTTCCTTGGCTGATAGTGTTGATTTCATAATGTATAAGTCCTCCTAATTTTACTATGGTAGAATATTCTGTCAATTAATTGTCAGATAATATGACGAAAGTAACAAATCTAATTATAGGTGAATGCATGAAGAAGTCAATAGTAATTTTATTTACTTTTTCAGCAGTAATTTGTTATGGTAACATATAAAATTAGTTTTGTATCGCTTTCATATTAAAGGAGTAAAATGATGTTATATTTAGACAATAGTTCAACAACGAAGCCTTATGATGAAGTCTTGAACGTGTATGAACAGACAAGCAGCCGATATTTTGGCAATCCTTCATCTTTGCACCGATATGGAGCCGAAACGGAACAGCTGCTTCAGGCAGCCAAAAATCAAATCAAAAGGTCCTTAGGCCTAAAAAAATATGATATTGTATTTACGTCAGGCGCCACAGAAGCCAATAATGCGGCTTTAAAAGGAGCCGCTTTGTCAAAAATAAAAACAGGCAAACATATCATTACCACTTCTATTGAACATCCATCCGTTACGGAATCGTTAGAACAGCTGAAAGAGTTGTTCGGGTTTGATGTTACTTATCTTTCTGTAAACGAAGACGGATTTGTTTCTATTGAAGAACTAAAAAAAGCCATCCGTCCCGATACCGTCCTAGTCAGCATGATGCATGTGAACAATGAAGTTGGTTCCGTGCAGCCGATTGAAGAGGCAGGAGAAGTGCTGAAAGAGCACTCGAACATTTTGTTTCACGTTGATTATGTGCAGGGCATCTATAAAGTGCCCTTGGCAATTGAAAAGGCCGGCATTGATCTATGTTCAATATCAGGGCATAAATTTCACGGTCTAAAGGGGACAGGCGCACTTATTGTAAAAGAAGGAACACGCCTTATTCCGCTCATAACGGGAGGCTCTCAGCAAAAAGGCATACGGGCCGGAACGGAACATACTGCCGGTGCGGTTTCGCTTGCCAAGGCCATTAATCTTGCCGCTGCTGATTTTGCTGCACGGCTTGACACGATGACTGCCGCAAAGGAATTGTTTATGAAAAGGCTGAGTGAAATTGAGGGCGTCGTTATCAACACGCCTCAAATGAATAGCGCACCGCACATTATTAATTTCTCTGTTCCGGGGATTAAAGCAGAAGTGCTTTTACACATGCTTGAAGAACAGGATATATTCGTCTCCACAACGTCTGCTTGCTCAGCAAAAGAACATAAGCCCAGTAAAGTTCTTTTAGAGATGGGCAAAGGAGAGCAGATTGCCGGAAGCAGCATCAGAATCAGTTTAAATTACAGCCAGACAAGCGATGTGGCAGAACCGTTTATAAACGCGCTTCGTCCTGGCATCAAAAAATTAAGGGAAATGATGAGGTAGAACATGAATTACGATCATATATTAATTCGTTTTGGGGAAATTTCGACCAAAGGCAAAAACAGAAAAAGCTTTATTGAGCGCTTAAAACAAAACGTGAGACTCGTTTTGAAAGACTATCCGAATTTGAAATACTTTTCCAATAGGGATCGCATGACGATTACATTAAATGGTGAGGACCCTGAGGCTCTTTTTCCTCATTTAAAGCAGGTGTTTGGGATTCAAAGCTTCAGCCTGGCGATTAAGTGTGACAGCCGCCTTGATGATATTAAGGCAACTGCTTTGCAGGCTATCAAGGATCAGTATAAACCAGGTGATACGTTTAAAGTTGCGACAAAGAGAGCGTATAAACAATTTGAATTAGATACAAACCAGATGAACGCTGAAATCGGCGGCCATATTTTGCGAAATACAGAAGGCTTGACGGTCGATGTCCGCAACCCAGACATCCCGCTCAGAATCGAAATCAGGGAAGAAGCAACATTTTTGACAATTCGTGATGAAAAAGGTGCAGGCGGGCTGCCGGTTGGTTCAGCAGGAAAAGCGATGCTCATGCTTTCCGGCGGTTTTGACAGTCCTGTGGCCGGTTTTTATGCGATGAAACGGGGGCTGTCGGTAGAAGCTGTTCATTTCTTCAGCCCGCCATACACGAGTGAGCGCGCAAAGCAAAAGGTAATGGATCTGGCAAAATGCCTGTCCCGTTTTGGGGGAAGCATGACGCTTCATATCGTTCCATTTACAAAAACGCAAGAGCTCATCCAAAAACAAATTCCTGAAAATTACACGATGACGGCAACCCGCCGCCTTATGCTCCAGATCGCCGACAGAATCAGAGAAAAGAGAAACGGGCTTGCCATCATTACGGGAGAAAGCCTCGGTCAGGTAGCGAGCCAAACGCTTGAAAGCATGTATGCGATTAATGCGGTGACGTCAACACCGATTTTGCGCCCGTTAATCGCCATGGATAAAACAGAAATCATCGAAAAATCACGGGAAATCGGCACTTATGAGACAAGCATTCAGCCGTTTGAAGATTGCTGCACGATCTTTACGCCGCCAAGCCCGAAAACACGCCCTAAAAAAGAGAAAATTGAACACTTTGAAAGCTTTGTTGATTTCGAGCCGTATATTCAAGAAGCGGTTGATAACATTGAGACAATGACCCTGTATAGCGAACAAGAGGCTAACGATAAATTCGCTGAACTCTTTTAAAGCCATTTCTAGCTCCTGTATACAATTACCAAAGTTTTTGTGAATGAAGCCATGTGTTTTAACACATTCTATACTCACAAGGAGGTGAGACACATGGCTAACAATAACTCAGGTAACAGCAACAACCTTTTAGTACCAGGAGCTGCTCAAGCGATCGACCAAATGAAATTAGAAATCGCTTCTGAATTCGGTGTAAACCTTGGAGCAGACACAACTTCTCGCGCTAACGGTTCTGTTGGAGGAGAGATCACAAAACGTCTTGTATCTTTTGCTCAACAAAACATGGGCGGAGGACAATTCTAATTTACAATTTCACATAATGGCTTTGGAGTGGGGGAATCCCCACTCCTTTTCATTTTTTACATATAAAAAAGGACCAGCGGCCTATAAAATCTATGTTTACAGAGGTTGTTTTTAGGCATATCCTTACGGAAAGAGCCTGTATTTATGTATAATGGGTGGAGAAAGTGAGGAGTTGTTCGTGTTAAAACGTGAAGATTTAATTGCCCCTATGCAATATAATTTAGTGAATGAAATGGAAAAGTTCAGTGCCGCTGGACAAAAAACCGCTCTTCTATGGGAGGACGAGTCGGGCAAGCAAGAATTATGGTCTTATGAAAAGCTGATGGAAGAAACAAATAAAATCGGAGCGGTCTTAGCTGATCTTGGATTTAAAAAGGGAGACAAGCTGATTGTAATGGTTCCGCGGGTGCTAGAAGCCTATGCAGTTTATTTGGCTATCCTGAAATCTGGAATGGTTGTCATTCCGTGCTCCGAAATGCTTCGCGCGAAGGATCTTGAATACCGGATTGAACATGCAGAGGTAAAAGGCGCCATCGTCTACTCCGAATTTATTGGCGCTTTCCGTGATGTCAGTACGGCTGACAAACTGATTACACTGTCTATTGGTGAGAATGATGCCGGCTGGAAAAATCTCTTATCAATTGAAGCGGACGGAAGCCAATTTAAAACAGCTGACACAACAAGAGATGATATGGCTTTCTTATCTTATACTTCCGGGACAACAGGTCAGCCGAAAGGTGTTGTACATACACACGGATGGGCATTTGCTCATTTAAAAACTTCTGCCGGCGCTTGGCTTGATATTTCTGAAAAGGATATCGTCTGGGCGACTGCTGCCCCAGGCTGGCAAAAGTGGGTGTGGAGCCCATTTTTAGCGGTGCTAGGCAGCGGAGCAACGGGTTTTGTGTACCACGGCAGATTCAAAGCAGAAAAATATTTAGAGCTTTTAAACCGCTACAAAATCAATGTTTTCTGCTGTACGCCGACAGAATACCGCTTAATGGCGAAGGTCGAAGGCTTGGACCGCTTTGATCTTTCTGCCCTTCACAGCGCTGTTTCCGCAGGCGAGCCACTCAACCGTGAAGTCATTGATGTTTTCCAAAAGCACTTTGGCATTAAGGTACGGGACGGATACGGCCAAACAGAAAGCACGCTTTTAGTCGGTGTTTTGAAAGATACGGCTATTAAACCGGGAAGCATGGGAAAACCAACACCGGGAAATCAGGTGGAAATCATTAATGAAGACGGTGAAGTCTGCAAACCTGGTGAGGTTGGCGATATCGCTGTTCACCTCAGCACGCCTGCGCTCTTTAAGGAATATTTTAAAGATCCGGAAAGAATGAAAACACAAATTCGCGGCGATTATTTCCTAACGGGAGACAGAGCGAGAAAAGATGAGGAAGGTTACTTCTGGTTTGAAAGCCGAAATGACGATATCATTATCAGCTCCGGCTACACGATTGGGCCATTCGAGGTGGAAGACGCGCTTGTTAAGCACCCTGAAGTAAAAGAGTGTGCTGTTGTCGCAAGCCCTGATGAAATCAGAGGCTCCATCGTTAAGGCATACGTTGTCCTGCAAAATCATGAAAAACGAAGTGATGAGCTTGTCAAAATACTGCAAAATCATGTGAAGACGATTACCGCTCCATACAAATACCCAAGAGAAATTGAATTTGTGGAAAGCCTGCCGAAAACGGCTTCTGCAAAAATCAGACGAGTGGAATTAAGAAAACGTGAAGAACAGCTCAAAGCCAATAAAAAGGCGTAAAGAAAGAGAGTGAATGTGAATGAAGGCGATATGGCACGGCGGTTTCATTTATACGATGCTCGAAGAAGGCGATCGGACAGAGGCAGTTTATGTTGAGGATGGTGTCATAAAAGGCACCGGCAGCTATGAACATCTGAAGGAAAAGTACGGCTCCCCGGAAACAGAAGAAATCAGCCTGAATGGAGCAGTGATGTTCCCCGGTTTTGTTGACAGCCATCTACATTTGATTGGCCACGGCGAAAAACAGCTTCAGCTTGATCTGTCCGCACTGACGTCTAAAGAAGCGATTGTACAGGCTGTAAAGGAAAGAGAGCGGCAGCTACTTAAAGACGAGTGGCTCATTGGAGAGGGCTGGAATGAAAATCAGTTTGAGACACCGGACTATTTGAATAAGCATGATCTAGACCGCCTGTTTCCAGACAGGCCCGTCTTGCTCAAGCGAGTATGCAGGCATGCAATAGCCGTTAATTCTGCGGCTCTTCAAGCGGCGGGAATTTCAAGAAACACTCCTGATCCTGACGGCGGCGTCATCGTAAAAGACGCAAATGGAGAGCCGACGGGCCTTCTTTTTGATAAGGCGCAGGATTTGATTCTGAAGGCTGTCCCGCCAGTCTCCCAGCATTATGTTGATGAGGCATTAACGGCTGCAATAGAGGACTGCTGGACAAAAGGCCTGACAGGCGGACATTCGGAAGACTTGTCCTATTATGGTGATGTTTCGGTGCCGATGAAAGCTTATGAGAAAGCTGCCGCTAGCGGAAAGTATCCGTTCCGCTGTCATCTGCTCGTTCATCATGAGGCTGTCGACCGATGGGAGGAGCTGGAGAAGCCGTCCGGCCCGTATGTGGAGTTTGGAGCGATGAAAATCTTTGCGGACGGGGCGCTTGGCGGGAGAACGGCTTTATTGAAAGAACCATATCTGGATGATCCATCAACTCAGGGGGTTCAGGTTCATGATGACGAAACCCTTGGCCGGCTCATTCGCAAAGCGAGAGAAAAAGGGATGGAGGTTGCTGTTCATGCAATCGGCGATCTTGCTTTTGAAAAAGTGCTCCACGCAATAGAAAAGCATCCGCCCCAAAACGGCCGGCATGATCGGCTTATACATGCTCAAGTACTTGATAGCGAATTAATCGAGAGAGCAGCAAACATGCCGATCGCGCTTGATCTTCAGCCGCATTTCGTTGCAAGCGATTTTCCGTGGGTCATTGACCGTCTCGGAAAAGACCGGATGAAGACTGCATTTGCCTGGAAAACCTTGATGTCTAAAGGCATTTTATGCGCTGGCGGTTCAGACGCTCCGATTGAGCCTGTTGACCCGCTTCTTGGGATCCAGTCCGCGGTGCTTCGCAAGAGCATTCATGAGCATAACGGGCCAAGCTATAATGAAAGTGAATGTTTATCTGTATATGAAGCGATAAAGCTTTATACAGAAGGAAGCGCCGGAATCATTTATAAAGAGAAGTCACGCGGAAAAATTGCGGAAGGCTATGACGCGGATTTTACAGTTCTCAGTGGCGATCCGTTTGCCATTGACCCCGCACAGCTTCATCTTTTAGATATTAAAAAAACCGTGATTAACGGCCAGATTGTATATGAGAAATCATAAAAGGACAGGCAGCAGCCTGTCCTTTTAATTTTTTATAAAAAAGTACGCTTCACTTTTTCCCAAAATGAATTGTCCTTTAGTTTGACTGTTTTTATTTTTTTATTAGACAGTTTGATTTCGATCGTTTTCACATTTCTCGTGCTGAGTGCTTCATTGTCCAAGCCGATGATTGGGTGTTCGTTGCCGTCTTGCACCACACGAAGGGTCAGCTTTCGGTCAGAGCTGAGGACAAATGGCGAGCCGAGTGTCCGGTAGGTGTTATTGTTAAGGGATGCAAGCTCTGATACCTGCATGCATGGAAGCAGCGGATCAACAACCGCTCCTGCAACAGACTTGTTATAGGCGGTGCTGCCTGTAGGCGTTGAGATAATCATCCCGTCACCTCTAAACGTTTCAAAGTGCAGATCGTCAATCAGCACGTCCATCACAAAGGTTTTAATGATGCTTGAACGGATGGATACCTCGTTTAAGCAGTGAAAAGGACTGGCATGATCCACTGTCACTTCAATCAGCGGATATTTTCTGACTTCAATTTGTTCAAACGTCATGGCATCGACCATTTTTTCTCGCTCATCACTATGAAAGTCGCAATATAAATGAGCTTTCCCCTTTTTGGTAATGCCGACGTACAAGCAGTCGTCGCGAAAATTCGTTTTTCTGACTGCCTGCAAAAATGTGCCGTCCCCGCCAATGCTGGCAATAATATTGGCATCTGAGTGCTGGTTCACAACGGTAAATCCATGCTCTTCAGCCAATTGTGTTAACGAGCGGGCTTGTTCGTTTGTTTTCTGGTCCTGTTTGTGAAAAAAATAAACATTACGGCGTTGTTCGGTCATATCCCATTTCCCCTTTGCTGTCATATTTAAGTTTTTCTACCATCCAGTATTTGTGATAAAATACCTTTGGCCATAAGTGTACCACGTTTGCCGGCAGCCCGTTAAGCCGGAGCTTTCTCATGAAGTGAAACATTTTTCATATTGAATCGTATAATGAGAGAGTTTGGGAAAAAGGAGGAGAAAAAATGAATGCAAAAAGATGGATCGCATTAGTGATAGCTCTGGGGATTTTCGGCGTGTCTATTATCGTCAGCATCTCTATGAGTTTCTTTGAAAGCGTCAAAGGCGCTCAAACGGATCTTACATCATTGACGGATGAATCGCAGGAAAAGACGCTGGAAAACGGCAGTCTCTCAAGTAAAATTGCCGTATTAGAGGTCAGCGGCACCATCCAGGATAATGGGGACTCAAGCAGTCTGCTTGGTGCAGACGGATATAACCACAGAACGTTTTTAAAAAACCTTGAGCGCGCAAAAGATGACAAGACGGTCAAAGGCATTGTTCTGAAGGTGAATTCTCCGGGCGGCGGAGTATATGAAAGTGCTGAAATACATAAGAAGCTGGAAGAAATCAAGAAAGAAACAAAAAAACCGATTTATGTGTCAATGGGCTCGATGGCGGCATCCGGAGGCTATTACATCTCAACGGCGGCTGATAAGATTTTTGCGACACCGGAAACCCTGACCGGGTCACTCGGCGTCATTATGGAAAGCGTCAATTATTCAAAGCTTGCCGATAAGCTCGGCATTTCTTTTGAAACAATTAAGAGCGGGGCTCATAAGGACATTATGTCTCCTTCCCGTGAGATGACGAAAGAAGAAAAAAACATCATGCAATCGATGGTTGATAATTCGTATGAGGGCTTTGTTGATGTTATTTCAAAAGGCCGCGGCATGTCGAAAGCAGAGGTAAAGAAAATTGCGGACGGCCGCGTGTATGACGGGCGTCAGGCGAAAAAACTGAATCTCGTTGATAAGCTTGGTTTTTATGATGACACTATTTCGGCGATGAAAAAGGATCACAAGGATTTGAAAAACGCTTCTGTCATTTCTTATGAGGAAAGCTTCGGATTAGGCTCATTGTTTTCCATGGGCGCGAACAAAATGTTTAAAAGTGAAATTGATTTTTTAAATATGAGAGAAATGCTTTCGCAATCCGGTTCGCCGAGAATGATGTATCTCTATGCGAAGTAGGAGGGAACAATAATGGACGCGACATATGAAGAGTTAGAGCGCAATGACATCAAAGGCCCGCAAGAAGCGGAGCAGCTGACACATGCCTATGCTGGCTTTTGGGTTCGTTTCTGGGCTTTCCTGCTTGATTGGCTCGTGGTATGGGGATTAAACCATTTACTCGTTTCTCCCCTCTTTACCGTAATGGATCTGCCGAAATCATCCGGCATGTTTACCTTCTCGGCCTACAGTGTGACAACGCTTATTGTTTATCTTGCCTATTTCGCACTAATGACAAAATACTTTAGGCAGACGCTGGGTAAAATGGTGTTCGGCCTCAAAGTGGTTTCTGTGAAGCAAGATTGCAAGCTGACATGGAGTACAGTGATTTTTCGTGAAGTGGTTGGACGGTATATTGATAAGATTTGGATTTTATATATCGTTGTTGCTTTTTCACCTACAAAACAAGGGATTCATGATTACATCGCGGATACCACCGTGGTGCATGAAAAATTATACCGCAAATAACTGATAACCCGGACCTCTGTCCGGGTTTATTTTTTTAGGATTTGGCGATAATGCTCCTAGAGGAAGTGAAGAATATGGTGTATGCACTGACAGCCATTCTTATTCTCATAGGGGTCGTACTGCTTCTCAGAATGAAAATCCATGTTGCGCTGGAGTATCTTCATGCCGATGATAATGACAAATTGACATTGAAGATTACGGCGCTGTTTGGCCTGATAAGGATCAAAAAAACAATCCCGGCGATTAAGCTGAACAAAGAAGACGGAACAGTGGATATCAAACAAAAAACTGAATCTAAAATGAAAAAAAGCAGCGGAAAGAAGAAAATCACACAAAACGATGTGCAGCAAAGCATTAGTAAGATTGAAATGCTTTTGCATCAGGTCACCAGATTACGGAAAATAAGTGCCTCTTTTCTCGCGCATTTACATATCACAAAGCTGGAATGGATTACAGTTATCGGAATTCAGGACGCGGCAGTGACAGGTGTGATAACAGGTGCTGTATGGGGTGTGAAAGGCGGTATCGCAGCGATGCTCTACGACCATCTGGACTTTGTAAATAAACCTGTTTATGAGGTGATCCCTTCGTTTCAAGTCCCGGTTTCCAAGACCCATTTTCAGTGTATATTCTTTTTTCGCTTTGGACATGCTATGCTTGCAGCTTTCAAATTCGTCAAATACGGACGGGAGCTATCCGTATTAAAGAAGAATCCGTCGGCTCGAATGACTTCAAAGAATGATTCATCAGTTTAAGGAGGAAGCGTATATGGCAGACCATCCCATCCAAGGTTTAATGAAAACCGCAATGGAAAACTTGAAGGAAATGATTGATGTTAACACCATCATCGGAGATCCAGTAGAAACGCCTGATGGAAGTGTGATTTTAACTGTTTCTAAAGTCGGATTCGGATTCGCCGCAGGCGGAAGCGAGTTTGGCGGAAAGCCAGCAGAAAAGAAATCGGAAGACGATGAGACAAGAGAACAGAAACTTCCTTTCGGAGGCGGAAGCGGGGGCGGTGTGTCCATTACGCCGATCGCGTTTTTAATTGTCGGATCGACAGGGATCAGAATGCTTCATTTAGATGAAAATACTCATTTAATAGAGAAAATTTTAGACGCAGCCCCTCAAACACTTGAACGCATTCAGCAAATGTTCAAGAAAAATAACAAGAACCAAGGCCAGGGCCAAAGTCAAAACCAAATGAACAATATGAATTATTAAAAAAGGTTAACTGCGCCGGCCGCAGTTAACTTTTTTTTGGCATAAACTTTGCAGTTTGCAGGAAACTTTACTATGATAGAGACATACATACAAAAGGGAGGAATTATAATGGCTGAAATTACATTCAAAGGCGGTCCGGTTACACTTGTCGGACAAGAAGTGAAGGTAGGAGATCAAGCTCCTGATTTCACAGTGCTGACTAACAGCCTTGAAGAAAAATCGTTAGCTGACATGAAAGGAAAGGTAACGATTATTTCTGTTATCCCTTCAATTGATACAGGTGTTTGTGATGCACAAACACGCCGTTTTAACGAAGAAGCTGCAAAGCTTGGAGATGTCAACGTCTACACAATCAGTGCAGACCTTCCATTTGCACAAGCGCGCTGGTGCGGTGCTAACGGAATCGACAAAGTGGAAACACTGTCTGACCACAGAGATATGTCATTTGGCGAAGCGTTCGGTGTGTATATTAAAGAACTTCGTCTGCTTGCGCGTTCCGTATTTGTCCTTGATGAGAACGGAAAAGTCGTTTACGCTGAATATGTAAGCGAAGCAACAAACCACCCGAACTATGAAAAGCCAATTGAGGCTGCTAAGGCATTAGTGAAGTAAGCAGGGAAAAAAGCTCCAGGCTGCCGCCGGAGCTTTTTTCATGGCAAGGAGGAACACATATGCAAAAAGACCATGTAGGTGCGGTGTATGAGCTGTTAGACGAAGCCGCGATTATGATAAAGAATGAATTGCAGATTTCATATATAGAGGCCCTGGCCGAAGCAGGAGAAATGTATTTTCTTGAAAAAACAGATCAGCTGAAACTGCCTGCTGATCAGAAAACCAAACAGCTTCAGGCTCTGCTTGAAAAAGCGGAATTCGGCACATATGAGCATGAGTGGGTGCGCAAAGCTTTTCAGCTTGCCGTCCTTAAAGGAATGAAGGATATCTCTCATCCGAACAGACAAATGACGCCGGATACGATCGGGCTTTTCATCAGCTATTTGGTGAATAAGTTTATGGCGGATAAAAAGGAACTGACCGTTCTTGATCCAGCCTTGGGAACCGGAAACCTTCTGTTTACCATGCTGAACCAGCTGTCTGGAAAAACGGCAACCAGCTTTGGCATTGAAATTGATGATGTGCTCTTGAAGATCGCGTATGCCCAAGCGAACCTACTGAAAAAAGAGCTTGAGCTTTTCCATCAGGACAGCCTTGAGCCGTTGTTTATCGATCCAGTGGACACGGTCATTTGTGATTTGCCAGTCGGCTATTATCCAAATGACGAAGGAGCAGAAGCGTTTGAGCTCAAAGCTGACGAAGGTCATTCCTTCGCGCATCATCTGTTTATTGAACAGAGCGTTAAGCATACCAAACCGGGCGGCTACTTATTTTTTATGATTCCGAATCATTTGTTTGAGAGCTCCCAAAGCGGCAAGCTGAAACAGTTTTTAAAAGATAAGGTTCATATCAACGCGCTGTTGCAGCTGCCAAAATCTATTTTTAAAGACGAAGCTCATGCCAAAAGCATCCTTGTGCTTCAGAAACAAGGAGAGAAGACGAAAGCGCCTGGGCAAATTCTGCTTGCGAATCTTCCGTCTTTCTCCAATCAAAAGGCGATGCTTGATATGATGGCTCAATTTGATGAATGGTTTAAAAAAGAAAAGTAATTGTTTTAAAAGCAGCTTAGGCAGCCGTATGAGATGGATGCCTAAGCTGTTTTTATTTGTCTTTTGAAGATCGGACTGACGAATTGAATCCAGCTTTGAAACACAAAATACAGAGAGAAAAACCGCAAATTGTAAGCGTTCATCAATACAAAACCTATAGGGAATGTGTCTGAAAATAACGACTTCTTATTGTAAGCGTTATCAATACGCAAGTTGACTTGAAAAGCCGACATGACAATGTTTAAATGGAAAAGTCAGATATTTTTCGGAGAAGATGTTGATATTCACCGGGAAAAAAGTACGAAAAACGAAGTTGTTGATACAGAGTATAAAGGAGCGTCAATCATGTCCAAAATTATTGCAATTAACGCAGGAAGCTCGTCTTTGAAATTTCAGCTTTTCGAAATGCCTTCAGAAACCGTTTTAACGAAGGGTTTAGTTGAACGAATCGGTATCGCCGACAGCGTATTCACAATTTCTGTGAACGGCGAAAAAAATACAGAAGTAACTGATATTCCGGATCATGCGGTAGCTGTTAAAATGCTGCTGAATAAGTTAACGGAATTTGGCATTATTAAAGACTTGAATGAAATTGACGGAATTGGCCACCGTGTCGTTCACGGCGGAGAAAAATTCAGCGATTCTGTTTTATTAACGGATGAAACCATTAAGGAAATCGAAGATATTTCTGAATTGGCACCACTTCACAACCCGGCAAATATCGTTGGAATTAAAGCGTTCAAAGAAGTGCTTCCAAATGTTCCTGCGGTAGCTGTTTTTGATACGGCATTCCACCAAACAATGCCTGAGCAGTCTTACCTTTACAGCCTGCCGTATGAATACTATGAAAAATTCGGCATCCGTAAATACGGCTTCCACGGCACTTCACATAAATATGTAACTGAGCGTGCGGCAGAGCTTCTTGGCCGTCCGTTAAAAGACCTGCGCCTGATTTCCTGCCACCTTGGAAACGGAGCAAGTATTGCTGCTGTTGAAGGCGGAAAATCAATTGATACTTCAATGGGCTTTACGCCGCTTGCCGGTGTTGCAATGGGTACGCGCTCTGGAAACATCGACCCTGCCCTGATCCCATACATCATGGAGAAAACAGGCCAAACGGCTGACGAAGTACTGAATACATTAAACAAAAAAAGCGGACTGCTCGGCATTTCCGGCTTCTCTAGCGATCTTCGTGACATCGTTGAAGCAACGAAAGAAGGAAATGAGCGCGCGGAAACGGCTCTTGAAGTATTCGCAAGCAGAATCCACAAATACATCGGTTCTTATGCTGCTAGAATGAGCGGTGTAGATGCGATCATCTTTACTGCCGGTATTGGTGAAAACAGTGTGGAAGTCAGAGAACGCGTTCTTCGCGGTTTAGAATTCATGGGCGTATACTGGGATCCTGCGCTTAATAACGTGCGCGGCGAGGAAGCTTTCATCAGCTATCCGCATTCTCCAGTAAAAGTCATGATCATTCCGACTGATGAAGAAGTCATGATTGCGCGCGACGTTGTTCGTTTAGCAAAATAAATCGCATGAAAGCACATTCTCTTGAATGTGCTTTTTTGTTGATGCATGATAGTGACAGACAGAAAACATAAAAGAGGTGGGCCAATGAGCGTTCAAGAGCATAAACAAGAAGCTCCCGATATCGTTCGGTGTAAAGTGATTACTGTCAGTGACACGAGGACAGAGGAAACCGATAAAAGCGGCAAGCTGATGATCTCATTTTTAGAAGAAGCCGGTCATCATATTGCTGCATATGAAATTGTAAAAGACGAAAAGGATGCTTTGCAGCGTTCAGTGCTTGCGGGCTGCATGGATGAACAGACAGACGCGGTGCTCTTAAACGGAGGGACAGGCATAGCAGATCGGGATGTCACAATTGAAGCCATAACGCCGCTGTTTTCGAAAGAGCTGCCCGGTTTTGGAGAAATATTCAGGATGCTGAGTTATACAGAGGATATCGGTTCTGCCGCAATCATGTCGAGAGCAACAGCCGGTGTCATTCAGCATACCGCTGTTTTCTCAACGCCAGGCTCAAGCGGTGCGGTTAAGCTGGCAATGAATAAGCTGATTATTCCCGAACTTGCACATGTGGTCAGAGAAATCAGAAAAGACAAGTAAATGAATAAATACTACGAAACTTCACCTGAAATTTAGGTGAAGTTTTTTTGATAAAAGGCTTGAAAAAACGAAACGTACTTGTTAAAGTGTATACATACAAAATGCATTTTTATTAAAAATAATTTATTTTTATACAAAATAGAAACACAGTTGAGAGGGGATTTTTATCATGTCAGAACAGAAAAAAGTCGTATTAGCATACTCAGGGGGCCTTGATACTTCCGTCGCAATAAAATGGCTTCAGGAGCAAGGATATAATGTCATCGCCTGCTGTCTGGATGTCGGTGAAGGCAAAGATTTGGCCTTTGTTCAGCAGAAAGCGCTTGAAGTCGGCGCGACAAACTCCTACGTGATCGATGCAAAAGAGGAATTTGCACAGGACTACGCGCTTATCTCTTTGCAGGCCCACACGATGTATGAAGGAAAATACCCGCTTGTTTCAGCATTATCTCGGCCGCTGATTGCGAAAAAGCTGGTTGAAATTGCGGAACAAGAAGATGCACAGGCGATTGCTCACGGATGCACGGGGAAAGGAAATGACCAGGTTCGTTTCGAAGTCTCCATTAAATCATTAAACCCTGACCTTGAAGTCATCGCGCCGGTTCGCGAATGGCAGTGGTCACGTGAAGAAGAAATTGAATATGCGGCGAGCCGCGGCATTCCGATTCCGATCAATCTTGACAGCCCGTATTCTATCGACCAAAACCTCTGGGGACGCGCGAATGAGTGCGGCATTTTAGAAGATCCATGGGCGGCGCCGCCAGAAGGTGCATACGATTTAACAGCTCCGCTGGAAAAAACGCCGGACACGCCGGAAGTGATTGAAATTGCATTTGAACAAGGTGTGCCTGTCTCCATAGACGGCGTATCTTACACGCTTTCTGAACTGATTTTGAAACTGAATGAAATGGCAGGCGCACACGGTGTCGGACGTATCGACCACGTGGAAAACCGCCTCGTCGGCATTAAATCCCGGGAAGTATACGAATGCCCTGGTGCGATCACACTGATCAAAGCGCATAAAGAATTAGAAGATTTGACACTGGTGAAAGAGGTTGCACACTTTAAACCGATCATCGAGCAAAAAATGTCAGAAATCATTTACAACGGCTTATGGTTCTCGCCGTTAAAAGACGCGCTGCACGCTTTCCTAAAAGAAACGCAAAAGCATGTCACAGGCATCGTTCGCGTGAAGCTGTTTAAAGGCCATGCAATCGTAGAAGGACGTAAATCAGAATATTCTCTATATGATGAAAAACTTGCAACATATACAAAAGACGATGCGTTTGATCACCATGCGGCAATTGGCTTTATTGAGCTTTGGGGCCTTCCGACAAAAGTGAACAGCATCGTGAAAAAGAAGGAGCAGATTAAAGCATGAAGAAGCTTTGGGGAGGCCGGTTTCAAAAAACACCGGAAAAATGGGTCGACGAGTTCGGCGCATCCATATCATTTGACCAAAATTTAGTCACTGAAGACATAACAGGGTCTCTCGCACATGCTGCCATGCTGAAAAAATGCGGTATCCTGACAGCGGAAGAAGAGCTGAAAATCCGCGAGGGACTGAATACCCTTTTGCAAAAAGCAGAGGAGGGAGCATTGGAATTCTCAGTCGATTATGAAGATATTCATTTGAACATAGAGAAAATGCTGATTGACGAAATCGGCCCGCTCGGCGGCAAGCTGCATACCGGCAGAAGCCGGAATGACCAGGTGGCGACTGACATGCATTTATACTTGAAGAATCATGTCGGCCACATCATCGAGCTGATTGAGGCATTCCAAAGTGCGCTGATTGAAAAGGCGGAAGCGAACGTTGAAACGATTCTGCCGGGCTACACACATCTGCAGCGCGCCCAGCCGATTTCATTCGCTCACCATCTGCTTGCGTATTTCTGGATGTTAGAGCGCGACAAGGAGCGTTTTCAGGATTCGATGAAGCGGATTAACAAATCTCCGCTCGGCTGCGGGGCGCTCGCGGGAACAACCTTCCCAATCGACCGTGATTATTCAGCCGAACTGCTCGGCTTTGATTCTATTTATGAAAACAGCTTGGATGGCGTCAGCGACAGAGACTTCATTTTGGAGTTTTTAAGCAACAGCAGTATGCTGATGATGCACCTATCCCGTTTCTCTGAAGAAATCATTTTATGGTGCTCGCAGGAGTTTAAATTCATCGAGCTTGATGATGCGTACGCAACAGGAAGCAGCATGATGCCGCAAAAGAAAAACCCTGATATGGCGGAGCTGATCCGCGGTAAAACAGGGCGCGTATACGGTGATATGATGGGGCTGTTTACGATCATGAAAGGACTTCCGCTTGCTTACAACAAAGATCTGCAGGAAGACAAAGAGGGCATGTTTGACACGGTGAAAACGGTGGAGGGCAGCCTGCAAATCTTCACAGGCATGATCCAAACAATGATTGTAAACAAAGACGTCATGAAGCAAGCGACAAAACAAGACTTTTCAAATGCGACGGAACTGGCCGATTATTTAGCCAAGAAAGGAATGCCGTTCAGAGAAGCGCATGAAGTGGTCGGAAAACTTGTGTACACCTGCATCGAAAGAGGAATCTATTTAAGCGATATGCCGTTTGGCGAGTTTCAGCAGGCGAGCACACTATTCGAAGAAGATATTTACACTGTGTTAGACCCTTACTACGCAGTTGAAAAAAGAATGAGCGCCGGGGGCACCGGATTCAAACAGGTGGAGCAAGCGCTTGAGAAAGCGAAAGCTTGCGTCGCAACAGGAGTTTGTTAAAATTTCCTTCATAAAATCCCGTCATTATAGCCAACCTACCTCTATAATGATGGGAGGCAGAATGATGAAAAAAGAAACGGAACGCTATATTTATGATGAACAAGAAAGCCAGGAGACAACAAGGCTCATTTCAGAAGCATATCAAAGCGGTTATGTCGATATGCCTGATCAGGAGTCTTCATCTTCTGCAGAATAAGCTGTCTATACAGGCAGCTTTTTTGTATGCCAAAGTGTAAAAAGTGATATTGCAAGCCTTTTATAGTAAAGTAGAAGAAGAAACACTTTATTGAAAGCGGCGACGTTGCTTTGGGAGGTATTCATGTGCGACATGCTTTAATTACTGCCGGTTCGAAGGGTTTAGGCCGCAAAGTGACTGAAACGTTGCTTGCAAAGGGGTATTCAGTAACAGTCAATTACAGACAGGATGAGGAGGCAGTCAGCCGCCTGAAGAAAGCCTGTCCCGATTGTCTTGACCGGCTGCAATTTGTAAAAGGTGATGTCACCAAAAAAGAAGATCTGCTGCGTATTGCAGAGACTGCCTTAAACCGCTTTGGAAGGATCGACTTTTTGATTAACAACGCGGGACCATACATATTTGAACGTAAAAAGTTAGCCGATTATACTGATGATGAATGGTACGGCATGCTGGAAGGAAATTTAAGCGCCGTTTTTCATTTATTCAAAGCGGTTATTCCTATTATGAGAAAACAGCAATTCGGACGCATCATTACGTACGGATTCCAAGGTGCGGCTCACGCGCCAGGCTGGCTTCATCGCTCGGCATTTGGCGCTGCGAAAGTGGGCTTGGCTTCTTTGACGAAGACAATCGCCATTGAAGAAGCCGAATTCGGCATAACCGCCAACATGGTTTGCCCGGGAGACATTGTCGGCGACATGAAAGAAGCATCGATAGAGGAAGCCAGAATGAGAATCGGCAAAGAAAAAACGCCGATAGGAAGGTCTGGAACAGGCGAGGATATCGCCCGGATTATCGCTTTCTTGTGTGAGGAGAACTCAGACCTTGTGACTGGGACTGTCATTGAAGCCACCGGAGGCCTCAATGTTATTAACAAGAATCAAACGACATAAGTTTTTCAGCTTTTGAAAAAGGGAAAATAAAAAAATCAAAATCACGTGACGAGGTGAAAGAAATGAAAGTGACATATCACGGACATTCTGTAATTACAGTGGAAACGAAGGACCACCATATTATATTTGATCCGTTTTTAACAGGGAATTCATTAACGGATATCAAGCCGGAGGATGTAAAAGCGGATGTCATCTTATTAACGCACGGCCACAATGACCATGTCGGTGATACTGAACAAATCGCCAAGCAAAATAACGCGCTGGTTATAGCACCGAACGAGCTCGCTGTGTACTTAGGCTGGAAAGGCTTGAATGTTCATCCGATGCACATCGGGGGCTCCCGCCAGTTCGATTTTGGAAAAGTGAAGCTCACACAGGCCTTTCATGGATCAGCCATCACAGATGAAGAAAACAAAACGATCACTTACACAGGCATGCCAGCCGGTATTTTGCTGACTGTAGAAGGTAAAACGATTTTCCATGCGGGTGATACGGCTCTATTCTCTGATATGAAACTCATTGGCGAATTGAATCATATTGATCTTGCTTTCCTGCCGATTGGCGATAACTTTACGATGGGGCCTGAGGACGCCAAGCTTGCCGCTGAATGGCTGCGCGCAAAACAGGTCGTGCCGGTGCATTACAATACATTCCCGGTCATCGAGCAAGACCCAGAAGCATTCGCTGACAGCCTTCCGGGCGGAGTCGGCAAAGTCATGTCGGTCGGTGAGACGATCGAGCTGTAAGCGGTGAAACCATCTCCTGATGAATCAGGAGGTGGTTTTTATTTTTTCAGTTATCCTGTAATGGTCTTATCAGAGGTTCCTTCCAATTCTTTGCTGCGTTGCTGAAAACGTTTGGTTATCCGAGCGATCAAGTCCTTCGTGGCGCGGTCAAAATGAACTTCTTTTTGATTTGTCAACAGCCCTATGGGCGGGGTGATATCCAGGTTCAGAATTGGAATAACTTTAGTGCCGTTGAACGGTTTAGAATGTGCGGTGCTGGTAAAGATTGAAATTCCGATGTTTTCACGTACGTAATATTCATGTGACATGCTGCTTGTGAGCTCCATTTTTTTGTAGCGATTACCGAGTTCTCTATGTAAATGCTGTTCAATTTGTAAGCGAATGGGGCAATTGGCGGGCGTAAATATGAAGCGCTCTTCTGCTAAATCAGACAAATGGACAGCCTTCTTCTCAGCGAGCGGATGTTGATCAGATACAATCACATTTAATGTGTCATAAAAAAATGGATGGTAGTAATTTTCAAGAATCAGCTCCGGCTCGCCGCAGACCGCAAAATCAATCGTCCCGTCTAAGAGCTTTTGACTGCAAGTATTGGCGTCATCAACCTTGATATTAACCGTTATCTTTGGGTAATCCTTTAAGAAATCCTTTAAAATCTCGGGGAATATCAGACTGGCGGTCGGCTCTGAAATCCCTATGTTGATAATGCCTGCCTCTTCTTCCTTTAAGTCGGAGAGGTTGTGTTTAAGCGCCTCGTATTGTGTCAAAAGATCTCCTGTTCGTTCATAAAAAAGTTTCCCTGCTTTTGTCAACTGCAGGCTTTTTCCTCTTTCAAACAGCAGTACGCCTAAATCCTGCTCCAATTGCTTCATACGCATCGATATCGTCGGCTGCGAGTAGTTGAGTATTTCTGCAGCTTTATAGAAGCTTCCAAATTTCACAATCGTATGAAACGTTTTGATTGAGCGTAACTCCAATGTGCTCCCTCCTGTTTTTCATCATTAAAATTACTGAAGTGAAGGTTTACTTTTTTTGATTAGTCAAAGATCAGAGTATGCTTTATAGTATAAACAATAAAAGCTTAGTAAACAAATCGGGATTATATATTTTGTGAAGAGGAGTGACAAAAAT
Source organism: Bacillus sp. LJBS06 (assembly GCF_016924995.1). NCBI lineage: Bacteria > Bacillati > Bacillota > Bacilli > Caryophanales > Bacillaceae > Bacillus > Bacillus sp. LJBS06. The sequence continues at coordinate 2,919,265 of NZ_CP070483.1, read as the reverse complement.
GAGTGAGGATATTTTTCGACTGGCAACTGTTGAAGATGCACCGGAGCTGCTGAAACTGGTTAACAGCGCATTTTCGCCCATTCGGCAGCTAGATATTGATTGGCCATCCACGAGAGCTGATATCCAAATGGTATCAGAAAATATTGAACATCATTCAGCGATTGTGCTGGAGCGGGATGGGAAGCTGATTTCAACGATTACAATCAGGTTCCCGTGGGAGAGTGAGACGCCTCCTTCAAAATATCCGTTTGTGTGGTGGTTTGCGACACTGCCGGAATATAAAGGACAAGGCGCCGGAAGTAAGCTGCTTACGTATGTTGAAGAAAAAGTGCTTCGAGATATGCTGAAGGCTCCTGCCCTGACACTCGGCACATCGGCGCGCAAGCATCCTTGGCTTGCTGACATGTACAGAAGGAGAGGGTATGAAGTGTATTTTGAGCAGGAAAAAGACGGGGACATAGGCGTGATGATGCACAAGGTTCTGATTCCGGAACGATTTAACCCAACGCTTTTAGGTGCGCCCAGCTGGGCATGATGTGAGGCAGCCTATGAATAAGCGCAAAGGATTGGTTTTGCTGCTGTCAGTGTTTGCATTACTTGCCGGGGGATGTTCGCAAACAAAAAACAAAACAGATCGTCAGGCTCAAACAGTCATAGTCGGCACTGGAACAGATTTTCCGAATATTGCGTTTTTAGATGAAAAAGGCGATTTGACCGGGTATGACATTGAAGTGATAAGAGCCATCGATAAGGAGTTGCCTCAATATACATTTGAATTTAAAATGATGGATTTCTCAAATTTGCTGACGAGTCTCGGAAATAAAAAAATTGATGTGATTGCGCACAATATGGCCAAAAATAAAGAACGAGAAAAGCGTTTTTTGTATCATAAAGTCCCATATAACTACTCGCCGATGTACATCACGGTGAAAGAGGATAATCACAAGATTCATACATTAAAAGACTTGCACGGAAAAACAGTCATAGTTGGCGCCACGTCAAATGCGGCAGATTATATTACAAAGTACAACAAAACGCACGGCAGCCCAATTCATTTAAAATATGCGGGACAGGGAAGCAATGACACCGCCAATCAAATTGAAACTGGGCGCGCAGATGCAACGATAGCTACACCGTTTGCCGTCGATTTTCAGAATAAAACGCACGCCTTCCGCCAAAAGACAGTCGGTGACGTGTTATTAGATACCGAGGTGTACTTTATGTTTAATAAAGGCAGCCAAACCTTGGCGGATGACACGGATCAAGCGATTAAAAAGCTGGAGAAAAACGGAACGCTAAAAAAACTAAGCCGAAAATGGCTCGGGGCAGATTATTCAAAATCAAGTTTTGAAAAATAAATGGGGCGATGAGATGAAAACGAAAGCAGCATTCATGGCAATATTATTTTCCCTTATAACAGTTCTGTCAGCTTGCGGTGCAGACAGTCAAACGACGGGAGCCGGGCAAAAGAAGGTACAGACGATCACGGTTGGAACTGGAACCCAATTTCCCAATATTTGCTTTATCGATGAAAAAGGCGATTTAACCGGTTATGATGTCGAACTGATCAAAGAGCTTGATAAGCGCCTGCCAAATTATAAATTCACATTTAAAACGATGGAATTTTCCAACCTGCTTGTCAGCCTCGGACAGCATAAAGTCGATATTGTGGCACATCAAATGGAGAAAAGCAAAGAGCGAGAGAAAAAATTTCTGTTTAACAGGGTTGCCTACAACCATTTCCCTTTAAAAATTACTGTGCTTCAAAATAACGATACGATCCGTGGAATTGAAGACTTAAAAGGAAAACGGGTGATTACGAGTGCAACATCCAACGGAGCGCTGGTACTGAAAAAGTGGAATGAGGAAAATGGGCGGCCGTTTGAGATTGCCTATGAGGGCCAAGGCGCAAATGAGACTGCGAATCAGCTGAAATCGGGGCGTGCGGACGCAACGATCTCTACGCCTTTTGCAGTAGACTTTCAAAACAAGACGAGCGCTATTAAAGAAAAAACCGTCGGTAATGTGCTTTCAAATGCCAAAGTGTATTTTATGTTTAACAAAAATGAACAAACGTTAAGTGACGATATTGATAAAGCCTTACAGGAAATCATTGATGACGGAACGCTGAAAAGGCTCAGTTTGAAATGGCTTGGTGACGACTATTCCAAAGAGCAGTATTAGGTAAAAAGAGAGGGAGCAGTGATGGAAAAAGCGTTTGATATGAACATGATTGGAGATTTTGTGCCGACGTTAACCGCTTATTTACCGGTTACATTATACATTTTAACACTGTCCTTGCTTTTCGGTTTTGTATTAGGACTCTTTCTGGCACTGCCCCGCATCTACAATATTCCAATTGTAAATCAATTGGCAAAAGTGTATATCTCGTTTTTCAGGGGAACGCCTATCATGGTGCAGCTTTTCATCGTGTTTTACGGAATCCCGGCGCTTACTGGGCTTATCGGGATTGATACATCAAAAATGGATCCGTTTTATGCTGCGGTCGCAACCTATGCGTTAAGCAATGCAGCGGCAGCCGCAGAAATCATTCGAGCGGGAGTGGGCAGTGTAGATAAAGGCCAAACGGAAGCGGCGTACAGTATTGGCTTAAGCGGTAGTCAGGCCTTCAGGCGAATCGTTCTGCCTCAGGCACTTGTCCAAGCGTTTCCGAATATGGGAAACATGGTGATCAGTTCTTTAAAAGATACGTCTCTAGCCTTTTCAATTGGTGTTATGGATATGTCCGGAAGGGGCCAAACATTGATCACCTCAAGCAACCATTCTCTTGAAGTTTACATTGCGCTATCGATTGTTTATTATGCTGTAGCGGTTTTATTCGAATGGTTCTTTCGAGTGGCAGAAAAACGAATCAAGAAGAATCAAACAAGGATTGTTACTGTTTTTGACATGAACATACAATGATATATTTCTTCGGATGAGGGGGGAGAAGATTGCAATTTGACTTTCCATTTATCGTTTCCGCCATGAAAGAAATGGTAAAGACCATTCCTCTGACATTGATGATGGCTGTTTTGCCGATTGTGTTTGGATTTCTCGTGGCTCTTGGAAATATAATTGTTAGAATTTTTAGAATTAAGATCTTGGTGGCTTGCTCAAGGTTTTATGTGTCTTTCTTTCGAAGTACACCTGCAATCCTTCACATTATGTTGATTTATTTAGGGATACCTCCTGTTGCAGATCAAGTCAGCAGTTTTTTTCATCTCGGCTGGTCCGCCAATGAGATACCGGTCTCCATGTTTGTCATCATGGCCTTGTCTTTAACTGCCGGAGCTTATCTGACAGAAATCATCCGGTCGGGCATTCTGGCGATGGATACCGGACAGGTCGAAGCGGCTTATTCAATCGGCTTGACACACAGCCAAACCTTTCGGCGTGTAATATTGCCGCAGGCGCTGATGGTTTCCATCCCAAACTTCACAAATTTGGGTATCGGCTTTTTGCATACCACCTCTATCGCGGCTATAGTGGCTGTCCCAGAGATTACAGGGACGGCGACTATCGTTGCTTCTGATAATTATGCATTTTTAGAAGCGTTTATCGGAGCAGCCATTATCTATTGGGTGCTGACTCTAATCCTAGAATCAGTAAATGGAGTATTAGAGAGAAAGGCAGCCAGATTTCAAGGAGGCACTTTATGATTGAGATTAAAAATATCCATAAACAGTTTGGCATCCACCATGTATTAAAAGGGATAAATCTCACGGTACGCAAGGGAGAAGTTGTGACGATTATCGGGCCGAGCGGATCAGGGAAAACCACCTTTTTACGGTGCCTGAATTTATTAGAACGTCCAGACGAAGGGATCATTTCTATACATGACAAAGTGATTAATTGCAGCTTTCCGTCCAAAAAAGAGGTTCACTGGCTCAGAAAACAGACGGCAATGGTATTTCAGCAATACCACCTGTTTGCTCACAAAACGGTGATTGAAAATGTCATGGAGGGCTTGACGATTGCCCGGAAAATGAGAAAACAAGACGCGTATGCCGTAGCGGAAAATGAACTGAGAAAAGTCGGGCTTCAAGATAAATTGAACGCTTATCCAAGTCAGTTATCGGGAGGACAAAAGCAGAGGGTTGGGATAGCAAGGGCGCTTGCCATTCATCCTGATGTGCTGCTGTTCGATGAACCGACGGCAGCACTTGACCCGGAGCTGGTCGGTGAAGTGCTTGAGGTAATGCTGGAAATCGTGAAAACCGGAGCCACCATGATTGTTGTTACACATGAAATGGAGTTTGCAAGAAGGGTCTCTGATCAAGTTGTTTTTATGGATGAAGGAGTCATTGTTGAACAAGGAACCCCGGAGGAAGTCTTCCTCCATACCAAAAAAGACAGAACGAGGCAGTTTCTCCGCCGTGTTTCGCCGGAATATTTATTTGAACCAAAAGAACACATAAAGGAGCCGGTGATATGATCCGCTTAAGTATTTTAGACCAAAGCTTGATTGGTGAAGGGGAGACAGCAGCTGATACATTACAACATACAGTGAAATTGGCACAAATGGCTGAAGCTTGTGGATATCACCGGTTTTGGGTGGCTGAACATCACAACAATGATGAGGTTGCAGGATCTGCGCCCGAGGTTCTTTTAGGCTATCTTGCTGCAAGCATAAGGAAAATTCGCTTAGCCTCAGGCGGAGTGATGCTGCAGCATTACAGCCCTTACAAAGTGGCGGAGCAGTTCTATCTTCTATCAGCGTTAGCTCCCGGCCGTATAGATCTTGGAGTGGGCAAAGCGCCCGGCGGGTTTCAGCTGTCCACAGACGCGCTGCAGGCCGAATATGAAAAACCGGTGCGTCAGTTTGATGAAAAACTGGAGGAGCTTACTCATTTCGTACGGGATGATTTTCCTGATACCCACCGCTATGCCGCATTGCGTCCTAGGCCGCAGGTTGATCTGAAGCCGGGTATTTTTCTATTGGGAGGAAGCACAGAGAGTGCCATTTCGGCTGCAAAACTGGGTATCTCTTTTGTCTTTGCTTACTTCATTAACGGTGAAGAGGAAGTGCTGAAGGAAGCCCGCCGAGCATTTGACGCGCATCTCCCCCCAGGATCTGAGGCTGAATTTCATCTTGCTCCCGCTGTTTTTGCGGCACATACAAAAGAAGAAGCGGAAAAACATATTGTGTCGCGTGAATCGATAAAAGTGGTTTTGAAAGACGGGCGTAAGGTCAACGTCGGTTCCCGCGAACAGGCTGAGGCCTATCTGGAAAACGTCACAGAGCCATATGACATCATCGTGCAAAAAACCGGGATTATTGCCGGAACGAAGGAAGAAGTGGCAGAAGAATTAACACGTTTATCAGGCACATACAAAATTAATGATTTTGTTATTTTTACACCGATCAAAAATGCTGAAGAAAAACAGCTGTCTTATCAGCTGCTGAGCGATGCAGTTTTAGCTGCAAAACGTTAAGGAGGGACAGAAGAATGAGTGATGTTGTGAACATTGTGGTTTGGAGTAAAAAAGGCTGTTCGTATTGTGAGGAAGTCAAGAATTATTTGAATGAAAAAGGGTTCCCGTTCCAACATATCGATGTTTCAGAGAAAGAAAAGCTTCGAGATATTTTACAGGTGAAATATGGGGTGCGCCATGTGCCTGTGGTCGAAATCGGGCGCGGCAATCAGTATCAAGGGATAACTGAGATCGGCATTGAACACCTTGATCTGGCACTTGCGAATTATATCCAAAGATAAAGGAGGCAAAAAGATGACACGTTCAGATTTTATTCAGTTTGGAGCGATGATTCACGGTGTCGGGGGAACAACTGACGGCTGGCGCCATCCCGATGTTGATCCCTCGGCCAGCACGAATATTGAATTTTACATGAAAAAGGCACAAACAGCTGAAAAAGGTTTGTTTAGTTTTATTTTCATTGCAGACGGCTTATTTATTTCTGAAAAATCGATTCCTCATTTTTTAAACCGTTTTGAACCGATCACCATTTTATCTGCGCTAGCATCGGTTACCAAAAATATTGGGTTAGTAGGGACGTTCTCTACATCTTTTACTGAGCCATTCACGATCTCCAGACAATTGATGTCGCTGGACCATATCAGCGGGGGCAGGGCAGGCTGGAATCTTGTTACTTCTCCACAGGAAGGAGCGGCGCGCAACCATAGTAAGTCTAATTTGCCAGAACACACTGAACGTTACGAGATCGCACAAGAGCATTTGGATGTTGTGCGCGGGCTGTGGAATTCCTGGGAGCATGACGCATTTATTCACAATAAGAAAACAGGGCAGTTTTTCGATCCGGCGAAGCTTCATCGCCTGAATCATAAAGGAAAGTATTTTCAAGTAGAGGGGCCCTTGAATATCGGGCGCTCTAAGCAGGGAGAGCCTGTAGTGTTTCAAGCGGGTTCATCAGAAACAGGCCGGCAGTTTGCTGCCAAAAATGCGGATGCGATTTTTACCCATTCCAATTCATTAGAAGAGACAAAAGCGTTTTACGCGGATGTGAAAAGGCGAGCTGCTGATGAAGGGCGGGATCCTTCAAATGTGCGGATTTTTCCGGGGATCAGCCCGATTGTGGCAGATACGGAAGAAGATGCGGAAAAGAAGTATCGTGAATTTGCAGAATTAATACCGATTGAAAATGCTGTTACTTATTTGGCCCGTTTTTTTGATGATTATGATCTGAGTGTTTACCCGTTGGATGAGCCATTTCCCGATATTGGCGATGTGGGAAAGAATGCGTTTCAAAGCACAACAGACCGGATTAAGCGAGAAGCAAAAGCCAGAAATCTGACATTGCGGGAGGTAGCACAGGAAATGGCTTTTCCGCGGCCTCTATTCATCGGAACACCAGAGCGTGTCGCATCCTTAATTGAAACTTGGTTCAACGCTGAGGCGGCGGATGGGTTTATCATTGGGTGTGATATACCGGGAACACTTGATGCTTTTGTAGAAAAGGTGATTCCGATTCTTCAAGAAAGAGGGCTTTATCGTCAAGATTATCGCGGCCGGACATTGCGGGAAAATCTCGGCCTTGGCATTCCGCAGCATCAAGCCGTTTTACATTCATCACATCATTAGGTTTCGTCTGATCGAATGCGGAAGCTGAGAGGGGAGGCTGACTTTTTTGACGATCATTGCCGGTACGGTTGTGAAAGGAAAACAATTAGGCAGAAAGCTTGGATTCCCCACGGCAAATGTAGATGCAAAAATGCATGGGCTGCGTAATGGAGTTTATGGGGTTCTGGCGACAGTCAATCATCAATTTTATTTAGGGGTTATGAATATCGGTGTGAAACCGACGGTCGGCTCTAACCTTAAAAAGACATTGGAGATTTTTTTGTTTGACTTTCATAGAGACATCTATGGAGAAAAAATCGAATGCAGTATTCTCTTTAAAATTAGAGAAGAAAGAAGGTTTGATTCTTTGGAGTCGTTAACAAAGCAAATTAAAAAGGATATTTCGTGCGTTGCAAAACGCTTTGAGCTGATTGGGATTATGGCACCAAACAAAAAAGAAAGCCTCCTTTCCCATCAGGAGTTAAATCTTCCGGATCTCTGCTTTTACAAGAAATGTAACAACCTATATGGCGTCAACCGGGGCGTATACAATGTCATTGATAACTGGTTTTTTGAGTACGGAATTACACAAGTAGCTTACAGGCGCATTTATATTTTATCTTTTTTAAGCTTTTTGAAAGAAGATAATCCGAAGGTTTCCAGCAAGTATATAAAATTTGGGGCGGGCGGTCTTAATGATAAATTGAACCGATTTATTTCATCTTATGTTGAAGAGTCTGAAGAAAATATATTGGGATAGGGAAAGGAGCAGAACATATGTCTTTGGATTATTGGAGAAATATAGAAGGCTCCTATCCTTATCAGACTACAGGAAATGACATCCTGAAGTTTAAAGGGGAGTATAATCCCGTAAATCTCTCAACGCTAGAAAAGCAGCTCATCGGCATTCGCCGGCACTTGCACCAATATCCTGAACTGTCAAAAGAAGAATTTGAAACAACTGCTTTTATAAAAAAATGCCTTAAAGAAAAGGGGATAAAGATTCGCCCTACTGCTCTAAAAACGGGTGTGTTCGCAGATATAGCAGGGGAGTCAGAAGGCCCGGCGATTGCTTTGAGGGCTGATATTGACGCCTTGCCAATTGAAGAAAAAACAGGATTGCCTTATGTGTCTAAACATAAAGGGATCATGCATGCGTGTGGTCATGATTTTCATACGGAAGCGCTTCTTGGTGCGGCCTTTTTATTGAAGGAAAATCAAGACAGTCTGAAAGGGAAAATTCGTTTATTATTTCAGCCGGCAGAGGAAGCAGGTGCCGGCGCTGCAAAAGTGATAGAGGACGGCCAACTGGATGGCATTGATGCAGTTATTGGGCTTCACAATAAACCGGATATCGCGGTTGGGACTGTAGGGTTAAAAACAGGCCCGCTTATGGCTGCTGTTGACCGTTTTAAAGTAGAGATAGAAGGGAAAGGAGCTCATGCAGCATTGCCGCATAATGGTTTTGATCCAATTGTCGGCGCCTCTCAGCTTATTGTCGCCCTGCAAACGATTGTAAGCAGAAATGTAAACCCGCTGCAAAGCGCGATTTTAACGGTAGGGAAAATCAATGGCGGCAGCACTTGGAATGTCATTCCGGATACAGTTTTCATTGAGGGCACTGTTCGTACATTTGATTCAGAGGTTCGTAATCAAGTGAAACAGCGTTTTTTGGCAGTCACAGAGCAGGTTTCTGCCGCTTTCTCGTTAAAGGCAAATGTGAAGTGGCATTCCGGACCGCCGCCGCTTTGTAATGATGAGGCAATAACGGGGCTGGTGCGAGACGCTGCGCATAAAGCGAAACTTCAAGTCATTGATCCCGACCCATCAACCGCGGGGGAAGATTTTGCTTATTATCTTGAGCATATTCCGGGGTCCTTTGCGTTTTTTGGAACAGACGGTGATCATGATTGGCACCATCCTGCATTTACAATTGATGAAACTGCCATTATCAAAGCCTCTTATTTTTTATATGAAAGCGCCAAGAGATTGTTAGATTCGTATGAAGAATCAAAAATATCTGATTGATATAGATGGGGTGTGCTGATGAAGAAATTAATCGTTTTTGCATTTATTGGTTTATTGTCGCAGTTAATAGACGGTTCGTTAGGTATGGCTTATGGGGTTACCTCAACTTCTTTGTTATTGGCGTTCAGCATCACCCCTGCTGTGGCTTCAGCTTCTGTGCATTTAGCGGAAGTCGTAACGACTGCCGCATCGGGAGTGTCGCATATTAAATTTGGCAATGTTGACAAACAAACCGTTTATCAGCTTGTCATTCCCGGCTCTATAGGCGCTTTTTTAGGCGCGGCATTCCTCAGCCAATTACCTGGAGATGTGGCGAAACCCTATATTTCTTTGTTTTTGCTCCTTCTGGGCGGATATGTATTGATCAGGTTTTTATTTCAATATAAGCCGGCTCTTGAGAAGAAGCATGTGCCGTTAAACCGAAAACAATCCATCCCATTGGGAGTGATCGCTGGTTTTGCAGATGCCACAGGCGGAGGCGGCTGGGGGCCGGTGACCACTCCAATTTTATTATCCCGCAAAGGCTTGAGCCCGAGGAAAGTTGTCGGGACTGTAGACACAAGTGAATTTGCCATCGCGGTATCTGCAACTGCCGGTTTTCTTATTTCATTAGGATGGGAGGACGTCAATTGGTTATGGGTGTTTTCACTTATGGCCGGCGGAATTATCGCTGCCCCTATCGCAGCATGGCTGGTGCAGAAGTTTCATCCGCAATTGATGGGTGTGCTTGTAGGAGGATTTATTATTCTTGTAAATGCCAGAACATTAATAAATGAATGGATCGCAAACACAGCTGTTTATCCATTGATCTATACGGCCATAGGGGCGATATGGCTATTCGCAGTTTTCTTTGTTTTATCTAAAATAGGGAATCGAAATATTGTTAAGACAGCGGTTGATGTCCATTTAAAAGAAAAATAAGGGGTTTTTCCGCTTTACGATGTAAAAGGAATCACGAGGTCCTTGCGCTTGACTGGAACGAAATCAACGCTGTAAGAAGCCGGTCGGGCTTCTTTTTTATTTTCCAGCCTCATTGCGTATAAATCCTTTGAAACCTTATAATAAAAACAAGAAGACTGTCCTTAGAGGTGAAAGGCTTGGCAACGAAGCATGAACAAATTTTAACGTATATCGATTCACTGCCTGTCGGCGAAAAAATTTCTGTGCGAAGAATTGCAAAGGAAATGAAAGTAAGCGAAGGAACCGCGTACAGAGCGATCAAGGAAGCAGAAAATAAAGGGTTTGTCAGCACGATTGAACGTGTGGGCACAATCAGAATTGAACAAAAGAAAAAAGAGAACATTGAAAAGCTTACCTATGCAGAGGTTGTAAATGTTATAGACGGACAAGTGCTCGGAGGCCGGGCGGGGCTCCATAAGACATTGAATAAATTCGTCATCGGCGCGATGGAACTGGACGCGATGATGCGTTATACCGCAGCGGGGAATCTTTTGATTGTCGGAAACAGAATCAATGCACACAGGCAGGCGCTTGAAGCGGGCGCGGCCGTATTGGTGACTGGGGGCTTTAACACGGATGAAAGCATTGTACTGCTGGCAGATGAGCTTGAACTGCCGATTTTATCCACGAGCTATGACACCTTTACAGTCGCTGCGATGATTAACAGGGCAATTTATGACCAGCTGATCAAAAAAGAAATTGTTTTGGTGGAGGACATCCTAACACCCGCTGACCGCACGGTATATCTTTCGCCTAAGGATAAACTTGAAAAATGGTATGAGAAAAATTTTGAAACGGGCCACGGCCGCTTCCCGGTTGTCGACGATCAAATGAAAATCCACGGCATTCTGACATCAAAAGATATTGCCGGCCATGACCGAAATGCATCCATAGAAAAAGTCATGACCAAAAATCCCGTTACGGTGATTGGGAAAACATCTGTCGCCTCAGCCGCGCAAATGATGGTATGGGAAGGAATCGAAGTGCTTCCCGTCACTGACGGCCACCAAAAACTGATCGGGATGATCAGCCGCCAAGATGTGTTGAAAGCCCTTCAAATGATTCAAAAGCAGCCGCAGGTCGGGGAGAAGCTTGATGATATCGTTTCAAGAGGTTTTAAAGACGAGGGTGATGATAAAGAGGATCAAACGGTTTACGAGTATGAAGTCACGCCGCAAATGACAAATCAGCTTGGAACCATTTCATATGGTGTATTTACAACCATATTGACGCAGGCGGCAAACCGATTTTTGCGCTCGAAAAAACGCGGCGAACTCGTAATCGAGAGCATCACCATTTTCTTTTTGAAGCCTGTGCAGATGGAATCGGTCATCGAAGTCAAACCGCGTATCTTGGAGGCCGGCAGAAAGTTCGGGAAAATGGAAGTGGAAGTGCACAGCCAAGGCCATATCGTGTCGAAAGCGATGCTGATGGTTCAGCTGATGGAAAGAAGCTAAGGGACGTTCAGGCGCCCCTTACGCGTGATCTCTTTCAGCTTCTTTGGCGTGAAGGGGATTGTAATGCCTGTAGGCTTTATAACCTGCCCAAGCGCTTCCTGCTCCTATGACGATAAAGATACCGCCGATTACTAACGTTAATACTGAATGGAATAATATCATTTGGTTGAGCCCGTAGAACAGGACTAGTGACCCTAAGGCCATGCTTGATTTTGCTGAATAGATTTCCTTTGCCAAAGATGGCTTTGCCCGTACGCCTTTTACTTTATAGTACACATAAAAGCAGGCTGAAAGCCCAATCAAAAAAACAAGAACCAGCATAAATGAAATCCTCCATCGTAAAAGTTTACAAACCCATTCTATACAAAAACGGGCTTGGTTTTGACGTTATTTTTCTTTTCCGTCGGCAGAGAATGTGATTTAATGAATAAAAACAATAAAGGAGAATCAAATGAAAACAGAACTGATCAGAACCATATCATTATATGACACGATTATCTTACATAGACATGTGCGTCCTGATCCGGATGCCTACGGATCACAGTGCGGGCTTACGGAAATCCTGCGTGAAACATATCCTGAAAAAAATATTTTTGCGGTTGGCACGCCTGAACCGTCCCTTTCCTTCTTATATTCCCTTGATGAGGTGGACAATGAAACATATGAAGGCGCACTTGTCATTGTCTGCGATACGGCAAATCAGGAAAGAATCGACGATCAGCGTTATCCTTCAGGCGCCAAACTAATGAAAATCGACCACCATCCGAACGAAGATCCATACGGTGACCTTCTTTGGGTCGATACAAGCGCCAGCTCAGTAAGTGAAATGATTTACGAGCTGTATTTAGAAGGAAAAGAGCACGGCTGGAAGCTGAATACGAAAGCGGCAGAGCTGATCTATGCCGGCATTGTCGGAGATACCGGACGCTTTTTATTTCCGAATACCACGGAAAAAACATTAAAATATGCAGGCGAGCTCATTCAGTATCCATTCTCTTCCTCAGAGTTGTTTAATCAATTGTATGAAACAAAACTGAATGTGGTGAAGCTTAACGGCTTTATCTTTCAAAATGTGTCTTTGTCCGAAAATGGCGCCGCTTCTGTTTTCATCAAAAAGGATACGCTTGAAAAATTCGGCACAACGGCTTCTGAAGCGTCGCAGCTTGTCGGGACGCTTGGCAATATCTCAGGTATCCGAGCTTGGGTGTTTTTCGTAGAAGAAGACGATCAAATCAGAGTCAGATTCCGTTCGAAGGGGCCTGTCATTAACGGACTTGCCCGCAAATATAACGGCGGAGGGCATCCGTTTGCTGCCGGCGCCTCTATTTACAGCTGGGATGAAGCCGATCGGATTTTAGCTGATCTGGAAACATTATGTAAAGAACACGAGTAGAGGGGAGACCCTCTCTCTTAGTGTTCATCTGTGACGGGGATGAACCAGCAGCCGAAATCAGTAAGGTCCTCGTAGACTTGGAGATTGTGAGATTGAAGTTCTTTTTTAATGAGGGAAGCGAGTGAGTTTGTTTCGGCATATGCAGAAAAACCTTGTCTGAGACGGGCTGCTTGATCTTTTGCTAACTGACGGTCACTGTAAACCTCCATTTCCCTTTCCTCCTTCCTTTCGCCATGAAGCCTCACATATAGTTTATAAAAAAGAATGGGAAAAAGCGACAGAAGTTTGGAGAATTTAAAAAAAATCCATAATTATGTGGCGAATGATATTTCAAGTTCTACTGTCAGCCTCGTATAAATAATCAATTCTCTGACGGTTGCCTCGTATTTTTTTTCATTGATCATATAGACTTTATTTTCAATTGTCCGTTTCAAAAGATCCTTTGTTTGATAGACGCTTTCTATGTCTTTGGTAATGACCTCTGAAATATCATCCTTTACATGCTCCTCGAATTTCGTTTTATCCGGCTGCGATATTTTATATTTATCCCCATTCAGCAACTTAACGCTGACGCTTTGAATCAGCAGTTTTCTTTTATTATCTTCATTCAGTTTATGGAGGTCTTCCTGATAGATCGAAATTTGATTGTTCAAGTCTTTTACATGCTCTTTTTGTTTTTCGATGAGGCTGACCTGCTCCTCTTGAAATGTTCCGTAAGTAAACAGGAAAAAGAACCAGCTGATTACGGCTCCGCACATCATTCCCGCGAAAAAGCGCTGCCATCCCGGTTTTTTGTAATGCTGTGGGACCCTCATGAAGAAAGATGCTCCTGGGTCAGCCATGATATAATAAGCCAGCCGCTTTGCGCGCCTCCCATGGCTGAAATAATCAAAAGAAGCTGCTTAAAGATATCTCTCGTATTGCCTTCGAGTATGCCGCGTTCAAAGCTGTATACCGCATCAAAGGTGCCTCCGATAGCTGCGACAAGCGCCCAAATTTTTAACCGGTTCGCAAGCTTTGTAATGGCTGTAAGCGGGGGTTCGCCCGCCAAATATGCTCCGAGCCCTCCGATGAGTGCGCCCCCGATCAGCACCCCTAACGCAATGAAGTAGCTATTGATAAAATTCACCATAAATCCTGCTTCCTGATCCATCTTTATCACCTCACCTTTTATATCATATTGAGCTTTCAGGACAAGTATGATGATGAGTCAAAAAAGAACATTTGTTTCTTTTGGAAACGGGCCTTATAATGAAGAAAGAAATGGATCGTAATGAGAAAGAGGTGATAGCATGTCTTTTGTTCACCTGCAAGTACATAGCGGGTACAGCCTGCTAAACAGCGCCGCGGCTGTGGAAGAGCTCGTCAGTGAAGCTGACAGGCTCGGATATGCGTCTTTGGCGCTGACAGATGATCATGTCATGTACGGAGCTATTCAATTTTATAAAGCTTGCAAGGCGAGAGGGATTAACCCGATAATCGGTTTGACGGCTTCTGTTTTTACAGATGACAGCGAGCTCGAAGCCTACCCGCTCGTCCTGCTGGCAAAATCAAATACAGGCTATCAAAACCTGCTGAAAATCAGCAGCGTTCTGCAATCTAAATCAAAAGGCGGGCTGAAGCCGAAATGGCTTCACAGTTATCGAGAAGGCATTATCGCAATAACGCCCGGCGAAAAAGGATATATTGAGACGCTTCTTGAAGGAGGCCTGTTCGAACAGGCCGCTCAAGCTTCGCTGGAGTTTCAGTCTATATTCGGAAAGGGAGCCTTTTATTTCTCCTATCAGCCTTTTAAAGGGAATCAAATTTTGTCTGAACAGATTCTAAAGCTGTCAGAAGAAACGGGTATCCCTGTTACGGCCACAGGCGACGTGCACTACATAAGGAAGGAAGATAAGGCTGCCTACCGTTGTCTGAAAGCGATTAAAGCGGGGGAAAAGCTGACGGATGCACCTGCTGAAGTTCTGCCTGATCTCGATTTGAAACCAATTGAAGAAATGCAAAACATTTATCGAGAGCATCCAGAGGCATTGCAAGCTTCTGTGGAGATCGCGGAACAATGCCGAGTTGACGTCAGCCTCGGGCAGACTCGTCTGCCGTCTTTTCCGACCCCAGACGGAACGCCCGCTGATGATTATTTAACGGGTATCTGTATGGAGGGACTCCGCAGCCGTTTCGGCACGCCTGATGAACGATACCTTCGCCGACTTCAATATGAGCTTGATGTCATCAAGCGGATGAAGTTCAGCGATTACTTTCTGATCGTGTGGGATTTTATGAAGCACGCCCATGAAAAAGGGATTGTTACAGGGCCTGGACGGGGTTCTGCGGCTGGCTCTCTTGTGGCATATGTGCTGTATATCACAGATGTTGACCCGATTAAGCATCACCTTCTGTTCGAGAGATTTTTAAATCCTGAACGCATTAGCATGCCGGATATTGATATTGATTTTCCCGATACAAGAAGGGATGAAGTCATTCAATATGTTCAGCAGAAATACGGTGCGATGCACGTCGCACAGATTATCACCTTTGGAACACTTGCGGCAAAGGCGGCGCTTCGGGACGTCGGCAGAGTATTTGGCGTCAGCCCGAAGGAGGCAGATCAGCTTGCAAAACTTATTCCTTCAAGACCGGGCATGACGCTGGATGAAGCGAGACAGCAGTCCCTGCAGCTGGATAAGCGGCTTCGGGAGTCAAGCCTGCTTCAGCAAGTCTATACAATTGCCCGAAAAATAGAAGGGCTGCCAAGGCATGCATCCACCCACGCAGCAGGCGTTGTCCTGAGTGAAGAACCATTAACAGATGTTGTTCCGCTTCAGGAAGGGCATGAAGGGATCTATTTAACGCAATATGCGATGGATCATCTTGAAGACTTGGGCCTTTTAAAAATGGATTTCTTAGGCTTGAGGAATCTGACGCTGATTGAATCCATCACTTCAATGATTGAAAAAGAAGAAAACATCAAAATAGATCTTTCAAGTATTTCCTACAGCGATGATAAAACGTTCTCCTTGCTGTCCAAAGGGGATACGACAGGGATTTTCCAGCTCGAATCTGCAGGGATGAGAAGTGTCCTGAAGCGGCTAAAACCTTCAGGCCTCGAGGATATTGTGGCGGTCAATGCGCTGTACCGGCCCGGTCCGATGGAAAATATTCCGTTATTTATTGACCGTAAACACGGCCGGGCGCCTGTCCATTATCCTCATGAGGATTTAAGGAGCATTTTGGAAGATACATATGGCGTTATAGTGTATCAGGAACAAATTATGATGATTGCTTCCCGCATGGCGGGGTTTTCTTTAGGCGAAGCAGACCTATTGAGAAGGGCGGTCAGCAAAAAGAAAAAAGAAATCTTAGACAGAGAGCGAAGCCATTTTGTTGAAGGGTGCTTAAAAAAGGAGTATTCTGTAGACACTGCAAATGAAGTCTACGATTTAATCGTCAAATTCGCAAACTATGGCTTTAACCGAAGCCATGCGGTGGCATACAGCATGATCGGGTGCCAGCTTGCGTATTTGAAAGCTCATTATCCGTTATATTTTATGTGCGGATTGCTGACAAGCGTCATTGGCAATGAGGATAAAATTTCTCAATATCTTTACGAAGCAAAGGGGAGCGGGATTCGTATCCTTCCTCCGTCAGTGAATAAAAGCAGTTTTCCGTTTACAGTTGAAGACGGATCTGTCAGGTACAGCCTCCGCGCGATAAAAAGTGTAGGCGTCTCAGCAGTCAAAGATATATATAAAGCAAGGAAAGAGAAACCATTTGAAGATCTTTTCGATTTCTGCTTTCGCGTGCCGTCAAAAAGCGTAAATCGCAAAGTGCTTGAAGCACTTATTTTTTCTGGTGCGATGGACGAATTCGGCCAAAACCGGGCCACGCTGCTCGCATCCATTGATGTTGCTTTGGAACATGCTGAGCTATTCGCCGCGGACGATGACCAAATGGGATTGTTTTTAGAGGAATCGTTTTCAATTAAGCCGAAGTATGTGGAAACGGAAGAGCTTCCGCTAGTGGATTTACTTGCATTTGAAAAGGAAACGCTCGGCATTTATTTTTCAAATCATCCGCTCTCCGCCTTCCGAAAACAGCTCGCTGCGCACGGAGCAGTCTCCATTCTGCAGGCTCAGCGGACAGTCAAAAGGCAGCTTTCGCTAGGCGTTTTGCTGTCGAAAATCAAAACGATTCGGACGAAAACAGGTCAAAACATGGCGTTTTTAACGCTCAGTGATGAAACCGGCGAGATGGAAGCCGTAGTCTTCCCTGAACAATTCAGACAGCTTTCACCCGTTTTAAGAGAAGGCGCTCTTTTGTTCACAGCGGGGAAATGCGAAGTAAGACAAGATAAGATCCAATTCATCATGTCCCGGGCAGAATTATTAGAAAATATGGATGCAGAAAAAGCGCCATCGGTTTATATAAAAATAGAAAGCAGTCAGCACAGCCAGGAGATCCTGGCGAAGATTAAGCGCATTTTGCTGGAGCATAAAGGGGAAACAGGCGTTTATCTCTATTATGAAAGGCAGAAACAGACGATTAAGCTTCCTGAGTCGTTTCATATCAATGCGGATCACCAGGTGTTATATCGCTTAAAAGAGCTGTTGGGTCAAAAAAACGTCGTTTTAAAACAGTGGTAACGAGTCACTTTTTGTTATACAATTGGAGCAATTATGTGATCCTGTTTAAATATTCAGATAGATTTTACTCCGCAGAATGCAGCAAACAACGCAGCAGCATACGAATCAAAAAATATCCATAAGGAGTGTTTAAGAGAATGTCATTAAGAGAAGAAGCATTACACCTGCATAAAGTCAACCAGGGGAAACTGGAGTCTAAATCAAAAGTAGAGGTCAGAAACGCGAAAGATTTAAGCCTCGCGTATTCTCCGGGTGTTGCAGAACCGTGTAAGGATATTCATGAAGACATTAACAAAGTATATGATTATACAATGAAGGGGAACATGGTAGCAGTTGTAACTGACGGTACAGCTGTGCTTGGCCTTGGAAACATCGGCCCTGAAGCCGCGCTTCCTGTTATGGAAGGAAAAGCCGTTCTATTCAAAAGCTTTGCGGGCGTAGATGCGTTTCCGATTGCTTTAAACACAAACGATGTTGATAAAATCGTAGAAACTGTTAAATTGCTTGAGCCGACATTTGGCGGCGTCAACCTTGAAGACATTGCAGCGCCAAACTGCTTTATCATTGAAGAGCGCCTCAAAAAAGAAACAAACATCCCTGTTTTCCATGATGATCAGCACGGTACAGCCATTGTAACGGTAGCAGGTCTTGTAAACGCGCTGAAACTGTCTGGAAAATCAATGTCATCCATTAAGGTTGTCGCAAACGGCGCGGGTGCGGCCGGCATTGCGATTATCAAGCTTCTTCACCATTACGGCGTTCGTGACATTGTGATGTGCGATTCTAAAGGGGCCATTTATGAAGGGCGCCCGAACGGCATGAACGATGTCAAAAACGAAGTGGCGAAATTCACGAACCAAGACCGCAAAGACGGTTCTCTGAAAGATGTCATCGTTGATGCTGACGTATTTATCGGTGTTTCTGTAGCGGGTGCGTTAACAAAAGAAATGGTTCAAAGCATGGCAAAAGATCCGATTATCTTTGCAATGGCAAATCCTAATCCGGAAATCATGCCGGAAGATGCGCGTGAAGCCGGCGCAAGCGTTATCGGAACAGGACGTTCTGACTTCCCGAACCAAGTAAACAATGTCCTTGCATTCCCTGGTATTTTCCGCGGAGCGCTTGACGTGCGTGCCACTCACATTAACGAAGAAATGAAAATCGCAGCGGTTGAAGCCATTGCTTCACTGGTTTCAGAAGATGAGCTTAGCGCAGACTATGTCATCCCTGCACCGTTTGATAAACGTGTTGCGCCTGCTGTTGCGAAGGCTGTGGCAAAAGCTGCGATGGAAACAGGTGTTGCAAGAATCACTGTTGACCCTGAGGAAGTCGCAGAAAAAACAAGAAAACTTACGATTATTGGCGAATAATTTTAATTCGTTCCAAAAATGGCAGCGCGTTGGCGGAGACCAGCGCGCTGTTCTCAAGTTAAACTGTCGGCTGAAATTTTTTTAGGGGGTTGGCCTTAAAAAAATTTCAGCCGGGTTTAACATTATTTTTGAATACGCTGTCAACCTTGTCATTTCAACACCTTATCTGATTTCATCCCAGCCTTTCCGAGCACGTCATCGAATAAAAAGTTGTCGAATTGAGGATGACAGCGTTTGACAAAAAAAGTACAATAGTTTCGGTAAAGTTATTAGCAAGTCTATCTGTTTGATGACATGCGGTGAAGAGAACCCTTCACAAAAGGGAGGTAATCATTTGTTAAAGGATATATTCACGAAAAAGAAAAAGTATGCTTCCGTACCATCTGATCAAGCGAAGCACGATGTTCCGGAAGGCATTATGACAAAATGTCCTAAGTGTAAAAAAATCATGCTCACTAAAGAGTTGGATAAAAATATGCGGGTATGCATGAACTGCGATTATCATTTCCCAATGAACGCAAAACAGCGTATCGAAAGCTTGATGGATGAACAATCCTTTGAGGAATTCAACCAGGGAATGCTGTCGGAAAATCCGCTTGGTTTCCCGGGATATCTGGAAAAGCTTGAAAAAGATCGCGAGAAAACATCCTTAAACGAGGCTGTTGTGACAGGTAAGGGCACCATCGGAGGACACCCTGCTGTTGTCGCCGTCATGGATTCTTCATTCAGAATGGGCAGCATGGGTTCAGTCGTCGGTGAAAAAATCACACTTGCGATTGAAAAAGCAAAAGCTGATAAAGTTCCGTTTATTATTTTTACGGCTTCAGGCGGCGCTAGAATGCAGGAAGGCATATTAAGTTTGATGCAGATGGCTAAGACAAGCTCTGCGTTAAAACTGTTCAGCGATGAACAGGGTCTTATCATTTCTGTGATGACGCATCCGACTACTGGAGGCGTATCAGCAAGCTTTGCATCTCTTGGCGATTACAATTTCGCTGAGCCTGGCGCGCTGATCGGTTTTGCCGGAAGACGGATTATTGAACAGACAATAGGAGAAAAACTGCCTGAGGACTTTCAAACGGCTGAATTTTTATTAAAACATGGACAGCTTGATGCGGTTATTCATCGTGACGATATGAAAAAAACGTTAGAAAATCTGCTGGATATGCATCAAACAGGAGGTGACATTGAGTGGCTCCAAGATTAGAATTTGAAAAACCGGTGATCGAACTGCAAAACAAAATCACCGAACTAAAAAAATTCACCCAAGATTCCGATATGGATCTAAGTGCGGAAATTGAACGGCTGGAAGACCGTCTCGCTAAGCTTCAGGATGATATTTACAAAAATCTGAAACCATGGGACCGGGTCCAAATCGCACGTCTGGCTGACCGTCCGACAACGCTTGATTATATCGAACACCTGTTTACTGACTTTTTTGAATGTCATGGAGACAGAGCATACGGTGACGATGAAGCCATTGTCGGCGGGATTGCGAAGTTCCACGGCCTTCCTGTAACGGTAATCGGGCATCAGCGCGGGAAAGATACGAAGGAGAACCTTGTCCGCAATTTTGGGATGCCGCATCCTGAAGGCTACAGAAAAGCGCTGCGTCTGATGAAACAGGCTGACAAATTTAATAGACCGATTATCTGTTTTATTGATACGAAGGGGGCATACCCTGGACGAGCAGCGGAAGAAAGAGGACAAAGCGAAGCCATTGCCAAAAACCTATTTGAGATGGCCGGCCTCCGAGTACCTGTTATCTGCATCGTCATTGGTGAAGGCGGAAGCGGCGGAGCCCTTGGTCTGGGTGTAGGCAACCACTTGCATATGCTGGAAAACTCTACTTATTCTGTTATTTCTCCAGAAGGTGCCGCGGCACTTTTATGGAAGGACTCCAGTCTTGCTAAAAAAGCAGCAGAAACCATGAAAATCACTGCGCCGGATTTAAAAGAATTAGGTATTATAGATCATATGATTAAAGAAGTAAAAGGCGGAGCGCATCACGATGTAAAGCTGCAGGCAAGTTATATGGACGAAACCCTTAAACAATCGTTAAAAACTTTGTTGAAGCTGAGCGAAGAAGAATTAATTCAGCAGCGCTATGAAAAATATAAAGCGATTGGCAAAGTCTCGGTTGAAGATCAATATATCGGGGTAAACTAAATAAACGTGAAGCCTTTGGCTCACGTTTATTTTTTGTGACATTCCTTAAATTTTATTTAAAAACGATTTATTTAATTGTATAATAGGTAAGGTTTCATAGGGAGGATGGAGATCCCTTTTCATTGTTTTTAGGGCAATGATCATGTTATGTTTAATCATATATGTTGCTGAGGTGAATGGAGAATGAAACGTATAGGGGTATTAACGAGCGGCGGGGATTCCCCGGGAATGAACGCAGCAGTTCGCGCAGTAGTCAGAAAAGCGATTTATCATGACGTTGAAGTTTACGGTATTTACAACGGATACGCGGGATTAATCAGCGGAAAGATTGAAAAGCTTGAACTCGGATCAGTAGGCGATATTATACATCGCGGAGGCACAAAGCTTTATACGGCAAGATGTCCTGAATTCAAAACAGTTGAAGGCCGTGAAAAAGGGATAGCAAACTTGAAGAAGCTTGGTATTGAAGGCCTTGTTGTTATTGGCGGAGACGGTTCCTATATGGGTGCGAAAAAATTAACGGAACACGGGTTTCCATGTGTAGGTGTACCGGGTACAATTGATAATGACATTCCGGGCACGGATTTTACCATCGGTTTCGATACAGCTTTAAATACAGTAATTGACGCAATTGATAAGATTCGAGATACAGCGACTTCTCATGAACGTACATATGTGATCGAAGTAATGGGCCGTCATGCCGGCGATATCGCATTGTGGGCCGGTCTTGCAGGGGGCGCGGAATCGATCTTAATCCCTGAGGCAGACTATGACATGCACGAAATCATTGCCCGCTTAAAACGCGGCCACGAACGCGGCAAGAAGCACAGCATTATCATTGTTGCCGAAGGTGTAGGCAGCGGGGTTGAATTCGGGAAACGCATTGAAGAAGAAACAAATCTTGAAACTAGGGTATCTGTATTGGGCCATATCCAGCGCGGAGGTTCTCCGAGTGCTGCTGACCGTGTGTTGGCAAGCCGTCTCGGCGCATATGCAGTTGAACTGCTGCTTGAAGGAAAAGGCGGACGCTGTGTAGGTATACAAAACAATAAGCTTGTAGACCATGATATTATAGAAATATTGGAGACAAAACACACAGTTGAGCAAAACATGTATCAGCTTTCAAAAGAACTGTCTATCTAATATGCAGCTGAAGGCTGAAGATTTCAGAAGGAAGTGAACCAAATGAGAAAAACGAAAATTGTTTGTACCATCGGTCCAGCAAGTGAAAGTATTGAAATGCTTACGAAATTAATGGAGTCAGGAATGAACGTGGCTCGATTAAACTTTTCTCACGGAGATTTTGAGGAGCACGGTGCAAGAATTAAAAATATCCGTGAAGCAAGCAAAAAACTTGGCAAGAACGTTGGAATTCTGCTTGATACAAAAGGTCCTGAGATCCGCACACATACAATGGAAAATGGCGGCATTGAGCTTGAAACAGGCAAAGAGCTTATCATTTCAATGGACGAGGTTGTAGGAACAACAGATAAAATTTCAGTGACATATGAAGGTTTAGTCGATGACGTTGCACAAGGTTCAACGATTCTGTTAGATGACGGCCTTATCGGTCTTGAGGTACTTGATGTAGATGCCGCTAAACGCGAAATCAAAACAAAAGTATTAAACAACGGAACACTGAAAAATAAAAAAGGTGTTAACGTACCGGGCGTAAGTGTCAATCTTCCGGGTATTACTGAGAAGGATGCGCGAGACATCATTTTTGGTATTGAGCAAGGAGTAGACTTCATCGCGCCATCTTTCATTCGACGTTCCACGGACGTGCTTGAAATCCGTGAGCTTCTTGAAGAGCACAACGCTCAGGATATTCAAATCATCCCTAAAATCGAAAACCAAGAGGGCGTTGACAACATCGATGCGATTCTCGAAGTGTCTGACGGCTTAATGGTTGCGCGCGGAGACTTAGGCGTGGAAATTCCAGCTGAAGAAGTGCCGCTTGTGCAAAAAGAACTGATCAAAAAATGCAACGCGTTGGGCAAACCTGTTATCACAGCGACACAAATGCTTGACAGCATGCAGCGCAACCCGCGTCCGACTCGTGCGGAAGCAAGTGACGTTGCAAACGCGATCTTCGACGGCACAGATGCGATCATGCTTTCTGGTGAAACAGCTGCCGGAAGCTATCCGGTTGAAGCCGTTCAAACCATGCATAACATCGCGTCCCGTTCTGAAGAAGCTTTGAATTATAAAGAAATTCTCTCAAAACGCAGAGACCAAGTAGGCATGACAATTACAGACGCAATTGGACAATCTGTCGCGCATACGGCGATTAACCTGAGCGCTGCTGCGATCGTAACGCCGACAGAAAGCGGCCATACAGCACGCATGATTGCAAAATACCGTCCGCAGGCACCGATTGTTGCGGTTACTGTAAATGACTCTATTTCCAGAAAGCTTGCCCTCGTATCTGGCGTATTCGCGGAAAGCGGCCAAAATGCAAGCTCAACAGATGAGATGCTTGAGGATGCTGTCCAAAAATCATTGAACAGCGGAATTGTAAAACACGGTGACCTTATCGTCATTACGGCAGGTTCTGTCGGTGAGTCTGGCACTACAAACCTAATGAAAGTTTATACTGTCGGCGATATCATCGCTAAAGGCCAAGGCATTGGACGCAAATCAGCTTACGGTACGGTTGTCGTTGCTCAAAATGCAAAAGAAGCTGAGCAAAAAATGACTGACGGTGCGGTACTTGTTACCAAAAGCACTGACCGTGATATGATTGCATCTCTTGAAAAAGCGTCTGCTCTTATTACAGAAGAAGGCGGCTTGACAAGCCATGCTGCGGTAGTCGGATTGAGCCTCGGCATTCCGGTTATCGTTGGTCTTGAAAATGCGACATCTATTTTGACAGAAGGACAGGATATTACCGTTGACGCTTCCAGAGGCGCAGTCTACCAAGGCCGTGCGAGCGTTCTTTAATCACAGGTGAAAACGGAAGGGGAATCCCTTCCTTTTCTCTTTATCTTGCCTTATGTTGAACAGAGGCGTGTTACACGTGTGGGGGGCTTGGATATGAGATTTTTATTTTTGCTTTTTATTGTGTTTCCGGCAATAGAAATCGGCATATTCCTCTTTTCAGGCAAGCTGATTGGCATTTTGCCGACAGTTCTTTTAATGATTCTGACAGGCATTATCGGAGCAGCAGCTGCAAAAAAACAAGGAACCGAAGTGTATTATAAGGTTCAGCGTGATCTTCAATATGGCAAAATGCCGGGAGAAGCGATTGCTGACGGCCTATGCATTTTCATTGGCGGCCTATTGTTGATGCTTCCGGGCTTTTTATCAGATTTGGCCGGCGCCTGTCTTCTTATCCCGTTTACCCGCGGCTGGTGTAAGCCAATTCTGTTCAAATGGCTGAGAGGAATGTCAAAGAATAAGCGGATCATCATCAAATAAAAACGGCAGCCATGTAACATGGGCTGCTGTTTTATTTTTGCTGAACGGTGATATAGGACCATACTTCCTTTAATGCGCCTGTCGTAATGAAAGCTTGGATAATGACGAGAACAGCCGGCCCGGCAATCAGTCCTAAAAACCCGAATAATTTAAAGCCGGCAAACAGGGCAATGAGCGTTGCCAGCGGATCGATCCCGATAGATTTACTGAGTATTTTAGGTTCTGTCAGCTGCCGCTGAACAAGAACGACGAGATACAGTATGCCGATTCCGATCGCTTGGGGCAGCTGGCTTGTAATCGATAAATACAAAATCCACGGCACAAATACGGAGCCCGCACCCAAGTAAGGGAGAAGATCAACAAGCCCGATTAAAAAAGCGATTGTTGCGGCATGTTCAACCTGTAAGAGAGAAAGGCCGATAAACACAATCACCATCGTGATGAAAACGAGGACGGCTTGTGCTTTGATAAAACCAGTCATTGCTTTTTTTAATTCGCTGCTGATCGCTTTACTATTAGCTGTCACACGATCCGGCAGAAGCAAAACAAGCATGGCTTTCAGCTTATGCCAATCCTTTGTCATAAAAAATGTTGCCAGAAGAGAAAAAATCAGAACCGCCGCCGTATTGGGAAGAAGCGCGAAAAACCTTGGGATCATTTCTAGAATGTGGGACAGCAGCAGCCCGGCATTTTTAGCGGCTGAATCACCGAGTGTCTGGATGTGGGTGACGATGGAAGCCTGCTGGTTCGTTTCCAATTCTTGAAACAAAAGAGTTAACTCGTTATAGAGCGGCTGAATATGAGTTGTAAACAATTTTTCGCAATAGGAAATAAACGTGCTGATATGCGGAGGCAGCGTTTTTGCTAGATAGGCTGTACCCGTTACGATTTCGGCTACCAGAATGGTGAGAACGCCGAAGGCTGCGAGCAGAAAAAAAGCAAGCACGCCCAGAACATTTATCGTTCGGGGGAATCCTGTCACTTTGTCCAAATAATCGACAACAGGATGAATCACTGATGAAAGAATAAGTGCGATCAGGAACGGATAAGTTAACGGAAACGAATAATAGGCCGCAGCTATCGACCCTGCGGTAATTGATATGACAAAGAGGGTTCTGAAAAAAATAGTAATATAAGATTGATTCACGAAAACGGTCCTCCTCTCGTCAGCATGTCCTATTTTTTATATGTATTCACGCTGCGGCTGAATATGAATACATTCACCTTAAAGGAGGGATGGCATGTGTTTACACAAGCGAATTTATTTTTAATTTTACTCTTGGCCATCGCACTTATCGCAAAAAACCAATCATTGCTTTTTGCTGTATCCGTCCTTTTGATCATCAAAATCGTTGGACTTGATCAGAAATTATTTCCAACTATCCAGTCAAAAGGCATTAACTGGGGTGTGACCATTATTACCATCGCCGTTCTTGTCCCGATTGCCACGGGAGAAATCGGATTTAAGCAGCTTGGAGAGGCAATGCGGTCTTCCTACGCATGGATCGCCTTGGGAGCGGGAATCGCAGTGGCGCTGATTGCCAAAAACGGCCTGACTCTGCTGGAAAATGACCCGCATATTACAACTGCCCTTGTGATCGGGACCATTCTCGCAGTCGCGCTTTTTGGCGGAGTAGCAGTGGGCCCGCTGATCGGAGCGGGGATTGCTTATTTAGCCATGCAGATCGTAAAACTGTTCACTTCATGAAAAAAGCGGCCTTAAAGCCGCTTTTTTTGTATGCAAAAACCCGCAAATAAAGGCGTTTTTTCGGGGAAATCACAGAATGAAAAAAAAAATTATAGGTAAACATTTAACAAATGTCTGATTATTGTTTATAATGAGAATAGGCTTAAACTTAAATAAGCTTATAAGAATTTGTTATGTTCTTTCATAAGCAAAGGGTTTTAGTACTAGCAGCCAGTAAAATGTAAGCATTTTCTTTTTGGGGGAGAGAAATACTTGCATCGTGCTTTTTAAGTAAGCCTCATGTTTTTACAACACTCTTAAAGGGGAAATTTATTGAAAAGGAGATGTTATATATGACAGCGACACGCGGTCTTGAAGGGGTTGTAGCAACAACATCATCTGTTAGTTCTATTATTGACGATACCCTTACATATGTGGGGTATGATATCGATGATTTGACAGAGAATGCAAGTTTTGAAGAAATCATCTACTTGCTTTGGCATCTAAGGCTGCCAAACAAAAAAGAGCTTGAAGAGTTAAAGCAGCAGCTTGCAAAGGAAGCTGCCGTTCCGCAAGAAATTATTGAGCACTTCAAATCTTATTCCCTCGAAAATGTTCATCCCATGGCTGCTCTTAGGACAGCAATTTCATTATTAGGCCTGCTTGACAGCGAGGCTGATACCATGAACCCGGAAGCCAACTACAGAAAGGCGATCCGCCTTCAGGCAAAGGTGCCTGGCCTGGTTGCAGCGTTTTCCAGAATTCGCAAGGGTCTTGAGCCTGTAGAACCGAGAGAAGATTACGGTATTGCGGAGAATTTTCTTTACACATTAAACGGTGAAGAGCCTTCACCAATTGAGGTTGAAGCCTTCAACAAAGCATTGATTTTACATGCTGACCACGAGCTGAACGCGTCAACGTTCACAGCGAGGGTCTGCGTCGCGACACTTTCTGATATCTATTCAGGCATTACTGCAGCAATCGGTGCGCTTAAAGGACCTCTGCACGGCGGGGCGAATGAAGGCGTTATGAAAATGCTGACAGAAATCGGTGAAGTGGAAAACGCTGAGCCGTACATCCGCGCTAAACTTGAAAAGAAAGAAAAAATCATGGGATTCGGCCACCGAGTGTATAAGCATGGTGATCCGCGCGCGAAGCATCTGAAAGAAATGAGCAAGCGCCTGACAAACCTGACGGGTGAAAGCAAATGGTATGAGATGTCGATTCGTATAGAAGACATCGTTACATCAGAGAAAAAGCTTCCGCCTAACGTTGATTTCTATTCGGCTTCTGTATATCACAGTCTCGGCATTGACCATGATTTGTTTACACCGATTTTTGCTATAAGCAGAATGTCCGGGTGGCTCGCTCATATTCTTGAGCAGTATGACAACAACCGTCTGATCCGCCCGCGGGCAGATTACACAGGCCCTGACAAACAAAAATTCGTTCCGATTGAAGAAAGAGCCTAAAGAACCATTGGAGGCTGGCTTGCGTCAATGAGGTTAGCCTCTTGTTCAGAACATCAAATTTGAGTTACACTTTAAATTGAATGTTGAGAAAAATCATTTTGTTTTCTATATAAGAAAAATAAAATGTTTTCTAAATATGAATTACATACTGGGAGGTTTTATTGTGGCACAAGGTGAAAAAATTACAGTCTCTAACGGAGTATTAAACGTACCAAACAACCCGATTATCCCGTTTATCGAAGGAGACGGAACCGGTCCTGATATTTGGAACGCGGCTTCGAAGGTTTTGGAAGCAGCAGTAGAAAAAGCATACAAAGGCGAAAAGAAAATTACATGGAAAGAAGTTTATGCCGGAGAAAAGGCTTATAATAAAACAGGTGAGTGGCTCCCTGCTGAAACATTAGATGTGATCCGCGAATATTTTATCGCGATTAAAGGCCCGTTAACGACACCTGTCGGCGGCGGTATCCGTTCTTTGAACGTAGCACTCAGACAAGAGCTTGACCTGTTCGTCTGCTTAAGACCTGTAAGATACTTTACTGGAGTGCCGTCACCGGTAAAACGACCTGAAGATACTGATATGGTTATCTTCCGTGAAAATACAGAAGATATTTACGCAGGCATCGAGTATGCAAAAGGCTCAGAAGAAGTACAAAAGCTTATCAGCTTCCTTCAAAATGAGTTAAACGTCAACAAAATCCGTTTCCCTGAGACATCAGGCATTGGCATTAAGCCTGTTTCCGAGGAAGGAACAAGCCGTTTAGTCAGAGCTGCCATTGATTATGCAATCGAGCATGGCCGCAAATCCGTAACGCTTGTTCATAAAGGAAACATCATGAAGTTCACTGAAGGCGCCTTCAAAAACTGGGGCTATGAACTTGCTGAAAAAGAGTACGGAGATAAAGTCTTCACATGGGCTCAATATGACCGCATTGCTGAAGAACAAGGAAAAGACGCTGCCAACAAAGCGCAAAGCGAAGCGGAAGCAGCAGGAAAAATCATTATCAAAGACAGCATTGCTGACATTTTCCTTCAGCAGATCTTAACGCGTCCAAACGAGTTTGATGTCGTTGCGACAATGAACTTGAACGGAGATTACATTTCTGATGCCCTTGCTGCGCAAGTCGGCGGAATCGGCATTGCTCCTGGAGCGAACATCAACTATGAAACAGGACATGCGATTTTCGAGGCGACGCACGGAACGGCTCCTAAATATGCAGGCCTTGATAAAGTAAATCCATCTTCAGTTATTCTTTCAGGCGTTCTGCTTCTTGAGCATTTAGGATGGAACGAAGCGGCTGATTTGGTTATCAAATCTATGGAAAAAACAATCGCTTCTAAAGTCGTAACTTACGATTTTGCCAGATTAATGGATGGCGCGACTGAAGTGAAATGTTCAGAGTTCGGAGAAGAACTGATCAAAAACATGGACTAAGCAAGGAAAAAGCCTAAAACTAGCCATAAAGGAGAAGAGAGACATGGGAAATACTCGTAAAAAAGTTTCTGTTATCGGAGCAGGTTTTACCGGAGCTACAACTGCATTTTTAATCGCTCAAAAAGAGCTGGCAGACGTTGTTCTTGTTGACATTCCGCAATTGGAGAACCCGACAAAGGGAAAAGCGCTTGATATGCTTGAAGCAAGCCCGGTTCAAGGCTTTGACGCAAAAATTACGGGAACATCCAATTACGAGGATACAGCTGGCTCTGACATTGTTGTCATTACAGCCGGTATCGCAAGAAAACCTGGTATGAGCAGGGATGATCTGGTCTCTACAAACGAAAAGATTATGAGAAGCGTTACACGGGAAATCGTGAAATATTCTCCTGACTCTATTATTGTGGTGCTGACAAATCCTGTTGATGCAATGACATACGCGGTGTACAAAGAATCCGGCTTCCCTAAAGAGCGTGTAATCGGCCAGTCCGGTGTGCTTGATACGGCGAGATTCAGAACATTTGTGGCAGAGGAATTAAACCTGTCAGTGAAAGATGTGACTGGTTTCGTACTCGGCGGACACGGTGACGATATGGTGCCGCTTGTGCGTTATTCTTATGCCGGCGGTATCCCGCTTGAAACTCTCATTCCGAAAGAACGGATTGACGCAATTGTGGAGCGCACTAGAAAAGGCGGAGGCGAAATCGTGAATCTTCTTGGAAACGGAAGCGCGTATTATGCGCCTGCGGCTTCTCTGACAGAAATGGTCGAAGCGATCTTGAAAGATCAGCGCCGCGTCCTTCCTACAATTGCTTATCTTGAAGGGGAATACGGCTATGAAGGCATCTACCTTGGCGTTCCTACAATTGTAGGCGGCAACGGACTTGAACAAATCATTGAACTTGAACTGACAGACTATGAAAGAGCGCAGCTGAATAAATCAGTTGAATCTGTCAAAAATGTCATGAAAGTATTATCCTAATAAAAAGAGAGAAAGGCTTGCTTGATACAGCCTTTCTCTTTTTGCTATATATGAAAGCGCTACCATTATCGTTTGTATTTCTTTTAAAAATGGTGTAAAAGGCGAATTGTCGGAATGTCCTGCTTTCGCTAAAATAAAATCATGAAACATGTTAAGATGACATAAAATAGAGAAATAGGATGTCGGGGAATTATAATACTGGAGGCACAGCATGAACAAGAAAATTTTAGTTGTGGATGATGAAGAATCTATTGTTACTCTTTTACAGTACAATTTGGAACGGTCAGGCTATGATGTTATTACCGCCTCGGATGGGGAAGAAGCACTCAAAAAAGCGGAAACAGAGAAACCTGATTTGATTGTGCTTGATGTGATGCTTCCAAAATTGGACGGAATCGAAGTATGCAAGCAGCTGAGACAGCAAAAACTGATGTTTCCCATTTTAATGCTGACAGCGAAGGATGAGGAATTCGATAAAGTATTAGGGCTTGAGCTTGGCGCTGACGATTATATGACCAAGCCGTTCAGTCCAAGGGAAGTAAATGCGAGAGTCAAAGCGATTTTAAGGCGTTCGGAAATGGCTGCGCCCTCTAGTGAAATGAAGAACGATGACATGGAAGGCCAGATCGTAATTGGCGATCTGAAAATCCTGCCTGATCATTATGAAGCGTACTTTAAAGAAAATCAGCTTGAACTGACACCGAAAGAATTCGAACTGCTGCTTTATTTAGGCAGACATAAAGGCAGAGTTCTGACAAGAGATCTGCTGCTGAGTGCAGTCTGGAATTATGATTTTGCCGGAGATACGAGAATAGTTGATGTGCATATCAGCCATCTTCGCGACAAAATTGAATATAATACCAAAAAACCGATCTATATTAAAACGATTAGGGGATTGGGGTATAAACTGGAGGAGCCAAAAATGAATGAATAAAAACCGTGTGCGCCTTTTTTCTGTATTCGTTGTCTGTTTGATTCTGGTGTTTTGTGTCCTCGGGCTGTTTTTACAGCAGCTCTTTGAAACATCTGGTCAAAGGAAAGCAGAGGAACACATTGAAAAAGAAGCAAAATACATGGCTTCGCTACTTGATGCCGGCAATCTAAATGATCGAGCAAACGAGAAAATCATTAAAGATGCAGGCGAGGCGCTTGATGTGAGTGCAGCCGTTATTGATACAGACGGCAAGGTGCTGTATGGGTCAAACGGGAGGGCGGCAGATTCCCAAAAGGTGCAGGCGCTTGTTTCTGGCCATGAGGGGATTCTTTCAACAGCAGATAACAAGCTTTATTACGGACTTTCACTTAGAAGCGAAGGTGAAAAAACAGGATATGTGCTGCTTTCCGCCTCTGAAAAAAGCGACGGCTTGAAAGGCGAATTGTGGGGGATGCTGACGGCCAGTCTTTGTACCGCATTTATCGTCATTGTTTATTTTTATTCCAGCATGACCTCACGTTATAAAAAGTCAATAGAAGCAGCGACAAATGTAGCCACAGAGCTTTCCAAGGGGAACTATGATGCACGGACGTACGGCGGCTATATCAGACGTTCTGATAAGCTTGGACGTGCGATGAACAGCCTTGCCATTGATCTGATGGAAATGACCCGAACACAGGAAATGCAGCGGGATCGGCTGCTGACAGTCATTGAAAACATTGGCTCCGGACTGATTATGATCGACGGAAGAGGCTTTATTAATCTTGTAAACAGGTCTTACGCCAAGCAGTTTCATATCAATCCGAATCAGATGCTGCGCCGTCTTTATCACGATGCATTTGAACATGAAGAAGTGATCCAGCTAGTCGAAGATATTTTTATGACGGAGACAAAGAAATGCAAGCTGTTAAGACTTCCGATCAAAATAGAACGGCGTTATTTTGAAGTGGACGGCGTTCCGATTATGGGGCCGGACGATGAATGGAAAGGAATTGTGCTCGTTTTCCATGACATGACAGAAACGAAGAAATTAGAGCAGATGAGGAAGGATTTTGTGGCCAATGTTTCTCATGAGCTGAAAACGCCGATTACGTCCATAAAAGGGTTTACGGAGACGTTATTGGATGGGGCGATGGAGGACAAAGAGGCGCTTTCTGAATTTCTCTCTATTATTCTTAAGGAAAGCGAAAGACTTCAGTCTTTGGTTCAGGATTTGCTCGATCTCTCAAAAATCGAGCAGCAAAATTTCACGCTCAGTATCGATACGTTTGAGCCGGCCAAAATGCTTGGTGAGATTGAAACGCTTCTGAAGCATAAGGCGGATGAGAAAGGCATCTCCCTGCAACTGAATATTCCGAAAGACCCTCAATATGTGTCAGGTGATCCGTACAGGCTGAAACAGGTATTTCTTAATCTCGTAAACAATGCGTTAACCTACACGCCTGAGGGAGGCTCAGTGGCTATCAATGTAAAGCCCAGAGAAAAAGACATTCAGATTGAGGTCGCCGATTCCGGAATCGGAATTCAAAAAGAAGAAATTCCGCGCATTTTTGAACGCTTTTACCGCGTAGATAAAGACAGAAGCAGGAATTCGGGGGGGACCGGGCTGGGCCTTGCGATTGTGAAGCATTTAATAGAGGCTCATGAAGGGAAAATTGATGTCACAAGCGAGCCTGGACGGGGAACTGTCTTTACCGTGACGCTGAAACGGGCCGCTGAAAAGTCCGCCTAATGTTTACAAAGGTTTAACAATATCTTCATGCACTGTTAAACCTATGCTGGTAGGATGTAGTAGAACCCCTTCATCCAAGGAGCCAATTTTGACGGCGGGAACCTATTTGTGTTCCCGTCCTTTTTTGTGTGTTCTCTTATAGTTCACGTATTTTCCTTTCAAATTGAACTTTGTTAAAATAAGAGGAGCTAATGACTATGTAAGAGATGAATGGAAGCGTGAGGCTTCTTAGGAGGAAATTGAATGACGGAACGAAAAAAATTAGTGCTTGTAGACGGAAACAGTCTGGCTTACCGGGCGTTTTTTGCATTGCCGCTGTTAAGCAATGACAAAGGTGTTCATACAAATGCTGTATACGGCTTTGCGATGATTTTGATGAAAATGCTTGAGGATGAAAAACCGACGCATATGCTGGTTGCGTTCGATGCCGGGAAAACAACATTTCGTCACGGCACATTTAAAGAATATAAAGGCGGCAGACAGAAAACCCCGCCTGAGCTTTCCGAACAAATGCCTTTTATCCGCGAGCTGCTTGATGCCTATCAGATCAGCCGCTATGAACTGGACCAATATGAAGCGGATGATATTATCGGTACACTGGCCAAATCGGCTGAAAAAGACGGGTTTGAAGTAAAGGTTTTCTCAGGAGATAAGGATTTAACTCAGCTGGCAACGGACAACACGACAGTTGCCATTACGAGAAAGGGAATTACCGATGTTGAATTTTACACACCGGAGCATGTCAAAG
Organism: Bacillus sp. LJBS06; assembly: GCF_016924995.1. Taxonomy (NCBI): domain Bacteria; kingdom Bacillati; phylum Bacillota; class Bacilli; order Caryophanales; family Bacillaceae; genus Bacillus; species Bacillus sp. LJBS06. The sequence continues at coordinate 2,885,797 of NZ_CP070483.1, read as the reverse complement.
AGAAATACGGGCTTACGCCTGAACAAATCATTGACATGAAGGGTCTGATGGGCGATTCCTCAGATAATATCCCGGGTGTGCCCGGCGTCGGAGAAAAGACTGCGATTAAGCTTTTAAAACAATTTGATTCCGTTGAAAAGCTGCTGGAGTCCATTGACGAGGTGAGCGGAAAGAAATTGAAGGAAAAGCTTGAGGAATTTAAGGATCAGGCATTGATGAGCAAGGAGCTTGCGACGATTATGACGGATGCTCCGATTGAGGTATCTGTTTCCGGCCTGGAATATCAAGGCTTTAACCGTGAACAGGTCATTGCCATCTTTAAAGATCTTGGCTTCAACACGCTTCTTGAACGGCTTGGGGAAAACAGTGCAGAAGCGGAGCAGGATCAGTCGTTAGAAGACATTAATGTCGAAATCGTTACAGACGTAACCAGCGGCATATTGGTTTCTCCATCTGCATTTGTCGTTGAACAGATTGGCGATAATTATCATGAAGAGCCGATTCTCGGATTTTCGATCGTAAATGAAACGGGAGCTTATTTCATTCCGAAAGACATTGCCGTTGAGTCTGAGGTGTTTAAAGAATGGGTGGAAAATGACGAGCAGAAGAAATGGGTCTTCGACAGCAAGCGGGCTGTTGTTGCCTTGCGCTGGCAGGGCATTGAGCTAAAGGGTGCCGAGTTTGATACGCTCCTTGCGGCCTATATCATCAACCCGGGCAATTCATATGACGACGTGGCGAGTGTGGCCAAGGATTATGGCCTGCATATCGTTTCGAGCGATGAATCAGTTTACGGCAAAGGGGCAAAACGGGCAGTGCCGTCAGAAGACGTACTGTCTGAGCACCTTGGCCGAAAAGCGTTAGCGATTCAAAGCCTTCGGGAAAAGCTTGTTCAGGAGCTGGAAAATAATGATCAGCTTGAGCTGTTTGAAGAGCTTGAAATGCCTCTTGCGCTTATTCTCGGAGAAATGGAATCAACTGGCGTCAAGGTCGATGTTGACCGTTTAAAACGGATGGGTGAAGAACTGGGTGCGAAGCTGAAGGAATATGAAGAAAAAATCCATGAGATCGCGGGAGAGCCGTTTAACATCAATTCTCCGAAACAGCTCGGCGTCATCTTGTTTGAAAAAATTGGCCTTCCTGTCGTAAAGAAAACGAAAACAGGTTATTCTACGTCTGCAGATGTGCTTGAAAAGCTGGCTGACAAGCATGATATTGTCGACTATATTTTGCAGTACAGACAAATTGGCAAGCTCCAATCAACATATATCGAAGGGCTTTTAAAGGTGACGAGACCTGATTCGCATAAAGTGCACACGCGCTTTAATCAGGCCTTAACGCAAACTGGCCGTCTCAGCTCGACTGATCCGAATCTGCAAAACATTCCGATCAGGCTTGAGGAAGGACGAAAAATTCGCCAAGCTTTTGTGCCGTCTGAAAAAGACTGGCTCATTTTTGCAGCCGATTATTCACAAATCGAGCTGCGGGTGCTTGCCCATATTTCAAAGGATGAAAATCTTATCGAAGCTTTTACAAACGATATGGATATTCATACGAAAACGGCAATGGATGTGTTCCATGTTGCTGAGGATGAAGTAACATCTGCGATGAGACGCCAGGCGAAAGCGGTCAACTTTGGCATTGTTTACGGCATCAGTGATTACGGTCTGTCACAGAACCTCGGCATCACCAGAAAGGAAGCTGGTGCATTTATCGACCGCTATCTGGAAAGCTTCCAAGGTGTAAAAGCGTACATGGAAGATTCAGTTCAGGACGCGAAGCAAAAAGGGTACGTAACAACACTTATGCATCGGCGCCGCTACATTCCTGAGCTGACGAGCCGAAACTTTAATATTCGCAGTTTTGCGGAGCGGACGGCCATGAATACACCGATTCAAGGAAGCGCCGCTGATATCATCAAAAAAGCTATGATTGACATGGCTGCCAAGCTGAAAGAAAAACAGCTGAAAGCGAGGCTGCTGCTTCAAGTACACGATGAATTGATTTTTGAAGCGCCACAGGAAGAAATTGAAATTCTTGAAAAGCTTGTTCCTGAAGTAATGGAGCATGCGCTTGCATTAGATGTGCCGTTAAAGGTGGACTTTGCATCAGGCCCATCTTGGTACGATGCGAAATAAACAGAGATAGGAAGTGATGGATGTGCCGGAATTACCAGAGGTTGAGACGGTCCGGCGCACTCTGACCGGGCTTGTAAAGGGAAAAACAATCAAATCGGTAGAGATCAGATGGCCGAATATCATCAAACGGCCTGCCGAACCGGAGGAATTTGCGCGAAATCTAGCAGGAGAAACGATACAGTCTATCGGAAGACGGGGAAAGTTTTTGCTGTTTCATTTAGATCATTATGTCATGGTTTCCCACCTGCGAATGGAAGGGAAATACGGGCTTCATCAAGCGGAGGAGCCAGACGATAAACATGTGCATGTCATATTTACGATGACGGATGGAACCCAGCTCCGTTACAGAGATGTTCGTAAGTTTGGAACAATGCACTTATTTAAACCGGGAGAAGAGGCGGGCGAGCTCCCGCTTTCTCAGTTAGGTCCGGAGCCGGATGCAGAAGAATTTACGAGTGTGTATTTAAAAGAACGGCTTGCCAAAACAAACCGCGCTGTCAAAACTGCCCTGCTGGATCAAAAAACGGTCGTCGGACTAGGGAACATTTATGTGGACGAGGCTCTTTTCAGAGCGGGTGTCCATCCCGAGACAAAAGCAAATCAATTATCAGATCAGACAATCAAAACCCTTCACGCTGAAATCAAAAATACCCTGCAGGAAGCGATTGATGCAGGCGGCAGCACAGTCCGCTCGTATATCAACTCCCAAGGGGAAATCGGAATGTTCCAGCTGCAGCATTTTGTGTACGGAAAAAAAGACAAGCCATGCAAAAATTGTGGAACGATGATTTCGAAAATTGTCGTCGGAGGAAGAGGCACGCATTTTTGCGCAAAGTGCCAGAAAAAATAGTAGCATAAAGCTTCATCGTCCAAGCTGTCGGTGCATATATCAGTAACTCTGTAATAGAGGATGTCATTTTTGAAACACGGATTTTTCACTTTCCCATATATATGATTGTGATGGATCCCGGGTATTTCACATCTGATATAAGAGCACCAACAGAAAGGAAGAAACGGATATGCAAATGGTTTCTATACTGCTGCTGGCGTTGGCTGTCAGCTTGGACAGTTTTTCAGTCGGATTTACGTACGGATTGAGAAAAATGAAAATACCGTTTAAAGCGATTTTGGTTATCGCCTGCTGTTCCGGTGCTGTCATGTTTATATCCATGCTGATCGGAAGCTTTCTCACAAAGTTTTTTCCTGTATATGTGACGGAGAAGCTTGGCGGTTTGATATTGGTCGGAATTGGAGCGTGGGTTCTGTATCAATTTTTCAAACCTGCGAAAGACAAAGAATACCTATTGCATGAAAAAACGCTGCTTAATTTAGAGGTTCGGTCATTAGGGATTGTGATTCATATTTTGAGAAAACCGATGAGTGCGGATATCGACAAATCGGGTGTGATCAATGGAATTGAGGCGGTCCTATTGGGATTTGCCTTATCGATTGATGCTTTTGGGGCAGGTATAGGCGCAGCCATTCTCGGTTTTTCACCGATTGTGATGAGCATCGCCGTGGCAATCATGAGCTCACTGTTTGTATCAATCGGAATCAATGCCGGCCATTTTTTGTCTAAGTGGAAATGGATCGATAAAATGGCGTTTTTGCCAGGGCTTCTGCTGATCACGATTGGGCTCTGGAAATTGTAAAAAGGAGTGGATCTCTTGACCTTAGTCATTGGTTTAACGGGAGGAATAGCTAGCGGCAAAAGCACGGTAGCCAATATGCTGATTGAAAAAGGAATAACAGTTATAGATGCAGATATCATTGCAAAACAAGCGGTAGAAAAAGGGATGCCGGCCTACCGGCAAATCATTGACGAATTCGGTGAAGACATCCTGCTCTCAAATGGCGATATAGATCGAAAAAAGCTTGGGGCGCTGGTATTTACAAATGAACAAAAGCGTCTCGCCTTAAATGCAATTGTTCATCCCGCAGTCAGGCAGGAAATGCTCAAGCGCCGTGATGAGGCCATTGCAAATCGGGAGGCATTTGTTGTATTGGATATCCCGCTTTTGTTCGAAAGCAAATTGGAATCATTGGTTGATAAAATTATTGTGGTCAGTGTGACAAAAGAGCTCCAACTGGAACGTCTGATGAAGCGCAATCAGCTGACGGAAGAAGAAGCAGTCAGCCGTATCCGCTCTCAAATGCCCTTAGAGGAAAAGACAGCAAGAGCAGATCAAGTCATCGATAACAGCGGCACGCTCGAAGAGACCAAAAGGCAGCTTGATGACATCATCAACAGCTGGGCATAATACAAAAACACCGTTCAATATGAACGGTGTTTTTTGCCATTAAAAATCAAAGTTGTCCGGATCAGGGCCGACGCGCAAATCTTCATTCAGGGCATCGATTCGGTTCATGTCATCCTGTGTTAATTCAAAGTCAAAGACACTTGCATTTTCTTTAATGCGGTGTTCCTTCGTTGATTTTGGAATTGTGATGATGCCATGCTGCAGATCCCAGCGCAAAATAATTTGTGCGACAGATTTGTTATATGCTTGAGCGATGTCAGCCAATACAGGGTGATCCAGCAGCTGCCCCTGCATCAAAGGTGACCAAGCCTCCATCTGGATGTCCTGATTTTGGCAGTAACTTATCAATTCTTTTTGTGTGAGGCGCGGGTGAAATTCCACTTGGTTAATCATAGGCTTAATTTCAGCTGCCGTCATCAGATCTTCAAGATGGTGAATTTGGAAGTTGCTTACGCCGATTGCTTTGATACGGCCTTCTTTATACAATGTTTCAAGCGCTCTCCAAGCATCTTTATACTTTCCTTCTACAGGCCAGTGGATGAGGTATAGATCTAAATAATCCAGACCGAGTTTTGACAGGCTTGTTTCAAATGCGGCGAGTGTTTCCTCGTAGCCTAAATCAGCATTCCATACTTTCGATGTAATAAACAGATCCTCTCTTGAAATGCCTGCTTCTTCAATGCCCTGCCGAATCCCTTCTCCGACTCCAGCTTCATTTCCATAGATAGCTGCAGTATCAATACTGCGGTACCCGTGGGCAATGGCAGTTTTAACTGCGTTTACCAGTTCAGATCCTTCCTCCACTTGGAAGACGCCGAGGCCGAACCAAGGCATTTTTACCCCATTATGAAGTGTTGCTGTTGCTTGTAAATGTGTTGTCATGTTTATTTCCTCCTTTAAAATTGTCAGGCTTCCTGCCGATCCCGTTTTTCCATCAAGCGGCTCCAGCCTGTTAAAATAACTGCTCCGGCCACCATTAATCCGCCTATCCAAGCGGTATGAATCAATCCGATTGAATCGGTGATCACACCACCAAGGTATGAGCCAAGCGCGATCCCTGCATTAAAGGCAGCGATATTCATCGCGGATGCGACGTCAACTGCACTCGGGACAAAACGCTCAGCCAGCATGACGACATACACCTGAAGGCCGGGCACGTTCATAAAGGCCAGCAATCCCATACAGAGAATGGTGATGAGGCCTGCTGCTTGATATGAGGCCGTAAATGTCAGTACAAATAGAACGATTGCCTGTACGATAAACATATAGAATAAAGCGGCAATCGGATTTCGGTTAGACAGCTTTCCGCCAATCATATTTCCGATAGCGATAGCGATTCCATATCCGAGCAGAATCACTGCAACAGTTCCGGCTTTGAAGCCTGTTACTTCCTGAAGCAGGGGAGACAGATATGTGAATACAACGAATGTTCCTCCGTACCCAAGAGCTGTAATGACAAATAAAAGCAATAACCGGCCGTTTGTCACAAGCTTCAATTGATCCCGCATCGTTGTTTTTGTCCCTTTTCGTAATTTGGACGGTACAAGAACGCCATTTGTAATAAAAGCAATGATTCCGACGGCGATAATGACCATAAAGGCAAAACGCCAGCCGAACTGCTGGCCGATAAACGTGCCGAAAGGAACTCCGGTTACAGTTGCCACAGTAAGACCGGTAAACATAATCGAAATCGCGCTGGCCCTTTTATTCTCCGGGACAATATCCGCTGCGATTGTCGAACCGATTGACATAAATACACCGTGTGAAAATGCCGATATCACACGGGCTGCTAATAAAATCCCGATGCTTGAAGCGGTTGCCGCCATCGTATTACCGGCAATAAAAATAAACATGATCCAAAGCAATAGTGTCTTACGAGACATGCTTGAGGTCAATGAAGTTAATATAGGTGCTCCAAATGTAACGCCGAGCGCATAAAGGGAAACAGTCAATCCCGCTGTTGTGACGGGAATATGCAGGTCATCAGCAATGAGCGGCAAAAGGCCGACACTGATAAATTCGGTTGTCCCTATCGCGAATGCACTTACGGCCAAAGCCAGGAGTGCAGGAATACTGCTTTTATTGGCTGAAGTCATGATGTTCCTCCTTTGTATGTGTGTTGTATGATTGAAATTCTGCTGAGTAAGCTATATAAATAAAAAAGAGCAGATTCAAATCAGCCGGCAAATGTGATTATGAAACATATCATTAGGAAAGAAAAGTACGTACTTTTAAGTGCTATAGTCACTTTTTGGTGCCTGTAAGGAGAATGGATTGTATGGAGAAGAAAAAATATAACATTTCTGTTGAAGCGACTCTCGAAGTGATTGGCGGGAAGTGGAAATGCGTGATTCTATGCCATCTGACGCACGGAAAAAAACGCACGAGTGAATTAAAGCGCCTGATGCCCAACATCACGCAAAAGATGCTGACCCAGCAGCTGCGTGAGCTGGAAGCGGACGGTGTCATTAACCGGATCGTTTATAATCAGGTTCCTCCAAAAGTGGAATACGAGCTCAGCGAATACGGCCGCAGCTTAGAAGGGATTTTAGATATGCTGTGTGCTTGGGGAGCGAATCATATTAACAGAGTGTACGGAGATACTTTTTCTGTGTTAGAAGAAAGTGTGCTCAATGATAAGTTGAAACAGGAATCATAAGTATGAAGGCAGTCAGTGCAGAGCGCTGGCTGCTTTTTGGCTTTACGCCTGATATTTTGTGCAAGAAAACATATGATGTATCATAAATTAGCGTTATAATCGTTGATTTTTATCAATATGTACTGGCGAATTCGTTTTAATGTGTTATACTAATTTTAGATAGTAACATATTAGGATGGCATAATTGATAAGGGGTGTCCAACATGAAGGTAAAAGTAGCGATCAACGGGTTTGGAAGAATCGGAAGAATGGTTTTCAGAAAAGCGATGTTAGACGATCAAATTCAAATAGTGGCCATTAACGCCAGCTATTCCGCAGAAACGCTGGCTCATTTAATAAAGTATGACACAATTCACGGCAGATACGATAAAGAGGTTGTGGCTGGTGAAGACAGCCTGATCGTAAATGGAAAGAAAGTGCTTTTGTTAAACAGCCGTGATCCAAAACAGCTGCCTTGGCGGGAATATGATATTGACATAGTCGTCGAAGCAACAGGGAAGTTTAATTCAAAAGATAAAGCGATGGGCCATATAGAAGCGGGCGCAAAAAAAGTCATTTTGACTGCGCCGGGAAAAAATGAAGACGTTACCATTGTGATGGGGGTAAATGAAGACCAATTCGACGCTGAGCGCCATGTGATTATTTCAAATGCGTCATGCACGACAAACTGCCTTGCGCCTGTTGTAAAAGTGCTGGATGAAGAGTTTGGCATTGAGAGCGGGCTGATGACTACAGTTCATGCGTATACGAATGACCAAAAAAATATTGATAACCCGCACAAAGATTTGCGCCGGGCGCGGGCTTGCGGTGAATCCATCATTCCGACGACAACAGGAGCGGCAAAGGCGCTTTCGCTTGTGCTGCCACATCTGAAAGGAAAGCTTCACGGCCTCGCCTTGCGTGTCCCTGTTCCGAACGTCTCATTGGTTGATCTCGTAGTTGATCTGAAAACAGATGTTACGGCTGAAGACGTAAACGAGGCATTTAAACGCGCTGCCAAAACGTCGATGTACGGTGTACTTGATTATTCAGATGAACCGCTTGTATCGACTGATTATAATACAAATCCGCATTCAGCGGTCATTGACGGGCTTACAACAATGGTAATGGAAGACAGAAAAGTTAAGGTGCTGGCGTGGTATGACAACGAATGGGGCTACTCCTGCAGAGTTGTTGATTTGATCCGCCATGTAGCGGCACGAATGAAACATCCGTCTGCTGTATAAAATAAGGTCATGGACACATTTTAAAGAAAAAACCCTTAACAGCATATTTCTAAAAAAACGCACCTTGCAAATTAGACTTAAACACAGTATACTATTTTTCGTGAACTTCTTGCTTGAGACTGTTTCGGAATTACTTAAAGGGTTAGGACCTCTCCGGACTAACTTTCCCCCGTGGTAAATGGCCGACCCAGTTGTTGGAATTTCACTTTTTAATTCTTGTTAAGGGGGGTCCATGACTATGGAAACAATGGGGCGTCACGTTATCTCCGAGCTATGGGGATGCGATTTTGATAAGCTGAATGACATGGATTTTATTGAAAAAACGTTTGTAAATGCTGCTCTAAAATCAGGTGCTGAGGTGCGCGAGGTTGCATTTCACAAATTTGCACCGCAAGGCGTAAGCGGAGTTGTGATTATTTCTGAATCACACTTAACGATTCACAGTTTTCCTGAGCACGGATATGCGAGCATTGATGTTTATACTTGTGGAGACTTAGATCCTAATGTTGCTGCTGATTACATCGCAGAAGCATTACATGCTGATACAAGAGAAAACATTGAAATACCGAGAGGAATGGGGCCTGTGCAAATTAAACAGGCGCAAGCAAAAGTACTATAAAGTAAATGCGAACACAAAGGGAGCTGAAGCTAGAAGGCCATTATGCGCTTTTTAGCTTATGCTCCTTTTATTTTTTATAAAGAAACGAGAGTGTCAGCTTTTTCTTTTTTCATTTTTTTTGTAAAATAAGAAGGAGATTTTCACAAACCACCTAATGCTATAGAAACATATTGAACAACGGCTCTCCCGACAGATGCTGTCACAAAAGGCGGAGGCTGCCGAAAATACATTGCAGGGAACGATATAGTTGGGAGCTGATTTTATTGAAATGTCCTTCATGCCAGCATAACGGAACGCGAGTCCTTGATTCACGGCCTGTAGATGACGGAAAATCGATTCGCCGAAGACGCGAGTGTGAATCCTGCCACTACCGGTTTACGACCTTTGAGAAAGTGGAGGAAACCCCGCTCATCGTTGTGAAAAAAGAAGGTGTGCGTGAGGAGTTCAGCAGAGAAAAAATGCTGCGCGGCCTCATAAAAGCATGCGAAAAAAGGCCTGTTTCACTCAAAACGCTTGAAGACATGTGCTTTGATATTGAAAAAGAACTTCGCAATCAAGGCTGCTCTGAGGTGAAGAGTGAGTTCGTCGGAGAAATGGTCATGGACCGGCTGGCTAAGATTGATGAAGTTGCATATGTGCGGTTCGCGTCCGTCTATCGGCAGTTTAAAGATATAAACGTCTTTATCGACGAATTAAAAGACTTAATAAAGAAAGAGCGTTAAAAGAGCTAAGAGGATTCTTCTAGCTCTTTTCTCATGTGCAAAATTGGCATTTGATAGATATAAGAAACGGTGTAAAATGAAAGGTAGAAACAAATTCGGAAGGTTTGAGAATGTATGGCTGACTATTGGAAAGATGTACTGCCTGTAGACCCGTATGTGGTTAAAAGCAGATCGATGCTGCAGGATATTGACAGACAAATTATTACACAACTGTACCAGCCCTTAATCGGCCCTGTTGCATTCTCTCTTTATATGACATTGTGGGGAGAGCTTGAACAAAACCGTCTGTGGGGCGGAGAGTCCACACATAGACAGCTGATGGGGATGACACAGTCCAACTTAAAAACGATCCATCAGGAACAGGGGAAGCTCGAGGGCATCGGATTACTGAAAGTATATATGAAAGAATCCGAGCGGCAGGAGCGCCTCTTTATATATGAACTCCTTCCGCCGCTCAGGCCAAATGAATTTTTTGAAGACGGCATGCTGAATGTTTTTCTGTACAACAGGGTCGGAAAGACGAAATATCAGCAATTAAAACAATTTTTTACGCACCCGGCCATTTCAGAAGATGCGAAGGACATTACGCGGCCGTTTAATCACGCGTTTGAATCGCTGCAGCCGAGTGAATGGAAGCTCACATCTGATATGGAGGAAACGGTAAGACTTGCCGAGGGGAACGAGTATACTTCTGTCGGACAGGCTCCGTCCTACACCGTAACGGAGGATGTGTTTGATTTTGATTTGTTTTTAGCGGGACTTTCTGAGACGATGATTCCGAGAAAAGCGATGACCCAGCAGGTGCGGGACACAATCAAAAAGCTTTCTTATCTGTACGGAATTGACCCATTGCAGATGCAAAATGTCGTGATGAGCGCAATTGATGAGCATGATGTCATTACGACGGAGGCATTAAGAAAAGCGGCCAGCGACTGGTATCAAATCGAAAGAAACGGACAGCTGCCCGATTTAGTGGAAAAAACACAGCCGGTGCATCTGCGTGAAGGCGAAAAACCGGCAGAAGAGGATTCTCTGGACGGGAAGCTGATCGCATTGCTGGAGACGATTTCTCCGAAGAAGCTTCTGCAGGACATTGCTGACGGAACAGAGCCGTCAAAAGCGGATCTGAAAATCATAGAAGAAATTATGTTCGAACAGAAACTCGAGCCAGGCGTCACAAATGTGTTAATTTATTATGTCATGCTGAAAACCGACATGAAGCTGTCGAAAAACTATATTCAAAAAATCGCGTCGCATTGGGCACGAAAAAAGGTAAAAACGGTCAGGGAAGCGATGAAACTCGCGATAGAAGAGAACCGCCAATACCTTGAATGGGCTGATGGAAAAACAAAGTCTTCGAAACGAAACCAAAAAGTGATTCGCGAAGAAAAGCTTCCTGACTGGATGAAAGAAAAAGAAACAGCGTCCGATTCAGAATCCGGACAGCGGAAGCTGCATCCGCAAGATTTGGAAGAACAGAAGAAAAAGATGATGGAAGAAATGCAAAAACTGAAAAAATACTCTGCCTATTAAAGACAGAGATGCGGGGTGAGGAATAGATGGAACCAATCGGCCGTTCCCTGCAGGGCGTAACCGGCAGGCCGGATTTTCAAAAACGTCTTGAACAAATGAAGGAAAAGGTCATGAAAGATCAAGATGTTCAAGCATTTTTGAAGGAAAACGAAGAAGTGATTGACCAAAAAATGATCGAAAAAAGCTTAAATAAGCTTTATGAATATATCGAACAAAGCAAGAATTGCTCCTATTGTTCGGAAGACGAAAATTGCAACAATTTGTTGGAGGGCTACCATCCGAAGCTTGTTGTCAATGGGCGGTCTATTGATATCGAATATTATGAATGCCCAGTTAAACAGAAGCTCGACCAGCAGAAAAAACAAAAGTCTCTTATGAAAAGCATGTATATCCAGCAGGATCTTCTCGGTGCGACGTTCCAGCAGGTCGATATCAGTGACCCGAGCAGGCTCGCGATGTTCCAGCATGTTACAGATTTTCTGAAAAGCTATAACGAGACGGGAAAAGGCAAAGGACTATATTTATACGGGAAATTCGGGGTGGGAAAAACGTTTATGCTCGCTGCGATTGCCAATGAGCTGGCTGAAAAAGAATATTCATCCATGATTGTCTATGTGCCCGAATTTGTGAGAGAGCTTAAAAATTCCCTGCAAGACCAAACATTAGAAGAGAAGCTCAATATGGTAAAGACCACACCCGTATTGATGCTAGATGACATCGGAGCTGAATCAATGACAAGCTGGGTAAGGGATGAAGTCATCGGAACAGTGCTTCAACACAGAATGTCCCAGCAGCTGCCTACTTTCTTTTCTTCTAATTTCTCACCTGACGAGCTGAAGCATCATTTTACGTATTCGCAAAGGGGAGAAAAGGAAGAAGTAAAAGCGGCTAGATTAATGGAGCGGATATTATATTTGGCTGCTCCGATCCGCCTTGACGGAGAAAACCGCCGCCATCCGTAACTGCTGCGGTTCAAAGGGGAAGGAACTGAGGGTATGAAACGAAAAACCGCTTTTAAATGGCTGGCAGTGCTGGCAGGTGCAGGTTTAATCTTTTGGGGAAATAAAAGATATTTGAATGTATCGCCGAAAGAGATCAGGGTATGGGTATTGTCGTTCGGTGTTTTTGCTCCGCTGATGTTTATCGGGATATCCATCGTCAGGCCGCTCGTTTTATTTCCGGTGTCTGTTATTTCAATAGCGGGCGGACTTGCGTTTGGTCCGCTTCTCGGCACGTTTTATACGTTAGTCGGTTCAATGTGTGCTTCAGCTGTTTCGTTTTTTGCGGCCGGTTTGTTTGCGGCGAAAAAGAACGGCTATTATGAAAAGCTTGAAGCCATCCAGAAGCAAATGGAGGATAACGGATTTTTCTATATCTTCCTTTTAAGAATCCTGCCGATCAATTTTGATTTCGTCAGCTATGCTGCAGGCCTTTCCAATGTCAAAGCGATGCCGTATTTTGCGGCGACGGCTGTGGGAATCATCCCTGGGACCATTGCGCTGAATGTTCTGGGAGCGAGCTTTTTGTCTGGTAATCTGCCAGCTTTCTTTCTTGTTCTCGCTCTGTATATCGTGTTTATTTCGCTGCCATTAATCTTCAGAAAGAAAATGCAAAACTTGTTCCAGGAATCAAATTAAGATTTGCCAGTGACCTTTACGTCTATTTTAAAAACATCCCCCATATACTTGTAACAGATGCCGTAAGGGGGGACAAACATGCTTGAAATAATCTTTGAAGATGACCATGATGCAGCCGCTTTTTTACATCTCATTCAGCATTCGGACGATCGGAACAATATCATTGTCCGTGAAGGCATACGAAAAATCGGGATTAAAAAAGCGAAGCGGGCTTTCTCTATTCAACGTTTTATGGAGCCGATTCTGGTCAAATTTTTTTTGGAATGCAAAGAAGACGAGCATATGCTGTCATTGATTGAGGAAACATATTGTTTCACTGACCAGGATGAACAGCAGCAAATTCTTCAGCTCGCACACAGTATTATTGAAGGTGAAGCAGACGATCTTCAGTTTGAGCCGCTGAAGCTTTCACGGAAACAATCTATTTTGGATGAACTCCAAACGATCTGTTTAGAGGAAGGCGTATTTTACATTCGCTCCTTTCAGACCTTCCGGCTTGGATCATACTATAAGCAGCTGAGAGATATTACAGAAGCAGCGATTGATGAATATAAGATGGAACAGGAATATCAAAACTTTATTCAAACACTCAGAGACTATGTAAACGCCAAACAGCCGCGTATCAAAAAAGTGCATATTGTCCATGATGGTTCCTTTACATTATGGGAGCTGCGCTATGTGCCGGAACGGGAAAAAATGAAATACATAGACAGGCGGTTTGTCCGGGATCATCCTATGTATATTGATTCTCATTTGCTCGCGCCTCTGATTTCCATTGCGCCTGATGAAGTCGTGCTTTATACCGACCAGCCAGAGCACATGATGGCAAGGACCATTCAAAACGTGTTTCAAGAAAGAGTGGAAATGCTTCCGCTGCACGCTTTTTCAGATGCAGAAACAACGGTGAAGCAATCGGAAGGATAAGGGCCGGCAGCCTGTATATATAAGGCTGTCGGTTTAAAAAAAGGAAACGCGGCCGTGTTGATTTTTTGGATTGAACAATTTATAATACATAGGAGATTAAGAAAGACACACGTATTGATAAGGACACGAAGGAATGATACCGGCTCAAAGAGAGGGAAGCCCCGGCTGCAAGCTTCCCAGCTAAGGACCATTCGCTTTACCGCCTTTGAACTTCAGCTGTGAACCCCTTGAAAAGGAACAGTAATGGCTGACGGGAACTCCCGTTACAGAGCTTAGAGCCGCAGGTGCCGTATTGGCTTTGCGGAAAAAAGGGTGGAACCACGATTCCGTTTATTCAACCTCGTCCCTTTCATAGGGGGCGGGGTTTTTTATATGCAAAAAAAGGAGTGACAAAGATGTCAGATATGGTAAAAATCACATTTCCTGATGGAGCAGTCAAGGAGTTTGCGAAAGGAACAACAACAGAAGATATCGCGGCATCCATCAGTCCGGGTTTAAAGAAAAAATCATTAGCCGGAAAACTGAACGGAAAAGAAATCGATTTGAGAACGCCGATCAATGAAGACGGTACAGTGGAAATCATTACAGAAGGCTCGGAAGAAGGTCTTCAAATTATGCGTCATAGTACGGCTCACTTACTGGCTCAAGCGATTAAACGCATCTACAAGGATGTTAAATTCGGCGTCGGTCCGGTCATCGAAAACGGTTTTTACTACGATGTAGAAATGGACGAAGCGATTACACCGGAGGATCTGCCGAAAATCGAGAAAGAAATGAAAAAAATCGTCAATGCGAACCTTCCGATCGTTCGAAAAGAAGTCAGCCGTGAAGAAGCGAAAGCCCGTTTTGCGGAAATCGGTGATGACCTGAAGCTTGAACTATTGGATGCGATTCCTGAAGGAGAAACCGTTTCGATCTATGAGCAAGGCGAATTCTTTGACCTGTGCCGCGGCGTCCACGTTCCTTCAACTGGGAAAATCAAAGAATTTAAGCTGTTAAGCCTTGCAGGCGCATACTGGCGCGGTGACAGCAAAAACCAAATGCTTCAGCGCGTATATGGTACAGCTTTCTTCAAAAAGGCTGATCTTGAAGAGCATCTTCGTATGCTAGAAGAAGCGAAAGAACGCGATCACAGAAAGCTCGGCAAAGAATTAAAGCTGTTTGCGAACTCTCAGAAAGTCGGACAAGGCCTGCCGCTTTGGCTGCCAAAGGGCGCAACAATCCGCCGCGTCATCGAGCGCTACATTGTCGATAAAGAAATCAGCCTCGGCTATGAGCATGTGTATACACCTGTGCTCGGCAGCAAAGAGCTGTATGAAACATCAGGACATTGGGACCATTATCAGGAAGGCATGTTCCCTCCGATGGAAATGGACAATGAAACACTTGTATTGCGTCCGATGAACTGCCCGCACCATATGATGATTTACAAACAAGACATTCACAGCTACCGCGAGCTTCCGATTCGGATTGCGGAGCTGGGAACGATGCACCGCTATGAAATGTCAGGTGCGCTGTCAGGGCTTCAACGCGTACGCGGAATGACGTTAAACGATGCACACATCTTTGTGCGCCCGGATCAAATTAAGGATGAGTTTATCCGTACAGTCCGTTTAATCCAGGATGTATATGAGGATTTCGGTTTAAGTGATTACACATTCCGTCTGTCTTACCGCGATCCGGAAGATACAGAGAAATATTTTGATGACGATGAAATGTGGAACAAAGCGCAATCCATGCTGAAAGAGGCAATGGACGAAATCGGCCATGACTATTATGAAGCAGAAGGTGAAGCGGCATTCTACGGCCCTAAACTTGATGTTCAAGTAAAAACTGCAATCGGCAAAGAAGAAACATTGTCTACGGTTCAGCTTGATTTCTTATTGCCGGAACGTTTCGATCTGACATACATCGGTGAAGACGGCAAGCAGCACCGTCCGGTTGTCATTCACAGAGGCGTCGTCTCAACAATGGAACGTTTTGTCGCCTTCTTAATCGAAGAACACAAAGGCGCACTGCCGACATGGCTTGCACCGGTTCAGTTCCAAGTCATCCCGGTTTCTCCGGCTGTGCATTTAGACTACGCGAAAAAGGTACAGGAACGCCTGCAGCGTGAAGGCCTGCGTGTTGAGGTCGACAGCCGTGATGAAAAAATCGGCTACAAAATCCGTGAAGCACAAATGCAAAAAATCCCGTACATGCTGGTGGTCGGTGACCAAGAAGCAGAAAACGGGGCGGTAAACGTGCGGAAATACGGTGAACAGAACTCTGAAACGATTTCTCTTGATGAGTTTGTCAAAAAGGCAGTAGCTGAAGCGAAAAAATAAAATAAAAAGCATGATCTCATTGAAGAGATCATGCTTTTTTATTTCTCTAATATAGGAAACAAATCATGAAGGCTGCTGATGATGTAATCAGGCGATACGTCAGTTTCGTTTTTCTTATCCGTCCGGTTGATCCAAACGGTTTTGATTCCGGCTCTTGAAGCGCCTAAAATATCAGTATTCAAATTATCGCCGACCATGATGGCATCGTCTTCTTCAATATTCATCAGCTTAAGGCAATGTTCAAAAATGGAAACATCCGGTTTGCCCTTGCCGAATGCGCCAGAGATGACAATTTCATTGAAGTAAGGGGCGAGCTCAGGTACGCCGGCAAGCTTCTCCTTTTGCAGACTCGGATCGCCATTTGTCAAAAGCAATAATTCATACTTGCCTTTTAATTGATCGAGTACAGCAAATGTTTCATCATATACAAACGGGCGTTTTCTGCGCTCTGCCGCAAAAAACTCTCCCAAGTATTCGCCATATGCAGGATCATCGATCCCAAGCGCTTTAAGTCCGTTTGTCCACGCATTTCTTCTGTACTCCGGTACAATCTTGTTCAACTTTTGAAAGCCCTCACTGATAGGCTCTGAGAAATTGGACCACAGCCCTTCAAACGGGTTAATGCCGATCATCACTGTATATGGATACGTCTCATATGACATGTACAATTCTCTCGCCGCTTCGCGAACAGCTGCTTCGAATTCCTCAGGGTCAAGGCCATATTTTTTCCCCGCCTGTAAGCAAGTTTCTGCAAATGTTGTTCTGACGCTTTTTTCGTCCCAAAGTAGTGTATCATCTAAATCAAAAAATACGGCTTTCATGATCTTCTCCTCTGCTTCAGATTCAAATCTTTCTGCCAAAAGGCTCATGTTTTATTTTACAATAGATAAAAGCCTTGTGAAATATGTTTTCAGATGATTTTAAAAAAACAGTCAGCCGCAAAACGAAAACATGCTAGAATGAAAACGGAAAGAACAGGTGACATGAATGATTCATTTGATGATTATGATGCTCGAGAGGGTAGGGATTATTGTTATATTAGGGTTCATTCTCGCCCATACGAAACTTTTCAGACAAGCTCTTCAGAATCAGGACGGCTATAAAGGAAAAGCGGTTTTGATTTCTATTTTTTCTCTTTTCAGCATCATCAGTAATTATACAGGTATCGAAATTCAAAGAAATATGATCGTAAATAATGACTGGGTGCTTACGATAGATCCATCGGGCTCTATCGCGAATACCCGTATTTTGGGTGTGGAAATCGGAGGCCTTCTCGGAGGTCCGTTTGTAGGGACTGGAATTGGCATACTGGCGGGCCTGCATCGTCTTTCACTCGGTGGCAGCACGGCCTTAAGCTGTGCCGTGTCATCCATTTTAGCGGGTGTTCTTGCAGGCTTGATCGGCAGGTATTTTACGAAGCGATATCGAATGCCGACACCGCGTATCGCCGCTCTTGTGGGAATCGGCATGGAGTCCCTGCAAATGCTCATTATTTTGCTGATGGCAAAGCCGTTCAGTGGCGCTTGGGAGCTTGTCAGCATGATCGGGATTCCGATGATCCTAATCAATGGTACAGGCAGTTTTATTTTTCTGTCGATTATTCAAGCAATCATTCGCAAGGAAGAGCAGGCGAGGGCTCTCGAAACGCATCGAGTGCTGACGATTGCTGATCAGACACTTCCATTTTTTCGCCAAGGATTAAATGAAAACTCCTGTAAAAGTGTGGCGGCTATTATCCATAAGCTGACTGGAACAGATGCGGTGTCTCTCACTGATAAAGAAAAGATCCTTGCGCATGTCGGCGCGGGCATGGATCACCACATTCCATCAAAAAGCTTGATCACCGGCCTGTCTAAAAAGGTAATTAAAACAGGGCATATCATGAAGGCGATTTCGAAGGAAGAGATTGAATGCACGCATGCTGAATGCCCTTTGCACGCCGCAATTGTCCTGCCGCTGACATCGAACGGCAACACAATCGGCACCTTAAAAATGTATTTTAAAAGCCCGGCAGGCCTTAGCCAGGTAGAGGAGGAGCTTGCTGAGGGGCTGGCCATGCTGTTTTCGACACAGCTTGAGCTTGGGGAAGCAGAGCTGCAAAGCAAGCTTCTCAAGGATGCTGAAATCAAGGCGCTTCAAGCACAGGTGAATCCGCATTTTTTATTTAATGCGATCAACACGATTTCTGCGCTCTGCCGCACAGATGTTGAAAAAACCCGCAAGCTTCTATTGCAGCTCAGTGTTTATTTTCGTTCAAACCTTCAAGGAGCGAGACAGCTGCTGATCCCGCTCTCAAAGGAGCTGAACCATCTTAACGCCTATTTGTCATTAGAACAGGCGCGTTTTCCCGGGAAATATAAAATTGAGCTCAATATCGACAGCAGACTGGAGCAGATTGAAATCCCTCCGTTTGTTTTGCAGGTGCTAGTCGAGAACGCGCTTCGGCACGCGTTTCCGAAAAAACAAGACATGTGCAAGGTTACAGTCTGTGTCATATCTGATAATGCGTCCGTCTATATGAAGGTGACGGATAACGGACGCGGAATACCGGCGGACGTCCTGCAGGAACTGGGGAAGAAGCCATTTCCGTCTAAGGAGGGAACCGGTACAGCGCTTTATAACCTAAATCAACGGCTGATCGGTTTATTCGGACAGCAGGCTGCACTGCATATCAGCAGTGAGGTTCATAAAGGGACAGAGGTTTCCTTTCAAGTGCCAATGCAACAGATGAAAGAGGGAGAAGAACATGCTCAGGGTGTTAATAGTTGATGATGAGATGCTGGCAAGGGATGAACTGGCGTACTTGCTCAAGCGGACCAATGAGGAAATGGAAATCAATGAAGCGGAAAATATCGAATCCGCATTTGACCAAATGATGGATCAAAAACCTGATTTGCTGTTTTTAGACGTTGATTTATCTGGAGAAAACGGTTTTGATATCGCAAAGCGATTGAAGAAAATGAAGCATCCTCCTGCTGTTGTGTTCGCGACAGCGTATGACCAGTATGCGCTCAAAGCGTTTGAGGTAGATGCTCTTGATTATTTAACCAAACCTTTCGA
Organism: Bacillus sp. LJBS06; assembly: GCF_016924995.1. NCBI lineage: Bacteria > Bacillati > Bacillota > Bacilli > Caryophanales > Bacillaceae > Bacillus > Bacillus sp. LJBS06. The sequence continues at coordinate 2,866,691 of NZ_CP070483.1, read as the reverse complement.
TGAGGAAAGAATTCAGCAAACGCTGAAAAAATATAAAAAAGTCAATCGGGATATTGTCGAAACAGATCAAAACAGCCATGCCGGGCAGCATAAGCTCGCGCTATCTGTGGGAGAATCGATTGTGATCGTGGATACGAAGGACATTATCTATGCCGGAACAGAGGATGGCCATGTTAATGTAAAAACCTTCGATCATTCTTATACGGTCAGCGAGACGCTTGTTGTGATAGAGAAAAAGCTTCCGGATTCTGATTTTATCCGCGTCCATCGGAGCTTCGTCGTCAATACCGAATATATTAAAGAAATTCAGCCATGGTTTAATTCAACGTATAATCTGATCATGAAAGACGGATCGAAAATACCGGTCAGCCGGACATATGCGAAAGAATTGAAAAAGCTGCTCCATATTTGATGGGCGGCTTTTTGCATTTCAGCCATTTGATTCTGCAACTCAGGCCCGCTATTCGGCATGTTATCTTGTAAGCGCTTCATAATGGGAGATTCTTATTTATAATGAGGGTACCAAAGAGAAAGAGGTGAAGAAAATGAGTGCTAAAAAAGTGTACGGGTTTTTAACACAAGCATTTATTTTTGCCGTCATTATGCTGGTTTCGAATATGATTGCCGCTATTGTCCCAATACCTATCCCCGCATCGGTTGTAGGGTTGGTCTTATTATTTCTCCTATTATGTTTGAAAGTCATTAAACTGGAACAAGTGGAAACGCTCGGAACGTCTTTAACCTCTCTGATCGGATTTTTATTTGTTCCGTCAGGTATATCTGTTATGAATTCGCTTGGTGTGATGCAGCAATACGGCCTGCAAATTGTTCTTGTCATTCTGCTCGCAACGATTATTTTGCTGGGGGCTACGGGATTGTTTTCTCAGCTGATTCTTTCGCTGGGCGGAAATCGCAAAACTGCAGCGGACATGAAAACAAAAACAGTGCAAAGCCCGCAGAACAATAACGAACTTGTTCACCATTAAGGAAACAGGAGGTTCATCACATGGAAAGCACAATGAGTCCTTATTTTGGGATTGTCGTATCACTTGCTGCATTCGGCATCGGCACCTTTTTATTTAAGAAAACAAAAGGCTTCTTCCTTTTCACTCCTTTGTTTGTTGCCATGGTGCTTGGGATCGCATTTTTAAAAATCGGCGGTTTTTCCTACGCAGACTATAATAACGGAGGAGAAATCATTAAGTTTTTCCTGGAACCGGCAACGATTGCTTTTGCCATTCCTTTGTACAAACAAAGAGATAAGCTTAAAAAATACTGGTGGCAAATCATGGCCTCCATTATTGCCGGGTCTATCTGCTCTGTCACGATTGTTTATTTGCTCGCAAAAGGCATTCATCTCGATTCGGCCGTAATGAAAAGCATGCTTCCGCAGGCGGCTACAACGGCAATTGCGCTTCCTTTATCAAAAGGCATCGGGGGCATCAGCGACATCACAGCCTTTGCGGTCATCTTTAACGCTGTCATCGTATATGCGCTCGGAGCATTGTTCTTGAAGGTGTTTAAAGTAAAGAATCCGATTTCTAAAGGATTGGCTCTCGGAACATCCGGACATGCACTTGGTGTAGCGGTCGGGATTGAGATGGGAGAAGTTGAAGCTGCGATGGCGAGTATTGCGGTTGTCGTAGTAGGAGTGGTAACGGTTCTGGTCATTCCTGTGTTCGTGCAGTTGATCGGAGGTTAAGCCAAGGCATTCAGCCCTGGCTTTTTTCGTTTATGGTGCGTGGGTGAGCGGTTCAGAAACTTCACATTCTGGTTGAGGATGAAAGATTTTCTTTTTCTCTCTTGCGCTCATAGAAAACCCATGTTACAATGTAAAAGTTGTTCCGGATAAGTCGTCCTTGACTAAAGATCCGGTATTGTGTAGAATAGTTATTGAATTGAATATAAATCACAAGCAGAAGCACCCGCTTCTCACCTGATTGACACATGCATGTAGTTGGCAGGTTGACCGTACATTTTTATTGATACAGATGTTCGTAGTGTGGGTGTTTTATAATGCCCACACTTTTTGTTTGCCTGCAGAATGCAGTCAAAATGAGTTGTGAATCAATTCGAAGAAACTATGGAGGTGGCTCATTATTAGCAAAGATCAATTGGTTAATGAGGGTATCCGTGCACGTGAGGTCCGTTTAATCGGACAAAATGGCGACCAGCTTGGCATCAAGTCCCGTCAGGAAGCACTTGAAATCGCCGGCCGCGCAAATCTTGACCTTGTGTTAGTTGCAGCGAATGCAAAACCGCCTGTCTGCCGAATCATGGACTACGGTAAGTTCCGATTTGAGCAACAGAAAAAGGAAAAAGAAGCACGCAAGAATCAAAAAATCATTAACTTAAAAGAAGTTCGGTTAAGTCCGACAATCGATGAGCATGACTTTAACACGAAATTGCGCAATGCGATTAAATTCCTTGAAAAAGGCGATAAAGTGAAAGCTTCTATCCGCTTTAAAGGACGCGCAATCACTCATAAAGAAATCGGTCAGCGTGTGTTAGACCGTTTTTCTGAAGCATGTGCTGAGGTTGCGACTGTCGAAACAAAACCAAAAATGGACGGCCGCAGCATGTTCTTAATGCTCGCGCCGAAAAACGAAAAGCAATAAGGAGGAAATCCCATGCCAAAAATGAAAACTCACCGCGGATCTGCTAAACGTTTTAAAAAGACAGGTTCTGGGAAGTTAAAACGTTCTCACGCGTATACAAGTCACTTATTCGCTAACAAATCTCAAAAGCAAAAGCGTAAGCTTCGCAAGAGTGCTGTTGTAAGTGCAGGAGACTTCAAACGTATCAAACAAATGCTTGCTAACATCAAGTAATCGGATAAGGAACAATTAGGAGGGAAATTTAATGCCAAGAGTAAAAGGCGGAACTGTTGCGCGTAAGCGTCGTAAAAAGGTTCTTAAATTAGCAAAAGGTTATTTCGGTTCAAAACATACATTATACAAAGTAGCTAACCAGCAGGTCATGAAATCTGGAAACTATGCTTTCCGTGACCGTCGTCAGAAAAAACGTGATTTCCGTAAACTTTGGATCACTCGTATCAACGCAGCTGCTCGCATGAACGGCCTTTCTTACAGCCGTTTAATGCACGGTCTTAAGCTTTCTGGTATCGAAGTAAACCGTAAAATGCTTGCTGATCTTGCTGTAAACGATCTTACTGCATTCAATCAGCTTGCTGATGCTGCCAAAGCTCAATTAAACAAGTAATCATATAGAGCCGCTCTCCAGCAGAGCGGCTTTTTTATATAAAGGATGAGGCGACATGGTTATTGCAGTCTATTTGGTGTTGATGAATCTGTGCGGTTTTTGGGTGATGGGCGTTGACAAACGAAAAGCGCAGCAGCACAAATGGAGAATTTCTGAAGACCGGCTGTGGCTGATAGCCATCGTGTTTGGAGCGCTCGGTATCTGGCTTGGCATGCAAACCTTCAGACATAAAACGAAACACGCTTCTTTTAAGTACGGAGTACCGCTTCTTCTGGTAATAGAAGCGATTCTCATCGGTATTTACTACAGTCCGTTTGATTTATAAAAAGCAGAAAAGCGTTTTAACGCTCTTCTGCTTTTTTTGCAAGTTTAATGGGCTGGTCCCAGTCAATTTTACAATTTGGATATCGTTCCAGCACTTTTTCTTCAATGTTCTCAAAATCTTTTGCAGAGAAATGCTTCAGCTTCTCAGGAGATTCTGTCCAGACAAAGATGGTGTGGATAAACAGAGGATGATCCTTGGAAGGAATATGCTTTTCTCCTTCAAAAAGCACGCCTTTATACGTCAGCTGAAAGTTCTTTCGGGTATTGTTCTGTTCATCGATAATATAAAAATGTTCTTTTGATTGGGCCAGCTTAAGCCTTCTCTTTGGATTCGCGACATATTTGACCACGGCATAAATACAATAAGCAAAAAGTGCAAGCAAAATAATCCTTAGAACCATGACAAACATTGTGTGAAGGCACCTCCCTTATTGTGATGATCTGATGTAATACGAAGAGCATAGAAAAAAGTTTCACTTTTTCTAAAAGAAAGTTCTAAAAACATATACCCGATTTTCAAGTGAAATAGTCGTATGGTTAGCGCCATGTTTTGTATAATAAGAATGCAGGACTGATGAAGGAGGGTTTGGAACATGGAAAAATTAGATAAAACATTGACCATGCTGAAAGATTTAACAGATGCAAAAGGCATACCGGGCAATGAAAGAGAAGTAAGGCAAGTGATGAAATCATACATAGAACCATTTGCTGATGAGGTGACAACAGATCGCCTGGGCAGTTTAATTGCTAAAAAAACTGGTGCAGAAAACGGCCCGAAAATTATGATCGCCGGACATTTGGATGAAGTCGGCTTTATGGTGACACAAATCACAGATAAAGGCTTTATCCGTTTTCAAACCGTTGGCGGCTGGTGGGCTCAGGTTATGCTTGCCCAGCGCGTCACCATCGTCACAAAAAAAGGAGAAATCACAGGGGTTATCGGATCTAAGCCGCCTCATATTTTGTCTCCTGAAGCAAGAAAAAAATCAGTGGAAATAAAAGATATGTTTATTGATATCGGAGCTTCAAGCCGGGAAGAAGCCTTGGAGTGGGGCGTGCTCCCGGGAGATATGATTGTTCCGCATTTTGAATTTACGGTTATGAACAATGAAAAATTCCTGCTCGCAAAGGCTTGGGACAATCGCATCGGCTGTGCGATTGCAATTGATGTATTAAGAAACTTACAAAACACTGATCATCCAAACATTGTGTATGGCGTCGGAACCGTGCAGGAGGAAGTCGGCCTGAGGGGAGCGAAAACGGCTGCACACACCATACAGCCTGATATTGCGTTTGGGGTCGATGTAGGAATCGCAGGAGACACGCCTGGCATTTCCGAGAAGGAAGCGCAAAGCAAAATGGGTAAAGGCCCGCAGATTATCGTTTACGATGCATCTATGGTCTCTCACAAAGGTTTGCGCGATGCAGTTGTCGCTACCGCGGAAGAAGCAGGCATTCCGTACCAGTTTGATTCGATTGCCGGCGGCGGAACTGATTCGGGAGCCATCCATTTGACGGCAAATGGCGTTCCTGCGCTGTCCATTACCATTGCAACGCGCTACATTCATACGCACGCAGCCATGCTCCATCGTGATGATTATGAAAACGCCGTTAAGTTAATTACAGAAGTCATTAAGAAGCTAGATCGTAAAACGGTTGATGAAATTACGTACCAATAAAGATACGGAGGAATCCGCCTCAACAGGCGGATTCTATTTTTTTGTCTGTACAAATTACAGCGGAGTGACTACAATAAAGAGGATACCGAAAATGTCCTGAACATGAAGATCTACGATACCCAGCTCATTTGAAAGGAAGGGAGGGTAAACAATCTATTTTGTAAGCGCTTTCTAATTTAAGGGAGGATGAACAAAATTGAAAACAAAAAAAACATGGAAACGTTTCTTTCACTTTTCGAGTGCCGCTCTGGCTGCAGGTTTGTTATTCACTTCCGCTGCTCCCGCAGAGGCCGCGTTTTGGGGTGCATCCAATGAGCTGCTTCATGACCCGACTATGATTAAAGAGGGGAGCTCATGGTATGCGCTCGGCACAGGGCTTACGGAAGAACGGGGACTGCGGGTGTTGAAGTCTTCAGACGCTAAAAATTGGACCGTACAAAAATCTATTTTCAGCACACCGCTATCGTGGTGGTCCAATTATGTGCCGAATTACGAGCCAAACCAATGGGCGCCGGACATCCAATACTATAACGGAAAGTACTGGCTGTATTATTCTGTTTCTTCTTTTGGAAGCAATACATCTGCCATTGGCCTGGCATCTTCCACAAGCATCAGTTCGGGGAGTTGGAAGGACGAGGGCTTGGTGATTCGTTCGACAAGCTCAAATAATTATAACGCCATTGATCCGGAGCTGACATTCGACAAGGATGGCAACCCATGGCTCGCGTTCGGCTCGTTTTGGACGGGCATTAAGCTGACCAAGCTTGATAAGAATACGATGAAGCCTACAGGCTCGCTCTATTCGATTGCAGCCAGACCGAATAATGGCGGTGCGCTGGAAGCCCCTACTCTTACGTATCAAAATGGTTACTACTATTTAATGGTTTCATTTGATAAATGCTGTGCCGGCGTAAACAGTACGTACAAAATTGCTTACGGAAGATCTAAAAACATTACAGGACCTTATCTTGATAAAAGCGGAAAAAGCATGCTCGAAGGCGGAGGCACCATTTTGGATTCGGGCAATGACCAGTGGAAAGGACCTGGAGGCCAGGATATTGTAAATGGAAACATTCTTGTTCGCCATGCCTATGATGCCAATAACAACGGCATTCCGAAGCTTCTTATCAATGATTTGAATTGGAGCTCGGGCTGGCCGTCCTATTGAATCAAAAAGCCGGGGGCAGAGCCCGGCTTTTTTTAAAAGAAAAGATTGACAGTGTAATAGTCAATTACTATAATGAAATTGTTCGTACAAATTATTATTTATAGGTTTGTTTTCTATCATTAGTACGTATCTTTTTCTTGTGTTTGAAAGCGTTTTATTTTATGAGAAAGGGGCAGTTTACATGCTTCAGACAAAGGATTATGAATTCTGGTTTGTGACAGGAAGCCAGCACCTATACGGGGAAGAGACGCTGGAACTGGTGGATCAGCATGCGAAAAACATTTGTGAGGGGCTCAGCGGGGTTTCTTCCAGATATAAAATGGTTCATAAGCCCGTCGTCACTTCACCGGAAACGATTAGAGAGCTGTTAAGAGAAGCGGAGTACAGTGAGACGTGCGCTGGCATCATTACATGGATGCACACATTTTCCCCTGCAAAAATGTGGATAGAAGGCCTTTCCTCTTATCAAAAACCGCTTTTGCATTTGCATACCCAATATAATCGCGATATTCCGTGGGGTACGATTGACATGGATTTTATGAACAGCAACCAATCCGCGCATGGCGATCGAGAGTACGGTTACATCAACTCGCGAATGGGGCTTAGCCGAAAAGTCATTGCCGGCTATTGGGATGATGAAGAAGTGAAAAAAGAAATGTCCCAGTGGATGGATACGGCGGCTGCATTAAATGAAAGCAGACATATTAAGGTTGCCAGATTTGGAGATAACATGCGTCATGTCGCGGTAACAGACGGAGACAAGGTCGGGGCGCATATTCAATTTGGCTGGCAGGTTGACGGATATGGAATCGGAGATCTTGTTGAGGTGATGAATCGCATTACGGACGACGAGGTTGACACGCTTTATGCGGAATATGACAGATTATATGTGATCAGCGAGGAAACAAAACGTGACGAGGCAAAGGTAGCGTCCATTAAAGAGCAGGCGAAAATTGAACTTGGCTTAACCGCTTTTCTTGAACAAGGCGGATATACAGCGTTTACGACATCGTTTGAAGTGCTGCACGGAATGAAACAGCTGCCGGGACTTGCCGTTCAGCGCCTGATGGAGAAAGGCTACGGTTTCGCCGGTGAAGGGGATTGGAAGACAGCGGCCCTTGTACGGATGATGAAAATCATGGCCAAAGGAAAAAGAACTTCCTTCATGGAAGATTACACGTACCATTTTGAACCGGGAAATGAAATGATTCTGGGCTCTCACATGCTTGAAGTGTGTCCGACTGTCGCTTTGGATCAGCCGAAAATCGAGGTTCACCCGCTTTCGATCGGCGGCAAGGAGGACCCTGCGCGTTTTGTATTTAACGGCATCAGCGGTTCGGCCATTCAAGCCAGCATTGTTGATATTGGCGGGCGTTTCCGCCTTGTGCTGAATGAAGTCAACGGCCAGGAAATTGAAAAAGACATGCCGAATCTGCCGGTGGCCCGAGTTCTCTGGAAGCCGGAGCCGTCATTGAAAACAGCAGCGGAGGCATGGATTTTAGCCGGCGGTGCACACCACACCTGCCTGTCTTATGAACTGACAGCTGAGCAAATGCTTGATTGGGCGGAAATGGCGGGGATCGAAAGTGTTCTCATTTCCCGTGATACGACAATTCATAAACTGAAACACGAGTTAAAATGGAACGAGGCGCTTTACCGGCTTCAAAAGTAGAGGGGGATGTCACATGGCTTACACTATAGGGGTTGATTTTGGAACTTTATCTGGAAGAGCGGTGTTGGTTCATGTCCAAACAGGGGAGGAACTTGCGTCTGCTGTAAAAGAATACAGGCATGCTGTCATTGATACCGTCCTGCCCAAAACGGGCCAAAAGCTGCCGCGCGACTGGGCGCTGCAGCACCCTGCTGATTACCTCGAAGTCTTGGAAACAACCATTCCGTCTTTACTTGAACAGACGGGCGTTGAACCAAAAGACATTATCGGGATTGGAATTGATTTCACGGCATGTACAATCCTTCCTATTGACAGCAGCGGGCAGCCGTTGTGCATGCTGCCTGAATATGAAGAGGAGCCGCACAGCTATGTGAAGCTCTGGAAGCATCATGCGGCACAAAAACATGCTGATCGGCTCAATCAAATCGCGGAAGAAGAAGGAGAGGCTTTTTTACAGCGGTACGGAGGAAAAATTTCTTCAGAATGGATGATTCCAAAGGTCATGCAAATAGCTGAGGAAGCGCCTCACATTTATGAAGCGGCTGACCGGATCATCGAGGCTGCGGACTGGATCGTGTACCAGCTGTGCGGCTCGCTCAAGCGAAGCAACTGTACTGCAGGGTATAAAGCGATTTGGAGTGAAAAAGCGGGATATCCGTCAGATGGTTTCTTTGAGAAATTAAACCCTTCAATGAAAACGATTACAAGAGATAAATTGGCAGGGCCGATTCATTCAGTAGGGGAAAAAGCCGGCGGCCTGACTGACAAAATGGCAAAGCTGACAGGGCTTCTTCCGGGAACGGCTGTTGCGGTTGCCAATGTGGATGCTCATGTTTCCGTGCCGGCGGTCGGCATCACAAAGCCAGGGAAAATGCTGATGATTATGGGAACCTCAACGTGCCATGTTCTACTTGGTGAAGAGGTGCATATCGTTCCAGGGATGTGCGGCGTTGTGGACAACGGAATTCTCCCGGGCTATGCGGGATATGAAGCCGGACAGTCCTGTGTAGGCGATCATTTTGACTGGTTTGTGAAAACGTGTGTTCCGCAAGCGTATCAAGAGGAAGCAAAGGAAAAAAACATTAGCATTCATGAGCTGCTGAGTGAGAAAGCAAACCATCAAGCGCCGGGTGAAAGCGGCCTGCTTGCTTTAGATTGGTGGAATGGCAACCGTTCAACTCTTGTTGATGCAGATTTAACAGGGATGCTGCTTGGCATGACCCTGCTGACGAAGCCTGAAGAGATTTATAGAGCGTTAGTTGAAGCGACAGCCTACGGAACACGGATGATTATCGAAACGTTCAAAGAAAGCGGTGTTCCGATTGAGGAGCTGTACGCAGCCGGCGGAATTGCTGAGAAAAACCCGTTTGTCATGCAGATTTATGCGGATGTGACAAACATGGACATTAAAATCTCTGGGTCACCGCAAGCCCCAGCCTTAGGATCTGCCATTTTCGGCGCGCTAGCAGCAGGCAAAGAAAAAGGCGGATACGACGACATCAAAGACGCAGCGGCGAACATGGGAAAACTGAAAGATATATCTTATACGCCAAATGCCGAAAATGCCGCGGTCTATGAAAAATTGTACGCTGAATATAAAGAGCTGGTTCATTATTTCGGAAAAGAAAACCATGTCATGAAGCGTCTGAAAACCATCAAAAATCTTCAATTTTCATCTGCCGCCAAAAAGAATTGATAAAGGGTGATGGAGCATGCTTGAAACATTAAAAAAAGAAGTGCTGGCTGCCAATCTGAAGCTTCAAGAGCATCAGCTGGTAACCTTTACGTGGGGAAATGTCAGCGGCATTGACCGTGAAAAAGAAAGAATTGTCATCAAACCTAGCGGAGTCGAATACAGCGACCTGACAGCAGATGACTTGGTTGTTTTGAACCTTGAAGGAGAAGTCGTCGAAGGCTCGCTTAAGCCTTCTTCAGATACACCTACCCATGTTTATTTATATAAAGCCTTTCCGAATATCGGGGGAATAGTTCATACCCATTCTCAATGGGCGACAAGCTGGGCGCAATCAGGCAGAGACATTCCGCCTTTAGGCACGACTCATGCTGATTATTTTGACAGTGCGATTCCGTGTACTAGAGAAATGTACGATGAAGAAATCATTCATGAGTACGAATTGAATACAGGAAAAGTCATAGCGGAAACCTTTCAGCAGCATAACTACGAACAGGTGCCGGGTGTGCTCGTGAATAATCACGGACCGTTCTGCTGGGGAACGGATGCCTTAAATGCCATTCATAACGCAGTTGTATTAGAAACGGTTGCCGAAATGGCCTATCACTCCATTATGCTGAACAAGGATGTAACCCCAATTAATACAGTCCTGCATGAAAAGCATTTTTATCGAAAACACGGAGCAAATGCGTATTATGGCCAGTCATGATACGCCTGTGTCACCGGCTGGCATTCTGATTGACTTGGACGGTACTGTATTCAGAGGAAATGAGTTGATCGAAGGAGCAAGAGAAGCGATCAAAACGCTTAGGAGAATGGGAAAGAAAATCGTCTTTTTAAGCAACCGGGGGAATATCTCCCGTGCCATGTGCAGAAAAAAACTTCTTGGCGCGGGGATTGAAACGGACGTAAACGACATTGTTCTGTCGTCAAGTGTAACGGCAGCCTTTCTGAAAAAACATTATCGTTTTTCAAAGGTATGGGTGCTTGGAGAACAAGGTTTGGTTGACGAGCTGAGACTGGCCGGTGTGCAGCGTGCGAACGAACCGAAGGAAGCGGATTGGCTCGTCATCTCCCTTCATGAAACGCTTACGTACAAAGATTTAAATCAAGCTTTTCAAGCGGCTGCCGGCGGCGCTCGTATCATTGCTACAAACAAAGACCGCTCTTTTCCAAACGAAGACGGAAATGCCATTGATGTGGCCGGAATGATTGGGGCGATAGAGGCTTCCGCTCAAGCGAAGACTGAACTTGTTGTCGGAAAGCCGTCTTGGCTGATGGCTGAGGCTGCCTATACAGCAATGGGGCTGTCCGCACATGAATGCATGATTATAGGAGACAGCATTGAATCTGACATTGCAATGGGAAAGCTTTATGGCATGAAAAGCGCCTTAGTGCTTACTGGTTCTGCGAAACCGGGAGAACACCGTTTGTACACGCCGGATTATGTGCTGGAGTCCATAGAGGATGTAACCAAATTGGCTGAGGAGGGGATTCTGATATGAATCGTATCGCAGCTGACGTTCAGCGTGCTTTTGAACACGCCGGAGAAGAGACGTCTCCTATAGAAGTTGAAGAAATTGTTCTCGGTAAACATGCCGCTGATTCGCTCTTGGATTATGTAAAACGAAAAAACAACAAACATATTGTCCTTGTTTGCGACGCGAATACACACCGCATTGCAGGAATTGATTTGGAAAACCGGCTGAATCAAGCAGGATTTCAGGCCGAGTGCCTGATCATTCCAGAAAATGAAGCCGGAGATGTGACAGCTGATGAACGATCGCTCATTCATGCGCTGATCCATACGAAACAAACAACGGATGTCATGATTGCAGTCGGTTCGGGCACGATTCATGATATCGTCCGCTTTGCAGCGTTTCAGAGAGATTTGCCGTTTATTTCTTATCCGACTGCTCCATCTGTAGACGGTTTTACGTCAGCCGGGGCGCCGATTATTTTATACGGCACGAAAACAACCATTCAAACGAAGGCCCCATCTGCGCTGTTCGCTGATCTGGATCTATTAAAAGCGGCACCGCAATCAATGGTGGCGGCTGGGTTTGGTGACATGCTCGGTAAAATAACATCTTTAGCAGATTGGGAAATATCCCGGCATCTTGCCGGTGAGCCTTATTCGCCAGCAGGAGCTAAGATCGTTCAAGAGGCGCTTGACGCCTGTATCGCACACACAGAAGACATCGCGATGAAAACGGAAACTGGCATACGGGTGTTGATGGAGTCTTTAATCGTATCGGGGCTTGTCATGCTGGCCTTAGATCATTCCCGCCCGGCATCAGGCGGCGAGCATCATATTTCACATTGGATTGAGATGGAATTAATGGAGAAAAAACGGCCTCAGATTCTTCATGGGGCAAAGGTGGGCTGTGCCGCTGTTTTATTAACTGACACATACAGAAAGCTCGCTAAGGATGAGGGATTGAATGAATTTTCACCAAGCCGGCGGCAAGCCATCCAATCGGCTTATCAAACACTCCCGGAAGGAGAAGTGCTTGCTGATTGGCTGAGATCAGCCGGAGGCCCTGCGTATTTTGACGAAATCGGTGTCGGGCAGGATTCCGTCAAAAATGCCTTCAGACACGCGCACACCTTAAGAGACCGCTGCACCGGATTAAGAATTATCAATGAAAACAAAACGCTGATCAATCATGGTCTATATGAATAGCCCGCACCTCGAATGGAAGGGGTAACGCAGATGAAAAAAATGACTGTCTGTTTTCTTGTGCTCATGATGCTGCTGACATTACTCATTGCCGGGTGTTCAGCAGAAAAATCATCCGGCAAATCGGGTGAAACTGAGCTGACCTTTTGGACATTTAACGGGCTTCATGAGCAGTTCTATGTGGAAATGGTGAAGGAATGGAACAAAAAATATCCTGACCGCAAAATTAAGCTGAATACGGTCGTTTATCCGTATGGGCAAATGCATGATAACTTATCTATCTCCTTGATAGCGGGAGAAGGCGTCCCTGATATTGCCGATGTCGAATTGGCCCGTTTTTCAAACTTTTTGAAGGGCTCTGACATACCACTTGCCGACTTGACTCCGCTGATTGAAAAGGACCGCGATAAATTCGTAGAGGCGCGGCTGACCCTGTACAGCAAAAACGGAAAGCTTTACGGACTCGATACGCATGTAGGGACTACAGTCATGTTTTATAACATGGATGTGATGAAAAAAGCCGGCGTCAATCCTGACGATATTAAAACATGGGATGATTACCATAAAGCCGGACAGAAAGTGCGCAAAGTGACCGGGAAGCCGATGGGAACGGTGGAAACAAATGATTCCGGAACCTTCTTATCTATGATTTCACAGCAAAACTCAGGCTATTTTGATAAAAACGGCAAGCTGATCCTCAATAATGACACCAACGTAAAAACACTTCAATATTTAAAAGACATGATCAATGATAAAACGATGATTCCTGCTCCAGGCGGCGGGCATCACAGTGAAGAATACTACGGTTTTATGAACCAAGGAGGAGCTGCTTCAGTCCTCATGCCGATTTGGTATATGGGAAGATTTATCGATTATATGCCTGATCTGAAAGGGAAGATTGCCATCAGACCGCTCCCGGCATGGAAAGAGGGGGGCGACCGCTCGGCAGGCTTGGGCGGTACGGCAACCGTTGTACCGAAGCAATCCAAGCATGTTGAGTTAGCAAAAGAGTTTTTGGCCTTTGCGAAGGGCTCTAAAGAAGGAAATAAAAAACTCTGGAGCGTACTCGGGTTTGACCCGCTTCGCTGGGATGTTTGGAGCTCCAAGGAATTGAAAGAGAAAAACAAATACACGGATTACTTCCAAAACGGAACAGGCATTTTTTCTGTGCTGCTCGATATCAAGGATGAAATCAATCCAATTTATTTACATGAGGATTTTGCCAAGGCTTCAGACCTTGTCAACAGAAGCGTATTGTTCGACGCGCTTAAATCCCAGCAAAAAACGCCTAAACAAGCCTTGGACAGAGCGGCAGGTGAACTGAAACAGAAATAGAATCCCATTCAAAAAGTGAAAGCGGGGAGGTTCTCATGAAACCTGTGAAAACGGGAACGGTTCATCCCGTTCCTTCAGCTGCGAAACAATCAGGCTGGCGAGATCTATTTTATTCGAAAAAAGCGGCGCCCTATCTGTTTACAGCGCCATTCGTTTTATCCTTTCTCGTATTTTTTCTATACCCCATCATTAGTGTCTTCATCATGAGCTTTCAAAGAATTTTGCCGGGAGAGGTGTCGTTTGTCGGATTGTCTAATTATACAGCGCTAAACAACCCGACGTTCTATACCGCCCTTTGGAATACGCTGGAATACACCTTTTGGACGCTGATCGTGCTGATTCCTGTCCCATTGCTTCTGGCCATATTCCTGAATTCAAAGCTGGTCAAATTTCGAAATATATTTAAATCAGCGCTATTCATACCGGCATTGACCTCCACCATTGTCGCGGGGATCATTTTTCGGCTGATCTTCGGAGAAATGGAAACGTCTCTGGCTAACTCCATCCTACTCAAACTCGGCTTATCACCTCAGAACTGGATGAACAATGAACATACCGGCATGTTTTTGATGGTGCTGCTTGCTTCGTGGAGATGGATGGGAATCAACATCCTTTACTTTTTAGCAGGCCTGCAAAATGTGCCGAAAGAGCTGTACGAAGCCGCTGATATAGACGGCGCGAATACGATGAAAAAATTCCGACACATCACGCTGCCGTTTCTCAAGCCTGTTACCGTATATGTGCTGACCATCAGCATTATCGGCGGCTTCAGAATGTTTGAGGAAAGCTACGTGCTTTGGCAGAATAATTCCCCGGGTAATATTGGTCTGACGCTTGTCGGATATTTGTATCAGCAGGGGCTTGCCTACAACGAAATGGGGTACGGAGCGGCCATCGGCATTGTGCTTTTGATTGTGATACTTGTTGTCAGCCTGATTTCATTAAAGCTGTCAGGCTCGTTTAAGGGGGAGGGATAAATGTTGCGGAACAGTCCTCAGTTTAGCGTTTACAGAATTGCGCTGACTCTGTTTTTTATGATGCTGAGCCTATTGTATATTTTTCCGATTTTCTGTTTGCTTTTAGGATCCTTAAAGCCGTCATCTGAGCTTTTGCGTGTGGGGCTGAATCTTGACATTGATCCTAAAGTAATGAGTCTTGATAATTATACATTTCTGTTTAACGGCGGCAGCATTTATTTCAAATGGTTTTTTAACAGCCTTGTGCTTGGGCTTTTCACAACCGTGCTCACCCTGTTTTTTTCTTCGATGATCGGGTACGGGCTTGCGGTTTATGATTTTAAGGGCAGAAGTATCATCTTTGTTCTTGTGCTGATTATCATGATGGTTCCGCTGGAGGTTATGATGCTTCCTCTGTTTAAGCTAACCGTCGGACTGCACTTGATCGATTCGTATACGGGTGTCATATTGCCGTTTATCGTTTCACCTGTTGCCGTATTCTTTTTTAGGCAATATGCGCTTGGTCTTCCAAGGGATCTGTTGGATTCTGCAAGAATGGACGGCTGTACGGAATTTGGCATCTTTTTCAGGATTATGGCGCCGCTGATGAAACCGGCTTTCGGCGCGATGATCATCCTTCAGTCCTTAAACAGCTGGAACAATTTCTTGTGGCCGCTGATTGTGCTTCGGTCGAAAGAAATGTTTACGCTTCCAATTGGTCTGTCCAGCTTGCTGAGCCCTTATGGAAATAATTACGACATGCTTATCTCCGGCTCGGTATTTGCGATTTTGCCGGTCATTATCATTTTCTTGTTTTTCCAAAAATACTTTATCTCCGGCCTGACGGTAGGGGGAGTCAAAGGTTAATGAAGGAGGAAACGTGTGATGAAAAAAGCACGAATGATTGTAGACAAAGAATATAAAATTGGTGAAGTAGACAAACGGATTTACGGATCGTTTATCGAACATATGGGGCGTGCGGTATACGAAGGCATATATGAGCCTGATCACCCTGAAGCGGATGAAGATGGGTTTAGAAAAGATGTCCAGTCGCTGATTAAAGAATTACAGGTTCCGATCATCCGCTATCCGGGCGGAAACTTTTTATCCGGATACAACTGGGAGGACGGTGTCGGACCAGTTGAAAATCGCCCGAGACGGCTTGACTTGGCATGGCAAACGACAGAAACCAATGAAGTGGGAACAAATGAATTTTTAACTTGGGCAAAAAAGGTGAACACCGAGGTCAATATGGCCGTCAATCTCGGCACAAGAGGCATAGATGCCGCCCGTAATCTCGTTGAATATTGCAATCATCCGAAAGGCTCTTATTGGAGTGATTTAAGAAGATCACATGGCTATGAACAGCCGTACGGCATCAAAACATGGTGCTTAGGAAACGAAATGGATGGACCGTGGCAGATCGGCCACAAAACAGCTGATGAATACGGACGGCTAGCCGCAGAGACGGCAAAGGTCATGAAATGGGTTGACCCATCAATTGAACTTGTTGCCTGCGGCAGCTCAAACAGCGGCATGCCGACCTTTATCGATTGGGAAGCGAAGGTGCTGGAGCATACGTACGAGCATGTTGACTATATCTCTCTTCACACCTACTACGGAAATCGGGATAACAATCTGCCAAACTATTTGGCCCGTTCCATGGATCTGGATCATTTCATTAAATCTGTCGCCGCAACCTGTGACTATGTAAAAGCAAAAACACGCAGCAAGAAAACGATCAATCTCTCTCTGGATGAATGGAACGTCTGGTATCACTCAAATGAGGCTGACAAAAAAGTCGAGCCGTGGATCACTGCGCGTCCGATTTTAGAGGATATTTACAATTTTGAAGATGCCTTATTAGTCGGCTCGCTCCTCATTACGATGCTGCAGCACGCAGATCGTGTGAAAATCGCGTGTCTTGCGCAGCTTGTCAATGTCATCGCGCCGATCATGACGGAAAAAGGCGGAGAAGCATGGAGACAGCCGATTTTCTATCCATACATGCATGCTTCTGTTTACGGAAGGGGCGAGTCACTGAAACCGCTTATTTCTTCTCCGAAGTACGACTGTTCTGATTTTACTGATGTGCCATATGTTGATGCTGCTGTTGTGTACTCTGAAGAGGAAGAAACCCTCACTATTTTTGCGGTAAACAAGGCTGAGGATCAGATGGAGACGGAGATTTCGCTCAGAGGCTTTGAATCCTACCAAATCGCAGAGCACATCGTGCTTGAGCATCAGGATATCAAAGCGACAAACCAGCATAACAGAAAGAATGTCGTCCCGCATTCCAACGGAACATCGTCTGTTAGCGAAAACGGCTTAACTGCTCATTTCACGCCGCTTTCCTGGAATGTGATCCGCCTGAAAAAACAATCATAAGAGAAGCAAAGCCGGAGATTTCTCTCCGGTTTTTCTTTTTTCT
Organism: Bacillus sp. LJBS06; assembly: GCF_016924995.1. Classification (NCBI taxonomy): domain Bacteria; kingdom Bacillati; phylum Bacillota; class Bacilli; order Caryophanales; family Bacillaceae; genus Bacillus; species Bacillus sp. LJBS06. The sequence continues at coordinate 2,849,528 of NZ_CP070483.1, read as the reverse complement.
CAGTAGATATCATTCAGTACCTTGTAATGTTCAGTAGTGGATGTTACCATATGGATAAGTGATGGGAAAAATAAACAAAATTGACCAGCCGCAGGGAGGAGCTTATGATGAATGCTCAATTCAAAAAGGGAGCATTAGAGCTATGTGTGCTTGTATTAATATCCGAAAAAGACCAATACGGATATGAGCTTTCTCAAAACATTTCCAGACACATGGCGATAGCTGAAGGCACCTTATATCCTCTTCTCAGGAGACTGACGAAAGAAGAATATTTAGAAACATATATGGCGCCGTCTTCCGAAGGGCCTGCCAGAAAATATTACACGATGTCAAAGCTTGGTTTCGTGCGAATGAAACTGCTGCTGGCAGAATGGGATCAGTTCACAGCATCTGTCAATCAAATCATTGATGCGGCAAGGGGAGGAGAACGATGAATCAAGAAAAGTTTTTACAGGAGTTAAGTAAAGCGTTACAGCCGCTTTCTAAAGAAGAGCGGAATGAAATCTTATTTGATTTTGAAGAACATATTACAGAAGGGATGAAAGAAGGCAGGCCGGAAGCGGACATCATCAGGGAACTCGGCTCCCCAAAACAAATAGCAAAGGAATTGGTGCCAGATGTCACGGAAACTGCTCCAGCAGTGCAGCGCCCTAAGAAGAACCTCTTTCAGATGGCATGTTCAGCAGCAGCGATAAGCATCTTAAATTTGATTTTTGTGCTGGGACCAGCTATTGGCATTTTTGGAGTGTACGTGGGTTTATGCGGGGCGGCGCTTGCACTTTCTGTATCACCAATTATGTTTGTCGGCATGGTGATGTTTCAAATGAATACGCACATGATGCTGGAGTTCTTTTTATCACTCGTGTTTGGCAGTCTGGGGCTGCTCTTGTGTATAGGGCTGTGGCATTTAGGCAAGCTGCTGTATGGCATGAGTTTGCGATATATCAGATATAATTTAAAGCTGGTGACGGGGGCGCAGACATGAAAAAAATCATAATAGGATTGATCGCAGTATTTGCAGTCGGGGTAATCGGGGCTGTCATCTCTGCAGCTGCCTCGGATTTTACAAAAGAAGAGGTGAAAGCTGCCGAAACATATGATCCTGCAGATATTAAAAAAATTGAGGTAACAACGAGCTCGATGCATGCAGAGGTCAAAAGCGGGCAAACGGATGATATTCAGGTAGCCGCTGAAGGGCTAGTCAGTGATAAAAGCAAAAAGCTGTTCGATGTGAGCCAAGATGGCAATTCATTAACAATCAATCAAATAGCACGCGAGAATATCATCTCTTTTATACCGTGGGGCAGCGAAAAGGATATGAAAATCACAATCACGATTCCGGAAAAGAAGTATGATGAGATAACCGTAACGACAACCTCTGGCGATATTTTGATAGAAAATACGCAAGCGGATCAATCAGCTGCTGACTCTACATCAGGAAATATTGAGCTGAAGCATACACGCATCGAAAACGAGCTGACGCTAAAAACAACGAGTGGAGAAATTCAAACTGACCAAAATTCATTCGGCCAAGGTGAAGTAAAGACAACAAGCGGATCAATAAAAAGCAGCCGCACAACAGCTGAAAAGGTGAACTATAAGACAACTTCCGGGGATATTGATCTTCTTCAGGATCATCAGAACGAAGAGATCGACATCGTCACTACGAGCGGAAGTGTGTCAGTAGAGTATCAGAAAGAACCTGCATCTTTGGCAGTGGATTTTCAGGCTGACTCAGGTGATGCCGCGGCCAATCTCGATCACATCTTGTATAAAGAAAAATCAGAGCACCGTATTGTAGGTTATGTAGGTGATAGCCCCTCTAACCGTTTAAAAGTTCGTACAACATCTGGAGACATTGAACTAAACTAACTGCCTCAAGCCGGCCCATCCCAGCCGGCTTTTTTGTATAGGAAAAAATGACCGCTTTTCCCCATGAAATTATGATATATTTATGAAAAACAGCAAAGGGGATGGGAGAAAATGAATGCGGTTACAATCGTGATAGCATCAATGTGTATTTTGGCTATTGCCTATCGTTTATACGGAACATTTATGATGGTGAAGGTTCTCAAAGTGAATGATGACAAGCCGACACCCGCTCACACGCTTGAGGATGGGAAAGACTATGTGCCTACAAATAAATGGGTTTCGTTCGGCCACCATTTTGCCGCGATCGCAGCGGCCGGGCCGCTGGTCGGACCCATTCTGGCGGCGCAGTTTGGCTATTTGCCGGGGTTATTGTGGCTGTTAATCGGGGCGGTAATAGGGGGAGCCGTCCATGATATTGTTGTGCTGTTTGCATCAATGCGCAAAAACGGAAAATCGCTGTCGGAAGTGGCGAAGGATGAGCTTGGCCCTGTTGCCGGCTTTTGTACGGGACTGTCCATGCTGTTTATTATCACGATTACGATGGCGGGTCTCTCGATGGTCGTGCTGCACGCGCTTGAACGCAATCCATGGGGAACATTTGCGGTAGGGATTACGATTCCGATTGCGATGGGCGTGGGCTTATTTTATAAGAAAACGGGAAATTTAAAGCTCGCGTCAACGGTCGGTTTTCTCTTTTTAATGACAGGAGTCTTTATCGGCCCATGGGTACAGACTACCGCGCTCGGTGACTTTTTAACACTAGATACGAAAACGCTTGCAATCGCGCTTCCTGTTTATGCGTTTTTTGCCGCTGCGCTTCCTGTTTGGCTACTTCTCGCACCGCGTGATTATTTAAGCAGCTTTATGAAAATCGGTGTTTTTATCGCTTTGATTGTTGGTGTGTTTGTCGTCAATCCGTCCATTCCGTTTCCTGCGTTTACAGAATTCGTAAAAGGAGGCGGGCCTGTGCTGGCAGGACCTGTCTGGCCGTTTATCTCAATAACCATCGCCTGCGGGGCGATCTCTGGGTTCCATGCCTTTGTCGGCTCAGGAACGACACCCAAAATGCTGAATAAATGGAGTGATATGAAGCCGGTGGCGTTTGGCGCAATGCTTGTTGAGTGTCTTGTCGGCATCATGGCACTGATTGCGGCCACCGCCTTACAGCCTGCTGATTACTTTGCGATTAACAGCACGCCGGAGGTTTTCCGTACGCTTGGCATGAATGTCGTCCATCTGCCTGAATTGAGCAGGGAAATCGGCTTGGACTTAGAAGGGAGAACTGGGGGAGCCGTCACGCTTGCGGTGGGTATGACTTATATTTTTACCGGAATGCCGTTTTTCAGCCATTTGGCCTCATACTTTTTCCAATTTGTCATTATGTTTGAAGCGGTATTTATTTTAACAGCGATTGACGCCGGCACACGTGTTGCCCGTTATTTGATCCAGGATTTCTTCGGAGAGGTGTATAAACCGCTGAAGAAAACAGACTGGATTCCAGGCTCTGTATTTGCCAGCGCGCTTGCCTGTTTGATGTGGGGGTACTTGCTGTATTCAGGAGATATCGGTTCCATTTGGGCGCTGTTCGGTGTTTCCAATCAGCTGATGGCGTCAGTAGGGCTGATTATCGGAGCGACCATCGTGTTGAAAATCGCCGATAAACGCCGATACATTTTGACATGTCTTATCCCGCTTGCCTATTTATATGTCACTGTCAACTATGCGGGCTATTGGATGGTGCGCCATGTGTATCTTAATCCTGAAGCAGCAGGATATAGTGTATTGAATGGCGTATTATCTATCATCATGCTGGTGTTAGGCTTCATCATTATTGTGGCGGCCGTGAAAAAGTGGGCGCAGATGTGGAGAGATCCGAGTTTAAGGATGGAAGCATCTATACCGGGCTAGAAGGACTATTGAAATGCTGAGGGGGCGTGGCAATGAATCTATCAATGAAATATCTTATTCTATACGTATCGGACAGCAAGCGGGCTATTCATTTTTATCGGGATATTTTAGGACTGCCGATTCGTGCTGAACACGGCACATATGTCGAATTTGAAACAGGATCGACGATATTGGCCCTTAATACGAGGGAAAGCGCTAGAAATATCACAGCGCTGGATATTCCGGAAACATCTGCTTCAAACACATTTGAAATCGGGTTTGTTACTGAAAATGTAGAAACTGTCATCAAAAGGATGAGAGAACAAGGCGTCTCGATTATCGGGGAGCCGAAAGTGAAACCATGGGGGCAGACGGTCGCCTATATCGCAGATCCGGATGGACATTATATCGAAATTTGCAGTCCGATGGAATAACGAACAAAAGCCCAAAACAATTTCTGTTTTGGGCTTTCTCATGTTGTTTTGTGCCCGGTTGCTTCTAATAGCAAATCAGCCAGGTGAACGGCTCTGACTTTACCGCTTAGTCCTTCGCGTTCAATCCCGAGCTTCATCTGCAGCAGGCAGCCCGGGTTTGCTGTTACAATGAGGATCGCGTCGGTTGCTTTGACGGCAGCCATTTTACTGTCCAGTATTTTCATAGACATTTCAGCTTCGACGATGTTGTAAATTCCCGCTGATCCGCAACAGCTGTCTGCTTTCTCCATTTCTCTGAATTCAGCCCCTTTGATGCTCTGGAGCAGCTGGCGGGGCTCAAGCGACGTATGCATTACATTTCTTAGGTGGCATGAATCTTGATAGGTAACGACCTGGGGCGTCCTGAGCGCTAAGTCCATTTGATGGAAATCCAGTTCAACCAAAACAGAAGAAAAATCCTTCAGCTTTTGAACAAAAGCGGCGGCGCGCTCCGACCACTCCGGTTCATCCTTCAGCAAATGATCATATTCAGTAAGAAAGGCTCCGCATCCTCCTGCGTTTGTGATGACAGCATCCACGTCTAACGCTTCGAAAGCAGCAATATTTTGTTTCGCGAGCTCTTTCCCTGCGTTTTTTTCACCGCTATGCCCATGCAGTGCCCCGCAGCAAGCCTGTTCAGGCGGGATGACAATGTCGCAGCCTGCCAGCTGCAGCAGCTTCAATGTGGCATTGTTAGTCGGTAAAAACATCGTATCCATTAAGCAGCCCGAAAAAAAGGCGACCCGTTTTTTCATGGGGCCAATGGACGGCAGGAAATGCGGCCGATTGTTCATTTCTTTGCTTTTTGGAACATCAGGAAGAACAGCTTCCATCGTCCGCAAATGCTCAGGCAGGACCCGAAGCATACCGGTTTTTCGCACAGCGGTTTGCAGTCCTGACCGCTGATACAAACCGATAAGGCTTACAGCTGAGCGCATGCGGTTTTGGTGCGGAAACAGCTCGTGAAAAGCCGTCTTTCGCATGACACGTGCGCCAAGCGAGTGTTTTTTATTTTGGTGGATAATATCTCTGGCTTCCTCCAGCAGCTGACCGTATTTCACGCCGGATGGGCATACGGGTTCACAGGCTCGGCAGCCGAGGCAAAGTGACAGCGAACGTTCGACATCATCATCCGGTTCAATCATACCGTCCGCCACGGCTTTCATTAAGGCGATACGCCCGCGCGGGGAGTGTGTTTCCTGAAACCCTGATTCGATATAGGTCGGACAGGAAGGAAGACAAAATCCGCAGCGCATACAATTTAATAACTCACCTTCATCCATACGCTCTTTAAATTCATTTTGGATCTGTTTCATTTCTTTTTCTGTTGTCATCTTTGTGCCACCACACGTTTTCTGGCATCTTTTGCAAACACTTTGCCGGGATTTAATATGTTCTGGGGATCAAATGCCGCTTTCAACGCTTTCATCGCATCAATGCCTTCTTTTTTTAGCTTCATCTCCAAGTAAGGCGCTTTCATGGCCCCGACTCCGTGCTCTCCGGTTATCGTGCCGCCAAGTTCAATCGCTTTCTCAAAAATCTCGGCAAAAGCCTGTTCGACACGCTCCATCTCATCTTCATTGCGTATATCTGTCGTGCATGTCGGATGGAGGTTCCCGTCTCCTGCATGGCCGAAGGTGCAAATGGAAATATCGTATTTAGCAGCAATATGATTAATCGCTTTGACCATATTGGCGATTTCTGAGCGAGGAACAGTCGCATCCTCTAAAATCGTCGTCGGCTTGAGGCGTGCAAGGGCAGAAAGGGCGGAGCGCCGAGCTTCAGTCAGGGCGAATGCCTCCTCCTCCGTTTGTGCGGTCTGAACGGAAACGGCGTCGCCTTTTTTGCAGATCGCCTCAATCTTTTCCATATCCCGTTCAACGGTTTCAAGCGGTCCGTCTTGTTCAATTAACAGAACTGCTTTTGCGCTTGTCGGAAGTCCGATTTTGGCATAATCCTCAATTACCAATAGTGTAGGCTGGTCGAGAAATTCAAGTGTTGCGGGTATCATTTTCGCGGCAATAATGTCCGATACCGTTTGAGCAGCGGCATCGATGTTTTCATAAAGGGCGAGCAGCGTCTTCTTGGTTTCCGGTTTTGGAACAAGTTTGACGATGGCTTCTGTCACAATGCCGAGTGTTCCTTCTGAGCCGACAAAAAGACGCGTCAGATCGTATCCGGCCACATCCTTCGCGAGTTTTCCTCCGGTGCGGATGATGTCTCCATTTGCGAGCACAACCTCCAGACCAATCACATAGTCGCGGGTGACGCCATATTTTAATCCGCGGAGCCCGCCGGAATTTTCATTGATGTTTCCGCCGATGGTTGATATTTTCATAGAACTCGGATCGGGCGGATAAAATAAACCTTTGCTTTCAACCGCGCGGATCATATCCAACGTAATGACGCCCGGCTGAACTGTGGCAGTTAAATTTTCTTCATCAATCTCAAGAATCTTGTTCATGTGCTTAAAGAGAAGCACAAGGCCGCCTTCAGTCGGGCACGTGCCGCCGCAAAGGTTTGTCCCTGATCCTCTCGGAACGATCGGCACGCGATGTTCTCTGCAAATCGTTAAAATTTGTGAAACTTCATCTGTATTCCTGGGCGCAATCACGGCATCAGGCATAGATTGAAACTGCGGCGTCGCATCATAAGAATAAACGAGCCGGCCGGCTTTTGAGTCATCAAAGTTTTCGGGTCCGACGATTTGAATCAGCTGTCCTTTTACATCCTTTGTGATCATTTCACCAATCCCCCTGTTGAAAAACGCTTTCAATCTATTGTAAAAGAAAAAAAGAAAAGCTTTCCATGGAGAAACATACAAAAAATGAAACTAAAACTCTTTCTATTTTGTATCTTGATCTAAAAAATAGAGTGCGACGTACATCGTGACGATGTCCTCGATGCGGTCAAAGTGCAAACCGGTCAGCTGTTCAGCCTTATCCAGACGATAACGTAATGTATTGATATGAATATGCATATCTTCAGCGGTTTGTTTCAAAGACAAATCATGTAGAAAGAAGGTCCGTATCGTTCTCATTAGTTCCTGATGCCGAAGCGTCTCTCTGAATACTCTTTGCGGAAATTCGTTTCTGGTCCCTGGGCTGATTTCCGTCAGACACATATCAAGCTTCAGATCCTCTTCGAATATGGGCGTTTTTCGCTTAAGGCTGACAGCCAGCGCTTTTTCCGCTTGCTCGTATGAATCTGTCAGGCTGGAGCTTGCGACAGTCCTTCCAGCGCCAGCTGCTGCCAATTGGCTGTTTGCGGTATTGGCAAACGAACAAATGTGAAGGATCTGCCGTAAAAGCCGATCTCTTTGTTCATGCTGTGGCACTTCGTGATTAATCAAAATCCGTTCATTTCCCCACCTGATGAACAAATCCGCAGGGTACGAGGATTTCCAAATACGTGCCATTTGCTCAATATCATGAGGTGACCACTCATACCCCTGAATCAGAATCATTTGACGCCGGGAGGCAAGGTCAACACCAAGAAGCTGAGCTTTCTCAAGAAAACCCGAAGACCACTCTTTTAATTGGAGCCAATCGATCATGAAAGATTCCAGCATTCTTTCACGCCACTGGGACTGCTCTAAATGCCATGATTCCTTAATGAACAGCTCTGTCATTTTTCGAAGCAGTTCTCCGTAAGGCTGGATCTCAGCGGGCTCACCTGTCAGCCCGAAGACAGCAATCACATCATGATCAGAAAATACAGGGAGGTTAATGCCCGCCTTTACTCCTTTTAACCTTTTTTCATCTTCCTTTGTAATAATGACGCTGCGTTTTTCTTTTGCGCAGAGAAGCGCTCCTTCATGAAATTGTCCGACCCGCTCATCGTTTGTGCTCGCCATAATAAGGCCATCCGTGTTTACGATAATGACCTCACGTTCGTACATTTTTTTGACTTCAGCAATAATTTTTTTCGCTAATAATGGCTGTAAAAACATGGCGTTCCCCCTCATCATGTTTTTATTATATAAGAAAAAAACCGGGCGCAGTCACCCGGTTTCATGTCTTATTGGGCAGGTTTTAATCCGCCTTCAAGCGTTTTCAGCATTTCGTTTTTCTCACTTTCGGATGCGTGCTGCCAAATGACTTCAAATAAAACGCCGAGCCCTGGAAGCATTTTTTCTTCACCGCTTTGAATCGCATCTACAATTGTATGCTCAAGCTGTTCCTGATTATTGCCGGTTACGTTGGCAATGACGGCATGACGTAAATTAAGATCCATGTAAAACGCTCCTTTTCCTAAAATGTAATACGTATATTCTAACCCTGCACCTGGTTTATTATGTGCTGTTCTTGCGATATAATAACATCATGTTAAAAAAAGGAGCGCCACACAGACAGTGAAACATATAGAATCAGCAAAAAACCAAAAAGTGAAGGATTGGAAAAAGCTTCACACAAAAAAAGAACGAACAAAAACAAATACATTTCTGATAGAGGGAGAACACCTCGTTGAAGAGGCGCTGAAAAGCCCGGGTACGGTGAAAGAAATTCTTGTAAAGGATGAAACAAAGATTCCTTCAGATCTTGAGGCGGGTATCCAGTGCTATGTGCTGAGCGAAGATGCGTTTTCAGCTGTGACTGAAACCGAAACGCCGCAGCAGATTGCCGCCGTATGCCATATGCCTGAAGAACAGCTGGCAACGGCACGTAAGATGCTGCTGATTGATGCCGTTCAAGATCCGGGAAACCTAGGCACAATGATTCGAACGGCTGATGCGGCCGGTTTGGATGCAGTTGTACTCGGTGACGGCACGGCCGACGCCTTTAACGGAAAAACACTGCGGTCTGCGCAAGGATCTCACTTTCATATTCCTGTTGTGAGAAAAAACCTGCAGTCATATGTGGACGAATTGAAGGCAGAGGGCGTAAAAGTGTACGGCACGGCGCTGCAAAACGGAGCGCCTTACCGGGAGATCCCTCAGTCTGAATCCTTTGCGCTCATTGTAGGAAATGAAGGCGCAGGGGTGGATGCTGCATTGCTGGAAAAAACGGATTTGAACCTGTACGTGCCGCTTTACGGACAGGCTGAATCACTAAACGTTGCAGTTGCGGCTGCCATCCTCGTGTATCACTTGCGAGGATAGTGTTGCGTCAAGCGTTGGATTTCTCTATAATAGAACATAATATTTCAAAAACCGTGACAGAGGACCTCAATTTCTGATCAACTGCTTTCCAGGGAGAAAATGCCGCTGACTGAGAGCATTTTTAACGCAGCCGGAAGTTGGCTTCACCTCTTGAGTTGTCGCCGGGACCGCGCCACACTGCGCGTAAAGGTGAACCGGAATCTGATTCCGTTATGTCAATGAAGCTGACGACAGCATCAGTCTGTCTGAAATAAGGGTGGTACCGCGGCCACAACTCGTCCCTTGTATAGGGACGGGTTTTTTTTATTTTCCAAAGACATATGACGGTTTGTTTACATAAAAGGAGGATGCAAAATGGAAGAAAAGCTAAAACAGCTGGAACAAGAAGCCATAGAACAAGTAGAAGCAGCAAGCTCATTAAAGGTTGTCAATGATATTCGGGTGCAATATCTCGGAAAAAAAGGGCCGATTACAGAAGTGCTGCGCGGAATGGGCAAGCTTTCTGCTGAAGAACGTCCAAAAATGGGGGCGCTCGCGAACGAAGTAAGAGAGCGTATCGCTAATGCGATTGCTGACAAAAACGAGAAGCTTGAAGAAGAGGAAATGAAGCAGAAGCTTGCGGGACAGACAATTGACGTCACGCTGCCTGGGAATCCTGTTGCAGTCGGCGGCCGCCATCCGCTCACTGTTGTCATTGAAGAAATTGAAGATTTATTTATCGGGATGGGCTACACAGTCGAGGAAGGGCCAGAGGTTGAAACGGATTACTACAATTTCGAATCGCTCAACCTGCCAAAAGAACACCCTGCGCGCGATATGCAGGACAGCTTTTACATCACAGAGGAAACTTTGATGAGAACGCAAACTTCTCCTGTCCAAACACGGACGATGGAAAAGCATGAAGGCAAAGGGCCTGTTAAAATCATTTGCCCGGGAAAAGTTTATCGCCGTGATAACGATGACGCGACGCACTCTCATCAATTTATGCAAATTGAAGGGCTTGTCGTTGACAAAAACATCAGCATGAGTGATTTAAAAGGAACGCTTGAACTCGTTGCGAAAAAAATGTTCGGGCAAGACCGCGAAATCAGACTCCGCCCAAGCTTCTTCCCGTTTACTGAGCCTTCAGTAGAAGTGGATGTGACATGCTTTAAATGCGGTGGAAACGGCTGCTCAGTATGTAAAGGAACAGGCTGGATCGAAATCCTCGGCGCCGGCATGGTTCACCCGAATGTGCTTAAAATGGCTGGCTTTGACCCGAAGGAATATCAGGGCTTCGCATTCGGAATGGGTGTTGAGCGCATCGCGATGCTGAAATACGGCATTGATGATATCCGCCACTTCTATACAAACGATGTCAGATTTATTTCGCAGTTTAAACAGGCGTAAGAGGAGGATGCAAGGATGTTTGTTTCTTATAAATGGTTAGAGGATTATGTTGATTTAAAAGGCATGGACCCGGCTGTTCTTGCTGAAAAAATTACAAGAGCCGGTATTGAGGTTGAAGGAATTGAATACAAAGGAGAAGGAATCAAAGGCGTTGTCATCGGCCATGTGCTGGAGCGCGAGCAGCACCCGAATGCTGATAAGCTGAATAAGTGCCTTGTGGATATCGGAGCGGAAGCCCCTGTACAAATCATTTGCGGCGCGCCGAATGTGGATAAGGGACAAAAAGTCGCAGTTGCAACAGTCGGAGCGGTGCTGCCGGGCAATTTCAAAATCAAAAAAGCCAAGCTTCGCGGTGAAGAATCAAACGGCATGATCTGTTCTTTACAGGAGCTTGGGATTGAAAGCAAACTTGTGGCGAAGGAGTATGCGGAAGGCATTTTCGTATTCCCGAATGACGCTGAAACAGGAAGCGATGCTTTAGCGGCTTTACAGCTTGACGACGCGATTCTTGAGCTTGGCTTAACACCAAACCGCGCGGATGCCATGAACATGCTTGGTGTTGCTTACGAGGTTGCGGCGATTTTAGACACTGAGGTAAAGCTTCCGCAAACGGATTACCCGGCTGTTTCAGAACAAGCGTCTGATTACATTGCTGTCAAAATCGAAGATCAAGAAGCGAACCCGCTGTATGCTGCAAAAATCATTAAAAATGTCACGATTGCTCCGTCACCGCTTTGGATGCAAACAAAGCTGATGAATGCAGGCATTCGTCCGCACAACAACGTTGTTGACATCACAAACTTTGTCCTGTTGGAATACGGACAGCCGCTTCACGCGTTTGATTATGACAGATTTGGCTCTAAGGAAGTCGTAGTAAGAAAAGCAGCTGAGAATGAAATGATCGTCACTCTTGATGATCAAGAACGTAAGCTGTCTGCCGATCACCTTGTCATTACAAACGGAACGAAAGCGCAGGCCGTTGCCGGTGTCATGGGAGGAGCAGAGTCAGAGGTTCAGGAAGATACGAAAACGATTTTGCTTGAGGCTGCTTATTTCAACGGGCAGACGGTTCGCAAGGCTTCCAAGGACCTTGGTTTGAGAAGTGAATCAAGCGTAAGGTTTGAAAAAGGAATTGATCCTGCGCGCGTGCGTCTCGCAGCAGAACGGGCTGCACAGCTGATCCATCTGTATGCCGGCGGTGAGGTGCTTGCTGGAACGGTTGAGGAAGATCACCTGACAATCGAAGCAAATAACATTCACGTGTCTGCTGACAGAGTGAGCAGCGTTCTAGGCATGACGATCAGCAAGGAAGAACTGATCAGCATTTATAAACGTCTTGGTTTTACGGTTGGTGAAGCGGATGATCTTCTCGTTGTGACCGTCCCATCACGCCGCGGTGACATTACAATAGAAGAGGATTTAATCGAAGAAGCGGCAAGACTGTACGGCTACGATAACATTCCGTCTACGCTTCCTGAGACAGCGGGAACAACAGGCGGATTAACGCCATATCAGGCAAAACGCCGTAAAGTCAGACGTTTCCTTGAAGGCGCAGGCTTATCCCAAGCCATCACTTACTCATTGACAAATGAGAAGAAAGCGGCAGCGTTTGCGATTGAAAAATCACTGAACACTGTGCTTGCGCTTCCTATGAGTGAAGAAAGAAGCATTCTCAGACACAGTCTTGTTCCGAATCTGCTTGATTCTGTTTCTTACAACCTCGCGAGACAGACTGACTCAGTTGCACTGTACGAAGTCGGCTCCGTTTTCCTGACGAAGGAAGAGGACACAAAACCTGTTGAAACAGAACGTGTGGCAGGAGCTGTTACCGGATTATGGCGCAAGCAGCTATGGCAGGGTGAGAAGAAACCAGTTGATTTCTTTGTTGTCAAAGGTATTGTCGAAGGGCTGTTAGACAAACTCAACGTCCTAGACAGCATTGAATTTGTACAGTCTGAACGCAAACAGCTGCACCCGGGCAGAACAGCGAACATTTTACTGAATGGCTCTCTGATCGGCTTCATCGGCCAAGTCCACCCTTCATTGGAAAAAGAACTGGATATAAAGGAAACATACGTATTTGAGATTGATCTTCATGCGTTACTTGCAGCAGAAACAGCACCGCTTGTTTACACGGCGATTCCGAAATATCCGTCTGTGACACGTGATATCGCTCTTGTAACAGATAAAACCGTCACAAGCGGCCAGCTCGAGAGCGTCATTAAAGAGGCCGGCGGCAAGCTTCTGAAAGAGGTAACCGTATTTGACGTATACGAAGGAGAGCATATGGAGGAAGGCAAGAAGTCAGTCGCTTTCTCACTCCAGTATGTTAACCCTGAACAAACACTGACTGAAGAAGCAGTGACAAAAGCGCACAGTAAAGTGCTGAAGGCGTTAGAAGACACATATCAAGCTGTTTTAAGAGGCTGATAAAAAAGCGTGCAGAGAAATCTGCAAGCTCAGCGTCTTGGCAAATCCTTGCATTCGTTGTCAAGTCTGCGCGTTGGTGCTCACGAATTAGAACATTCGCTGTGCTCCAATGCTCGTCTTTCCTAGACTTCAAGGATTTTCAATCACGCTGAAAGGTGAAAAAAGCTTGCAGAGAAATCTGCAAGCTTTTTTCTATGAACGTTTTTTATCAGCAAGACGCTGCGCTTTTTGCGTATTGGCGAAATGGAGTTTTGTAAAGGCTCTGAGTGCGGATGCCCCTTTTTTGAGGATCAGCTTGGCGGCCGCTTCATCGACGTGCGGACCGGCTCCTTTCGGAAGCGTCATTCCTGCCTCGCGTGACAGTTTATCCATTTCCATTAAAAATGAATATCTTGCAATGATTGAAGCAGCGGCGACAGCCAGGTGAATACCTTCAGCTTTTGTGCTAAAATAGGTCCGCTCCTTCACAATGTCTCTGCCCTTTAAATGATTGAAGTAGACGCCTGGCTCAGCGAATTGGTCAATCAAAATGGCCTCAGGCTTTACTCCATCCAATTTTCTTAATAAATGGGTGATCGCCTGATTGTGCAGCAATGCTTTCATTTTTCCTTGGCTCATGCCTTTTTCCTGCATGTTGTTATACTTTTCATTCTTTAACACCAGCAGGCTGTACGGAATGGTTTTAATCAGATTTCGGGCAATCTCAATGATCTGTGGATCCTTTAAATCCTTAGAATCCTTCACACCGAGTTCCTTCATTAAAGGGAGCATGGTTTTGTCGACGTACGCGCATACAACCGTCATTGGACCAAAGTAATCCCCGGTTCCGACTTCGTCAGAGCCGATAACAGACATGCCGGCGATATCCGCCGGAGGGGCATAACGTGGATCAGCCGGCTTTTTAACCGGTTTCTTCTTTTCCTGAGGCTCAGCTGTTCCCCAGCGCGCGGATTCTGCCGCTGCGTTTTTGCCTTGAAACAGGACCTTGCCTGATTGATATGCTGTAATGGTACAGCCGGGCGGTTTCGCCTGAAAAACGGCTCCCTGCGGAACAGAGGCGGTAAGCGAACCGCTGTACGTCATTTTCATTTGGTCAATAGCAGACAACGATACTTTTATCACTGAATGGGACACGTAATAATCTCCTTTTTTTACACTTTTCACTGTATATACCAGTGTATCATAACAGCGGGAGGCTCGTCTTTCCATTCATTTAATAAACGTGTTATGATAAGAACTAGGATTCTCGCGGAATGGAGGAGAAACGTTGTCTGACGGCAAAAAAACAAAAACAACCGTTGACATTTACGGCCAGCACTTCACGATTGTCGGTGAAGAAAGCAGAGCCCATATGAGGTATGTCGCCGGAATTGTTGATGATAAAATGAGAGAAATCAATGAAAAAAATCCATACCTTGATATAAATAAACTTGCAGTGCTGACAGCGGTAAATGTGGTGCACGATTATGTTAAGTTACAAGAGAAATGTGAAAAACTGGAGCGTCAGCTTAAAGAAAAGGATTGAACAACTATGCTGGATATCATCATCTTAATCTTGCTCCTGATGGGGACTTTACTGGGGTTAAAACGCGGTTTTATCCTGCAGTTTATCCGCTTGACGAGCTTTATTTTATCGATCGCCTTTGCGGCTTTATTCTATAAAAATGTGGCGCCGCATTTAAAGTGGATTCCCGCACCCGACTTTTCAGCGGGACAGCCGGCTCTTTCTTTTTTTACGGGAAATTTAGAAGCGGCCTATTATAATGCGATTGCGTTTATCGTTTTATTTATCATCGCTAAAATCTTACTGAGAATCATCGGCTCGTTCTTGAGTATTGTCGCCGGCATTCCGGTGATCAAACAAATCAACCAGTTGCTGGGCGCCGTTCTCGGTTTTCTAGAAGTCTATTTATTTACATTTGTGCTGTTGTATGTCGCATCCGTTCTGCCGGTAGATGCGTTGCAGCAAATGATGGGGCAATCGTCTCTCGCAAATGTGATCATTAACCATACACCGTACTTGTCAGGGCTTTTAGAAGAGCTGTGGACACAGTACGGGGCATAAAAAACTTCTCTTGTCCGGAGAAGTTTTTTTCGAGTATGATGGAAACATATGTGAACGTCTGGGGGTTATTGTATGCATAAAAAAGATATTATCCGGCTGCTTGAAACCATCGCAGTCTATATGGAACTAAAGGGGGACAACCCGTTTAAAGTATCCGCATTCCGAAAAGCAGCGGCAGCCCTGGAACAGGACGACCGAAGCTTATCAGAAATGGACGATATGATGTCGCTGTCCGGCATTGGAAAAGGAACGTACAGCGTCATTAAGGAGTATATAGATGAAGGAAAGTCAAGCACGCTCGAATCGTTGCAGAAAGAAGTGCCGGAAGGACTCGTGCCTTTATTGAAGCTGCCGGGGCTCGGCGGCAAAAAAATCGCAAAGCTGTATAAAGAGCTCGGCGTACATGATGCAGAATCTCTGAAGGAAGCCTGTGAACAGCAAAAAGTGCAAGGCCTTGCGGGTTTTGGCAAAAAATCAGAAGAAAAAATATTACAGGCGCTCGGAGAAGCCGGAAAGCAGCCTGAGCGGTTCCCGATCGGATATGCCCTCCGGATCGCGCGGGAAATTGAGGAGCATCTTTCTCAATTTACGCATATCATCAAATTTTCTCGTGCCGGAAGTCTTCGCAGAGCGCGGGAAACGGTGAAGGATTTGGACTATATCATTGCTACAGATCAGCCGGCTGAAGTAAGGGAACAGCTTCTTGCACTGCCAAACATCAAAAGCGTGATCGCGAGCGGAGATACGAAGGTGTCCGTCATCCTTTCCTTTGAATATGAAACGAGCGTCGATTTCCGTCTTGTGACGGAAGAGCAGTTTCCGACAACACTCCATCATTTTACGGGATCAAAGGATCACAACATTAAGATGCGCCAAATCGCAAAAGAACGTGGCGAGCGGATCAGTGAATACGGCGTTGAGACAGTTGAAACCGGTGAGATCAAAACATTTCCGAGCGAACGTGAATTTTATGCGCACTTCGGCCTGCCGCTGATTCCGCCGGAAATTCGTGAAAGCGGGCAGGAAGTGGAAACCTACAGCGATAGCATTGAGCTGATAGAGCCCGGGCAAATCAAGGGAGATCTCCACATGCACTCAACGTGGAGCGATGGTGCGTTTTCGATCAGAGAGATGGCTGAAGCATGCATCAAAAAAGGCTATCAATACATGGCGGTCACCGATCACTCACAATATTTAAAGGTCGCCAACGGGCTTACTGCAGAAAGACTTAAACAGCAGGCAAAAGAAATTGACGCGCTGAATGCTGAGTTCGAAAACTTCCGTATCTTAAAAGGTGTCGAGATGGATATCCTGCCTGACGGTACGCTCGATTATGATGACGATGTGCTGGCGGAAATGGATATCGTTATTGCATCGATTCATTCCAGTTTTAATCAGCCGGAACACGTGATTATGAAGCGGCTTGAGACGGCACTGACAAACAAACATGTTGACATTATCGCACACCCGACCGGACGCCTGATCGGCAGACGGGCCGGTTATGAAATCGATATTGATAAGCTGATTGATCTTGCGAAAAAAACAAATACGGCGCTTGAACTCAACGCTAACCCTGCGCGCCTCGATCTGCGCACAGAGCATTTACTGAAAGCAAACGAACAAGGGGTTACATTGGTGATTAATACTGATGCCCATAACATTGAGATGTTAGACGATATGAAAACTGGCGTTACTGCCGCGCGCAAAGGATGGACGGAAACGAAAAACGTTCTGAATGCCAGGTCGCTTGAAGACGTAGAGGCATTCCTGAAGCGCAACGATTAAGTAAGGAGGCTCACACAATCGTGCAGCAAAAAGTATTATCAGCTCTTGAATTTCATAAAGTGAAAGAACAGGTTATTGAGCATGCCGCTTCATCGCTCGGAAAAGAAATGCTTCTCCAGCTTAAGCCTTCTGCTTCTATAGACGAAATCAAAAAACAGCTGGATGAAGTAGACGAAGCTTCTGCCATTATCCGGCTGAGAGGCCGAGCGCCGTTTGGCGGTCTTGTTGATATCAGAGGAGCATTAAGACGAGCGGAAATCGGCAGCGTTCTCAGCCCTTCAGAATTCACTGAAATCTCAGGCTTGCTTTATGCAGTTAAGCAGATGAAACATTTTATCACCCAAATGGCTGAAGACGGTGTTGACATTCCGCTGATCCATCAGCACGCTGAACAGCTTATCACGCTGTCCGATTTAGAACGGGACATTAATTCCTGCATCGATGATCACGGAGAAGTGCTTGATCATGCATCGGAAAAATTGAGAGGAATCCGCACGCAGCTCAGAACACTCGAATCGAGAATCAGAGACCGGTTAGAGTCAATGCTGCGTTCCTCTTCCGCTTCAAAAATGCTGTCTGATACGATTGTTACGATTCGGAATGACCGCTTTGTAATCCCGGTCAAACAGGAGTACAGATCAAGCTACGGCGGAATTGTGCACGATACTTCGTCCTCCGGCGCAACACTATTCATTGAACCGCAGGCAATTGTAGATATGAACAATTCCCTTCAGCAGGCGAAAGTGAAAGAAAAGCAAGAAATCGAACGGATTTTGCGTGTGCTGACAGAGAAAACGGCAGAGCATACAGAAGAGCTATTTCTAGATTTGCAAGTGCTGCAGAGGCTTGACTTTATTTTTGCAAAAGCAAGATATGCAAAAGCGGTCAAAGCGACAAAACCGATGATGAACGACACCGGCTTTATCCGTTTAAAAAAAGCCCGCCATCCATTGCTTCCGCCTGATCAGGTTGTTGCCAATGACATTGAGCTTGGCGGCGATTTTTCAACCATTGTCATTACAGGGCCAAACACCGGGGGGAAAACAGTCACCCTTAAAACGTTAGGCCTGTTAACCTTAATGGCACAATCAGGTCTTCATATCCCGGCAGATGAAGGGTCAGAAGCGGCGGTATTTGAGCACGTATTCGCTGATATCGGTGATGAACAGTCGATTGAGCAAAGCTTAAGTACGTTCTCATCCCATATGGTGAACATTGTCGGCATTTTAGAACAGGTCAATGAAAACAGCCTTGTGCTTTTCGATGAACTTGGTGCAGGGACAGATCCGCAGGAGGGGGCGGCCCTCGCCATGAGCATCCTGGATGACGTGCATCGCACCAATGCACGAGTGTTAGCTACGACGCATTATCCGGAATTGAAGGCGTACGGCTATAACAGAGAAGGCGTCATGAATGCGAGCGTTGAATTTGACATCGAAACGCTGTCACCAACCTATAAACTTTTAATTGGTGTCCCGGGACGAAGCAACGCTTTCGAAATTTCAAAACGCCTTGGACTTCCAGACCATATCATCGGGCAGGCGAAGTCAGAAATGACGGCTGAGCATAACGAAGTTGATACAATGATTGCGTCGCTGGAACAAAGCAAAAGACGTGCGGAAGAAGAGCTTTCTGAGACAGAATCGATCAGAAAAGAAGCGGAAAAACTGCACAAAGAGCTGCAGCAGCAAATCATCGAGCTTAACAGCAAAAAAGACAAAATGCTCGAGGAGGCTGAACAGCAAGCGGCTGATAAAGTAAAAGCGGCAATGAAAGAAGCCGAAGATATTATTCACGAATTGCGCTCCATAAAAGAAGAACATAAATCCTTCAAGGATCACGAGCTGATCAACGCGAAGAAACGGTTAGAAGGCGCAGTTCCTACCTTTGAAAAGTCCAAAAAACCGGAAAAAACGAAAACGCAAAAACGTGACTTCAAGCCAGGTGATGAGGTGAAAGTTCTCACCTTCGGGCAAAAAGGGACATTGCTTGAAAAAACCGGCGGCAATGAATGGAATGTACAAATCGGCATATTAAAAATGAAAGTAAAAGAAAAAGATCTGGAGTTTATCAAATCAGCTCCGGAGCCAAAAAAAGAAAAAATCATTACGGCGGTCAAGGGAAAGGATTATCATGTATCGCTTGAGCTTGATCTTCGCGGCGAACGCTATGAAAATGCCCTCAGCCGTGTTGAAAAATATTTGGACGATGCAGTGTTAGCCGGATATCCTAGAGTGTCAATCATCCACGGAAAAGGAACCGGCGCTTTAAGAAAAGGCGTGCAGGATCTTCTGAAGAACCACCGCAGCGTCAAAAGCTCCCGTTTCGGTGAAGCAGGTGAGGGAGGATCAGGCGTTACGGTTGTTGAACTAAAATAAAAGGGAGTATGGCCATGAGTGATTTTTGGGAAAACGAGCTTGTGGAAATCGCGGCGTATTACAGTGTCGCGGTTCTCTGCCTCGTCCTCTTTTTGACTGTGTTTGAGCTGGTGACGGCTTATAAAAACTGGGAAGAGATTCAAAAAGGAAATCTTGCGGTGGCAATGGCAACCGGCGGAAAAATTTTAGGAATCGCAAACGTATTCCAGCATTCCATCTCCCAGCACAATTCGCTGCTGCAAATGATCGGCTGGGGCGTTTACGGATTTGTTATGCTTCTTTTAAGCTACTTTATTTTTGAGTTTTTGACTCCGCGGTTTAAAATTGATAAGGAAATCGAAAATGATAACCGGGCTGTCGGCTTTATTTCATTTGTCATTTCTGTCGGGCTTTCATTTGTGGTGGCAGCCGGAATATAAGGGGACGGAGAATAGATGGAAAAGCTTGCAAAAGTACTGCTCGCCGCGGCGGGAATCTTTTTGTTAATTGGTCTTATATATCTGTTCGTATGATGAGAAAAAGAAAGATTTACCTTTCTTTTTCTTTTTTTTGCCGTCCATCTGCTATAATGATAGGGTGGAACTCTAAAATCGAAAGGGGGAGGTTTTATGCAGTCTCAAAAGCCGTGGCTTGCCGAGTATCCCGACGATATCCCGCATGAGCTTCCGTTGCCGAATAAAACCCTGCAATCCATCCTGACAGACTCCGCCGCACGATTCCCTGACAAAACCGCAATATCTTTTTATGGAAAAAAACTCACCTTTCATGACATTCTGACGGATGCTCTTAAACTCGCAGCTTTTTTGCAGTACAATGGCCTGCAAAAAGGAGACAGAGTGGCTGTTATGCTGCCCAATTGCCCACAAACAGTGATTTCTTATTATGGTGTCTTGTTTGCTGGCGGCATCGTGGTGCAGACGAACCCGCTTTATACCGAGCATGAGCTTGAATATCAGCTCAGAGACGCTGCAGTAAGTGTGATCATCACCTTAGATTTGCTTTTCCCGAAGGCAATAAAAATGAAAACGTTATCAATAGTCGAACAGATTTTGATCACCAGCGTAAAAGACTATTTGCCTTTTCCGAAAAATATTCTTTATCCGCTCACACAAAAACAAAAAGTTCATATCGACTTTGACAAAACAGCTAACATTCACACGTTCGCTTCCAGTTTGAAGCAGGAAAAAACTGAACTCCTGACAATCCCGAAGATCGATCCTGAGCATGATATCGCTGTCCTCCAGTATACCGGGGGAACAACCGGAGATCCCAAAGGGGTCATGCTTACGCACCAAAATATTTTGGCCAATACTGAAATGTGCGCCGCTTGGATGTTCGATGTGAAGGAAGGCGCTGAAAAAGTGCTGGGCATTGTCCCGTTTTTTCATGTCTACGGACTGACGGCAGTCATGAACTATTCGATTAAACTAGGCTTCGAAATGATTCTTCTTCCTAAGTTTGATCCGCTTGAAACACTTAAAATCATCGACAAACACAGACCGACGCTATTTCCAGGGGCACCGACAATTTACATTGGCCTTTTGCATCACCCCGAATTGCAGCATTATGATTTGTCATCCATTAAAAGCTGTCTTAGCGGATCAGCCGCGCTCCCTGTGGAGGTAAAGCAGAAATTTGAAAAGGTGACTGGCGGA
Source organism: Bacillus sp. LJBS06 (assembly GCF_016924995.1). NCBI lineage: Bacteria > Bacillati > Bacillota > Bacilli > Caryophanales > Bacillaceae > Bacillus > Bacillus sp. LJBS06. The sequence continues at coordinate 2,828,493 of NZ_CP070483.1, read as the reverse complement.
AAACTTGTGGAAGGCTATGGTTTGTCTGAGGCATCCCCAGTGACGCACGCCAACTTTATCTGGGGGAAAAACAAGCCGGGCAGTATCGGCTGTCCTTGGCCGAGTACGGACGCCGCGATCTATTCTGAAGAGACGGGTGAGCTTGCCGCTCCGTATGAGCATGGAGAAATCATTGTAAAAGGTCCGCAGGTCATGAAAGGATATTGGAACAAACCAGAGGAAACCGCCGCTGTTCTGAGAGATGGCTGGCTGTTCACCGGGGACATGGGCTATATGGATGAAGAGGGTTTTTTCTATATTGCTGACAGGAAAAAGGATATCATCATTGCCGGAGGTTACAATATTTACCCGCGTGAAGTAGAAGAAGCGCTTTATGAACATGAAGCCGTCCAGGAAATTGTCGTCGCAGGTGTGCCCGACTCCTACAGGGGAGAAACAGTAAAAGCATTTGTCGTATTAAAGAAAGGCGCAAATGCCGATGCAGAAGAACTGGACGCCTTTGCGAGATCCCGACTGGCGCCATACAAGGTGCCCAAAGCCTATGAGTTCAGAAAAGAGCTGCCGAAAACGGCGGTCGGAAAAATTTTAAGAAGGCGTTTACTTGAAGAAGAAGCGGAAAATCATCATATCAAATAAAAAAGAACGCCTATGAATAAACTTGACAAACCCGAAAATCCTTCTTATCATGAAATTATGAATGAATAGTCATTCATTTCTATAGGAAGGAACGATGAACATTGAAGCAAAAACGGCCAAAGTATATGCAGATTATTGATGCAGCAGTAGAAGTCATTGCGGAAAACGGCTACCACCAGTCACAGGTATCCAAAATTGCCAAACAAGCCGGAGTAGCGGACGGCACCATCTATCTCTATTTTAAAAACAAAGAAGATATTTTAATTTCTCTTTTCAAAGAAAAAATGGGCCAATTTATTGAGCGGATGGAAGAGGACATTAAAGAAAAAACAACAGCGAAGGAAAAATTGGCGCTTGTGATTTCAAAGCATTTTTCCCTTTTAGCAGGTGACCATAATCTCGCGATTGTCACTCAGCTTGAACTACGCCAATCCAACTTGGAGCTGCGCCAGAAAATCAACGAAATATTAAAAGGCTACTTAAATATTTTAGATGGCATTTTGACGGAAGGTATACAATCAGGCGAAATAAAAGAAGGCCTCGATGTCCGCCTCGCCCGGCAGATGATTTTTGGAACGATTGACGAAACCGTGACAACTTGGGTGATGAATGACCAAAAGTACGATCTTGTTGCGCTTTCAAACAGCGTTTTAGAATTATTGGTATCCGGAATTCACAATAAGTAAAGGAGTTCTGTCCTATGAATGCAATTTCACTTACGGTGGATCAATTTGTGGCAATCTTGACGATTCACAATCCGCCGGCAAACGCGCTTTCCAGCCAGATATTAGAAGAGCTGTCTTCCTGTCTTGATCAATGTGAGACAGATGCAGGCGTACGAAGCATTATCATTCACGGCGAGGGAAGATTTTTCTCAGCCGGCGCTGATATTAAAGAATTCACATCGTTTAAAGGCAATGAGGATTCCTCATTGCTCGCTGAGCGCGGCCAGCAGTTAATGGAGAGAATCGAAAGCTTTCCAAAACCGATTATCGCAGCGATTCACGGCGCTGCTCTCGGAGGCGGGCTGGAGCTTGCAATGGCCTGTCACATCAGAATCGCGGCAGAAGATGCTAAGCTGGGGCTCCCAGAGCTTAACCTTGGTATCATCCCGGGTTTTGCAGGAACACAGCGTCTTCCGAAATATGTCGGTACAGCCAAGGCACTAGAGCTCATCGGCTCAGGAGAACCGATATCCGGAAAAGAAGCGCTTGATCTCGGACTTGTCTCAATTGGAGCAAAAGATGAGGCAGAAGTGCTTGAAAAAGCAAAAGCACTTGCCGCTAAGTTTGCAGAGAAAAGCCCGCAAACGCTTGCGTCTTTGCTTGAGCTTCTTTATTCCAACAAGGTGTATTCCTACGAAGGAAGCTTAAAGCTTGAAGCAAAACGATTTGGGGAAGCATTTGAGTCAGAGGACGCCAAGGAAGGCATCCAGGCATTTCTCGAAAAAAGAAAGCCTCAGTTCAAAGGCGAATAAAAGGGGATATGATCATGAATCTATTTGTACTGATGAAACGGACGTTTGATACAGAGGAAAAAATCGTCATTGAAGCAGGAAAGATTCAGGATGACGGAGCGGAATGGATCATTAATCCATACGACGAGTATGCAATAGAGGAAGCCATCCAACTGAAGGAAAAGCACGGCGGTTCGATCACCGCCGTCACGGTCGGCGGTGAAGAAGCGGAGAAAGAGTTGCGTACTGCGCTTGCCATGGGATGTGACCAAGCCATTTTAATCAACATAGAAGATGATCTCGAAGAACCCGACCAATATTCCATTTCTCAAGTTTTATACCATTATATGAAGGATCAGGAGTTTGACTTGATTCTCGGCGGAAATGTTGCCATTGACGGAGGCTCAGGACAAGTGGCGCCTAGGCTTGCCGAGCTCCTGGACATTCCGTGTATCACTACGATCACCAAACTCGACATCAACGGAACTGATGCAGAAGCAGAAAGGGATGTCGAAGGGGATGTTGAAAAAATCAAAACGACGCTCCCATTGCTTGTCACAGCTCAGCAGGGCTTAAACGAGCCGCGCTATCCATCACTTCCGGGAATTATGAAGGCTAAGAAAAAGCCGCTTGAAGAGCTTGAGCTTGATGATCTTGACCTAGACGAGGAGGACGCCGAACCAAAGCTGAAAACCATTGAACGTTTTCTGCCGCCGAAAAAAGAAGCCGGGAAGCTTCTGCAGGGAGAGCCTGCCGAACAGGCAAAAGAGCTTGTCTCATTGCTCCGCAGCGAAGCTAAAGTCATTTAAAGCTTGGACATTCAAAGAAACAGGGGGATGTTAGAATGGGAAAAAAAGTGATCGTACTCGGAGAAATACGCGACGGAGAATTGCGGAATGTCACCTTTGAAGCAATAGCTGCAGGAAGGACCATTTCAGGCGATGGAGAAGTTATCGGTGTTCTGATCGGCGAAAATGTACAAAGCATTGCACAAGAACTTATCCACTACGGAGCAGATAAAGTTCTCACAGCCGAGGATCCGAAGCTGAAATCATACACGGCAGACGGATACAGCCAGGTCATGAGAGGTGTGATTGTGCAAGAAAAGCCTGATTCAGTCATATTCGGGCATACGGCAATGGGGAAGGACCTTTCGCCGAAGCTTGCTGCCCGGCTGCAAACAGGCTTAATTTCTGATGCTACTGATGTAAGCGTTACCGGAGGGAATGTTGTGTTCACACGCCCGATTTACTCGGGGAAAGCTTTTGAAAGGGTCATTTCCACCGATCCGATGATTGTTGCAACGATTCGCCCTAATAACATTCAAGCCTTAGAAAAAGACACAAGCAGGTCGGGAAGCATCGAAAGCGTTGATGTTTCTCTAACTGATCTCCGTACCGTGATCCAAGAGGTCGTGAAAAAAACAGCCGACGGTGTTGATCTTTCTGAAGCGAAAATTATCGTTGCGGGCGGCCGAGGAGTCAAAAGCAAGGAAGGATTTCAGCCGCTGGAGGAGCTTGCTGAGGTCCTGGGAGCCGCAGTCGGGGCTTCTCGCGGTGCATGTGACGCTGATTATTGCGATTACGCTCTCCAAATCGGGCAGACCGGGAAAGTCGTCACCCCGGATTTGTACATTGCATGCGGCATTTCCGGCGCCATTCAGCATTTGGCCGGCATGTCAAACAGCAAGGTGATCGTCGCCATCAATAAAGACCCTGAAGCCGACATCTTTAAAATAGCCGATTACGGCATTGTCGGAGATTTATTTGAAGTCGTCCCGTTATTAACTGAGGAATTCAAACAGTTGAATATACACTCATAAAGAAAACCCGGACTTTTAAAGTCCGGGTTTTTAAATTTATAAATACATACGTACAAATATAAATACGATAGAAAATATCGTTGACATGTACGAACATATATAATATGGTTACTTTAAAAGCGCTTACATTCATGCTGACTCCTCAGGCAAACGACAGATCACATATTTGACTGTGGTGCTTTTCATATTCGTATGAAAGGAATGATCAGAGGCATGTCTGAACATCAAGCTGTGATTCAAACAGATATCGTAAAAGGAACCATTAACAAAAATATATACGGTCATTTTGCTGAGCATTTAGGAAGAGGGATTTATGAGGGGATATGGGTCGGGACGGACTCAGACATTCCCAATATCAACGGAATACGAAAGGACGTGCTGGAAGCGCTCAAACAGCTGCATATTCCTGTTCTCAGGTGGCCGGGCGGGTGTTTTGCGGACGAATACCATTGGGCAAACGGTGTCGGTGACCGTAAAACAATGCTTAACACTCACTGGGGCGGTACAATTGAATCAAATGAATTCGGAACGCATGAATTTATGATGCTTTGCGAGCTGCTTGAATGCGAGCCATATATTTGCGGCAATGTCGGAAGCGGAACCGTTCAGGAAATGGCGGAATGGATTGAGTACATGACATTTGAAGAAGGCACGCCCATGTCAGACTGGAGAAAACAAAATGGAAGAGAAGAGCCTTGGAAGCTGAAATATTTTGGCGTAGGCAATGAAAACTGGGGCTGCGGCGGCAACATGCATCCCGAATACTACGCAGATCTGTACCGCCGTTTTCAGACTTATGTCCGCAATTACAGCGGGAATGAAATTTATAAAATTGCAGGCGGCGCAAATGTCGATGATTTTAACTGGACGGACGTGCTTATGAAAAAAGCCGCTGGCCTGATGGACGGGTTGAGTCTTCATTATTACACGATTCCGGGTGATTTCTGGAAGGGCAAAGGATCAGCCACAGAATTCACGGAGGATGAATGGTTCATTACGATGAAAAAAGCCAAATACATCGATGAATTGATTCAAAAACACGGCACGATTATGGACCGGTACGATCCGGAGCAGCGGGTCGGGCTGATTATTGATGAATGGGGCACGTGGTTTGATCCTGAGCCAGGCACGAATCCAGGTTTCCTTTATCAGCAAAACACCATACGTGATGCACTGGTGGCGGCTTCTCATTTTCACATTTTCCATCAGCATTGCCGCCGGGTGCAAATGACCAACATCGCTCAAACAGTAAACGTTCTTCAAGCGATGATTTTGACTGAGGGAGAACGGATGCTTTTGACACCGACGTACCATGTGTTTGATATGTTTAAGGTGCACCAGGATGCTTCTCTTTTAGATACAGAGGTATTGTGTGCCGACTATGAATGGAAGGGTGAAACGCTCCCGCAAATCAGCATTTCAGCGTCAAAACAAGCTGGAGGCGATATCAATATCACGATTTGCAACATCGATCACCAAAACCAAGCAGAGGCTGAGATCGAGCTGAGAGGCCTGCAAAAGCAAGCGGACCATTCCGGAGTCATTCTTACGGCAGAAAAAATGAATGCACATAACACATTTGACGATCCTCATCACGTCAAACCGGAAGCGTTCAGACAATACACGCTCAGCAAAAACAAACTGAAAGTAAAACTCCCGCCAATGTCAGTCGTCTTGCTTACGCTGCGTGCTGATTCGTAATCGCGAGAGCGCCGGCGCTTTGTGCCGGCGCTTTTTCATGTTTTAAAACAGTATCAAAAGGGCATGGTAAAGTACATGACAGTGAAGAGGAGATGTTATCCCATGCTTCGTACTATTCTAATGATTATCGGGGCTATTGTAGTAATCGGTGCCATTATCAGATTCGTGTTTTAATAAAAGTGACACATCCCATTCAACCCGGATAAAAATGAGTAAACCGGTTATGATCAGGAAAAAATAATTTGTAAGCATTAAGATAGCGTGAACGAATGGGAGATGCTATACTAAAAATCATCATTTCACATTGGAGGAATTCAATAATGGCTATCGTAAAAGCAACTGATCAATCTTTCTCAGCTGAAACAAGCGAAGGCGTCGTACTGGCAGACTTCTGGGCTCCTTGGTGCGGACCTTGTAAAATGATTGCACCTGTTCTTGAAGAACTGGATCAAGAAATGGGAGATAAACTGAAAATCGTAAAAATCGATGTAGACGAAAACCAAGAAACAGCTGGAAAATACGGCGTTATGAGCATCCCGACACTTCTTATCTTAAAAGACGGAGAAGTAGTTGAAACTTCAGTCGGTTTCAAACCGAAAGAAGCGCTTCAAGAGCTTGTAAACAAACATCTTTAATTTTCGGCTGCTTACATGCCAGAGCGATTCCGATTGAGGGATCGCTTTTTTTATTCGCCAATTGTGAATCATAGAGAAAAACAAACGTTCGTGTTAAACTGGAAACAAAGGATTAAATATAAGGAAGGGTATTATATGAACAAACAACTGAAAGAAAAACTCGCCCTCCTTCCCGATCAACCGGGTTGTTATCTCATGAAGGACCGGCAGCAGACTGTGATCTACGTAGGAAAAGCAAAGGTGCTGAAAAACAGAGTGCGCTCCTACTTCACCGGTTCTCACGACGCGAAAACCCAAAGGCTTGTGACGGAAATCGAGGATTTTGAATATATCGTGACGTCCTCCAATCTTGAAGCGCTTATTTTAGAAATGAATCTGATCAAAAAGTATGATCCGAAATACAACGTCATGCTCAAAGACGACAAAACCTATCCTTTCATAAAACTCACCCATGAACGCCACCCAAGGCTGATTGTCACCCGCAATGTCAAAAAAGACAAAGGGCGATATTTTGGGCCGTACCCGAATGTACAGGCAGCAAGGGAAACAAAAAAATTGCTCGACCGTCTGTACCCTCTCAGAAAATGCTCCAAGCTGCCGGACAGAGTGTGCCTTTACTATCATCTGGGCCAATGTCTTGCTCCGTGCGTAAAGGACATTTCCGAAGAGACGAACAGAGAGCTGGTTGAAAGCATTACCCGTTTCTTAAGGGGCGGCTATAATGAGGTCAAAAAAGAGCTCGAAGAAAAAATGCACGAAGCCGCTGAGAATCTTGAGTTTGAACGGGCAAAAGAGCTTCGTGACCAGATCGTCCATATTGAATCAACGATGGAAAAACAAAAAATGACGATGAACGATCTAGTCGACCGGGACGTGTTTGCGTACGCATATGACAAGGGCTGGATGTGCGTGCAGGTCTTTTTCATCCGCCAAGGGAAGCTCATTGAGCGCGATGTCAGCATGTTCCCGCTTTATCAGGAAGCGGATGAAGAGTTCCTTACATTCATCGGACAGTTCTATTCAAAAAACAACCACTTCCTTCCGAAGGAGATTTTAGTTCCGGACAGCGTAGATCAATCCATGATCGAGCAGCTGCTGGAAACAAACGTTCACCAGCCGAAGAAGGGCCAGAAAAAAGAACTGCTCATGCTGGCCCATAAAAATGCGAAAATCGCACTGAAAGAAAAATTCTCCTTAATCGAACGGGACGAGGAGCGTTCAATCGGGGCTGTGCAGAAACTCGGTGAGGCATTGAATATTTATACGCCGCACAGAATTGAAGCGTTTGATAACTCAAACATACAGGGGACAAACCCGGTTTCCGCGATGATCGTGTTTATCGACGGCAAACCGTACAAAAAGGAATACCGCAAATATAAAATCAAAACCGTTACAGGACCGGATGATTACGGTTCTATGAGAGAGGTCGTCAGAAGACGCTACACGAGAGTGCTTCGTGAAAATCTGCCGCTGCCTGATCTGATCATCATTGACGGAGGAAAAGGGCAGATCAACGCTGCAAGGGATGTCATTGAAAATGAACTCGGGTTGGATATCCCGATCGCCGGTTTAGCGAAAGACGAAAAGCACAGAACCTCAAACCTACTGATCGGGGAGCCGCTGGAGGTGGTGTATCTGGAACGAAACAGCCAGGAATTTTATCTCCTGCAGCGCATTCAGGACGAGGTGCACCGTTTTGCAATCAGTTTTCACAGACAAATCCGCGGAAAAAGCGCGTTTCAATCCGTATTGGATGATATCCCGGGTATCGGAGAGAAAAGAAAGAAAATGCTGTTAAAGCATTTCGGTTCCGTTAAAAAAATGAAGGAAGCAAGCCTTGAAGACATCAAAAAAGCGGGTGTTCCCGCTGCGGCGGCTCAGCTCCTTTACGATAAATTGCAAAAATAATGTTGTCCTTTTCAATAAGATCTGATAAAATGTGAACTAATTTCATAGTTAGATCGTGTTATATGGTGAAGATAGAGGTGCGAACTTCAAGAGTATGCCTTTGGAGAAAGATGGATTCTGTGAAAAAGGCTGAAAGGGGAGCGTCGCCGAAGCAAATAAAACCCCATCGGTATTATTTGCTGGCCGTGCATTGAATAAATGTAAGGCTGTCAAGAAATCATTTTCTTGGAGGGCTATCTCGTTGTTCATAATCATTCATGATGATTAATTGATAAGCAATGAGAGTATTCCTCTCATTGCTTTTTTTATTGTGGACAAAGCGCTCTTTCTCCTCACCCGCACGAACCAAAATGTAAAGGGTGGTAATACATGGGTCTTATTGTACAAAAATTCGGAGGTACTTCCGTCGGCTCAGTCGAAAAAATTCAAAATGCGGCAAACCGCGCGATTGCAGAAAAACAGAAAGGCCATCAAGTCGTTGTTGTCGTGTCAGCTATGGGAAAATCCACTGACGAATTGGTCAGCCTTGCAAAAGCCATTTCTGACCAGCCGAGCAAACGCGAAATGGACATGCTGCTGGCGACAGGCGAACAGGTCACGATTTCACTCCTCTCAATGGCATTGCAGGAAAAAGGCTATGACGCCGTGTCTTATACTGGCTGGCAGGCGGGAATCCGTACGGAGGCCGTTCACGGAAACGCCAGAATTACAGATATCGACACATCGGTTTTAGCAGACCGGCTTGAAGAAGGAAAAATCGTCATTGTTGCAGGATTTCAAGGCATGACAGAGGATTGTGAAATTACGACATTGGGCCGTGGCGGTTCAGATACAACAGCAGTAGCTTTGGCTGCCGCTTTAAAAGCTGATAAATGTGACATATATACAGACGTGCCCGGCGTGTTTACAACCGATCCGCGCTATGTGAAATCAGCGAGAAAACTTGCCGGCATCTCATACGATGAAATGCTTGAGCTTGCCAATTTAGGCGCCGGCGTTCTTCATCCGAGAGCTGTTGAGTTCGCGAAAAATTACCAAGTGCCGTTAGAAGTGCGTTCAAGTACAGAAACCGAAGCGGGTACATTAATTGAGGAGGAATCATCCATGGAACAGAACTTAATTGTCAGAGGCATTGCATTTGAAGATCAAATCACAAGGGTAACCATTTACGGGCTGACTAGCGGCCTGACAACTTTGTCTACTATTTTTACGACACTTGCCAAAAGAAACATAAACGTGGATATCATTATCCAAACGCAGGCCGAGGACAAGACTGGAATTTCCTTCTCTGTCAAAACAGAAGATGCAGACCAAACCGTTGCGGTGCTTGAAGAGTATAAAGACGCGCTGGAATTCGAGAAAATCGAGACTGAAAGCAAATTGGCCAAAGTATCCATTGTCGGATCCGGCATGGTCTCGAATCCCGGTGTAGCGGCTGAAATGTTTGCTGTACTGGCGCAAAAAAACATTTTAATCAAAATGGTCAGCACATCTGAAATCAAAGTGTCAACCGTCGTAAGCGAAAACGATATGGTGAAAGCAGTCGAATCGCTTCACGATGCATTCGAGCTTTCAAAACACCCTTCAGCTGTGTAATGACAATCAAAAAGGCGGGACTATGCAGTCACCGCCTTTTTGATTACACTGGGTCTTTCATATCCCATTTCACAGTCAGAACCACTTTATCGGCTCTCTTTTTCACTTGTTCGTATGATTCGGCAATCTGATCATTCATCAATTGAATTTGTTCAGCGATAAAACCAGCTTCCAGCTGAAAGCAAGGTTCTTTCTGATGTTTAAGCCGGTTGGAAATGATCGGCCCTTCGAGTTCAAATTCAAGCTCCTGTTTTTTAGCGCTTACGTTGGTGAGGGTTCCCCAGCCCGCTTCTTCAAAGAAGGCCGGAAATTCCTCCCATGATTCAAGAGGAAACTTACGGGCGAGATGTTTTCCTGCCCAATACATCATGGAAGAGTAATCTTGGCCAAGCATATCTGGGAGAACGATCTCTCGTATTAGTTCGTAGGCATAGGCGTTCATTTCAATTTCTTTTAGGTTGTCAATAGATGCTTCAAATTTAGACTTCATATCTGTCTCCCCTCTCTCCTGCGTATATTATAGCTCAAACAGGGGGGAGGATTACAGAATGATCCTGTAATTCTTATGAAAAATTAAGCGAGAAATATATATTGATAAAATAAAATTTTTCAATCAACTAATCAATTCGGAAAATTATAATTTATGTACGCGTTTTCTTGACGCCCTTTTGAGGGAGGAGTAAAATGAAATTGTCAATAAATCTTAATAAAGTGCTTACAATTGAAAGAAGTGGAGGAAGAGATTTAGCACATTTCGCACTTATCAAACAGGGGGTAAAGTAATGTCTGGGAACAGAGAGTTTTATTTTCGAAGATTGCATTCCTTGCTTGGCGTCATACCGGTCGGCATCTTTCTCATTCAGCATTTAGTCGTCAACCAGTTTGCCGCAAGGGGCGCTGAAGCATTCAATAGCGCTGCTCATTTTATGGATAGCCTGCCTTTCAGGTATGCCTTGGAAATTTTTATTATCTTCTTACCATTAATTTATCATGCAGTTTATGGTGTGTACATAGCGTTTACTGCGAAAAATAACGCAGGCCAATACAGCTATATGAGAAACTGGCTATTTGTCCTGCAGCGTGTAACCGGTATCATCACTCTTATTTTCGTCAGCTGGCATGTGTGGGAAACCCGCATTGCCGCACAAATGGGCGCTGAGGTCAATTTCGACATGATGGCGAATATTTTGAGCTCTCCGGCTATGCTTGGCTTTTACATTGTCGGTGTTTTATCAACAATTTTCCACTTCTCGAACGGTTTATGGTCTTTCGCTGTTACATGGGGCATCACGGTAACGCCTCGTTCTCAAAGAATTTCGACATACGTTACGCTGATTATTTTTGTTGCACTGTCATACGTAGGCTTAAAAGCGATTTTCGCATTTGTTTAAGAGTACTAGATTACTAGAGGGAGAGGGGCTATCATGAGTCAATCAAGCATTATCGTAGTCGGCGGAGGTCTTGCCGGCCTCATGGCGACAATTAAAGCAGCGGAATCAGGAATGGCGGTTAAGCTGTTTTCCATCGTTCCTGTCAAACGTTCTCATTCAGTTTGTGCGCAAGGCGGCATAAACGGAGCGGTCAATACAAAAGGGGAAGGTGACTCTCCGTGGGAACATTTTGATGACACGGTATACGGGGGAGACTTTCTTGCCAACCAGCCGCCGGTCAAGGCAATGTGTGAAGCGGCGCCTTCGATCATCCACTTATTAGACCGGATGGGTGTTATGTTTAACCGGACGCCTGAAGGCCTGCTTGATTTCCGTCGATTCGGGGGTACACAGCATCACAGAACGGCTTATGCGGGTGCGACGACGGGACAGCAGCTGCTTTATGCACTGGACGAGCAAGTGCGCAGATACGAAGTTGCGGGTCTGGTCACAAAATACGAAGGCTGGGAATTCCTTGGCGCTGTATTAGATGATGACAGAACCTGCCGCGGAATTGTTGCGCAAAACCTGACAAACATGCAAATTGAATCCTTCCGTTCTGACGCGGTCATTATGGCGACCGGCGGACCGGGGATCATTTTTGGAAAATCAACGAACTCCATGATTAATACAGGATCTGCTGCTTCAATCGTTTATCAGCAGGGAGCGTACTATGCAAACGGAGAATTCATTCAAATCCACCCGACAGCCATCCCGGGCGATGACAAACTAAGACTGATGAGTGAATCAGCGCGTGGTGAAGGCGGCCGCGTGTGGACATATAAAGACGGTAAACCGTGGTATTTCCTCGAGGAAAAATATCCGGCATACGGAAACCTGGTGCCGCGTGATATTGCGACACGTGAAATATTTGATGTGTGTGTGAACCAGAAGCTTGGCATTAACGGTGAAAACATGGTCTATCTCGATCTGTCTCATAAAGATCCGAAAGAGCTGGATATTAAGCTTGGCGGCATCATTGAGATTTATGAGAAATTCATGGGAGACGACCCGCGCAAGCTTCCAATGAAAATCTTCCCGGCGGTCCATTATTCTATGGGCGGTTTATGGGTGAATTACGATCAAATGACAAACATCCCTGGACTGTTTGCGGCTGGGGAATGTGATTACTCTATGCATGGCGGCAACCGCTTGGGAGCAAACTCCCTGCTGTCTGCGATTTACGGAGGCATGGTGGCCGGACCGAACGCGGTGAAATATGTAAACGGCTTAGAATCTTCAGCGGAAGACATGTCTTCTTCTTTATTCGACGCTCACGTTAAAAAAGAAGAAGAAAAATGGGCTGATATTATGAGCATGGACGGAACCGAAAATGCCTATGTTCTTCACAGAGAGCTCGGTGAGTGGATGACGGCGAACGTAACGGTTGTCCGCCATAATGACAAGCTTTTGAAAACGGACGACAAAATTCAGGAATTAATGGAGCGCTTTAAAAAGATCAACATCAATGACACGACAAAATGGAGCAACCAGGGCGCAATGTTCACACGCCAGTTCTCGAACATGCTCCAGCTTGCGAGGGTGATTACCCTTGGCGCTTACAACCGTAATGAAAGCCGGGGCGCCCATTATAAACCGGATTATCCTGAACGTAATGATGATGAATGGCTCAAAACAACAATGGCTAAACATGTAAGCCCGTATGAAGCGCCGGAATTTGAGTATCAGGATGTCGATGTATCACTGATAACGCCTCGGAAACGGGATTACTCGAAGAAGAAGGTGGCGAAATAATCATGAGTGAACAAAAAACCATACGATTTATTATCACACGTCAAGATACAGCCGACAGCACGCCTTACGATGAAGAATTTGAGATTCCATACCGCCCGAATCTGAACGTCATTTCCGCTCTGATGGAAATCCGTCGGAATCCGGTTAATGTCAAAGGTGAAAAGACAACCCCTGTCACATGGGATATGAACTGTCTTGAGGAAGTATGCGGCGCATGTTCAATGGTCATAAACGGAAAGCCCCGCCAGTCTTGTACGGCGCTTATCGACCAGCTTGAACAGCCGATCCGTTTAAAACCAATGAAAACATTCCCAGTCGTTCGTGATTTGCAGGTTGACCGCAGCAGAATGTTTGATTCATTGAAAAAGGTAAAAGCGTGGATACCGATTGACGGCACGTACGATCTAGGACCGGGGCCGAGAATGCCGGAAAAACGCCGTCAATGGGCATATGAATTATCTAAATGCATGACGTGCGGCGTCTGCCTCGAGGCCTGCCCGAATGTGAACAGCAAATCGAAGTTCATGGGGCCGGCACCGATGTCGCAAGTCCGCCTGTTTAACGCACATCCGACAGGCGCCATGAATAAATCTGAACGATTAGAAGCACTAATGGATGAAGGCGGCCTTGCAGATTGCGGCAACTCGCAAAACTGTGTCCAATCCTGTCCGAAGGGCATTCCGCTTACCACTTCGATTGCAGCCTTAAATAGAGACACAAACTTACAAGCGTTCCGCAATTTCTTCGGAAGCGACAGAGTATAAGAAGAAAAAACCTCTTCCGCATGGGAGAGGTTTTTTTAAACAATAAGGAGATGAAAAAAGATGAAGCTTCCTGCTTATATTGATATGCCGTTTCCAGAATGGAAAAGATCCTTTTCTTTTTTTAATGAGGTATCCGTAAGATTTTCCGAGACGGACATGTTTGGGCATATGAATAATGTAACCCCTTTTATATATTTTGAGGAGGCGCGAATTTCTTATTTTAAAAAGCTGAATATGATGAGTGAAAACAAACAGACCATGACAGTTGTGGCAAGCCAGCAGTGCGATTATTTGCGCCAAGTCATGCCTTATGAAGAGCTGCGTATCTATGTGAAAACAAGCGCTGTCGGCAGTTCATCTCTTACCTTGCATTATCTCGGAGAGAACCACAAAGGCGAACCTTGCTTCACCGGAGCAGTCGTGATGGTTCAAGTCTCGAAGGAAAGCGGCAAGGCTGTCAGCTGGACGGATGATGAGAAAGAAACGCTTCTCCATACACGATAAACTAATTCTCTTGTAAACGTCACCTCCTGCGCCCTTCTTACATATGATATCTCGACTATATCAAAACCCATTCGTTTCTGATTCGCTCTCACCTTAGCAAGGAGGGTTACAATACTTGAAGGAGAAAGAATTTCAATCGAAGCCGCTGCTAACGAAAAGAGAAAGAGAAGTGTTCGAATTGCTCGTTCAAGATAAGACAACAAAGGAGATTGCAAGCGAGCTATTTATCAGTGAGAAAACCGTTCGAAACCATATTTCAAATGCCATGCAGAAATTGGGTGTGAAAGGGCGTTCGCAAGCCGTTGTTGAGCTTCTTAGAATGGGTGAGCTAGAGCTTTAATTCTTGCCGGTATTCCTTCTTTTCAGGAAGGAGCCGGTTATTGCTGTTTGTTTGGAACATTCGAAACCATATTTTTGAATGCTGTGCAAAACGTAGGCAAGTCATAAAATGAATTTTTTTGCTTGATGTTGTTTGACTGAAGTCCTCTATTTCTCTCCTGCGAGTCTTGCATTTTCTTCAAAAAAGAAGGAAAATAGACACGGAACGCTTTTGTGCGTAAGAGATCCTTGAGTGAGGGATGGACAAATGACATCAAAACCTTTGGAGCATGTTGCGGATATTGAAAAGTCTCTCCGCCACATTGCCGCGATCATTAAGCAAAAAGGACGAGAAATCCTTAACCAATATGCAATTACGCCGCCGCAATTTGTCGGCCTGCAATGGCTTTATGAACTGGGAGATATGACAATCGGCGAACTATCGGGCAAAATGTATCTGGCATGCAGCACGACAACGGACTTAATCGACCGCATGCAAAAAAATGAGCTTGTTGAGCGGGTCAAGGACCCGGCGGACAGACGTGTTGTCCGGATACATCTGCTGCCTGAAGGAGAACGGATTATCCAAGAGGTCATTACTAAAAGGCAGGAATATTTGCGTGATATGTTCGAATCGTTTACAGATGAAGAAATAGCCATCTTCGAAAAATCTTTGATGAAACTGCAGCATGAAATGAAGAGAAAATGAGGCGATTTTGTTGGAACAACCAATAGGGGTCATTGATTCCGGGGTTGGCGGTTTAACCGTTGCGAAGGAAATCATGAGACAGCTACCTAAAGAAAATATTATCTACGTCGGGGATACGAAACGGTGTCCGTACGGGCCGCGCCCTGAAGAAGAGGTGCTTCAATATACGTGGGAGCTGACGAATTATTTACTCGAAAACCACCACATCAAAATGCTCGTGATCGCCTGTAACACAGCAACAGCGATCGCTTTGGATGACATCCAGCGCAGCGTCGGTATACCGGTGGTCGGAGTCATCCAGCCTGGTGCGAGAGCAGCGATAAAAGTGACGGATAATCAGCATATCGGTGTCATCGGCACAGAGAATACGATTAAGAGCAATGCATACGAAGAAGCGCTTTTGGCATTAAATCCTGATTTGAAGGTTGAAAACCTTGCCTGCCCGCTGCTTGTGCCTTTTGTGGAAAGCGGGAAGTTTCTCGACAAAACAGCAGACGAGATTGTCAAAACCTCGCTGTACCCGTTAAAAGACACATCGATTGATTCGCTGATTTTAGGCTGCACCCATTACCCTATTTTAAAAGAAGCCATTCAAAGATATATGGGAGAGCGCGTAAACATTATTTCGTCCGGCGATGAAACAGCCCGGGAAGTCAGCACAATTCTCTCTTATAAAGGGCTGCTGAACCAGTCTCCGATTGCCCCGGATCATCAGTTCCTGACAACAGGGGCGCGTGATCAGTTTGCAAAAATCGCAGACGATTGGTTTGGCCATGAAGTGGGGCATGTGGAATGTATCTCACTGCAAGAACCGATTAAAAGATAGGTTTTCCCGCAACGGAATGTTGCGGGTTTTTTCTGTTTTGCCGGAATTCTTCGGTCTATTTCCTAAAGAGGCTCGTATACATAATAGTACAAACATCCTTAGGAGGGAAAAGTATGCTGAAAAAAGGACCTGCAGTCATTGGTGCGACTTGTCTCACCTCTGCCTTGCTTTTATCCGGATGCGGTTTGTTTCAATCTGATAAGGCAGCCAAGGAAATTGATCCGCCTCAAGACGTTACATACGTGAACGATGAAGCGGGGGCTAAGTCAAATACTACAGCAGCCGAAAAAACAGAGAATAAAAAGAGTGATACCGCAAAAACGGATCAAGCCTCATCTGCTGTTATGAGGGAGCTATATCTTATTGATAAAAACGGGTATGTCGTCGCGCAAACGCTGCCTCTTCCTAAAAGTGAGAGCACGGCTAAGCAGGCGCTTGAATACCTCGTACAGGGCGGGCCTGTGTCTGAAATTCTTCCGAATGGCTTCAGAGCAGTATTGCCGGCTGACACAACCGTTAACGTTGACATCAAAAAAGATGGAACCGCGATAGCTGATTTCTCTAATGAGTTCAAAAATTATAAGAAAGAGGACGAACAGAAAATCGTTCAATCTGTGACGTGGACGCTGACGCAATTCAGTTCGATAGATAAAGTGAAGCTGAGAATAAACGGGCATGAGCTGAAGGAGATGCCTGTAGGAGGGACGCCGATCTCAGATGATTTAAGCCGCAAAGACGGCATTAATTTGGAAACAGCCGGTGTAAATGATCTCACTGCTACCCACCCGCTGACAGTCTACTATTTGGCGGAAAACGAAGACAGTGAGTACTACGTGCCTGTGACGAAACGAATCGACAATTCGGAAAAAGACGACATTACAGCAGCCATCAATGAATTGGCTAAAGGTCCAAGCAAGGTGAGCGGGCTGTTAACAGACTTCAATGAAGATGTAAAGCTGGTCAGCAAACCGAAATTGAAAGACGGTCGCGTGACGTTGGATTTCAATCAATCTATATTCGGCAGCGCCGATGAGAAGACGAAAATGATTTCTTCAGAAGTGCTGAACAGCATTGTGCTGACGTTAACGGAACAGCCGGATGTAAAAGGCGTCTCTGTTAAAGTGAATGGAAAATCAGAGCTTGTAAACGAAAAAGGCGAAAAGCTCACAGAACCGGTCTCCAGACCTTCTCAAGTGAATACGGGTAGTTTTTAAATTGGGATTTTTGATATACTAGAAAGAAAGAGGTTAGCGTTCCGGCTGCCTCTTTCTTTATTCAATTCCGGGACAAAAATGGTTTATGTACATACAATCGGAGGTAAAACATGAGACATGACGGAAGACAACACGATGAGCTGCGTCCAATCACATTCGATTTGGATTTTATCAGCCATCCGGAAGGTTCTGTTCTAATAACAGCGGGAAATACAAAGGTAATCTGCAACGCGTCTGTTGAGGACCGCGTACCGCCGTTTTTGCGGGGCGGAGGAAAAGGATGGATTACAGCAGAGTACAGCATGCTGCCGCGGGCAACTAATCAAAGAACAATTAGAGAATCTTCTAAAGGGAAAATTTCCGGCAGAACAATGGAGATCCAACGCCTGATCGGCCGTGCGCTTCGGGCTGTTGTAGATCTGGAAAAGCTCGGTGAACGGACGATTTGGATTGACTGTGATGTTATTCAGGCTGATGGCGGAACAAGAACAGCTTCCATTACAGGCGCATTTCTTGCGATGGCGATTGCCATTGGCAAGCTGATCAAAGCAGGAACAATCAAGACAAATCCGATCACTGATTTTCTCGCTGCGATCTCTGTTGGAATTGATAAGGCACAGGGAATTTTGTTAGATTTAAATTATGAAGAAGATTCCTCTGCTGAAGTTGACATGAATGTCATCATGACAGGCAGCGGCCGTTTCGTGGAACTGCAGGGAACCGGCGAAGAGGCGACTTTTTCAAGGGAGGATCTGAATGGTCTTCTCGGTCTTGCGGAAAAAGGAATTCAAGAGCTGATTGACAAGCAAAAAGAAGTGCTGGGGGATTCTCTGCCAGAACTGAAATAAAGACAGAAAGGCTTGATCATCATGAAAGAAGCAATTATTGCGACACATAATCCGGGAAAAGTGAAGGAATTTAAAGAAATTCTTGAGCCAAAAGGCTACGATGTCAAATCGTTAGCTGAAATTGGATTCACAGAAGAAATTGAAGAAACAGGCCATACATTTGAAGAGAATGCCATTCTGAAAGCGGAAGCTGTTGCCAAAGCAGTGAACAAAATGGTGATTGCGGACGACTCAGGCCTATCCATCGATAATCTTGGCGGCAGACCCGGGGTTTATTCAGCACGCTATGCAGGGGAACAGAAAGACGACCAGGCAAATATCAATAAAGTGCTCAGCGAGCTGAAAGGAATCGAAAAAGAACAGCGCACCGCCCGTTTCCGCTGCGCATTGGCCGTGAGTATTCCGGGAGAGGAAACAAAAACAGTCGAAGGCCATGTTGAAGGGTATATTGCTGAAGAACCGAGAGGAGAATACGGCTTTGGCTATGATCCAATCTTTATCGTGAAAGATAAAGATAAGACAATGGCTGAACTGACTAGTGATGAAAAAAATAAAATCAGCCATAGGGCTGACGCGCTTAAAAAGCTGTCTAAGCTTTTGGAGGCATAAGGAGGGAGCTCGTACATGAACGTGCTGATTATCAGTGACAGCCATGGGCTTGAAGAAGAACTCCAGACCATTGCGAAACGGCACGAAGCAGAAGTTGACCTTATGATTCATTGCGGAGACTCTGAGCTAGAAACAGGGCATCCTGCATTGGAGCCTTATGCGGTTGTAAAAGGCAATTGCGATTTTGCCGGCGATTTTAAGGACGAGCTTCTTCTAACTGCCGGTTCAAGAAAAATACTCGTCACACACGGCCACCTTCACGGTATAAAACAGACCTTGTTAAACGTATACTATCGTGCAGAGGAGCTCGGAGCGGATATTATCTGCTTCGGGCATTCGCACATCGCGGGAAGCGAAGTGCTGCGCGGAAAACTGATGATTAACCCAGGCAGCATCCGGCTTCCAAGGGTGCGCAGGACAGAAAGCTATGCTATACTGACATTAGAAAATGATGCTGCGACAGTCCGTTTTTACGACCAAGCAGGCAATGAAATTGAGGATCTGCAAAACCGAGTCACACTTTGAAAATGTCATGAGGAAGAAAATTTTCTTCCTCATGAAAAAAATTCTAAAAAACCGTTGACTTATTGTTGCATCCCATATATAATAAATCTTGTCGCTGATAGTTAAAGCGAAAAACAAAAAACAAAACGTGTCCCAGTAGCTCAGCTGGATAGAGCAACGGCCTTCTAAGCCGTCGGTCGGGAGTTCGAATCTCTCCTGGGACGTAATTAAATCGGGTGCTAAAACCCGTCAAATCAACCTTCTATATCGTTTAGTGAAACGGTCAGTATAACGGTCACGTAAGAAATTACACCTGTTATTGACTTATATAACTTTCGATATAGGAGGTTTTTTGTTGTAACCAAAAGAAAAGGATTATTAGATGTTGATTCGGATGTAAAGGGATTATTAAATGGATTGACCATAACTAGTTCCACCGCTTCAAAAGAAAAAATAAAACAGTTTGAGGTCTTGGATGACTCAATGTTGATTTCTGATGCTCTCGAAACCAACACTAGGCAAATGAAGGTGAGTGAGAATAGAAGCCGTACAACAAGCGATTATGTCCTCCATGTAGAGCATTTTCAGAGTATAACAATTGAGGCTCTTCTTTTTATCGATCAAATCTGATGTCGTAGCCTCGATATTTAAACAATAACTAATAAAACCCGTCTTTTATTCACTTGGTTAAAGAATGAACCTAAACTAAGGAGCAGAGTAGAAAAAGAGCGATACATCTTCTTTCCTAATTTTTGCATGATTATAGTATAATAGACACAAACAATCTTTTAGGAAACGGTGATAAAAATGAGTAGCAACTTTTCATTTTTTCAAGGGAAATGGGATGTACTTGCTAACTTGGGAGAGACAGCTGAGAGAAATGTATATCATGACCCCCATACAACAGTAATGAAACTGCGATTGTTCGCTGAAACACTAACTAAATTTATTCTTGCCGCTGAAAATATTAAAGAGGCATATGGTACAACGCAAGTGGATCGCATTAACACTTTGCGTCGGGAAAGGTTACTTGAGCCTGAATTAATTGATATATTAGAGGCTCTTCGTCGCAAAGGGAATGTAGCGATGCATGAAGCGGATTATGGAAAAGTAGAAGAAGCAAAGGCTTTGTTGCAATTAACGTTCCGCTTGTCCATTTGGTTCATGGAGGTATATGGTGATTGGGATTTTCAAGCACCAGAGTATACAGAACTTCAAGAACAAGTAGAACAGAGTACAGAAACACTTCAGCGAGAATATGAGGAGAAAGTCAAAAAGCTTGAAGAAGAATTAGAGGCAATTCGTCGACAGGCGGAAGTGGAACAAGAAGAGGTAAAAATCGAACGTAAAAAGATATCCAAAAACTTTATGCGTCGACAGCAATTAACTGAAGCTGAAACACGTACGATTATTGATGGAAAACTACGTGCTGTTGGGTGGGAAGTAGACACAACTGTACTAAATCATCAAAAGAACGGAACGCTGCCAGAGAAAAATCGAAACATGGCAATTGCAGAATGGAAGGTCAATGGCGGCAGGGTTGACTATGCGTTGTTTATTGGCTTAAAGCTTGTTGGCTTTATTGAAGCTAAGGCAAAAAAGAAAACGATTCCTGGCGCATTAGAAAGTCAAACAAAAGTGTATGCAAAAAATGTGACACAAGTCGAAGATGAAGTCATCATACCTACAACAGGTGAATATAAAGTGCCGTTTTTATACGCAACGAACGGCCGACCATACTTGAGACAACTTCAAGAAGAGTCGGGCATCTGGTTTTGGGATTCACGTAAACCGTTAGAACATGCTCGCCCATTAGAAGGCTGGCATTCACCTGATGACTTGCAGCTTCTTCTTAGTCAAGATGACAAGGATGCAAATAAACGCTTAGAAGAAGAGGATATTACGAAGTTTGGTTTGCGTCATTATCAGCAAAGAGCGGTACTTTCCGCTGAAGAGGGATTAAAAGAAGGGCAACGAAGAATGCTTATTGCGATGGCAACGGGAACTGGGAAAACTCGTACAGCTATCGCCCTCATGTATCGCTTAATTAAGTCCAAAAAATGTCGTCGTATTCTTTTCCTTGTAGACCGTAATTCGTTAGGAAAACAGACAGAGGATGCACTTAAGGATACAAAAATTGAAGGCTACTCATTTGCTGATATATACGATGTAAAGTCTTTAGAAGACATGTCTCCAGAAGTTGAAACGAAGGTGCAAATTGCGACGGTGCAGGGAATGGTTAGAAGACTTTTCTATAGCGATAACGAGAAGCTTCCAAGTGTCGGGCAGTATGATTTCATCATTGTAGATGAAGCACATCGTGGCTATACAAGTGACAAAGAAATGTCAGAGGAAGAATTAGAATTCCGTGATCAGAATGATTATATTAGTCAATATCGGCGCGTTATCGATTATTTTGATGCGGCATGTTTAGGGCTTACCGCAACACCTGCTCTACATACAACAGACATTTTCGGTATGCCAATTTTTAAATATTCATATAGCGAAGCAGTGTTGGACGGATATCTAGTGGACCATGAGCCCCCTTATTTGTTTAAAACAGAACTTTCACAAGTGGGCATCACCTTTGAAAAAGATGAGGAAGTAGAAGTATATGATGTTGATAAAGGGGAGATTCAACTAGAAAAGGTAGAAGATACTGTGCACTTTGAAGTGGAGCAGTTTAATAAAAAAGTCATTACAGAACCGTTTAACCGTGCAGTTTTAAATAAATTAGTTGATTATATTGACCCTGCAGGTAAAGAAAAAACGCTCATCTTTGCAGCTACTGATCAACACGCAGATCTTGTTGTTCGCTTATTAAAAGAAGCATTTAAAGAACGTGGTGATGACATTGAAGATGATGCCATTATGAAAATCACTGGCTATATCTACAAGCCATTAGATGCCATTAAACGGTTTAAAAATGAGCGACTACCTAATGTCGTAGTTACAGTTGATTTACTCACAACAGGTATTGACGTGCCGCCGATCACAAATTTGGTGTTTTTAAGAAGAATACAATCTCGTATTCTCTATGATCAAATGCTTGGCCGTGCGACTCGTCTCTGCCCAGAGATTGGGAAAACACACTTTAACATCTACGATGCCGTTGGTATATATGACAAGTTGCAACATTATACAGAAATGAAACCAATTGTGAAGAAACAAAACTATCGTATTGGTGAGTTGTATAATTCTCTTATAAATGCGACGACTGATGAGGAAGCTTCATTTTATCGTGATCAATTAGTAGCGAAAATTCAGCGTCGCAAACAAAGATTTGACGAAGAAGGCATGGGAAAGTTTGAAGAATTATCAAATGGAAAACATGTGGATGAATGGGTGAAAGAAATTCAAACATACTCACCGCAAGAAGCCACACAGCATAATATCCTATTTGAATACATGGAAACGTACCAAGTAACACGTGAAAAACGCTATATATCTGATAAGGAAGATGAAGTAACAGACGTCATTCGTGGGTATGGTGAAGGAAACAAGCGACCAGAAGATTATCTGGATGGTTTTGTTCGATTTATCCAAGAAAATATCAATGAAATTCCCGCTTTGCATCTGATCTGTACACGGCCAAAAGATCTAACAAGACAAGATTTACGAGAACTTATGACGATTTTAGAAACAAAAGGCTTTAAGCAATCTCATTTACAAACCGCTTGGAAACAGACAAAAAATGAGGACATTGCAGCAGATATTATTAGTTTTATTCGCCAAGCTGCATTAGGTGAAGCACTCGTTGACCATGAAGCACGTATTAAACAGGCAATGCACAAAGTGTATTCACTGCATGATTGGACGCCAAGGCAAAAGAAGTGGTTAGAGAGAATAGAAAAGCAATTACTTCAAGTGCCTGTTCTTGCGCCTACCGCAGAAGAGGCATTCTCGGAAGAACCTTTTAGAACGTCTGGTGGCTACAAATTACTGAAGCGGGAGTTCGGTGACTATATTGATCATATTGTCAATATGATCAATGAGAACCTTTATATCAGCTAACGACTGTGCCTCTTCATTGAGGCACTTTTTTGGGTTATAATGAAAAGGTTCGCTTTCAACTAAAAATCATCAAGTTTGATTTAATAGATAGAAGATTTCCAGGAGGAAAAAAGATGAATAACCAAGAAATCGTTCAAAAATTATGGAATTTATGCAATGTGCTTCGTGATGACGGTATTACATATCAACAATATGTCACGGAGTTAACCTATATTTTATTTTTAAAAATGATGAAAGAACAGCAAACAGAAAATGTAATACCCGAAGGATATAGATGGGATGATTTGCTAGAAAAAGAAGGAGTAGAACTCAAAACATTTTATCAACATCTTTTAATTAAGCTGGGCAATAGCGAGAATGCTCAATTGCGTCAAATTTACACTGATGCTGCTACAAGTATTACAGAACCCAAGAACTTAGAGAAAATTCTGAAGACCATTGATGGCCTTGATTGGTACAACGCAAAAGAAGAAGGTTTAGGTAATTTATATGAAGGCTTGTTAGAAAAAAACGCAAGCGAAACAAAATCAGGTGCTGGTCAATACTTTACACCGCGTGTATTAATTGATGTAATGGTGCAACTGATTGACCCTAAACCTGGAGAAAAATGCAATGACCCTGCAGCTGGTACATTCGGTTTTATGATTGCGGCAGACCAGTATTTGAAAAATAAGACAGATAACTATTATGATTTAGATCCACAACTGGGCGTTTTTCAAAAGAAAGAAGCGTTTACTGGAATGGAACTCGTCACAGGGACTCATCGTCTTGCTCTAATGAATGCATTACTTCATGATATCGAAGGGCGACTGGAACAAGGAGATTCGTTATCTAGTAATGGAAAGTGGATGAAAAACTTTGATGTCATTTTAACCAATCCACCATTTGGGACAAAAAAAGGTGGAGAGAGTGTCTCGCGTGATGACCTGACGTTTGAAACTTCCAATAAACAGCTGAATTTTCTACAGGTAATTTATAACGCTTTAAAAGACGATGGTCATGCACGGGCAGCAGTTGTATTACCTGATAATGTCTTGTTTGAAAGCGGGGTTGGTGCACAGATTCGCCGTGATTTAATGAATAAATGCAATCTGCATACAATCTTACGCTTACCAACGGGGATTTTCTATGCCCAAGGTGTGAAAACTAACGTCTTATTTTTCACAAGAGGAAAAACAGACCAAGATAATACAAAGGATGTTTGGGTATATGATCTCCGCACCAATATGACGTCATTCGGAAAACGGAATCAGCTAACAATGGCACACTTTGAAAACTTCATGAAAGCATATGTAGCAGAAGACCGCTCAAAAGTAGTGGATGAACGTTGGAATGTATTCACAAGAGAAGATATTGCAAAAAAAGGGGACAGTTTAGATATCGGTTTGATTGCGGATGAATCATTATCTTCATACAATAATTTACCAGACCCGATTGAGTCGGCAGAAGAAGCGATTGCGAAACTTCAGCAGGCTATGGGGTTATTAAATGAGGTAGTTGAAGAGTTGCGTGCTGTTGAAAAGGATGAGGTGGTCAAAAAGTGACTAAGAGAAAGAAGACTGTTAATGAATTGTTGGAAGAAGCACTTTTTGTAGAGGATGAACAACTATTCCAAGTACCTGAGAATTGGGTTTGGGTAACTTTAAAAGATGTTTGTAAGATAAATATGGGACAGTCGCCTAAAGGTGAATATACTACTGATGATTCAAACAATATACCTTTAATAGGTGGTCCAGCAGACATGGGAGAAACATATCCAAATGCTAAAAGATATACAATTAAACCTACAAAATTATCTGAAAATGGCGAGTTAATTGTATCTGTTAGAGCAACTTTAGGAAAAACAAATATCGCAGATGGACAATATTGTCTTGGACGTGGTGTAGCAGGAATAAAATCAAATATCATAGATATCAGATTGTTAAGGTATTACTTTGAAACAATTAAGTCACATCTGTATTCGGTTAGCACAGGAACTACTTTTCAACAAATATCTAGGAAGAATATTGAAAGTATTGCATTTCCGCTTTTACCTTTAAATGAACAAAAACGAATTGCTGACAAAGTGGAGAGGTTTTTAAGTAAAATTGAAGAAGCAAAGCAGTTGATTGGCGAAGCGAAGGAAACGTTTGAACTTCGTCGAGCGGCTATTTTGGATAAGGCGTTTAGGGGAGAGTTGACGAGGAAGTGGCGAGAAGAACACCCTGATATAGAAAATGCAGAAGTGTTATATGATAAAATAATTAGTCTAATTAAGCCTAAAAAATTCGAGATTATTGAAGAGCAAAGTGAGTATATTCCATGTAAATGGAAATGGGTCAGACTGGGAGAAGTTGTACAAGTAAATCCCCCAAAGAAAAAGTTAAATGAAGTATCTGAAGAACAAAAATGTACATTTATACCGATGCCTGCGGTGAGTGATAAAACTGGTAAAATCGAAGAACCAGAAGAAAGAGAATATAGAAAAGTTAAAAAAGGCTATACGTTTTTTTTAGAGAATGATGTACTGTTTGCTAAGATTACCCCTTGTATGGAAAATGGAAAATCAGCTATAGCTAGACAATTAAAAAACGGGTTTGGCTATGGTTCAACAGAATTTCATGTTTTACGTACTTCTGAGTATGTGAATGAACAGTATATTCACTATTTGGTTCGTTCACAAAGGTTTAGGGCAAAGGCTAAGAGAGAAATGACGGGAGCGGTTGGTCAGCAACGAGTGCCAAAAGAATTTTTATTGAACTATCCATTTCCTCTACCTCCTAAAGAGGAACAAGATGCTATTGTAAACATTTTGGATGATATCTTCGCTAAGGACAATTGTTCAAAATTCAATCTTCAACTCGAATCTGAGTTGGACATATTGAAACAATGCATCCTTTCGAAAGCTTTTCGTGGCGAACTTGGAACAAATGATCCAAGTGAAGAAAGTGCTGTTGAATTGCTAAAAGAAGTGCTACAAGAACAAGTAAAATAGTTATAAGAAGACATCCAAATTAATTGGGTGTCTTTTATGGTTGTATACATGCCAAGTTGTGGTATTAGTTTGATACAGAACCACTCTCATTCACAAACTGACAATCGGTAAATTTTCGATACGACTCAGATTCTCAATGTGATTTAACATGGTAAAGTAATAAGAGTTGCAGTGAAACCCTATTCGAGTTCGATAATAATATCGATAGCAGAGAGTGTAGACTTATAAGTGATATCAAAGAAAAGATACCGATGCCTCAAGGTGGAATCAATTATGGACAACAAAGAATTTGGATACGTTAGAGTAAGCAGCAAAGACCAAAAAGCACGACAACTGAATAGTATGTATGCTCTTGGAATTGATGAGCGCGATATTCATATCTATAAGCAAAGCGGGAAAGACTTCAATAGACCTTAATACCAAGCTTTGAAATTGTGTTTGCGTAAAGGAGATACGTTATACATACATCCATTAGATAGGCTAGGTCGTAATAAAGAGGTGATTTTAAACGAGTGGAAAGATATCAAACAGAACATCAATGTACATATTGTTGAAATGGATATGCCATTGTTGGATACACGGAAATACAATGACTCATCGGTTCTTTCATGGCTTACTTGATGTTACATGTATTATCGTGGGTTGCTGAAGAAGAGAAGGATAGCTGTAGCTAAGGCACAGGGTAAACACCTTGGAAGACTTAAAAACAACTATTACAACTGAGTTTGAGCAGGCTTATAAACAATGGAAAGCAGGAGAAATTACAGCGGTTGAAGCAATGAAGAAATCAAGTATGACTAAGGCTACATTCTATCGCAGGGTTAAGGAATATGAAGCAAGTAAAAGATTCCTATCACTTCTCTCTTAAGAATATGGGGGATGTTTCTACATTATCACTGGGACATGAAAGGGATAAACCTATAGTCGGTTCATCCACACACCATGAAAGAATTAACTTGTCGAAACGAATCTAATTCTAGTCCATCTCAAATTACATTATTTTAAATGATCAATCCCTATCCTGTTCTTTGTTACAGTCTGGACATTTCCATTTAATAATCCTATCAGCTTCTAATGCTTACACCGATTTTTCGTGTGAAATGGGCAGAACCATATACTTTCTGCGATATTTTAGGAATAGGTTCTCCTTGTAAATCAGCTTTACAATATGGACAACATTCTTTGTTATCTCTCATGAAACCACTCCTTTAAATAAATACCTTTGCGTTTTAATTTAGCAGATTTAAGTACAACTGTATTACCTTTTCAATAGGGTTGTTTTCTACTATATGAATGCTTGAATTGTAAAGCATAAGCAAATATAATAGAAAATTAAGTCAATCGGTCAAAGTTCGGAAAGTGACCGTTATACATGAACGTGAACGAATAGCGATATAAAAAGGATGGAAGCTGGATAGAGCAACGGCCTTCTAAGCCGTCGGTCGGGAGTTCGAATCTCTCCTGGGACGTACCAAAGTGAAAAACCTCAAATCCATTTAGGATTTGAGGTTTTTTGTTGTCGGTCTATGATTTTTATTTATTATTTAACGGATCATCATCATCCAAGCCGTCAACTTTTCCTTCTTTATTCAGACGAGGTTCTTCTTTTTTCACAGTTTCAGAAATATGTTCATTTTCTTCAACAGTGCGTTTACCGACAACCACTTCATCAGTGACAACTGGTTTTTTAGTCACTTCCAGCTTTTCCTCAACGATTGGCACTCTGATCTCTTCCGAATCGTTGACGGGAGAAGCATCCGCTTTATTTTCATCCACTGGCCGGCGTTCGACATAAATTTCATCGTGTCTCACCGGGATGTCCATATCTCTTTTTTCTGTTTTCACTTCTTTTCCTATCTCTACTTCGCCGGTTTGAACGTCTTCCTTATCGACTTTCAGCTGTTCTTCCCGGAGCGGCATCGTTTTTTCTTCTTTCGTTGTATAATCCGCCATTTCATTTGTGCTTGAAAAGCCGCCTGAAAGGGCATTGCCGTTATCCATAGGAGCATTTACATCTGCATCTGTATCGACGGCTACCAGGAGTTTTCCGTCATCCAAATCTTCTTGATACTTGTCTATTTCATCCGTTTTAATATCCAAATCGGATAATGCTTTGCTGTGTGCAGCAGTATCATCCATTGTGAAATAATCTTTCAGTTTATCGAAAAAAGATTCAGATTCGCCCTGATGTGCATCGATGGCTTGATTGACCTCTGTTCCTGTACGTGACTCCAAATAATCTGTATCTCGCCGGCTTGTTACAACAGAGATGTCGTCAGAATCATAGCCTTTTGTGAGTAAGCCTTCAATCGCTGCGATGGTTTCCTGTGGGGTTTCGTATACACCAACTATGCTTTTCATATCAATCTCCTCCTTTATGAATTTGCATGATATCGTTCATGTCGTTTGTAATTCCCGATGCTCTTTGAATTAAACAAAATTGAAAACATTGGCGGGTATCAAAAGGGTGAAATGTGTGTGAATATCAAAAAAGATAGATAAGACAGACTTTCCTCTGTCTTATCTATCTTCATAGTTGCAGCTCCTTCGTCATAAACACACTGTTCGGATCTTCAACATAGTCTGCAAACGGTTCGCAATACTGAAAACCAAAGCTTTCATACAATTTTCTTGCCGGCTCAAATGAAGCCATTGAACCCGTTTCTAAGCTTAGTCGCTCATAACCTCGCTTCTCGGCTTCTTCAATGATGTGCTGGAGAACTTGTTTGGCAACGCCTTTTCTTAAATGTGATGCAGATGTTCGCATTGATTTGATTTCTCCATGCCGGCTGTCCAGTTCTTTTAGCGCTCCGCAGCCGGCTAGTTCATCGCCCTCCCATGCGCTCCAAAATGTTATTTCAGGCTCTCTTAGTTTCTCTAAACCTAAGGCATGAGTGCTTTCTGGCGGGGACATAAGCGTCATGCTATGTAAATGCTCATTCACAAGTGAGACCACCTGACGTCCAGTTAAATCGTCTATTTTTATATGCAATTTTATTCCTCCTCAAACATTGATCTTAATCATATTTCATCCTGTTTCCAACTATAAAGACAGAAAACCTGACAGTATTGAAGCCAATATATGAGTTGCAAAAGATGTTTGAAAGCAAAAAAAGAGGCCGAAATCGTTGTTCGGCCCTTGCAGTCTTCTTTAATTTCTAAAGCCTCCATGCACACCGGCTGTTCCGCTAAAACCGCCGACATGTGTCGCCGGAATACTGAACCCGCCGCTATGGCCGCTGAAGCCAGTGCCTGAAAATTGCTGCCCGAAAAAATCTGAAGTGTATGGATAAGAGGAGTACATAGCAGAGGGAGTGGTCAACGGGCTATATGCCTGGCTGAACGGCTGTCCGTATCCGTAGCCTCCAAATGGCTGTTGGCTTTGCTGGTAAAAGGCAGGGGAAGCAGGATAATGCTGCTGCGGAAAGCTAGGGAAGCTTGGAAAGCCCACAGGAAATCCTTGCATGTCTGCAAATGATTTATTCATCGTATCACCTTTTCTTTGCAAGATACCATTAATGTATGCCGAGGGAACAAGGGGAGTGCCTATCCAGATTGAAATGGTTTGCAAGATGATCTGCCAGACTCAATTCCCATACGAATTATAGCGTGTTATAAAATCTTACACGTTTATGTAAAATTGAATTATTCTGGTGTATCCTTGATAGATTAATAAAAAAATTATAAAAACTTTTAACATTTGCAATTCCTTTTGTACCAATAATGAAAGCGTATACAATATAGATTGATTAATCAAAATTGTCTAATAATTTTAAAAAATGCTGTTGACACTGCGTCCAAAGCGGCGTAATATGAGTTCAACAAAAGATAAACGCAAGCTTCACAAGCGAAAATGATCGCAATATGATTCTGAAAAAATGAAAAACAATCGACCTTCTTGAACAGCTTGCAAGGCGTTCTGAAGGATGAATATGAAAAGCGCAGATGAGGATAAGTAGCCTTGATAAAGCTTTCCACAGAGAACCGGGTTAGCTGAGAACCGGCGAAGCTTTACAAGGTGAACTCGCCTCAGAGTGCCAGTCTGAAATGACAGTAGGACTTGGCCGGGTGAACTTGATTCACTCGTTACTAAAGCGGATAGAAATATCCATGAGACGGCCGACTAAGGCCGTAAACAAGGGTGGTACCGCGGAAAGAAAAGCCTTTTCGCCCCTTTTAGCTATCGCAGTTACTGCGCGGCTGATTGTGGGTGGAAGGGCTTTTTTTATTGAATAATCAGCTATCTAGCTAATAAAAAGATGATCTTTAAAGGATGAAAATCCAAAAGGAGGAACTAAAATGGGGACTAATGTACAGGTGGATTCAGCATCTGCCAAATGTACACAGACGATGAGCGGAGCATTAATGCTGATTGAATCATTAAAAAAAGAGAAAGTAGAAATGATTTTCGGTTATCCGGGCGGGGCTGTGCTTCCGATTTACGATAAGCTATACAATTCAGGGTTGGTACATATCCTTCCCCGTCACGAACAAGGCGCGATTCATGCAGCGGAAGGATACGCAAGAGTCACTGGAAAACCGGGTGTCGTTATTGCCACATCAGGACCGGGAGCGACAAACCTTGTTACAGGCCTTGCTGATGCCATGATTGATTCATTGCCGTTAGTTGTCTTTACAGGGCAGGTGGCAACCTCTGTTATCGGGAGTGATGCATTTCAGGAAGCAGACATTCTAGGGATTACGATGCCGGTGACAAAACACAGCTACCAGGTTCGCCAGCCGGAAGATCTGCCGCGCATCATTAAAGAAGCGTTCCATATTGCAACAACTGGAAGACCCGGCCCAGTATTGATCGATATTCCGAAAGATGTAGCAACAATTGAAGGAAAATTCAGCTACGATCATGAGATGAACCTCCCGGGATACCAGCCGACAACAGAGCCGAATTACTTGCAGATCCGCAAGCTAGTAGAAGCCGTGAGCAGTGCGAAGAAACCGGTGATCCTGGCGGGTGCGGGCGTACTGCACGGAAAAGCGTCAGAAGAATTAAAAAATTATGTCGAACAGCAGCAAATCCCTGTGGCGCACACCCTTTTGGGGCTCGGAGGCTTCCCGGCTGACCATCCGCTTTTCCTGGGGATGGCGGGAATGCACGGCACGTATACAGCCAATATGGCTCTTCATGATTGTGATCTTTTAATCAGCATCGGCGCCCGTTTTGATGACCGTGTCACAGGAAACCTGAAACACTTTGCCAGAAACGCAAAGATTGCCCACATCGATATTGATCCAGCTGAAATCGGAAAAATCATGAAAACACAGATTCCTGTAGTGGGAGACAGCAAAATTGTCCTGCAGGAGCTGATCAAACAAGATGGCAAACCAAGTGATTCAAGCGAATGGAAAAAACAGCTCGCCGAATGGAAAGAAGAGTATCCGCTCTGGTATGAAGATAATGAAGAAGAGGGTTTTAAACCTCAGAAATTGATTGAATATATTCATCAATTTACAAAAGGAGAAGCCATTGTCGCCACGGATGTAGGCCAGCATCAAATGTGGTCAGCGCAATTTTATCCGTTCCAAAAAGCAGATAAATGGGTTACGTCAGGCGGACTTGGAACGATGGGATTCGGCCTTCCGGCGGCGATCGGTGCACAGCTGGCTGATAAAGATGCCACTGTCGTCGCGGTTGTCGGAGACGGCGGTTTCCAAATGACGCTTCAAGAACTCGATGTCATTCGTGAATTAAATCTTCCGGTCAAGGTAGTGATTTTAAATAACGCTTGTCTCGGAATGGTCAGACAGTGGCAGGAAATTTTCTATGAAGAACGCTATTCAGAATCTAAATTCGCTTCTCAGCCTGACTTCGTCAAATTGTCCGAAGCATACGGCATTAAAGGCATCAGAATTTCATCAGAAGCGGAAGCGAAGGAAAAGCTGGAAGAGGCATTAACGTCTAGAGAACCTGTTGTCATTGATGTGCGGGTTGCCAGCGAAGAAAAAGTATTCCCGATGGTGGCTCCGGGAAAAGGGCTGCATGAAATGGTGGGGGTGAAACCTTGAAAAGAATTATCACATTGACTGTGGTGAACCGCTCAGGCGTGTTAAACCGGATCACCGGTCTATTTACAAAAAGGCATTACAACATTGAAAGCATTACAGTCGGACACACAGAAACAGCAGGCGTTTCCAGAATCACCTTTGTCGTTCACGTTGAAGGTGAAAATGATGTTGAACAGTTAACAAAACAGCTCAACAAACAGATTGATGTGCTGAAAGTCACAGACATCACAAATCAATCGATTGTCCAGAGGGAGCTGGCCTTAATCAAGGTCGTCTCCGCACCTTCAACGAGAACAGAGATTAATGGAATCATAGAACCGTTCAGAGCCTCTGTCGTCGATGTCAGCAGAGACAGCATCGTTGTTCAGGTGACAGGCGAATCTAACAAAGTTGAAGCGCTTATTGAATTGTTGAAACCTTATGGCATTAAAGAAATCGCGAGAACAGGTACAACGGCTTTTGCGAGGGGTACCCAGCAAAAGGCGTCATCCAATAAAACAATATCTATTGTATAAAACATAACAAGGGAGAGATTGAAATGGTAAAAGTATATTATAACGGTGATATCAAAGAGAACGTATTGGCAGGCAAAACAGTAGCGGTTATCGGATACGGTTCGCAAGGCCACGCACATGCCTTGAACCTTAAAGAAAGCGGAGTAGACGTGATCGTCGGTGTTAGACAAGGAAAATCTTTCACGCAGGCCCAAGAAGACGGACATAAAGTATTTTCAGTAAAAGA
Organism: Bacillus sp. LJBS06; assembly: GCF_016924995.1. NCBI lineage: Bacteria > Bacillati > Bacillota > Bacilli > Caryophanales > Bacillaceae > Bacillus > Bacillus sp. LJBS06. Next base: position 2,795,505 of record NZ_CP070483.1, on the reverse strand, counting down.
AGCGGCAGCCCAAGCTGAAATCATCATGGTTCTGCTTCCTGATGAACAGCAGCAAAAAGTATACGAAGCTGAAATCAAAGATGAATTGACAGCAGGAAAATCATTAGTATTTGCTCACGGATTTAACGTGCATTTCCATCAAATTGTTCCTCCGGCGGATGTTGATGTATTCTTGGTAGCGCCTAAAGGTCCGGGACACTTGGTCAGAAGAACATATGAGCAAGGAGCCGGCGTACCTGCATTGTTCGCAATCTATCAAGATGTGACTGGAGAAGCAAGAGACAAAGCTCTCGCATATGCAAAAGGAATCGGCGGCGCAAGAGCGGGCGTATTAGAAACGACATTTAAGGAAGAAACAGAAACAGATTTGTTCGGTGAGCAGGCGGTTCTTTGCGGCGGATTAAGCGCGCTTGTCAAAGCAGGATTTGAAACATTAACTGAAGCAGGTTATCAGCCTGAACTTGCATACTTCGAGTGTCTTCATGAGCTGAAATTAATCGTAGACCTTATGTACGAAGAAGGACTTGCAGGAATGAGATATTCAATTTCTGACACAGCACAGTGGGGAGATTTCGTATCAGGACCTCGCGTTGTGGATGCTAAAGTAAAAGAATCGATGAAAGAAGTATTAAAAGATATCCAAAACGGTACATTCGCAAAAGAATGGATCGTCGAAAACCAAGTAAACCGTCCTCGTTTCAATGCTATCAATGCGAGCGAGAACGAGCATCAAATCGAAGTAGTGGGAAGAAAGCTTCGTGAAATGATGCCGTTTGTGAAACAAGGCAAGAAAAAGGAAGCGGTGGTCTCCGTTGCGCAAAATTAATTTTTTCGATACGACGCTTCGTGATGGTGAACAGTCCCCTGGAGTGAACTTGAATACACAGGAGAAACTTGCCATAGCTAAGCAGCTCGAAAGACTCGGGGCAGATATCATTGAAGCGGGATTTCCCGCTTCGTCCCGAGGTGACTTTTTAGCTGTTCAGGAAATCGCTAGAACCATTAAAAATTGTTCAGTGACTGGTCTGGCCCGTTGTGTAAAAGGTGATATTGATGCTGCTTGGGAAGCGTTAAAGGATGGTGCTTACCCGAGAATTCATGTTTTTATCGCCACATCGGACATTCATTTGAAACACAAGCTGAAAATGACACGTGAGCAAGTCATTGAAAGAGCAGTTGAAATGGTGACATACGCAAAAGAACGTTTTCCGGTTGTGCAGTGGTCAGCTGAAGATGCCTGCCGCACTGAGCTGCCGTTTCTGGCAGAAATCGTCGAGAAAGTGATTGACGCAGGCGCCAGTGTTATCAATCTTCCAGACACTGTCGGCTACCTGGCTCCAGCGGAATACGGAAATATCTTTAAATATATGAAGGAAAACGTTCCGAACATTCACAAAGCAAAGCTTTCAGCTCATTGTCATGATGATTTGGGAATGGCAGTTGCAAACTCTCTTGCTGCGATTGAAAATGGCGCTGATCAAATTGAATGCGCTGTGAACGGGATCGGTGAAAGAGCCGGAAACGCGGCATTAGAGGAAATTGCCGTTGCCCTTCATATCAGAAAAGATTTCTACCAAGTTGAAACAGGAATTACATTGAACGAGATTAAGAGAACAAGCGATTTAGTAAGCAAGCTGACCGGCATGGCTGTCCCGCGCAATAAAGCAGTTGTGGGCGATAATGCATTTGCTCATGAATCAGGCATCCATCAGGACGGCTTTTTAAAAGAGAAATCAACTTATGAAATTATTTCGCCGGAGCTTGTCGGTGTAACCGCAGATGCGCTTGTCCTAGGTAAACATTCTGGACGCCACGCATTTAAAGACCGGTTGACTGCTTTAGGATTCCAATTTGACAGTGAAGAGATTAATAAATTCTTTACGATGTTTAAAGAGTTGACTGAGAAGAAAAAAGAAATCACTGATGAGGATCTTGTTTCTCTTATTTTAGAAGAAAAAGTAACAGATCGCAAGATTGGGTATGAATTTCTTTCTCTGCAAGTACATTACGGAACTAGTCAGGTCCCTACGGCTACTCTTTCTTTGAAAAATCAAGAAAACGCAGAGCTTATTCAGGAAGCTGCAACTGGGGCCGGAAGTGTGGAAGCAATCTACAACACGCTTGAGCGCTGCATCGATAAAGACGTGGAGCTCTTAGACTACCGCATTCAGTCTAACAGAAAAGGCGAAGATGCATTTGCCCAGGTGTATGTAAGAGTTTTGGTGAACGGAAAGGAATCAGCAGGGCGGGGCATAGCGCAAGACGTATTAGAAGCATCAGCGAAAGCCTATTTGAACGCAGTAAACCGTCAATTGGTTTTCGAGTCGAATATGAGCGGACTTAAAAACCACACAGCTGTCGGATCATAAAAGAAAGGAGAACGGTTAATTTGAAGAAACGTATTGCTCTATTGCCCGGAGACGGGATCGGCCCTGAAGTATTAGAATCAGCGACAGACGTACTGAAAAGTGTTGCCGAACGCTTTAACCATGAATTTGAATTTGAATATGGCCTGATTGGAGGGGCGGCGATTGACAAACATAACAACCCCCTCCCAGAGGAAACCGTTGCCGCTTGTAAAAATGCAGACGCAATATTGCTTGGCGCTGTCGGCGGACCGAAATGGGATCAAAACCCTTCGGAGCTGAGACCGGAAAAAGGGCTGCTCAGCATCAGAAAACAGCTTGATTTGTTTGCGAATTTACGTCCAGTGAAGGTGTTTGAAAGCCTTTCTGACGCTTCGCCTTTGAAAAAAGAATACATCGATCATGTTGATTTTGTTATCGTCCGAGAGCTGACAGGCGGCTTGTATTTCGGCCAGCCGAGCAAACGCTATGTAAACACTGAAGGTGAGCAGGAAGCAGTAGACACCCTGTTTTATAAGCGGACGGAAATTGAACGCGTGATCAGAGAGGGCTTTAAAATGGCAGCAGCCAGAAAAGGAAAAGTAACCTCTGTTGATAAAGCAAACGTTCTAGAATCAAGCAGACTGTGGCGTGAAGTGGCTGAGGACGTTGCAAAAGATTTTCCTGATGTAAAGCTGGAGCACATGCTTGTGGATAATGCAGCCATGCAGCTGATTTATGCACCGAATCAATTTGATGTCGTGGTGACTGAAAATATGTTTGGTGACATTTTAAGCGATGAAGCGTCGATGCTTACAGGATCACTCGGGATGCTCCCGTCAGCCAGCCTATCAAGCTCCGGTCTTCATCTGTTTGAGCCTGTTCATGGCTCCGCGCCTGATATTGCCGGCAAAGGGATGGCAAATCCATTCGCGGCCATATTGTCAGCGGCAATGCTTTTGAGAACATCTTTCGGGCTTGAAGAGGAAGCGAAAGCTGTAGAAGATGCGGTAAACAAAGTCTTGGCTTCCGGAAAAAGAACAAGAGACTTGGCACGGGGTGAAGAGTTCAGCAGCACTCAGGCCATTACGGAGGAAGTTAAGGCAGCAATCATGAGTGAAAATACAATTTCTAATGTGTGACAGCTTACGATAAGCGGTCTTAGTTCATAGGTAGAGGGAGGAAATAAAGATGATGCCTCGAACAATCATCGAAAAGATTTGGGATCAGCATATTGTAAAACATGGTGAGGGAAAACCCGATCTTCTCTATATTGATTTGCATCTCATTCATGAGGTGACGTCACCTCAGGCATTTGAAGGTTTGAGACAAAAGGGAAGAAAGGTCAGAAGACCCCAAAACACATTTGCGACAATGGACCATAACATCCCGACCGTCAATCGTTTTGAGATAAAGGATGAAGTTGCGAAACGCCAAGTAACGGCGCTTGAAAGAAACTGTGAAGAATTTGGCGTGCGCCTTGCCGATCTTCACAGTGTGGATCAAGGGATTGTCCATGTCGTCGGCCCTGAACTGGGCTTAACGCTTCCAGGGAAAACGATCGTGTGCGGCGACAGTCATACATCGACACATGGCGCTTTCGGCGCTCTTGCATTTGGAATCGGGACGAGTGAAGTTGAACATGTCCTTTCCACACAGACTCTTTGGCAGCAGCGTCCGAAAACACTTGAAGTGCGTGTAGATGGAACGCTTCAAAAAGGGGTAACGGCAAAGGATGTCATTCTTGCTGTCATCGGTAAATACGGTGTGAAATTCGGCACTGGCTACGTCATTGAATACACTGGGGAAGTATTCAGAAATATGACGATGGATGAACGAATGACCGTTTGCAACATGTCAATTGAAGCAGGAGCAAGAGCAGGTTTGATTGCACCTGACGAGGTAACATTTGAATATTGCAAAAACCGCAAGTACACGCCAAAAGGCGAAGAATTTGACAAGGCTGTAGAGGAATGGAAAGCGCTGCGCACAGACCCGGGCGCTGTTTACGATAAATCTATCGTCCTTGACGGCAACGACATTTCTCCTATGGTGACATGGGGCATTAACCCGGGAATGGTTCTTCCTGTCGATTCTGAAGTTCCAGCGCCGGAAAGCTTTTCTGCAGAAGATGACAAAAAAGAAGCGATTAGAGCTTATGAATATATGGGGCTGACTCCCCATCAGAAAATCGAAGACATTAAAGTGGAGCACGTATTTATCGGTTCCTGCACAAATTCCCGCATGACAGACCTTCGTCAGGCTGCAGATATGATCAAAGGGAAGAAGGTAGCTGACAGCGTTAGAGCCATCGTCGTGCCAGGATCCCAAAGTGTGAAGCTTCAGGCTGAACAAGAAGGGCTTGACCAGATTTTCTTGGAAGCTGGATTTGAGTGGAGAGAGTCAGGCTGCAGCATGTGTTTGAGTATGAATAATGATGTTGTTCCTGAGGGAGAGCGCTGTGCGTCAACCTCTAACCGCAACTTTGAGGGAAGACAAGGAAAAGGTGCAAGAACACATCTCGTCAGCCCGGCAATGGCTGCGATGGCTGCCATTCACGGACACTTCGTTGATGTCAGAAAGTTTTATCAGGAAAAAACAGTTGTGTAAGGAGTGCGCGAGATGGAACCTTTGAAATCACATACGGGGAAAGCGGCCGTATTAAATCGGATCAATGTTGATACTGACCAGATTATTCCTAAACAATTTTTGAAGCGGATTGAAAGAACAGGCTACGGGCGTTTTGCATTTTTTGACTGGAGATATGATGCGAATGGTGAACCGAATCCTGAATTTGAATTAAACCAGCCTGTTTATCAAGGAGCTTCCATTTTAATAGCAGGAGAAAACTTCGGCTGTGGATCATCGCGCGAACACGCTCCGTGGGCGCTTGATGATTATGGGTTTAAAATTATCATTGCGCCGTCATTTGCTGATATTTTCCATCAGAACTGCTTTAAAAACGGGATGCTTCCAATCCGCATGCCATATGACAATTGGAAACAGCTAGTCAGCCAGTATGAAAACCAGTCATTGCAAATGACTGTTGACCTTGAAAATCAGCTGATTCATGACAGTGAAGGCAATCAAATTTCATTTGAAGTTGATCCGCATTGGAAAGAGATGCTCATCAACGGCTATGATGAAATTTCATTAACGCTGCTGCTTGAAGATGAAATCAAGCTATTTGAATCGAAAAGAAGCTCTTGGCTTCAAGCCTGAAGAAGCGGCCGGTCTTTGTCCGGCGGCTTTTTTTGCCTGGTGAAACCTTTCATTTCTTGTGTTTGTTCACAGGTGTTGATACACTTGAACAAAATAAATGCCTGAAAGGAATATAGGTATGACGCATGACAAGAAAAACGCAAAAATTATTCCTTTTCCTCATCTAAAAGACCGCCTCGTGGAAAAAGGGATGTCATCACTCAAGGAAAAAAAGTATCAAGAAGCGCTTGAGCTGTTTTCAGAAGCAATGAAATATGATGATACTGAATCTGATCTTCACTTAGGGATGGCCATCTGCTTTTTAGAGCTGGGCGAGCTGGAAGAGGCAAAAAGTGTGTGCGAGAAGATGCTCAAAGAAGGTTATGGCCATTATTTTACGGTTTTGCAGGTGTACATGACCATCTTAATTCAGCTTAAAAAATACGAAGAAGTCAAAAGCACTATTGAAGCCGTTTTGGAAGAAAATCAGCTGCCGGCAGAAAGCGCCGAGCAATTTTACAAGCTGCTTGATTTCAGCCGGAAAATGACCGATCCGGATCGAGAGGACGAGGCTTGGGCTGAAGAATACGAGGATACAATTGACACCGAGAAAGTGCTGGCAAGCCCTGAGGAGCAAATGAATCTCATTCATTCCTTAAAAGACCGTAACGTAGCAAAGTATACAGGATTGCTCAAAACAATCCTTCAAGACCCCTCAGCCCACCCGATTATCAAAACGATGATTGTCATGCTGTTGGCCGAGCATGAGTACAGCAAACCTGTGCACATTAGTAAATTTGGCGAGTCGTTGACAATTGACCCGTCTGAGATTGTCCCGCCTGATGCCGCTCCGATTCTGCACCGTGTTCTCAGGGTGCTGGATGAGACACTTGGAAATGAAAATCCAACCTTATATGCGGCCGTAGAAGAATTGTGGAGAAGACATTTATACGTTTTATATCCGTTCCAGCCGAAATTGCTGTCGGCTGATCTTTGGGCGGCTGCCCTGCATAAAGTCGGCTACGAGATGCACGGGATTGAAATTGAAAGAGAAGAACTTCATATGATGTATGAATTTACCGACAGAGAACTCGATGAAGCTTGCACAATGATAAAAGATATTGAAGAAATTTCTTATTTGTAAATCACGCCATATAGTTGAAAGCGCTATGTGTTATGTTATAATATAGTGGTTGTATTTGTGTATAACGGGTTATAAGAAATACGGTTGGACAGGCTTTGCAGTTCATTATTAACATCTATACATAATGATTCTGATCTTTGGCAGCTTTGTTTTTGTTGGACGAAGCCGAATGATTGCTTTAGAATGGAAGACCGACACAACCTGAATAGATTTTTGGAGGGAAACACATGTCTGTAAAATGGGAAAAACAAGAAGGCAACGAAGGCGTTTTAACGGTTGAAGTTGATGCTGAAACGTTTAAAACAGCACTTGATGATGCATTTAAAAAAGTAGTAAAACAAGTTTCAATTCCTGGATTCCGTAAAGGTAAAATTCCTCGCGGATTATTCGAACAGCGCTTTGGCGTAGAAGCTCTTTACCAAGATGCTTTGGATATTCTTCTTCCTGTAGAATACCCTAAAGCGGTTGAAGAAGCTGGAATCGAGCCTGTAGACCGTCCTGAAATCGATGTTGAAAAAATCGAAAAAGGCGAAAGCTTAATCTTCACTGCGAAAGTAACAGTAAAACCTGAAGTGAAGCTTGGCGACTACAAAGGCTTAGGCATTGAAAAAGACGACACAACTGTAACTGACGAAGATGTTCAAAACGAACTAAAAGCGCTTCAAGAGCGTCAAGCTGAGCTTGTTGTAAAAGAAGAAGGCGCTGTTGAAGAAGGAAACACAGTTGTTCTTGATTTCGAAGGATTCGTTGACGGCGAAGCATTCGAAGGCGGAAAAGCTGAAAACTATTCTCTAGAAGTAGGTTCTGGTTCATTCATCCCTGGCTTCGAAGATCAATTAGTTGGCCTTGAAGCAGGTGCGGAGAAGGATGTTGAAGTGACATTCCCTGAAGAGTACCATGCTGAAGATCTTGCAGGCAAACCAGCTGTGTTCAAAGTGAAAATTCACGAAATCAAAGCGAAAGAGCTTCCTGAGCTTGACGATGAATTCGCTAAAGATATCGATGAAGAAGTGGAAACACTCGCTGAATTAACTGAAAAAACTAAGAAACGTTTAGAAGAAGCGAAAGAAAACGAAGCTGACGCTAAATTGCGTGAAGAGCTTGTTCTGAAAGCTTCTGAAAATGCTGAAATCGATGTGCCGCAAGCAATGGTTGACACTGAGCTTGACCGCATGCTGAAAGAATTCGAACAGCGTCTGCAAATGCAAGGCATGAACCTTGAGCTTTACACTCAATTCTCAGGCCAAGATGAAGCTGCGTTAAAAGAGCAAATGAAAGAAGATGCTGAAAAACGCGTAAAATCTAACCTGACTCTTGAGGCGATTGCGAAAGCGGAAAACCTTGAAGTATCAGATGAGGAAGTTGATGCTGAGCTTACAAAAATGTCTGAAGCATACAACATGCCTGTTGAAAATATTAAACAAGCCATCGGTTCTACTGACGCGATGAAAGAAGATTTAAAAGTTCGCAAAGCAATTGATTTTCTTGTAGAAAACCGTTAATATGGTGCATAATAATAGTAATAATAAAACAGGGCGCGAATCATTCGTGCCTTGTTTTGTACAATTATGAGTTATCTCTTTTTCTTGGGGCAAGATAGTTAATGCAGGGCAGTTTTTTGTCATACATATAGAATGTGCAAGTCAGAAACACATTGTTACCGTCTTTTTGGAAAGTATGGTAAAATGCAATACATACTCGTTTCGTTTCAAGAATCATTTTCTTTTGCTCTGCCGGTAAAAGAAAAAGTGAGACAAGATTAAGGGGTGAAAGAATGTTTAAATTTAACGAGGAAAAAGGACAATTAAAATGCTCGTTCTGTGGAAAAACACAAGATCAGGTTCGTAAGCTTGTAGCTGGGCCTGGTGTATATATATGTGACGAATGTATCGAACTCTGCACTGAAATTGTAGAGGAAGAACTCGGAACAGAAGAAGAAGTAGAATTTAAAGACGTACCAAAGCCTCAGGAAATTCGTGAAATCTTGAATGAATATGTCATCGGCCAAGATCAAGCGAAGAAATCACTTGCTGTTGCTGTGTATAACCACTATAAGCGCATTAACTCCAACAGCAAAGTCGATGATGTTGAGCTTTCAAAAAGTAATATTTCATTAATCGGACCTACAGGAAGCGGTAAAACCCTTCTGGCGCAAACGTTGGCTCGCATTTTAAATGTGCCGTTTGCGATTGCAGACGCTACATCTTTGACTGAAGCTGGATACGTGGGTGAAGATGTAGAGAATATTCTCTTGAAACTCATTCAAGCTGCTGATTATGATGTGGAAAAAGCCGAAAAAGGCATTATCTATATTGATGAAATCGATAAAGTGGCTAGAAAATCTGAAAACCCGTCTATCACACGTGACGTGTCAGGTGAGGGCGTACAGCAGGCATTGCTTAAAATTCTTGAGGGTACAGTGGCGAGCGTGCCGCCTCAAGGAGGACGTAAGCATCCTCATCAAGAATTCATTCAAATTGACACAACAAATATTTTGTTCATCTGTGGCGGAGCTTTCGATGGTATCGAACAAATCATCAAACGCCGTTTAGGCCAAAAAGTGATTGGATTCGGTGCTGACAACAAAGCTGCTGATCTTGAAAAAGAAGATCTTCTTTCAAAAGTGCTTCCTGAAGATTTGCTCCGCTTCGGGTTAATTCCTGAGTTTATCGGACGTCTTCCGGTTATTGCAAGCCTTGAAAAGCTTGACGAAGAAGCTTTGGTTGCGATCTTAACAAAACCGAAAAACGCTCTTGTTAAGCAATTCAAGAAAATGCTTGAGCTTGACAACGTTGAGCTTGAGTTTGAAGAAGAAGCGCTTTCTGAAATCGCTAAAAAAGCGATTGAACGCAAGACTGGCGCACGCGGACTCCGTTCTATCATTGAAGGCATCATGCTTGATGTGATGTTTGAGCTGCCTTCTCGTGATGACATTGAAAAATGTGTGATTACCGGGGCAACTGTGACACACGGAGAGCCTCCTCGCCTTTTATTAAAAGACGGCACTGAGGTTAGCCAAGATAAAACATCTGCATAAAGATAAACACAAACCTCCTGAATGAATCATTCAGGAGGTTTTTTGCATGTAAACTCTTCCGGAAAAACGTTTATTCCCGCCTCCTATGGGAGATACTAGCAATCAGAGGAATGAATTGGATACATAAATTGTTTTTCAGGAGGGACCACCATGAGTTGGACAGGGATCGCGTTATTTATTCAGCTGTTTTTTGGGATCATCATTGGTTTGTATTTTTGGAATTTGCTTAAAAATCAAAGGACACAAAAGGTCACGATAGATAAAGAATCAAAGAAGGAAATGGAGCAGCTTCGGAAAATGCGCGCTATCAGCTTGTCCGAGCCATTATCTGAGAAGGTCCGCCCCAAAAGCTTTCAAGATATTGTCGGACAGGAAGACGGTATTAAAGCATTAAAGGCGGCTTTGTGCGGACCGAATCCTCAGCATGTCATTGTCTATGGACCGCCGGGAGTTGGAAAAACGGCTGCTGCGCGGCTTGTGTTGGAAGAAGCAAAAAAACATAAACAATCACCGTTTAAAGAGCAAGCTGTTTTTGTGGAACTCGATGCGACAACAGCCCGTTTTGATGAAAGAGGAATTGCCGATCCGCTCATCGGCTCTGTCCATGACCCGATATACCAAGGGGCCGGAGCAATGGGGCAGGCTGGGATACCGCAGCCGAAGCAGGGAGCTGTCACTCATGCCCATGGCGGTGTGCTGTTTATTGATGAAATAGGGGAGCTGCATCCTATTCAAATGAATAAAATGCTGAAGGTGCTTGAGGACAGAAAAGTCTTTTTAGACAGTGCGTATTACAGTGAGGAAAATACACAAATTCCGAATCACATTCATGATATTTTTCAAAATGGGCTGCCGGCTGATTTTCGCCTCATTGGCGCAACCACAAGAATGCCAAACGAAATTCCGCCAGCTATCAGGTCCCGCTGTTTGGAGGTTTTTTTCCGCGAGCTTGAAAAGGACGAACTGAAAACTGTTGCCAAAACAGCAGCGGATAAAATTGAAAAAAATATCTCTGAAGAAGGCCTCGATCTTTTGACCAGCTATACGAGGAACGGACGGGAAGCTGTCAATATGATTCAAATCGCAGCGGGGATGGCTGTTACGGAGAATCGGAAAGACATTACCATTGAGGATATTGAATGGGTCATCCACTCTAGTCAGCTTACACCGAAGCATGAGCAAAAAATCGGTGTTGAACCGCAGGTCGGCATTGTAAATGGGCTTGCAGTCTATGGGCCTAACAGCGGATCGCTTCTGGAAATCGAAGTGAGTGTAACCGCGGCTCAAGATAAAGGATCAATTAATATCACAGGAATAGCTGAAGAAGAAAGCATCGGCAGCCAATCAAAATCAATCAGGCGAAAAAGCATGGCGAAGGGTTCGGTTGAAAATGTGTTAACCGTGCTCCGGACAATGGGAATGAAGCCGTCTGATTATGATATTCATATCAATTTCCCAGGAGGGGTTCCGATTGATGGTCCGTCAGCGGGCATCGCGATGGCGGCGGGGATTTTCTCGGCGATACACAAAATTCCTATTGACAATACCGTTGCGATGACAGGCGAAATCAGCTTGAACGGCCTTGTGAAACCTATCGGAGGCGTTATACCGAAAATAAAAGCGGCCAAGCAGTCCGGTGCGAAAAAGGTGATTATCCCACATGAAAATCAGCAGGCGATCTTAAAGCAGATTGACGAAATCGAGATTATTGCAGTGAAGACGTTCCAAGAAGTGCTTGATGAAATTTTAGTGAATCCGCCAACGGAACAAAAACCGTTCCATATTGAAATTAATAAAGAATCCGTTTAAACCCTATTTTTATAATAGGGTTTTTTTCATGAAGGACATCTTTTCCTTTTTCATATCAGAAAGAAAGGGTATACTACGAGGAGACTGCTTTATAGAAAATGGAACCATGCCGTTTATTGTACAAGGATGAAAAAGTTGTATTATAATGGTTCATACTAAAGTCACGGAGGTGTCAGTCACATGGCAGAAGAATTAAAACGCAGCATCCCGCTCCTCCCTTTAAGAGGTTTATTAGTGTACCCGACGATGGTTTTGCATTTAGATGTAGGACGTGACAAGTCGGTTCAGGCTCTTGAACAGGCAATGATGCATGATCATATGATATTTTTAGCCACTCAGCAGGATATTTCGATAGACGAACCTGGTGAAGACGAGATTTTCACTGTCGGCACCTATACAAAAATTAAACAAATGCTGAAGCTTCCGAACGGTACGATTCGTGTGTTGGTGGAGGGCCTCAAGCGCGCCCAAATTGTTAAATATAATGAACACGAGGAATACACGTCGGTTGACATTCAACTCATTCATGAAGATGATTCAAAAGATACAGAAGACGAAGCGTTGATGCGGACTTTGCTAGACCACTTTGATCAGTACATAAAAATTTCTAAAAAAATCTCGGCCGAAACGTACGCCACGGTTACTGATATCGAAGAGCCGGGGAGAATGGCAGACATCGTTGCTTCTCATCTGCCCCTTAAACTAAAGGATAAGCAGGATATTTTAGAAACGGCAGATGTCAAAGACAGGCTGAACAAGGTCATTGATTTTATTAATAATGAAAAAGAAGTGCTGGAGATTGAGAAAAAAATCGGCCAGCGTGTCAAACGTTCAATGGAACGTACGCAGAAGGAATACTATTTGCGTGAACAGATGAAGGCGATCCAAAAAGAGCTTGGCGATAAAGAAGGCAAAACTGGCGAAGTTCAGACGCTGACTGAAAAAATTGAAGAAGCAGGCATGCCTGATCATGTGAAGGAAACAGCCCTTAAGGAATTGAACAGATATGAAAAAATTCCGTCAAGTTCTGCGGAAAGCTCCGTCATCCGCAGCTATATCGACTGGCTGATTGCTCTCCCGTGGACGGATGAAACAGATGATAAGCTTGATTTGAAAGAAGCAGGACGTCTCTTGGACGAAGAGCATCACGGACTTGAAAAAGTGAAAGAACGTATTTTAGAATATTTGGCTGTCCAGAAGCTGACAAAATCCCTGAAAGGCCCGATCCTCTGTTTGGCAGGACCTCCAGGTGTCGGAAAGACATCTTTAGCCAAATCAATTGCAAAAAGCTTGGGACGGAAATTCGTCAGAATCTCACTCGGAGGAGTACGGGATGAATCAGAGATCCGCGGACACAGACGAACCTATGTAGGAGCAATGCCAGGACGGATTATACAAGGGATGAAAAAAGCCGGCAAGCTGAATCCAGTTTTCTTATTAGATGAAATTGACAAAATGTCATCTGATTTTAGAGGAGACCCGTCATCTGCTATGCTTGAAGTGCTTGATCCAGAGCAAAACAGCAGCTTCAGTGATCACTATATTGAAGAAACCTTTGATTTATCAAAAGTGCTGTTTATCGCAACGGCGAACAATTTGGCTACAATTCCAGGGCCGCTCAGAGATAGAATGGAAATTATTAATATCGCAGGCTACACAGAAATAGAAAAACTCGAAATCGTAAAGGATCACTTGCTTCCAAAGCAGATCAAAGAACACGGGCTGAAGAAAAGCAACTTGCAGCTGCGTGATCAGGCGATTCTTGACATTATTCGTTACTATACGAGAGAAGCGGGTGTAAGAAGCCTTGAACGCCAGCTTGCCGCAATTTGCCGTAAAGCTGCAAAAGCCATTGTTGCTGAAGAGCGAAAACGAATTACGGTTACTGAGAAGAACCTTCAAGATTTTATCGGAAAACGCATTTTCAGATATGGACAAGCTGAAACAGAGGATCAAGTTGGTGTAGTGACAGGGCTTGCGTATACAACCGTTGGCGGAGATACGCTTTCGATTGAAGTATCGCTTTCACCGGGAAAAGGGAAATTAATCCTGACTGGAAAGCTCGGAGATGTAATGAGAGAGTCAGCTCAGGCAGCATTCAGCTATGTGCGATCCAAAACAGAAGAACTTGGCATTGAACCTGACTTTCATGAGAAGTATGATATTCATATACATGTACCAGAGGGTGCGGTGCCTAAGGATGGTCCGTCAGCCGGCATTACGATGGCAACAGCACTTGTTTCTGCTTTAACGGGGCGGGCAGTTTCTCGTGAAGTCGGCATGACTGGGGAAATTACGCTTCGCGGGCGCGTGCTGCCAATCGGCGGACTGAAGGAAAAAGCGCTTGGCGCACATAGAGCGGGATTGAAGACCATTATTGCGCCTAAAGAGAATGAAAAAGATATAGAGGATATTCCTGAAAGCGTCAGAGAGGGGCTGACATTTATATTGGCATCCCACCTAGACGAAGTTTTGGAACATGCCTTAGTAGGAGAGAAGAAATGAAAGTCACAAAGTCAGAAATCGTGATCAGTGCAGTAAAACCGGAACAGTACCCTGAAGGAGGGCTACCGGAAATTGCATTGGCCGGAAGATCAAACGTAGGAAAATCGTCTTTTATCAATTCATTAATCAATCGCAAAAATCTTGCGAGAACATCGTCAAAGCCTGGAAAAACACAAACGCTTAATTTCTACATTATCAATGATGAACTGCATTTTGTGGATGTGCCGGGGTACGGTTTTGCCAAAGTGTCAAAGTCTGAGCGTGAAGCTTGGGGCAGAATGATTGAAACCTATATCACGACACGCGAGGAATTAAAAGCAGTGGTACAGATCGTTGATTTGCGGCATGCGCCATCCAATGATGATGTACAGATGTATGAATTCTTAAAGTATTACGGCATTCCTGTTATTATTATCGCTACAAAGGCGGATAAGATCCCGAAAGGAAAATGGGACAAACACGCGAAGGTTGTCCGACAAACATTAAATATTGATCCGGAAGACGAGCTGATTCTCTTTTCCTCAGAAACGAAAAAGGGGAAAGACGAAGCTTGGGGAGCGATCAAAAAAATGATAAACCGGTAGAGAATCCTCTACCGGTTTTATTTATCGTATAGATTTTTTCCGTTTTATCAATAATAACAATAAACTGATTCCAATAAAGACAAACGGCCAATACTCCTTCAGAAGTGCTGTTGGAATATGCGCAGACTCAAGCCACGCCATAATTTGTTTGAAAAAGTACAAAAACAGGGAAAAACAAATCATCGACACAGCCTCATATACATATTCTTTTTTTTGAACGGTTGAAACGAGTAGTGAGAAGCCGATCATAAAGAGAAGCATTTCAAAATCATCCGGCCACCATACCCATTTCGGCTTGGCAAAAAAGTGTAAACCGATCCCGAAGAGAAGCAAACCGATAAAGAAATGGGGTGCAACGGCTTCTTTTTTTCCTTGATATACAAAGGCTGCGCCTAACAGCATGAGGAGAACAGGCCATTGATCCTGTCCTGAAAACAGTTCCGCTTGGCCGCTTTCAAGCCAAGCATATACAGAAGCGGCAAGCAGCAGACAAGGGAATAAAATTGATTTTTGTTTCATGCATATCACCTTCTTGTTTTTTAGAGCTGATGTGTAGTAAATTTCTGCTGTTTTTGGTATTGTCAATAGGAATGCTTCTTTTCCCTGAAGCTTTTTCTAATATAGCATAAGAATTTTAAAATCTGTTCACATTTTGTGAAAGAATCTATGTTATAATTATTATAAATAATGAGTTCTATGTTAGAATAATTATAAATTAAGATTGGGTGTTGGGGGTGTAATTAAAGCGATGCATATACTTGTTGTGGGAGTAGATTATAAATCCGCCCCTATTGAGATACGTGAAAAAGTAAGTTTTCAGCCGAATGAGCTGGCAGACGCAATGGTGCAGCTGAAAGAAGAGAAAAGCATTCTGGAAAACATCATTGTCTCCACCTGCAACCGCACTGAAATTTATGCGGTAGTCGACCAGCTCCATACCGGCCGTTATTATATAAAAAAGTTCTTAGCTGATTGGTTTCAATTAAGCAAAGAAGAGCTGTCACCGTTCTTAACGTTTTATGAGAGCGATGCAGCTGTTGAGCATTTATTCCGTGTAGCCTGCGGACTTGACTCTATGGTGATTGGCGAAACGCAGATTCTCGGACAGGTACGCGACAGCTTTAAAACAGCTCAGCAAGAAAAAACGATCGGGACTATTTTTAATGAGCTGTTTAAGCAGGCCGTTACAGTCGGCAAACGGACTCACGCCGAAACAGACATTGGCTCAAATGCGGTGTCTGTAAGCTATGCTGCAGTTGAACTTGCTAAAAAAATCTTCGGAAATCTCTCAAGCAAGCACATATTGATTCTCGGTGCGGGAAAAATGGGCGAGCTTGCTGCGGAAAACCTGCACGGACAAGGAATCGGCAAGGTCACTGTCATTAACCGAACATACTTGAAAGCGAAAGAGCTTGCTGACCGTTTCTCCGGTGAAGCGAGAAGCTTGAATCAGCTTGAAAGCGCGCTTGCGGAGGCTGATATTCTAATCAGTTCAACCGGTGCAAGTGAATTTGTCGTGTCCAAAGAGATGATGGAAAACGCGAATAAGCTTCGCAAGGGACGTCCGCTGTTTATGGTGGACATTGCCGTGCCTAGAGATCTTGATCCGGCGCTGAATGATCTTGAAGGTGTTTTTCTTTATGATATCGACGATCTGGAAGGCATTGTAGAAGCGAACATGAAAGAGCGGAGAGAAACCGCTGAAAAAGTTGAACTGTTAATTGAAGAAACCATTGTCGAATTTAAACAATGGATGAATACACTTGGTGTTGTGCCGGTTATTTCTGCATTGCGCGAAAAGGCGCTTGCCATCCAGTCAGAAACGATGGACAGCATCGAGCGTAAGCTGCCTCATTTAAGCACAAGAGAGAAAAAACTGTTGAACAAACACACCAAAAGTATCATTAACCAAATGCTGCGTGATCCGATTTTAAAGGTGAAAGAGCTTGCAGCAGATGTTGATTCTGAAGAAAAGCTCGCGTTGTTTATGCAGATTTTTGATATTGAAGAAGCTGCGGGACGTCAAATGATGAAAACCCTTGAAAGCAGCCAGAAGGTCCACTCTTTTAAAAAGGCTGAATCAAAAGCGGGCTTTAGCCCACTTGTAAGTGAGTGAAAGCTGAATGATTGATACTGCAATGGCAAGACTTAATGAGGGGACAATCGTCATTTACGCGTTAAGTGTACTCTTTTATTTTATAGATTTTCTTCAACACAACCGGAAGGCTGGAAAAATGGCCTTCTGGTTGCTTTCTATTGTCTGGACTCTGCAAACCGTGTATTTGGCCTATTTTATGTGGGTGACGGGGCGGTTTCCGGTATTAAATGTCACGGAGGCGCTTTATTTTTATGCCTGGGTGCTTGTCACGCTGTCACTTGTACTGACAAAGCTTTTACGTGTTGACTTTATTGTGTTTTTTACAAATGTTATAGGATTTTCTATGATCGCCATTCACACATTTTCACCGACAGAGCAGCAGTCAGCGGCTTTTTCCGGGCAGCTTGTGTCAGAACTTTTGGTGATTCATATTACAATGGCGATTCTTTCATACGGTGCTTTTTCCCTTTCTTTCGTTTTTTCTGTGTTGTACATGTTTCAATATCATCTGCTGAAAAAGAAAAAGTGGGGAAAATGGCTGTTGAGAATAGAAGATTTATCAAAGCTTGATTATATGGCGTATGTTTTAAATGTGATCGGGGTTCCGATGCTGCTGCTGAGTTTGATTCTCGGCGTCATTTGGGCGTATGTCTCACTAGAAACGCTGTATTGGTTTGACGCCAAAGTGCTTGGTTCGTTTGTCGTCCTGCTGCTGTACAGCTATTATCTTTATATCAGGCTGATTAAAGAGCTGCAAGGAAAGGTCGCTGCACTGTGGAATACGGCTTGTTTTCTCGTGCTGATGATCAATTATTTCCTGCTTGGAAGCCTGTCGCAATTCCATTGGTTCAGTTAAATGATGTCCCAAGCAGATTCGGGAGGAAAGAAATGATGAGAACGATTAAAGTAGGTTCCAGACGAAGCAAACTCGCTATGACTCAAACAAAATGGGTTATCCAAAAACTAAAAGAAATTAACCCTTCGTTTGCTTTTGAAATTAAAGAGATCGTGACAAAGGGTGACCGGATTGTCGATGTCACACTCTCAAAAGTGGGTGGAAAAGGGCTGTTTGTCAAAGAAATTGAACAAGCGCTTTTAAACGAAGAAATTGATATGGCAGTGCACAGCATGAAGGACATGCCTGCTGTTTTGCCTGAAGGCCTTGTGATCGGCTGTATTCCTGAACGGGAAGATCCTCGTGATGCCCTTATTTCAAAAAATCGCGTAAAGCTTTCAGAAATGAAGGAAGGCGCTGTCATTGGCACAAGCAGTTTAAGAAGAAGCGCACAGCTTTTGATTGAGCGGCCTGACCTTACAATTAAATGGATTAGAGGGAATATAGATACGAGACTTCAAAAGCTTGAAACAGAGGATTATGACGCGATTATTTTAGCCGCTGCCGGCCTTTCCAGAATGGGGTGGAAGCAGGATGTCGTAACCGAATTCCTTGAGCCTGAGCGTTGTTTGCCTGCTGTGGGGCAAGGAGCACTGGCGATTGAGTGCCGAGAATCGGATGAAGAGCTGTTGGCGTTGTTTTCTCAGTTTACAG
Source organism: Bacillus sp. LJBS06 (assembly GCF_016924995.1). Lineage (NCBI taxonomy): Bacteria > Bacillati > Bacillota > Bacilli > Caryophanales > Bacillaceae > Bacillus > Bacillus sp. LJBS06. Next base: position 2,777,233 of record NZ_CP070483.1, on the reverse strand, counting down.
ATGAATATACAAAACGGACTGTTTTGGCAGAACGTGCTTTTTTAAATGCGATGGAGGGCGGCTGCCAGGTTCCGATCGCAGGCTACTCCGTGTTAAACGGACAGGATGAAATTGAAATGACAGGGCTTGTCGCTTCTCCTGACGGCAAAATCATTTTTAAAGAAACCGTCATCGGCAACGATCCGGAAGAAGTAGGAAAGCGCTGTGCCGCTCTTATGGCTGACAAAGGAGCAAAAGATTTAATTGATCGTGTAAAACGGGAGCTTGATGAGGATGGAAAATGATTTTCCCCTGAAAGGAAAAACAGTGCTTGTCACCCGGAATAAGGCACAGGCAACATCATTTCAGCACAAAGTGGAGGCGCTTGGCGGAAAAGCGGTTTTGACCTCTTTGATTACGTTTCGCCCCGCTTTGCCGAATGATGTTGCGGAACAGGTGAGAGAGGATCTTGCCGCGCCAGGCTGGCTTGTTTTTACAAGCGTGAATGGGGCAGACTTCTTTTTTTCTTATCTGAAGGAAAATCAGCTTATTCTCCCTGCACATAAAAAAATTGCGGCCGTCGGTGAAAAAACCGCCCGCCGTTTAAAAACGCATAACGTATCGGTTGATGTGATGCCGCAGGACTATATTGCTGAACAATTGGCTGCCGCTCTTAAGCAGCATGCTGAACCGGGAGAGCGGATTACCGTGATGAAGGGGAATTTGTCACGTGATGTGATAAAACAAGAGCTTGTTCCGCTCGGTTTTGAAGTGAAGGAATGGGTTCTCTACGAAACGATTCCGGACGAAGAAGGCATCAAAGCACTGAAGAAGGCTGCGGGTCAATATTCCTTTGACTATGTAACATTTACGAGTTCATCAACCGTACATACGTTTATGCATGTCTTGGGAGAAGAATTAAAAAAGTGGAAGGCGAATGAGACTGCCTGTATCACCATCGGACCTTTAACAAGGGACGCCCTTCTGACGTATGGCATTACATCGTATACACCAGATACATTTACAATAGATGGCATGCTTGAGTTAATGTGCAGCATGTCTAGAGAGGAAGAGAGAATATGAGTCAATCATTTAATAGACACCGCCGCCTGCGGACATCAAATGCAATGAGAGAGATGGTAAAGGAAACACGTTTGCATCCATCCGATTTTATCTATCCGATTTTTGTCGTTGAAGGGCTTGAAGGCAAAAAAGCTGTTCCGTCAATGCCTGATGTTTATCATGTATCATTAGATCTATTGAAGGATGAAGTAGCTGAGCTGGTCAAACTGGGAATTCAATCTGTTATCGTGTTCGGCATCCCGGAAGAAAAGGATGATTGCGGAACTCAAGCGTACCACGATCATGGTATCGTTCAAAAAGCCATCACGGAAATTAAAAAACACTTCCCTGAAATGGTGGTTGTCGCTGACACGTGCTTATGCGAATATACAGACCACGGCCATTGTGGACTTGTCAAAGACGGGGTCATCCTCAATGATGAATCGCTTGAGCTTTTGGCGCAGACAGCTGTCAGCCAAGCGAAGGCAGGTGCGGATATCATTGCGCCATCAAACATGATGGACGGATTTGTTACAGTGATCAGAGAAGCGCTCGATAAAGAAGGATTCGTCAATATTCCAATCATGTCTTACGCTGTAAAATATTCAAGTGAGTTTTACGGTCCGTTCCGTGACGCAGCAAACAGCACACCGCAATTTGGTGACCGCAAAACATATCAGATGGATCCTGCCAACCGTATGGAGGCACTCCGCGAAGCACAATCAGATGTCGAGGAAGGCGCGGACTTTTTGATTGTCAAACCTTCGCTTTCATATATGGATATCATGCGTGACGTGAAAAATGAGTTTACTTTGCCGCTCGTCGCTTATAATGTAAGCGGAGAGTATTCAATGGTGAAGGCTGCAGCTCAGAACGGCTGGATCAAGGAAAAAGAAATTGTGTTGGAAATTTTGACAAGCATGAAGCGCGCGGGTGCGGACCTGATTATTACGTATCATGCGAAAGACGCAGCGAAATGGCTTGCGGAGTAATTTTATTCAGTTGACAGGAGTTGAGGCAGATGAGAAGCTATGAAAAATCAAAATCGGCTTTTAAAGAAGCACAAAAACTCATGCCGGGTGGTGTGAACAGTCCCGTTCGCGCATTTAAATCGGTAGACATGGACCCGATTTTTATGGAGCGCGGAAAAGGCTCGAAAATCTTTGATATTGACGGGAATGAATATATTGACTACGTCTTGTCATGGGGGCCTTTAATTTTAGGACATACGAATGACCGCGTTGTTGAAAGCCTTAAAAAAGTGGCTGAATACGGGACAAGCTTCGGTGCTCCGACAGAAGTGGAAAATGAACTGGCAAAGCTCGTCATTGATCGTGTGCCATCTGTAGAAATTGTACGTATGGTCAGCTCCGGAACGGAGGCTACAATGAGCGCCCTCCGTTTGGCAAGGGGCTATACGGGCCGCAACAAGATTCTAAAATTTGAGGGCTGCTACCACGGACACGGCGATTCCCTCTTGATTAAAGCGGGTTCAGGTGTAGCCACTCTCGGTCTGCCTGACAGCCCTGGTGTGCCTGAAGGCATTGCAAAAAATACCATCACCGTTCCGTACAATGATTTAGAAAGTGTAAAGCTTGCTTTCCAGCAATTCGGTGAAGACATTGCGGGAGTCATCGTAGAGCCGGTTGCCGGAAATATGGGCGTTGTTCCGCCGCAAGAAGGCTTCCTGCAGGGTCTGCGTGATATCACTGAGCAATATGGCTCCCTACTGATTTTTGATGAAGTGATGACAGGCTTCCGCGTCGACTATAACTGCGCTCAAGGCTACTTCGGCGTAACGCCTGACCTGACTTGTTTAGGAAAAGTAATCGGGGGCGGACTTCCTGTCGGCGCTTATGGCGGAAAGGCAGAAATCATGGAACAGATCGCTCCGAGCGGTCCGATCTATCAAGCGGGTACATTGTCAGGCAACCCGCTTGCGATGACGGCTGGATTAGAGACATTGAAGCAGCTGACACCTGAATCCTACAAGAATTTCATCAAAAAAGGCGACAGGCTGGAAGAAGGAATTTCAAAAGCCGCCGAGGCACATGGCATTCCGCATACCTTTAACCGTGCAGGTTCCATGATTGGTTTCTTCTTTACAAACGAACCTGTCATCAATTATGAAACAGCGAAATCATCAGATTTGAAGCTGTTTGCAAGCTATTATAAAGGGATTGCAAATGAAGGGGTATTCCTTCCGCCATCACAATTCGAAGGACTGTTTCTCTCAACGGCCCATACTGATGAAGATATTGAAAACACAATCCAGGCAGCTGAGAACGTATTTGCTGAGATCAGCCGCAGATAAGAGTGAAAACCGGCCTCAAGGACTCCTTGTGCCGGTTTTTTCGTGCGCTCCCACTCATATTTTCTCCAGTTCATACATACACCTTTAGTGACATCTAATTTTAAGGATTAGATGAAAGGAGGATATGAACTTGCCGCAAAATCATCGATTGCAATTTTCTGTAGAAGAATCGATCTGTTTCCAAAAAGGACAGGAAGTTTCTGAACTGCTTTCAATTTCATTAGATCCTGATATCAGGGTTCAGGAAGTAAATGATTATGTATCAATCAGAGGATCGCTTGAACTTACAGGTGAGTACAACATAGATCAAAACAAACATACCGAAGAGATGTATACAGATAAGCGGTTTGTTGAGCAAGTCAGAAAGAGAGAGGATGGAAGTGCGGAACTGGCTCACTGTTTTCCTGTGGATATTACCATTCCAAAAAATAAAGTGAGCCATTTACAGGATGTCTTTGTTTTTATTGACGCATTTGACTATCAATTAACGGATTCGCGCATTTTAACAATTCAAGCTGATTTAGCGATCGAAGGTCTTTTGGATGATACGCAAGACAAAGAACCGGAGATACCTTTATATGAAGCTCCTGAGGCATTCAGGGAGGAAGAGCTTTCAGAGCCGCCGGCACATAATGTAGAAGAACCAGGTGCATCATCGGCAGAGAAAGCAGTTCTTCAGGATGAACCGCCAGAACTTTTTGTCTCAAAAGCAGGGCTCCGTGAAGAACTGGAGACAGAAAAAGCAGAATCTGAGCCGCCTGAATCGGTTGCTTCAGAACCAGAGGCCAGAGAAGATGGAAAAGAGGAAGACGAGGCTGAAGAGCCTGCAGTGATGGAAGCAGAGGTTCGTACAGAAAAAGCAGAATCGGAGCCAGAACCTGCTGCTTCAGAAATAGAGATTCAAGAGATCGTTAAAGCAAAAAAAGAAACGGCAGAGCCGGCAGCTGCAGCAGATGTTCGTGAAAAAGCAGACTCTCCAGCGGAGGATGAGCTTCGTGAACACGCTGGCGCAGAAGAATCGCCTGCATTGGAAGCTGAACTTCATTCAGAGACTGTGGTCAAAGAGGAAAAAGCAGAAACATCTATTCATGAATACGCATTGCGTCAAGAGGCTCAAAAAGAAGAGCCTCAATCGGATCAGGCTGGTACGGCGCTTTGTCAAGAAGAGCCGGAACCGGATGGAGCTTTGGAGAATGTACCAGAGGCCGCTCTCTCCATAGAAGATAGCAGAGAATCAGCTTCAGCTGTATATGCGGAGAATGACAAAGCCGATTTACATTTCCATTTCCATCAAAAAACAGGCTCAGAGGAGGATCAAGAAGAATCGCCTGAACCGGCCTATCGTACCTTCCTGCCCGAACAAGAAGAGGAGGATTCTTTTTATTCAGCGCCTAAGCTGCTGGAGGAGGAAGAACAAGAGGAAGAAAGCTTCGAAATTGAAGTGAGAAAAACACCACCGGCTGAAGAGCCTATGGAAGAAACACCTTTTCAATCCTTCCAGCTGCCTGAATCCTCTGAGACTGAAAGGAAGGAAACGAATGCTGTTCCTAGGGTTTCTCCTGCTGCTGAAACGAAGGAACCTCAAACAAAGGAAAGTGATAATTCTCTTTATCTAACGAAACTTTTTACAAGAGAAGAGGATGAGTTTTCGAGAATGAAAATCTGCATTGTGCAGCAGGAAGATACGATCGAACGTTTATGCGAACGGTATGAAATTACATCCCAGCAGCTGATCAGGATGAATTCTTTAGCCTTGGATGATGAATTAAAAGCAGGACAGATTCTCTATATTCCTCAATATAAAAATAGCCATGCATAAACCGTAAGCGATCGGAAAATGTGGTGAATGAAATGGAAGATACCCAATCGGTTCTTCAGGAATACGGACTGACTGCTCAATTTATTGAGCCTGTCAGTCCTCTTGTTTGGAAAGTGTATACAGACTACGGCGTATTCGCCCTGAAAAAGTTGAAAGAGGGTCGCGGCAGGCAATTTACAGATCATATGGTGGCGATTGAGGAAAAAGGTTTTCGTTCATTTGTTCCTGTATACAGAACAAATAGCGGTGAGTTTTTCTCAGCAGGCAGGCAATACGGAGATACCTACTATTTAATGCCTTGGCTCCAATTTGACCAAGAAGAAGAACGTGATCAGAAACATGCTTATTTATTTAGAGAGACAGCCCGCCTTCACGAAAGAACCATGCAGGAACTAAAGGTTAGGCGTGATGAGATTGAACGGTATTACGGTCAAACGAAAAAAAAGTGGGAACATGATAAGATCTTCTATGAACAGTTTGTGGATAGAGCAGAGAAGGAGTGGTACCTTTCTCCTTTTGAACTTCAGGCCATCACCTATTTTTCAGAAACCATCTCCGCGGTGAACTTTGCGCTGGAGCGGCTGGAGGACTGGTATGAGTCGGCAAAAGAAAAGGATGTTTCAAGGGTTGTAATGAACCACGGCAGCCTGTCTATACACCATTTTCTATATAATGATACCGGGACGGGATATTTTACAAACTTCGAAAGAGCTTCTGTCGGCCCGCCGCAAAACGACCTGCTCGGCTTTTTTACAAAAATGTTCAGAGGCTTTCCGAAAGCTTGTCCGGAATGCGTCGAATGGTTTTATGGATACACGAAATCATTTCCTTTACGTGAAGCGGAAGTCAGTCTATTTCTCAGCTATATGGCTTATCCGCAAGCCATGTACAAGGTGCTGAACGGTTATCAAGCCGGGAAAAGACAGCATGAAAAAGAAGAATGTACACAATTATTAAAGGCGTATTGGCAAATGAAAAATATAGAGCCGTTTGTGATGAAAATTCATCAGATTGAACAAGAGAAAAAATTTCAGGCTGAAAACGAGTCCACGTCTTAATGGCGCGGACTTGTTTGTTTATATCCATTCTAAATGAAGGGCGCAAGCTAAAAAGATTAGGATTGCGAGCAGCAAAACATCAAAGGTTGTCGGAAAGAAAATGGTTCTGATTCCTTGAAAAATCGTAATGGGAATAATCACTTGTGCGGATACAAGCCGAATTTGCCTGACCCATGGCGGCAGCGAATAAGAGCTGAAACGTTTCTTCACAGTGCATCCTCCTCTGCGCATTTACAAGCATCATATGTAAACTTGGGCAATAGGTGCCTGCCTATCTGTATAGAAAGCGGTGTTTTTGGAAAAGATGATTGACGAATCAAAAACACTTTTACTATAATAAAGAACATAAATAATGTATACAATGAGCTGATAAATACACCTGCTTAGAACGGGAAGAGTACAAAAAAGGCGCATGCAGAGAGAGAAGCCGTTTGCTGAAAGGCTTCTTATGCTGTCTGATTGGAAGGTCGCCCGGGAGCATAATTTCTTGAAGGAAGAGTAGAGAAATTCGGGAAACACCCGTTATCCGTTATAAGTGCATGAACTGATAGAGTTCATGAAAAAAGGTGGTACCGCGAAAGAGTTTTTCGTCCTTTTACAGGGATGAAGAGCTCTTTTTTCGTTCTCAGCCATTTTTAAACATGCTGGAGGGTTATGATGGAAACGAATGAACAAACAATGCCGACGAAATATGATCCGGCAGCGGTCGAAAAAGACCGATATGATTTTTGGCTAAAAGGCAAATTTTTTGAAGCGGGCAGTGACCAAGCAAAAGAGCCGTACTCTGTTGTTATCCCGCCGCCAAACGTAACTGGAAGACTACACCTTGGCCACGCATGGGATACAACGCTGCAAGACATTGTAACAAGAATGAAACGCATGCAGGGCTATGATGTGCTGTGGCTGCCTGGCATGGACCACGCCGGCATCGCGACACAGGCTAAAGTGGAGGCGAAACTTCGTGAAGAAGGCAAATCCCGCTACGATTTGGGCCGTGAAAAATTCCTCGAAGAAACGTGGAAGTGGAAGGAAGAGTATGCTGACTTTATTCGCAGCCAGTGGGCGAAATTAGGTCTTGGCCTTGATTATTCCCGGGAACGTTTTACGCTGGATGAGGGCTTAAGCAAAGCGGTACGGGAAGTATTCGTTAAGCTTTATGAAAAAGGCCTGATCTACAGAGGCGAATATATTATTAACTGGGACCCAGCGACAAAGACAGCCCTATCCGACATTGAGGTGATTTACAAGGATGTTCAAGGCGCGTTCTATCATATGAGCTATCCGCTTGCTGATGGGACAGGTTCAATTGAAATTGCGACGACACGTCCTGAAACGATGCTTGGTGATACAGCAGTTGCCGTGCACCCTGAAGACGAACGCTATAAACACCTTATTGGAAAAACGGTGATCCTGCCGATTGTAAATCGTGAAATTCCGATTGTCGGTGATGACTATGTTGATATGGAATTTGGTTCTGGTGCGGTGAAAATTACGCCTGCTCATGATCCGAACGACTTCGAGCTTGGCAACCGCCACAATTTAGAACGCATTCTTGTCATGAATGAAGATGGCACGATGAATGAAAATGCATTGCAATATCAAGGTATGGATCGTTTTGAATGCCGCAAAAAGCTCGTGAAAGATTTACAGGAAGCGGGAGTTCTCTTTAAAATCGAGGATCATATGCATTCTGTCGGCCATAGTGAACGAAGCGGGGCTGTTGTGGAGCCTTATCTTTCTACACAATGGTTCGTGCGCATGCAGCCGCTTGCTGATGCAGCGATTGAACTGCAAAAGAAAGAAGAAAAAGTCAATTTTGTGCCTGACCGTTTTGAAAAAACGTATTTACACTGGATGGAAAACATTCGCGATTGGTGTATCTCCCGTCAGTTGTGGTGGGGCCATCGTATTCCTGCCTGGTATCATAAAGAAACAGGAGAGCTATATGTCGGGCTTGAGGCGCCGGAGGATAGCGAAAATTGGGAACAGGATACAGACGTGCTGGATACATGGTTCAGTTCTGCGCTATGGCCTTTCTCCACAATGGGCTGGCCTGATGTAACAGCTGAAGACTTTAAACGTTACTATCCGACAGACGTTCTCGTGACAGGGTATGACATCATTTTCTTCTGGGTGTCACGCATGATTTTCCAAGGTATTGAATTTACAAACGAGCGCCCGTTCAAGGATGTTTTAATTCATGGCTTAATCCGTGACGAGCAAGGCCGGAAAATGAGTAAATCTCTTGGCAACGGTGTCGATCCGATGGATGTCATTGACAAGTACGGAGCTGATTCTCTGCGTTATTTCCTTGCGACTGGAAGCTCTCCTGGCCAGGATCTGCGCTTCAGCTATGAAAAAGTGGAATCGACATGGAATTTTGCCAATAAAATTTGGAACGCCTCTCGTTTTGCATTAATGAACATGGATGGCATGACGTACGATGAGCTTGATCTGTCAGGCGAAAAATCAGTCGCTGACAAGTGGATTTTAACGCGATTAAATGAAACGATCGAGCACGTGACTCAGCTTGCTGACCGATATGAATTTGGTGAAGTCGGACGCCATTTATATAACTTTATTTGGGATGATTTCTGTGACTGGTATATTGAAATGGCGAAGCTTCCGCTTTATGGAGAAGACGAAGCGGCTAAGAAAACTACCCGCTCCATCCTTGCTTACGTGCTTGATCAAACGATGCGTCTGCTCCATCCGTTTATGCCATTCTTAACGGAGGAAATTTGGCAGCACCTTCCTCACCAAGGGGAATCGATTACAGTAAGTCAATGGCCTGTTGTCGTGCCGGAGCATACCGATACTGAAGCGGCAGCTGACATGAAGCTTCTTGTTGAGCTGATCCGTTCTGTGCGTAATATCCGCAGTGAAGTCAATACGCCAATGAGCAAGCAGGTTGAACTGTATATTAAAACAAGCACAGACGAAATAGCAGCCCGCCTCGAAGCGAACCGTTCATATGTTGAACGCTTTACGAATCCGAGCGTGCTTAAAATCGGCACGGATATCGAGGCTGTTGATAAAGCGATGACGGCCGTTGTCTCAGGAGCAGAGGTTATTCTTCCGCTTGAAGGCTTAATTAATATTGATGAAGAAATTGCCCGTCTGCAAAAAGAATTCGATAAGCTGACGAAAGAAGTCGAGCGCGTCCAAAAGAAACTTGGAAATGAAGGATTTATGAAAAAAGCGCCTGCACACGTAATTGATGAAGAACGTGAAAAAGAAAAAGATTATGTGGCAAAGCGTGACGCTGTTCAAAAACGAATGGCTGAGCTGAAGGGCTAACGAAAAGCCGGGGCGGTTTCTAGAGAAACCGCCTTGTCTTATAAAAGAGGGGATTATCATTGTTTACTGCATATCAAGAAGCGCGCAGCTGGATTCACGGGCGGCTGAAATTCGGGGTGAAACCCGGGCTTGGCCGAATGGAGCAGCTGATGGCGCGTTTAGGACATCCTGAAAAAAAAATCCGCGCGCTCCACGTCGCAGGAACAAACGGTAAAGGATCAACTGTCGCTTTTATCCGTTCTATGCTGCAGGAAGCCGGATATACGGTAGGAACGTTTACATCGCCTTATATCATTACGTTTAATGAACGGATCAGCGTAAACGGGACACCGATTACAGATGAGGAATGGACAGCACTCGTTAATCAAATGAAACCGCACGTTGAAGCCCTTGATCAAACGGAACACGGGCAGCCGACAGAATTTGAAATTATGACGGCCTGTGCATTTTTATATTTTGCAGAATTTCATAAGGTTGATTTTGTTATTTTTGAAACAGGTTTGGGAGGCAGATTCGATTCTACGAATGTAGTAGAGCCGCTTTTAACTGTGATCACAAGCATCGGACACGATCATATGAACATTTTGGGAAACACCATTGAAGAAATTGCAGGAGAAAAGGCCGGTATTATTAAAGAAGGTATTCCAATCGTTACAGCAGTTACCCAGCCGGAAGCTTTACAGGTCATCCGCCATGAAGCTGAACAGCATGCTGCGCCGTTCCAGTCATTACATGATACCTGTGTTATTTTCAATGAAGAGGCTCTGCCTGCAGGAGAACAGTTTTCATTCAAAACGGGCGAAAAATGCTATGAAGATATTCGGACATCCTTGATTGGCACCCACCAAAGACAAAATGCTGCTTTATCCATTTTGGCTGCGGAGTGGCTCAATAAGGAGAGTATTGCCCATATCAGTGATGAAGCGTTAAGAAGCGGGCTTGTGAAGGCTGCTTGGCCGGGACGGTTAGAGCTTGTTCAAGAAGATCCTCCGGTTTACTTAGACGGTGCGCATAACGAAGAAGGTGTTGAAAAGCTGGCGGAAACGATGAAGCAGCGTTTCGCCAATTCACGCATTTCTGTGGTGTTTAGCGCATTAAAGGACAAACCGTATCAGAACATGATTAAAAGACTGGAAACCATAGCTGATGAGATTCATTTTGCTTCTTTTGATTTTCCCCGTGCTTCTCTTGCAAAAGATCTCTATGATGCAAGTGAAATCAGCAATAAAAGCTGGAGTGAAGATCCAGACGATGTGATCAAATTCATAGAAAGCAAAAAGGGCTCACATGAAATTGTGCTGATTACCGGATCTCTTTATTTTATTTCTGACATTCGCAAACGGTTGAAATAAACGCATCAGGTTCCGGCAGAATCGAAAAAAGATTCTGCCGGCTTTTTTATGTGTAAAATTGCATAATCCCGATTGGAGTTCAGGTTTCTCATTTTGCTACAATCAATACCATAACTCAGTGAGTAAAGGTGTGTTGTCTATGCTATTCATTCTTTTTATCTTCGGGCTTATCCTTGGTTCTTTTTACTATACGGCCGGACGCCGTATCCCCTTACATCTATCTATTATCGCGCCCCGTTCATCATGCTCGTTTTGCCGGCGGGCTTTGACCCCTGCAGAATTAATTCCCATCCTGTCATTCCTATTTCAAAAAGGTAAATGTAAAAGCTGCGGGCATAGGATTTCTTTTATGTATCCCGCGGCAGAGCTTGTGACAGCGTGTTTATTTGCCGCCGCAGGAATACGCTTTGGCATGTCGCTGGAATTGTTAACCGCTGTCGTGTTTCTCTCTCTTCTCATTATTGTTGCAGTGACAGATCTTCATTATATGCTGATTCCAAATCGAATATTGATTTTTTTCCTTCCCTTTTTGGTCGCTGCGAGATTGATTTCTCCGCTTGATTCCTGGTATGCAGGCCTGTTAGGTGCTGCAGCCGGATTTCTATTTCTGGCTTTAATTGCCGCAATCACTCATGGGGGAGTAGGGGGAGGAGATATTAAATTATTTGCGGTGATTGGCTTTGTGCTTGGTGTGAAAATGCTGGCGGCTGCCTTTTTCTTTTCTGTTTTGATAGGCGCATTGTACGGGTCGGCAGCTGTTCTGACTGGTAGACTCGCCAAAAAGCAGCCGCTTCCCTTTGCCCCTGCAATAGCGGCAGGGAGTATTTTAACCTATTTATATGGGAACTCTATCATTTCGTTTTATATCAAAATGGCATCGGGATGACTGCTGAAAAATTTGACGAACGTTTTTTGGACAAGACGACAAAAGTCTTGTTCTTTTTTTTTTCGCCTGTGCTAAAGTGTGTAGCATGAAAAGCCGACAAGAACGGTCAAGCAAATGAAGGGAGGAAGCGGAATTGAAAAAAAGAAAGAATAAAAAAAACAGTAAAGCCGCAGAAAAAGCCCTCAAGGTGACGATTAATGGAAAAGAAGAGACAGTTTACGAACAAGAGACGCAAGATACAGAGGCGGATAAAAGCATGACATTTTCAAATTGGGAGGAAAAAAGAAAGGCAGAACAAGAGGTTGCGGCATCCCAGGAACATCCTGATGAAGATGAATTTAATTGGGATTCCGAGGAGGACAAGGTGTTTAAAGAGGACCCTAAAGTTGTACCTCCTTATCAAAAGAAAAAATCAAAGTCTTATGCAAAAGGAAAGACCGGGACTGCCAAACCAGTAAAAAGAGTGGCTGCGACGATTGCCTTCGCGGCTGTCATTGGCACTGGATTAGGGCTATTCGCGTTAAGCATATCGGGGAATAAAGAAGCGTCAGCACCGGCCTCTTTAGAGGATTCTCTAGGCAGCCAAACGGCAAAAGCCGGAGATGCTTCTGCTGATAAACAAACCTCAGGCACAGAAAAACAAGCGGCACAAACTGAAGGTACATACAAAACATACGCTGTGCAAGCCGGGAAATTTTCAAATGAAAAGGGTGCCGAAACGTTAACAAAACAATTGACCGAAAAAGGTTATTCCGCCGTGTCACTGTCAAAGGATGATGGGTATACGTATGTTATTGCAGGCTTAGCAAGTGAAAAGGATGTCTCACAGCAGTTAGGACAGCTTTTAATCGACAGTGATTTTGAAGCTTGGGGAGGTAAGGAGCTTTCTTTATCAATAGAGTCGGATATGACAGATTCTTTTAAGGAAACAGCGGAGCTTGCGACAAAGGCGATTCTCGGCGAAGACATTGCAAAAGCGAGTGTAGAAAAAATAGAAAAGTCGCTTGGTGAAACAAAAGCGTCAGAAACAGGAGAGAAAAAAGCGATTCTGCAGGCATTAAAGGAGTTAGAGGAGCCAAGTGCTGCAGCCGGATGGAAGGCTCAGCAGCAGCTGTTAGCCGTCGTTAAATAAGAGAAAATGCGTGAGCCTTCGTCCTTTAGTGACAGGCTTTTTTTATTTTGTCATGAAAAAGTTATTTTTCTGAAATTGTGACAAGCCCCGTGATTTGGTAGGATAAACGAGTATCTTTTTTTCTTAAGCAAACCCTGAAAGGATGACGAACATGACAAAACCGCTAATACTTGCATCACAATCTCCGCGCAGGAAAGAACTCCTCGATCTTCTCCAGCTGCCCTACTCCATTATTGTCAGTGAAGTAGAAGAAAAATTAAATCGAAACCTTTCACCAGAAGAAAACGTCCAATGGTTGGCAAAACAAAAAGCTAAGGCTGTTGCTGATCTCCACCCGCATGCAATTGTTATCGGTGCTGATACAATGGTATGCCTTGACAGCGAATGCCTCGGAAAACCGCAGGATCAAGAAGAAGCTGCATCCATGCTGCGGAGGCTTTCAGGCCGAAGTCACTCAGTAATAACCGCGGTCAGCATTCAAGCTGAAAATCACAGCGAGACTTTTTATGATAAGACAGAAGTTGCGTTTTGGCCCCTCAGTGAAGAAGAGATTTGGACGTATATTGAAACAAAAGAGCCGATGGATAAAGCAGGTGCATACGGCATCCAAGGAAGAGGCGCGCTTTTTGTAAAGAAAATAGACGGAGATTATTATTCAGTCATGGGCCTTCCTATATCAAAAACAATGAGAGCTCTACGTCATTTTGATATAAAGGCATGATGATTTTATAAACGGGAAGGGAAAGAAAAGGAGTGCTTGGTCATACACGATCTGCCATTAAAACTCAGAGATTTCCCAACGAAAGAAAAGCCAAGAGAACGGCTCCTGAAAGTCGGAGCCGAGAACTTAGCGAATCATGAACTTTTGGCTATATTATTGCGGACAGGGACTAAACACGAATCTGTTTTGGAGCTGTCAAACCGGCTGCTGCGCTCTTTTGACGGGCTGCGTCTGCTGAAGGAAGCATCGGTTGAAGAGCTGTCAAGCATCCCGGGAATCGGTATGGTAAAAGCGATTCAAATACTGGCAGCAGTTGAGCTCGGAAGCCGGATTCATAAATTAGCCAACGAAGAACATTTCGTCATTCGCTCCCCGGAAGACGGCGCTAATCTTGTCATGGAGGATATGCGCTTTTTAACCCAGGAGCATTTTGTCTGTTTATACTTAAATACAAAAAATCAAGTCATCCATAAACGCACCGTATTTATCGGAAGCCTGAATTCATCTATTGTCCACCCGCGAGAGGTGTTTAAAGAAGCGTTTAAACGATCTGCCGCTTCCTTTATCTGTGTTCATAATCATCCTTCTGGAGATCCGACGCCGAGCAGGGAAGATATTGAAGTGACAAGACGGCTGTTTGAATGCGGAAACCTGATTGGCATCGAGCTGCTCGACCATTTGGTGATCGGGGACAAAAAATTTGTGAGTTTAAAGGAAAAAGGATATTTGTAACACTTTTTTTTTCGTCGAATTAAGCTATAATAGAGTTTATGAGTTTTTCCCTTTAGGGTATTTTTGCTTTAAGAAAGGAAGATACATACATATGTTTGGAATTGGTGCAAGAGACCTTGGTATAGATCTTGGAACTGCGAATACGCTTGTTTTTGTAAAAGGAAAAGGAATTGTTGTGAGAGAGCCGTCAGTTGTCGCTTTGCAGACGGATACGAAATCGATTGTTGCTGTCGGAAATGATGCGAAAAATATGATTGGACGGACACCGGGCAACGTGGTGGCTCTGCGCCCGATGAAAGACGGCGTTATCGCTGATTATGAAACAACGGCGACGATGATGAAATATTACATCAATCAGGCCATTAAAAATAAAGGCATGTTTGCCAGAAAACCATATGTAATGGTATGTGTTCCATCAGGTATTACAGCTGTTGAAGAACGCGCTGTTATCGATGCGACAAGACAGGCGGGAGCGCGTGACGCGTATCCGATTGAAGAGCCATTTGCTGCAGCAATCGGAGCCAATCTGCCAGTTTGGGAACCGACTGGAAGCATGGTTGTTGATATCGGAGGCGGTACGACAGAAGTTGCGATTATTTCCCTCGGAGGCATCGTAACGTCTCAATCAATCCGCGTAGCCGGTGATGAGATGGATGACGCGATTATCAACTACATCAGAAAAACATACAACCTGATGATCGGTGACCGTACGGCTGAAGCGATTAAAATGGAAATCGGATCTGCAGAAGCTCCTGAAGAGTCCGATAACATGGAAATCCGCGGACGCGATCTGCTGACAGGTCTGCCGAAAACAATCGAAATTACAGGAAAAGAGATTTCTAACGCTCTACGCGACACTGTATCTACAATTGTTGAAGCCGTGAAGAGCACACTCGAAAAAACACCGCCTGAGCTTGCAGCAGATATCATGGACAGAGGTATAGTGTTAACCGGCGGCGGAGCGCTTCTTCGCAATTTGGACAAAGTCATTAGCGAAGAAACGAAAATGCCGGTCCTTATCGCCGAAGATCCGCTTGATTGTGTAGCGATCGGAACAGGGAAAGCACTGGAGCACATCCATCTTTTCAAAGGGAAAACTAGATAATCGGGAGTTCAATAGAAGAGGTGTAACACGATGCCGAATAAGCGGTTAATGCTATTACTTCTGTGTATTATCATATTGGTGGCTATGATTGGATTTTCGCTGAAGGGCGGCCGCAATACCACCTGGCCTGAGAAAGTGATCGGCGATACGACGGGAGTATTTCAAAATATTTTTCATACGCCTGCCGAATTTTTTGCAGGAATATTTGAGAACATCAATGATTTAAAAAACACATACAAAGAAAACGAGCGTCTGAGAGAAAAGCTTGACGGACAGACACAATATGAAGCCAAGCTTCAAGAGCTTGAAGAAGAAAACAAATCCTTGCGTGCCGAGCTTGGCCATGTCAAATCGATTAAGGATTACAAGCCGATTTTGGCAACGGTCATCGCCAGAAGCCCTGATAATTGGGCGAAACAGGTCACCATTAACAAGGGGACTCAGCAAAACGTAGCGAAAGATATGGCCGTTACGAACGAAAAAGGCGCATTAATCGGCAAGATCAAAAGTTCCGGACTGAACAATTTCACTTCAACTGTTCAGCTTTTAAGCGATACTGACCGCAATAACAGAGTCGCGACGAAAATTTCCGGAAAAAAAGGCAGCAAAGGCTACGGCTTGATCGAAGGGTATGACAAAGAGAAAAAACGTCTTAAGATGACAATTATTGAGCGTAAGGATAAACAAGACGTGAAAAAAGGCGATCTTATTGAAACATCAGGCACAGGCGGTGTTTTCCCAGAAGGGCTGACAATCGGTGAAGTGACTGATATCGAGTCAGATTCCTATGGATTAACGAAGGTTGCTTATGTAAAACCTGCGGCTGACCTTACCGATTTAAATAATGTGATCGTTGTTAACCGTGACGTGCCGACTGTCGATACAGAGGAGGAAGGATCGTGAAACGTTTCCTTCTCCCTTTCGTTATGATGCTTGTTTTTTCTGCGGAAAGCATTTTTACAGATTTGGTGCATTTTCCTTTCGTTACAGACGACCAAGTGCTCGCTCCGCGTTTTTTGATGCTTGTATTGATATTCATGTCGGCTTTTATCAACCAAAAACACGCGATGATTTACGGATTTATATTTGGTTTTCTATATGACATGAACTATACAAGTCTA
This sequence comes from Bacillus sp. LJBS06, assembly GCF_016924995.1. Classification (NCBI taxonomy): domain Bacteria; kingdom Bacillati; phylum Bacillota; class Bacilli; order Caryophanales; family Bacillaceae; genus Bacillus; species Bacillus sp. LJBS06. The sequence continues at coordinate 2,760,652 of NZ_CP070483.1, read as the reverse complement.
TTAGGTGTTTACATGTTTGGTTTTGCCGGGCTATGCTATTTGGCTTCAAAAGCGTTTAAAGTGCTGCATACAAACGCATTTGTAGTGATATTGATAGCAGTTCTGGCTGTCTGTCTGCTCGAATTTTACGTATTCGGCATTCAGTCTTTGATTCATAAAGATATTATGACGTTTAACGGATTTGTGCTTGACCGGTTTATACCGACAATTTTATTGAATATTGTAGCAGCTCTTATTCTTGTTCTGCCGTTTAGATTATTTTTTATGAGTCTAAAGAAAGAATTGAGAGATGAGTAAAAAGGATTTTATCTTTTTTTGACGAAATGAGTATGTTGTTGAGGTGAATATTGTGAAGACCAAAAAGCAGCAATATGTAACGATAAAAGGAACAAAGAATGGGTTAACATTGCATCTGGATGATGCGTGTTCTTTTGATGAGCTTCTCGATGGTCTTCAGAATATGCTGTCAATTGAACAATATACCGATGGAAAAGGCCAGAAAATCAGCGTCCATGTTAAGCTGGGAAATCGCTTTTTATATAAGGAGCAAGAGGAACAGCTGACTGAATTGATTGCGTCAAAGAAAGATTTGTTTGTTCATTCTATTGACAGTGAAGTCATTACTAAAAAAGAAGCACAGCGGATAAAAGAGGAAGCCGAAATTATTTCTGTTTCAAAAATTGTCCGTTCAGGCCAGGTGCTGCAGGTAAAAGGCGACTTGCTCCTGATCGGTGATGTGAATCCCGGCGGAACAGTCAGGGCCGGAGGGAACATTTTTGTTCTGGGCTCCCTGAAAGGAATCGCGCACGCCGGTTTTAACGGAAATAATCAAGCGGTCATCGCCGCCTCTGAAATGCTGCCGACACAATTAAGAATCAATCATGTGTTAAATCGCTCCCCAGACCACATTCAAAAAGGGAACGAAATGGAATGTGCTTATTTAGATACAGACGGAAATATGGTCATTGAACGCCTTCAACATTTGGCTCATTTAAGACCTGATCTAACAAGGCTTGAGGGAGGAATGTGAATTGGGTGAGGCTATCGTAATAACTTCGGGAAAAGGCGGAGTAGGTAAAACAACAACATCTGCGAACCTCGGTACCGCCTTAGCCATTTTAGGGAAGCGCGTATGCTTAGTGGATACTGATATAGGACTGCGCAACCTTGATGTTGTAATGGGTCTTGAAAATAGAATTATTTACGATCTTGTAGACGTTGTAGAGGGCAGATGCAAAATGCATCAGGCGCTCGTAAAAGACAAACGTTTTGATGATCTGCTCTATTTAATGCCTGCTGCTCAAACGAGCGATAAGACAGCTGTTGCTCCTGAACAAATTAAAAACATGGTCCAAGAGCTCAAACAGGAATTTGACTATGTCATCATAGACTGTCCTGCGGGAATCGAGCAAGGGTACAAAAATGCCGTTTCCGGAGCTGATAAAGCGATTGTGGTCACTACGCCTGAAATCTCAGCCGTTCGTGATGCTGACCGTATTATAGGGCTGCTGGAGCAAGAAGAAAATGTTGAATCGCCGCGGCTTGTTGTAAACAGAATCAGAAATCACCTGATGAAAAACGGTGACACGATGGATATCGACGAAATCGTACAGCATCTGTCGATCGATTTGCTCGGAATCGTGGCTGATGATGATGAAGTCATTAAAGCTTCCAATCATGGCGAACCGATTGCGATGGACCCGAAAAACCGCGCTTCCATTGCATATCGAAATATTGCCCGCCGTATTTTAGGTGAATCTGTTCCTTTACAAGTGCTTGAAGAGCAAAACAAAGGAATGATGGCTAAGATTAAGTCATTTTTCGGCGTAAGATCTTAATGTGATAGAATCAAAGAGAAGAATCTGACAAAGCAAATGCTGTGTCAGGTTTTTTTGTTTTTGTCTGCTTTGTTCCTGACTAAACCGAATATTTGCCATGGACAAGACATATGATGTACAAACCCAACGAATGCAAAGGATGATGGCAATGAGTCACAGAGCAGATGAAATCAGAAAACGATTAGAGAAAAGAAGAAAACAGCTTTCCGGCTCAAAACGTTTCTCTACTCAGACAGTTTCTGAAAAGCAGAAACCCCCGTCCTGGGTGATGGTAACGGATCAGGAAAAGCATGGAACACTTCCGGTCTACGAAGATAACATGCCAACATTCAACGGAAAACACCCATTGGTGAAAACAGATTCAATTATCCTGAAATGTCTTCTTTCGGCCTGCCTTGTTCTCGTTTCGGCTATAGCCTATAAAACAAACATTGGACCTGCCAGCCAGATTAAACCCGCAGTTGCCAAAACTTTCGAAACTGAATTTCAATTTGCTTCGGCAAGCCATTGGTTTGAAACGAAATTTGGAAATCCGCTTGCTTTTCTGGCTCCTGAACACAAAGATAAGGAACAGCAGGTTGAAGTAAGCAAAGATCTGGTCGCGCCTGCATCCGGGAAAGTACAGCAGGATTTTCAGAACAATGGGGAAGGAATTAAAGTTGAAACAAGCAGCGATACGATTGATAGCGTAAAGGAAGGCTATGTGGTTGAAGTCAGCAAAGACAGCCAGACGGGATTGACGGTTAAGGTGCAGCATGCTGACAACACCTACAGTATTTATGGCGAGCTCAAAGATGTGGATGTTGCTTTATATGATTTTGTGGATAAAGGCAAAAAGCTTGGTTCAATTAAGCTTGATGATCATAATAAAGGGGTCTATTATTTTGCCATGAAAGACGGCGATAAATTTATTGATCCGATTCAGGTGATTTCATTTGAATAAATGGCTCGACCTTATCTTAAAGATCCATGTGCATCCTTTTCTTTGGATTATTGCGGCGCTGGGGCTGCTCACAGGCCATATGAAAGCATTATTATGTCTGCTCCTGATTGTATTGATTCATGAGCTGGGGCATGCTGCTCTGGCTGTGTTTTTTTCTTGGAGAATCAAGCGTGTATTTTTGCTGCCGTTTGGCGGAACGGTTGAAGTGGAAGAGCACGGGAATCGGCCGTTAAAGGAAGAATTTGCGGTCATTATTGCCGGCCCTCTTCAGCACATCTGGCTTCAGGTTGCTGCCTGGATGCTTGCAGAAGCCTCAGTGATTCATCAGCATACCTTTGAACTCTTCACCTTTTATAATCTTTCTATTTTATTTGTCAATCTACTGCCGATTTGGCCGCTGGATGGCGGAAAACTGTTATTTTTATTGTTTTCCAAACAGCTGCCCTTTCAAAAGGCTCACCGGCTCAATCTAAAAACGTCGCTCTGCTTCTGCCTGTTGCTCGGGTGCTGGGTTTTATTTGTGATTCCTCTGCAAATCAGCGCATGGGTTTTGTTTGTCTTTCTGGCTGTTTCTTTGTTTGAGGAATATAGGCAAAGGCACTATATCCATGTGAGATTTCTTCTTGAAAGGTATTATGGGAAAAACCGGGACCTTGAGAAACTTCTGCCGCTGACAGTAAAGGCGGAGGATAAAGTCTATCACGTGATGGCCGAGTTCAAACGCGGCTGCAAACATCCAATTATTATTGAGAAATCAGGCGAGAAGCTCAGCCAGCTTGACGAGAATGAAGTGTTGCACGCTTACTTTGCCGATAAGCGGACGAATTCCTCCATGGAGGAACTGCTGCTGCCTTACTAAAACTGATTGACAAACGCCTTGTATTTTGATATATTTTTTAATGTTATGGATGTAGCACCATTGCTACAACCGCTCAGTACAGGTGTTAAGAGCTTTTACAGCCCCCTGGTATCTGGCGAGTCTTAGTCTAATAGGAGGTGCAGAGAATGTACGCAATCATTAAAACAGGCGGTAAACAAATCAAAGTTGAAGAAGGCCAAACTGTTTACATCGAAAAACTTGCTGCTGAAGCAGGTGAAACAGTTACTTTTGAAGACGTTTTGTTTGTTGGCGGAGACAACGTGAAAGTCGGCAACCCTACAGTTGAAGGCGCGACAGTAACGGCTAAAGTTGAAAAACAAGGCCGCGCGAAAAAAATCACTGTTTTCAGATACAAAGCAAAGAAAAACGTTCATAAAAAACAAGGTCATCGTCAGCCTTACACTAAATTGACGATCGAAAAAATCAACGCGTAAGCATGATTCAGGCAACAATCAGAAGGTCTCATGATAAAGGCATATTGTCTTTTGAAATGACGGGCCATGCGAATTTTGCTGAACATGGACAAGATCTTGTTTGTGCCGGAGTGACAGCCGTTGTGTTTGGAGCCGTTAACGCGGTCATTGTGCTCGCAGGCTTCGAGCCGCTTCTTGATATAGGAGAGGACGGGGGTTATTTTTATTTTGAATTTCCTGAATCTCTTGATCCGGATGCGCGCCAAAAAGCTCAGCTGCTGATTGAAGGCATGATTGTTTCGCTAGAGACAATCGAACGAGATTACAAAGACAACTTGCGTGTGACCACAAACATAATATAGGAGGTGAGCTACATGCTTAGATTAGATCTTCAGTTTTTCGCTTCTAAAAAAGGAGTAGGTTCTACAAAGAACGGACGTGACTCTGAGGCTAAACGTTTAGGTGCTAAACGTGCTGACGGTCAATTCGTAACAGGCGGTTCTATCCTTTACCGTCAACGCGGAACAAAAATTTACCCAGGTGAAAACGTGGGCCGCGGCGGAGATGACACTCTATTTGCGAAAATCGACGGAACTGTTAAATTCGAACGTTTCGGCCGTGACCGCAAAAAAGTGAGCGTATATCCTGTAGCTCAATAATGATTCAAAAAACTCCGGTCGTTGATGACTGGAGTTTTTTTTGCAATACGCGGAGTAAACACCTAGAATGAAATGCAGAGTATGTGCGAGCAGACCCCGCCAAGAATGAGAATAAACATCTCAAACCCACTGGATATGTTCCCCAAGCAGTAATACATAAAATGTTCTGCCTGGCTGCAAATCAACCAAAGCGCCAGAAAAAAGGAACATGATATTTCTGGGAAAAACAATTGTTTTTCTAACAAAGCCTTCTCTGTTATAATTCATAATACACACTTATACAGACTCCTAAATAAGAAATTAAATGATTGGGAGTGCGAAAATGAAGGATGTTTCAAAAAATCAAGAAGAAAATATAAGCGACACGGCATTAACAAACGAACTGATTCATCTGCTTAGCCATTCCCGGCATGATTGGATGAATAAGCTGCAGCTGATTAAAGGAAACTTAAGCTTACAGAAGTATGATCGCGTCTTTGAAATGATTGAAGAAATGGTTATAGACGCAAAGCACGAATCAAAGCTCTCAAACCTGAAAACACCGCATTTGGCGTTTGATTTTCTTACATTTAATTGGAAAACCCATTATATGACGCTTGAATATGAAGTTCTTGGAGAAATTAAGGATTTGTCGGCTTATGACCAAAAGCTGGCGAAACTGATGAGAAAGCTGTTTGATTTGTTTGATCAAGCGGTCAGCAGAGAGAGTGAAAACCATTTAACGGTTTCGCTCCAAACAGATCATCCTGACAGACAATTGATTCTATACCTTGATTTCCACGGCGCCTTTGCCGATCCATCTGCTTTTGATGATATTCGGCAGAATGGATATGAGGAAGTTGATATCATGCGTTTTAAAATCACAAGTCACGAATGTCTGATTGAAATTGGATTGGACTAGCGGAGTTTTTAACGGTTAGAACGGAGGACATTATGTTTGTAGATCAGGTCAAAGTATATGTAAAAGGCGGCGACGGCGGCAACGGGATGGTTGCGTTTCGCCGTGAAAAATATGTGCCGAAAGGCGGCCCTGCCGGCGGCGACGGAGGAAAGGGAGGAGACGTCGTTTTTGAAGTGGATGAAGGTCTCCGCACCCTGATGGATTTTAGATACAAAAAACACTTTAAAGCGATTCGCGGCGAGCATGGCATGTCCAAAAACCAGCACGGACGAAATGCTGATGATATGGTCATTAAAGTTCCGCCGGGCACCGTTGTGACAGACGATGATACAAAACAGGTCATCGCTGATTTAACAGAGCACGGACAGCGGGCTGTCATTGCAAGAGGCGGAAGAGGCGGAAGAGGGAATAGCCGCTTTGCTACACCGGCTAATCCCGCGCCTCAGCTTTCAGAAAACGGCGAGCCGGGAAAAGAACGCTACATTGTTCTTGAATTAAAAGTGCTTGCAGATGTCGGACTTGTCGGGTTCCCGAGCGTAGGAAAATCGACGTTGCTGTCTGTTGTCTCATCTGCAAAACCGAAAATTGCGGACTATCACTTTACAACGCTTGTGCCGAATCTCGGTATGGTTGAAACGGATGACGGACGCAGCTTTGTAATGGCAGATTTACCAGGACTGATTGAAGGCGCACACCAAGGCGTCGGACTTGGCCATCAGTTTTTGCGCCATATTGAACGGACACGAGTTATTGTTCATGTCATTGACATGTCCGGCTTAGAAGGCCGCGATCCGTATGATGATTATGTCACGATTAATCAGGAACTGAGCGAGTACAATCTGCGACTCACTGAGCGTCCGCAAATTATCGTTGCAAATAAAATGGACATGCCGGAGGCTGCAGAAAATCTTGAAGCCTTTAAAGAAAAACTGACGGATGATTATCCGGTATTCCCGATCAGCGCGGTGACAAGAGAAGGCCTTCGCGAGCTTCTGTTTGAGGTTGCCAATCAGCTTGAGAACACACCGGAGTTCCCGCTGTATGATGAGGAAGAGCTTACACAAAACCGTGTCATGTACACGATGGAAAATGAAGAAGTGCCATTTAACATTACACGCGATCCAGACGGTGTATTTGTGCTTTCAGGAGATAGCCTTGAGCGATTATTCAAGATGACTGATTTCTCACGTGATGAATCGGTTAAACGGTTTGCGAGACAGATGCGCGGAATGGGTGTTGATGAAGCACTCAGAGAACGCGGAGCCAAGGATGGAGATATTATCAGGCTTCTTGAATTTGAATTTGAATTTATTGATTAATGAAAGTTGGCTGAGAAGAGAGCCTGGTGTCAGGCTCTCTATTTTAAAGGGGAGATGCAAATGAAAGAGGAGACATTTTATCTTGTCCGTGAAGATGTATTGCCCGATGCAATGAGAAAAACGTTGGAAGTCAAAAAGCTGCTTGATCGAAAAAAAGCAGACTCAGTAGCAGATGCCGTTCAAAAGGTTGATTTAAGCCGAAGTGCATTTTATAAATACAGAGATGCTGTTTTTCCATTCTACACTATGGTTAAAGAACAAATTATCACACTTTTCTTTCATTTAGAGGACAGGTCAGGTGCGTTATCTCAGCTCCTTCAGGCGGTAGCTGATTCTGGTAGCAACGTTCTTTCCATTCACCAGACCATTCCGCTTCAAGGGAGAGCAAATGTGACACTGTCTATCAGTACGTCTGCAATGGAAGAAGACATTCATACATTAATGAATAAGCTCAGGAAGTTTGATTTTGTAGAAAAGGTTGAAATATTAGGTTCAGGTGCATAAGGGAGAGAAAATCGTCATGAAAGTCGGTTATTTAGGTCCAGCAGCTACATTTACACATCTAGCAGTCAGTTCTTGTTTTCAAAACGGCGCCGAACATGTGGCTTACCGCACCATTCCGGAGTGTATAGATGCGGCAGTTGCAGGCGAAGTTGATTTCGCTTTTGTTCCTTTGGAAAATGCATTAGAAGGATCAGTAAATCTGACAATAGACTATTTAATACATGAACAGCCCTTGCCAATCGTGGGTGAAATGACGTTGCCGATTCATCAGCATTTGCTCGTCCATCCCTCTAGAGAGAATGCGTGGAAAGAGCTCGACAAAATTTACTCACATTCACACGCGATTGCGCAATGCCATAAATTTCTCCATCGTCAATTTCCTTCCGTTCCATATGAATACGCCAATTCTACCGGGGCGGCAGCAAAGTTTGTCAGTGACCATCCCGAGCTGAATATCGGGGTCATTGCCAATGATATGGCAGCTTCTACATACGAATTAAAAATCGTGAAACGGGATATACAGGATTATAGGGACAATCATACAAGATTTGTTATCCTGTCCCCGGATGAAAACATATCTTTTGAAGTGAATTCAAAATTGAGTTCCAGGCCGAAAACGACCTTAATGGTCATGCTTCCGCAGGATGATCAGTCGGGGGCGCTGCATAGAGTGCTGTCTGCATTTTCTTGGAGGAATTTAAACTTGTCAAAAATTGAGTCACGTCCGACTAAAACGGGATTAGGCCATTATTTCTTTATTATTGATATTGAGAAAGCATTTGATGATGTATTGATTCCAGGAGCCATGCAGGAGCTTGAAGCGCTTGGCTGCAAAGTGAAGCTTTTGGGTGCATACCAGTCCTACCAATTATAAAAAAGCCCTCTAGAGGGCTTTTTTTAGTCTTTAATTAAAATGCCGGCTTCTTCGAGTGCTTGGCATGCTTGATCGATGCGGTGTTCATCAGATGCTGTCAATGTATGTAGATGCACGCCGTCGGTCAGCTGTGACAAGTAGGCAGCATTCGTAGAATTGATTTTTTTAATGAAATGGCTAACTTCCTTCCGGGTGCCTACTTGGATGGCTGCAGTTAAATCTCCGTAAACGGGATGCTCAATTTTTACGTCTTTCACTGTAACGCCTTCGTCCACGATGAGCTGCAGTTCCTCTTCTGTCCGTTCAGGACTGTGCAGACATGCTATGATCCTTTCCGCCTGCTGGTGCTGCTGAGCGGCCGCATCCATGTATACATATCCTTGGCTTGTGGCGATAATCGGTTCATTTTTCGCTTTCAAGAGCGATATATCCTGTACAATAACCTGTCTTGAAACGTTTGCTTTTTTTGCGAGTTCTCCTCCTGTCAGAGGTGATGTAGATTCCTTCAGCCACAGAAGAAGCTGGTCACGCCTGTTGGCGCCCATAAGCTTTAATTCCTCGGTCAATATCAAATTCTCCTTTCTTTTGTTCCCAAAGCATTGTAAACGTATGTAATAACTGATCCAGCTGGTCAGCTGTTGTATGCCTGCCAAAAGAGATGCGGATAAATTGCAGAGCCTCTTGTTCCGTTTTTCTTAATGCTTTCATCGTTGCTGACGGACCGTGGTAACCGGCAGAACAAGCGCTGCCCGTTGAAATGCAAATATTGCTCCGATTACATTCTAACATAACATATTGTCCTTCAAATGAGTGAAAAAAACACCCTACAATATGCGGAAGACATTCTGTTTGTGAAGTATCTGCCGCAAGGGTTACAGGGAGAGACCGCATACGGATTTGGTCTAGAAAGTATGTTCTTAATGCCTTATTGCGGGATATCTGTTTTTCCATTTCGCTTACGATCCATTCCGCCGCGGCAGTGAAGGCTCCGATCCCGGGAACATTTACGGTGCCGGCTCTGAATCCTCGTTCGTGAGTAGTGAGAGGATAAACGGGTTTCCAAGGGACATCCGGCCGGATATAGACCGCACCCACTCCTTTAGGTCCATGGATTTTATGGCTCGATATTGAGAGTGCATCTACTCCCAAATCTTCTGTATTGATAGGAATTTTCCCAAACGTTTGAACAGCGTCGCAATGAAGAAGAATACCCCTGTTATGCAGGTATGAAGACAGACGTTGAATGGGCTGAATGATCCCGGTTTCAGAATTGGCATGCTGAATCGATATCAAGCCTGTCTCCGGACGGATATGAGCTGCTAATATTTTCTCGGTAATAAGCCCGTATTCATTCGGTTGAATGATGGTGACATCAAATCCATGCTGTTCCAGATATGCAGCACAGTTTTGAATAGACTGATGCTCCATGGCGGTCGTAATAAAATGTCTTTTCGTTTTTGGCAGGCCGTTTAGCAATGATTGAATGGCCAGAAAATTAGATTCAGTGCCGCCGCTTGTAAAATAGATGCCGCTTGCTTCACCGCCAATGATGTTGGCGATTTTTTCACGGCAGTACTCCAGTATGTGATTTGCTTTTCCTCCTGCATCGTGCAGGCTGCTTGCATTTCCGTACATATCCATGCTGAGCTTCTGATATACGTTAAGAGCCTCCTCACAAATCGGCGTTGTCGCTGCATAATCTAAATAAATCATCCGGTCTTCCTCCATCCGTTCTCCATAAAAAACTCTTGAGTTTATTTTATCCTTGTGTAAATATAGGTGTCAAGACAGGTGTAAACAACAGGAGGGTGACATATGTCTAAAAAGACGATTACAGTCATCGGTTCAGGGGCGGCGGCACTTTCTTTAGCGGCAGCTTTCCCGCCGTCATACGAAGTGACTGTTATCACAAAAAAAAGCGCCAAAAACAGCAATTCTGTCTATGCACAAGGCGGGATTGCTGCGGCCTATACAAAAGATGACTCGATTGAAGCCCATCTGGAGGATACGTTATACGCAGGGTGCGGCCATAATAATCCAGCTATTGCAGCAGATGTGTTACATGATGGAAAAATGATGATTCAAAGCCTATTGGAGCGTGAATTTCCATTTGACCGCAATGAACGAGGCGATGTTTGTCTCGGAAGAGAAGGAGCCCACTCATACAACCGTATATTTCATGCGGGCGGAGACGCAACAGGCAGGTTGCTTGTCGATTATTTGCTCAAACGGATCGACAGCAAAATTAAGTTAATCGAGCATGAAACGGCAGCAGAGTTGCTTATAGAGGATGGCCGCTGTATCGGCGTTATGACAAAAGACTGCAAGGGGCGGCTCAAGGTAAGGCATGCAGACGAAGTTGTGCTGGCTGCCGGCGGCTGCGGAAACCTGTTTCTTCATCATACGAATGATCCCTCTGTCACAGGTGACGGTCTTTCTCTTGCTTACAGGGCCGGAGCGGAAGTAACGGATTTAGAGTTTACACAGTTTCACCCGACACTGCTTGTGAAAAATGGTGTTTCCTATGGGCTTGTTTCAGAAGCTGTCAGAGGGGAAGGCGGATGTTTAGTAGACGAAAACGGCCGCCGGGTTATGGCTGAACGGCATCCTTTAGGTGACCTGGCTCCAAGGGATGTTGTCTCACGGGTTATTCATGAGGAAATGGCAAAAGGAAATCACGTTTATATTGACTTCAGTGCGATTTCTGATTTTGAAGCGCGTTTCCCTACCATCACCGCCATTTGTGAAAAAGCAGGGGTTGATATCCATAGTGGAAAAATCCCTGTTGCTCCGGGAATGCACTTCTTAATGGGAGGTGTTTCAGTTAATCGCTGGGGAGAAACGACAGTACCGGGGCTTTATGCGATTGGCGAGACTGCATGCTCTGGTTTACATGGAGCAAACCGGCTTGCGAGCAATTCCTTATTGGAGGCGCTGGTGTTTGGAAAAAGAGCAGCAGAGCATATTATGCAAAAACCGGTTTATAACAGGCAATATCAAGCGACTCCCAAAAACGTATTCTACGAGGTGCCGGATATAGAGGTGCATGAACTGCAAAGCAAAATGACAAGCCACATGTCTATTCTGCGGGAACAAAGCAGTTTGATTGAGCTTAGCATCTGGCTTCATACGCTGCCTTTTCAAAAAATGAATGTGAAGGATATCACAATTCGGCAGCTGGAGCTTTCTCATTTATGGCAAACTGCAAAGCTGATGACGTTTTCTGCGCTTTTACGGGAGGAAAGCAGGGGGGCACACTTCCGCACCGATTTTCCTCATGCTGAGGTGAGCTGGCAGGGAAGACAAATTGTCCATACAAAAAAAGGAACGAAGATCAGAATAAACGAGGGGATTTGGAACAATGAATCATTTACAGCTGAAAAAATTACTGAATCACTTTTTTCTTGAGGATATTGGGTCAGGGGATCTTACATCGCAGTCTATTTTTGGAGAGCAGAGCTGTGAAGCGGAGATTGTTGCAAAGTCAGAGGGGATCTTTGCAGGGGCTGCGGTGATAAAAGAAGGCTTTGCTTTATTAGATAAAAATGTTCAAATCATTTTACACAAAAAAGATGGGGACATTTTGCGAAAAGGTGAAGTGATTGCAGTATTACGAGGTCCGGCGGCAGCGCTTCTTTCAGGAGAGCGGGTCGTATTAAATCTTATTCAGAGGCTGTCAGGAATTGCGACGATGACAAGAGAGGCTGTCCACAGGCTGGATGATGAACAGATTAAAATTTGTGACACGAGAAAAACAACACCGGGGCTGAGAATGCTGGAAAAATACGCTGTCAGAGCGGGTGGCGGGTATAATCATCGATTCGGCTTGTATGACGGTGTCATGATTAAAGACAATCATATTGCTGCATGCGGCTCTATTTTAGAGGCATGCCAGAAAGCTCGTCAGGCCGTGGGGCACATGGTAAATATCGAAGTGGAAATTGAAACGGAGGACCAGCTTCGAGAAGCAATTGAAGCAGGAGCAGATGTTATTATGTTTGACAACTGTCCGCCAGATACGGTCCGTCATTTTTCAAAGCTCACACCGGATCATATAAAAACTGAAGCCTCTGGCGGGATTACGTTAGAATCTTTGCCTGCTTTTAAAGGGACGGGTGTGAATTATATTTCCTTAGGATTTCTGACTCATTCCGTCAAAAGTTTAGATATCAGCATGGATGTTACGTTATCAAATGAATCTGTGGAGGAATGCCGTTATGTCAATTCTTGATGTGATCAAACAATCGAATGATATGATGCCGGAAAGTTACAAAGGACTGTCAAGAAAGGATATGGAAATGCGTGTTGCTGCCATTAAGGAAAAGTTCGGCAGCAGGCTCTTTATACCAGGCCATCATTATCAAAAGGATGAAGTGATACAATTTGCTGACCAAACCGGCGACTCCCTGCAATTGGCCCAAGTAGCGGAAAAAAACAAAGAAGCGGATTACATTGTATTTTGCGGCGTTCACTTTATGGCAGAGACCGCTGATATGCTGACAGGCGAGCAGCAAACGGTTGTCCTGCCAGATATGAGAGCTGGATGTTCTATGGCTGACATGGCTGACATGCAGCAAACCAATAGGGCATGGGAGAAGCTTCAGCATATATTTGGAGATACGATCATACCTTTAACTTATGTGAACTCCACTGCGGAGATCAAGGCATTCGTCGGAAAGCATGGCGGAGCAACTGTGACTTCTTCGAATGCGAAAAAAGTGCTTGAATGGGCGTTTACACAGAAAAAAAGAATTTTATTTTTGCCTGATCAGCATTTAGGGAGAAATACGGCTTATGATCTGGGCATTGCGCTTGAAGATATGGCGGTGTGGGACCCGATTACAGATGAATTAGTGACTGAATCCGAGCATACGAATGTGAAAGTGATTTTGTGGAAAGGGCATTGTTCTGTTCATGAGAAATTCACCACTAAAAATATCCATGATATGAGAGAGCGTGACCCCGACATTCACATCATTGTGCACCCGGAATGCTCCCACGAAGTCGTGACACTAAGCGATGATAGCGGATCAACTAAATATATTATCGACACAATCAACCAGGCTCCGGCGGGAAGCAAGTGGGCAATCGGGACAGAAATGAATCTTGTCCAGCGGATCATTCATGAGCACCCTGATAAACAAATCGAATCACTCAACCCTGACATGTGCCCTTGCCTGACAATGAACCGAATCGATCTGCCGCATTTGTTGTGGTCGTTGGAACAAATTGAAAAAGGAGAGCCTTCAGGCGTCATTAAGGTGCCAAAAGCCATTCAGGAGGATGCACTCCTTGCCCTGAATCGAATGCTTTCGATCACGTAGATCAGAAATATTTCCCTTCCTGTACTCATAACTTCTTTTGTTCAGGCATATGTTGTGAAGAAACATATTGTAAGCACAGCTGAACTGTTCACGTTTTGCATAGGAGGGGAAAACGTTGAAAATCCATATCGTTCAAAAAGGCGATTCGCTCTGGAAAATAGCTGAAAAGTACGGAGTCGATGTTGAGGAAGTGAAAAAACTCAATACACAGCTTAGTAATCCAGACTTAATCATGCCTGGAATGAAAATAAAAGTGCCGTCAGAAGGCGTCCCGGTCAGAAAAGAGCCAAAAGCGGGCAAAAGTCCTGCGGCCGGGAATGTGAAGCAAGAACATCCATATGCGAAAGAGAAGCCTAAATCCGTTGTCGACGTAGAAGACACAAAGCCGAAAGAAAAGAAGTCTGTGCCGTATGTCCCGCCGATGCCTAATTTGCAGGAAAATGTGTATCCTGAAGCTGATGTGAACGAGTATTATGATATGAAACAGCTTTTCCAGCCTTGGTCGCCTCCTAAACCGGAGGAGCCGAAAAAACATCATGACGGAAATATAGATCATATGTATCATATGCAAGATCAATTTCCACAACAGGAGGCTATGAGTAATATGGAAAATGCAAATTATCCGAATATGCCTAATATGCCAAAGGCGCCAGAAGTAGGCGGTGTAGAAGAAGAAAACGTTCATCACACAGTTCCGAATATGCCGGCTGTTCAGCCTTATTTTCATTATCCGGCTCATTTTGTACCGTGTCCGGTGCCTATTTCGCCAATTCTTCCAGGATCCGGATTATGCTATCCGTACTATCCTGCACAAGCTTATCCAATGTATCCGATGCATGGATACCAGCCAGGCTTTGTATCGCCTCAGTATGATCCGGGTTATGAAAACCAGCATCATGAAAACAGCCACCACGGACATTACGGTTCATACGGTGATCCGCATTACGCATCTCCGGCTTATGGATCTCCGTATGGACATATGCCTTATGGCCCTTATTATGGCACTCCCCAAGTAATGGGAGCGTACCAGCCTGCTGCGGCTCCTGGTTACATGCCGTACAAAGATCATGACGACTGCGGCTGTGACGGTGATCATCAGCCATATTTCTCTGCGCCTGGCCACTCGGGACTGGGATCTTATGGAAGTCCTAATATGCCATATGGCACAGCTAACCCAAATCCAAACCCATATTCGGCAGGAGTTTCTATGCCAATGACGAATCAGCCTTCTGTAAACCAAATGTTTGGCCGGCCGGAAGAAGAAAATGAGTGATCGTTCGGAACGATGTAAATCGTTCCTTTTTTTGTTTTCAAGCAGATCACTGCCAAATGGACAGAACTGACACGCTTAACATGCCCCCCGGACGCACATGATAAAAACGAGCAAACATGCTCAATTCGTCCACGGGGGGTTTTTCCATTGGGTAAAAAAATGACGATCGCTAGCTTGATTCTTATGACAGCCGGCTTAACAGCATGCGGAGCAAACGATAATAATGCGATGAATGATACGCGCAATAACGGCAATACCCGTCCAATCGGATATTATACAAATGAAAACGATGCTGACAGACAGGGAGACGGAATCGACCACGATGGTCCTGTTTCTGAATTAATGGAGGATCAGAACGACGGTAACCGAAACACCACGAATGTAAATAACCGTGACCGTGTTACTGCCGACGATCGCGTTCCTCTGGCTACTGATGGAACATATAACAACACGAATAACCGAAACATGAATCGGAATGTGGCGTACAACGGGTATGACAACCAAGAAAACAGAAGACTGGCGGCCAAAATTGCCAACCGTGTGAAACAAGTGAAAAACGTCAATGACACACAAGTGATGGTATCGGATGACCGAGTAGTTGTCGCAGTCAGAAGCCACAGGGATTTCACAAAGTCTGACAGAGATAATGTCGCAAAAGCTGCTCGCAACTATGCGAATGGCCGTGACGTCCAAATATCGACAGATAAAGGGCTGTTCAGAAGACTTCATAAAATGAACACCCGCTAAAGATGAAAGGCTGCCGGAAGATAGTGATATTCGGCAGCCTTTTTCTTTGCATCAGCGAATAATACCCATTAAAGTGTACATAGAAAAAGGAAAAGCAGGTGAAAACATGGCAGGCCATTCAAAGTGGAAAAACATACAAAAGAGAAAAAATGCACAGGATGCAAAGCGCGGGAAAATATTTATGAAGCTTGCGAAAGAAATCTATGTGGCAGCGAAAGAAGGCGGAGCGGATCCGGAAGCAAATTCAGCATTGCGTCTTGTTATCGAAAAAGCAAAGGGCGCCAATATGCCAAATGAAAATATAGACCGGGCCATTAAAAAAGCTGCGGGAGGCCAAGATGGAAGCAGCTATGAAGAAATCACCTACGAAGGCTACGGTCCTTCAGGGATTGCCGTCATGGTTGAATGCGTAACAGATAATAAAAACCGAACGGCGTCAAATGTGCGAACTGCCTTTAATAAAAATGGCGGAAGCCTGGGAGAAAGCGGATGTGTAGCCTTTTTATTTGAACGGAAGGGATTCATTACGATAGACCGGACTAAACAGCAAATAGAAGAAGATGAACTCATGCTTGATGTGCTGGAAGCAAGAGGAGAAGAGCTGCGGGCTGAAGAAGACCTATATGAGGTTTTAACAGAGCCTGAGCATTTTGAAGAGGTAAAAACAGCGCTCAAATCGAAATATCCAATTTCTTCAGCGGAGGTGACCATGCTCCCCAAAACCTATGCAGATGCCGATGACCAGGCTGTTGAGAAACTGGAAACATTAATAGACATCCTTGAAGATGATGATGATGTTCAAGAAGTGTATACAAATTATCGCTCATAAAAAACCGGCACGATGTCATATCGGGCCGGTTTTTAGTTTGTTTAAGAGACACGTTCATTTTCGTTAGTGTATTCTTTCTCCCAGAAATCAGCGTTTTTGATACCCAGCGCTTTCGGATCAAAGACCGGGTTTAAGCCCTGCTTCTTTTGGCGTTCATAATCCTTTAAAGCGAGAAGCGCCGGTTTGGCAAGCAGCACAATGGCAATGACATTCAGCCATACCATAATGCCAAGCCCTGCATCGCCCAATGCCCAAGCAAGTGAAGCTGTTTTCACAGTCCCATAGAACGTGGCGGCTAAAATAATCAGTTTTAAGCCGAGCATTGCCCATTTGCTTTCTCTGCCCCGTGCTAAATAAGCAATATTTGTTTCTGCGATATAGTAATACGCCATAATTGTTGTAAATGCGAAGAAGAATAAAGCGATGGCAACAAAGCCTGCACCAAATCCGGGGAGAACACTGTCAATTGCCGCTTGTGTGAAACCAGGTCCTGCTTCTACGCCTTTAAGGTGATGGACGATAAAGGAACCATCTGCAGCCTGGGTATTGTACATACCGGTAAACAAGATCATGAAAGCTGTAGCGGAACATACAAACAAGGTGTCGATATAAACAGAAAATGCCTGAACCAGCCCCTGCTTGACCGGATGAGAAACTTCTGCAGCGGCTGCCGGATGCGGCCCTGTTCCCTGGCCGGCTTCGTTTGAGTAAATCCCACGTTTAACACCCCAGGAAATCGCCATGCCAATTAAGCCGCCAAAAGCGGAATCCAATGCAAAAGCGCTTTTGAATATCAACGAGATCACAGCAGGCAATTCAGACACGTTCATGACAATAATAATCAAAGACAGCAGGATATATCCAAGGGCCATAAAAGGAACAATCATTTGCGCCGCATTAGCAATTCGTTTGACGCCGCCAAAAATAATAAACCCTAATAATAAAACGAGAGCACACCCTGTAATGAAAGGAGAGATGCCGAATGCATTTTTGACCCCGGCCGCAATGGAGTTGGACTGTACGCCCGGCATCAGAAGGGCCATTGCAATCAGCGCAGCAGCGGCAAATAAGACGGCAAACCACTTAATGCCTAAGCCTTTTTCTATATAATAAGCAGGGCCGCCCCGATATTGACCGTCTTGTTTCACTTTATAAATTTGGGCAAGCGTTGATTCAACAAAGGCACTCGCCGCCCCGATAAAGGCAATCGCCCACATCCAGAACACAGCGCCGGGTCCGCCGAATGCAATTGCTGTCGCCACTCCTGCGATGTTTCCTGTACCCACTCGGCCGGACAGCGCAATTGATAATGCTTGAAAAGAAGAAACGCCAGCTTCAGAGCTCTTTCCTTTAAACATCTGAACAATCATTTCTTTCAAATGTCTGACTTGTAAAAAACGGGTCATAATTGAAAAGATCAATCCAATTCCCAATAAAATATAAATGACGGGGGTACTCCATAAGATCGCGTTTAAACTAGCAACAATATCTGCCATCAAGCTTCCTCCTCACTTCCATTCGAATACATGTATAAAAAGGATTTTGGGCTAATCGAACTATTTCTACAATCGATTTGTCACATTATATGACTGATAATTATCAATAAGAAGAGGAAGGAAAAAAGAAAAAACGCGGCGTATCGATTACGCTGCGTTTTTCTGCAGAGGCCGACTTAGGGCATTTGTTATAAAATTCTTGCAACAATTAGCCTAGTTCAGTCAATCCGTATATAAAAGAACAAGCGATCACAATTGCTTGTTTTTCTTATTCATGTATCGTCACCTCACTTGTGCCTGAGGCGGTTCTTCACGGATCCAATGATCATCTTTTCGCCAATCATACGTTTCATCAGTATCGAGGTGTAATGTCTGATTGCCGATTTTCACTGTGTTGTGATTGATCCATGTCACTGCTGGACGGCTGTCCGGATAATTCCAATAGATTGTTCTCTTAACAAGTGTTTTTTCATTTACAAGTTCACCTCTGGCCGCATCTAAGCTTAAGGTGTTTTCGGATACGTAAGTGTTTAACGTATAGCTGCCGTCAGGCGATTCAACCGATTGGACGAGGTTTCCTTTCGGAACGTTTTTTAGTGAAAATAACATCCAATAAACGGCGCCGCTAAAGAATACCAGCAGCATAAACATCAACGGGACTTTACTGCGTGTCTTGATGTGACTCTCTCCCTTTTTTTCTCTCATTTTACCATATATCGGATTCATATGATCTTTACATTTCTTTAAAATTAACTCAATAAAGCAATGATATGATGAAATAAAACCAATAAGGGTGAGGGGAGACAGAAAATGAAGAAAACGTATTGTCATTCCGGAGAGAAGGACTCAGAAGCGGTCTACTTAACTGTGAGAGGCTATCGAATTAAGCTGTCGCCTGAACAAATGAAACTGATTTCTACCGTAAGATAGTAAACATACAGAACAAAGGCAGCCACACAAGCGGCTGCCTTTTTGATTTAAGAATACTTTCTTTTCCGCTGTGCGAAATGCCTTTGAAACCAATCTTTCTTATATAAAAATGCGATGATCTCCAGCCAAAAACCCGGAATCTTTTTGGGGAATATCGGTTTTTTGTAGAGTGAATGATATGCTGATTTTAAGTCGTCCCACTGCGTGCATGTTTTTGTCTGCTCAAATCTCGCAACATCAATCACCCGCACCGCTCCGGTTTCTGTCAATATCAGATTCCGCAAATGAATGTCTGACGGGTTCAGTCCGGCTGCCCGGGCGTCAGAAAGCGCTTCTTCAACCTGCTGAATCATGTTATCACTGATTGCAATGCCTTTCTTCAGACAGTTATAAAAGGTTTCACCTTTAATATATTCCATAAGAATAAATGAATCGCCAGTTTCGTAAATGTCAGGATAGAATGCGGACCCGGCTAATTTTTCATAGATCGCGGCTTCTTTGACTGCTGTCGCTTGATACTCCGGAAAAAATACTTTCAGCGCCATTTTCCGGCCGCCTTCTGTTAAGGCAAACACATAGGCGCTTCTACCCTTGCCGATTAGTGTTAATTCCTCGGATTTCTCTTTGACTTTATCAAATCTGCTGTTTTTGCGGTATATGACTGAATGGGCCAGTTCCTCTGCTTTTGTCAGCATTTCATTCACCTTCTTTGCTCTATTTTATGCAGTCGTTTATAGGAAAATCATAAACTGTTCAGGAAAAAGAGCCTAATTCTAGTGTATCTGGTCTTGGAGAAGAAGGCTACTTATAAGCATAAATTGTGATAAAAGAGACATAGAGCGTTTATTTCCATTCTTGAAAAGCGCTTACAAATGGGATAGTATTAATTTTAAATAAAGCGCTTTCGTGAATATTCAAGGGGGAACATGCGATGACAAAACAGATTGTGACAGGGATTATCGGTGCAGGCCGCATCGGCAAACTTCATGTTCAAAATATAAGCCGGATTCCTCACATGAAATTAAAAGCAATCTCTGATATTCAGGCGAGCCGTATAAAAAGCTGGGCCGACAGTCATCAGATTGAATACATAACTTCTGATTATCGTGATTTATTACATGATCCTGAAATTGATGCTGTTTTTATTTGCTCACCTACAGCCGTACATGCTCAGATGATCAGAGAAGCAGCCGAAGCGAAAAAGCATATTTTTTGTGAGAAGCCAGTTAGTTTCTCTCTAGATGAAACAAGAGAAGCGCTTGCGGCCGTCCGGAAACATGGAGTAACACTTCAAGTCGGTTTTAACCGCCGCTTTGATCCTCATTTTAAGAAAATCAAAACAGTTGTTGAAAATGGTGAAATCGGTACACCTCACTTATTAAAAATCACGTCTCGGGACCCAGAACCCCCGAATATAGATTATGTCCGTATGTCAGGCGGCTTGTTTATGGATATGTCAATCCATGATTTTGATATGGCCAGATATATTATGGGAAGCGAAGTGACAGAAGTGTATGCAAAAGGGGCGGCTCTGGTGAATCCTTCTTTTGCGGAGCTTGGGGATATTGATACAGCTGTTATTACGCTGACTTTTGAAAACGGTGCCATGGCCGTGATTGATAACAGCCGCCAAGCAGTGTACGGATATGACCAGCGGGTAGAAGTTTTCGGGACGAAAGGCTCTGCAGCGGCGGACAATAGCAGGCCGACGACGGTTGAAGTGTCAACCGCTGATTTTGTGATGAAGGATAAACCGCATTTCTTTTTCCTTGAACGCTATAAGGATGCGTATGAGGAGGAGATTCTCCGTTTTGCAGAAGCGATCGGCACAAATCAGGAGACTGCCTGCACCGGCAATGACGGTTTACAGGCCGAACGGATTGCAAGAGCAGCACAGCAATCGCTTGCTTTTGGCATGCCTGTCAGTATTGAGCACACTGAAAAAATCGCTTTTTAATCAAAAAGGATTACAATTCCGCAAGCTTGGGTATATACTCCATTGATACTTTAAGTAGGCGGTGGAGAAAATGAATACAGTACATGCTAAAGGAAATGTTTTGAACAAAATCGGAATTCCTTCTCACATGGTTTGGGGTTATATTGGCGTTGTCATCTTTATGGTTGGAGACGGCCTCGAACAAGGCTGGCTGTCTCCTTTTCTCGTGGATCATGGTCTCAGTATGCAGCAATCCGCATCGTTATTTACCATGTACGGCATTGCTGTCACCATCTCGGCTTGGCTTTCAGGAACGTTTGTGCAAACGTGGGGGCCGAGAAAAACGATGACGATCGGATTGCTTGCGTTTATCCTCGGTTCGGCCGCTTTTATCGGCTGGGCGATTCCTCATATGTATTATCCGGCTCTCTTAGGCAGCTATGCCCTTAGAGGCTTGGGATATCCGCTGTTTGCATACTCTTTTCTCGTGTGGGTATCATACAGCACCTCTCAAAAAATTCTCGGAAAAGCTGTCGGCTGGTTTTGGTTTATGTTTACGTGCGGCCTTAACGTACTCGGCCCGTTCTATTCCAGCTATGCGGTTCCTGCCTTTGGAGAAATCAATACGCTTTGGAGTGCATTGCTGTTTGTGGCGGCAGGCGGATTTCTGGCCTTATTTTTTAACAAAGAAAAATTTACCCCAGCAAAAAAACAAGATCAGCCGAAATGGAAAGAACTGTCGAAGGCATTTACAATTATGTTTGAAAACCCTAAGGTCGGCATCGGCGGAGTGGTCAAAACGATTAATGCAATAGGACAATTTGGGTTTGCCATCTTTCTTCCGACTTATTTAGCACATTACGGGTATTCGGTCTCGGAATGGCTGCAAATTTGGGGGACGCTGTTTTTTGTGAATATTGTGTTTAATCTTATTTTTGGCGCAGTTGGAGATAAACTTGGCTGGCGCAATACCGTCATGTGGTTTGGCGGTGTCGGATGCGGCATTTTTACGCTGGCGCTTTATTACACGCCTCAGCTGATCGGGCATCAGTATTGGGTGATGATGATGATCGCCTGCTGCTACGGCGCGGCATTAGCCGGCTACGTTCCATTAAGCGCTCTTTTGCCGACGCTTGCGCCTGATAATAAAGGCGCTGCCATGTCAGTGTTGAATTTGGGATCTGGTTTGTGTGCGTTTATCGCGCCGGGTATCGTGAGCCTTTTCATTGGACCGCTCGGTGCAGGCGGCGTAATTTGGATCTTTGCGGCATTGTATTTTTTCAGTGCTTTTCTGACGCAATTCTTGACAATTCCTGAGCAAGGAACAGAGGTGTATACGGAGGAACGGTTTATCAGGGAAAATGTGCAGACAAATTTTGATAAAACGGTTAAGCAGTAGCCTCTTTGGTCAAACTAATCATAAACGTGTGCAAAGAGGTGTAGAGGGTGAAACGATTCAGCACGGCGTATCTTTTGCTGGGCATTCTTTGCTCAGCCGCAGTATTTCAAATAGGCGCTCCTTCCCGCGCGCTTGGCGCGGAAGTGGAGCACTATGAACCGCTGCAGGTGCATGTGCAGCTTGAAAAGGTGTATTTGGACGGCGATGTCAGCATTGAGCATAAGCGTGAAAAAGTGCTTTCCATGGATGATTTTTGGGCGGCTTATGCCGGATGGACGCTTGTGGAACAAAAAAAGGGATATGTGCTCTTCCGGAAGCAAATGGACGATATTTCTCCGCTCAGCAAAGTGAACGGGTATATCGGTGTATCGGATAATGGAGTGATTTCCACTTTTCATGGGCGGCCTGAGCCAGCTTCCGAACCCATTCAGTCTTTTTTTCAAATTGATTTAGAAAGGCTGGAAAGCCACATGCAAAAAAATCTGTTGAAAGGCATTCCATTTCGGACAAAAGCGGAGTTTGAGGATGTCATCGAACATATTAAGACATACAGCGGGTAACGTCATCTGATTGAAGACATGTATTCATGTCTTTTTTTTCGTGAAAGAATGAGAGAGAAGCGAACGTATGTTAACTTTTCTATAAGACTTTGGCTGTTTTTATGGTACAATGAAGAACAGTCAAAGAGGTGAATGTGCGTGATTGAATTTGTTAAAGGGACGATTGATTATGTATCTCCCCAATATATCGTCATAGAGAACGGAGGCATCGGCTATCAGATTTTTACGCCGAATCCGTTTATATATAAGGAGAGAAACCAAGAAACGATTTTTACATATCATCATATCAGAGAGGATGCTTTTTCGCTTTACGGTTTTTCAACGAGAGAGGAGAAGGCGCTCTTTACAAAGCTGTTAAACGTGACCGGAATTGGGCCGAAAGGAGCACTTGCCATCTTGGGCTCGGGTGATCCGGGAGCGGTCATCCAAGCAATTGAAAATGAGGATGAAGCTTTTTTGGTCAAGTTTCCTGGAGTAGGAAAGAAAACCGCACGCCAGATTATTCTAGATTTAAAAGGAAAGCTGGCAGATGTTGTGCCTGAAATGATTGAAAATCTGTTTAATCATGAAGAAAGGCTTGAAAAGCAAACAGCGGAAACGGCTCTCGAAGAAGCACTTGAAGCCCTCAGGGTTCTCGGATATGCTGAAAAAGAAATCAAAAAGGTGCTTCCTCACCTTAAAGAAGAAATTGGGCTGACAACAGACCAATATGTGAAAAAAGCATTACAAAAACTATTAAAGTAAGGTGATGTTCATGGATGAACGGCTCGTCTCAAGTGAAGCAGACAACCATGAATCAGTAATAGAGCAAAGCCTGAGGCCGCAAAATCTGGCACAGTATATCGGACAGCATAAGGTGAAAGAAAATTTACGCGTGTTTATAGATGCGGCGAAAATGAGACAGGAGACGCTGGATCATGTTCTTCTGTACGGACCGCCCGGACTTGGGAAAACAACGCTGGCTTCCATTGTTGCAAATGAAATGGGAGTGGAATTGCGGACGACATCAGGGCCTGCGATTGAAAGGCCTGGTGATTTGGCTGCTATATTAACGGCGCTTGAACCGGGAGATGTATTATTTATTGATGAAATACATAGGCTGCACAGATCGATTGAAGAGGTGCTTTATCCTGCAATGGAAGACTTTTGCCTGGATATTGTGATCGGCAAAGGCCCTTCTGCCCGCTCAGTGCGGCTTGACCTGCCGCCGTTTACGCTGGTGGGAGCTACGACGAGGGTAGGGCTATTGACGGCTCCTTTAAGAGACAGATTCGGCGTCATGTCACGCCTTGAATACTATACACAAGAAGAACTGGCCGATATTGTCACGAGAACTGCGGATGTATTTGAGGTTGAGATTGATAAACCGTCTGCTCTTGAAATTGCAAGGAGATCTAGAGGTACGCCGCGCGTGGCGAACCGCCTGCTGAGAAGGGTGCGCGATTTCGCCCAAGTCCTGGGTGACAGCCGGATTACGGAAGACATTTCTCAGGATGCGCTGGAGCGGCTTCAGGTTGACCGTCTCGGTTTGGATCATATTGATCATAAGCTGTTGATGGGCATGATCGAAAAATTTAACGGCGGGCCAGTGGGCCTTGATACGATTTCCGCTACGATCGGCGAGGAATCGCATACGATTGAAGACGTATATGAACCATATCTGCTGCAAATTGGATTTATCCAAAGAACGCCGCGTGGAAGGATCGTGACACCGGCCGTTTATCATCATTTCCAAATGGAGGCTCCCCGATATGACTGAGTTTCCTAAGATCATGATGATTCTTGGTGCTGTTTTGCTTATCATCGGAGCAGTTTTACATTTTGTCGGCAAGCTGCCGGGAGATATTTTTGTGAAAAAAGGAAATGTCACGTTTTTCTTCCCGGTTGTCACTTGTATTATCATAAGTGTGGTATTATCAATTTTGCTTAATCTTTTCGGCAGAATGAAATAACAAAAGACTAGAATAAAGGTGAAGTTATCATGAAAGTCGATTTATTTGATTTTGAACTACCGGAACGTTTAATTGCACAAGTACCGTTGGAGCAGCGCGATGCTTCAAGGCTGATGGTGCTTGATAAACATACAGGAGAGCTGACTGACAGCTCGTTTAAACACATTATCAGCTTTTTTAACGAAGGAGATTGTCTTGTGCTGAACAATACCCGTGTGCTGCCTGCGCGGTTATTCGGCACAAAAGAGGATACCGGTGCGAAAGTGGAGCTTCTTTTGTTGAAACAAGAAACCGGCGATAAATGGGAAACACTTGCGAAACCGGCGAAACGGGTGAAAATAGGAACCGTTGTCACATTTGGAGACGGAAGATTGAAGGCAGTTTGCACGGAAGAGCTCGAGCATGGCGGCAGAAAAATGGAATTTCAATATGACGGTATTTTCTACGAGGTGCTGGAATCCCTTGGAGAGATGCCGCTTCCGCCATATATCAAAGAACAGCTTGATGACAAAGAGCGCTACCAGACCGTGTATTCAAAAGAAATCGGCTCTGCCGCTGCACCTACAGCAGGCCTTCACTTCACGGAAGAAATTTTACAGCAGCTGAAAGATAAAGGTGTGCAAATTGAGTTCATCACACTCCACGTTGGCCTTGGAACATTTCGCCCTGTGAGTGCCGATGAAGTGGAAGAGCATAATATGCATGCAGAGTTTTATCAAATGTCGGAAGAAACGGCTGCGGCTTTAAACAAAGTAAGAGAAAATGGCGGCAGGATCATTTCTGTCGGCACGACCTCGACACGCACGCTTGAAACGATTGCTGGGGAACATGACGGGCAATTTAAAGCATCGAGCGGCTGGACATCTATTTTTATTTATCCAGGCTATGAATTTAAAGCCATTGACGGAATGATTACAAACTTCCATTTGCCGAAATCGTCATTGATTATGCTGGTCAGCGCGCTTGCTGGAAGAGAAAACATTCTGCGTGCCTATAACCATGCGGTGGAAGAGGAATACCGTTTCTTCAGCTTCGGAGACGCGATGCTGATTATCTAATTTGAGAACAGGAGGCCTCATTAAAAGTGGCTGAACAACCAATACGCTATGAATTTATAAAAGAATGCAAACAAACAGGAGCGCGGCTGGGCAAAGTGCATACGCCTCACGGCTCCTTTGAAACGCCGGTTTTTATGCCGGTTGGCACACTGGCGACAGTCAAAACAATGGCGCCTGAAGAGCTGAAAGCAATGGATGCGGGCATCATTTTAAGCAATACCTATCATCTATGGCTGCGTCCGGGTCACGATATTGTCAAAGAAGCGGGCGGGCTTCATAAGTTTATGAACTGGGACCGCGCCATTTTAACAGATTCAGGCGGTTTTCAGGTCTTTTCTTTAAGCAAGTTTCGTAATATAGAGGAAGAGGGCGTCCATTTTCGCAACCACCTAAATGGGGACAAGCTGTTTTTATCTCCGGAAAAAGCGATGGAGATCCAAAACGCACTCGGCTCCGATATTATGATGGCGTTTGACGAATGTCCGCCATACCCGGCAGAATACGATTACATGAAACGGTCAGTTGAGCGGACAAGCCGCTGGGCGGAACGCTGTCTGAATGCTCACAATCGTCAGGATGAACAAGGGCTGTTTGGTATTGTCCAAGGCGGAGAATATGAAGATCTGCGCACACAAAGTGCGAAGGACTTGATTTCCCTTGATTTTCCGGGATATGCTATAGGCGGATTGTCTGTAGGTGAACCGAAGGATGTCATGAACCGTGTACTCGAATTTACAACACCGCTCTTGCCGAAGGATAAACCGAGATATCTGATGGGAGTAGGTTCTCCGGATGCACTGATCGACGGAGCGATCCGCGGGGTCGATATGTTTGACTGTGTGCTGCCTACACGGATTGCAAGAAACGGCACAGTGTTTACTGCTGAAGGACGACTCAATATGAAAAATGCGAAATTTGAAAGAGACTTCCGTCCGATTGATGAAGAGTGTGATTGCTATACATGTAAAAACTACACTCGCGCGTACATTAGGCACTTGATTCGCTGCAATGAAACATTCGGCCTTCGATTAACAACTTACCATAACCTTCATTTTCTGTTACACTTAATGGAGCAGGTAAGACAGGCTATTCGCGAGGATCGTCTGGGTGATTTCAGAGAAGAGTTCTTTGAGCGTTACGGCTATAACAAGCCAAATGCGAAAAGCTTCTAAATAAACATAACAGGCTTACAGAAAGGGGTGAAAATGATGACTGGCACTTTAGGTACATTGGTTCCTATTATTTTAATGTTTGCGGTCCTTTACTTCTTGCTGATTCGTCCTCAGCAAAAGCAGCAAAAGGCTGTACGCCAAATGCAGGAAGAACTGAAAAAAGGCGATTCAGTAGTGACAATCGGGGGATTGCACGGTACTGTTGACTCGATCGATGAGAGCAAAGTCGTAATTAAGACTGGTGAAAACACACGTCTTACGTTCGACCGCCGCGCGATCAGAGAAGTTTCTGCTGCTGAATAACAGCAGGAGCTATACATAGCAAACAAAAAAAGAGCGGGTGAGCCCGCTCTTTTTTATGTGGAAGACCTGTTTCCCCTTATGTTTACGCCGAAAATCCCGCCCAGCATGCACACCCCTAAAAACCCCAGATGGAAGAGCAGCTGTTCTGCCGTAAATGTCTTTCCAAATCCTAAATACTGAAACAATAAAATAATCAGAGAAAAACTTAAAGCAGTCAATGCGCCAATCATCCAGCCTCTTTCCTTGCCTTTCCCGCCTGAAATGAATCCGCCAATAAATAAAGAGAGAAATGAGATAGCGGTGATCAGCCAGTTAAATGATGACTCTTCCAGCGAGGTTGCGGTCAATAAAAGTGAAACCGCTAAACTTGTCAGGAGCATGGCTGAAAATATGGCGATTAAGCCGTAAAGAATGCCTTTTCCAACTTGTTTCGTTTCCTCCATGATTGTCTCCTCTCTGCCTGTATTAAAAGGCTTCTGTTCTTTTTGTACAAAACCGTCAGACATGCTGATGGCTCGTCTTTGTAAAAATGTATTCCCTTAACCCTTGAATTAGACGTAAAAGATTTATGAAATACAATCGGTTTTTCTTACATAAATTGTTCGTTTTGTTGCATCCTATGACGAGTCGGAGGTGCATGATGGAAGAGCTTCTCACTATTGTGTTTCGCACAATCGTATTGTATTTTGTGATACTGATCATTTTTCGTTTCATGGGCAAACGGGAGATCGGGGAGCTTAGCATTTTAGACCTCGTTGTCTTTATCATGATGGCTGAAATTGCCGTTTTGGCCATAGAAAACGTAGAAGATCATTTGTTTCACACCATTTTGCCAATGCTTGTATTAATGGTTATTCAAGTGACATTCGCATACCTATCTTTAAAAAACCGAAAAGTCCGCCAGCTTCTTGACGGTAAGCCGACCATAATTATTAAATATGGGAAAATTGACGAAGACGCCATGAGATCACAGCGGTATAATTTTGATGATTTAATGGTTCAGCTCAGAGAAAATAGTATCGACAGAGTAGCTGATGTATCATTTGCCATTTTAGAACCGTCGGGCAAACTGACTATTGTAAAGAAAGAAAATAGCGGAGAGCATCGGCAGCTCGATTTGCCAATCATCCTTGACGGCTCCATTCAAACCGAAAACCTGTACAGAATCGGTAAAGATAAACAATGGCTGCTTGAAAATTTGCGAAAACACGGATACACAAACCCTTCAGATATTTCATTTTGCTCGTTTACAGACGGAGAATTATTTATTGATGAAAAAGATGGGCACCGTACGTGACCATTATCGGATGATCAAACGTCCGATAATGGGAATGCGGCGAAGCTCATCTTTTTTAATTAAACGGAAAACGAGCAGGAGGGCAATGTAAATAGCGGTGCTCACCGCAATCCATCCAGCGAGATTCACAGCCTCAGATGCTCCAAAATGAATATATTGTTTGATGGCGGAGCTGATGAATCCGCTAATCACAATAACAGCGAAGCTGAGTGCGTATTCCTTAATTTTAATGCTGATCGGTAGCACTTTGCTTACAGTTGCTGCATGCAATAGCGTGACGAGCACCATGCCTGTAACAATGGCCAATGCCGCCCCCATAATGCCAAGAGACGGCCTTGTGGCTAGGACAAAAATAAGACCTGTTTTGACAAGCGCTCCGATTAAGCTGTTCATCATCGCAGCTCCTGCCAAATTAAGCGCCTGCAGCACAGCTTGAAGCGGGCCTTGGAAATAATAAAGCAAAAAAAACGGGGCCATCACTTTTATAAATACAGCTGCGCTTGAGGAACCGTACATCACTCTCATCAGTTCATCCGCAAATACAAATAAAATAACAACCGAAATGCCTCCGCTGAGCAGACAGAGACGCATCGCCTGTTCCAAGCGGTATTCCACCACCTGCAATTTTTTCTGCTCCATTCCTTCACTGATCGCAGGAACAAGCGCGGTCGACAAAGAATATGTAATAAAGCTGGGCAGAGTCAGCAGAGTCATGGCAAAGCCGGTCAGTTCACCGTATTGCTTTGTTGCGGAAATTGTCGCCACACCTGCAATGGCAAGGCTTTGAGCGACGACAATCGGCTCGAAAAACCAAGAAAGGTTTCCGATAAAGCGGCTCCCGGTAGTTGGAAGGGATACGCTCATTAATTGGGTAAAGGTTTGTTTTCCATTTTTAATTGACTGGAAAAAATGCTTTCTGATTTTAATTGTTTTTTTATACTTAAAGCAAACAAATAAATAAAGAAGGGATGCTAGCTCACCTGCTACTGAGGAAAGCATGGCCCCCGCTGCAGCATATTCAATTCCGTAAGGGAGAAAAATCGTCGTGCAGACAGCTACGAGTGAAATACGGACGACCTGTTCAAGGACTTGTGACATAGCGAGCGGGTTCATATTCTGTTTTCCTTGAAAGTACCCCCTCAGCACACTCGAAATAGCAATAATCGGCACAACCGGCGTAATGGCCAGAAGCGGGTACAGTGTTCGCTTATCTGTCAGCATCGTTTCAGCCATAACCGGGGCGAAAAACAGAAACAGCGGTGTAAAGATGAGGCTGAGCACTCCCGTGATGGTCAGAGACATGACTAAAATGTTTTTCGTTTTTTGATGATCTCCGCGCGCACTGGCTTCAGCGACAAGCTTGCTGATCGCGACCGGCAGACCGAATTGAGTTAATGTAGTGGCCAAGAAAAAGGTAGGCGCCGCCATCATGTAAAGCCCGACCCCTTCTTCACCGATAAAACGGGCGATAACCACCCGGTTGACAAACCCGAGCATTCTTGTAACCATTCCTGCTGCGATAAGAATAAGAGTGCCCTTTAAAAACGTCTGTTTCGCCATTTTTACCCCCTGCCTTCTCAAACTACCTGGAATCATATACAATAAAGATATGCGTATATATCGTCCAAGCATGACAAGTCTTCATGAAAAACAATAAAAAAGGAGCGTGGAATTCATGGAGAAGCATCCCGCAGATCTATATAAAGACCACGTCAGGCCGTTTCTTTACAGCAAACTGGAAGAGTTTAAGATTCTCGGGTATGATGATGTTGAACTTGAAAGTTTGTGGTCATACTTAACAAATAAGAAGTGGAAAAAGAAAATGGAACTGAACATTTATGAACTGGCGAGTGATATTTTATCAGTGAAAATTGGCGAATTTATGAACTA
Organism: Bacillus sp. LJBS06; assembly: GCF_016924995.1. Classification (NCBI taxonomy): domain Bacteria; kingdom Bacillati; phylum Bacillota; class Bacilli; order Caryophanales; family Bacillaceae; genus Bacillus; species Bacillus sp. LJBS06. The sequence continues at coordinate 2,730,155 of NZ_CP070483.1, read as the reverse complement.
TGCAACCGTTGAGTCATTCAAAACGTCTAATTGGCTGGGCAGTGAAGAAGGACAGGAAGCATTGGAAGAACTGCTGAGATAGCAGATTGATTCGCACAGGTTTAAGGGAGGATATACATAATGAAAAAAGGACGCTTGATTGCGTTTTTCCTTTTCGTTTTATTGATCGGCACGGGCTTGGGCTACTTTACGAAGCCTGCCGCGAACAATATTACGTTAGGATTGGATTTGCAAGGCGGATTTGAGGTGCTGTATGATGTACAGCCTGTAAAAAAAGGTGACAAAATCACAAAAGACGTTCTGGTCAGCACAGTAGAGGCGTTGAACCGCCGGGCCAATGTTCTCGGTGTCAGCGAACCGAACATCCAAATTGAAGGAAATAACCGGATTCGCGTTCAGCTCGCTGGGGTGACAAACCAAAACAGAGCGCGTGAAATTCTGGCAACTGAAGCGCAGCTTTCTTTCAGAGATGCAAATGATAAGGAACTGTTAAACGGTGCTGATCTTGTTGAAAACGGAGCTAAACAAACATATGACAGCACAACAAACGAGCCGATTGTCACTATCAAACTGAAAGACGCTGATAAATTTGGTGAAGTGACCAAAAAGGTCATGAAAATGGCACCAAACAATCAGCTTGTCATTTGGCTGGATTATGATAAAGGTGATTCCTATAAGAAAGAAGTTCAAAAAGAGCATCCTAAATTTGTATCCGCTCCAAATGTAAGTCAGGAGCTAAATACAACTGATGTAAAAATTGAAGGGCATTTCACAGCTCAAGAAGCGAAAGATTTAGCCAGCATTTTAAACGCTGGTGCACTTCCTGTGAAACTGACTGAAAAGTATTCGACATCAGTAGGCGCACAATTTGGACAGCAAGCTCTCCATGATACGGTGTTTGCCGGTATTATCGGTATCGCAATTATTTTCTTATTTATGCTTTTCTATTACCGTCTGCCGGGATTTATCGCGGTGATTACGCTATCCGTTTATATCTACATTACACTCCAGGTCTTTGACTGGATGAATGCTGTACTTACGCTTCCGGGGATTGCCGCGCTCATTTTAGGGGTAGGGATGGCGGTTGACGCCAACATCATTACCTATGAGCGGATTAAAGAAGAGCTTAAGCTAGGCAAGTCAGTTCGCTCTGCCTTCCGTTCAGGAAACAGACGGTCATTTGCGACAATTTTTGACGCGAATATTACAACGATTATTGCCGCGGTTGTGCTCTTTATCTTTGGGACAAGCTCTGTTAAAGGGTTTGCGACAATGCTGATCCTATCGATTTTGACAAGCTTTATCACTGCCGTTTTCTTATCAAGATTTCTACTCGCTCTCCTTGTGGAAAGCAGATGGCTTGATCGGAAAAAAGGCTGGTTTGGCGTTAATAAGAAGCATATTATGGATATTCAGGATACGGACGAAAATACAGAGCCGCATACGCCGTTCCAAAAATGGGATTTCACGAGCAAACGCAAATATTTCTTTATTTTCTCCAGTGCGGTCACGATTGCCGGGATTATTATCTTGCTTGTGTTCAAGCTGAATCTTGGCATTGACTTCGCAAGCGGTGCACGGATAGAAGTGCAAAGTGACCATAAGCTGACGACAGAGCAAGTTGAGAAGGATTTTGAATCTCTGGGCATGGACCCTGATACTGTTGTTCTGTCAGGCGAAAAGAGCAATGTCGGTGTTGCCCGTTTTGTTGGAGTGCCTGATAAAGAAACGATTGCCAAAGTGAAAACGTACTTTAAAGACAAATACGGGACAGAGCCGAATGTCAGCACAGTTTCACCGACAGTCGGCAAAGAGCTGGCAAGAAATGCGCTGTACGCAGTTGCTATAGCTTCTATTGGCATCATCATTTACGTTTCAATCCGATTCGAATACAAAATGGCGATTGCCGCAATCGCTTCACTGCTATATGACGCATTCTTTATCGTCACGTTCTTCAGTATTACAAGGCTGGAGGTAGATGTTACGTTCATTGCGGCCGTCTTGACGATTATCGGGTATTCGATTAACGATACAATTGTTACATTTGACAGGATTCGCGAGCATATGAAAAAGCGCAAGCCGAAAACATTTGCCGACCTGAACCATATTGTAAACCTGAGCCTGCAGCAAACCTTTACACGATCTATTAACACTGTATTAACTGTCGTGATCGTTGTTATCACGTTGCTGATCTTTGGAGCATCTTCTATTACAAACTTCTCAATTGCTTTATTGATCGGGCTGTTAACAGGCGTTTATTCCTCTCTATACATTGCCGCACAAATTTGGCTTGCATGGAAAGGGAAAGAATTGAAAAAAGACTCGGCTCAATAAAACATCTCAGGCTGTCCTCTGCAGGACAGCCTGTTTTTTGAAGTTTCATTGAACTTAAAACAGGCATTTGCTATAATGACATACGCTTACATTTAAACATATATATGGTGTTAAACGTGTTTGTGACTGGTTTTCAGATATGTAGGAGGGTTTATATATGAGGGTTCGCGAATCAGAGCTGCCGGGCATAGGACAAAAAGTTGAAATGGTTACTAGAAACCGTGATAAAATTTCAATTATCATTCATCATGACGGACGGAGAGAGCTTTACTATTTTGACGAAAACGACCATGAAGAATGTGTTGCCTCCATGCAGCTTGATGACGCTGAAGCAAGGCAGATTTCTGCAATTCTTGGCGGAATGGCATATAAACCGAAAGCAATAGAACAGGTTGAGTCAGCCCTTGATGATTTTATGATAGAGTGGTGTAAAGCAGAAGCGGGAGCGCCTGCCATTCATCAGACGATTGGTGATTTGGATATGGGGCAGGAATATCATGTGACGGTCATTGCAATGATTAAGAAGAATCAGGATAAACAACTAAATCCGAGCTCTGAAACAATCATTGATGAAGGCGATACACTTGTCATGTCCGGTGAGGGAAACGGACTGAAGAGGCTGATCCGGGAAAAATTGACCGCAAACATGGCTTAACCTAGTGTTAAGCCATGTTTAAAACCAGTCTTGATAGGGAAAGTTACCTCAATAAAAAGTTTGGGGGAAAGAGAATGAATAAACAATGGACCATTATTTTCGCACTTATTTTTACCTTAATTGTCGCTATTTTTGCAGTTATTAATGTTCGATCCGTAGAAGTTGATTACCTGTTTGGCAGGTCAGAATGGCCGCTTATTCTTGTTATTTTAGGCTCGGTTTTAATGGGAGCGCTCATTGTATTTTCTGTCGGCATTTTTCAGGTGATGAAATTAAAGCGGGAAATCAAAACGCTGCGGAAAGAAAATAGAGCTGCAATCCATAAACAAGAGGATATCCAGCTTGCTGATCAGACCGACACACAGGATGCTTCAGCCATGATTGAGAAAAAAGACTAGTTTTCGAATATTATTTGAAACCCTTCAGCCTGCTCTAGTATAATAGGGTGGTTGAGGGGTGAATTTATGTTAGCGTCAAAAATGCGATGGGAAATCCAGCGACCAGATCAGGATAAGGTCAAATCACTCACAGAACAATTGCATATAACACCTCTTGTTGCGTCCCTGCTTGTAAAAAGAGGCTTTGATACGGCAGAAAGCGCTAGGCTGTTTTTACATACAAAGGATGCCGATTTTTATGATCCTTTTGAAATGAAAGGCATGAAAGAAGCGGCAGATCGAATAAAACAGGCGATTTCACAACAAGAACAGATTATGATATATGGCGATTATGACGCCGATGGGGTTACCAGTACGTCAGTGATGCTTCACACGCTGCAAAAACTATCGGCTCAAGTTGATTTTTATATACCTGACCGTTTTAAAGAAGGATATGGACCTAATGAACAGGCGTTTCGTTCGATTAAAGAACGGGGCTTCTCTTTGATCATTACGGTTGATACAGGAATTGCCGCTGTGCATGAAGCGAAGGTGGCGAAAGAACTCGGGCTGGATGTCATTATTACAGATCATCATGAACCGGGACCGGAGCTTCCGGATGTCCATGCGATCGTCCACCCGAAGCAGCCGGGCTGCACTTACCCGTTTAAAGAGCTTGCAGGGGTCGGAGTCGCGTTTAAGCTGGCCCATGCTTTATTGGGTGAACTTCCGGATGAACTGCTTGACCTGGCGGCAATCGGCACCATTGCTGACCTTGTCCCGCTGCATGACGAAAACAGATTAATTGCAACACTAGGACTTGAAAGGCTCCGGCGGACAAACCGGCTCGGCTTAAAAGAACTGATTAAGCTGTCAGGCGGAGACATTGGAGAAGCGAACGAAGAAACTGTCGGATTTCAGCTCGCTCCAAGGCTGAATGCCGTCGGAAGAATCGAACAGGCGGACCCAGCTGTTCATTTGCTCATGTCAGAGGATTCGTTTGAAGCGGAAGAGCTTGCCGCAGAAATTGACCAGCTGAACAAAGAGCGCCAAAAAATGGTCAGCAAAATGACGGATGAAGCGATTGAAATGGTTGAACGGCAAGGGCTCGATCAAACTGCAATTGTCGTGGCAAAAGCCGGATGGAACCCGGGAGTCGTCGGGATTGTGGCCTCAAAGCTTGTGGACCGTTTCTATCGCCCTGCTATTGTGCTTGGCATTGATGAAGAAAAGGGGATCGCTAAAGGTTCGGCCCGAAGCATCAGGGGATTTAATTTATTTGAGAGCCTTTCTGAATGCAGAGATATTCTTCCTCATTTCGGCGGCCATCCAATGGCAGCGGGGATGACGCTGAAAGCCGAAAATGTGCCGAATTTGCGAAGCAGGCTGAATGAAATAGCGGACAATACGCTTACGGAAGAGGATTTTGTTCCTGTACAGGAAGTCGACCTTGTCTGCAGCGTCGAGGACATTACAGTTGAAAGCATCACAGAAATGAACATGCTTTCTCCTTTTGGCATGCTGAACCCGAAACCGCACGTTCTCGTAGAAAACGCAGTACTGGAAGATGTCCGCAAGATAGGGGCAAATAAAACTCATGTCAAAATGACGATCAAAAATGAGTCGTCTCAGCTTGATTGCGTCGGTTTTAATAAAGGTGAGCTCGAAGAAGGCATCGTACCTGGATCAAGAATTTCCATTGTCGGTGAGATGTCAATCAACGAATGGAACAATCGGAAAAAACCGCAGCTTATGATAAAGGATGCCGCTGTTTCTGAATGGCAGCTGTTTGATTTAAGGGGAAAACGGACGTGGGAAGATACAGTTTCCGCCCTTCCATCTGCTAAACGGGCCATTGTCTCTTTCAAAGAAGACTCAACAACACTTCTTAAAACTGAAGGCCTTCGTCAAGAAGTGCAGGTCATCAGCTCAGAAGATCAAGCAAAGGCGTTTGACCTCGATGGTGCATATATTGTATTGCTGGATCCGCCGCCTTCGTTGGACATGCTCGCACGTTTGCTGGAAGGAAAGGCGCCTGAGCGGATATATTTTATTTTTCTCAATCATGAGGACCACTTTTTATCGACTTTTCCCGCAAGAGACCACTTTAAATGGTATTATGCGTTCTTGCTGAAAAGAGGCGCTTTTGATGTGAAAAAACACGGTTCAGAGCTTGCAAAACATAAAGGCTGGCCCGTTGAAACAATCAATTTCATGACAAAGGTGTTTTTTGATCTCGGTTTTGTTAAAATAGAGAATGGTGTGCTGTCTGTTGTGAGCGGAGCAAAGAAACGCGACTTAACAGACTCACAAACATATCAGGTGAAACAGCAGCTGATGGAACTGGATCAAAAGCTGAATTATTCTTCTGCTGAAGAGCTGAAGGAATGGCTGAATAAGCTGATGAAACAAGATTCAGAGGCTTATGAAAGTACGAGGAGGACATAAAACAGATGGATTTAAAACAATACGTAACAATTGTACCGGATTACCCGAAAGAGGGCGTGCAATTTAAAGATATTACAACACTGATGGATAAAGGCGATGTATACCGCTATGCCACAGATCAAATTGTTGAATATGCGAAAGAAAAGCAAATCGATTTGGTCGTTGGCCCTGAAGCGCGCGGCTTTATTATCGGCTGTCCCGTTGCTTACGCGCTTGGCGTAGGTTTCGCGCCGGTCCGCAAAGAAGGCAAATTGCCTCGTGAAGTAATCAAAGTGGATTATGGCTTGGAATACGGAAAAGACGTATTAACGATCCACAAAGATGCGATTAAGCCTGGTCAGCGTGTGCTTATTACAGATGACCTGCTTGCGACAGGCGGCACAATTGAAGCGACAATCAAACTTGTTGAAGAACTTGGCGGCGTTGTTGCTGGTATCGCTTTCTTAATCGAGCTTTCTTACCTTGACGGCAGAGATAAGTTGGAAGATTATGACATCTTAACATTAATGAAATACTAAGGATAATCGCATAACGAAAAAAGCACTCCATGTCAGGGTGCTTTTTTCCTATTGTTTTGCATTTATTTTATATAATATTTGGCTATTTGAACTTCTGCTCTTTACATCTTTCGTTTTTTTCTTGATAATAAACTACAATACAGTTTACATTTTAAAAAAGGTGATTCCATGGCGAACGAACAAGTATTGACTGCCGAGCAAGTTATTGATAAAGCGCGAAGCTATCTATCTGATGAGCATATCGCATTTGTCGAAAAAGCATATCTGTACGCTGAAGATGCTCACCGCGAGCAATACCGCAAATCGGGCGAGCCATATATTATTCATCCGATTCAGGTTGCGGGGATTCTCGTCGATCTTGAAATGGACCCTTCCACAATTGCGGGCGGATTTTTGCACGATGTCGTGGAAGATACAGATGTGACGCTCGATGACCTGAAAGAAGCATTTTCCGAAGAAGTGGCAATGCTTGTAGACGGCGTAACAAAACTCGGCAAAATTAAATATAAATCTCAAGAGGAACAGCAGGCGGAAAATCATCGCAAAATGTTTGTCGCTATGGCTCAAGATATCAGGGTCATATTGATCAAGCTGGCGGATCGTCTTCACAATATGCGGACACTGAAACATCTGCCTCAAGAAAAACAGCGAAGAATCTCCAATGAAACACTGGAAATTTTTGCTCCTTTGGCGCATCGTCTCGGGATTTCAAAAATTAAATGGGAATTGGAAGATACGGCGCTCCGTTATTTGAATCCTCAGCAATATTACAGAATTGTCAACCTCATGAAGAAGAAACGCGCAGAACGTGAGCTTTATGTCGATGAGGTTGTCAATGAAGTGAAGAAACGTGTCGAAGAAGTGAATATCAAGGCTGACTTCTCGGGACGTCCGAAACATATTTACAGCATTTATCGAAAAATGGTGCTGCAAAATAAGCAATTTAATGAAATTTACGATTTGCTGGCTGTCCGTATTCTTGTGAATAGCATAAAGGACTGCTACGCGGTGCTCGGCATCATTCACACATGCTGGAAACCGATGCCCGGCAGATTCAAAGATTATATCGCAATGCCGAAGCCGAATATGTATCAATCGCTTCATACAACGGTTATCGGGCCTAAAGGCGATCCGCTGGAAGTGCAGATCCGCACCTTCGAAATGCATGAAATCGCTGAATACGGGGTTGCGGCTCACTGGGCTTATAAAGAAGGGAAAGCAGCCAATGAAGGCGCAACTTTTGAGAAAAAGCTTTCTTGGTTCCGTGAAATTTTAGAATTTCAAAATGAATCGACAGATGCAGAAGAATTTATGGAATCGCTCAAAATTGATTTGTTCTCTGACATGGTGTATGTCTTTACGCCAAAAGGAGATGTAATCGAGCTTCCGTCCGGTTCTGTTCCGATTGATTTTTCTTACCGGATTCACTCTGAAATCGGCAATAAAACAATCGGTGCCAAAGTGAACGGAAAAATGGTTACGCTTGACCATAAGCTTCGGACGGGTGATATCGTTGAAATTCTCACTTCTAAGCATTCCTATGGTCCGAGCCAGGATTGGGTGAAGCTTGCCCAAACATCCCAAGCGAAGCATAAGATCCGTCAATTCTTTAAGAAACAGCGACGTGAAGAAAATGTCGAAAAAGGCCGTGAACTGGTCGAAAAAGAAATAAAAAACCTGGATTTTGAATTGAAGGATGTCTTAACACCGGAGAATATTCAAAAGGTTGCTGACAAATTTAATTTCTCAAATGAAGAAGATATGTACGCAGCGGTCGGCTACAACGGTATTACAGCTCTGCAGGTGGCAAACCGCCTAACAGAAAAAGAGAGAAAACAGCGCGATCAGGAAGAGCAGGAAAAGATCGTTCAGGAAGTCACCGGGGAACCTAAGCCATACCCTCAAGGAAGAAAACGGGAAGCTGGTGTTCGCGTCAAGGGCATCGACAACCTCCTTGTCCGTTTATCAAAATGCTGCAATCCTGTGCCGGGTGATGATATTGTCGGCTTTATCACAAAAGGCAGAGGGGTTTCGGTCCATCGCGAAGATTGTCCGAATGTCAAAACGAATGAAGCCCAAGAGCGGCTGATCCCGGTAGAGTGGGAACATGAGTCACAGGTTCAAAAGCGCAAGGAATACAATGTTGAGATAGAGATTCTTGGGTACGACCGTCGCGGATTGCTGAACGAGGTGCTTCAGGCAGTGAACGAAACAAAAACAAATATTTCATCTGTCTCTGGCAAATCGGATCGAAATAAAGTGGCAACCATTCATATGGCGATTTTTATTCAGAACATCAATCACTTGCACAAAGTCGTCGAGCGTATTAAACAGATTAGAGATATCTACTCTGTGCGCCGCGTCATGAACTAAAGGGGTTAGAAAATGAGATTAGTTGTTCAGCGAGTAACAGAAGCAAGCGTTACAGTGGACGAAGAGGTCGTCGGCCAAATTGGACAAGGCCTCATGGTGCTGGTCGGCATCACTCACGATGACACAGAAGAGGATGCAGCTTATTTAGCCGATAAAGTTGTCAATCTCCGTATTTTCGATGACAGTGAAGGAAAAATGAATCTGTCTCTTTTAGATATAGGAGGAGAAATTTTATCTGTCTCACAATTTACGCTTTATGGAGATACGAAAAAAGGGCGCCGGCCGAACTACATGAATGCGGCCAAACCTGATAAAGCTTTAGGCCTTTATGAAAAATGGAATGACCTGCTTCGTGAAAAAGGAATCAAAGTAGAGACCGGAACGTTTGGAGCCATGATGGATGTTCAGCTTACAAACTCCGGACCGGTCACGCTTATAATGGATTCAAAATAAAAAAAGCTGCCAAGAGGCAGCTTTTTTTATTGGAAGTATTTCTCTAATCCGCTTTCGATCCCATCTGTTACTTTTTCTTGGTATGAATTGCTATGTACAATGGCTTCTTCCTGCGGATGGCTTACATATCCCAGCTCATACAGCATAGCGGGCTGTCTGTTTTCCCGGAGCACATAATAATCCCCGAATAATACGCCGCGGTCTGGAATGGAAGACCGCTTTACCACTTCAGAGTGTACATCTGATGCGAGTTCCTGATCTTTGGCAGGGCTGTAGTAGTATGCAGTACTGCCTCTTGTAGAGGTATCCGCATAGCTATCATAGTGAATGCTGATAAAGGCGTCAGCGTTGCGATAGTGAGACGTGGAGACCCGTGACTGCAGGCTGACAAAGGTATCATCCTGGCGTGTCACATACACATCTGCCCCAGCCGATCTAAGTTTGCTGGCGAGCAGTTTTGCCGTTTTGATCGTCAGGTTTTTCTCGAATTTCCCCGAATACCCGATCGTGCCGCTGTCTTTTCCTCCGTGTCCCGGGTCAACAATAATCGTTTTATTGTTGAGAGAGCCGTTTCCAGACGGGGAATCAGAGACTGGCGGTTCACCTGCTTCTTCTGCGCTTTTAGATGTTTGGACTACCCAATTGGCTACATAAGCAGTCTGCCCGTTATCAAGCTTGATTTCATACCAGTTTCCCTTTGAACCGGTAATGGTGTATGAATCTCCTTTGGCAGCACGCTCAACGATCGAAGCTGATGTTGACGCATCGCTTCTTAGATTCGTTCCTCCGTACATAATATAGGCTTTTTTAGCGGAGGACGAACTGCTTGCATTTGCCGAATTCTCAGCTGGATCAGAATTAGTCAAAAGGTAATGGCTTGCAACCCAGCCTTTCAGCCCATTCACCTCAATGTGAGCCCAGCCATTTTTCTCGTTGAGAACCGTCAGTTTCGTTCCGCGGTCAAGTTTTGTTATAATTGCCGCGTCATGTGAGGCGGAGGCTCTTACATTTAGTGAAGAAACACCGACTGTGCCCGTCGTTGACGCACCGGAATCCTCGGTTTGGTCACTCTCATTAGATGCTGAACTGCTGCCTCCTGACGTGACATATTCAGATGATACCCATCCGGTGGCATTTTGATAGGAAATCTTGATCCAGCCGGAATCTTTCTCAAGGACAGATGCTTGGCTGCCTTGAGGGAATTTGCCGATGACTTCGTATGAAGTGCCCGGACCGGTTCTCATCCGCAGATCGGGGTCTGTTGATGTCACAGTGTCCCTGCTTCCTGAAGAGCTTGTGCTGGCCTGGTGTTCCTTTGTAATTAGCCAGGAGACTACCCAGCCCTTTTCTCCGGAACCAAGCTGGATCTGCACCCAGTCTCCATCTTCCTTTAAAATGGGATAGCGTTCTCCCTTTTTTACTTCCGCTGTAATGCCGTAGCTAAGCCCCGGGCCGCTTCTGACATTCATTTCATCTGTTGCGATGACTGCTTCTCCTTGAGCGGCTGTAACGGATGAAAATGTCGGGAAAAGCGCTCCGGTGAAAATAATACATACAATAAGGACAAAGTATTTCTTGCTCATTGTTTCCTCCTTTCAGATGATCATTAAAAAAGCATTCTTGTTTAATATCGTAAAGTCCTTTCTGATTTTTAAATAAAAATAAAATGATTTGTTTATACTAAGCGTAAATACAATCAAAAAGGTGTGCAAATCATGAAATATCATCCAAAAATGGGACGGGCATTTCAAGACGGTGAAGCAAATCTGCATTACAGCGATCACGCAGATCCCGATACGACTGGTTATCTAACGGAAACAGCATCTGAATTTGGTCTTATGTCCAAAGAAGCAGCGCTGAGGAAAAACAACCGGAATAAAGCTTGACAGAGAACCCCAATCCCATTATTATAATAGAAATTGAGTACATAGCAAATGATGAAAGATTTGAACCAATAATGGAGAAGAGTAGGTCAGATTGCATGGCTAGAGAGGAACCCGCCCCAGGCTGAAAGCGGATCCCATTGCGTCTTTCTCGAAACAACACTCCGGAGGTTTCCTGCTGAACGCGTGAATAACGTCATTAGGCAGTGAACGTGAACCTGCGTTAAAGGATCGAGCGGGAATATGAACATATTCCAACTAGGGTGGCACCACGGGTATAACTCTCGTCCCTACTATCATGTATAGTAGGGGCGGGAGTTTTTTTCATTTTCATCATGAACGACAATTGTATATTTTAAAAGGAATACATAAGGAGGTCTACTTATGGGATATAACATTCCAAGAGGAACACAGGATATTCTGCCTGGAGAATCAGATCGCTGGCAGTTTGTTGAACAAATTATGAGAGACACTTGCCGCACTTATCAATATAAAGAAATCCGCACACCGATTTTTGAGCATACAGAACTGTTTGCCAGAGGCGTCGGAGAATCAACGGATATCGTACAAAAAGAAATGTATACCTTCGAGGACCGCAAAGGCAGAAGCCTGACGCTTCGTCCGGAGGGAACAGCTGCGGCGGTTCGCGCTTTTAATGAAAACAAGCTGTTCGCGAATCCTGTACAGCCGACAAAGCTTTATTATGTAGGGCCGATGTTCCGTTATGAACGTCCTCAGACGGGTCGTTACCGCCAGTTTTATCAGTTTGGAATTGAAGCGATTGGCTCGAAAGACCCAGCAATAGACGCTGAAGTGATGGCGCTTGCGATGAGTATTTATGAAAAAGCAGGTTTAGAAAACGTAAAGCTTGTCATAAACAGCCTCGGCGATCAAGCTAGCCGCAAAAGCTACAGAGAAGCGCTCGTGAAACACTTCGAGCCTCGCATCGAAGAATTTTGTTCAGACTGCCAGTCACGGCTGCACACAAATCCGCTTAGAATTTTGGACTGCAAAAAAGACCGTGATCATGAGCTGATAAAATCGGCACCTTCGATTTTGACATATTTAAATGAAGAATCAGCCGTTTATTTTGAGAAAGTGAAACAATACTTAAACGATCTTGGCATTTCGTATGAAATTGATCCGAACCTTGTGAGGGGGCTGGATTATTACAACCACACCGCATTTGAAATTATGAGCAATGCGGAGGGCTTCGGCGCGATTACGACACTTGCCGGCGGCGGACGCTACGACGGACTTGTCGAACAGATCGGCGGACCTGAAGCTCCGGGCATCGGATTTGCGATGAGCATCGAACGCCTGCTTGCCGCAATTGATGCTGAAAAAAGAGAGCTGCCTGTTGATAAGGGGATCGACTGCTATATCGTCACACTCGGCGAAAAAGCCAAGGATTATTCTGTTTCATTGGTGTACAAACTGAGAGAAGCAGGCATTTCCAGTGAAATCGATTATGAAAATAAGAAAATGAAAGGCCAGTTTAAAACAGCTGACCGCTTGAATGCGAGATTTATTGCGATTTTGGGTGAAGATGAGCTGGCCCAAAACAAAATCAATGTAAAGGATGCACAGACGGGCGAACAGATTGAAGTGGCACTTGATGAATTTATACATGTAATGAAGGCAAACCAAAAGGGATAAGGAGTGGAACACATTGTTTGGTAGAACATATTATTGCGGTGAAATAACTGAACAAGCAATCGGTGAATCTGTAACGCTGAAAGGCTGGGTCCAAAAAAGACGGGACCTCGGCGGATTGATTTTTATTGACTTGCGTGACCGTACGGGAATTGTTCAAGTCGTTTTTAACCCTGATGTGTCAAAAGAAGCGCTTGCTATTGCGGAAGGCATCAGAAATGAATACGTGCTTGATATTCAAGGAAAAGTGGTGGCGCGTGAAGAGGGAACAGTTAATCCGAATTTGAAAACAGGCGCGATCGAAATACATGCTGATGGAGTGAACGTATTAAATGCTGCAAAGACACCTCCATTTGCGATTTCTGATCAAGCAGAAGACGTATCAGAGGATGTTCGTTTAAAACACCGTTACTTAGATTTGCGCAGACCAGCTATGTTCCAGACGATGCAGCTGCGCCATAACGTGACGAAAGCTGTTCGTAGCTTTTTAGATGAAAACGGGTTTCTTGATATTGAAACGCCGATTTTAACAGGAAGCACGCCTGAAGGCGCACGTGACTACTTGGTGCCGAGCCGTGTGCATGAAGGTGAGTTCTACGCGCTGCCGCAGTCCCCGCAGCTATTTAAACAGCTTCTGATGGTATCAGGCATTGAACGATATTATCAAATTGCCCGCTGTTTCCGCGATGAAGACTTGCGCGCGGACCGCCAGCCTGAGTTTACGCAAATTGATATTGAAATGTCCTTTATGAGCCAGGAAGACATTATGTCATTGGCTGAGGAGATGATGGCAAAGGTTATGCGTGAAACAAAAGGTGTGGAACTTAAGCTTCCTCTCCCTCGAATGACGTATGACGAAGCAATGAACAAGTACGGTTCTGATAAACCGGATACGCGTTTTAACATGCTATTGACGGATGTGTCTGACATTGTAAAGGATACGGAATTTAAAGTGTTCTCATCAGCTGTAGCAAACGGCGGCGTGGTCAAAGCCATCAACGTAAAAGACGGTGCTGGCGACTACTCCCGAAAAGACATCGACGCTCTTGGCGCTTTTGCTGCAAACTACGGGGCAAAAGGGCTTGCCTGGGTGAAAGTTGAGGCAGACGGAGTGAAAGGCCCGATCGCTAAATTCTTTGATGAAGAAAAGCAGTCTAAGCTGATTGAAGCACTTGATGCTGCTGAAGGTGATTTGCTGCTGTTCGGAGCGGATCAATTCGAAGTTGTGGCCGCATCACTCGGCGCCCTGCGCTTAAAGCTTGGGAAAGAACGCGGACTGATTGACGAAAAATTGTTCAATTTCTTATGGGTCATCGACTGGCCGCTATTAGAGCATGATCCGGAAGAAGGCCGTTTTTACGCAGCGCACCATCCGTTCACAATGCCTGTCCGCGAAGACCTTGAGCTGATTGAAACAGCGCCTGAAGACATGAAAGCACAAGCCTATGACCTCGTTTTAAACGGCTATGAGCTTGGCGGCGGTTCAATCCGTATTTTCGAAAAGGATATTCAGGAAAAAATGTTTGCGCTTCTCGGCTTCTCACCAGAAGAAGCGGCTGAACAGTTCGGATTCCTGCTGGAAGCATTTGAATACGGCGCTCCTCCGCACGGCGGAATCGCACTCGGCTTAGACCGTCTCGTTATGCTTCTAGCTGGACGTACGAACCTGAGAGATACGATTGCATTTCCGAAAACGGCAAGCGCAAGCTGCTTGATGACAGAAGCGCCAGGCGAAGTAAGCGATGCTCAGCTTGATGAGCTTCATCTTTCTATCAAGAAAAAAGTTAAGAACTGAATGTGCAGTTCGATTCTTGAAAATCAAAATCGTCTGTGATATGATTTTGACAAGTTAAATAAAGTCCTGATGTGTTAGTTGTACACCTAGTTTTGACCGAACATTTTTTTGATTTGGGAGCCCGCATTTTTAAATGGCGTACATGCCTCTTTTCATTCGGTAAAGAGGACTTACAAGATTTAAAAGAGGGCACCCACCTGCTGAGAGCGGGTTCAAAACAAAGGAAAGCTGAAACGGCACTATTGGGACTTTATTTTTTGTGCGCAGAAAAACGGCTGCCCATGAATCAGCCATTTTATAGATGAAACCAGAATACGAATGTGGAGTGAGGTTCTTGTTACACCAGTTTTCACGCAATGAATTAGCTATCGGAAAAGAAGGCCTTGAAACGCTGAAAAACAGCACGGTGGCTGTACTTGGGGTTGGCGGAGTCGGATCGTTCGCGGCGGAAGCGCTCGCGCGGTCAGGCGTCGGCCGCATTCTGCTTGTCGACAAAGATGATGTGGATATTACAAATGTAAACCGTCAGCTTCACGCGCTGCTTTCAACTGTCGGACAGCCGAAAGTTGATTTAATGAAGGAGCGGATCGCTGACATTAACCCGGAGTGCGAAGTGATCGCGTTAAAAATGTTCTATACGGAAGAAACGTATGAGCAATTTTTTGACTATAATCTCGACTATGTCATTGACGCGTCAGACACGATTCATTATAAAATCCATTTAATGAAAGAATGTCTGAAACGGGATATTCCGCTCATTTCCAGCATGGGTGCCGCGAACAAAACGGACCCGACACGCTTCCAAATCGCAGATATTTCAAAAACGCACACTGATCCAATTGCGAAGGTCGTCCGTACGAGATTACGCAAAGAGGGCATCAAAAAAGGCGTTCAAGTGATTTTTTCTGATGAAAGCCCGATTGTCATTCGGGAAGATGTCAGAAAAGAAGTGGGAAATGACGAAGCGAAAATCCGTAAAGCGAAAATGCCGCCATCCTCTAATGCGTTTGTGCCGTCAGTCGCAGGCTTGATTATGGGCGGACATGTTGTCATGGATCTTTTGAAAGACATTGAAATCAAACGCGTAAAGGATAAATAACGCATAAAAACAGCCTTGAAGAGCAAGGCTGTTTTTGTTTTATTTTCTTTTCATTAATTTGTCGTACACCTGCTTTAAGGCGGATTCGAACTTTCCTGTCTGTTTCGGCTTGTAGTATTGCTTATTCTTTAAAGGATCAGGGAGATATTGCTGTTCGACCCATCCATTGTCGTAATTGTGCGGGTATTTATAGTCAATTCCTCTTCCTAATTCCTGAGCTCCTTTATAATGCGCGTCCTTTAAATGCTTCGGTACATCTCCGATTTTTCCGGCTCTGATATCAGCCAGAGCCTCATCAATTGCCAGAATGGCTGAGTTTGATTTCGGTGAGAGGCAAAGCTCAATGACTGCGTTGGCTAGCGGGATTCGCGCTTCGGGAAAACCGACTCGCTCAGCGGTCTGAATAGCGTGCAGCACTCTCGGACCGGCTTGCGGGCTTGCTAAGCCGATATCTTCATAGGCGATGACGAGCAGGCGTCTTGCGATGCTCTCCAGATCACCGGCTTCAATTAATCTTGCCAAATAGTGAAGAGCAGCGTTGGCATCAGAGCCGCGGATCGATTTTTGAAAAGCGGACAGCACATCATAATGCGCGTCACCATCTTTATCGTGAGAAAAGCTCTTTTTCTGCAGACATTCTTCCGCAGTGTCTAATGTAATATGAATCACACCGTCTGCTGACTCCTTCGTTGACAACACGGCCAGCTCAAGTGCATTTAAAGCGGAGCGGACATCTCCTCCGCATCCGTGAGCAAAATGCTCCATCGCCTGGTTATCAATGGTTACAGAATATGTGCCGAGGCCTCGATGTTCGTCATGAAGGGCCCTTTCCAGCGCTTGTTTGATCAGTTCAGGTGTTAACGGCTCAAGCTCAAAAATCTGGGTCCGACTTCTGATCGCCGGATTAATGGCATGATACGGGTTAGCCGTGGTTGCTCCGATCAAAATGATCATCCCATTTTCTAAATAGGGCAATAGAAAATCTTGTTTTCCTTTATCCAGCCTGTGGACTTCATCCAGAATCAAAATCACCTGGCCTGACATTTTGGCTTCCTGGGCGACGATTTCCATATCTTTTTTATTGTTAATGACAGCATTCAGCTTTCGAAAAGCAATACTTGTTGAACCGGCGATTGCTGTGGCGATTGATGTTTTTCCAATTCCGGGCGGCCCGTACAAAATCATGGATGACAAATGTTTTGCCTGGACCATTCTGCCGATAATTTTATCTTCAGCCACCAGATGCTGCTGGCCGATAATATCCTCTATTTTTGTCGGACGCATCCGATATGCCAATGGCTTCATCTATCATCTCTCCTTACTTAATTACAGGGTAACGGAAAACCGTACATTAGAAAAGGGGAAAGGCCCGTTTCCTTTTGCCTCAATGAAAATTCGCTGAAGGTATGTTATAATAACAGTTGGTCTATTAGATAATAAACGGACGA
Organism: Bacillus sp. LJBS06; assembly: GCF_016924995.1. Classification (NCBI taxonomy): domain Bacteria; kingdom Bacillati; phylum Bacillota; class Bacilli; order Caryophanales; family Bacillaceae; genus Bacillus; species Bacillus sp. LJBS06. The sequence continues at coordinate 2,713,116 of NZ_CP070483.1, read as the reverse complement.
AACATATAGAAATTACCATTATAAATGTGGAAAATCATGAAATAACAGAGGTGTTCATGTTGAAAATATCAACTAAGGGAAGATACGGGCTCACCATTATGATCGAGCTTGCAAAAAAGCATGGTGAAGGCCCGACTTCATTAAAAAGCATCGCACAGACGAATAATTTGTCCGAACATTATTTGGAGCAGCTGGTATCGCCGCTCCGTAATGCCGGTTTAGTGAAAAGCATCAGAGGCGCATATGGCGGATATGTATTAGGCAGTGAGCCGGATGCCATTACGGCAGGAGATATTATCCGTGTGCTAGAGGGGCCGATCAGCCCTGTTGAAGTGCTGGAAGATGAGGAGCCTGCCAAGCGTGAGCTTTGGATTCGCATCCGAGACGCTGTAAAAGAGGTTTTAGACAGTACAACATTAGAGGATCTTGCCAGCTATACAGACGGAGAGCAAGAAGCTTATATGTTCTATATTTAGATCAGAGGTGTAAACATTATGGAACGGATTTATTTAGATCATGCCGCAACATCTCCGATGGATGAGCGCGTGCTGGAAAAAATGATACCGCATTTCTCAGGCAGTTTCGGTAATCCATCCAGTATTCACTCATTTGGCAGAGAATCTCGAAAATGGGTGGATGAAGCAAGAGCGCAGATCGCAGCAGAAATCGGAGCGGCAGAGCAGGAGATCATTTTTACAAGCGGGGGCACGGAAGCTGATAACTTGGCGATTATGGGAACCGCGCTTGCACGTAAAGATCTGGGCAGACATATCATCACGACAAAAATTGAACATCATGCTGTGCTTCACACATGTGAAAAACTGGAGGAAGACGGATTTGACATAACGTATCTGGACGTTGACCAAAATGGAAGAGTCAGTGCAAAACAGGTGAAAGAAGCACTGTGTGATGATACAATCCTTGTGACAGTGATGTATGGAAATAATGAAGTCGGAACAGTGCAGCCGATCGATGAAATCGGTGAGCTGCTGAAGGAACACAAAGCGTATTTTCATACCGATGCTGTTCAGGCGTTCGGGTTGCTGCCAATTGATGTGAAAAACAGCCATATTGATCTTCTGTCTGTTTCCGGGCACAAGCTCAACGGGCCAAAAGGGACAGGCTTTTTATATGCGAGTAAAGATGTGAAGCTTTCACCGCTATTATTCGGAGGAGAGCAAGAAAGAAAACGCCGTGCCGGAACAGAAAATGTTCCGGGCATTGTCGGGCTGAAAGAAGCGATTAAGCTGTCAAGGGAAGAACGGGACGAAAAAAACGAGAAGTATCAATCGTTTAAAGCAATCTTTGCCGACACGCTTAAAGATGCAGGTGTGGCATTCGAGATCAACGGGGACAAAGAGCATAGTCTGCCGCATGTTTTGAATCTTTATTTCCCCGGTGTGTCAGTGGAAGCGCTGCTGGTCAATCTTGATATGGCGGGTGTCGCTGTCTCAAGCGGTTCAGCGTGCACGGCCGGTTCAGTCCTGCCGTCACATGTTCTGACTGCTATGTTCGGAGAAGAGAGTGACAGGCTGACGTCCTCTATTCGAATCAGCTTCGGTCTCGGCAATACGGCTGAGCAAGTGAAAACTGCTGCCAAACATGTGGCCGACGTTGTCAAACGACTGACACAATAAGGTGGCTTAGTTATTGGAGTGAATGAAATGGAAAAACGGCCGGAGGATACAAGAGTCGTCGTCGGCATGTCCGGCGGAGTAGACTCATCTGTGGCGGCCCTGCTGTTAAAAGAACAGGGCTATGATGTAATCGGAATCTTTATGAAAAACTGGGATGACACGGACGAAAACGGTTTTTGCACGGCGACAGAGGATTATGAAGATGTGATCCGCGTCTGCAACCAAATCGGAATCCCGTATTATGCCGTAAACTTTGAAAAGCAATATTATGAGAAGGTATTCCAATACTTCCTTGATGAATATAAAGCAGGCAGAACACCAAACCCGGATGTACTGTGCAACAAAGAAATTAAATTCAAGGCCTTTTTGGAGCATGCATTGTCACTTGGCGCTGACTATTTAGCGACTGGCCACTATGCAAGAGTAGACAGAAGCGGCGGAAAAGTCAGAATGCTGCGCGGCATTGATGAAAACAAGGATCAAACGTACTTTTTGAATCAGCTGACAGAAGATACGCTGAGCAAAGTCATGTTCCCGATCGGCGAACTTCAAAAAAGCCGTGTGCGTGAAATCGCCAAAGAAGCAGAACTTGCAACGGCGACGAAAAAAGACAGTACAGGCATCTGCTTTATCGGCGAACGTAACTTTAAAACGTTTCTCAGCCAATATCTCCCTGCACAGCCGGGCGATATGATGACGATGGACGGCGAAGTTAAAGGCCGCCACGACGGGTTGATGTACTACACGATCGGACAGCGTCACGGCCTTGGCATCGGCGGAAGCGGCGAGCCGTGGTTTGCGGTAGGGAAAGATCTTGAAAAGAACATCCTCTACGTAGATCAAGGGTTCCATAACCCGCTTTTATATTCCGACAAAATCACAGCAACAAATATCAGCTGGGTACGTTCGGATATCATGAAGGGCGAAGAAATTTCCTGCACGGCTAAATTCCGTTACCGTCAAGAAGATCATAAAGTGACGGTGCGCATGACTGGCGAAGGTGAAGCGGAAGTCATCTTTGATGAACAAGTCAGAGCTGTAACGCCGGGACAAGCCGTTGTCTTCTATGACGGTGAAGAATGCCTTGGCGGCGGGACAATTGATGATGTGTACAAAGACGGAACAAAATTGTGGTACGTATAAAAGATGAGAAACCTCAACACTGAGTTGGGGTTTTTTAGTGAAAGGAAGATGATCGGTGGATTATAATCAACTCGGTATAGAGGCGATGCAGGAAGGCGATTACGAGAAAGCGGCAGAGGCATTTACAAAAGCGATTGAAGAAAATAAAGAAGACGCGATTCCGTATATCAATTTTGCCAACCTGCTTTCATCCGTAAACGAGCTGGAACGTGCGCTTGCGTTTTATGATAAAGCGCTAGAATTAGACAATAGCGCAGCCACTGCTTATTATGGAGCAGGAAATGTCTATGTTGTAAAAGAAATGTACAAAGAAGCGAAAGACATGTTTGAAAAAGCGCTTCGTGCGGGGATGGAAAACGGCGACCTGTTTTACATGCTCGGAACGGTTCTTGTCAAGCTCGAACAGCCTAAGCTTGCACTGCCATATTTACAAAGAGCGGTTGAGCTGAATGAAAACGATACGGAAGCACGCTTTCAATTCGGGATGTGCTTAGCCAATGAGGGCATGCTGGACGAAGCGCTCAGCCAGTTCTCAGCTGTAACAGAGCAAGATCCCGGGCATGCAGATGCATTTTATAATGCCGGTGTCGCTTATGCTTATAAAGAAAACCGAGAAAAAGCGCTGGAAATGCTGGACAAGGCGATCGATATCCAGCCAGATCATATGCTTGCGCTTCATGCTAAAAAACTGATCGACCCATCATAATAGGCACAGGAGGAGGGAAAGCTCGTGCAGCAGCATCCGGATCAGCTTAAACTGGAGGAAGAGCCCTATTTAAAAGGGACAGTTAACACAGTCATCTATCATAATGACACCAATTTATATACGGTTCTGAAAGTGAAAGTCACAGAGACCTCCGAAGCCATAGAAGATAAAGCCGTATCCGTGACGGGCTACTTCCCTGCGCTTCAAGAAGAAGAGACCTACACGTTTTACGGAAAGATCGTAACACACCCGAAATTCGGGCTCCAATTTCAAGCGGAGCATTTCAAAAAAGAGATACCGACGACTAAGGAAGGCATTATACAATATTTATCGAGTGATTTATTCGAGGGAATCGGCAAAAAAACAGCTGAAGAAATTGTGAAAAAGCTGGGCGACAGCGCCATTAACAAAATATTGGCTGACGCTTCAGTGCTTTATGATGTTCCGAGGCTCTCAAAAAAGAAAGCAGACACGCTGGCCGGTGCCTTGCAGCGGCATCAGGGGCTGGAGCAAATCATGATTTCCCTGAACCAGTTTGGCTTTGGCCCGCAGCTGTCCATGAAAATCTATCAAGCCTATGAATCCGAGACGCTTGAAAAAATTCAAGAAAATCCTTATCAGCTTGTGAAGGACGTAGAAGGCATCGGGTTTGGGAAAGCGGATGAGCTGGGCGGCAGAATGGGTCTTTCGGGTAACCATCCTGAGCGGGTAAAAGCTGCGATTCTGTACACGCTTGAAACGACTTGTCTGTCAGAGGGGCACACGTACATAGAAACGGAGCAGCTGATCATCGACACCCAATCACTGTTAAACCAGTCAGCAAAGGAAGATCAGCGCATCACAGAAATGGATGCCGCTAACGCGATTATTGCTCTTGGAGAAAATAAAGACATTGTCATAGAAGATGGACGCTGTTATTTTCCATCGCTGTTTTACGCTGAACAAAATGTTGCTAAGCGAGTGAAACATATCGCAAGCCAAACTGAATATGATGACCAGTTTCCCGAATCAGAGTTTTTGCTCGCTTTGGGGGAATTGGAAGAACGGATGAACGTTCAGTATGCCCCCAGCCAGAAAGAAGCGATTCAAAAAGCTCTTTCCTCGCCGATGCTTCTTTTAACAGGCGGCCCAGGAACAGGGAAAACGACGGTTATCAGAGGGATTGTCGAGCTCTACGGAGAGCTTCACGGTGTGTCACTAGACCCGTCAGCTTATAAAAAGGATGAAGCTTTTCCGATTGTTTTGGCCGCTCCGACAGGGAGAGCAGCAAAACGAATGAGTGAATCAACGGGACTTCCTGCAGTCACGATACACAGGCTGCTTGGCTGGAACGGTGCTGAAGGCTTTACTCATACAGAGGATCAGCCGATCGAAGGGAAGCTGTTAATTATCGATGAAGCCAGTATGCTTGATATATGGCTGGCGAATCATTTGTTCAAGGCGATCCCTGATCATATACAAATCATCATTGTAGGAGACGAAGACCAGCTGCCTTCCGTCGGTCCGGGACAAGTGCTCAGAGACCTGCTGGCATCCCAGGTGATTCCCACGGTGAGACTGACAGACATCTACCGCCAGGCTGAGGGGTCATCAATCGTCGAGCTTGCCCACCAGATGAAAAATGGATTGCTGCCGAACAATTTGACTGCCCCCACAAAGGACCGATCCTTTATTCGCTGCGGAGGCTCGCAAATTAAAGAAGTTGTTGAAAAAGTTGTCGCCAATGCATTGAAAAAAGGCTATACGGCAAAGGACATTCAGGTCCTCGCTCCGATGTACAGAGGAAAAGCCGGCATCAATGAGTTGAATGTGATGCTGCAGGATATTTTAAATCCTCCTAAAGAAAAACGGAGAGAATTGAAGTTCGGGGATGTTGTCTACAGAACCGGAGATAAAATTTTGCAGCTTGTCAATCAGCCGGAAAACAATGTATTCAACGGAGATATTGGCGAAATTACGTCGATATTTTATGCAAAGGAAAATACAGAAAAAGAAGACATGGCCGTCGTTTCTTTTGATGGCAATGAAATGACGTTTACGAAAAAAGATTTTAATCAATTTACCCATGCGTATTGCTGTTCTATTCATAAATCGCAGGGAAGTGAATTTCCGATTGTGGTTTTGCCTGTTGTGAAAGGCTACTATAGAATGCTCAGAAGAAACCTTCTTTATACCGCGATTACAAGAGCGAAGAAATTTCTCATTTTATGCGGGGAAGAGGAGGCGCTGGAGTGGGGCGTGAAAAATAATGATGCAACTGTCAGACAGACCTCCTTAAAAAACAGGCTGTCCGTACAGGTTGAGGAAATGGATGCCGAGCTTGAGGCTCTCCAAAAAGAGCTCCCATTCAGCGTACACGACGCCAACATTGGCATGGAAGGCATTACACCATTTGATTTTATGAAAGAAGAACAGCTGTAAACATGCTCCCGTGTAAGCGGGAGTTTTTTTCATTTGCAGTGGAATTGATTTCATCGTATGAGTCTAAGGCGCAAAGCAAAACCTAAGCCTGTTCAACAAAAGGTGGTTGATCACACTTTGAGAACATGCCATGAAGTAGAAGGATTCCCAGTATACTCAGAACGAACTTCTTGTTATCTCGGGGCAATTTCTGATATTTGTTTTTCTCTGCAGGGAGATTGTCTCGGGTTTATTCTTGCACAAAAACGGTTTTTGCATCATCATCATGCGCTATTACGGGCGTGTGATATCTCTTCCGTTCTTGATGACCGCATATTGGCTTCGGTCAGTTCAGAACAGCTTCTGCCTCTTCCGAAATCATGCTTCACATACGAGCAGATGAAAATGAAGCTTGTGAAATCGCAAGAGGGGGATATATTGGGGATGCTGGAAGATGTATACTTTTGTTTGGACAGGGGCATAATCGTAGCATATGAACTCTCGGACGGTTTCTTTTCTGACCTGGCGGGAAGCAAGCGCCAGATCCAAAGAGCGGATTCGCTTGTCGAGGTGCGGAAAGACGAGATCGTTCTGAACGGATAGAGGTGTGAGATATGCTTATATGCCCGAATTGCAAAAGTAAGGATATCGGGAAAATCGGCGTGAACCAATATTATTGCTGGGGCTGTTTTATTGAGCTGACTGTGGCGAAAGGGAAGATTGCAACTCATCAGGTGGAAGAAGACGGAACGTTAAGCAGCTTGGATGATTTGTTTTCTGAGGATGAACGCAGCATCAATTTTTAATCATGAAAGGAGATGCGCAGGATGAATCGGACGATGACTTCTCTTTTGGCAATGGGAGCCGGAGCTCTCGTGTACCGAATGGCGACTCAATCTGACATGCTGAATAATCGAAGCATGAAGCGGATGAGAAGAAGAATGATGAAAATGTTTTAATGCAAAAAGGATACTCTCTAAAGAGTATCCTTTTCTATATTTGCCGGACTGAAAGGGAGTAATTGACTGCCACATACATAAGGTGCCGTAAGTAAATCGAAAAAAATAACCACCGTCTGATCAGTTCGGGCAGAGCAATCACAACAGCAAGCGATGTATCTAATGGGCGGAAACATGCAGCGAAGCGCTTGCGGCATGAAAAGAACAAAGTCAGTGTAGCTCAGCCCGGTGGAGCACGACGCTTCTATCAGCCGCTTCGGGTAATTTCAGATAGCATAGCGGATTTAAAAACACACTAAACGATCTGAAAAAATGTCCACGACTTAGGACTGGCTGAAAACATAAAAGAATAATTCTGTGTAAACCTCAAAAGATATAGGTGAGGTGAAAGCAGATGCTTCAAAAACCGGTGCAGCTTTTGTTATGGGTGGCCATTTGTTTGCTGGTTCTGTTAACAGTCTACGTCTTTTTTATGCTTGATATGTTATGGACACCCTTTTGGTACGTCATAAAAACGATCTTTATTCCCTTGATTATTTCCATTTTTATATCTTATTTATTGCTTCCGGTCACAGAATGGCTGCATGACAAAGGATTGCCTAGGACTTTGAGCATCTTGGTTATTTATGTTCTTTTTTTTGGCGGGATTGGCTGGGCGCTGTATAAGGGGGTGCCTGTTCTCATCGTGCAGCTGACGGAGTTGTCAGAAAATATACCGATGTTTGCCGAAACGTATAACGGGCTCCTTCTTCATGTGCATAATCATACGGATGATTGGCCTGATGGTATGCATCACCGTATAGATAAAATGATCAGCCAGACGGAGGCGTTTTTTGCTGGAACGATCGAGGGTGCGATCAGCGGAATCCGAAACGTGCTTGATTATTTCTTAATTGCGGCAACGATCCCTTTTCTTGTATTTTATATGGTAAAGGACATTGAGCTAATGAAAAAGACGGTATGGTACCTGACTCCGAAGTCGTGGAGAAAGCGTGGCAGCGCCTTTTTGCGCGATGTGGATGACTCTCTTGGAGATTACATCCGCGGGCAGCTTTTGGTCTGCTTGATTCTCGGCGTGATTGCCGGCTTTACGTTCTGGGTATTTGGGCTTCCGTATCCGCTGATACTCGGCCTTATCTCTGGGATCACGAATGTCATTCCGTATTTTGGCCCTTTCATTGGAGCTGTTCCTGCATTGTTAATTGCGATGACGATCTCAGTGAAGGCGGTTCTTGTTGTGGTGATTACGGTGTTTATTCTGCAGTTTATGGAGGGCAATATCCTTAGTCCGTTCATTGTCGGCAGAAGCCTTAAAATGCATCCGGTCGTAATCATGCTTGCGCTCCTCGCCGGAGGGGAGCTTGCGGGAATCGTCGGGATGATTCTGGCTGTTCCTGCGACGGCTGTTTTAAAAGTGATGATGATCCATTTTTTGCGGATGAGGACAGAGCATTGACATTGGCGTGCCGCTTGTCTATAATTTCTCGTAGAATACATACGAATCTCGAGTGACGGATCTGAGTACGCCGAAGCCCTGTTAAAGAGAGAAGCTCCATAAGCTGAAAGGAGCTTTAGCAGAAGATCGGAGGAAGCTAATCCTGAGTGCAGTTAATCACTGCCGCACATCCTGCGTTACAGGGTTTAAGGTGACGGGCGAATGAAGCCCGTAATCAGGGTGGTACCGCGAGACAGCTCTCGTCCCTGTGTAAACGTTGGTTTGCATAGGGGGAGGGCTTTTTTGCTGTCACTGAAGAGAATTTCGATTTTTATAGAGGAGGAAATACAATGAAACACTTAACTTCTGCGGAAGTGCGTCAAATGTTTTTGGATTTCTTTAAAGAAAAAGGGCATGCGGTAGAGCCAAGCGCGTCATTAGTGCCTCATGAGGATCCTTCACTGCTTTGGATCAACAGCGGTGTTGCGACGCTGAAAAAATATTTTGACGGCCGTGTCGTGCCGGAAAATCCTAGAATCGTAAATGCTCAAAAAGCGATCAGAACAAACGATATAGAAAACGTAGGTAAAACTGCGCGCCATCACACTTTCTTTGAAATGCTCGGAAACTTTTCCATCGGCGATTATTTTAAAGAAGAAGCCATTACATGGGCTTGGGAGTTTTTAACGAGCGATAAGTGGATCGGCTTCGACAAAGAGCTTCTTTCTGTTACGGTTCATCCTGAGGATGAAGAAGCGTATGAGTTTTGGGCGAAAAAAATCGGTATTCCTGAAGAAAGAATCATCCGTCTGGAAGGGAACTTCTGGGATATCGGTGAAGGGCCGAGCGGACCGAACACGGAGATTTTCTACGACCGCGGTGAAGCATATGGTAATGATCCAGAAGATCCGGAGCTTTACCCAGGCGGAGAAAACGACCGTTACTTAGAAGTATGGAACCTTGTGTTCTCAGAGTTCAACCATAACCCTGACGGCACGTACACACCGCTTCCGAAGAAGAACATTGATACAGGCATGGGACTTGAAAGAATGGTATCTGTCATCCAGAATGTTCCGACAAACTTTGATACCGATTTGTTTGTTCCGATCATAAAAGCAACAGAATCGATTTCTGGTGAAACATACGGCAAAGACAATGTGAAGGACACTGCGTTTAAAGTGATTGCCGACCATATCAGAACAGTTGCCTTTGCTGTCAGTGACGGGGCGCTGCCGTCAAATGAAGGCCGCGGCTATGTATTAAGACGCTTATTGCGCCGTGCCGTCCGTTATGCCAAAACGATCAACATCCACCGTCCGTTCATGTTTGATTTAGTGCCGGTTGTCGCAGAAATCATGGCTGATTTCTATCCTGAAGTAAAAGAAAAAGCGGATTTCATCGCAAAAGTCATTAAAACCGAGGAAGAACGATTCCATGAGACCCTTAATGAAGGGCTTGCGATCCTGTCAGAAATGATCAAAAAAGAAAAAGACAAGGGCAGCAGCGTCATCTCAGGTGCTGATGTGTTTAAACTGTATGATACGTATGGATTCCCGGTTGAACTGACTGAAGAATACGCAGAAGACGAGAACATGACGGTTGACCATGAAGGCTTTGAGGAAGAAATGAACCAGCAGCGTGAACGGGCAAGAAACGCCCGCCAGGATGTCGGCAGCATGCAGGTGCAGGGCGGCGCATTGCGCGACGTGACCGATGAAAGTACATTTGTCGGCTATTCTCAAACCAAAGCTGATGCCAATGTCATTGTGCTTCTTCAGGACGGCCAATTAATCGAAGAGGCTCATGAAGGCGAAAGCATTCAATTCATTCTTGATGAAACACCGTTCTATGCAGAAAGCGGCGGTCAAATCGGCGACAAAGGCTATCTCCGCAGCGAGCAGGCAGTTGTGAGAATTAAAGATGTCCAAAAAGCGCCGAACGGCCAGCATGTGCATGAAGGTGTTGTGGAGAGCGGTACTGTTCAAAAAGGCTTGCATGTTACTGCTGAAGTTGAAGACCATATGAGAAGCGGCGTCATTAAAAACCACACGGCAACGCATTTATTGCATCAGGCTCTAAAAGATGTTCTTGGAACTCATGTCAATCAGGCGGGCTCTCTTGTAACTGAAAACCGTCTTCGTTTTGACTTCTCACACTTTGGCCAAGTGACAAAAGAAGAGCTTGACCAAATTGAAAGAATCGTAAACGAAAAAATTTGGGCGAGCATCCCGGTCAATATTGATTTGAAACCGATCGCTGAGGCAAAAGAAATGGGTGCGATGGCTCTGTTCGGCGAAAAATATGGCGATATTGTCCGTGTCGTTCAAGTTGGGGATTACAGTTTAGAGCTGTGCGGCGGCTGCCATGTCAGAAATACAGCAGAAATCGGCTTGTTTAAAATCGTTTCTGAATCTGGAATCGGGGCAGGCACAAGACGGATTGAAGCTGTGACGGGGCAAGGCGCTTACGTCGAAATGAACAGCCAGATTTCTGTATTGAAGCAGACTGCTGACGAGCTGAAAACAAATATCAAAGAGGTGCCGAAACGGGTCGCGGCTCTGCAGGCTGAGCTGAAGGAAGCACAAAGAGAAAATGAATCTCTTCTTGCGAAACTAGGCAACGTGGAAGCAGGAGCGATCCTGTCGAAAGTAAAAGAAGTTGGCGGCGTAAACGTGCTTGCGGAAAAAGTTAATGCAAAAGACATGAACCATCTCCGCACAATGGTTGATGAACTCAAAGCAAAGATTGGCTCTGCGGTGATTGTGCTTGGTGCGGTACAAAACGATAAAGTAAATATTTCTGCCGGAGTCACAAAGGACCTTATTGAGAAAGGCCTTCATGCCGGCAAGCTGGTTAAACAAGCTGCGGAAGTTTGCGGCGGAGGCGGCGGAGGCCGTCCGGACATGGCGCAGGCAGGCGGCAAACAGCCGGAAAAATTAGAAGCAGCTTTGGCTTCTGTAGAAGATTGGGTGAAATCCGTTTTATAATTCGCCCATGTAGTGTAGAATGATGGTAAGATTAGGACCCCAGGCTGAACTTTGCCTGCGAATTTGGGAAAGAGGTGCAAAACGGTGAGCTCGTTTGATAAAACGATGAAATTTAATTTCTCCGATGATTCTGCTGAGACTAACGTAAATGAGGTGCTGATTACTGTGTATGACGCGCTTCAGGAAAAGGGCTACAATCCAATCAACCAGATTGTCGGATACTTGCTGTCAGGTGATCCCGCTTATATTCCTAGGCATCGTGACGCTCGCAATTTAATTCGCAAACTTGAAAGAGACGAATTAATCGAGGAATTGGTGAAGTCTTATTTAGAACAGCATAAAGAGGCGTAAATAAAGAATGAGAATATTAGGACTCGATTTAGGAACCAAAACACTCGGTGTAGCTCTGAGCGATGAAATGGGCTGGACTGCTCAAGGCATTGAGACCATAAAGATAAATGAAGCGGAAGGCGATTATGGTTTATCTCGTTTATCTGAACTGATAAAGGACTATACTATAGATAAAATCGTGCTCGGCTTTCCTAAGAACATGAACGGAACAGTCGGCCCGAGAGGCGAAGCCAGCCAAACATTTGCTAAAGTGCTTGAAACAACGTACAATGTTCCTGTTGTGCTGTGGGACGAGCGTCTTACCACAATGGCGGCTGAAAAAATGCTGATTGCAGCTGACGTAAGCAGGCAAAAACGAAAAAAAGTCATTGATAAGATGGCGGCTGTCATGATTTTACAAGGATATCTCGACAGCTTAAATTAGAGCCAGAGGTGAAAAAAATGGAACACGGCGAAAAAAATATTACAATTGTTGACGAGCAAGGAAATGAACAGCTTTGTGAAGTGCTGTTTACATTTGAAAACGAAGAGTTTGGCAAGTCTTATGTATTGTACTATCCAATCGAATCAAAAGATGACGAAGAAGTAGAAATTCTTGCTTCCAGCTTCACGCCAAACGAAGACGGTGAAAACGGTGAGCTATTCCCGATTGAAACTGACGAAGAATGGGATATGATCGAAGAAACACTAAACACATTCTTAGCGGACGAAGACGAAGAGTAAAACATCGTGCCAAATCAAAGCCGGAGCTATACTGCTCCGGCTTTTTTGTGCTTGATGCAGGCCTCTTTTTGTAATAAATTGCCGAAATACAATGAATCATGTAGTATAAGAGCTGATGGGAGGAGACCTAATGTATATCAATCAGCAAAAAAAATCGTTTTTTAATAAAAAAAGAATCATACTGTCTTCCATTGTTGTGCTGTTTCTCATCATTGGCGGGGCATTTTTATATGGGAAATCATTGCTTGAACCTGTTGAAAATGACAGTAAAACGGCAGTGAATATTAACATTCCGAGCGGTTCGTCTGTTTCAGCCATCGCATCGATATTAAAGAAAAATGATGTCATAAAAAGCGAGAAGGCATTTCAGTACTATGTGAAATATAAAGGTGCTTCCGGGTTTCAGGCCGGATTCTACCATCTGAATAAAGGAATGGATTTAGATGCCATTATTCAGAAGCTGACAAGCGGGGCTACAGGCTACGCTTTTCAAATCACAGTGACTGAGGGAGCACAGCTGACCCAAATCGCAGCTGCTATTGCTGATGAAACGAAATACTCGAAAAAACAAGTCATAGCGAAGCTGGACGATGAAACATTTATCAATCAGCTGAAGAAAGAATTCCCGGACACTGTGACAAACGATGTTTTCAATCAAAACATTAAGCACCCGCTTGAAGGGTACCTATTCCCGGCTACATACCCTTTTAACGATCCGGACACATCACTTGAAGACATTATCAAGGCAATGATCAAGCAGACAAATTCTTATGTGGAAACATATAAATCAGAAATGAAGAAAAACAAACTTTCTGTGCATAAGCTGCTGACGATGGCTTCTTTAATTGAAGAAGAAGCGACAGAAAAAGCCGACCGCCATAAAATTGCGAGCGTCTTTTATAACCGCCTGAAAAAGAAAATGCCGCTCCAAACAGATCCGACCGTCCTGTACGCGGCAGGCAAGCATAAAGATCGGGTTCTTTATAAGGATCTGGAAATCGATTCACCATACAATACGTATAAAAACACAGGACTGACGCCAGGACCGATCGCCAATGCCGGCATGTCGTCATGGGAAGCGGCGCTGCATCCGGATAAAACGGACTATCTATACTTCTTGGCCAAATCTAATGGTGAGGTCGTATTCACAAAAACGCTAAAAGAGCATAATAAAGCAAAAGAAAAATACATTTCCTCAAAAAATGCGAAATAAAAGGAGAGCAAAAAGCTCTCCTTTTGTTCGCTTTCCGCAAGGTTTTATGATAAAATATATCGGGTTGTTTACCGATGTATCATGATGTATTCAGAGAGTGTCCTGTGCATAAGACTGGGGCACTCCTTTTTAGAACGGGAGGCTGTTTGTAGTGACTGACCGGTATGAACAAATAAATGACTATATAGAAGCATTATTAAAGCCTCGGCCGGATAACGTGAAGAAGCTTGAAGCATATGCAGAAGAACATCATGTCCCGATCATGGAAAAAGCGGGCATGGAGGTGCTGCTTCAAATTTTGTCTCTGAAACAGCCGAAAAAAATACTAGAAATCGGAACGGCCATTGGTTATTCTGCCATTCGAATGGCGCTGGAGCTGCCGTCTGCTGAAATATATACAATTGAACGCAATGAGAAACGGCACGAAGAAGCGGTAAACAATATCAAGGAATTTCAGCTTGATGACCGGATTCATGTTTTTTACGGAGATGCGCTTGAATTAGCTGACGCCGTTCATGTAACTGCGCCTTACGATGTCATTTTTATTGACGCTGCAAAAGGTCAGTATCAAAACTTTTTTCATTTATATGAACCGATGCTTTCACCGGACGGGGTGATTTTAACGGACAACGTGCTGTTTAAAGGTCTGGTGGCAGAGGATTACAGCAAAATAGAACCGAAGAGAAGGCGCAGGCTTATAACAAAAATTGATGAATATAATCATTGGCTGATGAATCATCCGGATTACCAAACTGCGATTATTCCTGTCGGGGACGGACTTGCGATTAGTAAAAAGAAGAGGTGAACGTCATGAAAAAACCAGAGCTCTTAGTGACGCCGACAAGTACGGCTGACATTTTGCCGCTCATACAGGCGGGAGCAACTGCGTTTTTAGTTGGGGAACAGAGATACGGCTTGAGATTGGCCGGAGAGTTTTCTCGTGAAGATGTAACGAAAGCCGTAGAGATTGCCCACAAAGAAGGGGCAAAAGTATACGTTGCTGTAAATGCAATTTTCCATAACGATAAAGTGGGTGAGCTTGGCGAATATCTGGCTTTCTTAGCGGAAGCCGGTGTCGATGCAGCGGTATTCGGCGATCCTGCCGTGCTGATGGCTGCCCGTGAATCTGCGCCTGATCTGAAGCTTCATTGGAGTACAGAAACAACAGGCACCAACTACTATACATGCAACTACTGGGGACGCAAGGGCGCGGCGCGTTCTGTGCTTGCCAGAGAATTAAACATGGATAGCATTGTCGAAATGAAAGAAAATGCTGAAGTCGAAATTGAAATCCAGGTGCATGGAATGACGTGCATGTTCCAATCGAAGCGTTCTTTGATTGGAAACTATTTTGAATATCAAGGCAAAGTCATGGACATTGAAAGAAAGAAAAAAGAATCTGGCATGTTTTTGCACGATAAAGAACGTGATAATAAATATCCGATTTTCGAAGATGAAAACGGCACTCATATTATGAGCCCGAACGATGTGTGCATCATTGATGAGCTCGAGGAATTGATAGATGCCGGAATTGATTCCTTCAAAATTGACGGTGTCCTGAAAACGCCTGAATACTTAATAGAAGTCACCAAAATGTACAGAGAAGCAATTGATTTGTGCGTGGAAGACCGTGACGAATACGAAGCGAAAAAAGAAGACTGGATTGAACGCATTGAAAGCATCCAGCCAGTGAACAGAAAAATCGATACCGGATTCTTCTTCAAGGAAACGGTTTATTAATCAAAAGGAGGTTAAGCTATGACTGCCGTAAATGATAAAATATCCACAATCGTCAATGGTAAGCGTGTGATTACGAAAAAGCCGGAGCTTCTCGCACCTGCGGGTAATCTTGAAAAGCTGAAAATCGCTGTTCATTACGGAGCGGACGCGGTCTTTATCGGAGGACAGGAATACGGGCTGCGCTCGAATGCCGATAACTTTACGATCGAAGAAATTGCAGAAGGCGTTGAATTCGCAAAGAAATATGGCGCGAAGATCTATGTAACAACGAATATTTTCGCTCATAATGAAAACATGGACGGGCTTGAAGACTATCTAAAAGCGCTTGGAGACGCCAACGTTGCCGGCATCATTGTGGCGGATCCGCTTATTATCGAAACATGCCGCAGAGTGGCGCCGAATGTTGAGGTTCACTTGAGCACACAGCAGTCTCTTTCAAACTGGAAGGCTGTCCAGTTCTGGAAGGAAGAAGGTCTTGACCGCGTCGTGCTGGCACGTGAAACCAGCGCTCTTGAAATCAGAGAAATGAAAGAAAAGGTAGATATCGAAATCGAATCCTTCATTCACGGCGCAATGTGTATTGCATATTCCGGCCGCTGCGTGCTGAGCAATCACATGACAGCGCGGGATTCCAACCGCGGAGGCTGCTGCCAGTCATGCCGCTGGGATTATGATCTCTACCAAACAGACGGTGCCAACGCCGTTGCTTTGTATGGTGAAGAAGATGCACCATTTGCGATGAGCCCGAAAGATTTGAAGCTGATTGAATCCATTCCGAAAATGATTGAAATGGGAATAGACAGCTTAAAGATTGAAGGCCGCATGAAATCCATTCACTATGTAGCAACTGTTGTCAGCGTATACCGCAAAGTAATCGATGCTTATTGCGCTGATCCAGAAAACTTTGTGATTCAAAAAGAATGGCTTGAAGAGCTCGATAAGTGCGCCAACCGGGACACTGCGACAGCTTTCTTTGAAGGAACGCCAGGCTATGAAGAGCAAATGTTCGGCGAGCACGCCAAAAAAACGACATATGATTTTGTCGGCTTAGTGCTGAATTATGATGAAGACACACAAATGGTCACGCTTCAGCAGCGCAATTTCTTCAAAAAAGGCGACGAAGTGGAATTTTTCGGTCCGGAAATCGAAAACTTTACACATACGATTGAAACCATTTGGGACGAAGACGGAAATGAGCTAGATGCTGCCCGCCATCCCCTGCAAATTGTCAAATTCAAACTAGACAAAAAGATTTATCCGAGCAACATGATGAGAAAGGGGAAGTAACAGCCCATGGGTAAGAATCCAGTAGTCATTGGAATCGCAGGAGGTTCCGGTTCAGGAAAAACGAGTGTCACACGGTCCATTTATGAACAATTTAAAGGACACTCGATTTTAATGATCCAGCAGGACCTTTATTATAAAGACCAAAGCCATCTTCCGTTTGAAGAAAGGCTGAACACAAACTATGATCATCCGCTTGCGTTTGATAATGACTATTTAATCGAGCATATTCAAGATCTATTGAATTATCGCCCGATTGAAAAGCCGATCTATGATTATAAGCTGCACACCCGTTCAGAAGAAACGGTTCACGTAGAGCCAAAGGATGTCATTATCCTTGAAGGCATTCTTGTTCTTGAAGACAAAAGGCTTCGTGATCTGATGGATATCAAGCTTTACGTTGATACGGACGCTGACTTGCGTATCATCAGACGGATTATGAGGGATATTAATGAGCGCGGACGCTCTATTGATTCTGTCATTGAACAATATGTGTCAGTGGTCCGTCCGATGCATAATCAATTCGTCGAGCCGACAAAACGATACGCTGATATTATTATCCCGGAAGGCGGACAGAATCACGTCGCAATTGATCTGATGGTCACAAAAATTCAAACCATTCTTGAACAAAACGCGATTTTGTAATACCATAGCATAGACATAAATAACTCTGACCATATTATGTATAGGCAGGAAGGGAATGTGCGAATTCCCTTCTTTCCCTGTTTATAAACGCGAAATATTTGCAGAACGACAAGATTCAGTTTAAGATAAACAGTACCTATATGGGAGAGAAGAACGAGGACTGCCCTGTGTTCTCATTCTTGTATTTTTTAGTTTATGCTCTCATACATAATCGAAGATGTTGAGGGACAACCAGAAGGAGTGAAGGGACATGGCACAAGAGAAAGTTTTTCCTATGACTGCAGAAGGAAAACAGAAACTTGAACAAGAATTAGAATATTTGAAAACGGTTAAACGAAAAGAAGTAGTAGAGCGCATCAAAATTGCGAGAAGCTTCGGAGACCTTTCCGAGAACTCTGAATACGATTCAGCGAAAGAAGAGCAGGCATTTGTAGAAGGCCGCGTGACGACTCTTGAAAATATGATTCGCAATGCGAAAATCATTGAAGATGACGGCGGATCTAACGTAGTCGGCTTGGGTAAAACCGTCACTTTCGTCGAACTGCCTGACGGCGACGAAGAATCATATACGATCGTCGGAAGCGCTGAAGCTGATCCGTTTGAAGGGAAAATCTCAAACGATTCACCGATCGCAAAAAGCCTTTTGGGCAAAAAAGTAGATGAAGAAGTCACAGTTCAAACACCGGGCGGAGAAATGCTCGTGAAAATTGTGAAAATTTCATAATATCTGTTTAGCAGCGAAACACCTCGTCCACAATGTGGGTGAGGTGTTTTTTTATGATGATATCGAAACGAATGAAGCTGGCAGTCATCGCTTTTTTGATTGTATTTTTTCTGCTTCTGCTGAGGCTTGCGGAAATCCAGCTGTTCTTCACAGAATCATTTTCTAAAAAGAAAATCAATTTGATCCAAGAAAGTGTGAAACAACGAACGGAGGAAGTGCTCATTTCTGATGGAAGAGGCTCTTTTTTAGATCGGAACGGGCGGGCGCTGACAGGCCAAAGCGAGCCTGCGGTTGTTTTGTTCCCTTTTCTGCTGACACAGGATTGGCCGATCAAAAAAGTTGCGGACATCCTCGGCATGTCTGAAGACGATTTGCGCCAGACACTAGGTAAGGCAAAAAAACCGGTCATTTTGCAGCAAAAGAAAATCAAAACACTTTCAAAACAATCTATCACAAAAATCAATTCTTTGAAATATCCAGGCATTTACGGCGTATATATGGAGAATGAAGACAAGCCTAGCCTTGCTTCACATACGATAGGGAGCACGAATCAAGATCCGGCGCTGCTCCGAAAGAAATATCCTGACAAGGAGAACCTTCCGATTACGACAGAAATCGGAACAACCGGTTTAGAACGGACATTTGATGAATTTTTGCTTCCGGAACAAGACACAAAGCTTTTATATCATGTGGACGGAAAGGGAAACCCTTTGTTTGGCATGGACGTCAAATATACAGCTGAAGCCAATACATTTTATCCGCTCCAGGTCAAAACAACGATCGATCAAAGCATTCAAAAAGCGATGGAGGAGGTATTGGATGAACAGGGGCTGAAAAAAGGAGGAGCTGTGCTGCTGGACATCGAAAATAGCAGCGTTTTGGGTATTGTAAGCAAACCTAATGCGGATGTGTCCCGGCAAAACACACTTCAAAATTATATGCTGACGCCAATCTATCCCGGATCAGTTTTTAAAACAGTTATTGCAGCGGCAGCAATCGAAAATAATACGGTGAAGCCGAGCCAAACCTTTAATTGCAATTTAAACCTGTACGGGGAACCGGGGGACGACAAAGGAACCTTGTCTTTTGATGAAAGTTTTGCCCAAAGCTGCAATTACACATTTACGAGTCTTGCAGAACAATTAATGAAAAAAGACAGCTCGGTTATTGAATATATGTCTGAGAAGCTGGCTCTCACTGATCGGGCAGGCTGGGAGGGAAAGCTGTACCACGAAACCGATTTCCGTCAGCTGTATAACGAAAAAAGCGGCGTGATATGGGGGGATGAAAAAGACAAATCAGTCAAAAAAGCCATTGCGCAAACAGCGATTGGGCAGAAAAATGTAAAGGTAACGCCGCTCGAGGTAGCCAATATGATGGCGACAATCGCCCGCGGCGGAGAAAAACGGCAGGTGAAAATTGCCGAACAAATTGAGTATAAGAATGGGACAACGCTCGTTACGTTTAAAGATCAGAAGCTTAAAGGAGAAACGATAGACAAATATACGTCACAGCAGCTTCAAAAAATGCTGCGGCGGGTGGTAGAATCTCCTTCCGGAACGGGCAGAAGGTTTCAAGATCTTCCGTATACTGTAGCAGGGAAGTCGGGCACAGCCCAGACAGGCAAGCTTTCAAAAGAGAAAGAAACGCTTTATGAAAAATGGTTTGCCGGATACTTTCCCGCGGATAAGCCGAAATACGCTCTTGTTGTTTTACACATGGATACACCGGGAGATAAGGCTCTGACAAATTCAGTGTTTTATGATATTGTTAAAAAAGTACACGAAATTGAAATCAATCAGAAATAGAACAACTTCTCAGCACATGTTAAAATATATGCTGAGCCAAGAGGGATAAAGGAGTGCAGAATTATTGAGCAATAATCAATCTCGTTATGAAAACCGTGATAAGCGCAGAAAAGCCAATTTAGTGCTTAACATTTTAATCGCAATCGTATCCATACTAATTGTCGTAGTAGCAGCGAATCTCTTCATTAACAGTCCTTCTAGCAAAGATGTCAGCAAGGATTCTGAAACGACACAAAAACAAGAATCTCCGGCTTCAGGAAAGACGGAAAAGAAATCGGATGAGGATATAAAAGACAGCAAGAAAGATACTTCTGACAGCGAAAAGGATTCTGAGAAGTCTTCAGATGCTGATTCAGATTCAAAAAAAGATGATTCTTCTTCTAAAAAAGATGACTCTGACTCAGATACAGCAGGTGACGGGCTTAAAGATGCAAAAGTTACAGAAGGCGGCTCATCAAGCGATGTGGAAAAAACGTATGAAAATTCTGACTGGAAAGCAGTCGGAACTGAGCAGACAGGCGAGCATGCCGCTACTTATGATTCAAGCTCACAAGACTGGGCTGAGATGCTAAAAGCCATTTCATACGCAACAGGTGTCTCAACAGATAACATGACGGTGCTCTGGCTCGGAAATAACGGCAGCCCTCAGGACGCCAAAGGCAAGATTTTAGACAAGGCGACTGGGAATAAATATCAAGTCACGATTACATGGGTTGATAAAAAAGGCTGGAAGCCGACAAAAGTAGAAAAGCTAAAATAAACAAAAGCAGCCGGGCTACAACCGGCTGCTTTTGTTTCAGGATTCTGCTGCGAAATGAACCACCGCGCTATACAATATTCTTCCTTCTGCCACAGCAGTTTGGTGTGAAACAGATTTCACCCGGAGCATGATAGCTTTATTGTTTTCAATTTGTGTATTGATTTTCTTTTCAAGCTCCTGCAATGAAGCCGCTTCAAAAAATTCCACTTTGTCTTTAATCAGATCTAATTGAAAATTCATGTCTTGACCCTCCAGCTTTCACAAGTCATATGAAGTATAAGCTTTTTTGCAGTTTTTGCGCAATATGAGATGGCATAAAATACACAAAGTGTTTTAGTACCTGCTTTTCAGAAGATGTGGTATGATAGGAACTGTTCCATCGTTAATTCATAGTATACTTATAGGAATTATTAAATATGGAGTGTGACAAATATGGGACGTGAATTTATCCCTCTCTTTGAAGATTGGGCAGCAACTTATGATCAAACAGTACAAGGCTTTGATATTCAGTATAAAGAAGCGTTCAGAGGCTACGATCATATCCTTGATGCCATCGTCAGCAAATCTGGAATGCACGTGTTAGAATTTGGCCCGGGGACCGGGAATTTGACAGCAAAGCTGCTTGATGCGGGCAAAACTGTATTTGGAATCGAACCTTCTCCAGCAATGCGTAAACTGGCTTCTGACAAGCTTTCAGGCAGAACGGAAATCGTAGACGGAGATTTCTTGACATTCCCTAAGCCGCCATTTCAGGCTGATACCATTGTCAGTTCATACGCTTTTCATCATTTAACCGACGAAGAAAAGCGGGCCGCCATAAAGCAATATGGCAAATACCTTCATTTGCATGATAAAATAGTGTTTGCCGATACCGTCTTTGAAGATGCGCAAGCGTATCAACAGGCTATCGATAAAGCCCGTTCTCAAGGCTTCTATCAGCTTGCAAATGATTTAGAGACAGAACATTATCCTACATTGGATGCGTTGAAAGAGATGTTTACAGCTGAAAGTTTTGCAGTCCAATTCACTCAGCAAAACGACTTCGTGTGGATAATGGAGGCGATCAAACGGTAAAATGAAGGGAATGTGAATAGATGAAACTAGCAGTCATCGGAGCAATGGAAGAGGAAGTTACCATCCTAAGAAACAAACTTGAAAATGCAAAAACAGAAACAATCGCACACTGTGAATTTACAACTGGCGAATATGAAGGAACTGAAGTGATTCTTCTAAAATCAGGAATTGGAAAAGTGAATGCTGCTATCAGCACGACGCTTTTGCTTGACCGTTACAAGCCTGATTATGTGATTAACACAGGCTCAGCGGGCGGATTTCATCATACATTGAATGTAGGAGATGTCGTCATTTCCACTGACGTTCGCCACCATGATGTAGACGTAACGGCTTTTGACTATGAATACGGGCAAGTGCCAGGTCTTCCGGCTGCTTATCCGGCGGATGAAAAGCTGATCAGCATCACGGAAGAAGCGGTTTCCGAACTCGACGGCATTCAGGTTGCAAAAGGAACGATTGCAACAGGCGATTCTTTTATGAACGATCCGAAGCGGGTTGAAGAGGTGCGTGCGAGATTTTCTGATCTATACGCGGTTGAAATGGAGGCTGCGGCAGTGGCTCAGGTGTGCCATCAATTTAAAACGCCGTTTGTCGTCATCAGAGCGTTATCAGATATCGCAGGAAAAGAATCACATGTTTCATTTGACCAATTTTTAGAGCAGGCGGCTGTCAATTCAACAGAGCTTGTGTTAAAGGTGATCAAACGAATTCATTAAAACGGAGGCATGTTCTCCTCCGTTTTTCTAAAAACAACCTCTAATAAGGAGGAGGACATACATGACAGTGATTACGGACATTACCGAGCTGATTGGGAATACACCGCTTCTCCGCTTAAAGAACTTTGATGTTCCAGAAGGAGTCGCGGTGTATGCCAAGCTTGAAATGATGAATCCCGGCGGAAGCATCAAAGACAGACTGGGAGATATGCTGATTCGTGACGCGCTCGATTCAGGCAAGGTGAAGCCCGGCGGAGTGATTATAGAAGCGACGGCAGGCAATACAGGGATCGGCCTTGCGCTAAGTGCCAGAAAATATGGGTTGAAAGCGATTTTCTGTGTCCCGGAACATTTCAGCACAGAGAAGCAGCAAATTATGCAGGCGCTTGGAGCATCAATCATTCATACCCCGCGTGAGGACGGAATGCAGGGCGCCATTCAAAAAGCCATGCAGCTGGAGACTGAGATTGAAAATTCTTATTGTGTTTTGCAATTTAAAAACCGAGTAAATCCATCGACTTACTATAAGACGCTTGGACCTGAAATATGGGAAGCGCTTGACGGGAATATTCATACGTTTGTCGCCGGGGCAGGATCAGGGGGCACGTTTGCAGGAACAGCTTCCTACTTGAAAGAAAAAAATCCAGCAGTCAAAACGGTGATTGTTGAACCGGAGGGTTCGATTTTAAACGGAGGAGAGCCTCATGCTCATAAAACTGAGGGCATCGGCATGGAGTTCATCCCCGATTATATGAATAAGAATCACTTTGACGAAATCTACACCGTAACAGATGAGAATGCGTTTAGACTTGTGAAAGAAGCGGCAGAAAAAGAAGGCCTGCTGATCGGAAGCTCTTCAGGTGCAGCGCTTTATGCAGCATTGGAGGAAGCGAAAAAAGCATCCGCGGGAACTAACATTGTTACTGTATTTCCTGACAGCAGCGATCGATATATCAGCAAACAAATATACGAAGGAGGCATCTGATATGAAGAAAAAAACAATGATGATACATGGCGGAATCACAGGTGATGAGAAAACAGGCGCAGTTTCCGTGCCCATTTATCAAGTAAGCACGTACAAGCAGCCGAAAGCAGGGCAGCATACAGGCTACGAGTATTCAAGAACGGCCAATCCGACTCGAACCGCTCTCGAAGCACTTGTGACAGAACTGGAAGACGGGGAAGCAGGTTATGCGTTCAGCTCAGGAATGGCTGCCATTACAGCAGTTATGATGCTGTTTAACAGCGGAGATCATGTCGTGTTGACTGATGATGTGTACGGCGGAACATACCGCGTGATGACAAAGGTGCTTAACCGTCTTGGCATTGAATCAACATTTGTCGATACGAGCAGCAGAGAAGAAGTTGAAAAAGCAATTCGTCCTAACACAAGAGCCATTTATATTGAGACACCGACAAACCCATTGCTCAAAATCACCGACTTGACGCTCATGGCGGATATCGCAAAAAAATCAGGAGTTCTGCTTATCGTAGACAATACCTTTAACACGCCTTATTTTCAGCAGCCGCTTACTTTAGGCGCTGATATCGTGCTTCATAGTGCGACAAAATATCTTGGCGGACACAGTGATGTCGTCGGAGGTTTAGTTGTAACAGCCTCGAAAGAGCTTGGAGAAGAGCTGCATTTTGTGCAAAACTCCACAGGCGGTGTGCTCGGCCCTCAAGATTCCTGGCTTTTGATGAGAGGAATCAAAACGTTGGGACTCAGAATGGAAGCGATCGATCAAAATGCGCGGAAAATCGCAAGCTTTCTTGAGAATCACCCTGCTGTCCAAACGTTATATTATCCCGGTTCTTCAAATCATCCCGGACATGAGCTTGCAAAAACGCAAGGATCTGGCTTCGGCGGCATGATCTCCTTTGATATCGGCAGTGAAGAACGGGTAGATGCGTTTTTAGGAAATCTGAAACTGTTTACCATTGCTGAAAGCTTGGGGGCGGTTGAAAGCTTAATTTCTGTTCCGGCTAGAATGACACATGCCTCTATTCCGAGAGAACGCCGGCTTGAGCTCGGCATTACGGACGGGTTGATCAGAATTTCTGTGGGAATTGAGGATGCGGAAGATTTGCTGGAAGATATCGGCCAAGCGCTTGAAAATATATAACAAATGGATAGAATTACTTTCTCTGTAAGCCGCCGGATTATATTATAATAGTCGTATACTATGAATCTGGCAGGTGATTCTTTTGAATAAAAATAGAATGAAATCTTTAAAAGAAGACTACAAGCATTTTGCTTTTACATTGCTTGCAGTCAGCACTTTTTTATATATAGGCGCAGTTCTCCCTGATCAAGGCTTAACATTAGGCCAGAAATCGACTATGTTTTTAGCGGATTGCGTATTTTTAGCCGGTGCCTTCTTTTGCGCTGACCGTTCACTTATTTACAAGAAGCGTTTGGAGGAAGCCGACGAATAAAAAACAGCCATCATCGCGATGGCTGTTTTTTGTTATTTTTCTCGGAGTTCTTTTCCCATGCCTTTTAAAAACTGAAGGCCGAAGCCGACGGCTCTGTTGATGTCAGGGTCGTTCATTGCTTTTAACAGGTCGAGAACCCCGACTTTCTTGTCTTCTTTTAAAAAGCTTTGTGCCTGTTCAGTCCCAGCCATTACGCTTTCTAAAAGCTTTGCTGTAAACTCAGGATCGGCTTTTGTCAATGCGCCTCCGGCGGCCATCATCGTGTTGATGAGGTTGGTGACAGGCTCACGGGAAACCTGGCCAAGCGCAATCTTGGCAATGTCTTCTTTCGCTCTGAGCATGCTTGTTGCCGCGTCAAAAATTCCAAGATCATTGAGTTCATTCATTATCGTCATCGTTTTAGAGACGGCGTCCTCGTTTTCCGCCAGCAGTTCTTTCAGTTCTTCTATTTTTTCAAGCTTCATTTGCTCGGCTGTTTTTGTTTCTTTTTTGATCGTCGTAATGGGAGTGGCCATTCGTTTTCCTCCTATCGGTTAATCAGTCAGTCAGATGGACATAGCCCGGGCGGTTCCATTTTCTTTCTGCTTCGACTCCGTTTTGCGGGTGCCGTTTTTTGTTGCGCGGATTTGTTTTTGGAAGCGGCGCTGTTTCACAGCCGCCAAGCACTTCCATGCGGACCTTTGTCTGTTTATAAGCAGGCGTGTTCGTCCGTTTATCAGCTGCAGGTCCCGTCAAGAAGTTAATCGCTGACTCCTTGTCTGTCGAGTTCATTGGCAGATAGAGTTCATTTTTCCGTACCCGATCTGTGATCAGCGCGTTCAATTTGACTGCTCCGAACGGAGAAACGAGGCGTACAAGCGAACCGTCACAAACACCTCGCTCTTGTGCAAGCTCAGGTGAGATTTCAACGAATACATTCGGCACTTTAGCTTGGATGCCTTTCGATTTATTTGTCATGTTTCCTTCGTGGAAATGCTCCAGCATCCGGCCGTTATTGATATGAAGATCATATTCCTCCGGAAATGCCGCTGGCTCAGTCCAATCAGAAAGGGCAAAGCGGGCTTTTTTGTCAGGGAAATTAAATCCGTCTTCATACAGAAGCGGTGTGCTTTCACCTGTGAAGCTGCCCCATAGGAAGCTGTTCCAGCCTTCTAGCACCTCATAGCTTGCTTTGGCAAACAGAGGAGAAAGGCTCGCCATTTCAGAGAAAATGTCACTTGGATGGCTGTAATTCCAATTCGCTCCTAAACGGTTTGCCACCTCTTGAATAATCCACCAGTCCGGCTTTGCGTCACCAAGCGTCGGAAGCGCCTGATACAATCGCTGCACACGGCGTTCTGTGTTGGTGAATGTTCCGTCTTTTTCAAGTGAAGGAGTGGCCGGCAAGACGACATCCGCATATTGAGCTGTTCTTGACAGGAAGATGTCCTGTACCACGAAGAAATCAAGGCTAGATAAAATATCATGCACATGGTTCGCGTTTGAATCGACCAATGCCATATCCTCACCGACAAGATACATGGCCTTCATTTTGCCTTCTTCAATGGCATGAAGCATTTGAATATTATCTAAACCAGGCTTTCCATCAATCTCAACACCATATGCCTCTTCAAATTTAGCGCGGGCTTTGTCATCTGTAATATGCTGATATCCCGGCAGCCAGCCAGGCAATGTTCCCATATCACAAGCGCCTTGCACGTTATTGTGTCCGCGCAGAGGATAAGCGCCTGCACCCGGACGGCGATAGTTGCCCGTAGCGAGAAGCAGGTTTGATATGGCTGCTGATGTATCAGAACCGCCTGTATTTTGTGTGACACCCATTCCCCAAAGGACACAAGTGCCGTCAGCATCACGGATCATTTCAGCGATTTGAATGATGTTTTCTTTTGAAAGGCCTGTGATGCGTTCTGCATAATCAAGCGTATACGTTTTAAGGGTTTCTTTATAATCTTCAAAGTAATTGACGTTCTCATCAATAAACGCCTGATCGTGCCAGCCTTGGTCGATCATATATTTCGTAACAGCCATCAGCCAAACTTGGTCTGTGCCTTGTTTAGGGCTGATGAACAGATCAGATCGCTCAGCCATCTCATTTTTACGCAGGTCGGCAACAATCAGTTTTTGACCGTGGAGCTTGTGTGCCCGTTTGACGCGTGTTGCGAGCACTGGATGTCCTTCCGCCGGATTGGCGCCGACGATGATGACGAGACCGGCTTTGGCGATATCTTTAATCGTGCCGGCGTCACCGCCCATACCGACAGTGCGGAACAATCCGTCTGTGGCAGGAGACTGACAGTAGCGTGAACAGTTATCGACGTTGTTTGTTTCAAATACCTGACGCGCTAGCTTTTGAATGACGTAGTTTTCTTCATTCGTAATTTTAGATGAAGAGATAAACCCGACAGAGCCTTTACCGTACTGCTCTTTAATTGATCCTAGTCTGCTTGCGACAAGATCGAGGGCCTCTTCCCAAGAAGATTCCACAAAAGCTCCGTTTTTACGGATTAAAGGCTTTGTGATCCGCTCTTCAGAATTGACGAAATCCCAGCCGAATTTCCCTTTGACACATGTGGAAATCGCGTTAACCGGAGCATCAGAAACAGGCTGGATCTTTAGAATATCCCGGCCTTTTGTCCATACTTCAAAAGAACATCCGACACCGCAGAACGTACATACAGTTTTTGTTTTTTTCGTTCTCGTTTCTCGCATTGCCGCTTCAACTTCCGAAATGGCAAAAATGCTGCCATATCCCGGTTCAACGTTTTTCACGAGGTCAATCATCGGTTCCATAACGTCCTCTTTAATGCCTGTCATAAAGCCAGCCTGACCGAGCATTGATTTTTCCATCAGTGCATTACATGGACATACTGTGACACACTGACCGCAGCTGACACAAGAAGATTCATTGATCGGAACTCCCTCATCCCAAATAACGCGAGGGCGTTCGCGTTCCCAATCGATTGAGAGTGTTTCATTTACCTGAAGGTTTTGACAGACTTCAACACACTGGCCGCAGGCAATACATTGGTTTGGATCATAGCGGTAAAAAGGATGAGACATATCAACCGCGCAAGAAGGATCTTCTTTTGGCGTATATGGGTATTTTTGATGCTCAATCCCCATCATTTCCGCTGTATTGTGCAGCGTACAGTTCCCATTGTTGTTATCGCAAACCGTACAATACAGCAAATGGTTTTCAAGAAGGCGGTCCATCGCCTCGGTTTGCGCTTCTTTCACTCGATTTCCCGAAAGATCAATTGACATTCCGTTTTCTGCGACCGTCGCGCATGAACGTACCAGCTTGCCATTTGCTTCTACAATGCAAGTATCACAAGTTTGAATCGGATCAACCTCAGGTACGTGGCAAATCTGCGGGTATTCAATTCCGTTTTCATTTAAAATATCTAAAATTGTGGCCCCTGCTCGTGCTTGAATTTCTGTTCCGTCTACACGGATACTGATCGACTTACCGTCCATCATATTCATATTCCCCTCCATCTTTCTTTCAAGAAGTCAAAAAAAGCCATGTATAGATACACCTGTCCTTAATTCTAAGAAGGTGTAAACACACATGGCGGAATAGTTCACTAGCAAGTCTTACTAACAGACCAATCCTTGATTTTTATAAAACGATAGACTCATAACAAGATCCTATTACAAATCCATCAACACTGCTTTTATTATAAAGTGATATTTATTATAATACAATATGGCAGGAAAATTTTAACCAAGTGAAATGTCCTAAGGGGAACCGGGAAAAGCCTTTATAAGGCAATATCGGAAGGGGTAATCAGCATGTCTAAAAAAATTCACGAATTCAATGATATCATTCGAAAGCTTCGCAAAGAATTGTTCGGAAAAGGGCCTGAGCGAATTCATACTGTATTTGTAGAAAACATGGCAGTTTCAACGCTATACGGAAATCTGAGTGCAAGCGAGCAGTTTATCGCCCGTACGCCTGAAGGAAGAGAGATGGTACATGCGGCCCGGACAAGCCTGATTCAAGACCTTTATTCCAAACAAACGCCGGAAGGAATGGAGGAACTTATGGGAGCTAAGCTAGTCCATTTGTTTTCTGATATTAAAATTGAGGAAAACATCGCTGTATCTGTATTTGTTTTTGACCGAAAAATAGATGATCAAAAAGAAGCTGTGCAAAGCTAGCATATTTGCCATTGACACAAATTTGTCACATTTGATATGATGTTGCTACAGTTATAGAAGGCTAAAGCAATGGAATGTATGCACGAACTGTATATATTCTCTTTCAATATCTTACATACTGCTTGATATTGTTGTATGGGTATGCATACAAGTTAGGCAGCATTCAAACGCCTGGTTTGACACAGGTTATTTGAGTGCTGCCTTTTTTATTGCCTTTCTTGCATAACTGTTAGAAAAGAAGAAGTATGGAGGCGTTTTATTATGGCTTTTCGAAAACCGGATGAAATAGCGGAAGCAGCAATAGAAGCAGGGATGAAAAAAATAAAGCTCCCGCTGCTGTCACTGCTTGTGCTGGGGTTTTTAGGCGGTGCATTTATCGCACTTGGGTATTTGCTTGATATCAGGGTGATCGGCGATCTTCCGAAAGAATGGGGGAGCCTGTCCAGTTTGATCGGTGCATCAGTATTTCCAGTCGGTCTGATCCTTGTCGTTCTCGCTGGCGCTGAACTGATCACAGGAAATATGATGTCAGTTGCGATGGCGTTATTTTCGAGAAAAATATCAGTAAAAGAGTTGGCGATTAACTGGGGAATCGTCACAGTTATGAACTTAATCGGCGCATTGTTTGTTGCGTACTTTTTTGGGCATTTGGTTGGATTGACTGAAACAGGTCCTTATTTAGAAAAAACGGTTGCCGTTGCCCAAGGAAAACTCGATATGAGCTTTGGAAAGGTTCTCATTTCCGGCATCGGCTGTAACTGGCTTGTATGTCTTGCAGTGTGGCTTTCTTTCGGCGCCCAAGACGCAGCAGGTAAAATCCTTGGCATCTGGTTCCCAATTATGGCTTTTGTGGCTATCGGATTTCAGCACGTTGTCGCCAACATGTTTGTGATCCCTGCTGCCATTTTTGCAGGCTCGTTCACGTGGGGGCAGTTTATCGGAAACATCATTCCTGCTTTTATCGGCAATGTCATCGGCGGAGCTGTATTTGTCGGACTCATTTATTTTATTGCATATCATAAGAAAGACCGCTCCAGAAAAGAAATGAAGCAGGTATCATGAGCAACGGGCAAAACCATTCGATGATTTGCACAATTTCAGTCCATTTTTAGAAAAAGATGTTTACAAAATGGAATTTGGTGGATATACTTACAAAGTAAGAAAAAAGAGCAAAGGAGGCTGAACCAAAATGACAATGAGACAACGACGTCAACCTGTACGTGATACACAAGGAAAAGTTCATGGTTTATTCAGCCTGTGGAAGAGTTCGTGTCCTTCCTTAACCGATGCTTATCGCACGCATTAAATTCGGAATAGTCGGACATACGCAACTCCCCGCAGGCAGTAGAGGCATTGGTGTCTTCTTTTGTCTGCGGTTTTTATTTGCCCGCGGCAGAAGGATTGATGCTGTGGGCTATTTCGCTTGGTGCGGACTTTGAAAGGGGGTGAGCATATGACGATTAACCTATTCTTTTTAACGTTAACGATAAAAAAACGGTTTAAGAGCCTGGAAGAATTCGAACGAGAACAGCAGATTGAGCAGATTTATGATGAAATGAAGGAGTCTCAGTTAAAGCATCTTTATTTAACAAACTGGCGCTAAAAGCAATAAAAAAACTGAAGGGGGAATGGCATATGCTTAGAATGGAATTATTGATGCATTATACAATGGAGAAGGACCAAGTTTAGCGAAACAGCTGTCAAGAAAATGCGCGCCTGCATATAGTAAATCAACGTTATTGTGAGGCAGGTGATGGCATCATGAACGATGATCAAAAAAGGCTGCCGTCGATTGGCCATGGTTATGCGTCCATGCCGCATTCCTTCAAACATGGCTATGGAAATCCGTTCCGACAGCAGAGGCTGATGGCAATGCAGCAGCAAAGGCTGTATGTATTCCCTTATCATTGGCATTAGAAAGAGGGCAGAAAACATTTTGTTTTCTGCTTTTTTTGCGGGAAAAATGAAAAAGTTTAGTTCTATCGAAACGTTTTTAGACACATTGCCGTCTAGTTGGTACCTTCCTTCCCTTTTAGAAAAGAAGATGATGTTTATTTTTCGAATATAATAAATAAACATAGGAAACCAAAAGCAGGTGTTTAAAATGCTAGAAAATAGACTCTATAAACGATCGAATCTTTGGAAATTATTTTCTCGGAAATATAAGCAAATTAAAACCATTGAGCATATGATGATTGACTCTATAGATATACAAGGAAATGACAGAATTTTAGAAATTGGAATCGGAAATGGCACTGTTTTTAAAAGCATAGCCAAGAAACTAGACAAGGGGAGCTTAAAAAGCATTGATCCTTCAAAGCGAAAGGTAAGGCAGATATCCCGTGCGAATCGAAAAAACATGGGGAAAGGGGAGGTTTTTCATGGCTTTCCAGAGAACCTTCCCTTTGATGACCGTATCTTTAATAAAGTGTTTTCTTTACATACGGTTCAGAGCTGCACCGATATTAGGCTTGCATTAAGAGAAATTTACAGGGTGCTTCAAATTGACGGCCGGTGTTACATCAGTATTGATGCAAATACCGGTGAAAAAGAAAAAACGTATATTCAACTGTTGAAAGACCAGCATTTCAGGGAACTTTCTGTCATCAGGCGTGATTCCTGTCTATGTATTGTGGCTGTTAAATAAAAAATTTCTCGGGAAATATATCCAAGGTCCTTACATTAGGGATTGGGTATATTTTCTTAATTTTTTATTTTTTGCATATACTTTATATTAAAAAAAGTTTTTTTCATATAAACTTATAACAGAAGAAAGAACAAAGAGGTGATATCAGATAGGGCAGATATTATTTATGAACAAAAGGAATGAATATTCATTCCGCAAACGAATCGGAGGTTGCATTACATGTTATCCGAATCCAGCAGTAAATACGACATGATTATGAAAGCGTCGGTCTCGCTTTTTACAGAAAGGGGTTTTGACGCTACCACTATTCCTATGATAGCTGAACGTGCTCATGTGGGGACAGGGACGATCTATCGTTATTTTGACAGCAAAGAAACACTCGTCAACGTACTGTTTCAAGAAAGCATTCAGCGATTTACAGAAAAGCTGAAGGGAGACATTTCGGAACTGCCTGTCAGAGAAGGCTTCCATCACGTATTTAGCTGTCTCGTTCAGTTTACGAAAGAGAGCGACTATGCGCTTTTTTTTCTTGAAACCAAAAAAGACGCTCATTACTTAAATCATACAAGCAAAAAAATGATAGAAAATCTGACTCAAATGCTTGATGACTATTTTAATAAGGGAAAAGCGGAAGGCGTGATTCGCAGCCTGCCCTCTAATGTGTTAATCGCGATTGTATTAGGGGCGTTTCTCAAGTTATATCAGCTCGTCCAAACAGGTGATATAGAGATGGACACTGGTTTAATTACTGAATTGGAACAGTGCTGCTGGGATGCCATTAAGCTTCAATCATCACAAAAATAGGAAAGGGAGATGTCAATGAAACAGGCAAGCGCAATACCTCAGCCCAAAACATACGGACCTTTAAAAAATCTTCCGCATCTGGAAAAAGAACAGCTTTCTCAATCTTTATGGCGGTTAGCTGATGAATTGGGACCGATTTTCCGTTTTGATTTTCCGGGAGTATCCAGTGTTTTTGTCTCAGGCCACAATCTTGTGGCTGAAGTGTGTGATGAAAGCCGCTTTGACAAGAACCTTGGCAAAGGTTTGCTAAAGGTGCGCGAGTTCGGCGGAGATGGCTTATTTACAAGCTGGACGCACGAACCGAACTGGCAAAAAGCCCACCGCATTTTGCTGCCGAGTTTTAGCCAAAAAGCGATGAAAGGCTATCATTCTATGATGCTGGATATCGCAACCCAGCTTATACAAAAATGGAGCCGCCTTAACCCCAATGAAGAAATTGACGTAGCGGACGATATGACGCGTCTGACGCTTGATACGATTGGGTTATGCGGGTTTAACTATCGATTCAACAGCTTTTACCGTGATTCGCAGCATCCGTTTATCACCAGCATGCTCCGTGCCTTAAAAGAGGCGATGAATCAATCAAAAAGACTGGGCCTGCAAGATAAAATGATGGTGAAAACGAAACTGCAGTTCCAAAAAGATATAGAAGTCATGAACTCCCTTGTCGATAGAATGATAGCGGAGCGAAAGGCGAATCCGGATGAAAACATTAAGGATCTCTTGTCTCTCATGCTTTATGCCAAAGATCCAGTAACGGGTGAAACGCTGGATGACGAAAACATAAGGTATCAAATCATCACATTTTTAATAGCTGGACATGAGACAACAAGCGGGCTGCTTTCCTTTGCGATTTATTGTCTGCTTACACATCCGGAAAAACTGAAAAAAGCTCAGGAGGAAGCGGATCGCGTGCTAACGGATGACACGCCTGAATATAAACAAATCCAGCAGCTCAAATACATTCGGATGGTGTTAAACGAAACCCTGAGACTGTATCCAACAGCTCCGGCTTTTTCTCTATATGCGAAGGAGGACACTGTTCTAGGCGGGGAATATCCGATCAGCAAAGGGCAGCCTGTCACCATTTTAATTCCGAAGCTGCACCGGGACCAAAACGCTTGGGGAGCGGATGCGGAAGATTTCCGTCCGGAACGGTTTGAAGATCCTTCAAGTATCCCTCATCATGCGTATAAGCCGTTTGGAAACGGCCAGCGCGCTTGTATCGGCATGCAGTTTGCTCTTCAAGAAGCGACAATGGTTCTTGGTCTTGTATTAAAGCATTTTGATTTGCTCAACCATACTGGCTATAAACTAAAAATCAAAGAAGCATTAACAATCAAGCCGGATGATTTTAAAATTACTGTGAAACCGCGGAAAACAGCGGCAATCAATGTACAGCGAAGAGAACAGGCAGACATCAAAACAGAAACAAAGCCAAAAGAAACCCAACCTAAACACGGCACACCTTTACTCGTTCTTTACGGTTCAAACCTTGGGACAGCTGAGGGAATAGCCGGTGAACTGGCCGCTCAAGGCCGCCAGATGGGCTTTACAGCTGAAACGGCTCCGCTTGATGATTACATCGGCAAGCTTCCTGAAGAAGGGGCAGTCGTCATTGTTACGGCTTCTTATAATGGGGCGCCGCCTGATAATGCCGCCGGCTTTGTAGAGTGGCTGAAAGAGCTTGAGGAAGGCCGATTGAAAGGCGTTTCCTATGCGGTTTTCGGTTGCGGAAACCGGAGCTGGGCCAGCACGTATCAGCGGATTCCCCGCCTGATTGATGACATGATGAAAGCAAAGGGGGCAACGCGTTTAACAGCGATTGGGGAAGGTGATGCGGCCGATGATTTTGAAAGCCATCGCGAGTCTTGGGAAAACCGCTTCTGGAAGGAAACGCTGGACGCATTTGATATTAACGAAATCGCCCAGAAAGAAGACAGGCCTTCATTGTCGATTACTTTTCTCAGTGAAGCGACGGAAACGCCGGTTGCCAAAGCATATGGCGCGTTTGAAGGGATTGTATTAGAGAATCGAGAGCTCCAGTCAGCTGACAGTACGCGTTCGACCCGCCATATTGAATTGGAAATTCCGGAGGGTAAAACATATAAAGAAGGCGATCATATCGGAATCCTGCCGAAGAACAGCAGGGAGCTTGTTCAGCGGGTTCTCAGCCGATTCGGTTTGCAGTCCAATCATGTAATACAAATAAGCGGAAGCGCTCATATGGCTCACCTGCCGATGGACCGGCCGATTAAAGTAGCGGATTTACTGTCGTCCTATGTAGAGCTGCAGGAACCGGCTTCAAGGCTTCAGCTTCGCGAGCTGGCTTCTTATACAGTCTGCCCGCCGCATCAAAAAGAGCTGGAACAGCTCGTTTCAGATGATGGCACTTACAAAGAGCAGGTGCTTGCAAAACGTCTTACCATGCTTGATCTTTTAGAAGATTATCCTGCCTGCGAAATGCCGTTTGAACGGTTTTTAGCACTTTTGCCATCACTAAAACCGAGATACTATTCCATTTCAAGTTCACCGAAAGCCCATGCAAATATCGTGAGCATGACGGTAGGAGTTGTGAAAGCCTCAGCCTGGAGCGGCCGAGGTGAATACCGGGGTGTCGCCTCTACTTATTTAGCAGAATTGAATACAGGTGATGCAGCAGCCTGCTTCATTCGTACGCCGCAGTCCGGATTCCAGATGCCGGATGACCCTGACACGCCTATGATTATGGTTGGTCCGGGTACAGGAATTGCGCCATTCAGGGGCTTTATTCAGGCAAGATCTGTTTTGAATAAGGAAGGAAGCACGCTTGGTGAAGCACTTTTATACTTCGGCTGCCGGCGCCCGGATCATGACGATCTTTACAGAGAAGAGCTGGATCAAGCGGAACAGGAAGGTTTGGTCACAATCCGCCGATGCTACTCACGCGTCGAAAACGAATCAAAAGGATATGTCCAGCACTTGCTCAAGCAAGATTCACAGAAATTGATGACACTCATTGAAAAAGGAGCCCATATTTACGTATGCGGTGATGGATCGCAAATGGCTCCTGACGTAGAGAAAACTTTGCGATGGGCATATGAAATTGAAAAAGGGGCAAGTCAGGAAGAATCCGCCGATTGGCTGCAAAAGCTGCAAGACCAAAAACGTTATGTAAAAGACGTTTGGACAGGAAATTAATAAAAAATAAAATCCCGCCAATCTGATTGGCGGGATTGCTTTGCATGTGAGAAAACCGGCACGATAATGAAATCTACTGAAAAGGATGTTATAGGGAGTATCGCGCCGGCCTTATTATTCATATCGTCATATAGAGACAAAAGTTTAGTTCTTTTTACCTTATTTTTAAAAATAAATAGTCTAAAAGTCTTGTTTTTGATTTTCGACTCAGGCTTTTGGCATTTTGTTCTTTCTTATTCCTTAAGATCAGTCATCTGTTGAAGATTGATGTTTGAATTGCCGTTCCACATGTTTACGGTAATGAAGGTCATGAATCAGCCGAATGGTCGGCCTGATTAACAGCAGCAAGCTTCCGACCGCAAACAGCCATATTCCTGCCGACTTTAAACGGTCATAGAAAAAGAAAAAGCTTCCAACGAGAAACAAAGCACCGATGATAAAATCGTTTACTGTATAAAGAATCTTATATCGTTTTTTGAAAAAAAGCTCATATCGTTTCAGCTCTTTTTGGATGTCATGTTCTTCATTTCCTTTCATTATCATCCCTCCATTCAATTTTGGCTTACCCTTACGTAAACGGTATGTAAACATAAGGGCTGCCTTGCTGAAAGGAGACATAATCAACGATCAGAAACTAAAGTAAAAAAGTGATCCGTATAGGATCTCTTTTTTACGATTTCATCGCCTGAACAATAAGAGCAGTCAAAGCTTTTGCCCCTTTAGGAACCAAGTGAACACCATCAGGGGTAAAATATTCCGGATGCTGAAGGGCTTCTGTATGCCAGTCAACTAACGTAACATTTTGATGTGCGCTTGCCTGGTGCTGTAAAGATTCATTAACCTTGCTTTCCCATTGGCGGGGAACCCGTGTATTGACGAGATAGATATGGGCTTTTGAGAAAGATTGAAGCAGTTGTTCGATTTGGCTGTTTGTAAAGTAGCCATTGGTTCCAAGCTCAATGATGACAGCCTTGTTGGGCTGATTAAAAGACTTGTATTCCTTTGCGAGTTCCAAAGCTTGAGACATTTGTCTTCCCACCTTTCCATCAATCGTTACATTTGAAAGTGACTGATGCAGGTGTGAAGAAATATCAAGCATGACGGAATCGCCTATAGCTAACACTTCTTTCGCAGTGTCTGCGGGTTCTTTCGACTGTTGAGATTGCGTGTCTTTCTTTTTATGAGTCTCTTGCCCATTATTTTTATTTTCCTTTTGTCCTTGCTTGGAGCCTGGTGTTTTTTGTTCAGGATTGTGTTTTTTATCTGCTGCAGCATCCTTTTTATCCCCAGAAGCTTGGCTGATGTCAGCATTTGTTTCTTGTGAGCTATAGGTCCATTTAGTAGGGTGCTTTTGCTCTCCGGCCAATCCAGACAGCCCTCCTGCAAAAATAAGTATAGTGAAAATGACGAAACCAATTGACATTTTGCTAATAACAGATGTCGTTTTCCATTCCTTGATTCTATGTATCAAAACACCGCTGAAAAATGTTCTAAATCCCTGTGTCCGTATCGGCTTCTCAATAAAATGATAGGAAAGCTCGGCAAGTATACATGTCACAATAATCTTTAGCACGATATGCCAAAAAACAGGATTTCCGATTTCTTGAACTGGTGTGCTCAACACAATAACAGGGTAGTGCCAAAGATAAATACCGTAAGACCTTGTTCCAAGCCACCGAAGCGGCCTCCATGAAAGGAGCTTGCCTAAAAAGCTGCTCGGATGGCAAACACATGCGATAAGGATTGCGGCAGTGATGCTAATGAATAGCATTCCGCCTCTGTAAAGAAAAGGTTCGTACTCATCTGTGAAATAGACACATAACACTAAAATGCAAAATGCCGAAAATTCAGTGGCGTGCAAAGTGTGCTTCAGTTTGCTTGGCAGCCTGTTGGAAGACAGCCTTTTCATCGGCCATACCAAAGCCAAGGCGCATCCGATGAGAAGGTCAAACGAACGAGTGTCTGTGCCATAGTAGACGCGGCTCGGATCTCCGCCAGGTTCATACAGTATGCTCATCATCATGGCTGAACAAAGCGCAAGCAACGATATTACCGCAGCCAATCTGGCACGGCTTTTCAATATGTACATTCCAAAAACGAAAAACATTGGCCATATGATATAAAATTGTTCTTCAATCGCCAGCGACCAAAGGTTTTTTAGAGGTGATGGGGAACCGAAACTATCAAAATATGATAGCTTGTGAAAAATAAACCACCAATTGCTCATATAAAAGAGAGAAGAGATCGCATCCCCGCGTACGGTGTGCAATAGTTCCCGGTCAAACAATACGACCCAAACAACAGTGGAAAAGATCATAAGGTAAGCCGCTGGCAAAAGCCGCCGAATGCGGCGCACCCAAAAGTCCCGAAAATCAAGATTAATATCATTTCCATATGCCGGCAATAGAATGGAGGTAATCAAATATCCGGATAAAACAAAAAAGATATCAACTCCGATAAAGCCTCCGTTAGCCCAATTGAAATTTAGGTGATAAGCGATAACGGACAGGACGGCAAAAGCCCGAAGGCCATCAAGTCCAGGGATGTATCGATGATGCTGTGTCTTGTGATACATGGGTATTCCTCCAATAGTATGCAAATATTCTCGTTTGTTTTGATAGCGAGGTTACGACCTCAAATAGAAAAGAGAGAAAACATCCATAATCTAAAATGGATGTTTTTTTATTTTATCGAATATAACGTTCTCCCACGAGCAAGTTTGAAATGACGCTGGTTGGAATTTTAAACTCGGTAACGCCCATATAGCCGGGGGCGACTTCATATTCGTCAAATGAGATCATAAGTTTATGGTCCTCAGTAATGTAAAACGTTTGATCAGGAAGAATCGTTTTGAACGGTTCAGCATCTTCATCAGTGAGCCAATATATTTTATTAGGATCTTCCTTCATTTGCTGTTTCATTTGCTCTTTGATGTTTTGACTGATGACTTTGATATAGCGCTCATCTTTGAATAAGCTTTTTAATGTAAGTAAAATATCATTCTTTTTGTCAATCGTAATATAACGGCTTTGTGTGTAGGAAGATGCTTGTGTTGTTTCAATATTGCGCCGGATCGAGAGCAAATCTGGCGTGTCTGTGACCGTCTCGTAATCACTGTAGATGCTGAGATGCCCTTTTTTGTTTTTGGATGTGGATTGTATAAACTCTTTATACAGCTGCTGGCTTTCTTTCAAGTATTTCTCGTTAATGCTGTTTTCAAGCTCTTTATTAGAAAGTCCGGACAAAGCAGGTGTTTTGACATCAATGCTTGATTGGTCTTTTTCCTCTTTGATTTCAATAAAGGTGATCGCTTTGACGATTTTGCCGATGACAGGGATCTTAGACATAGCGTGAGCGGCGTCAGGGTTGATATTCACAAGCGCAGTGAATAAAATAGCTGCAGCGATTGCTGCTGATGTCGGCCACATGACGATTCTTTTCTTTTTTGGTTCTTGCTGAAGGGCTTTTTCAACAATGACATCCAATTCTTTAGGAATCGGAACATTTTTATATTCTTCTTTTAATTGCTGTAATCTCTTATCCATTAAGAAAGATCCTCCTTCGTCAACTGAATGCGCATCAGCTTCAATGCTCTGTATAGGCGCGTTTTGACGGTATTCGTGTTTTCTCCTGTAATTTCCGCAATTTCTTCTAATTTGAGGTCTTCAAAAAAACGTAAAATAATAATGGTTTTATAGCGGTAAGGCAATTCGTCAAGCGCTTCATGGAGATCAGTATCCTTGTAATGGTCTTCTTTTCCCTTGCTTAAAAATTCTATCGTTTCGTCGTCCATCACTCTTATCTTTTTTTGTTTGCGCAAAAAATCAATAGCTGTCCGCACCAAAATTTTATAAAACCAGCTTTTTATCGTCTCGGGGTTTCTGATCGTTTCAACTGAGCTCAGCGCTTTTTTTATCGATTCTTGAACAATATCTAATGCGTCATCTTGATTTTTCACATAACTGAAAGCCAACCGGTAGAAATCTTGCTTATGATCAGTTATGCATGTGACAAGCAACGCTTTTGTTGTTTGTTTTTTCTTCATTGCAATAAAGGGCTCCTTTTTGAATATACGTATATCTTAGGCTGTTACCTAGGATAGACGCGGCAGGCTGAAAAATAGTTTGCGCAGAATCACATTTTTTTAAAGAAGTAAATCAGCATGGGGAAGTTTTTATGCATAAAAAAACAAGGCTTATTTCGTACAAGCCTTGTTTTTGGGGTAAACGATGCCAAACGCTATTCCAAGTAATGTTTTTTGAAATCTGAGTGGATAGAAAATTTACGGCGCAATTGAATGAGGTTTTTCCCAAAGCTTTCTTCCAAAAGCTCTCTATGCTTTTTCAGAATTTCCATAAGATACAGATCATGAATGATCACTTCAGTAATAGGCATGACTAAACCTACATGCATCGTCCATGCGGCACGGCTGTCGTTGCCAAGCGAGACAATGCCCGCAACTACTTCTGAATCATCTCCGCTATAGACAAGCCACCGTCCATCATACTCTTCTGTAATTTCACTGCTCATATCATGCAGGTAAATATTAGCGAAATCAGATACGATGTCTCCGTAAGCAATAATGGTGACAATAACGCCTTGATCTGCCGCCTGTTTGAGCTCTGATTCTATCTCTTCAAAATCCTCTTTCCATATTTCTAAGAGGATTCTTTTTTTGGCGGATAAGATACAGGCCTTCACCTTTTCAAGAATTTCACTGCGGCCGGTGATATTCCAGATGTTTTCCCGGTCATTTGCGGTCTGCTCGAACTTTTCAAAATATTTTTCAGCCTGATCAAAATGTTCTTCCGCTTTGAGCCGGCGGTTTTTAATCAGTTCTTTCGCGGGGACAGGAACATACTGAGGCGTATTTCCATGACTGACAAAAACATCTCCTCTGATCACAAGGCTTTCCAGGACTTCATAAATTTTAGAACGGGGCACTCCGGATTTTTTGGCAACGGCGTAGCCTGTTAAAGGTGATTCTTGCAATAACGCCAAATAAGCTTTCGACTCATATTCTGTAAAATTGAGGTTTTTCAAAATGTCTAACATATTTTCCTTCATATATCCTCCAATATAAAGAGCAATTACTGCCTTTGTAATCGCTATTTTAACAAACCATATTGATTTATTCCAAACGCATTGATACAATTTTTATAAGTAGTTACTTTTGTAGTCACTATATGATTGAGGGGATTTTTAAAGGGGGAGAGAACAATGCACAGCTTACTCGCATACATACCGATCGCTGCCATGATGGTTATCATGCCGGGTGCAGATACGATGCTTGTGATGAAAAATACGCTTCGATATGGCCCGAAAGCCGGACGTTATAACATTCTCGGATTGGCAACTGGACTATCCTTTTGGACGGTGATTGCCATTTTAGGATTATCGGTGGTGATTGCAAAGTCAGTGATTCTTTTCACAACGATCAAATATTTGGGAGCGGCGTACTTAATTTATTTAGGCGTAAAAAGTTTTTTTGCAAAAAGTATGTTTTCGTTAGATGACATGCAGTCCCAAACAAAAAATATGACAAGTTCTCCGAAACGTTATTATAAAACTTCCTTTATGCAGGGATCACTCAGTAACATTCTTAATCCTAAAACTGTTTTGGTGTATGTTACAATCATGCCCCAATTTATCAATTTGAACGGAAATATAAACCAGCAGCTCATTATTTTAGCTTCAATCCTAACCTTATTAGCGGTGTTGTGGTTTCTGTTTCTTGTTTATATTATTGATTACGCGAAAAAATGGATGAAAAACTCGAGGTTCCAGAAAGTGTTTCAAAAAATAACCGGAATGATATTAGTAGGTTTCGGCATCAAAACTGGTTTGAGTTAACACTTAAATGAAGTGAATGAAATTTAAAACTTAGTGTTTGGCCATAAAAAAGACAAGGGAGTGAGTATCCCTTGTCTTTTTTTTTATTTCATCTGATGTCCTCTGCGGGTCTGCACTTTATACAAAATAATCAACAAAACAAACCAGACCGGGGTGACAAACAAAGCAACACGTGTATCATTCGCCAGTGCCAATATGACAAGAATGAATGCAAGAAATGCAAGTGTTAAATAGTTGGATAATGGATAAAAAGGCATTTTAAATTTGTTTGCTTTCGCTTCATGCTGTCTTGTTTTTCGATATTTCAAATGGCAGATCACCGTGATGCCCCAAATAAAAATGAAGCATATTGTAGAAACACTTGTAATCAGTGTAAAGACTTGCTCAGGCATTAAATAATTCAGACTAACGCCAATCAGAATGGCGATGGTTGAAAAGAACAGCGCATTGCTTGGAACGTTAGAAGAAGTCAATTTCTTTAATAGTCCAGGTGCGTGATGATCCTTTGCAAGTGAATAGACCATTCGGCTTGTGCTGAATAAAGCGCTATTGGCAGCTGATGCGGCTGATGTTAATACAACAAAATTGATCAAACTGGCGGCCACAACGATGCCCACAGCAGAGAAGACCTGAACAAATGGGCTTTCGTTTGGATTCAACACATTCCAAGGATAGATACACATAATCACGAAAAGTGCGCCTACATAAAAAAGTAAAATCCGGACAGGGATTTGATTGATGGCTTTAGGGATCACTTTTTGGGGATTTTCTGTTTCACCAGCTGTCAGTCCAACAAGTTCAATACCCACGAAAGCGAAAACGACCATTTGGAACGATAGGATAAACCCATGCCATCCATTTGGGAACATGCCGCCATGGCTCCAAAGGTTGGTAAGGCTGGCAGGGCCGGAAGCTGCGGAAAAACCTTTCACAATCAGGAAAATGCCAGTTACGATCAGGGCCAGTATGGCAATGACTTTGATCAATGCAAACCAAAATTCTAATTCTCCGAAAAGTTTAACGGTGGCAAGATTCATGATCAGCAGGATAATAAGCGCAAGAAGGCCGGGCAGCCATTGAGGCACATCGGGCAGCCAATATTGCGTATAAATGCCGACCGCCGTTAAATCAGCCATCGCGAGGGAAATCCAGCAGAACCAGTAGGTCCACCCAGTAATAAATGCTGCCATGTTTCCTAAATAGTCCCTTACAAAATCCACAAAAGAGTGGTATCCCGCATTTGATAAGAGCAGTTCTCCGAGCGAACGCATAATGAAAAAGCAAAATACGCCGGTGATCAAGTAAGCAAATAAAATGGATGGCCCTGCAAAGTGGATGGATTTACCTGACCCTAAAAATAAACCTGTACCGATTGCACCTCCAATCGCCATTAATTGTATATGCCTGTTTTTTAGGCCTCTAGACAATTTCTGTTGCTGGCCAAAATTGTCTTTGCTAGAATTGCCTATCAATTTTATTTTCCTCCAATAATAAAAAG
Source organism: Bacillus sp. LJBS06 (assembly GCF_016924995.1). NCBI lineage: Bacteria > Bacillati > Bacillota > Bacilli > Caryophanales > Bacillaceae > Bacillus > Bacillus sp. LJBS06. Next base: position 2,670,226 of record NZ_CP070483.1, on the reverse strand, counting down.
ATGAGTAAAGTTTTAACGGATATTATAACATTTAAAAGAGGAGATGCTTTTATTTTTAAATTTTAAAACTATTTTGAGTTTATGAATAAAACTTGCAGTTCTATTGAATAACAGAATAAACAGGACCGTCATTTGGACGATCTGATAGGCTATTTTTTAATAGGCATCGATTTGAACCATTGTATGCCCGCTATAATGGTGGCCTGCAGGGGATATCGGAGATTTTTCTATCCTAGGTGAATGGCTGTAAGACATCATCATTGCTGATAAGTTTACCGAATCATTAACTTTCCAGATGTATTGTAAAAATGAAGAATTTTTGCATATCGTGCTACTGTGGCGAACACATAGAGTGACCGCCCTTTTTAATTGTGAATAAATCTCCCGGGGGTATTTAGGAAATTTGTCCTGAGCTATAAGGTTCATTTTTTGTCATTGATGATTTTGACATCATTACATTCCTCAAGAATGATAAACTGTTTACTGATTATTACTTTTGAAGGGGACTTGCCCTCAAGAACTGCGAATCTATCATACTAAGATGAGATGCAAATGGTTCGAAATATAAATATATACGCATAAAAGTCAGTTTTGTCAATCTGCTATAGAGACCTTTTTGAACGATGCAGATCATCTCAGGGCGGACTATAAAATTCGGAATATTCTTGTTAAAGGCTTATCTAATAAGGACAAAGGATGATAGACGTGAAAAGAATAGATAAAATATACCATCAGCTCATGCATAATTTTCATGATTCAACCTTAGATCATCTTTTAAAAATACAAGGGAATTCAGCAAAGGAAATTGCTGAGCAGTTGAAAATGGAGCGGTCCAATGTCAGCTTTGAGCTGAACAATCTTGTCCGGACCAAAAAGGTCATCAAAATTAAAACGTTTCCTGTGCGCTACATTCCAGTCGAGATAGCAGAAAAGGTATTCAACAAGAAATGGGATACAGGGATGATGGAAGTGAAAGACCTTAAGGTGTTTTCTGGGGATTTAAAACAGAATCATCAACACATTTCCACGAATCCTCTAGAGCTTATGATTGGGGCAAAAGGGAGTTTGAAAAAAGCGATCTCCCAGGCAAAAGCAGCTGTCTTTTATCCGCCTAACGGTCTGCATATGCTCCTTCTAGGGCCGACTGGTTCCGGTAAATCCCTTTTTGCGAACCGAATTTACCAGTTTGCCATATACTCTGACATTTTGAAGGCCGGCGCACCATTTATTACATTTAACTGTGCAGATTACTACAACAACCCTCAATTATTGCTTTCTCAATTATTCGGACACAAAAAAGGTTCATTTACAGGTGCCGCCGAGGATAAGGCAGGTTTAGTTGAACAGGCCAATGGGGGCATTCTGTTTATGGATGAAATCCACCGTCTCCCTCCTGAGGGACAGGAGATGCTGTTTTATTTTATTGACAGCGGTTCTTATAACAGGCTTGGAGAATCTGAACATAAACGAACATCGAACGTATTGTTTATTTGTGCGACTACAGAAAATCCGAGTTCTGCCCTATTGAAAACATTTTTGAGAAGAATCCCAATGACCATTCATATTCCTTCGCTTGAAGAACGATCGCTTAAAGAAAGAGTGGATCTGACAACGTTTTTATTAGGGAAAGAAGCAGAGCGGATTAAGAAGAATCTCAGTGTGCACATCGATGTCTATAATGCGCTTATTCATTCCGCGAAATTTGGGAATGTCGGACAGCTGAAATCAAATGTCCAGTTAGTTTGCGCACACGGTTTTTTGCATAACCTTGACAGAAATGAGGTTATTGAACTGACGGTTCGGGATCTGCCTGATGAAATCAAGCAAGAATGGATGTCCAGCAGCAAAAACATGCAAAGAAGCAAAGCCATTTCAGAATACGTCAATATTACAACGATTATCTCTCCGATTGTAGAAGATGAAACAACAAAAATTGACGAAGACCTCTCCTTTAACTTATATCATTTGATCGAGGAAAAAGTAAAAACGCTTATGAAAGAAGGTTTATCCAAAAAGGATATTAACCAATACATCTTGACTGATGTCCATTTGCATGTCAGAAGTTTTTTTCATCATCAAGCCTTTCAAAAGGACAGCCTGCTGACATTCGTTGAAGATGACGTTATTCAAATGACAAAACAGTTAAAAGAAATAGCTGAACATGAGCTGGATTGCACATTTGACCGTAAATTTATTTATTTCTTGAGTATGCATATTGACGCATTTTTAAAGCGCGGAAAGCAAATTGATGTCTTAAATACACAGGAGACGGATGAAATTCGTGATACGCACGTGAAAGAATATCGGGTAGCGATGATTTTTAAAGATAAAATGCAGGAATATTTTAAAGTGGCTATTCCTGAAATAGAAGTCATCTACTTAACGATGTTAATCCATTCGATCAAATCGTTAAAAGAGAACAAAAGAGTCGGTATTATCGTTGCTGCTCATGGAAACAGCACGGCGAGTTCAATGGTTGAAGTTGCGACAGAACTATTAGGGAGCACGCCAATTGCAGCAGTCGATATGCCGCTTTCTGTTTCACCTTCGGACATTCTTGAATGCGTAGCAGAAAAAATGAAACAGGTTGATGAAGGCGAAGGTGTGTTAATGCTGGTAGATATGGGCTCGCTTGCGATGCTGGAAAGCAGGCTGGAGGAAAAGACAGGCATTGCCATCAAAACGATCAGCAATGTTACAACCTCAATGGTGCTGGATGCTGTCAGAAAGGTCAACTATTTGAATTTGAATTTGCATGCGATCTATCAATCGGTTACGAAGGATTTTATCGAGTTATGGGAGCGCCAGCCAGCGGCAGCCGGCAAAAAGAAGGCTTTGGTATCCATCTGCACGACAGGCAGCGGAACGGCCAAAAAGCTGGAAGACATTTTAACCACGATCGTAAACAAGGCCTCTGATACTCCGATTCACATATTGACCGTATCATCGATTAAACTGGCCAACAGCATAAAAGAAATCGAAAAAGAGTATGAAATCCTTGCCACAGTTGGAACGAAAGACCCTAAAATGAATGCTCCGCATGTATCCTTAGAAGTGTTAATTGAAGGGGAGGGAGAGAAGCTGATTCAACAGGCGATTACAAAAGGAAGCATTCCCTTGAGCAATGGATTAAATGAAGCAAATATTATTGTCAGGGAGCTTTGCGAGGATAGCTTGAAAAAGTATCTTGTCTTCTTAAATCCCCATCATGTAACCGAAATGTTAGTAGAGTGGCTGCAAACCGTTCAAGATGAGCTGGGTGTCATTTTCAATAATGCCGTTTTGATCAAAGTCATTATGCATACAGCTTTCGCCTTTGAAAGGGTAATTAAGCAGAATCCGATCGCTTTCTCGGAGGAAGAAGAAATTAATGATCAGCTGAAGGAAATGGTGAACGTCACAGAGCGGACACTAGCCCCTTATGAAGAAAAGCTCGGACTTCGCATAAGTGATGATGAAAAATTATTTATAGCCGCCATATTTGCTGAAGAAGTGCATGGCCATCTGTTTTAAAACCAGTTTTTTCATATGAACCTGTATTAAATGGAACACCATTTTAATACAGGTTTATTTTTTTCGTTTTAAGTGTTTCAACAACAAACTGCGATTGGCTGAAATATCAATGAAAACGCTTAACACAAATGTGTTGGCACGATCCTTGCATTATATATGGGTGTACAAAACAGGAAAGGAGCAATAGATATGATTTCAGTTATTATCAGTGGTCATGGAGATTTTCCCATAGCATTAAAAGAGTCTTCAGGGATGATATTCGGTGAAGAAAATAACTTGATTGCAGTGCCGTTTTTTAAAGGGGAAGGGATTCAAACGCTGCAGGAAAAATATCATCAGGCGCTCAAGGACATTCCGGAAGAACATGAAGTGCTTTTTTTAGTCGATATTTTTGGAGGGACGCCATATAACGCGGCAGCTTCCATCATTGCTGAGGATCAAAGAATGGATATGGCAGCCGGCGTAAACCTGCCGATTCTGCTGGAGGTATTAAGCTTGAGAGAACATCTGGCTCTCAAAGCTTTGCTGAACAACTTAAAAGCGATGAGTCAGCAAAGCTTTCAGGTGTGCAGTGAACATTTAGAAAAAGTAAAAACAGCCAATCAAGATACAAGAGAGGATGAACTATGATGAACATTGTGTTAGCAAGAATTGATGACCGCTTTATTCACGGCCAAATCCTGACAAGGTGGATTAAAGTACATGCGGCCGACCGAATCATCGTTGTCTCCGATGATATTGCTCAGGATGAAATGAGAAAAACGCTGATCCTATCTGTTGCGCCTTCAAATGTTAAGGCGAGTGCCGTCTCTGTTTCTAAAATGGCAAAAGCCTTTCATAGTCCGCGCTATGAAGGAGTAACAGCAATGCTCTTGTTTGAAAATCCGTCCGATATCGTATCCCTCATAGAAGCAGGCGTACCGATCAAAACCGTAAACGTCGGGGGAATGCGTTTTGAAAATCAACGCAGGCAAATCACAAAATCAGTCAGTGTCACAGAGCAAGATATAAAGGCATTTGAAACATTAAGTGACAAGGGCGTGAAACTGGAATTAAGGCAGCTGCCTTCAGATGCCAGTGAAGATTTTGTACAGATATTACGGAACGTAACAAAATAATCAAGGGGATGAGAATATGTCTTCATTACAAATTATTTTGTTGTTAGTCATTGCAGCAATTACCGGAATCGCAAGTGTATTGGATGAAGGGCAGACACACCGGCCGCTTGTGGCCTGTACGCTAGTTGGCCTGGTGCTCGGGGATTTAAAAACGGGGATTATCCTTGGAGGCACACTGGAGCTGATGGCGCTCGGCTGGATGAACGTCGGGCTTGCCATGGCGCCTGATACGGCGATCGCTTCTGTCATCTCAACCATTTTAGTTATTACAGCTGATCAGGGAATTGGCGAAGGGATTGCTGTCGCTGTTGCTTTGGCAGCTGCGGGTCAGGCGCTGACGATTTTTGTTCGGACGATCACTGTCTTTTTCATTCACCGCGCTGACAAATATGCAAAAGAAGGAAATATAAAAGGAATTGAAATTATGCATATTACCGCAATGGTGTTTCAAGCTTTGCGCGTCATGATTCCTACATTGATTGTTGCTTTAATTAGTGTCAGCGCTGTTCAGGCATTCCTAGGAAATATTCCTGATGTCATTACAAAAGGACTGCAAATAGGCGGAGGCATTATTGTGGTTGTCGGGTATGCCATGGTGATCAATATGATGAATATTCCTTATTTAAAGCCATTTTTCTATATCGGTTTCTTATTAGCGGCGTTTACCGATTTTAACTTAGTGGGATTCGGAGCCCTTGGTCTTTGTCTGGCGCTTTTATATCAGCAGGTGATACAAAAACAAAGCGCTCACGGAGCAGTCGCGGCCGCATCAGACAGTGGCAGTGTTGCTGTTTATGATGACGATGATGACGATCTTGATGCCTAAACATGAGGGGGGATGAAAAAATGGAGAAAGAAAAACGATTAACGAAAAAAGAAATTTTCAGCATGTTTATTCGTTCAAATTTTTTGCTCGGTTCCTTTAACTTCGAACGTGTGCAGGCAATGGGATATTGTTATGTCATGATACCGGCGATCAAAAAATTGTACGCTCCCGGAGCGAAAAGAAACGAAGCCCTGCAGCGCCATTTGGAATGGTTTAATACACACCCGTGGCTGACAGCGCCTATATTTGGCGTGACGGCAGCCATGGAAGAAGAAATGGCGAACAATAAAGGAATTGATGGAAAAGCGATAAGCGGAATGAAAATCGGTTTGATGGGACCAATAGCGGGCGTAGGCGACCCCATTTTCTGGGGAACGATTCGCCCGGTCTTAGCTGCCTTAGGAGCCTCTCTTGCTTTAGGAGGAAACATTGCCGGTCCTTTGCTATTCTTTTTCTTGCTGAATGCTATAAGATTAAGCACAAAATATTACGGATTAAAGTATGGCTATGTGAAAGGAATGGAGATCCTTCAGGATTTAGCGGGGAATCGCATTCAAAAGCTTACAGAGGGTGCTTCGATTCTCGGGTTATTTGTTATGGGGGCCCTCGTGTCCAAATGGACCACCATCAACATTCCAATCGTTGTATCCAGGATTAAGGATGAAAGCGGCAAAGTAGATGTTCAAACGGTACAAAATGTGTTAGACAGCATTATGCCGGGTGCGCTGCCGCTCGGATTAACGTTATTGGTGGCTTGGATGCTGCGCAAAGGAGTGAACCCTCTTCTCATTATTTGCGGCATCTTTATCATCGGGATTCTCGGGTTTTGGGCTGGATTCTTAGCATAAGCTGTGTGAAGGAAGAAGAGAGAAACTGCAGCAGTCTTTTAAGATATAAATGATTCGGATAACAGCGAAACAGAAGAGAATTTCCAGAAACGGACCAGCTTGCGCAGCAGTCTCTCTTGAAAGTGTTTAAACATGAAGAGAGGAGCGAAGGAACAAATGAAAAAGAGACTTATTCAAGTCATGATCATGTTCACCCTGCTGTTGACTATGGCATTTTCGGCGGATGCAGCCGATTCAAGCTACTATGATGAGGAATACCGTCCTCAATATCACTTCACACCGGAAGCAAACTGGATGAATGACCCAAACGGAATGGTATATTATGCGGGGGAATATCACTTGTTCTATCAATACCATCCTTACGGGCTTCAGTGGGGGCCAATGCATTGGGGGCATGCCGTCAGCAAAGATTTGGTTACATGGGAGCACCTTCCTGTTGCGCTGTATCCGGATGAAAAAGGCACGATCTTTTCTGGAAGCGCAGTTGTCGATAAAAATAACACAAGCGGTTTTCAAACAGGCAAAGAGAAGCCGCTTGTGGCCATTTATACACAGGATCGGGAAGGCCATCAAGTGCAAAGTATTGCCTATAGCAATGACAAAGGCAGAACATGGACGAAATACGCAGGCAACCCTGCCATTCCAAACCCGGGTAAAAAAGATTTTCGCGATCCAAAAGTCTTTTGGTATGAGAAAGAGAAAAAGTGGGTGATGGTACTGGCAGCTGGTGACCGAATTCTCATATATACATCAAAAAATCTGAAGCAGTGGGCGTATGCAAGTGAATTTGGACAGGGACAAGGAAGCCATGGGGGAGTATGGGAATGTCCGGATTTATTTGAGTTACCGGTAGATGGCAAACCGAATCAAAAAAAATGGGTCTTGCAAGTCAGTGTCGGAAACGGAGCGGTTTCGGGAGGATCAGGCATGCAATATTTTGTAGGGGACTTTGATGGAACTCATTTTAAAAATGAAAACCCGTCAGACAAAGTTCTTTGGACGGATTACGGCAGAGACTTTTACGCAGCTGTATCCTGGTCCGATATTCCATCCAGAGACGGCCGGAGGCTTTGGTTAGGTTGGATGAGCAATTGGCAATATGCGAATGATGTTCCGACATCTCCATGGAGAAGTGCAACGTCTATTCCAAGAGAGTTAAAATTGAAAGCGCTTACTGAAGGGGTTAGAGTAATCCAAACACCAGTAAAAGAGCTGGAAGCCATTCGCGGGACCTCTAAGAAGTGGAAGAATCTGACCATATCGCCTGCAAGTCATAATGTGCTATCGGGGCTATCTGGAGATGCCTATGAAATAAATGCAGAATTTAAAGTAAGCCCTGGTTCAGCTGCTGAATTTGGTTTTAAGGTCCGAACAGGAGAAAAGCAATTTACGAAAGTCGGCTATGACCGAAGGAACGGCAAACTGTTCGTTGACCGGAGCAAGTCGGGCAACGTCACCTTTAATCCGGCCTTTGACACCGGAAAAGAAACAGCACCGCTGAAGCCGGTAAATGGAAAGGTTAAGATGCGCATTTTTGTTGACCGCTCCTCGGTTGAAGTATTTGGGAATGACGGACAGCAGGTCATAACAGATGTCATTCTCCCAGATCGATCAAGCAAAGGGCTTGAATTATATGCTGCAAATGGAGATGTAAAGATAAAATCTTTAAGGATTCACCCTTTAAAAAAGGTATGGGGCACGTCACCTTTTATGTCCAATGTAACCGGCTGGACAACGGTAAATGGCACGTGGGCCGACACAATTGAGGGAAAACAAGGGCGGTCGGATGGCGATTCCTTTATCTTGTCTTCAGCATCCGGGTCAGACTTCACTTATGAATCTGATATCACCATAAAGGATGGAAACGGAAGAGGGGCGGGAGCACTCATGTTTCGCTCTGACAAAGATGCCAAAAACGGTTATCTTGCCAACGTGGATGCGAAGCATGACCTGGTGAAATTCTTTAAATTTGAGAACGGTGTTGCTTCTGTCATTGCTGAATACAAAACGCCGATAGATGTTAATAAAAAGTATCATCTAAAAACAGAGGCCAACGGTAATCGTTTTACAATTTATTTAGATGATCGTCTTGTGATTGATACCAATGATTCCACATTTTCAGAAGGCCAATTTGGTTTGAATGTGTGGGACGCGACTGCTGTCTTTCAGAATGTAAACAAGAAGTCTTAATTTTTAAGAAGGCACAGACCTGAACAATCTGTGCCTTCTCGTTATTTCAACAAAATAATGATTCGCGGTTACATGCTTCCAAATCATCTTAGAAAATCCGTATCAACGTTAATCTGTTTACACTCATGAGGCCCGAAAGATGAAAAACACTGTTCATAGCGACTTGAACAACAGAAGCTGAGGAGCAGTTTTGGTCTATCAATACTGTTCCTCAGCAAATCAGTCATTGTATGTTAAAGGGTTGGCAATTGAATCGCTGTATCAATATTTTTCAAATGCAGCTTGACTTGTTCGTCAGTATTCCAAGGATGGTACCAGCCTTTTTCCATCATATAGCTTGAGAGTTGTTCATGCATATCGAGTGCTTCTTCCAAATGGCGGATAAGGACCTCTTTTACTTCAGGCGTTCCGGCTTCAGTGGCTGCCATCGCATAATTTCTGACTCCGTTTTTTGCTGAAATTAATAAGTCCATAGCAATGATTTGGTCTGTCAGAACGTTCATGCCTGTTAGATATTCAATGATAGGATTCATTTTTCACTCATCTCCTCAACTTGCTTTGCATTAGATAAAATAGAGGCAAATTCCTGCAGCTGTCGGGTTGTGATGTCAACGTCTTGCTGCATGATTTCTTTAAGCTTCGGATCAGATACCAATGCTTTCATTGTTTTAGATTTCGTCAAACAGAGGGTCTTGAAAGCAGTCATTTCCTGGACCTCAAGCACTTCATGTAAGGCGTATTCCATTTCTGTCACCTCCGTTTTTTAAGGCTTTAACACAACTTTTATACAATCATCCATTTTTGCATCAAAAATGTCATAGCCATGCTTGGCTTCACTAAGCGGCAGAACATGGCTGACAACATCTCCCGGATCAATTTTGCCCGTTGATACGAGTTCAAACATGTACGGCATATAGTGGATTACAGGAGCCTGTCCAGAGCGTATATTGATGTTTCGCTGCATGATATCTCCTAACGGAAAACCGTTATATCTGCCCCCGTACACACCTGTAATTTGGATGGTTCCTCCTTTGCGAACAGCTTGGGAAGCAATGACTAATGCACTCATCGTTCCGCCATGAAGCTTTAATCCGCTGGCTAGGAACTCGAGATCGCTCATTTTCCCATCCATCCCAACAGCGTCAATGACTACATCCGCCCCGCCTTTCGTAATTTCCTTTAAATAATTCCCTGTATTCTCATGGTCTTCAAAATTAACGATTTCTACTTTGTTTGTACGTTTCGCATGCTGTAAGCGATAGTTTACATAGTCAACTGCTATGACGCGTTTAGCGCCTTTTAGCCAACAAAACTTTTGAGCAAACAGGCCGACTGGTCCGCAGCCGAGAACGATAACTGTATCGCCTTCTTTTACGCCGGCATTGTCAACACTCCAAAAGCCAGTGGTCATGGCATCGGCTATCACGCTTAATTTCTCATCAGGCTCCTCACAAGATTCAGGAATTTTAAAATGGGTAAAATTCGCAAAGGGCACTCTTAAATATTCAGCTTGGCCGCCCGGATAACCGCCAGTTTGCCCTGAATAGCCGAAATAAGCACCCATTTCCCCATTGTCATTAGACTGATCACATTGGCTTTCCAGCTGGTTTTTACAAAAAAAACATTCCCCGCAGGCGATTGTAAAAGGGATAATGACGCGGTCACCTTTTTTGACCTTTGTAACCCCTGGCCCAACTTCTTCAACGATTCCCATCGGTTCATGGCCGATGACATAGTCTTCTTGCAGATTAGGAATGAATCCATGGATTAAATGTAAATCTGATCCGCAAATGGCTGTACTGGTGACCTTTATAATCATGTCATCGGATTTTTCAATCTTTGGATCGGGGACATCTTTGACCACAACATTTTTAATGCCTTGATACGTTACTGCCTTCATGCTGTCAAACCTCCAGTATTAGTGTTCATCAGGTGTCCGGTCAAACATCCCTTTTCGATTTGTTTCATCAGGAAAGAGGTTCATATTGCCGACCATGATTGTGTTTTTTGCAGAGAGCTGATCCAGCTTATACTGTTCGCTCAGCTCATATGGATGGAACCATTTTTTGCTGATCATCAGTTCTGTAATCTCTTGGTGCATCGCAATTCCTTGCATCAGCTGTTTCCGCAGCAGGGCTCTTACATCTGGTGAAGCGGTTTCTGTCAAAGCTACAGCAGTATTTCGTACGCCTTCCTTAGCTCGTATGAGAAAATCCATCGCGAATGTAGTGTCTGCAAGTTCAGGCACATTCAGCGAATTAATAGGGTCTAAATGATCATTATTCAAAGAGGCCTACCTTCCTTTCAATTGATGATTGGCGTTGGGCGGCTTTGAGGGACAGGGGCCTGAAATGAGGCACGCTCATAAACCGCTTGTAATTCAGCAAGGTCTTGAATGGATTGCTGCACATCTTTTTGCATCAAGTCCTTCAGTTCTTGGTCAAACACAAGTCCTTGCATTAACTTTGATTTCGCTATACAAAGTGTTTTAAAGTTCACGATTTCATGTAGGTCTACAGCCTCGTGAGCTGCTAATGTTTGCTGATCCATATTGATGCAACCTCCTTTTATCAACGTTACATTTCCCGAAATGAAGTTGAAGCATACAGAAAGAACACTTGGTATCATTTTTTGTTGATGTAGAAGCGCTGTTTTTGCTCGTTAGCGTACATTACTCATGACATGGAATAAACTGCACTTTAAATTGTGAGTATATTTTGAACCTGAAAGACGAGTGAAGTTTTTTATGGAAACTTGACATCATGCTGTCAGGTTTCTTTTTGTATCATTAAAATGTATGACCAGTAAAAAGTATGTTTTATAGGAGGCACACAATATGAAGCTGCTGCAAATTAGACTTTTGGTGAACGATTTTAAGAAAAGCGTCGATTTTTATAAAGATTCATTAGGACTTCCGATAAGTTGGTTAGAGAATGAAATGGAATATGCACTCTTTGATAATGGGGAGACGAAAATAGAGATATTATCTCGAGAAACGATGGCTGAAATCATTGGAGAGGAAAAACAATCTTTGGAAGGAGAAACTCAATCAAAATTTTTGCTTCAGTTTAAGGTAGCTGATGTTGATAAAACGTATGACGATTTACACAAAGAAGGAGTGAAATGTGTGAATAAACCGCATGATCGCAAGGAATGGGGTGCCCGAGTTGCTCACTTCAGAGATCCAGATCATAACCTGATTGAAATATATAAAATGCTATGATTTTTCGACTTGCAAAATGATAGAATCAGCCTTTGATAACGTACCTTGTCCTTTTTATATACGTTCTAGAAAAGAAAACAAAGCCATCACACCCTTTGGACACTGAACTTACAGCATTTACGCTGGTTTGTTTGGTGTTCGTTTTTGATTAGATGAAATAGGAGAAGTATCCACGAATCGAGGAGAAGCTCGGATACAAGGCAGCAGTACACGAATAGAGTTAATTGGTGGAAACGAATCGCATGATCCAAGTCCTTAATATCAAGCCTGACTGCCATTTATTTTGTATCTTTAATTGTCGAAAACATAGGAATAATTCCACTTTTGAAAGATCTAGTTTATGGTACATTGATACATATATGGGAGGGGGCCTGTGTTCTAAAAGTAGATCCTTAACTGGATGGAAGTAAGTTAAACGTACGGCATTTATAAGGGGAGGGTATAAGATGAATAAGCTAAAGAGACTAGGTATGCTAATGGTAATGATCGCATCATTGTTCATTTTTTCTAGTCATGCACTTGCGGCTCAGTATTATACGGTTTCAACAAGCAGCGGTGCGCCTGTAAATATGCGCAGCGGCCCAGGTACAAGTTGGGGAATTGTAACGACCATTCCGAGCGGAACCCGCATCCCGATCTATTGCTACAAAACCGGTACAACTGTAACTGGAAAGTATGGGACGAGTAATATTTGGAATTACACAGAGCGGACGCTTGCAAGCGGCGAGATCGTTCCTGGTTTTGTCTCTGATACTTATATGTATACAGGCTCAGATGGTCCGGTTGTTCCTAAATGCAGCTGGTAGCATTGTTCTATCGATTCTCAAAATGAAGAAATTGAAGAAAGAGGGATGACATTGACTAAACTGAAAATGCTCAGTATGTTAACCGTTATGATTGCATCATTATTCATTTTTTCCAGTCAAGCGCTTGCCGTTCAGTACTTTACTGTCTCAACAAGCAGCGGTGCGCCTGTAAATATGCGCAGCGGTCCAGGTACAAATTATCCTATTATGCTTTCCATTCCGAGCGGCTCCCGTGTTCCTTATTATTGTTATGCTTATGGAACAACAGTGACTGGGAAGTATGGAACGAGTAATATTTGGGACCAAATCCAATGGAAAGATTCCCGGGGGATCGTGAATATTGGATATGTGTCTGACACGTATGTGTACACAGGCTCAGATGGCCCAGTCGGTTACAAATGCAACTAGCGATATACGGATCTCCCTCTTAAGGGTCTATCAGAGAGAAACCATACCAATCACAATAGTTGGTATGGTTTTTGCTATGCTTGCGTCTTCTATTCCTGCATTTGTGGTGATTTTCAAAGTAGCTTCATGATGTTAGACACTGGTTGTTAGTGAGGACAAAATAACCAGCCGCTTTAGGGTTGTATCTAATGCTCTAAAATACGAAATTAAGATAGGGAACATCTCACATTGCCGTTCTCGTTATTGAAAAGTTCTCCTAGTCCTTTTATGGAAATTTTAATCAATCCTTAACCCGTATGCTTATTTTTTTCTAACATGTCGTGTAACCTCTCAGAAAATTCTTTATGATGCATGGTGTACCCCGTATGATTCCCGGGGAATTCAACCAATTCTGTTTCCAATTGTTCTGCTAGGGCGTTCGCGCAGCGATAAGGAAAAAGCTCCCGTGAAGCACTTCCGCCAGCTGGGATTATCTTAACCGATGCAGATGTAAACACAGTTTTTAATGCTTCGATATCTAATGTATAGTTGAGAATTCCTTGAATTTCATAATCAGTGAAATACGTTGAATTGCCGAGGAGCCGTTTTGTCAGGACATTCTTTGATTGTTCGTCAATCTCTAATCTTGCTATTAACTTCGTGACTTCACCTCGATGATTTTTCTTAAGGTCCTCCATGAATTGCTCGGCTTGTTTCAGCTCATTTCCATGCAGAAGCTGCAATAGGATTGGTTCGTGCGGGATCATGACACGTACTTGTTCAGGGTGGCGTATGCACAGATCAAGCCCTATAACAGCACCGGAGCTGCTTCCAAATACATAGGCCGGCTTATTGGTGATTTTAGCTAGAAGACGGTGAGCATCGTCGCTGTGTGTTTCCACACGGTAATTCTCAACCTGATGGGCGAGATTGCTGCGGGAATGGCCGCGGCGATCGTAAGTAACAACCGTGTACCAGTTAGCCAGATGATTGGCAACATGATGGAACTTGTCGGCATCACCGCCTCCGCCGTGGACCAAAAGAATGATTGGACCTGTGCCCCGCACCTGATAGTGGATGTTGGCGCCGGGTACTTGCAACGTTCCATTGTTTATCGTCATTTGTAAAACCTTCCTTTCTTCTCATCTCCCTTAACTTTACACAATGAGCCAATGGGATCATATGCAGGAAATAACTAAGAAACAAACTCGCCATATAAAAAGCACTGATTATATTTCATCAGTGCTTCCGTTTGGTTTATTTAGAGTAGACAATTTTTTTTATTGTTTCATCAGAGAGGTGATATTCCTCACATAATTGATGAATGGTTTTGCCGTTTTTAAATGCTTTTTTAATAGAAGCGTTTCTGTCATCGATCAGCTTTCTTGTTCCTGAACACGCGCCCCATTTTTGATGAGAGGTTTCAGGTTTAGGGATATATATTGTTTCTCCTTGGACATACTTTTGAATTTCCGATATCAGCTTTTTAGGTAAAATAGCGGTTGCTTTTACATATGCCATTTCTGCCAGCTCCTTATTTTTTATGTTAAATAAGGTGCAAAGCCACTATATCAGAAAAGCTTACTTGGGCGATCTTTTAGAAAGTCTACCCCATGCAAAGTATCGCCTTCCCAATAATAGGCTTTGCATGGGACGTTGCGGAATCTGGCATTCTCATCTTGCTTGCCATTTACATCACCTCCATACCTATTTTCGATGATCATTTCTATTATAAATTAGAGTAAAGCTTTATGGCATCTTGTTAATGAAAGTTGAAGCAGTATGAAATTCAAAGGGGGACCTTCCAAGTAAGAAGGGCTGAGGCTGATTGGCAAAGAAAAGAGTAAGATGCAAGTTATATTACTTTGGATTCAAAATATTGACAAAACAATGTATTTTCAACAATAGGACAGCTTCTTCATGTATACTAAGTCTGGATTTACAATATTTAGAAGGAGGCAATAAAATGAATATCAGTTTGAAGAAAAAAGCGGGCTTCTGGAAAAAGGCAGCAATCTCATTACTTGTTTTCACCATGTTTTTTACCCTGATGATGAGCGAAACGGTTTTTGCGGCGGGACTGAATAAAGATCAAAAGCGCCGGGCGGAACAGCTGACAAGTATCTTCGAAAACGGCACGACGGAGATCCAATATGGATATGTCGAGCCATTGGGTGACGGGCGAGGCTATACATGCGGACGGGCAGGTTTTACAACGGCTACAGGGGATGCATTGGAAGTGGTGGAAGAATACACAAAGGCAGTTCCGAATAACAAACTGAAAAAGTACCTGCCTGAATTGCGCCGTCTGGCCAAGGAAGAAAGCGATGACATAAGCAATCTTAAGGGCTTCGCTTCTGCCTGGAAGTCGCTTGCAAATGATAAGGAATTTCGCGCTGCCCAAGACAAAGTAAATGACCGTTTGTATTATCAGCCTGCCATGAAACGATCGGATAATGCCGGACTAAAAACAGCATTGGCAAGAGCTGTAATGTACGATACGGTTATTCAGCATGGCGATGGTGATGATCCTGACTCCTTTTATGCCTTAATTAAACGTACGAACAAAAAAGCGGGCGGGTCACCAAAAGACGGAATAGACGAGAAGAAGTGGTTAAATAAATTCTTGGACGTACGCTATGACGATCTGATGAATCCGGCAAATCATGATACCCGTGACGAGTGGAGAGAGTCGGTTGCCCGTGTGGACGTGCTCCGCTCTATCGCCAAGGAGAACAACTACAATCTAAACGGACCAATTCAGGTTCATTCAAAGGAATACGGTCATTTCGTAATCAAATAAGCATTGAATAAAGCGGCATCGTTTCTTGCCGCTGCATTCTCCCCATGATGTGAAAAAGACAAGAGACAAACAAGCTCTTGTCTTTCCTATATATGATTGTTCAGCATAAATATTTTAGAAAAATGTCAGTATCAAGTAATGAATGTATCACCAGGCGTATGCTTCAGGTGTCTCTCCTCCAGGTCCGTTAAAGATACTGTGTGTATTCGATCGACCATCAAACGGTTGCCTGAAAAGTATCGAGAGGCGCTCGAGTTAACTGAATTTCAGGGGTTATCACAAAAAGAGCTGAGTGAAAAGCTCGGCATTCCTTACTCGGGAGCAAAATCAAGGGTACAACGCGGAAGGGGAAAATGAAAACAGCTGCTTGAGGGATGCTGTCATATTGAAGCGGATCGATATGGAAATATCGTAAACTTTCGTTTTTTAAAGGAATAACTGATGAACAAAGTCAGTTTTCTAAAGTAAATTGGCCATCCGCTGCCAGATACGATTCTGCAATAGGAAGATGATGTTCCCGTTGATGTCGGCAAGAGATAGATGTATAATATAAATCGTAATATTTTCGATTTAATAAAAAGGAGTGTTGGAATGAAGGTTTTATTTGCAAAGAGGTTAGGTATATTAGCTATAGGTTCATTACTCGTATTGGCAGGATGTCAGACTTCCGATTCATCTAAAGAGTCTAATCAAACAACATCATCCTCAGCAGCTGAAGAAAACTCTTCCAAAGCGCAAGAGCACACATCTGAAAGTCACACACATGAACATTCTCACGATCATAGTCATGCGCATGATAAAGAAACAGAAAAAATGTATGAAGGCTATTTTAAAAACAGCCAAGTAAAGGATCGCCCACTTTCTGATTGGGAAGGAGATTGGCAATCTGTATTTCCATACCTGCAAGATGGTACTCTTGACGAAGTGTTTTCTTATAAATCAGAACACGAAGGCGACAAGACAGCTAAAGAATATAAAGAGTATTATAAAAAAGGCTATCAAACAGATGTTGACCGTATTGTAATCCACAAAGAAACTGTAACCTTCTTTAAAAATGGAAAAGAATATTCTGGTAAGTATACGTATGACGGGTACGAAATTCTAACATATGATGCGGGCAATAGGGGGGTAAGATACATATTCAAACTAGCTAAAAAAGCGGAAGGGCTTCCTCAGTATATCCAGTTTAGCGATCATAGTATTTATCCCACTAAAGCTAGTCATTACCATCTCTATTGGGGTGACGACCGTGAAGCTTTACTTGATGAAGTCAAAAACTGGCCTACCTACTACCCATCAAAAATGGATGGGCACGATATTGCCCATGAGATGATGGCTCATTAAATGAGGATTATTCTATGAAGTATGGTGCTTTTTTATCATAAAGTATGGAATGAAATGTTTATGCGCCCCTGTATTAGCTGCTGACCCTTCGCCAGCAGCTTTTTGTCCTCTTTAGTTTTTGGCGTTTCTTCTCTCCGCTGACGGTGAGTTCTAACAAAATAAAGGTGGTCTATAAGCCTGACAGCATCCAATTAAAAGTCAAGGGAAAATAGTGTGCTGCCCTGATCTTACTAGTTATCATTTTCTAATTTTGTTGAAATAGAAACAATAAATGAATATAATATGGCTAGTGCACCAACTGGTGGGAGGGCAGGCCATGAATAAAGAAGAACAGCTCATATTGAATTTCAGAGACTTATTTAACAAGATGGTGTTGCTTAATAAGTCTAAGATGGAAGACAGTTTGAAGGGGTACAAGCCTTCTGAAGTACATTGTATTGAATCCATTGGGAAAAATGCTGATAGCAATGTGAGAAAACTTGCGGAGTCCCTTTATATGACGAGAGGTGCCATAAGTAAATTAACTAAGAAACTGATAAAAAAAGACCTTATTGAAAGCTACCAGAAGCCGGATAATAAAAAAGAAATTTATTTTAGGCTTACTGCGCAAGGCAAAGTAATTTATAACATCCATGAGGAACTCCATAAAGAGTTTCGAGAACGGGACAAAGTCGTTTTTGAACAAGTTACCGAAGAACAATTTGACAGTATGCTTAGCTTCGTGGAAAAGTACAGTAGGCATTTGGATACTGAAATAAAGAAACAGGGAATAGCTGTTAATTAAATCGGATAAATAGAATAAAGAAACCAAAGTCAGCCCAACTCTATTGTGAATGGGCTGTCTTTTTTTATTCTTAATTTTGTTGACAAGGAAACAATATGGTGATATCTTTTTGTTGACAGGGAAACAAAATGGTTTCTGAGAGGAGAATAATATGTCAAAAGATCAAATAAAGAAATCAGGCTTATCGAAAGAAATTCTCTCGGCTGCCTGGGCAATTGCACTTGGAGCAATTGCTCCAATGCTTGATTCAACTATGGTAAACATCGCCATTGACAAATTAAATAAAGATTTCAGCACGACGTTGGATACCATTCAATGGTCCATTACAGGTTATGTTTTAGCCCTTGCTATTGCAGTTCCTGTATCCGGATGGCTTATGAACAAATTTAACGGAAAGAAAATCTTAATCGGTGCAGTCATAGCCTTTGGTGTAACTTCTGTTTTTGCTGGGGTTAGTTGGAATATTTCTAGCTTTATCTTATTCCGTTTACTTCAAGGGTTTAGCGCTGGGATTATTACCCCGCTTATGTCAACGCTATTGGTTAAAACAGCAGGCCGAGAACATATAGGGAAAGTGATGGCTATTGTCAGCACACCAATGATTTTGGGCCCAATCTTAGGACCTGTAATCGGGGGCTTCATCGTCCAAGCTACATCATGGCATTGGATTTTCTTCATCAACGTGTTCATCGTTTTGATTGCTGCACCACTGATGATGAAAACTCTTCCAGACTTTGAGCCATTCAACAAAAATAGCAAACTTGATATTTTTGGAATTATCAATTTATCCTTAATGAGTGCAGCAATGATATACGGAATTACGAAAGCAGCGGACCATGCATCATTTAACAATAGCGAAACAATCCTATGGACGGGCATCGGCCTCGCATTAGCTGTAATTTACATCGTATATAACCGAATCAGAAAAAATCAAACCGTACTCCCCATAAATTTGTTTGCGCACAAAAACTTCTTAGCATCCAGCGTCGGGTTATTATTAGCGAATATTGCCGTCATGGGACCCATGTTAATACTTCCATTGTTCTTTCAAAACTTCCGTCATTTCACGGCAATCGAAGCTGCGCTAGCATTAATCCCCCAAGGAGTCGGGATGCTTATTACTCGGCCAATGATTGGAAAAATGATTGATCGGGTCGGTGCGAAATACGTCGTTATGGCCAGTCTTGTTCTTTCGCTTATCGGGTCTATTCCACTTATCTTTATCACCGATAAAACGAGTATGATTTGGATTTCCATCATATTATTCATCCGGGGGACCAGTTTTGGAGGAATTATGCTTCCATTGACGAGTGATGCTTATACAGGGCTTGGCAGCAAACAACTTCCAGAAGCAGGTGTCGGTATTCATATTATTGAAAATCTTGGTTCGAGCTTTGGTACGGCTGTTATCGCCACTGTGGTCGCAACTGTCATGCAAGGATTACAACCAACGATTGCGAATGGCTTAAAAGGTTACCATGCTGGGTTCTTAGTATCCACCATTGTCCTTGCTGTAATCTTCATCCCAAGTCTATTCCTCACACATAAAAAAGCTAAATAGAGAAATAGAAATTGTTGGATTGGTGTGTTTGTATCATATTTAATGTGCTGGAAGCGTTTATGAGACTGAATAATCTTTCGCGGTAAGAGGTTAGCAGAAGCAGCGCCGTTACCCAGCCTAAGATACAAAGAAAAAAGAGGCCTGGTTATAGACATTCCAAGCCTCTTCATACTTTTACTCCCTTCACATGTAACATCTCATCTTTTCCGATTTAGTACATTGATCTAGCTATTTTGATATGAAGGTGTCGTCCTTTCTAATAATTGAGTGGATTTGCTCAAAAAAGATCTTAAGGGTAATAACCAGTTGACACTGGCGTAGTGTGCTTATGACAATCTGAAATGGAACCAAGCTAGATGTTAAGTATTTGAGCTTTAATCCATTCAATTTTAAATTTTCAAAAAACGGTAGACAAACGCTTTCAGGAGTTGTATAGTGTTCTCATAAGTTACTTGTAATACAAGTGAACAAGTAACTGAGTATTCGTGTTTCTATCTTAATAATGACTGAGGTGATCGGAGTGAAAGAAATAAGTATTGCGGAACTCCAAGAGAAAGCCATTGAGCTTAGGAAAACAGCGGTAACAATGATTTACGAAGCGCAGTCCGGGCATCCAGGAGGTTCATTATCTGCTGCTGATATCATCACAGCCCTTTATTTTAAAGAAATGAAAATAGATCCCAAAAATCCCAAGTGGGAAGACCGGGACCGTTTTGTCTTATCGAAAGGCCATGTGGCGCCTATTCAATACGCTGCTTTAGCGCTGCGAGGCTTTGTCCCTTATGAAAGCGTATACAAATTAAGGCAGTACGGCTCGCCTTTTCAAGGGCATCCTGATATGAAGAAATGTCCAGGGATCGATATTTCAACTGGCTCACTAGGCCAAGGGCTTTCCTGCGGTGTCGGTATGGCGCTTGCAGGAAAACGAGACGACAAAGATTACCGGGTGTTCGCTATGGTAGGTGACGGAGAATGCCAAGAAGGACAAATTTGGGAAGCGGTTCAAACAGCAGTGAAATACAGCCTTGATAACTTAATTGTTTTTGTCGACAATAACCGTCTGCAAATTGATGGATTCTGTGATGAAGTAATGCCACTTCAAGATATCGAGAAAAAGTTCGAAGTATTTGGTTTTGAAACAAAGCGAATTGATGGACACTCGATGGAAGAGATTGTAGAGACATTAGACATCGTAACAAAAACGAAAAATGGAAAGCCGAAATGCATTGTAGCAGACACGATTAAAGGCAAAGGCGTGTCTTACATGGAAAATATCTGCTCATGGCACGGAGTAGCGCCAAAGGAGAAAGAATACGAACAAGCATTAGAGGAACTGGCAGGAGGTTTAAGATCATGAGCCAAACCGAAAAAGCATTAATCACGAAAAAAGCGACGCGGGAAGCTTTCGGTGATGAAATCGTTCAATTGGGAAAAGAAAATAAAAATATTTACGTAATCGATATCGATATCGGCAAGTCATGCAAAACAGGAGAATTCATAAAACAGCTCCCCCATCAGCATGTGAACGTCGGGATTGCGGAACAGAACGGCGCCGGCCTGGCAGCAGGTTTGGCGACAACAGGTAAAATCCCATTTGTAAGCACTTATGCCGTCTTCGGTTCGCTGCGCATGGCGGAACAAATTCGCCAAGAAGTTTGCTATCCAAATTTGAATGTGAAAATCGCCTGCTCACACGGCGGACTAACGCCGGGAAACGATGGCGGGAGCCACCAGGCGATTGAGGATATGGGCGTCTTAAGATCATTCCCAAATATGACTGTGATCATGGGTGCTGACTACCACTCAACTAGAAAACTGATCAGGCGGGCAGCGAATACGTACGGCCCAATGTATCTGCGTTTTACTCGAGACGCAGTGCCGGTTATTTACGACGAAAATGAAGAATTTATCATTGGAAAAGCCAAACGATTAAAGCACGGAAAAGATATCGCAATCATTGCGAATGGGGATGCAGTATATCTTGCCTTAGAAGCGGTCAAACAGCTGGAAGAGCAAGGGATTTATGCAACACTTTTAGACATGCATACAATCAAGCCTTTGGATAGAGAAGCCGTGGTAGAGTGTCTGGATATCGGCAATATCGTGACTGTAGAGGATCACAACATCCTGAATGGACTGGGAAGTGCTATATGTGAAGTAGCAGCGGAAGAAGGGAGGGGCCGAGTCAAACGAATCGGAGTGCAGGACCGGTTTGGAGAATCAGCTCCTTATGAGAAGCTGCTGGAAATAAACGGCATTACCATCGAAAACATTATAAAAACGGCCAAGGATATGCTTAGAAGATAAAATATGAAAGTGGGAGAACGCCATGTTTACATTAAATGATCAGGTAGCTATCGTGACAGGAAGTGGGTCTGAAAAAGGAATCGGCAGAACCATTGCATTAACTCTTGCCAAACAGGGAGCTTCAATTGTAGTAGCAGATATGAATCAGACAGGTATTCTAAAAACAGTAGAAGCTATCACAGAAAGCGGAGGGAGAGCGGTTGGTGTAGAAGTTAATGTAACGAATAAAGAATCGGTTGACCATATGATAGCCAAAACACTTGAAGAGTTCGGGCGCATTGATATTTTAGTGAATAACGCAGGAATTTCTCAAAAAGTAACGGTACAGGATATGACATTGGAAGATATGACAAGAGTATTCAACGTCAATATGTTTGGGCTGTTCTTGTGCACACAAGCCGTTTTAGAAACAATGAAAAAGCAGCAATATGGCCGTATTATCAATCTTTCTTCTGTATCTGCAAAAAGGGGAGGCGGCGTTTTTGGCGGTGCCCATTACTCCGCTTCCAAAGCAGCCGTATTAGGCTTTTCTAAAAACCTTGCCCGTGAAGTAGGGAAGGATGGTATAACTGTGAATTGCGTAGCGCCTGGCCTTATCAATACCGACATTTGGAAATCACTTTCTGAAGAAGATGCGAAAAAAGTCATTGATAATATCCCCATGGGTCGCCCGGGTGAAACAGAAGAAATTGCCGCCGCAATTACGTTTTTGGCTACTAAGGAAGCAGCCTACATCACAGGAGAAGAAATTGATATTAATGGCGGTTCACACATGGACTAGTGGATCTATGCATAGCAGGTATGTTAAACATGCCTGACCCACTTCTATCAAAGACGAAACAAAACAAGAGAAAAATGTAAGCGTTTAACAAAGAGAGGAGAACTTTTGTTTTTGAAGAAAATGTGATTCTTTTATCTTTGGACAGGGCAGCACCTAGAAGGACAAAACTAGGGTTAAGGGGGAGTCTTTTTGGATCAATTAGCATTAGAGCGTTCAACCACTCGTAAAGTAACAATCCGGTTAATTCCATTTTTATTCTTATGTTTTATTATCGCGATTTTAGACCGAGTTAATATCGGTTTTGCAGCTCTCCAGATGAATGAGGATCTAGGGTTTTCAAATGCTGTATTTGGACTGGGAGCAGGGATCTTCTTTCTTGGTTATTTCATTTTAGAAGTTCCGGGTAGTGCTATCATGACAAAAATCGGGGCGAGAAAATGGATCAGCCGGATTATGATCACGTGGGCCATCATCGCGATATTAATGGCTTTTGTACAAGAACCATGGCAGTTTTATACTGCGCGGTTTTTATTAGGTACTGCGGAAGCTAGTTTTTATCCATGTATGGTCTTTTATTTGAGTGGATTTTATCAAACGAAACACCATGCTAAAGCAATTGCTGGATTTATGCTGGCCATCCCCGGGGCGAATGCATTGGGTTCTCCGCTTTCTACATTTCTCTTAGGAATTGAATGGCTTGATATATCTGGATGGCAGTGGCTATTTATTTTAGAAGCGATTCCTGCACTTATACTTGGTGTAATTGCATTTTTTTACCTAGATGACAAAATCGAAGATGTGAAATGGCTGAATAAAGATGAAAAGCGGTGGCTTATTAACGTAACAACAAAAGAAAGGATGGAAAAAGAACAGGTAAAGCACTATACATTTGCTCAAGCCTTAAAAGATCGGGATGTGTTAATTCTATCGATCGGCTATTTTTGCTGGATGATTGGATATTACGGCATTAATATGTTCTTGCCGACGATCTCACAAGGATTATCTGAAACGATTTCCCTAAGCACACAGGGGATGGGCTGGCTGTTAGGCGTTATGTATTTCTGCGCTATGGTGGTTATGATTTTCGTTGGAAATCATTCTGACAAGAAAAACGAAAGACTCTGGCACGTAGCTGCTTGTTTAACTGTCAGTGCTGTTGCAATGGTCATTAGCAGCTATGTAGCAAATTCAAGTGTTATATTAGCATTTGTATTTTTAACAATTGCGTTATGCGGCGCTTTTGGTGCCTATTCTCCTTTTTGGGCAATTCCGCCTTCTTTCTTAACAGGAGCTGCAGCGGGTGGTGCGATAGCATTAATCAACAGTATCGGAAATCTTGGCGGATTTTTCGGTCCATACATTGTCGGTTATATTAAGGATATGACAGGTTCTTTTAATATAAGTATGATTTTCTTAGGCTTGAGCATGATCCTAGCTTCTCTAATTCTTGTATTTCTGGTGAAACAGTCTGGAAAAGCGCTTAAAGTAAAAAATGACACATATAAATCCAGCATTGAAAAGTCTAGTTGAAAAAGGTTTGTGATTAAGAGCCAATGGGTGATGTTCATAACGACAGTCATTTTTTGAATATAGAAAACTCAAAATCTTGCAAAGTGTCCATAAAATTTAGGGTTAATCAGCGAAAGGATGATCCAGGAATGAATACTGTCATTTCGGGCTGTGGTCACAGACGTTGTGGGGAAGCGGCCATCAAGCCCTTGATTTGATGAGGGCATTTGTGAAATAAAAATGATTGGAGGCAATAAAACCATGGTACAGAAATCAAAAGTGCAACAAGATACGATTGTATGCCAGGTGTGTGAAAAAGTGATCGATACAGTTTATAGTTCTGAAGGTGTTAAAGTGTTATATGGTATTTGTCAAAGATGTTTAGGACCAGAAGACCAAAAAGGAGAATAGGTAGGTAAGGCGTATAGAAATGGAGGTCATATTGTATCCACTATACGCCAGATTTTTTTTAATAAAGGACTTGTTCTAACAGAGTTTAGCTTTTCCAATATCGTTCATATAAGTTCTGCATGTGGGCAGTCATTCGCTCAACAGCTTCTTTTTCGTTACGGTCTTCAATTGCTTTAATAATCAGTTTATGTTCCTGAAAATTCACTTCGCGGTATTCTGAACGAGTAACGGTTCGGTCACGGATAAACCGCCACATTTCCTGCTGCTTCATAGCATTCGTGATAGCGGACATGAAGGTAATAAATAAATCATTATGTGATGCTTTCGCAATCCCCATATGCAATTGTTCGTCAGTTTCAGGAACGTACACACCAGACATCGTTTCTTCTTCCATTTTTTTTATTGTCTTCCTAAGCTCCTGAATATCATCGTCAGTCGCTCTCAAAGCCGCAAATTTTATAATTAAAGGCTCAATGTGCATTCTTGCCTCCACAATATCTTCCGGAGATGCTGACTCCATGGAAGCAGAAATCCCATTGGTTATTGTGGTATTCTTAACAAACACACCTTCTCCCTGGCGAGAATAAATGACCCCATTCATTTCCAAGGCACTCAAAGCCTGCCTAACCGGCGCGCGGCTGACACCAAACTGTTCACATAATTCCCTTTCTGAAGGCAGTTTATCACCTACTTTAAAAGAACCTAACTGAATTTCCGAAAGGATCTGATTATAAATTTGTATGTATAATTTTTTATTGGAAACAGGATTGAATTTAATAAAAATCATTCCTTTCAATTGTCATACAAGTATATTTATTATATACCTTTCAGATTTGAAGGGCAAAATAATTATTCCTCAAAATGTTCCTGTAATCGGGAACTAAAAGCCTCTGTGCTTACTAATCCTACGGAAATCAGAGGAGAATTAAAGCAAAAGAAGATTGATTAGAAGAGATGCCCGTCCAATGACTTTTATCCCTTAAGAGAGCGGTATGCATAGTAGACAACTGTAAAAAACAAATGAAGAGAATGTAAAGGGGAGCCTTAATTTTTCGCGCTTATCACGTAGTATGTAGCTGAAAAGAAGGTGAACACAGACAAGTGATTCGTTTTAAAAAGAACCGCCTTCGATCTTAATACGTTGAAGCAGTTTTGCTGTACAAACAGTTAGCTGTCTTGGCTACCGGGCGGGCTGCTTACCAAAGCTAACTGTTAAATTGAAATGAAAAAAGGGCCTTTTAAAGCCCCTTTAAAGCCTATTGCCGCACTGGTTGCTCGACATGTTTTAGTTTTTCACAACGGACAAACTGACACTGTTGCCTGAGACTGTTACTTTAGCGAAATCTTGAGTATCAATCACAGGTGTTATAGCTTTGTTGTCGATGGTGATGTTTGTAAAAGATGTTGAAAAATTTGATTTGATAGATTGGCGTGAACCTGTTGTTGCAACTGTAGCGAGCGCTTTCCACTTCGAGATGGAGCCGACATTTGTTTTGCTGATTTCTGAAATGAGACGGCCGTTGTATCCCGCATTGTTCGTGCCCCAGTAGGTAGCGCGGGTATTGCCGTTAAGATTTTTGTAGATGGTAAGTTGTACGGTGCTGCCTGGACGGAAACCTTTCGTATTCGTGAATTGGCTTCCACCTTCGAGGTACTGAACCTGATCCTGTCCTTTTGAACCAACTTTCATATATGGTTTCCATACATTATATTTTTCACTGTACTGAAGCCCGATATCGGATTCTGTGCCTCCGCTAAAGCCAGAGTAGATGTAGGCTGTCCCATTTGAAACTTGAACGGAGCTAGGAAGCTGGATTTTCGTAACTAGAATGGCACCGGTGCTGTTCAAGTAAGCCCTCCCGCCGATTCCATCAGTTAGCTGTGATGCAGCTTCTGCGGTTTTTGGGCTAATAATACCCGGCACATCTACTGCACATGTGCCAAAAAGCACGGTTGCCGTAAGCACACCCGCAAGCAGTCCTTTTTTCATCATCATTGTTTCCCCCTATCATTATAATTAGAAAACGCTATCATCTTGTATTATAAAACATTATGAAAAAAATTCCATAATAAATATGTAAATAGACACAGAATTTACACATTATGACTTTATAGATCTGGCAAACGGTTGATTCGTAATCTCAAATAATGCTCTATGAAGTGCAAAATTAACTATAAATTTCCAATTGGTGCTTGTGCTTAAAAGAAATTCAATATAAAAAAGGGGGAGAGATAAGAGAGGGAGGGAAAAATATAAACATAAGAGGGTAATGAAGTGGGCTTTTGAAGCCCACTTCTTAGTTCATATTTCCCTTCAGAAGACTGCCTCTATCATTTTGTACATTTACTGAAAACCCATAATTTGCATTGTTTATAACCAGGAGCCCTTACATTCAATGTCCAACATGACTCATTTGATTTTCATCTAATATTTCAAACAATGTTTTGTACTTTAATACGATTTCGTGGTCATCGACTTTATGGCCTGAATTGAAAAAGGTGATTGAGCCTGAGCCTTTACCAAGCTGGTTACGCTCTGCAAGTATTTTCTTCAACTGTTTTGCAGTACCGACGCTGCCTGAAATAATATCAACTTTTTTTCCAAACAGTTTTTCAAAACTGTTTTTGAAAAACGGAAAATGAGTGCATCCTAACACAATGGTTCCGTATTGTTTCAAATCAAAAGAAGATAGTTCATTCTTTAGATATTTAATGATCTTGTCTTCATTAAAATCAAAGTTCTCAGCAAATTCAACTAGCCCTGGAAGAGCTAAGCAATCAACAAGGTCATGGTGATCAACTTCTTTTACTAGATGATGAAATTTCTCTTCTTTAAGCGTCAAATGAGTAGCAACTACGAGAACTCTTTTCCTTTCCTCCTCACAGTTTTTTATAGCAGGTTTTACAGCAGGCTCTATTCCGATTATCGGAAAGTCGAAGTTTCTCCGAAGATCTTCTATAGCTATGCTAGTAGCTGTATTACATGCAATAACAAGAGCTTTGATATTTTGACTGACTAGAAATTCAACTGCATTAAAAATATATTCTTTCACTTCTATCTTTGATTTTTCACCGTATGGAACATGTAAAGTGTCCGCATAAAAAATGTAATCTTCATAAGGAAGAACTTTTATGGCCTCATACAATACAGTCATTCCACCTACTCCAGAATCAAAAAATCCTATTTTCATAACTTTTCACGCTTTCTATCTAATCTTTTTTTATCATATGACTTCATATCATTTGAATCAAATGAAAAAGGCTGATTTTAATATTCGAGTTAAATATGGGAGCTATCGATTTTTTGAATAGGCAGCAAAACTTGAGAAGAGAGAGAAGACCAATAGTGAAAACTTGGTGATGTAAATGTGGCGAAACATCAAGATCGCACCAACCAGTCAAGTTTTCGGATTCTGGGCTAGATTCTGGATGATTTTACGGTTCAGGATGCGAAATCACAAAAAAAAGCAAACTGCCTGTCGGAGTTTGCTTGTTGGCTCTATCCAAACAATGAGCTGCACCTATATTTTTATATCCTCTGGGCAAAGCTTATGTAAAAGCTGCTTAACCGACATTTCCTCAGTTAATGATCGTATCCCTTGACCTGCCCATAAAGACATCTGATCATGGTTATTTTGAAGTGAAGCCTGCTGTCTCATTGCCTTTGTTAGTGTATTTTGATAAGGATACGGAAGGGTTTGTGTCTCATACTGTTCTTTTTCTTCCATCCATTTATTTACGATTCCTCTGGCCTCTTTACCTGAAAATAGTTTCGTAAGCTTTGTATCTGCTTCGTTTGCCTCTCGTATTTTCTGTTTATGCACTGGATGTGCGCTGCTCTCGTGACAAATTAAAAAGGCAGACCCAATTTGAACGCCTTGGGCTCCAAGAGTTAAAGCTGCTTTTACTCCTCTGTGGTCTATAATTCCCCCAGCAGCTATGACAGGTACACTCAATGCATCTGCTGCTTGTGGAATCAGAGCCATTAAACCTATGGCAGATTCACCTTTGGAAGGTAAAAATGCTCCGCGATGTCCACCGGCTTCGCTTCCTTGAAGGACGACGATATCCATTCCCCGTTCCTCCATTAACAATGCTTCTTCCACTGTTGAAGCGGTTCCAATTAAACAGCAACCAGAAGTTTTTAGTTCCTTTACAGCGTCTTCCGGCGGCAGATCAAAAGTGAATGAGCAAGCCTTTACCTTGTATCTTAAAATCATATCAATTTTTTGATAGAAATCATCCCACTCTTCTTGCACAGGTGTGAATTGATTTACTTGATTCGCTAACGGTATGTTTTCTTTCCACTTTTTAACCTGGTCTTCTGGCGGCATTTCTAGACCCAGCGGAACAAACACATTAATTTGAAAAGGAGCGTCTGTCAGCTCAAACATTTCTTTTATTTGTTGTTCTAGCAGTTCTGGCTTAAGGTACCCCGATGCTAAACTACCAAGAGCCCCTTGATTTGAAACAGCAGAGGCCAGTCGAGGCTTTGTAATGCCGCCAGCCATTGGAGCTTGAATAATCGGTTTTGTTAAGGAAAGCTTCTTCATAAATTCATTCATACCGAATCCCCCCGTTAAGACATGACTTTTGAAAAAGTGTCATTTCTCATTTTCCTCAAAAACTCGTATTCGCTTAAATATATCGTTTTCCTTCTTTTTGTCAACCAATGTTTTTCTGAAAATGATCTCTCATATTCGTTAAAAAAGCAGTTAAAGCAGGGGTAATGGAAGTGTCTTTTCGCCTGATAAACATGGTTGATACTAAGGAATATTTGTCAGAGATCGTGTGGCTGCGGATGCAGCCTTGTTTTTCGTGTGAAGCAATGATTGAACGAGGCAGCAGCGAAATACCCAAGCCGGCGCTCACACAGCCAATGATCGCTTCAAGAATGCCAAATTCCATTAATTTTAGAGGTAATAAACCTTCTTCTTGCAGGATATGATTGAGCTTTGCTCTGTAAGAACACCCTTCACGCAATACCAGCATTGTTTGTGTTTGAACATCCTGAATGGAAGAAATCTCAGGGTGTGAAGCACTTGTAACAAGAACCAGCTCTTCATCCAATATCTTTTCTTGAACTAAATCAGGGTGTTCAATAGGCCCGGAAATAAAAGCGCCATCTAACTCGTAATGCAAAACTGCTTGTATTTGCTGTTCCGTTGGACCGGTTACCAGGTTAAAATCAACATTTGGATAGAGGTTATGATAATGTGCAAGGAGTTGCGGAAGCCAAACGGCAGCCGTTGTTTCCATTGAGCCAATACGCAAAGGTCCAGAAGGCGCAGATGATTCGCCCATGGCTGCTCTAGCTTCTTCAATTGTATGTAGAATTTTTTCTGAGTAAGAAACAAGAATTTGCCCAGAGGGAGTAAGTGTGATTCCTCGACTATGGCGATAGAATAATGTTGTCTGTAAATCGTTTTCTAGCTGTTGTATTTTATTCGTTACGTTCGATTGTGCATAATTTAAAGTCTGGGCAGCCTTGGAAATACTGCCTTCACGAGCAGTAGTGAGAAAAAACTGTAACAACTGAATATTCATATAATCCTCCATAGCTGATATCTGTTTTTGAGATGTCTTTCATCTTAATTTCGAATTATATATGATAGGAGAACTTCATGTAAACTAAAGCTTAGAAGACTAAAGCATTTCGTGAGTGGCTCATATACATAAGGTTGTAAATGATGTGCACAAAAATAACACGGTGATATGGATGACAACTTACATAATATTGGAAGGTGAAACTGACAACCATTGATAATGAAAAATCTTTATTTCATAATAAAATCAATATTCGGTTTTAGAGTTAGATGTTAGGCTGTATAAAGAAAAGTCTGAAACGGAGGAATACATGCAATGCGAAGTGAACAGGAAATGATGGACATGTTTTTAGCCTTTGCTTTGAACGATGAGAGAATCCGATTGGTCACTTTAGAAGGGTCACGTACAAACAAACATATTCGCCCCGACAACTTCCAAGATTATGACATTTCTTATTTTGTAACTGATATAGAATCTTTTAAAGAAAATGATCAGTGGCTTGAAATCTTTGGGAAGCGTATTATGATGCAAAAACCCGAAGATATGGAGCTTTTCCCTCCCGAATTAGGTAATTGGTTTTCATACATTATTCTTTTTGAGGATGGCAACAAAGTAGATCTAACCCTTATTCCAATTCGTGAAGCAGAAGATTATTTTGCTAATAACGATGGTTTGGTTAAGGTCTTGCTCGATAAGGATACGTTCATCAGCTATGAAGTGACCCCAAATGACCGCCAATATTGGACGAAAAAACCGACTGCAAGGGAATTTGATGATTGCTGTAATGAGTTCTGGATGGTTTCGACTTACGTAGTCAAAGGATTAGCAAGAAATGAAATCCTTTTTGCCATTGATCATTTAAATGAAATCGTCCGTCCTAATCTATTGAGAATGATGGCTTGGCATATCGCATCCCAGCAAGGGTATTCATTTAGTATGGGGAAGAACTATAAGTTTATGAAATGTTACCTTTCAAATAAAGAATGGGAAGAACTCATGTCTACCTATTCTATGAGTGGGTATCAAGAAATGTGGAAGTCTTTATTTACTTGCTATGCATTATTTAGAAAGTATTCAAAAGCTGTATCAGAAAGTCTTGAATATAAGTATCCTGATTACGATGCAGGTATCACTAAGTATACGAAAGGTATTTATTGCTCAGTAAAGTGATAAGAATATAGATCGTCTTCATATGATATTTGATTCTGGCTGATATGTAGAATTGCAGTATGATTATCATCAGTTCCTGTTTTTATTTCACTCATCCTATACTCTTCTATTCTTAAATGGCTTCACGAGCTTATCAGCATGTTAGTGTAAGCATGGAGATTTTCAGTGATTCATTTACTAGGCAGCACGCTTGTAAAATTTTTGTTCTTTTTAACGAAATGGTGCATTATAATAAACCTATAGATATAGAAAAAACAAAAGAATAAAAAGGAGGATTTTTGTGTTTCAAACCTTAGAGCATTTTTTGAAATCTTGGGAGTTCGAATCAGATGCTACACAGAAACTATTAAATAGTCTGACTGATGAATCACTTAAACAAGAAATAACTTCACAAAATTGGACTCTAGGCCGTATTGCTTGGCATACCGTTGCTGCCATTCGCATCATTACCTCAAACACAGACTTAACGTTCCAAGCCCCAGCTGAAGATTATCCTGTTCCAACTTCTGCTCAGTTTATTGCTGACAGCTATCATCAAGCCAGTAATGCATTTGTACAGGCATTAAAAACCCAATGGACTGACCATACACTTCAAGAAAATATCAACTTTATTGGACAACAAATGCCCAACGGTTCACTTTTGATGTTTTTGATTCAACATCAAAATCACCATCGAGGACAAATGACTGTTCTCATGAGACAAGCAGGTTTAACTGTTCCAGGTATTTATGGTCCAGCAAAAGAAGAATGGACAAAATTTGGTTTGGAAGCCCCGAAAATGTAATCAAACTTTTTATAAAAAAGTTACGCTATGACAACATATAAGAAGATGTTTTGATCATTCTCTTATCAAAACATGTTCTTTTTTTGTGCGTTTATCAACAATATTTTCCAAACACTTCAAATAACAATGACCTTTCATACCAATGATTTAGGTATGATTTTTCATGCTGTCAAATCTTCTAGATATACATATCTCTATAGATTCCTCTAACAAAATCCATGTCTTTTTTTAACTGCCCGATATGATGTTGGAAGGCAGGTTATTACCGCATCACCACCTAAATTCATACAAAGAGTAAAGCCTCCCAGCGTGAAGCGAGGTCAACATAGTCATTACTTCGTTCGACAAATTCTGCAAATCGTAGACAACCTCCTGATTATTTGGATAATTAACTGGATAGGAGGGGAACAGTTGTCATATTTCATTATACTTATCATCGTTCTATTAATCGGAGCATTGGTAACTGCAGCAGTCGGTATCATATCTTCAAAAGTGGAGGTAACCTCGCCGAAAACCACAATTGAATCTAAAGAGGAAGAACAGAAAAGTTTTTATACGCTGAAATAAAGGAGAGAAAGAGCATCTCCTACGGGGGTGTTTTTAATAGAGGAGTTGGAAAAACTGAATCAGGCTAATTTACTTTTAAGATTCATCCTTGAAATCGCTGCACTAATCTCCATAGGAGTGTTTGCTTGGATAAGCTTTGATGGTTATTTTAAATATGTTTTAACTTTGGTTTTACCTATTGCAGTTATGATTGTCTGGTCTGTATTTGCAGTACCTCATGATCCTAGTCGAAGTGGACAAACTGTAATAGCTATAAACGGGGTAACAAGGTTAGTTATTGAAATATTGATCTTTGCAATGGCTGTTGTAGCGCTTTATTTTAGTCACTTCAAACCAGTTGGTATTATCTTTTTATGTCTTATAATCCTCCACTACATCATTTCAGCTGAGCGTATCAAATGGCTTCTAAATCAATAGTCTTTCATTTCAGCACTCCTTATGAGAGTGCTTTTTATTATTCTCTGTCGATTCAGTGGTTCCCAGATTAGATTATTGGCGGTTAATGGCTTGGACACAGTTGCAGTTTAGAACGCATTTTCCAATAAGGAAGGCGCTCATTTGAAATTCACCATTAAACAATTGTACAAAAGTAAAATTTGTATTTAAAATGTAGTAATAAATAGAAATTCTGCGTAGGAGGGTATCTTGTGGAAGAAAAGAAAAAAGCTTTAATCATTGTGGATGTACAAAAAGCCTTCGATGATAAAAAATGGGGGGGAACGAAATAACGTAGAGGCGGAAGAAAACATTAGTAAAATACTAAAATTATGGAGAGAAAAAGAATGGACAGTCATATACATACAACACACTTCTGATAAACCTCATTCTTTATTCCATCCAGAGAATGAAGGGTTTGTTATAAAGGAAATAGTTAAGCCTATGGATGAAGAAGTCATTATAACCAAGAAAGTAAATAGCAGCTTTATTGGTACGAATTTAGAAGAATTCTTAAAATTAAATGGAATAACAACTGTAGTAATAACTGGTTTAACCACGCCTCACTGTGTATCAACAACCACAAGAATGAGTGGTAATTTGGGGTTTGATACATACCTGATTTCAGATGCAACAGCAGCCTTCGGAATGAGAGACCAAAATGGTACATATTATGATGCGGCGACTATTCATAATATATCTCTAGCTACATTGCATGATGAATTTGCCACAATAGTAACAACTGATCAATTAATAAATGATGTTATAAAAACTCACTGATGAAAAACATTTAACAATAAAGCGGCAGGCGCCTTTCCAATAGGAAGGGCGCTCTAATTCGAATTCCCGCTTTATTTGCTCAACGGAACTATTAACCTCAGGCAGCACAATTTCTGTCCAAACCGCATTTCCACAGTAACACAGGCACAAATAGCCAGCCCTTCGCCTTGATTGGCTCATTCATTAAGATATATGGGATGGCTGGGACAATTAAACCCCTTCTGTAGCGCCTGCAAATCTCAGGAGAAAAGCATATGAAGATGTGATGCGTGAACATGGAAGACAGCCTATTACATATGAAGTGTCATTTCATGAAGACTACCAGAACATCATTTCAAAACTATTCGATGAACAGCCTGCAGTTGACGGCATTTTTGCCAGTGATGATATCATGGCTGCCGGAGTCATGACAGAAGCCAAAAAACGTGGAAAAGACGTTCCAGTTCAATTAAAAGTGATTGGTTATGACGGTACAGAAACCATTCAGGCTATTCTGCCGAAATTGACTACAATCCAACAGCCGATTGAATTAATTTCTAAAACAGCCATTGAGATTTTAGAAAAACAAATTGAAGGCGAATTTGATGATTTACCACTTGAAACGTATTTGCCCGTACAGCTTTTCGAAGGCGGGACGACGTAATGAACATGGCAGAAGAGTTCCACGGAGTTAGATGATCTCTTTTTATAGATGGCCTTTTAACGCTTCTAATTGATTTGCTTGTTCTATATTTGATACACATAAAATTAGAAGTAAGAGAAATTGAAGGATCATTTGCAGAGGATCTATATCAAGAAGAAAACATGCCAAATTGATTTTGGTATGTTTTTATTTATGTATTGAATCTCTTAAAAGCATCCATACATGCTCCCAATGCTGTGTGCGTGTAAGCTACCCGAGACAAACATAGCATCACCAAGTTAGAGGAGTAAACCTTGAGTTTGCTCCTCTTTTTATATGCAAACGATGATTCTTGTGAAGCGATATGGGGAAGATTAAAGACTAATCTGGAATTTTCATAAAAAATATTTTGACATTTCAATGTAAAAAACTTATATTCATATATGAGCATACATTCATATACTTATTTTGCATCACGTTAGAATGCTCAATAACAGATGTAACATCATAACTACATATGTATCAACAAACTTTCGTTAAGGAGGAGATTTTTATGGGTCATAATCATACCGAAGGAGCCAATAAAAAAGTTTTATTGTTCTCTTTTATCATCATTACAGGTTATATGATGATAGAAGCTATAGGCGGATTTCTAACAAATAGTCTGGCGCTTTTATCAGATGCAGGCCATATGCTGAGTGATTCAATCTCATTAATGGTTGCCCTGATTGCTTTTAGATTAGCTGAAAAGAAGGCAAGTCACAATAAGACATTCGGATATAAACGATTTGAGATTCTCGCCGCGGTGATAAACGGGGTTGCATTAATTCTTATTTCCCTTTACATCATTTATGAAGCAATCGAACGTTTCTCTCATCCACCGGAAGTTGCTACAACTGGCATGCTTACGATTAGTATTATCGGGTTAATTGTGAATGTATTGGTTGCATGGATTATGCTGAGAGGCGGAGACACAGAGGGTAACCTGAACATAAGAGGAGCTTATTTACATGTGCTAAGCGATATGCTCGGCTCTGTAGGCGCCATTTTAGCTGCCGTACTTATCATCTTCTTTGGGTGGGGCTGGGCAGACCCATTGGCGAGCGTCATTGTGGCTATTCTTGTTTTAAGAAGCGGTTACAATGTGACTAAAGATGCTATTCACGTATTAATGGAAGGAACACCAGAAAATATCGATGTCACTGACATTATTCATACAATTAAAGAGACAGAGGGAATTCAAGACATTCATGATTTACACATATGGTCTATCACAAGTGGATTAAATGCTCTTTCCTGCCACGCTGTTGTTGCCGATCAACTGACCATTTCAGAAAGTGAAAATATTTTACGCAAAATTGAACATAAGCTTGAGCATAAAGGCATTACGCATGTAACCATACAAATGGAAACCGAAGCGAATCATCACGATAATACGATCCTTTGTCAGACCAAAATTGA
Source organism: Bacillus sp. LJBS06 (assembly GCF_016924995.1). Lineage (NCBI taxonomy): Bacteria > Bacillati > Bacillota > Bacilli > Caryophanales > Bacillaceae > Bacillus > Bacillus sp. LJBS06. The sequence goes on along the minus strand of NZ_CP070483.1, from coordinate 2,634,449 downwards.
GAAGCCTCTTGACCACCATCACCATTAAATTTTTTCTCTCATTATATAGTGAGGAGATCAATAGCATTTTGCAGATTTTGTCTACTGACAATATAAAATTGATGGAGGGCTTAATATGTACGACACTATCGTAATCGGGGCTGGTCAAGCAGGAATCTCAATAGGGTATTATCTTAAGCAGACCGGCCAAAAGTTTCTCATTTTGGATAAAAGCCATGAGGTTGGGGAGAGCTGGAAAGATCGATATGACTCATTGGTTTTATTTACTTCTCGAATGTATAGCTCATTGCCTGGAATGCATCTTGAAGGAGAAAAGCATGGATTTCCTTCAAAAAATGAAATTGTTGCTTATCTAAAGAAATATGTTGAAAAATTTGAAATCCCAATCCAATTACGGACAGAAGTAATAAGTGTCCTAAAATCAAAGAATCATTTCTTAATAAAAACCAATAAGGAAGAATATCAAGCGAAGAATCTTGTCATTGCTACAGGTCCTTTTCATACCCCTCATATTCCATCAATATCAAAGGATTTAGCCAGTAATATTCATCAATTACACTCGTCACAATATAAGAATTCAAAACAATTGGTAGATGGAAATGTACTAGTAGTTGGTGGGGGGAATAGTGGTGCTCAGATAGCTGTTGAATTATCCAAAGAAAGACTTACATATTTAGCTTGCAGCAATAAACCAGTTTATTTCCCTTTATTGATTGGAAAAAGAAGCATCTTTTGGTGGTTTGATAAATTAGGAGTTTTACATGCAAGTCATACATCAATATTAGGAAAATTCATTCAAAAGAAAGGAGATCCAATATTTGGGTTCGAATTAAAACATGCCATAAAACAGAGGGAGGTCATCTTAAAAACAAGAGTCATAGGGGGAAAGCAAAATGAAATCGTTTTTAATGATTCATCTTCATTAGAAGTAAATAATATTATTTGGGCTACAGGTTTTAGGAATCCCCTTAGTTGGATAAAAATAAAAGGTGTTTTGGATAAAGAAAATCGAATCATACATCATAGAGGTGTTTCACCTATAGAGGGATTGTACTTTATTGGTTTGCCTTGGCAGCATAGACGAGGTTCAGCATTGCTTCAAGGCGTTGGAAATGATGCTGAATACATTGTAAAACAAATGAACGGTGAATAAATTGAGTAGAGCAGTAACTCACAAGTTTACTGCTCTATTTTTTGTGTGAGTAAGTGTCGTTATGTTACGGTGTAAAGCCGCAAAGGTATCGCTGTTGTATCTCTTGCCATATTAATAAGAGGTACCCTGGCTCACTGATTGTGCAACCTTCTGCCGTACTTCCCGTGCTAAATGTGTAGCACATAAGGTTGCCTCCCAAATAGTAGGATGAACTGAAGAATGACTGACTGATAATGCCCGTTGTGTGTATGGGACCATTGGTCTTAGGAGACTTTCTGCCTCGTCTACCGATGACGCGTATTGTTGACCAGATGCTCTTCGCAGGTCTGCTATAGCTGCAGGGAAGTTTGACCATAGGCGAAGTATCGAATTCATGCAGCCTACCATAAGAGGGAAATGAGGAGCGCGTCCTTGTCCGGAGGCTAGAAGCTCTGCTGCACCTAAGGCAGAATAAACGTGATAACTCAATGGAGTAAGGTATTTCGCGTGCACAATATGAAGTTCACGTAATCCCCAGGTATCTGGAAGAAACCTGAATTCTGAACTCATGCCGCATCCTAGAGCAAGCGCCCTGCTAACAACTCTCAAGTCTTTTACCACTGTAGCCATTGACTCTTTGAAGGAGGAGGAGTGTATTGGAATGTGGTGAATAGTAGATAAAAGGCTTCGCATTTCATTATTTGCTTGACTTAAATCAGGGTGTTGACGAAAATCGTAAGAATCATCATACGGTTTGGATTGAAAATGCATATCTTTACCCCTTTCATTGAAGACTTTTAGGCAGGATATGCACCTAGCTTGCTTATTGATCAAGGCAATCGCCCAGATTTAGATGATAAAAGATTACATGCTTACTTGTGAATAAAAAAATCCATCATATATAGAAAGCTTCATGCGATAAGAGCATCCCTACCTTTTCTGATCATACACTTTCACTTTATTAAGGGACTCTTTAGTATATGTAAAAAGCGATTTTTCAAATCGCTTTTTTTGCATAAAATCATGTTAACCTCTAACTTCTTTATCAGTAAGAACTTTTAAAGCATCTCTTACTTTTAATGCGAAGTTGATAGGTTTATCAATTGATTCGAAATGAATATACATCAGTCTTGGTTTATCAAACAACCAGTGATTATGGAGTGCCGTTACAATAATATCATGTTCCCGAAGCACACTAATAAATGGATTGATTTCTTTTTGGAGAATCACGGTTTCACCACTGCAAAGAGCGCGGCCATCTTTTGTCATTGATTCAAATGAAAACAACTGAGGAATGAGTAAAAATGATCTTCCTGGTCTTCCCAGTACTTCTGGTTTTATATTCGTTCGTGATCTCATCACTGTGCAAATTCCATTTTCAAAAGTATGCATGGTTCCACCTAAAATATCGTTGAATTCGTCACAAAGACCATGCTGTTGAATCATTTCACCATCAACTTTTGCTTCTGCACGGACTGTTCTCTTGACAAGAACTTTCATAGCCTCCCTTACTTTTCTCGCAAAGGTGAGAGGTTCGTCTATTGATTCAAAATGCATAAACATCAGACGTGGCTTATCAAACAGCCAATGGTTATGAACGGCAGTTACAATAATACCAAATTCGCGTAACTCAGTCATAAACGGGTTCACTTCTTCTTGAAGTAAAACAGTCTCACCTAAACATAAAGCTCTGCCATTCCGATCCATGCTTTCAAATGAAAAGGCTTGAGGAATAAAAGGAAATGCTTCTGCTCTTCTTCCAAGTACCACTGGATGAATGTTGTTTCGAAATCTTGTAGCCGTACATACACCATTTACGACACTAGGTGTTGAATTGAGAATCCTTGCAAATTCCCTGCAAAGTTGGGATGGCTCCATGCCCATTTCTTCCACTGAATATCTCCTCCTGAATATATTTACACCTTACTTTAAAGATATGTGGAGATGGAAAAAATGTAACACGGCATGAGTCTATATAGGAGAAATTCAATTGTTATTTAAGTTACAAAATGATCAATATTCCTCTAAATTCAAAAATAGCTTTTTTAATATGACAGTATAAAATCCTTTGAGTAAAGAAACCTATTGGAAAAGGTTCGCTGAAAGGAGGAAGAGTATGTGGGGAAGAAAAAAATTGAAAATAAAACATCCTTAGTCTGGAAAATGGCTATTGCATCTGCTGTTTCTTGGGAAGCGGCAAAACTAGTGGGCTCTAAACACCCGTATTTAGCACCTCTATCTGTTATATTATGTTTGCAAACGACCATCGATAAGTCAATTCGATTTTCTTTTCACAGGATTGTGGGAACGGCAATCGGGGTCATGTTAACAGCCTATCTTGTTAGTCATTTACATATGAATGGTTGGATATTGGGTCTTTTAATGCTAGGCGGGACCTACATTGCAAAGTGGTTAAGATTAGATGAAACGGTTTTACATCAGGTTGCCCTCACCATTTTATTAGTATTTACGTTTGAAAGAACATCTAAAGATTATGTGATAGATCGGATCATCGATACGATTATTGGAGTCATTATCGCTATTTTGATTCATATGTTACTTTTTCCGCCAGACTTTACAAAAAAGGCAGCCGAAACTTTTCAAACATTAGCTCATCAGCTTTCTGACATACTTTTAGAACTGTCCAAATGGGTTCAATTAGAGTGGGGACAAGGAAAAGGGAACTTAATGGAGTATAAAATGAACCATCTCCTACAGGAGCTGCATGCGACAAAAGAAATGTTACAAACGGCTTCTCAGAGCGTAAAATTCAACCCAATCAGAAAAAAGCATAAAATCATTCTCTCAAGATATCAAATGCAGATGCAAAAGATGAATGCAGGATATGAGTATGTATCAAATATCGCGAAAACGTTAAAAGAATGGGAAAAAGAAGGGACTTTATCTTCAAGTGACAAAATGGAGTTGGGCAATGATTTAAAAATGTTAAGTGAATTTTTTGAGGAATTTAAAGGAATACAACAGGGGCAAATAAACGATTGGAAACACAACATGCTATTGGAATCTCTTCGTTCAAAACTGATGTTGTATCCACCGCCTAATCATAAGGTCTATAAAGACTCTTTTTTTTTAGAAACGACGAAATTGCTGAAAAACCTATAATATTTTTTTAAAAAAAGAATATGGATATACAGATGTAGATGTAATGAGGTAAAAGCGGGGGAATAAAATGGATGATATACACCGGATTTTGGATGCAGTCGCCAATTCTAAGAATGCTATGGTATTGGCTACCATAATTAAAGTAGAGGGGTCCGCTTATAAAAAAGAAGGGGCCTCCATGTTAATTTTAGGGGACAAAACAAGAGTTGGCATGTTATCTGCCGGTTGTTTAGAAGAGGATCTTGTTGAAAGGGCAGAGCAAGTTTGGACTACAGGAGAGCCCTTGATTGTTCATTTTGATATGAGTGAAGAAGACGATTTATCGTGGGGACAGGGAGTTGGCTGTAATGGTGTTTTGACGGTTTTACTCGAGCCTGTAAAAGGGGAATTAGAAAGAAATCTTAGGACAGTAAAGAAATGCTTAGATATAAAAAAGTCTGTTACTCGAATGAAACGATTCACTAAAAGATTAGAGCCAAGGGAAGATATGTATATCGTTGAAGATGGCAGCGTGTTTGGAACCGGGGATGTTAAGGGGCTAGGCTGTATTCAAAAACTGAGAAATCAGAATCCCCTTTATGATACAGAAAAGGGAATCAAAAGAGATGAATATACGTCTGATTTATTTTTTATCCATCAGATGGTTCCAAAACCTTGTTTATATGTCTTTGGAGCAGGGGAAGATGCGAAGCCATTAGTTTCTTTGGCAGCTGGTATAGGCTTTCATGTCACAGTGATTGATTGGCGTCCTTCTTTATGTCATAACGGCCATTTTCCTAAAGCCGACGATTTGATTGTAGGAGTACTGGAAGAAGTAATGGAGGGTCTGAGCATTACAGAAAGGGATTTTATCGTCATAATGACACACAGCTTTCAAAAAGATCAGATCATTTTACATAAATTTAAAAATATGGATGTGTTTTATAAAGGTGTATTAGGCCCTAGGAGGCGAACGGAACGACTATTAGGCGGGGCTCAGATTCCAGAAGATATTCATTCCCCCATTGGACTTCCCATTGGGGCACAAGGCCCCGAGGAAATTGCTATAAGTATTGTTGGCGAGATGATTAAAAACATGCGAAAACAAAGGTCTACCTCATGAAAACAGCAGCCATATACTTGGCAGCTGGTACAAGCAGACGTATGGGAACAGATAAGCGAAGTTTATTTCTTAATGGAGTCTCCCTAGGAAGTATGGCTCTTAAAAATGCCTTGTTATCTAAATTAGATCATATTTTCGTTATTACGAGAAAGGGAGATTCACTGCATTGGCTTTCGGCTTTTTTCTTTTTATATCCTATGTCAAATAAATGGAGTCAGGTGGAATGTGAGCAAGCGGGTAAGGGCCAGGGCCACTCCATACAATGTGGTTTAAAAAGAGCAGTAGAGTATGAGGCTGATGCCGTTATCATTCTTCTTGCAGATCAGCCATTTGTCACCACAGATATCATCAATACGTTAATTGATTCCTATCAAAGAGAGCACCACTATTCATTTATAGCTGCTGAAAATCAACATCTGCCTATGCCCCCTATCTTATTTTCAAATCAATGTTTTCCAGTGTTACATCAGTTAAAGGGAGATCAAGGCGCTCGGTATGTCATCCGTGAACGTATTTTAAATACGGGAAAAATGATCAACTTCCAAGACCCTTTGCTTTTTTATGACGTAGATACAGTTGAAGATTACAATTTACTACTGAATAAATTCGGGGAGTGAATGAGTTGGAGTATATCGGGAAAAGTGTTATACGAAAAGAGGCCCTTGAAAAAGTGACAGGAAAGGCGAAATATACAAATGATTTTCAAGAAACAGGGACATTACACGCAAAAATGTTGGTTAGTCCGTATGCTCATGCGAATATTGCTTCTATAGACTTTTCAGAAGCTTGGAAGATTCCTGGAGTGAAAGCGATATTGGGTGATGAACCTTTTCCGCTTGTAGGTGAAGAAATTAAAGACAGGTCGCCGATTGCTTATAAAAAAGTTAGATACCATGGTGAGCCAGTTGCTGTAGTTGTTGCGGAAAATCCAATCATAGCTCAAAAGGCGGCGGATGCCATCAAAGTGTTATATGAACCTCTTCCTGTCGTAAATTCTCCCCGTGCGGCCTTCCAGAAGAATGCTCCTCTCGTCCATGAACATTTGGACCGCTATGAGAAGAAGGAAGGTGTATACCCGGTTCCGAAGACAAATATCGCAAACCTAGATAAAATCAGAAAAGGAAATATAGAAGACGGGTTTAGGGAAAGTGATGTGGTAGCGGAGTTTCAAATTTCCTTTAATCCTTCTGATCACACTGCTATGGAAACAAGATGCTCGATTGCTGAAATTCGAGCGGATGGAGAGATTATTATTACCACATCCTCTCAAGCTCCTTTTGCCATTAAAAAATTAATGGAATGGTATTTTGGAATTGAACCTGGAAAGGTTATCGTCAAAACCCCTTTAGTAGGAGGGGCGTACGGGGGAAAAGCAGCAGTTCAGTTAGAGGTTATTGCATATTTGGCATCAAGAGCAGTTGGTGGCCAGCCCGTAAAATTATTTAATTCAAGAGAAGAGGATATGATCACATCTCCTGTTCATATCGGATTGGATGCCATCGTAAAATTAGGAGCAACAAAAGATGGCATATTAAAGGCGGCAGACATTCAGTTTTTATTTGATGGCGGAGCATACTCCGATAAAGGAGTTGACGTCAGTCGAGCTGGAGTGGTTGATTGTACGGGTCCATACGCGATCGACCATATATGGTGTGATTCATATTGTATGTATACGAATCATCCATATCCCAGTGCATTTAGAGGCTATAGTCATGTTGAAGTTTTATTTGCTTTTGAGCGAACAATGGATGTATTGGCAGAAAAGCTAAACATGGATCCATTAGAACTTCGCTATAAAAATGCCATTCGTCCTGGTGATACTACACCTACTCAAGTTCTTCTCAATTCAAGCACGGTTGGAAATGTACCAAAATGTATTGAAAGATTGAAGGAATTAATGAATTGGGACGAGGGACAGAAAATTGAAATCGGTGATCGGAAGATACGGGCAAAGGGGATCAGCTGTATTTGGAAAACATCAACATTTGATACAAATGCAACTTCCGGGGTTATTTTAACCTTTAATCCTGACGGAAGCATTAATTTGATGTCAGGGGTAGTGGAAATTGGAACAGGGACAAAAACAGTGTTAGCCCAAATCTTAGCGGAACGAATGAAAATGGACATAAGCAAAATTCATGTAAAAATGCTTATCGATACTCAAACAACACCTGAGCATTGGAAAACTGTAGGCAGCAGAGGGACTTTAATGGGAGGAAGAGCCGTACTGAATGCAGCGGAGGAAGCCATTCGAAAGCTTAAGGACGTGGCATCTTGTGTGTTAAGAGTTCCTGTTGAGGAATTAGAGGTGGCTGATGGAAAGGTTTATTTTTTAGATAATCCTAATGTGAATGTTGAAATAAAAGACATTGCTTACGGATATACATTTCCAAATGGAAATACCATTGGCGGCCAAATCATTGCGAGCGGCAACTACACATTAACCCGGATGACGAATTTAGACCAAGAAACAGGAAAAGGAAAGCCGGGACCCGAGTGGGCTGTAGGTGCTCAGGGAATTGAAGTTGAGTTGGATAAACGGGATTATACGTATCGAATTACGAAGGCCTATTCTGTTGTGGATATAGGAACTGTACTGAATGAAAAAGCTGCAAGGGGTCAAGTGATGGGGGGGATGAGTATGGGAATTGCATTTGGAGGAAGAGAAACCTTTGTATTTGATTCATACGGCAGAGTATTAAATCCTCAGCTTAGAACATACCGCCCCCTTCACTATGGAGAGCAGCCTGAATATATCATTGAATTTGTTGAAACACCGCATGTGATTGCGCCTTATGGAGCGCGCGGCGGCGGGGAACACGGACTGTTGGGGATGCCGGCAGCATTGGGAAATTGCCTTTCCACTGCTTTAGGTGTCCAATTGAATCAACTTCCTCTGATTCCTGAACATTTATGGAGGACGCAAGAGGGGTGGAAAGATGATACCGTTTGATTTCGACTATTTTAAACCGAAGACCATTCAAGAAACAACCCGCCTGTTTCACTCTCTTGCGGCCGAAAAGAAAACACCAATGTATTATTCCGGCGGCACAGAAATCATAACATTAGGAAGGTTGAATCTCATCTATACGGATGCAGCTATAGATATTAACGCACTTCCGGAATTTCATACCATCCGTTTTCATGAAAAGTATCTAGTGATGGGAGCAGGTGTGTCATTAACGAAAGTGGAGGAAGAAAATCCGTTTCCGTTATTGAGTAAAACAGTAAGTGAAATCGCGGACCGGACGGCTCGAAATAAAATCAGCCTGGGTGGAAATATTTGTGGGAACATCTATTACCGTGAGGCAGTCTTACCGTTGTTAATTTCCGATAGTTTGGTAGGAGTCGCAGGGAGAGCAGGGCTTCGTTACCATCCTATTAATAAAGTATTTAACAGGGAAATACAATTACAAAAAGGGGATTTTTTATTTCATATCCTTATAGATCGAACGTATATAGAATCGCCATTTGTAAGTATAAAAAGAAGACAACAGTGGAATGTTGGGTATCCATTGGTGACAGTTTGTGCACTGAAAAAAGATGAAGAGGTTAGAATGGCCTTTAGCGGCGTATGTCCATTTCCTTTTCGTTCTATTGAAATGGAGGAAATGTTCAACGATAAAAGCTACTCATTTGAAGACAGAGTGCGCAGGTCTTTACAGTATCTGCCCAAACCCATTCTTGATGATGTAGAAGGCTCAAGTGAATATCGAATATTTGTCTTGCAACATGCAATCTTGGATGCCTTACATGAATTAGAAGGAGGCCCAAATGTCTAACCCTATTACATTAAAAATAAATGGCAAGGAAAGAAGGATTACTGTCAGACCAGCCGATACTTTGTTATATGCCCTTCGTCTTCGTCTTGGATTAACTGGTTCAAAGCCAGGCTGCTTAAATGGCGATTGTGGCGCCTGTACGATATTAATAGATGGAGTACCGATGAAATCTTGTTTGATGCTTGCAGTAGAAGGTGAAGGTAAGAATATTACTACAATTGAAGGACTTATAAATACGCCAATCCAAAAGGCTTTTATTGAGAAATTTGCGTTTCAATGTGGCTATTGTACCCCGGGTTTTCTAATGAATTGTCATGCTTTAGTGAATACTGAGCCGAACGCTGGCGATGAAACGATAAAAGATTGGCTGCAGTCCAATATTTGCAGATGTACTGGTTATAGGGAGATTGAAGAAGCAGTTAAATCTGTTTTACATACAGAGAAAGGGAATCATTAGCCCGGCATAACTGATTACCAAATATCACGTAAGATTTTTTCTTCTAATGAGATCCTTAAAGCCTGAGATGAACTGAATGTTTCATCCAGGCTTTTTTTAGGTATAACATAGCTTATCCTAGGGGTAATGTATATAGGCAATGATGAGTCAGCTTCCTGTAATGATGAAACGTTTCTTAGCAAACGAAGAAGTGCTTGGAAAACCTACAGCTCTTTCACCATGACTTTTTCGCCATTAAAATCGAGTTCACCATTAAAGTGAAAACCAAACCTTTGATAAAGGCGAAGAGCATGAATATTATTTTCAAATATACTTAAATAAATTCTCTTACATTTATATAGCTCAGCAAGGTGCTGAATGAGAGCTTTAAGCATTTTCTTCCCTAATCCTTTTCCCTGATAGTGTTCGTCGATAAAAAATCGGTCAAGCCAAACTCGTCCATTTTTATTATCTTCATCATACTCGGGAAACAATCCATACATTGCAAAACCGACTAGATCTCCTTCATAGTAAAGCCCGACAGGTTTATAATAGGGGCATTCTTTTGCATCCTCTAAACATACTTTTGTTGATTCAATATATGATAGTTGATTCTGGCTGACATGCAGATCAAGAATGGCAGCACGATTATCATCAGTTACTGCTTTTATTTTTATACTCATACTACATTCTCCTTATTTTTCTTATCCCCCGGTTAGGCTGCGGCTTAAGGTGATGGCAGATGGAATTGATATTGCTAAAACTCTGCATAACTATATTCACGTCAAGCAACATGTAGCCTATCAAATTAAGTACCTTATCTTATTGTGCCTAACCAGGGGCATTCCCTGCAGCCAAATGACTTGACTTTATAGAGAATGAATTAATTCAAAGCTGCAGCATCATTCTTATTTTCTTTCCAAACCATTGTAAGACCAAGGCCGATCACCATAACGAAACCTGCAAATAGGAAAGGGAAATGAATGTTAAGATCAAATAGGATACCGCCTAGAGCGGGGCCAAATATATTTCCCAGGCTGGTGTATGTGGAGTTCATGCCTGCTACGAAACCCTGCTGGTTACCGGCCATATTGGATAAATGAGCAGTTAAGGCCGGACGTAGCAAATCGAACGCCAGAAAAATAAAACAAGTTACAAGCAAAACAGTTAAAAATCCTGACATAACAGTAGACACGAAAGCCAAGATCGCTCCGGTTATTAAGCATAGCTGAATGATTCTTTTCTCTCCAAGTTTGTTGACCAATTTCCCGAAAAGTAAAACTTGAATAACTACCGCCACAATGGAACTAATCGTAATAATGGTTGCAATATCTTTTGGTGTGAAGCCAAATTTATGATCAGAAAACAAGCTGAATACCGTTTCATAAGCTGATAAACCAAAAGCCATTACAAAGACGATAATAAATGCAATGAAATAGACAGGATGAATGGACCTCTTCAAGTCTTTAATGAAATTTGATTCCTTTGTATGAGATGAGAGTTGATGGCGTTCTTCTATCGACAATGACTCTTTTAGTATAAAAACGGAAGTGACAGCTGCTATTAACGCGATGGCGGAGGCGAAGAAAAACGGCATGCGGATGCCAAAGCCGGCAATAAATCCTCCCGCACCAGGTCCAATAATAAAGCCTGTGCTAATTGCAGCAGAAACATACCCCATAGCTTTTGACCTTTCCTTTAGGGTTGTCATATCAGCTACATATGCTGTTACCGCGGTCATGATAAAAGCCGCACTTATGCCACCCAATATCCTTGAAACATAAAAGATTGAAACATGGGTCCCTAATCCGAAAATCAGCTCTGATAAACTGAATATAAGCAACCCGAGAATAATCATTTTTTTTCTGCCGAAACGGTCAACCCACCTACCTGCAAAAGGTGACGCAACTAACTGAGAAATGGCAAAAGCCGCAACAAGATAACCCATAGTGCTGCCGGATAAATGCATGATTTTCATAAAAGAAGGCATAACCGGAATAATTAAACCGATACCAAGAAATGCTACGAAGATGTTGCTCAATAGTATAATGAAAATCGTTTTTTGCTCACTTATTGATTTTTTCATTTAAATTCCCCTTTACTCAATTGAACCCTTTTACCTATCCTTTTCACTTGAAGCTTTTTTCAAGTACAATCAAATCATAAGGTATATGGTTACCGTATAGTCAAGGAGGTTTTTATGGGCGAAGATGTTAGGAAGTATTTCACAACAGGGGAGTTTTCAAAGCTCTGCCGTGTAAAAAAACAAACCTTATTTCATTATGATGAGATTGGTCTATTCTCACCGGAAATAAAAAAAGAAAATGGGTATAGATATTATTCCTATCATCAATTTGAGATTTTTCAAGTCATCAGACTATTTAAAGAGCTTGGCGTTCCGTTAAAAGAAATAAAGTGTCTAATAAAAGGGAAAACACCAGACAAGATCCTGCATGTTCTAAAAGAAAAATCTGTTGAGATTGATAAAAAAATAAATGAGCTTAAACAGTTGCAAACGATCTTACATACAAAAGTGGCGCTTACTGAACAAGCACTTGAGACTGATTTTTCCTCAATTTCTTTTGAATATTTACATGAAGAAACATTCATGTTAAGCCGAAACACATTAAACTTACGAGAACGAAAATATGTGGCTGCCATTTCAGAACTCATTCATGAAGTTCAACAATATGAATTAGATGAAGGATATCCGATAGGCGGGATCTTTGCACGGGAACAAATATTACAAAAAGACTTCTACAATTACAGTTACTTTTATATAAAAGTAAAAGATGGGATAGAGAACATAAATTATCATGTGCGGCCAAAAGGCCTTTATGCAGTTGGATATGAAATAGGTGGAAACACTGAAGAGGCGTATCGCAGAATCATTGAGTTCATTGAAAAGAATGGAATGCAAATAGGGGAAAATGCATATGAGGAATATATGCTGGATGAGATGGTAGTTGACGGGTATGAAAATACATACGCCAAAATCCTCCTTCAAGTTAAGGAGGTGTAAGATTACGAGATGTTGATATGGAAAAATTGTTATTTTTGTGTGCCCAAGAAGAATATAAACTGGTTACATAAAAGCGAGCCCACAGCCCTACTTCAAAAGCTGCACCATTGAATAAATAGCAATGTCTGTCTTTATTCGCTGGCATAATTATTTGTAAAGTTTTAAAAATTCTAGGCTAGTGAAATTCAACATCCATAAAATGATGAAAAAGTCGGTGATAAATTATTCATCCGTGAATCAAACGGCGATCGAACATTCTATTTTTGTGTTTAAGATGAGTTTTCTTGATTTAGCACACTTCCTTAATAAATGCATAGGATACTATCACAAAAATTTATAATTGTGGGGATCAAAAATGTACTTTAACCCTTTTCCGTCTCAATGTTATTATTATGTGACTGTACCGATGTATAACGATGGAAGATCTGTTTATTGGATTATTCCAAATGAGATGGAGCGCGTACACAGATGTGCCGATTTGCGCTCTTCATATGAAGATAGAAACCTTCTCTTGAAGGATTATGGACCAAAACCATTTGTTGTAAATATCAATAGAGCCACAAAACAAAACAATACGTTCCGTACGGCTTTATGGACAGGAAAGCATTTTCAAGTTACTTTGATGAGTCTTGGTATTGGAGAAGATATTGGTTTGGAAATCCATCCTAACGTCGATCAGTTCTTACGGATTGAGCAGGGGCGTGGGATCGTCAAAATGGGAAAGAGCAAAGATCATTTGAACTTTCAAAGAAATGTTTATGATGATTCTGCCATTGTTGTACCTGCCGGCACTTGGCACAACGTGATGAATACAGGGAATACGCCATTAAAACTTTACTCCATTTATGCTCCTCCTAACCATCCATTTGGTACAGTTCATGAAACTAAAGCAGATGCAGTGGCTGCGGAAGGTTAGCATAGATATTCACAGAATTCTATGTAATTGGAGTCACATCCAGCATGAAACATAGGGAACCAGTACCTAAGAATTGTTTTTATGTAAATGAAACCCAATGTAATATCCAAGCAGTCTTGTGCTAATTTTAAAAGTAATTGATAAAATAAAGTCGATTTAATAAAATCGGCTTATTTCTTTATTCGAGTCACTTTTAGCAGAATTGGCATTATCGAAATGAATCTATCAACTCAAAGAAAGTAACTTTCACACTTGACTATATACCTATGGGGGTATATTATTGTTTTGTGAATAACAAAGAGTTAATAAGGTGGTGTAACTCGTATCAATTATTTAGTTATTGCATTCCTGCTTATTTTTGTGATTATCATTGCAACGTATAGACGTTATTATCCTATAACCGGAATCTCTTGTATCCATAAAGATAAATTAAAGGCTACGGACATGACAATATTAGATATTCGACATTATAACGATGTACCCAATTTTTCGGATGATATTATTTTAAACATCCCATATGCGTATCTAAAACGTTTTTATTTAGAGATTCCACGTGATAAAATACACATAATAGCTCGTGATCGGGTGGAATTAAATTTAGGAGTGCGTTTTCTAAAGCGCAAAGGTATCCATGTAAACAGTTATGAGCTGGCAGCATGTAAATGTGAAAATAAATGAAAGAAAGGATTTCATTGATATATGGAGTATGATCAAAAGATTAAAAACCGCTTACGACGGATAGAAGGACAAATTAAAGGTGTATTGACTATGATGGAACAAGGAAAAGATTGTAGAGAGGTTGTGACCCAATTAGCAGCTTCCCGTAATGCTATCGATCGAGCGATGGGTTTAATTGTGAGCACAAACCTTGAACATTGTGTTCGTGAAAGTTTAGAAAAAGGCGAAGACACACAAAACTTAGTAAAAGAAGCAGTCGACTTGTTGGTAAAGAGCCGATAAAAATTCATCAACCTCTATTTAAGGTTGACGAATTTTTATATACGTTATATTATACCCCTACCGGTATTTTAAAGAGTTGAATAATAGCAGATCTCTCGAAAAAATTTTTCGATTTTAATATACCCATGGGGGTAATTAGTTGGGGGAATAAACATGACAGAACAAACAAAACGCACAACAATTGTTTTATTTAGCGGGGATTATGATAAAGCAATGGCAGCCTATATTATTGCAAATGGTGCAGCTGCCTACGATCATGAAGTGACGATCTTCCATACTTTTTGGGGATTAAACGCTTTGCGTAAAGAAGAACCTGTTCCAGTGAAAAAAGGGTTTCTTGAAAAAATGTTTGGAAAGATGATGCCTCGTGGTGCTGATAAGATGAGCTTATCTAAAATGAATTTTGCAGGTATGGGCCCTAAAATGATTAAAAATGTGATGAAAAAGCATAATGCATTAACATTGCCTCAGTTAATTGAGATGACTCAAGAACAGGGGGTAAAGCTCGTAGCCTGTACGATGACAATGGATCTTCTTGGTTTACAGGAAAAAGAACTATTAGATGATATCGACTATGCTGGTGTAGCAGCTTATTTGGCAGATGCTGAGGAAGGCAGTGTCAACTTATTTATCTAATGTTACTCATTGCTAAATAAATGAAGGGAGGTTATAACACTATGGATAGTGGCGTAATGTTCAATATCTTACTCATTTTATTTTTACTATGGTTCGTATTTCGACGTTTTTTATCATTGCAAGGTGTTAAACAAATAACAACTGCTGATTTAAAGTCAGAGCTGAAAAATAAAGACATACAGTTTATAGATGTGCGAACACCTTATGAGTTTCGTACAAGGCATATTAAAGGGTTCAAAAATATTCCCTTGACTAACTTGCCTCATCTAACTAATCAGCTTTCGAAAGACAAAGAAGTTTTTGTTATCTGTCAAAGCGGAATGAGAAGTTTAAAGGCAAGTAACATATTGAAGAAACAAGGATTTAAAAACATCACAAATATAAAAGGGGGTATGAATACATGGTATTAACTTCTAGGAAGAACCTTTTTGCATATTTATATACCCCCACCCCTATATGAAAAAAGGAGGAAAAAATGATGAAAGCAAATATTGTACTAGACGCTAAAGGTTTGGCGTGTCCTATGCCTATCGTAAAAACGAAGAAGAGTATGAAGGATTTAAAAGCTGGTGAAGTATTGGAAATTCAAGCGACAGATAAAGGTTCTACAGCAGATCTGGAAGCATGGGCAAATAGTACAGGCCATGAATATCTAGGTACTGAAGCAGAGGGGGAAATACTTCGTCATTTTCTTCGAAAAGGAGGAGAGCTTTCAGCAGAAAATGCAGCTTCAATTCCTGAGATTTCATTAGAAGCTTTCAAACAGAAAGTGGATAGTGACGAGTCTCTTAACATTTTAGATGTACGAGAGATAGAGGAGTATGAAAAAGCTCATATTCCTGGAGTTGTGCATATCCCTCTTGGTGAAGTGGAAAAGCGCTCTAACGAATTAAACAAAAATGATGAAATTTATATTATCTGCCATTCGGGAAGAAGAAGTGAAATGGCGGCCCACACCATGAAAAAACAAGGTTTTAAAAAGGTTATTAATGTTGTCCCCGGTATGCGGGATTGGACAGGTAAAACAGAAAAAGGAGGTATGTAAACATGACCGTTCAAGCACTTACCGCAAAAGAAGTCACACAAAAAATCTTTAACAAAGAATCTTTATTTATTCTGGATGTGCGTAATGAAAATGACTTTAACGATTGGAAGATCGAAGGACATTGTTTTGACTATTTAAATGTACCGTATTTCGATCTTTTAGATGGCGTAGAAGGTATCTTGGAGAAAATTCCTTCTGATAAAGAAGTGCTGGTCGTTTGTGCAAAAGAAGGTTCATCCGTCATGGTATCCGAAATGCTTTCTGAAGCAGGTCATTCTGTATCCTATCTTAAGGGTGGAATGAAAGCATGGAGCGAACATTTAGAGCCGATAAAAGTCGGGGATTTAAAAGATGGCGGTGAGATGTATCAGTTTGTTCGAATCGGTAAAGGCTGCCTGTCATACATGGTCATTTCCAATGGTGAAGCAGCGATTATTGATGCGACACGTATGGCGGATATTTTTATAGACTTTGCGAAAGAGAAGGGTGCGGAGATTACTCACGTATTTGATACACATCTTCACGCGGACCATATTTCAGGCGGCAGAGTCATTGCTGAAAAAACAAAAGCAACCTACTGGTTACCGCCTAAAGATGCTGAAGAAGTGGCATTCGATTATCAGCCGTTGGAAGAAGGAAATGACATGATCATTGGAAATACAAAGATTAAAATTCAACCGATTTATTCTCCGGGGCACACGATTGGGTCCACTTCTTTCATTGTCGATGATCTGTATCTTCTTTCAGGTGATATTTTGTTTATTGATTCAATTGGCAGACCAGACTTAGCCGGTATGGCAGAAGATTGGGTAGGAGATTTAAGAAAAACGCTTTATAGCCGTTACAAGTCGTTATCAAAGGATTTAATTGTATTACCTGCACACTTTATGATCATTGACGAGCTAAATGAGAATGGAAGTGTTGGTAAAAAACTAAGCACTTTATTTAGCGAGAACCATGGTTTGAACATTGCGGATGAAACAGAATTTAGACACCTAGTAACAGATCATTTGCCTCCGCAGCCAAATGCATACCAAGAGATTCGAGAAACAAACATGGGGAAAATCAGCCCGGATGAAGAAAAACAGCGTGAAATGGAGATTGGTCCAAACCGCTGTGCAATACGGTAACATAAGTTTCTATTAAAAAGAGGAGAGATGAACATGAAATCAGATAAAGTATTAGACGCAAAAGGCCTGGCATGCCCAATGCCAATCGTCAGGACAAAAAAAGCGATGAATGAACTGGAATCAGGTCAAATATTAGAAGTGCATGTAACAGATAAGGGAGCTAAAAGTGATCTTGCAGCTTGGTCTAAATCAGGCGGGCATGACCTTTTAGAGCAAACTGATGAAGGCGATGTATTGAAATTCTGGATTAAAAAAGGCTAATGAATGGAAAGGGTATCGAATAAAAAGATACCCTTTTCCTTTGAAAGGAGGAAACCAAAGTGGATATTGCCTTTATCACAACTCTTTTCACTATAGGGTTTATTGGTGCCTTTATTTCTGGAATGATTGGTATTGGCGGAGCAGTTATTAATTATCCAATGCTATTGTACATTCCTTCTTTAGTGGGAGTGATGTCATTAACTGCCCATGAAGTGTCAGGTATAGGGGCTATTCAAGTTTTCTTTGCGACACTTGGCGGTGTTTGGGCTTATCGTAAGAGTGGTCTTCTAAATAAAGCATTAATTATTTACATGGGAAGCAGCATCCTTTTAGGGAGTGTATTGGGGAGTTACTTTTCTCATTATATATCTGAAAAAGGAATTAACTTTATATACGGTATTCTGGCTATTTCAGCAGTTATTTTAATGTTTATACCTAAAAAAGGACAAGAACAAAGCGAAGACAAAGAAGTGATATTTAATAAATGGTTGGCTTCGTCCCTAGCGTTTATCATTGGTGGTGTATCGGGTGTTTTAGGAGCTGGCGGCGCCTTTATCCTGGTCCCCTTTATGTTATCAATTTTAAATATTCCTGTTAGAATCACAGTCGCTTCATCTCTTGCGATTACATTTCTTTCATCTATTGGCGCAACAGTTGGAAAAGTAATCACGGGCCAGGTTCTTTTTGTACCAGCTCTGGTTCTTATGATTGCCAGTTTAATTGCTTCTCCTATTGGCGCATCAGTTGGGCAAAAAGTAAATACAAAATTCCTGCAATGGATTTTAGCGCTATTAATAAGTGCGACAGCTATTAAAATTTGGTTAGAGCTGATATGAGTCAGCGGGTAAAATGAAAGATTAAAAGATTCATCACTCGTTGGTTTCTTATTAATGTTATGACACTTGGTCATGTTCAATAAATGTTTCAAGTATTTGATGAAATTCATTTTGATAATGGTGACTTGGACAAGTCTTGACTATAGTACCTTGAAATGCATTTGACTTAGTGGCGTCCAGTGGAATTAGGACAACGTTAAGAAAATAAAAAAACCATAACTTCACCTTTGATCATTTTTTTAAAACGTTTTAATCCCGATTGGTTTAATGGGTATTATTGAGTTAATATAAATTATGTCTATTTTGTATAATAGGCTGTATGGCATGATTTCAAATGCTTGAAACGGCGTGCTTTTGTAACTGATAATATACCACTTTTGTTGAGGGATTCGAACTAAAAAGAAGATGCCAAACTATATGGGTATCTTTGTTTGCTTTAGAGTTATTATATTTGAATATCATGACATGGCACCAATGGCAAGTTTGTGTAGCTGCCCTGCTAGTTATACTCAATAGATACGAGAAAGGTTTGTTTTCTCGTTTCGCTTTTTCAAATGCTTCTTCTCCCCAAGGGAACCAGTTTACACGGTTGTGAGCATGTTGAAGTAAGTAAGGAGACTTCTCAGCATTGGGTCTATTGTGCGGGCATGGGATCACCTTCTTTCTTTATGATTTATTATCGAGTATGATTTTCTTTATTTGGTATACCGCAAGCTATATCTTTATAGCATTGTTCTGTGGACTTCTAATCTATTTGTGATTAAAGCAACTACTTAAAGGGTACTTCAGATGGAGTCAATATAACTTACCAACAACCCATTTGGTGTTTTTTTATTTATCCTACCTAGTGAAGATCATCTCATTAGGACAAACAGCTGTTACATAGCATTGCCAAGGGGGGATGCACATTCTATGAGGTGATAATCATAAGAGGGTCCGCAAGCTGAACAATGTTATTAACGATGGCTATTATTGAAAATGGAAATGTTGTAAGGGTGTCGTGTAAGCACAAGCGATCAAGAGGGCGAGCATCGACAGCCAGACCGGAGCCTGCATGAAGAAAGCAGGAACGAGGATGCTCTGAAGTTTGACAATGAATGCTTTTCTGGAGAGCTGTTAGAACGTCCGGCTTTGAACTGCTTAAGGGAGGGTGTCAGTAAGGCCCCATAAGCGAAATCATCTGCTATGATCCAGACTGTCTTTCTCGGAGAGCATATCAGTGATGACAAAAATGATGTTCCCTTCGCCTTCTTCCGCTTTTTCCTTCTCTGCCCGATAAAACTCATGAAACATCTTCATCAGCGCCCGCTTTTCAATCCGCGATACATTTCGGCTGTCCAAGCATATGTTATAAGTTCCGCTGTGTTTAAGTGCGAAGCTTGTAACAGGTTTAAATGAAAGCCTGATGTCTAAAGCTTCGGCAATCCGTTCAAAATTAATTTGTTCAGACTCTGTCATATCAATCTTCCATATAAGCTTTCGATCCAATTCTCTAAATGACTGTTTGTATACCTCAAGATGAAAAACCTCCTTAAAGACGACAATCTAAAAATTGGATTCATTTAAATATTATAGGAAAATCAAGACTTTTTTTCATAGGAAAATGCGTCTAAGGAGATGGAATATGAATCTGTTTAATAATGGCTGTTTTCGTAAGTATGATGATTTTAACACGCATCTGGATTTCCCTCGAAAAGTAAAGGTCTTTAGGGATTTATGTCAAAATAATAGTAAGTACCTTATGCAACAAACAGGGAGTTTGGTTGCTTAATAAGGAGGGGGATGTATGAAAAAAAATATTCACATATTGGGAGCCTCTGGTGTCGGAACTTCTACATTGGGTGCTGCATTATCAAAGCGTTTGCCTCATACGCATCTTGATACTGATAATTACTATTGGTTAGATAAATTCACTAAAAAAAGAGAAATTCCTGAAAGAAAAAGGTTGCTTGAAAAAGACTTAACAATCAATGAAAAATGGATTCTTTCTGGTGCAGTGTGTGGCTGGGGCGATAATCTAAAAAGTTATTTTGACCTTGTCGTCTTCTTATGGATTCCACAAGATATACGGCTTGAGAGACTAAGGCACAGGGAATTTCAGCGTTATGGAAACGAAGTGTTAGCCGGTGGCAGTAAATATGAACAATCAAAAACATTTTTAGAGTGGGCTTCTTTATATGATAATGCTGGAATGGAAGTTAGAAGTAGAGCTTTGCATGAACATTGGATGGCAGATTTATCTTGTCCAGTGTTAAAGATTGAAGGCGACTGCTCAGTCAATGAAAGAGTTGACCGTGTCTTGGATTATCTGAGTTCTAATTAAACTAAGGAATAGCGATTGAAAAAGAAGAACACGCAGCAGATTCACTTGTTCTTCTTGGGGGGCAAGTGTTGACTCTATTGCTGGTTTAATTAAAGAAGAAGTATAAAACCTGTATCAAAGTTGTTGGTAGATATCTATGACACAGGTTTTATATTTAGGTAACCAATATCCTTATATATTTAACATTACATTTTTTATTAAATAGTTCACTCTATTTCTGCTTTCAATTTTTCGAACCATTCTAAATTAACCAAGTGATGTGAACGGGAATTTTCGTTCATACGGCGAAAGTAATCGATTGTGCCGGGAATTTCTTGAGTGATGGACAGGTATTCATCAAGGAGCTCGATTCGAGTTTTAGTCTGATCGATTTGTGATTGGATCAGATCCAGTAATTTATTTTTGTCGAATTCATCGGCAAAGAGTAAAGCCCCATAAAATTGCAGGTTCACATATTCCGATTTGGTGCCGTATTTGATCATTAATTTTTCGAATTCTGCCCTTCCCGAATCTGTAACTTTGTAGTTACGGATTTCACGCCCGGTGGTTGAGGGTTTCTGCTGAATCTGTTCAATAAAGCACTTTTCTTCAAGTTGCTGCAGATTGTAATAAAATGAACCTTTCGTGAAGTTAACAATGTATTTGTAATGACGCTTTTCCATTAAGGCCAGAAGTTCATAGCCGTGAGCTCCGGGGTTTTGGATTAACAAGCCAAGGATAAGTAAGGGAATCATGGTTTCATCACCTTCGCCAGCCGCGCCTCAAATTCCGCGTACGTGATTTTACCCGAAGCCAAATCCATACTATGAAGGTAAATCTGTTCTGTTTTAGAATAGTCACCATTCACTTTCAGTGATTGCTCCTCTCCCGAAATGGGTTTCAGGATATGGTGCTTTTTTGAAAAAGCCTCGAAATAGCGGTAACCGAATTTGCGTTGTGAAGCTGCGTCTAAATGAATGCCATCAGGATTCGCAGTCAAACCTGCTGCAGTAACAAAATAACAATTTTGTTGTTCATTAGCAAAACGCAGCAATTGTTCATTAACCTGTCGAAACTCAGTCGCGTGCTGTCCAAAACCGGTCTTCCCAAGAAAGTCACCAAGCCCTCCAATTATCAACGGTACCTCATCAAGTTTCAACTCGTTTCTTAGCGTCTCGATGATAAGACTTAATTTCTCGTAATAAGTTTCATGTAGTGAACGATAACTGTCACTCTCACCTTGATGCCAAAGGATTCCGCAAATTTGACTGGAACGGAGGGCGAAGCGGGCTTCGGACAAAGCATGCTGAAAAAGGATGCCTTCCGGATGCCAGTCATTCAATGAACTGCCACCTTCCGCACAAGGAATCAAGCCAATTTCTTCATCGGGATGAGCTTTCGACCATGCATCTGCAAAAGATGCCGCCAGGCCAACGCCGGAAACCGGACGGTCGTAATTAATCGGTTCTGTCATCATCTGCCACTGTCCATTGCGCAGCATTTTTATTTTTTCATTATAGATAGGGTCTACTTCATTCAAAAATCCACGGCCCGCCATATTCGACTGCCCCAACATTAAAAAAGACTTTATCATCTTATTTTTCACTTCTTTACATCAATATTTTAGTCTAATTAGACTATAGTCAATTCAGTTTATCTTGTAAAGTTTTAATAATGTTTTACTTTTATTATTAGTATGTATGAAAAACAAACTAACATTGAACATTTGGTGGATGTATTTTTCTTATCCAACTATCGGGAGGCCTTAGTTCAATAACGATCTCCCCCAATCGGGCGCGATTCTTGAACAAGAACTAAAGAAGTGATACATATTAGTCATGTATAATATGTATCACTCTCTATTTTGCATTTTTCATAGGAAATACGTTCAATGATGGAGGTGTATCCCAAATGAAATGGATTGTTAAAAAGGGAGGGCTATGTTGAAGGGGTTAAATATCAATAAAAAATTATTAAAAAGGTTAGCGATTGTACCAATTCTATTCATTTGTTATGTTATATTTTTAAATCCTGAAGTTATACTTGAAGAGAAATGTCCTAATAAGCCTTATAGTTTAACAATCGTAAAGCACGGGACAGGTATATTTGATAAGAAAATTGTTCTAATATATTACAAGATCCACGGAAAAACAGTAGCTGTTGGGGATTTGGTGTTTTTTGAGAATTTCGGCAGGGATATAGATGTTATTTGGGATACGAATACTGATGATGGAACTTGGTGGATAGATAAAAACGTACATTTAACCATGACCTATGCTAAAAATGTTAAGGGGGAATTAGACAAGAAAGATATTGATTTTGATTATGGTACTGTCCAATAATAGTGGAGTGAAATAGCAATATACACTAAAAGAACCGCCAGTCGCGGTTCTTTTGTGTTAGATTTAAACTGATTTAGGAGGGGGTTTTTTCTTTCCTTGCAAGTAGCATGATTCCAGGAGACTATCATAAGTATTGCTGGTATTAAGTAGAACAAATCAATACATAACTTGACAACTTAGTAGTAAAACTCGATGCCTTGAGAAAGGTCTAAGTTCTATTCCTTGATGACTTATTTAAACTAATAAACGGTCAACCAAGGGCAACCGACTGGCAGGTTCTTAAACTACCGATATTTAAATCACAAGCCTTTGCTGATTTCTTCGGAGTTAACAATTGATGAGATTTTGAATATAGACGAGGATCTTGGTTCAAGAATTCACCAGATGTGTCGTGATTACATAGTGATTATTAAAGGCGATCGAATGCAATTAAATCATAGGTTAGGTGAATGGGAATGAAGGAGAAAACGAATATAAAAGCAGCTGATGGACTTTATATATTTGGACCTCTAAGTCCTACAGAAGGTAAAGATCTTATGCCAACTATCCGTTTACTTGAGGAAAAAATAAAGCAAATGGAGCGGATGCTGTGTGCTTAAAGCAGTCGTGTCTCTGCTGTTAATTTTACTCTCTGCACCGAGAATAGAAAAAAATTCAACTATGGGAACAGCTTGACGGGAGGTAAGGCCAGTTGGATTGCATTAAGTTCACTGTTTATGGTGTGCCAGTCGCACAGGGGCGGCCGCGTGGATCAATACGAAATGGGAAGGTGCATTTGCGTGATCCAGCGAAATCAAAGTATTTCAAACAGTATGAAGCTTTGGTTGCGTCTCAGCATCGACCAGAAACAATTATTACTGGTCCTGTCTCAATGGATGTCAAAGTGTACAGACCAATGCCTAAGTCAGTTTCAAACTCAAAAAAGAATAAAGACAAAGCTGAAAATGGTCTTCTGCGGACTACTACAAAGCCTGATGTTGATAACTATGTAAAGGGTGTAAAAGATGCCCTGAATCATCTTATTTACAAAGATGATAGCCAAGTAGTGGACCTGAAAGTTAGCAAGTTTTATAGTGAAGAGCCGCGAGTGAAAGTCATGATAAAAGAGGTTTCTGCCTGAAATAAAAAAACACCGAAGCGCTTAGCCTCAGTGTTCTTGATATGAACTGGTACTTCTATCATAACATAGGGGGCGCATTGAGTGTACAGTCCAAGAGAAATAAACATCAAAAAAGACTTCACTATTCAGCAGAAAATTGACCCGGGGAAGGTTAAGATCATCGTTTTAGATGGGAATCAAGGTACAGCACATGTCTTAGATGCTCCTGAGCACGGTAAAACGGTGATCCAGACGGTAAAGGGCAGTTTTGCGCGGGTTGACCATGAGATAGGGTTTAAGGTGAAGGGATAAATTAAGAATTATTGCTATTAACATAAATAAGCATGAAACTGGTTGTAAGTGAACAGTTAACCGGTTAGAAGTTGGTATTATTAGAACTCTGTATGTTTTTAATAATTGAATATAAATAAAAGCCTCTATAAAGAGGCTCTTAGATCCTATTTTCTAACTGTAACATAAAGGGCGCCTAATAAAGCACCGTTTGATTTATACATCCAAACTTCTGCTTTATTACTACCTGAGTCTTTCAAACCTACAATTTCACGACCAGATACTTCGACATACTGAGACCCCTTTACAACGACAGCCCAAGAAGCATTATCATCGATTGGATAAGATTTGCCTACGTTAATAGTTACGCTTCTAGCCATCGTTTTAAAAGGGGCATCTTCTGATAATGAATTCAAATGCATGGGTTGATTAGATTGAACTGGTTCTTGAGCAGATGCTATACCACCAATAGAGAAAGATAAAGCAGAGACCGCGAGCAGGGATGCTACAGATTTTCTTAATTTCATTCTGAAACACTCCTTTAATTTTTTTGTGTTGCATTAGAATAGTTCACCATTAGTTAAGTTTTTCCTTGTGAATAAATGTTAACTATTTGTGAAATAAGAGTTGATTTAATAATCAACTCTGTTACCCAATGCGTTTTATTAGATGCATTGAAGAAGAATTTACAGGTTGCTAAAATTAAGGAAGATTAAGAAGAAGAAGGTGACTATTGATGAATTTGGGAGAAAGTCTTAACAAATTATTGAGTGCTTTTGGGATACCCACTGTTGTTATTTCAATAGTGTTCTTAGTAATAAACATTTTTAAAGTATTCCAACCAATTACTTTATTATCTTCGAACATATTTGAACAGAAGCTATTCTCCAAAGAAAGATTGTTTTTTGTGAAGTTTTGTAAGTATTTACTGTATGCTTTAGCTTGGATGTGTATTTTTTATTCAATATCAGAGACTCTAAGAGACAAACTAAAATGGGATTATAACGAAGTGGTGTCTATCTGTTCACAAATAATATTGGGAGGAATATTCCTATTTCTTGTAATTGTTAATGAAATTCAAAATCCAAATCGTTGGTTTTTTAAATTGAAATCAAAAAAACTATTTAAAATTATAATTGTGACTATATATTTAACTTCTTTATTCACTTTTTATATTCAATTTTATTTGCTGATAGCATTCCCTCAGTTTAAAGATTTGGGAATTTTAATTGCAGTAATAATTATGTTTTTTGTCCTTTGTTCGGCAATTCCTTTCATATCTATTCCTGTATTAAGATTGATTAATTGGACTACTAAAAAAACTGTGTATATAAGAGATGAAAATAATAAGAAATGGTTTATCTTATATCCAATAAATAAGGAAATCATTTTATTGGGGGATGATAGCGATCCTAAAATGTGCAAAAAAACTAAGATGAAAAAACTAGAAGATTTGTATAATGAGCCAATTTTACTAAAAGTTAAAGATAACTAAGTCCAAGACAGAGAGCCTGTGGACACTGAACTACAGTATTATGCTGATGGTTTGGTGTCCGTTTTTTATTTGAAAAAGGAGGACAAAATCATGATCGAAAAGATATTGAAAATCTAATCAATAGCTATTATTGGATGGTGAAAGAGATTCGTCAATTGCAAAGGGTACTCTATGGTTCAGTAATTCCAATGAAAAATTGGGGTGTTGCGAAATATGGATTAGAAGCTGCTATGCCAAAAGGAAGACCTGGGAAGAGTCAGTCTGAGCTGAGGCAAATGGATATGAGAGAAGAACGTCTTTTCAAACGTCTTAAGTACTATGAGGAACGAGTATATACAGTTGAGTTGGGGGCAGAAAAAATCAAAGGAGAGTAACATAAGGTCATTTATGACTGCATGATGGAGGGAATGAGCTACCGTGCAATAGGTCTTCATCTTGGTATTTCAAGGGAAACTGTACGCAAAATGAAAGACGAGTTGATCAGCCAATTATGCCAAGAATGCCACTTTGAGCGTTTGTTGAATCTGAAAAAATCTGTGGTGTAAAATGGGAGGCAGGTCGGCGCGGATGAAATTTTAGTGAGCCACCTAAACCATATAGTACACAGGATAATAAAACATTCGACAAATTCTGCAAAGTGTTCCTTTGTTCTCTTTGTTCACCGATAATAAAGGTGGGAGAGGAGACAAATGAAAAAGATTTGTTTGTTATTTATGTTAGTTGGCATTGTGGCGGTAATTGGTGCATGTTCTTCAGAAGATCCGACTGACGATACATCGGTAAACTCTGTCGATTCATCAACAGATGATTTAACGGACGATACATCTGATGAATTAGATACAGATAATGGTGAATCTGATAGCTCAATTTATACTGAAGACGAATTAGAGAGTGATCCAAAAGCACCTTCTTCAAATCCAAATGATTACAATGATGATGGAGAGTATGTACCAGAGAATGGGGTTTCTGATAAACCAGCTGATTATAATGCCAACGGAGAATATAAACCAGTTGAAGACATGACTCAAGAAGAGATTGAAAAAGAATTGGAAAGTATGATTGGAGATAGTATAAATCAATAATTTTTTCATTGGGCACCTTATTAGGTGTCTATTTTATGTTCAATCGTTCGACAAATTTTGCAAATTGTTCCTTTGTCCTTTTCTTTCACCGATAATAAGGGGGGGAGGGATAGTAATGGAAACAGAGTTAACCGAATTAATTGCACAAAGAATATCTACATTAGAGGAAGACAAAAGATTATTAAAAGAGACAAAAGAAACTTTTATTGACACTCTAGATCAACAAAGAGATAAATTTCTTGAGTTGTTCAACAAAATCAAACCAATTTTATTGCAAGTTCTTGAAACCAAAGGAAGTTTTTACAATAGTGAGCTAGATTTAAATTCACCTCATGGACCAGTTATTGCAGCAACAAACCAAGAAATGTATGTATTTAATGTAAGGTCTAGAACGGTTAAAAAATATCGTATATTCGATTATGAGGAAATTTCATCTAATATACACTTAGCTACTTTATTTGAACATTTCTCGTTTAAAACAGCGTATACCAGTCTAGTTGAGCAAATAGACTATCATCAAAATCTAGTAGAGAGAATAAACAAAAAAATTGATCAAGCCAGACAAGAATTAGAGAGTATCTAAGCATCCTTCGGGATGCTTTTTAAAATTGTCACTAATTTTTAAAATATTTTTTATACAAAAAATGCAGGTTTGCTAAAAGTGTGTCACTGTTCTTATTGAAAGAATTTTAACCCATATTCCCTATTTAGGAAATTTAATGCATAATACTATTAAAGAGGTCAATATGATTACTAGGGGGAAACTAATGGCTACTCTAATAGATGATAAACTGCGATTTTTCGCAAAGTATAACATTAAAGAAAAAGAGTTTAACCAATCAGGACTGCAATGGGATTCCTTAATAGAGATATATAATCATTACTTAAAACAGAAACCACTTCTTGAGAATACAGGTAAAACAATTGCAGATATTTTACGAACTGAACCTGCTGCTCACACAGTTAGAATGAGAATCAAGGATCCTGAACATCTTATCGAAAAACTAATAAGGAAAAAAATCAAGGATAACGATTTCTCGTTTAGTATAGATGATTATATGGAGAAAATAACAGATTTAATCGGTTTAAGAGTTCTTCATCTTTATAAGAGTGAAGCACGGAAAATTGATGAAATGATAAGAGAACAATGGGAACTTGCCGAAACTGTTACTATCTACTTTAGAGAAGGAGATATGGATGATAAAGCTCAAGAAATATTAAGAAGGGAGGGAGAATTCAAACCAGAAAAACATAAATATGGTTATCGCTCATGGCATTATTTAATCAAAAGTAGATTAACTAAAGTACAACTTATAGCTGAAATACAAGTGCGTACCATTTTTGAGGAGGGATGGAGCGAAATCGATCATAAGCTCCGTTATCCATACAATAGAGGAGATCAAGTTCTTACTAACCAATTGCTAGTACTAAATAGATTAGCTGGTAGTGCAGATGAAATGGTTGACTCAATAATCGAAACTTTAGCGCGTTTTGATGAAATGAAAAAAGATAAAAAGAATATGGAAAATGAGTTAAACGAATTAAGAAGTGATTTAGAAAAAGCAGGATTGGAGAATGACAAATTACAATCGATTTTGGATAAAGTAGATAAAATTGATAAAAGCCAAGATAACCTTTTCAGTATAAGACTTAGTAATATCGATGAAAGTTTAAGATCAATAGGTAGTTTAGGCGAGAGTTTTAGTTCTTCTATAGGAAGTATAGGAGATAGTTTGATTTCTATAGGAAGTGTAGGAGGCAGTAGAAGTGAGGTGCGAGGTATAGGCAATAGTCTAAACATTGACGAGAATATAACTGAAACTCTTATTACTAAGAAGCAAAATTAGTTTGACCATGAATATAGATTTAGCTGCTGTCTCTAATAGACAGCAATAGACAAATGAAAAACAAACTTAAACTCAAATACGAGGCCCGGAGGTGGGTGAGATGTAATGCCAAGACCACGAGATCCACGCAGAGACAAAGCTTTTCATTTGTGGGAAGAGAGTGGCGGGAGCAAGAAGTTAAAAGACATTGCTGAGCAATTAAACGTAACAAGCAGCACTGTCCGCAAATGGAAAGCAAACGATAAATGGGAAGAAAAAATTAATGAGAGCGCTCCTATATCGAAAGGGAGCGCTCCTTTTCGTCCAGGCGCACCTATAGGGAACAAAAATGCAAAAGGAAACAAAGGAGGAAGAGCACCGCTTGGAAATAAAAATGCATTAGGGAATAAAGGTGGTGCTGCTCCACTTAGAAATCAAAACGCTGTGACTCATGGGTTCTTCTCAAAGTTCCTGCCAGAAGAAACACTATCCATCATGGAAGGGATTCAAGAACGTTCACCTGTCGATATGATATGGGATCAGATACAGATCCAATATGCTGCAATTATTAGAGCACAAAAAATTATGTTCGTTTCTGATAAGCAGGAAATGATTAAAGAACTGAAAAAGAAAAAGTCTGTCCTATCTGAGACGAACGACGCCTTAAATTGGAACATATGCGCTTAAATATCAACAAGAAAAAATTAAAGGTCGAAGAACTTACAGAAGAAGATAAACCTTTTGAGATCACCATTGTGAATAAAGGTGATGACAGTGATTAAACAGGTAAATCCTCATTTTAAAGAATTTCTTTTTAACTGGAGTCAAAAGTTTCAGTTTCTCGTTGGTGGTTATGGATAATCTAAAAGCTATCATGTTGCTTTGAAGATTGTTCTGAAATTGCTTAAAGAAAAACGAACTGCACTTGTTATCAGAGAGGTGTACGAGACACATAGGGATATTTTACCTACGTGCGTCAGGAAGCTGTCGCTAATGAAGGATTATCAATAACTGGAAATTTAGCACAGATCGGTGTTAAAATCCCTACAACGATAACAGATCGATTACAAACAATTGAGAACGAAAAAGAACAGAGTAAGAATAACGCAGACAAATCTGCTGGCTAAGCCAGTGGCTTTTTTATTAGACAGACAGAAGGAGAGAGGATATATGGCCATTAAAGTTGTAAAGAATCTAGTCTCTAAATCAAAGTATGGATTGAAATGTCCTAACCCTATGAAAGCTGATATATCACTATTCACAACACTGCAAATGATGCTTCAGCAGCCAATGAAATTTCATATATGAAGAATAACTCTAGCTCAACGAGCTTTCACTTTGCAGTAGACGATAAGCAAGTCATTCAAGGTATTCCAACGAATCGTAACGCTTGGCACACAGGAGATGGAACAAACGGCACAGGGAATCGAAAGTCAATTGGTGTCGAAATTTGTTATAGCAAGTCAGGAGGGGCACGATATAAGGCAGCGGAAAAGCTCGCTATTAAGTTTGTGGCGCGGCTACTGAAAGAACGCGGATGGGGTGTTGATCGTGTCCGTAAGCACCAAGACTGGAACGGCAAGTATTGCCCGCACCGTATTTTGTCAGAGGGAAGATGGAATCAAGTTAAGGCTGCCGTTGAAAAAGAATTAAAGGCGCTAGGTGGGAAAACTAGCTCAAGCAATGCAAGTGTAGCTAAAAAGAAAACAACAAACACAAGCAGCAAAAAAACGTCATATGCGCTGCCTTCCGGTATTTTCAAGTGAAGAGCCCAATGATGAGAGGGGAAAAGGTAACACAAATTCAAAATGCTCTGGCAGCTCTTTATTTCTACCCGGACAAAGGGGCGAAAAATAACGGCATTGATGGCGTTTATGGTCCGAAAACAGCAAATACAGTCAAGCGATTCCAGTCAGTGAATGGTCTGACTGCTGATGGCATTTATGGTCCTAAGACAAAAGCGAAAATTGAAGAGAAATTGAAGGATAACAGAAATTGATAATAACCTTTATAATCCTATTGTGTCAAATTTATGAAGTTTAATCCAAGTGGGAGGATTTGTTAAATGAAGAGAAGTATTATTACAGTGACTTAAATTTAAAAGGGGGAAATGTGAAATGAAAAAGTCGTTAGTATCAATGTTTTTTGTTCTGATTTTAATGTTTACTGCTATGGGAAGTGCTTCAGCCTATGAATTTAAAGGTATGCTGCCTCTTAATGACAAGGTAAGTGGATCTTTTGCTGATGCCGCTGCTGCTAAAGAAGGGCATGAGTGGCAATTCCATCCAGGATCAGCTACAAAAGTAAAGTTTTATTTGTCCAAAGATAGTACAACAACTCCGTTAAAAGTTAGTATTTACAAAACGGATGTAAATGGTGGTGGGACAACTTTTGTGAATTCTTATGATTCCTCAGAATTATCGAAACATACTATTGCAGTCAGTAAAAGCTATACTTATAGCATAAGGGTTGCTGGATATAGCACTGCAAAAACTGGCGGATCATACACATTGGAAAGTTCTGTAATTCAGTGAACAAAAGGGAGCGATGGCTCCCTTTTAAAGTTACTACATCAGGGTAAACAGCAGGAACAATGATTCCTCGTTTGCTATTGTTCTCGTCATGAATGTACCAATTCTCATCTTCTAACAACTCTTCATCGTAGCGAGTTTCATCAAACTGTCCTTCTAAATAATCTTTTGGGAACTTTACTTGTAACAGGTTTTCTACTTCAATAATTTCCTCGTTACTAACAGGATGCTCTCCGAAATCCCATTCAACCATTTTAATAAACTCCTTTTATCTGTATTTGGAACCTCCGCCCCTTGTTTTTTTGCCTTTTAAAATCTGTTTTAACTGCATTTCTGTAAAGTGTTTTTTCAACTCTGGATTTTTATTAATTTCTTGCTGTAACAGTTCAGTGGCTTTTTTAAATTGTACAGTATCTTTCTGTAGATATAATGATTTATCAATCTTTACTTCGGCAACTGGATCAAAAATTGGGAAGCCATCTTTATCATAAAGTACTCCGGTTACAGGGTGAACATCATTTTTTAAATGTCCATTTTTTAAGTTGGTTGTGACAGTGTTGCCGAATGCATCTTTATGCGTATATGGTGCAGCTTGGACGAATTGATCTTGTTTGGATTGAATCTCTTTTTTTAAAATAGATGTATTTTTTACATTGTAAGTGTTCTCTATATCTTGAGCTATTCCTACAAGAGCCAGTTCATCTTTATTTCCAGATAAAGATTTGATGTATTTTTTTCCTTTAGAGATTCCTTTATTTACATGGTTAGTTGCTGTCTTTTCTCCAGCTTCCAAAACTTTATCTACCTTAGTTGCGCCAGTTTTGGCGATCTTACTAGATACTTTTACAGCAGATCCTGCGCCTTTTAATCCAACTAGATTGCCGATTACATATGTAACATAGTGTGCCTTTGAGTAAGTATAAATTTATCATTCTATGAATCAGCTATATTTTTCCATATGATTTTAGCATATGAAGGTGTATTCAACACAGTACTAATTGTTGTGGCAACTTTTTGCTTATCAGAGAGTTGGGAGAATTCCCGGGCGCCGACAGCTAAGTCTTTTAAACCAATTACAGTATCTTTTCCAACATCATAAAGACCGACACCGACTCCTTTGAAGCCCTCAGTGAGTTCATGTGTGTTTTCAATCTGTGTGAAATACCTTTGCTGATCCTCTGTTAGGTTCTCGTAACCAATAGTTTTAGCCATTGAATAGAATTCATCTGAATCAGCATAGTCGTAATTTATCAGTCTTACTTTCAGTTTTTCAATTTCCCGTTCTTTTTCTTCTTTCTTTTTAAGCGTCAAATAAGCTTCTGTACGTTTCTCAATATCGCCTTTTTTCTTATGTATATCACTTTCACGGTATGCCTTGGCGTTGTAGTGGATGGGCGTTGCGTTTTTGCCTTTGCCCGTTGCTTCTTGGAGCTTTTGAAAATCTGACTTGATGAATTGTTCATTTGGTTCTGACATAGCATATTCTGTCAGTAAATCTTCATCAAGATCACCTAGTTTTTCAATTGTTTTTTTACGTTTATCATTGGCATCCGCAAGCTCATCCTTGAAGGTTTCTATTGAAAACAAGTCGAGCGGAAGGATGTCATCAATGTCGTTTAGGATATCTTTCATGGCTTTTTTCTGTTCGGACATGATTGACTTTGATTTTTTATGGGCGTTAGCCAGTTCATGTTCTAGAAAAGATTCTTCAATATAAGCATCAGAGAGACCTTTGTCCTCGACAGCTCCGGCAATGCTGTTAAAGAATGCGATTTTCATGTCAATGTAGTCGATCTATTGATCAGTGACACCAACATGGTCGTGATAGAATGCTTTAATGTTATTAGCACCTTTACCAGAGAATTCGCTGTCACTGAGTTCGGCGACGCTTTGTAAAGCTTTTCTCAAGTTGACCATTTGCGTCCTTAGTTCTTTATATTCTTTGGCGCGGTCTGTAGCTTCAGACATAAGTGTTTTGGCTTCAAAGACTTTCATCATCATACTCTCTCATTTAATTGTATAACGAAATATTACCATGGGATAAAGAGGAAGATAACTTAAATTTATCTTGATAGACCATATCAAAGATACTGAATAAAAAGTTTGCGGTTTTTTTGCGGTCATACATATTTTTGGAAATGTTAGAATATTACATAAAAAGGCATATAAGGAGGGGTCTTGTGAATCCGGTTTTATCATCGTCAGAAGTTGGCGTAAAGATCAATGAATGGTATAAAATGATACGTCAATTTAGTGTCCCGGATGCAGAGATTTTAAAGGCAGAGGTGGAGCAAGAGATCAATCAGATGGAGGAAGATGAGTATTTACTTATTTACTTCTCTCTAATGAAATTCCGTCATCAGCTTATGTTAGATTATTTGGAACCAGTTACAACAAGAATCAGGCCAACTATTAACGAACTTCTTGAAAAAATTGAGACTTCAAATAAGGGTATATCTGGCCTCTTGTCGTATTATTCTCTGTTTTTCAGAGGGATGTACGAGTTTGATAAGAAGCAATACATGAAAGCTATCTACTATTATAGAGAAGCGGAAAAGCAGCTTATACATGTCCCCGATGAGATCGAAAGGGCAGAGTTTCATTTTAAGTTAGCTGAAGCATATTATGGTATGAAGCAAAGTCATGTGTCTATGCATCACGTTAAACAAGCATTGGATATTTATAATCAATATGAACTTTATAAGGTGCGAAAAGTTCAATGTATGTTTGTTATCTCAGGGAATTATACTGATTTTAAACATTACGAAAAAAGTCAGCCGCATCTTGAAAAGGCATTAGAGTTATCTAGGGAATTGAATAACAAAAGGTTGATTAGTTCTGCACTATATAATTTAGGCACTAATTTTGCTGACAGTGGTGATTACGAGCAGGCGGAAGTATTCATGAAGCAAGCAGTGGAGATTACAGAAAAAGAAAAGCTCACAAACTTGCCACATTCTTTATTTTCTTATGCAAAAATCCTTTTTAAACAAGGAAAAATGAATGAGGCTATCCAAGTAAGTAAGAAAGGGTTGTCAGCAGCTCTTTATCAAGGTGATGAGCTTTTCGCAAAATTACAGGGATATTTAAAAGCTCTTTATGTCGATGCAGTGGACCAACAAGGTGTTAATAAAACAATAGAATACTTAGAAAAAAATAAGAACTATTCATATATTGAAGACATTGCCTGTGAAACCGCAGCTGCTTACGCAAACTCAAAAGAATTTGAAACATCCTATGTATATCATCAGAAAATGCTTGAGACTCAAACACAAATTCAAAGGGGAGAATGCCTGTATGACTTTTAAAAAGAAGGTATGCCTAATCCTGGGTTTGTCACTTGTTTTAGTGTGTGGTTTCGGATCCAACTTAACAGAAAATCAAACTCAAAACACATTTCATATTGCCTCTGATCGTTTTCAAACTTGATAATATTACTTCTAAACCTCCTTCATAAATGGAGGTTTTTTTATTTGATATCAACAGAAACAATGGAATCCAATGCGATATAATTAGTATCTCCTTTTAAATCCTTGAGGCTTGAGGCATAACCTTGCTTTTTGGGGAGAGAAAAAGGCAATAGGGCACGGGACTGACCCCTGTTTTTGAGACAGGGATCAAAACACCTTTTAAACAGCATTATTACCTTCCAATGATAATGAAATATAGATTGTATAAACATGGATAATTTCCATTGATTAGTTAAAGTGAGCGTTGTTAGGAGTATATTTATGTCTGTGAAAATAATTATTGATAATAATATAGTATTTTTAGGGTTTTTTGGATCCAAACAAACATCTTTAAAAAAGTTACCAGCAACTCTCTGCGGCATCTCGCCGTGTTCAATTGTTTAGTCCTTTTTTTTCATAATCTTTACAAATCTGAAAAAGTCATCATCATCCGGCAGGGGCTTGTCATCTTCGCGTCCATTGCGATGCATGTGCGGATCAGAGTGATGTTCATTGTAAAACTCTACGATATGGAATCCACACTTATTCACATAGAAGTTGATATTTCGTTTTTCAAAATAAGGTGTCACGGTTTCCCAAAGCACAGTATCCGGATACTGTGCTTCAATGGCTTTCCAAGCAGAAAGACCAATCCCTTGGCTGTGATATTCTGGAGACACATAGAATAAATCTAGCGAATTATGATGTGTTTGGCTGTTGATACGTACTACTGCACCACCGACCTTCTTACCATCCTGAAGAATATGATATACCACTGCACCGGGAGCATTGAAAGACTCCTGAACATCATTGTCCGATGGAATCGGTCCATCTTCGCAATCACCGAACGTTTCAATCACGGCGAGCGCAAATGCTTCTTGTAATTTTTTTTGGAATTCTGGCAGATCAGACTCCTTTGCTAGTTCCAGAATAACTTTAGGTTCCTTTTTTGTTTTCATGATTGCTCACTCCTTCATTTGCTAAAATATCGAGTCAAGTCGTTCAGTAGAAACATTCCAGCTATTCTACGAGCCCTTTTCACAAAAAGTTTCTTCCGCGGGATTAGTCATTCTTTTCAAATTTTCTCTATCACAAATCACAAAAATAGTCGAATGTGTCGCCGACTATAGGAATGCGCAAAAGATTCATTTTAGATTCGATCTCGACCTATGCACATTGAGTAAAATCTGGCGAAATTTCTGTCTGGTTTAGCCCAAAGAAGCACTTAATGATATAAAAATAACCAGTCCATACTATTCAAATCTGTCCGTTTAATACCCACTTCCGTCAACAACTAATTTGAAGTCCGTGCAATCTGGGAAAAGGGGTTATTTCTGAATTGATTTTGCCGCATGTGGAGTTGCTTTGGAGCGCTCGCTTACTTTGCCGTACGTCAGCTTGCGCCATATTAATTCCATCGGACCGTACTTAAACCGTCTCAACCACAATGTACTAAAGATCATAAGCACGAAATACACGGCCAGGCTGAACATGAACGTGCCGGCGGATTGAATATGATCCGCAAGACCGAATCCGTACCTGAGGAACAGAACTGTTCCAATGATAGAGTGAAGCAGATAACAGGTCAATGACATCCGTCCAACTTTGGTGAATATCATCATAGGGCCTCGCAGCTGAGGAACGTATAGAAACAGCATTGCAAAAGTGCTCATATAAAACATACTTCCGGTTAAGCCGCCATTTTGACCCAAGACAGAGGAAATGTCCGAAAAATTAAACATGTCTAGCAATATACTGCTTTGTGTTATTAGAAAAGCGATTGTGCTAATGATCCAGATACGCTTCCATATAGGCTTTTTCGCTTCCATGTCTTTGAAAAATTCCATCTTAACAAAGTACACGCCCAGCAGAAACATGAGAAACATGGAATAGATCATAGGGAAAGAGCTGGCAGCCATCGTGACCATATCTGTCCACCGAGTGCTGATGGATTCCATGTAGGTAAGGCTGCTGTGGCTAAACAAAGTAAACTCTGAAAAATTCGGGTTTTTTGACCCTGCAGTATTGATGATATTGTACAACATTGTGAAAACAGGAGTCAGGAATTGAAACACGATAAGTGCGATAATCCATCTAAGCACCGTTTTGGCCGTGCGTTTATAGAAGGCGAGTAACAGGAAGCCACTTACGGCGTAAAAGGCCAATATGTCACCGACCCAAACAAATGTGATGTGCAAAATGCCAAATCCCAACAGGATAGATAACCTGCGGGCAAACAGCTTGTTGGGACTATCTACCTTCTGCGTGGCTCGATCCATAAAGATCATAAACCCGACTCCGAACAGGAAGGAGAATAACGTAACGAATTTCCCTTCGGCAAACCAGGAAACCAGCTTGTGCAGTACGTCATCGGAAGTCCTTTCGAATCCCTTTACTGAATCTACGATCAGAAAATAATTGACGACAATAATGCCAAGCAAGGCAAATCCGCGTACGATGTCCAGAAAATGAACCCGTTCCCGCAGACTCACCGGTTGCCCGTGTCCTTCTTTTTGTACAGTCATATCAATGCTCCTTTTCAATTTATCATGGCAATGTGTAATGCGGATCTGAAAATCCTGAGCCTTACAATAGATAAATATAAAGACCGAATCTTAACAATTTATGAAGAGTCATCATTTTTTTAGAAAATATGATAAGTTTGTGGCAGACATCAGCTTTCATAAATTGTTAAGGTTTACGTAGTATCTTAGTAACGTACGTGTTACTTATGAATGATATATAGTAAGGACACACGAGAATTAACATCAAGAATCATGAGGTGAGAGAGACATGACCCATCGAATATTAGTCGTAGAGGATAATGAGGATATTTGTGAACTTTTGGAGGAATCCCTTACGCGTGCAGGCTACGAGGTGCTAAGAGCCAAGGATGGAAAGCGAGCATTGCAACTTGTGGATGATTCGCTTGATTTGGTTGTTTTGGATATTATGATGCCAGGCATTTCGGGAATTGAAACATGTCAGCACATCAGGAAAACCTCTAACGTCCCGATTCTGTTTCTGACGGCCAGATCGAGTACACTCGATAAAACTGAGGGATTACTCGCCGGCGGCGATGATTATATGACTAAACCCTTCTCGGAAGAGGAACTTCACGCTAGAGTGATTGCTCAATTACGCAGATATACTATCTATCAGGAAAAGAAGGAAGAGGAAGAAACATTTCTTATCGGGGGCAAACTAAGAGTGAGCGAAGAATTTAATGAGGTCTGGAAAGAGGAGCAGCAAATCAAGCTTTCAGATCTGGAATATCGTATCCTGAAACTGCTGATGAGCAAACGCAACAAAATATTTTCTGCTCAAAATATATATGAGAGTGTGTGGGGACAGCCTTATTTTTACTGTTCCAACAATACGGTGATGGTGCATATTCGAAAGCTGCGCTCCAAAATTGAGGATGATCCGGCACGTCCGGTTTATATAAAAACTGAATGGGGAAGAGGATATCGATTTGGCGCATCGTAAATTTACGCTAACCAAAAAACTGGCTTTGCTGATCATGGTTGCTGCGATTGTGAGTGGTGTGATCTTTCTGACGTTGCAAAAGATTACAGATGACCTGATCGAGGGATACCTGAGTTCGGATGAGTATTATCACAAGGAGTCAGCGAGATACATTCAAAAATTCAGTCAGTACGTTTCAGAAAATGAGTTGTCTACATCGGATAGAAAAGCGTTTGGCGAGTGGGTCAAAAAAGAAAATTACATTAACCTCACCATATTCAAGGATCAAGAGCTGCAATATGATTCCATTTATTCCGAATCGGATTATGGAAAGGAAAAGCTGACTCAGTATGCTCAAAATCATTCACATCCGGTCAAGTTTAGCGATGGTGAAGGACGAGTCATTATCGACGGTTTCTACTCTTCCCGATATTATGATCTGGCCTTTACATTGGAATTGCTCGGTGCAACTCTCATCTTTTTAATCATTGTTCTCTTCGGCATTCGCCAAAGTCTTCGCTACCTTAAAACGCTTCACCAAGAGATTCATATTCTTGAAGGGGGCCAGCTGGATTACGAGATGACGATAAAAGGGCATGATGAATTAGCGATGATTGCAAAGAGCATTGAGGATCTGCGGAAAGCTTTCTTGGACAAACTTAAAGCTATCGAGGAATTGCAAGCAGAGAGCCGCAGCCTGGTTACCGAAATGTCGCATGATATGCGCACACCGCTGACGTCGCTGATCATGAATCTGGAGTTTGCCAAAAAAGAAAGAGGCGAAGCGGGTGCCAGCAAAGATCGGTATGTAGCCAATGCTTATAGTAAAGCACTGCAATTAAAAAGCTTGTCTGACAATCTGTTTGCGTATTTCCTGCTGGACAGGGAACCTGGGGCCGACCTGGAGACCGTTGCAGTGAAAGAAGTGATCTACGATCTAATATCAGATCAGATTGCCATCCTTCATCAGGAGCATTTCCGGGTCCATATTTCAGGCGAGCTGCCGGAAACCTATATTAACGTGAATGTGGAGGAGCTTGGTCGTGTATTTGATAATGTGATGTCAAACTTATTTAAATACGCAGATCCGAAAGAAGAAATCAGCATCACGTTTGTATCGGATCAAGAAATATTTGAGATTCATGTTAGCAATACGATTAAACTTGCGGATGTAACACCGGAAAGCAACGGACTCGGTGAAAGAAGCATTGCGCGAATGATGTCCCGCATGCAGGGGCAGTTTCACAGTATACAAAAGAATTCTAAGTACTACATTGTGCTACGATTTTGGAACACCAAGATGTAGGCTGAGAATAAAAACCGAATATATTGAAATTAGGAGACAACATGATGAGATTTTCCAACAAATTCAAAAAGGTGCCTTACCTGTTACAAGCGCTTCTCAATGTCTGTCTGTTCTTCCTGGCGTTAGCCTTAAGCGCACTTCTGATCAGCGAGACTTGGTACATTGTGCTATTCGTATACAAGTCACTGTTCAACAAAGTGGACAGCTATTATGAGATGCTTGGAGAACTGCTTATATTCTTCATGTACTTTGAGTTCATTGCTTTGATTATCAAATACTTCAAATCAGACTTTCATTTCCCGCTTCGCTACTTCATTTATATAGGCATCACAGCTGTCATTCGTTTGATTATCATCGATCATGATCAAGCGATCTCAACGTTCTGGTGGGCGATGGCCATTCTTGCAATGATTTGTGGATTCTTTATTGCCAATAGACGAAATTCTGTTGTTGAACATTAATAAATTAGTTCACTTTATGCCGATACGCCGCCGAAATGTCCTAATTGTGAATGGCAACTGGAACAGAATAAAATATTGTTAATCAGTATTTATAGATTTAGCTGTTTAATGTCAGCTCAGAAATCTGGATCAAATTGAATTGTGCTTGTAAGTGGATATCTGAATGGATTTATTGGCTACTTTAACAGTCATATCCCGATGATATAGCTTTAACTGTCTGGAGATGAAAATCGTTCTTTATTTTACAAGGAAGAGGTTAAAATTCTTAATAAATAAGATGAAAAAGTTTTGGATGGACGTTTATTGTTTTTTTGTTTTTTACCATAATTATACAAACATTTAAAAATGATAACAAATGAATATAGAATGTGTAATGAAAATAAGCTTTCATAACCAATGAGATAGATTTACTATATTGAGGGCCCAGTGATATAGAAAACAGATCGATGGTTCAAGCCATCGGTTTTTTGTTTTCATACTGAAAACCACCTCATTTGGACAAACAGCTGTTACATAGCATACCCAAGGGGTGATGCATTTTATGAAGGTAATAATCATCGAGGGACCGCAAGCTGACAAATGCATTAACGATTGCTATCATTATTTAATAAAACTTTATAGGAAGGAGATCCAGGATGATAGCAATATATGTAAGGGTATCGACCGAGGAACAAGCGATCAAGGGATCCAGCATTGACAGCCAGATCGAGGCCTGTAAAAGAAAGCAGGGACTATGTGCTGAAGTATGCCGATGAAGGATTTTCTGGAGAGCTTATCAGTGATAACAAAAATGATGTTCATAACTCTTTTTCTATTTCTTTTAATAGAAACTTTAGTAAAATAGAGAAAGCCGGAATATGAGATCCGGCCTCTTCTGCATTATTTCCCCTTCGCCTTCTTCCGCTTTTCCTTCTCTGCCCGATAAAACTCATGAAACATCTTCATCAGCGCCCGCTTTTCAATCCGCGATACATAGCTGCGCGAGATCCCGAGTTCTTTGGCAATCTCACGCTGCGTTTTTTCCTTCTTCAAATCAAGTCCAAACCGCCCGACAATCACTTCCTTTTCACGGTCATCTAAAATGTCAATGTATTGTTTCACTTTTTCAAGTTCCATATTGAGCTGGATCGTGTCTATCACATCTTCGTTTTCTGATTTCAAAACATCAATCAGGCTTATTTCATTCCCTTCCTTATCCTGCCCGATCGGATCGTGAAGGGACACATCTTTTTTTGTTTTTTTCAATGCGCGCAAATGCATGAGGATTTCATTTTCAATACACCTCGCAGCATACGTCGCCAGCTTTGTCCCCTTACCAGCGGAATAGCTTTCAATTCCTTTAATCAGCCCGATCGTTCCGATGGAGATTAAGTCCTCTGCATCCTCACCTGTATTTTCAAATTTTTTCACAATATGGGCGACCAAGCGAAGATTATGCTCAATCAGCATGTTTCTGGCATGTTCATCCCCTTTAGCCATGAGCTCTAAGTATTTTTTTTCCTCGCTGCTTGAGAGCGGTTGTGGAAAGGCATTGTTTTTCACGTAAGATACTAAAAAGACAAGCTCTTTAACAACAAAGCCGAGCGCTGCGAAAACACCTGTCACCATCGTCACCTCCACAAAAGTATGTAGGCAAAAGCCTATATGTAAATGTATGTGGGCGGGAGGCTGTCTGTGTCTGTACCGGGAAATTTCTCGCAGGGGAGCCTGGGCTTTTGTAAACAGCATATTAACTTCAAATGTTAACAATAATTTTTATCATGCGCCCATACATTGAAATGAACAAATGTATGGGGGGATGGGAATGAAAAAATGGATGGCAGGCCTGTTTCTTGCTGCAGCAGTTCTTCTTTATGTAATGGTTCCGCAGCAGATCCAAGGCGCTTCTTTGTATGACAAAGTGTTATATTTTCCGCTGTCTCGTTATCCGGAAACAGGCGATCATATTAGAGATGCGATTGCAGAGGGACATTCTGAGATTTGCACCATAGATAGAGATGGAGCAGACAAAAGGCGGGAGGAATCATTAAAGGGTATTCCGACTAAGCCGGGCTATGATCGGGATGAGTGGCCGATGGCGGTCTGCGAGGAAGGCGGCGCAGGAGCTGATGTCCGATATGTGACGCCTTCTGATAATCGCGGTGCCGGCTCATGGGTAGGGAATCAAATGAGCAGCTATCCTGACGGCACCAGAGTGCTGTTTATTGTGCAGTAGTAAAGAAGAGGCTCTTTCTTGAGCCTCTGTTGTTACAACCCTTCGCCGTGCTGAATGTTCGGGGGATAGGTTTCTGCTTTTCGCCAATATTGGCGTGTGCCCTCGTCCCGTACAACAATGCCCAATTGTGCCAGTTCGAGGCGGAATTCTTCAATATCGTCTTTTTCTTCGTCCTCCAGCGCTTTGTGCCGAGCTTTTAATAAGGCATGGGCGCCTTGCGATAGGTCCGGTGCCTCA
The DNA here is from genome assembly GCF_016924995.1 of Bacillus sp. LJBS06. Lineage (NCBI taxonomy): Bacteria > Bacillati > Bacillota > Bacilli > Caryophanales > Bacillaceae > Bacillus > Bacillus sp. LJBS06. The sequence goes on along the minus strand of NZ_CP070483.1, from coordinate 2,591,964 downwards.
GGAATCCATCGGCGAAATTGATCTTTAAACGGATCACCATCTGCTGCCCATTCGTAATGATGCTGTTTAAAGGCCTTCTCAACGTTTACTGGTTTTTCATCAATTTCTTCCCGTACCAATTCATATCCGGCTGTTCCTAGGAGGACAAGCTGTTTGTGATCCATAAATACAAGAGCGATGTCACCGGAATGAATTGATTGCACTTTTTTTCCTTTCATGAATTCCACTGTGTGATCTGTAATCTTGACAGACAGCAGCATTGCAATAACAGAATGAGCGAACCAAATCCCTGCAGTCATACCGAGAAGAGCAGTGATAAATGCAGCTGTTGATCCCTGAAAAGAGGTGATGAGCCGAAGCGGTCCTTCAAAAGGAATCCACGGGAGGGATAATGCCCATTTCGCAATCTGCGGGATAAAATACCCGATGGTAAAACCGATGATTGCAAGTGCAGCGTATAAAAAGAATACAGCGGTTTTCGTAACACCAATAAGAGTATGAGATTGATTCTGCAACATGACACCTTCTTTTACTGAAAATTCTCTTCCCATATTTTAACTCAACGAGATGGTAAATCAAGGATAAAGTAAAAATTATGGATTTAAAGAGGGTTCTGAAATGGAACTGGCAGGTACAGCAGGTCATGAAAAACATATTAAAATGGGCAGAAGATGTAGTTTCATTTGTTTTCCTGCGTATCAAATACAAAGGGAACATAAAAAGTAAAGGCTTTTGACAATCAGGAAGAACAGGCATGAAAATCGGATTAATCGGCTTAGGGAAAATAAACATAGGAAAGCAATTCATAGAGATGATGCAGTTTTGCGTGATGTTTGACCTTTATTAAGAAAAGGCGATATGATTATCATTAAAAAGAATCGATCTACCGCTACAATTAAATGAAAGAAGCGGTATCCATTATCTCGATGCCGGTACGGCGGGCGGAATGAAGGCGCATGGCATGGAGCCTGTTTTATGGTGGGGGGTGATCATAAAGCATGGGAGATTGTAGAACTGCTTTTTCGGGACACCGCCGTCGGAAGCGGGAAGCGGACATTTTTGAAAAATGATCCATAGGTGAAGGGAAACGGACGGCGGAAACCACTCTTGATCCTGCAGACCGCAACTCCTGTGGTCGCATGTCGCTGCCCTTCAAAATTTGGAGGCCATGCGACGGAAAAAAAGTAAGGGGGCGAACAAGCCTCCTTATTTTTTTGGCACCTTCAGAAGATGAGGGAACTTTTTATATATGACCAGCATGATGATCAGAATATACGCACCGTAAATGCTGATAGACAATAATTTATTGCTGGTGAAGTTGGCACCTGCAATGGTGACAACAACAATATTGGGGATTTTCCCTATGAAAGATGCAAAGAAAAAAACATGCCAGCGAACCTGACTCAGTCCGCAGATCACGTTCATTATAAGGGAAGGTATGACCGGTATCAGCCTTCCTAATAAAACAGCGGTAAAAGCATTTTTGTTGAAGGAAGCCTCGTAGCTTTGTATGGCAGGATATGCCCGAACTTTTCTTCTGGCCCAATCTCTAAAACTGTACCTGGCGAGAAAAAACAGCAATATTGTACCAAGCATTGAGCCGGTCAGTGTAATCCAAATTCCATTTGCCGTCCCGAACACAGCGCCATTTAAAGCAGCAACTAAAGCAAACGGCACTATTGGGAAAAAAACATCGACAGCAATCAGCAGCATACTAAATAAAACGGAAAATATCCCCCCTGCTTTGATTGCATCAAGCCAAGCTTCTTTTTGAAAAAAACCGACTGCAATGATAGCGATAATCACAAGTATACCTATTCCCTTTTTTAACATAGTCTATGTCACTCCCAACTTAGATGATGTCAGGAGCCAAAATCTCCGTCATCTAAATTAGTATAACTGGTGTCATTTCAGCCGTTCAACTGAAAACCAGGTTAAGAACACAATTCTTTTTAGTTCATAAAAAAGGCTGTCCGTCTATCTCTCTGTTTTCTTAACATAGGGGAGATAGAAAGGGTAACCATAACCTTAAGGGATAAGCTGTATCTTAGCCTATTTATTTCCTTTGGTTTGTGTGTTTTTCAGATTAGAGAGAAGGGAATTTAAAAATAAAAAGTCATCTGCTGCGCCGCAATGAAAGCAGAATGATATTCACTGAGGGGGACACGTTAACTATAGGAAAAAACAGTGTTAGCAAAAAAACTCTTCGTTGAACGAAGGGAAACAGAGGTATAACATTAAGGTGAGGCTTTTGGGGGTGTAAAGATGAAACATTTTATCATCCTTTTCCTTCTGTTGTTCGTTACAGCAGGGTGCGAGGGAATGGGATACGAAGACGTTGTAGCATTTGGTGACAGCAATACGCGTGGCTCTAATTGGGATTATCGCGATTATCCAAAAGCACAGCAGTGGGTCAATATACTTAAAACAGCTGAACGCGGTAACCTTGATATACTCAATGCGGGAATCGGAGGACAGACGACAGAGGATGCCCGTCTTCGGTTTCAGACAGATGTGCTGGATCAAAAACCGAAGTATTTGTTTATTATGTTCGGCACAAATGACGCCGCCATACTGACTGAGGGAAAACCGAGAGTGTCGAAGCAGCGTTTTAGAGAAAATCTGGTTTATTTTATTGAAGAAAGCAGAAAACACGGGATCAAGCCAATCTTAATGACGTGTATTCCGATTATAGAAGGTAATGGGAAGCATCATCTGTTTTACTATTCCAGATATAAAGCAGCTGCTTTTGAACCAAAAGGCGGAGCAAGGAAATGGCACGACTCATACAACGATATTACAAGAGATGTGTCGAAGCGCCTGAATGTCCCTCTTGTAGATAACTGGAAGCATTTTATAGAAGCAGACGGCGGAAAAGCAACTGATGAAGCGCTTATCCAATCCGGTCTTATAGATCCTTCAGGCAATCATATGACACCTAAAGGGGCAAGGATCGTATATGAAGGAATACAAGATGGGCAGATTCTGCAGCGTTGAGCCGGACAACCGCCTAGTCCGATTTATTTCTCCTACATAGGCTGTTATAAAACCTTATTAAGGAGGCGCTTCACATGTATGGCGCAGGCAGAGCATATGGATACGCTTTTATTGTTGTTTTAGTTGTTGTTCTCCTGGTTGTGGGCGGCATATACTGGTTAGCATAATAACCGGCCCTTTAAAACACCTCTTTTTAGGGGTGTTTTTTGCTGAAAATAGTAGTAAAGCGCGCAGCCGAAGTGATATAATATCAGTCATCTGAGTAAAAAAAGGAAATACGCCCGGAAAAAATAGACAAATTCCTATTAAGAAGATACGGAAATAATATGTCCGAGCGATCTTCTTTTTATTTCGTTTTCAATTAACTCGATAAAGTCACGGTTTAAATTCATCTCGGTGGCTTTGAAATAAGATTCTATTAGTAATTCATCAGACAGTTTTCTCATGCTAGGAACCCAATTAATGGGAGAGGCACCTCCTTAAAAGTTGGAATCATTCATGATCTTAACGCATACAATGATAAGTTGCGTTTATCTGAGGTTGAAGTTATCTTTAATCTACCATGAAATGAATATAAGAACAATCGTTCTGTTATCCACACCAAAAAGTGGATAACTTGTGAGTATCGTGTTTATAATTTGTCTAAAGAGTGATGTAATAAGAGTGGATAGTGTGTGTAAATTTATCCACACCTGGTGAAGAAACCCAATTTTTGTCGAAATTTTTTTGCTCAGTTTTTCTTTAGGCGCAAGTTCGATTTTTTTCGACAATCATATTAAGGAGAAAGAAAAGGGAAGGGTGCGGGTTTTGTTAAAAAAGTTTTTTTTACCTGACGAGTTTGTAAAAAATATTTTTCATATTACACCTGAAAAATTAAAGGAACGAAATGTAAAAGGGATTATTACTGATCTGGATAATACGCTTGTTGAATGGGACAGGCCGAACGCGACGCCGCGCTTGATCGAGTGGTTTGAAGAAATGAAGGAACACGGCATTAAAGTGACAATCGTCTCTAATAATAATGAAAGAAGAGTGAAACTTTTCTCTGAACCGCTTGGAATCCCATTCATTTATAAAGCAAGAAAACCGATGGGTAAAGCCTTTAATAGAGCGGTGCGCAATATGGAGCTGAAAAAAGAGGACTGCGTGGTCATCGGAGACCAGCTGCTGACCGATGTACTCGGGGGAAACCGAAACGGCTACCATACGATTTTGGTCGTGCCTGTCGCTTCCTCTGACGGATTCATTACGCGCTTTAATCGCCAGGTTGAACGCAGAATACTGAGTGCTCTCAAACGAAAAGGGCACATTCAGTGGGAGGAGTAAGAAATGGAAAAGGTTGTTTGTATCGGATGCGGAGTTGCAATCCAAACCGAGGACAAAACAGGTCTGGGGTACGCGCCGCCTGCATCGCTTACGAAAGAAAATGTGATTTGCCAGCGTTGCTTCAGACTGAAAAACTACAATGAAATACAAGACGTTTCCTTAACGGATGATGATTTTTTGAACATCCTTCACGGTATTGGGGAAACGGACTCTCTTGTCGTAAAAATAGTTGATATTTTTGATTTTAACGGCAGCTGGATTAATGGGCTGCAGCGCTTGGTGGGGGGGAACCCTATCTTATTAATTGGCAATAAAGCGGATATTTTGCCTAAGTCACTGAAAAGAGAGCGTCTGATCCAATGGATGAAACGTGAAGCGAAAGAGCTTGGCTTAAAACCGGTTGACGTATTTTTGGTCAGTGCGGGACGCGGCCAGGGAATCAAAGAGGTCATTGATGCGATTGAGCATTACCGCAACGGCAAAGATGTCTATGTTGTCGGATGTACAAATGTAGGGAAGTCCACCTTTATTAACCGGATTATTAAAGAAGTGTCAGGTGAAGAAGATATTATTACAACATCCCAATTTCCTGGCACAACCCTTGATGCGATTGAAATTCCGCTGGATGACGGCTCAGCGCTTTATGATACTCCGGGAATTATCAACAACCATCAAATGGCGCATTATGTCAATAAGAAGGATCTGAAAATACTATCCCCTAAAAAAGAGCTGAAGCCTCGCACTTTTCAGCTTAATGATCAGCAAACACTGTATTTTGGCGGACTTGCAAGGTTCGATTATGTGTCTGGGGAAAGATCTCCTTTTATTTGCTATATGCCAAATGAGCTGATGATTCATAGAACAAAACTTGAAAATGCAGACGCGCTTTACGAAAAGCATGCAGGGGAATTGCTCACGCCTCCGGGTAAAGATGAAATAGATGAGTTTCCGGAATTGGTCGCCCATACGTTTACGATAAAAGACAAAAAGACAGATATCGTTTTCTCTGGGTTAGGCTGGGTTACTGTCCATGACGCCGATAAAAAGGTAACTGCATACGCTCCAAAAGGCGTTCATGTATTTGTTCGGCGCTCATTAATTTAAGAAAAGGGGAGAGGAGTATGAAAAAGCTGTACGGGGTTATCGGAAATCCGATTGGCCATTCCATGTCACCTGATATTCATAACGCATCATTGAAAGATCTTGGGCTTGACGGGCATTATCATGCCTTCAAGGTGGAAGAGAATGATCTGGAGGATGCGGTAAAGGGAATAAAAGCTCTAGGCGTACAAGGAATCAATGTGACTGTCCCGCACAAGGTTTCTATTATGGATTATTTGGATCATATTGATGAGAGTGCAAAAGTGCTTGGTGCCGTAAACACGGTCAGAAGAGAGGGAGACAAGCTTGTCGGATACAATACCGACGGGGAAGGCTTTGTAAAGTCATTAATGAAGGTATTAGACAAGCCCATCTCTGAACTGTCATTTTTAATGATCGGCGCGGGCGGAGCGGCGAGAGCCATCTTTACAACAATTGTCCGTAATAGCCCAAAAAAATTTGACATTTGCAACCGGACGCTGGAAAAAGCAAAGCGGCTTACAGAATCCACTCCTTCGTTTCACAATAAAGAAGTATTAAGCTTAAAAGAAGCAGAAGAACGTCTTGAGCAGTATGATGTGATTATCCATACAACGTCAGTGGGCATGTATCCGAATGTGGACGAAGTGCCGCTTTCATTACAGCGTGCCGCAAGCAGTGCTGTCGTATGTGATATCGTGTATAATCCAATTCAGACGGCCCTTTTAAAAGAAGCAAGCCAAAAAGGCTTAAAAACACTCGATGGTGTGGGCATGTTTGTTGAACAGGCGGCATTATCCTTTCAATTATGGACTGGACAAGAGCCTGATATTGAAAAAATGAGATCAATTGTAATAGGAAAATTAGGAGGAACAGAATGTTAACAGGTAAACAAAAACGTTTTTTGCGTTCAAAAGCGCATCATTTAACGCCGATTTTTCAAGTAGGTAAAGGCGGAGTAAACGACAACATGATTAAACAAATTGCTGAGGCACTTGAAGCGAGAGAGCTGATTAAAGTCAGTGTTCTCCAGAATTGCGAAGAGGATAAAAATGATGTGGCGGACGCTCTTGTAAAAGGAAGCCGCTCTCAATTGGTGCAGACAATCGGCAATACAATTGTGTTATATAAGGAATCAAAGGAAAATAAACAAATCGAGCTTCCTTAAAGGTGGTTGAAATGAAGAAAATCGGAATTTTCGGAGGCACGTTTGATCCTCCGCATAATGGTCACCTCTTAATGGCGAATGAGGTGCTGTACCAGGCGGGGCTTGATGAAATTTGGTTTATGCCCAATCAAATTCCGCCGCATAAACAGGACGAAGACTATACCGACAGCTTGCATCGCGTGGAAATGCTGAAGCTTGCGATTCAATCCAATCCGTCCTTTAAGCTGGAGCTTGTTGAAATGGAAAGAGAAGGGCCATCATATACCTTTGATACCGTTTCTTTATTGAAGCAGCGTTATCCAAATGATCAGCTGTTCTTTATTATCGGTGCTGATATGATTGAATATTTGCCGAAATGGTATAAGCTGGACGAGCTGCTGAACCTCATTCAATTTATTGGAGTAAAGCGCCCCGGTTTTCATGTTGAAACCCCTTATCCGCTTCTCTTTGCAGACGTTCCGGAATTTGAGGTATCATCAACTATGATAAGGGAACGGTTTAAAAGCAAGAAGCCCACTGACTACTTAATCCCTGATAAAGTGAAGAAGTATGTAGAGGAGAATGGTTTATATGAATCGTGAGGAGGCACTTGCATGCGTGAAGCAGCAATTGACCGAACATCGATATATCCACACGATTGGCGTGATGAACACGGCGATCGAACTTGCGGAGCGTTTTGGAGCCGATTCTAAAAAAGCGGAAACAGCGGCGATCTTTCATGATTATGCCAAATTCCGCCCAAAAGAAGAAATGAAACAAATTATTGCGCGAGAAAAAATGCCTGCGCATTTATTGGATCATAATCCGGAGCTCTGGCACGCTCCGGTCGGCGCGTATTTGGTCCAAAGAGAAGCGGGTGTCCAAGATGAAGACATTCTTGACGCCATCAGGTATCATACCTCAGGGCGCCCTGGCATGACACTTTTAGAAAAAGTCATTTACGTTGCCGATTACATTGAGCCTAATCGGGCATTTCCCGGTGTCGATGAGGTGCGTAAGCTTGCTGAGACTGATTTGAATCAAGCGCTGATTCAGTCCATTAAAAATACAATGGTTTTTCTTATGAAAAAAAATCAACCGGTTTTTCCAGACACATTTTTAACATATAACTGGCTTGTGTCTGGCAACTGAACAGGAGGAATTTGTGAATGAACCAAAAGGCCATTTTAAAGCTCGCAGCTGCGGCATGCGATGATAAACGGGCAGAGGATATTTTAGCACTGGATATGGAAGGCATTTCTCTAGTTGCTGATTATTTTTTGATCTGCCACGGAAATTCAGATAAACAGGTGCAGGCGATTGCCCGTGAAATCAAGGATCAGGCTGATGAAAACGGCATTCAAGTCAAAAAGATGGAAGGCTTTGATGAAGCAAGATGGGTGCTCGTTGACCTTGGCGATGTGATTGTTCATGTCTTCCACAAGGACGAAAGAAGCTACTATAACCTTGAAAAGCTGTGGGGAGACGCTCCGCTCGCAGATCTTGACCTTGGAATGAACCAATGATTTATCAAGGCTTTGCAAGCGTGTATGACGAGTTGATGTCACACGCGCCTTATGATCAATGGACAAAATGGATTGATGCATCTCTCCCGGAAAAAGGCCGTGTTCTTGATCTTGCATGCGGCACGGGAGAAATCTCCATCCGGCTTGCCGAAAAAGGTTTCGAGGTTACAGGCATCGATCTCAGCGAGGAGATGCTTTCCTTCGCCCAGCAAAAGGTATCTAGTAGCCAGCCTATTCTATTTCTTCAGCAGGATATGAGAGAGATTTCCGGCTTTGACGGTCAGTTTGATGCTGTTGCGATATGCTGTGACTCATTAAATTATTTAAAAACAAAAAATGATGTAATCCAAACCTTTAAAAGTGTGTTTCGGGTGTTAAAGCCTGGAGGCATTTTGCTGTTTGATGTACATTCATCTTATAAAATTGCAGAAGTTTTTCCGGATAGCACATTTGCTGACCAGGACGAAGATATCAGCTATATTTGGCAGAGCTTTGCTGGAAGTGAAGAGCTTTCTGTCATTCATGATATGTCGTTTTTTGTTTGGAACGGAGAAGCATATGACCGCTTTGATGAGACACACGAGCAAAGAACGTTCCCAGTGGATGAATACGAAGAAATGCTGAAGAACTGTGGCTTTCAGCTCCATCACGTGACAGCTGATTTTACGGATTCTGAGCCATCAGCACAATCAGAACGCCTATTTTTCAAGGCGCAGAAACCAAAAACCATCGTTTCCTAAAACGATGGTTTTTTAAAATGCTTTTTTATGCTTTTGCAGTACAGACAAAAGTATGACATACTCGCCTACACATGAAACTGCTTTTTCACTGCGGAAATATCCTCCTCGTACTTCATATGAGTATTTTGAAATACCCGATGAAACATATCCTGCACACCGCTTTCCAGCGCTTTAATGCCTTCTCCCGTTACACCGCCTTTAACGCAAACCTTTTCCTGTAATGCAGGCAGGGTGTACAATTCGGTTTCTAACAGTTTTCCCATTCCGACAAGCATTTCCTTACACATCAAAATCGCGTCCTGTTTAGACACTGACGTTTCCGAAACAGCTGCATCTATAAACCGCTGAATCAGATAGCTCATAAAAGCGGGGCCGCAGCTTACGATGTCTGATGCAACTCTCGTTATGTCACTTTCAATTTGCAGCGGATGAGAAATATGCTGCATCAGCTCATTGATTTTCGCTTTTGCAGATTCGCCGCAGCTTGTGCCGAAAGTGACGAGAGAAACACCTGCCAGCGCCCTGTTCGTAATACTTGGGATCACTCGCGCCACTTGACACGGCACATATTGTTCGAGCTGTTCGGTTTGAACGGGGCTTGTAATTGAAATGAGAATATGATCTTTTCTTAAATAAGGTAACGCTCTTGCCAGTAAAGGATATATATCAAGCGGCTTAACACAAATAAAAATCATCTCGTTTTCAGAAACGAGCTTTTCGAGACTTTCGGTAACGTTGATGCTGTTGTAGCGGTTTTTTATGTGCAACGCTTTTTCAATTGTGCGGTTTGTGATTGTCATGTTTGAGGGATCGGCTGCTTTTGATTCAATAAATGATTCTATAAGGATCGTACCCATATTTCCTGTGCCGATAAAGCCTATCTTCAATGGTTTCCCCTCCTTTGAGCTATTATCCTCTAAACCATATGTGTTATGAAAATAAAATATGACGAAAGCGGGGAACATGCACGATGAATTGGTTGAATCAGCATAAGAAAGCAATGATTTTAGCGGCTTCTGCAGCTGTTTTCACAGCAATTATGATCTTTCTGGCCAGCGGGAGAAACAAAGAGCCGGTGAAGCAGGCTGTACCAACTGAGACGGTAAATACAGAGGTAAAGCAGGAAGCAGGCAAAGATGAGCCAAGCGAAGCAATTGTGATAGACATCAAAGGTGCTGTTCAGCATCCTGGCGTTTATGAAATGCGAACAGGGGACAGAGTATCTCAGGCAATTGAGAAAGCAGGTGGAACCAATGAGCAAGCTGATGAAGTGCAAGTGAATTTGGCGGAGATTCTGCAGGACGGGACAGTGGTGTACATCCCGAAAAAAGGAGAGGAAACAGCAGTGCAGCAGGGTGCCGGAGGAGCTGTTCAAAGCGGTGGAGGGAAGGGGGAGCTGGTAAATATCAATACAGCCACCTTAGAGGAGTTACAAGGCATCTCAGGGGTGGGGCCATCCAAAGCTGAAGCTATTATTGCATACCGGGAAGAAAATGGGCGTTTCCATACTATTGAAGATATCACGAAGGTTTCAGGAATAGGCGAAAAGTCATTTGAGAAAATAAAGTCTTCCATTTCAGTAAAGTGATTTGACGGTCATGCATTATGATAGGTAAACTAAAGGTCAGGCAACACAACATTTGGAGGGAACAACGTGGAACGAATTTCATGGAATCAATACTTTATGGCTCAAAGCCATTTATTGGCGCTGCGCAGCACCTGTCCGAGATTATCTGTCGGCGCTACTATAGTCAGAGACAAACGCATGATTGCAGGAGGCTATAACGGGTCAATTGCGGGCGGCGTGCATTGTGCCGACGAAGGATGCTTAATGATAGATGATCATTGTGCAAGAACGATTCACGCTGAAATGAATGCGATTCTACAATGCTCTAAGTTTGGGGTACCGACTGATGGAGCGGAGATTTATGTGACGCATTATCCGTGCATTCAATGCTGCAAATCTATTATTCAAGCGGGTATCAAAACGGTTTATTATGCTGAGGATTACAAAACAAATCCGTATGCGCAGGAATTATTTGAACAGGCGGGTGTAACTGTTGAACAGGTTGAACTCGATGAAATGATCGTTGATTTGAAAAACAGGGAAAAGCTTTCATTTGTAGCGGGTCTTATAGGGAAATTGGCCGATGCCGGTTTAGCGGAGGAAGAATTGAAAAAGATACATGAACAGGCGAATACACTTTTCACGAGCTACGTGTGATGAATGCGTAATTCGCGTTTGTTATTGCCTTTGGCGGCAGCTTCGGCAACGGCTGGAATTACTGCCGCCGCTTATTTCCCCGCTATTTTTCTATTTATCCTCTTTCTCCTCATCATTTTAATCAAAACGAGGCACGCTTTTCTCATTATTGTTTGTTTCTTCTCTTTTATATTGTTTTTTGTACTGTATGCAGTCACAGATTCTCAGAATGTCTCTTCCTATCGGCAGGGAACCTATCATTTCAAGGCAGTGATTGACACTATTCCCAAAATTGACGGCGACCGTATGTCTATGATGGTTAAGACACCTGATAAGGAAAAATGGGCTGCTGCGTATCGCATTCAGTCTGCTGATGAAAAAGAAAAGCTGTTATACATAGAACCAGGAATGTCATGTGAATTGACTGGTACATTGGAAGAACCGAATCACGCAACTGTGCCGGGTGCATTTGATTATAATGAGTATCTTTATCGACAGCATATTCATTGGAACTACTCTGTCACGTCTATCCAAAACTGCGGCGAACCTGAAAATTTCAAGTATAAGGTGCCCAGCTTGAGAAAACATATCATATCATTCACAAACAGCCTTCTGCCTCCTGATTCGGCAGGAATTGTACAGGCACTTACAGTTGGTGACAGATTTTATGTGGAGGACGAAGTGCTTACCGCGTATCAAAAGCTTGGTGTTGTCCATCTCTTGGCGATTTCAGGGCTCCACGTTGGGATTTTGACAGCAGGTTTGTTTTTTATCATGATCCGTGTCGGTATAACAAGAGAAAAGGCGTCAATTCTGTTGCTATTATTTCTGCCGCTCTATGTGATGTTGACCGGCGCTGCTCCTTCAGTGCTTCGCGCCGCTTTAATGTCAGGTGTTTACTTAACTGGAAGTCTCGCCAAATGGCGTGTCCGCCCGGCAACGGCAATCTGTCTCTCATATATCGCCCTTCTGCTCTTCAATCCTTATCATCTCTTTGAAGCCGGTTTTCAGCTATCGTTCGCCGTCAGTTTTTCTTTAATTCTTTCCTCTTCTATTTTTCAGCAGGTAAAAACCTCCTTGGGTCAGCTGGCAATTGTATCACTCATCGCTCAGCTCGGATCGCTTCCGATTCTCCTGTATCATTTTCATCAGTTTTCAATCATCAGCATACCGATGAATATGTTGTTGGTTCCATTTTATACGTTCTGTATTTTGCCGGGGGCTGTAGCAGGTGTTCTTCTATTAAGTCTTTCCTCTTCATTTGGCAGATTGTTTTTCAGTTGGTTTGATTTCTTGATAAGCTGGACCAATAAGCTGATCACAAAAATCGCAGATATTGATGTGTTCACGCTTATCATCGCACGTCCCGTGCCTGTTCTTCTCTTTTTATTCACAGTGACGATCATCCTATTGCTGATGTCGATTGAAAAACGCTCCTTTTCTCAGTTGATGATAACCAGCGGCATTTGCTGCTCGGTGCTGTTTCTTCTCTTTGCATCTCCGCGTCTTAGTCCCGAAGGAGAAGTGGATATGATTGATATTGGGCAGGGCGACAGCATGTATGTAGGTGCTCCGCATCAGCGGGGACATGTCTTAATCGATACTGGCGGCACTTTGTCTTACTCGTCAGAGCCTTGGCGCGAAAAACAACATCCGTTTTCACTGGGGGAAAAGGTGCTGATTCCGTTTTTAACTGCTAAGGGAATCAACCAGCTTGATGCTTTAATTCTGACGCACGCTGACCAAGATCATATCGGAGAGGCGGAGACCTTGCTGAAGCACCATAAAGTAAAGCGCCTCGTGATTCCGAAAGGGTTCGTTTCTGAACCTAAAGATGAAAAAGTGCTGCAGGCAGCTAAAGAAGAGGGAGTGGCAATTGAAGAGGTGAAGCGAGGCGATGTATTGCAAATAAAGGATTTGCAGTTCCATGTACTGTCACCGGAAGCGCCTGATCCGGCAAGCAAAAATAATTCATCTCTCGTTCTATGGATGGAAATGGGCGGTATGAGCTGGATCTTGACGGGTGATCTGGAGAAAGAAGGGGAACAAGAGGTGATGAAGGTGTTTCCGAATATAAAAGCAGATGTGTTAAAGGTGGGGCACCATGGGAGCAAAGGCTCTACCGGTGAAGAATTCATCAAACAGCTTCAGCCGAAAACGGCCATTATCTCAGCCGGGAAAAACAATCGGTATCACCATCCTCATCAAGAAGTTCTGCAGATATTACAGAGACATTCTATCCGTGTGCTGCGTACAGATCAAAACGGAACGATCCAATATAGATATCAAAACAGAGTTGGAACCTTTTCTGTCTATCCTCCATATGATACATCAGATATAACAGAGACGAACTAAAAAAAGACTGCCGAGAAATCAGCAGCCCGGGCAGTCGCTGTTATGAACCAACCAGGTGAATAACCGTTGCCATGACAAACAAGAAGGCGAAAAATCCGAAGGACACAACAAAACCAACAGCTGAGTCTACAGCATCATTTCGTTTGCTTTGAACGTTTTTTTCAAAATCATTCAACTTTATCCCTCCTGACTGATTTAAGTATAATCGAATCGTTTTGAAAAATCTAGAAGCTTAGGTAACGTTTTCTGTTCTGGTGATTATCGCCTTTTTACAAGCTGTCCCGGGGGCTTGCGAACAGGCGTTTAATATAAATGGGGAAGCAGCAGTCAGGCTTCCTCTTTACTATTTTGTAAACTCAATTTAGGATAGAAGGGGATGATGAAAGAGAGGAAGTCGTACAACAATGGTATTTGATGTGTGGAAAAGCCTGAAAAAAGGAGATGTCCATCCGGTTTATTGCTTATACGGAAAAGAGACATATCTGCTGCAGGAAACCGTCAGCAGGATCAGACAGACGGTCGTTGATCAGGAGACAAAGGATTTCAATCTATCCGTTTTCGATCTGGAAGAGGACCCGCTGGATCAAGCAATTGCAGATGCTGAAACGTTTCCGTTTATGGGAGAGCGGCGTCTTGTCATTGTGAAAAATCCATATTTTTTAACAGGTGAAAAGAAAAAAGAAAAACTGGAGCACAACATAAGTGCGCTTGAATCGTATATACAATCGCCTGCGCCTTACACAGTTTTTGTCCTGCTTGCTCCGTATGAAAAGCTTGATGAGCGGAAAAAGCTGACGAAAGCGTTAAAGAAGCACGCGTTTATGATGGAGGCGAAGGAATTAAACGCAAAGGAGACAACAGACTTTACTGTCAACCTTGCAAAAACAGAGCAAAAAACAATTGGCACTGAAGCGGCGGAGCATTTGGTTCTGCTTGTGAATGGACATTTGTCATCGATTTTTCAGGAGATTCAAAAACTCTGCACGTTTATTGGAGACCGTGAAGAAATTACGCTGGATGATGTGAAAATGCTTGTTGCTAGAAGCCTTGAACAAAATATTTTTGAGCTGATCAATAAAATCGTCAACCGAAAACGAACTGAGAGTCTGCAAATTTTTTATGATTTGCTTAAACAAAATGAAGAACCGATCAAGATCATGGCGCTTATTTCGAACCAGTTCCGGCTGATTCTGCAGACAAAGTACTTTGCGGAACAGGGGTACGGACAAAAACAAATCGCGTCTAATCTAAAAGTTCACCCATTTCGGGTAAAGCTGGCGATGGATCAAGCGAGGCTTTTTTCAGAGGAGGAGCTCCGTTCTATCATTGAGCAGCTTGCCGTCATGGACTATGAGATGAAAACCGGTAAAAAGGACAAGCAGCTCCTGCTCGAACTGTTCCTTTTACAGCTGTTAAAAAGAAATGAAAAAAACGATCCCCATTATTGAGGATCGTTTTTATATTATGCAGAAAGTCCGTTCACTTTTTTCGCTAGTCTTGATTTGTATCGAGCTGCGGTATTTTTGTGTACAAGACCTGTTTTCACTGCTTTATCAATACGTTTAGCTGCTTCAGTAAGAGCAGTTTTCGCTTTGTCAGCTTCGTTGTTGGCAACAGAAGCTTCAACTTGTTTGATTGCAGTACGCATAGCAGATTTGATTGTCGCGTTATGAACGCGGCGTTCGTTGTTTGTTTTTGTACGTTTAATCGCTGATTTAATGTTTGGCATGTGTTTCACCTCCTAAGATACAACCTGTAGCACAGTGTCTTAAGGTTAAATCTTCTTCACAATAGAACAAATTGTATTCTATCAAACACATCTTTAGATTGCAATATAAATGTAAAGTATTTTTCATTGAAGGCTCTCTTTTTAGCATGATTCATTCAGCAAATGGCAACAATATAGGTACTTAATGTGAAGGAGGCCCCTGTATGAAAAAGAGTGAGCTAGATGTGAATCAGTATTTGATACGTACCGATTTGGCAGTGGAAACGAAGGAAGCAATGGCCAATCAGCAGGCTGTGCCGACAAAAGAAATTAAAGGATTTATTGAAAAAGAGCGTGATCACGGCGGCATTAAAATCCGCACAGTTGATGTTACAAAGGAAGGCGCGGAGCTTTCGGGAAAAAAAGAAGGGCGCTATTTAACGCTGGAGGCACAGGGAATCAGGGAGAATGATTCGGAAATGCAGGAAAAGGTCTCTGCTGTCTTTGCAGAGGAATTCTCGGCTTTTCTTGAAAACCTTAATATCTCAAAAGATGCGAGCTGTTTGATCGTTGGACTCGGCAACTGGAACGTGACACCTGACGCGCTTGGGCCGATGGCTGTAGAAAATCTGTTGGTAACAAGGCACTTATTTAAGCTTCAGCCGGAAAACGTACAGGAAGGGTATAGGCCTGTCAGTGCATTTGCACCGGGTGTCATGGGGATTACAGGAATCGAGACAAGCGACATTATTAAAGGTGTGATTGAGCAATCGAAGCCTGATTTTGTCATTGCTATTGACGCATTGGCGGCACGGGCGGTGGAAAGGGTCAACACAACCATTCAGATATCGGATACAGGCATTCACCCAGGATCTGGGGTGGGGAATAAACGAAAAGATTTAAGCAAAGACACACTTGGTGTTCCGGTGATTGCTATCGGTGTTCCGACAGTAGTTGATGCCGTGACAATTGCCAGCGACACGGTGGACTACATATTAAAACATTTTGGCAGAGAAATGAAGGATAACAGTCCGTCAAGATCACTTGTTCCAGCTGGCATGACGTTTGGGAAAAAGAAAGTGCTCACTGAAGAAGATCTTCCAGATCAAAAGCAGCGCCAATCGTTTCTGGGTATTGTCGGAACCCTTCATGAAGATGAAAAACGGCAGCTTATTCACGAGGTGCTTTCGCCTTTAGGGCACAACTTAATGGTTACGCCGAAGGAAGTCGATTCATTTATCGATGACATGGCAAATGTTTTGGCGAACGGATTAAACACAGCGCTTCATGAAAAAGTATCACAAGAAAACAAAGGCTCCTACAATCACTAAACAGTTCTACTTCCTCTAGCTTGTTCATAGAGTAATTACTAGACAAGCGCTGGAGGGATTCAATGAGAAATAAACGCAGAAACAGACAAATTGTTGTTGCGGTAAATGGCGGGAAAGCGGTAAAAGCCATCTTTCTATTTATCGTAAGCCTTATCGTGATTTTTGTTCTATCCGGTGTGCTGACGTCTCTCCGGCCGGAACTCAGGCCGTCGTCCGACTCTTTTTATGGGATTGCTGAAGAATTGCCGGGTGACGTGTTTGCACACTTGCTGCAGATGGAAAACCATTATTTTGCTTCTGACCTTTCTGAAACCGACAGCTCATTTCATCTTTCCCGTCTATCTTTAAAGCTGGCGACGAGCATTAACCTCGAAGATCCGCGGAGCTTTCTCGGCCGGGAGCTGCCGGGGTTTGCACAATTTGATACCGAGATTCTGTTAGCTGGACAAGGCACGGATTATACGAATATGCCTGCGGAATCGCCGCCGCCGTCTAAGGTGATGGAAGAAGAAAGAGAAGCGAATTTGGCAGAGATTGAAAAACAGCAGACGCAATCAGACAATGGGCAAAAAGATCCGCCGAAACAAACAACAGGTGACAAAAAGGTCGTGTTTATCTATCATACGCACAATACGGAATCATATCTCCCTCTATTAAAAGGCGAGACTAATCCTGATATGGCGCGCCATTCTAAAGCCAACGTCACGCTTGTAGGAGATATGTTCGGAAAAGCGCTTGAATCCCAAGGTATCGGAGCCACAGTGAATAAAACCGATATACAGTCGAAACTGAATAAAAAAGGCTTAAACTATGCAAGGTCTTATGATGAATCAAGACCGGTCGTGAAAGACGCTCTCACTACAAATAAAAATCTGCAATATATCATTGATATCCACAGAGACTCACGACGCAAAAAAGACACGACTGCAACGATTAAAGGGAAAAGCTATGCCAGGGTATCCTTTGTCGTCGGGAAAAAAAGCAAAAACTTCGAAGAAAACTATAAAATTGCGAGCGAGCTTCATAAACTGATGGAGAAAAAATACCCTGGACTAAGTACAGGTGTCTTTTCCAAAGGTTCGCCAGGCGATAACGGTGTTTACAATCAAGATTTAACCGACAGAGCGCTTTTGCTCGAATTTGGTGGAGTAGATAATAATCTCGAAGAGCTGCAGCGTGCGGCTAACGCGGCAGCGGATGTATTCAGCGAAATGTATTGGGATGCTGAAAAGGTCAACGCGAAGAGCGGTGAGACGAAAAAACAATAAGAAATAGGTGGTTGATTTGATTGCATACTTTGGAAAGTGCTTACTGCTTGTTACGATCATGTTTTTAGGCGTTCTGTTTGGCATGCAGCAGGCAAACAACGGAATGCTGAGTATGAAAGGCTATCATGACCCTTCACTGAAGGGGGCGTTTACGCTCACCGACGGAAAAGGGAATGAAAAAGAAGCCTCGATTCTAGGAGAAACAGTCACAGCAAAAGATTTAGAAGAAAAACAAAAAGAGCTTGAACAGGTGGAAACATTCAATATGTTCTCAAAAGCCGGAAAAGCGCTTTCGGATACCGTAACCAATACTGCCCAGTCAATGTATGAATGGATACGGGATATGAATCAATAGGTACGTGGAAGAGAAAAGCAGCCCAGATATGACGGGGGACTTTTCTCTTTCTTGTTTTACATTGAATCTTTACAATCCTATTGATATAATCTAAGCTAGTGTATTTTGCGTTTAATAGTAGGAGTGATAGATTGTGACAGATAAAGAAAAGCGTTTAGAGAGGCAGTCGAGAATACGGAATTTCTCTATCATTGCCCATATTGACCACGGAAAATCGACCTTAGCGGATCGTATTTTAGAAAAAACGTCGGCAATCACTCAACGAGAAATGAAAGAACAATTGCTCGATTCTATGGATCTTGAACGTGAGCGGGGCATAACCATTAAGTTAAACTCTGTTCAGCTTAAATATAAAGCAAAAGACGGAGAGGAATATATTTTTCATCTGATCGACACGCCGGGACACGTCGACTTCACGTATGAAGTATCCCGAAGCCTTGCTGCCTGCGAGGGAGCGATTCTAGTCGTGGATGCAGCCCAGGGGATTGAAGCGCAGACGCTCGCCAATGTCTACTTAGCGCTTGACAACGATCTTGAAATCCTTCCGGTCATCAATAAAATCGACCTTCCGAGCGCCGAACCGGAACGCGTACGCCAAGAGGTAGAAGACGTTATCGGCCTTGATGCGTCAGAAGCCGTGCTTGCTTCCGCAAAAGCAGGAATCGGGATCGAGGAGATTTTAGAGCAAATCGTAGAAAAGGTGCCCGCTCCGACCGGAGATCCAGAGGCACCGCTAAAAGCGCTGATTTTCGACTCGCTTTATGACGCCTACCGCGGTGTCGTGGCGTATATCAGAGTTGTAGAAGGAACGGTAAAGCCGGGTCAAAAAATCAAAATGATGGCAACCGGCAAAGAATTCGAAGTAACAGAGGTCGGCGTGTTCACGCCGAAAGCGACTCCGACAAATGAACTGACTGTCGGTGATGTAGGCTTCCTGACTGCATCAATTAAAAATGTCGGTGACACACGTGTCGGTGATACAATAACGAGCGCTGCCAATCCTGCAGAAGAAGCGCTGCCGGGATACCGCAAGCTAAACCCGATGGTGTACTGTGGTTTGTATCCGATTGATACAGCGAAATACAATGATTTAAGGGAGGCCCTTGAAAAGCTTGAGCTGAATGATTCCTCCCTTCAATATGAAGCGGAAACTTCGCAAGCGCTTGGATTTGGGTTCCGCTGCGGATTTTTAGGCATGCTCCACATGGAGATCATTCAGGAGCGTATTGAGCGTGAGTTCAACATTGACCTGATTACGACAGCGCCAAGTGTTATCTATGACGTGTATATGACAGACGGCGAAAAGGTCGTTGTCGACAACCCGTCCAACATGCCGGACCCTCAAAAGATCGAACGGGTTGAGGAGCCATACGTAAAAGCGACGATGATGGTGCCGAATGACTATGTCGGCGCTGTAATGGAGCTTTGCCAAGGAAAACGCGGCAATTTCATTGATATGCAGTATTTAGACGCAAACCGTGTCAGCATCATTTATGATATGCCATTAGCGGAAATCGTATATGAGTTTTTTGACCAGCTGAAATCAAGCACAAAAGGCTATGCGTCCTTTGATTATGAACTGATCGGCTACAAACCGTCCAAGCTTGTGAAAATGGACATTATGCTGAATGGTGAAAAAATCGATGCCCTTTCCTTTATCGTGCATCGTGATTACGCATATGAGCGCGGAAAAGTGATCGTTGAAAAACTGAAAGAACTTATTCCGCGCCAGCACTTTGAAGTACCGATTCAAGCGGCGATCGGCCAGAAAATCGTGGCCCGCTCTACCATAAAAGCAATGCGTAAAAACGTATTGGCTAAATGTTACGGAGGGGACATCTCGCGGAAACGAAAGCTTCTTGAAAAACAAAAAGAAGGAAAACGCCGAATGAAGCAGGTCGGCTCAGTTGAAGTGCCGCAAGAAGCATTTATGGCGGTCCTGAAAATGGACGACAGTCCGAAAAAATAATAGAAGCCGCCGCAGTCCTGTACTGCGGCTTCTTTCTGTAAAGAAGGTGAATCCGTTGAAATCAGCTTATATCCATATTCCATTTTGTGAGCATATTTGCCACTACTGCGATTTCAATAAATATTTTATTCAAAGTCAGCCTGTCGACGAGTATTTAAACGCACTCGAACAGGAAATGATAAATACATTAGCAAAAACTGGGCAGCCAGACCTCAAAACGATCTTTATCGGAGGAGGCACGCCGACCTCCTTGTCTGAGGAACAGCTCAAAAAGCTGATGGACATGGTCAATCGCGTGCTGAAGCCATCAAGCGACTTATCGGAATTTGCGGTAGAAGCGAATCCGGACGACTTGTCCGCAGAGAAATTAAAGATATTAAAAGAAGCAGGCGTAAACCGTCTCAGCTTTGGTGTTCAAACATTCGAAGACGATCTGTTAGAAAAAATCGGCCGAGTGCATAAGCAAAAAGATGTATTCGCCTCTTTTGAAAGAGCGCGGGAAATCGGTTTTGAGAATATCAGTCTTGATCTAATGTTCGGGCTCCCGGGGCAAACCCTCAAGCATCTGGAACATTCCATAAACACTGCTTTATCACTGGATGCCGAGCATTATTCCGTATACTCCCTTATTGTAGAACCGAAAACGGTATTTTATAATTTGATGCAAAAAGGGCGGCTTCATCTACCGCCGCAGGAGCAGGAAGCTGAAATGTATGAGATGGTGATGAGCCGGATGGAAGCTCACGATATTCATCAATATGAAATCAGCAACTTTGCTAAGGCGGGCATGGAATCCAAGCACAATCTGACGTATTGGAGCAACGAACAATATTTCGGTTTCGGAGCAGGGGCCCACGGATATATCGGCGGCACACGAACAGTGAACGTCGGACCTGTTAAGCATTACATTGACCTGATTGCTGAAAAGGGTTTTCCGTACAGAGATACACATGAAGTGACAACAGAAGAACAGATTGAGGAAGAAATGTTTTTAGGTTTGAGAAAAACAGCCGGAGTCAGCAAAAAACGATTCGCAGAAAAATACGGCCGTTCCCTGGATGGACTTTTCCCAAACGTATTAAAAGACCTCGCTGAAAAAGGGCTGATTCACAATTCGGAGTCTGCCGTTTATTTGACTCATCAAGGGAAATTATTAGGCAATGAAGTTTTTGGCGCTTTTTTGGGTGAGTTATAATTGACATTTTTCTTGTGGTTTGATACTTTTGTTATAGAATTAGCACTCACTTATTGAGAGTGCTAACAGAGGTGATGATGATGTTAACAAATCGTCAGCTGCTGATCCTTCAGGTTATAATCAACGATTTTATTAAATCGGCACAGCCGGTAGGATCGAGAACTCTTTCGAAAAAAGATGAAATCACATTTAGCTCTGCAACAATTAGAAACGAGATGGCTGACTTGGAGGAATTGGGCTTTATTGAAAAAACCCATTCATCCTCAGGGCGTGTTCCGTCAGAAAAAGGGTATCGGTACTATGTTGACCATTTGCTGTCACCCGTTAAACTGACGAAAAGCGACCTGGACCAAATCCACTCGATCTTCAAAGAGAAAATTTTCGAGCTGGAGAAGACAGTTCAAAAATCAGCGCAAATTTTGTCCGATCTGACGAATTACACATCCATCGTACTCGGGCCGAAGCTGAGTGAGAATTACCTTAAACAGATTCAAATCATACCGATTCAGCCTGATATGGCGGTAGCGATTCTCGTTACCAATACGGGGCATGTGGAAAACAAAACGATTAACTTTCCGGCCAAAATGGATCTGTCTGATATTGAAAAACTGGTAAATATACTGAACGACCGTTTAAGCGGCGTTCCAATGGATGAACTGAATGAGCGCATATTTAAGGAAGTTGTCATGTACCTAAGACAGCACATTAAGAACTATGACAATATACTCGATGCGCTTCGATCAACCTTTCATTCCACAAATCACGTCGAAAAGTTGTTTTTTGGCGGAAAAATCAATATGCTAAATCAGCCGGAGTTCCATGATATTACCCGTGTTCGGTCGCTGCTTTCATTAATTGAGAAGGAACAGGATGTTCTTAAGCTGGTTCAATCCCCGCACACGGGAATTTCGATTAAAATCGGAAAAGAAAACGACTATGAAGAGATGGAAAACTGCAGTCTGATTACGGCATCTTATTCCGTTGACCAGAAACAGATCGGCTCAATTGCGATCATCGGTCCGACCCGCATGAATTATTCCAGGGTTGTCAGCCTGCTTCAGCATGTGACTTCGGACTTGTCAAAAGCATTAACAAATTTGTATGATGAATAAGGGAATTTTGGCAAATTTTATCGAAGGGCAGCACCTGTCCTTCTCCTTACACTTTGAGGGAGGTGAACACAATGTCAGAAGAAAAACAAACCGTTGAACAAAACGAAACAGAAGAGCAAGAAATCATTGAAGAACAAGCTGCCGCTGATGAACAGCAGGAGGAAACAAATGAAAGCGAACTTCTTCAAAATCAAATTAACGAATTGCAAGGTTTGCTTGAGGAAAAAGAAAACAAACTTTTGCGTGTTCAAGCAGACTTTGAAAACTATAAACGACGCAGCCGTTTAGAGATGGAAGCGTCCCAAAAATACCGTTCTCAAAATATCGTGACTGATTTGCTGCCGGCTCTTGACAGCTTTGAACGAGCGCTGCAGGTTGAAACCGACAATGAACAGACGAAAAGTTTGCTCCAGGGAATGGAAATGGTCCACCGTCAGCTCGTAGAAGCCTTGAAAAAAGAAGGCGTCGAAGCCATCGAAGCTGTAGGGCAGGAATTTGATCCTAATCTGCACCAAGCCGTTATGCAGGCTGAAGACGAAAATTACGGCTCCAACATTGTTGTTGAGGAAATGCAAAAAGGCTATAAGCTGAAGGATCGCGTCATTCGCCCTTCCATGGTCAAAGTGAATCAATAATTACATAGCAGGAGGTTATTCAAGTGAGTAAAGTTATCGGAATCGACTTAGGAACAACAAACTCATGTGTGGCAGTGCTTGAAGGCGGCGAGCCTAAAGTTATTGCTAACGCTGAAGGAAACCGCACAACGCCATCAGTTGTTGCATTCAAAAACGGCGAACGCCAAGTAGGGGAAGTGGCTAAACGCCAATCTATCACAAACCCTAACACAATCATGTCTGTTAAACGCCATATGGGTACTGACTATAAAGTGGAAATTGAAGGGAAAGATTACACTCCTCAAGAAGTGTCTGCTATCATCCTTCAACACCTTAAATCATACGCTGAAAGCTATCTTGGCGAAACAGTATCAAAAGCAGTTATCACAGTTCCTGCTTACTTTAACGATGCTGAGCGTCAAGCGACAAAAGACGCTGGTAAAATTGCAGGTCTTGAAGTAGAACGTATCATCAACGAGCCGACTGCAGCAGCTCTTGCATACGGACTTGATAAAACAGATGAAGATCAAACGATCCTAGTATACGACCTTGGCGGCGGTACATTCGACGTTTCAATCCTTGAACTTGGCGACGGTGTATTCGAAGTTCGTTCAACTGCCGGTGACAACCGTCTGGGCGGGGACGATTTTGACCAAGTCATCATCGATCACCTTGTATCTGAATTCAAAAAAGAAAACGGCATTGATCTGTCAAAAGACAAAATGGCGCTTCAACGTTTGAAAGACGCAGCTGAAAAAGCGAAAAAAGATCTTTCCGGCGTATCTTCTACGCAAATTTCTTTACCGTTTATCACAGCTGGAGAAGCAGGACCGCTTCACC
This sequence comes from Bacillus sp. LJBS06, assembly GCF_016924995.1. Classification (NCBI taxonomy): domain Bacteria; kingdom Bacillati; phylum Bacillota; class Bacilli; order Caryophanales; family Bacillaceae; genus Bacillus; species Bacillus sp. LJBS06. The sequence goes on along the minus strand of NZ_CP070483.1, from coordinate 2,568,198 downwards.
TTGAACTTACATTAACTCGCGCTAAATTTGAAGAGCTTTCTTCTCATTTAGTAGAGCGCACAATGGGTCCTGTCCGTCAAGCGCTTCAAGATGCAGGACTTTCTGCAAGCGAAATCGACAAAGTTATCCTTGTCGGCGGATCAACTCGTATCCCTGCCGTACAAGAAGCAATCAAAAAAGAAACTGGAAAAGAAGCGCATAAAGGCGTAAACCCGGATGAAGTTGTAGCGCTTGGTGCTGCGATTCAGGGCGGCGTTATCACAGGTGACGTAAAAGACGTGGTTCTTCTTGACGTTACACCGCTTTCTCTCGGTATCGAAACAATGGGCGGCGTGTTCACAAAACTGATCGACCGCAATACGACGATCCCGACAAGCAAATCTCAAGTGTTCTCAACTGCTGCTGATAACCAAACAGCTGTTGATATCCATGTTCTGCAAGGTGAGCGCCCAATGTCTGCCGACAACAAAACACTCGGCCGCTTCCAGCTTACTGATATCCCGCCAGCACCGCGCGGCGTGCCTCAAATCGAAGTTTCTTTCGATATTGACAAAAACGGTATCGTAAACGTAAGAGCAAAAGACTTAGGCACAGGAAAAGAGCAAAACATTACAATCAAATCTTCTTCAGGTCTTTCTGATGATGAGATCGAACGCATGGTAAAAGAAGCGGAAGAAAATGCTGACGCTGATGCGAAGAAAAAAGAAGAAATCGAAGTCCGCAACGAAGCAGATCAGCTTGTTTTCCAAACTGAGAAAACATTAAAAGATCTTGAAGGCAAAGTGGATGAAGAACAAGTGAAAAAAGCCAACGATGCCAAAGACGCTTTAAAAGCTGCGATTGAGAAAAACGAATTTGAAGAGATCAAAGCGAAAAAAGATGAGCTTCAAGCAATAGTTCAAGAGCTTTCTATGAAGCTTTATGAAGAAGCTGCCAAAGCACAGCAAGCTCAAGGCGGAGCAAACGCTGAAGGCAAAGCGGATGACAACGTTGTCGACGCTGAATACGAAGAAGTAAACGACGACCAAAACAAAAAATAAATTCTTTTTAAAGTCAGTCCCGCTTCCGGGGCTGACAGAAAAGAACACATTTCATAATCTGATTCAATGATTAGAAAGTCAAAGTCAGGCATCTCTTGGCTTTGACTTTTTTTCTTGCCCGGGATAAAAGGAATTGAAAAATCATAATTCAAAATGATACAATCTAATTTATGTGAGAAATTCGGGAGAGTGAAGCGAGATGAGTAAGCGTGATTACTATGAAGTGCTGGGAGTAAGTAAGAGCGCTTCAAAGGATGAAATTAAAAAAGCTTATCGGAAGCTGTCAAAAAAATATCATCCAGATATTAATAAAGAAGCCGGATCAGATGAAAAATTTAAAGAGGTAAAAGAAGCGTACGAAGCGCTGTCAGATGACCAAAAACGTGCGCATTACGACCAATTTGGGCATACTGATCCTAATCAGGGCTTCGGCGGTGGAGGTTTTGGCGGCGGCGATTTCGGCGGTTTTGGTTTCGATGATATTTTTTCAAGTATTTTCGGCGGAGGCACAAGACGAAGAGATCCAAACGCACCGCGCCAAGGTGCCGATTTGCAATATACGATGACCTTGTCGTTTGAGGATGCCGCTTTCGGTAAAGAAACAACGATTGAAATTCCGCGCGAGGAAACGTGCGACACATGTAAAGGCTCAGGTGCGAAACCTGGAACAAACCCGGAAACGTGCTCCCACTGCGGAGGCTCCGGCCAGTTAAACGTGGAGCAAAACACGCCGTTTGGAAAAGTCGTGAACAGACGGGTCTGCCACCACTGTGAAGGTACGGGCAAAATTATTAAAGACAAGTGTGCGGATTGCGGCGGCAAAGGAAAAATCAAAAAACGCAAAAAAATAAACGTGACAATTCCAGCCGGTGTAGATGACGGACAGCAGCTTCGTCTCTCGGGACAGGGTGAACCAGGAGTAAACGGCGGCCCTGCCGGGGATTTATTTGTCGTGTTCCATGTGCGCGCCCACGAGTTCTTCGAGCGTGACGGCGATGATATTTACTGTGAAATGCCGTTAACGTTTGCTCAGGCTGCTCTTGGAGATGAGGTAGAAGTTCCGACGCTGCATGGAAAAGTGAAATTGAAAATTCCAGCCGGTACACAAACAGGAACGAAATTCAGATTAAGAGGAAAAGGCGTTCAAAATGTCAGGGGCTATGGACAGGGTGACCAGCATATCGTCGTCCGCGTCGTTACGCCGACAAACCTGACAGATAAACAAAAAGACATTATCCGCGAATTTGCCGAGGTCAGCGGAAACCTGCCTGATGAACAGGAAATGAGTTTCTTTGACAAGGTAAAACGCGCGTTTAAAGGCGATTAATTATTGGATGAGGAGTTGGTAGTTTTGAAATGGTCCGAATTAAGCATTCACACAACACATGAAGCGGTCGAACCTATCTCAAATATATTGCATGAAGCTGGTGCAAGTGGGGTTGTGATAGAGGACCCGCTTGATTTAATTAAAGAACGTGAGAATGTGTACGGGGAAATCTACCAGCTCGACCCCAATGATTATCCTGATGAGGGTGTCATTGTCAAAGCATATCTGCCGGTTAACAGTTTTCTAGGTGAAACTGTAGACGGCATTAAAGAAACGATTAATAATCTCCTTCTTTACAATATTGATTTGGGCAGAAATCACATCACCATTTCTGAAGTAAATGAAGAAGAGTGGGCGACTGCCTGGAAAAAGTATTATCATCCTGTGAAAATTTCTGAAAAGTTTACGATTGTGCCGACGTGGGAGGAATATACGCCAGTCCATACTGATGAACTGATTATTGAAATGGACCCGGGAATGGCTTTCGGCACAGGGACACATCCGACAACCGTGCTCTGCATTCAGGCGCTTGAACGCTTTGTGCAAAAGGGTGATAAGGTGATTGATGTTGGTACAGGTTCGGGGATTTTAAGTATTGCGGCTGCAATGCTTGAGGCTGAATCGGTTCATGCCTACGATCTTGACCCTGTAGCTGTAGAAAGTGCACGCCTCAATCTCAAGCTGAACAAAGTGAGCGATGTTGCACAAGTGAAGCAAAACAACTTGTTAGACGGGATTGAAGGTGAACATGATGTGATTGTGGCCAACATTTTGGCTGAAGTCATTCTTCGCTTTACTTCACAAGCGTACAGCCTGTTAAAAGAAGGCGGACATTTTATTACGTCAGGTATCATCGGCCATAAAAAACAAGAAGTAAAAGAAGCATTGGAACAAGCTGGCTTCACCATTGTAGAAATCCTTTCAATGGAAGATTGGGTCAGCATTATTGCGAAAAAATAACAGTTAGTAGGTGTCACAGCGTATGCAACGATATTTTATCGAGCTCACGAAGCAGCAAATAAAGGAAGCGCCGGCTTTTTCGATTACCGGCGAAGATGTTCATCATATTGTAAACGTGATGAGAATGAATGAGGGAGATCAGATCATCTGCTGCTCTCAAGACGGCTTCGAGGCAAAATGTGAACTTCAATCTGTTTCCAAAGATAAAGTGTCCTGCCTTGTGATAGAATGGACGAATGAAAACAGAGAGCTTCCGATAAAGATCTATATTGCGAGCGGCCTCCCGAAAGGTGATAAGCTTGAATGGATTATCCAAAAGGGGACTGAGCTCGGAGCTCATGCCTTTATTCCCTTCCAAGCCGCGCGTTCTGTTGTCAAGCTGGATGACAAAAAGGCGAAGAAAAAGCGGGAAAGATGGACGAAAATTGCGAAGGAAGCGGCTGAACAATCGTACCGTAACGAAGTGCCGCAAGTGATGGATGTCCATTCTTTTCAGCAGCTTCTTCAAAGGATGCAGGATTTCGATAAATGTGTCGTTGCATACGAGGAGTCATCGAAGCAAGGGGAAATAAGCGCATTCAGCGCGGTTGTAAGCAGCCTTCCGAAAGGATCATCTCTTTTGATCGTATTTGGTCCCGAAGGCGGTTTAACAGAAGCGGAGGTTGAACGGCTCACTGAGAAAGACGGTGTGCCGTGCGGCCTTGGACCGAGAATTTTAAGGACAGAAACCGCTCCGCTATATGCGTTGAGTGCGATTTCTTATCAAACAGAGTTATTAAGAGGTGATCAGTAATGGCAACTGTTGCTTTCCATACGCTTGGCTGTAAAGTCAACCATTATGAAACAGAAGCAATCTGGCAGCTTTTCAAAGAAGCGGGCTATGAAAGAAGAGACTTTGAACAAACAGCTGATGTATATGTCATTAATACATGTACAGTAACTAATACTGGAGATAAAAAAAGCCGCCAAGTGATCAGACGCGCCATTCGTCAAAATCCTGACGGTGTCATCTGTGTCACAGGCTGCTACGCGCAAACCTCACCTGCTGAGATTATGGCGATCCCTGGTGTCGATATTGTAGTTGGAACACAGGACCGTGAAAAAATGCTTGGCTACATTGACCAATACCGTGAAGAACGCCAGCCGATTAACGGCGTCAGCAACATCATGAAAGCAAGAGTCTATGAAGAGCTCGATGTGCCTGCTTTCACGGACCGGACAAGAGCGTCATTGAAAATACAAGAGGGCTGCAATAATTTCTGCACATTCTGTATCATTCCGTGGGCGCGCGGCCTGCTACGCTCCCGCGACCCTGAAGAAGTCATTAAACAAGCGCAGCAGCTTGTCAATGCGGGCTATAAAGAAATTGTTCTTACAGGTATTCATACGGGCGGTTACGGCGAAGATATGAAAGATTACAACTTCGCTAAGCTTTTGAGCGAATTAGACTCTCGTGTAGAAGGCGTGAAACGGATCAGAATTTCTTCAATTGAAGCCAGCCAAATCACTGACGAAGTGATTGAAGTCTTAGACCGCTCAGATAAGATAGTGAATCATTTGCATATTCCTATCCAATCCGGCTCAAACACAGTGCTTAAACGGATGAGACGCAAATATACAATGGAATTCTTTGCAGACCGTTTAAACAAATTGAAAAAAGCACTGCCAGGCTTAGCCGTTACTTCTGATGTTATTGTTGGGTTCCCTGGTGAAACAGAAGAAGAATTTATGGAAACCTATAACTTTATTAAAGAACATAAATTCTCTGAACTGCATGTTTTCCCTTATAGTAAACGTACAGGAACACCAGCTGCGCGAATGGAAGACCAAGTGGATGAAAACGTGAAAAACGAACGTGTGCACCGCCTGATTGCTCTTTCTGACCAGCTTGCAAAGGAATACGCTTCTCAGTATGAAAATGAAGTGCTTGAGATTATCCCTGAGGAAGCGTTTAAGGAAACAGAAGAAGAAAATGTGTTTGTCGGTTACACAGACAATTATATGAAGGTTGTTTTCAAAGGCACGGAAGATATGATCGGCAAAATTGTAAAAGTCAAAATCCTAAAAGCAGGTTATCCTTACAACGAAGGGCAATTTGTCCGTGTTGTTGAGGATGAAATAACTGAACATATGCGTATGTCTTCTTAACCTAAAAAACCGGTGCATTTAAAATGTCCCGGTTTTTTATTTAGCTGGGATAAGAAGGTGAATCAATCGGTAAAACAAGTTTGTAAGCGGAAGAAATAAAAGAGCTGTCACTACATTAAATAAAAGGCTGAAATGGGCAATCCTTTGGGCGGGATCGGGTGATAACTGTTCTACAAAGCCAGTCGCTGCGGTCAGAAAAGGCAATACTAGAGCCACGCCTAGCACATTAAACACCACATGGGCATACGCTGTCTGTTTCGCCGCATATCCGCCGGATACAGCCGCCATGACAGCTGTAATGCATGTCCCGATATTTGATCCGAGCACAACGCTCATCGCCTGTGTCAATCCGATAATCCCTTCATTCATAAAACTCATTAAAATGCCGATACAGACAGAGCTGGAATGAATGATGGCAGTTAACACCATTCCGATGAGCAAAGCTGACCAGTTTGAATCGTTAACGTGGTATAAAACGTCGGCTCCCGTTTTCAGCTTTGTCAGCGGCCCGGCAAGATGGCTGAATCCACTGATGCAAAAGAAGATGATGCCCAATCCGAGGAAGCTTGTTCCCAGCGGTTTTAAAGGGTACCTGCCAGTCAGAAAAAACAATAAACCGCCTATTAAAAGAACCCAAATCAAAATATCCATTTTGATGGCAATAAATTCAGTTGTAAAAGTAGAGCCAACATTTGTCCCCAGAATCATCGGTATCGTCCGCTTAAAAGAAAGAACGCCTGCACTGACAAAGCCGATGACAATGACCATAAAGGCTGAACTGCTCTGAAGTATCCCCGTAAATACAATGCTGATAAGAAACGCTTTTAGCGGGTGATCCGTAAATAATAGCAAACGGTCTTCAATTTTTGAGTACGCCATCGATATTAAGCCTTTTCGAAGCATATTCATGCCTGCGAGAAAGAATAATATAAGAGCTGTAAAACTGATCAGAATCAACATCCTATTCACCAACCCCTTTCCATCATTATATAGACAGGCAGTCTCACTCATGACGGAAAAGTGAACTCACTTAGTTGACCTGACTGATGGCTTATATTATAATGTCAAAGTACATGTTTATATGTGTAACTTAAAGGTAGTCGATTGGTGTATTCGGAGGGAGGGAAAGAGAATGTCAAAAACGGTCGTTAGAAAAAACGAATCGCTTGAAGATGCTCTTCGTCGCTTCAAACGCAGTGTATCAAAGACAGGTACTTTGCAAGAAGCAAGAAAGCGTGAATTTTATGAAAAGCCTAGCGTAAAGCGCAAGAAAAAGTCTGAAGCTGCTAGAAAACGCAAATTCTAAAAGAGGGTGGATTTATGAGTCTTCTTGAGCGTCTCAACCAGGATATGAAGCTGTATATGAAAAACCGTGAGAAAGACAAACTGACTGTCGTTCGAATGGTTAAGGCTTCACTTCAAAATGAAGCAATTAAGCTTAAGAAAGACAGTTTGACCGAGGATGAGGAACTCACTGTCCTTTCTCGTGAACTTAAGCAACGTAAAGACTCCCTCCAGGAATTTTCAAACGCTAATCGTTTAGATTTAGTAGATAAAGTTCAAAAAGAGCTGGACATTTTAGAAGTTTATTTACCTGAGCAGCTGTCAGAAGAAGAGCTGCGTACAATCGTAAATGAAACCATCGCAGAGGTCGGTGCGAGCTCAAAAGCGGACATGGGCAAAGTGATGGGGGCAATTATGCCTAAAGTAAAAGGTAAAGCTGACGGAAGTTTAATTAATAAGCTTGTGAGCAGTCAACTGTCTTAAATGGCAAAGAAAAGGACATCTTTCTAAGAGAGATGTCTTTTTTTATACATAAAAAAATGAAACCTTTGATACATTTGTTACGTATGAAGAGAAGGCACTTATTATAAAAGGAAGGAGGGATACACAGCCCTTGCTTCAAATCAAAGGATTCCGTGCTGTTCTTTTGAGTATATTTTTACTTTCTTTATTTGGCGTACAGCTGAACGCAAAAGCAGAAAAACAAACTGTATATGTGATCCCGGTTGAGAAAAATGTCGAACAGGGTCTCGCCTCGTTTTTGTCCCGTTCGTTACAAGATGCAAAGGATGCACATGCAGCCCATATTATTCTTGATATCAATACACCGGGGGGATTAGTCAAATCTGCTATTGATATGGCGGATGTGATCACCGAAAGCGAGATCCCCGTAACTGCATATGTAAACAAACGCGCGTTGTCTGCTGGTGCATACATTGCGCTGCAAGCCGATCACATTTATATGGCGCCTGGCGGAAAAATGGGAGCCGCCGCGATTATTGATGGCCAAGGCAATGCCGCTGACCAAAAAGCTGAATCACTTTGGCTGGCAGAGATGGAAGATGCCACAGTGAAAAATAATCGCGATCCAAAATATGCGCTCGCAATGGCTGACCCGGATATAGATGCCAAGGAAGTCGGCGCGCCTAAGGGAGATCTGCTGACACTTAACGCAGACAAGGCGAGGGAGGTAGGCTATTCAGAAGGCACGGCTGACAATGTATCCGCGCTCGTAAAGAAGCTTGGGTTCGAAAAAGCGCAGATCAGCTATGCAAAGGAAAGCTTTGCGGAAAAAACAGCAAGATGGCTGACGAGTCCGGTCATTGTCCCCATTCTGCTGACTATCGCTTTTTTAGGTCTGACAGTAGAGCTTTTTTCCCCGGGTGTCGGCCTCCCTGGAACGGCTGGATTCATTGCGTTATTGCTGTTTTTCTACGGTCATCTCGCAGCAGGCCTTGCCGGGTATGAGACGGTTCTCCTCTTTATCGCAGGGGTGATCCTCATCCTGCTTGAGATTTTCCTTCCTGGAGGAATCATTGGTTTACTTGGCTTGGGGTCGATTATTGTGAGCCTGTTTTTAGCCGCGGGGAGCTTCACTGTCATGGCGGTTTCTCTCTTGATCGCCACAGCTGTTTCAATTACAGCTTTTATTTTACTGACAAGGGTGTTGGGAAAGCGTATGAAATTCTTTAGAAAATTGATATTAAATGATTCTACAAATACGGAGAGCGGCTACGTATCAAATCAAACGCGGACGGACCTAATGGGAAAGGTGGGTATAACCTCTACACCGCTGCGTCCTTCCGGTACCGTCATTATTGACGATGAACGCCTTGACGTTGTTTCGGAGGGATCGTTTACAGAAAAAGATAAGAAAGTAAAAGTGATTAAAGTAGAAGGCTCACGTATTGTCGTGAGAGAAATTTAAATAGAAACGAGGAGAAGTTATATGGATCCGTCAACATTTATGATTCTGGCAATTGTCGCAGTCGCGATCATTGTTTTGGCTGTATTTTTTACATTTGTGCCTGTAATGCTTTGGATTTCAGCTTTAGCAGCCGGAGTGAAAATCAGCATTTTCACCCTGGTTGGGATGAGGCTTCGCCGCGTCATACCGAATCGGGTTGTTAACCCGCTGATTAAAGCGCATAAAGCAGGACTGAATGTTGGAACAAACCAGTTAGAAAGCCACTATCTGGCCGGAGGTAATGTTGACAGAGTTGTCAACGCGCTTATCGCCGCCCAGCGAGCTAACATTGAACTCACATTCGAGCGTTGTGCTGCCATTGATCTTGCAGGCCGGGACGTGTTGGAAGCTGTTCAAATGAGCGTTAATCCTAAGGTCATTGAAACGCCGTTCATTGCCGGTGTGGCCATGGACGGTATTGAAGTGAAAGCGAAAGCGAGAATCACAGTAAGAGCGAATATCGAACGTCTCGTCGGGGGAGCGGGGGAAGAAACCATTGTTGCCCGTGTCGGTGAAGGGATCGTCTCTACAATCGGTTCATCCGAAAATCACAAAAAAGTGCTTGAAAACCCCGACATGATTTCTCAGACGGTACTAGGAAAAGGATTGGACTCAGGGACGGCATTTGAAATTCTCTCGATTGATATTGCTGATGTTGACATCGGCAAAAACATCGGTGCGATTTTACAAACTGATCAGGCCGAGGCTGATAAAAACATCGCGCAGGCAAAAGCGGAAGAACGACGTGCAATGGCTGTCGCTCAAGAACAGGAAATGCGCGCCCGCGTAGAAGAAATGCGCGCGAAAGTGGTAGAAGCCGAGGCGGAAGTGCCGCTTGCGATGGCGGAAGCCTTGCGTGAAGGGAATATTGGCGTCATGGATTACATGAATATCAAGAACATTGATGCTGACACAGATATGCGTGATTCATTCGGCAAGCTGACGAAAGACCCGTCGGATGAAGACCGCAAATCATAATCTCTCTAAGAAGGGAGAACGCTGATGGAAGATCTACTGACAAATCCGCTTATTATTGCAGCGATCATCGGAATTATTTCTGCGATTTTCGGCAAAAAGAGCAAAGAAGAAAAGCAAAACAGCCAAAAAAGAAAAATACCTCAACAGGTGCAAACTGCTTCCCCTCAAAAGAAGCAGTCAAAAGAAGAAGCTCCTGCACCTATCCCTAACCGCATGGAACAGGCAAGACGGGAAGCGGAAGAAAGACGCAGGGAAACAGAAAGAAATCTGAAAGGGCTGGAACGAGATCTTACTGCTGCCAAACAAAAAGCGGTATACACAAAACAAAAAATGCTCCAGGTGAATAAAGACACCGTGGTACAGGGGATCGTTCTAGGAGAGGTATTCGGGCCTCCAAGGGCGAAAAAACCTCATCATACGATGCGCCCGGCCCGTAAAAATTAAAGTGTTAGAACCTCCTTTCAAATCATACATATGAGATGAAAGGGGGTTCTTTTTGTATGGGGCAAAGAAAGAATCGTGTGAAAGCTTGGCTGACAAGAGCATTGGAAATTCCCCCGGACGTTATGATGGATCTGCCGAGGATTACAATGGTTGGCAGACTTCATATCTACATAGAAAACCACAGAGGCCTTTTGCTTTTCAGCGAGAATGAAGTGAGGCTGATGCTGAAGCAGGGCCAGTGCATCATATCTGGTAAAAATTTTGTCATCAAGGCGATTCTTCCGGAAGAAATACTTTTGGAGGGTACGATTGATGTCGTTCGATATGTTGAGTCATAAAGCCGAGGGGGAAATGTTGTGAAAAATAAATGGCTGTCTTTTTTTTCGGGTAAGGTCCAGCTTGAATTGACGGGAAGAGGGATTGAGCGGCTCCTTAATGAATGCACAAGACAGGGGATTCCAGTCTTTCATGTCAAAAAAAAGAAAGAAGCCGTATCGTTATATATACAGCTTCAGGATGTACATGCCTTTCGGCGGGTGAGAAGTAAATTTAAATGTAAAGCCCGATTTATCAATCGGAAGGGTTTTCCCTTCCTGTTGCTGAAATCAAAGCTGAATATAGGGTTTACGATCGGTTTTGCGATTTTTTTCATCCTTTTGTTTCTGCTTTCCAATATGGTGTGGAAAATTGATGTGACAGGCGCTAAGCCTGAAACAGAGCATCAAATGAGGCAGCATCTTAATGAAATCGGCGTCAAAAAGGGCCGGCTGCAGTTTTTAATGATGTCGCCCGAAAAAATACAGAAATCATTAACCAATGGAATAGACAATATCACCTGGGTCGGCGTTGATCTGAAGGGGACGACCATTCACATGAAAGTTGTGGAGAAAAATGAGCCCGAAAAAGAAAAGTATGTTAGCCCGCGCAATATTGTCGCCAAAAAGAAAGCAACGATTACGAGAATGTTTGTGCAAAAAGGGCAGCCCATGGCCGCCATACACGACCATGTTGAAAAGGGACAGCTGCTTGTTTCTGGGCTGATTGGCAGTGAAGACCATCAGCAGGAAGTCGCCTCAAAAGCAGAAATTTACGGAGAAACCTGGTATAGATCAGAAGTGACAGTCCCGCTTGAAACATTATTTAACGTCTATACGGGCAAAGTAAGGACAAAGCACAAGCTTTCTTTTGGCTCGTTGGCAATCCCGATCTGGGGGATGACGTTTAAAAAAGAGGAATTGAAGCATCCAAAAACAGAACAAGAAAAGCACTCGCTTCATTTTCTCGGATTTAAGCTCCCTGTATCCTATGTCAAAGAGCAAACAAGAGAAAGTGAAGAGGCTTTGCGAAAATATACGAAAGAAGAAGCAGTTCAAGAAGGCATTAAATTGGGTAAACAGGATGTAGAGGATAAAATAGGCGAAAACGGCGAGGTGAAAAGTGAAAAAGTTTTGCACCAGACTGTTGAGAATGGTAAAGTAAAGTTGATTATTCTCTACCAAGTTATAGAAGATATCGTTCAAACCACACCTATTGTCAGGGAGACTGAAGAATGACAGAACATTTACTTGCGATGAATCAAAAACTGAAAAACCCGGACGAGGCGCTTTCACTCTTCGGGAACCAAGATTCTTTTTTGAAATTGATGGAGAAAGATCTGAATGTAAATATCATTACGCGCGGCGAAACGATTTATGTTTCAGGCGATGATGAATCGTTTCAGATTGCAGACAGGCTGCTGGGATCACTCCTCGCTTTAATTCGCAAGGGGATAGAGATCTCTGAACGTGATGTGATTTATGCCATCAAAATGGCAAAGAAGAATGAACTTGAATACTTTGAAAGCATGTATGAAGAAGAAATTACAAAAAACGCAAAAGGCAAATCAATCCGTGTAAAAACAATGGGACAGCGGGAATACGTGGCCGCTATGAAGCGGAATGACCTTGTATTCGGCATTGGTCCGGCGGGAACCGGGAAAACGTACCTGGCTGTCGTAAAAGCAGTCCATGCTTTAAAAAACGGACATATTAAAAAAATCATTTTAACAAGGCCTGCCGTGGAAGCCGGTGAAAGCCTCGGTTTTCTCCCAGGTGACCTAAAAGAAAAAGTAGATCCTTATTTGCGCCCGCTGTATGACGCTCTCCATGATGTGCTTGGGGCAGATCATACAGAACGTCTGATGGAAAGAGGCATCATTGAAATTGCTCCGCTTGCATATATGAGGGGACGGACGCTCGATGATGCTTATGTTATACTTGATGAAGCACAGAATACCACGCCTGCTCAAATGAAAATGTTTTTGACGAGACTGGGTTTTGGCTCTAAAATGATCATTACAGGTGACGTTAGCCAAATTGACCTGCCGAAAGGCGTCAAATCGGGACTTGCAGTAGCGAAGGAGATGCTGAAAGGAATAGACGGCATTTCTATGATTGAGCTAGACCAGACAGACGTGGTCAGACATCCGCTTGTTGCGAAAATTATTGAAGCATACGATAAGCAAAATTAATGCTGAATGACCCGATCGCGCGTTATCGGGTCATTTTTATGATTGCTTGTGGGCTTGATGTTTCAAGAGGAGGTTCTTGTGTTGAAAAAGAAGGCTAAGACCAAAAGCAGCTCAAAAAAATGGAGCAATTTTAAAAATGCCCGCTCCATGCATGTACTGCTGTATCTTCTGCTGGCTGCCATTATGTTTGCTTTGCTCTTTGTACATGTTAAGCCGGAAACACTTGATTTGGACCTGTTTTCAGTCAGCGACAAGACCATTTATGCTCCGGCAACCGTGGAAGATCAAAAAGCCACGGAGGAAAAAAAGCAAGCCGCTGAGGACGCGGTTGAGGATCAATATACATTAAAAAAAGAATACACAGATAATCGGATAGACCTTGTGTCATCAATATTCGACAGTATCAGTGAAGTGAAAAAATCATCGGAAGAAGGCAGCAAATCCCCATCGGAAAAATCAATGGTCAAATCCGTAAAGGATAAATTGACGTCAGATGTGAATGATTCCATATCCGAGGACTCCATCAAGACATTGCTGAAAGCAGACAGTGAAGACTTTTCTTTTGTCAGAGATACGGTCATTACCGCGGTAAATACGGTCATGAGCAGTGAAATCCCTTCGGATAAGCTATCTGATGCAAAGGATAAAGTAGAAAAAGAGCTAAAGAGCAATTCTATTCCATCTAAATACTTGGGAGCTGCGACAGAAATCGGGCGTTTTGCTATTATTCCGAATTACGTCTTCGATCCGAAAGCAACAGAGGCAAAGCGGCAGGAAGCGTCAGACAATGTCCAGCAAGTTCAAATCAAACAGGGGCAAGTGCTCGTGGAAGAAAATGACCTCATTGATCGGGAAGTGTACAGAAAACTTGAGCTGACCGGGTTATTAAATAACTCAAATCTCTTTAAGCCGATCAGCGGGCTATTGATTATGATCGGACTGTTCATTGCAACACTTGTATATTATTTTGAAAAACAGAAACAAAACCTAAAGTTTAAAAACCAATCCATTCTGCTATTCTCTATTATCACAACACTTTTGCTTGTGATCATGGAGGTTGTCAGTTTGTTTCAGAAGATGGAATATAATAATATCGGCTATCTGGTTCCCATTGCGGCCGGGGCCATCTTAATCAAACTTCTGATGAATGAACGCATTGCCATTTTGGGAAGTATCATTCTTGCGATTTGCGGGAGTATGATGTTTAATCAGGGTGTGACAGGAACGTTCAATTATGTCATAGGAATTTATTATTTGATTAGCGGTATTTCAGGCGTTTTATTTTTAGGAAAACATAATGCAAGGTCAAAAATTTTGCAGACCGGACTTTTCGTGGCGTTTATTAATATGGTTGTTGTTCTTTCCTTATTATTGATCCAGAACACCGCACTTTCGGGTCTTGAAATCGGCACGTTAATGCTCATGGGTGTTGTGTCGGGGTTTGCATCATCGGTATTGATCATCGGCCTGATGCCGTTTTTCGAGACAGGCTTTGGCATTTTATCCACCATGAGGCTGCTCGAGCTGTCTAATCCTAACCATCCGCTATTGCGCAAAATACTGACAGAAACACCAGGTACATATCATCACAGTGTAATGGTCGCCAATTTATCAGAGGCAGCCTGTGAAGCGGTTGGGGCTAATGGTTTGCTTGCAAGAGTCGGCGCATATTATCACGATCTCGGAAAAACAAAGCGCCCGCAATATTTTATTGAAAACCAAATGAATATTGACAATCCGCATGATAAACTGTCTCCTCAGCTGAGTAAAAATATTATCATCTCGCATACGACAGACGGTGCGAATATGCTGAGAAGCTATAAATTTCCGAAAGAGCTTGTCGATATTGCTGAGCAGCATCATGGAACCTCGCTTTTAAAGTTTTTTTACTATAAAGCGAAGGAAAAAGGCGACCAGATTACAGAGGAAGAGTTCCGTTATCCGGGGCCGAAGCCGCAGTCAAAGGAAGCCGCAATTATATCAGTGGCCGACAGTGTTGAAGCGGCCGTCAGATCCATGCATAATCCAAATCCTGAACGAATTGAAAAGCTTGTCCGGGGTATTATATCCGATAAGCTTCAGGACGGACAGTTCAGTGAATGCGATTTGACATTTAAAGAGCTGGATACAATCGCAAAAACGCTCTGTGCAACATTAAAAGGAATTTTCCACTCCCGGATTGAATATCCGGAGGCTACTAAGAAGGTGAAATAGATGAGTTTACTGATTGATATCGTTGATGAAACAGGAAGCGTCTCAGAAGAGATGCTCAAAGAAGTAGAAAATCTGCTTCAATTTGCTGCTGAGCGTGAAGGCGTTCAGGATCAGGCTGAGGTTTCTGTCACGATCGTTACCAATGATGACATACAGCAGATTAACAAAGAATACCGGGGAAAGGATACACCGACAGATGTCATCTCATTTGCTCTTGAAGAAGAGGGAGAAGGCGAGGTCGAAATCGTGGGCGCCGAGATGCCTCCGGTTTTAGGTGATATTATCATCAGTGCCGATCGCACAAGAGAGCAGGCAGAGGAGTATAATCATTCTTTTAAAAGAGAGCTCGGATTTCTTGCCGTACACGGATTTCTGCACCTTTTAGGATATGACCATATGACGAAAGAGGAAGAAGAGGAGATGTTTACTAAGCAAAAGGATTTGCTGGACGCTTATGGACTCAAGAGATCATAGAAATGAGCTGAAGCGATTCTACAAAAGCTTCGTGCATGCAGGCCGGGGAATCTGGAAAACAGCGCGGACGGAGCGGAATTTCCAATTTCATGCCGCAGCCGCCTGCGTTGTTCTCATTTGCGGCTTCCTTGTAGGACTCAGCACGATAGAGTGGGTGATTATATTCCTTTTGATTGGCGGAATGTTTTCGCTTGAGCTTTTAAATACAGCCGTTGAACATACGGTTGATTTAATAACTGACAAACATCACCCTCTTGCTAAAGCGGCCAAGGACGCTGCCGCCGGGGCTGTTTGCGTTTTTGCCGTCATTTCGTGTATCATTGGTTTACTTATTTTTTTGCCAAAGCTGTAATGGCTGAAAATTCTTACATTTATTTTACATTTTTAGAAATGGGCGTGAAAAAAAGCGCGCGATTATGTAAAATATAAAGTGATAGCGGTACCATTATAGGTAAGAGAGGAATGTACACATGAACAGACAAGAATTAATAACAGAAGCTTTAAAAGCGCGTGATATGGCATATGCGCCGTATTCCAAGTTCCAAGTAGGAGCCGCTCTTCTTACCAAGGATGGAAAAGTGTACAGAGGCTGCAACATTGAGAACGCTGCATACAGCATGTGCAATTGCGCTGAGCGTACCGCTTTATTTAAAGCTGTTTCTGAAGGGGATACAGAGTTTCAGATGCTGGCCGTTGCGGCTGACACCCCTGGACCGGTATCTCCGTGCGGAGCCTGCCGCCAGGTGATTTCTGAGCTTTGCACAAAGGACGTTGTTGTCGTACTGACTAATTTACAAGGACAAATAAAAGAAATGACTGTGGAAGAATTACTGCCAGGCGCATTTTCATCGGAGGATTTACATGACGAACGAAAGCTTTAAATCAGGATTTGTATCCATTATTGGAAGACCAAACGTAGGAAAGTCTACATTTTTGAACAGAGTCATAGGGCAAAAAATCGCGATCATGAGCGATAAGCCCCAAACGACGAGAAACAAGGTGCAAGGGGTATTAACGACAGGCACATCACAAACCATTTTTATTGACACACCAGGGATTCATAAACCTAAGCATAAGCTCGGGGACTTTATGATGAAAGTGGCGCAAAATACATTAAAAGAAGTTGATTTGATCTTGTTTATGATCAATGCCGAGGAAGGCTACGGGAAAGGCGACGAATTCATCATTGAGAAATTGCAGCAGATGTCTACGCCTGTATTTTTAATCGTAAACAAAATTGATAAAATTCATCCCGACCAATTGCTTTTGTTAATTGACGAATACCGCGGACGTTATCCTTTTAAGGAAATTGTTCCGATTTCTGCTCTAGAAGGAAATAACATCGAAACATTGCTCGCTCAGATTGAAGCGTATTTGCCGGAAGGGCCGCAATTCTATCCGAGTGATCAGGTCACCGACCACCCAGAGCGATTTATCATTTCTGAATTAATCAGGGAAAAGGTGCTGCATTTGACGAGAGAAGAAATCCCGCACAGCATTGCGGTGGCCATCGAATCCATCAAAGGGCAGGACAACGGTTCTGTGCATGTAGCGGCAACGATTGTGGTCGAGCGGGATTCCCAGAAAGGCATCGTGATTGGTAAAAAAGGAAGCCTTCTGAAAGAGGTCGGAAAAAGAGCGAGGGCGGATATTGAAGCACTGTTAGGCTCCCGTGTCTACCTTGAATTGTGGGTGAAAGTGCAGAAAGATTGGCGCAATAAAATGTCCCAGCTTCGCGATTTTGGCTTTAAAGAGGACGAATATTAATCTCTTGCCGTGTGGGACATTATCTCACAGGAACAGGGATACATTAGCAAATTTTGTTTAACATGAAATGGAGGACATCTGGTCAAGATAAAGGTAAGAATTTGGAATTTAGGTAAGCTAGTTTAACTACAGAAAGGTGGGTTTCTTGTGTTGAATTTTACCTGGAACGTATTTTCTCAAACAGGAAATGTTGATACGTATCTTCTTTTTAAAGAACTGGAAAAAGAGAACATGGAAAGACCCGAAGAACTAGAAGATGAGCTAGCCCGATTTGATTATCCAATTTTATAAACCTCTTGGCCGCTCCTGCTTTAGGAAGGTGCGGAAATGCTGACAAAATGTGAAGGGATCGTTCTTCGCACAAATGATTACGGAGAGACGAATAAAATCGTAACATTACTGACAAGAGAACACGGAAAAATAGGTGTTATGGCACGAGGCGCCAAAAAACCGAACAGCCGTTTATCAGCAGTCAGCCAGCCCTTTTTGTATGGTTCATTTTTAATGCAAAAAACATCAGGCCTCGGAACGCTTCAGCAGGGGGAAATGATCCTCAGCATGAGAGGCATCAGGGAAGACTTGTTTTTAACAGCCTATGCCGCATATATTGCTGAATTAGTCGACAGAGGCACAGAGGAAAGAAAGCCAAATCCTTATTTATTTGAATTTATATTAGAATCACTAAAACAGCTGAATGAAGGAACAGATCCGGATGTTATCACCTTCATTGTTCAAATGAAGATGCTCGGTGTCATGGGGCTGTATCCTGAGCTGAATCATTGTGTACATTGTAAAAGCCAAGACGGAACTTTTCATTTTTCTGTCCGTGATAATGGTTTTATATGCCATCGCTGTTTTGAAAAAGATCCTTACAGGATTCCGATTAAACCGCAAACAGCAAGGCTGTTGAGACTCTTTTATTACTTCGATCTGTCGAGGCTGGGCAATGTGTCCTTAAAAGAGGAAACAAAAGCTGAATTAAAGCAAGTGATTGATTTGTATTACGAAGAATATTCAGGGTTATATTTAAAATCAAAGCGCTTTTTAGATCAAATGGAAAGCATGAAACATCTTATGGGTGAAAACAAAAGTTGACATCTGGTCCATCTTTTTATATGATCATTTATTATAAAATATGTTGCAGTGAGAGAAAGAAGTACTTGCGTTTACCTCATGAAAGCGACCTTAGGGCGGTGTAAGCTAAGGATGAGCACGCAACGAAAGGCATTCTTGAGCAATTTTAAAAAAGAGGCTGGGATTTTATTCTCAGCAACTAGGGTGGAACCGCGGGAGAACTCTCGTCCCTATGTTTGCGGCAGGCAAGCATAGAGACGGGAGTTTTTTGGTTGCTGCCGCAGTCATTTTATGAAAGAAAAGTGGAGGTGCTTGAAATGAATATTCAAGACATGATTCTTACCTTGCAAAAGCATTGGTCCAGTCAGGGCTGTGTGCTTATGCAGGCTTACGATGTAGAAAAAGGAGCCGGCACGATGAGCCCGTATACATTTTTGCGCAGCATCGGCCCTGAGCCGTGGAAAGTGGCTTATGTAGAGCCTTCAAGACGCCCTGCAGACGGCCGATACGGGGAGAACCCAAACAGATTGTATCAGCATCATCAGTTCCAGGTCATTATCAAACCGTCTCCTGATAACATTCAAGAGCTGTATTTAGATTCCTTGCGGGCTCTCGGAATTGATCCGCTTGAGCACGATATTCGTTTTGTTGAAGACAACTGGGAGAATCCGTCTTTAGGCTGTGCGGGTCTTGGCTGGGAAGTATGGCTTGACGGAATGGAAATTACACAATTTACGTATTTCCAGCAGGTCGGAGGACTTGAATGTAAACCGGTTTCAGTAGAAATTACGTATGGAATCGAGCGTCTCGCGTCTTATATCCAGGATAAAGAAAATGTTTTCGACTTGGAATGGACGACAGGGTTTACAGTAAAAGATTTATTCATGATGGCTGAATATGAGCATTCCGTTTATACATTTGAAACGTCAGACGTCGATATGCTGTTCCAACTGTTCAGCACATATGAAAAAGAAGCGATCAAGCAAATGGATAACGGACTTGTTCATCCAGCATATGACTATGTGCTGAAGTGCTCGCACACCTTCAATCTGCTTGACGCCAAAGGTGCGATCTCTGTTACCGAGCGGACGGGCTATATCGCAAGAGTGCGGAATTTAGCTAGAAAAGTAGCAAAAACCTATTATGAGGAACGAGAAAAACTAGGGTTCCCAATGCTTAAAGGGGAGGGTTCTTCTCATGAGTAAACAGGATTTACTTTTAGAGATCGGATTAGAGGAAATGCCGGCGCGCTTTTTGAATGAAAGCATGGTTCAGCTTGGCGAGAAGCTGACAGGCTGGCTTAAAGAAAAAAATATTACTCACGGTGATGTGAAGCTCTTCAATACACCGAGACGTCTTGCTGTGTTCGTTAAGGATGTTGCAGAAAAGCAGGATGATATAAAAGAGGAAGCAAAAGGACCTGCGAAAAAAATTGCCCTAGATGCAGACGGAAACTGGACAAAAGCGGCAATCGGATTTTCAAAAGGCCAAGGCGCGAATGTGGAAGACCTGTACATCAAAGAAGTAAAAGGCACAGAGTATGTATTCGTGCAAAAATTCCAAGCCGGCCAAGAAACGAAATCGCTTCTGCCAGAACTGAGCGGTTTAATTACAAGCTTGCATTTCCCGAAAAACATGCGCTGGGGAAATGAAGATTTGCGTTATATCCGACCAATCAAATGGATTGTCGCTTTATTTGGACAGGATGTCATTCCATTTTCGATCACAAACGTTGAATCTGGACGAACAACACAGGGACACCGTTTTCTCGGACATGAAGTATCAATTGAATCACCTTCAGCTTATGAAGAGCAGCTGAAAGAACAGCATGTTATTGCTGATCCTAACGTCCGAAAGCAAATGATTCAATCTCAGCTGGAGGCAATGGCTGCTGAAAACAATTGGAGCATTCCGGTTGACGAAGACCTTCTTGATGAAGTGAATCATTTAGTAGAATACCCGACAGCTCTTTACGGTTCATTTGAATCTGAGTTTCTGTCAATTCCTGAGGAAGTGCTTGTCACGACAATGAAAGAGCATCAGCGCTACTTCCCTGTCAAAGACAAAAACGGTGACTTGCTGCCTCACTTTATCACAGTCCGAAACGGCAACAGCCACGCGATCGAAAATGTGGCCCGAGGCAATGAAAAAGTGCTGCGCGCGCGTTTGTCTGATGCTTCATTCTTCTACAAGGAAGATCAGAAACTGAACATTGATGCAAACGTGAAGAAGCTTGAAAACATTGTGTTCCATGAAGAGCTTGGTTCTCTAGCTGATAAGGTTAGAAGAGTCACATCAATCGCAGAGAAGCTTGCCGTTCGTCTCCAGGGTGATGGAGATACGTTAAAACATGTGAAGCGAGCTGCTGAAATTTCTAAATTCGACCTTGTCACGCATATGATATATGAATTCCCTGAACTTCAAGGAATTATGGGCGAAAAGTATGCGAGAATGCTTGGTGAAGATGAAGCTGTGGCTGCGGCAGTCAATGAACATTATATGCCTAGATCAGCTGGCGGAGAAACGCCTTCTACTTTTACAGGAGCTGTTGTAGCAATGGCGGATAAGCTTGACACAATCGCTTCATTCTTCTCAATCGGCGTTATTCCGACCGGTTCTCAGGACCCTTACGGACTGCGCCGCCAGGCAAGCGGTATTGTTGCGATTCTTCTTGACCGCAACTGGGGAATTTCATTTGAAGAGCTGCTTACTTTCGTTCAAACTGATAAAGAAAATGAACTGCTGGATTTCTTTACTCAGCGCCTGAAATATGTCTTGAATGCTGAACAAATCAGACATGATGTCATCGACGCCGTGCTGGAAAGCTCTGAGCTTGAGCCATACTCAGCGCTGCATAAAGCGCAAGTGCTGGAACAAAAGCTTGGTGCACCTGGCTTTAAGGAAACAGCTGAAGCGTTAGGCCGAGTGATCTCTATCAGCAAAAAAGGAGTCCGCGGAGACATTCAGCCTGATCTGTTTGAAAATGAATACGAAACAAAGCTGTTTGATGCCTACCAAACAGCGAAGCAAAATCTGCAGGAAAACTTCAGTAAAAAAGATTATGAGGCGGCGCTTGCTTCACTTGCAGCCTTAAAAGAACCGATTGATGCTTACTTCGACCATACAATGGTTATAGCGGATAATGAGGCATTAAAGGCAAATCGTTTAGCGCAAATGGTAAGCTTGGCGGATGAGATCAAGTCCTTTGCGAATATGAATGCCCTTATTGTAAAATAAAGAGAGAAAAGGCGGTTGCTGTGTGATCGGTAATCGTCTTTTCCCCATTTATAAGTTTTTTGTTTGATTACAAGATATTTACGCTATAATATGGATTATTATTTCTTTACATAGCTATGAAGTGAAAAGGTGGTGAGTACGATCGAACTAAATAAACGGCAAGAACATATTTTGCAGATTGTAAAAGAAAACGGGCCGATTACAGGGGAGCATATTGCAGAAAAGCTGAACCTAACCAGGGCGACATTGCGTCCGGATTTAGCCATACTCACCATGTCAGGATTCCTCGAGGCGCGCCCGAGAGTCGGTTATTTCTATACGGGAAAAACCGGCACACAGCTTTTAGCGGATAAACTCAAAAAGCTTCAGGTGAAAGACTTTCAATCTATCCCCGTAGTGATTCACGAAAACGTTTCTGTGTACGATGCGATTTGCACCATGTTTTTAGAAGATGTAGGTACTCTGTTTGTGGTGGACCGCGATGCTGTTTTAGTCGGGGTGCTTTCACGAAAGGACTTGCTCAGAGCGAGCATTGGCCAGCAGGAGCTTACATCGGTCCCTGTTCACATCATCATGACAAGGATGCCGAACATTACGGTGTGCAGACGTGAGGATTATGTAATGGACATTGCAAAGCACTTAATAGAAAAACAAATTGATGCGCTGCCTGTCATCAAAGATACCGATAAAGGCTTTGAAGTGATCGGCAGAGTGACAAAAACAAATATGACAAAAATACTTGTCAGTTTATCTGAAAATGAAATCCTATAAGATTACAAACTAACGGGGGGATAATATGAATAACCGCATCATCTATGTTGTATCGGATTCCGTCGGTGAAACGGCCGAATTGGTAGTAAAAGCAGCACTCAGCCAATTTAACGGATCGGCGGATGATACACATGTAAGAAGAATTCCTTATGTTGAAGATATAGGCACTATCAATGAAGTGATTTCACTTGCAAAGGCAGACGGCGGCATTATCTGTTTTACACTCGTGGTGCCGGAAATCAGAGAATATTTGATAGCCGAAGCGGAAAAAGCAAATGTTTTATATTATGATATTATCGGCCCGTTAATTGATAAAATGGAAACGGCCTACGGTTTAACAGCGAAATACGAACCGGGGCGGGTCCGCCAGCTTGATGAAGATTATTTCAAAAAAGTGGAGGCCATCGAGTTTGCAGTTAAATACGATGATGGACGTGATCCAAGAGGGATTTTAAAAGCTGATATCGTTTTGATCGGCGTCTCAAGAACGTCTAAAACACCGCTGTCTCAATATCTCGCTCACAAGCGCCTGAAGGTTGCCAATGTTCCGATTGTACCTGAGGTTGATCCACCGGAAGAACTTTTTAACGTTGATCCGAAAAAATGCATCGGCTTAAAGATTAGCCCTGATAAACTGAATCATATCAGAAAAGAACGCTTAAAATCACTCGGGCTTAATGATAAAGCGATTTATGCAAATATCAACCGAATCAAAGAGGAACTGGAGTATTTCGAAAAGATTGTGGATCGGATCGGCTGCCAGGTTGTTGATGTTTCAAATAAAGCGGTTGAAGAAACAGCGAATATTATCCATCATCTCAAAACAAAAAACTTATAACTCAGGACGCTCTATCCTGGGTTTTTGGCTATGCCAAAAGGGAATAATGAAAAACAATAGCTTCTTTGCGAAGTTTGTATTATAATAAAAAATTGTGATAAAATGATTAATTTTAGGTTTAAGGATCGTGTGATACGAATAAACTATTATGGGTAAGATGTCAAGAATTTCTCCCGGAAATTTTTCGACAAATTCATATACATCCGCAATAATAAAGGATGTGCGATTTTGCTTGCTTTTATGCAGGAGTTTAATGGAGGGATGGAGAATTACTCTTCTTAATGAACAAGAAAAGACGATTTTTGTCGATGCTGATGCTTGTCCGGTAAAAGATGAAATTTTACAAACAGCATCCGAGTATGAAGTTCAAGTTCTTTTTGTCGCTTCATTTGAACATTATCAGCTTTCCAGAAGCAATGAAGAAAAATGGAAGTATGTTGATCCTCATAAAGAAGCTGCTGATTTATATATCGCAAATCACGTAAAACCGGGAGATATTGTTGTGACGCAGGACATCGGATTAGCATCTCTGCTGTTGAACAGAAATGTCTCCGTTATGTCGGAAAGAGGTCGTCTTTACAAAGAAGACACGATTGATTTTGCTCTTGAGAGCCGTCATTTTTCCGGCAAACAAAGGAGAAAAGGCGTATACGCCAAAGGGCCTAAAAAATTGAATAAAGAAGATCGAGAACGATTTATTACACTGCTGCAAAAAATCCTGTCGAACGATGAAGGGATTTTGCACTAAAGCATCGAATAATGTACGACGGAGTGTTATAAGATGGGAAATCGGATACCAGATGAAATTGTGGATCAGGTGCAAAAGTCGGCAGATATCGTTGAAGTCATAGGTGATTATGTTCAATTAAAAAAGCAAGGCCGAAACTACTTTGGACTCTGTCCTTTTCATGGAGAAAGCACACCTTCGTTTTCCGTATCGCCCGACAAACAGATTTTTCATTGCTTTGGCTGCGGAGCGGGCGGCAATGTTTTCTCTTTTTTAAGGCAGATGGAAGGCTATTCATTTGCCGAGTCGGTTTCTCACCTTGCTGACAAATACCAAATTGATTTTCCAGATGATATAACAGTCCATTCCGAAGCTCGGCCAGAGTCTTCTGGGGATCAAAAAATGGCTGAGGCACATGAGCTCCTGAAGAAATTTTACCATCATTTGTTAATAAATACAAAAGAAGGTCAAGAGGCACTGGATTATCTGCTTTCCAGGGGCTTTACGAAAGAGCTGATTGATGAATTTCAGATTGGCTATGCTCTTGATTCTTGGGACTTTATCACGAAATTCCTTGTGAAGAGGGGATTTAGTGAGGCGCAAATGGAAAAAGCGGGTCTTCTGATCAGACGCGAAGACGGAAGCGGATATTTCGACCGCTTCAGAAACCGTGTCATGTTTCCGATCCATGATCATCACGGGGCTGTTGTTGCTTTCTCAGGCAGGGCTCTTGGCAGCCAGCAGCCTAAGTATATGAACAGTCCTGAGACTCCGCTTTTTCATAAAAGTAAACTGCTTTACAATTTCTATAAGGCCCGTCTTCATATCAGAAAGCAGGAAAGAGCAGTCTTATTTGAAGGGTTTGCCGATGTCATATCGGCTGTAAGCTCGGGTGTAAAAGAAAGCATAGCCACGATGGGAACGTCTCTTACAGATGATCATGTCAAGATCCTGAGAAGAAACGTCGAAGAAATCATTCTTTGCTATGACTCTGATAAAGCCGGTTATGAAGCCACCTTAAAAGCTTCGGAGCTTCTGCAAAAAAAAGGGTGCAAAGTCAGAGTTGCAATGATTCCTGACGGATTGGACCCTGATGATTACATCAAAAAATTCGGCGGGGAAAAATTTAAAAACGACATTATTGACGCCAGTGTCACCGTAATGGCATTTAAAATGCAATATTTCCGAAAAGGAAAGAACCTGTCCGATGAAGGCGATCGCCTGGCTTACATTAAAGACGTACTGAAAGAAATCAGCACGCTTTCAGGGTCTCTAGAGCAGGAAGTCTATGTAAAACAGCTTGCTTCAGAGTTTTCGCTTTCACAGGAGTCTTTAACTGAGCAGCTGTCTGTTTTCAGCAAGCAAAACAAACCTGCTGACAATGGCGGTGAAACAAAAACACGGCGAGCGCATTTGACGACAAAAGCAAGGCAAAAACGTTTGCGCCCGGCGTATGAAAATGCAGAAAGGCTGTTACTCGCTCACATGCTTCGAGATCGGAGCGTCATAAAAAAAGTGATTGACCGGGTAGGGTTTCAATTTAATATTGATGAGCACCGAGCATTAGCCGCTTATCTTTATGCTTTTTATGAAGAGGGAGCCGAGCTGACGCCCCAGCATCTGATGGCCAGGGTGACAGATGATCATAT
Organism: Bacillus sp. LJBS06; assembly: GCF_016924995.1. Lineage (NCBI taxonomy): Bacteria > Bacillati > Bacillota > Bacilli > Caryophanales > Bacillaceae > Bacillus > Bacillus sp. LJBS06. Next base: position 2,542,791 of record NZ_CP070483.1, on the reverse strand, counting down.
AAGCCAGCTCTTGTCTGATATATTAATGCTTCAGGTTAATCAAGAGCTTAGCGAAGCTGAGTTATCAGATTATGTAAAAAAAGTGTTGAATCAAAGAAATTGGTCAATGATAAAAGAAAAAGAGGCGGAAAGAGCCGAAGCCGAAAGGCAAAAAGATTTTTTAAGAGCTGCTTCTCTGGCTCAAGAAATCGTTACATTGAACCGATCTTTAAAATAACTGGAAAACTGATGAGAAGCATTTATTGGCAATGATTCCTTGCGGAGGAGCAAATAGATCGCTTAACCTCATCATGAATTGTCATTTCATTATTCGCACATTTGTTAAAGGCAGTTCATATAGAAAACGCCTGAATGGACCGAATAAGAATCATACCGCTTATAGAATTCGTTGCAAGCTTTGGAAGGAGGGATCCATAATGGCTGATAAACAAACCCACGAGACAGAATTAACATTCGACCAAGTAAAAGAGCAATTAACAGAGTCTGGTAAAAAACGTGGCGTTTTGACATATGAAGAAATCGCTGAGCGTATGTCCAGCTTTGAAATTGAATCAGACCAAATGGATGAGTATTATGAATTTTTAGGTGAACAAGGTGTTGAATTAATTAGTGAGAATGAAGAAACAGAAGATCCTAATATTCAGCAGCTTGCCAAAGCCGAAGAAGAATTTGACCTTAATGACCTTAGTGTACCGCCTGGCGTTAAAATCAATGACCCAGTTCGTATGTATTTAAAGGAAATCGGTCGGGTTAACCTTCTATCTGCAAAAGAAGAAATCGCCTACGCTCAAAAGATTGAAGAAGGTGACGAAGAATCTAAACGCAGATTGGCTGAAGCGAACCTGCGGCTTGTTGTCAGTATCGCAAAACGGTATGTCGGACGCGGTATGCTGTTCCTTGACCTGATCCAAGAAGGAAACATGGGTCTGATGAAAGCCGTTGAAAAATTTGATTATCGCAAAGGTTATAAATTCAGTACGTATGCTACGTGGTGGATCAGACAGGCGATTACACGCGCTATTGCCGATCAGGCGAGAACGATCCGGATTCCCGTTCATATGGTGGAAACCATTAATAAATTAATCCGTGTGCAGCGTCAATTGCTTCAAGACTTAGGCAGAGAACCAACACCTGAAGAAATTGCGGAAGATATGGATTTAACGCCTGAAAAAGTACGCGAAATCTTAAAGATTGCACAAGAGCCGGTATCACTGGAAACACCGATCGGTGAAGAGGATGACTCACACCTTGGTGATTTTATTGAAGACCAAGAAGCAACTTCACCTTCAGATCACGCCGCATACGAGCTGTTAAAAGAGCAGCTGGAAGATGTACTTGATACGTTAACTGATCGTGAAGAAAATGTATTGCGTCTTCGATTCGGTCTTGATGATGGCCGTACAAGAACATTAGAAGAGGTCGGCAAAGTATTTGGAGTGACGAGAGAGCGTATTCGACAAATCGAAGCCAAAGCGTTGCGGAAACTAAGACATCCTAGCAGAAGTAAACGTTTGAAAGATTTCCTCGAATAAGATGGAACGGGTCTTGCAGATCCGTTCTTCTTTTTTTAAAAAAGATATATGGATAATATGCCTTTATTTTACTGAAAAATGATGTCATTTGCAAATGAACATTGTGATGAAAAATTTCAAAATCTAATTCCATATTTTCTATTGTAAGCGTATACAATACATTATACAATAGAATAAAAAGGATATTAGAGAAATAGGCATGTCTCTATTCAATTTTGTATAAAGTGTGAATAAAAAACTTTTGTATAGCAATCCATTTACTTTTTGTTAAAATAAGTTAGAATTAGAAGTGTTTACATAGGGGGAAGGATCAAAAAGGGGGAAGGGAAATGAAATGGAACCCGCTTATTCCATTTTTACTGATCGCTGTTTTAGGAATTGGTCTAACTTTCTTTTTATCAGTAAAAGGACTTGATGACTCTCGGGAGATTGCAAGCGGAGGAGAAAGCAAATCTGCTGAAAAGAAAGATGCAAACGCTTCACCAGAAGAAATTTACAAGGCAAACTGCATCGCATGCCACGGTGAAAATTATGAAGGTGTTTCGGGTCCGAGCTTAAAAGGTGTAGGGGATAAGAAAGATGTCGCTGAAATTAAAACAAAGATCGAAAAAGGCGGTAATGGAATGCCTTCCGGTCTTGTTCCGGCAGATAAGCTGGATGATATGGCAGAGTGGGTGTCAAAAATTAAATAAAAGAACCATTTTTCTCTTTATACATTCACAGGCCGCCGAGATGTTCTCGACAGCCTTTTATTTTTGACGGCCGCGTGCAGACCCGAATCAAAAGAAATAATCTCAAAATCATTTGCTTCAGCTTGGATTCCGGGCTGATTTTTTATATGATAGTAAAGGAAAAAATGATTGAGAAAAGTTGTGATGACAAGTGAACGAATTAAAATTATCTAAACGATTGCAAACAGTAGCGGAGTACATACCGAATGGAGCGGTGATGGCCGATATCGGGTCTGACCACGCATACCTTCCTTGTTATGCGGTGCTGAATCATAAAGCCAGCGGAGCGATTGCCGGAGAAATAACAGAAGGCCCATTTTTGTCTGCAAAGCGGCAGGTTGAAAAATCAGGCTTAAACTCGCACATTTCTGTAAGGCAGGGAGACGGACTGGAAGTGATTAAAAAAGGTGAAGCTGATGCCATTACGATTGCCGGAATGGGCGGGGCTTTGATCGCTCACATTTTAGAAGCAGGTAAAGACAAATTAACGGGGAAGGAACGCCTTATTTTACAGCCGAATATTCATGCTGTTCATATCAGGGAGTGGCTTTATAAAGAAGGGTATGCGCTGATAGATGAAGTGATCCTTGAAGAGGACGGAAAATGCTATGAGGTGCTGGTTGCCGAAGCGGGAGACAGAGATGCGGCTTATGCCGGGATTTCTTTATCAGCCGGGATGCTCGTCGGTCCTTTTTTGGCAAAAGAAAAAAATGCTGTCTTTTTGAAAAAGTGGACACAAGAGCTTCAGCACACTCAAAACATTTATGAGCAGATTAGACAAGCCGCAGGCACAGAGCAAAATAAACAAAAATTAAAGGAGCTCTCCGATCGAATGGAGCTGTTAAAGGAGGTAATCGATCATGGCTAAAAGCGTTAATGGGCAGCAGATCATCCAGCTGTTTGAACAATTTTCCCCGAAAGCCTATGCGGTCGAAGGAGATAAAATCGGCCTGCAAATCGGCACCTTAAATAAACCGATTAAAAATGTGATGGTCACACTTGATGTGTTGGAGAGCGTTGTCGATGAAGCGATTGAAAAAGAGGTTGACTTGATTATTGCACACCATCCTCCTATTTTTCGGCCGCTCAAGCATATTTCAACAGATCAGCCTGCCGGAAGGTTAATTGAAAAGTGTTTGAAGCATGATATTGCTGTTTATGCAGCTCATACAAATTTAGACGTTGCGGACGGCGGCGTGAATGATTTGCTTGCTGAAGCACTAGAGCTGCGTGAGACGGAAGTGCTGACGCCTACTTATACGGATCCTCTGAAAAAGCTGGCCGTCTACGTGCCGAAGGAATATGAAGAGCAGGTCAGAGCCGCGCTTGGAAATGCTGGCGCCGGCCATATCGGCGAATACAGCCATTGCGCGTTTTCGTCTGAAGGGATCGGCAGCTTCAAGCCATTGGACGGAGCTAAGCCTTTTATCGGTGAAGTAGGAGAGCTTGAGCTTGTTCATGAAGTAAGGCTTGAGACTGTATTTCCTAAAAGCATCGAAAAAGCTGTTATCAATGCAATGATAAAAAGCCATCCATACGAAGAAGTCGCTTACGACATCTATCCTGTTGAACAGTCTCCCGCCGAAAAAGGGCTCGGCCGTGTCGGAACCCTTAAAAATGAGATGACGCTCAAGGAATTTGCTTTATATGTGAAAGACAAGCTTGATGTCAATGGTGTCAGAATGGTGGGGGATGCTGACAGTATGGTGAAAAAGGTAGCTGTTCTTGGCGGAGATGGGAACAAGTATATTCACCATGCAAAACGAAAGGGCGCCGATGTTTACGTTACAGGAGATTTATATTTCCATGTGGCCCATGATGCGATGATGCTTGGCCTGAATGTGGTTGATCCGGGCCATTACGCGGAAAAAATCATGAAAGAAGGCGTCACGAGAAAACTGACATCAATGTGTAATGATAAAAAATATGACGTGAATATCTTTGTTTCTGAAACAGATACAAATCCATTTACATTTCTATAAAAAAACTGAGGCTTTTACAGCCTCAGTTTTTTGCTTTTACTTTTGGAAGTATTTTTTTGAGCGGTACATTGTGATCAGTTGTCCAAGTTGATGGATCTTCGTGATCGTACTGCTCCAAAAAGCGAATGACTTCTTTTGTGATCGGCGTAGGTGTTGAAGCTCCCGCTGTAACTGCAACGGTATTAACGCCTTTCAGCCATTCAAGCTTTAATTCGCTTAAGTCGCCGATCCGGTATGCTTTTGTGCCGGCTATTTCCTCTGACACTTGTGCAAGCCTATTTGAATTGTTGCTTTTCGGGTCTCCGACAACGATTGTTAAGTCCGCTTTTTTCGCCTGCTCTGATACAGCTTCCTGCCGCACTTGAGTAGCAAGGCAAATCTCTTGGTGATATTCGACATGAGGATATTTTTCTTTGACAAGCTCCATAATGTCGTGAACATCCCATTGAGACATGGTTGTTTGATTCGTCACGATTAACTTATCTGCTTGGATATCAAGGTTTTTTACATCTTCTTCTGTTTCAACTAAGTGAACGATTTCCGGCGCTACGCCAACGGCTCCCTCAGGCTCTGGATGCCCTTTTTTGCCGATATAGATCACGTGATATCCTTTTTCTTTCATCTCTAAGATTAGATTATGAGTTTTCGTCACATCCGGACATGTAGCATCAATTGCAACCAATCCTTTTTCTTCTGCGATTCTTCTGACTTCGGGAGAAACACCGTGCGCAGTGAAAATGACAGTTCCTTTTTCAACCTGCTTAAGAATGTCCAGACGGTTAGCGCCGTCCAATGTAAAAATCCCTTCCTCTTCAAACGCATCAGTGACGTGTTTATTATGAACAATCATCCCGAGTATATAGATGGGTCTTGGCAAACTTTTATCTAGTGCCGCATTTTTGGCAATGACCATAGCATCAACAACGCCATAGCAATAGCCGCGCGGCGAAATTTTAATTACGTCCATTTTCGGTTGTCCTCCAATACTGAAGTGAGTAAAGGCAATATAAAAAGCCGTAATCAAACGGCTCTATTCTTGCATTCTTCTGATCTCATTATAGCCAATCTCACTTCAGATATCAAAGAATGTTAAATATATAATCTCGGTTTTGAACTGCCTGATGTTCTTTTTGGGGCAGGAGAGGCAGCTTCTTTTTTCTTCGGAGCAGATGTTTTTGATTCTTGCTCTTTATTGTCAGGTGTTTTTGATTTCTTAGGCAGAGAAGAACTTTTTGGTTTTGATTTTTTGTTCCCGCCTGAGGTTTTTGTTTCATCCTCTTTCTCTTTTTCTGATGATTCATCTGAATCCGATTGTTTTTTACTTTCCTCATCGCTCTCTGTCTCTGTATCATCACTTTTACTTAATTGGCTGTACAGCTTCATCAATGACGGCAGATTGCGGACTAAAGGGCCGTACTGCTGGATCATAGGGGTGACTTGCTGCGCCATGCCGAGTACTTTTTGCACATTTCCAAGCATACTGGATAAAGATGCAGGATTGGCGATATTTTGAATGCCTTGCAGACCTGCACCTCCGCTCGCTGCTGCACCTGCTCCAGGAACGCCGGAAACGCCGGCGCCGCCAGCGCCTCCTCCGCCGGGGAGGAACTTTGACAGCATCCCTTTTAAGCCTCCGCCCGCACCATTTCTCGCTCCGGCATTTGCCTGAGGAAGAAATTGTCCCGCTTGCTGAAAACCCTGCTGCTGTGCTCCAAATGAAGGCCCTCGCATATTAGGCGGTCTTCTCCCCATCATTCGCTGATTTGGCATAGGGCGGGGCGGTCCGGGCTGTGGATAATTTCTCATTGGCTGCTGCGGTGAAAACATACTTGTACCTCCTTTCAGCTCTCTCTGCTATTAGAATATGCAGGGACTGCGGTATTTGCTTTACATAACTGAATAAAACAAACGCCTTGCAAACGTGGTGTTTTTAAGCGAAATCGGGTATAATGTGATGATGGACACATAATGTGCCGCTTTAAGGAGCTGGGAAAAATGAAAGAAACGAAATTTGAACTTTATGAATTGAAACCGTTTATTATAGATGCAGTACATCGCCTTGGTTTTTACGAACCGACTGATATCCAGAAAAGGCTGATTCCTGCAGTGCTAAAAAAAGAAAGCGTCATCGGCCAGTCTCAGACGGGAACTGGAAAAACCCACGCTTATTTACTGCCTTTATTAAACAAAATCGATCCTGCTAAGGATGTCGTTCAGGTTGTTATTACGGCTCCGACAAGAGAGCTTGCCAACCAGATTTATCAGGAAGCGCTTAAAATCACGCAGGGTGAAGAAGGAAGTCAGATTCGCTCGAAATGTTTTATCGGAGGCACCGACAAACAAAAATCAATTGATAAATTGAAAATACAGCCGCATCTTGTTGTCGGTACACCCGGACGGATTGCTGATTTAATCAAAGAACAGGCGTTAAGTGTTCATAAAGCGGAAGCTCTTGTTATTGATGAAGCGGATTTAATGCTGGACATGGGATTCCTTGCAGATGTAGATTACATCGGTTCCCGTATGCCTGAGGATCTGCAAATGCTTGTGTTCTCAGCGACCATACCGGAAAAGCTGAAACCATTTTTAAAGAAATACATGGAAAATCCAAAATACGCCCATGTGGAGCCAAAGCAGGTGACTGCTGCGAAAATTGAGCATATCCTTATCCCTTCGAAACATCGTGACAAGGACAAGCTCCTTTTTGACATCATGTCGCATCTGAATCCATACCTGGGGATTGTGTTTGCCAACACGAAAAACACGGCTGACCATATTGCCCAGTATCTGACTGGCAAAGGCATGAAAATCGGCCTGCTGCACGGCGGATTAACACCACGTGAGCGGAAAAAAGTCATGAAGCAGATTAATGATTTAGAATTCACTTATGTCATTGCAACTGACCTTGCTGCAAGAGGCATTGATATTAAAGGTGTCAGCCATGTTATCAACTATGAGCTGCCGGATGATCTCGATTTCTATGTTCACCGTGTGGGCAGAACGGCCCGAGCCGGCTCATCAGGACAAGCGATGACCATTTATGAGCTTTCTGATGAGGATGCATTAGTAAAACTTGAGAAAATGGGCATCGAATTTGATTACTTAGAGCTTGAAAAGGGCGAATGGAAAAAAGGCGATGACCGCCAGCGCCGCAAAAAGCGTAAAAAAACGCCGAACGAAGCAGACGAAATTGCTCATCGTCTCGTGAAAAAGCCGAAGAAGGTTAAGCCTGGATATAAAAAGAAAATGAGCTATGAGATGGAGAAAATCAAGAAAAAACAGAGAAGAAACCAATCTAAGAAAAGAAAGTAGGGGAACCTGTTGTTGAGAATAGGCTCACACGTCTCTATGAGCGGAAAACATATGCTTCTGGCAGCAAGCCAGGAAGCAGTCTCTTATGGGGCGAACACGTTTATGATCTATACAGGCGCACCGCAAAATACGCGCCGAAAGAAAATTGAAGACTTAAATATAGAAGCAGGCCGAGCACATATGCAAGAAAACGGCATTGACGAGATTATCGTACATGCGCCTTATATTATTAATATTGGCAACACGACAAATCCGTCCACTTTTGAGCTGGGGGTTGATTTTCTTCGTTCTGAAATTGAACGGACAGCGGCCATCGGAGCGAAGCAAATTGTCCTTCATCCTGGCGCTCATGTAGGAGCAGGAGCTGAAGCCGGCATCAAAAAAATTATTGAAGGTTTAAATGAAGTGATTGATCCAAAACAAAATGTCCAGATTGCATTAGAAACAATGGCAGGTAAAGGATCAGAATGCGGCAGAAGCTTCGAGGAGCTTGCACAGATTATCGAAGGCGTTACACACAATGAGCATTTGTCAGTGTGCTTCGACACGTGCCATACACATGATGCCGGGTATAACATTGTTGAGGACTTTGACGGGGTGCTGAGTGAGTTCGATAAAATCGTCGGCATTGACCGTATTAAAGTGCTTCATATTAATGACAGCAAAAATGTCAAAGGCGCGAGAAAAGACCGCCATGAAAATATCGGCTTTGGTGAAATAGGTTTTGACGCTCTGCAATATGTTGTTCACCATGAGCAGTTAAAAGACATTCCTAAAATTCTAGAAACACCGTATGTCGGTGAGGATAAAAAGAACAAAAAACCGCCATACCGTTTTGAGATCGAAATGCTGAAAGAAAAACAATTTGATGATACATTGCTCGAAAAGATTTTACAGCAATAAAAAATGGGGGATAACACCCCCATTTTTTAGCTTGTGAATTGTTTGAATAGTTCATTAACGGTTTGAGCTGTTTCTTTCGATGTAATTGTCTCTACTTGTTTCAACAGCCGCATCCGTTCACTCTCATTAAAGATGTTTACATTTTTGCCGTTTAACAGGTTCGCCACTTCAACGGCCTGCGATCTTGTTAAGCTGATTCCGTATTGTTTTGAGTACTTCAGCAAATCGTCAGCAGTAGCCTGATTAAGCCGCTGCAAAATAATTCTTTGAAATAAAATCATCGATCATTCCACCTCCAGACTTAATGTATGGGCAAATCAGTAAAATGTGTCAGTGTTTAATGGTAAAATAGATTTATAATGTATTTAAAATAGTTATTGCAGGAAAGGAGATTTTATGACCCCAACAAAACAACATAAGAGAGAAACATTTTCCCATTTTATTTTCAGGGTCTTTATGATTCTGGCAGGAGCTGCATCTGCGGCTGTAAGTATCGAATTATTTTTAATCCCCAATGATTTTATTGATGGCGGGATCATCGGTGTATCACTTATTTTAGACCACCTCTTTATATCAAACCCCTTTCTGAATTTCGCTTTTTTCGTTGTCATATTAAATATTCCTTTTATGATCTTCGGATATAAATATATCGGTAAGACCTTCCTTGTCTCTACTTTTATAGGGATTGTCGGGCTTGCCGTTATTGAATCCTCACTTCACCATGTAGAAGCCTTTACAACCCAGCCTATTTTGGCTACTGTGTTCGGAGGTCTTTTGCTCGGCTTTGGCGTCGGGCTCGTTATACGAAACGGAGGTTCAATGGATGGCACTGAAATCCTCGGTATTTTGCTGACGAAAAAGCTGCCTTTTTCAGTGGGTGAGTTCGTTATGCTCATCAATGTTTTCATTTTCATTTGGGCTAGTTTTGAGTTTGGTCCTGAGCAAGCGATGTACTCTTTCATGACTTATTACATTGCGATGAAAACCATTGATGCCGTCATCCAAGGGCTTGATGAAACAAAAGCGGTCATTATTGTATCTGATCAGTATGATGAGATTTCGGATGCTATTTTGCACCGTCTCGGCCGGGGAACAACAAAGCTGAAGGGCAAAGGCGGATATACGGACGAAGAAAAGGACGTGATTTACGCGGTTGTCACAAGGCTGGAAGTGACAAAGCTCAAATCAATCGTGTTTGAAGTTGATCAAAATGCATTCATCACAATTATGAATACTCATGAAACGAGAGGCGGAAAATTCAAAAACGCAATCCACTAGGCTTTCATTTACTTTTATTCATTTTATGGGTATAATTTTATCTGCAGTAAAGAAAATGGCTTGCTGACAGACAGCTGCCATTTTCTTTTTCATACATGGGATACGTTCTTAAGCAAAGCGAAAAGGGGGACCCTTCATGAACGTACAAGAAGCGCTGAACCTACTAAAAGAAAACGGATATAAATATACAAACAAACGGGAGGATATGCTGCAGCTTTTTGCTGATTCAGACAGATATCTTACCGCTAAAAACGTACTGTCTGCATTAAATGATGATTATCCAGGCTTAAGCTTTGATACAATCTATAGAAACCTTTCTTTATATGAAGAACTTGGGATTTTGGAAACAACTGAGCTGTCTGGTGAAAAGCTCTTCCGATTTAAGTGTTCATTCACTCATCACCATCATCATTTTATTTGTCTTGCCTGCGGCAAAACAAAGGAAATTGAATCATGTCCGATGGACAAGCTTTGTGATGATTTGGATGGCTATCAGGTCAGCGGGCATAAATTTGAGATTTACGGCACTTGCCCTGATTGTACAGCGGAAAACCAAGAAAACACTACTGCGTAATGCGAATATATGAAAAAGGGGCCCGGTTTGGGCTCCTTTTTTAGTTATTGACACGTATCAAGTGGTGCTTGTTGTTGTTCATCCATTGGACGGCTTCTAGCCAGTTGTTCACTCTGATGATGCTTGAATCAATCGGAAGCTGATTATAAGGGGAATTAAACAAAATCACCGGAATTCCGGCTTCCTTCGCAATCATCATGGCGTTTCCATGATGATCCTCAAAAAACAGGTCGATGTTATGGTTTTTGACCGCTTCAACTTTGTGATGACCGCCAACGAGTTCGATGTGATCATAATGAATGTTTTGTCTGTCAAACCATTCATAGGTAACATCAGTTAAATGAGTCCGTCTCGCTGTAATATAAATAAGCTTGTGCTCCTCTTTGAGGAGGTCAAGTGACTGTTTTGCATGCTGTGCAAGCAATGCTTCCTTATATATGATCGCTTCATTTTGATTCATCCAATTCCAAAATTCTTCCTTTGTAATATTTAACAGTTTTGTTAAATCATAATCCGTCATATCGTTTAATGAAATGGAAAGATTAAACGAACGGTTCAAATAAGGGACGAATGTATCCTGAGCCGTAATTGTGCCGTCAATATCTATTCCTAAGCGTAACATGCCCACACTCCTTCAGTTTCATCCTTTCAAGTGTAACATAAACAATTGACATTAACAGAAAAGTTTAGCAAACATGAATCAGGCAAAATGGATCAAACTATAAAAGCTCCTTTAATAAAACAGAAGGGGGAATTGAAGGTGGCATACGATTACGAAAAGCGTGATAACAACAGTTACTATGTTGATCATGGATCTGAAGGAACAAATATTACCCGCGACAATGACGGTTTTTTTGAGGAAACAGCTGCTGAAATTGCAGAGCCTTATCGTGCTGCTGACCGCAGCAATGACCGAGATAACGATCGCAGCGGCGGCAATGTCAATGAAGGACGGGGAATAGGATATATCGCTTTAGCCTTGTCCATTATTTCATTGTTTGTACTGCCTGTTTTATTGGGAGCTGCCGGTATTATTGTCGGCTATATCGCAAGAAGAAGAGGTGCTCAAGGACTGGGTGCTTGGGCAATGGGTATCGGTGTCGTTTCATTAGTGCTTGGAATATTTATTATTCCATTTTTCTAACACAAAAAAGCTTGACGGGTTCCCGTCAAGCTTTTTGTGTTTCTTCTTTTAAATTTGCTTTTTCAGCTTCAAGCTTTGCATAGTGTTCCTCAGCAAGAATGTCAATTTCTTTTTTGAGTTCCTCAACCATCGTTTCCTCGGGAACCTTACGGACAATTTTTCCTTTCCGGAACAGCAGTCCTTCACCGCGTGCGCCGGCGATTCCGATATCAGCTTCTCTCGCTTCACCAGGTCCGTTTACAGCGCAGCCGAGAACAGCCACTTTAATCGGCGCTTTTATCTTAGAGATATATTCTTCCACTTCATTGGCAATGCTGATCAGGTCAATCTCAATACGGCCGCAAGTCGGGCATGAAATGAGCGTGGCAGCATTGGACGCTAAACCGAAAGATTTCAGAAGCTCCCTTGCTACTTTTACCTCTTCCACAGGGTCTGCGCTTAATGAAATGCGCAGGGTGTTTCCGATGCCTTTGCTTAAAATGGCGCCGAGCCCTGCTGCGCTTTTTACTGTGCCGGCAAACAGTGTTCCTGACTCGGTGATGCCGAGGTGCAGCGGGTAGTCAAACGCTTTTGCCGCTTTTTCATAGGCCTCGATCGCAAGGTTCACATCAGATGCCTTCATGCTGACGATAATATCGTGAAAATCAAGATCTTCAAGAATTTTAATGTGATGAAGTGCACTTTCTACCATTCCGTCGGCAGTCGGGTAACCGTATTTTTCTAAAATCCGTTTTTCAAGTGAACCTGCGTTTACTCCGATTCTGATCGGAATGCCCTTATCTTTGGCCGCTTTAACAACCGCTTCCACTTTTTCGCGACGGCCGATGTTGCCGGGATTGATTCGGATTTTATCTGCGCCGCCTTCAATGGCCTTCAACGCAAGTTTATAATCGAAATGTATGTCAACAACGAGAGGGATGGAAATGCGCTTTTTAATATCCGCAATGGCGTTTGCCGCCCGTTCATCCGGACATGCTACCCGAACAATTTGGCATCCGGCTTCAGCCAAACGGTTAATTTCCGCAACCGTTGCTTCTACATCATGTGTTTTAGTTGTTGTCATGCTTTGGATGACAACTTCATTGTTGCCGCCTATTGTTAAAGGTCCCACTTTGACGGGACGCGTTTTTGTACGATGTGTGATTTCACTCACTTGCAATCGCTCCTTAATTGTAGTTGCCGCTTCTAGATATAACAATTCTAGTATGGTTTATGTGAATTTATTTTACAAATTACATTGTAACAGTGTCTTCGCCGAACTGACAAGAAATTAACGTTAAATTAAGGGTAGACCGGGAATTTGTACGCTGTTCCGGCTTGAATGGCGTTGGCTTTCACATTCGGATTCAGTGCTTCAAAATCCTTTACAATGTCATCTGGGGAACCTGCTGATCCGACTATCGACATAACCGTATCACCCGGCTTTACCTTCACCGTTTTATATGCTGGTTCTTGTGAAACAGTTTTTGCTGATGCTTCATAGACAGGGAGGTCCTGAATGGGTATCGTTCCAATTTTAAGGTCATAAAAAAGAATAAAGAGAATAAAAACAATACTGCATACTAAGGTGAGACGCTTCATCGCTTTTCCTCCCGCATACGAAATTTTATACCATAGTATGCTTGTCCATTTAGAATCATGACAAAAGAAAAGAGACTGCGAATGCAGTCTCGGTTTATACAGGAGCTTTTTTGGACGGAATCTCTTTTAAAACGAGAAACAGAATGACAAAGTTGACAAACCAGTTAAGCAAAAATTCACTTGGAACGGTTGCTTCTAATGCCCGCATGATTGTAAAGAATACAGTCGAAAGGGTGATGGAATAAGCAGAAAGCTTCCAGAGCTGATGATAGGATAGATGTTTTTTCTGCGAATTCTTAATGATTAACCCGATAAGCGCTAAGAATGACACTTCAATAAATTTCCCCGCTGCTGTTACGAGAAAAATAAGTGCTGAGAGAACAGTTACGATCATCGCTTTATTTTGGTTTAAACCTGCAATGACATCTTTTTTCTGTAACTCTGACGGCATCATTGAGTAAGGCATTTCTTGGGCTTGTCCGTCAATGGCCAAAACAAATTTGTTCTGAAGGATGCCGATCGCGTTTTGTTTTGCTTCAATTTGTTTCGTGCCATAGGCGTCTGTCGGATCGAACACGATAACGAAACCATTTGCCTGAGATTCCGTGGCTTTTTTCTCATCCGTTTGAAGTTTGCCGTTTGAAATTGTGAAATCAGGGAAATCTTTGTTTAAAACAGTTTTAAAGCCGTTCATGGATTTTACGGTCCCTGTACTTACATAATAAGCGGTAGGGATTGCAAACAGGACAGAGAGCAAAAATACATAAAGAATCGCTTTACCGATTCCTTGAAATCTTGTTTTTGCAATATCACGGGGAGAGTATGTACTTTTAATGAAAAGCTGAAACACATTCACTATCTTCACTTCCTAGCTAAACTAATATATGTTGCTTATTGTATCGTTGCATGCATGTGAATACAAGGAAGACATGAAGAAGACAGAGTAAAATGGGAGGATGGAAGCTATGGATATGTTGTATTGGCTGTTAATTGCAGCGGTTTTTATCATCGCCTTTATCGGGCTGGTGTATCCTGTTATTCCGAGTGTAGTATTTATTGTTGCCGGATTCATATTATACGGATTTTTATTTTCATTCAGTCCGTATTCTTATATGTTCTGGCTCGTTGAGGCAGTTTTTGCTGCAGTATTATTCGCGGCAGATTACGTATCTAATCTGCTTGGAGTGAAACGGTTCGGAGGAAGCAAGGCCGCCATATGGGGAAGCACGATCGGTTTATTAATCGGACCTTTTGTCATTCCGGTTGCAGGGATCATATTGGGTCCGTTTATCGGTGCTGTTTGTGCAGAACTTATCGTCCATCAGAAGGACTTAAAGTCAGCGTTTAAAATTGGCCTCGGTTCACTCATTGGTTTTTTAACAGGGGTCATTGCAAAGGGCATCATACAGCTTTTGATGATCGGATATTTTTTATGGACGGTCCTATAAGAAATGCTGGGGACAGGTTTAATGGGGCTGAATATCGGTTAAAGTGAAATATGTCCGCTGAAATGAGCCAAATTGTGAGCTTTTTCATTGATTACAATGCATTCTTTTGTTACATTGAATGAAGAAAGGCTCGCTGTGAAGCGGCATTTCAGTACATATATATTAAGGAGGAATTATCATGGCTTACGAACTTCCAGAATTACCATATGCGTACGATGCTTTAGAACCGCATATCGACAAGGAAACTATGACTATTCACCATACGAAACACCACAACACATACGTTACAAATTTAAACAAAGCGGTTGAAGGAAACACTGCTCTTGCAAACAAATCAGTTGAAGAGCTTGTTGCAGATCTTGATTCTGTTCCTGAAAACATCCGCACTGCAGTCCGCAATAACGGCGGCGGACATGCGAACCACAAATTATTCTGGACACTTTTATCTCCAAACGGCGGAGGCGAACCGACTGGCGCGCTTGCTGAAGAGATCAACAGTGTATTTGGAAGCTTTGACAAATTCAAAGAGCAATTCGCAGCTGCAGCGGCTGGACGCTTTGGTTCTGGCTGGGCATGGCTTGTTGTGAACAACGGCAAACTTGAAATCACAAGCACGCCAAACCAAGATTCTCCACTTTCAGAAGGCAAAACGCCTATCTTGGGTCTTGACGTTTGGGAGCATGCTTACTATCTTAACTATCAAAACCGCCGTCCTGATTACATTTCAGCTTTCTGGAAAGTTGTAAACTGGGATGAAGTGGCTCGTCTATACAGCGAAGCAAAATAATGACACAAACAAGGTCCTCAATAAAGGACCTTGTTTTTTTATGTCTTCTTTTTACATATCTCGGTTTGAGTGAGACAGACTAAGGGATAGTAAAGGGGAGTCAGTAATGAGCAAACTAAAAAAAGTGATAGGCGATGTAGACGTAAACAAAGGGTTACTCTTTCTGCTGACCATTGGCGGGCTTTACTCGCTGGGAATTGCACTGTCCAATACATTTGTTAATGTGTATCTTTGGAAGCAGTCAGGGAAATTTATTGATTTGGCGATATATAATTTATCCGTTGTGACAATGCAGCCGATAACCTTTTATTTGGCTGGACGGTTAGCCAAAAAAATAGACAGGGTGTTTATTTTAAGATTCGGCGTCATTTTCTTAGCTGCCTTTTATTTAAGTGTGCTTTTAGCCGGAGAAACGGCGGCCAGCCGTCTCGTGCTGATCGGAGCGGTGCTCGGAGTGGGCTATGGCTTTTATTGGCTAGCGTTTAACGTGCTGACCTTTGAAATAACAGAGCCGGATACGCGAGACTTTTTCAACGGGTTTATGGGCATTCTGTCTTCCTCTGCAGGAATGATCGGCCCGATTGTAGCGGGATTTGTGATCTCAAGGCTTGAAAATAATACGGGTTATACAGTCATTTTCAGTCTCTCCCTCAGCTTATTTGCCCTCGCTGTCGTGATGAGCTTTTTCTTAAAACGGAGAGAATCAAAGGGCCGTTTTATGCTGAGCAAAGTATTTGGAGAGCGCCATAGCAATATGAATTGGCGGAGAATTACGAATGCGCATTTTTTTCAGGGCTTGAGAGAAGGGATTTTTGTCTTTTTAATCAGTGTGTTTGTATTTATTGAGACAAACAGCGAACTTGCTCTCGGTACATTCGGTCTTGTCAATTCAGCTGTTTCCTTCTTTGCCTACTACTTTGCATCTAGGCTGATTAAGAAAAAGGCCAGAAAAAAATCGATTTTGCTGGGCGGACTTATTTTGTATGGCGCGCTGTTTTTGATTCTGTTCCATATGAGCTTTTCGACATTATTAACGTATGGCGTTTTTATTGCCATCGGCTATCCTCTGTTGCTTGTGCCATATGTATCACTTACATATGATGTGATAGGGCGCGCGAGGCATGCCAGAAAAGCAAGAATTGAATATATCGTGCTAAGGGAAATGTTTTTGAACGCCGGCAGAATTGTTTCGATTTTATGCTTCCTCCTGATCGTGGCCCTTCTGAAAGAGGACGTGGGGATTCCTTTGTCACTTGCGATATTAGGTATAGGACATCCTTTGATTTATTACTTTGTCAAGGATATCCGTTTTAAGGAGAAGGAAGGGGAAAATGAAACCATGGAAGAAGACGGCCAAAAACGGGTAACAGAACCGACCCTTTTAAAAGGCGAGAGATAATTTTTTTGCCAAAAAGGGGTTATCTGTAGAAAAAAGTCGAAAAAACCTTTAAAATGAAAACTGGCACTCTTACTGAGTGTCTTTTCTTTCTGTAAATAGAAAAAGGTGATGTTATGAGGAGAAATAAACCAAAAAAACAAAATCATAAAGAGAAAAAGAAGTCGCTTCCGATCCGGCTGAATATTTTATTTTTAGCGGCCTTTGTTATATTCACCTGGATCATTGTGGAATTGGGCATTAAGCAGATCGTGCAAGGCGATGATTACAAAAATCAAGCGAATAAGCAGGAACAAAGTGAAGTCAGCTCGGCGGTGCCGCGCGGGAAAATTTATGATCGAAACTTTAATGCCATTGTGACAAACAAGGCTTTAAATGCAATCACATACACAAGATCTAAATCGACCACGCAAGAACAGCGCTTAAAGATCGCAAAAAAGCTGTCTGACATGATCAAAGTCGATACAAAAAAAGTAACAGAACGGGATAAAAAAGATTATTGGATTTTGACTAGACCGAAAGAAGCAAAAAAGCTGATTAGCTCTAAAGAAAGACAGCAGGTTGAAGACAAAAAAATATCCGATGACGATTTATACCAGCTTCAGCTAAAACGGATTACTGATAAGCAGCTGAATGAATTGACGGATAAAGATATGCAGATCCTCGCTATCAAAAGACAGATGGATTCGGGCTATGCATTGACCCCTCAATATATCAAAAACGAAGATGTATCAGCGAAGGAAATGGCAGTGGTAAGTGAACATTTAGACGAACTGCCGGGTGTTGATGTCACCTCCGATTGGGAACGTGAATATCCGTATAAAAACCTTCTTCGCTCAGTGCTCGGAAGTGTTTCCAGCTCTAATGAAGGATTGCCGTCCAACTTGCTCGACCATTATCTGTCGCTTGGCTACAGCCGTAATGACAGGGTCGGAAAAAGCTATTTGGAATACCAATACGAAAGCCTTCTGCAGGGCCAAAAAGCCAAAGTCGAAAATATCACAGATTCAAACGGCAATGTCACGGGAACAAAAACGGTATCTGAAGGCAAAGCCGGTAAAGATCTCGTACTTACGATTGACATTGATTTGCAAAAAGAAGTGGAAAAAATCATTGAGAAGAACCTCAAATCTGCTAAAGCAAGACCAAGCACTCAATTGTTAGACCGGGCATTCGTTGTGATGATGGACCCAAGAAACGGTGAAGTGCTTTCAATGGCGGGCAAGCAGATTAAACAAGAAAATGGGAAATATAAAATTGATGATTATGCTTTAGGTACAATGACGTCATCTTACGCCATGGGTTCAGCAGTCAAAGGCGCAACAGTCTTGACAGGCCTTCAAACCGGAGCCATCAATCTAAATACAGTTTTTCAGGATGAACCATTGTATATCGGTCAGGATAAAAATGGTAAAAAATCATGGACTAATTTAGGACCGGTCAATATTCAAAGAGCCTTAGAGCAGTCTTCCAACGTATTTATGTTTAAAACTGCGATTGCGCTCGGAAAAGGTGAATATAAACCGCACCAGGCTTTACCGATTGATACAACGGCCTTTGATACGTTCCGTAATTACTTCAGTCAATTTGGATTAGGTGTCAAAACTGGAATTGATCTTCCGAATGAAATGACAGGCTATAAAGGAACAGACAGATTGACGGGATTCTTGCTTGACTATGCGATCGGCCAATACGATACGTATACACCACTGGAACTTGCGCAATACGTATCAACGATTGCAAACGGCGGATATCGCTTAAAGCCTCAGCTTGTAAAGGAAGTCAGAGAACCTGATGCTAAAAGAGGGATCGGTGCTGTCGTACAATCCGTTCAGCCTGAAGTGCTGAATAAAATCGACATGAAGAGTGAATACATTAAAGAGGTTCAGGCCGGATTCAGACGGGTGATGACAAAAGGGACAGCTGCCAGCCAATTTGCTTCAGCGTCCTATCAGCCTGCCGGTAAAACAGGAACAGCACAATCGTTCTATGATGGACCTGATAAATCAAAAACGGGAACAGCGACTTATAATACGACACTTGTTGCCTATGCACCGGCTGATAATCCTGAGATTGCCATCTCTGTAGTAGTCCCTTGGGCTTATATTGATTACAGCGCTAAATATACCATTACAAACGAAATCGGCAGGGAAGTAATGGATAAATATTTTGAGCTGAAATCGAAGCAGGACAAAGAAGATACGCAACAAAAGAATAAAGACAAAATCGAAGAAAATGCAGAAAACACAACGTCTTCTGATAACTAAAAAGAAACGCTCACATAATGTGGGCGTTTTTTTTATACAAAAAAACGCATTGATTTACAAAACCTTAACATTCGATTCAAACCCTTTTTACATAGAACCTTTACTCTATACGTGTAGGACAAATTACACATTATACGCAGGGGGAATTCAGGAAATGAAAAAAAACAAATTGGTGCTTATGCTTCTGATGGCTGCTTTTATGATGATTGCAGCTGCATGCGGAAATGCAGGAGAAAGTAAAAAATCGAATAGCGATTCTGCAAAAGGAGAAGAAAAGGCATCAGGTTCTTTAACCATTTCTGGTTCATCGGCTATGCAGCCGCTAGTACTTGCTGCCGCGGAAAAATTTATGGAAGAAAACCCTGATGCTGATATACAGGTACAAGCTGGCGGTTCTGGAACAGGGCTTTCTCAAGTCTCAGAAGGAGCTGTTCAGATCGGGAATTCAGACGTTTTTGCTGAAGAAAAAGAAGGCATCGATGCAAAAGCGCTTGTCGATCATCAAGTCGCAGTAGTTGGTATGGCAGCAGCTGTAAACCCTAATGCTGGTGTGAAGGATATTTCAAAAGATGAATTGAAAAAAATCTTCACTGGCAAAATCAAAAACTGGAAAGAGCTTGGCGGCAAAGACCAAAAGATTACACTTGTAAACCGTCCTGATTCTTCTGGCACACGTGCTACATTTGTGAAGTATGCGCTTGATGGAGCAGAACCTGCAGAAGGCATTACTGAAGATTCCTCCAACACAGTGAAAAAGATCATTGCTGATACTCCGGGAGCGATTGGATATCTTGCATTCTCATATTTAACAGATGACAAAGTAACTGCGCTATCTATTGATGAAGTTAAGCCTGAAGCGAAAAATGTAGCAACTGGCGAGTATCCAATCTGGGCTTATCAGCATTCTTATACAAAAGGTGAAGCGACAGGTTTAGCTAAAGAGTTTCTCGATTATCTAAAGAGTGAAGACATTCAAAAAAGCATTGTTACTGACCAAGGCTACATTCCGGTTACTGATATGAAAGTGACACGTGATGCCAACGGGAAGCAAAGCTGATCTTAATAAAAAGAGGAGTGCGGGGACAACCGTTTCTCCTCTTAACACATTCATAGGAGTGTAAAAAATGATAAACAATAGAGAAAATATGTCTGTGAGCGAGCGTTTAATCAGCTCGAGGCAAAATCGGCAATTGGATGAAGTTCGCGGAAGAATGATGGTGACAGCATGTGCGCTCATTATGATTGCGGCATCTGTGGCGATCACCATTTTCCTCGGCATTAAGGGGCTGCAATCTTTTCTTGTAAATGGTGTAAGCCCAATTGAATTCTTAACGAGCTTAAATTGGAATCCTACAGATAGTGATCCGAAATACGGAGTGCTGCCATTTATTTTTGGCTCGTTTGCAGTAACGATTCTTTCTGCTCTGATCGCTGCTCCGCTTGGCATTGCAGGAGCGATTTTTATGACAGAGATTGCCCCGAATTGGGGGAAAAAAGTGCTGCAGCCTGTGATTGAGCTTTTAGTCGGCATTCCATCTGTTGTTTATGGATTCATAGGTCTTACAGTATTGGTGCCGTTTATCGCCGAGTTCAAATCGAGCGGGACAGGGCACAGTTTATTGGCGGGAACGATTGTCCTTTCCGTCATGATTCTGCCGACCATTACATCAATTTCTGCTGACGCAATGGCTTCTCTTCCGAAGAGCTTAAGAGAGGGTTCTTACGCGCTTGGTGCGACGAGATGGCAGACGATCAGAAAAGTACTTGTGCCTGCGGCTTTTCCAACATTAATGACAGCTGTTGTGTTAGGCATGGCTCGGGCGTTCGGTGAAGCTTTGGCTGTTCAGATGGTCATAGGAAATACAAGAGTATTGCCGGAAAGCCTGTTTGACACTGCGGGAACGCTGACAACGATCATCACGCTGAATATGGGCCACACCACATACGGAAGTGTTGAAAACAATACGCTGTGGTCAATGGGGCTTGTGCTTCTGGCGATGTCATTCTTGTTCATCCTGCTTATTCGCTACTTGTCATCTAGGAGGAAAGTGTAATGAACCGCAAAATAACAGATAAACTGGCGACCGGAATGTTTGGTTTGTGTGCAGCCATTATCGCTGCCATTTTAGTAGGTTTGTTTTCCTATATTATTATAAACGGTGTTTCTCAGCTCAGCTTTCATTTTATTACGACAAAATCGAGCGCCATTGCAGCCGGTGGAGGCATACGCGACCAGCTGTTTAACTCCTTTTATATTTTATTGATTACGATGCTGATTACAATCCCGCTCGGTGTGGGAGGCGGAGTGTTCATGGCTGAGTATGCGCCTAATAACAAAGTGACTGATTTCATCAGAACATGTATCGAGGTGCTTTCATCTCTCCCGTCTATTGTCATTGGGATGTTTGGATTATTGATGTTTGTCAACTTAACAGGCTGGGGATATACGATCATAGGCGGGGCGCTTGCGTTAACTGTTTTTAACCTTCCTGTCATGGTGCGTGTGACAGAAGACGCGATTCGTTCAGTCCCTAAGGATCTGAAGGAAGCCTCTCTCGCTTTAGGGGTATCACGCTGGCATACTGTAAAAACCGTTTTAATTCCAAGTGCGATCCCTTCTATCATTACTGGAGCCATTTTAGCGTCAGGAAGAGTGTTCGGAGAAGCGGCAGCATTATTATTTACAGCCGGCCTGACAACACCGCGTCTTAATTTTACGGAGTGGAATCCGTTTTCGGAAACATCGCCGCTTAATATTTTCAGGCCCGCTGAAACACTTGCGGTCCACATTTGGAACGTAAATACGCAAGGAATGATTCCGGATGCTGAAGCGATTGCCAATGGTGGTTCTGCTGTGCTGGTGATTTCTGTTCTTGTGTTTAATCTCGCAGCGAGATGGCTTGGCACGATGATCTACAAAAAGCTTACGGCAAATTAGTACGGAAAGAGGCGAAAAACATGTCTGAACAAATGGTAAAAGAAAAACCTGAGCGAGCTGTTATTGTTCCGAAGCAGAACCACGTGCTTGAGGTCAAAGACCTGTCTATTTTTTACGGAAATAAACAAGCGGTTCATCATGTGAACATGGATATTGAAAAGAATGCGGTGACTGCTTTAATTGGGCCGTCAGGATGCGGAAAATCTACTTTTTTGAGAAATATTAACCGAATGAATGATTTAATTCCTTCTGCAAGAGCTGAAGGTGAAATCCTTTATGAAGGATTAAACATATTGGGCGGCAATATTAACGTCGTCAGCTTGAGAAGAGAAATCGGAATGGTTTTTCAAAAACCAAATCCTTTTCCGAAATCGATCTATGCAAATATCACACATGCATTGAAATATGCCGGAGAGCGTAATAAAGCGGCCTTAGATCAAATTGTGGAAGAGAGTTTAACAAAAGCAGCGCTCTGGGATGAGGTGAAGGATCGTTTACATTCATCCGCACTCTCGTTATCCGGCGGCCAGCAGCAGCGTTTGTGCATTGCGAGAACGCTTGCGATGAAGCCGGCTGTTCTTCTGCTTGATGAACCAGCTTCAGCGCTTGATCCGATTTCAAATGCAAAAATAGAGGAATTAATAACAGAATTGAAAAGAGAATACTCGATTATTATAGTCACACACAATATGCAGCAGGCTCTGCGGGTTTCTGATCGGACGGCATTCTTTTTAAACGGCGAGCTTGTAGAATACGGACAGACTGAACAGATCTTCACGAGTCCGAAACAGCAAAAGACAGAGGATTATATTAACGGGAAATTCGGATAGGAGGGCGGCAATGAGCATTGCTACCGAAGCTGTAATGAAACAGGAAGTCTATCAAGTCAATGGAATGAACTTATGGTATGGACAGCATCATGCTTTAAAAAATATCAATTTGAGCATACATGAAAACGAGGTCACGGCGATTATCGGGCCATCGGGATGCGGGAAATCGACCTTTATCAAAACATTGAATTTAATGATTCAAATGACGCCGAATGTAAAGCTTGCAGGTGAGCTGAATTATAATGGCAGCAACATTTTAAAAGATAAAGTGGATATCGTGGATTTGCGAAAAAATATCGGTATGGTATTCCAAAAAGGGAACCCGTTTCCCCAATCTATTTTTGATAATGTAGCTTACGGACCGAGAGTCCACGGCACCAAAAATAAAAAGAAGCTTCAAGAAATTGTGGAAAAATCATTGAAAGACGTGGCGTTATGGGATGAGGTGAAGGATCGATTGCATACGTCCGCTCTTTCCTTGTCAGGCGGCCAGCAGCAGCGTCTTTGTATCGCCAGGGCACTTGCGACCAATCCAGATATTTTGCTGATGGATGAACCGACATCTGCATTAGATCCAATCTCAACAAGAAAAATTGAAGAACTCATTCTTGAGCTGAAAAATAAATATACGATTGTCATTGTCACGCATAACATGCAGCAGGCAGCAAGGGTTTCTGATCAAACCGCCTTTTTCTATATGGGCGAGCTTGTTGAATGCGACAATACGAATAAAATGTTCTCTAACCCGCAGGACCAAAGAACCCTCGATTACATTACAGGAAAGTTTGGTTGAAAAAAACAGGCTGAGTCTTCAGCCTGTTTTTTATCGTGTTAACGTTTTTACGAGCTTTTTAAAGCTCATATCTGATTTTACTTTAAACTCGCCGGCACGGATTTCTTTGTGATAGCCGGCATCAATGACATAGTCATTAAAGTCTTGAGCCGAGGAGATAATGCCTTCTTTTTCAAGAAGAGCAGATACATCTGCAGTGCTCATGCCGTCTTTAATTTTCAGTTTGTACGTTTTGACCTTGTCTGTTTTCGTGTCTGATCCGCTGTCATTGGTCAAGGATTTCTCTTTTGAATCGAGAAGTTTTTGATATTCATCGCGATTCACAGAAACCATTTTTTTAGAATCAAGGTAATTGTTCACGTCTTGTTCGGTTACTGTTTTATTTTCTTTTACAGCAGCGGCCTGGTCTTCGTCAGTCAGATAAAAAACAGCTGCAAGAACGGCTGTCGCTAAAATGATGCCGCCAGCAAATGCCTGAATGCCTCGTTTTGTCATACGAGCACCTTCTCGTTATCTTTGATAATCGTATTTACGTCTTCAACTGATACATGCTCAGCTTTAGCAATCGCTTCAGCGGACATGCCGTTATTATATTTAGAAAGTATTTGTTTAGCAATTTTTTGATTGATGTCACTCTGCTTTGATTTGCGGATGACAAGGTTTGTTTCCAGTAATTCTTCCTCAAGCACGGTCATTTTCTTTTTGAGCTTGTAAATTTCCTGCATCGCAGAAAGCTGCAGAGTTTCGAGCTCTTGTTCTACATCTTTCATCGGGTCTCTTTGAGAATATGAGAATGCAATTAGCGCTATACTGACGATAAACAACGCAATAATAGCAATTTCCACGTTTCATCACCTTCTATTCTTTTTTTATCCTTCTTTTTTATACCATAAAACCAATAGTTTCTAAAGGAATTCGCGAAAAAAACGAGATTTTGTCGAGAAATCTTTCTTTGCTTCTTCTCTATGTAATGGTTTAATAGGATCACTAAGTGAACGATAGGAAAGGAGAATGTCAGGAGTCCATGGATAAACACCCATTTCCCTATAATATACGACATAAGCTTTCTTTTTTTAGGGACACATTCGACATGAACATTCAAAACGCTCACACCTTGACCGTATGCTGGGAAATCTCAGAAGAAACAATGCGGCTGGCTGAAGCGGTCCTTTTCGAAAAAACGCAGGATATGATGAAAGAATTGCGCATTGTCATCAAAAGAAAAGATAACGAAGCTGTCAGGACTAAACGCACACCGTATGATAAAGGGGAATGGACGATTGGACAGGCGGCTGGTGATGCTGTATATCGGGCTGAATACAGAATGGTTAACTCCATGAATGTCTCTCTCAAGCTTGCCTGCACAGACGACATCTATCTTGATGAAAATGGGATCCGTCATATAAACAGCTTTCAGATTGAGGAGGCACACACCAGGTGGGAGGCGCAATTTTCTGCATACACCTGTTATGGAGAAGGGGAATAAGAACGATGAACATTCTCATGCTTTCACTCGAACATCCCGATGACCCGAAAAGCGGGCTCGGTGTCCATTTAAACCGTCTCATTTCCTATTTAAATCCTCATATCAACATGACGGTTTGTACTCCGAGCAGGCAGTTGTCTTCATATGCGAAGTTTGAAGATTACATAGCCGATGCTAACTTTACAATGGTTCGCCAGGTGTTATCCGGCAATGAACGCTTTGATCTGATTCATGCTCATGATGACACAACAGTCCCTGCCGCCCAGTATTTGAAACAACGGCTTGGCCTTCCGCTTGCTGCGACAATCCACGGTCTTGAAAGCGAAAGGAAGAAGGTGTGCCGAGAAGTCCCACACCCATACAGGCTCAAGACCGAACAGCTCCTTATAGAGTCCGCTGATGCTTTGATCGTATTAAGCACATTTATGAAGCGGTCTCTTAATAAGGCAGCATATAAAAAAACAACCGTTATTCCGAGCCCTGCATCTATGGAGGAAGAGAAGGGGAAAATCCCAAGAAGCATAAATAGAAGATTCCTCTTTTCATATGGAAGGTTCGTTCCGGAAAAAGGATTTTCTCAGCTGTTAAAGGTGTTTGCCATCTTGAAGAAGCGGCAGCCTGACCTCTATCTAGTGCTGGCTGGGGAAGGTCCGTCTCTGTCCTCCTATGAGAAATTGGCTGCGGCATTGAACCTAAAGGATCGAGTCATGTTCCTGCCGTTTCTGAATAGGAAAGACATTAGAATGTTACTGTCTCACTGTGAAATGGCTGTTTTCCCTAGTTCTTATGAACCGTTTGGGCTTGCCGCACAGGAAAGCATGGAACAAGGTGTGCTGACTGTCGTTTCTCAGTCGGGTGGTTTTTGTGATTATGCCGTTCATGACAAAACGGCAATCATCGCTGATTTTACGCTCGTACAGGAAGCGGCTGATCTGCTGGACCGTTTTTTAAAAGACCGGGAAAGAGCCCGCCGGATAAAAGAAGCTGGCAGACAACAAGTGTTTAAGCTCCACCACCCCCGACTCATTACGTCATCATATGTGCAGCTTTATGAGCGTATCATCAATAATTCAGCAATTCATTGAAAAACAGCCTAGCATTCCGTCCATTATAGTGGTATTATATATAAGTCTGAATAAGTAAATGATTTTAGTTTGGAGGGAAAATAATGCGCGTTAATATTACTTTGGCTTGCACTGAATGTGGTGAGCGTAACTATATTTCTAAAAAGAACAAACGCAACAATCCAGACCGCGTTGAATTTAAAAAATATTGCCCACGTGATAAAAAATCTACGTTACACCGTGAAACAAAATAACAGCTTTGCTGTTTGAGGTGTAAGAAAAAAGCCAGAGCTTTGAAAAAGGTTCTGGCTTTTTTTCTATTCCGAGGGGGATGAGAGATGAAATCACAATTAAGAAAACAGACGATGGCGGCACTGTCTGCTTTACCAAATGAAGATCTGCTTCAAAAAACGGACCGTATATATAAGTATTTGATTTCTCTGCCGGACTGGCAAAATGCCAGCACCATTGCCGTCACCATTTCCAGAGGACTAGAGATACCGACGCGTCCTGTCATTGAGCAGGCTTGGGAGGAAGGAAAGCAAGTTTGCATCCCCAAATGCCATCCGGACACGAAGAAAATGCAATTTCGCGCATATCAGACTGATGATCAGCTCGAAACCGTTTACGCCGGACTCCTTGAGCCGATAATTGAAAAAACAAAAGAAGTAAACCAATCACAAATTGACTTGGTGATCGTTCCAGGTGTTTGTTTTGATGTTAACGGGTTTAGGATCGGCTTTGGAGGCGGCTATTATGATCGTTTTTTAAGTAAATATCAAGGAAAGTCAGTCTCTCTGCTTTTCGAGTGTCAGCTGTTTGCGCACGTACCCCGTCTGCCGCATGACATGCCGGTACATAAGCTGATAACAGAGGATCGCATCATTTCTTGTTATTCATAACTTTCCTGCCTCTTTTTCGAGAATAAATCAGGTAGAATAACAAACCCTATTGGCAGGAGGGATATCATGAAAAAACTTTTGATTTATGCCATTTTTGCTGTTTCAGCCGTCATGTTTTATCAAAATCGCTACCGTCTTATGAATACTGTACTCAGCCAGCCAGGAATCAGGCGGTCTTTTATCCATTTGTTTTTAAGAATTCCGTTTATCCGCAATAAGTTTATACAGCAAGCTTTCTAAAATCCCGTGAAAAACGGGATTTTTTGCTTTCAGTAGGCGTTTCGGAACGCCAGCTGTTATAATGAAAAAAAACTATTGGAGCGGTAAATATGTTTTTGCTGGAGTATACATATTGGAAATTGGCAACGCACCTGGTGAAAAGCGGGTATGGCGTCATACAAGCCGGCGAGCCAGATGAAATATGGCTGGAAGCGCCGGACAAGTCCCCTTATGATCTAGTTCGTCTTTATAAGCACGATCTTGATTTCCGTCAAGAAATGGTTAGAGACATCGAAGAGCAGGCCGAACGAGTAGAAAGAGTCAGAAATCAATTGGGCAGACGAAGGATGAAGCTGCTGAATGTATTTTTTTCAACTGAAGCCCCTGTTGATGACTGGCAAGAAATTTCCAAACGACCTTTTGAGAAGGGAACTGTGTCAGTTGAGCCTGTGATCGTTAGAGGATCGATGCTTCGAGATGATCTTCAAGCGGTTTTTCCATCATTTCGTACAGAAGAACACGTTTCGTTTGAAGACAAGCAAATGGCAAGGGAACACTTCCTTTCGTTAGTGCTGAAACAAGAAGAACAGAGAAAAACTGAAGCGGCGGTTTTTCAAAACGGAAAACCCATTTTTACATATTTATTTATTGCGCTTCAGGTCCTAATGTTTTTCGTGCTCGAAATAAACGGGGGCAGCACAAATACGGAGACGCTGGTCGCTTTTGGAGCAAAGGAGAACAGCCTGATTGCACAAGGAGAATGGTGGCGTCTTCTGACACCGATCGTGCTTCACATTGGCATAGCGCATTTAGCTTTTAATACGCTTGCTTTATGGTCGGTTGGTACAGCGGTTGAGCGCATGTATGGATCGGGCAGGTTTCTGCTGATTTATCTGGCGGCTGGCATTACGGGATCGATTGCGAGCTTTGTGTTCAGCCCGTATCCTTCAGCAGGCGCATCAGGAGCCATATTCGGATGCTTAGGCGCACTGCTGTATGTAGCTTTGTCAAATCGGAAAATGTTTTTGAGAACTATAGGAACCAATATTATTGTCATTATTATCATCAATCTGGGCTTTGGTTTTGCGGTTTCGAATATTGATAATTCGGGACATATTGGCGGCTTGATTGGCGGCTTTTTCGCCGCTGCAGCACTGGGGCTGCCCAAAGCCGGAGCCTTGGGAAAAAGATTGTTGTCAGCGGTTTTACTGATTGCTTTGGCGGCTGGATTTTTATATTACGGATTGCATTCGCCTTCCCACCAGGAGTCAGCGCTGATTCAGCAGGCAAGCGAGCTTTATCAGGAAGGAAAGTATGAAGAAGTAACGGAATTGCTAAACGGAGAAGCAGAGCAAAAAGATGCCTCTGCCGATCTGTTGAAAATCCTGGCGGTTTCTGATATTCAACTCGGCGAATATGATCAGGCGATTTCCCTTTTGGAACGAGCAGTGAAAAAAGAACCTAAAGACCATGCTTCATATTACTATTTAGCCGTATTGTATGTGGAAAAAAATGAGCTTGGCCAAGCAGAAAAGGCCATCCGAACGGCTGTAAAACTGAAGCCGAAGGAGAAGCGCTACAAAGAGCTCCAGCAGCAAATTGAAAACAATAAACAATCATAAAGGCGGAATAGGGTAAGGGGGCTGGCTTTTTTGTCAGCGTTTTCTTCTTGACGGACAGCTTCCATATGAATACGCTTATGATAAGTTAAGATCAAGAAATGGTGAGGAAAAATGAATACATTTTATGATGTGCAGCAGCTGTTAAAAACGTTTGGCCACATTGTTTATTTTGGAGACAGAGAGCTTGAAATTGAGTTTATGTTAGATGAATTAAAGGAATTATACATGAACCACATGATTGAAAAGGAGCAGTGGGCCAGAGCGGCAGCTGTCCTTCGAAAAGAATTGGAACAAACAAAAAACGTTAAGAGATTTTTATAAAGGCTAAGGTGATAAAAATGGATGAGATTTGGTTTGCGGGCGTTGACCTGGGAGGAACGACGATTAAACTCGCTTTTATTAATCAATATGGTGAAATTCAGCATAAATGGGAAGTCCCGACTGATAAAACTGGCGACACCATTACCGTTACAATTGCAAAAACAATCGACAGCAAGCTGGATGATCTGCAAAAACCGAAGCACCTCATTAAATACATCGGAATGGGCGCACCAGGTCCTGTAGATATGGCGGCAGGAGTTGTGTATGAAACCGTAAATCTAGGATGGAAAAATTACGCTTTAAAAAACCATTTGGAGACAGAGACCGGCATCCCAGCAGTGATAGAAAATGACGCGAATATTGCTGCGCTCGGGGAAATGTGGAAAGGAGCGGGTGATGGCGCAAAGGACGTCATTCTCGTGACGCTTGGCACAGGAGTTGGAGGCGGCATTATTGCAAATGGTGAAATTGTACATGGCATAAATGGCGCAGGCGGAGAAATCGGCCATATTTGCAGCATCCCTGAAGGCGGAGCGCCTTGCAACTGCGGCAAGACGGGCTGTATCGAAACCATTGCATCGGCAACAGGAATTGTAAGAATTGCAAAAGAAAAAATAGCGAATGCTAAGCAGACGACACGTTTAAAAGCAACTGAACAATTGTCAGCGCGGGATGTGTTTGAAGCGGCTGGTGAAAATGACGAAATTGCCCTTGAGGTGGTTGATTATGTAGCCAAGCACCTTGGTTTGGTGCTCGGAAATTTGGCAAGCTCGCTTAATCCGTCAAAAATCGTTCTTGGCGGCGGCGTATCGAGAGCCGGAGAGCTGCTGAGATCAAAAGTCGAGAAAACATTCCGCAAATGCGCGTTTCCGCGGGCAGCCCAAGCTGCTGATATTTCAATCGCAGCGCTTGGAAATGATGCCGGCGTTATTGGAGGCGCTTGGATCGCTAAAAACGAATGGCTAAAACACCAAAATTGTTAAAATTGTGTAAATGAAATTGATTTTTTGTTGTGCTCAGGTTAAGATTTAATTTGATGTGTTAATGAGAATGTTGGGAATTGACTGATTTTTTTTTGAGCGTGCTGCATAGGAGGTTGAAATGCGAAAAACGTTTTTTTCGAAGATTTCATTTATGCTGATTGCCATTTTATTGATGT
Source organism: Bacillus sp. LJBS06 (assembly GCF_016924995.1). Taxonomy (NCBI): domain Bacteria; kingdom Bacillati; phylum Bacillota; class Bacilli; order Caryophanales; family Bacillaceae; genus Bacillus; species Bacillus sp. LJBS06. Next base: position 2,512,522 of record NZ_CP070483.1, on the reverse strand, counting down.
GGCTGAAAACGTATGCTGTTTACAAAACCAGTTTTCATATTAAAATCGACAATCTAACACAGGAATTTATTCTGTTTATCAACCCATTGAGTTTTTTGTTGCTTATTTTTGGCCTCAGCCTGTTTTTAAAAGGCAAAAACAGAAATCGTTACATTATCGCGATGAGCTGTCTTGTCACGTTTGTATTGCTGGCTAATATGGTTTTTTACCGTTTTTACAATGATTTCTTAACAATCCCTGTTCTTTTTCAAACGAGCAATATGGGTGATCTCGGAAGCAGCATCGGAACACTTCTTGAACCGACAGACCTCCTATTGGGTGTAGATATTGCGGTTTTAATATGGCTTCACATCCGGCAAAAAGCTTTTCAATCGGACATTCCCTCTACGAAAAATGAACGGGCGGCTTATTTTTTGTTCGTTGCTTCTGTTTATTTCTTCAATCTGGGCTTGTCTGAGGCGGAAAGACCTCAGCTGTTGACACGCTCATTTGACAGAGAAATGCTTGTTAAAAACATTAGCCTGTTTAATTTTCATATTTACGACGGTGTTCTTCAGTCAAAGCAATCCGCACAGAGAGCGTTGGCAGATAGCAACAGCCTGACGGAAATTGAAAACTATGTAACCGCTAATGCGAAAGATGCCAACAAAAGGTTATTCGGCGCTGCAAAAGGAAGGAATGTCATTCTCGTATCCTTAGAGTCAACGCAAAGCTTCGTGATTAATGAAAAAGTGAATGGAGAAGAAATCACGCCTTTTCTGAATGACTTTATAAAACAGAGCTACAACTTTAATAATGTTTACCACCAAACAGGCCAGGGGAAAACCTCGGATTCTGAATTTATCGTGGACAATTCACTGTATCCGCTTGGACGAGGTGCCGTGTTTTTTACGAATGCGGGCAATCAATATATGGCAGCTCCTGAAATTTTGAAAAACAGCGGATATTATTCAGCGGTGCTTCACGCTAATAATAAAAGCTTTTGGAATCGTGATTTAATGTACGACTCATTTGGATATGATTCGTTTTTTGATAGTAACTCGTATGATGTTACGGACGAAAATTCAGTCGGCTGGGGACTAAAGGATAAAGAATTTTTTGAGCAGTCTTCAGAGCTGATGAAAAATCTGCCTCAGCCGTTTTACTCAAGGCTGATCACACTGACGAACCACTTCCCATTTGATCTTGATGAAGAGGATCAACTGATTGATGAATATGATTCAAGCAGCCAGACGCTAAATAAGTATTTTCCGACAGTGCGTTATCAGGATGAGGCGCTGAAACGGTTTATCGAAAAGCTGAAGGAAGACGGGTTATACGACAACTCTGTTATTGTATTATACGGTGACCATTATGGTATATCGGAAAACCATAATGAAGCGATGGGGCAGTTTTTAGGAAAAGAAATAACCCCATTTGAAGAGGTGCAGCTCCAAAAAGTGCCGCTTGTCATTCATATTCCGGGTATTACCGATAAAAAGCCGCAAACCATAGAAACAGTAGGCGGGCAGATTGATATCAGGCCGACGCTGATGAATCTTTTAGGAATTGATACGATAGATCAAATTCAATTCGGCAACGATCTGCTTTCGGACGAAAAACTGGACTTTACGGTGCTCCGGGACGGGAGCTTTATCACGGATCAGGTTGTATATACAGACGGTGCTTGTTATGACAAAGAGACGGGAAAACCGTTAGAAGAGACACAACAATGTGAAGCATTTGCTGATAAAGCGAAACAAGAGCTATCACTTTCTGATGAAATCATTTATGGAGATTTGTTGCGATTTTATGATCAGAAAAGGCTGGACAATTCGTCAAAACGGAAAGAAAAACAAATGCTTGATCAAGCATCGTAATCATAATGTCTCCCGCATCAAAGTGAGCGGGAGGCTTTCTTTTTTTAAGTGCGCTGTCATATAGTAACAAAAAAGGGGGATGATGATGGCGTTTATTACGGTGAAGCCTGAGATCAAGAACAATTTGTCCAGAGTGGCGAGAGAGCTGAAGATAGACGAGGAATTGCTTAGACGTGCAAATCGTACCGCACAGGAACACCAATTGTATTGCCCTGGTTATGTGATAGAAGAGCATAGTGGCAAGGAGCTTCAAACCATACAGGACATAAAGCGTTTTTTACAGCCTCGGCAGCTGGACTTTTCTGATAAATGGATTGAACAAGAGAAAATCTACGATGATTCAGCTGTTGAAAAGGAAATAAAGAAGATCATTGATGTGTTTCCGTTTGTCTCATGCAGGGAAATTGGCCGTTCTGTACTCGGAAGGCCTATCTGGGAGCTGAAGGCTGGTGGGGAGCATACTGTAAAAAAGGTCCATATGAATGCATCATTTCATGCGAATGAGTGGATTACTACGTCTGTCCTGCTAAAATGGTTTAAGGAATACTGTATGTCATTATGCCGCAACTCGCCCTTCTTCGGCTTTTCTCCCATACAGCTGTTTAGCAGTACATCCTTATCCCTCGTTCCTCTTGTCAATCCGGATGGCGTTGATCTTGTCTTAAACGGATCAGAAGTTATGGGAGCCAGAAGAGATGAGCTCGAGAGGCTAAATGAGCATCGTCCGAATTTTAATGAATGGAAGGCGAACATAAACGGGGTTGATTTAAATAAACAATTCCCTTCGTTATGGGAAATTGAAAAATACCGAAAACCGACAGCACCCAGCTACCGCGATTTTCCGGGAATCTCTCCGCTTACAGAGCCGGAATCCATTGCGATGTACCGGCTGATAACGGAGAATCCGCCTGACAGACTGCTGGCTCTCCATACTCAAGGGGAAGAAATTTATTGGGGCTATAAAGGCCTTGAGCCTGAAGAATCTGCCGCTGTTATAAAGGATTTTGAGGAGATAAGCGGGAACATTTATAAGGGAGTAAGGGATATAGACAGCTACGCGGGATTTCGCGATTGGTTTATTCACCACTATTTTAAAGAAGGGTACACGGTGGAACTTGGAAAAGGCCGAAATCCTTTGCCGTTTCAGCAGTTTTCACATATTTATAACGCCACAAACGGCATCTTGTGGAGAGCGTTATTTTTTCATGAGTAACTAAAACTTTTTCTTTTTTCTGCCGAAGCAAATATGAGACAATAAAGAGGATCGGAGGGGAAGGCTGATGAGATCAGTTTGTTTCATTCTGCTGTCGGCATTGCTCTTTAGTTTATCGGCATGCGAACCATCTCATCAGCAGCAAAAACAGGCATCAGCGGCAAAAGATGAGGAAAAAGATATCATACCGCTTTCCGCGGAAAAAGCGGACGGGGCGGAAGGCTGGCTGAATAACAGCACCATTTTATATACTGCGTCTAATCCGACGAAAACAGAGCTTTTTGCGTACCGCATCTTTACAGGCAAAGCGAAAAAGCTCTATCAAACGGATGGTCAAATCGTTGATGTTCAAATCAATGCGAGGGAGCAGATGATTCTGCTGCAAATCACACATAGCCAAAAGACAGCAGTGGTTTTGCTTAATGCAGACGGAGAGACGCTTTACGAAAAAGATTACGAAACATATGAACTGGAGGCTGCTTGGAATCTGTATGATCCTTATCAAATAATGGTGACGGAATTCAGTGAGAACTGGGATTTCCATACATATCAGGTGAATGCTAAAAAAGACGAGTCTTTCTTAAGTCCGGTACAGGTTCCGTTCATTCATTGGACATCCAAAAATACATTTGATTATGTAAAAGAGGGAAGAGACGAAAAAACAGGGCCTTTATATACGTTTAATACAGTCTCTAAGACGGAGCAAAAGCTTGAGGATAACGTTCTGTTCTTCGATTCTTTCCATCAAATGAGTTTTACTGTGAAGTCAGCTTCCGGAGAGAAAGGGACGTATCAGTTTGAAACGCCGCATACAAAATCACCTGTTACAGTGAAATGGCCGCTCCAAACGAAATATACAAGTTTGGCTCCAATGGAGTATGACTATGATGAAGCGGGAGGCCTGTTTTATACGTTCAAACAAAGCGGTGATGCTTATAAGCTTGCTGCAATCAATGTGGCATCGGGTGAGACAAAAGATCTTGTCTCTCTGCGGGAAATGGAGCCGATTCAAATATCTCCGAACGGGAAATATGCGTTATACGGCTTTCATTTTGAGCAAATCATTTTATTGAAATCACATAAAACGAAGCAACTCATTATTGATCAAAAGGAGATGGAGTAACGATGGCTATCGCAGATGTGACCATTATCCCAATCGGTACGGAAACACCCAGTGTCAGTGCTTACGTGGCCGATGTGCAAAAGATTTTAGAAGGATATCAAGCTGAAGGGAAAATCAAATATCAGCTGACACCGATGAATACGCTGATTGAAGGTGAACTCAGTGACCTTTTCACAGTCATTCAGGCCATTCACGAAGCGCCATTTCAAAAAGGATTGCACAGAGTGGCAACGAATATCCGCATTGATGACAGACGTGACAAAAAAACGACGCTTGAGAGCAAAATAGAAAGTGTCAATAAACATTTACAGCCATAAAAATAAACCTGTATCCTATCGGATACAGGTTTTAATGTGCGGTTGGATAGCCGCTGTTTATGACGGTCATCACGGTAAACCAGCCAAAGACAAATAAGGTGGCGCCGGCTAATAAAAACCCGAGTATATTTTTATTTCTAACAGAACGCAAGACTCCCCATAAAGCGAAAAGAGCGACAAGGCCGAAAATCACGACAAGTAACATAACACAGCCCCCTTTACATTGAAAAACCTGCAATTCTTTCCAGTTTTATTCTACCTGTTTTTTATAGGTTTGTCGATAGCGTTTTCATTGCGATTGTTTGAATCTTTTTTAAAAAACCCTCATAATAAGAGCATAAAAAAGAAAGAGGTGATAATAGTGAAATGGAGACGAATGCCAGTAGGGCCGATTCAAGCGAACGCATATTTTCTCATCAGTGATGATCAATGCCTGATTTTTGATCCGGGCGGCGAGGGACATAAAATCAATCAATACATAAAAGAAAAAGGGCTGACGCCTTTAGCCATTTTGCTTACACATGCTCATTTTGACCACATTGGGGCGCTTGATGAAGTGAGAGAAAAATGGGATATTCCTGTTTACTTACATCAAAATGAAAAAAATTGGCTTACGGATGCCTCTCTAAACGGCTCCGGCATGCTGCGAGGGATAGAGGTTACAGCTAAGCCTGCAGATCATCTGATTGAAGGCGACGGTGAGTTGAATATCGGGCCGTTTCATTTGGAAACATTATTTACGCCGGGACATTCACCAGGCAGTGTGTCTTACTACGTGAAAGACGCAGACCTGGTCATCTCCGGAGATGTCCTGTTTCAAGGCGGTATAGGGCGTACGGATTTAATAGGCGGCGATCAAGAGACGCTGCTGACATCCATTCATGAAAAACTGCTTACGCTGCCGGAGCATACGCTGGTGTTAAGCGGCCATGGACCTGAAACAGACGTACTGACTGAGCAGGATCAAAATCCGTTTTTAAATGGGTTTTCATTGTAAAAAAAGAGACAAACCGATAAGGTTTGTCTCTTTTTGCTTTTAATGGCCTCCGCCGCCGGGCACCATAATAAAAATCGAGTAATATGTAAAGCCGGCGAAGAAAATCGTTAAATAAGCGCCAAAAATATAAATATACATGCGTTCAGTTAAGTTCAAATACGATAGGAACACAAATAAAATCGTCTGTCCAAAAAATAAAAGGGAAGCATCTTTCATATCACCTAAATAAAACATGACTGCAAAAATTCCCGTCCAAAATCCTAACACCCGGAACATGCGATTCATTTTTTATCCCCTCCCGAGAGTCCCTCTGACTGTTATTATAATAGATCACACCTAGAAATGTAAACATTTTCATGATTAATATACATATGGAATTTGTCCTTTTGATTGCGTTCTCTAATGTATGAATATTTTTTAAAAAATAATCCGAAAAAAGTTCTGTAAATGGTTTAAATGAAAAATGATCCGGGTAGTTATTCTACAAAGAGATGGTTAACTGAGGAGGAAAATAAACAATGGAACAACAATTAACTTTTTACTCATACCCAAGCTGCACGTCATGCCGAAAAACAAAACATTGGCTTAAAGCACATCAAATTGAATTTAACGAACGGCACTTATTCAGAGAAACCCCAACAATAGATGAATTAAAGTACATCTTATCGTTAACGACAGAAGGCATTGATGAAATTTTAGCGACACGAAGCCAGACCTTCAAAAATTTAAATTTAAACATCGAAGAAATGACGGTAAATGAGGTGCTGGAACTTTTAATCGAGAAGCCAAAGCTTTTGCGACGCCCGATTCTAGTGGATAACAAAAAGCTGGTGATCGGTTACAATCCGGGAGAACTGTTGAAATTATCAAAGAAGAAAACGGTTCATCAATCTGCATGATGAAAAACCGAAGATCCGCTGATTTATACGAATCAGCTTATCTTCGGTTTTTCACCTGTTCAGAAACTGGGCTAGCTGGATTCGAACCAACGATCACGGAGTCAAAGTCCATTGCCTTACCGCTTGGCTATAGCCCATTGAATGTAAACATAGTATGTGTAAAGGCAGATGCGTTATACATATAAAGCATAATTTTCAAAAACAGGAGGTAACTCATTAAGATGGCAGCTCTTGATCAGCACTTAACAGAGCACAAAGAAGATATCACGCAACAATGGCTGGAAGTTTGTACGTCAAAAGGCAGCTGGCTGTATTCGGCGAAAGATCAGCAAAAACTAGCACAAAAGTTAAAAGACCAACATGAATTATTGGTGACCATCGTAGCAAAATCCCTTGGAAAAGAAGACGTAACGGAGGAGCTCAATCGATGGTCTCTTCAATGCGCCAGAGACCGTGCCGTTCATGAAGTGACGGTAACAGAAAGTGTCGGCCAGTTTAACGCCTTCAGGCACATTATGTTTGAATGGATTCAAAAATTCAGCGAAGCTTCTTCTCAAAAAATCAGCATTCAGGATTTTTATGAATGGAGCCGGATCTTGAATCAAAACATTGATAGGATCATCGAAGTGTTTACGGAGGAATATCATCAGGTGACCATAATACAATTAAACGCGCAAAAAGAAATGATTAATGAATTGAGTGCGCCGATTATGCCGATTACTGAGGGAATAGGGATTCTTCCGCTTGTCGGTGAAATTGATACCTACAGAGCGAGGACGATTTTGGAGTCGGTGCTGGAGCAGTGCTCAGCGTTAAAGCTCTCGTATTTATTTTTAGATATTTCTGGCGTTCCTATCGTTGATACCATGGTGGCCTATCAAATTTTTAAAGTGATTGACAGCACCAAATTGCTCGGGATTGAGACGATTATTTCAGGAATCAGGCCGGAAATTGCCCAAACTGTCGTGAAGCTGGGTCTGGATTTTTCGAATGTGAAAACCGAGCAAAGTCTTGCTAAAGCTCTGGCCAATAAAGGATTTAAAATAAAAGAGTGTTGATGCTTTTGCCATTCATTCTGAAAGTAGAAGCTGAACAGCCTTTCTCAGGCTATTCAGCTTTTTTTACTTCTATAAATAAAATGTGATGGCTGTCGATGTCTTTTACCTTAAAAGAGTAGCCGTCATATTCGATAACACTTTCAGGCTCAGCGTCTATGTTTTGTGTCAGAAACCAGCCGCCCAAGGTGTCTACTTCCGCGTCTGATAAATCTGTACCAAGCAGGCTGTTGACGTCGGTGATTAATAATTTTGCATTTAATAAATAGTGATCCTTTCCAAGTTCGCGTATATGAGGCACTTCATCCGCATCAAATTCATCACGGATTTCTCCTACAATTTCTTCGATAATATCCTCGACAGTGACCAAACCGGAAGTCCCGCCGTATTCATCTATTAGGATCGCCATATGAGTGCGTTCCTTTTGCATTTTCAGCAGTAGTTTATAAATAGGAATCGTCTCAATGACATGGATAACCGGCTGAACGAAAGGCTCAATTTGATGCTTTTTGAGTGAAAAATCTTTCGTCAGCATGGAAAACAACACTTCTTTCATATTAATCACGCCAATGACGTTATCTTTATCCTCTCTTACAACTGGATACCGCGTATATTTTGTTTGCTTGACTGTTTCCTGAAGATTTGAAATGGAGCCTTCATCTAGTGATAAACTGACCATTTCATTTCGTGGCACCATAATTTCCTTTGCCATTCGTTTATCAAAGGTGAAGATATTATTCATGTACTTTAATTCACTTTTTCTGATCTCACCGCTTTTATAGCTTTCAGCCAATAGGACCCGCAGCTCTTCTTCTGTATATGCCAGTTCATGCTCTGATGCCGGTTTCAGTCCGAACACTCCTGTAATCAATCGGGCAGAGTGGTTCAGCAGCCAAATGAATGGAAACATGATCTTATAAAACCAAATAAGCGGTTTAGCGAACAACAATGTAATGCTCTCTGCCTTTTGAATGGCGAAACTCTTTGGCGCCAGCTCCCCGATCACGACATTTAAATACGTAACCGCTAAAAACGCGATGACGAGTGAAAGTAGGTGTGTAAGCGATTCATTTAAGCCTGCTTTATGAAAAAGCGGCCGAAGCAGAGTTTGCACCGTCGGCTCTCCAAGCCATCCCAATCCTAAAGCTGCGACTGTGATGCCCAGCTGACAGGCTGATAAATATTCATCAAGGTGAGTGATGACATGCTTTGCCGCTTTAGCACCTTTCTTTCCTTTTGCGACAAGCTGATCAATTCTGGATCGCCGCACTTTTACAATTGAAAATTCTATGGCGACAAAAAATCCTGTTAACAAAATGAGAATAGCGACTGCTAGTAAATTGACAAATTCCAAAACAAATGCCTTCTCCAAGGAAGGCATGCACCTCCCTTTTCCGATGTCTTTCTCCATTCCATACCACCTGAAAATGCTCATAAAACATGTGTCAGAGCCGCACAATGGTTTAGTGACGCCGTTATTGGGCAATTAAAGTATAAAGAACAAAAGTTTGGAGGAGCTTGACATGAAGGCACATACGGGAAAAGATTGGTTTTGGTACCAAATGGGGCCTCAAGAAAGAAGTAAGGCAAGAGATCTAATCCATTTTTCTCACTGGCCTCAGTGTGAAAAGTGGTTTGAAAATAACCATCACGTTAATTTTTTGCGAGTAGATACAACTGAAACGGATAATGAAGCGGTATTTGGGTCGATTGTTTATGATCAGGGGCTTGGTGAAGAAAAAGACCATACTGTTTTTCACTTTTATATCACCAGACAATATTTTTTTACAATCAACTTTGACTTTGCGATTTTGAGAGAGATTAAAGGAAAAGAAGTTGTCCGGCAAATGGAAAGAGCGGACAATGCGATAGAGGGGTTTTTAATTCTTCTCGGCGAACTAATGAATGCGTATTTAATCGGTGTCGATGAATTTGAAGTAAAGCTGAGAAAGTTGCGATGGCAAATTAAAGACGACAATAGCAAAAGCATTTTAAACCGTGTCCATCTCCTGCGCCATGAACTGATGATTTGGAAAAATTTAATATTAAGCGCCAAAAAAATTGAAATGGCATTGAAAGAAACCTTTTTACCTCAAAATGAAGGGAAAAAGGATTATCAGCGGACACACCAGAAAATTGACAGAGGATTTACATACATCAGCGAATTTGAAGGGGAGCTGAACAATCTGCTGCATTCAGAGGAAGTCATTACCTCACACAGGGGGAATGAAATTGTAAAAGCATTGACCATTTTCACGACGCTATTTACGCCGATTACAGCTCTGGGCGCCTTATGGGGGATGAACTTTTCAGTAATGCCGGAGCTGAATTGGAAATATGGATACCTCTTTTCTCTCTTATTGATTGTCACATCTACGGTTCTGATCTACCTATATTTGAGGAAAAAAGGCTGGACGGGAGATATGCTGCAGGAGCGGAAGAAGAAAAGGAAATCTCGAAAAAGGCGGACCTTATAAGATGTTTCATATTTTGTGCAGCGGATAAAGAATAAATAGAACACGGTAAAGGAGGAATGAACATGAGAATAAGAGACATCATGACGAAGAATGTAGAATGCTGTGAGCCAGACGCTTCAATCACGGAACTAGCGAAAAAGATGAGAGACTCCAATGTCGGTTCTATTCCAATCTGTGAAAATGGCACGCTTCAGGGGATTGTATCTGATCGGGATATTGTGACGAGATGCTTAGCTGAAAATCAGATGGATGCAAAAGCAAGTGATATCATGAGCACTGACATCGTATCGGGCCACCCTGATATGTCTGCTGAAGAAGCGGGGCAGCTTATGGCTGAGCATCAAATCCGCCGTTTACCGATCCTTGAAAATGGGCACATTACCGGTATCGTTGCCTTAGGCGATCTTTCTGTTGAGAAAGATACTGATCAAAAAGCCGGAGAAGCATTAAGTGAAATTTCTAAAACAGCATAATGAAAATGGAATGAAGCAGGCATGGTGACCATGTCTGCTTTTTTATATTGGGAAAATAATAATGAAAGGGGTACATTCCAGCTGAAAGTCTTTTTTTTTGCCAGCAGGAATTGATTTTTCAGTATATAACGCCTTCACAAAATCACGTTTTTCCTGTTTGATTACCGCCTCTTCTTTTTCTACAATACGCATGGAAAGGAGAGGGAATCAAATTGGATTCAATAGAAAAGATAAGCAAAAACTTGATTGAAGAGGCATATCTAACAAAGGCTTCTGATATTCACATCGTGCCGAGGGAGCGAGACGCTATCATTCATTTTCGGGTCGATCATGCCTTGCTGAAAAAAAGGAATATGAAAAAAGAAGAGTGCGTAAGACTGATTTCACATTTTAAATTTCTTTCTGCAATGGACATAGGGGAAAGGCGAAAGCCGCAAAACGGTTCGCTTACGTTAAAGCTGAAAGAGGGAAATGTTCATTTAAGAATGTCAACGCTTCCCACAATTAATGAAGAAAGCCTCGTGATCAGAGTGATGCCTCAATACAATATCCCTTCGATTGATAAACTGTCGTTATTTCCAAAGACAGGAGCCACATTACTCTCATTTTTAAAACATTCCCATGGCATGCTCATTTTTACCGGGCCGACTGGTTCAGGGAAGACTACCACATTATACTCTCTCGTTCAATACGCAAAAAAACACTTTAATCGAAATATTGTTACATTAGAGGACCCTGTTGAAACTAGGGACGAAGACGTTCTTCAGGTTCAGGTGAATGAAAAAGCCGGTGTAACTTATTCCGCAGGTCTGAAGGCAATTTTGCGCCATGACCCCGATATGATTATTTTAGGTGAGATCAGGGATGCGGAAACAGCTGAAATTGCGGTGCGGGCAGCGATGACGGGACATCTGGTGCTGACCAGTCTTCATACGAGAGATGCAAAGGGCGCAATTTACAGGCTGCTTGAATTCGGTATCAATATGAATGAAATTGAACAGACCATTATTGCAATAGCGGCTCAGCGCTTGGTTGATTTGGCTTGTCCATTTTGTGAAAACGGATGTTCATCAGTATATTGCCGTCAGTCACGAAATACCAGAAGAGCTAGCGTTTATGAGCTTCTTTATGGGAAAAACCTTCAGCAATGTATACAGGAGGCAAAAGGAAATCATGCAAATTACCAATATCAAACGCTTCGTCAAATTATCAGAAAAGGAATTGCGCTCGGCTATTTAACGACAAACAACTATGACCGGTGGGTTTATCATGAAAAAGATTAGAAAAACCTGGCCGTTAAAGGATCAGGCCCGGTTATTAAAGCGGCTCGGAGAAATGACGGCAAGCGGATATACACTTCTGGATGGATTGCGCCTGATGGAACTTCAGATGAATAAGAGGCAGTCAGCTGACTTGACTGACACGGTCACTCGTTTGAGGGAAGGAGCTCCATTTTATCAAGTATTAAAGCGTTTGTCATTTCATAAGGAAGCTGTAGGTATTTGTTATTTTGCTGAAACACATGGTGAACTGCCTGCTTCCATGATCCAGAGCGGAGAGCTGCTTGAACGAAAAATTGCACAGGCAGACCAGCTGAAAAGGGTGCTGCGCTATCCGCTTTTCCTCATCTTCACCGTTGCTGTCATGTTTTATATGTTACAGTCCATCATCATTCCTCAATTTTCCGGTATCTATCAATCGATGAATATGGAAACCTCACGTTCAACCGATATGCTTTTTGCTTTTTTTCAGCATATTGATCTTGTGATCATTTTGCTGATTCTTTTTTCAGCTGGTATCGGGATTTATTACTGGCTTGTGTTTAAGAAAAAATCACCTGCCAGGCAAATGCTTATTTGTGTCAGGATTCCTTTTGTTGGAAATCTTGTCAGGCTGTTTAACAGCTACTTTTTTTCTTTGCAGCTAAGCAGCCTTTTAAAATCAGGCCTCTCCATTTATGACAGCCTTCATGCATTTAAACATCAAACGTTTCTCCCTTTCTACCGCTGCGAGGCAGAACACGTGATTGAACGGCTAAAAGCCGGTGAATCAATTGAAGCGGCTATTTGTGGGAGCCCTTTTTTTGAAACTGATTTTTCAAAAGTCATATCCCATGGCCAGCTGAGCGGCCGTCTAGATCGTGAGCTTTTCACATACAGCCAGTTCATATTGCAGCGGCTGGAACATAAAGCGCAAAAATGGACAGGCATCCTTCAGCCGATGATTTATGGATTTGTTGCTGCAATGATCTTACTTGTGTATTTATCTATGCTTTTGCCTATGTATCAGATGATGAATCAAATGTGAAAGGAAGAAGCTGATGAATGAAAAAGGATTTACACTTGTTGAAATGTTGATCGTGCTCTTCATTATTTCGATATTGCTTTTAATTACAATACCGAACGTGACAAAACATAATCAAACCATTCAAAAAAAGGGCTGTGAAGGCTTACAAAACATGGTTAAAGCACAAATGACTGCTTTTGAGCTTGATCATGAAGGACAAACTCCGAGCCTTGCTGATTTGCAGTCAGAGGGCTATGTGAAAAAGGATGCTGTCTGTCCAAATGGGAAGCGCATTATCATCACTGGCGGAGAAGTTAAGGTTGAACATTAAATTAATCGAGGAGGAGGGGTTTACCCTTTTAGAAAGTTTGCTTGTGTTAAGCATTACCTCTATCCTCCTAATTGCCGTCTTCACCACACTTCCTCCTGCTTATGACAATACAGCTGTCCGACAGGCAGCATGGCAGCTGAAAAATGATTTGATGCTCGCACAACAGACTGCGATTTCCAGTCAACAAAGAACAAAAATTCTCTTTCACAAAAAAGAATATCAATTAGTCATGGGTGATACGGTAATTAAACGTCCTTATGCAACGGGACTTTCTATAAAACCTCTGACATTAAAAGACCGTTTGGAATTTAATGAGAAAGGGCACCCGAATGCAGGCGGGAAAATACAAGTAAAAGGCTATGCGACTTATGACATAACAGTTTATTTAGGGAGCGGGAGAGCCAATGTGGATAGGAAGTAAAGGTTTTTCTACAATAGAAACAATGTCTGCGCTAAGCCTATGGCTGTTTGTGCTGCTGACAGTTGTTCCCTTGTGGGACAAGCTGATAGCTGATGAAAATATGGCGGAATCACGAGAAATCGGTTATCAGATGATGAATGAGAGAATTAGCAAATATGTCATGACTGGTGAAGGAGCCGCGTCAAAAACGATGACAAAGAACAACCATACCTATGCTATGACGTGGGAGGAGGAGGGCGAATATCAAAACGTATGCATCTCAGCGGCAGCTTATAAAGAAAAATCATTTTGCCTCAGCATTCTGCAGACAGAATGGCTACACGCTTCTTAACGTATTATTTTCTCTCTCTGTCTTTTTGCTCATATCAGGATCGTTAGCGACGATTTTCCATCTGTTTTTATCTCGACAGCAGGAGCATGGCGGTTTCACACAGCAAGAATGGATGATTTCGATAGAACAGATGATGAATGAATGCAAGGAGTCACAGGCAGTTAAGACAGCCGAGCATGGGAGCGTTTTAATTTGCACCAATCTTTCCGGGCAAGACATCCGTTTTGAAGTTTATCATTCTATGGTAAGAAAAAGAGTGGATGGCAAAGGGCATGTTCCCATTTTAGATCATATTACAGCTATGAAAGCTGATATTGAAAATGGTGTTGTTTTGCTGAAAATTGAGAGTGAGAAAAAAGTGTATCAAACTTCTTTTCCGGTTTATTCGTATTTAGGAGGAGGGTGAATGTACCATACGAGGGGGTTTATTTATCCAGCAGTTCTTTTTGTGTCAGCGCTTGTGCTGTTAATCGTGAACTTTACTGCTGCTCAATATATTTCACGCTGCATGTTTGAGAAGGAAACGAAAGAGTTATATACAGGAGAGAATTTGCTTCAGAATGGTGCGCTTCTTTCAATTCGGCATGTTCTTGAGCAACAGAAAGGGCAGAAGGGTACGCAGCAATTTCCATATGGACAGGTTTCTTATTACATTCGCGATACATCGATAAAAGAGCAAAAAGAAATCAACTTAAAAGTGTTAACGGAGTCGGGAACAGAAAGAACTGCACTGATCGTGTTTGATCAAAAAAAGAAAAAAATGCTGAGCTGGACAGAATAAAGCAGTCGAAAGGGTATAAAAAAAGTCATATGAGATAACACTTCATAATAATTGAATGATGAGGTGATCACGTGAAAACGAATGACTATGTGAAATATATGACGCAGCAATTTGTCAAATATATAGATACTCCGAGAGATGAGCGAAAAGAACGAAAAGAGGTGCGGAAAGAAACAAAAACGCCCGCTTCCCAGCAGTGGTTCGGTATTTTACCCTATGGCTTCCGTCTTTGGCTCAAGCGGAAAAAATAACCGCAAATTAACGAATAAGGTCCTTCAAAAATGGAGGACCTTATTGATATTCTTCTAAAATGGCAATTTTATTGACCTTTTGGCTATAAGGATCAAATGAAATCGTCACAAAAACACCGAATTCTTTTGACCCTTCCCTCAAAGTTAAATGGTATTGCTTCACTGCTTCATCTTTTCTTTTGCGGTCCCATACTTTTTGTTTGAACAGTACCTGTGCGAGCGGGTACCTTTTTTTGGCTTCTTTTACAGCGATTTCTTCCCATTTGGACATGTGGCGGGCGGTTACGAGCGGTGCGTCTTCTGCGTGAGCGGCAGCGGTGCCGAAGACGAGAAGAGATAGACAAATCACACATTGTTTGATCATCATGCTGTCACCCTTTCTTTGTTTATTATTACCAAATTAGAGCGGGATATGCATTTAATTTCTCACATAACAATCCCAAAAATTTCTAAAAAATTGAAAACATGAGCAATATGGAGCGAGACTTTGTAATATGGCGAAATCATTCTTTTAAACGAACAAAATGGTCGATTTTGATGTTTTTAAATCTATAAATCGTTGATTATACTCTATTTGTGTAGTTCTTTAAAGAGAACAATTGTCATATCAAGTTACAGTGTTTTACAGGAGGTAAGATATGTTTCGATTGTTTCGCAATCAGCAAAAGGCGAAGACAAAACTGAAAGTGCTGCTTATCTTTCAGCTTTCAGTCATTTTCAGTCTGACTGCCGCAATATGCTTACAATTTTCCGATGATACAAGCGCTGCTTTTCATGATATTGAAACGTTGGATGTCTCACTTCAAACGTGTAAAGACTTTCAGCATACAGATCAAAACTGCCATTATGATAAACGCTGGGATCAAAGTGATTTGCACATATCAGATCAAACAAATACGAAAGGGACTGTATGCTCACCTATTACCTTATTTGCTGAGCTCAAAAATACAGGTGAGAAACTTAAGAAATCAAAGTGGAAGTGGGAGCTTCATAAGCTGGAAAATGCCCGCAAACCGTTAAAGAATGGGAATGTGATCGAAAAAGGGTTTGTCTCCAATCAAATTGGCGATTCACTTTATAAAATTGAGACGAAGAAAAAAATGAAACCCGGCATTTATGCATTTAAAGTATATAAACCGGCCGGCTACCCGGCAGACGGCAGTACATTTGAGTGGTCGGAGCCTATGACGCTTGCAAAATGCGATGAAAAACCGACAGTTCCTAAAAAAGAAACGAAGTCGCACGTCAACAAGGAAACAACACAAAAGGATATACAGAAAAAAACAATTAAAGAAGAAACATCTCAAGAAGCTGTAATAAAAGAAAATGAAACTCAAACAGATCAGAAGGAAAGCGGGGAAGAGGATGAAAAAAGCAATGAAGCTGATCAGTAATATTCTTTATGTGATCATCTTTACTCTTATTATAGTGCTGACACTTGTCGTGATTTCAACACGTTCATCCGGGGGAGAGCCGGCAGTGTTTGGGTACACGTTGAAATCAGTTCTGTCAGGTTCGATGGAGCCGGAGTTCAATACAGGTTCCTTAATATTGGTCAAAGAAATCACTGATGTGAAAGAGCTCCAAAAAGGTGACGTTATTACATTTATGCAGGATGCAAATACGGCGGTCACCCACAGAATTGTTGGCATCACTAAGCAAGAAGACCATTTGTTATTTAAAACAAAAGGTGATAATAATGCTGCAGCCGATTCAGCGCCTGTATCCGACGAAAATGTTCGCGCGCAATACACAGGTTTTCAGCTTCCATATGCCGGCTATATGCTTCATTTTGCCAGCCAGCCGATTGGAACGGCAATTTTATTAATTTTTCCTGGTGTGATGCTGCTAGTGTACGCTTTTGTGACGATCACCAGCGCCATCAGAGAAATTGAAAGAAAGACAAAAGCCTTGGAAACAGATACAAAGGACAGCACCATGTCCACTTAACCTCAGTTGTAAACCTGGCAACAGGTTTCGATATAAAAATATTCAATAAAAGGGGAGTTAGCCATGGGTATGAAAAAGAAATTGAGTTTAGGAGTTGCTTCTGCGGCATTAGGATTAGCTTTAGTTGGAGGAGGAACATGGGCAGCATTTAACGATATTAAATCAAAGGATGCTACTTTTGCATCAGGTACGCTTGATTTATCTGCTAAAGAGAATTCAGCGAGTGTGAACTTATCAAATCTAAAGCCGGGAGATAAGCTGACAAAGGATTTCCAATTTGAAAATAACGGCTCACTTGCGATCAAAGAAGTTTTAATGGCACTTAATTATGGAGATTTTAAAGCAAACGGCGGCAGCAATACATCTCCGGAAGATTTTCTCAGCCAGTTTGAAGTGACATTATTGACAGTTGGAAAAGAGGGCGGCAATGGTTACCCGAAAAACATTATTTTAGATGATGCGAACCTTAAAGACTTGTATTTGATGTCTGCTAAAAATGATGCAGCGGCTGCTGAAAAAATTAAAAAACAAATTGACCCTAAATTCTTACATGCAAGCGGTAAAGTCAATGTAGCAACAATTGACGGTAAAACTGCTCCTGAATATGATGGTGTTCCAAAAACACCAACTGATTTCGATCAGGTTCAAATGGAAATCCAATTCAAAGATGATAAAACAAAAGATGAAAACGGGCTTATGGTTCAAAATAAATACCAAGGCAACTCCATTAAGCTTCAATTCTCGTTCGAAGCTACACAGTGGAACGGCCTGACAATCAAAAAGGACCATACTGATAAAGACGGTTACGTGAAAGAAAATGAAAAAGCGCACAGCGAGGATAAAAATTAAAAACAGCAATAAAAAGAGGCGGCCCAGTATATTGTATACTGGGCCTTCTCCATGTTTATTGACAAAAGAGGAGTTAGTGCCTCTGCTCAGGCACTACTCCTCTTTTTGGGATTTTCTCCATTTTTGATAATCTAAAAATTCACGAAATTGTTTTTTCGATACCCCGGATGTCATTGCATCGCGAACCAATTTCTCCCATTCACTATCTAATTGACCATCGTATTCGGTTTCATGTTTCTCATCGAGCAAAGTATGAACCGAGACGTCCAGAACAGCGGAGACTTTTTCGAGAAATTGAATGGAGGGGTTCGTTTGTAGATTTCGTTCTATTGAGCTTAAATAAGACTTCGCTACCCCAGCTTTTTCAGCTAGTTCTGATAGTGAGTAGCCTTTTTCTTTACGGTATTGTTTAATACGCTGGCCAATCAATGTCATCACCTTCCTTGTGATATTATAGCACATTCAGAAAGGATTTACGGTATGACTTCTGGCTGCCGGACCAGGATGAGCAGACTTTTTGTTTAAAAGTAAATATTTTCGTATTTCTTCCGGGCTGATATTTGCCTCTTTGGCTTCCACCATTAATTCAACCCATTCTTGATCCAATTCAAAGTGCTCTTGTTTTGCATTTTTCATGCAGTTTCTCCTCCTAAAATACTTGTTTATGTATTTCAGCCAGTCCGGCCATGACTCATTGTATGCTTCATTAGTCTCTGGAAGTCATTTGCCATTACAATTACCAGAATTTTTTTCCAATATACTTTTATTATAATCGCATTTTCTTAAAAAAAACGAGAATGGTGTCGAATGGTAAAAAAGTTAGCTTGAAATATTATTTTGCAGATAAAACAATCCGCCATTTTCAATTTCAACTGAAATCTTTGGTTGATACAACGTTTTCAGCGCCTGTTTTTCTAGATGGTATTCTTCTGGTTTTTCTTCTATATGCTCGTAAAACTTATCAAGCAATGTCATATCATTTCTCCACCTGTCAACCGCCTGTTCCGCCCAGTCGGACGGCTCCTGCATAGCGGATTTGGAAATATAGTTTTCCATACGTTTAAGCCCGCTTTCTGGTTTGATCATAGGTGAAATAGTGAAGCAATAGTCACATATTTGAGATGTCAGTGAAAGCTGGGTCAGCTTGCTTTGAAAATCTTCAATAATCGTTCCAGAGACTAGGTGAAGACCTAGTGACAATAGCTTATCCTTTTTCATGTCGGACTGGTATGAAATCGTGACATTTATACCAAGCCAAGGCTGAAGTGGGACTTTGGCTCCGGCTGATTCAATTTTCTCATACATTCTGGTAAATCTCCCATTTTGTTTAACAGCTTTAAATATTTGAAAAAGGCGCGGGGCCCCAAAATATATAAATTCGCCATCTAGGTCTTTTGGCGCATTTTCTTTATCTGTAATAAAGGTGATTTTCATTGGATTCGGATCACCGCCTGTCTTCTCACGCCAATGCCAATAGAAAGGGCGGTTCATGATCTGTTTGTCCATTTCAACTGTAAGCTGTACTGTCATATAGCCTAAGCCTTGATCGACGATTTGGCAGCTGTTTGCTTGAAAAAAACGCAGCAGAAAATCGTGAACCTCTCGCTGTCTCACTACTAAAACCTCCTTACAGGCTAAGATCCTCTTTTTTCAGCAGGCTGCTGTTTTTTATAAGACAAAAATGAGGTTAAGTTATCCATTTTTATTTTCATTTCTTCTTCTGTTGCTGAGTGATACAAAATGTCATGAAGGTGTTCTTCAAAATTGTTCACTTGAATTTTCGTTAAAATATCATCAAGTTCGCCAACCACTTTTTCAAACAAATGAATTTTTTCATATAAAAGCTTTAGAATATGCTCTTCCACCGTATGTTTTGTTGCCATGTTATAAATGTGCACGTCACGCTCCTGCCCGAGCCTGTGAATTCTTCCGATTCTTTGCTCAAGTCGCATCGGGTTCCATGGCAAGTCATAGTTGATCATGTGATTGCAAAATTGAAGGTTAATCCCCTCACCGCCTGCTTCAGTTGCAATAAGGACTTGAATCTTTCCGCGGAAAAGGTCCTTCATCCAGTCTTTTTTCCCGCGTTTAAATCCGCCTCTAAACGGCACAGAACTGATCCCGTTTTGTTGAAGAAACCACTGCAAATAAATCTGGGTTGCCCGGTATTCTGTAAAAATGATGACCTTATCGTCAATCTTTTTGATTAAATCAACGACTTGAAGCGCTTTAGAATTTTGTGTCACTTGATTGATGCGCTCTATTAAAACTGAAATCGTATGCTCATCAATGGCAGGTGCTTGTTTCTCTTTTTGATCAAGCATTTTTTTCAGCGTCATATATACCGCTTCTCTGCTCGAACAGCATTCTCTTTGCAAGGTCATAATTGAGAACATGCTGGCCGGCTTATTGATACTTTCCTTCAAGCGGGAAATTTCATCATAAAGGGCCTGCTCTGAAGGAGAAAATTCAATCGGCACTGTTTCAACATGGCGCTGTTTCCAATTCAGCCCGGTATCATGCCGCCTATTGCGGATCATGACTTTATTCACAAGATCTTTTAAATGTTCATGCGCTTCTAAACTGGTTTTCTTGTTGGCGAACTCCTCCTGAAAGTGATTCTGGCTGCCTAAATGGCCCGGTTTTAGTAAGGACACCAAATTGAAAATCTCTTCAATACGGTTCTGAATTGGCGTCGCGGTAAGAAGCAGGCAATATTTTTTTACGAGATTCCGGACAAATTCATAGTTCTTCGTTTTGCTATTTTTCAGTTTGTGTGCCTCATCAATAATGACAAGGTCATATGGGATAGACAGAACGATTTCTCGATGGGGCGAGCGTTTCGCGGTATCGATTGATGAGACGACAATATCGCATTGTTCCCACACATAACTTTTCTTTTGTTCAACAGCCGGAATCAAAAATTTTTCCTGAAGCTCTTTGACCCACTGTGACACAAGGGAAGCGGGCACAAGGATCAAAATTTTTTTTGCTAACCCGCGAATCATATACTCTTTTAAAATTAAACCGGCTTCAACCGTTTTCCCGAGACCGACCTCATCTGCTAAAATCGCTTTCCCGTTCATTTTTTCAACCACTTTTTGCGCCACCTCAAGCTGGTGTGGGAGCGGCGTAAAGGAAGGCAGGTATAAAGGAGCCCGTAAGCCTTCAAACTCTGGAATTGCTAATGTTTTCTGGATTTCTGCAGAGAGTTTGTACAGTTCCCAGTTTGCCCAAGGGCCATCGTTTTTCAGCCTTTCAGCAAATTCTTCAGGCCATTTTGCATCGTAGATCATTTCTGCATTCATTGCTTTGAAACCGCCTTTCTTATTCTTCGATTCTTAAGATGAACAATATAAGTAAAATCTGCCCAAATTGCTGTTGCCCAGCATATAGTGATGATGGTAGGATATGAGTATGTATTTGATGTAAGATATTGCTATAGTATGTCCACAACAGCATGAAAATATGAGCGAATGACAGCAAGGGGAGAGACCTGACCGAAAACCTCGGGATACAGGCGCCGAAGGAGCAAACTGCGGAGTGAATCTCTCAGGCAAAAGAACTCTTGCTCGACGCAACTCTGGAGAGTGTTTGCGCGGATGTGCAAACCACCAAAGGGGACGTCTTTGCGTATGCAAAGTAAACTTTCAGGTGCCAGGACAGAGAACCTTCATTTTACATGAGGTGTTTCTCTGTCCTTTTTTGTATGTTTTTTAGCTGCGCCGTTGAAAAAGGGGAGGAATTAGATGCTGAAAAGAACGCCATTATTTGACCTGTATAAGGAATATGGAGGAAAAACGATTGATTTCGGTGGCTGGGAGCTGCCTGTCCAATTTTCTTCTATAAAAAAAGAACACGAGGCTGTCCGAACTGCAGCCGGTTTGTTTGATGTATCCCATATGGGAGAAATCGAAGTATCAGGAAACGACAGTCTGTCTTTTTTGCAAAGGCTGATGACAAATGATGTTTCCGCGTTAACACCGGGACGTGCTCAATATACGGCGATGTGTTATCCGGATGGCGGAACCGTCGATGATTTGCTTATCTATCAAAAAGGAGAAAACCGCTATCTGCTTGTCATTAATGCTTCTAATATAGATAAAGACTTGGCTTGGATGAAAGAACATGCAGCAGGTGATGTGCAGATTGACAATCAGTCAGATCAAATCGCGCTCTTGGCTGTACAGGGGCCGAAAGCAGAAGCAATCTTAAAAAATCTGACAGCTGCAGATGTGTCTGCCTTAAAGCCGTTTGCGTTTATGGATGAAGCCGATATTAGCGGTTGCAAAGCGCTTATTTCCCGAACTGGCTATACGGGTGAAGACGGGTATGAAATTTACTGCCGCAGTGATGATGCTGTTCATATTTGGAAAAAAATCATTGATGCAGGGGATGCATATGGACTGATTCCATGTGGTCTCGGAGCACGTGATACACTTCGATTTGAAGCGAAGCTCCCGCTGTATGGTCAGGAGCTGACCCGGGATATTACACCGATTGAAGCAGGTATAGGCTTTGCCGTAAAGCACAAAAAAGAGTCTGACTTTTTCGGGAAATCAGTATTGAGTGAACAAAAAGAAAACGGAGCGAAGCGTAAACTTGTCGGTCTCGAAATGATTGACAAAGGGATACCGCGGCACGGATATGAAGTTTTTCATATTGGCAAATCCGTAGGAAAGGTGACAACCGGCACGCAGTCACCCACATTAGGGAAAAACGTCGGCCTTGCCTTAATTGCTTCGGAAGCGAGTAATATCGGGACTGTTGTAGATGTAGAGATTCGCAAAAAATTAGTGAAAGCAAAGGTTGTCAAAACACCATTTTATAAACGCTAATATTTTTCTTGGAGAGAGGAGTCAACACATGAAGCACCGTTATTTGCCCGCAACAGAAAAGGATAAACAGGAAATGCTTGCCGCGATCGGCGTAAGCAGCGTCGATGATTTATTTGCTGATATACCGGAGAACGTCAAATATAAAAAAGAGTATCAAATCAAAAAAGCGAAATCAGAAACAGAATTAACAAGAGAACTGACAAAGCTGGCCTCTAAAAATCGTGATACCGTACAATATGCTTCTTTCTTAGGAGCGGGTGTATATGACCACTATCAGCCTGTCATTGTGGATCATGTCATTTCGCGCTCTGAGTTTTATACCGCATATACGCCTTATCAGCCAGAGATTTCACAAGGAGAGCTTCAGGCGATTTTTGAATTCCAAACGATGATCTGTGAGCTGACGGGAATGGATATCGCCAACTCCTCTATGTATGATGGCGGTACAGCTTTGGCAGAAGCAGCAATGCTTGCTTCAGGCCACACGAAAAAGAAAAAAATCGTTGTGTCAAAAACCGTGCATCCTGAATCACGGGAAGTGCTGAAAACGTACGCAAAAGGTCAGTATATCGAAGTTGTTGAAGTACCCGCTGCAGATGGCGTTACAGATCTTGATGCTTTGCGCCAAACCGTTTGCGAGGACACAGCCGCAGTGATCGTTCAATACCCGAATTTTTTTGGCCGGATTGAGCCGTTACAGGATATTGAGCCTATCGCTCATCAAGGGAAATCCATGTTTATTGTATCAGCCAACCCGCTTGCACTTGGCCTCCTCACGCCACCTGGCAAGTTTCACTCTGATATCGTCGTCGGTGATGCGCAGCCTTTCGGCATTCCTTCAGCATACGGCGGCCCGCACTGTGGCTTTTTTGCCGTTACGAAAAAATTGATGAGAAAGGTGCCGGGCCGCCTCGTCGGGCAAACGGAAGACGAAAACGGGAAAAGAGGCTTTGTGCTTACATTGCAAGCCAGGGAGCAGCATATTCGCCGGGATAAAGCAACATCAAATATTTGCTCGAACCAAGCGTTAAATGCGCTGGCGGCATCAGTGGCCATGACTGCTCTCGGAAAAAACGGTGTAAAAGAAATAGCCCGCCAAAATCTCTTAAAAGCCAACTATGCAAAGCAAGAAGCAAAAAAAGCAGGCCTTACCGTTATGTTTGACGGATCGATGTTTAATGAATTTGTCATCAAACTGAAGGAACCAGTGAGAGCTGTGAACCAGCGTTTGCTGGCAAAAGGAATGATTGGCGGATATGATCTTGGGCTGACGTACCCGGAGCTAAACTGTCATATGCTGGTTGCTGTAACGGAGCTGAGAACAAAAGAAGAAATTGACGCACTCATTCAGGAATTGGGGGATCGCCATGAGTAATCAGGATCAGGCACTTATTTTTGAGCTTTCCAGAGAAGGCCGTATCGGCTACAGTCTGCCGGAGCTCGATGTACCGGAAATCGAATTGGAGGACCTCTTGTCAGACACCTATATTCGTGACGAAGAAGCAGCGCTGCCGGAGGTTTCAGAGCTGGATATCATGCGCCATTATACGGCGCTCTCCAAACGCAATCACGGGGTGGATTCCGGCTTTTACCCGCTCGGTTCTTGCACGATGAAATATAATCCGAAAATCAATGAGAAAATCGCGCGTATTCCCGGTTTTGCTGCGATTCACCCCCTTCAGGATGAAAGCACGGTACAAGGCGCGTTAGAGCTTTTATATGATTTAAGCAAGCACCTTGAAGAAATAACGGGAATGGATGAAGTAACGCTTCAGCCTGCTGCCGGAGCGCACGGTGAATGGACGGGGCTGATGATGATCCGCGCCTATCATGAAGCGTGCGGGGATTTCAAGCGGACGAAGGTCATTGTCCCTGATTCCGCGCACGGGACGAATCCTGCATCAGCAACAGTAGCAGGCTTTGAAACCGTTACGGTGAAATCGAATGAAAATGGGCTTGTTGATTTAGAGGATTTAAAAAGAGCAGTGAATGAAGAAACTGCAGCTCTTATGCTGACGAATCCGAACACGCTCGGCTTGTTTGAGGAACAGATTACAGAGATGGCGGAGATTGTTCACGAAGCGGGAGGGAAATTGTACTATGACGGCGCTAATTTAAATGCCGTTTTAAGCAAAGCGAGACCTGGGGATATGGGATTTGACGTGGTGCACCTCAACCTGCATAAAACATTCACAGGCCCTCATGGCGGCGGAGGCCCCGGCTCAGGCCCTGTCGGCGTAAAACAAGATCTGATTCCGTATTTGCCAAAACCCGTTTTAGTCAAAAAAGAAGGGCGCTTTACGTTTGATTATGACCGCCCTCATGCGATCGGCCGCGTGAAGCCGTATTACGGCAACTTTGGCATTAATGTCAGAGCGTATACGTACATCCGTTCCATGGGGCCTGACGGGTTACAAGCTGTTACTGAGAACGCAGTGTTAAACGCCAACTATATGATGAGAAAGCTCGCGCCTTATTACGATCTTCCGTTTGACCGCCATTGCAAGCATGAATTTGTATTGTCAGGGAAGCGGCAGAAAAATCTGGGAGTGCGTACGCTTGATATTGCAAAACGGCTGCTTGATTTCGGCTATCATCCGCCGACAATTTATTTCCCGCTTAATGTTGAAGAATGCATCATGATTGAGCCGACAGAGACAGAATCAAAGGAAACACTGGATGCGTTTATTGATGCTATGATTCAAATCGCAAAAGAAGCGGAGGAGAATCCGGAGCTTGTTCAGGAGGCGCCGCATACAACGATTGTAAAACGAATGGATGAAACAAAAGCGGCGAGACAC
The DNA here is from genome assembly GCF_016924995.1 of Bacillus sp. LJBS06. Lineage (NCBI taxonomy): Bacteria > Bacillati > Bacillota > Bacilli > Caryophanales > Bacillaceae > Bacillus > Bacillus sp. LJBS06. The sequence continues at coordinate 2,487,270 of NZ_CP070483.1, read as the reverse complement.
CCGGTGCTCAGATACGAGGCGGAAGAGAAATAAATAAAAACAGCTGTCTGCCAGACAGCTGTTTTGCTTTATTTCTTCGCTTTAATCTTTCCGCCCCATTTTTTAAAGCCGCCTTTTAGGTTATAAATCTCAGTGCAGCCGTTTTTGCGCAGGGTTTGTGCCGCGCGTCCGCTGCGGACACTGTTTTGGCAGTATAGGTAAACAGGCTTGTCCGGACGGATTTCATTTTTTCTCTGTTTCAGCTGAGACAGCGGGATGTTGCGGGCGCCCAAAATATGTCCGCCCTCAAACTCATTCGGTTCACGAACGTCAATAAGCTGCGCTTTGCGGTAACCCGCGCGGAATTCTTCTTCGGTAAGTGTTTTCATAATACGCTGCTGATAAACATATGAAGCAATCATATAGACAATAAATGCAGCAAAAATAATCAAAACGATCATATTAGACAATGTGATTCTACTCCTTTAGCATATAAAATCAAAACCCTGCTTCATAAAACAAGGCCATAGAGCCGTTTTCGACAAATACTATTATAGTAAAGCACAGCGTGATTGTCATCTATAATGGAACTAAAATATTTTTCATTTTCCCGGCAGTTTGATAAACTGATTCTATTAAAACGGTAAGGAAGGTCTTAAAATGCAAAAAGAAACTTGGCGGTTTATAGACTCAGGCAATGCAAGTCCTGCATTCAATATGGCGCTTGATGAAGCGCTTTTATATTGGCACAGCGAGAAGAAAATTCCCCCGGTTATCCGTTTTTATGGCTGGAATCCGGCGACGCTTTCTGTAGGGTATTTTCAAAATATTAAAAAGGAAATCAATTTTGAAGCAGTACATAAGTATAATCTCGGATTCGTCAGACGCCCGACCGGAGGGAGAGGCGTTCTGCACGATCAGGAATTGACATACAGCGTGATTGTTTCGGAAGAGCACCCCGAAATGCCGGCGACTGTTACTGAGGCATACCGGGTTATTTCAGAAGGCATACTTCAAGGCTTTAGAAATCTCGGCCTGGATGCTTACTTTGCCATCCCGAGAACCGAAAAAGAAAAAGAAAGCTTAAAAAATCCGCGGTCATCCGTTTGTTTTGACGCGCCTTCGTGGTATGAGCTAGTGGTTGAGGGCCGCAAGGTGGCGGGAAGCGCGCAAACGAGACAAAAAGGCGTGATTCTTCAGCATGGCTCCATTCTTCTTGATTTGGATGAGGACAAGCTGTTCGATCTGTTCTTATATCCAAATGAAAGAGTAAGAGAGCGGATGCAGCGCAATTTCAAAAATAAAGCGGTTGCCATTAATGAACTAACCGAAAAACGGGTGACGATGGATGAGGCTCGTAAAGCCTTTAAAGAAGGATTTGAAACAGGTCTTAACATTCATCTGGAGCCGTACGAACTTTCTCAGGAAGAGCTTGATTTCGTTCATCACTTGGCTGAAACAAAGTATGCTTCAGATGAATGGAATTATAAGCGGTAAACAGGGCTTTTGACCCGCGGAGCATCCTTGTTTTTTCAAGTTCATTAGTGTAAACTTGTAATGGTTTATAAAGTTAAGGTGCTTTTTGGGAGGGTTTCGATGACAACACCAAGTATGGAAGATTATATTGAACAGATTTATATGCTGATTGAAGAAAAAGGATATGCACGAGTTTCCGATATCGCGGAAGCATTGGCAGTCCATCCCTCCTCTGTAACAAAAATGGTTCAAAAACTAGATAAAGACGAATATTTAATTTATGAAAAATATCGCGGTCTCGTGTTAACGTCTAAAGGGAAAAAAATAGGCAAACGGCTGGTTTACAGACATGAATTGCTTGAGCAGTTTTTAAGAATCATTGGTGTTGATGAAGAGAAAATATATAACGATGTCGAAGGAATCGAACATCATTTAAGCTGGAACAGCATTGATCGCATCGGGGATCTTGTTCAATATTTTGAAGAAGATGATACCCGTAAAAAAGATCTGAAATCAATCCAAAAGAAAACAGAACATCATAATCAGTAAAAAGGCGGTCTCAAAGGAGGCCGTCTTTTTTGATGCGGTGCGCCACCCGTCATTCGTTGGTCTATTTCTTCGCGTGTTTTCTTAAAATGGTAATAAACGATCAGATGGAGGGGGAGGGAATGAGATGTATATTGACGGTGTGTTTTCCGGCGGAGGAGTAAAAGGCATTGCGCTTGCAGGTGCTTATGAAGCGCTTGAGGAAAAAGGCTTCCGCTTTAAAAGGGTTGCGGGTACAAGCGCGGGCGCCATTATTGCCGCTTTTATTGCGTCAGGTTACACCAGTAAGGAAATCCACGCTTTAATTGAAGAAGTGGACGGAGAGAAATTGCTGGATCAGAGGTACTCTTTTCTCCCCTTAAAAATGCTCCAGTGGGTGTCCATATACTGGCGTCTTGGATTATACAAAGGCGATACGATAGAAAAATGGATTGCTGATCTGTTAAGAGCGAAAGGCATAAGGGTTTTCGGCGATTTGCAGAAAGGGTCTCTGCGCCTTATTGCTTCTGATCTGACAAACGGCACCATGATTGTTTTGCCGGACGATTTGCCCCGTTACGGGTTAAATCCCGATATGTTCCCGGTTGCCAGAGCGGTCAGAATGAGCTGCAGCATTCCGTATTTTTTTGAACCGATAAAATTAAAAACGGACACAGGCACCGCCACGGTTGTTGACGGTGGTGTGTTAAGCAATTTCCCCATCTGGCTGTTTTCAAAGGAAAGAAAGCGGCCTGTGATCGGTGTGACGCTTGCGCCGCGTGAAAGGGAACGTCCGAAAAAAAATATCCGCAACGCCTTCGAACTGTTCGGCGCCCTGTTTGAAACGATGAAGGATGCCCATGACGCAAGACACATAGCATCACGCTATGAACAAAATATTATTTTTCTCCCTGTTGATGACGTAATGGCGACTGATTTTCATTTAACGCAACAAAAAAAACTAGCCCTGATTGAGCTAGGCAAAAGACGGACAGAGCTGTTTTTAAAGCAGTGGACCTATTAAAAAAGCGCTCTGTTTTTCTTTTTATTTTTTTTCCCTTCTATAACAGTCAGCTGAGTCTGGCTTTTTTTCTTGAGAATCATCGGCTTAGGCTTGCTGGCGCTCGGAACGCTTCGCAGGTGGCTGACACGTCCCTTATGTCCGGCGCGGTGTTTTGCTTTTTGTTCTTTCATCCGGCGCCGCGATTGTTTCGCCGCTTTTTTAAAGGCTGCTCCTTCGCTGCCCGCATTTCGATTCATTACATATTTCACAATAAAATAAATAATGATACCTGCCACGATGACGGTAACCGCCATTTTTGCCATTTCCCCGGGATTGGTTACCAGCACATAGAGGAAACCGAACGCTCCCAGCGCAATTAATACAGCAACAATAGGTTGTACACGATGATTCATAACTGTCCACCTCCGAAAGTAGTAGCAGGGCAACGGATTTTAGATGACGTTGTGAGAAGGCTTCTGATTTTGCTCAGACAATTCTTCGAGTCTGAGAAGTTCGTTAAAGCTTTCAATGGCAACTTCAACCTGGTCATCCTTAGGTTCCTTCGTAGTTAGCAGCTGAAGCCAAAGTCCCGGGTACCCTAGTAATTTCAGACCGCGAATATCACGCACTTTGTTTGTCAGCTGCAGAACTTCAAAGGATATACCAAGTACGACCGGTATCAGTGCGACACGATCTATCACACGCAGCCAAAGCGGATCTGTCGGAACGAGTAAATAAACAAACATGCCGACAATAATCGTAAATAAAATAAAGCTTGATCCGCAGCGGTAATGAAGCCGAGATTGGTTTTGGACATTCTCCACAGTAATTGGCAAATTCTGTTCATAACAGTTTATGACTTTATGTTCGGCTCCATGATATTGAAACACTCTTTTAATGAGCGGTGTCATGGACAAAAAATAGATGTAACCGAGCAGCAAAATCAACTTAAACAGGCTTTCAACCGCGATTTGAGCTATGTCCGATGAAAAAATCGGCCTTGTCAGTTCAGCTAAGAAAACCGGAACCAATGTAAATACGAATTTACTGAACAAAAATGAAAGGACGCCGATAACCGCGAGGCTGAGATACATAGACAGTCCAGACGATTTTTTTTCTTCCTGCTCAAGTGTCTCGTCTTCAGATGGATCGAGCCCGTAACGTTCGCTTGAAAAATTCAAATGCTTTGTGCCGTTTGCACTCGCTTCGATAATGGCCGCGATCCCCCGTAAAAACGGTATCTTTTTTACGATGTTCAGTTTCGGGTTGTGTTTGCGGGGAAGCTTAAAAAAGTTCATGCTTCCATCCGTTCTTCTGATGGCTGTAACGTAATGATGCTTTCCGCCAAACATAACGCCTTCCACAACAGCCTGCCCGCCGTAAACGGGCGGAATTTTATGTTTTGACATATTATCAACCTGCCTATTTCTTTAGGATTGCTAACCATTTCCTTTCACTCTATTGTACAGGAAACAGCGCTAAACCTCTAGATTGACAGGCTGAAAAATTGCCATAGCCTTGCTTTTTCTACATGCATTATACCCGTTATTTTCAAATTTTACTCGCAGCTGTCAAAAAGTGTGAGCTTTTTTATTGACATTTCATTTTTTGGGCACACTTTAACTGGAGGTGCCATGATGACAAGCGAAAAAGATACAGAACAAAATGAAGAATTGAATGAGAAGCAAGGGCCGCCTGTTTCGATGGCCGGCAGGGTGGCAGCAACAGGTTTTTGCGGAGGCGTATTATGGAGTTTCGTTGCTTATATCGCATATTTGTTTCATTTTTCTGAAATCAGTCCGAATATGATTTTGCAGCCGTTTGTGCTCGGAGAGTGGAAAAAACATGGACTAGGAACGGTGATCAGCATCATTTTGATTGGAGTGATTTCAATTGGCGCAGCGTTTCTTTATTTTCTTCTATTGAAACGTTTAAAAACAATGTGGCCGGGTATTTTATACGGCTTGGTGCTTTGGCTGCTCGTGTTTTTTGTTTTTAATCCGATTTTTCCAGATGTGCGCACGGTGAACGAACTGACATCAGATACCATTATTACGACGATTTGCATTTATTTGCTTTACGGGCTGTTTGTCGGGTATTCCATTTCATTTGAATACAATGAGCTGAATTCGGAAAAGCTGGCACGTGCGCTGGGAATGCATAGAGAATAGTGTATAAACCTTTTCCAGTATGATAAAATGTTCACGAGAAGTGAACATTTTTTGCATGAGAAACCCTCGCGAAAAGGAGAGATTATGTGCCTCATTTTTTGATTTTGAACGGACCGAATGTCAATCGGCTTGGGAAGCGTGAGCCTGAAGTATTCGGCCGCCAGACGCTGACCGATATTGAAACAGATTTATTTCAATTTGCTGAAGCCTTACATATCCAGCTCACTTTCTTCCAGTCTAATCACGAAGGTGATTTGATCGATGCGATACATGAGGCTGAGGAGCAATACAGCGGGATTGTTCTGAACCCCGGCGCCCTGAGCCATTACAGCTATGCGATCAGGGATGCTGTTTCAAGCATCAGTCTTCCTGTGGTTGAGGTGCATTTATCAAACTTATACGCCAGGGAAGAATTCAGGCATCAGTCGGTTATCGCTCCGGTTGCGAAAGGGCAGATTGTCGGTCTTGGAGCTGAAGGCTACAAGCTTGCTGTTCGCTACTTATTAAGCCAGCAAGGGGGAGAATAAGGATGAAGCTAGAGAAATTAAGAAACCTTTTTGAACAGCTGGGAATTGACGGCATGCTGATTACAAGCAGTACGAATGTACGCTATATGACAGGGTTTACAGGTTCTGCGGGTTTGGCTGTTATATCGGGTGACAAAGCAGCATTTATTACGGATTTTCGTTATACAGAGCAGGCAAAGGTTCAGGTAAAAGGTTTTGAGATCATTGAACATGGCGGCAGCCTGATTCAGACCACTGCCGACACTGTGGAATCGTTCGGCATCAAGCGTCTCGGCTTTGAACAGAACAGCATGACATATGGCACTTACGCTTCATACAGCGCCGTTATCAGTGAGGCCGAATTAGTGCCTGTGGCTGAATCCGTGGAAAAGTTGCGCTTGATTAAGTCTAGTGAAGAGATTAAGATATTAGAGGAAGCTGCGAAGATTGCAGATGATGCCTTCAAACATATCTTGACGTTTATGAAACCCGGCATTTCTGAAATCGCTGTTGCCAATGAGCTGGAATTTTATATGAGAAGCCAGGGAGCTGACAGCTCTTCTTTTGATATGATTGTCGCCTCGGGCCTTCGGTCAAGCCTTCCTCACGGTGTGGCCAGTGACAAACTGATTGAAAGCGGAGACCTTGTTACGCTTGATTTTGGCGCTTATTATAAAGGATATTGTTCTGATATTACCCGTACGGTCGCTGTGGGTCAGCCCAGTGATCAATTGAAGGAGATCTATCAGGTTGTATTTGATGCTCAGGCGCTCGGCGTCGCACATATTAAGCCGGGAATGACAGGAAAAGAGGCTGACGCCCTCACAAGGGATCACATTGCGGCAAAAGGCTACGGTGAATATTTCGGTCATTCAACCGGGCACGGGCTCGGCATGGAAGTTCATGAATCGCCGGGATTATCCGTCAGATCTTCAGCTATCCTTGAACCGGGCATGGTGGTCACAGTGGAGCCGGGCATTTACATACCAGAAACAGGCGGTGTCCGTATTGAAGATGACATCGTGATTACAGAAAACGGCAACCGGACAATCACCCATTCCCCAAAAGAACTTATTATTTTGTGATTGTAATATAGGAGGACATTAAACATGATTTCAGTTAACGATTTCCGTACAGGATTAACAATCGAAGTAGATGGCGGCATTTGGCGCGTCGTTGACTTCCAGCACGTAAAACCTGGAAAAGGTGCGGCATTTGTCCGCTCTAAACTTCGCAACCTTCGCACTGGCGCCATTCAGGAAAAAACCTTCCGCGCTGGTGAAAAAGTAGCGAAAGCGCAAATCGAAACAAAAACAATGCAATATCTATATGCAAACGGTGATCAGCACGTATTTATGGATACTTCTTCTTATGAGCAGCTTGAACTGAGCGCAACTCAAATCGAAGAAGAATTAAAATACCTGCTTGAAAACATGTCTGTGCATATCATGATGTACCAGGATGAAACACTTGGTATCGAACTTCCAAACACAGTTGAGCTGAAAGTTGTTGAAACTGAACCTGGTATTAAAGGTGATACAGCATCAGGCGGTACAAAACCTGCGAAAACTGAAACCGGGCTTGTTGTAAACGTGCCGTTCTTTGTGAATGAAGGCGACACACTTGTTGTCAATACATCAGACGGTTCTTACGTTTCAAGAGCATAGAAAGAAAAAAAGAAGTCTGTTCCCAAATTGGGAGCAGGCTTTTTTTGTGCCCAAAAACAGAATCTTTCTTTTATACGAAAATGACAAGACTACTTCAGCAAGCTAGAGCATATCATATAAAAAAACAGGAGGTTGGGAGAGTGCTATGAAATTTTTTCTTGGAAATATCAATTCTACTGTTTTAACAATGGCGGGATTACGAGTTTTATCCTCTATGATTGAGCTGACTGCAGCCATTATCATGCTTGTGACAAACGATGTCCGGAAGGCGGTTGTGGTTAACAGCATTCTTGCAATTGTAGGGCCGTTGATTTTTATCATTACGATGACAGTCGGAATCTACCAAATTGCCGGGCAGCTTTCGTATGCAAAGCTGATTCTGATTTTCACGGGTGTTGTTTTGATTTTGGCGGGTGTTCATAAATAAGGAGAGGCTTGTCATAAAGTCTGCCTCACATCATACATTTTAAAGAAGCCAATCGGTAGAAAGGAGGAGGCTCTGTTGAATGAAATCGCTGAGGTTCTCCCTGAATCCATGAAAAACGCCCTTTCTGAAATACCGGAACAACAATGGCTGGAAATCGAAGAAGTCAGAATCCGGGTCAACCGCCCTATTGAATTGATTCGAAAAGGACAACCTGTTTTTTTATCCTATGCGGGTACGGCCGAGGATGCCCATCTGATCCTGAGCCGGCTCAGCAACTATAGCATGTATACACTTGAAGAAGAGCTGAAGAAAGGGTATGTCACGATCAGAGGCGGTCACAGAGTCGGACTGGCAGGCAGAGTCATTACGGAAAACGGAGGTGTGAAAGGACTCCGTGACATCGCATCTTTTAATATACGAATTGCCAGGCAAAAGCTGGGGATTGCGGAGCCGCTGCTTCCGTACTTATATCAAACCAGCTGGCTGAATACGCTGATTATCGGACCGCCCCAAACCGGCAAAACAACACTTCTTCGGGACCTTGCGAGGCTCTCGAGCACCGGCAAAAACCGCATGCTGCCCGTAAAGACAGGCATCGTCGATGAACGGTCAGAAATTGCCGGATGTCTGCGCGGCATTCCGCAGCATCAATTTGGACAGAGAATTGACGTATTAGACGCCTGTCCAAAGGCTGAGGGGCTGATGATGATGATTCGATCCATGAGTCCTGAGGTGATGATTGTCGATGAAATCGGGCGTATGGAGGATACAGATGCGCTTCTGGAGGCGTTGCATGCAGGTGTTTCAGTAATCGTATCGGCGCATGGCTGGAGCATATCCGATCTCATGAAGCGGCCTTCATTGAAGCGTTTGTGGGAAGAAAGAGCCTTTGACCGCTATTTGGAATTATCAAGAGCAAAAGGGCCGGGCACAGTGAGCCGCATTTATGACAAAGACGGACATGTGCTGTCTAGGACGACGGACGTGAAAACATGCTGAAGCTGCTGGGCGCAGTATTCATTGTGGTAGCGACAACATGGACAGGTTTTGAGATGGCGAAGATTTATACAGAACGGCCGCGGCAAATCCGCCAGCTGCGTGCGGCGCTTCAATCCCTCGAGGCTGAAATCATGTACGGCCATACACCGCTTCATACCGCTTCACAGCAGATTGCCAAGCAGCTCGCACAGCCTGTTTCAGCTCTTTTTTCCGCATTCAGTGATCAGCTGGAAAAGGGAAGCGATTCCGCGAAAACGGCGTGGGAGCAAAGCTTAAAAAAGGTATGGGACACCATGTCTTTGAAAAAAAGCGAATACGAGGTGCTAAAGCAGTTTGGCGAGACGCTCGGGATTCATGATCGAATCTCACAGCAAAAGCACATCAAGCTGGCGCTGACACATTTGGAAGCCTCAGAAGCGGATGCTGAGCAGGCGCAAGCGAAAAACGAAAAGATGATAAAAAGTTTGGGCTTTTTAGCGGGCTTGTTACTCATTCTTCTATTGATGTAAACATGAGGGGAGCAAAAATAAAATGGGAGTAGATGTGAATGTCATATTTCAAATCGCCGGAGTGGGAATCGTGGTCGCTTTTTTACACACGATATTGGATCAGATGGGCAAGAAAGAATACGCTCAGTGGGTGACGCTGTTAGGTTTTATCTATATTTTATTTATGGTGGCCACCATTGTAGATGACCTATTTAAAAAGATAAAAGCTGTGTTTTTATTCCAAGGATAGGGGGGCTTGCAGATTGACATTGTTCAAATTGTAGGTTTAGGGCTGATCGCCACCTTCCTTTCTTTAATAGTAAAAGAACAAAAGCCGACTTTTGCTTTTTTAATCGTCGTTTTTGCCGGATGTGCCATTTTTCTTTATTTAGTAGACCAAATCTACGACATTATACGAATGATAGAAAAAATCGCGATTAATGCAAATGTCAACATGGTCTATGTTGAAACCATTTTAAAGATTATCGGAATCGCCTATATTGCTGAATTCGGGGCACAGCTCACAAAAGATGCCGGTCAAGGAGCCATCGCCTCGAAAATAGAATTGGCGGGGAAAATTTTAATTCTCGTTATGGCTGTGCCTATTTTAACCGTCATTATCGAAACGATTCTCGGACTCATACCTTCTATGTCATAACCGAAAGGAGGCGGTAGATTGAAGCGTTTTCAATGGGTTTTGCTTTTGGCCGTGCTGATCATAGCAGGGCGTGCAGAAATTGTACAAGCAGCCGGTAATGACGAACAAACGGAAGATCATGCTGAAACGGCCGAGCAATTAGCGGAAAGGACAGCAGCCTCGCTTGAAACAGATAAGATCGGAGAATTTTGGAATGATATTATGACAGAATACGGCGGACTGCTGCCGGAAAGCCAAAAAGGCAGCTTAATCGAGTTTATCAACGGCGAGAAATCATTCTCACCGCAAGAATGGCTGAAAGCTCTCTTTTCTTATTTGTTCCATGAAGTGCTAGCCAATGGAAAGCTGCTGGGCACATTGATTTTGCTCACGATTTTTTGCGTCATTCTGCAGCTTCTGCAAAATGCGTTTCAGCAAAGCACTGTCAGTAAGGTTGCATACTCAATTGTGTACATGGTGCTGATTATCCTTGCGCTGAACAGCTTTCATGTGGCAATCAATTATGCAACTGAGGCCATTCAGACGATGACCAGCTTTATCCTGGCACTCATTCCGCTCCTCTTGGCGCTTTTGGCTTCCTCAGGCGGAGCTGTATCTGCTGCCTTCTTTCATCCTGTTATCCTCTTTCTGATGAACACGAGCGGCCTCTTGATTCAAAATATCGTCATGCCGCTGATTTTCTTATCAGCGATTCTGAGCATTGTCAGCACAATGACCGAACAATACAAAGTAACGCAGCTGGCCAACCTGCTCAGAAATATCGCCATCGGAGCACTGGCTGTTTTTCTTACCATCTTTCTCGGCGTCATCTCTGTTCAGGGAGCCTCAGCTGCAGTGACAGACGGCATTACGCTCAGGACGGCTAAATTCATAACCGGAAATTTTATTCCAGTGCTTGGCCGGATGTTTACAGACGCAACAGATACAGTAATCAGCGCCTCCTTACTGCTGAAAAATACGGTAGGGATTCTGGGTGTCGCTATTTTGATCTGTATCGCGGCATTTCCGGCAATCAAAGTGCTTTCCCTCGCTTTTATTTATAAGCTGGCAGCCGCGATTCTTCAGCCGCTTGGAGGCGGGCCCGTCATCACCTGCCTCGACGTCATCAGCAAAAGCGTCATCTATATTTTTGCAGCTCTCGCCATTGTGTCCCTCATGTTTTTTTTAAGCCTTACTGTCATAATCACAGCCGGGAACCTCACAATGATGATGAAATAAAGGAGGCAGGCGAATGAGTTTTTTAACAGAATGGCTTACCACCATCGTGTTGTTTATCCTATTTGCAATTGTGATTGATATGCTGCTGCCAAGCTCCAGCATGCAAAAGTACGCAAAAATGGTAGTCAGCCTGCTCTTGATTGTCGTCATGCTTACGCCAATTTTTAAACTTTTCAAGACAGACCCCGAAGTCATCTTTGAATACCTCACAAAAAACGAGCAATCAGAGTCTGCCGACATAAAAAATCAAATCAATTCAAAAAAAATAGAAATACAAGCTTCCCAGCGCGCATATATTCTAGAAGAAATGGCTGTCCAACTAAAAAAGAAAGCGGAGGAGAGATTCAGTCATGATGAATATAAAGTAGGCAGCATCAAACTCACGGCAGGAGAAAAGGTAGATTCAGAAGAGGATATTAAAACAATCAGCGTGTATATGGCCCCGTCTTCTGAAAAAACGGTCCAAACGGTCGCGCCGGTCCACATTGATACAGATCATGCATACGTAACGAAAGAAGCAGCCGAACAAAAAGAAGCCAAACAGATCCAAACGCAGCTCGCGGACATTTGGGAAATCGGAAGTAAGAAAATTACGGTTCATATGGAAGGCGGGGAGAGTGTCGGCAATGAATAAAAACGGATTATGGAATGTATTGAAAAAGCAGTTTCTTCCGGGGCAAACGAAGGACGGCGAAAAGCCGAAGCTGACCAAATATCATTACTTTCTGTTCGTTTTTGTTCTCGGAGTTTCCTTTATGCTTGTCAGCCAGTTGTTTTCTTCACCTGAGAAAACAGAAAACGCCAAAACGATAACGGCCGTATCCTCACAAAATTCTGGAGGCAGCAAAGAGAAAACAGCTGAAGTGTTTAAAGCCTCAAAATCTGATGAGCCTAAAAACTCGATCGATGATTATGAAAAAGAATACGAAAATCAGCTGAAAGAAATTCTTGAAACAATCATTGGAGTGGATGATGTCTCGGTTGTCGTGAATGTTGATGCAACGTCCCTGAAAGTATATGAAAAAAACAAATCAAATAAAAATACGACCACTGAAGAAACAGACAAAGAAGGCGGAACAAGAAGTGTTACAGACCAGACATCGGAGGAAGAAATCGTCATGATCAAAAACGGCGATAAAGAAACACCAGTCGTCGTCCAAACGAAAAAACCTGATATACGGGGTGTACTCGTTGTTGCTCAAGGAGTGGACAACGTTCAAATAAAACAAACCATTATTGAAGCGGTGACACGGGTCCTGGATGTTCCAAGCCACCGGGTTGCGGTTGCCCCTAAAAAAATAAAGGAGGATTCATAAATGCTTAAAAAACAAACCGTTTGGCTATTAACAATGCTCAGTCTTGTCGTGGTGTTAAGCGTCTACTATATCATGTCGCCGGAAAGCAAAAACGCCGTGCAAATGCAAAGTGAAAAAAGCGCGTCTGACAGTGGAGAGGTCGCAACTGAAAAAGCGCCTGCCAAGCAAGACACGAAGGAAAAAAGCGGTACAGAAACTGAAAAAGGAAAAGAAGATGGAACAAAGGGAACGAAAGATTCATCAGCAGACAAGGAAACATCCGCTGAAGCCAGTGAAAAAGGAACTGTTGTTACGGAAACAGCCGATGATGATCTATTTACGACGTACCGTCTTGATTTAGAAGATGCCAGAAGCAAAGAAAGAGAAGAGCTGAATGCCATTGTGTCAAGCGATGATGCAACAGCCAAGGAGAAAAGCGAAGCATACGATAAAATGACGGCTCTCAGTGAAGTGGAAGGAACAGAAAAACAGCTGGAAACGCTGATTAAAACACAAGGTTACGAGGATGCGCTCGTCAATGCTGAAGGAGATAAAATCAATATTACAGTCAAATCAGACAAACACTCCAAATCGAAGGCGACAGCCATTATCGACCTTGTTGCAAAAGAAATCAAAACAATGAAAGATGTCGCTGTCACATTTGAACCCTCTAAATAAGAATGAGGAGAAAAAAGCCCGCTAAACAAGCGGGCTTTTTGCGTTGCTATCATATTAGAGTTGAATTCAAAAGTCCGCTCCTGTAAGATGAACATAGTATGTACTTTTAGTAGTAACCTATAAAAAAAGAAATTTCATACATAGGAGTGCGATTGAATGTTAAATATCAAAGAAATCCACGAGCTGATTAAAGCAATTGACGAGTCTACAATTGACGAATTCGTATATGAAAATGAAGGTGTATCCTTAAAACTGAAAAAACACGAAGCAGGCACTGTTCAAGTCATGCAGCAGGCGCCGGCAGCACCTGTACAGGCACAGGCTCCGCAGGCAGTTCAGCCGCAAGCGCAGCAAGCAGCGTCTGCACCTGCCCAAGAAGCACCAAAGCAAGATGAGAATCTACATAAAATCACTTCACCAATGGTAGGAACATTTTATGCATCTTCATCACCGGAAGCTGGCCCGTATGTAACAGCCGGTTCAAAAGTGAATGAAAACACAGTTGTCTGCATTGTAGAAGCGATGAAGCTTTTCAACGAAATCGAAGCAGAAGTGAAAGGCGAAATCGTTGAAGTATTAGTAGAAAACGGCCAGCTGGTCGAATACGGACAACCTCTATTTCTTGTAAAAGCAGAGTAAGGAGACTGAACATGATTAAAAAGCTATTGATCGCCAACAGAGGAGAAATTGCTGTCAGAATCATCAGAGCCTGCAGAGAGCTCGGTATTGAGACTGTCGCTGTTTATTCAGAAGCTGATAAAGATGCCCTTCATGTTCAAATGGCCGATGAAGCTTTTTGTATCGGGCCAAAAGCATCAAAAGACAGCTATTTAAACGTTACAAATATTGTGAGTGTTGCAAAGCTGACTGGCACGGACGCTATTCATCCGGGATATGGATTTTTAGCTGAAAATGCTGATTTCGCTGAATTATGTGAAGAAGTGAATGTCACGTTTGTCGGCCCGAGCGCTGACGCCATTTCAAAAATGGGAACAAAAGACGTTGCGCGGGAAACGATGAAACAGGCCGGCGTGCCAATCGTACCGGGTTCACAGGGAATTATAGAAAATGTGGAAGAAGCGGTTTCGCTTGCTAATGAAATTGGGTATCCTGTAATTATAAAAGCCACCGCAGGCGGAGGCGGAAAAGGAATCAGAGTTGCCCGCACTGAAGAGGAACTGATTAATGGCATTAAGATTACACAGCAGGAAGCTGCAACAGCATTCGGAAATCCAGGCGTATACATCGAAAAATACATAGAAGATTTTCGCCATGTTGAAATCCAAGTGCTTGCCGATAACTACGGAAACACCATCCATTTGGGAGAACGCGACTGCTCGATCCAAAGACGCCTGCAAAAGCTTTTGGAAGAATCACCATCTCCAGCCCTTGATTCAGAAATCAGGGAGCAGATGGGAGATGCAGCAGTAAAGGCTGCAAAAGCGGTTGGCTACACAGGTGCTGGAACAGTTGAATTTATCTATGACTACAATGAACAGCGCTATTACTTCATGGAAATGAACACGAGAATCCAGGTAGAGCACCCAGTCACAGAAATGGTGACGGGAACGGACCTGATTAAGGAACAAATCAAGGTGGCATCAGGAATGGAACTGGACCTTAAGCAAGAAGATGTTGAATTTGAAGGCTGGTCCATCGAATGCCGAATCAACGCAGAAAACCCAAGTAAAAATTTCATGCCGTCACCTGGTGAAATTAAAATGTACCTGCCTCCTGGCGGTCTTGGTGTCCGCGTCGATTCAGCTGCGTACCCGGGCTATTCCATCCCGCCGTACTATGACAGCATGATTGCAAAGGTAATCACATACGGAAAAACGAGGGATGAAGCAATTGCCCGCATGAAACGCGCATTGAGCGAATTCGTCATCGAAGGCATTGAGACAACAATCCCGTTCCATTTAAAACTGCTTGAACACGAAACATTTGTGAGCGGAGAGTTTAATACGAAATTTTTAGAAACATATGATGTAATGGGCTCATAATTTTTACGGAGGTGAATTGAATGAAAGACAACAGCTTGCTTAAAATGGATCAAGAAGATACGCATTTAGGTAAGGTTGAGATTGCACCGGAGGTCATTGAGGTCATTGCCGGCATTGCAGCATCAGAAGTTGATGGGGTTGCCGAAATGCGCGGAAACTTTGCGACAGGCGTCGTCGAGCGCTTTGGCAAAGTGAATCATGGCAAAGGCGTCAAAGTCGACCTGGCGGATGCCGGAATTACGATCGATGTATACTGTGTCGTTACATTTGGCGTTTCGATTCCGAAAGTTGCAGCGTCCGTTCAGGAAAACATTCGTCAAACCTTATTAAATATGACGTCTCTTTCGATTAACGAGATTAATATTCACATCGTCGGCATTCAATTTGACACAAAAGCCCAGGAAGTCCAAATCGACGAAGAAATGTAAATGGCTTAACACGAAACCAAGGGGAGGGCGGCCCTTTGGTTTTTTTACACGTTACCCTTTATTTCAAAGCATGAAGAAAGCCGGCTCAAAAGCCGAGTTTCTTCATGAACGTGAAATCCGAATGATCATATTAAGGTTTATGAAAATATTCGGTAATAGGGTGAAAAAACCTTGATTTCAATATGCGGATACGAAAAAAATATGTTATGATCTCTTTGTGGCTTAACGACAAGCGGATAAAGAGGATCAAAGGAGAAAGAAAATGAAAAGAAGAACAGCAAGAGAAAAAGCTTTGCAGGCACTATTTCAAATTGATGTCAGCGATATTGCAGTGAATGAAGCCATAGAACACGCACTGGATGAAGAAAAAACAGATCCTTTCTTTGAACAGCTTGTATACGGGGTATTGGAACACCAAGACCAGCTAGATGAAATGATCTCCAAGCATCTGGTGAATTGGAAGCTCGATCGGATAGCCAATGTTGACCGTGCGATTTTGCGCCTGGCAGCATATGAAATGGCATATGCCGAAGACATTCCGGTGAATGTCTCCATGAACGAAGCGATTGAGCTGGCAAAACGGTTTGGTGATGACAAAGCGACAAAGTTTGTAAATGGGGTTCTTTCTAACATTAAATCTGATATTGAACAATCATAGGAGGAAAGAAAATGACTGCAACAATCATCGACGGAAAAGAAACGGCTAGAGAAAAACGCGAACAATTGGCAAAAGAGGTAGAAGAGCTTAAAAAGCAAGGTGTCACTCCTGGACTGGCGGTTATTTTGATTGGAGATGATCCTGCTTCTCACTCTTACGTGCGAGGAAAGAAAAAAGCGGCTGAAACAATGGGAATGAATTTCAAGCTCGATCAATTTGACAGCAGCCTCACCGAAGCTGAACTGCTTTCCATTATTGATCAATATAACCAAGACCCTGAGTTTCACGGCATTCTCGTTCAGCTTCCGCTTCCAGATCATATTTCTGAAAAAGCGGTGATCGAACGTATCTCTCCTGATAAAGATGTAGACGGGTTTCATCCGTTAAACGTAGGGAAAATGCTGCTTGGTGAAGATACGTTTCTCCCTTGCACGCCTCATGGAATTGTTGAGCTTTTGAAGAAAACCAATATCGACCTTTCCGGTAAAGAGGTTGTTGTAGTCGGCCGAAGCAACATTGTCGGCAAACCTGTCGGCCAGCTTTTATTAAATGAAAACGCGACGGTTACTTACTGTCATTCAAGAACAGAAAATATTACTGAGCATACGAAAAAAGCGGACATCCTGGTGGTGGCAGTGGGAAGAGCCAACTTCATCAGTGCAGACCAGATCAAAGAGGGCGCTGTTGTCATTGACGTCGGCGTTAATCGTCTGGAAAGCGGAAAGCTTTGCGGAGACGTTGAATTTGAAGGGGCAAAGGAAAAAGCATCCTTCATCACGCCGGTTCCAGGCGGAGTAGGTCCGATGACCATCACGATGCTTGCGCATAATACTGTTAAATCTGCGAAACGTACGTTATCATAGATAATTGGAGATATTCACAGGCGGGGCGTATTGCCCGCCTTGAATATGAGCACGATACCCGCTTCTTCAGGCTCCTAAAGCCAGGGCGGGTTTTTCTTTAGTTATGGTGCAGGAATGCTTAGGAGAGGAGTTTTTAGACATGGGTGAAGCAGCGTATGTTACCGTCTCAGCGCTGACGAAGTATATAAAACGAAAATTCGATGTAGATCCTCACCTTGAAAATATTTGGATTAAAGGCGAATTATCGAATGTAAAGATACACACACGAGGCCACATTTATTTCACTTTGAAAGACGAAAACGCAAGAATGCAGTCGGTGATGTTCGCGAGACAAAGCGAGCGTCTGCCTTTTAAACCTGAAAACGGTATGAAAGTGCTGGTCAGAGGCGGAATTTCCGTATATGAACCGAGCGGAAACTATCAATTATATGCCAAAGAAATGCAGCCTGACGGGGTCGGAGCGCTTTATTTAGCGTACGAAGAATTAAAAAAGAAGCTTGCCGGAGAAGGTTTATTTGACGACCGCTACAAAAAACAAATCCCCGCATTTCCAGCCACAATCGGGGTTGTGACATCTCCAACGGGTGCCGCTGTCAGAGACGTTATTACAACTCTAAAAAGAAGATATCCCCTTGTGAAAGTCATTGTTCTTCCAGCGCTCGTACAAGGCGAAAATGCGAGCAGATCCATCGTTACGCGCATTGAAGAAGCAAATGAAAAAGAGATGTGCGACATATTAATTGTCGGGAGAGGCGGCGGTTCGATAGAAGAACTGTGGGCATTCAATGAAGAAATTGTAGCTCGCGCAATCTTTGCTTCCAATATTCCAATTATATCGGCAGTTGGGCATGAGACGGATTTTACGATCAGTGATTTTGTCGCAGATATCAGAGCAGCGACGCCGACAGGGGCAGCTGAGATTGCCGTGCCTCATACCACTGATTTAATCGAACGGACAAAAACAGCGGAAGTCAGGATGACAAGAGCGATGCAGCAGCATCTCGGCCAGAAAAAAGAACGGATTCAAACGCTGCAATCGTCCTATGCCTTTCGTTTTCCAAAGCGATTGTATGCGCAAAAAGAGCAGCAGTTTGACCTCGCGTACCAGCAGTTTCAAGCACAGCTGACCGCTCTTTTAGATCGGAAAAGCAGACAGTTGGAGCGGGAAACGTACAGATTAGAGGCGCTGCATCCTCATGAACAGCTGAAGCAAGCGAAAACACGCTACGAGGAACAAACAAATCAGCTGAGAAAAAATATGAATATCCAAATGAAGCAGCTGCATTCCCAATTCCAAACAGTTCTTGGCAAGCTGAATGCACTAAGTCCTCTTCAAGTGATGGAAAGAGGATACAGTCTTGCTTATAAAGAAGATAAACTCATTAAAAGTGTCAATCAGATAGAAGAGAAGGACCGGCTAGAAGTGAAGCTGACGGATGGCGTGCTGGCCTGTGAAGTATTAGAAAAGAGAGGGGAAGAAAAATGACAGACGTGAAAAAAAATGGAAACATGACATTTGAAGAAGCGATGAAAGGGCTTGAGAGCATTGTCTCAAAGCTTGAAGAGGGGGATGTGCCTCTAGAGCAAGCGATTAACTATTTCCAAGAAGGCATGGCTTTATCCAAAATGTGCCATGAAAAGCTGCAAAAAGTCGAAAAGCAAATGGACTTCATTTTAAAAGAAGACGGCGAACTGGCACCTTTCAGTGTTCAGGAGGAAGACGAAGGTGACAAATAAATTAACGAGTTTTCTGGCGGACCGGAAAAAAACAATTGAAAATCAGCTTTCTGTCTATACAGAAAAGCTTGATATGCCGGACTCATTAAAGAAATCTATGCTGTATTCTCTAGAGGCCGGCGGAAAGCGGTTGCGTCCTCTGATTGTACTGGCTGTATTAAACGCATATGGAAAAAGCGAACAAGACGGCATTCCGGTCGGCTGTGCTGTCGAAATGATTCACACGTATTCGCTAATTCATGATGATCTTCCATGCATGGATGATGACGATTTGCGCCGCGGGAAGCCGACAAATCATAAAGTATTTGGTGAAGCGACAGCAGTATTAGCGGGTGACGGACTGCTCACGGAAAGCTTTAAGCTCATCACCTCCCACGTGTCAGACGAGGTGTCAGCAGAAAAGCGCCTTCGGCTTGTCAATGAACTGATTTCAGCGGCAGGCACCGAGGGCATGGTCGGGGGACAAGTCGCTGATATGGAAGCGGAAAACCGCCAAGTCACGCTTGAAGAGCTGGAATCCATTCATGAACGGAAAACTGCCAAGCTTCTAGGTTTTTGTGTAATCGCCGGCGCGATTTTGGCGGATGCACCTGAGGAAGACATTGAAACCCTGCGTACCTTCAGCAGCCACATTGGAATCGGTTTTCAAATCAGAGACGATATTTTAGATTTAGAAGGCAGTGAAGAGAAAATCGGCAAACGTGTCGGCTCGGATACCACAAATGACAAATCGACTTACCCGTCACTTCTTTCACTGGAAGGGGCCAAACGTAAATTGGATGCTCATATAAAAGAGGCGAAGCGATTAATCGGCGGACTCTCTCTTCAACAAGACCTTTTGTATGAGCTTTGTGATTTAATTGCGGCAAGAGATCACTAAAACGATCCTAATTTGAAGCGGCTGCACGAGATATGGTAAAATGTAAGCAGTTTATATGAAAAATGAAAAGGAAAGCGCGTTTGTCTTTTTTTATGTCCGAGATGATTGTCCAGCTCGGCATTCTGGAAGACATGTGCCATTGCAGAAATTCATGCTGAAAGTGAGTTGATCCGCTTTGGATCTTTTATCAATACAGGACCCGTCGTTTTTAAAAAACATGTCCATTGATGAATTAGAGAAATTAAGTGATGAAATCCGTCAATTTTTAATTACAAGTTTATCCGCTTCCGGCGGCCACATCGGCCCAAACTTAGGTGTCGTAGAGCTTACTGTTGCATTGCATAAGGAATTTAACAGCCCGAAAGACAAGTTTTTATGGGATGTAGGCCATCAGTCGTATGTCCATAAGCTGCTGACAGGTCGCGGAAAAGAATTTGCGACGCTTCGCCAGTACAAAGGGCTTTGCGGATTTCCAAAGCGGAGCGAAAGCGAGCACGATGTTTGGGAAACCGGGCACAGCTCGACTTCTCTGTCAGGCGCGATGGGAATGGCAGCTGCGCGTGATATTAAAGGAACGGATGAATATATTATTCCGATTATTGGGGACGGCGCGCTGACCGGCGGAATGGCGCTTGAAGCCCTTAATCACATCGGCGACGAGAAAAAAGACATGATTGTCATTCTTAATGATAATGAAATGAGTATTGCACCAAATGTCGGCGCCATTCATTCTATGCTTGGACGGCTTCGCACTGCGGGGAAATACCAGTGGGTCAAAGATGAGCTTGAATACTTATTTAGAAAGATTCCGGCAGTTGGAGGCAAGCTTGCCGCGACAGCTGAACGGGTCAAAGACAGCCTGAAATACATGCTCGTCTCCGGAATGTTTTTCGAGGAGCTTGGTTTTACGTATTTGGGCCCGGTGGACGGACATTCTTATCATGAGCTGATTGAGAATCTTCAATACGCCAAAAAAACGAAAGGCCCTGTTCTCCTGCATGTCATCACGAAAAAAGGGAAGGGGTACAAACCGGCTGAGACCGATACAATTGGAACATGGCACGGTACCGGACCATACAAAATTAATACCGGTGACTTTGTAAAACCGAAAGCCGCAGCTCCTTCATGGAGCGGCCTTGTCAGTGGAACTGTGCAGCGAATGGCGCGCGAGGACGGACGCATTGTAGCCATTACGCCGGCTATGCCTGTCGGTTCAAAGCTTGAAGGATTCGCAAAGGAATTCCCTGACCGGATGTTCGACGTAGGAATCGCAGAACAGCATGCCGCAACAATGGCTGCAGCTATGGCGATGCAGGGTATGAAGCCGTTTTTGGCAATTTACTCAACCTTCCTGCAAAGGGCATATGACCAAGTCGTTCATGACATCTGCCGCCAAAACGCCAATGTGTTTATTGGAATTGACCGTGCAGGACTCGTTGGCGCAGATGGAGAGACACATCAAGGCGTGTTTGATATTGCGTTTATGCGTCACATTCCAAACATGGTCTTAATGATGCCGAAAGACGAAAATGAAGGCCAGCACATGGTTCATACAGCACTTAGCTATGACGAAGGTCCGATAGCGATGCGTTTTCCGCGCGGAAACGGACTCGGCGTAAAAATGGATGAACAGTTGAAAACGATTCCGATCGGTACGTGGGAGGTGCTGCGTCCAGGGAACGATGCTGTCATCTTAACATTCGGTACAACAATTGAAATGGCGATTGAGGCAGCCGAAGAGCTGCAGAAAGAAGGCCTTTCCGTGCGCGTTGTGAATGCGCGTTTTATTAAGCCGATTGATGAAAAGATGATGAAGAGTATCCTAAAAGAAGGCTTGCCAATTTTAACAATTGAAGAAGCGGTCTTAGAAGGCGGTTTCGGAAGCTCGATTTTAGAATTCGCTCATGATCAAGGTGAATATCATACACCGATCGACAGAATGGGTATCCCTGATCGGTTTATTGAACACGGAAGCGTAACCGCGCTTCTAGAGGAAATTGGACTGACAAAACAGCAGGTGGCAAACCGTATTAGATTACTGATGCCGCCAAAGACACACAAAGGAATTGGATCATGACGTCAAAGAAAGAACGATTAGATGTATTATTAGTGGAAAGAGGGCTGGCGGAAACGCGTGAAAAAGCCAAAAGAGCCATTATGGCGGGGATCGTCTATTCAAACGAAAACCGCTTGGACAAGCCTGGAGAAAAAATTGACCGCGACCTTCCGTTAACCGTAAAAGGAAACCCGCTGAGGTATGTGAGCAGGGGCGGTTTAAAGCTCGAAAAAGCGCTCAAGAAATTTCCCGTCTCTGTCAAAGATAAAATTATGATTGATATTGGCTCCTCCACTGGCGGTTTTACGGACTGCGCTTTGCAAAATGGAGCTAAACAGTCATACGCTGTGGATGTAGGCTATAATCAGCTTGCGTGGAAGCTCAGACAGGATGAACGGGTCGTCGTGATGGAACGGACGAACTTCCGTTATGCAACACCGGCAGACTTTACAAAGGGCATGCCGGAGTTTGCCACAATAGATGTGTCCTTTATTTCCCTGCGGCTCATCCTTCCTGTCCTTAAAACATTGCTCGTACCGGGCAGCGACTGCATGGCTCTTGTTAAGCCTCAGTTTGAAGCGGGACGGGAATCGGTCGGCAAAAAAGGGATTGTCAGAGATCCTAAAGTGCATGCTGATGTGCTCAAGCGAATGATCAGTTTTTCTGCCGCTGAAGGCTATATCTGTAAAGGCCTATCATTTTCTCCGATCACGGGAGGAGACGGAAATATTGAGTTTCTCCTTCATTTGTATTGGCCGGGAGAGGGACAGGCAGGTCAGGAACTGCCAGAAGAAGAGATCATGCGCGTTGTAGAAGAGGCACATACGACGTTAAAAGAAAAAAAAGCAGATGTACCGGAATAATAGTGCGCTATTATTCCTTTTTTCTGCATTCATGTACAATGTGCAGAGAATCATATAACATAAAAGAACAGATAAGCTGGAAATAGAGGTGCTTACATGAACAAAGGCCAGAGGCATATTAAAATCAGAGAGATTATTACGAGCAATGAAATCGAAACGCAGGATGAATTGGTCGACATGCTGAAGCAAGATGGCTACAAAGTGACGCAAGCCACGGTATCACGGGATATTAAAGAACTTCACCTTGTAAAAGTGCCTACGAATAATGGTTCTTACAAATACAGTCTTCCGGCGGACCAGCGTTTCAATCCGCTTTCAAAGCTAAAGCGGGCATTGATGGACGCATTTGTGAAAATAGACTCAGCAAGCCATATGATTGTGCTGAAAACGATGCCGGGCAATGCCCAGGCAATCGGGGCGCTGATGGACAATTTGGACTGGGATGAAATGATGGGGACCATTTGCGGAGATGATACGATTTTAATTATTTGCCGGACTCCTGAAGATACAGAAGGCGTAAAAAAC
The DNA here is from genome assembly GCF_016924995.1 of Bacillus sp. LJBS06. NCBI lineage: Bacteria > Bacillati > Bacillota > Bacilli > Caryophanales > Bacillaceae > Bacillus > Bacillus sp. LJBS06. Next base: position 2,464,167 of record NZ_CP070483.1, on the reverse strand, counting down.
AGGCTGCTTGAACTGCTGTAACAGAAAAACTAACAAAGATAAGAGGTGTAATGCTGTTTGTTAGCTGAACTATCGATTAAAAACTTTGCCATTATTGAGGAACTGACGGTTTCTTTTGAACGCGGGCTTACGGTTTTAACAGGAGAAACCGGAGCCGGCAAATCCATCATTATAGATGCCATTTCTCTTTTAGTCGGAGGCCGCGGATCATCTGAATTTGTTAGATATGGGGAAGCAAAAGCAGAACTTGAAGGGCTGTTTCTTTTGGAGAGCGGCCATCCCGTTTTAGGCGTATGCGCTGAGCAGGGAATCGACGTTTCAGACGAAATGATCATCATGAGAAGAGATATCAGCACGAGCGGGAAAAGCGTTTGCCGTGTCAATGGCAAGCTTGTCACGATTGCCTCGCTAAGAGAGATCGGCAGGCTTTTATTAGATATTCACGGGCAGCACGATAACCAGCTGTTAATGGAAGACGAAAATCATCTCCAGCTCTTGGACAAGTTTGCCGGAGCCGAAGTGGAAAGCGCGCTCCAAGCGTATCAGGAAGGGTACCAGCGGTATATGAAGCTGCTCAAAAAGCTAAAACAGCTTTCTGAAAGCGAACAGGAAATGGCCCACCGCCTTGATCTCATTCAATTTCAGCTCGAAGAAATCGAATCAGCAAAGCTTGAGATCAACGAAGATGAACAGCTTCAAGAAGAGCGTCAGCAAATTTCAAACTTTGAGAAGATATATGAATCGCTGCAAAATGCATATAATGCGCTTCGCAGTGAACAGAGCGGATTGGACTGGGTCGGAATGGCATCAGCCCAGCTTGAAGATATATCTAATATTAACGAACCGCTGAAAAAACTGTCTGAGAGTGTTTCGAACTCCTACTATCTGCTTGAGGACGCTACATTTCAGATGAGAAATATGCTGGATGAGCTTGAATATGATCCGGAACGCCTGAACTATATTGAGACGCGGCTCAATGAAATCAAACAGCTGAAACGAAAATACGGTGCCACTGTCGAGGACATTTTGGAATACGCTTCTAAAATTGAAGAAGAAATTGACCAAATTGAAAACAGGGACAGCCACCTACAAAGCCTGAAAAAGGAGCTTGACTCCGTTGGCAAGGATGTCGCAGTGGAAGCGGAAAATGTTTCTCAAATCCGGAAAACATGGGCGAAAAAACTGGCTGATGAGATTCATCGGGAATTAAAAAGCCTGTACATGGAAAAATCAACGTTTGATACGGAATTCAAAATCAGACAAGCGTCACGCAATGAAGAGGCACCGGTTGTAAACGGCCAGCCTGTTCAGCTGACTGAACAAGGGATCGATCTGGTGAAGTTTTTAATTTCAACCAATACAGGCGAGCCGCTGAAATCTCTTTCGAAAGTTGCTTCAGGTGGAGAGCTGTCACGGGTGATGCTTGCCATAAAAAGCATTTTTTCCTCACAGCAGGATGTGACATCGATCATTTTTGATGAGGTTGATACCGGTGTAAGCGGCAGGGTCGCACAGGCAATCGCTGAGAAGATCCATAAAGTGTCAATAGGATCACAAGTGCTTTGTATTACACACTTGCCTCAGGTGGCTGCCATGGCCGATACGCATCTTTATATTGCGAAGGAGTTAAAAGACGGCAGAACGACGACACGTGTCAAGCCGCTTTCTAAGCAGGAAAAAATAGTGGAAATCGGACGCATGATTGCAGGTGTCGAGGTAACCGATTTAACGAAACGCCATGCGAAAGAACTTTTAAAACAAGCGGATCAAGTCAAAACAACTGGGTAAGCTGCGCGAAAAGCGCAGCTTATTTTTTTGTTTACATCCATTCGTTCATCAGTATATCCAATGTTTTTCTTCATATGACAGTTATAAATAAGCCTCCAAAAGGCAAAATTAAATGATGTAGCAGCAAGTCATAAAGAAGGTGTGGGATAGGAGCGAGGAGAGTGAAGTAGTGAATGCCCGATAACATCAGAAAAGCAGTAGGTTTAATTCTCCTTGTTTCGTTATTAAGTGTAGGTTTATGCAAACCGCTAAAAGAGTATTTACTGATTCCAACGCAAATGAGAGTATTTGAAACCCAAACACAAGCGATTGAAACAAGCTTATCGGTAAACGCTCAGACATCAGAATCGTCAGAAGCGTTTACAGTAAAGAAAGATCCGCACGAAATTAAGGTGACAGGCAAAAAGTCAGGTGAGTCAGAATTAGTATACGATCTTGCCGGATTTCCAATTAAAAAAACAAAAGTGCAAGTTCTTCCTGATTTAAAGGTTATACCTGGCGGACAATCAATCGGTGTAAAACTTCATTCCGTCGGTGTTCTTGTCGTCGGATTTCATCAAATCAATACAAGTGAAGGCAAAAAATCTCCGGGAGAAACGGCCGGAATAGAAGCGGGCGACATTATTATTGAGATGAATGGACAGAAAATTGAAAAAATGAACGATGTAGCCCCATTTATCCAAAAAGCTGGAAAAACCGGTGAATCTTTAGATTTACTGATCAAACGTGACAAACAAAAAATCAAAACAAAGCTGATTCCACAAAAGGATGAACAAGAAGGCAAATACAGAATCGGATTATATATCAGGGATTCTGCTGCCGGCATCGGCACTATGACCTTTTATGAACCGAAAACAAAAAAATACGGAGCACTTGGACACGTGATTTCCGATATGGACACAAAGAAACCAATTGTGGTGGAGAATGGAGAAATCGTTAAATCCACTGTAACATCAATTGAAAAAGGGACAGGCGGTAATCCGGGAGAAAAACTGGCGCGATTTTCCTCAGAACGCAAAACGATCGGGGATATTAACAGAAACAGCCCATTTGGGATTTTCGGCACGCTGCATCAGCCGATTCAAAACAATATTTCAGATCAAGCACTGCCGGTTGCATTTTCTACTGAAGTCAAAAAAGGGCCGGCTGAAATTTTAACGGTTATTGATGATGACAAGGTGGAAAAATTTGATATTGAAATCGTCAGCACAACGCCCCAAAAATTCCCTGCGACAAAAGGAATGGTGTTGAAAATTACTGATCCAAGGCTGTTGAAAGAAACAGGGGGCATCGTACAGGGGATGAGCGGAAGCCCGATCATTCAAAATGGAAAAGTGATCGGAGCTGTCACCCATGTGTTTGTAAATGACCCGACAAGCGGCTACGGTGTTCATATTGAATGGATGCTGTCAGAAGCAGGAATCGATATTTACGGAAAAGAAAAAGCAAGCTGACTGCCGGAGTTTCCGGCAGTTTTTTTGTTTTGATCCCTCTTCACTTCTCAGAATACATACGGTAAAATATACAAAAGAAGATTTTTCGACAAATTCACGTTTCCTTGTTTGTCAAATTTCATTTTTAGTCGAAAAACAGAGAAAAACATAGAATAACAAAGATATGCCACTAATATTGGTGTTTATGATTTTTTTAGAGGGTATATAGCGGTTTTGTCGAATGTAAACATGTAGCAAGGGTGAATCCTGTTAACTACATTTGGGGAGGAAGAAACGTGGAGAAAATTAAAGTTTGTGTTGCTGATGATAATCGAGAGCTGGTAAGCCTGTTGAGTGAATATATAGAAGGACAGGAAGACATGGAAGTGATCGGCGTGGCTTATAACGGACAGGAATGCCTGTCGTTGTTTAAAGAAAAAGATCCCGATGTGCTCGTATTAGATATTATTATGCCGCATTTAGACGGACTTGCGGTTTTAGAGAGGCTGAGGGAATCAGATCTGAAAAAACAGCCGAATGTCATCATGCTGACAGCCTTTGGACAGGAAGATGTCACGAAAAAGGCCGTCGATTTAGGGGCGTCCTACTTTATTCTCAAACCGTTTGATATGGAAAACCTTGTCGGTCATATCCGCCAGGTCAGCGGAAATGCCAGCAGTGTGACGCATCGTGCGCCATCATCGCAAAGCAGCATTATACGCAGCAGCCAGCCTGAACCAAAGAAGAAAAATCTCGACGCGAGCATCACAAGCATTATCCATGAAATCGGCGTCCCAGCCCATATTAAAGGCTATCTCTATCTGCGTGAAGCAATCTCAATGGTATACAATGACATCGAATTGCTCGGCAGCATTACAAAAGTCCTCTATCCGGACATCGCCAAAAAATTCAACACAACCGCAAGCCGTGTAGAAAGAGCGATCCGCCATGCAATTGAAGTGGCATGGAGCAGAGGAAACATTGATTCCATTTCCTCGCTGTTCGGTTATACTGTCAGCATGACAAAAGCTAAACCGACAAACTCAGAGTTCATTGCGATGGTTGCGGATAAGCTTAGATTAGAACATAAGGCTTCTTAAACATGTGGATATTATGTGATAATTAAATCAAACGTCTTTTATTTATTGGTTTGCGCTGATAAATAGGAGGCGTTTTGTTTTTGGGGACATTTGTTATCATAGGTGATGGATATGAAAAATTTATTTTCCGTAAGGAGTGAGGTATGTGTTTGAAAAATATGGTCTGCTGATTGCTTTATTTATTCTTGCGCTTTGCGTCAATTCGAACATCATTACAGATTCACGCTTACTAGGCACCCTGATTGACTTTATCTCATTTACAGTCATGGTTTCATGTGTTCTCGCTGCTTGGATTATCAAAAACAAACAATCAGGATCAAATTGAAACCTTTCTCCTGCAAAATCGTAAGTAAAACGTATTGATGTAAAAAGGAGACATACGAATGAAAAAGAAAAAAACAAGAAAGCGTGATGGACTTTTCCTAGATTTTCTTTTTGAAGTAGGTGGGGAGCTCTTTCTTTTGCTGTTTCGGTGTGTACATAAACTATTTATATAAAGGGAAAAAAGACTGCCGAATCCGTTTCGGCAGTCTTTTCATATTAATCTTTATAAGGCACCCAGCCAGGCGTGTTCACAATGGCTTGCCATAGCGGTTCAGGCAAATGATATTTTTCTTTATCTGTGCCTTTGATTACTGTTTCGATTTGCTTTTCACGGCCTTCTTTTACTTTTACCGCCCAGTCAGGGTCAACTAAAACTTCTCGTCCCATTGCGACTAGTGGAATACCGTTTTCGATGACGGCCAGCGCGTCATCTGCGGAATGGATGGAACCGACGGCGATCAGCGGCACTTTGTTTCCGACACGTTCATTCAATAAGTCCATGCGTGTGCGAGTTGGATCTGCACCGCGGCGTGCTTTTGAGTTCACGTCCATCAGTGAAATATGAAGATAATCCAATTCTTTATCCCCTAAAGCGTCAACAAGCGTAAAGGTTTCAGTCATTGTCAACCCTGGTGTCTCAGGTTCTTCCGGAGACAGACGGTAGCCGACTAAGAACGCGCCCTTCGCATGTTCTGAAGCGGCTTTTTTCACTTCATCGACAATAGCGAGCGGGAAGGCTAATCGTTTTTCATCGCTTCCTCCCCAGCGGTCCGTGCGCTGATTGGTTTTTGGAGAATAAAACTGCTGAATCAAGTAGCCGTTTGCACCGTGAATTTCGACACCGTCAAAGCCGGCTTCAATGGCTCGTCTTGTCGCTTCTCCAAACGCCTTCACAATGTGTTCCACTTCTTCTTCTGTTAATGCGCGAGCAATTTGTTTGCCGTTATCAAACACGTCACTTGGCCCCACAACATCCTGTTGAGGAACGAGCTCAGATGGGCATTCGATGCCGCCATGATGAATTTGCACAACGGCTTTAGCGCCTTGTGCCTGAATGGCTTGTGCTAATGTTTTTAAACCCGGAATGTTGGAATCGTCGTGGATGGCCGGCTGCCCAGGAAATGCTTTTCCGTCCGGTGTGACATTTGCGCAGGCTGTAATCACCATTCCCATCTCTTTTGAACGAGGGATGATGTAGTCAAGCTCTGCTTCAGAAATTGTACCGTCTTCATTAGAAGCGTAATGAGTCATTGGTGCGACTGCGATCCGGTTGTCGATTGTAACACCGCTTTTAAACGTGAAGGGTTCAAACAGCGGCTTATACTTAGGATTCATTTGATCATCTTCTTTCGTTTGGATTCGCACATATTCTAGCCTATATGTAAAAATTAATGCAATTGATCTGCTTTACCGGCTGAATATCTTGAGTGCAGAGTGATATTTTCGCCGCTCTTTTTCAGGGCCTTTGTAGCCGCCGCTGATTTGGTGGCCGATGGAGCATGTGATGAGAGCGGCCGCCAGCAGCAGAACGAATTTTTTCAAGGAAATATCCTTTCAAAGGTTACGCCTGGCTGATCTAGCAGTCAAACCATTTGCTCACCCAATTCACAAATTTTTAAAAATGAATAAAAAGTTGCTTCTTTCCGCTAATTTTTTCTAATTAGCGCCTCATTTAGAGCCATCCTCATAGACAAATCTGCTCGTTATCTTTCTAACAACAGGAAATGATCGGGTCGTATAGCCCTTTTGAAAATCATGGAACTTGATCGCCTGCATTCACGTTGTCTTTACAAATCCGCCATTCTGGTCAAAGATAAAAGCCAAACATCAGGAAGAGGTGATCGTGTGAAACAAACGGTTCTTTTGCTATTTACTGCGCTTTTTCTTTCGGGATGCAGTGTAGCAAGTGCGGATGACTCAGCACCAAGGTTTACCGAAGAGGGAAAATTTATTGGCTCGGCTGATCCTCATACGATTGCGGTTTCTCTCAATGGAGAAGAAACCATGATACAAGTTCCGAAGGATAAACGTGATGAATGTGAATCCTTGCCAGACCAGAAAAAAGTTTTGGTGAAATATACAAAGAAGGATAATGGGACTTTACAGCTGGAAGATATTCAGCTGCGAAAGAATTCGTCATAAAAAGACCGGAGGGAGAAAGTTGAGAATGTTATGGAGGAGCTTGGCGCTGTGCGGATTGGCTTTGACGCTCGCGCCTTGTGCACAGGCGGCAGAGCCGATAGAAGGGAAAACCGTGTATATTGATGCCGGACACGGCGGTGAAGACAGTGGAGCAGTCGGAAACGGGCTCTTTGAAAAGGATATTAATTTGGCTGTTTCAGAGCATGTGACGGACAAGCTAAAAGCGGAGGGAGCCAATCCTGTTGCATCCAGATCAGACGATCATTTTCTGACCTTGGAGGACAGAGTCGCAAAGGCAAGTGCCAATCACGCTGATCTTTTTGTCAGCATTCATGTAAATTCCGGGGTTGCTTCAGCTTCAGGAACAGAAACGTATTTTCAATCTGATTATGAAGGGGAAAACAGCCGGCGTCTGGCAGCCGATATTCAGTCGCAGCTCGTTTCATCCTTACAAACGAGAGACAGGGGCGTGAAAGAATCAGACTTTTACGTCATTACATATTCACAAATGCCAAGTGTGTTGGCGGAGCTTGGGTTTATCACGAACAGCTCTGACGCGGACAAGCTGGGAAATGAAGAATACCAGCAAAAGGCAGCAGATGCGATTGTCAACGGCATTGATTCTTATTATGATCAGTAGATAAATATAGCCTTAATCCTAGAGTGGATCCGACAAAATAAGTATAATGGAGAAAACTTAGGGCTTGAGGTGAAACGATGACAAAGATTTTTGCCCACCGGGGGGCATCAGGACACTTTCCCGAAAATACAATGCTTGCATTTGAAAAAGGAATTGAAGCCGGAGCGGACGGGATAGAGCTTGATGTACAACTGACAAAAGACGGACGCATTGTTGTGATTCATGATGAAAGGCTTAACCGCACGACATCGCTTAAAGGATTCGTGAAGGATACAGACTATGATGTGATCAAGACTGCGAATGCGGCCGCTGGTCATGATCAGGCGTACAGCGATCTGAAAGTGCCACTATTAGAAGACGTGCTCTCGTGGGCAGTAAAAAAGGATTCTCTCATCAACATTGAATTGAAAAACAGCGTGATTCGCTATGAGGGAATGGAAGAAAAAGTGTTGGAGGCAGTGAAGCGATTCAATATAGAGGAGAGAGTCATCCTATCCACATTTAATCATGAAAGTGTAGCACTATGCGCTCGGCTTGCGCCCCATATCGAACGGGCGGTATTAACTGCAGATGTGCTTTATCAGCCGGATCAATATATCGCGTCTATTCCAGCTACCGGCTATCACCCGAAGCTAAACAGCCCCGGGGTCACAGATGAAGTGCTGAAGAAAATGAGGAGCAGTTCGATTAAGGTAAGGCCGTATACAGTCAATCGGCCGGAAGATATGAAGCACCTCATTGAACTGGGAGCAGACGGCATGTTTACCGATTTTCCTGCAAAGGCTGCGGCATTGCTGAAAAATGAATAGTTGCTTTAGAAGAAGGCTGTTGACACAGCCTTCTTTTTTTATACATTCGTGCCCGTTTCGAAGCATACATTCATAGAAGACAACTAGAATTTGTAAGCGCTGTCTATCTTCTGAATGAGGTGAAACCATGAGGAAAACAGTCATTGTAAGTGCTGCAAGAACGCCATTTGGCAAATTCGGCGGAGTATTGAAAGCGGTGAAAGCTGCCGAGCTTGGGGGCATTGTGATGAAGGAGGCGTTGCAACGGGCTGGAGTCTCTGGAGATGATGTAGAAGGAAATGTCATGGGCATGGTTGTCCAGGCCGGCTCAGGACAGATCCCTTCCCGTCAAGCTGCCCGTCTTGCTGGAATGCCTTGGAGTGTGCCGTCAGAAACACTGAATAAAGTCTGTGCTTCGGGTCTTCGCGCTGTCACTTTATGTGATCAAATGGTTCGGGCGCAGGATGCGGACATACTTGTTGCCGGGGGGATGGAAAGCATGAGCAATATTCCGTATGCCATTCCCGCTGGACGCTGGGGAGCACGGATGGGGGACGGCGAGCTAAGGGATTTAATGGTGTATGACGGGTTAACGTGCGCATTTGACGAAGTGCATATGGCTGTTCACGGAAATACAGCGGCCAAGGAATATGCAATTTCACGAAGAGAGCAGGATGAATGGGCGTTGAGAAGCCATGCGCGGGCAGCTAAAGCAGCCGATGAAGGGAAATTTCAGGATGAAATTGTTCCCGTCAACTGGATCGGTCGAAAAGGAAAATCAAACGTTGTTGATAAGGATGAAGCGATTCGCCGTGACACAAGTCTGGATCAGCTCGCGAAACTTTCTCCGATTTATACAAGTGATGGTTCGATCACAGCCGGCAATGCTCCCGGGGTCAATGACGGAGCTGGCGCATTCGTGCTGATGTCGGAGGAAAAAGCAGCTGAGCTTGGCAAACAGCCTCTGGCTACAATTCTTGGTTTTTCAACTATGGGAATGCCAGCGCATGAACTGGCGGCAGCACCGGGGTTTGCCATTAATAAGCTCCTGAAAAAGAACGGTTTAACTGCCCAAGATATTGACTTGTTTGAAGTAAATGAAGCGTTTGCATCTGTTGTGTTAACATGTGAAAAAATCGTAGGTTTCGATCTTGAAAAAGTAAATGTGAACGGCGGTGCGATCGCGCTTGGCCACCCGATCGGCGCGAGCGGGGCGAGAATTCTCATGACGCTCGTTTACGAATTAAAGCGACGGGGAGGGGGACTGGGTGTTGCCGCCATTTGCAGTGGGGCAGCCCAAGGAGATGCCGTCTTAGTGCAGGTTCATTAAAACATGATGAAAAAGGGGATTTAAATGGAAATCAAACAAATCATGATAGCTGGCGCAGGTCAGATGGGAAGCGGCATTGCACAAGCAGCTGCTGACGCAGGTTTTTATGTGCGGATGTACGATGTGAGTCCGGAAGCTGCGGAGGCAGGATTGAAGCGGCTGAAGAAACAGCTGGCCCGTGACGCTGAGAAAGGAAAAAGGACCGAGGCGGAAGTGAGGAGTATCATCAGCCGCATTTCGATTTCTCAAACGCTTGAGGAGGCAGAGCATGCGGACATTGTGATTGAGGCTATCGCTGAAAACATGGCGGCGAAAACCAAAATGTTTAAAACACTTGATCGCATTTGCCCGTCTCATACGATTTTGGCCAGCAATACATCTTCCTTGCCTATTACAGAGATCGCTGCTGTGACAAATCGGCCTCAACGGGTCATTGGCATGCATTTTATGAATCCCGTCCCTGTGATGAAGCTGGTTGAAGTAATACGCGGCTTGGCTACATCAGAGGAAACGGCATTAGATGTTATGGCATTAGCGGAAAAGATGGGGAAAACACCGGTTGAAGTCAATGATTTTCCGGGGTTTGTTTCCAATCGTGTGCTTCTTCCAATGATTAATGAAGCCATCTATTGCGTGTATGAGGGAGTGGCGAAGCCAGAGGCAATAGACGAGGTGATGAAGCTGGGCATGAATCATCCGATGGGTCCGCTTGCACTAGCGGATTTAATCGGACTGGATACGTGCTTATCCATTATGGAAGTTCTTCACTCGGGCCTTGGCGATTCTAAATACCGTCCTTGCCCGCTGCTCCGCAAGTATGTCAAAGCAGGCTGGCTTGGCAAAAAGAGCGGACGCGGTTTTTATGAGTATGAGGAGAGGACTTCCTGAAGTCAATTCCATCGGGGGTGGCCGAGTTGCATATAACCCAAGAGCAAGTCATGATGCGAAAAATGGTGCGTGATTTTGCCCGAAAAGAAATTGCTCCCGCTGCGGAAATTATGGAGAAAACGGACGAATTTCCCTTTCAGCTGATCAAAAAAATGGGTGAACACGGGCTGATGGGAATACCGGTGCCGGAACAGTACGGCGGTGCCGGGGCGGACGTTGTTTCTTATATTTTGGCGATTCATGAGATTTCAAAAATCAGCGCGGCTGTCGGCGTGATTCTCTCCGTTCATACCTCGGTCGGCACAAATCCGATTCTGTACTTCGGCAATGAGGAACAAAAGATGAAATATATACCGAAGCTTGCTTCAGGAGACCATTTAGGGGCCTTTGCGCTGACGGAGCCTTACTCAGGATCGGATGCCGGAAGCCTTCGCACAACGGCAATTAAAAAGAACGGCAAATACGTATTAAACGGATCGAAAATATTCATAACGAATGGCGGAGCAGCTGATATCTATATCACATTTGCTTTAACGGCTCCGGATCAAGGCAGGCACGGGATTTCGGCTTTTATTGTTGAAAAAAACACACCCGGTTTTACCGTTGGGAAAAAAGAAAAAAAGCTGGGGCTTTATGGCTCTAATACTACGGAACTGATTTTTGATAACGCAGAAGTGCTTGAAGCTAATTTGCTTGGCGAAGAGGGTGACGGCTTCAACATTGCCATGGCGAATTTAAATGTCGGCCGGATCGGCATTGCGGCACAGGCGCTCGGTATTGCAGAGGCGGCTCTTGAGCATGCCGTTGCTTATGCGAAGCAGCGAGTGCAATTTGGAAGGCCGATCGCAGCCAATCAAGGCATATCATTTAAGCTGGCTGACATGGCGACTAGGGCTGAGGCGGCAAGGCATCTTGTCTACCACGCCGCAGACCTCCATAACCGCGGCCTGGCATGTGGAAAAGAGGCGTCTATGGCTAAACAATTTGCTTCCGATGCAGCGGTGAAGGCGGCGTTAGACGCCGTCCAAATTTATGGGGGATATGGCTATATGAAGGATTACCCCGTTGAGCGGCTGCTTCGCGATGCAAAGGTGACGCAAATCTATGAAGGGACGAATGAGATTCAAAGACTGATTATTTCCAAGTATTTGCTTGGCGGGACCTGATAACCAAAAAAACGCAAAAACGGAGGTTGAGGATATGGAGGAGAAACAGCACTACTCTCCAGGGTTGGACGGTGTGATTGCGGCAGAAACTCACATTTCTTATCTTGACACGCAGTCCAGCCAGATTTTGATACGAGGCTATGATTTAATAGATCTTTCTAAAACAAAAAGTTATCTGGAGCTTGTCCATTTATTGCTGGAAGGGAGGCTGCCGGAAGAAAGTGAAAGAGAGACGCTGGAAAGTAAAATAAACAGTGCGTCAAGCCTGCCTGCTGATCATCTCCGTCTGCTTGAGCTGCTCCCTGAGCACACGCATCCAATGGATAGCCTGCGTACCGGCCTGTCGGCACTTGCCGGTTATGATCGGCAAATTGATGATCGGTCTCCTTCCGCTAACAAGGAGCGCGCATATCAGCTTCTTGGGAAAATGCCTGCCCTCACTGCTGCCAGCTACAGGATCATCAATAAAAAAGAGCCGATTCTTCCGCTTCAATCCCTGTCCTACAGTGCGAATTTTCTATACATGATGACAGGCAAATTGCCGTCCTCATTGGAAGAACAGATTTTTGACCGGTCGCTCGTCCTGTATAGTGAGCATGAGATGCCGAATTCAACTTTTGCGGCCAGAGTCATCGCATCTACTCACTCGGATCTTTATGGCGCTTTGACAGGAGCTGTCGCTTCCCTGAAAGGGAATCTTCACGGAGGGGCAAACGAGGCTGTAATGTATATGCTTTTGGAGGCAAAAACGACGTCTGAATTTGAGCAGCTTCTGCAAACAAAACTGAAAAGAAAAGAAAAAATCATGGGCTTCGGCCACCGTGTGTATATGAAAAAAATGGATCCGAGAGCACTCATGATGAAAGAAGCGCTGCAGCAATTATGCGATAAAGCCGGTGACCATCGTTTATATGAGATGTGTGAAGCAGGTGAGCGGCTGATGGAGAAGGAAAAAGGGCTTTACCCGAACTTGGATTACTATGCTGCCCCGGTTTATTGGATGCTCGGCATACCGATCCCTTTATATACGCCTGTCTTTTTCAGTGCGAGAACATCCGGTTTATGCGCTCATGTGATTGAACAGCATTCCAATAATCGACTCTTCCGTCCCCGTGTCAGTTACATGGGCCCGCGATATCAAACAGAATCATGAAAGGAGCTGGCAGAATGCAGAAAACGGATCGTGTTATCGAAGAAATCACAGACTATGTGCTTGAGAAAGAGATTACAAGTTCCGAAGCGTATACAACAGCAGGGCATGTATTGCTGGATACCCTGGGCTGCGGGATTTTGGCGCTGCGGTATCCAGAGTGCACAAAGCTGCTTGGCCCGATTGTTCCAGGAACGACTGTGCCAAATGGAAGCAAAGTGCCGGGAACGTCCTATGTTCTCGATCCTGTGAGGGCAGCGTTTAATATCGGCTGCATGATTCGCTGGCTCGATTACAATGATACGTGGCTGGCAGCGGAGTGGGGGCATCCATCCGATAACTTGGGGGGCATCCTTGCTGTTTGTGATTATGTATCAAGAGTGAGGCTGTCTGAAGGAAAAGAGCCTTTAACGGTACGCGACGTACTCGAGATGATGATTAAAGCGCACGAAATTCAAGGCGTCCTTGCGTTAGAAAACAGCCTGAATCGAGTGGGTCTTGATCATGTGCTGTTGGTTAAAGTTGCGACAACAGCTGTTGCAGCAAAGCTTTTAGGCGGCGGGAGAGAAGAAATCAAAAATGCGCTTTCGAATGCATGGATTGACAATGCAGCATTAAGAACATACCGGCATTCACCAAATACAGGCTCTCGCAAATCATGGGCAGCAGGAGATGCAACGAGCAGAGGTGTTCATTTGGCGCTGATGTCGTTAAAAGGGGAAATGGGGTATCCGACAGCATTGAGCGCACCGGGTTGGGGGTTCCAGGACGTTCTATTCAATAAGAAAGAGATCAAGCTCGCCCGTCCGCTCGACGCTTATGTCATGGAAAATGTGTTATTTAAAGTGTCTTATCCAGCAGAATTTCACGCTCAAACAGCGGCAGAGTGCGCCGTTATTTTACATCCGCGGGTAAAGGACCGAATTGATGAGATCGATCGTATTGTCATCAGTACGCATGAATCCGCTATCCGAATCATTGATAAAAAAGGCCCGCTTCACAATCCGGCAGACCGTGATCACTGCCTCCAATATATTACAGCAATCGGTTTGCTTTTTGGTGATATCACCGCACAGCATTATGAAGCTGAAACTGCGAGTGATCCGAGAATAGATAAATTACGTGATAAAATGGAGGTGACTGAAAATAAAGCATATACCGAGGATTATTTGAAACCTGATAAGCGTTCTATTTCAAATGCCGTTCAGGTTCATTTTAAAGACGGAACGAGCACGGAAATGGTGGAATGTGAGTTTCCTCTTGGCCACCGTTTTCGAAGAGAGGAGGCAGTGCCAAAACTGCTGGAAAAGTTTTCTGGCAATCTCAAAAGCCATTTTCCTGATAAACAGTGCAAACACATTTATGAGCGCTGTACCAGCGAGACTTTACAAACGATGCGCGTAAATGAATTCGTAGACATGTTCTGCATGTAAAAGGAGGATTTGTGTCATGTCGTGGATCGTCAATCAGCAATCGTCACAAGAAGAGCTTGCCGGGCGTTTCCGCAAGCTGATGTCGGCGCCGGACATTCTTCAAATTCCCGGCGCCCATGACGGGATGGCAGCGTTGCTCGCGAAGGAGGCCGGTTTTTCTGCTATATATTTGTCTGGTGCGGCTTATACAGCCAGCAGGGGACTTCCTGATCTAGGGATCATCACGTCGGCAGAAATGGCGGATCGAGCCAAAGACCTTGTGCGTGCTGCTGATCTGCCTCTGCTAGTGGATATCGATACGGGATTTGGCGGTGTGTTAAATGCCGCCCGAACCGCCCGGGAGATGCTTGAAGCCAGGGTAGCAGCCGTTCAAATAGAAGACCAGCAGCTCCCAAAAAAATGCGGGCATTTAAATGGCAAACAGCTCGTTCCGATCAAGGAAATGGCGCAAAAAATAAAAGCCATTAAACAAGCGGCACCCACCCTTATTGTTGTTGCCCGAACAGATGCCAGGGCGCAGGAAGGGCTTGATGCTGCAATAAAACGGTCAGCGGCCTACATTGAGGCGGGAGCAGACGCGATTTTCCCGGAAGCGCTCCAGGCAGAGAATGAATTCCGCCAGTTTGCTGAGCATATCTCCGTTCCGCTCCTTGCGAATATGACGGAGTTTGGGAAAACGCCGTATTATCGTGCCGATGAATTCGAAGATATGGGGTTTCGCATGGTGATATATCCTGTCACCTCGCTTCGAGCGGCGGCAAAAGCTTATGAGCGGATATTTGGTTTGATGAAGGAGCACGGCTCACAAAAAGAAGGACTTCATCATTTGCAGACACGAAAAGAACTGTACGATACCATCTCTTATTATGACTATGAAGCATTAGATAAAACGATTGCCAAGACCGTTTTGCCTGACGAATAGTGTGACAAAAAAAAGCCGGAGCATTCTCCGGCTTTTTTTTGCAGTTATCGTTTTCTGAATCGCGGGCTGACATGATTGCGTTTTCTGTCTCTGTATAGAATGAACCCGGCCAGCACATAGAGGCCGATCGCGAAAAAGATGAATCCTGACAACCCTTGGAGCCAAAGAGCTGAAAATGGCTTTATTGCATGGCCGAAAAGTGTATCTCTCATCAGTTTAATGCCTAAAGCGGAAATGGCCCCGGGGATGACTAATATCAAAAGCGCAAGAAGTCGGCTCATCTTCAGAAAACCCCTTTATCTTTTCATTTCCTTTATTGTCCAGCGGAAAAAATATTTTGTCAAGAGAAGAAAACGTGGTAACATAGGGTTGTGCAAATTATTGCAACGGAATAATTAGGTGTGCAAATTTTTTCATACAAAGGGGTATCGGGATGCAAAAGGTACTGATAGTAGGTGCCGGCAAAAGGGGAACGGCGTTATTACATATTCTGATCAAAACAGCCATCATAGATATCATTGCCGTAGTTGACAAAGACCCCAAGGCGCCGGGATTGAAAGAAGCAGAACAGTATGGGATTGCCGTTTCATCTGATTGGAAACCTTACATACAACAAAAACCGGATATCGTCATTCATACCACCGGCGATCAAGCCGTGTTTGACGAACTCCTTCAAAGAAAGCATGAAGATACCATTGTCATGCCGGGGAAAATGGCATACATCGTTTTTCAGCTGATGGAAGAAAAGCAGCACCTGATTCAAATGCTAAAAGAGCAAACATACAAACACGACAGAATTTTTAATTCCACCCATGACGGGATGATTTTTATTGATATCAATGAAGAGATCATTCTCTTTAACCATATGGCCGAAAAAATGGTCGGGAAAAAACGCGAGGAAGTCATCGGACGGCCAATAAAAGAAGTCATTCCGAGCACTAAGATGCCGCGGATTTTAAAAACAAGAGTGCCTGAATACAACCAGAAGCAGCTTTTAGGCGATCATTTGCAAATTGTGACCACAAGGCTGCCGATTATTGATGAAGGCGGGCGTCTGCTCGGGGCTCTTTGTGTGTTTAAAGATATCACCGATGCGGTCGAGCTGGCGGAGGAAGTGACCAACTTAAAGCAGGTCCGTACGATGCTGGAGGCGATTATCCAATCCTCCGATGAGGCGATTTCTGTCGTTGATGAAAACGGCATCGGGCTCCTAATCAATAAAGCATATACGAAAATGACCGGGCTATCTGAAAAAGAAGTTATCGGCAAGCCTGCAAACACGGATATTTCCGAAGGCGAAAGCATGCATTTAAAGGTGCTTGAAACAAGACGCCCTGTCCGCGGTGTCAGAATGAAGGTCGGCCCGAATGAAAAAGAGGTCATCGTCAATGTAGCACCGGTGATTGTGGACGGTATTTTGAAAGGCAGCGTCGGTGTGATTCACGATGTGTCCGAAATTAAAATGCTGACAGCGGAGCTTAACCGCGCCAGGCAAATTATTCGCACGCTTGAAGCGAAATACACGTTTGACGACATTATCGGCAAAAGCGAGCAAATGCTGGTTGCGCTTGAGCAGGCGAAGCTCGGTGCGAAAACGCCGGCAACGATTTTGTTGCGCGGAGAGTCAGGAACAGGAAAAGAACTGTTTGCCCATGCTATCCATAACGAAAGCGACCGGAAATACAATAAATTTATTCGCGTGAATTGTGCAGCCCTTTCTGAAAACCTGCTTGAATCAGAATTGTTCGGCTATGAGGATGGTGCGTTTTCAGGGGCGAAGCGGGGCGGTAAAAAGGGTTTATTTGAAGAAGCAAATAACGGCAGTATTTTCTTAGATGAAATCGGTGAGCTGACACAAAATATGCAGGCCAAATTGCTGCGCGTCCTTCAAGAAAAGGAAATCGTCAGAGTGGGCGGCACGAAAGCGATCCCTGTCAACGTCAGAGTGATCGCGGCAACAAATGTAAATATTGAAAAGGCGATGGCGGATGGAAAGTTTCGCGAAGACCTGTATTACCGGATCAACCGCTATCCGATCTCCATTCCGCCTTTGCGGCAGCGGTTGGAGGACATTGAAGCACTAAGCGTCAGACTTATACAAAAGATCAACCGGGATTACGGCAGGAATGTAAAAGGGCTCTCGCAGCAAGCCTTGCGCGCCTTATCTGCTTACCATTGGCCTGGGAATGTCCGCGAGCTTGAAAATGTTCTTGGACGAGCCATGATTTTTCTCAATCCGCATATGGAATGGATTGAAAAAGATCACTTGCCTATATTTGAACTTGAGCAAAAAGAAAATGACACAGATCTGAGGGCAGGTTTTGATTTTCCGGATATTGAAGGCGAAAAGCTGTCTGTCGCAGTAGAAAAATTTGAAGCACATTTGATCCAGCAAACGCTCGAAAAGCATCATTTTAACCGGACAAAAACAGCAAAAGCTCTCGGTGTCAGCATTCGGAACTTATATTACAAAATGGATAAATATGGCCTTGCAAATGAAGGCATGCAATAATTTGCAGAATAAACGCAAACATCTGCACGAATGTTTCGATATATCTGGTATGACAGCACCCTTAAGAGCTGGCATGGAACTTGCATAATAAAAGGCGGAGTCGAAACAAGAAAGGTGGTAACAGATGAAGCTGAAAGATTTAATCGGCAAAGCGTCGATACACAAAAATAAGACCATTGCGGTTGCTCATGCTGAGGATGAGGAAGTGATCCGGGCTGTAAAGCTGGCAGCCGAGCACCTATCTGTCCGTTTCTTGTTAACGGGCGACAGCACAAAACTGAACGAGCTGACATCATCCATGCAAGGGCATCAAGTGGAAATCATCCATGCCGATACTCCTGAGGAATCGGCGAAATTAGCGGTTCGTGCTGTGCATCATAAAACAGCGGACGTGTTAATGAAAGGCAATGTGCCGACTTCTGTTTTGCTTAAAGCGGTATTGAACAGACAGGAGGGACTTCGGTCAGCAAGTGTCCTTTCCCACGTGGCTGTCTTCGATATACCGGGTTTTGACCGGCTGATGTTTGTGACAGATTCGGCAATGAATATTGCTCCTTCGCTGGAAGAGCTTCGGCAGATTTTGCAAAATGCCGTTCATGTGGCCCATGCAGTGGGGAACAATATGCCAAAAGCAGCTGCTCTTGCAGCGGTCGAAACGGTGAACCCCAAAATGGAAGCAACCGTGAATGCAGCTGCTCTAGCTCAAATGTACAAAAGGGGCCAGATCAAAGGCTGCATTGTTGATGGACCGCTTGCTTTAGATAACGCAGTTTCACAAATTGCCGCGGCTCAGAAAAAAATTTCGGGAGACGTAGCGGGCAACGCAGATATCCTTCTCGTCCCAACAATTGAGGCCGGCAATATTTTATATAAATCACTGATTTATTTTGCCAAGGCCAGCGTGGCGGCTGTCATTACAGGAGCAAAAGCACCGATTGCCTTAACAAGCAGAGCGGACTCTGCTGAAAATAAACTGTATTCCATTGCGCTGGCAATATGCGCATCTGAAGAATACACACATTAGGAGGAACGAACATGGAACTTTTTAAATATATGGAGAAATACGATTACGAACAATTGGTATTCTGCCAGGATGAACAATCTGGATTAAAAGCGATTATCGCGATTCATGATACAACGCTTGGTCCGGCGCTTGGCGGAACGAGAATGTGGACATATGAAAATGAAGAAGCGGCAATTGAAGATGCGCTCAGATTGGCTAGAGGCATGACCTATAAGAACGCGGCGGCAGGCTTAAACCTTGGCGGCGGAAAAACAGTCATTATCGGCGATCCGCGCAAAGACAAAAATGAAGAAATGTTCCGCGCGTTTGGCCGCTATATTCAAGGGCTGAACGGCAGATACATCACGGCTGAAGATGTGGGCACAACGGTCGAGGATATGGATATCATTCATGATGAAACAGACTACGTTACAGGGATTTCTCCTGCTTTCGGCTCTTCTGGAAATCCGTCCCCAGTCACAGCGTACGGGGTGTACAGAGGAATGAAGGCAGCAGCTAAAGCTGCTTTCGGAACCGACTCTCTTGAAGGAAAAACCATTGCTGTACAGGGTGTTGGGAACGTAGCCTATAACCTTTGTCGCCACCTGCATGAAGAAGGAGCAAACTTAATCGTTACGGATATCAACAAACAATCTGTACAGCGTGCAGTTGAAGATTTTGGCGCCCGTGCGGTAGATCCTGATGACATTTATTCACAAGACTGCGATATTTATGCGCCGTGTGCCCTTGGTGCGACTATTAACGACGACACCATTAAACAGCTGAAGGCGAAAGTGATCGCAGGTGCGGCTAACAACCAATTAAAAGAGACACGCCATGGTGATCAAATTCACGAAATGGGCATTGTTTATGCACCGGATTACGTGATTAACGCGGGCGGTGTTATCAACGTGGCAGATGAGCTTTACGGCTATAATGCAGAACGTGCATTGAAAAAAGTCGAAGGCATTTACGGCAATATCGAGCGTGTACTAGAGATTTCTCAGCGTGACGGCATTCCTGCATATTTAGCGGCTGACCGCTTGGCAGAGGAACGGATTGAACGCATGCGCCGCTCAAGAAGCCAGTTTTTGCAAAACGGCCACAGTGTATTAAGCAGACGTTAAGAAATTGATCTGGAGGTTATGAAAGTGCTACATGACGAAAAACGCATTCTCACAATTAATCCAGGCTCAACTTCAACGAAAATCGGTGTTTTTCATAACGAAAGAAGCATTTTTGAAAAAACATTGAGACACAACATAGAAGAGCTGCAGCGATTTGACCGAATTATTGATCAGTATGAATTTCGTAAAAACCATATTCTCGAAACGCTTCATGAACAGGGAATCAATATCTCAAAGTTTGATGCAGTCTGCGCAAGAGGCGGCCTTCTCCGGCCAATTGAAGGCGGGACCTACGTAGTGAATGATGAAATGATTGAGGATTTGAAAAGCGGTTACGCCGGTCAGCATGCTTCTAATCTCGGGGGCATTATCGCGCGGGAAATCGCTGATGGCCTGAATATCCCTTCGTATATCGTCGACCCTGTTGTCGTAGACGAAATGTCAGTGCTTGCGAAAGTTTCAGGCATGCCTGAAATTGAACGGAAAAGCATTTTCCATGCGTTAAACCAAAAAGCTGTCGCTCGTAAAGCGGCAGCCTCCCTTGGCAAACGATATGAGAACATGAAAATGATTATTACCCATATGGGCGGAGGTATTACAATTGGCGTTCATGACCGCGGGCGAGTGGTAGATGTCAATAACGGCCTGCACGGCGAGGGACCATTCAGTCCTGAACGAGCAGGAACAGTGCCTGCGGGAGATCTTGTTGATCTATGTTTTTCAGGGGAATATACAAAAGAAGAAATCATGAAAAAGCTTGTTGGCACCGGCGGACTTTTAGGCTATCTCGGTACAAATGATGCAGTAAAAGTGGAACAGATGATTCAGGGGGGCGATGAAAAAGCCCGCTTCATTTATGATGCCATGGCATATCAGGTAGCAAAGGAAATCGGGGCAGCCAGCGCGGCGTTAAAAGGCGAAGTTGAAGCGATTGTGCTGACGGGAGGCCTTGCGTACGGCAAAAGCTTTGTTTCTGCTATCAGATCATACATAGATTGGATTTCAGACGTTTTAGTCTATCCGGGTGAAAATGAACTGCAGTCTCTTGCCCAAGGGGCGCTCAGAGTATTGCAGGGCGAAGAGCAATCCAAACAATATCGTATTGAATAGACAGACAGGAGTGAGTCACCATGGCAACTGAGTATGACGTAGTCATTCTGGGCGGCGGTACCGGCGGTTATGTTGCGGCCATTAGAGCCGCTCAGCTCGGCTTAAAAACAGCCGTTGTGGAAAAGGAAAAACTCGGAGGAACATGTCTGCATAAAGGCTGTATCCCGAGTAAAGCGCTGCTTAGAAGCGCAGAGGTATACCGGACAGCTCGTGAAGCCGATCAATTCGGGGTGGAAACGGCTGGCGTGTCACTCAACTTTGAAAAAGTGCAGCAGCGTAAGCAATCCGTTGTTGATAAGCTTGCAGCGGGTGTAAATCATTTAATGAAAAAAGGAAAAATTGACGTGTACACCGGATATGGACGTATCCTTGGACCGTCAATCTTCTCTCCGCTGCCGGGAACAATTTCTGTTGAGCGGGGAAATGGTGAAGAAAATGACATGCTGATACCGAAACAAGTGATCATTGCAACAGGATCAAGACCGAGAATGCTTCCGGGCCTTGAAGCGGACGGTAAGTCTGTACTGACTTCAGATGAGGCGCTCCAAATGGAGGAGCTGCCACAATCAATCATCATCGTCGGCGGAGGGGTTATCGGTATCGAATGGGCGTCTATGCTCCATGATTTTGGCGTGAAGGTAACAGTTATTGAATACGCGGATCGCATATTGCCGACTGAAGATCCAGAGATTTCAAAAGAAATGGAAAGTCTTCTTAAGAAAAAAGGCATCCAGTTCATAACAGGGGCAAAAGTGCTGCCTGACACAATGACAAAAACATCAGATGATATCAGCATACAAGCGGAAAAAGACGGAGAAACCGTTACCTACTCTGCTGAGAAAATGCTTGTTTCCATCGGCAGACAGGCAAATATCGAAGGCATCGGCCTAGAGAACACCGATATTGTTACTGAAAATGGCATGATTTCAGTCAATGAAAGCTGCCAAACGAAGGAATCTCATATTTATGCAATCGGAGACGTAATCGGTGGCCTGCAGTTAGCTCACGTTGCTTCACATGAGGGAATTATTGCTGTTGAGCATTTTGCAGGTCTCGATCCGCATCCGCTTGATCCGACGCTTGTGCCGAAGTGCATTTACTCAAGCCCTGAAGCTGCCAGTGTCGGCTTAACCGAAGACGAAGCAAAGGCGAACGGGCATAATGTCAAAATCGGCAAGTTCCCATTTATGGCGATTGGAAAAGCGCTTGTATACGGTGAAAGCGACGGTTTTGTCAAAATCGTGGCGGACCGAGATACAGATGATATTCTCGGCGTTCATATGATCGGCCCGCATGTCACCGACATGATTTCTGAAGCGGGTCTTGCCAAAGTGCTGGACGCAACGCCGTGGGAGGTCGGGCAAACGATTCACCCGCATCCAACGCTTTCTGAAGCAATTGGAGAAGCAGCGCTTGCCGCAGATGGCAAAGCCATTCATTTTTAAAAGCATAAAGGAGGGGCTTGAATGAGTACAAACCGACATCAAGCACTAGGGCTGACTGATCAGGAAGCCGTTGATATGTATAGAACCATGCTGTTAGCAAGAAAAATCGATGAAAGAATGTGGCTGTTAAACCGTTCTGGCAAAATTCCATTTGTAATCTCTTGTCAAGGACAGGAAGCAGCACAGGTAGGAGCGGCTTTCGCACTTGACCGTGAAATGGATTATGTATTGCCGTACTACAGAGACATGGGTGTCGTGCTCGCGTTTGGCATGACAGCAAAGGACTTAATGATGTCCGGGTTTGCAAAAGCAGCAGATCCGAACTCAGGAGGCCGCCAGATGCCGGGACATTTCGGACAAAAGAAAAACCGCATTGTGACGGGATCATCTCCGGTTACAACGCAAGTGCCGCACGCAGTCGGTATTGCGCTTGCGGGACGTATGGAGAAAAAGGATATCGCAGCCTTTGTTACATTTGGGGAAGGGTCTTCAAACCAAGGCGATTTCCATGAAGGGGCGAACTTTGCCGCTGTCCATAAGCTGCCGGTTATTTTCATGTGTGAAAACAACAAATACGCAATCTCAGTGCCTTACGATAAGCAAGTCGCATGTGAGAACATTTCCGACCGTGCCATAGGCTATGGGATGCCTGGCGTAACTGTGAATGGAAATGACCCGCTGGAAGTTTATCAAGCGGTTAAAGAAGCACGCGAAAGGGCACGCAGAGGAGAAGGCCCGACATTAATTGAAACGATTTCTTACCGCCTTACACCACATTCCAGTGATGACGATGACAGCAGCTACAGAGGGCGTGAAGAAGTAGAGGAAGCGAAAAAAAGTGATCCCCTGCTTACTTATCAAGCTTACTTAAAGGAAACAGGCCTGCTGTCCGATGAGATAGAACAAACCATGCTGGATGAAATTATGGCAATCGTAAATGAAGCGACGGATGAAGCGGAGAACGCCCCTTATGCAGCTCCTGAGTCAGCGCTTGATTATGTGTATGCGAAGTAGGGAGGAAGAACAAATGTCAGTAATGTCATATATTGATGCAATCAATTTGGCGATGAAAGAAGAAATGGAACGAGATTCTCGCGTCTTCGTCCTTGGGGAAGATGTAGGAAGAAAAGGCGGTGTGTTTAAAGCGACAGCCGGACTCTATGAACAATTTGGGGAAGAGCGCGTTATGGATACGCCGCTTGCTGAATCTGCGATCGCAGGAGTCGGTATCGGAGCGGCAATGTACGGAATGAGACCGATTGCTGAAATGCAGTTTGCTGATTTCATTATGCCGGCAGTCAACCAAATTATTTCTGAAGCAGCTAAAATTCGCTACCGCAGCAACAATGACTGGAGTTGTCCGATTGTCGTCAGAGCGCCATACGGCGGAGGCGTGCACGGAGCCTTGTATCATTCTCAATCAGTCGAAGCAATTTTCGCCAACCAGCCCGGACTGAAAATTGTCATGCCATCAACACCATATGACGCGAAAGGGCTCTTAAAAGCCGCAGTTCGTGACGAAGACCCCGTGCTGTTTTTTGAGCACAAGCGGGCGTACCGTCTGATAAAGGGAGAGGTTCCGGCTGATGATTATGTCCTGCCAATCGGCAAGGCTGACGTAAAACGGGAAGGCGACGACATTACGGTGATCACATACGGTCTGTGTGTCCACTTCGCCTTACAAGCTGCAGAACGTCTCGAAAAAGATGGCATTTCAGCGCATGTGGTGGATTTAAGAACAGTTTACCCGCTTGATAAAGAAGCCATCATCGAAGCTGCGTCCAAAACTGGAAAGGTTCTTTTGGTCACAGAAGATACAAAAGAAGGCAGCATCATGAGCGAAGTAGCCGCAATTATATCCGAGCATTGTCTGTTCGACTTAGACGCGCCGATCAAACGGCTTGCAGGTCCTGATATTCCGGCTATGCCTTATGCGCCGACAATGGAAAAATACTTTATGGTCAACCCTGATAAAGTGGAAGCGGCGATGAGAGAATTAGCGGAGTTTTAAAGACGTAAGGGAGGATAAAATCATGGCAATTGAACAAATGACGATGCCGCAGCTTGGAGAAAGCGTAACAGAGGGGACGATCAGCAAATGGCTTGTCGCCCCCGGTGATAAAGTGAACAAATACGATCCAATCGCGGAAGTCATGACAGATAAGGTAAATGCAGAGGTTCCGTCTTCTTTTACTGGTACGATAACAGAGCTTGTGGGAGAAGAAGGCCAAACCCTGCAAGTCGGAGAAGTGATTTGCAAAATTGAAACAGAAGGCGCGAATCCGGCTGAACAAAAACAAGAACAGCCAGCTGCTTCAAAAGCCGCTGAGACGCCTGCTGCAAAAAGTGCCGAAGCAGCTGATCAGCCCAATAAAAAGCGCTACTCGCCAGCTGTACTCCGTTTGGCCGGAGAGCACGGCATTGACCTCGATCAAGTAACAGGAACAGGTGCCGGCGGGCGCATCACACGAAAAGATATTCAGCGCTTAATTGAAACAGGCGGCGTACAAGAACAGAAGGCTGAGGAGCCGAAAACAGCAGCTCCTGCACCGAAGTCTGCATCAAAACCTGAGCCAAAAGAAGAGACGTCATATCCTGCGTCTGCAGCCGGTGATAAAGAAATCCCTGTCACAGGTGTAAGAAAAGCAATTGCTTCCAATATGAAGCGAAGCAAAACAGAAATTCCGCATGCTTGGACGATGATGGAAGTCGACGTCACAAATATGGTTGCATATCGCAACAGTATAAAAGATTCCTTTAAGAAGACAGAAGGCTTTAATTTAACGTTCTTCGCCTTTTTTGTAAAAGCGGTCGCTCAGGCGTTAAAAGAATTCCCGCAAATGAATAGCATGTGGGCGGGGGACAAAATTATTCAGAAGAAGGATATCAATATTTCAATTGCAGTTGCCACAGAGGATTCTTTATTTGTTCCGGTGATTAAAAACGCTGATGAAAAAACAATTAAAGGCATTGCGAAAGACATTACCGGCCTAGCTAAAAAAGTAAGAGACGGAAAACTCACTGCAGATGACATGCAGGGAGGCACGTTTACCGTCAACAACACAGGTTCGTTCGGCTCTGTTCAGTCGATGGGCATTATCAACTACCCTCAGGCTGCGATTCTTCAAGTAGAATCCATCGTCAAACGCCCGGTTGTCATGGACAATGGCATGATTGCTGTCAGAGACATGGTTAATCTGTGCCTGTCCTTAGATCACAGAGTGCTTGACGGTCTCGTGTGCGGACGATTCCTGGGACGTGTGAAACAAATTTTAGAATCGATTGACGAGAAGACATCTGTTTACTAAATAAGCAAAAAGAGCATTTTTTGAAGTTTTGTTTCAAAAAATGCTCTTTTTCTATGCTGTATTATTCAGCGATCCGTATTTTCATTTCGACCCGATATTCTTCTTGTTTTTTCGGGGAGTAATGAATCGGTATGATTAACTCGTATACATCACTGACAACTGTTAATTGGCGGTCTGCGATATACTTGATAAGCTTCTGTAAGTTGAGAAAATAATGTTCAGGCGAAAAATTATACGCGATACACGCATACCTCCCTTTAGGGATTGTTGTGATTTCCATATCCGGCGTAATTGATGAAATCTGTTTATTCGTCAATACAGGCGTGAAAATATGACGGTAAGTCATTTCATCAATGCTGGTGTAGGGCTGAAAAGAGAAAGTAGCACCGTAGCTATTGTTCGTAAATCCATCTGCTGACTCGATAAATTTTTTTAATTTGCTGTAGGAGGCATTGAGCACGTTTTCAGGCCCGATACCTTCTGCCTCTGTCTGAATGATCCGTATTTCTTCTTCATCTAAAACAAACACCTCACCGAGCGCGGGATATTCCATCTGCCGTTTCATCCGCTTTTTCACCAATGAAATGGTTTGCTCCAGTGCTGATAAAAAGTCTAATTTCTCCCTGATTTGCCTCTCCTGCTCTGTATAAAAAGCAAACAGTTCTTCCATCTCTAAGTCCTGTGCTTTTTTCATCTCCTCTAAAGGTGTGCCGATATATTTCAATGATTTGATCAAATCCAGATGAATGAGCTGAGAATCTGTATAATAGCGGTAGCTGGTATCCGGGTCGACGTAGGCGGGTTTAAATAAATCAATTTTATCGTAATAACGGAGCGCTTTAATCGACACGTTTGCCAGTTTTGAAACTTCCCCAATTGAGTAATATGATTCCTTCATGCCATCACTCCTTCTGTCATCAGTATAAAGAAGAAGCGCATTCTTTGCAGTACACAAAGAATACGCTTTTGATCATGTGCTGGCTTTAAGGTGTGCAGGCGCTTTCCAAGCAATCGTCAGTGCAATGCCTATAGCTAAGGTAACCGTTGCAAAGTAGAAAGGATAGTTTACATCAATATCGAACAGCATTCCGCCGATAATTGGCCCGAATACATTGCCGATACTTGTAAACATTGAATTCATACCGCCGGCAAATCCTTGTTCATTTCCCGCAATCTTTGACAGGTAAGTCGTTACCGCAGGCCGCATGAGATCAAATCCGACAAATACGGTGACTGTCACCAACAGAATCGCAACATATGAATGTACTGTTGTCAGCAAGAATACCAGACTCGTAGAGATAATTAAGCTGTACCGAATTAAATGGATTTCGCCAAACCATCTTGTGAAGCGGTCGAATAAGACGACTTGCGTAATGGCGCCAACAATCGCTCCTCCTGTAATCATAATGGCAATGTCGCTGGCCGTAAAACCGAATTTATGATCCACGAATAATGCAAATAAAGATTCAAATGATGCTAAACCAAAAGACGAAATTAAGATAATGAGAAAAGCTATGAAATACATGGGGGCAAAAATCCGTTTAAAGCCTGTCTTCTGCCCTTTTATTTCCTGATTTTCAGGGTTTCGTTCCGGCTCGCGCAGCGTGAGGATTGATAAAATGGCTGCTAACAGTGCAAAAGCTGCCGCAAAGAAAAAAGGCAGCCGGGAATGGACTTCTGCTAAAAATCCCCCGATGCCGGGACCGATAATAAATCCTGTTGAAATAGCGGCTGACATATAACCGAGCGCTTTCGGCCGTGTTTTAATGGTCGTGATATCTGCGATAAAAGCCGTGACCCCAGGCATAATGAAGGCTGCGCTGATACCGCCCAGCATACGGGAGATAAATAACATCTCCACTGTTTTTCCAATGCCGAATAAAAACTCCGACACACTAAAGAACAACAGGCCGATCACAATCATGATCTTGCGCCCGAAGCGATCAACCCATCGTCCGGCTATTGGTGAGACAATGAGCTGTGTAATAGCGAAGCAGGCAACCATATAGCCGACCGCAGTCCCTGATAAATGCAATTCATTCATAATGGTCGGCGTTACTGGAATCACAAGCCCGATCCCCAAAAAAGCAATAAATAAATTGGTTAATAATATAGTTAAGGTAATATTTTTCTTCTCCATATGACTTCCCCTTTTCAAGTGTGTATCCCTTATACTGTAAGACCTCCTCCTAGGGGAGAGTCAACGGATTTGCAAAATCTTTCTAAAGCCTTATGACAGTTATTCATTTGCGGGAACAAGCATGTCGATATGCTGCGGCAGGACCTGAATGACTGCGGGTGTATGTGTATAAACTTCTCCATCCATATCCGCCTTTTTGGCAGTGTCTGTTTCAATCTCGATACGGGAGGCCTGGACATAGGACAGCTCTCCGGTAAAACGATCAATTGAGCCCTGTTCCATGCTCATCAGCTCCCGCAGCGCGGTGAGGTTGGTGTTGCGACATATGAGAACATCAAGTAAGCCGTCTTCAATACTGGCATCGGGCAGAGGAATTCGATTCGTTCCAATGTATTGGCCATTCATCACAAGCAGCATAACGGCTTCTTCTTTTATTTCTTCTCCATCAATTTTTAATCTCATCGGAAACGATGCAGCGGATGAGACGGTTCGCAACGCACTTGTAAAATAGCTGATTTTTCCCAATAATGCTTTTTCCGTTTCATTAATTTGATTCGACGTTTCTGCAATTAAGCCGATCCCCCAGAAATTTAAAAAATAACGGTCATTCATCTGACATACGTCTACGCTGGTTTTATTTCCTGCCATAAGTGCTTCCGCGGCCTTTGCAAGATTTTGAGGGATGCCAAGCACTCTTGAAAAGTCATTGCACGTGCCGCCGGGCAAAATTCCGACCGCGGGTTTTCTTTCTAGAGCGCTGATAGCATTTATGCATTGATGGATCGTGCCGTCGCCGCCGAGAATGAAGACGGTGTCGACAGAATCATCAATGGATTGGCAAAAATGATACGCATCATCCTTTTTCTTTGTCTGCTTAATAATCACCTCATCTAAATGGTGAGATAAAACCGGCACGACAGCACCAAGTGCTTTTTCTATATTTTTGTTGCCGGCATTTCCGTTATGAATCAGTAATGCTTTCCGTTGGCTCATATACAACTGCTCCTTTTTTTACTTCTGGTTATATAATCCCCTTTTTCTGTAAGCAGTAAACGAAAAGCAAAAAAAGTGCACGGCGAAGCAAAGTCATTTGCCGATTTGGACGTTTCCTTGCTATCATAAGAACAGATGATGAAAAAGGAGAGGTCTTCATTGAACATGGACTTTAATTTATTTATGAATGATATTGTACGCCAAGCGAGACAAGAAATAACAGCTGCCGGATACACCGAGCTGAAAACAGCCGAAGAGGTAGACGCGGCACTTACGAAAAAAGGCACGACGCTCGTCATGGTAAACTCTGTTTGCGGATGCGCCGGAGGAATTGCAAGACCGGCAGCATACCACTCCGTTCACTATGATAAAAGACCTGATCAGCTCGTGACCGTTTTTGCCGGACAGGACAAAGAAGCGACAGCGCGTGCCCGCGACTATTTTGAAGGATATCCGCCATCTTCTCCGTCCTTTGCGATTTTGAAAGACGGAAAGATCATGAAAATGGTAGAGCGCCATGAAATTGAAGGCCATGAGCCGATGGCCGTAGTGGCAAAGCTGCAGGGAGCCTTTGAAGAATATTGTGAAGAAGTATAAGACAAAAAACCCGGATACTCAAAGTAGCCCGGGTTTTTTTGTGCATAAATTTCCAAGGGTATATGAATAAATATTAAGGTATTATTCATTCAGATTGTATAGTGAATCTATTTTTATCTTGTAATATCAAAAAGAGATCACTGGAAAGATAAGCTTGAAGATAATTTTTAAAAATAGTATTGCATAAAAATAAGAAACTGTTTAAAATACAAATTAACGAATAAATATTCAAATACACCAAAAGTAATGAATACGGGGGAAATG
Organism: Bacillus sp. LJBS06; assembly: GCF_016924995.1. Taxonomy (NCBI): domain Bacteria; kingdom Bacillati; phylum Bacillota; class Bacilli; order Caryophanales; family Bacillaceae; genus Bacillus; species Bacillus sp. LJBS06. Next base: position 2,434,564 of record NZ_CP070483.1, on the reverse strand, counting down.
GATCATGAAAAAAATACTCTTATTACTTGTAGCTGCCTGTATCACCTTTGCATTAACTGCATGCGGCTCAAGCAATTCAGGTTCAGAAAGCGGAAAGAAAAAAATAATTATGGGTACTTCGGCGGATTACAAACCGTTTGAATATAAAGAAGGCGATGATATTGTCGGCTTTGATGTGGAGTTGGCAAAAGCTCTGGCGAAGAAGGCTGGCTATGAAATTGAAGTGCAGGATATGGACTTCAACAGCTTAATTACAGCGCTTAAATCAAAACAGGTGGATCTCGTTCTGTCAGGAATGACACCAACGCCTGAGCGTAAAAAACAAGTTGATTTTTCCGATGTGTATTACACAGCGAACCATATGATTGTCAGCAAAAAAGACAGCGGCATTCAATCTTTGAAAGACCTGAAAGGAAAAACAGTTGGCGTTCAGCTTGGCTCTATTCAGGAAGAGAAGGGGAAAGAGCTTTCTCCGGAATATGGTTTTAAAACAGAAGACCGCAACAGAATTTCTGATTTGGTGCAGGAAATCAAATCTGACCGTTTCGATGCCGCGATTATTGAAGACATTGTTGCAGAAGGGTATTTCAAATCAAATGATGACCTGCAAGGCTTTGTGATTCCTGATGCGAAAGCGGAAGAAGCCGGTTCAGCAATTGCTTTCAGAAAGGACAGTGAACTGACAGACAAATTCAATAAAGCGCTCAAGGAAATGGAAGATAACGGAGAGCTTGAGAAATTGAAGAAAAAATGGTTCACTGGCGAGAAGTAAAAAAAAGCGGCTCAACTTTTTCGTTGAGCCTTTTTATTGAATAGGAAACTTTTTTCCTGTAAGAAAAGGAGACAAAGGCTATGAATTTGGATTTTTCAGCAACGATCCCCCAAATTCCTTTTATATTAGAAGGCTTGGCAATTACATTAAAAATTGTTGTTGTATCTGCTATTATCGGACTTATACTCGGTATTGTGCTAAGCTTATGCAAGATCAGCACATTCCGCCCGTTTATCTGGATCGCTGATTTTTATACATCAGTGTTCCGAGGCACGCCTTTAGTGCTGCAGCTTATGATTGTCTATTTTGGCCTTCCTCAGCTGCTCGGATTTCAAATTGACCAGTTTTGGGCTGCGGTTGTCGCATTGTCTTTGAATTCCGCCGCTTATGTATCGGAAATTATCAGAGCCGGAATCAATGCCATTGATAAAGGGCAAAAAGAAGCTGCTGTTGCACTCGGTGTCCCGTATGGAAAAATGATGAAGGATCTGCTGCTGCCGCAGGCCTTCAAAAATATATCACCTGCAATTGTGAATGAATTAATTACGTTAACAAAAGAATCGGCGATCGTTACCGTCATCGGGCTTGGTGATGTCATGAGACGCGCATATCAAGCTGGCGCCGCCACTTACAATTACCTTGAGCCGCTCATTATCGCGGGATTGATTTATTATGTGCTTGTCCTGATTTTAACGTTTATCGGCAAGGCTGTAGAAAGGAAGCTGAAATCCAATGATTAAGGTTGAAAAGCTGTCAAAATCATTTGGGAAACACGAAGTATTAAAAAACATTTCAACAACAATCGCTGAGGGTGAGGTTGTTGCCGTGATCGGTCCTTCAGGCTCAGGCAAATCAACGTTCTTACGCTGTTTAAACCTGTTGGAAAAGCCTAACGGCGGAACCATTACAATAAAAGACACAGAGATTACGAAGCCAAAAACCAACACATTAAAGGTCCGGGAAAACATCGGGATGGTTTTTCAGCATTTTCATCTCTTTCCGCACAAAACGGTTCTCGAAAACATCATGTACGCGCCTATCAATGTGAAAAAAGAAACAAAACAGGCTGCACAGGAGAAAGCTGAGGACCTGCTCCGCAAAGTCGGTTTGTTTGAAAAGCGAAATGACTATCCAAACCGTTTGTCTGGCGGACAAAAACAGCGTGTCGCGATTGCCAGGGCTCTTGCGATGAATCCAGACATCATGCTGTTTGACGAGCCGACCTCCGCCCTTGATCCAGAGATGGTTAAAGAAGTGCTACAGGTGATGAAAGAGCTGGTCGAAACCGGCATGACCATGGTGATTGTCACACATGAAATGGGCTTCGCAAAAGAAGTGGCAGACCGTGTGCTATTTATGGACCAAGGAATGATTGTCGAAGACGGCAATCCGAAGGAATTTTTTATGTCGCCAAAATCCAAAAGAGCGCAGGACTTTTTAGAGAAAATATTATAGAATATAAAAAAGAAGAAGGCTGGCCGCCTCTTCTTTTTTATTGAAGAAACAAATAGAAATGGAGTCCGACATGTTTAAAATTGGTTACCGCACAATAAAGACCGCGCTTGGAACAGCTTTGGCTATTTATATAAGCCAGTTATTGCATTTGCAAAACTTCGCATCAGCAGGAATCATCACCATTTTGTGCATACAAATCACACAAAAACGGTCGCTTCAGGCGTCATGGGCCCGCTTTGCGGCATGCTGTCTGGCAATTGTTTTTTCTTATCTCTTTTTCGAGCTCATTGGCTACCACCCGTTTGTGATCGGAGCGCTTCTTCTGATATTCATTCCGATAACGGTTCTGTTAAAAATTAACGAAGGTATCGTCACCAGTTCTGTTATTATCCTTCATTTATATATGTCCGGCGGCATTACGCCTGCTTTCATCTGGAATGAAGTTCAGCTGATTACAGTCGGCATCGGCGTCGCTCTATTGATGAACTTGTATATGCCAAGTCTTGACCGGAAGCTGATTGCTTACCGCAAAAAGATAGAGGATAACTTTGCTGTCATTTTCGCAGAAATCGAACGGTATTTGTTAACTGGTGAGCAAGATTGGTCAGGAAAAGAAATTCCGGAAACGCACCAGCTCATTACGGAGGCCAAAAACCTGGCATATCGAGATGTGCAAAACCACATTTTGCGATACGAAAATCTGCATTATCATTATTTTAAAATGAGAGAAAAGCAATTTGAAATTATTGAACGCCTTCTCCCTAAAGTGACATCGATCTCCATCACGGTAGATCAGGGAAAAATGATCGCTGAATTTATTCACGATTTGCGGGAGGCGATACACCCTGGGAACACGGCGTATAAATTTCTGAAAAGACTTGCTGACATGAGAAAAGAATTTGAGGCGATGCCGCTTCCAGCGACTAGAGAGGAATTTGAAGCGAGAGCCGCTCTCTTCCATCTTCTCGGCGAAATGGAACAATATTTAGTGATTAAAAGTTATTTTAAAGGAATAAAAGCGCAAAAATCACTCGGATGATTCGCATGAGCTCTTCCTTCATTGGTCAACCTAATGAAAAAGGAGGAGCTTATGCGTTTTTTCTTATGTTCGATTTTAATGATGATTTCACCGATTTGGCCGCTCGGCGAAAATCCGCTGCCGGGTGATCCGTATGTTATTGTCAACAAGCGAACAAATGAACTTGCTGTTATCCTCGACAACAAAGTAGAAGGCGTGTACAGTGTGGCCACTGGAAAAACAGATGATTTGACGCCTGAAGGAGAGTTTTCGGTAACGGTAAAAGCGGAAAATCCTTACTACAGAAAGAAAAATATTGAAGGAGGATCTCCTGACAACCCGCTTGGGGCAAGGTGGATCGGATTTGACGCGAAAGGAACGGACGGGCGGATTTATGGAATTCATGGGACAAACCGAGAGGAATCAGTAGGGAAATTTGTGTCAAACGGCTGTATACGTATGCATAACGATGAGGTCGTTCATTTGTTTCAAACGATACCAGTAGGAACGAGAGTGCTGATCACAGACGACAATCGCTCTTTTGAGGAGATTGCCATCGAGCATAAAGCTCTGATAAAAAAGCAGGATGTTCCCATTGAATAAGGCTGCCCTGCTTTTTTATCGTTATAAAAACATGATGATTCCTGAGAGTACAGTTGAAAGAATAAAAACTCCCAAAATCACGATCAAAACGCTTTTCATCAGTTTTTGAGACATGATTTTCACTCCTTACACAATCTGTCTATATTTTAGCGTGTTTTGAATGGACGGACAAGCGATATCTATTAGCGAAAGCAGGGATGCAAATGAACAGGCTTGACCATATCGGGATAGCCGTTTTTTCGATAAAAGATGCAAGACGCTTTTATGAAAATGTATTGGGGCTTGCATTTCTTCATCAAGAAACGGTTGAAGAGCAAAAGGTGAAAGTTGCTTTTTTTCAAGCGGGGAGCGTCAAACTTGAGCTGATAGAACCGTCGACAGCTGACAGCCCCATCCGTTTATTTTTGGAGAAGAAAGGGCAGGGGCTGCATCATATTGCATTTTTGTGCAACAGCCTATCTGAACAGCTCAAAGCATTGTCTGACCAGCAAGTTCAATTGATTGACGGGTATCCTAGACAGGGAGCGAACGGGAAAAAGATCGCGTTTATTTCCCCTCGAGAAACAAATGGTGTTCTTGTAGAGCTTTGTGAACCGAAAGGAGACCAACACAATGAACATGAATGAGCACATTGATCATTTATACACGAAACGCAGACAGGCAGAAGAGGGCGGTGGACTGGAAAAGCAGGCTCAGCAGCGGCAAAAGGGAAAGCTCACCGCCCGGGAAAGGATCATATTTCTACTTGACCAGAACAGCTTTATCGAATTACACCCCTTCATGGAAAGTCAAGTGTTAACAAGAGAACAGCGCATGTTAGGGGATGGGGTCGTGACAGGGTACGGCACAATTGACGGACGCTCAGTTTATGTATTTGCGCAAGACTTCACTGTGTTTGGCGGTGCGCTTGGCGAAACCCATGCCAGGAAAATTTGCGCTTTGATGGACCTGGCAGCAAAAAATAAGGCGCCGATTATCGGGCTGAATGACTCAGGTGGTGCGAGAATTCAAGAGGGTGTGGTATCATTAGATGGATACGGTCACATATTTTACCGAAACGTCTTATATTCCGGAGTCATTCCGCAAATATCGGTTATTTTAGGGCCGTGCGCTGGAGGCGCTGTATATTCTCCGGCACTCACAGATTTTATATTTATGGCTGAACAGACCGGCCGGATGTTTATTACCGGCCCGAAGGTGATTGAAAAAGTGACAGGGGAACAGGTCGATGCGGAGAGCTTAGGCGGAGCGGGGATACATAATGCCGTCAGCGGAAACGCCCACTTTTCCGGACATACGGAGAAGGAGGTTCTGACAGGGGTGAAAAAACTGCTGTCTTATTTGCCGCTGAATGGCCGGACAACAGGGCCGAAACCAGAGAAAGAGGCCTCCAGACCGTTATTAAACCGTCTCGTGCCTGCTGACACGACAAAGCCGTATGATGTTCGGACGGTGATTAAGGAGCTGGCCGATCCACAGTCTTTTTTTGAGATTCAGCCATTTTTTGCGAAGAACATTGTCATCGGATTTGCAAGGCTGGGTGAAAAAGCAATCGGCATTGTTGCGAGCCAGCCAAAGCATCTGGCGGGAAGCCTGACGATTGACGCTGCTGATAAAGCAGCAAGGTTCATCCGTTTTTGTGACGCATTTGATATCCCGCTGTTGACTGTTGAGGATGTCCCGGGATTTCTCCCCGGTATTCAGCAGGAGCACAACGGAATCATCAGACACGGAGCAAAATTATTGTTTGCTTATGCAGAAGCGACTGTCCCAAAAATCACGCTCATTATCAGAAAAGCATATGGCGGCGCCTATGTGGCCATGAACAGCAAAGCAATCGGAGCGGACCTTGTATTTGCATGGCCGAATGCTGAAATTGCGGTGATGGGTCCAGAAGGTGCGGCATCGATTTTGTATGAAAAGGAAATCAAAGCTTCAGCTGACCCGCAAAAGGCGAAACGCCAAAAAACAGCTGAATACAAAAAGCAAAACGCCGGCCCATACAAAGCGGCCGCTTGTGGAATGGTCGATGACATTATTTTGCCGGAAGAATCAAGGGGAAGACTGATTCAAGCTTTTCATATGCTTGCACATAAGACAGAAGAGAGACCGAAAAAAAAGCACGGTAACATACCGCTTTAATATGGAGGGACTTACAAATGGTGAATGAAAAACGCCTGCTGGAAGAGTTTTTAGAGCTTGTCCAAATTGATTCAGAAACAAAACACGAAGCAGAAATCTGCAAAGTGCTGAAACGAAAATTTTCTGATTTAGGTGTGGACGTTAAAGAAGACGATACAATGGATATCACTGGCCATGGAGCCGGTAACCTGATTTGCACATTAAAAGGGACAAAGCAAACAGATACGATCTACTTTACATCTCATATGGACACAGTTGTACCCGGTAACGGTGTAAAACCAGTTGTAGAGAACGGTTACGTCAAAACAGACGGCACGACGATTTTAGGTGCTGATGATAAAGCGGGACTGGCTGCAATGTTTGAAGCGATTAAGGTGCTGAAAGAAGAAAACATTGAGCACGGAACGATTGAATTCATCATCACAGTTGGTGAGGAATCTGGCCTGATCGGAGCGAAGGCGCTTGACCGTTCTATGATTACAGCATCCTACGGCTATGCTCTTGATTCAGATGGAAAAGTCGGAAATATCATTGTGGCCGCGCCGACACAGGCGAAGGTAAGAGCGGCAATATTCGGGAAAACCGCGCACGCCGGGGTTGAACCTGAAAAAGGCATTTCTGCGATTACAATCGCTAGCAAAGCCATTTCAAAAATGCCATTGGGCCGTATTGATGAAGAAACAACAGCAAATATCGGCCGGTTTGAAGGCGGCACGCAAACAAACATTGTGTGCGACGAAGTCCATATTCTTGCTGAAGCACGCTCTTTAGTTCCTGAGAAAATGGAAGCTCAGGTTCAAAAAATGAAAGCTGCTTTTGAAGAGGCTGCTGCTGATATGGGCGGACGCGCAGAAGTCGAAATTGAAGTCATGTATCCTGGCTTCAAATATCAAGATGGCGACCAAGTTGTTGAAATCGCGAAAAAAGCGGCTGCTAAAATCGGACGTCCAAGCGAGCTGCAAACAAGCGGCGGCGGAAGCGACGCGAACGTAATCGCAGGTCATGGCATCCCGACGGTCAACCTTGCTGTCGGTTATGAGCAAATTCATACAAAGAATGAAAAAATGCCGATCGAAGAACTCGTCAAAACGGCAGAAATGGTTGTTGCCATTATTGAAGAGGCGGCAAAATAAAAAAAGAAAACCCGAATGCGATTTCCCGCATCGGGTTTTTTTAGCTCCATTTCCTAAGCGGCCAAAATAACACGTCCTGTTTTTTAGCGTAATGAAGCAAGGGGTCTGCCTCTGGCAACGTAATGCCGTGAGCATCTGTCACCGTATTGACTGAAATTTTCGCTTCAGCGTTTTGCAGCAGCCATGGGTGATGGTGGATGTCTTCGTAATAGAGTTTGTTTCGGTAGGCAGTGTAGAGTCTATACCGTTCCGTCAGCCAATAATCGAGTGAATCCTTTTCCGCTGTAAAAGGAGCTGAAACGGGCCGGTATGCGACGCGGAATACTGCTTCTCTGCCGTCTCTCCGCTTGCTGACATAGTCAATGCCATCATCGTTTTTTTCAGCTTTCATATCAGCGTGAACATAAGGCAAATGAAAGAACGTGCGAGCGCCCAAAACCGCCAGCCGATGATCGGCATCTAAGCTGAAAAAATAAATGCCGGGCTTGCCTTTATATGTGACATAGGTGCGGAGGTTAAGCTCAGGAAATGCACGCGCACCGGGAATGGGGGGAAGGTAACGCGCCCTTAGGTTCGTGAGCATAAAGGGAAGCATACTGATCCAAGCTTGCCCGTTATATGTATCTAATTCTAAAACTGGCGGTACCAAATCGCGAAGGATAGAAACATCAACAGGCCAGTGGGCAAATAAGATGTCATTCCAGGTTTGTCTCATGATCCAAATTCCTTCAGGTACAGAAATGTTTTTTTGCTGAAAACGTTCCGCCAACGTATATGCTCCTTTCGTTTGGAGGTGAGTAAAGGTATTCCCGATTTCCTTCTTTTTAAACGAGACCGCTGTTTTTTTAGGATGGCCATCTCTGCTTCAGCCATAACAAAAGAGGCTGCCTGCGCGGTGAATACTTCGCAAGCAACAAAAAAACAACCCCGGCTTGTCGCGCGGGGTTGCTTCATTATTTCACCGGCTCAGTAAGAGCGGCAGTTTTTTTATTTTTATGGTGCGTCATCTGAAGGACGACGTTTTGGACTGTCAAGAATAGCCCGCTTGTGAACCAGTACAACGGCAGCGCTGCCGGGACATTAAGCGAGAAAATCGTCATCATCACTGGGAAGATGAACACCATCAATTTTGCGGATTGCTGCGCCGCAGGGTTTTGCGGGACAGCGGAATATTTCGCGCTCAGTTTTTGGGCGACATAGGCCTGGATAAAGTACATAGCTCCCGCACTAAGAGACACGAGAATATCTGATTGTCCTAAACTGAACCATAAAAACGAGTGTGACGCAATTTCAGGTGTGGAGCGAATCGCGTAATAAAATCCAATCACAATAGGAAACTGAATCAGCATTGGGAGGCATCCCATGGCAAGCGGATTGATGTTGTTCTCTTGATACAGCTTCATCATTTCCATTTGCAGCTCTTTTTGCTTTTCCGGGTCCTTCGTCTTTTTCAGTTTGGCCTGAATGCTGTCAACCTGAGGTTTAATAACCGCCATTTTTTCTTGAAACATACGCTGTTTTTTGAACTGATTGACAAACAAGGGCAGTACAACCAAACGCACAATAATGGTTACGAGAATAATAGAGAGTCCGTATTCTCCATGAAACAGCCCGGCAACCCCCTTAAGCAGCGCGGAAAACGGTTCGATTAAATAATCGTGGAAAAACCCTACGTTGCTGAGACCTCCCACATGATTCGTCGCCGCGAAGGCAGCATTGCCCGAGCATAATACGATCAAAAAGATACCCATAGCCATAAGTTTTTGATATGTTTTTAGCAATTTTGTTCTCCTCCTTTTTATAAATGCGGTTTATAAAAGAAGAGAACTGGCGTCTTCATCATCGTTCACAGGCGAATTCATGCGGAAGACTTTACGTATCCAAGTTGTAATGCGATGATATATAATAATAAGAAAGTCTGTTCGGTTAATGTGAAAGACTGTCTGATGTTCATCTGTTCGTTTGGATTTCCAATGCTCGCCGGCACGGCACTCTCGTAAGAGGAATGCAATCCCGATTGCCGTCAGAGCAGGAAGAATAATTGTGAAAAAATCGACTAAGAATAAAACGTCATTTATCGATTCCACAAACATTTTAATCACATCCATTCAGTACCTTCATTTTACTATATGTACAAGCCGTTGTCTAATGAACGAAAAGGAGATTTGTTTATGCCGGGAAAGAGCCGAATTATTTTCCATATTGATATGAATAGCTTTTATGCATCGGTTGAAATGGCATATGATCCGGCTCTCCGGGGAAAGCCGGTCGCAGTTGCCGGAAACGTAAAGGAGCGAAAGGGCATTGTGGTGACATGCAGCTACGAAGCAAGGGCGCGCGGCGTCAAAACAACAATGCCGGTTTGGCAAGCGAAGCGCCATTGTCCAGAGCTCATCGTTCTTCCGCCGAATTTTGACCGCTATAGAAACTCTTCCGGAGCCATGTTTACTATTCTCCGTGAATATACTGACCTGGTGGAGCCTGTCTCCATTGATGAGGGCTATATGGACATGACCGATACACCATACAGCAGCCGAGCGCTGGAGACGGCAAAAGAAATCCAAAGCAGATTGCAAAAAGAGCTGCTGCTTCCGTCAAGCATAGGAATCGCGCCGAATAAATTTCTCGCTAAGATGGCGTCTGATATGAAAAAGCCGCTTGGAATTACGATTTTAAGAAAGAGGCAAGTGCCCGACATCCTTTGGCCGCTTCCTGTTGGAGAGATGCACGGAGTTGGCAATAAGACAGCGGAAAAACTGAAAGGACTCGGCATTCATACAATCGGAGAGCTAGCTGCAGCTGATGAACACTCGCTGAAGCGCCTGCTTGGCATCAACGGTCCGCGCCTTAAAAATAAAGCAAACGGCATTCACCATGCGCCGGTTGACCCGGAGCGCATTTACGAATTTAAAAGCGTCGGCAACTCATCGACACTTTCACATGACTCCAGTGATGAAGAGGAGCTGTTAGGCGTTTTCAGAAAACTTGCCGCTTCCGTGAGTGACCGTTTACAGCGCAAGGAAGTCATGGCTTCAAAGCTATTTATTATGATTAGATATGCGGATTGGAAAACCATTACGAGAAGCATCACGCTGAGAAATCCGATTGATCAAAAAAATGAAATCTTGAAAGAAGCAGAGCACCTCTTTTTTAAGCACTGGAATAAAAATCCTGTCAGGCTGCTTGGCATTACCGGAACCGATTTGGTAGAAAAAGAGCAGGCCTATAAGCAGCTCGATTTGTTCAGCTTTAATGAGGATGCGAGGGATGAGCCCATTCAGCAGATAATGGAAAAGCTGAATGAAAAGTACGGATCTAAACTGATCAGAAAAGGTGCAAGGGTAAAAAAAGAGGAGAGCAAAACGAAGGGAACAAGCTTTAATAAAGATTTTTTTCAGGATGAAAAGAAAAGCTGAATCGCTTGAAAAAAAGGGTGAAAGTATGGTAATTTCTTTATTATAAATATCATTTTATTTTAATTTAAATTTTAAAATGATTAAACGTTTGCAGAAGGGACGTTAGAATATGTCAAAACAACAAATCGGCGTTATCGGACTTGCGGTCATGGGTAAAAATCTGGCTTTAAATATCGAAAGCCGGGGATTTTCTGTTTCTGTTTACAACAGATCTAGCAGTAAGACTGAGGAGTTTTTGCAAGAGGCAAAAGGAAAAAATGTTGTTGGCACATACAGCATTGAAGAATTTGTCCAATCCTTGGAAACACCGCGCAAAATCTTATTAATGGTTAAAGCGGGAACTGCAACAGATGCGACAATTCAATCTCTTCTTCCTCATCTAGAGAAGGATGATATTTTAATTGACGGCGGAAATACATATTATAAAGATACACAGCGCCGTAACAAAGAACTCGCTGAAAGCGGAATTCATTTTATCGGAACAGGCGTTTCCGGCGGAGAAGAAGGGGCGCTTAAAGGGCCTTCTATCATGCCTGGCGGACAAAAAGAAGCACATGAGCTTGTGAAACCGATTCTTGAAGCCATTTCTGCAAAAGTTGACGGAGAACCTTGTACGACATATATCGGTCCTGATGGTGCCGGCCATTATGTAAAAATGGTGCACAACGGTATTGAATATGGAGATATGCAGCTGATTTCTGAATCTTACTTCATTCTGAAACAGGTGCTGGGCCTTTCAGCTGATGAGCTTCATGAAGTTTTCGCTGAATGGAATAAAGGAGAGCTTGACAGCTACCTGATTGAGATTACAGCTGACATCTTCACGAAAAAAGACGAAGAGACAGGCAAACCGCTTGTTGATGTGATTCTCGATAAAGCAGGACAAAAAGGAACAGGAAAATGGACAAGCCAAAGCGCACTTGACTTAGGTGTTCCGCTTCCGATTATTACTGAATCTGTATTCGCGCGTTTTATCTCAGCTATGAAGGAAGAGCGTGTGAAAGCGAGCGGACTTCTTTCAGGACCGGAAGTGAAGCCTGTTACGGAAAATAAAGAAGAGCTGATTGAAGCGGTCAGAAAAGCGTTGTTCATGAGTAAAATCTGCTCATACGCGCAAGGATTTGCCCAAATGAAAGCTGCTTCTGAAGAATATAACTGGGATCTGAAATATGGTGAAATCGCTATGATCTTCCGTGGCGGCTGCATCATTCGTGCAGCGTTTCTTCAGAAGATCAAAGAAGCTTACGATCGCGAGCCTGAGCTTGACAACCTGCTTCTTGACAGCTACTTCAAGAATATTGCAGAAAGCTACCAAGGAGCGCTTCGCCAGGTGATTTCACTTGCAGTTGCCCAAGGTGTGCCGGTGCCATCATTCTCAAGCGCATTAGCTTATTATGACAGCTACCGTACAGCCGTACTGCCTGCAAACTTAATCCAAGCACAGCGTGACTACTTTGGCGCTCATACGTATGAGCGTACTGATAAAGAAGGTATTTTCCATACTGAATGGATGAAGTAATCAATAGAACCCCCCGAACCGCAAGAGCTTCGGGGGGTTTTGTTATTAAAGAGAGTAGTGCTATACCTCTGTGACAGCTGCAAAAAAGCCGAAAATGCTCACAAGCATTTTCGGCTTTTTTCTTATTATATATTCCACCAGTGCAAGCCGTCTTTCGCCAAAAGATCATCTGATTCTTTCGGTCCCATTGAGCCTGATTCGTAGTTAGGAGATAAGGTTTTGTTTGCTGCCCATGTTTCAGAAATGGAGTCGACAAAGCTCCAAGAAAGGGCAACTTCATCCCAGTGTGCAAAGTTTGTTGCATCGCCAAGAAGACAGTCGTGAATTAGTTTTTCATATGCTTCAGGGGTGTTCAACTCGTCATTGCAATTGCTGCAATAATCGAGTTTGATTGGCTGCGCGTGTGCTGCTCCGCCAAGCTTTTTAGCATTTAAGTAAAGTGTAATGCCTTCTTCAGGCTGAATATGAATGACAAGCAAGTTCGGATTCATGTTGTTTTCATTGCCGTAGTACAGGTTCATCGGAATGTCCTTAAATTGAACGACAATTTTTGTGGACTTTTCTTTCATTCGTTTTCCGGTACGGATATAGAATGGAACACCAGCCCATCTGAAGTTGTCGATCAAGAGCTTGCCGGCAACAAAGGTTTCTGTATTGGAGTCAGGAGCGACATTATCTTCTTCTGTATAAGAAGGAACAGGTACACCGTCAATTTCACCGGCTTGATATTGTCCGCGCACAAAGTATTCATCCACTTCATCTTTTGCAATAGGGCGTAGTGCTCTCAGCACCTTCACTTTTTCGCTGCGAATTTCTTCTGTGTTCAATTTGATCGGCGGCTCCATTGCAAGGAGGGCAACCATCTGCATAATATGGTTTTGCACCATGTCGCGCAGGGCGCCTGATGTTTCGTAATATCTTGCACGGTCTTCTACGCCAAGTGATTCGCTAGACGTAATTTGAATGTTTGAGATGTAGCGGTTTGTCCAGAGCGGTTCGAAAATCGCATTGGCAAATCGAATCACTTCAATGTTCTGAACCATTTGTTTGCCTAGATAATGGTCGATTCTGTAAATTTGATCTTCCGTAAACGCTTCACGGATTTCTTTGTTTAATGCCTGTGCGCTTGGCAGATCGTGGCCGAACGGCTTTTCGATGACAAGGCGGGACCAGCCTGTTGTAGCTGTTACACCCTCTGATTTTAATGTTTTTGCAATTGTTCCGAAGAATTCAGGAGCCATTGCCAGGTAGAACATTCTGTTGTTCGGAATTTGATATGTATCTTCCAGCTGGTTAAGCAATACGTTAAGCTCTTGATAAGATCCAGGATTTGTCACGTCAAACGGGTGATAGTAAAAATGAGACGTGAAATCATCTATATGCTTATCTGCAGACGAGGAAATGGATGTTTTAACGGTTTGGCGAAGATCCTCATTTGACCAAGGTCTTCTTCCAACTCCTACCACTGCAAACTCTTCTCCGATTTGTCCGTTTTGATATAAACGGTGAATAGACGGATACAATTTTCGTTTTGCTAAATCTCCAGTTGCACCGAATATGACAATTACTGCTTTTGGTTGTTGGTTTGTTTTCACTAAAAGTACCTCACTTTATTCGAAGCTTTATTTTAGTACACCCCGTATATTTCCTTCATTTTAAATCTAAAATTCAACGAAAGCAAACATTTAAGCCCTTTTTTAAGCAGAATGCTGAAAAAATGTTTCTAGCACGAAAGGATTGTTCTTTTGAGAGGCAAGATTCACATTTTGCGCTTGATCCTGTATTCTTGTAGGTATCTGGTTCTAGTAGGAGGAAGGAAACGTGGAATTACTTTTTTTAGGGACGGGAGCCGGCATTCCCGCCAAGACGAGAAACGTCACCTCTATCGCATTGAAATTGCTTGAAGAAAGGCGTTCGGTATGGCTTTTTGACTGCGGGGAAGCCACACAGCATCAAATTTTACATACAACGATTAAACCTCGTAAAATAGAGAAAATCTTTATTACACACATGCATGGTGACCATGTATACGGACTTCCGGGGCTTCTGGGGAGCCGTTCCTTTCAAGGCGGAGAGGACGAGCTGACAGTGTACGGACCTAAAGGGATCAAAGCGTTTATTGAAACAAGCCTTGCCGTCACGAAAACCCATTTGACATATCCGCTTGCGGTCCAGGAAATTGAAGAAGGAATCGTGTTTGAAGACGATCAGTTTATTGTCACAGCGGTTTCTGTTATTCATGGCGTAGAAGCCTTCGGGTACCGTGTGCAGGAAAAAGACATAACGGGTGCCCTGAAGGCGGATGTATTAAAAGAAATGAACATCCCGCCCGGACCCGTGTATCAGAAAATCAAAAAAGGCGAAACGGTAACGCTTGAAGACGGACGCATCATCAATGGGAGTGATTTTCTGGAGCCTCCCAAAAAGGGAAGATCTGTTGTGTTCTCCGGAGATACGAGAGTTAGCGACAAACTAAAAGAGCTTGCAAGAGATTGTGATGTGCTTGTTCATGAAGCAACCTTTGCTAAGGAAGATCATAAACTGGCTTATGATTATTATCACAGCACAACGGAACAAGCGGCTGTAACAGCGAAAGAAGCAGGAGCAAAGCAGCTCATTTTAACCCATATCAGCGCAAGATATCAGGGGGATGCCTCTTTGGAGCTTCAAAAAGAAGCGGTTGATGTTTTCCCCAATAGTGTGGCGGCATATGATTTCTTAGAGGTAACCATCCCGCGAGGCTGAAGGCATCTTATTTGACAATTTGCCATTACGTTGTATAATAAAGCGTAATCATTACGTTTTGAAAAGGAGATGTGAACGATGAGAGTCAATGTTACTTTAGCTTGCACTGAAACGGGAGACCGAAATTACATTACAACAAAAAATAAACGCACCAATCCAGATCGTTTGGAGCTGAAAAAATATTCACCGCGTTTGAAGAAATATACCCTTCACCGTGAAACAAAATAACAAAAAAGACCGGGCGTCTCTTACGGCCCGGTCTTTTTTTACGTTAATTGACTGCCTGGTAAAGAGGGGCGGCCTGCTGGCACGCTGCGCACCATACGTCATAAATAGCCAAATGAACGATATGAGGTTCATCATGATGGATGTTGTGGGAGCTGTTTTTAGCTTGAATCCAGCCGCTTTGGTTGGATAGAGACAATATGCTGCTGTGCAAGTTTTGCCATTCCTGTTCAGCAGCGAATTTCTCAGTCCGTTCTCCTGATGACAATACAAGGAGAGGCATGTTTCCTAAATGGATTTGCCGCTGTTTGAGCTCCTGCAGACTTTTTGAAAATTCTGCAGGTGTGCCCTCAAGCATCATCTTTCTCGTATATAATTTGTGCATCTCTTCGGGTATAAAGGTGAAGCTGGCGCAATCTCCTAAAGCTGGATCAAGAAGGACCATGCCGATAATATCATACTTGTTTTTGCAGGCCCATAAGCCGGTGATGACAGCTCCGTATGAGTGTGAAACAGCCAGGTAAGGAGGTTTTACATCTGCTGCTTTAAGCAAACTCTCCAATTCTTTCACTTGTTGTTCAGCTGTTCGTTTCGCTCTGCTTCGCCCGCTTTTCCCTATGCCCGCCCGATCATATGTGAAAATGCCAAATTCATCATCAATGTCCGCCATTAATGGTTTCCACGTCTCAGAAGAAGTACCGTAGCCGGCCTCAAAGACAATCGTTACACCGCTTGTTCCTTTCCGGTGCTGTGTATGAAACGCACATCCGTCAATTGTATATGTCTTTTCCATCCAAGCTGATTTCATTGGAGTCATCTCCTCTAATTGGTTCTACTAGGGAGACGGAGAACCTTAGCCGATCGTTTCTCTAAAAATAAAAAAAGAGATATCCTCTACAGGATATCTCTTATGGGCATTACCAGCCTCTTTCGTATTGAACAGGGGCCGGAATCTCTGTATTGAGCTGTTTCGCGGCGGTTCTTGCAAAGAATGGATCCCGCAAAAGCTCTCTGCCGATAAAGATGAGGTCGGCACGTCCGTTTTGCAGAATTTCTTCAGCCATTGAACCGTCTGTAATCATGCCGACGGCACCAGTCGCCATGTCCGCCTGTTCACGAATTTTCTCGGCGAAGCTGACCTGATAGCCGGGAAATACATTAATGTCTGCGTGAACAAGGGCGCCTGAACTGCAGTCGATTAAGTCAACACCCTGCTCCTTCATCCATTTTGCAAAACCGATGTGATCGGCGATGTCCAATCCTTTATCTGTATAGTCTGAGGCAGATACACGGACAAATAATGGCCCGTCCCATACTTGTTTGACTTCATCGATGATCTCTCTCAAGAAACGATAGCGGTTTTCAGGTGAGCCGCCGTATTCATCTGTGCGATGGTTGGAAAGCGGAGATAAAAATTCGTGAATTAAATATCCGTGCGCCGCATGAATTTCAATCACATCAAAGCCGGCTTCTTTTGCGCGGGCAGCCGCTTGCTTAAACTCCTGGATCGTTTCTTTTACTTTTTCTGCTGACATTTCTACAGGCGTTGCTGATTGTTCGTCAAACGCAATCGCCGATGGAGCGAAAATGTCTCCTTCAAGCTCAGCTTTACGTCCGGCATGGGCAAGCTGAATGCCGATTTTTGAACCTTGTTCTTTGACCTGCTCAGTCAGTTTGGCAAAGCCTTCAATATGCTCGTCGCTCCAAATGCCTAAGTCTTGGTCTGTAATTCGTCCCTGAGGGTTAACTGCTGACGCCTCTACAATAATCAGTCCGACTTGGCCGATTGCACGCGATATGTAATGCGCCATGTGGAACGGCGTTAATTTTCCGTCCTTTTCATGAGAAGAATACATGCACATTGGCGACATAACAATGCGATTTTTTAATGTCATATCTTTAATTGTAATAGGTGTGAATAATTTTCTGGCCATTTCTTTCGCCTCCCGTAAGGTTTTTAGAGATTGATTATATCAAGTCATTTCTTTCGCGTCATATAAACTGCTCAAAAGAACCGTTTTTGTCAAACATTTCTGTATAATAGACAGGAAATCATCTTATTTTTCAAGCTAGAAGCGTTTTTATACATAGGAGGGACGGAAATCGATGAATTGGCAGACGAAGGACGAATTGCGGGCACTTTTAACTTCTCTTGTGCAATACGAAAGCATCACCGGTTCGAAGGGCGAGGCAGCACTTGCAGAATATCTTTATTTTATTTTGAAGGACAAGCCTTATTTTCAAAAACATCCTGATGATGTAACTCTTCATACGATGGACGATGGCAGATCTTTTCTTACGGCTCTAGTCAAAAAGAAGAAGGTCAAAAAGACAGTGCTTCTGTTGAGTCATTTTGATGTCGTTGACATAGAGGATTACGGAGAATTTAAACATATGGCTTGCAAGCCTGCTGAGCTTTTGAGTTCCTTTTTAGAGAAAAAAGAGCTGCTTCCTGAACGTGTGAGAAGAGATGCTGAAAGCGGAGACTGGCTGTTTGGCAGAGGGACGATGGATATGAAAGCGGGGCTTTGTGTTCAGCTGTCGATGCTGGAGCGGGCAATGAACGGCCATTTTGAGGGCAATCTGCTGTTGATAACAGTTCCGGACGAGGAAGTGAATTCAAGAGGCATGATTGAGGCGGTTCCTGTATTGAAGGAAATGGAGAAAAAGCATGATATCACATTAACCGCCTGCCTGAATGCTGAACCGATGTTTGAAAAATTCCCCGGCGACCAGCAGCAATATTTTTATACAGGAAGCATTGGCAAGGTGCTTGCGGGATTTTTCTGCAAGGGAATTGAGACACATGTCGGAGAGCCGTTTTCAGGCCTAAACGCGAATTTAATGGTATCTGAGATTAACCGTTTGCTTGAACTGAATGCTGATTATTGTGAAAAGGTTGATGGTGAGGTCACTCCGCCGCCGGTAAACTTAATGCAAAAGGACTTGAAAGAGGCATATTCAGTTCAGACACCGCATACAGCTGTCACATTATTTAATGTGCTGTCAATGAGACGCTCGGCTAGTGAGCTGCACCAGATGCTGCTGAAAACCGCAAAACAGGCGGCGGAGGAAATCATGTCGAACGTTCGGAAGAAAACACAGAGTTTTCAGCAATTTGAGCCATTTCAGCCGATTGAACGGGCCGTCACTGTTTTGACATTTGATGAGCTGGTCGCGCGTGCAAAAAAACGTGCTGGAATTTCGGAAACAGACCGAGCTCTTAATTATGCCTTTGCTAACAGGGGGGAGCTTGGAGACAGGGATTTTTCTACCAAAATTGTTTCTGAGATTGCTTCGCTTTGTAAGGAGGATGCCCCGCTTATTGTTCTTTTTTATAGTCCGCCGTTTTATCCGGCCGTTTCGTCAAAGGACGATCAATTGATTAGACATACAGCTGATCAGCTTATGCAGTATGCGGCTAACAGATACGGCATTGCGTTGCGGGAGGTTCAGTACTTTCCCGGACTATCGGACTTGAGCTATCTTCAGCTGGAAAAGCAGGAGGTTGACGCATACACAAGCAATATGCCGCTCTTTAATAGAGGATATTCATTGCCAAGCGGCAAAGAACAGGCTTTGTATGTCCCCGTTTTAAATGTCGGTCCGGTTGGCAAAGACCCGCACAAATGGACGGAAAGATTGTATATGCCTTATTCCTTTGAAGTGCTTCCCGATTTGCTTTCATTTACGATCTCCGCGCTATTAAAGCAATCGGAAACAGCCGGCCAGCAGTTGTAGAAAAAGAAAGACAGAAGGCCCTATCCTTCTGTCTAATGCCTCTCTAAAGCCGCTCCGGCAAACTGTTCTTTGATTTCTGCGCTCCGTTTAGCGGTCTCTTCAATACAGTGAATAATCGCCTCTTCAAAGCGGGAGTCCTGTAAAGCACGAAGGCCTGCCTCTGTAGTGCCCCCAGGACTGGTGATTTCCTTGCGCAGCTGTGCAGGCTGTTTGCCGCTTTGAAGGAGCATATCAGTTGCCCCTGCCATTGTCTGCAAAATGAGTGCTTTTGCCGTTTCTTTATCTAATCCTACTTTTTGCGCCGCTTTTTCCATCGCCTCAATATAACGATACACGTAGGCCGGGCCGCTGCCTGCGATCGCAGTAACGGCGTCAAGATGACGCTCCTCAACCAGTGTGGCATCACCGATTGTTTCCAAAAGAGCCTTTGCAACAGTAATATCGTCCTGGCTTGCTTCCGCGCTTACGGAAAATCCGGTTGCTGATTTTCTGATTGCCGCTGATGTATTCGGCATGACGCGAATGACCGCGAGCTTTCTGCCGAAATAATGCTGAATGGTTTCGATGGTAAGGCCTGCAAGTACTGAAATCACCAACTGGTCCTTGAGATACGGCCGGATGCTGTCGATGCTTTCCGCCGCGTCTTTCGGTTTGAAAGCGAGGATGATGATATCGGTGTGAGTGAAAAACTCATTTTTATCTCTGCATGGACGCACGCCGTACGTTTCCTTTAATTCAATCAGACGCTCGTCATTTGAGCGGTTTGTAATATAGATATGTTCTGATTTTGTGATGCCGCTTTGCAAAATACCGTTGATCATTGCTTCAGCCATTGACCCGGCGCCGACAAATCCTATTTTTTTCATTGATATCCTCCTTCTATCAGAACAACAAAAAACCTTTTCATCACGTAAAGGACGAAAAGGTTCGCGGTACCACCCTCATTAGCACAAATTGTGCTCAGCTCAAATCCCGTAACGCGGGAAACGTTTAGGTTTTCCTAACCGCGACTTGAGGGCAGGTTCTACAAACAAGCGGGCCGCAATACCTTTCAGCCAGGGGTATCGCTCTCTTAGGCCATTGCCTTGTATACTATTCCTCGTCATAGCGTTCCAATGTTCTCGTTTTAGTTTGTTGTTCATTATGCAATGGCGGACAAGCTAATGTCAATAGCTTTTTCAAAAAGGTCTGTTCTCATTCAGCAATAATGACATAAGACCGAGAAAAAGCTAAAATATGAATAATGAATGAAGACAAGGAGCGAAAGGATGACAACTGAAGATGTAATTGCGATCCGCCTCCCGACGCCGTTTGCTGTCGGCGATGTTATCGTTTACCTCGTAAAAGGTGATGCGCTGACACTTATCGATGCCGGGCCGAATACAAAAGAGGCTGCCAGCGCCTTACAAGAGCAGCTTGCTGCTGTAAATGTGAAAATGTCAGATATCGAGCAGGTTGTACTGACTCACCATCATGCTGACCATGCAGGCTTGCTTGATGTCTTTTCAGATGAAATCGAAGTGATTGGGCATGCCTTCAACGAACCTTATATCAGCCGAAATCAAGCCTTTATGGATTGGCAAAAACGTTTTTTTCAAAAGCTGCTGCCTGAATTAGGCGTTCCATTTGATACGGGGAAGGCGGAAAAGCTGATTCGGTCAGCGTATGCATTTTCCTGTACGAGATCTCTGACAAAAACAATCAGTGAAGGTATGGGCATTGACGGGCTTGAGGGCTGGTCTGTGTTGGAGATGCCTGGACATGCTGAATCGCATATCGTTCTTTTCCATGAAAAAAGCGGAAGGATGCTTGGCGGAGATCTACTGCTGGCCAACAGCTCGTCTAATCCGATTATAGAAGCGCCGAAAGCGGGAGACGTCAGGTCAAAGCCTTTAGTGGATTATCAGCGGTCTTTGCGCAGGCTGTCTCAACTTGAGCCAACAATCGTATTTCCTGGTCACGGCGAGCCAATCACCAGTGTCCAAGCGCTGATTGAGAAGCGTTTTGACAAGCAGAGGAATCGAACGGAGGATGTGCGTCGCATGTTGGCTGAAAAGCCGATGACCGCTTTTCAGGTCTGTCAGCAGCTTTTTCCTGCTGTATATGAAAAGGAATTGTTTTTAACAATGTCAGAAACGGCAGGGCATCTTGATGTCTTGGAGGCTGAAGAAGCCATCACGTCATATTGGGAAGGAAACATCGCATACTTTAGAACAATGAAGAGGTGAAATGGGTGAAACATATAGCGGGAAAAAGGATTTGGATAACCGGTGCTTCAGGAGGGCTTGGAGAAAGAATCGCATACTTATGCGCGGCTGAAGGAGCCCATGTCCTGCTGTCGGCTAGACGTGAGGATCGTTTAATAGAAATCAAAAGGAAAATAACCGAGGAATGGAGCGGACAGTGTGAGATCTTTCCTCTGGATGTCGGCCGCCTAGAGGATATCGCCCGGGTCCGTGATCAGATCGGCTCGGTTGATGTTCTGATCAACAATGCGGGCTTCGGTATATTTGAAACGGTTTTAGACTCGACATTGGAAGACATGAAAGCAATGTTTGATGTAAATGTGTTCGGCCTGGTCGCCTGTACAAAAGCGGTGCTCCCGCAAATGCTTGAGCAAAAAAAGGGCCATATCATCAATATCGCCTCTCAAGCGGGGAAAATCGCAACACCGAAGTCTAGCCTGTATTCCGCGACAAAACATGCCGTGCTAGGATACTCAAATGCTTTGCGGATGGAGCTGTCGGGAACCGGCATTTATGTGACAACAGTCAATCCAGGACCGATTCAGACGGACTTTTTTTCCATTGCTGATAAAGGCGGGGACTACGTCAAAAATGTCGGCCGCTGGATGCTTGATCCTGATGACGTGGCAGCTCAAATTACAGCTGCAATTTTTACGAACAAACGGGAGATCAATCTTCCGCGTTTAATGAATGCCGGCACTAAGCTGTATCAGCTGTTTCCAGCTCTCGTTGAAAAGCTGGCAGGACGCGTGCTCATGAAAAAATAATGATGGAACTGCCTGTGGTGGAATGATTGTTTCTCACGAGGCAGTTTTTGATAGTGGAAGGGAGAGATTGTTGAATGTCAATTCATTCAGATGTCCTTCATGTTCTGCTCAAAGATCCGTTTATTCAGAAACTGATTGATGCAGAGCCTGTATTCTGGGCAAATTCAGGCAAGGAAGAGAAGCGGCCATTACCCCATGCAGATGAGTGGGCAACCGAGATCGCGGAAGCGGAAGAAAGACTGCGGCGCTTTGCTCCTTATATTGCCGAGGTGTTTCCTGAGACGAAAGGAGCTAAAGGGATCATCGAGTCTCCGCTTTTTGAGATGCAGGATATGAAGGAAAAGCTGGAAGCGGCATATCAGCAGCCATTCCCGGGAAGATGGCTTTTAAAGTGCGACCACGAACTTCCGATTTCAGGGTCGATTAAAGCCCGGGGCGGGATTTATGAAGTATTAAAGCATGCTGAAGATCTGGCGCTTCAAGAAGGCATACTTCAGGAAACCGATGATTACTGCATCTTACGGGAAGACCGGTTTGCCGCGTTTTTCTCCCGCTATTCGATTGCTGTCGGTTCAACAGGAAACCTGGGTTTAAGCATCGGCATCATTGGCGCGGCACTTGGGTTTCGCGTGACAGTGCATATGTCGGCCGATGCTAAGCAGTGGAAAAAGGATCTCCTCCGCCAAAAGGGTGTCACTGTTATGGAGTACGAAACAGATTACAGTGAAGCGGTGAACGAAGGGAGACGGCAGGCGGAACAAGATCCATTCTGTTATTTTATTGATGATGAACATTCTCGTCAGCTGTTCTTAGGATATGCTGTTGCTGCAAGCCGATTAAAAACACAGCTTGACAATATGAATATACAGCCAAGTCTCGAAACGCCCTTGTTTGTGTATCTGCCGTGCGGAGTCGGCGGAGGACCGGGCGGTGTAGCCTTTGGGCTGAAGCTTTTATACGGAGATCATGTTCACGTGTTTTTCGCAGAACCAACTCATTCACCGTGTATGCTGTTAGGGCTTTATTCAGGACTTCACGAGCAGATCTCCGTCCAGGATATCGGTCTGGATAATCGGACGGCTGCTGACGGACTTGCCGTAGGGAGGCCGTCAGGGTTTGTCGGCAAGCTGGTTGAACCGCTTCTGAGCGGCTGTTATACGGTAGAGGACAATATGCTTTATACTTTGCTTCATATGCTGGCTGTATCCGAAAATCAATATTTAGAGCCATCTGCTCTTGCCGGCATGTTCGGGCCGGTTCAGCTTTATTCGACAGAAGAGGGAAGGCGCTATAGTCAGAAATATAATATGGAACATGCCGTACATATCGTCTGGGGAACGGGAGGAAGCATGGTTCCAAAAGAGGAAATGGCTGCGTATAACCGAATCGGTGCTGATTTGCTAAAAAACGAAATGAAAAAATAAGCAGACAGTGAAAAGGTTTTCCGTTACAATCTTTGTAAGGGTTTTAACCTACAGAGAGTCAGGTGTAAACAGTGAAAAATAAAGAGCTTAACTTACATACTTTATATACACAGCACAATCGAGAGTCTTGGTCTGGTTTTGGGGGACATTTGTCGATTGCTGTATCTGAAGAAGAGGCAAAAGCGGTGGAAGGGCTCAATGATTATCTATCTGTTGAAGAAGTGGAAACGATCTATATTCCGCTTGTTCGGCTGCTCCATTTGCATGTCAAGTCTGCTGCTGAACGCAATAAGCATGTCAATGTTTTTTTGAAGCACCCGCATTCAGCCAAAATCCCGTTTATTATCGGCATCGCCGGCAGTGTCGCAGTTGGAAAAAGCACGACGGCGCGGATCTTGCAGAAGCTGCTTTCGCGTTTGCCTGACCGTCCCAAAGTGAGCCTTATCACAACAGATGGTTTTTTATTTCCTACTGCCGAGCTTAAAAAGAAAAATATGATGTCAAGAAAAGGGTTTCCTGAAAGCTATGATGTAAAGGCGCTGCTCGAATTTTTGAATGACTTAAAATCAGGAAAGGACAGCGTAAAGGCCCCGGTGTATTCCCATCTAACCTATGACCGCGAGGAAGGTGTGTTCGAGGTTGTAGAGCAGGCGGATATTGTGATTATTGAGGGCATTAATGTGCTTCAGTCCCCCACCTTGGAGGATGACCGGGAAAACCCGCGTATTTTTGTTTCCGATTTCTTCGATTTTTCGATTTATGTGGATGCGGAGGAAAACCGGATTTTCACTTGGTATTTGGAGCGTTTTCGTCTGCTTCGGGAAACTGCTTTTCAAAATCCTGATTCATATTTTCATAAATTTAAAGACTTGTCCGATCAGGAGGCTGATGAGATGGCAGCCTCGATTTGGGAGAGTGTTAACCGGCCGAATTTATATGAAAATATCCTGCCGACTAAATTCAGATCAGATCTCATTTTGCGTAAGGGAGACGGGCATAAGGTCGAGGAAGTGCTGGTAAGGAGGGTATGAAACTGTGCATCATCTGGAACTGTATGTCTCTGATTTGGAGACGTCAAGGCGGTTTTGGGGCTGGTTCTTAAAAGAACTTGGCTATAAAGAGTACCAAAAATGGAGCTCAGGCATCAGCTGGAAGAAAGATGGTTTTTACTTAGTAATTGTGCAGGCGAAAGAGCCTTTTCTAGAGCCGGAATACCATAGATGCCGAGTCGGTCTGAACCATCTCGCATTTCATGCTGAATCCAAGCATCAAGTCGATCAGATGACCAAAAAACTGACGGCAAAAGGCTATCGTGTGTTGTACCGAGACAGGCATCCTTTTGCCGGAGGAGACGGGCATTATGCAGTTTATTGTGAGGATCCGGACCGGATTAAGGTAGAGCTCGTTGCCCCAAGCTGTTAATCGTGATCTTTGGACAGGCTGTTTAGCTTTTTCTCAATGCGATCCAGCTGCGCTTTTCGGTTTTTCGCATACTTGAAGCCTGTAACAGCCGCAAAGATGACTGCGGCAAATAGGATAAATACAAACAGCTGAAACATCACATCGCCTATATTCATGTTCTTCACCTCATGTTTGCGGGAGAGATTCATTTTCTCCCGTTTTTTATTTAAAGCTGTTTTTCCAGACGGGAACCGTGTTTTGTGGTTGCCGTTTTCATCTGCCGATAGGCGACCGCTAAAAATGGCAGTCCGAGCAGGGTAATGCCGCTCAGGACAGAAAAAATAAAAATTGGCCGGCCAGCGCCAAACAGGTCTATACATATCCCTCCGACCCAGGGGCCGATGACGTTTCCGAGCTGGGAAAAACCGATGGCCCCGAAATAAGTGCCTTTTAATCCTCGTTTTGCAATCTGGTCTACAAACAAATCCATCATAGAGAACAAAAGCACTTCGCCGATTGTAAAAGTGATGACAATCATCACAAGTGATGAAACACCGTGTGATACGGTGAAAATGGCCATGCTGATACTAACCATCACATTACCGAGCATCAGAGAGCAAAGCGGCGAAAAACGTTTTGCAAAATGGACAATGGGGAATTGCGTCGCCAACACAACGATTGCGTTTAATGTCAGCATCAGTCCGTACAGCTTCGTTCCATTGCCGATCAAGGGGTTCTGCGCCATATACTGAGGGAATGTGGAACTAAATTGTGAGTAGCCGAAGGTGCATAGCGTAATGCCAACCAAAGCAATTGTAAAAAGATAATCCTTTTGTGTGACCATAAACGCTTCCCTTACGCTCATATGTCGGGACTGGTCTGATGCTGATAAAGAAGGATGTTTTTTAAATTGGCTGGCAAGCACAAGTCCGTATAGTCCGTAAATGACTGCAGGCACCAAAAAGGGCGTGGTCGATTGCGATGAGCCGAAATACAGGCCTAGCACGGGTCCGAAGACAACGCCGATATTAATAGCTGCATAGCGTAAATTAAAAACAAGCAGTCTTGTTTTTTCTTCTGTCATATCAGACAGCAAAGCCTTTGAAGCGGGCTCAAACAGTGATTTGCAAAGGCCGTTTAATGCGTTGACTACAAAAAACACCCAGAGATGAGATGCTGCTGCAAACCCCATAAATACCAGCATCCATCCAAAAATGGACACAAGCATCATGTTTTTTCTGCCGAATTTATCGGAGATATATCCGCCGTAAAAGCTTGCGAGGATGCCGACTGAGGAGCTTGCGGCAATGACCAGCCCTGCATAGGAAGCTGATGCACCTTGGACGGCTGTCAAATAAATCGCTAAAAAAGGAATGCTCATCGATGTTGCCATTCTGCCAAAAATGGTTCCGATTATAATTGTCCAGCTGATCGGGTGGATATCTTTCCATTGCTTCATGAATTATATTCTCTCCTGTATGTAAGATCTTTCTCTATCATATATGAAAAAATTCCCTTATCCAATAGATGATTCAAAATATTTCGTTATTGACACGTCGTATGTCTGTGGATTGTATGGATGGCAATACATTATGTGTTGACGGCGTACATGGCTACGTATTGAAATTGAGGGTGATGAGAAGGAAGATCACGATATATCCGATGAAAAGCAAAGCGATTGGTCAGGAGGGTGTCTGTTTGAAACAGTAAAGGAGTTTAAGCCGCCGGGATGCCGGAGCATATCGGCAGCAAAGCCGGATATGAGATCAAGAAGTACGCGGAAAACCGTCATGCCGCATGACAGAAGAGAGAGCGAATCTCTTCGGTTGAATCAAGGATGGCAATCGTGGACAGCTTATTCCGTTTTGAGCGAGCATTGAAGGGCTGTCGTATGGCTTTGAGACTGTTTCTTTGTTATCAGGCGGTGTTTTCAAAGGGAAGCCGCATCAGCGGCTGAAAGCACTGGCAGTCATACGTTTAAGAGAACAGGCCTTGGTTTGTGACATAGTCATAAATGATATCTTCTATATGCGCATGCAAATCCTCATCTGGTTCTTCATTCCGTCTCTCTTCTAGAGCTGCTTTCAGGCTTTGTTTTTCATACGGGCTTAACGGATCTATAGCAACGTTTCTGCCGTATTGACGCAGTGCCTGTCCCATCATTTTTTCAACAAATTTCTCCATTATGACTCTCCTATCCTTATGCTTCGCTTTTATTCTACTAAATGTTTTTCTTCTCTCAAACCCTTGGATCATATTTTCTGTCAGACAAGAATCATTTACCAGTATAAAACGAACATACTTTCGCATATAATAGAAAAACGAACATAAGTTCTTTTTAGAGGTGTGTATGATGAAAGAAAAAGTGATTTTTCTCGTTGACATGCAATCGTTTTATGCATCTGTAGAGAAAGCGGAAAATCCACATTTGAAAAATAAGCCCGTCATTGTTTCGGGGGATCCTGAAAAAAGGGGCGGAGTTGTACTGGCTGCCTGCCCGCTGGCGAAACAAAAGGGTGTGGTGAATGCTTCACGGCTGTGGGAGGCACAGGAAAAGTGTCCTGAGGCTGTTGTGCTCCGGCCGCGTATGCAGCGGTATATTGATGTATCACTGCAAATTACGGCTATTCTAGAGGAGTATACAGACCTTGTGGAGCCTTATTCCATCGATGAACAGTTCATGGACATTACAGGCAGCCAGAAGCTGTTTGGGACGCCGATGGAGATCGCGAAAAGCATTCAGGGCAGAATCATGCGGGAGATCGGCGTTTATGCGCGGGTTGGAATCGGCCCTAACAAAGCGCTGTCCAAAATTGCGTGTGACAATTTTGCCAAAAAGAATAAGAACGGTATTTTTACCTTAACGAAAGAAAATATAAAAACCGAAATGTGGCCGCTCCCGGTGGGCAGCATGTTTGGCGTCGGGAGCCGCATGAAGCATCATTTAAATCGAATGGGCATCAGCACGATCGGCGGGCTCGCGGCTTTTCCGCTCGATCTTTTAAAAAAGAAATGGGGCATTAACGGCCACGTGCTGTGGATGACGGCAAACGGAATTGACTATTCCCCTGTATCAACTTCATCTCTAGACGGGCAAAAGGCGATCGGCCATGGAATGACTCTTCCGAGAGACTACGAACACTTTGACAAAGAAATCAAGGTCGTATTGCTGGAGCTGAGTGAAGAAGTGTGCAGGCGAAGCCGAAACGCCGGGGTAATGGGGCAGACGGTGTCAGTGAGCTGCCGGGGTGCTGATTTTGATTGGCCGACGGGCTTCAATCGGCAAGTGAAGCTGGCGGAACCGACGAATTCTACGCAAGATGTATATGAGGCTGTATGCCGGCTGTTTCTTACATTTTGGGACGGGAAACCTGTCCGCCGCCTCGGTGTCAATATGTCTCAGCTCTCATCTGATGACATATGGCAGCTCAATTTATTTCAGGATTATGCAAAGAAAATGAGCCTAGGCTATGTGATGGACGGCATTAAAAATCGATTCGGCGATACAGCAATCATCAGGGCGGCGTCATTGACAGCGGCAGGCCAGGCATTTGAACGTGCGGCTAAAATAGGGGGGCACTATAAATGAACGATCATTTAAAAAGGGGCAACCTGCTGTGGGAAGGAAGCAGGATGTTTCTGCCGGAACATAAGCAAAGCCTGCTGGAGAGAAAGCGGCATAAACAGAAGCTGCAAAAGCCGACCCTTGATCCCGATAAGCTGGAAGAGATGAATCAAACGCTTTGCACCGCGATGGAGTTTGCTCAGGATATCACTGTCAGCTGCTTTCAGGACGGTGAAATTGTCCGCTGCACCGGGAAAATCTGCCGGTATGAAGAGTTTGAAAAAGCAGTATGGATAAAAGGAGATGAGGACCAGCTTTATAAGCTGAAACTTGATCAAGTGCTTGATATTGTGCTGTAAAGTCTCTCCTCCTGCTTGGGGGAGAAATGTGTAAAATGATCAAATATTGTTCCCTCGGCAGTCTGGAAACGTATGATACAGGAAAGAAGGCATTTACAATTCCAGCCAGGCAAAATATAATTTTTATATTGTGAGAAAAAGAGCTGACATTCGTTTTGCCAGACGGAGGGAGATCAAATCGTAATGGATATTCGAACAATCACGTCTTCAGATTATGAAATGGTAACGTCTGTAATGAATGAATGGTGGGGCGGCAGACAGCTGAAAGAAAAATTGCCGAGACTATTTTTTGAGCATTTTCAGGACACAAGCTTTCTTGCATCTGAACATAACAGCATGACCGGATTTTTAATCGGATTTCAATCGCAATCGGATCCTAAAACGGCGTACATTCATTTTTCCGGTGTGCATCCGGATTTCAGAAAAATGCAAATTGGAAAACAATTATACGATGTATTTATTGAAACAGTAAAACAAAGAGGATGCACCCGGGTGAAGTGCGTCACTTCACCAGTGAATAAAGTATCAATCGCATATCACACAAAATTGGGGTTTGATATTGAAAAGGGCACCAAGACGGTAAATGGCATCTCAGTGTTTGCAAACTATGATGGCCCTGGCCAAGACAGGGTACTGTTTGTCAAAAACATATGAGGGGGAAATATGATGGATTTTTTATCAAAAACACCTGAGCCTCCTTACTATGCCGTCATTTTTTCTTCTGTCAAAAGCGAAACTGACACAGGATATGGAGAAACGGCAGAGCGGATGGTATCGCTTGCGGCGGATCAGCCTGGATTTTTAGGCGTGGAAAGCGTTCGTGAAGCGGATGGAAGGGGCATCACAGTTTCCTATTGGGACAGTATGGACGCAATTACCCTTTGGAAGCATCACACTGAACACCAAGCGGCAAAAGAAAAAGGAAAAAGTGTTTGGTACGAGTCGTATGCAGTCCGCGTCGCAAAAGTCGAAAGACAGCGGCTGTTTCAGGAGAACACGAATGATTGAATTTCTTCAGCATAAGGAAGACACAATAGCCCGTGAGATTATAGCCGTACAGATCCCCTCTTACATAAAGGAAACAGAGATTATCGGTTTTGACGGCATTCCCGCTTTACAAGAGAAGGTGAAGGATATTCAAGCATCTCATGAACGGTTTGCGGGATACCGGAAAAACGGCAAGCTGATCGGTGTCATTTCATATGAAAAAAACATGCATCATCTCACCATTTGCAGGCTTGTTGTGCATCCTGACGGTTTTAGAAAAGGAATTGGACGAGCACTTCTGCAATTTGTCATTGATCAGAACGAAGACGCTGAGAAAATCGAAGTAGTCACAGCCGAGAAAAATATCCCGGCCGTGTCTCTCTATACACAGGCGGGATTCCAAAAAGCAGAAACCGTCAAAGCAGCGCAGGGTCTATTGCTGTCGGTCTTTCATTTGTATCCGAAAAGAAAAGTTGAGGTCGTTCCCTACAACGAAAAATGGACGAAAGGTTTCGATGAAGAAAAAGAACGGCTGAAGCGGGTGTTCGGGCCGGAGATGATCGCCGTTCATCATATCGGAAGCACATCGATACCGAACATGGCAGCGAAGCCAATCATTGATATGTTAATTGAAGTCAGGAGCATTGAAGCCGTGAGCCAATTTGATGAACAAATGAAGGCTATCGGCTATATGCCAAAAGGTGAGAACGGCATAGCGGGCAGGCGTTATTTCCAAAAGGGCGGAAATAAACGAACCCATCATGTCCATCTGTACGAACAGGGAAACCCTGCTATTGAAAGGCATCTGTTATTCAGAGATTATCTCAGAGCTCATCCGAGCATAGCAAAAGAATACGCCGTTCTCAAAAAACGGCTGGCGGCCCAGCATCCCGACAGCATCAAACAGTACATGCAAGGGAAAGATGAATGGATCAAGACTGCAGAAGAAAATGCGAAGCGGTGGAAAAAAGGCAGAAACCATGCGAATGGCAGTGTTGTATGCTACAATAGCGAAAATGATGAAAACGGGGGTTTCACCTTATGAACATACATGTGACAGATGCAGCGAAACAGGCACTGCAGCAGGCGTTCGACGCCAACCCGGGAAAAAAAGCCCAGCTTCGTTACGATGCAGAAGGATGCGGCTGCGCGGTAAGCGGTGTACCGACAATCTGGCTGACAGAAGAATTAACGGGACAGTGCGAGCAGTTGGAAACGAACGGCATTCCGCTGTATATCCAATCGTCGCAAAAAGTGTTTTTTGACGATCAAATGACGATCGATTACAATGAAAAAGCCAAAACATTGGCGCTGAAAAGCCCGGCTGAAATGCTCAGCCCCAGAATGAGCATATTAGTAAAGTAGGAGACGCGAAACGTGGAACAAAAGCTGAAAGCAATGAAGAACACAGCACAAAATAAAACGTGGGTATCCTTCCTGAATCAAAACCATCCCTATACCTTGCTTCACTGGTCAATTGGAGGAGCAGAATCCGTCAAGAAAGATGTTTGGCTATTGCAGGATGAAATGACCTTCGAGACGCAGGAGTTTACAACGATAGACCTTGCGATTGAATGGATCAGAGAACATATGGATGATATTACCGACGTTTTGTGAAATAAAAAAGCGAAAGAGCCGACGAGGCCTTTCGCTTTTTTATTATGTTGAGACCTTCATTTTGTCTAAAAACTCCTGCACCGTTTTCCGGTACGTGTCCCGGTTTTTGGTGTATGACATGGCATGTTCACCGTTCTCGGCGATATACAGCGCTTTCGGTCCGGTTTTCTTTTCGTAAAGCCGCTCGGTTGAAGAAACAGGAATGTAATCATCATCCTGACTGTGAATAAAGAGGACCGGCTTTTCGATTTGATCAATGACAGCAAGCGGAGATACTTCGCGTGCGCGATAGCCGCCCCTCAGCTTCAAAAAGAAGTCGGCGATAGGGAGCAGGGGCCAAGACGGGAGCCTGTATTCCGTTTTCAGCAGATAGGCAAGCTGTTCATCAAAACATGCGAACGGACAATCGGCAATATAAAAATCAGCGCCATCATCACAGTGCGCGCCAGCGTAAAGCAGAGCGGTCACAGCTCCCATCGATTCACCGTGAATTCCGATCAATCCGCGATGATTTGTTTTGTTTTTGAGCCAGCTGACAACCTCATTGAGATCATCTTTTTCATAAAACCCGTAGCTGGTCGTCTTTCCGCCGCTTTGGCCATGCCGGCGGTGATCATAAATAAGTACATTCCAGCCGAGATCAAGAAATAAATGCATATACTTAAGAGAATTCAGCACATTCATCGTTACTCCGTGGCAGATGATGATGGTGTTTTGAGTGTCATGCGGTGCAACATGGTATCCCTTTATGTTATACCCGTAAGCGGATGGAATCTCAAAAGCAGTTTTCTCCATTTGTTCAAATGATTCGAACACATCATGTCCGTCGTCTTTCTCTCTTTTGATAATGTCTTCGTCCGTTTTTTTCTTGATGAATAGAATCATGTTCGAAAAAACAATTCCGATTGCGATGACAGCAGTTAAGAGAGCGCCAATGGCCAAAAGGATTTTCTTCAAAAGTCACAGCACCTTTCAACGAAATATATAGGTCATTCGTGTGTAAGATCATTATACCTAAACACTGCTCCGCTGAGAAAGTTATCAGAAGAGAGTTTGCTTGTTCAGCTTATATGCTCCGTGATAAACTGGCTTCAAAACAATACATGGGGGAAGTCTGCATGAAAAAACAAAAATCCGCTGATAAACACCAGCTAAAAGACGGCCTTCAATCCGATATCAAAGCAAAGCTTATGGAGATGAAGAGCCAATTGAAGGAAGAGGATGAAAAGAGGCAGGAAAGAGAAAAAGCAGAACAGATCAGAAAGAAAAAAGAGATCGAAAAAAATAAAAGTTTTGAACAACTCCTAAATGAAAGCCAAATGGATTGGCATCGATATAAATAAATCGGCCACCCATACAGAGGCTGGTTTCAGGCGTGTCGACAAACACTTGTGTACCTTGTCAAGCCTGTGAGTCGGCAGCTTCCATGCATGTCTTTTCTAACCTGCATGTTTTTCAATCGCGGTTAACAAAATGAAATCAGCACCCTTAAGGGTGCTGATTTTTCTATTAAGAGCGGTGGGCTTCATAAACGTCTTGTTTCGTATGAGATTGAAGCGCTTTGATTTCCTCTTCTGTTAAACGCCGCGCCTTTGCTGCCTGAATGTTTTCCCGTAACTGCTCAACCTTACTGGC
Organism: Bacillus sp. LJBS06; assembly: GCF_016924995.1. Lineage (NCBI taxonomy): Bacteria > Bacillati > Bacillota > Bacilli > Caryophanales > Bacillaceae > Bacillus > Bacillus sp. LJBS06. The sequence goes on along the minus strand of NZ_CP070483.1, from coordinate 2,401,794 downwards.
GCCTGTAATCACTGAAGCGACAGCCGGTTGTGCTAACAGATACTGCAGCGACTTTTCTGTCATCGAAAGGTCGGGAGCCACTTCCTCCATTGCCTTGCGGGCATTTGTCAGTTCCTCAAATGAATAGGACAAGTACCCGTTTTGTTTCATGCTGTCTGCCGCTTGATCAAGGGGTCTTTCGGTTAAGAGCCCTTTGGCAACAGGGCCTCTGGCGACTACGCTGATTTGATGTTCCTCTAAAAGCGGGAGCCATTCCTCAGGGCGTCTGTCAAACAAGCTGAATTGCATCATGATGCTGACGATGTTTGATTTCTTTACATATTCTTTTATCACATTCGGGCGGATGGAAGAAATGCCATAGTAGCGGATGACACCTTCTTGTTTTAATTCCTCAAACGCCTCGATCGTTTCATCAATGTTATCCTCTATCGTGCCGCCGTGAAGCTGATAAAGGTCGATATAATCAGTTTTCAGCCGTGTAAGGCTCTTTTTTACCGCTTCTTTTATGTAAGCTTTTGAAGGGTCCCAATACCAGCCCTCGCTCCCGTCATCCCAACGGTTTCCCGCTTTTGTTGCCAGAATAATATCTTGGCGTCTGTTTTGGATCGCATCACCGACGATTTCTTCGTTGCGTCCCCGGTCATACAAATCCGCTGTGTCCAAATAGTTGATGCCGAGCTCGATCGCTTCATCCAAAATGGACAATGCTTTGTTTTTTTCAGTTCCAAGAGACATACAGCCGAGTCCGACTTCGCTTATTTCTAAATCAGATGTACCCAGTTTGCGCTTTCTCATGTGCACACTCCTTTTTTTAGGCTTTGTATTGACCGTAATATAAAGGAGCTAAAGTTTCAACTTTTACGGCTCTGACACCCATTCTTTTACATATTGAAATGTGCATCCATACTCTTTTAACTTTGCCCGAATTTCCCATGCTTTTCCGACTAAGACAACACCTTTTGGCATGCGGTACACTTTCACGAAAAGGCCTCCTTTTCTCTAGTATGATAAAATGTATGGGGCATCATATAGAGACAGAACGGGAGATGAAGAAATGAAATCATTAGAAGAAAAAACAATTGCCAAAGAACAGATCTTTTCAGGTAAAGTTATTGATCTATTTGTCGAGGATGTAGAGCTGCCAAACGGCAAAACGAGTAAACGTGAAATTGTGAAACACCCTGGAGCAGTAGCGGTATTAGCCGTCACAGATGAAGGGAACATTATCTTGGTCAAACAATTCCGTAAGCCGCTTGAGCGGACAATCGTTGAAATTCCAGCCGGAAAGCTTGAAAAAGGTGAGGAGCCGGAGTATACGGCACTTCGGGAACTTGAGGAGGAAACCGGCTATACAGCAAAAAAACTGACAAAAATAACTGCGTTTTATACCTCTCCCGGCTTCGCTGATGAAATCGTTCACGTATTTCTTGCTGAGGAGCTTTCTGTACTCGAAGAAAAACGGGAGCTTGATGAGGACGAGTTTGTTGAAGTGATGGAGGTGACGCTTGAAGATGCGCTAAAGCTGGTTGAATCGCGTGAAGTATATGATGCTAAAACTGCCTATGCGATTCAATATCTTCAACTGAAAGAAGCGCTCCAAGCACAAAAATGAAAAAGATTTACGCGGATTTGCACATTCATATAGGCCGGACCTTTACAGGAAGGGCTGTCAAAATAACAGGCGCCAAAACATTAACGCTGGACCGGATTTTGGTTGAAGCCAGTGAACATAAAGGAATTGAACTCCTCGGTATTATCGACTGTCATTCTCCGGAAGTCATTCTAGAGCTTGAGGAAGGCATTTCATCTGGAAAATATCGCGAGCTTGATGGGGGAGGAATCCGTTATCGCAGTACGACTCTTTTATTGGGGAGCGAGCTGGAGATTTATGATGAAGACTGCAGCGGGCCGATCCATGTGCTTGTATTTATGCCGAAGCTGGCTGATATGAAGCAGTTTTCAAACTGGCTGTCAGCCAGGCTGAAAAATATTCATTTAAGCTCACAGCGGATATATGAAACGGGCTTAAACCTGCAACAAAAAGTCAAGGAAATGGGCGGTCTTTTTATCCCCGCCCATATCTTTACACCGCATAAAAGCTTATATGGAAAAGGGGTTAAATCAAGCTTAACTGAGGTTTTTGATCCGTCAATGATAGATGCGGTGGAGCTTGGATTAAGCTGTGATACAGACATGGCTTCACACATATCTGAATTGAATCCGTATCCTTTTTTAACAAATTCTGATGCGCATTCGTTGGGGAAAATCGGCAGAGAATATAATGAACTATATGTGCAATCAGCTGATTTTACTGAGTTTGCTCTTGCATTAAAAGGGCAAGATGAAAGGAAAATGATCGCAAATTACGGCTTGGACCCGTTATTGGGGAAATATTATCAGACGGCTTGCGAAGCGTGCGGAGAACCTGCCGTGAGCGGGGAAAAATCGTGCGCGAATTGCGGCAATGTTAGATTTACCAAGGGAGTCAGCGAAAGATTGCGTGAATTGAGTGATCAGCCTCAAGTTCGCGTCCCGCGTCCGCGATATGTACATCAGATCCCCCTGCAATTTGTTCCGGGTGTAGGCCCGAAAACGCTGGACAAGCTAAAAAAAGCCTTCGGAACAGAAATGGCTGTTCTTCATGAGGCTGCAGAAGAAGATTTGGCTCACGTTGTCCCGCCAAAAACCGCGGCGCTTATCGTAAAAGCGAGATCCGGAAAACTGGAATTGAAAGCCGGAGGAGGAGGAACCTACGGTAAAATTAAACCGTGAGTTAAAGATTAACTCAGTTCCTCCTGTACTTTTCTTTTTGTCCGTATAAAGGTAATCAGCTGGATGATTTCATCTTCACTCAGCGGCTTGCCATCAACAGAAATGGTAAAGTCAAGGCTGCTCCACGTGGCCAATTCAATGGTCTGGGGAGCAGTCTGCTTTTGTTTCTCACGGCCTAAAAGTTCATCGCAGGTTGTGTCAAAGAGGTCAGCAAGCATGGCAAGTGCCTCAAGAGAAGGCCGTCGGTAGCCTGACTCGTAGCCGGCATATGTGCTTTTTGCGATGCCCAGAAGGTCAGCTGTATATTGAAGTGACCAATTTTTCTTTTTTCTCAATTCAGTTAAACGATCTAGATTCATGAACTTCCGCTCCTTTTTCACCTTGAGCTGATTATATCATATAGGTATTAGGAAGTGTACGCGAATTGAATAATAATGTCTTGCGTATTTTATTTTCCGTGTCTATAATTGCATTAAAAGTATGCGAAAAGCGAATACCTTCTCGCAACCCATCTTTAGATACAGTGAAGAGGTGCATGGTATGAAAAAATTATTGATGTTGACAACTGGGGGAACGATTGCTTCAGTTGAAGGGGAAAATGGGCTGGCTCCCGCGGTCAAGGCTGATGAATTACTAAGTTACGTATCAAAACTTGATAACGATTACACGATGGAAACTCAGTCGCTTATGAATATAGACAGCACCAATATGCAGCCTGAATACTGGGTGAAAATAGCCGAAGCCGTTAAGGAAAATTATGATGCCTATGACGGGTTTGTTATTACTCACGGTACAGATACAATGGCCTATACATCTGCCGCACTATCATATATGCTGCAGCATGCCAAAAAGCCAATCGTCATCACCGGCTCGCAGATTCCGATCACGTTCCAAAAAACCGATGCCAAAAAAAATATTACAGATGCCATTCGCTTTGCCTGTGAAGGCGTGGGCGGCGTTTACGTTGTATTTGACGGCAGAGTCATTCAAGGAACGCGTGCGATCAAATTAAGAACGAAAAGCTACGACGCATTTGAAAGCATCAATTACCCATATATCGCTTTTATCAATGAAGACGGGATCGAATACAACAAACAAGTAACGGAACCTGAGAACGAAACCCTTGCAGTTGATACTTCACTTTGCACAGATGTATGTCTGCTGAAGCTGCATCCAGGCTTAAAGCCCGAAATGCTTGATGCCCTGAAAAGCATGTACAAAGGAATTGTCATTGAGAGTTATGGCAGCGGAGGGGTGCCGTTTGAAGGCAGAGACATTTTGTCAAAAGTGAATGAGCTGATTGAAAGCGGCATTGTCGTCGTCATTACAACTCAATGTTTGGAAGAAGGCGAAGACATGAGCATTTACGAGGTAGGCCGCAGAGTCAACCAAGACTTAATTATCCGATCAAGAAATATGAACACAGAAGCCATTGTGCCAAAATTGATGTGGGCACTAGGTCAGTCTTCGGATCTTCCTGTCGTCAAGAGAATTATGGAAACGCCGATAGCTGATGACGTTGTCCTGTAAAATGTAAAAACGATAACCAGCAAAGAGAAAGAAGGTTAAAGATTATGTTAAACGGCCAAAAAGAATATCGCGTGGAAAAAGACTTCCTTGGGGAAAAACAAATTGAGGCAGATGTTTATTACGGAATTCAGACGCTCCGTGCTTCTGAAAATTTCCCGATTACGGGATACAAAATCCATGAAGAAATGATTAACGCACTGGCGATAGTAAAAAAAGCCGCGGCTCTTGCCAACATGGACGTGAAACGGCTGTATGAAGGAATTGGCCAAGCTATCGTACAAGCCGCTGATGAGATTCTGGAAGGCAAGTGGCACGATCAGTTTATCGTCGATCCGATTCAGGGCGGTGCCGGAACTTCTATGAACATGAATGCGAATGAGGTTATCGGAAACCGGGCTCTTGAAATCATGGGACATAAAAAGGGAGATTATATCCATTTAAGCCCAAACACACATGTGAATATGTCACAGTCTACAAACGATGTGTTCCCGACTGCGATTCATATTTCCACATTGAATCTCTTGGAAAAACTGCTGAAAACAATGGAAGACATGCATAGTGTGTTTAAGCAAAAAGCACAGGAGTTTGATTCTGTTATTAAAATGGGCCGGACACACCTTCAAGATGCGGTTCCAATTCGTCTTGGCCAGGAATTCGAAGCGTACAGCCGTGTTCTGGAGCGTGATATTAAACGAATCAAACAATCGCGCCAGCACCTGTATGAAGTCAACATGGGCGCAACTGCTGTTGGTACAGGGCTAAACGCTGATCCTGAATATATTAAACAGGTAGTAAAGCACCTTGCTGATATCAGCGGTCTTCCTCTTGTCGGCGCTGATCATCTTGTTGATGCAACACAAAATACAGATGCGTATACAGAGGTATCAGCTTCATTAAAAGTCTGCATGATGAACATGTCGAAGATCGCAAACGACCTGCGCTTAATGGCGTCAGGACCGCGCGCGGGCCTTGCGGAAATTTCTCTGCCTGCACGTCAGCCGGGGTCATCCATTATGCCGGGAAAAGTCAATCCGGTTATGGCGGAGCTGATCAACCAAATTGCGTTCCAGGTTATTGGAAACGACAATACAATCTGCCTTGCTTCAGAAGCAGGACAGCTTGAATTAAACGTCATGGAGCCCGTGCTTGTCTTTAATTTGCTTCAATCTATCAGCATCATGAATAACGGCTTCCGCTCGTTCACTGATAATTGCTTAAAAGGCATCGAAGCCAACGAAAAGCGCTTGAAGCAATACGTAGAAAAAAGTGCAGGAGTCATCACTGCAGTCAATCCGCATCTTGGGTATGAAGCGGCAGCTAGAATTGCCCGGGAAGCAATTATGACAGGGCAATCTGTCCGCGATCTTTGCCTGCAGCATGATGTGCTGACAGAAGAAGAATTGGATATCATTTTAAACCCTTATGAAATGACAAAACCAGGTATCGCTGGGAAAGAACTATTAGAAAAATAAAATTTGAACAAAAAACAGCTTATTCATCTCGGGATATTCCGATGAATAAGCTGTTTACAACATAGGGATGAGGAAGTATAGTATACGTGTTGCACTATTTATTGAAAGCGTTTTAGCTTTTTACATGAAGGGGGACTTCTTTTGAAGGATGTAAGACTGCCAACACTATTTGAAATTATTATTGTACTAGGATCATTTTTAGCACTTGTCATGTCGTTTACCGTCTTTTTAGACTTGCCGATACAGCTCGCGCTTTTCATTTCCTGGTTTATCGCAATGATTCTCGGAATCAGACTCGGTTATACTTATAAAGATATGCAAAATGCGATCCTGCATGGAATATCAAATGGGCTTGAAGCCGTTCTCATTCTTGTTTCAGTAGGAGCGCTTATTGGAACATGGATCGCTGGTGGAATTGTGCCCACACTGATTTACTATGGTTTAGAATTTATTCACCCTAGCATCTTTTTACTTGCAACGCTTATTATTTGTTCAATTATGTCTGTAGCAACAGGTACGTCATGGGGAACAGTCGGAACTGCCGGCATTGCCATGATCGCAATTGGAGAGGGGTTAGGCATTCCGCTTCCTCTTGTAGCGGGAGCTATCCTTTCAGGCGCATATTTTGGGGACAAGCTGTCTCCTCTGTCTGACAGTACGGTTCTTGCTTCTTCGCTATCTAAAGTAGATGTGTTAGACCACGTCAGAGCAATGCTCTTTTTATCTGTGCCAGCATATGTGATTACAGCTATTCTCTTTACAATTACTGGTTTTATGTACGGCGGGAAAAATATTGACCTTGATAAAGTTGACTTCTTGAAATCATCTTTGCAAAATACGTTTGACATTCATATTTGGATGCTGATCCCGGCTGTTGTTGTTATTGTCTTATTGGCGATGAAAAAACCATCAATGCCGGTTATCGTGATTGGTGCGTTACTTGGTGCAATCTGGGCTGTTGCTTTCCAAGGCATGAATCCTGCGGACGCTATCGCTACCGCATACAACGGATTCTCCATTAAAACAGATGTTGAATTTTTGAATGGCCTGTTAAACCGCGGCGGAATTGTCGGAATGCTCAGTTCCCTTGTCGTGATTATCTTTGGACTTGGTTTTGGCGGACTGCTAGAAAAGCTTGGCGTCTTAAAAGTGATCGTTTCTATGTTTGAAAAGAAGCTGACATCACCGGGCAATGTGACTTTATCTACGCTGATCGTAGCGTTTTTAGCAAACATCTTCGGCTGTGCGATGTATGTATCTCTTATTTTGACTCCGAAAATTATGGAAGACAGCTATGATCGTTTGAATCTCGATAGAAGGGTGCTATCCCGTAACTCAGAGGTCGGGGGTACATTAACTTCAGGTATGGTTCCTTGGTCTGATAACGGGATTTACATGGCGGGAATACTAGGAGTTTCTACCTTCTCATATCTGCCGTTTATGTGGCTCAGTTTTGTAGCAATAGGTCTTGCTATTATCTATGGTTATACAGGAAAATTTATATGGTATACGAAAAACAATACAGTTAAAGCTGAAAAACTAGGCTAATAGGGGAGGATACTGAATGATAGCGAAACACATGATTCGGACACTGATGATCGAAACGCCTTCGGTTCCCGGAAATCTTGGAAGGGTGGCTACGGCAATCGGCCTTCTGGGCGGGGATATTGGTGAAGTGGAGACTGTAAAAGTCGGCCCCAATTACACAATGCGGAATATTACCGTTCAAGTGGAGAATGAAGAACAGCTTCAGGAAGTGATCGCGGCTGTCCAGGCCCTCGGAGAAGGGATCAGACTTCACACCGTATCTGATGAAGTTCTGTCCGCACATGAAGGCGGAAAAATCCAAATGAAAAGCAAAATGCCGATCCGTTCACTTGCAGAGCTGGGGCGTGTCTATACACCAGGTGTTGCAGATGTGTGCCGATTGATCGAAAAAGAACCTGAAAAGGCTTCTATATATACAACGATCAGCAATTCTGTCGCGATTGTAACCGATGGAACCGCTATTTTAGGTCTTGGAAATATCGGCTCTGTCGCAGGCATGCCTGTCATGGAAGGAAAGGCTGCTTTATTTGATCAGCTGGCGGGCATTAGCGGCATTCCGATATTGCTTGATACGAGTGATCCGGAAGAAATCATCAAAACGGTAAAACATATTTCTCCTGGTTTTAGCGGTATCCTTTTAGAGGATATCGGTTCGCCGCATTGCTTTGAAATCGAAGACCGCCTAAAAGAGGAGCTGAACATCCCTGTTATGCACGATGACCAGCATGGTACAGCTGTAGTGACGCTGGCTGCTGCCATCTCGGCATGCAGGAGTGCGGGAGTTGACCTCAAGGAAGCGAAAGTGGGGCAAATCGGCCTGGGCGCGGCAGGCGTCGCCATCTGCCGGATGTTCATGGCCTACGGCGTGAAAGCCGTGTACGGAACAGACAAATCAGAGGCGGCAATGAACCGTCTTGAACAATACGGCGGACATGCAGTTTCCAGTATTGAGGAGCTCATGGAAACATGTGATATTGTCATTGCTACAACTGGAGTTCCGGGGTTAATCAAACCGGCATTTGTACGTTCCGGCCAAGTGATCTTGGCATTATCAAATCCGAAGCCGGAAATTGAGCCGGAGGCCGCACTGCAGGCTGGCGCTGCATATGCAGCTGACGGGCGTTCTGTTAATAATGTACTCGGTTTTCCTGGAATTTTTAGAGGAGCGCTTAACGCAAAGAGCAAGGAAATTAATCATGATATGCTTGTCGCAGCAGCAGAGGCCATCGCAGCCTGCACAAAACAAGGCGATGTGGTCCCTCAGCCGCTTGATTCAAAAGTCCATCATGAGGTAGCAGCAGCTGTCGAGCATGCAGCTCTTACAGCAGTAAAATAAAAGTAGCTAAACAGCACCTTAGCAGGGTGCTGTTTTTTCTTATCAGTGTTCAATTTTGTTATCATTACTAAATAAGGGAGTGATCACATGGCAAAAAGCCAGGCAAAAAAGAAGCGGGAGCATCGGCTGAGAAACGGCGGACGAGACGTCTCATCATCAAGAGGCAGTACACCATCTTTCAGCACACATGAAAGAATGACAAAAAGTAAAAAAGAGATTTTGAATAAAAGCAAGCATAAGAATCCTTATGATCATACGGCAGTTGATGATAAGGATTTTTTTTCGTCCAAAAAAACCGCCTAGCATTCTTCTCTATCGTTTCTTTTTGAAAAGGGGCATCTTTTTGTGTTTCTTTCATACAATCTATTAAATCAAATCAATAGAGCGGGCGGGAGGAAACGGTATGCGAAAAATCTCTTATAAGGACATGTTTCTCAGGCACGTCAAAGATCATCTCTCTCTTTATATATTTGTTTCAGTGCTGTTTTTCATGGGTGTCATCTTTGGCGCGATCATTGTCAACAGCATGACCATCAGCCAGAAAGAAGATTTATATTACTATTTAAGCCAATTTTTCGGACAGCTTTCGGATGGAAAACAAGCAAGTGCATCTGATATGTTTGGACAAAGTATCTTTCATAATGCAAAATATTTAGGGCTGATGTGGATATTGGGGATTTCCGTCATTGGCATGCCGATTATTTTTATTATGATCTTTCTAAAAGGCATCGTCGTCGGCTTTACTGTCGGGTTTCTTGTCAATCAGATGGGAGTAAGCGGGTTTTTTCTATCATTTGTTTCCGTTTTGCCGCAAAATGTGCTGCTGATTCCGGCTTATCTCATTATGGGTACGTGTGCGATTGCGTTTTCTTTAAAGTTAATCAGGCAGCTGTTCGTGAAACGAAGCCTGCATGACGCGCCGATTCAATGGTTCGGACGGTATGCCTTTGTGCTGCTGGTTATTCTGCTTTTAGCGCTGATTTCGTCTCTCTTTGAAGCATACTTATCTCCTGTATTAATGGAAAAGCTTACATCGAAACTTTTTTAAAATAATTATTAAAAGAAAATCGTTTTATTTATCAGTTTATAATAATTATAGTTGGAACTCTGCGCTTATTTTGTTATAATGAGTCATGGAATGCGGCGTAGGAGGGAAAGACATGGAAAACCGTATTGATCGAATTAAGAAACAACTGCACTCATCCAGCTATAAACTTACGCCCCAGCGTGAAGCGACAGTAAGAGTGCTGCTTGAAAACGAAGAAGACCATTTAAGCGCAGAAGATGTATACCTCCTCGTAAAAGAGAAATCTCCTGAGATCGGTCTCGCTACAGTATACCGTACGCTTGAATTATTAACTGAATTAAAAGTCGTTGATAAAATTAACTTTGGAGACGGCGTATCCCGTTACGACCTTCGGAAAGAGGGCGCAGCCCACTTTCATCACCACTTGGTGTGCATGGAGTGCGGGGCCGTTGATGAAATTGAAGAAGATTTGCTTGAAGACGTGGAAGAAATCATTGAACGTGATTGGAAATTTAAGATTAAAGATCATAGATTAACGTTTCACGGCATTTGCCACCGCTGTAACGGAAAAGAAACTGAATAGACGGTGCCGAGCGCGAACCTTTTCTCCTGGGGAAAGGGTTTTTTGCTGTTTCTATGTATAAAACCTTTCTGATTTGGCATATGGTTTATATAACTGGAACCATAGGGAAAGGATCGATTAGGACATGGGAAGATTCCTGAAAACAACTGTCGATGCATTGAAAGTTTTCATCCTGTTTACCGGTTTTACCGCTTTGTTCTATTATGCTATGATATGGGTGAATCAAGAGTATGAAAACTATCATCGGTACGATAAACCGGAAGGCTCCGCTGTAAAAGTTGTGGAAATGGATCAGGATGAAAAAGGCGGATGGTTCGACCGGTTGATCTTTTTTTACCAAAACGGGGAGTAGATCAAGAGTGAAAGATCAAATAAAGGATTTCATCCACTACGTCATGGTAGAGAGAGGGCTCTCTCAAAATACGATCGTATCCTATGAACGTGACTTGAAAAGCTATTCTCTCTACTTAACAGAAACCCTTCATGTTACGGATTGGAATCACGTGACCCGCATACATATTATCCAATACTTAAAGCACTTGAAGGACTCGGGGAAATCCGGGAAGACATCGGCGCGGCATTTGGCATCCATTCGCTCTTTTCATCAATTTCTGCTCAGGGAAAAAGTGACGGACAAGGACCCTTCCGTTCATATCGAAACACAAAAGACCGAACGGGCGCTTCCGAAAGTGCTCGCACTCAATGAGGTCGAGCGATTATTGGACACGCCTAAGCTAACGAGCCCTTTCGGTTATCGGGATAAAGCAATGCTGGAACTGCTTTATGCGACAGGCATACGAGTCAGTGAAATGATTGAATTGAAAACGTCTGATGTTCATTTATCTATGGGGTTTGTCCGATGCTTCGGCAAAGGAAGAAAAGAGAGGATCGTGCCAATTGGTGAAGCAGCCGCTTCCGCCATTGAGGAATATATGACAAAAGCCAGGGGAAAATTGTTAAAGAACAATGTGTCTGACGCCCTCTTTTTAAATCATCACGGCAAACAGATCAGCCGCCAGGGATTTTGGAAGAACCTGAAGAAAATCGCGTTGGAAGCCGGGATTAAGAAAGAGCTGACTCCGCATACACTCAGGCATTCCTTTGCGACGCATCTGCTTGAGAACGGGGCAGATTTAAGAGCGGTTCAGGAAATGCTCGGTCATGCGGATATATCCACGACGCAAATTTATACGCATGTGACGAAAACAAGGCTGAAGGATGTGTACAAGCAGTTTCATCCGCGTGCATAGCCGCAGATGGCTGCGGCTTTTTTTTTAGAGCGACAGAAAATATTGAAGTTTCTCATTATTTCCAAATGCATTGTCAACGTGAATGAAAACGGTTTATACTTGAGTTGTCAGACCTCTTAGCGATACAATAGACGTATAGAAAAAAAGGAGGCTTTCAAGATGCCTGCATACAAATATAATCGTGTGTTTTTAATTGTGATGGACTCAGTCGGAATTGGCGAAGCGCCGGATGCCGCTGACTTTAATGACGAAGGCGCTCATACGCTCGGGCATATTGCCGAGCATATGAACGGATTACATATGCCGAATATGGCAAAACTCGGCCTTGGTCTTATCGAAGATATCAAAGGTGTAGAAAAAACAGAACATCCGCTTGCGTATTATGGAAAAATGCAAGAAGCGTCAAACGGCAAAGATACAATGACCGGCCATTGGGAGATTATGGGCTTATACATTGATAAACCGTTTAAAGTGTTCCCGGAAGGCTTTCCTGATGAATTGCTTCAAGAGCTGGAAAAGAGATCTGGACGCAAAATAATCGGAAACAAGCCGGCTTCAGGCACGGCGATTTTGGATGAACTTGGCCAGGAGCACATGGAAACAGGAGCTTTAATTGTTTACACGTCTGCTGACTCTGTTCTGCAAATTGCCGCTCACGAAGAGGTTGTGCCGCTTGAAGAGCTGTACCGCATTTGTGAAACGGCGAGAGAACTGACGCTTGATCCGAAGTATATGGTTGGCCGCATTATTGCACGGCCGTTCGTCGGAGAGCCGGGGCAATTCAAACGGACGCCAAACCGCCATGACTATGCGCTTAAGCCGTTTGACCGCACTGTCATGAATGAATTGAAGGACAGCGGCTTAGATGTGATTTCAATCGGTAAAATCTCTGATATTTACGACGGAGAAGGCATTACTTCTTCACGGAGAACGGTTTCTAATATGGACGGAATGGACAAGGTGATCGATACGCTGGGAGAAGACTTTACGGGTCTCAGCTTTGCGAACCTTGTTGATTTTGACGCCTTATTCGGACACCGCCGTGACCCTGAAGGCTACGGACGCGCGCTTGAAGAATTTGATGCGCGGCTTCCGGAAGTGTTTGAAAAAATGAAAGAAGACGATCTGTTGATTATTACAGCAGACCACGGCAATGATCCGATTCATCATGGGACTGACCATACACGCGAGTATGTGCCGATTCTCGCTTACAGCAAAAAACATAAAAAAGCGCAAATGCTGCCGCTCGCAGATACATTTGCCGATATCGGCGCAACGATCGCTGATAATTTCCAAACAAATAAACCGAAATACGGGAAAAGCTTTTTATCTTTATTACAATAGGGGGACTGTTTCTTGAAGGACAGAATTGAACGCGCAGCCGCTTTTATTAAACAAAACCTGCCGGAATCTCCGAAGATCGGCCTTATTTTAGGCTCAGGTCTTGGCATTTTGGCGGACGAAATCGAAAATCCGGTCAAGCTGAAATATGAAGACATACCTGAATTCCCGGTATCTACTGTTGAAGGGCATGCGGGACAGCTTGTGCTGGGCACTCTTGAAGGAGTTTCCGTCATTGCAATGCAAGGCCGCTTTCATTTCTATGAAGGCTACTCAATGGAGAAAGTGACATTCCCAGTACGCGTGATGAAAGCGCTCGGCGTGGAAGCATTGATCGTGACAAATGCCGCAGGCGGTGTCAACACTGAATTCCGTGCGGGAGACTTAATGATTATTACCGATCATATCAACTTTATGGGGACAAACCCGTTAATCGGGCCAAACGAAGCTGATTTCGGCGCCAGATTTCCAGATATGTCTTCAGCCTATGACAAAGAGCTATCCAGCTTGGCTGAAAAGATTGCGAAAGACCTTAATATTCCAATTCAAAAAGGCGTGTATACTGCTGTGACAGGACCTTCTTACGAAACACCGGCAGAAGTCCGTTTCTTAAGAACGATGGGCTCTGATGCAGTCGGCATGTCTACTGTTCCGGAAGTCATTGTGGCGAATCATGCGGGAATGCGGGTTCTTGGCATTTCCTGCATCTCTAACGCGGCAGCCGGAATTCTGGATCAGCCTTTAAGTCACGATGAAGTAATGGAAGTGACTGAAAAAGTAAAAGCTGGATTTTTGAAGCTTGTTAAAGCGGTCGTCGCTCAATACGAATAAAAAAGAATCAAAGCAGGACCAAAAGACAGCTGTGTCGGATATCACACAGCTGTCTTTTTTTGTGCCCAAAATTCGAAACATTTTCCATCAGTGGCGTATAAAACCATCCCGCTTGGAAAAAATAAAAAGGATTATGAAATGGAGGGCTTTTGAGATGAAACGTCTTTTATCCACTTTGTTGATTGGTATAATGCTGCTTACATTTGCACCGTCTGCATTTGCAAAACAAGACGGAAAACGCACATCGGAGCTTGCTCATGAAGCGAAGTCTGCGGTGCTGATAGAACGTGACACGGGAAAAGTGCTTTACAACAAGAACAGTAATGAGAGACTGGCGCCTGCAAGCATGACGAAAATTATGACGATGCTTTTGATTATGGAAGCTTTAGATAAAGGCAAAATCAAAATGAGTGATAAGGTCCGTACAAGCGAGCATGCGGCGTCAATGGGCGGCTCACAGATCTTCCTTGAGCCCGGCGAAGAAATGACTGTCAAAGAAATGCTGAAGGGTATCGCAATCGCTTCAGGAAATGACGCTTCTGTAGCCATGGCTGAATTTATTTCCGGCTCTGAAGAAGAATTTGTGCAGAAAATGAACAAAAAAGCAAAAGAGCTGGGATTGAAAAATACATCCTTCAAAAACCCGACCGGATTGACAGAGGAAGGACATTACAGCTCTGCTTATGACATGGCAATCATGGCTAAGGAATTATTGAAATACGAATCAATTACGAAGTTTACCGGCACGTATGAAGATTACCTGCGTGAAAATACAGATAAAAAGTTTTGGCTTGTGAATACGAATCGCCTGATCAAGTTTTACCCTGGTGTAGACGGCGTCAAAACAGGCTATACAGGTGAAGCGAAATATTGTCTGACTGCTTCGGCTAAAAAAGGGAACATGCGGGCCATCGCAGTTGTATTTGGAGCGAGCACACCTAAAGAAAGAAACGCGCAAGTGACAAAGATGCTTGATTTCGCCTTTAGTCAATATGAAACGCATCCTTTATATAAACGAAATGAAACAGTAGCAAAAGTAAAGGTCAAAAAAGGGAAACAAAAACTGATCGAACTTACTACATCTGAGCCGATTTCAATATTGACGAAAAAAGGCGAGGATATGAACAATGTGAAGAAAGAAATCAAAATGAAGGACAATATCAGTGCTCCGATTCAAAAAGGCCAAGAGCTTGGCACTCTTGTTCTGAAAAAGGATGGAGAAGTACTCGCTGAAAGTCCAGTTGCTGCAAAAGAAGATATGAAGAAAGCCGGGTTTATCACATTCTTGAAGCGGACGATGGGAGACTGGACAAAATTTAAGTAATTATGCCGAATGACCACTAGTTTTGTCACGGTGAAGGAATTCATTCCGTCGAAATCGAAACACTCATTATCCGATCATATCAAGGAGGAATGAGCATGAGCCTTGGAATTGACATGCATGTCAAAGAATCTGTGCTTTGTATTCGATTAACAGGCGAACTCGATCACCATACGGCTGAAACCCTGAAACAAAAAGTGACTCAATCATTGGAGAAGGATGATATTCGCCATATCGTGCTGAACCTAGAGGACCTTACCTTTATGGACAGCTCGGGGCTTGGCGTCATTTTAGGAAGATACAAGCAAATTAAGCAAATTGGCGGAGAAATGGTCGTTTGCGCTATCTCTCCTGCGGTGAAGCGGTTGTTTGATATGTCAGGTCTGTTTAAAATTATCCGATTTGAACAATCTGAGCAGAAGGCTCTGCTTACACTGGGGGTGGCATCATGAAAAATGAAATGCACCTTGAGTTTTCTGCTCTCAGCCAGAATGAATCATTCGCCCGTGTGACAGTTGCTTCATTTATAGCCCAGCTGGACCCGACAATGGATGAATTGACTGAAATCAAAACAGTCGTGTCAGAGGCTGTCACGAATGCGATTATCCATGGATATGAAGAAAACAGTGACGGAAAAGTTTACATTTCTGTAACGCTGGAGGATCATGTCGTATATATGACCATTCGTGATGAAGGCTTGGGCATAACAGATCTTGAAGAAGCCCGCCAGCCTTTATTCACGACTAAGCCTGAGCTTGAGCGTTCTGGAATGGGCTTTACCATTATGGAAAATTTCATGGATGATGTCAGTATCGATTCATCGCCTGAAATGGGAACAACGATTCGCTTAACAAAGCACTTATCAAAAAGCAAAGCGCTTTGTAATTAAGGAGATTTGTTATGGATGTGGAGGTTAAGAAAAACGGCAAAAACGCTCAGCTGAAGGATCATGAAGTAAAGGAATTAATCAAACAAAGCCAAAATGGCGACCAGCAGGCAAGAGACCTCCTCATAGAAAAAAACATGCGTCTTGTTTGGTCTGTCGTACAGCGGTTTTTAAACAGAGGATATGAGCCTGACGATCTCTTCCAGATCGGCTGCATCGGGCTGTTAAAATCTGTTGACAAATTTGATTTAACCTATGATGTGCGTTTTTCAACGTATGCAGTGCCGATGATTATCGGAGAAATCCAGCGGTTTATCCGTGATGACGGAACCGTAAAAGTATCAAGGTCATTAAAAGAGCTCGGAAACAAAATTCGGCGCGCCAAGGATGAGCTTTCGAAAACACTGGGCAGAGTGCCGACGGTGCAGGAGATCGCAGACCATTTGGAGATTGAAGCAGAAGATGTTGTACTGGCCCAAGAGGCGGTAAGGGCTCCATCTTCAATCCACGAAACCGTTTATGAAAATGACGGAGATCCGATTACCCTGCTTGATCAAATCGCTGACAACTCAGAAGAAAAATGGTTTGACAAAATTGCGCTGAAAGAAGCGATCAGCGATTTGGAGGAAAGGGAAAAATTAATCGTTTATCTCAGATATTATAAGGACCAGACACAGTCCGAGGTGGCTGAACGGCTCGGGATCTCTCAAGTACAGGTTTCCAGACTTGAAAAGAAAATATTAAAACAGATCAAGGTTCAAATGGATCATACGGATGGCTAGTCTGCAGTGCAGGCTAGCTTTTTTGTGTGTAAAAGCGTGGTAATTTATGGTCTTTTCGAGCGGATGAATGAGAACAAAATCGAACCACATACTACATATATAACCACCGAAAGATGGTGATCAATGATGGAACGACGAATATTTATCCGGCTTCGCCACCGGGTGCTGGCACATCCAGGGGATATCATTACCGTTGGAGATGCCGCGCAAATAGAAGGGCAGCTTCAGCTGAAAAAGAAACTTTCGGCTATGCCGCTTTATCAAGTGAGCGAAAAAGATAAAAATATCGTAATTCTGGATATCATACAGGTCCTCAAAGCCATTCACTTACAAGATCCGACACTTGATGTTCAAACAGTAGGCGGAGCAGAAGCCATTGTTGAAATTCAGTATCGAAAACGGAAATTATCAACGGTTCTGTTTATCGGTGTCTGGCTGCTTCTGTTTATCGGATCGTGTCTTGCCATCATGAACTTTCATGAGGATGTAAGCATGAGAGATGTTCATATCGCACTATATGAAATCATAACCGGAGAGAGGAATGACTATCCATATTTGCTTCAAATCCCATACAGCATCGGTTTGGGACTGGGGATGATCGTGTTTTTCAACCACATATTTAAAAAGCGCCTAAATGAAGAGCCCAGCCCGCTGGAGGTTGAGATGTTTAACTATCAGCTTGATCTCGATCAATATGTGGCCATGCACGAGAATCAAGAAACCATAAAGGATCTGCATGATCGTTAGTGTATTGTTCATTATTTTTGTCGGGCTCGGCGGAGGCATAACGGTGGGGGCAGGTTTCGTTGCTTTTTTAACCGTAATGGGGATCATTCCGCGGCTGATGCAGCTCACCAAAACAATGAGATTTGTCCAGGCTTATGAAGCGGCTGTTATTCTTGGCGCGGTTTGCGGGGGATGGGAGACGCTTCATATGAATCATCTTTATCTGACAAAATGGATAGCTGTGCCGGTCGGACTTCTGGCAGGTTTGTTTGTCGGGATGCTAGCGGCTGCCCTTACAGAGGTTTTAAATGTCCTGCCGATTTTGGCAAAACGAATCGGGCTCAGAAGTAAAATCATTATTCTGTTAATGGCCATCGTGATTGGGAAAATCGCGGGATCTTTATTTCATTGGCTGTACTTTATTGACCATTCATAAGGAGGTTTCAAGATGACAAACATTAAAGAAAATTACAAATCCAAAGTAAAAACATATCAGCCTAAGCCGCCTTACGTCTGGAACTGTGTAAAAGCCTTTTTGGTGGGCGGGCTGATTTGTGCAATCGGGCAAGGTCTGCAAAATTTCTACATCCATTTTTTTGATTTTAATGAAAAAACCGCAGGAAATCCAACGGCTGCAACGCTGATATTAATTTCTGCCCTGCTTACAGGGTTCGGCATCTATGACAGAATCGGACAATTCGCAGGCGCCGGTTCAGCCGTACCTGTCACAGGATTTGCCAACAGCATGGCAAGCGCCGCACTTGAATATAAAAGCGAAGGGTTAGTGCTTGGCGTAGCGACTAATATGTTTAAACTGGCAGGAAATGTTATTGTTTTCGGGGTTGTGGCTGCATACATCGTTGGAATGATTCGGTTTGCTTTTGAGAAACTGATGTCATAGGAGGAGAAGATAATGAAATTAACAGGAAAGCAAACCTGGGTATTTGAACATCCCTTATTTGTGAACTCAGCGGGAACGGCAGCAGGACCAAAGGAAAAAGACGGACCGCTCGGCTCTCTATTTGATAAAACCTATGACGAAATGCATTGCAATCAAAAAAGCTGGGAAATGGCGGAACGGCAGCTAATGGAAGACGCTGTAAATGTTGCGCTTCAAAAAAACAATCTGACAAAAGATGATATTGATCTATTGCTGGCAGGCGACTTGCTGAACCAAAACGTGACGGCTAACTACGTGGCAAGACATTTAAAAATCCCGTTTCTTTGTATGTTTGGCGCTTGTTCAACATCAATGGAAACAGTGGCTGTCGCGTCAGCGTTAGTTGACGGCGGGTTTGCCAAAAGGGCACTCGCTGCCACCAGCAGTCACAATGCAACGGCGGAAAGACAGTTTCGCTATCCGACAGAATACGGAGGCCAAAAACCGGACACTGCCACTTCTACTGTAACCGGAAGCGGCGCAGTTGTCATCAGTCAGACACCGAGTGATATTCAAATCACAAGTGCGACTGTCGGAAAGGTTTCTGATTTAGGAATTACAGATCCTTTTGATATGGGATCGGCCATGGCTCCGGCTGCAGCTGATACAATTAAGCAGCACTTTAAAGATCTAAACCGGACAGCGGATGACTACGATCTTATCCTGACAGGTGATCTGTCAGGCGTCGGTTCTCCAATCGTAAAAGATCTCTTAAAAGAAGATGGTTATCCAGTCGGCACAAAGCATGATGATTGCGGGCTTCTGATTTATACCCCGGATCAGCAGGTCTTTGCCGGGGGGAGCGGCTGTGCTTGTTCAGCGGTTGTCACCTACTCTCATATTTTTAAGCAGCTGAGAGAAGGAAAATTAAACCGTGTATTTGTCGTGGCGACCGGTGCGCTGTTAAGCCCGACGATGATCCAGCAAAAAGAAAGCATCCCGACTATCGCCCACGGGGTTGTATTTGAGCGTGCAGGAGGTGCATCTTAACATGGATTATCTTTTGGCTTTTGTATGTGGCGGTGCCATTTGTATCGTCGGCCAGCTACTCTTGGACATTTTCAAATTGACGCCAGCTCATGTCATGACAACATTCGTTGTAATCGGTGCCATATTAGATGGTTTCGGCATTTACGATAAATTTATTGAATTTGCCGGAGGAGGCGCCACCGTTCCGATCGTCAGCTTTGGTCACAGTCTTTTGCACGGTGCCATGCATCAGGCGCATATACACGGATTTATCGGAATCGGCATGGGAATTTTTGAGCTGACATCTGCCGGTATCTCAGCCGCCATTCTCTTCGCTTTTATCGTAGCTGTTATTTTCAAACCGAAAGGATAATGCCGACATGACAACAAAACGCAAGGTCATACTGGTAACAGACGGGGATGTGTATGCCGCTAAAACAATTGAATACGCCGCAAGAAAAGTAGGAGGCCGATGTATTTCACAATCGAAAGGGAACCCCTCCACCCGCAGCGGCGCCGAGCTCATCAAGCTGATCGCCTCAGCACCGTATGATCCTGTTTTTGTCATGTTTGACGACTCCGGCCTTCAAGGAGAGGGTCCGGGAGAAGCCGCTCTGACCTATGTCGCGACCCATCCGTCTATTGAAGTGCTCGGTGTGATTGCGGTCGCGTCAAAAACACATCAGGCTGAATGGACCAGGGTAGATGTAAGCATTGACCGCAATGGAGAAGTAACTGAATATGGCGTCGATAAAGTCGGGGAAAGAGAATTTGATGACCACAGAATGAGTGGAGATACAGTCTATTGCCTTGATAAACTTGATCTTCCGCTTATTGTCGGTATCGGGGATATCGGCAAAATGGGCAGAAAAGACGATATCTCAAAAGGGTCGCCAATCACCATGAAAGCGGTCGAGTTTATTTTAGAAAGGAGCGGGTATCATGCCGGACCACAAGGAAGAGAAAATTCGGGTTTATCGGAATCCAGCTAAAAATGAAGAGTACTTCAAAAAACGTGTCGGGATGGGGACAAGCTATGATGTAGGTGTTCGCAAGCTCATTATTTTAGACAAAGAGATCCAGCTTTACTATCTAAATGGATTATGCGATACGGCTTATATTATTCATTTAATGAGAGAGCTTGTTGCCATTAACAATCGGAAAGAAGATCCTGATGAGCTGGTCGATATTGTCGAAAACAGATTGCTTAACGCCCAGGTCGAAAAAGTAAAAACCTTGGATGAAACCACCGACCAAGTGCTGTCCGGGCTCGTCGCAGTCATTGTTGAAGGCGCAGGCTTCGCATTTATCATTGATGTCAGGAGCTATCCGGGCAGAAATCCGGAAGAACCAGATACGGAAAAGGTAGTCAGGGGAGCCAGAGACGGATTTGTTGAAAATATCGTCGTCAATACGGCCCTTCTCAGAAGGCGGATCAGAGACGAACGCCTTCGAGTCAAGATGACGAAAGTTGGCGAACGGTCAAAGACGGATTTAAGCATTTGTTATATAGAAGATATAGCTGATCCGGATCTGGTTGAGATCGTGGAAAAGGAAGTTGCTTCCATTGATGTCGATGGATTAACAATGGCCGACAAAACTGTCGAGGAATTCATTGTTAATCAAAACTATAATCCTTTTCCGCTCGTGCGCTACACAGAAAGACCGGATGTGGCCGCGAATCATGTTCTTGAGGGCCATGTTGTCATTATAGTGGATACATCGCCTAGTGTGATCATTACCCCGACGACTTTATTTCACCACGTGCAGCATGCGGAAGAATATAGGCAGGCGCCTTCAGTCGGGACCTTTTTAAGATGGGTCAGATTTTTCGGTATTCTTGCTTCTACTTTATTTCTTCCGATCTGGTTTCTCTTTGTGCTTCAGCCTGATCTGCTCCCGGACAATATGAAATTTATCGGTTTAAATAAAGATACGCATATCCCGATCATCCTGCAAATATTTTTAGCGGACTTAGGAATCGAGTTTCTCAGAATGGCTGCCATTCACACCCCGACAGCTTTATCGACAGCAATGGGTTTAATTGCCGCTGTTCTGATCGGGCAGATTGCGATTGAAGTCGGCCTTTTCTCGCCTGAGGTGATTCTGTACGTCTCACTTGCGGCGATTGGAACCTTTACGACGCCTAGTTATGAATTAAGCTTGGCAAACAAAATGAGCCGCCTTGTCCTCATGATACTCGTTGCCTTATTTCATATAAAAGGGCTCGTTATTGGATTTACAGTGCTAATTATTGCCATGGCAAGCATCAAATCCCTTCAGACACCGTACTTATGGCCGCTGATTCCCTTTAACGGAAAGGCGCTGTGGCAGGTTCTTGTCCGCACAGCGAAACCTGGCGCAAAAGTTAGGCCCAGTATCGTTCACCCCAAAAATCGCTTAAGACAGCCTACCAATTCATAATCGCATTGAAACTGACTGAAGAGTATGATAATGTATGTCTTAATTATGAAGGGACAGTCCGTAAAACTGTCCTTTCATCCATAAGCGGAGAAAGAGGGAATGACATTGTTCTTACACGGCACAAGCAGACAAAATCAACATGGTCATTTAGAAATCGGAGGTGTGGATGCTCTCTATTTAGCGGAGAAATATGGTACACCTCTTTACGTATATGATGTGGCTTTAATACGTGAGCGTGCTAAAAGCTTTAAGCAGGCTTTTATTTCCGCAGGGCTGAAAGCACAGGTGGCATATGCGAGCAAAGCATTCTCATCAGTTGCAATGATTCAGCTCGCTGAGGAAGAGGGACTTTCTTTAGATGTCGTATCCGGAGGAGAGCTTTATACGGCTGTTGCGGCAGGCTTTCCGGCAGAACGCATTCACTTTCATGGAAACAATAAAAGCAGGGAAGAACTGCGGATGGCGCTTGAGCACCGTATCGGCTGCATTGTGGTGGATAATTTCTATGAAATTGCGCTACTTGAAGACCTATGTAAAGAAACGGGACACTCCATCGATGTTCTGCTTCGGATCACGCCTGGAGTAGAAGCGCATACGCATGACTACATTACGACGGGACAAGAAGATTCAAAGTTTGGTTTCGATCTTCATAACGGACAAACTGAACGGGCGATTGAACAAGTATTACAATCGGAACACATTCAGCTGCTGGGTGTCCATTGCCATATCGGATCGCAAATTTTTGATACGGCCGGTTTTGTGTTAGCAGCGGAAAAAATCTTCAAAAAACTAGACGAGTGGAGAGATTCATACTCATTTGTATCCAAGGTGTTGAATCTAGGAGGAGGTTTCGGCATCCGTTATACGGAAGAGGATGAACCGCTTCACGCCACTGAATACGTCGAAAAAATTATCGAAGCTGTGAAAAAAAATGCTTCCCGTTACGGTTTTGATATCCCGGAAATTTGGATCGAACCAGGCCGTTCTCTCGTAGGAGACGCAGGCACAACCCTTTATACGGTTGGCTCACAAAAAGAAGTGCCGGGTGTCCGCCAGTATGTGGCAGTAGACGGAGGCATGAACGACAATATTCGTCCTGCGCTTTACCAAGCTAAATATGAAGCTGCGACAGCCAATCGGATCGGAGAAGCGCATGACAAAACGGTATCGATTGCTGGAAAGTGCTGTGAAAGCGGAGATATGCTGATTTGGGATATTGACCTGCCGGAAGTAAAAGAAGGTGATCTTCTTGCCGTTTTTTGTACAGGCGCTTACGGATACAGCATGGCCAACAATTATAACCGTATTCCGAGACCTGCCGTTGTATTTGTCGAAAACGGTGAGGCTCATTTAGTCGTGAAGCGAGAAACATACGAAGATATTGTAAAACTTGATCTGCCATTTAAAACGAGTGTAAAGCAATAAAAAAAGCGCCGATTTTTCGGCGCTTTTCTTATTTGAAGATAGATACAATCGCATTCCAGATAGATACGAAGAAATCAATGACTTTCTGGATGAAGTTTTTGCCTTCATCTGATTCTATGAATTTCGTAATCTTATCTTTCGCTTTATCAAGCTGGTCACTGACCTGTCCCCAGTTAATGTCAGCGTTTTTCATCTTATTGAATAGGGAGACAAGCTGATTCTTTTGGCTGTCTGTAAGTGTGACGTTTAAATCAGAAGCTGCGTCGTCCACTTGTTTTTCGATGTCAGCTTTATTATCAGGCACCCCGTTTTTAGCAAACTCTTCTTTGATTTTTGCGATCAGGGCTGCCGCATTTTCGTTACCGATTTTGTCTCCAAGATCTGATGTCGTGACAAGCTCTTGGTTGGCGACTTGCTTAACATCCTCTGAGATCGCTTCGTCGGAAGAAACCTCATACGCCTTAATCAATCCGGTTAAAGCCGCAGTCCCGGATACTTCAAACGGCGCTGTAACATACACCTTCGCATCTTTAACACCGGCTGTCATCAGCGCATTCAGGTACATTTCATCTGTAATGCCGCTGATATTATGTGTCTCAACATTCAGTCCAGAGCCTTTTTTGGCAATCGTTATGGACGATGAAGAAATCGCTCTTGATCCGATTTGCGCGTTCGATATATATTTTCCTAAATATTCATGTTCTTCCTTATTGGTCACGGTTACCGTTGTGGCATTATCAGGGACATTCATTTCATCAAGCACTTTTTGTTTGTCGGATTCTGACAAATCAGCACCAAGTGTTACAATGACATCTCCAACTGCGGCATCCGCGAGACTGACCTTCGGAACCATCAGCAGCAAAACGGCCGCTGCCAGCATTCCAATCCAAATTTTCTTCAAAGCAGTTTGACCTCCTTCAACTTCACAAGCAGCTGGCTAGAGCTGCTTTGTGAGGACCTGAATCATAATGAAAATACAGTTCCGTTAGGTTAGACGGAGATAAAGAGATTCAGGTTTCATTTTTATTTTTTAGTAAAGCCGGGAGATTCGTTTTCCCCCGAAAGGTGTGGTATAATAGCCGCGACAAGGAGAGACAGGCTATAACCTATCATACATAATCTCCTTTGAAAATTTAAATAAAGAAAGTAGGCATACAATTGAAAACAGGTTACTTTTTATTAGAAGACGGAAACAAAATTGAATTTGAACTTTACCCTGAAGCTGCACCGGGTACTGTCGCAAACTTTGAAAAGCTTGCGAACGAAGGCTTTTATGACGGCCTTACATTCCACCGAGTGATTCCTGGCTTCGTCAGCCAAGGCGGATGCCCGCACGGAACTGGTACTGGCGGTCCAGGATACACAATCAAATGTGAAACAGAAGGAAACCCGCATACACATGAGGCGGGCGCACTTTCTATGGCACATGCCGGAAAAGATACTGGCGGCAGCCAATTTTTCATCGTTCATGAGCCACAGCCTCATTTGAACGGTGTTCACACTGTATTCGGTAAAGTAACAAGCGGATTAGAATTCGCGAAAAACATGTCTAACGGCGATGTCATGAAAGAAGTTCGCGTAGAAGGCTAATCGGCAGGCAAAAGGCTTCCTCTTAGAGAGGAAGCTTTTTTGTTGGCCAAAAATGGTCAATAAAAAACCGCCGAATGCTGATGGCGGTTGGCAAACCAGGTGTTAAAGGAAGGAGTTTCTCAATCCCCAAATAAATACATTAAAAAGTTTTGGTGACGTTCTGATCAGTAAACTGATGATTAATCATTTTAGCCTTGCTTACGAAGTTATTTTCAAAAACAATCCCTGTGTTTAAACCTCCGGAGCCAAACACAGATTTGGACAAAGTTAATGGCCTGATCATAAAAGCGCCGCCTACGTTAACTACGCCGTTGCCGGAAATGTTGTTTATATTAATAGGATAATCAATCATACCATCCAAATCTCCTTTCATAGTATTCTACTTTTTATATGTATTAGTGCTAGAGTCAATAAGCATAAACTTATTGGTAAAAATATTTAAATGAAGCCTCTTTTTTTCGGTTTTTGAAAAATGTGCATAAAAAAGAGCTTCTTTAAAGCTTCCCGAAACCCAAGTATTTGTCTGTGCTTTTATTCTCTCTGAAAATGGCGGCTTTTTTTCTAGATAATGCTAAGATTAACTTCTGGTTGACTACAAATAGATATACATTACAAGCGGCTCTTCAAATAACCAGTGAGGACGCATGCTGTAGCCGTGATGTTCCTTTCTTGTAAGAGAACGGTTTCTCCTAAATTTAATAAACTGCTATGATGACCCTCAAATGAAAACATGGGGGCGATAAGGTAGTCACTCCCTTAACCGTATATGTTAGATTTTTCAAACCAAACAAACACCTGACTTGGACGTTGACCAGAACCGCCCTTGGCAAACAATCTGCATCAATATGTATGGACAAGGATAGGTTGCGTTTTTTTATCCAGATAAGATCCCGTCGGAATTACTGAAAAGAAAATTGAGCTGATTATACAAAAGTGGATTGGGAATGATAAAAGGACAAAAAAGGTTAAGGAGAAACACATGCAAGTTTTGACGGGGTTACTTGAACAGCATGGATATGCCGTCTTGTTTATTGTGTTAATGTTAGAGCTTATCGCTTTACCTGGGCCTGGAGAGTTTCTGATGGGCTATGCGGGTGTTCTCGTGTTTCAAGATAAGTTAAACTGGGCGCTAAGCATGTTAGCGGCAGGATTGGGAAGTTGTGCGGGAGTGAGCATTTCGTATTGGATCGGGTATAGACTGGGCCCTGCCATTTATAAATATGGAGAACGAATTCATTTTGGAAAGGACAGGATGGAAAAAACATCACGCTGGCTTGCACATTACGGAAACAAATTATTTCTTATTGCTTACTTTATACCAGGTGTGCGCCATGTCGCCGGCTATGCTGCAGGCATTACTCATATCCGATTTAGACAGTATGCCATCTATGCGTATTGTGGTGCATTTCTTTGGACCGGCACGTTCATTTCACTTGGAAAGTTACTCGGACCGGACTGGGAACAGTTTCATGTCGCAATCAAAAAGTATGTATTGATCGGGAGTTTGTTTGCTGCTATTCTGATCTTGCTTTTCTACCTGGTCAAGACGCAAAAAAGCAAGATCAGAGAGTTGATCATAGCGGGATTGGTGAAGGGGGCAAGACAATTTCACACCCTTCGCCGTTTAAGGCTTCTGATCGTGTTTACAGCTTTATTGTTTTTGATGTTTGTGCTGTTAATGGGAAGCTTGGTTGAAAATTATATCAATAATGAATTTAAGCCGTTTGATACGATCGTTACACTTGTTGTGACAGTTCTTTTTAACTCACAGTGGCAGTATTGGATGGCAGTATTCGGGGTTTTTGCGTCGAGAGATGTTCTATTAGCCGTTATTGTTGTAACTTTTCTTTGGATAGTATTCAAAGGGCAAGACCGGAAAATCGAACTCTCTTTCTTATTTTTCCTAGTCATTGGCGGAGAGCTTTATGAAGAGGGAATCAGGCGGCTCTTTCATTCCCTTCGTCCTGTCCATGCTCCTTTGGAAAGTCCCGTCTTATACCCGTTTCCAAGCGAACAGACGTTAACGGCATTTGTCATTTTTGGTTTTTGCGCTTATCTCTTTGTGCGTCATTCTCACAAAGCTCGTCTGCAAACTGTTACATTTTTATCGTTGCTTGTCGTTTTGTTCCTCATCGGGCTGAGCCGTGTGTACTTTCATGAACAGTATCCTAGTGATGTTGTTGGGGGCTACGCCTTCGGCGGTGTTTGGCTCAGTTTGAATGTTTTCGTCATGGAGCTCTTCCGTTTCTCCAGAAGATTTAGCAAGCTGAGAAACGAACCCGATTAGTATGTAGGACGGGTGATTAAAATTAAGAAAACTTTAAAGTTGTACGATTCATTGAGATTGGTATTTTGTAGTAAAATAAATCAAAACAAACGTGATGTATGAAAAGGGGTTCTATATATGGACAACAAAGGCTGTATAAAATGCGGCAGCACTGAAGCCGGACAAAAAGAAATAGCCACAACCGGCACGGGTTTATCAAAGCTGTTTGACGTGCAGCATAACCGATTTTTAGTGGTTTACTGTAAGAACTGCGGATATTCAGAGTTTTATAATAAAGAGTCTTCAACGGCCGGGAATATATTGGATTTATTTTTTGGAGGCTGACAATGTTTTTCGAGCTTCACTGATTTAAACATATCATGAAAGCAAAACGGATGCCTGTTAAGTCACCTGTGAAATAAGCTGCCCGTAACCTCTGTCCCTGTGCAGGATAAGGATGCTGACGTTGATGCCGTCCAGGTTATGTTGAACTATGAAGTTGAAGTTCAATTTCTCAAGCGACATTTGAGGAAGGCCTGGTTGTGATCGACAAGAAAAAATAGGCATGAAGAAGATGAAGATTAACAGTTTGTAAAATCACTTCAATGGTCCTAATGGGATTTCTTTTCGATTCGTGATAACATAAATTGAAGACCGTTGTTTATTGGAGGAAATCAGTTGAAATCAGAAAATGTTTCGAAGAAAAAATCCATTTTAGAATGGGTTAAAGCAATTGTGATAGCTGTCATTCTTGCTTTGCTCATCCGCAACTTTATTTTTGCGCCGTATGTCGTTGATGGTGACTCTATGTATCCTACACTTCACAACCGTGAAAGGGTCTTTGTCAATATGACAGTCAAATACATCGGCGAGTTTGATAGAGGAGACATCGTTGTGTTAAACGGAGATGATGTTCACTACGTCAAACGCATTATCGGCCTTCCCGGCGATACAGTTGAGATGAAAAATGACCAGCTCTATATCAACGGGAAAAAGGTGGACGAACCTTATTTGGCAGCTAATAAAAAGAGAGCGAAACAAGACGGTTTTGACCATTTGACCGATGATTTCGGCCCGGTTAAAGTGCCTGATAACAAGTATTTTGTGATGGGTGACAACCGTCGGAATTCCATGGACAGCCGTAACGGACTTGGCCTCTTCACGAAAAAACAAATTGCGGGTACGTCAAAGTTTGTTTTCTACCCGTTTAACGAAATGCGCAAAACAAATTAGAGTCAAGCAGACCCATTGGGGCTGCTTTTTTTATATCTTTTTTATGGTTATCCCCCAAAACCAGAACATAAATTCGTATATCTATAGAAAAGAAATTTTTGCAGAAATGTGAAACATATTCCCGTTATGCATCGTTATATTAATAATTTACGAGAATTAACGGTTTTTTATTCATGAAAAAAAGGAATAACTCATATGAATGAATAGATTCATATTGGCTGGAGGTTTAGATATGGGAAGAATAAAAACCAAGATTACCATTCTGTTAGTGCTTTTGCTTTTACTTGCAGGCGGTTATATGTACATAAATGATGTTGAGCTGAAGGATGTCCCGACAGCAATCGGACAAACCTTGTCCTCGGAAGAAGAGGAATACACCATCCAAGAATATAAAGTAACGACAATCGACGGCTCAGAGTATCATGG
Source organism: Bacillus sp. LJBS06 (assembly GCF_016924995.1). Classification (NCBI taxonomy): domain Bacteria; kingdom Bacillati; phylum Bacillota; class Bacilli; order Caryophanales; family Bacillaceae; genus Bacillus; species Bacillus sp. LJBS06. The sequence continues at coordinate 2,373,116 of NZ_CP070483.1, read as the reverse complement.
AGTAGCAGAAAACGGAACGAAAATCATCTTCAACGGAAAAAAATTAAATCAGGATTTATCTGATATAAAAGAAGGTGACAAGATTAAGGCGTACTTCAGCAAATCAAAGCGGATCGATGGATTAATCAAGGTTGCAAAAGTGAATGATTAACAAAACATCACCTTTCAGATCGAAGGGTGATGTTTTTGTTTTTCTCAAATTGTAAGTTTATTTCATTGCGTACTTTTAGAAGGATCGCTATAATAGCCAATAAGGACAAATGAATAAAGATTGTATCCTTCGGGGCAGGGTGGAAATCCCGACCGGCGGTAGTAAAGCGAATTCGCTTTAGAGCCCGTGACCCGTGTGCATAAGCACGCGGTGGATTCAGTTTAAGCTGAAGCCGACAGTGAAAGTCTGGATGGGAGAAGGATGATGAGCCGCTATGCAAAAAGTTTAAAAATGCATAGTGTTATTTCCTATTGCGTAAAATACCTAAAGCCCCGGATTTTTCATAAATTCGGGGCTTTTTTTGACGGTAAATAACAAAAGAGGGGAGGTAAACAAATGGAAGAGTATTATATGGAACTGGCATTAGATCTTGCGAAGCAGGGCGAAGGACAGACCGAATCAAATCCGCTCGTCGGCGCTGTTGTCGTAAAGGACGGACAAGTTGTCGGAATGGGCGCCCATTTAAAATATGGGGAAGCTCATGCAGAAGTTCATGCTATCCATATGGCTGGAGCACATGCAGAGGGGGCCGACATTTACGTTACACTCGAACCGTGCAGCCATTACGGAAAAACACCGCCATGTGCAGAATTGATTATCAATTCTGGCATCAAAAGAGTGTTCGTGGCGATGAGAGATCCTAACCCGCTTGTGGCTGGAAGAGGGATCAGCATGATGAAAGAAGCCGGCATTGAGGTAAGTGAAGGCATCCTGCCAGACCAGGCGGAGAAGCTGAATGAAAAATTTCTGCACTTTATGAGGACAGGCCTTCCGTACGTCACACTAAAAGCGGCCGCAAGCCTTGATGGCAAGATAGCTACCAGCACGGGTGACAGCAAATGGATCACATCAGAGGCTGCAAGACAGGATGCTCAGCAATACAGGAGAACACACCAAAGCATTCTAGTCGGAGTTGGGACGGTGAAAGCCGACAATCCGAGCTTAACTTGCAGACTGCCGAATGTAACAAAACAGCCCATTCGGGTTATACTTGATACCGTACTCTCGATTCCTGAGGACGCTAAAGTGATTTGCGATCAATTAGCGCCGACATGGATTTTTACAACGGCACGCGCAGACGAGGAAAAGAAAAAACGGCTTTCCGCTTTCGGAGTGAACATATTTACACTGGAAACCGAGCGCATTCAAGTTCCCGATGTTTTGAAAATCCTATCGGAAGAAGGCATCATGTCGGTGTATGTGGAAGGCGGTTCAGCTGTTCACGGAAGCTTTGTCAAAGAAGGCTGTTTTCAAGAAATCATCTTCTATTTTGCCCCTAAACTAATCGGAGGAACGCTTGCTCCCAGCTTAATCTCCGGTGAAGGTTTTCAATCAATGAAAGATGTCCCCTTATTACAATTCACTGATATAACCCAAATCGGCCGTGATATCAAACTGACGGCCAAACCGACAAACGAGTAGGATGGTGACCATGTTTACAGGAATTATCGAAGAAACAGGCACAATCGATTCCATGAAAAAAGCAGGGCATTCAATGGCCTTAACAATTACATGCTCAAAGATTTTAGAGGATGTTCATCTTGGCGACAGCATTGCAGTGAACGGTATTTGTCTGACTGTCACTGATTTTACAAAAAATCAATTCACTGTGGATGTTATGCCTGAAACAGTCAAAGCTACGTCACTGAATGATTTATCAAAAGGAAGCAAAGTAAATCTGGAAAGAGCGATGGCGGCAAACGGCCGTTTCGGAGGTCATTTCGTCTCAGGCCATGTCGACGGAACTGCGGAAATCACACGAATTGAAGAGAAAAGCAACGCAGTTTACTATGATTTAAAAATGGACCCGTCTTTAACCAAAACATTGGTTTTAAAGGGATCAATTACCGTGGATGGCGTGAGCTTAACCATTTTCGGCCTGACAGAAGACACAGTGACGATTTCTTTAATACCGCATACGATCAGCGAAACGATCTTTTCAGAAAAAACGATCGGCTCTAAAGTGAATATCGAATGCGATATGATCGGAAAATATATGTATCGATTTTTGCATAAAGCCAATGAAAATAAGACCCAACAAACCATTACAAAAGCCTTCTTAAGCGAAAACGGCTTTTAGAGAGGAAGATTTGCATGTTTCATCCGATAGAAGAAGCACTTGACGCTTTAAAAAAAGGCGAGGTCATCATCGTTGTAGATGATGAAGACAGAGAAAATGAAGGAGACTTTGTGGCTCTAGCCGAGCATGCAACGCCGGAAGTGATTAACTTTATGGCGACACACGGAAGAGGGCTGATCTGCACGCCGCTCAGTGAGGAAATTGCAGACAGGCTTGATCTTCACCCTATGGTTGAGCATAATACAGATTCTCACCATACTGCCTTTACCGTAAGCATAGACCATCGTGAAACGACAACAGGTATCAGCGCTCAAGAAAGATCATTTACTGTCCAAGCTTTGCTGGACAGCAAAGCTATGCCATCTGATTTTCAGCGTCCCGGGCACATTTTTCCTCTGATTGCGAAAAAAGGAGGTGTCCTGAAAAGAGCGGGCCACACAGAAGCTGCTGTTGATCTTGCTGAAGCCTGCGGATCTCAAGGAGCCGGCGTCATTTGTGAAATTATGAATGAAGACGGAACGATGGCGAGAGTGCCTGAGCTCATTGAAATTGCGAAAAAGCATCAGCTAAAAATGATCACGATTAAAGATTTGATTCAATACCGTTACAATCTGACAACACTAGTCGAGCGTGAAGTTGACATTACGCTGCCTACTGATTTTGGCACATTCAAGGTTTATGGATACACAAATGAGGTAGATGGAAAAGAGCATGTCGCATTTGTGATGGGGGATGTGCCGTTCGGAGAAGAACCGGTATTGGTCCGGGTGCATTCAGAATGTCTCACAGGTGATGTGTTTGGGTCTCATCGCTGTGACTGCGGTCCGCAGCTTCACGCCGCGCTGACCCAAATTGCCGCAGAAGGCCGCGGAGTGCTTCTGTATTTGCGCCAAGAAGGACGAGGCATCGGTTTAATCAATAAATTAAAAGCTTATAAGCTTCAGGAACAAGGCTATGACACCGTCGAAGCCAATGAGGCGCTTGGATTCCTGCCGGATCTTCGCAACTATGGCATCGGTGCACAAATTTTACGCGACCTCGGTGTGCGGAATATGAAGCTTTTGACGAATAATCCGCGGAAAATCGCAGGCCTAGAAGGCTACGGACTCAGTATTTCAGAAAGAGTGCCGCTTCAAATGGAGGCGAAAGAGCACAATAAAAAATATTTGCAAACCAAAATGAACAAGCTGGGTCATTTACTTCATTTCTAATCACAAATATCACAAAAAAGGATGGGAATCATATGAATATCATACAAGGAAATTTAGTTGGTACAGGTCTTAAAATCGGAATCGTAGTAGGAAGATTTAATGATTTTATTACGAGCAAGCTGCTGAGCGGTGCAGAAGATGCGTTGCTCAGACACGGCGTAGACACAAATGATATTGATGTGGCTTGGGTTCCAGGCGCATTTGAAATACCGTTTGCTGCGAAAAAAATGGCGGAAACAAAAAAATATGACGCTATTATCACACTAGGCACTGTCATCAGAGGCGCGACGACTCATTATGATTATGTCTGCAATGAAGCTGCAAAAGGCATCGCGCAAGCCGCAAACACTACTGGAGTACCTGTCATCTTTGGAATTGTGACAACTGAAAACATCGAACAGGCTATCGAGCGTGCCGGCACAAAAGCGGGCAACAAAGGTGTAGATTGTGCTGTTTCTGCCATAGAAATGGCAAATTTAAACCGCTCATTTGAATAATTTGCTGAAAACAGTTTAAAAATATGGCGAAAATGATATAATGTGAGAAAACGGATCACCTATTCGTATCCGTTTAATAGCAGACTGGACATTTTGGATATAGAGGGGTTTTTATGTTAATTCGTTATAAAAAATCGTTTGAAAAGATTGCGATGGGACTTCTTTCGTTTATGCCGAATGAAAAAGACCTTAAGCAGCTTCAGCAGACAATTAAGGACTACGAAACGGATACAGACCGCCAGCTCTTTCTTTGGAAAGAGGACGAGGATATCGTCGGAGCAATCGGAGTCGAAAAAAAGGATTCTGAGGTAGAGATCCGGCATATCAGTGTGAATCCTTCTCATCGCCATCAAGGAATCGGAAAACAGATGATGGATGCTTTAAAGCATTTATTCAAAACGCAAGTGCTGGTTCCAAATGAATTAACGCAGAGCTTTTTCGAACGTTGTCAAGATCAGCAGGATCAAGACATTTCATACAATAATTAAGCAGAGGCTGTGATCAGCCTCTGCTTTTTTTTCTGCGTTCTCTTTCTTTTTCACGTTCGCGGATGACGTCAGTTCGATCCCGCAAACGGTGTTTGTCGATAAGAAATGTGTCGCTAAGTGTGCTGGGCTGCCCCCATGTATACTTTTTATTCTTGCATTCGTTCCGGCAAGCTTCCTTTAATTTCTCATCTTTGATCGGCAGCATAATGCTTTTATAGGCAGAGCCGGTTTCGATTTGTTCATAAACCGTTTGCATAAGCTCGAGCAAACGCCCATGATCGAGCCCTAAGTCTTCGACTGCCTGGTGTTCTGCTTGAAGAATCCGGATGCTGTTCGCCATCAGTCTTTTGGCCCCGGCTGTATTCTGCCTTCTGTGATGATATAAAGCAACTGCAAGCTGAATAAAGCCGACCCAATAGCGTTTTCGTTTCTTTGGCGGATCTTCCTTCCAATATTCTTCTAATATTTCATGGCATTCAAAATAATCCCGTGTCGCGTGAAACTCAACGAGATAATCTATATAAGCTTTTGGATACAAGGTGCTTCCTCCTTTAATGTCTTTTAGTGTAACACAGGAAGGATAAAAGGAAAAAAGAACGCTCAGCCAACGCATTTCGCGTTTTGAATATTCTGTACAAACTGCTTCAAAACAGGAAATGAAATAGTATTGGACGAGAGCTTTTTGGTGGCTTATACTAAAGGGTAGCCAGTTTTACCGGCAATGAGAGTGATACTTGAAAATGGTGAGATGATGGAAGAATATCAAGTGAAAATTGATACGTTTGAGGGCCCATTGGACCTGTTGCTTCATTTAATCAATCGTCTTGAAATTGACATATATGATATACCTGTGGCGAAGATCACTGAACAATATTTATTATATGTACATACAATGCGCGTGCTTGAGCTCGATATTGCCAGCGAGTATTTGGTTATGGCCGCCACGCTGCTCAGCATTAAAAGCAGAATGCTGCTTCCGAAGCAAGAGGAGGAGCTTTTTGAAGATGAATTACTTGAAGAAGAGGATCCGCGTGAGGAACTGATTGAAAAGCTGATTGAGTATAGAAAATATAAAGATGCGGCGAAGGATTTAAAAGAACGGGAAGAAGAAAGACAAAAATCGTTCACGAAACCGCCGAGTGATTTGAGTGAATACGCAAAAGAAATAAAACAGTCTGAGCAAAAGCTCTCTGTTACGGTCTATGATATGATCGGGGCTTTTCAAAAAGTGCTGAAACGCAAAAAAATAAACAGGCCGATGGAAACGACGATTACCAGACAGGACATACCAATCGAAGACAGAATGAACGAAATCGTGCACAGCCTGAAATCAAGAGGAACGAGAATCAACTTTATGGACCTGTTTCCATATGAGCAAAAAGAACATTTAGTAGTGACCTTTCTAGCCGTTCTCGAGCTGATGAAAAATCAGCTGGTTCTCATTGAACAGGAGCAAAATTTTTCAGATATTTACATTACGGGGAGTGAATCCATTCATGGGGCTTGATATCGTGAATTGGAAAGCTATAGTGGAAGCCCTTCTTTATGCGGCAGGCGATGAAGGGCTCACAAAAAAGCAGCTGTTAACAGTGCTTGAAATCGAAGAGCCTGAGCTGAACACCATCATGGCGGAAGTGGCGGACGAATACCGCGGGGATACAAGAGGCATTGAACTGATTGAGTATGCAGATACGTACATGCTCTCTACCAAAAAAGACTTTGCACCTTACTTGAAAAAACTGATTGAAGTGCCGTCCAAGGGCCTTTCTCAAGCATCTTTAGAAGTGCTGGCTATTGTTTCATACAAACAGCCAATTACGAGAGCAGAAATTGAAGAAATCAGAGGAGTAAAATCAGAGCGGATTTTACACAGTCTCGTCGCGAAGGCTTTATTGTGTGAAGTGGGACGTGCTGACGGTCCGGGACGTGCCATTTTATACGGTACAACGCCGACTTTTCTTGAACAATTCGGTCTAAAAACACTGGACGAGCTTCCGCCGCTGCCTGAAAATGCGGAAGAAGACGTTCTTCAAGAAGAAGCAGATTTATTTTTTGAAAACTTTAACCAAACCTTCGAAGATATAAAATAGAAGTTTAATGAATCGCGCTTTTTCATCATCATAAGATATAAGGAAGAAGCTATCATGAAAGAAGCAAAATGTGAGAGACAAAGACATGAGGGGAAGATACCAAACGAAATGGGACATTCGATTGTGCGAGCGCAGACTCAAAAAACAGGCGAATTCTTATCAATGGTTGTCAATACCGTGAACGATTACCTAAATCAAACGACGCTGGAATCCTTACAGGCTGAATTGCCTATTGAAAAAGGATACTGCTGTGATGTGCTGAGCACTTTGAGAAGAATGGCAGTATTTTGTGAAGGAGGCGCAGAAGCGTGCCGCCGTCTCCTGATGCAGGAGCCTTTTCAGGAAGCCAGAGCGGAAAAAACACTTTATAATGTGTATCACCAATGCATTGAAGAGTTCTTTATGCCGAAAAAAGACACGTGGTGTGAAAATAGCCGGGCGTCTTATACAGGGGTCAGCGCAATTGAGTTTTATCATGCTGTTCCTGCGTCGCTTGAGCAATTACTATTGCCGTTGAGCGCAGCCTTTCTGAAGATGAGGGAAGAGCTGGCTCATTACGAAGCGTCCGGATCAAGCGTGGCGCCAATCAGATAACGTTTACTCTCCCTCTTTCAGGGAGAGTTTTTTATGTTTGCTTCCAGAAATAGAATTGTTATTCATAACTGATGGACATGCGCATAAACTTGTACAAACCACCACAAGGACGTGAGCAAACATGCGCATTTTCAAAAAAGCAGTATTCGTGATTATGATTTCTTTTCTGATTGCCACTGTAAATGTGAATACAGCACATGCAGCTATAGATGTCAGTGCAAAAAGCGCGATCATTATCGACGGAGCGTCAGGCAGAGTGTTATTTGCCAAGGATGAGCATCAAAAAAGGCGTATTGCCAGCATCACAAAAATTATGACCGCCGTCCTCGCTATCGAATCCGGCAAAATGGATCAAACGGTGACGGTTTCGGCAAATGCTGTCAGAACAGAAGGCTCCGCCATTTATTTAACAGAAGGTCAAAAAGTGAAATTGAAAGATCTTGTGTATGGCCTGATGCTAAGATCAGGAAACGACGCCGCTGTCGCGATTGCTGAGCATGTCGGTGGGAGCCTCGATGGGTTTGTTTATATGATGAATCAAAAAGCCGAGCAGCTTGGTATGGAAAACACCCGTTTTCAAAACCCGCACGGATTGGACGACCATGAAAATCATTATTCAACAGCCTATGACATGGCCATTTTAACTAAATATGCTATGAAGCTGAAAGACTATCAAAAGATTTCAGGCACAAAAATATATAAAGCGGAAACGATGGAAAGCGTATGGAAAAACAAAAATAAACTGCTTACAATGCTTTATCCATACAGCACAGGAGGAAAAACAGGCTATACAAAACTTGCAAAACGGACACTGGTTTCAACGGCTTCAAAGGATGGCATTAACCTGATAGCCGTCACCATTAATGACCCTGATGATTGGGATGACCATATGAAAATGTTTAATTATGTGTTTGATCACTATCAAACCTATTTAATTGCAAAAAAAGGGGACATTCCAAAGCTGAAAGGCACATTTTATGAATCGAAGGCTTTTATCAAACGAGATATCACCTATTTGCTGAACGAAGAGGAAAAAGAAGATGTGAAAATTAATACCACGCTGCTCAAGCCAAAAAAAGCATGGGAAAAAGATGCCTCAAAAATTCCTGACATCGTAGGGCACATGGAGATCATGTTCAACAATGAAACCGTCGCAAAAGTGCCAATCTATTATGAAAATGAACGTCATCAAAAACCGAAGAAACAATTTTTTGAAACGTTTAAGTCAATCTTTCTGAATGCGGCAGGCGGAGCAAAATGGTCAATATAATTTGGGTCAGTTTAACTGTGATCGGACTTGTTTTTGCGATGTGCAACGGAACTCTGCAAGATGTAAATGAAGCCGTGTTTAAGGGTGCGAAAGAAGCCGTTACGATCTCATTTGGATTGATGAGCGTGCTTGTTTTCTGGCTTGGCTTAATGAAAATAGCTGAGCAGTCAGGGCTTTTGGATATTTTCAGCCGGATGTGCAGGCCTTTTATATCTAAACTGTTCCCTGATATACCGCCGGACCACCCGGCGATGGGCTACATTTTATCTAATCTTATGGCGAATTTCTTCGGCCTCGGAAATGCAGCAACTCCGCTTGGCATTAAAGCAATGGAGCAAATGAAAAAGCTGAATGGAGACCGATCGGAAGCAAGCCGGTCGATGATTACGTTTTTAGCTGTTAATACGTCCTGCATCACTCTCATTCCGACAACGGTGATCGCTGTCCGGATGGCTTATTCCTCCAAAACACCGACAGATATCGTCGGACCAAGCATTTTGGCAACGCTCATTTCCGGAATCGGCGCTATTATCATTGACCGGTATTTTTATTATCGCCGCAAGAAGAAGGGGAGGTAAGCGGATGGAAATCATCAACTGGATGTCTTTAGCGATGATTCCGATCATTATTGCCGGCATACTTCTTTATGGGACAATCAAAAAGGTTCCCACATATGAATCGTTTGTCGAAGGAGGCAAAGAGGGGATAGAAATCGCCTTCTCCATTATCCCCTATTTAGTCGGAATGCTTGTCGCGATAACTGTTTTCCGATCATCAGGCGCGCTTGATTTTATAATGGATCTTTTAAAACCGGTTTTCTCTGCTATCGGCATCCCCGGTGAGGTGGTACCGCTTGCTCTGATCCGCCCGATCTCCGGTACGGCCGCACTCGGAATGACGACCGATTTAATCGCAGTATACGGGCCCGATTCCTTTATCGGCAGGCTGGCTTCCGTCATGCAGGGATCTACAGATACAACGCTTTACGTACTGACAGTGTATTTTGGTGCAGTCGGTATTAAAAAAATGGGTGATGCATTAAAGGTGGGACTTCTTGCCGATTTAATCGGCGTAGTTGCATCAATCATCATCGTTACGTTATTATTTGGGAGCGCCTGAAAACGGCGTTTTTTTTAGATTTGGTATAGGGATTTGAAAAAGCTTGTTTGTTATGGTTGAAAAAAGTAAGATAATACTTGAGGTGAAAGACATGGAAAGACTGCAAAAAGTAATTGCTCATGCCGGAGTTGCGTCGCGCAGAAAGGCAGAAGAGCTGATTAAAGAAGGAAAAGTAAAGGTGAACGGCAAAGTAGTAACAGAGCTCGGTGTTAAGGTCACCGGTTCTGATCAGATTGAGGTAAACGGGTTAAAGGTTGAACGCGAAGAGCCGGTTTACTTTCTCTTATATAAACCGAGAGGCGTTATTTCTGCAGCGCAAGATGATAAAGGACGCAAAGTGGTGACGGACTTTTTTAAAAATATTCCGCAGCGCATTTATCCGATTGGACGCCTGGATTATGATACGAGCGGTCTTTTGCTTTTAACCAATGACGGCGAATTCGCCAATAAGCTGATGCACCCTAAGTATGAAATAGACAAAACATACGTGGCGAAGGTGAAAGGAATCCCGCCTAAAGAGCTGCTCAGAAAGCTGGAGCGCGGAATTAGGCTGGAAGAAGGCAAAACAGCGCCTGCTAAAGCGAAGCTATTGTCTTTGGATAAGAAAAAGCAGACAAGCATTATTCAACTGACGATCCATGAGGGACGCAACAGACAGGTGCGCCGCATGTTTGAAGCGATCGGACATGAGGTAATCAAGCTGAAGCGTGAGGAATACGCGTTTTTAAACCTGCGAGGCCTGCACACGGGAGATGCCAGAGAACTTACGCCTCATGAAGTAAAAAGACTCAGAGCACTGGCGGAGCACGGTAAAAACGCTTTCTAAATTTCACATAACCTTCAAAAAGTAAGAAATGTGAAATGAACTTGCAATGATATAATTGAATGGATCTGCAATAGGGGGAAGGGGGCAGTGGACAATGAAGAAAAAAAGGCGATTATTCATTCGGACCGGCATCCTTCTCGTTTTAATCTGCGCACTTGGCTATACCATTTACAACGCTGTATTTGCCGATAAAGAAAGTATATCCGAAGGGTCCGACGCACCGAATTTTGTCCTTGAGGATACGAATGGGAAACGTATCGAGCTCAGTGACTTAAAAGGGAAAGGTGTTTTTTTGAATTTCTGGGGTACATGGTGTGAACCATGCAAAAAAGAATTTCCTTATATGGCAAACCAATATAAGCATTTTAAAGACCAAGGTGTTGAAATTGTCGCTGTAAATGTTGGGGAGTCAAAGATAGCAGTACATAATTTTATGAAATCCTACGGAGTGAATTTCCCGGTTGTTCTGGATACAGATCGCCAAGTGCTTGATGCCTACGACGTATCTCCGCTTCCGACAACCTTTTTGATTAATCCGGAAGGAAAAGTTGTCAAGGTGGTGACCGGCACTATGACAGAAAGCATGATACACGATTATATGAATCTCATAAAACCCGGAGAAGCTTCGGGATGAAGCAAGTCAAATGTGAATGCGGACATATAAACCCGGTCGGAACCGTTTTATGTGAATCGTGCGGAAGGGCTCTCCAGGAAACTCAGCCTCCGCTCGCTGATATGAGATATGACGGAAGCGCAAGACGTTCGCAAACCTACAACAAAACAATTATCGATAAAATTTGGAATTTCTTTTCCTCGGTTAAGGTGGGAATATGGCTTATTGTCATAACCCTTGCTGCATCAGCGTTCGGCACCATTTTTCCCCAGGAAGCCTATCTGCCTCCGGGCGCACAGGCCGAGACCTATTACAAGGAGCAGTACGGCGTGTTTGGCCAGCTTTATTTTTTGCTCGGGTTTCATCATTTATATGGTTCCTGGTGGTATTTGCTGCTCATTGCCTCGATCGGCATTTCGCTCGTGATTTGCAGCCTTGACCGTGTCATTCCGTTGTACAGAGCATTAAAAAACCAAGGCATCAGAAGGAACCCAGCTTTTTTAAGAAGGCAGCGCTTGTTCAGTGAAACGGCTACTGTGCTGGACGGGGAAGCAAAAGAAAAGATAGTTGCCCTATTAAAGAAAAAACATTATAGAATCAGAGAAAAAGAGGGCAGCATTCTTGCTGAAAAAGGGCGTTTTTCCCGCTGGGGCCCGTATGTCAACCACATTGGATTGATCATCTTTCTGATTGGTGCGATGCTGAGATTTGTGCCAGGCATGTACGTCGATGAGACGCTTTGGGTCAGAGAAGGCGAAACCGCAGCAATTCCGGGTACAGACGGGAAATACTACTTGAAAAACAATCAATTCAGCGTAGAGACCTATAACAGCAAAACGGAAAAAAAGGTATTTGCAGATGCCATTGACAGAGTCGGGGACGGGAGAGTGGCAAAGAGCTTTCAAACCGATGCCGTTCTCTACAAGAGAGAAGGAAAAATTGTTTATGGCGAGAAGCCGAAGCTGAAAAAAGTAACAGAAGAAGACATCCGTGTCAATCAGCCGCTGCGCTTTGATTCTTTTTCCGTTTACCAGGTGGATTATAAAGAAAATCAGCTTGACCAAATGGTGTTCCAGCTGATTGATAAAAAAACAAAAAAATCTTTTGGAAGCCTGAAGATTAACCTTCTGGATCCAGATTCGGTCTATGATCTTGGCAACGGTTACAAAGTGGAAATCGCCAGCTACCTGCCAGACTTCTATTTTAATCAGGACGGAGAACCAAGCACGAAAACAAAGATCCCTAACAACCCGGCTTTTGTCTTTAATATCATAACGCCGGATAAACCAAAGGGTGAAAAGAGCTTTGTCGCCATCCAAGAAACCATCGAAGGATCAGGCAGCAATAAATACAAGCTGAAATTTGACCATGTCGAAACGAAAAACATTACTGGGCTTACAGTCAGAAAGGATCTGACACTCTGGGTGCTTGCTGTCGGTGGAGCCATTTTTATGATCGGTGTCATTCAAGGTATGTACTGGCAGCATCGAAGAATTTGGCTGCACTCACAGGACGGCTCAGTCATGGTGGCGGGGCATACCAATAAAAACTGGTTTGGCCTGAAGAAGGATATAGCATTTATATTGGCTGATTCCGGACTGACTGAACCGGCGGACCAAAAAGAATTAATCAAAACACAGAAATAGGCGAAAAGGGAGTGATGTCATGGCAGAGCTGAGCGGAAATTTTCTTTATGCGGCCTTTCTTGTGTATTTAATCGCTGTCCCGATTTTCGGCGGGGCCATACGAGGAAATAAAGATAAAAAGGGTAGGCAAAACCGATGGGCCAACATTGGAATCACCCTTTCTGTTGTCGGGTTTATTTGCCACCTTGGGTATTTCATCACAAGGTGGGCTGCCAGCGGCCATGCGCCGGTCAGCAATATGTTTGAGTTCACCACCGCTTTTGGCATGATGCTTGTTTTGGCGTTTATTATTCTTTATTTTATTTATAGATTGCCTTCATTAGGCCTGTTTACGCTGTCAATCGCTTTATTGCTGATTGCCTACGCCAGCATGTTTCCGACAGATATCTCGCCTTTAATTCCTTCGCTCCAAAGCAATTGGCTGTATATTCACGTAACAACGGCCGCGCTTGGGCAAGCTATACTTGCCATCAGCTTTGTCGCTGGTGTCATCTTTCTTTTGAAGCATGTAGACCAGACAAAACCAAGCAAAAAAACCTTCTGGCTTGAAGCGATTATGTTTATCCTGGTCACAACCGTCGCCTTTATTGCGGTCACATCAGCATTTCGTCTTGCGGGCTATGAAGCGGAGTTTAACTGGGTGGATAAAAATAAAGAAAAAAGCGTGATGGTGTACGAAATGCCTGCGCTTGTCGGTCCGCATCAGGGAGAGCTTTTGACCGAGGGGAGAATGGAACCGCTTGTTGATCTTCCCGCGCTTTTCTCAGGCAGAAAAGTGAACACTGTCATTTGGTCATTTGGAGCAGGTCTTGTGTTGTATGGGGCTCTCCGTCTGATCATCAGAAAAAGAATCAGCGCTCTTTTACATCCGCTTGTGAAAAACGTCAATCTTGATCTGGTGGATGAGGTTGGGTACAGGGCCGTATCAATCGGGTTTCCGGTCTTTACGCTCGGCGCGCTGGTCTTTGCGATGATTTGGGCTCAGCTCGCGTGGACGAGATTTTGGGGCTGGGACCCTAAGGAAGTATGGGCGCTGATCACGTTTTTGTTTTATGCGGCTTACTTGCATTTAAGACTGTCAAGAGGCTGGCACGGTGAGAAGTCAGCATGGCTGGCCGTAATCGGTTTTGCTATTATTATGTTTAATTTAATATTCGTAAATCTAGTGCTTGCCGGACTTCATTCTTATGCATAGTCCTTTGAAAGCGACACAGTTCTCAAACTTTCTCACGATTTGATAAAATGAAAGTAACAGAAGGAAAGCAGGGGGAAAACATGGACCAAACGAACGAAACAAAAATATTAGTAGTTGATGACGAAGCCAGAATTCGCCGCCTTTTAAGAATGTATCTTGAACGTGAAAATTATGTTATAGATGAAGCGGAAAATGGTGATGAAGCCATTGCCAAAGGGCTTGAAGCCAATTATGATCTGATTTTGCTTGATCTGATGATGCCGGGAACTGACGGAATTGAAGTGTGCCGGCAAATTCGCGAAAAAAAAGCGACACCCATTATCATGCTGACCGCAAAAGGAGAAGAAGCAAACCGGGTGCAGGGGTTTGAAGCGGGCACAGATGATTATATTGTTAAGCCATTCAGCCCAAGAGAAGTCGTGCTGCGGGTAAAGGCTCTTTTGAGAAGAGCATCCCAAACCTCTTATTTCAATGCCAATACACCGACGAAAAATGTGCTCGTGTTTTCACATTTGTCCATTGACCATGATGCTCACCGCGTAACGGCTGATGGAACGGAAGTAAGCCTGACGCCAAAAGAGTATGAACTTCTATACTTCTTAGCGAAAACGCCTGACAAGGTGTATGATCGGGAAAAGCTTCTGAAAGAAGTGTGGCAATATGAGTTTTTTGGTGATTTACGGACAGTGGACACTCACGTCAAACGCCTGAGAGAGAAGCTGAACAAGGTATCTCCGGAAGCAGCGAAAAAAATTGTCACCGTATGGGGTGTAGGTTATAAATTTGAGGTCGGCGCTGAATGAAATTTTGGAAAAGCGTAGTAGGCAAGCTGTGGTTTACGATCCTTTCACTCGTCTTGATCGTATTGTTCATTTTAACGGTTCTTTTGCTGGAGTTTATTGAAAACTACCATGTGGAAGAAGCCGAGAATGATTTAACACAGCTTGCGAATAAAGTAGCTGTCATCTTGGAAAATCACGAGGACCAGGCACTGGCACGGTCAATCACTTGGGAGCTCGCTGATAACTTAACAAGCATTGCCATCATCCAGGATGAGAAGAAGTACTGGTATTCTCCCAATGACAAAAATCGCCTGTCGTCTATTACGGTTGAGCAAATACAGCATGACAAAGACTTAAATAAAGCTCTCCGAGATCATAAAAAAGTAAGCAAACGAACGGGACTGAGTGATACAGATACGGATAATGAACGCTTGATTGTAGGTGTCCCGTATGAAAAAGACGGAAAGAAAGGCATGGTCTTTTTATCCCAGTCTTTGCTTGCCGTTAAAGATACAACAAAACATACGACCCGCTATATTTTTCTTGCCGCGGGGATCGCGATTGTGCTGACCACATTTTTCGCATTCTTTTTATCAAGCAGGGTCACGTACCCGCTCCGAAAAATGAGAGAAGGCGCGCAGGATTTGGCGAAGGGCAAGTTCGATACAAAAATCCCGATTTTAACCCAGGATGAAATCGGTGAACTTGCGACCGCTTTTAATCAAATGGGCCGGCAGCTTAACTTTCATATCAATGCGCTCAATCAAGAAAAAGAGCAGCTTTCTAACATTTTGAGCAGTATGGCTGACGGGGTTATTACCATTAATATTGACGGTACGATTCTTGTGACCAACCCGCCTGCTGAACGTTTTCTTCAGGCTTGGTATTATGAGCAGAACATGAATATCAAAGAAGGCGACAACCTTCCGCCTGAAGCAAAAGAACTGTTCCAAAATGCTGTCAGCACTGAAAAAGAACAAATGATTGAGATGACGCTGCAAGGCAGATCATGGGTGCTTTTGATGTCGCCGCTTTACGCGGAATCGCACGTCAGAGGAGCAGTTGCCGTACTGCGTGACATGACTGAAGAACGCCGCCTTGATAAACTGCGGGAGGACTTTATCGCAAATGTCAGTCATGAGCTGAGAACACCGATCTCTATGCTTCAGGGATACAGTGAAGCGATTGTTGATGACATTGCAAGCTCTGAAGAAGACCGGAAAGAAATCGCCCAAATCATTTATGACGAATCGCTCCGAATGGGCCGACTAGTTAATGATTTGCTTGATTTAGCCCGAATGGAATCAGGCCATACAGGTTTGCATTATGAAAAAATCAATGTCAATGAATTTTTAGAGAAGATTATTCGGAAGTTTTCCGGTGTTGCTAAAGAAAAAGATATTGCTTTACATCATGACATTTCTCTCGCAGAAGAGGAATTTATGTTTGATGAGGACAAGATGGAGCAGGTATTTACCAATTTGATCGATAACGCGCTGCGTCATACTTCATCTGGCGGCATTGTCTCCATTACAGTCCATTCTGTAAAGGATGGATTGAAAGTTGATATCAAAGACTCCGGATCCGGCATACCAGAAGAAGATCTGCCATTTATCTTTGAGCGGTTTTATAAGGCAGATAAAGCGCGAACAAGGGGCAGAGCAGGAACCGGTCTAGGGCTGGCTATCGTTAAAAATATCGTAGAAGCCCACAACGGATCGATTACTGTGCACAGCCGAATAGATAAAGGAACAACATTTACTTTTTATATTCCGACAAAACGGTAAAATCGAGTCTGAATTTGCCGAAGAATCTTGTTCCATAAGAAACACCCGCTGATTGAGCGGGTGTTTTTTTAATAGCCAACATTAATAAAATTTAAGGATATGTTAATATAAATTCCCTTCCAAATTCCAGTTTCTCGTAATATAGTTGTAATGTAACTTTTCAAGCTATTCATACGACAAAAAAGTGAACGGAGGGGTTTCAAATGGAAGAAACCTTTCAATTATTATATGATACATATCATCAAGATTTGTACCAATTTTTATTTTATATGGTAAAGGATAAAAACCAGACAGAAGATCTTCTTCAAGAGGTTTATATCCGTGTATTAAATTCTTATCATACGTTTGAAGGAAGAAGCAGTGAAAAAACATGGCTTTTGTCTATCGCACGCCATGTAGCGATAGACTGGTTCCGTAAACAGCAAACGATCAGACAGCGTATACTTGGCACATTTGACTGGGATACACAGGATGTCAGGGATCAGCAATTGCTTCCGGACGAACTTGCGGTTCAACATGAAAATGCCCGGGAAATTTATGCTGCACTTGATCAATGTACGATCGATCAAAGAGCTGTGATTATCTTGCGGTTTATTCAGGGATATTCAATACAGGAAACAGCCAAAGCTCTGCGCTTCTCGGAAAGCAAAGTAAAAACGACCCAACACAGAGGGCTCAAAGTACTTCGGAAACATATGGAGCTTTTGAGGGAGGAGCTAATGGATGATGAAGTCAGAATGGAACGAAGAACAGATAAAGGAGTTGCTAAGTCAACTTCCGGCAGTTAAAGACCATCGTTCGCCTCAGGATATTTACAAGCGGCTGACGATGGCAAAGCGTAAAAAAAAGCCCGCTGTCAGGTGGATTGGCCCCGCGTGTGCCGCTGCAATTGCGGTTTATATCGCCTTCATTATTTCTCCTCATTTCTTTGATCAGGCACAGCCTCAACAAAAAGAAGCGTCCCAAGAGCACGCAGTAACGAAAACTGAGACAGAAGACAGCCCAAAAGCTGCATCATCCCTGGATCAGACATCGTATGTTGTACCTGAAAAGGAACAAGACAATTACATCACTGTAGCGGTTGCTGATGCCGATACATCCGCAATCATACCCATCAGCATCCAAAAAACAAATGCATACCAAACGATACAGGATATGCTGTTTGTAAGTAGTGAATTGGATATCTTTGATCATGCCATTACGATTCCATCCTTCATAGATGAAGTAGAAATAAAGGAAAACCCAAAGCAGAAGGAATTAAGTGTGCGAGTCCATCAGCCTATTACGGCTTTTTCTGTAAAAGATGATACACTGTTAAAAAAATTGCTGAAAGAATCCTTAAAATGGAGTCCTTATGAAAAAATAAAATTTCTTTCGGATCAAAATGAGCCTGGGGTTCGGATTGGCTCATATGGCACTTTTACGGAAATTTCGATTCCCAAACAGTCAAAACGATCCTACTACTTGTACCAAAATAAACAGGGACAAGACTTTCTCGTTCCGTCAAAAAATTCTTTTGATACAGTAAAAGAAGCGATTATGGAAATGGAATCGAACAGCCAAGAAGATACGAGACCTCTTATTCAAGCGGGTGCTGTCCAATCTGTAACGAAGAAACAGAAACACTTATATATCCGCTTCTCAAAGGACTCAGAAGTTGATGATTCTATTGCCGGTATTTTAATGATTGAGGGACTACTTTTAACTGCAAAAGAGTTTGGCTTCACAGAAGTGACCTTTACGGAAACCAGAACGAAAAAAATCGGCAAATATGACATATCAGATGCAATACCGGTGCCAGCTGCTCCAAATCCGATTTTCTTAAACTAAAAAGGGCCTTTTGAGGCTCTTTTTTAGTTGCTGTTCATATAATAGAAATTTTCAAAAAAAAGTTGTGCGTGTATAATAAAACAAGGTAACGATTGAAAGGATTTGAGACAAGTGAACGTGTTAACGATTAAAGGAGTTTCCATCGGAGAAGGGATGCCGAAAATCATCGTTCCGCTGATGGGAAAAACGGAAGAACAAATTTTGAATGAAGCAGAAGCTGTAAAACTTCTGAATCCGGATATTGTAGAGTGGCGAGTTGACGTATTTGAAAAAGCGAATGACAGAGAAGCGGTCACAAAGATGATTTCTAAGCTTCGTAAGTCTTTAGCGGACGAGCTATTTCTATTTACATTCAGAACCCATAAAGAAGGAGGAAGCCTGGAAATAGACGAAAGCTCCTATCTTGCTTTGCTGGAATCGGCAATCCAAACAAAAGACATCGATCTGATAGACATCGAATTATTTACAGGAGATGCACAGGTAAAATCGTTAGTATCGCTGGCGGAAGAAAACAACGTCTATGTGGTGATGTCAAATCACGACTTTGAAAGAACACCTGCAAAAGATGAAATTCTTTCCAGACTTCGAAAAATGCAGGATTTAGGCGCGCATATTCCAAAAATGGCTGTCATGCCGAATGATACTGGAGATCTTTTAACGCTGCTTGATGCGACGTATACAATGAAAACAAAATATGCAGACCGTCCCATTATTACAATGTCAATGGCTGCAACAGGGCTCATCAGCAGGCTGAGCGGTGAGATTTTTGGATCGGCTTGTACTTTTGGCGCGGGAGAAGAGGCGTCGGCACCAGGCCAAATACCTGTTTCTGAGCTAAGGAGTGTCTTAGACATTTTGCATAAAAACACACGAGAATAGAACAATAAAAAAACTCAAGCTATATAGCTTGAGTTTTTTTGATTATGGCAGATCTATGAGCTTCACAGACACAATATCAGGGACATTTGTTAGTTCTTTCACAATTTTATCTTCCAGATGTCTGTCAAAGGAAAGCATCATGATGGCTTCTCCGCCTTTTTCCTTACGGCCAACCTGCATGGTTGCAATGTTAATATCGTTATCCCCGAGAATACGTCCTACTCGGCCAATCACACCTGTTGTATCTTGATGCTGGATATATACCAAGTGACCTGTCGGATAAAAATCGATATTAAATCCGTTGATCTCGACAATACGTTCCCCGAAATGAGGAATATACGTAGCCGTTACAGTAAAGGTGCTTCGGTCTCCTGTCACTTTTACGCTGATGCAGTTATCATATCCAGATTCAGAAGAGGAAATTTTTTCACTGAAGCTAATGCCGCGTTCTTTTGCGACACCTCCGGCATTGACCTCATTAACAGTAGAGTCAACGCGCGGTTTTAAAAAGCCTGACAAAAGGGCTTTTGTAATGAACGATGTTTCAAGTTTGGCAATTGTGCCTTCATATTGAATGGCAACATCCTGTACCGGTTCTTTCATGCACTGTGATACAAGGCTGCCAATTTTTCCTGCAATTTGATGGTAGGGTTTAATTTTAGCGAATTCATCTTTTGTCATAGCAGGCAGGTTAATAGCTGACATAACAGGTAGACCTTTTGCGAACTGCAGAACTTCTTCTGACACTTGTGCCGCGACATTGAGCTGTGCTTCTTTCGTTGATGCTCCCAGGTGAGGAGTGGCAATGACTAATGGATGATCAACGAGTTTGTTGTCAACTGGCGGTTCAACTTCGAAAACGTCAAGCGCCGCTCCGGCAACATGCCCGCTTTCCAAAGCTTCGAGAAGTGCAGCTTCATCGATAATACCGCCTCGCGCACAGTTAATTAAGCGAACACCTTTTTTCGTTTTTGCAATCGTTTCTTTATTCAATAAGCCTTTTGTTTCTTTTGTTAAAGGCGTGTGAACAGTTATAATATCCGCACTTTCTAGCACTTCTTCAAATGTACGGCTGTTTACGCCGATTTTTTTCGCTCTTTCTTCCGTTAAGAAAGGATCAAAAACGTGCACAGTCATACCGAACGCTCTCGCACGCTGTGCAATTTCGCTTCCGATTCGGCCTAATCCTACAATACCAAGTGTTTTTCCATAAAGCTCTGAACCGACGTAAGCTGTACGGTTCCACTCTCTGGATTTCACTGAGATATTAGCCTGAGGAATATGTCTCATTAAAGAAGAGATCATCGCAAATGTATGCTCAGCTGTTGAAATGGTGTTGCCGTTCGGAGCGTTGATCACGATTACCCCGTGTTTAGTTGCCTCATCAATATCGATATTATCGACACCGACACCGGCTCTTCCGACAATTTTTAAAGAAGTCATTTTGTTGAAAAGGTCTTCTGTTACTTTTGTCGCGCTTCGCACCAAAAGAGCATCAAAAGTATGTAATTCATCTTCTGCATCTGCTACGTTTTTTTGAACGATTTCAATAAAGTCTGATTCAATAAGTGGCTGTAAACCGTCGTTGCTCATTTTGTCTGAGACCAATACTCGAAACATCGTTAGATTTCCTCCTAAATTGACAAACTAAATATCTGATAATTTAACATATTCTCAAAAGAGTGTCAACGTGTATTGACGCAGTAAAGGATAAAAGTAAAGCCTAATATATCAATGTTCTGACAGCTTATAGACAATATTTATAATTTGAAGCAATTCTCTATACAGCCAACCAGTTATCGTTTATAATGGAACTAAATTTCATATGATCAATCTTCGGGGCAGGGTGAAATTCCCTACCGGCGGTGATGAGCCAATGGCTCTAAGCCCGCGAGCTGTTTTTACAGCAGGATTCGGTGAGATTCCGGAGCCGACAGTACAGTCTGGATGGGAGAAGATGGAGGTTCATAAGCGTTTTGAAATTAAAGTTTTCAAACGTTTCTTTGCCTAGCCTAATTTTCGAAACCCCGCTTTTATATATGAAGCGGTTTTTTTATTGGCTGGAAAAGGACCTTTCCGTTTTCGAGTAAGATGTGATCGAAAAGGAGAGAGTGAAGTGAAAGTAAAAAAATTAGTTGTGGTCAGTATGCTGAGCAGCATTGCATTTGTTTTGATGCTGTTAAATTTCCCGTTTCCGGGTCTTCCGGATTATTTAAAAATCGATTTTAGCGATGTTCCCGCTATTATTGCCATTCTGATTTACGGACCTTTGGCGGGTATTGCCGTAGAAGCGATAAAAAATGTTCTTCAGTATATCATTCAGGGAAGCATGGCAGGAGTTCCTGTAGGGCAAATTGCGAATTTTATTGCAGGAACACTCTTTATATTGCCGACTGCTTTCTTATTTAAAAAGCTCAACTCAGCAAAGGGCTTGGCTGTCAGCCTGCTTTTGGGAACTGCAGCGATGACCATTTTGATGAGTATTTTAAATTATGTTCTGATTCTTCCTGCATACACGTGGTTTTTACATTCACCGGCATTATCCGACAGCGCGCTGAAAACAGCAGTCGTTGCGGGTATCCTGCCGTTTAACATGATAAAAGGTATTGTGATTACGGTTGTTTTCTCACTTATTTTTATCAAGCTTAAGCCTTGGATTGAGCAGCAGCGAAGTGCGCATATCCATTAAATAAAAAAGCTCCCGCCGGGGAGCTTTTTTTGTTACTTCTATTCAAATTTAAGCGGGTCGCCTTCAAATGGCTCATCCGCCACTTTGATGGAATCAGTAGGGCATCCTTCAAATGCGTCAATCATATCTTCTTCCAGTACCTCAGGAACTTCGACAACACCTTTGTTTTCGTCAAGCGTTACGAACGCGATGCCTTCATCATCGTAATCGTAAATGTCTGGTGCAGCAGCTCCGCAAGCGCCGCATGCAATACATGTATCTTTGTCTACGATTGTGTACTTTGCCATGAATAAAACCTCCCAGATTGTTCTTGGTGGAACAAATGGATCAATCTTTATAATTTAATCAATTTAACACCTATTCCTCTTACTTATTGTAATGATGTTGCTGCCACATTTCAACAGAAAAATGATTGAGAATGCTTATCACATAAGGGGTTATCTACATAACATCCCCCTTAATGATGACTTTAAACGTCGATTTCTGTTTGAAATCTGTTAAAATAAAAAGAGCAAATCAACGATTTTTGTCAGGAAGAATGTGGGTGAATAGGTTGTCATTAAATTACTTCGATATTATGGTTCTCGATTGCCTTTGCAAAATAAATGGGGAACGGTCGGGAAGCGCTGTTTTTCACCTATTCAAAGGCAAGAGATCGTCACAAACCATTCAAGATGCCGGCTTATTTC
The DNA here is from genome assembly GCF_016924995.1 of Bacillus sp. LJBS06. Classification (NCBI taxonomy): domain Bacteria; kingdom Bacillati; phylum Bacillota; class Bacilli; order Caryophanales; family Bacillaceae; genus Bacillus; species Bacillus sp. LJBS06. The sequence goes on along the minus strand of NZ_CP070483.1, from coordinate 2,350,620 downwards.
AGACTGCAAAATACTTTGGAATGGCGGCGCAATGTTCGAGAAACGATATTTCTGCGTCGCTTGACAAGCTTGAAAAGCATTCATATCTCGCGCCTTTGTCTGAAACAGATACATACAAAGTAACAGCCAGCGGCGAAGGAGTTTTGAGGCATGCCCTTAGTGAGCGGCCTTGGCCCGTTCATTGCCACGGTGCTCATTATCAGCAGGCTGCCAGCGTGCTTTGGAAAAGGCTTTCGCTGCTTGTGCAGGTCTTATCCCATAAGCAGAAAGGGAGCAGGCGATATATTCCTGTCACAAAGGATTACAAGACACTTCACTGGGTAAAGAAATACCTGTCCCGGCATACGGATCATAAAGAGATGGCAAGGAGCCTTTTCGCCATGCTTGAGGCGCATTTGAAAAAGATCGAAGACAAAGCAGCGCAAATTTTTGTCTACTCCTTAACCTCGCACGATCGGATCGGTTATACGAGCAGGCAGCTTGCTGACACGCTGAAAGAAGATGAATGGTATGTCTATATCATGTTTTGGGCTTCGGTACATTATTTTATTCATTCTCTTCCCGAGTGTGAAGATGCTTTGTTAAAGGATCTACTTTCTGATGTGCATTTAGATAATGCCCTGACAGAGTCAACGAGGAAAACATGGCAGATGGTCAAACAAGGGTTCCCGATACATCGAATTGCCGAAATCAGAAAGCTGAAAACAGCGACGATCGAAGACCATATTGTTGAGATTTCTCTTCACGAGCCTGCGTTTATAATTAATGACTATGTATCAGCAGAAGATCAAATCCAAATTGCAGCGTTTGCCAAACGGATGCGGACGAACAAAATCAAACAAATTCGTGACGGTCTGGGGCAGCGGTTCAGCTACTTTCAAATCAGACTGGCATTGACAAAGCAGGTGCAGCAATATGAGTAGATTACAGCAAACGTTACATCATTATTTTGGTTTTACTTCCTTTAAAAAAGGGCAGGAGGACATTATTAGAAGTATTCTCAGCGGGAAGGATACCATTGCAATGCTCCCGACTGGGGGAGGGAAATCGCTTTGCTACCAGCTGCCTGGTTATATGCTTGACGGCATGGTATTAATCGTTTCTCCACTGCTTTCTTTAATGGAAGATCAGGTGCAGCAGCTGAAAGCCCGAGGAGAAAAGCGTGCGGCCGCTTTGAACAGCATGCTTAACAGACAGGAAAGACAATTTGTTTTAGAACATATTCATCGCTATAAATTTTTGTACTTGTCCCCTGAGGCTCTGCAGTCTCCATATGTATTGGAAAAATTGAAAAACGTTCCGATCAGCCTTTTTGTTATTGATGAAGCACATTGTATATCTGAATGGGGCCACGACTTCAGGCCTGACTATTCAAAGCTCGGACAACTGAGAAAAATACTGGGACACCCGCCCGTTTTGGCATTGACTGCTACGGCTACAAAGGATACGCTGCAAGATGTCATGAACCTGCTAGAGCTGCAGCATGCTGACCAGCATCTCAACTCAGTCAACCGCCCGAATATCGCACTGAGGGTTGAAAATGCGGCGGATGCGGCCGAAAAAATAGATAGGGTCATTCAGTTGGTTGAAAACCTGCAAGGTCCAGGAATTGTTTATTGTCCGACACGGAAATGGGCCGAGGAATTAGCTGGTGAAATTAAAAGCAAAACAAGCAGCAGAGCAGACTTTTACCATGGCGGTTTGGAGTCAGGTGACAGAATTTTAATTCAGCAGCAGTTTATTCATAACCAGCTTGATGTGATATGTTGTACGAATGCGTTTGGAATGGGTGTCGATAAACCTGATATCAGATATGTGATTCATTTTCACCTTCCGCAGACGGCTGAAGCTTTTATGCAGGAAATCGGCAGAGCGGGCCGCGATGGAAAGCCGAGTGTCAGCATTTTGCTCCGGGCGCCAGGGGATTTTGAATTGCAGGAGCAGATTATCCAAATGGAGAGTGTCACAGCTGAAGAAATCGCCGACGTGATCCGTGTGCTAGAGAAGACGGAGGAGCGGGATGAGAGAAGACTGCGTGACGTATTAATGCAGTATGGCGCCGGAGAGACACAGGCCCGTATGATGATTCATCTCTTTATGCAGGGGAAAACGTCAGTTGAACTGATGAAGAAAGAAATTTCATATCGCATGGAGCTGAAGCTGGAAAAAATGCACCGTGTATCATTTTTGCTTCAGCGTGACGGCTGTTTAAGGCAGGCACTATTAACCTACTTTGATGAATCATACCAGCCTGATGACGGAAACCTCCCGTGCTGTTCACATTGCGGTTTTGATTTATCCTTGTATGAACAAAAAGGGGAACGGAGTAAAATGGCGCCATTAGACAGCTGGAGTTCGGAATTGCACCGGATATTCAGCTTGCAGACTGTAGGTGAGCTGAACTGAAACAGCAAAAAGATTATATTCAGCATATGTCTGACCGTGATATGCTGAAGCAGTTATATTTGACGCAGCTACTCATCATCTTTGCCGCTGCTGCAGCAGGACTGTTCTTTTTTGAGGATGTACGGGACGTATTAAAGCTCTGGGACATTCGCGATATGCGAATCATCTGGTATGGTGTTTCTATAGCGGTTATTGTTATTTTAGCCGATATGGCAGTAATGAAATGGTTTCCGTCTCATTTATATGATGACGGCGGAATCAATAAAAAAATATTCAGTAAGAGGTCAATCCCTCATATTATATTTTTAACGCTTCTGATTGCTTTCGCGGAAGAAATGTTATTCAGGGGAGTGCTGCAGACTCATATCGGTTTATGGGCGGCCAGCCTTATATTTGCCGCTCTGCACTTTCGGTATTTGTCAAAATGGCTGTTATTTATTATGGTGACAGCAATCAGCTTTTTGCTCGGTCTGATGTATGAATGGACCGGCAACTTATTTGTTCCGATGACGGCGCATTTTATCATTGATGCCGTGTTTGCCTGTCAGATTCGTTTTGAACATGTGAGGAGGGATAAACATGACGAACATGTCGAGAGTAGAGAGAAGAAAAGCCCAGAATCTTTATGAAGATCAAAACGCCGCATTGGCGGACGATTATGTCGATGATGGAGAAAGCCTTCCGACAAGACAATCTGTAAAAAATCAAAGAGAACAGAAAAAAAAGCAAGGCAAAACAAAAACGCCATTATTCACAGTACTCGCAGTAATATTTGTATTTGTGCCGGTTATCGTTTTAGTCACCTTATTTTATCTAAAGAGCCACCCGGATAATCATGACGATTATGAAGATGTTTTTATTGACAGCAGCCAAAGCAAATATGAGGTTGTCCCGAAATCAGAGGATAAAAACGATACCGCAGACACTAAAGAAACCGCACTGCAGAAGGAGTCAAAACAAGAGCCTGAAGATTCCAAGCCAAAAGAGCCGGCAAAAACAGCTGCTGATAAGAAACAGACTGCTGTAGCGGAAAAAGAAGACTCGGCAAATAAGGAGGAAGCAACCGCCGCGGCTGCTTCCTCTTCCCAATCAACAGTACAACAGCAAGAACAGCCAGCTGAGCCAGTTCAAAATGTGCCGAATCGCGTTGTCAAGCACACCGTCCAAAAGAAAGAAACGCTATACCGCATTTCCATGAAGTATTATAAAAGCCGGACAGGAGAAGAAAAAATTCGGGCGTATAATCATCTGAATGGAAATGATGTTTACACCGGACAAGTTTTGGACATCCCCTTAATGGATGAATAGGGCATTTTTTTTCTTTTACGTTCATATATTGTAGCAATGAAAATGGACAAGGTGTGAAGCGTATGGAATCCTTATGGAATCAGCTGGATCAGTTTACAGACGCGCCGACCAAACAGATGCTCCAAGCGCTGGTGAAGCGAAAACAAAAATTTGAAAATTATGCGTTGCAATGCCGCAGATGGCGATGGGCTTCACTTATTTGCTTAGGCTTATTATGTCTTATGATTATGGTCAAAAGCCCGGCGCCTCAGCTCATACTTCAAGAAATGCTCAGCCATACCTTTTATTTATTTTGGATGATGGCAACCGCTTTTGCATACTGCACTTCATATTACTTTAAGAAAAAGGAAGAAAAAGCTGAGGGTGATTTCCATAAACTGAGATGCGAAATTATTCAGAAGAGCACTGATCTTTGGCCGCAGCCGGATAAATGGAAGGCGAGAGAGTCTGTTTTTCAAATGATGAAGCACAGATATGACATTAATCTATATTTTGAAAGTAAATAAAATCGGGCGTTTTCTCAAACGGTAGAAACGTCTTTTTTTATTGTCCGTCTTATTGATAAGTTCTAAAAAAGAATGGAGAGTTTTTATGAAGCTATCAGTGAAAATTGCCAGTGTGCTGACTGTTGCGGCAGCGGCAATGACGGCAAAAATGTATTCAACTGCAAAAGGCAACCATTTAAAAACACATACGTTTCCTTTATCAAAAATGAAGGGCAAGCCGCCACTTACCATCTTTTTTATTTCGGATATTCACAAACGTCTTATCGATCAAGACCTTTTGGAAAAAGCGCGAAGCCATGCCCCTCACCTCGTAATCATCGGCGGAGATTTAGCTGAGGGCGGGGTGCCTATTGCGAGAATTGAGGAAAACATCAAAAGGCTCGCTGATTTAGGAGTTCCTGTTGTATTTGTGTGGGGGAATAATGATTATGAAGTCAAACAGCATAAGCTGTATTCCATATTCAAAGCGCACGGTGTCATCACTCTGAGGAATGAGTCAGTTCCGTTTTCGTACAACGGCCATACGATTGCGATTGCCGGGGTTGATGATATCAGGATGGAGATGGATCATTATGAGGAAGCCATTAAAGAACTTGACAAAAGCCAGCTGAATATTCTAGTTTGTCATAATCCGGAGATTCATGAGCAAATCAATGAAGGTGACGGTATTGATGTGATATTCAGCGGACATACCCATGGAGGTCAGATCAGGTTTGGGAAATTTGGCCCTTATGAACTGGGGAAAACAGGCATTGTTAAAAATGCGGCTTATCTGATCAGCAACGGCTACGGCACGACAAAAGTGCCTCTGCGTTTAGGTGCTGAGCCTGAAACACACATTGTGACTCTTTGCGGACCAGAGTAACTTCTAAAAAGCGAAAATCCATATGGCAATAAAAACTGCATTGTGCTTGTCTTACTAGTGAACTCAGTGTAAACTGATAACAATTAAGAACCTATGACTCATCATCTCATATAATGTGTTATATGATTTGTGTGCAAGTAGAGGCAGGAGGGAACGTTATGCGGCTTGAGCGTCTGAATTATAATAAGATCAAAATCTTTTTAACCCTCGATGATTTGACAGACCGGGGATTGACAAAAGAAGACCTCTGGAAGGACTCATTTAAAGTCCACCAGTTATTTAAAGATATGATGAATGAAGCAAATACAGAGCTCGGCTTTGAAGCGAATGGACCGATTGCAGTGGAAGTGTATTCTCTCCAAGCACAAGGGATGGTCGTGATCGTAACAAAGAACCAAGACGCCGATTCAGAAGACGATGAGTATGATGATGATTACATCGAAATGCAAGTCAAGCTTGATGAAAGCGCGGACATCATATATCAATTCCATTCCTTTGAAGATATCATTCAGCTTTCAGAAAGCTTACAGCGAATCGGTATCACAGGGGGAACTGTTTACCACTATGACGGGCAGTACTTTTTAAGCCTTGAAGATCTGGGGTCACATACGGCTGAGGGGGTTGTGGCGGTTCTGGCTGAATACGGCAATCCGACAACTTTAACGATTTATCGCCTGCAAGAGTATGGTAAGCTCATTATGGACGGTAATGCCGTTGAGACGATACAAACTCATTTTTCATAAGAATGCAACGGAAAACTGCTGATTTCACAGCAGTTTTTTTTTCGGTAAAAAACATGGAAAAACATAACGTTTATTCTATGCACAGATCAGATGAAGGTGTATACTATTCTCTGAAAGGGAGCATGTGAGAAACAGAAGATTCTAGGAGGTTAACTCAAATGGCAGCCGATCGAAACACCGGTCATACAGAAGAGGACAAACTTGATGTATTAAAATCAACCCAAACCGTAATACATAAGGCTCTGGAAAAATTGGGGTATCCCGAAGAGGTATACGAACTGTTAAAAGAGCCGATGAGGCTATTAACGGTAAAAATACCTGTTCGTATGGACGACGGTTCAGTAAAGATTTTCACAGGTTATCGTGCGCAGCACAATGACTCTGTCGGTCCGACGAAAGGCGGGATACGTTTTCACCCGAACGTAACAGAAAAAGAGGTGAAGGCGCTTTCAATTTGGATGAGTTTAAAATGCGGCATAATTGATCTTCCATATGGCGGTGGTAAAGGCGGAATTGTTTGTGATCCAAGGGATATGTCGTTTAGAGAGCTGGAGCGTCTGAGCAGAGGGTATGTCAGAGCGATCAGCCAAATTGTCGGCCCGACAAAAGACGTGCCGGCGCCGGATGTATTTACAAACTCACAAATCATGGCTTGGATGATGGATGAGTATTCAAGAATTGATGAATTTAATTCGCCTGGATTTATTACAGGCAAGCCTCTTGTGCTTGGCGGATCTCACGGGAGAGAATCTGCGACAGCAAAAGGTGTAACCATCTGTATTAAAGAAGCGGCCAAGAAAAAAGGCATCGATATTAAAGGTGCGCGTGTCGTTGTCCAAGGCTTCGGAAACGCGGGAAGCTATTTGGCAAAATTCATGCATGATGCGGGAGCAAAGGTTGTCGGCATCTCAGATGCATATGGCGGACTTTATGATCCGGAAGGCCTTGATATCGATTATTTACTCGACCGACGCGACAGCTTCGGTACTGTAACAAAGCTTTTCAACGATACCATTACGAACCAAGAGCTGCTGGAGCTTGATTGTGATATTCTCGTTCCTGCTGCGATTGAAAATCAAATTACAGAAGAAAATGCCCATAATATCCGGGCTAAAATTGTCGTTGAAGCGGCGAACGGGCCAACAACGCTTGAAGGAACAAAAATTCTTTCAGACCGAGACATTCTGCTTGTACCAGACGTGCTGGCAAGTGCCGGTGGCGTAACAGTTTCTTATTTTGAGTGGGTTCAGAATAACCAAGGCTTCTACTGGAGTGAAGAAGAGGTAGAAGAAAAATTAGAAAAAATGATGATCAAGTCATTTAACAATATTTACGAAATGGCTAATAACCGAAGAATTGACATGAGGCTAGCTGCATATATGGTTGGCGTACGCAAAATGGCTGAAGCTTCGCGTTTTAGAGGCTGGATATAAGTTGATGATTTGCATAAAAATAAAAAATCTCCTATGATAAAATAGGAGATTTTTTTATTCGGAAATAGAAAATATGAAGTGAAATGCCAATCGCAGGAGTTGACAGAAATGATTCAAGAAAAAGCAATTATTATAGGCGGAGGACCTTGTGGACTATCTGCTGCCATTCACCTAAAACAAATTGGCATTGATGCCCTCGTCATCGAAAAAGGCAATGTCGTTAACAGTATTTACAATTATCCGACACATCAAACCTTTTTCAGCTCAAGTGAAAAGCTCGAAATCGGAGATGTGGCATTTATTACAGAAAACAGGAAGCCTGTCAGAATTCAGGCTTTATCGTATTACCGGGAAGTCGTTAAACGGAAAAACATTCGTGTTAATGCGTTTGAAATGGTGCATAAAGTGACGAAAACGGAAAATAACGCATTCGTTATTGAGACGTCAAAAGAGATTTACACGACGCCATATTGTATCATCGCCACAGGCTATTATGATCATCCAAACTATATGAATATACCCGGTGAGGATTTGCCGAAAGTATTTCATTATTTTAAAGAAGGCCATCCGTATTTTGATAAAGATGTTGTGGTCATCGGCGGGAAAAATTCAAGCGTGGACGCCGCCCTTGAACTCGTGAAATCTGGAGCGCGTGTCACAGTTTTATATAGGGGCAATGAGTATTCGCCAAGCATTAAGCCGTGGATCTTGCCCGAATTTGAAGCGCTCGTCAGAAACGGTACAATCCGTATGGAATTTGGCGCCTGTGTCGAAAAAATCACCGAGGATGAAGTTGTGTTTCGTTCCGGAGAGAAAGAACTCATCACCATTAAAAATGATTTTGTATTTGCCATGACAGGCTATCATCCTGACCATCAATTTCTTGAAAAAATTGGTGTTGAGATTGATAAAGAAACAGGACGTCCATTTTTCAATGAAGAAACAATGGAAACGAACGTTGAAGGTGTCTTTATTGCCGGGGTTATTGCTGCGGGAAACAACGCAAATGAAATATTTATTGAAAACGGCAGGTTTCATGGGGGGCATATCGCAGCGGAAATCGCCAAAAGAGAAAACCACTAAAGATGAGGAGCATATGATGCATTCGTATGCTCTTTTTATTTTTTAAGTGCAGACAGATGTAAAATGATAAACAACATGGTAGGATAGACGTAGGAATATAAAGGAAAGAGGTTGCCTGATGTTTGCAATCATCTCTGCAGGAATTGCCCCCGGCATCGCGCTGTTAAGTTATTTTTATTTAAAAGATCAGTATGATAATGAACCTGTACATATGGTGCTTCGGTCGTTTTTTCTCGGGGTTGTTCTTGTATTTCCCACAATGTTTATCCAGTATGTACTTGAAAAAGAGAATGTAGGAGGCGGAAGCTTTTTCGTTTCTTTTTTATCTTCAGGGTTTTTAGAGGAATCATTAAAATGGTTTATACTGATGATCAGTGTTTACCCGCACGCCCACTTTGATGAGCATTATGACGGGATTGTGTACGGTGCAAGTGTATCACTCGGTTTTGCAACCCTCGAAAATATTCTTTATTTAATTGGCCACGGTGTGGAGCATGCGTTTGTCAGAGCGCTCCTGCCTGTTTCATGCCATGCCTTGATTGGTGTGATAATGGGATTTTACCTCGGAAAAGCGCGCTTTTCCGCTGATAAGGCGCGTGTGAAGTGGCTTGTTCTTTCTTTAGTTCTCCCATCCCTTTTGCATGGATCATATGATTTTATCCTGACAGCGCTTAGTAATTGGATTTATTACATGCTTCCATTTATGGTATTTTTATGGTGGTTTGGTTTGCGTAAAGCGAAAAAAGCCCGTTCCGTTAATATGATGCAAGTATAGAAGCCGCACAGCAATCGTGCGGCTTTTTTGTGTACAGTTTTTACAAAAGAGATTTTATGTTCTGAGGGATAACAAGGAAAGAGTGTATAAAAATAACCTCGTTACAGAAAATACGATTACACTTAAAAATTTGCTGTAGGAGGCTTGAAAAGATGAAGTCCAAAGGATCGATTATGGCATGTCTCATCCTTTTTTCCTTTACAATAACGACGTTTATTAATACTGAAACGATCTCTGCCTTTTCGAATCAGGTCATTCAAAGAGGGGCAACAGGGGATGATGTGGTCGAGCTTCAGGCGCGTCTTCAATACAACGGATATTATAACGGAAAAATTGACGGGGTTTATGGATGGGGAACATACTGGGCAGTTCGAAATTTTCAGGATCAATTCGGGTTAAAAGAGGTTGACGGCCTTGTCGGGGCTAAAACAAAGCATACCTTAATATGTAAATCTAAGTATTATCGTGAATATGTTATGGAACAGCTCAATAAAGGGAACACATTCACGCATTACGGAAAAATTCCGCTGAAGTATCAGACGAAACCGTCAAAAGCAGCAACACAAAAAGCAAGACAGCAAGCGGAAGCGAGGCAGAAACAGCCTGCGGAAAAAACAACGCAGCAGCCTAAAGCCAATGCGAATAAACAGCAAAACAATACACCAGCAAAAGCAAGAAAACAGGATGCGGTAGCAGCGAACATGCCTGGTGGATTTTCCAACAACGATATCAGGCTGCTTGCTCAAGCGGTTTATGGCGAAGCCCGGGGCGAGCCATACGAGGGGCAGGTTGCGATTGCAGCAGTCATTTTGAACCGTTTGAACAGCCCGTTATTTCCAAATTCAGTGGCGGGGGTTATTTTTGAGCCGCTTGCCTTCACAGCAGTAGCCGACGGGCAAATTTACATGCAGCCGAATGAAACGGCCCGAGAAGCGGTGCTGGATGCCATCAATGGCTGGGACCCGTCAGAGGAAGCACTTTACTACTTTAATCCCGATACGGCTACAAGTCCGTGGATTTGGGGGCGTCCGCAGATTAAAAGAATCGGTAAACACATTTTCTGTGAGTAGCAGATATGAGAAAGCATAAAAAGAGGTGTGATAAATGATCAGAGGAATTTTAATCGCCGTGCTTGGTATTGCAATAGTCGGTACAGGCTACTGGGGATACAAAGAACACCAGGAAAAAGACGCAGTTCTTCTTCATGCTGAAAATAACTATCAGCGGGCGTTTCATGAGCTTACCTATCAGGTGGATCAGCTTCATGATAAAATCGGAACAACACTTGCCATGAACAGCCAAAAATCACTGTCGCCTGCATTGATTGATGTGTGGAGGATTACTTCTGAAGCACATAACAGCGTCAGTCAGCTGCCGCTTACATTAATGCCGTTTAATAAAACGGAAGAGCTATTATCAAAGATCGGTGATTTCAGCTATAAAACGTCAGTCAGAGATTTGGACCAGAAGCCGCTTGATAAAAACGAGTATACATCACTAAATAAGCTATATCAGCAGTCTGAAGATATCCAAAATGAATTGCGCCATGTTCAGCACCTTGTCATGAGCAAAAACCTTCGCTGGATGGACGTAGAAATGGCACTGGCTTCAGACGAAAAACAAAGTGACAATACAATTATCAACAGCTTTAAAACTGTCGAAAAGAATGTTGGTGCATTCTCCACCGGCACTGACCTTGGCCCTAGTTTCACCAGCACGAAAAAAGAAGAAAAGGGTTTCAGCCACCTGAAGGGAAAACAAATTTCCGAACAGGAAGCAAAACAAATTGCTGAGCGCTTTGCCCCTGATGACAATTATTCAATTAAGGTGGTAAAGAGCGGAAAAAAAACAAATCGCGATGTATATAGCATCAGCATGAAAGACCCAGACCATAAAGCAGCGATTTATATGGATATCACGAAGAAGGGCGGGCATCCGGTATATTTGATCCAAAACAGAGAAGTGAAAAACCAAAAAATCAGTTTGAATGACGGATCGAACCGAGCGCTCGCATTTTTAAAGAAAAACGGATTTGAAACAGATGATTTGGAAATTGATGAAAGTGCCCAATATGATAAAATCGGCGTATTTTCATATGTTCCTGTTGAAAATAAAGTCCGGATGTACCCGGAGGCAATCCGCATGAAAGTGGCCTTGGATGACGGTGAGGTTGTCGGTTTTTCAGCAAGAGACTTCCTAACATCCCACAGAAAAAGAACTATACCTAAGCCGGCAATTACTGAAGCAGAGGCAAAATCTAAATTAAATAAAAATGTACAAGTGAGAGAAACGAGGCTCGCTTTAATTACAAATGAACTTGGTCAAGAAGTGTTATGCTATGAAATGCTCGGAACCATTGAAAATGACACATTTAGAATGTATATAAATGCCAATGATGGCACAGAAGAAAAGGTTGAAAAATTAAAAAATGCAGAACCAATATATAAAGACCTATAAAAAACAGGAGGAAAGGACTAAATGTCTTTTCCTTTTTTTCATTACGTGCTTTAATAAAAACGTGAGTATAATGAATACGAAAGAGTGAAGTCAATGATAGAGATTGGAGAAAATGTACTTTTAGAATATATAGAAGAAAATGAATTGAAAAAGGCAAAAACTAAGGCGGTAAGCATCGAAAACAATGAGCTTTTGATCGCGTATCCGGTTGATGTAGTTACAGGGCGAACTGTGATTTTACATAATGATATAGAGGTAACGGTAGAGTTTGTGGGGAAAGACGAAGTTCCTTACCACTTTACAAGCCGTATAAAAGGCAAAGTGAAGGACAAACTTCAAATGATCTGTCTTGAAGTGCCTCCCCGTGAAAAAATGAAAAGAATCCAGCGCCGCCAGTATGTAAGAACTGATGCGGTATTAGATGTGCAAATTCAGCCGGCAAATGAAGAAGAATTCCGCACACTATCCTATAACATTAGTGCAGGCGGCATCGCCGTGGTTTTAGCTGATGGACGTTCTTTTCAAGCCGGGGAATCATTGCGCCTGATCATCTGTCTTTCTGAAGAGGAGCACACACGTCAAATAGAAACAGAAGCGGTTGTCAGACGTCTCTTTGATGACCCAAAGTCAGGAAAACGCAAAATGACTTTAGAGTATTCAGAAATTGCAGCAAGTGACCAGCAGGCTCTGCTTCAATACTGCATTCGGCGCCAGTTAAAAAAGAGAAGAAAAGCCCGAATGGAATAAACATCGTCAAACACTTCCATACTATTAGTAATGGAGGTGCTCCAATGAAAACATTTGAACGGCTGCTGATCAAATTAGTGTTCATTCAGGCCATCATTTTACTTGGTGTCCAATTTCTTTTTCACTATCAGCATATTGAACCATACGTATCAAAAGTGATTCAATATGAAGGGGTGGATAAAATGGCGGAAAACAATAGGATTGAAACGTTCAAACATTAATTATTCATCAATTTTTCACCCTTTTTCATAAAGTTCATGATACAATCCATAGAGGAGAAAAGAGCAAGGAGAGGAATTATGGAAAAGAAATTATCGATTGCAATCGACGGCCCGGCAGCTGCAGGGAAAAGCACTGTCGCCAAAATTGTGGCTGAGAAAAAATCGTACATATATATTGATACAGGAGCAATGTACCGGGCGATAACGTACGCGGCTTTACAAGAAAACGTTGAGCTGACAAATGAAGAAAAATTGGCTGAGTTATTAAAGCGGACTGACATTGAACTGATTACGACAAAAGAAGGACAAAAAGTACTTGTAAACGGCACTGATGTAACTGAGGCGATCAGAACAGATGAAGTCAGCAACCAGGTTTCAATTGTGGCCAAGCATAGAAGTGTCAGAGAAGAAATGGTGAAACGCCAGCAGCAGCTTGGGGAAAAAGGCGGCGTTGTCATGGATGGTCGTGATATTGGAACTCACGTGCTGCCAAATGCAGAGGTGAAAATCTTTCTTTTGGCATCTGTTGAAGAGAGAGCGAAACGCCGTTATGAAGAAAATGTGAAAAAAGGCTTTGATGTCAACTACGAAACTTTAATTGAGGAAATTGCAAGAAGAGACAAGCTTGATTCAGAGCGTGAGGTATCTCCGCTGCGTAAAGCAGAAGACGCTCTTGAAATCGACACAACATCGCTTTCCATTCAAGAGGTAGCTGATAAAATCCTTGAGGCGGTGGAGCAAAAGTCCCGCTGAGGATGGCAAATGCCACTTTTTTTGAATTTTTCAACGAAGATAGAATGTTATTGCTTGACAAACCTGTCCTTTTATTAGAAGTTAATACTAATAAAACTTTTTATTGATCATTCAAAAAACTTTTTTGGATGATTCTTTAATACATATTCGGCTAAAAGCGGGCATGTTATATGTTCAGCTTTCAAACCGTTTTAATTAAGCTGTGTAGGTTTGGACCAAGGAGGTTATTCAAATGACAGAGGAAATGAATCAAATTGATGTTCAAGTGCCAGAGGTTGGAGATGTAGTTAAAGGGATTGTCACAAAGGTAGAGGACAAGCATGTAGATGTAGAAATTATCAATGTTAAACAATCCGGTATTATTCCAATCAGTGAATTATCAAGTCTTCATGTAGAGAAAGCATCGGATGTTGTTAAAGTAGACGACGAGCTTGACCTGAAAGTAACAAAAGTGGAAGACGATGCTTTGATTTTATCTAAACGTGCTGTTGATGCAGACCGCGCTTGGGAAGACCTTGAGAAAAAATTTGAAACAAAAGAAGTGTTTGAAGCTGAAGTGAAAGATGTCGTGAAAGGCGGCCTTGTCGTTGATATCGGCGTTCGCGGTTTTATTCCGGCATCGCTTGTTGAAGCACATTTCGTTGAAGATTTCACTGACTATAAAGGAAAAACACTGTCTCTGCTCGTTGTAGAGCTTGACCGTGATAAAAACCGCGTGATCCTTTCACATCGTGCCGTTGTGGAAAGTGAACAAGCGAATAAAAAACAGGAACTTCTTCAGTCTCTTGAAGTTGGAAGTGTACTTGATGGCAAAGTGCAGCGCCTGACTGACTTTGGCGCGTTTGTAGATATCGGCGGCATCGACGGACTTGTGCACATTTCACAACTTTCTCACTCTCATGTAGAGAAACCGTCTGACGTTGTTGAAGAGGGACAAGAAGTAAAAGTGAAAGTGCTATCGGTTGACCGCGATAATGAACGTATTTCATTATCAATCAAAGATACACTGCCTGGACCTTGGAGCCAAATCGGCGAAAAAGTGAAGCCTGGCGATGTGCTTGAAGGAACTGTACAGCGTCTTGTAAGCTTCGGTGCCTTTGTTGAAATCCTTCCAGGTGTTGAAGGTCTCGTTCATATTTCTCAAATTTCCAATAAACACATCGGCACGCCGCATGAAGTCCTTGAAGAAGGACAGACTGTAAAAGTGAAGGTTCTTGATGTGAATGAAAATGAGGAGCGCATTTCATTAAGCATGCGTGAACTTGAAGAAACGCCTAAAGCTGATCAGGAAGATTACCGTCAATATCAAGCGAAGGAAGAAACAAGCACTGGCTTCCAGCTTGGAGATCTGATCGGAGATAAGCTGAATAAACTAAAATAATTGGTGATAAACGTGACTCGAGCAGAACGAAAAAGACAACACATCAATCATGCCTTGTCCACCGGTCAAAAGCGGGAAACAGGTCTTGATGATATTACGTTTGTTCACGTTAGTCTGCCCGATCTTGCATTAGAACAAGTAGATATTTCCACAAAAATCGGCGAACTTTCAAGCAGTTCGCCGATTTTTATCAATGCAATGACTGGCGGCGGCGGAAAACTTACATATGAGATTAATAAATCGCTTGCGCGAGCGGCTTCTCAGGCTGGAATTCCTCTTGCTGTGGGATCGCAAATGTCAGCATTAAAAGATCCATCAGAGCGTCTTTCCTATGAAATTGTTCGAAAGGAAAACCCAAACGGGCTGATTTTTGCCAACCTGGGAAGCGAGGCAACGGCTGATCAGGCAAAGGAAGCAGTTGAGATGATTGGAGCAAACGCACTGCAGATCCACCTCAACGTGATTCAGGAAATTGTGATGCCTGAAGGAGACAGAAGCTTTAGCGGAGCACTGGAACGTATTGAACAAATTTGCAGTCATGTCAGTGTACCAGTCATTGTGAAAGAAGTCGGATTCGGTATGAGCAAAGAATCAGCAGGGAAGCTGTATGAAGCTGGTGCTGCAGCTGTTGACATTGGCGGTTATGGGGGGACGAATTTCTCCAAAATTGAAAATCTCCGAAGGCAGCGGCAAATCACCTTTTTTAATTCGTGGGGCATTTCAACAGCTGCAAGTTTGGCGGAAATCCGCTCTGAGTTTCCCGCAAGCACCATGATCGCCTCTGGCGGCCTGCAGGATGCACTTGACGTGGCAAAGGCAATTGCGCTGGGAGCCTCTTGTACCGGAATGGCAGGGCATTTTTTAAAAGCGCTGACTGACAGTGGTGAGGAAGGACTGCTTGAGGAGATTCAGCTGATTCTTGAGGAATTAAAGATGATTATGACCGTGCTGGGCGCCAGTACGATTGCCGATTTACAAAAGGCGCCTCTTGTGATCAAAGGTGAAACCCATCATTGGCTCACAGAAAGAGGGGTCAATACATCAAGCTATAGTGTGCGATAAATGATAAAAGCCCAAAACCATATGTGGTTTGGGCTTTTCGTATTATGATTTTCGTTTTTTGAATCTTCCGTTTTGTTCAAGGCTTGTCGCTCCGTCATAGTGAATGGACTGGTCGCGGTCTGATTCGACTCTTCCTGAAGCTTTGAGTTTTTTTTCCTGTCTGTCTTTTCCCATGATCATACTCCTTAATTGTGAGAGAGATTGTTTAAAAAATGCGCTTGGACTCCATACTGGAAATATGGAGGAAGTGTAAAATGGAACAATTTTATTACTATTGGTCAATGTGGTTTCTGTGGGTTCTGACAACATTTATTATCCAAAAGACAAAAAGACGATTTGCCGTCTCTGTCTTTATTTTAACTAATATTATTCTTAGCATACATGACATCGCTTTATATTTTTCCCTTAACGCTGCATATATGATGTTTTTCGTTTGTGGGTGTGTCTATGCCGGGTATTTGGGAATGTATCGTTTCCGTTACATTCTAGTCTGTCTGACGCTTGTTGCCGCGTATGCGTTTGTTTATCTTTTTGCATTATATGACCCGGTTTGGTTCATCATAAAACCTGAGTGGGCTGCCGTTATATTAATAGTGCTTTTGACAGCTTCTGTTGAAAGGAATTTTGAGAAGCAGCTTGCCTTATTTGTCCTCGGAATGTGCCAAGGCGAACTTGTGTATTCATTTGTGATTCAAAAGTTGGCCGGGGCTTTGGCTGTCGGCGGCTTTCAATGGCTGAATGCGTGTTCTGCGGGGATGATATTGCTATTTGGCATATCTAAATACGAACAGCTCGCAAGCCAGATTGGTCAGAAAAGCAAAAGATCAAACAAAGGAGCTACCAAAATGTCATGAGTGATTACATTTATCCGATTATTGCGGGGGTCATCGCCGGTATTGCAACAAGGCTTTATATGCTGAAAACGGATTATCGCCAGTATCCGACCTATATTCATGGGAAAGTGATTCATATCGCACTGGGGATGATAGCGGCTGGTTTAGGTGCAATTATTATGCCGGCGCTTTTGCAGCAGGAATTTACGGCCATCACATTTTTAACGTTAGCAGCGACGCAATTTAGAGATGTTCGAAACATGGAGCGGAACACATTGACGCAAATGGATTCGTATGAACTTGTCTCGAGGGGAAGCACATATATTGAGGGGATTGCCATTGCGTTTGAAAGCAGAAATTATATTGTGATCTTTACAGCGCTTTTGACAACCTCCGCGTATGTGTTTTTATCCATCTGGGCTGCAGTCATAGCGGCTGTCGTTTGTTTCTTACTGGCCATGAAATTTATGTCTGGCAGTGTGTTAAAGGATATTGTAGACATCGAGTACATAAAGCCACGCTTTGATGGTCCGGGCTTGTTTGTTGATAATATTTATATGATGAATATCGGGCTTCCAGAGAAACAGGAGCTGATTTTAAAGCATGGCATGGGCTTTATTTTGACGCCAAAAAACTTTAATTCAGCAGCGACGATAGCCAATTTAGGGCAGCGTCAGGCGATTTTATTTGATGTTTCCAATGTGCTCGGGGTTTATCGAGATTCAGGAGAGCCGTCTCTGACCCCAATTGCAAAACGGGATTTAAATGACGGGAGAGTGGCAGTTTTTGTTCTGCCGCAAATTCACCACCCCGAAACGGCAGTACAGATTATTAGCAATGTTCCAACCCTGGAAAATGCGATTAGAATGCCGACAGAATTTATCAAGAATCAGGATAAGGTGATAGGATGAGTGAATCTCTCACGAAAGTGATTTTGTCTGTGATTACGACAAATCGAAACCGGGCTGCAGGGGGAGCGCCTGTCTTTTTTTGCAATGACCAAAAGGAGATGGAGCTTTTCGCTAAAAATCTTGAGGCGATCCTTGATGGAATAGCGCATAGAATCGGAGATGACGTGTATTTGATCGTGAAACATTTTTAAGAATAGTTGTGATCCCGGTAAAAACTGATATAATAAATGAGTTAAGCCCTTCCTCTGAAGGGTTTCTTTTCATAAAAGTGAATGAAATGATTTTAATAACCGGTTGAAAATTTATGTAAAAATGAAAGCGGCTGGATCGAAAGGAAGGGTACTATGGGTAAACCTGTCGTAGCCATTGTCGGGAGACCAAATGTAGGAAAATCCACAATCTTTAACCGGATTGCGGGAGAAAGAATTTCAATAGTAGAAGATACCCCTGGCGTGACAAGGGATCGGATATACAGCTCGGCTGAATGGCTGAATTATGATTTTAATTTGATTGATACGGGCGGTATTGATATCGGTGATGAGCCGTTCTTAGCTCAAATTCGCCAGCAGGCTGAAATCGCCATGGATGAAGCGGACGTGATCGTTTTTATGGTGAACGGCCGTGAAGGCGTGACAGCTGCTGATGAAGAAGTAGCGAAAATTTTGTACCGCACAAAAAAGCCTGTTGTTTTAGCGGTTAATAAACTGGATAACACAGAAATGAGAGCGAATATTTATGATTTTTATTCGCTAGGCTTTGGCGAGCCATATCCAATTTCGGGAACACACGGACTCGGACTGGGTGATTTACTGGATGCCGTTGCAGAGCATTTTAAAAACATTCCAGAAACGAAATACAATGAGGAAGTTGTTCAATTCTGTTTGATCGGACGTCCGAATGTCGGAAAGTCCTCACTTGTGAACGCCATGCTCGGCGAAGAACGCGTTATTGTCAGCAACGTGGCTGGAACGACAAGAGATGCTGTTGATACGTCATTTACTTACAACCAGCAGGAGTTTGTCATTGTCGATACTGCAGGTATGCGAAAAAAAGGGAAAGTCTATGAAACGACTGAGAAGTATAGTGTACTGCGGGCGCTGAAAGCGATTGACCGCTCAGAAGTCGTGGCGGTTGTGCTTGATGGCGAAGAAGGCATTATTGAACAGGACAAGCGTATCGCCGGTTATGCACACGAAGCGGGCAAGGCCGTCGTAATCGTCGTAAACAAATGGGATGCTGTTGACAAAGATGAGAGCACGATGAAGGAATTTGAAGAAAATATTCGCGATCATTTTCAATTTCTAGATTATGCGCCAATCCTATTTATGTCTGCCTTAACGAAAAAACGGATCCATACGCTGATGCCTGCGATTATCAAAGCAAGTGAAAATCATTCACTTCGAGTTCAAACGAACGTCTTAAATGATGTCATCATGGATGCTGTGGCAATGAATCCGACACCGACTCATAACGGTTCGCGTTTGAAAATTTACTATGCGACCCAAGTGTCGGTGAAGCCGCCAAGCTTCGTTGTGTTTGTAAATGATCCGGAATTGATGCATTTTTCATACGAACGGTTTTTAGAAAACCGAATCAGAGACGCGTTCGGTTTTGAGGGGACACCAATCAAAATATTTGCAAGAGCTAGAAAATAAAAAGGTGTGAAGCAAATATGAAAAAAGTCACAATGCTCGGAGCGGGAAGCTGGGGGACAGCACTGGCTTTAGTGTTGGCTGATAATCATCACGAGGTAACCATGTGGGGACACCGTGCAGATCTGATCCATCAAATCAATGATCAGCATGAAAACAAAGATTATTTGCCGAACGTCAAGCTTCCAGAATCAATAGTGGCAACTACGGATATGAAGATGGCTGTGTCAGACGCAGATGTCATTATCGTTGCGGTTCCCACAAAAGCGATTCGGGAAGTGCTGGGGCAGGCTGTCCCTTTGATAACGAAAAAGGCAGTCTTTGTCCATGTCAGCAAGGGGATAGAGCCGGATTCACTCCTGCGCATTTCTGAAATTATGGAAGTAGAGCTTCCGAGTGATGTCAGAAAAGATATCGTTGTCCTTTCCGGTCCGAGTCATGCGGAAGAAGTAGGGCTGCGGCACCCTACAACTGTTACTGCATCTTCAAAAAGCATGAAAGCAGCGGAAGAGGTGCAGGATTTATTTATTAATCATAATTTTCGGGTGTACACAAATCCTGATGTTATCGGAGTTGAAATTGGAGGGGCTTTAAAAAATATTATCGCCCTTGCTGCAGGAATTACAGACGGTTTAGGGTACGGTGACAACGCCAAAGCTGCCTTGATTACACGCGGACTTGCCGAAATCGCGAGACTCGGAACGAAAATGGGCGGGAATCCCTTGACGTTTTCTGGATTGACAGGAGTAGGCGATCTAATTGTGACATGCACAAGTGTTCATTCCAGAAACTGGCGTGCAGGCAATTTGCTCGGAAAAGGGTACAGGCTTGAAGACGTTCTTGAAGAGATGGGAATGGTAGTCGAAGGCGTCCGCACGACGAAAGCGGCTTACCAGCTTTCGAAGAAATATGATGTCAAAATGCCGATTACAGAGGCGCTCCATCAGGTTCTATTCAACGGACAAAAAGTGGAAACCGCTGTTGAATCTTTAATGGCGAGAGGGAAAACCCACGAGATGGAGGATTTAGTAAATACGTTTGAAAATCAAGTGAAGTAAAAGTGTCAATCGTATAATGAATCGCATATCTTAATTGAACGAAAGCCCGAAAAACAGAAGAATACCCAAGTCTTGGGATCTCCTGAAACATTTTGCCGATTTAGGCAATAGAGGATGCATCTGTATGCCAAGTCGCATACTATAGCATCGAAGTCCAAGAGAGTGTTTCTTAAACGTGCAGGTGAATATAGTCAAGTTGACTGAAGCGAAGGTCCCCCTCTTTGCTTCAGTTTTTTTGTTCTATCAAAGGATGGAAAATCTGGTTGATCTTTTCCGGTGCTGTATATTAAAATAAAATATAACGCTTACATCATACATATCGGGGAGGCGCACGTCATTGAATCTGGCATTGATGAAAATGTGGTTTGCTCTAGGGTCCATGGGTTTGATGTTTCTGGCTGTCGCTTCCATCTATTTCAGTCGCTTTAAGTGCCAAAACCGTTTTTTGAAGATTACGATTTCATCATTCGCTTACATGTGTATGCTCATATCTGGAATTATTGTGTTTGTCGTGGTTTTTAGCGGCCCTGTCAATGAATAAAGCTGTAAAAGGAAGTGCTGTATGGGTAAACTGAAGTGCGCTATCATTTTTGCGGCAGTCGTGTTTTTATCCGGTTGTTTGTATCCGAATGAACGGAAAAGCAGTGTGCATGCCATTCCTTATCAAGACCAGCTACAGCAGGTTCAGTCTGCTGTTGATGAATTTCAAAAGGCAAATGGAGGGCTGCTTCCAATTCAAACCAAAGATATGTCGACTCCGCTATATCAAAAATATCCGATAGACTTTAACCGGTTAGCGCCAAGATACATAGCTGAACCTCCGAGTACGGCATATGAAAGCGGGGGAGACTATCAATACGTGCTTGTTGACGTAGAGAACGATCCGACTGTTAAATTAATTGATCTGAAGATGGCTGAAAAAATTCGCGATGTGAAATTGCGTATCCAAATGTACCGTCAGGAGCATCAATATCCGCCTTACAAGGATGTGCTATCACATGATTTATTTACACTCGATGAGAAGAAGCTGGGGGATGGAAGCTCTCTTACAGTGACAAGCCCAATCTCAGGGAATTCCTTGCCGCTTATGATTGATGGAGACGGAGAAATATATGCCGATTACCGGACTGAGCTGGCTTCTTATCTCAAAAAAAGCAAAAAAACGTTTAAACCCGGGACTGAAATCCAGGATATAATTTGGCAAAAAACCCCCTTTGTCCCTGCGTTTTCTGTGAAATATACGGTAAATGACAAGCAGGAACCTGTTTTTTTAGAAAATGATATGAAAAAGGAATGAACCTTTCTCCCTTGCATACAAATAGGGAGAAAGGTTTTTTTATACTTTAATAGATTGAGGATGAGAAATTTTCTAAAGATGTCATATTCAAATAGGACAACGTCATACACATATAGTGTCCTGTGTTTGATTGAAAGAGCTTAATAAAATTGATAAGGATAGGAAGTCCGGGAGGGGATCACTTGGAAAAGGTCGATATTTTCAAGGATATCGCTGAACGAACAGGAGGCGATATATACTTAGGAGTCGTAGGTGCTGTCCGTACAGGAAAATCCACGTTTATTAAAAAATTTATGGAGCTTGTGGTGCTCCCGAATATCAGTAACGAAGCAGACCGGGCCCGAGCGCAGGATGAACTGCCGCAAAGCGCAGCCGGCAAAACAATTATGACTACAGAGCCTAAATTTGTTCCGAATCAGGCGATGTCTGTTCATGTGTCAGACGGACTCGATGTGAATATAAGATTAGTAGATTGTGTAGGTTACACAGTGCCCGGCGCTAAAGGGTATGAAGATGAAAACGGGCCGCGGATGATCAACACGCCTTGGTACGAAGAACCGATCCCATTTCATGAGGCTGCTGAAATCGGCACACGAAAAGTCATTCAAGAACACTCGACCATAGGAGTTGTCATTACGACAGACGGCACCATTGGAGATATCGCCAGAAGTGACTATATAGAGGCTGAAGAAAGAGTCATTGAAGAGCTGAAAGAGGTTGGCAAACCCTTTATTATGGTCATCAACTCAGTCAGGCCGTATCACCCGGAAACTGAGGCTATGCGCCAGGATTTAAGCGAAAAATATGATATCCCGGTATTGGCAATGAGTGTAGAGAGCATGCGGGAATCAGATGTGCTGAGTGTGCTCAGAGAGGCCCTCTACGAGTTTCCGGTGCTTGAAGTGAATGTCAATCTCCCAAGCTGGGTAATGGTGCTGAAAGAAAACCATTGGCTGCGTGAAAGCTATCAGGAGTCCGTGAAGGAAACGGTTAAGGATATTAAACGGCTCCGGGACGTAGACAGGGTTGTCGGCCAATTTAGCGAGTTTGAGTTCATTGAAAGTGCCGGCTTAGCCGGAATTGAGCTGGGCCAAGGGGTGGCAGAAATTGATTTGTACGCGCCTGATCATCTATATGATCAAATCCTGAAAGAAGTTGTGGGCGTTGAAATCAGAGGAAGAGACCATCTGCTTGAGCTCATGCAAGACTTCGCCCATGCGAAAACAGAATATGATCAAGTGTCTGAGGCCTTAAAAATGGTCAAACAGACGGGATACGGCATCGCAGCGCCTGCTTTAGCTGATATGAGTCTTGATGAGCCGGAAATTATAAGACAGGGCTCGCGATTCGGTGTGAGGCTAAAAGCTGTCGCTCCGTCGATCCATATGATCAAAGTCGACGTCGAAAGCGAATTCGCCCCGATTATTGGAACGGAAAAACAAAGTGAAGAGCTTGTACGTTATTTAATGCAGGACTTTGAGGATGATCCGCTCTCCATTTGGAATTCCGATATATTCGGAAGGTCACTGAGCTCAATTGTGAGAGAAGGGATTCAGGCGAAGCTGTCACTCATGCCTGAAAACGCACGGTATAAATTAAAAGAAACGTTAGAAAGAATCATAAACGAAGGCTCTGGCGGCTTAATCGCCATTATCCTGTAATACCGGTAGACCTCTTTATAGAATGGGAGGTCTTTTTTCTTTGCTCTTAATAATGGAAAAGGATCAAGGAATAGGATGAAAAAAGTAAAAAAAGGAATATTTGTTCGATAAATCACGTTAAATCCTTGACGAGCAAGGGATTGACGCTTTAAAATGCTTGATATGGCTTTTTATATGTGTTACTCTACATACAGAAATTCTTCACTTTGTTGGACAAACATTCCTCAGAGTGCAGTTTTTCTTAAAAAGCCGTTTAATTGTCTTTCTCTTGCCTGCTCTCATTTTTTTCTGAGACAGGTTTAGAATCAGACTGAACTGTGAAGAAATGATAATAAACGAACTGAATGTATTCCTTTTGGGAGGAGGTGAAAGGCATGAACAAAACAGAACTTATCAATGCGGTTGCAGAAGCAAGCGAATTGTCTAAAAAAGACGCTACAAAAGCAGTTGACTCTGTTTTTGATACGATCTTAGATGCACTTAAAAACGGTGATAAAATCCAACTGATCGGTTTTGGTAACTTCGAGGTGCGTGAACGTTCTGCACGTAAAGGACGCAACCCTCAAACAGGTGAAGAAATCGAAATTCCTGCAAGCAAAGTACCTGCTTTCAAACCAGGTAAAGCGCTTAAAGACGCAGTTGCCGGAAAATAATTGTGAATATAGATCGTGTATGCATCTAGCTTACATACACTTTATTTCTTCACAGAAAAGCCCCTTTCTAAGGGGCTTTTCATATTTCAAGAGCATGGGCTTCCTGACAGGGCATTCACTTTGCTTTTAGCGGGGCATGTGTGCTAGAATCGAAATTAAATGTATTCATTGGTGGAGGACATAGAACATGAAAGAAGTTAATAAAGAGCAAATCGAACAAGCTGTTCGTCAAATTTTAGAAGCGATCGGAGAAGACCCGAATAGAGAAGGGCTTCTTGATACTCCGAAAAGAGTCGCAAAGATGTATGCCGAAGTATTCTCCGGCTTGAATGAAGATCCAAAAGAACATTTCCAGACTATCTTCGGTGAAAACCATGAGGAGCTTGTTCTTGTAAAAGATATCGCGTTTCATTCTATGTGTGAGCATCACCTGGTTCCCTTTTATGGAAAAGCACATGTTGCATATATACCGCGAGGCGGAAAGGTCACAGGACTCAGCAAGCTGGCACGTGCCGTTGAAGCCGTTGCAAAGCGTCCGCAGCTTCAGGAACGCATCACTTCGACAATCGCGGAAAGCATCGTAGAAACGCTTGACCCGCATGGCGTAATGGTTGTGGTTGAAGCAGAACACATGTGCATGACGATGCGCGGTGTAAGAAAACCGGGTGCAAAAACTGTCACTTCAGCAGTCAGAGGCGTTTTTAAAGATGATGCCGCTGCCCGTGCAGAAGTGCTGGAGCATATTAAACGTCAGGACTAATAAAGATAGAGGGTGCTATAAATGAATCAAAAGCATTCAAGTGATTTTGTCGTCATTAAAGCGGTTGAGGATGGAGTAAACGTGATCGGCCTGACAAGAGGAACAGACACAAAGTTTCACCATTCCGAAAAACTCGACAAGGGAGAAGTGATCATCGCTCAGTTTACAGAGCATACTTCTGCCATCAAAGTCAGAGGAGAGGCACTGATTCAAACCGCGTACGGAGAAATGAAAAGCGAAAAAAAATAAGCTGGCTGTCCCCGCTGTTAAAAGCAAATGCTCGCAAACAGCGGGAGGATACAGCCAATTTCTTTTTTTTATGCTATAATGATATCTGCGTAAGCGAATGAAAAGATAAGACTCTTACATAGATTAAGAAATAAATGTGAATTTGGGGACAAGGGTGATATTTTTGCAAGACATCTACGGAACTTTAGCCAATTTGAACACAAAATTAAAACAAAAGCTGTCTCATCCTTATTTAGCGAAGCATATTTCTGCGCCGAAAATTGATGAGGATAAGCTTCTTCTTTTTCATGCTTTATTTGAAGAAGCAGACATAAAAAACAACGACAGAGAAAATTATATTGTAACAGCGATGCTTGTACAAAGCGCCCTTGATACCCATGATGAAGTGACGACAGCTAGAGTCATAAAACGAGACGAAAACAAAAACCGCCAATTGACTGTTCTCGCGGGCGATTATTTCAGCGGGCTGTACTACTCTTTACTATCTGAAATGAAGGATATTTACATGATTCGGACGCTTGCTACAGCTATCAAAGAAATCAATGAACATAAAATTCGCCTATATGACCGTTCTTTCAAGGACGAAAACGATTTTTTCGAAAGTGTCGGCATCGTTGAATCAGCTTTATTCCATCGTGTGGCAGAACACTTCAACCTTCCGCGCTGGAAAAAGCTGTCGAGTGATTTTTTTGTATTTAAGCGGCTTATGAACGGGAATGATACATTTCTGGACGTGATCGGCAGTTTTATACAGCTTGGAAAAACAAAAGAAGAGATATTAGAAGATTGTTTTAAAAAAGCGAAAAACAGCGTTGAGTCACTTTTGCCTCTAAATTCTCCTATTCAGAACATTTTATTAAACCGTCTGAAGACAATCAGCCAAGATCAAACCTATCATCAGAAAGTGGAAGAAGGGTAAACCATTATGCAGGACTCAAAAGAACAGCGCGTACACGGAGTATTTGAAAAAATATATAAAAACTATGACCAAATGAACTCTGTCATCAGTTTTCAGCAGCATAAAAAATGGCGCGATAAAACGATGCGCATCATGGATGTAAAAGAAGGCGCCAAAGCACTCGATGTATGCTGCGGAACGGCTGACTGGACGATCGCTCTTGCGAAAGCGGCCGGCAAAAGCGGCGAGATCAAGGGCTTGGATTTCAGTGAAAATATGCTGAGTGTCGGCCAGCAGAAAGTAAAAGACGGCGGATTCAGCCAAATCGAACTGCTGCATGGAAATGCGATGGAGCTTCCTTTTGATGATGATACATTTGATTATGTCACCATTGGCTTCGGGCTCCGCAACGTCCCTGATTACTTGACTGTATTGAAAGAGATGAGACGTGTAGTGAAGCCGGGCGGCCAGGTTGTATGTCTGGAAACGTCTCAACCGGAAATGTTCGGATTCAGACAGGCTTACTTTATGTACTTTAAGTACATTATGCCGTTTTTCGGAAAACTGTTTGCGAAGAGCTATAAAGAATATTCTTGGCTTCAAGAATCAGCCAGAGATTTCCCTGGAATGAAGGAACTGGCAGGCCTGTTTGAAGAGGCGGGCCTGAAAAATGTTAAATATCATTCGTTTACTGGCGGAGTCGCTGCCACGCATATCGGATGGAAATGAAAACACAGATGTTTGGGTGAATGATATGAAATTTAAAATGGCCTACTCTTTTTTAAATGACGATATTGATGTAATCGAAAGAGAACTTGAACAAACCGTACGTTCCGATTATCCGCTTTTAAGCGAGGCGGGGCTTCACCTGCTGCAGGCCGGAGGGAAACGTATTCGGCCTGTTTTCGTACTGCTTTCAGGCATGTTTGGCGATTACGATATTAATAAGATTAAATATGTGGCTGTCACTCTGGAAATGATTCACATGGCATCTCTGGTTCATGATGATGTCATTGATGATGCGGAGCTTCGCCGAGGGAAACCGACAATCAAAGCAAAGTGGGACAATCGTATTGCGATGTACACAGGCGATTATATGCTTGCGGGATCTCTTGAAATGATGACGAGAATTAACGAACCGAAAGCCCATAGGATTTTGTCGCAGACGATCGTTGAAGTTTGTCTAGGAGAAATCGAGCAGATCAAAGACAAATACAACATGGAACAAAACCTCAGAACATATCTCCGCCGTATTAAAAGAAAAACGGCTCTCTTGATCGCGGTCAGCTGCCAGCTCGGTGCCATTGCGTCTGGCGCTGATGAGAAGATTCATAAGGCACTGTACTGGTTTGGATATTACGTCGGTATGTCTTACCAAATTATTGATGATATTCTTGATTTCACTTCAACTGAAGAAGAGCTGGGTAAACCCGTTGGAGGAGATTTACTTCAAGGGAACGTCACATTGCCAGTGCTGTATGCCCTGAAAAATCCAGCATTAAAGAACCAGCTTAAATTGATTAACAGTGAGACAACGCAGGAACAGCTTGAACCAATCATTGAAGAAATCAAAAAAACGGATGCCATTGAAGCATCTATGGCAGTAAGCGAAATGTATTTGCAGAAAGCTTTCCAGAAATTAAATACGCTTCCCAGAGGCCGCGCGCGCTCGTCTCTTGCAGCCATCGCAAAATATATCGGTAAAAGAAAATTTTAATTTTTGTAGATATTAAGAAATTTCTCCGCCCCGGATTGATTAATTATCAGAAAGATGTTACGATTTCGGTGTGCAGTGTGAAAGCCTATACATACATAATGATGGGGTGGAGAATATGATGGAAAAGACTTTTATCATGGTGAAACCAGACGGTGTCCAACGTCAGCTCATTGGGGACATTTTATCTAGATTCGAACGTAAGGGCTTACAATTAGCTGGTGCCAAGTTAATGAGAGTGACTGAACAAATGGCTGAGAAACACTACGCCGAACATCAAGGGAAGCCTTTCTTCGGAGAGCTCGTTGAGTTTATTACTTCAGGACCTGTATTCGCAATGGTGTGGGAAGGCGAAAATGTCATTGAAGTGACGAGACAGCTGATCGGAAAGACAAATCCTAAAGAAGCTTTACCTGGTACGATTCGGGGAGATTATGGCATGTTTGTCGGGAAAAACATCATCCACGGCTCTGATTCTCTCGAAAGTGCAGAACGCGAGATTAACATTTTCTTTAAGAATGAAGAATTAGTGTCATATCAGCAGCTTATGGCAGGCTGGATCTATTAATCATTGTGAAAATATGTAACAGAGCCGGCATTATTGAACGCCGCCGGTTTTTGAACTGTTTTGTAAAGGTTTACATTAAAGTGAATAAAGGGTTCAATGGCAGTGCGCATCAGACCTCTGCCTTTCCCAACGATCTAAAATCAGCTGAAAAGCTGATTTTTTTATTGAATTAATACAATTTCCTGATAAAACAAGCTATACTAGGACAAAAAGACAGCGAGACTGGGAGAGTAGAGATGGATACATACAGCGTTTTTACAACGAAATGGAAACAATTAACCGGAGTCGATTTGACACTATATAAAGAGTCACAAATGAAGAGAAGGCTAACATCACTTTATGAGAAAAAGGGGTTCCAAAGCTTTAAGGAATTTGCGGCGGCATTGGAAAAAGATCCCGCTCTCTTAAATGAAACATTGGACAGAATGACGATCAATGTTTCAGAATTTTATCGTAATTATAAAAGATGGGAAGTTCTTGAGACTGCAATTCTGCCGTTAATCAAGACCTCTAGACCTTTAAAGATTTGGAGTGCCGCCTGTTCAACAGGTGAGGAGCCATACACGCTTGCCATGCTTTTGGACCAGCAAAAAGGTCTTCCGGGCTATCAGATTTTGGCAACGGATATTGATGAAAAAGCATTGGAAAAAGCGAAAAAAGGCGTTTATCAGGAGCGGTCTTTACAGGAAGTGCCGTTATCAGTGAAGGATCGTTATTTTACTCAAAACACAAATGGAAGTTATGAAGTAAAACCGGGAATCAAAAAGAATATTACATTCAAAAAGCACAATCTGCTGGCGGATCGTTATGAACAAGACTTTGACTTAATCGTGTGCCGCAATGTATTTATTTACTTTACAGAAAGCGCGAAGGAAGAGCTTTATTTAAAAATGGCAAATAGCTTGAAAAAGAATGGAGTTCTTTTTGTCGGCAGCACCGAGCAAATCTTCAACCCTGAGAAATTCGGCCTGGCTCCAGCCGATACATTCTTTTATCAAAAAAGATAGACTGACTTTTTGCTGAAAAATATGTTATAGTAGTCTTACTTAAAAGCGTTAATGCGATGAAGGGAGAAGAAGTCATGAGATATTTAACAGCCGGAGAATCACACGGCCCCCAACTGACAACCATTATTGAAGGTGTGCCTGCCGGGCTTTACATAACGGAGGAAGATATCAATTTTGAGCTTGCCAGACGCCAAAAAGGCCACGGCCGCGGCCGTCGCATGCAGATCGAAAAAGACCAAGCCAAAATTATGAGTGGGGTGCGCCATGCACGTACACTCGGCTCACCAATTGCTCTCGTTGTTGAAAATAACGATTGGAAGCATTGGACAAAAATCATGGGTGCCGCTCCGATTACAGAAGATGAAGAGAAGGAAATGAAGCGCCAAATTTCCAGACCGAGACCTGGGCACGCTGACTTAAATGGCGCGATTAAATATAATCATCGTGATATGAGAAATGTGCTTGAGCGCTCTTCAGCAAGGGAAACAACTGTCAGAGTGGCGGCAGGGGCTGTTGCTAAAAAGATTCTTTCTGAGCTCGGCATTAAGGTGGCGGGCCACGTGTTGCAAATTGGCGCAGTTAAAGCTGAAAAAACAGCATATACGTCAATTGAAGACCTGCAGCGTGTAACGGAGGAGTCTCCTGTCAGATGCTACGATGAAGAGGCAGGAAAAAAAATGATGGATGCCATTGATGAAGCGAAGGCAAACGGAGATTCGATCGGCGGAATTGTGGAAGTCATTGTCGAGGGAATGCCAGTAGGTGTGGGCAGCTATGTCCATTATGACCGCAAACTGGACAGCAAGCTTGCTGCAGCTGTACTGTCAATTAACGCATTTAAAGGTGTTGAATTCGGGATCGGATTTGAGGCGGCAGGCCGAAATGGCAGTGAAGTCCATGACGAGATCATTTGGGACGAGGAAAAAGGCTACACCCGTGCCACCAACAGACTTGGAGGACTGGAAGGCGGCATGACAACAGGGATGCCGATTGTTGTCCGCGGAGTCATGAAGCCGATTCCGACTTTGTATAAACCGCTGAAAAGTGTCGATATTGAAACGAAAGAACCGTTTTCCGCCAGCATTGAACGTTCTGACAGCTGTGCTGTTCCTGCGGCAAGTGTAGTAGCTGAAGCGGCTGTCGCTTGGGAAATTGCGAACGCAGTCGTTGAACAATTCGGATTAGATCAAATCGACCGCATTAGAGAAAATGTGGAGAATATGAGAAAACTGTCGAGGGAATTTTAATGAAGACACTGCATGTTCAAACTGCTTCTTCGTCGTATCCTGTTTTTATCGGACAAGGCATCAGAAAAAAGGCTTGCGATCTATTAACCTCCTTAAACAGGCCTTTAACAAGGATCATGCTTGTTACGGATGAAGAGGTGGACCGCCTGTATGGCGATGAAATGCTTTATTTGCTGCAAGAAAAGTGGCCTGTGAAAAAAGTGACGGTACCGAGTGGAGAGCAGGCGAAATCCATGGACATGTATACGAAATTGCAGAGTGAAGCGATTCGTTTTCATCTGGATCGCTCCTCTTGTATCATCGCATTCGGAGGCGGTGTTGTAGGGGATCTTGCCGGTTTTGTGGCTGCCACTTTTATGCGCGGCATTGATTTCATCCAAATGCCCACGACGCTCTTGGCGCATGACAGCGCAGTCGGAGGAAAAGTAGCCGTGAACCATCCGCTTGGAAAAAATCTAATCGGTGCGTTTTACCAGCCGAAAGCCGTGCTCTACGATACAGAGTTCCTGCGTTCTCTGCCTGAAAAAGAACTTCGGTCCGGAATGGCAGAAGTAATTAAACACGCATTTATCTACGACAGAGCGTTTCTGGAAGAGCTGCTGAATGTCCGCTCACTTCGTGATATCACTAATGATCAGCTGAATGACATGATTTTTAAAGGCATTTCAATTAAAGCGTCTGTCGTTCAGCAGGATGAAAAAGAAGAGGGGATAAGAGCTTACTTAAACTTTGGGCATACGCTCGGCCATGCCGTTGAGGCGGAATATGGCTACGGGCAAATCACTCACGGTGATGCAGTAGCCCTCGGAACGCAGTTTGCTTTATATATAAGCGAAAAGACTGCAGGCTGTGAAATGGACAGAAAACGTTTGGTCAGCTGGCTAAAACGTTTGGGTTATCCAACTCAAATCAGAAAAGAGACGGAAACTTCGGTTCTCTTGGACCGTATGATGAATGATAAGAAAACCCGAGGCGGGAAGATTCAGTTTATTGTGCTCAACGAATTAGGGAAAGTTGCTGATCACACATTTTCAAGAAATGAACTTGAGAGCTGGCTGAACAAATGGCGATTGGAGGAGACATCATGATGATTCGCGGAATTCGCGGAGCAACTACAGTTGAACGGGATACCGAAGAAGAAATTTTACAAAAAACAAAACAGCTGTTAGAGAAAATCATAGAAGAAAATCAAACAAAACCGGAAGATGTTGTTCAAATGCTTCTTTCGGCTACACCTGATTTGCACTCTGTTTTCCCGGCAAAAGCTGTTCGCGAGCTTTCAGGATGGCAGTATGTACCGGTAACATGTATGCAGGAAATGGACGTAACAGGCGGTCTGAAAAAGTGCATAAGAGTCATGATGACGGTCCAGACAGATGTCCCTCAGGATCAGATCAGACATGTATATTTAGAAAAAGCCGTCGTATTGAGGCCCGATTTATCATTGACAAAAAATACTGAATTGTAATACGATAAGAACAGCTTAGAAATACACAAGAGTGTGTATAAAGCGTTTAGAATGAGTTGAGTTAGAGAATAGGGTAGCAGAGAATGAGTTTAGTTGAGCTGAGACATGCATGTTTATTCTACCCAAAAGAAGTCTTTCTTTTGGGTTTATTTGTTATATAATATTTTATCCTCTCATGCCATCTTCTCATTCTCCTTGCCATAAGGAGTGAGAACATTGAATTTCCAATCAAACATTTCCGCATTTTTAGAGGACAGCTTGTCCCACCACACGATACCGATTGTGGAGACCTTCACAGTCGATACACTGACACCCATTCAAATGATAGAGAAGCTTGACAGGGAGATTACGTATCTTCTTGAAAGCAAGGACGATACATCCGCTTGGTCAAGATATTCGTTTATCGGCCTGAATCCATTTCTCACAATTAAAGAAGAGCAGTGCCGTTTTGCTGCCACTGATCAGGACAGCAAATCTCTTTACACGGGAAATGAACTAAAAGACGTACTGAACTGGATGAATGCCACATACAAAATCAAAACACCTGAGCTTGGCATTCCTTTTGTCGGCGGGGCTGTCGGGTACTTAAGTTATGATATGATCCCGCTGATTGAACCTTCTGTTCCTTCGCATACAAAAGAAACAGAAATGGAAAAGTGTATGCTGTTTGTTTGCCGGACATTAATTGCGTATGATCATGAAACCAAAAACGTCCACTTTATCCAGTATGCAAGGCTCAATGGACAGGAAACAGAAAACGAAAAAATTGATGTGTTCCATCAAAATCATCAAGAGCTCCAACATCTCATCGAAAAAATGATGGACCAAAAAAACATAAAAGAGCTGTTTCTCTCTGTTGATTCATACAAGACACCCAGCTTTGAGACAGTATCTTCTAATTATGAAAAATCGGCTTTTATGGCTGATGTAGAAAAAATCAAAGGCTATATAAAAGCAGGCGATATCTTCCAGGGCGTTTTGTCACAAAAATTTGAGGTTCCGATAAAAGCAGATGCTTTTGAGTTATACCGAGTGCTTAGGATCGTCAATCCTTCTCCGTATATGTATTATATGAAACTGCAAGACAGAGAAATAGTCGGCAGTTCTCCGGAACGGTTAATTCACGTTCAGGACGGGCACTTGGAAATCCATCCGATTGCCGGTACGAGAAAACGCGGTGCAGACAAAGCCGAAGATGAGAGGCTGAAAGTTGAGCTGATGAAGGATGAAAAAGAAAAGGCGGAGCATTACATGCTCGTTGATCTTGCCCGAAACGATATCGGCAGAGTAGCAGAGTATGGGTCTGTTTCTGTGCCGGAGTTCACAAAAATTGTCTCCTTTTCACATGTCATGCACATTATCTCGGTGGTTACAGGCCAACTGAAAAAAGGGGTCCATCCCGTTGATGCACTGATGTCTGCTTTCCCGGCGGGGACATTAACAGGAGCACCTAAAATCCGTGCCATGCAGCTTTTGCAAGAGCTCGAACCAACACCGAGAGAGACATACGGAGGGTGTATTGCCTACATTGGGTTTGACGGGAATATCGACTCTTGTATTACGATTCGCACGATGAGTGTAAAGAACGGTGTTGCCTCGATACAGGCAGGTGCCGGCATTGTTGCTGATTCTGTTCCGGAAACCGAATACGAAGAAAGCTGTAATAAAGCCGGTGCGCTGCTGAAAACGATTCATATTGCAGAAGACATGTTTCATAGCAAGGAGGATAAAGCTGATGAACAAATTTCTACAATTGTGCGTTGACGGAAAAACCCTTACAGCCGGTGAGGCTGAAGCGCTGATGAATATGATGATGGCAGCGGAAATGACTCCTTCTGAAATGGGCGGTATATTGTCTATTCTTGCCCATCGGGGAGAGACACCAGAAGAGCTTACGGGTTTTATGAAGGCAATGCGGGCACACGCTCTTACAGTCGATGGACTTCCTGATGTCGTTGATACATGCGGAACCGGGGGAGACGGTATTTCCACTTTTAATATCTCAACGGCATCGGCAATTGTTGCCTCGGCAGCTGGCGCGAAAATCGCTAAGCATGGCAATCGCTCTGTCTCTTCTAAAAGCGGGAGCGCTGATGTTTTAGAGGAGCTAGAGGTTTCAATTCAAACTACTCCTGAGAAGGTCAAAACAAGCATTGAAACAAATAATATGGGATTTCTATTTGCGCCGCTTTATCATTCGTCTATGAAACATGTAGCAGGTACTAGAAAAGAGCTAGGTTTCAGAACGGTATTTAACCTACTCGGACCGCTAAGCAATCCTTTGCAGGCGCAGCGTCAGGTGATCGGGGTCTATTGCGTTGAAAAAGCTGGACTGATGGCAAGCGCACTAGAGTCATTTCAGCCGAAGCATGTCATGTTCGTATCAAGCCGTGACGGTTTAGATGAGCTTTCAATTACAGCGCCGACCGACGTGATTGAATTAAAGGATGGAGAGCGCCGGGAATATACGGTTTCACCCGAAGATTTTGGTTTTGTAAATGGCAGACTTGAAGATTTACAGGTGCAGTCACCGAAAGAGAGCGCTTATCTCATTCAGAATATTTTTGAAAATAAAAGCAGCAGTTCCGCTTTATCTATAACGGCTTTTAATGCGGGTGCTGCGATTTACACGGCGGGAATTACCGACTCACTGAAGGAAGGAACGGAGCTGGCCTTAGAGACGATTACAAGCGGAGGCGCAGCTGCGCAGCTTGAACGACTAAAACAGAAAGAGGAAGAGATCTATGCTTGAAAATATCATCAAACAAAAGAAAGAAGAAGTGAAAACGCTGGTTCTGCCGGTAGAGCAGCCTTTCGAAAAACGTTCATTTAAAGATGCGTTGGCAAGCCCGAATCGGTTTATCGGGCTGATTGCCGAAGTGAAGAAAGCATCACCGTCAAAAGGGCTGATTAAAGAGGATTTTGTCCCTGTGCGGATTGCAAAAGACTATGAAGCTGCGAAGGCAGATGTACTTTCCGTTTTAACAGACACCCCGTTTTTTCAAGGGGAAAACAGCTATTTATCAGATGTAAAGCGCGCTGTTTCGATTCCTGTACTCAGAAAAGATTTTATTATTGATTCTCTTCAAGTGGAGGAATCAAGAAGAATCGGTGCGGATGCCATATTGTTAATCGGCGAGGTGCTTGACCCTTTACACCTCTATGAATTATATCTTGAAGCAGGCGAAAAGGGGATGGACGTGTTAGTGGAGGTTCATGATGCATCAACGCTAGAACAAATATTGAAAGTGTTCACACCTGATATTCTCGGTGTAAATAACCGAAACCTAAAGACGTTTGAAACATCTGTAAAGCAGACAGAACAAATCGCATCTCTCGTTCCGAAAGAATCTCTGCTTGTCAGTGAAAGCGGAATCGGTTCTTTAGAACATTTAACATTTGTCAACGAACATGGGGCGCGAGCTGTACTTATTGGTGAATCATTGATGAGACAAACTTCTCAGCGAAAAGCAATCCATGCTTTGTTTGGGGAGTGAGGTTGTGGAGAAACCGGCATTAAAATATTGCGGTATTCGGTCACTAAAGGATTTGCAGCTTGCGGCGCAATCACAGGCTGACTATCTTGGCTTTATATTTGCTGAAAGCAAACGAAAAGTATCTCCGCAAGATGTGAAAAAGTGGCTGAACCAGGTTCGTGTCGAAAAAAAAGTTGCAGGTGTTTTTGTTAATGAATCAATAGAGAGGATGTCACGCATTGCTAAGGAATTGAAGCTTGACGTCATTCAACTTCATGGTGATGAAAACCCGGCGGATGCTGATGCGCTTCGCAAACTGACAGATTGTGAAATTTGGAAGGCGCTTCACCATCATCATAATACAACTCAAGAAATAGCCCGCTTTATAGATAATGTGGATGGCTTTGTGATTGATTCATCTGTAAAAGGGGCTAGAGGCGGAACTGGTGTTGCATTTTCATGGGATTGTGTGCCGGAATATCAGCGGGCGGTGATTGGTAAACGCTGCTTTATCGCTGGCGGGGTGAATCCGGATAGCGTCAAAGGCCTATTGAAATGGCAGCCGGCAGGAATTGACCTTGCCAGCGGAATTGAAAAAAACGGGCAAAAAGATAAAAATCTGATGAGGCTTTTAGAAGAAAGGATGAACCGATATGTATCCATATCCGAATGAAATAGGCAGATACGGTGATTTTGGTGGGAAGTTTGTTCCGGAAACACTCATGCAGCCGTTAGATGAAATAGAGACAGCATTTAAACAAATCAAGGATGATCCTGTTTTTCGTGAAGAATATTATAAGCTGTTAAAGGACTATTCCGGACGGCCGACTGCATTAACATATGCTGATCGAGTCACTGAATACTTAGGCGGCGCGAAAATCTATTTGAAACGAGAAGATTTAAACCATACAGGTTCCCATAAAATCAATAATGCGTTAGGCCAAGCGCTGCTTGCTAAAAAAATGGGCAAAACGAAAATCATTGCTGAAACGGGCGCCGGACAGCACGGCGTTGCCGCTGCAACAGTCGCAGCCAAATTCGGTTTTTCGTGCATTGTGTTTATGGGCGAAGAGGATGTTGCCCGCCAGTCTCTGAACGTTTTTCGTATGAAGCTTCTTGGTGCGGAAGTAGTGCCTGTAACAAGCGGGAACGGAACATTGAAGGATGCTACAAATGAGGCGATCCGTTACTGGGTTCAGCATTGCGAGGATCATTTTTACATGATTGGATCGGTTGTCGGTCCGCACCCTTATCCGCAAGTGGTCCGCGAATTTCAAAAAATGATCGGAGAGGAAGCGAAGGATCAGCTGAAACGTATTGAAGGCGCTCTGCCTGATAAAGTAGTGGCATGTGTAGGCGGAGGAAGCAATGCGATGGGGATGTTTCAGGCATTTTTAAACGAAGATGTTGAACTGATCGGAGCTGAAGCTGCAGGAAAAGGAATAGATACTCCTCTTCATGCCGCTACTATTTCGAAAGGTACCGTAGGGGTTATTCACGGTTCATTGACATATCTCATTCAGGATGAGTTCGGGCAGATAATTGAGCCTTACTCTATTTCAGCAGGTCTCGACTATCCGGGGATCGGTCCGGAGCACGCTTACTTGCATAAGAGCGGCCGTGTCACTTATGACAGTATCACAGATGAAGAAGCGGTGAATGCATTAAAGCTCTTGTCAGAAAAAGAGGGGATTTTGCCGGCAATCGAATCTGCCCATGCGTTAGCGAAGGCATTCAAACTCGCCAAAGGAATGGATCGCGGTCAAATCATTCTCGTTTGTTTATCAGGACGGGGAGATAAGGATGTCAACACATTAATGAATGTATTGGAAAATGAGGTGAAAGCCCATGTTTAAATTAGATCTTCAACCATCAGAAAAATTGTTTATCCCGTTTATTACGGCTGGCGATCCAGTGCCTGAGGTTTCGATTGAACTGGCGAAGTCTCTCCAAAAAGCTGGCGCCACAGCACTGGAGCTTGGTGTTCCATACTCTGACCCGCTTGCAGACGGCCCGGTGATACAGCGGGCTTCAAAGCGGGCGCTTGATCAAGGAATGAATATCGTAAAGGCAATCGAATTAGGCGGAGAAATGAAAAAAAACGGAGTGAATATTCCGATTATCCTCTTTACGTATTATAATCCTGTGTTACAATTGAACAAAGAATACTTTTTCGCTTTACTGCGGGAAAATCATATTGACGGTCTGCTTGTTCCGGATCTGCCACTAGAAGAAAGCGCCAGCCTTCAAGAGGAATGTAAAAGCCATGAGGTGACGTATATTTCTTTGGTTGCGCCGACAAGTGAAAGCCGTTTGAAAACCATTATTGAACAAGCCGAGGGCTTCGTCTACTGTGTATCTTCTCTGGGTGTGACCGGTGTCCGCAATGAGTTCAATTCATCCATGTACCCGTTCATTCGGGCTGTGAAGGATCTCAGCACTGTTCCGGTCGCTGTAGGGTTCGGTATATCAAACCGTGAACAGGTCCTAAAGATGAATGAAATTTGTGACGGTGTCGTAGTAGGAAGTGCGCTCGTCAGAAGGATAGAAGAATTAAAGGACCGGCTCACCAGCGCTGAAAAGAGAAAACAAGCGCTGCAGGAATTTGAGGAGTACGCAATGGCGTTTGGCGGCTTGTACAGTTTAAAATGAGGTGACTGATTTGCGTATCAAAGAACATTTAAAACAGCTGAAGCCTTATCAGCCCGGTAAGCCGATCGAAGCAGTGAAATCAGAATATGGCTTGGATAAAGTTGTGAAGCTTGCTTCAAACGAGAATCCGTACGGCTGTTCGGAGGCTGCAAAAGAGGCGCTTCATCATGAGATTCAACAGCTTGCCCTTTACCCAGACGGGTATAGCGCCGCTTTGCGGACAAGGCTCAGTAAGCACCTCAATGTCAGCGAAACATCACTTATTTTCGGCAACGGTTCTGATGAAATCATTCAAATCATCTGTCGGGCATTTTTAAACGATAAAACAAACACGGTTACTGCTGCCCCCACTTTTCCGCAATATAAACATAATGCGGTCATTGAAGGTGCTGAAGTACGTGAAATCGCACTTCGTCCTGACGGCTCACATGATCTAGACGCCATGTTAGAAGCGATCGACGAACAGACACAAGTCGTTTGGATATGCAGCCCGAATAATCCGACTGGCACTTATACATCTGAAGGAGAATTACTCGCATTTCTGGAGCGCGTTCCTTCACGTGTCCTTGTCGTTCTTGACGAAGCATATTATGAATATGTAACAGCCGAGGATTACCCGGAAACCGTGCCGCTCTTAAGCAAGTATTCCAATTTGATGATTTTGCGCACATTTTCAAAAGCATATGGTCTGGCAGCGCTCAGAGTCGGATACGGAATTGCTGACGAGAACCTGATTCGCCAGATTGAGCCGGCGAGAGAGCCGTTTAATACGAGCCGTCTGGGCCAGGCTGCGGCGATCGCAGCACTTGATGATCAAGCGTTTATTGCTTCCTGTGTCGAGCAAAATAATGCAGGCCTTCAGCAGTATTATGATTTTGCGAAGACTCATGGTTTAAAGTGCTACCCTTCACAGACAAATTTTGTGTTAATGGACTTTAAACGCCCTGCTGATGAACTGTTTCAGGCTCTGCTTGAAAAAGGCTATATCGTCCGGTCAGGAAATGCGTTAGGTTTCCCGACATCACTCCGGATTACGATCGGAACAAAAGAGCAAAACGAAGAAATACTTGCCATTTTAGCTGAAATTTTATAAGAGGTGATCAAATGTCACCTCTTTAGTCTATAAACCAGGTGATGACGTATGAATCGAATGAAAGATACAATATTGCTCGCCGGTCTCGGATTGATAGGCGGTTCGATTGCGCTAGCGATCAAAAAAAATCACCCCGGCAAACGGATTATCGGAATCGACATCTCTGATGAACAGGCGGTTGCCGCATTAAAGTTAGGTGTGATAGACGATCGTGCTGATTCGTTTATTAGCGGTGCGAAAGAGTCGTCTACAGTCATCATTGCGACACCAGTCGAACAAACGCTGGTTATGCTTGAAGAGCTGGCTCATTCAGGAATTGAACACGAGCTTTTGATTACGGATGTGGGAAGCACAAAGCAAAAAGTGGTTGATTATGCTGATCAAGTGCTGCCTAGCCGCTATCAATTTGTCGGAGGGCATCCGATGGCGGGTTCACATAAATCAGGGGTGGCCGCTGCGAAAGAATTCCTATTTGAAAATGCATTTTATATTTTAACACCAGGCCAGAAAACGGATAGGCAAGCGGTAAAACAATTGAAAAACCTGCTGAAGGGGACAAATGCCCATTTTGTGGAAATGTCACCAGAGGAACATGATGGCGTCACGAGTGTTATTAGTCATTTTCCGCATATTGTCGCAGCAAGCCTAGTTCATCAAACCCATCATTCGGAAGACCTTTATCCGCTAGTTAAGCGTTTTGCTGCCGGCGGGTTCAGAGATATTACAAGGATTGCATCGAGCAGCCCGGCCATGTGGCGGGATATTCTACTACATAATAAAGATAAAATTTTGGATCGTTTTGATGAGTGGATTCGTGAAATTGACAAGATCCGTACATATGTAGAACAGGAAGATGCGGAAAATCTATTTCGTTATTTTAAAACAGCTAAGGATTATCGCGACGGGCTGCCGCTTCGGCAGAAGGGAGCGATACCGGCATTTTATGATTTATACGTGGATGTTCCCGATCATCCGGGTGTGATATCCGAGATAACGGCGATCTTAGCTGCGGAGCGCATCAGCATCACGAATATCCGCATTATTGAAACACGAGAGGATATTAACGGGATTTTAAGGATCAGTTTTCAGTCTGATGACGATCGCAAACGGGCAGAACAATGCATTGAAGCCCGGGCGGAATATGAAACTTTTTATGCTGATTGAGGTGGAAAAAAATGAAACAAAAAAAGGTGCAGGCCTTACACGGAGAAATACATATTCCCGGTGATAAATCCATTTCTCACCGCTCTGTTATGTTTGGCGCGCTAGCGACAGGCACAACAACAGTTAAAAACTTTCTGCCGGGAGCAGATTGTCTGAGCACAATCGATTGCTTTAGAAAAATGGGTGTTCAAATTGAGCAAAGCGGCAGCGATGTCGTGATTCACGGAAAAGGAATCGATGCCCTGAAAGAGCCAGAAAGCCTTTTGGATGTCGGAAATTCAGGTACAACAATTCGCCTGATGCTCGGAATATTGGCGGGTCGCCCTTTTTACAGCGCGGTAGCCGGAGATGAGAGCATTGCGAAGCGTCCAATGAAGCGTGTTACTGAGCCTTTGAAAAAAATGGGGGCTAAAATCGACGGCAGAGCCGGTGGAGAATTTACACCGCTGTCAGTGAGCGGCGCCTCATTAAAAGGCATTGATTATGTATCACCTGTCGCAAGCGCGCAAATTAAATCTGCTGTTTTGCTGGCCGGATTACAGGCTGCGGGCACAACAACTGTTACAGAGCCCCATAAATCCCGCGACCACACTGAGCGGATGCTGTCTGCTTTTGGCGTTAAGCTTTCTGAAGATCAAACAAGCGTTTCCATTGATGGAGGCCAGAAACTGACAGCTGCTGATATTTTTGTTCCTGGAGACATTTCTTCAGCCGCGTTTTTCCTTGCTGCTGGCGCGATGGTTCCAAACAGCAGAATTGTATTGAAAAACGTTGGGTTAAATCCGACTCGGACAGGTATTATTGATGTCCTTCAAAACATGGGGGCAAAACTTGAAATTAAACCATCTGCTGACAGCAGTGCAGAGCCTTATGGAGATTTGATTATAGAAACGTCATCTCTCAAAGCAGTTGAAATCGGAGGAGATATCATTCCGCGTTTAATTGATGAAATCCCTATCATCGCGCTTCTTGCGACTCAGGCGGAAGGAACGACCGTTATTAAGGACGCGGCAGAGCTTAAAGTGAAAGAAACAAACCGCATTGACACTGTTGTTTCTGAGCTTCGCAAGCTAGGTGCTGAAATTGAACCGACAGCAGATGGAATGAAGGTTTATGGCAAACAAACGCTGAAAGGCGGCGCAGCAGTGTCCAGCCACGGAGATCATCGAATCGGAATGATGCTTGGTATTGCTTCCTGTATAACAGAGGAGCCGATTGACATCGAGCACACGGATGCCATTCACGTTTCTTATCCAACCTTCTTCGAACATTTAAATAAGCTTTCTAAAAAATCCTGAAGTTTTACTTCAGGATTTTTTTTGCAGATTGACTGGAAGAATCATAATTCGAGGCAAAAAAACATAGCTTGTCTTATAGAGAGGAAAGAAAAACGAAAAGGGGGGATGCGCTTTACTGACAAGCCGGCAGGTCAAAGAGCTGCTTTACTGTACAGAGGGCGATCTTCCTTTTTTCATTTTCTATCTCAAGATCTTTTGGTAAACTAATAAGACTCAATAATTTCCTTCCGTACAGCAAGCATCTTATTTGCCGGGGGCATTCGTCTGAATTAAGATAAGATTAACCCGAACAAATAAAGCTTTTTTGTATGGTTGATGTTGTATAGGAAAAGAAAGGACCGGTCCGATTTGAATACATTAATTCAAGAAGCCATAAAATTAGTTGAAGCAGGTGAAACAGAAAAAGGTCTCAATACGCTCTCGAAAGCCGAAAAACAGCTGCATGATGAAGATAAAGCGATTGCAGCCCAGCTTTATTACGAGTGGGGCGATGTAGAAAAAGCCATTTCACTGATTAGTGATTTACATGATTTATACCCAAATGAAACAGAACTGACGAATTTCTACGCTGAACTTTTAATAGATATTGACGAAGAAGAAAAAGCTCTTGCTGTGCTGGAGACTATTCCGGAAACAGATCCATCATATCCGGAAAGTTTGCTGCTTATGGCGGATCTTTATCAGATGCAGGGATTATTCGAAGTCAGTGAACAAAAGCTTTTACAGGCAAAGTCCATTCTGGCCAATGAACCCGTTATTGATTTTGCACTGGGGGAACTTTACTTTACTCAGGGAGCCTATGCAAAAGCGGTTCAATATTTTAAATCAACGGCTGAGGAGAAGAGTGAGATCGGAGGCGTTAATGTCCATCAAAGACTGGCAGAATCGTTAAGTGCCTCTGGTGAATTTGAGGATGCCATTCCATGGTACGAGAAAGCTGTTGATGAGAGTCCTGATCCTAATACGATTTTCGGCTATGGGTTTACAGCTTTACAGGCGGAGCTTGTAAAAACGGCTATTAAGCAGCTGTCTGATTTAAAGGAGCTTGATCCATCTTATTCTTCACTGTATATGCCGCTCTCAAAAAGCTATGAAGCTGAAGGAATGTATGAAGAGGCATTAAAAACGGCAAAAGAGGGTATCAGATATGATGAATATAACAAAGAACTTTTCCTTTATGCCGCCAAAATGGCCCTGAAAATCGGGAAGTCAGAAGAAGGGAAAAAGCTGCTTCAGGAGGCGCTTGCGCTTGACCCAGGATTCGTCGAAGCGCTTCATACACTTCTTGCCGTGTATCATAAAGAAGAGGATTATGAACAGATCATTGATCTTATTCAAGAGGTTCGCAGCTACGGTGAAGAAGATCCGAAATACAATTGGTATCTTGCAAGCGCATATACTGAATTAGAGCAATACGAGGAAGCAAAACAATCCTTTGAGGCTGCCTATCTTCATTACCGGGAGGATAGAGATTTCTTATATGAATACGCAAGCTTCCTATTAGAAGAAGGCCTTCAAAAAGAAGCGCTGCCGTTTTTGAAAAAGGTTCTTGAAATGGACGGAGCCAATGAAGAGCTGGAAGAAACGATTTTGCGAATCGAGGATGAATTTTCGAGATAAGCAGGAATATTAACCGTTCATGTGGAACATATAAGTATATAGATTATACGAACGATAGAGGAGGGAATTACATGCAGACCCCTGTTTCTGTCAATGAGAAAAAGGATTTTATCCGTTGGTTTTTAAACCATTATCAGTTAAAGCGCCGAGAGTGCGTTTGGATCTTGAACTACTTAATGAGCCATGATTCTCTCATGGAGAAGGTTCATTTTGTGGAGCAGGCTGAATTTTGCCCGAGAGGCATTATAATGTCAACACATTGTGTTGAAGAAGTTCCGTTTCGGTTCTATAAAGAGAATGTCATGACTACCGACGCGGAAAAATCTTTTCATGATATTAGATTAAATAAACAGCAGGATTTGTTTATCCAGCTTAATTTCCGTTCGGCCTACAGCTCACCTGAGTATGCGGCGGTGCTGGAGTCCAATCCGCATATGCCGAAAGATCTTTTTGAGAATAAAAAAGACCAGGGGTTGGCGGAACAGATTTTGGAGCACGCCATTTCCACATTCCAAAGAGAAAAATTATTAAAAGACATTGACGACGCGTTAGATCGTCATGATAAAGAAGCATTTGAACAATTATCGCGCCAATTGAATCAGCTCACATAATATGACCAGCCTTGCAGCGTATTGCAAGGCTTGTTGCCGTAAAGGGGGAGAACAATGAGGTGGAGAATCACTGATGCCAAGGACTATTTACAAGCTAAGGATTACATTGATACCGCTGTCATTCCATTAATTAACATAAAGGTGGATAACCATTTTAAAATGGCGGCGGAGAAAGGCGAGTTTACACAGCTTCTCTCAGAGGAATTGGAAAGGCAGTTAAAGGGACGGGTATATTTACTGCCTCCTTATACATATGTTGATAGAAATGACATAACCGTTCAAGGGCTTAAGGATTTGCGGGAAGAGCTGCTAACGGAATTTCCGCATGTTGTCCTGCTCACATCTGACGAAAATTGGAGAACTGAGGATACGTTAGGCAAAATGATTGTTACACCGTCTGTTCCATTAGAGCATTTAAATG
This sequence comes from Bacillus sp. LJBS06, assembly GCF_016924995.1. NCBI lineage: Bacteria > Bacillati > Bacillota > Bacilli > Caryophanales > Bacillaceae > Bacillus > Bacillus sp. LJBS06. Next base: position 2,306,569 of record NZ_CP070483.1, on the reverse strand, counting down.
ACTCTTTAAAAAGAAAAATATTGGATGAACGCACTGCTGAAATTTTGAACGTTTTGTTACAGTTATGGAGCACTTCATAAAAACACTTACATTTCCTCATAAACAATATTTTGGCTATATTGACCTTGCTGAGAGATTCATATATTATGAGGGTGTCTAGAGTTATTGCAATATTTTCTATTTTAGTCAGTTTGCAGGGGTGACCTAGAGGGGGGAGAAGAGATGGGCGGAAAACATGATATATCCAGACGTCAATTTTTGAATTATACGCTCACAGGCGTAGGAGGTTTTATGGCGGCTAGTATGCTCATGCCTATGGTTCGCTTTGCACTCGACCCGGTATTAAAATCGACAGGGAAGCAGGACATGGTTCAGGTTGTCAGTGTTGATGAGTTGACAAAAGAGCCGCAGCGCTTTGATTTCAAAATTAATCAAGTCGATGCCTGGTATGAGTCCGAAGAGTCAAGATCAGCCTGGGTCTTCAAAAACGGGGATGAAATTGTAGCACTTTCGCCAATTTGTAAACATTTAGGGTGTACGGTGAACTGGAATAGTGATCCTAAAAACCCGAATAAATTCTTTTGTCCATGCCATTACGGACTCTATGAAAAGGACGGCACCAATGTCCCTGGCACGCCGCCGCTTTCGCCTCTTGATCATTACGAGCAAGAAGTAAAAGACGGCTTCCTGTATCTTGGAAAAGCAAAGCCTAAGGGGGAAGGGTGACATGCTGAACAAAATTTATGACTGGGTAGACGAGCGGCTTGATATTACACCGATGTGGAGGGATATTGCCGATCACGAAGTACCGGAACATGTGAATCCCGCCCATCATTTCTCTGCGTTTGTGTATTGCTTTGGGGGACTGACGTTTTTTGTAACCGTTATCCAAGTATTATCTGGAATGTTTTTAACGATGTATTATGTGCCTGATATCAAAAATGCCTGGGAATCGGTATATTATTTGCAAAATGAAGTGGCATTCGGCCAGATTGTCAGGGGGATGCACCATTGGGGTGCGAGCTTGGTCATTGTGATGATGTTTTTACATACGCTGAGGGTCTTTTTCCAAGGCGCGTACAAAAAGCCGCGCGAGCTGAACTGGATTGTCGGTGTGCTGATCTTTTTTGTCATGCTCGGTCTTGGTTTTACAGGCTACTTGCTTCCTTGGGATATGAAGGCACTGTTTGCAACAAAAGTCGGGCTGCAGATCGCCGAGGCCACACCTTTGATCGGGACGCAAGTTAAAACGCTCCTTGCAGGGCATCCGGATATTGTAGGCGCCCAAACGCTGACTCGGTTTTTTGCGATCCATGTATTCTTTCTTCCTGCCGCATTGTTCGGGCTGATGGCAGCACATTTTATTATGATCCGGAAGCAGGGGATTTCAGGACCGCTTTAAACTCTTGATCTGCGAATAAAAGGGAGGGAACGACATGCACCGGGGCAAAGGGATGAAATTTGTAGGCGACTCAAGGATACCGGCTGAAAAAAAGCCGAATATACCGAAGGATTATTCGGAGTATCCCGGTAAAACAGAGGCTTTCTGGCCAAATTTCTTGTTAAAGGAATGGATGGTTGGAGCTGTCTTTCTCATCGGTTTTCTTGTTTTGACGATTGTGCATCAGCCGCCTTTAGAGCGGATGGCTGACCCGACTGATACTGGTTATATTCCGCTGCCGGATTGGTATTTTCTTTTCTTATACCAGCTGTTGAAGTATGAATACGCCGCCGGAAGCTTTACAGTGGTCGGCGCCATGATTATGCCAGGTCTCGCTTTTGGAGCCCTGCTTTTGGCTCCATTCTTAGACAGAGGGGCAGAAAGAAGGCCGTGGAAGCGTCCGGTCGCTGTCGGTATGATGCTTCTGGCCATTTCCGCTGCTGTATTTTTGACGTGGCAGTCAGTTGCTACTCATGACTGGGCCAAGGCAGAGGAACAGGGGAAAATCACAAAAGAGGCCGACATTGACACCAATACAGAAGGATATAAGATTTTTAAGGAACAAGGCTGTATTTCTTGCCATGGGGATAACCTTCAGGGAGGAGCGGCTGGACCTTCATTGGTTGACAGCGGGCTGAAACCGGAAGAAATCAAAAAGATCGCTGTAGAAGGGAAAGGCAAAATGCCTGCGGGTGTGTTCAAAGGAAATGATAAGCAGCTCGAAGAACTTGCGAAATTTATTTCTGAAACAACCGCAAAATAACGTATTGTGAATTGTCAAATGGAAGGATATACTTTTATTATCAAAAGCTGACCTGGCGTCAGCTTTTTTATATGGACACATTATTTTTACAGACTGAGAGTTGATTGATGTGAAATGGTTTCAATATGTATTAGGACAGAGGCCGATGCTTATTTTTGTCTTAGCCATTAATTTTCTGGGAACGGTTTACGGCTACTATTGGTACTTGCCGCAGCTCCTGGAGACACCGGCCCGTTTCCTGGTTTTTGTTCCAGATAGTCCGACAGCAACGTTTTTCTTTCTGTTTGTGCTGCTTGCCTTTATCATGAAACGGAATGCTCCGCTCTTTGAAGCGCTTGCGCTAGTTACTCTCGTAAAGTATGGCCTATGGGCGGTCGCTATGAATTTTCTTGTGCTTGCAGTAACTGGTGACTTGCCTTGGGAGGGCTACATGCTAATTGCTTCGCATTTTGCAATGGCAGTGCAAGGCGTATTATACAGTCCGTATTTTCGTTTTTCATTTTGGCATCTTGCAATTGCTGCAGTCTGGACACTGCATAACGATGTCATTGACTACTTGTTTGATATGATGCCGCAGTACTCTATGCTTTCTAATTATATGACTGAAATAGGGTACGGAACATTTTGGCTAAGCATCTTTTCAATCGGGCTTGCTTACTTCCTTGTGATCTCGAAAAAGCAAACGAAGCTTAAGCTGATGTAAAGACAATGTTGGTCTATCCTTGTCCCTTTCTTCATATTCTGTAAGGAGAGAGAGTGGGAGGGACCTGCATGAAACGAAAGCTGACGATCTGTTTGTTGATTGCTCTTATTTTTTATAATGGAAATGCCAAGGCTGCAGAGCGGGGAAGCCTCGAGGAATTGAATGATTTATCCGATACGGTCTTTCAAATGACCCGTCAGTCGAAATATGAAGAGGCGCTGCAAGTCCTGGGTTATTTTGAGAAAACATTAAAATCCGCTGAGAAAAAACAGCAAGATTCCATGCTAACAGGAGCCCAAATCCGTCAAATCACACTGGGCTATAATGATATGGTTCGAAGTTTAAAGCAGGCTGATACATCAGACACGCAAAAACTCAGAGCAGCCGCGCAGTTCAGAATGCTGATGGATGCGGTTGACAACCGGTCTGACCCACTTTGGGGTTCACTGGAAAAACCGATTATGGAAGCCTTTACTGAGCTGAAGCGAGATGTCCAAAAGAATGAAGGCACTAGCTTCCATGAAAAATGGAATGAATTTATCAGTTTATATGATTTGATTTACCCAAGTCTTACAATCGATGTATCAGAGGAAAAGCTGGAAACAGTCGGAAAACATATAGATGTTATTGAACAAGGGGAATTTCAACAAATGACAGAGAGCACGAAGCTTGAACGGCTTTCCCTTCTTCAGCATGACCTGAAAAATTTGTTTGACAGGGCGGAGGAGGATGATGCCGATCCGTCTTTACTGTGGGTGATGATTACAACCGGCAGTATCATCATTACAGCTCTCACCTATGTCGGCTACAGAAAGTACAAGGCGGAAAAAAACAAGCTGAAAAAACGGGACTACCCTAAATAAGGATGAGGGGCGGCGGTCAGCCGCCTTTTTTCTATTACATGTCAGCGTGGAAGCGGATTTTTATTTTCATCAAGCGTAAATCCTTCTCCGAGCACATCGTGGACATCGCTTACGGCTACAAAGGCATGAGGGTCAATGGAGTTAATCACGCTTTTCAGCATCACCAATTCGTTTTTCGGCACCACACAATAAAGTACATCTATATCCTCTTTTGTGTAGGAGCCTTGTCCTTTCAAAATGGTGACGCCCCGTTCCATTTCTTCAAGGATCTTTTTCTGAATCAGGTCGTTTTTCGATGAAATGATCGTAGCGCCTTTAGCAGCGTATCCGCCTTCCTGAATAAAATCGATTAATCTTGCCGCTACAAATACAGCTACCAGCGTATACATCGCTTCTTTATAGGAGAGATAAGTAAGCAAAGACAAAATGATGACGCAGGCATCGAAAGCAAACATTGTTCTGCCCATCGGGATTCCAAAATACTTATTCACTAAACGTGCGATGATATCAACACCGCCTGTCGTACCGCCGAACTTGAAAATAATTCCCAGTCCGGCTCCAATGAATACGCCGGCAAATAAAGCGGCGAGCGCTAAGTCGTGCTGAAGGGGCATATGGATTTCATATCGCTGAAAGATGCTGAGGAACAAAGACAAGGCCACAGTGCCGACAAGGGTATAAACAAACATTGTCCTGCCGAGCAAACGCCAGCCAATAAAAAAAATCGGAATGTTTAACACTAGGTTCGAGATAGAGGGGCTGATGTGGAAAAGAGCATAAAGCAAAAGTGTAATACCTGTAAAACCGCCCTCAGCCAGATTGTTTTGCATATTGAAATGAACCAAGCCAAATGAAAAAATTGCCGCTCCGATTAAAATGAAAAATATGTTTTTTAATCTAATTTCTCCAAGCATCACACAAAACCCCTTTTCCTTCCATTAGATAGCGTTTATATTATAGTGGATGAAAAAGAAAACAGCAAACGTGCTTAAACATTTGTCAAACGTATCTGAATTAGCTAACATGTAAGAGGATGATAGGAGGTTTCGTTTCAGTGAGTGATAAAACAATGAAAGACATACAGGCTGAAGTAGACCGTTACATCGGCCAGTTTAAAGAAGGATATTTCAGCCCGCTAGCCATGGTGGCAAGGCTGACTGAAGAACTGGGCGAACTTGCCAGAGAAGTCAATCACCGCTACGGAGAAAAACCAAAAAAAGCGACTGAAGACGATAAAAGCATGGAAGAGGAAATGGGCGATGTGCTATTTGTATTGGTTTGTTTAGCCAACTCTCTTGATATCTCTTTAGAGGAAGCCCACGACCGAGTCATGCATAAATTTAATACAAGAGATAAAGATCGCTGGACCAGAAAAGAAGAAGGAAAGTAGAGGAGATCAAGATGTCAAACGAAACAATTAAAGTAGTCATTGCAGGGCCGCGTGGAAGAATGGGGCAGGAAGCTGTTAAATTGGCAGAACGAACCCCTCATTTTGACCTTGTCGGTGCTATAGACCATACATACGATCAGCAAAAATTATCTGATGTGATGCCTGTTGAGTCAGATGCTTTAATTTACACAGATATCCATGCCTGTTTTACAGAAACACAACCGGATGTCTTGATTGATTTAACAACGCCTGAAATCGGAAAAGTACATACAAAAATCGCATTAGAGCACGGCGTCCGTCCAGTTGTCGGAACAACCGGTTTCTCAGAAGCTGATTTAAAAGAGCTCACGTCCTTAACAGAAGAAAAGGGGATCGGAGCCATCATTGCTCCAAACTTTGCGCTGGGCGCGGTGCTGATGATGAAATTTTCAAAAATGGCTGCCAACTATTTTGAAGATGTAGAGATTATTGAGCTTCATCATGACCAGAAGCTTGACGCACCAAGCGGAACTGCGCTTAAAACAGCGGAAATGATTTCAGAAGTCCGTAAAGAAAAGCAGCAAGGACATCCAGATGAAAAAGAAATTCTCCCAGGAGCTAGAGGAGCGGAGCAAAACGGTATTCGCTTGCACAGCGTCCGTCTTCCGGGGCTGATCGCACATCAAGAGGTCATGTTCGGCATGGATGGCCAAACGCTTCAGATCCGACACGATTCTTATAATCGCGCTTCTTTCATGTCAGGTGTTAAGCTGTCAGTCGAACAAGTCATGAAGATTGATCAGCTTGTGTACGGACTAGAAAATATCATTGATTAGACGGGGGGAGAAACGATGAAAATTGCTTTAATCGCGCATGACAAGAAAAAACAGGATATGGTTCAATTTACGACTGCCTATCGGGATATTTTGAAGCATCATGATCTGTACGCGACCGGAACCACAGGGTTGAAAATTCAAGAGGCGACAGGCCTTCAAATTGAACGTTTTCAATCCGGTCCTCTAGGGGGAGACCAGCAAATCGGAGCACTGATCGCAGCTAATGCACTCGATCTTGTCATTTTTTTGCGCGACCCGCTGACCGCGCAGCCGCATGAACCGGATGTCTCGGCATTAATCCGGTTGTGTGATGTGTATTCCATTCCGCTCGCCACAAATATGGGTACTGCGGAAATTCTTGTCCGGACACTTGATGAAGGTGTTTTCGAATTCCGCGACCTTCTTCGGGGAGAAGAGCCGAATGTATAATGCTGACGTTCTTGCTTTCGGCGCCCACAGTGATGATGTCGAGATCGGAATGGGCGGTACAATAGCGAAGTTTGTCAAACAGGGAAAAAAAGTAATGATATGCGATTTGACAGAAGCGGAACTCTCTTCTAACGGTACGGTCAGTTTGCGTAGAGAAGAAGCAGCTGAAGCAGCACGCATATTAGGCGCAGATAAAAGGATTCAGCTGACGCTTCCGGACCGCGGCCTAATGATGAGCGATCAGGCAATTCGGTCGATTGTTACAGTGATCAGAACCAACCGGCCAAAAGCGGTTTTTATGCCGTATAAAAAGGATCGCCATCCGGATCACGGCAATGCGGCTGCACTGGTGGAAGAAGCGATTTTTTCCGCTGGAATCCATAAATATAAAGACGAAAAAAGCCTTCCGGCGCATAAAGTCAGCAAGGTTTACTATTATATGATAAATGGTTTTCATCAGCCGAATTTTGTCATTGATATCTCGGATACAATAGAGGCAAAAAAACAAAGCCTCAATGCCTATAAAAGCCAGTTTATCCCGTCAAAGGATTCAGTTTCTACTCCACTGACGAATGGTTATATCGAGATCGTCGAAGCGAGAGAAAAGCTTTACGGTAAAGAAGCGGGCGTGGAGTATGCAGAAGGTTTCTTTTCCAAACGGATGCTGATGCTAGATCATGATGTTCTTGGGGGCGAACAATGAAAAAACTAAAAATAGGGATCACATGCTATCCGAGCGTCGGAGGCTCAGGTATCATTGCGACAGAACTGGGGAAGCAGCTTGCTGAAAAGGGACATGAAATCCATTTCATCACATCAAGCATTCCGTTTAGACTGAATACATATCATCCCAATATTCATTTTCATGAAGTTGAGGTTAATCAATATGCTGTTTTCAAGTATCCTCCGTATGATTTGACATTGGCAAGCAAAATCGCTGAGGTGGCGGAGCGGGAGAATTTAGACATTATCCATGCTCACTATGCTCTCCCGCATGCTGTTTGCGCCTATCTTGCAAAACAGATGCTGAAACGCAATATCGGCATCGTCACAACTTTGCACGGCACGGATATCACGGTATTAGGTTATGACCCGTCTCTAAAAGATCTGATCCGTTTTGCCATCGAGTCATCAGACAGGGTAACTGCCGTCTCTTCAGCGCTTGCAGCTGAAACATATGATTTAATTAAACCGGAGAAAAAAATCGAAACGATTTATAACTTTATAGACGAGCGCGTGTATCTGAAGAAAAACACAACAACAATTAAAGAGAAACATGGAATCTTACCAGATGAAAAAGTCGTCATCCATGTGTCCAACTTCAGAAAGGTCAAACGCGTGCAGGATGTCATTCGTGTGTTCCGTAATATCGCCGGTAAAACGAAAGCGAAGCTGCTTTTAGTCGGAGACGGTCCGGAAAAATCGACAGCCTGCGAGCTTATCAGAAAATATGGCTTGGAAGACCAAGTCTTAATGCTTGGTAATCAAGACCGTGTTGAAGAACTTTATTCTATTAGCGATTTGAAGCTGCTGCTGTCTGAAAAAGAAAGTTTTGGCCTTGTCCTTCTGGAAGCGATGGCTTGCGGGGTGCCTTGTATCGGAACGAACATTGGCGGTATCCCGGAGGTTATTAAAAACAATGTGAGCGGATTTTTGGTGGATGTCGGTGATGTTGCAGGCGCAACAGCCCGCGCGATGAGCATTTTAGAAGATGAACAGCTAAGCAGTCGTTTTACAAAGGCGGCAATAGAGATGCTTGAAAATGAATTTTCCTCCAAGAAAATTGTCAGTCAGTATGAACAGATTTATGCCGATTTAGCAGAACCGGAGTGATCACATGGAAAAAGTTTTTATCAAAGCACTTCCCGTGCTCCGCACCTTAATCGAAGCGGGCCATCAGGCTTATTTTGTCGGGGGCGCAGTTCGTGACAGTTATATGAAACGAACGATCGGAGATGTCGATATCGCGACAGATGCGGCACCTGATCAAGTAGAACGGCTGTTTCAGCGGACTGTTGATGTAGGCAAAGAGCACGGGACCATCATTGTGCTCTGGGAAGATGAAACCTATGAAGTCACGACATTCCGGACTGAGTCTGATTACGTGGATTACAGAAGACCGTCAGAAGTGCAATTTATCTCATCATTAGAAGAGGATTTAAAACGCAGAGATTTGACGATCAATGCGATGGCCATGACAGCGGACGGGAAGGTGCTTGATTATTTTGGCGGCAGGAAAGATATTGATCAAAAAGTGATTCGAACCGTTGGAAAGCCCGAGGACAGATTTCAAGAAGATGCGCTTCGTATGCTGAGAGCCGTACGCTTTATGAGCCAGCTTGGCTTTACGCTTTCACCGGAAACAGAAAAAGCCATTTCGATAGAAAAATCTCTCCTCTCCCATGTTTCAGTCGAACGAAAAACAATAGAGTTCGAGAAATTGCTGCAGGGAAGAGCTTCCCGCCAAGCGCTTCAAACGCTTATTCAAACGAGGCTGTATGAAGAGCTGCCTGGTTTGTATCATAAACGAGAAAACCTGATTTCAGCGAGTGAGTTTCCATTCTTCTCTTTAACATCACGTGAGGAGCTTTGGGCAGCTCTTTTAATTGACCTCGACATCGTCTTGAAAGACGCGCCTCTTTTCCTGAAAGCCTGGAAGCTCCCGGGAAAAGTGATGAAGGAAGCCATTCACATTGCCGATACGTTTGGCCAGAGCCTTGACGCAATGTCAATGTACAGAGCTGGGGAAAAATCACTGCTCTCAGCGGCCAAAATATCGCAGCTGCGGCAAAACAAAACACTGGATGAAAAAAAACTGAAGGACATTCAATACGCTTATCAAAACCTGCCGATCAAAAGCCTTAAGGATCTTGATCTCACGGGTAAGGATTTGCTTGCGCTTCGAAACCGGCCGGCCGGAAAATGGGTGTCGGAAGAATTACAGAGGATCGAGCAGGCTGTTGTGACAGGAAAGCTCTCCAATCAAAAGAAACACATAGAGGAGTGGCTGAAGACATGCGGTCAACATTAAGAAAAGACCTTATTGAATTATTTGCTCAGGCCGGCAAAGAATTTATTTCCGGCCAAAAAATCAGTGATGCACTCGGCTGTTCTAGAACTGCTGTATGGAAGCATATTGAAGAGCTTCGAAAAGAGGGCTATGAAGTAGAAGCCGTAAGAAGAAAAGGATATCGGCTCATCAAAAAGCCCGGGAAACTCAGTGAAAGCGAAATTCGCTTTGGATTAAAAACGGACATGATGGGGCAGCATCTTATTTATCATGACGTTCTTTCAAGCACGCAAAAATCGGCTCATGAGCTTGCGAATAATAATGCACCGGAAGGCACCCTCGTGGTGGCTGACAAACAAACAGCCGGAAGGGGCCGAATGTCTAGGGTATGGCATTCTCAAGAAGGAAACGGCATTTGGATGAGCCTGATTTTGCGGCCAGACATCCCGCTCCAAAAAACACCCCAGCTCACACTGCTTGCTGCAGTAGCTGTTGTGCAGGGAATAGAAGAGGCGGCAGGCATCCAAACGGATATTAAATGGCCTAATGATATTTTAATTAACGGAAAAAAAACAGTCGGCATCCTAACAGAAATGCAGGCTGAAGAAGACCGCGTACGTTCAGTGATCATTGGAATCGGCATTAACGTTAACCAGCAGCCTGCTGATTTTCCAGATGAATTGAAGGACATCGCGACAAGCCTCAGCCAAGCCGCTGGAGAAAAAGTCGATCGGGCTGGCGTCATCCAGCAAATTTTACTTTGCTTTGAGAAACGGTACCGGGATTATATGACACACGGATTTACGCCGATTAAGCTTTTATGGGAAAGCTATGCGCTCGGAATTGGCGCTAATATGAGAGCCAGAACGTTAAACGGAACCTTTTACGGGAAGGCGTTAGGTATAGATGATGAAGGCGTTCTGCTTTTAGAAACGAATGAAGGCATGAAAAAAATCTATTCTGCCGATATTGAATTGGGCTAATGTGTTGGTACAAGCCCGTTGATTTTGGTATACTTCCATTGGGCAGTATCGCCTGCGAACTGCACCTATTATTAAAATAGATTGACATTGCAGCAGTCTGCCTTGATCCAAAAAAGGACTGGGACAGAGGGATGAAACTCGCCGAACTTTAGAAAGTGAAGGATCCTTCTCGTTGTAACGGAAGGTTTTTTGGCTTGCAGAAGAAAACGGCAGCTCATCTCCTCTAAACATGAGGAGGAGAAAACATGAAAACAAAACTGGATTTTCTAAAAATGAAGGAGTCTGAAGAACCGATCGTCATGCTGACCGCTTATGATTATCCGGCAGCTAAGCTTGCTGAACAAGCGGGAGTTGACATGATTTTAGTCGGTGATTCACTCGGAATGGTCGTTCTCGGCCTTGATTCAACTGTCGGTGTGACAGTAGCGGACATGATTCATCATACAAAAGCCGTTAAAAGGGGAGCGCCGAATACCTTTATTGTGACAGATATGCCTTTTATGTCTTATCATCTTTCCAAGGAAGATACGCTGAAAAATGCAGCGGCTATCGTTCAGGAAAGCGGAGCAGACGCACTAAAGCTTGAGGGCGGAGAAGGCGTATTTGAATCCATTCGCGCATTGACGCTTGGTGGCATTCCAGTAGTCAGTCACTTAGGTTTAACTCCGCAGTCAGTCGGCGTATTGGGTGGATATAAAGTACAGGGCAAAGATGAACAAAGCGCCAAAAAATTAATAGAAGACAGTATAAAATGCGAAGAGGCAGGAGCTATGATGCTTGTGCTGGAATGTGTACCGGCGGAACTAACAGCCAAAATTGCCGAGACGCTAAGCATCCCGGTCATCGGAATCGGGGCTGGTGTGAAAGCGGACGGACAAGTTCTCGTTTATCATGATATAATCGGCCACGGTGTTGAGAGAACACCTAAATTCGTAAAGCAATATACGCGCATTGACGAAACCATCGAAACAGCAATCAGCGGATATGTTCAGGATGTACGACATCGTGCTTTCCCTGAACAAAAGCATTCCTTTCAAATGAACCAGACAGTTCTGAACGGCTTGTACGGGGGAAAATAAGATGAGACAGATTACTGATATTTCACAGCTGAAAGAAGCGATAAAACAATACCAATCAGAGGGCAGGTCAATCGGATTTGTTCCGACGATGGGGTTTCTGCATGAGGGGCATTTAACCTTAGCAGACAAAGCTAGACAAGAAAACGACACTGTTATTATGAGTATTTTTGTCAATCCTGCACAATTCGGCCCTAATGAAGATTTTGAAGCATATCCACGCGATATTGAGCGGGATGCAGCTCTTGCGGAAAACGCGGGAGTCGATATTCTTTTTACGCCGGATGCTCATGATATGTATCCCGGTGAAAAGAATGTCACGATTCATGTAGAAAGACGCACAGACGTGTTATGTGGGCGCTCAAGAGAGGGACATTTTGACGGTGTTGCGATCGTACTGACGAAGCTGTTCAATCTTGTTCAGCCGACCCGTGCCTATTTCGGTTTAAAGGATGCGCAGCAGGTAGCTGTTGTTGATGGCTTAATCAGCGACTTTTTCATGGATATTGAATTGGTTGCTGTCGATACGGTGAGAGAGGAAGACGGCTTAGCCAAAAGCTCCCGCAATGTATACTTAACAGCTGAGGAAAGAAAGGAAGCGCCTAAGCTGTATCGGGCCCTGCAAACCAGTGCGGAGCTGATCCAAGCCGGTGAAAGAGACCCGGAAGCGGTGATAAAAGCTGCAAAAGAAATCATTGAAACGACAAGCGGAGCGATAGATTATATAGAGCTTTATTCCTATCCGGAACTCGAACCTGTGAATGAAATTGCCGGAAAGATGATTCTCGCTGTTGCAGTTGCTTTTTCAAAAGCGCGTTTAATAGATAATATCATTATTGATATTCGAGAAATGGAGAGAATATAATATGTATCGAACAATGATGAGCGGCAAGCTTCACAGGGCAACTGTTACGGAAGCAAACCTGAACTATGTGGGAAGCATTACAATTGATGAAGATCTCATTGATGCGGTGGGAATGCTTCCTAATGAAAAAGTACAAATTGTGAATAATAATAATGGAGCACGTCTTGAAACGTATATTATTCCTGGTAAACGGGGAAGCGGCGTCATATGCTTAAACGGTGCAGCCGCACGCCTTGTGCAGGAAGGAGATAAGGTTATTATTATTTCCTACAAAATGATGTCTGATCAAGAAGCGGAAAGCCACGAGCCAAAAGTGGCTGTTCTCAATGATCAAAACAAAATTGAACAAATGCTGGGGAACGAACCAGCCCGTACAATTTTGTAGAAGAAAAGCCCCCTTTATCGGGGGTTTTCTTTTAAGATTTTGAGAGTAAAACGGTTTTGCCGCTCCATTTCCGTACAAAACGTGTTACACTTTTGTCGTATGCAAGAATTGAGGTGTCCATTTTAATGAATAAGCAACGATTCGTTGTAATAGACGTAGAGACAACAGGGAATTCGCCGAAGAAAGGCGATAAAATCATACAAATCGCAGCGGTTGTAATTGAAAATGGACAAATTACTGAGCGGTTTTCAAAATACATTAATCCAAATAAACCAATCCCTGCTTTTATTGAGCAGCTTACTGGAATCTCTAGTCAAATGGTAGAGAATGAACAGCCATTTGAAGCAGTCGCTGAAGAAGTCTTCCAATTGCTTGAGGGCGCTTATTTTGTCGCTCACAATATTCATTTTGACCTTGGATTTGTCAAGTATGAGCTTCATAAGGCGGGTTTTCAGCTCCCAGATTGTGAAGTGCTGGATACTGTCGAACTTTCACGGATTGTTTTTCCGGGATTTGAAGGGTATAAGCTGACGGAATTAAGCGAGGAGCTTCAGCTGCGGCATGATCAGCCGCACCGGGCTGACAGCGATGCTGAAGTGACAGGGCTTATTTTTTTGGAAATCCTTGAAAAGCTGCGGCAGCTTCCTTATCCGACATTAAAGCAGTTAAGAAGGCTTTCGCAGCATTTCATCAGTGATCTGACGCATTTGTTGGATATGTTCATTAATGAAAACAGACAAACCGAGATACCGGGCTATACACGCTTTTCTTCCTTTTCTGTCAGAGAACCTGAATCGATCGATGTTCGTGTGAATGAGGACGGGAACTTTTCATTTGAGATCGAACGATGGGAAGCGGAAAATGAAAAAGCGCTGTCAGAGTTAATGCCCGGGTATGAAAAAAGAGACGGCCAAATGATGATGATGAAAGAGGTGGCTGAAGCGTTTGCCAATCGTGAGCATGCGCTGATTGAAGCTCCTCCGGGAATCGGAAAAACGATTGGCTATCTTATTCCGGCTGCGCTTTTTGCCAAGAAATCAAAAAAGCCGGTCATTATCAGCACGTATTCGACGCTTTTACAGCAGCAGATTCTAACAAAGGATTTGCCGATTGTCCAAGAACTGTTTCCATTTCCGGTAACAGCGGCGATTTTAAAAGGACAATCGCATTATTTATGCCTGTATAAATTCGAGCAGGTGCTTCATGAAGAAGATGATAATTATGATGCGGTACTGACAAAGGCACAGCTTCTCGTTTGGCTGACAGAGACAAATACAGGGGATGTAGCGGAACTGAATTTGCCTTCAGGCGGAAAGTTGCTGTGGGACAGATTGGCGTATGACGATGACTCCTATAAAAGAAGCCGCAATGAGCATGTGACCGGCTTTTACGAGCGGGCCAAACAGATCGCTATACGTTCCGATTTGGTGATCACCAATCATTCCCTTTTGCTGACCGATGAAGGCAGCCAGAAAAAAAGGCTCCCCGAAAGCGGCACATTTATTATTGATGAAGCACATCACTTTGAACGAGCGGCAAGTGAACATTTAGGAAAAAGAGCCACGTACATAGAATTGCATACGAAATTGAGCAGGATCGGCACTCTGAAGGAGCAGGGACTTCTAAAAAAAATGAGACAGCTATTCCAGCGAAACAGCCTGCCGGTTGATTCATTTTTCGAATTGGAAGAGTGGCTTCAGCACATTCAAGCAGAAAGTGATGCTTTCTTCAGCTCTGTTCATTCTTTTGTCAAACGAAGAAAACCTAAAGAGGACTTAAACCGTCTAGTTTTTAAGGTGAACAAAGAAAGCCAGGATAAAAGCTGGTCGATCTTAACGGATGGTGCGGAGAGGCTTTGTTCCATGCTGACACACCTGCAGCAGCTTTTTGAGGCACAGTCGTCCCTGATAGAAAAACATCTGAAGGGTATGAAGAGCAAAACTGTCTTTTTGGCCGATGAATACCAAAGAAGCATGAAAGGTTTGCAGCATTACTGTCAGACGTTGCAGAAGCTGTTCTTTGGGTGCGATGACGATGAAGCGGTTTGGATTGAAATAGATGCTAAAGGTGCGAAAAATGCAGTGGCCATTTACGCACAGCCCCTTGAACCTGGGGAACTTCTGGCTGATCAGTTTTTCGCGCGCAAAAATAGTGTGGTGCTAACGTCTGCAACCCTTACAGTCGAAGGCTCTTTTCAATTTATGATTGAACGACTGGGACTGAGTGACTTTTTCCCGCGGACAATGAGAATTGAGTCGCCCTTTTCTTATGATGAGCGCATGCAGGTGATGATTCCAAAGGAAATGAAGTCAATTCAGGATACAGGACAAACTGAATTTATCCAGGATACGGCTCGTTATATCGAACTGATGGCAAAGGAAAAACAGCCCAAAATCCTTGTGCTGTTTACATCCCATGAGATGCTGAAAAAGGTCCACCAGGAGCTTAAGCATATCATGAGTGCTTCCGGCATTCAGCTCTTGGCACAAGGGATTACAGGCGGAAGTCCCGGCAAACTGATGAAAACTTTTAAAACATCCAATCAGGCGATCCTGCTTGGAACAAATCATTTTTGGGAAGGCGTTGATTTCCCTGGTGATGAGCTGACAACAGTAATGATCGTGAGGCTCCCATTCCGATCCCCAGATCACCCGCTTCATGCTGCAAAATGTGAGCTTGCCCGCAAAAAAGGAAAGAATCCGTTTCAAACAGTGTCATTACCGGAGGCTGTACTGACCTTCAGGCAAGGAGTCGGACGCTTGCTGCGTACTGCGGGAGACAAAGGAACGATTATGATATTGGACAGACGGATTAAAACCGCTGGATACGGCCGGCTGTTTCTTGATGCCTTGCCGACAACCTCAGTATTCGAAATGACTGACAGCGAGCTTGAAGCTTATGTTGCAGGGAAAAATAAATAAAAGCCGCATAAAGCGGCTTTTGCGGTGTGGGAGTAGGATGGTGTTTTATTTAAAAGCGGTTATTCCCGCTCTGTGATACTAGTATGGCGTGTCCTG
Organism: Bacillus sp. LJBS06; assembly: GCF_016924995.1. Classification (NCBI taxonomy): domain Bacteria; kingdom Bacillati; phylum Bacillota; class Bacilli; order Caryophanales; family Bacillaceae; genus Bacillus; species Bacillus sp. LJBS06. The sequence continues at coordinate 2,290,829 of NZ_CP070483.1, read as the reverse complement.
AAATGGAGTATGACTAACAATATTTGTTCAAACTGGAGGATGAAAAAATGGAAAGTAAAATCGAGATTCTTTCAACAATTAATGTAGAGCATTCTGATGATCTGTATAAAATTGTGGACACACTGAATCGGACACTGAAAAGAGACAATCTGATGTTCGGTCTTGCACTTGATGAAGAAAACAAAAACCAAGCCGTTTTTACCATTTATCGTACGTAGGTGAGAAGATGAGAAAAAAAGCATTAATATTTACCGTCATTTTTGGTATTATTTTTTTAGCAGTACTTCTTGTCTCGGCAAGCATTTATAAATCAGCCATGGCACAAAAGGAAGAGGGGCACGAAGCAGCAGCTGCTGAAGCTAAAAAAGAAACCGATCTCGCCAATGTTGATCAAGTCGAAACATTTGTCGGAAAAGAAAAATATTATGTTGTCAAGGGTACGGATAAAAAAGGCACTGCCTTATATGTCTGGGTTCCTGCTAATAAAAAAGCAAAAATTCTCTCAAAAGAAGCAAAAGAGGGAATCTCGGAAGACAAAGCGGCGAAAATCATACAGGATGAAGGGCTGGTTTCAAAACAAAAAGAGGTTCATCTGGCAAGAGAAGGTAACGTTCTGCTATGGGAAGTGACGTACTTAGACAAAGAAGGTCAATACAGTTTAAGTTATGTGGACTTTACAACTGGAAAGATTCTCAAAAATATCACGCCTTAAGACGAATTAGGGGGAGTTCAAGTTGAAACTGGCAAAAAGAGTATCCGCATTAACACCATCAACTACACTGGCAATCACAGCGAAAGCGAAAGAACTGAAAGCCGCGGGCCATGATGTCATCGGTTTAGGCGCAGGCGAGCCGGACTTCAATACACCGCAGCACATTATTGATGCCGCTGTGCGTTCGATGAACGAAGGCCATACGAAATATACGCCTTCAGGTGGCTTGGCTGAACTGAAAAACAGCATTGCAGAGAAATTTAAACGCGACCAGAATATTGAATACAAACCGTCTCAAATTATTGTCTGCACTGGTGCCAAACATGCTCTGTACACCCTTTTCCAAGTGATTTTGGATGAAGAAGATGAAGTCATTATTCCGACGCCTTACTGGGTAAGCTATCCGGAGCAGGTGAAACTCGCTGGCGGAAAGCCTGTTTATGTACAAGGACTTGAAGAAAATCACTTCAAAATTTCGCCTGAGCAGCTAAAAAATGCGATTACGGAAAAAACAAAAGCAATCGTTATTAACTCTCCAAGCAATCCGACTGGAGTCATGTATACGGAAGAAGAACTGTCTGCGCTTGGTGAAGTATGCCTTGAACATGACATCCTAATTGTGTCTGACGAAATTTATGAAAAACTTACATACGGCGGAAAGAAACATGTTTCCATTGCACAGCTGTCTGACAGACTGAAAGAGCAAACGGTCATTATAAACGGCGTATCGAAGTCACACAGCATGACGGGCTGGCGAATTGGCTATGCGGCTGGAGCTGAAGACATTATAAAAGCGATGACGAACCTTGCTAGCCACAGCACGTCAAATCCGACATCAATCGCACAGTACGGGGCGATTGCTGCTTATAACGGACCTTCTGAGCCATTGGAAGAAATGAGAGAAGCCTTTGAACATAGATTAAACACGATCTATGCAAAGCTCGTAGAAATCCCTGGGTTCAGCTGTGTGAAGCCGGAGGGTGCTTTTTACTTGTTCCCGAATGCAAAAGAAGCGGCTCAATCTTGCGGTTTCAAAGATGTAGATGAATTTGTTAAAGCGCTTCTCGAGGAGGAAAAAGTTGCGATTGTTCCTGGATCCGGATTCGGTTCTCCTGAAAATGTCCGTCTTTCTTATGCCACCTCGCTAGATCTTCTTGAAAAAGCGATTGAAAGAATCAAACGTTTTGTCGAAAAACATAGCTAATAGTGAAAAAAGCGGCTGACAGAAAGCCGCTTTTTATCTGCATTGACCCGGTTAGTTAAGAGCGGGTATAATAAAGTGATGATAAAAGAGTTCGCGGGGCAATGAGCTTCCGAATGTCTTTCTTGTTTTGGAGGGAAATATGTTGAAAACAACAATCAACCAAGTGTACAAGCACGTAGGTGAGGAAGTAACGATCGGAGCTTGGGTCGCTAATAAGCGTTCAAGCGGGAAAATTGCATTTTTACAGCTTCGGGACGGTACTGGTTTTATTCAAGGTGTCGTAGTAAAAGCGGAAGTGGAAGAAAGCATTTTCCAAACAGCTAAATCAGTGACTCAAGAAACGTCACTCTATATAAAAGGGATTGTCAAAGAGGACGAGCGTTCCCCGCTTGGATATGAACTAGCTGTGACAGATATTGAAGTCATTCACGAAGCGACTGATTATCCAATTACACCAAAAGAACATGGTACGGAATTTTTGATGGATCACAGACATTTATGGCTTCGTTCAAAGCGCCAGCATGCGATCATGAAAATCCGTAATGAAATCATTCGCGCGACTTACGAATTCTTTAATAACGAAGGCTTTGTAAAAGTGGATCCGCCGATTTTGACTGGAAGTGCACCTGAAGGAACAACAGAGCTCTTTGCGACAAAGTACTTTGATGAAGATGCGTATCTGTCTCAAAGCGGCCAGCTTTACATGGAAGCTGCGGCAATGGCTTTAGGAAAAGTATTCTCTTTCGGACCGACATTCAGAGCGGAAAAGTCTAAAACAAAACGCCACTTAATCGAATTCTGGATGATTGAACCGGAAATGGCGTTTGTAGAGTTTGAAGAAAACCTTCAAGTACAGGAAAATTATGTTTCTTTCATCGTGCAATCCGTTCTTAAGAATTGCAAAATTGAATTAAACACATTGGGAAGAGACACGTCAAAACTTGAGCAAATCAAAGCTCCTTTCCCAAGAATCACGTATGATGAAGCGATTGAATTTCTGAAAGAAAAAGGCTTTGACGATATCGAGTGGGGAGATGATTTCGGAGCGCCTCATGAAACAGCAATTGCTGAACACTATGACAAACCGGTATTCATCACTCGCTATCCGACGTCTTTAAAACCGTTCTATATGCAGCCGGCTTCTGACCGTGAGGACGTCGTGCTTTGCGCTGACTTGATTGCACCGGAAGGCTATGGAGAAATCATTGGCGGATCTGAACGGATTCACGATATGGAACTTTTGGAATCGCGTCTTACAGAACATGGACTGGATTCTGACGCATATAAATGGTATGCTGAACTTAGAAAATATGGATCAGTTCCTCATTCAGGCTTCGGTCTTGGATTAGAGCGGACAGTAGCTTGGATTAGCGGAGCGCCTCACGTTCGTGAAACGATCCCGTTCCCAAGACTATTAAACCGTCTGTATCCGTAATACATTCAAATGAAACAAAAAAGAGTCTCCTGCAAGGGAGACTTTTTACAGTAAAGGGGAAATCACAATCCTTTACAGTAAGAGGTGTGACGATGAAAAAACAGCAATTTATTGATATGCAGGAGCATGGAACATCAACAATCCCCAATCTTCTGCTAACGCATTATAAACAGCTTGGACTTAATGAAACAGAACTTATTCTGCTGTTAAAAATTAAAATGCATTTAGAAAAAGGATCATATTTTCCTACACCGAATCAGCTGCAGGAAGGTATGTCAATTTCTGTTGAGGAATGTACAAACAGATTGCGCATGTTTATTCAAAAAGGCTTTCTGTTTATTGAAGAATGCGAGGATCAAAACGGCATCAAATTTGAGAAGTATTCTCTCCAGCCTTTATGGGGCAAGCTGTACGAGTATATTCAGCTTGTACAGAATCAAACACAGGAAAGAAAAGCAGAAGGGGAACAAAAAAGCCTTTATACCATTTTTGAGGAAGAGTTCGCAAGGCCGTTATCACCTTTAGAGTGTGAAACGCTGGCGATCTGGCAGGACCAGGATCAGCATGACGCACAACTGATCAAACACGCGTTAAAAGAGGCTGTACTGTCAGGAAAACTCAGTTTCCGCTACATTGACCGGATTTTGTTTGAATGGAAGAAAAACGGGCTGAAAACTGTGGAGCAGGCAAAAATACACAGCCAAAAATTCCGGCGGGTACAAGCAAAGCAGAATGAACCGCAAAAAGAGTATAAAAGGCAGGTTCCTTTTTACAATTGGCTTGAACAATAAAGTGAAAAGGTGACAATCGTGTTAAATCTAAAACAAATTGAATTCTGTTTGGACAAGATAGGTGACATGTTTCCTCATGCGGAGTGTGAACTGGTTCATTCCAATCCTTTTGAATTAGTGGTGGCTGTCGCTTTATCTGCTCAATGTACAGATGCACTTGTAAACAGAGTGACCAAAACATTATTTCAAAAATATAAACGGCCGGAAGACTATTTGGCTGTCCCGCTGGAAGAGCTTCAGCAAGATATTAAATCAATCGGTTTATATCGTAATAAAGCGAAAAATATTCAAAAACTGAGTAAAATGATTATTGAAGAGTACGGCGGAGAAGTGCCGAGGGACCGCGATGAGCTTGTTAAACTGCCAGGGGTCGGAAGAAAGACTGCTAATGTAGTGGTATCGGTTGCCTTTGGCGTGCCGGCCATCGCCGTAGATACCCATGTGGAGAGGGTCAGCAAACGGTTGGGCATCTGCCGGTGGAAGGACTCAGTGCTGGAAGTTGAAAAGACGCTGATGCGCAAGGTTCCAAAAGAAGACTGGTCCGTTACGCATCACCGCCTTATTTTCTTCGGCAGATATCACTGTAAAGCCCAATCTCCGCGCTGTGCGGAATGTCCGCTGCTTTCTTTATGCAGAGAAGGGCAGAAGAGAGATAAAAAAGGACTGGTGAAACGATGACGCAAGCGAAAGAAGAGTTGGCTTCCTATGAGGAATACTTGCGCAGTCTTGGCCCGGTGATCTCCCCGGATATGAAAGATGTCTTGCTGGTTAACCCTGTGTATTTTGATTTCAGCACGGAATCTCAAGGTGTTTTGCCATGGGAGGACAGAGGCAAGTATGTTCCGCTTTTATTTAATGTGTGGGAAGACATTAAAGAATCACTTCTGCCTGTCTTTCAAACACGAAAATCGAGATGCGATCAAAATGACATGCTGAAGGGCATTGTGTGTTTGCTTGCTTCGTTTCATTGGACAGCAGGTGAGCGGGTGAAATCTCTTGATTGGGCAGAACTGACGGAGAAATCATTTCCCGTAATGCCGATCAATTGGGCCGAACGAGTGGAATTTATCCTCCTCAAGCCGACCCAATATCATTGCTTTATTCAGCTGGATGAGCTGTTTACTGAAATGAAAAAGCATTTTTATAAATATCATGCGATGAATCGATAAAACCTTCTCTTAAAAGGGGAGGTTTTTTTATGAACAAAAAAAGCCATCACCCGAAGGGTGACGGCTTTTTTGTTTAATTTGTTTTTTCAGTTGATGATGAGTTTGTTTGTGCTTTATTAGATGTGTCTGTTTTATTTTTATTCGTGTCAGAACCTGATGAATCATTTTTACCAGAGTTCGAATCACCATCCGACGTATCCTGGTTGTTACTGTTGTCGTTATCGTTTGATTGGTCTTGGTTACTGTTGTCGGACGGATTTGTGTTCGTGTTGTCTTGTTTATTGTCTTGATCGTTTGTTGAATCATTTGTCTGATCTTGATCCGTCTGACCGTCATCTTTTTGAGAATCATCAGTTTGTGTATCATCCTGAGTCTTCTCATCATCTTGTTTTTCATCATCCGTTTGTTGCTGGTCTTTTTTATCTTCATCGTCTTCAGCTTTTGGCACCTCATAGGATGTGGAAGCTGTGCTTTTGCCATCATCACTGAAGGCTGTTACTTCGAATTTGTACACAGATCCTGGCTGCACACCCGAAATGACTGCTTCTTTTGCAGAGCTGTTTTGAATTTCCGAGTAGCTGCCGCCATCAACAGATTGCTTAACAGCAAAGGTCGCATCTCCGTCGTAATTCCAGCTTAACGTTAAAGATTGATTGTCTTTATCGTATTTCACGTTTAAACCAGACAGTTTAGCTGTTTCCTCTTTTTCTTCTTTCTCATATGTTTTAGAAACAGTAGAAGGAGCTGTGCCTTTAACAAAGTACTCTGTGAGCTTCTTATCGCTTGGCGTATTTGGCCCTGCCAGTTTTGCCGGATTAGAGCCTTTTTCTACAGTGGCTTCCACTACGCTGTCAGGCTTCTCAAATGATCCGCTTCCGTCATCGACATCGGCGATGAGTTGGGCGAAGATGCGCTTTGCAACTTTTTGTTCTTCAGTTGAAAGAGATTTCTTTCCAGCTTCGTTTTCTTCCATACCCGTCCAGACGGCTGCTGTATATTGCGGTGTGTAACCGACAAACCAAGAATCTCGAGCACCGTCGCTTGCAATATTGTACTTTTGGATTTCACTTTCTTCAAAGTTGGTCGTCCCTGTTTTTCCTGCTACTTCTACACCGGGTACTTGTGCAAGCTGTCCAGTACCTGTTTTAACAGCTGTTTTCAGCATATCTGTAATCATAAACGCAGTATAATCGCTCATTGCTGACTTTGATTTTGGTGTTAAGTCAAGCTTTGTGCCATCGTTAAATTCAATAGACTTTACAAAATGCGGTTCATTATATGTTCCGTTATTTCCGAAGGCGCTGTATGCTCCTGCCATTGTCAGTGAAGAGACACCGACATTCCCTTTTCCGAATCCTCCAATAGAGTAGGATTCATATACAGTATCTTTATCTAATCCCAGTCCAAGTCCATTGGCAAAGTCTACCGCTGTATCTTTTCCGACTGCTTGGAATGCTTTTAAAGCTGGAATATTACGAGATTGTGCCAGTGCTTCACGCATAGACATTGGTCCTTTATATCTGCGGTCAAAGTCTCGAATAGGTGTTCCATCTGAATACGTGTAAGCTGAATCATCAATTTGCTCATAAGTTGACCATTTTTTATTTTCAATAACTGGACCGTAGTCGAGAATAGGTTTAATGGTAGATCCAGGCTGTCGCTTAGCTTGGGTCGCGTAATTGTAGCCTCCAACCGTAGAATTTCTTCCCGCACCAATCGCGCGGACTTCTCCGGTTTTTGTATCGAGAAGCGTAACGCCGCCCTGCATACCTTCAGTAAATCCGACAGTGTCTCCGTCCATTAATTCATCTAGTTTATCTTGTGCTTTTGTATCTAATGTCGTATAGATCTTTAATCCGTCAGCAGATGGGTCGACATCAGATTTTTCATCAATTTCTTTCATGACTTCTTCAACAAACGCGCTGTATTTATTTGAGTTTGTTTTTTCATATTCCTTCTGTGACACAATGCCTTCGTCTTTCACTGCCACTTTTTTCGCTTTGTTGTATTGAGAATCAGAAATGAATCCTTGTTTTTTCATCAGACTGAGGACGATGTTCCGTCTTTTTTCCGCTTTATCCGGGTTTTTAACCGGGTTGTATGCTGTTGGGCTCTGCGGCATGCCTGCCAGTGTGGCAGCCTGTTCGACAGTCAATTTGCTTAAATCTGTGACGCCGAAAAACTCTTCCGCTGCTTTTCCGATTCCGTATGCTCTAGGAGAAAAATAAATCCGGTTTAAATACATTTCTAAAATTTCATCTTTAGAGTAATTGCGCTCCAGCTGAATCGAAAGCCATACTTCCTGCACCTTCCGTTTTAACGTCTTCTGATGTGAAAGAAGGGAGTTTTTGACGACCTGCTGGGTGATCGTACTTCCGCCTTCAGCTCCGAAGCCGTCTGTAAAGTTTGCAACTAAGGCGCCGCCGATACGGACAGGGTCAATCCCGTGGTGCTCATAAAAACGAGCGTCTTCTGTCGCGATGAAGGCTTCTTTCACAACATCGGGAATTTGATCTATCGGCACGTAGGTCCGTTTTTCAGCGCCGACTTCAGCGATTTCTTTTCCGTTTTTATCGTATATTGTTGATGAATAAGGCGTCTTCAATTTACTTTCATCCAGTTTTGGCGCATCTGAAACCATGACGGCAAATGTAACGGCACCGCCGACAACGCCTAAAACAAACAGAATGAGTAAAGTGAGAAGGGTCTTTTTAAACAATCCGCCCTTTTTTCGTTTCTTTCCTTTTTTTGGTGAAGGACTCGACTTGCTGTTCGCTTTTCGTCGAGCTTCACGGCTGTTAAATTGATCTGACATAACATCTCAACCTTTCGTTAATCAACCTTTCGCACCAGATGATGGCGAAAAATAAAGCTGTTCAATAATACTAATATAATCAATTCTAGGTGCGTATCCAAGAGAAATCGGATAAGCCGCTTCTTCCAACTCATCTTTTCGAATTGATTTTCTGCCGTTTTTTTCTTTTCTGTCCCAGAAATAAAACAGCTTATCGGCTTCCAAAAAATAAACCTGGTCGAAAGCGGATATAATAACAAAACAAATACCGTCTTGAGCCTTTACCTGCTTCATATGCTCGATTTGATGGTCATGGAAATTCTGCAGGGGGAAAGAGGTCTTGTTTTTCGTTTCTTTCGCCTCAAAATCAATATACCGTCCTTTGTAAATCCCATTGTAGTCTGTTGTCGATGATTGTTTAAAATAAGCTTCTTTAATCACTGCGGCACTTCTTTTTGGATAATGGACATTTACAATTTGAACAGGTGTCGGCTTTTTGTGTATAACGGCAATTTGGTTTGTCAGATAATACTTATTCGTTTCGTTTAAGTCATCTTCGAGGGTCATTCCGCGATTACTGTATGACGGGGCCCTTTTCTGACTGCTTTGGGATGAAACCGAATGTTTCGGCTGAAATGTTTTTCCATTAGGATACCGAATCACTTTCTCATCCTCCTTATTAAACTATTCATGACGGAAGTGAATGAACGTGCAAGAACAACAGACCATCAGAAAGCTTCTGAGCCGGATTGAGCGGCAAACAAAAACAAAAAACGCAGATAACATTTCAAGAACAAATGCATATAAAGCATTTTATGACCGTCATCCGGAAATCAAATGGTCACTCTTAGCTTCTTTCGTTTCTCGTAATGCCGGCTGGTCAATGACTGACTTAAAAGGCAGTCTGTTTCAGCTTGGACTCCGTGAGAGACAGCAAAAATGGTTCTTTTTAGCCTACGAAAGAGCGAACTGGCTTATTTTTTCGGATGCCTATCCGCAGCTTCTTTTGTACCACTGGTCCAAAAAAGTCGGGAAACCGCTGTTTCATCTTCTGCATGTGTTTGGCGTCTCACAATTTATGTCGGAAGAATGGGCCCGTTTTTGGCATGAGCGAAACACAGAGCGGCTAATGTATGCCCTCATTATAAATGAACAAAACACTATCCAAACACCTATTATACAAAATCCTTCGTTTAAAAAGAATGTTTTTGACACGATTCCTTTTTATTTAAGTGACTGGTTTCATTTTAACACCGTTATTTTTCCTTCCTCAGACGGGTTTCTTTACGGCATTTCAGTGAAACGCTTTTCAAAGGCGGAGGAAAGGATAAGGCTGGGAAAGCAGCTGTCTGAATTGCTGTTCAAGCCAGAATTGTTTTCCGCTTTTTATCACTTTTTGCACACAGTGCCGCACACAGGTTCCCGTTTTGATATGGAAAAGATAATCGGGATTACAAAGAGAACATCTCCTATGCTAAGGACATGCTACCCTGAGGTAATCCACTCATTAGACGGAACGAAAACAGATTGGTTTCATGGAAAGATAAAGAAAACGTTCTTTAGGCGCGAGGAATTGCCGAAGCAGATTGAATTGACAGACTGGTATTTACATAAAAAGCGCCAGCTTCATGCGCTTTTTGCGGTGGAACATTGGCTGAAAAAATAAAGAAGCAAGGAAATTCCTTGCTTCTTACGTAGAAGGGCGGTTCGGGCCGCCTAATTTTTTATCTAAAGAATCGATTGCTTTTGATTCAGTCTTTTTTTGTTGGCCGGCTTTTTTCGGTCTAGTTTCCATACGGCACCTCCTCACAAGTATCGTTTGCATTAAGGAGGAGGATCATACAATTTTTGCAGGTGTTTTTGTCGAAAACTTCAGCTTTTCGTGGAATACCTGTTTGTTTGGCGATTTGCTTCTAGTTTTGTCATGAAGAAGGAAAGAGCCTGGGGAGCAAAGAATGTTAACCGGAGAGACGAGGAAAGGGAGGTACACGAATGTCCGGTTATGTAAGCAAGACAGATATTCTCCGTATGCTTTCTGATATAGAAGATGAATTAACGCGAGCTGAGCAAAGCCTGAATCATTCTGTAAATGCATTAGAGGCTGAGATGCGGGAAGCGGAAAACGATCGCCTGAGTGTGCTGGAAGAAGAAATCATAGATCTTCATATTTGTATAAATGAGCTGTATCAATCGCCTGAACACAGGTATGCGTTTGAGAAGGTATACCGCATCGGCTGAATTCACGAGTGAAATTTGGTACGATAGGCATTGAGGTGAAAGGTATTGCTATCACAAACATTGCTGGGAATGACCGAGAAAATGATTGAAGTTGCTGAAAAAGGCGCTGATCGGTATCAGGAAGGAAAAAGCAGTAATCATTCTTATGATTTTTTTGAGACGATAAAGCCTGCAGTTGAAGAGAATGATGAGCTGGCGGCTCGCTGGGCGGAGGGTGCTCTTGAATTGATAAAAGCCCGTCGCCCTAAATATGTGCATAAAGAGCAAATTGAGACCGCAAAAGATAATTTCCTGGAATTGGTCCTTCAATCATATGTTCATCATATTCATAAAAAACGATTCAAGGACATCACTGAGTCAGTCCTTTATACATTGCATGCAGTAAAGGATGAAATTGCAAGAGAAGACAGCCGGTAAAGGCTGTCTTCTTTTGAATTCGTTATAGGGGGCCGGACGTTAATTCATCTCATATGCCGGGCTTTCTGCTCCATTTGCTTCGAGAACCTTCATACTGTTACGAAACTCAGTTATGCTGAGATGTCCTTGAATATAGAGGAACTTGGCAAAGTCCATCAGTTTATTCATACAGTCTGTTTCATATTTCTTCATTTCTGCAAAACGTTTGCTTAAGTATGATACGTTCATTATGGTGCATCCCCTCTCATCTGTATTGAAAACATGGTACCATAATGATTCGACTTTTTTCTGTTTTTAAAAAATTTAAACTTTCGACACAATTTGACAAACGCTAACCTTTACTCGTGACACAAACAATAGAAGTCATTCATACATATATAGAAGAGAAATATGTTGAGTTTAGGGGGAATCGCAATGAACAGGAGCTCTCGAAGCTATCCTCGGCAAATGGGCTATTATGATCCTCAGCAAATGCAAGGATATTATCAGCAGGCTGCACCCGGTTATTTGGAGCAATATCTGCCTCAGCAGCATTATGGACAGCAGGATTACTATCAGCCCTATGCTCCGATCCAGCCTATGCCTATGCAGCCGCCTGTATTTTCCAACCCTTATCCTATTCCAAGGCCTAATCAACAGCAGCCTTCGCAATTTCAAAGCATTATGTCGCAGTTCAAAAAAGCCAATGGGCAATTTGATTTTAATAAAATGATGGATACGACAGGCCAAGTGATGAGTGCAATGAATCAGGTCGGATCTTTAATAAAGGGATTTACCAGCTTTTTTAAATGATAGAAGCATGAATGAATCGTTCATTCATGCTTATTTTTTGGAAAGAATAGTGTCATTGTCTGCTCGTTCCAAGATGTTTCCATATCTTCTTGGCGAACTTCATAAGGAAGCTGCACCGTTCTTGTCATGCTTGTAAAAGTAGCTTCATATTGGTGTTTCTGTTTTTCTTGGAGTGTGACATGGAGATACCTCGATTTGACATCAACGACGATCTCGCCATCTCGAAACGTCGCCGGAATGGTAATATCGACATAGAGCCCAGTTTCTCTTTCTCTGACATGTATGGTTGTCTGCACATCCTTTAAACTCGAATTGATCAGGTTCTGAAATCCGTTTATAAGGTTGCCGAATGCTGAGGATTGAAAAAGAGTGTCTATTGCCTCCGTTATGATTTCCTCTTTCTTTTGCAGTTCGTTCTTTTTGTCATCATAGAATTCCACTTCAGCCACCGCCTTTTTTTAACCAGATTATGCGTCTATGCCAGATGTTGTTATAAATTGAAGCAAAATTGAAAGTGTGGTTAAATAGTGGTGAATGAAGGGATAACGGTTGAAGTGAATGAGAAGGGAGAAAACACATTGCTGAAAAAATTATTCGGAATGGGCAAAACTCAAGAAAAAGTGACAGAAGAGGTTATTTATTCTCCGGCAGACGGTACAGTAATGGACCTGTCAGATGTGCCGGATCCAGTTTTTTCACAGAAAATGATGGGAGAAGGAATAGCGGTGGAGCCCTCTAACGGTGAAATCGTTTCACCTGTTGAAGGTGAAGTCATTCAGATTTTCCACACCAAACACGCCGTTGGCATTCGGACTCGCTCCGGAATTGAACTGTTAATTCATGTCGGGCTGGAGACAGTCAATATGAACGGAGAAGGATTTACTGCCCACATTAAAGAAGGGGATAAAGTGAAGGTCGGTGACCCGCTGATTACATGTGATTTGGAATTAATAAAAGAAAAAGCGAGCAGCACCGTCATCCCGATCGTTATTATGAATGGTGAGGCTGTAGGATCAATTGTGCCGGCAGGCGAAAAGGCTGCCCGTAAAGGCGAATCAAAGCTCCTTACAATCAAAGCGAAATAAGCAGGGCGTATGCCTTGCTTTTTTTATTCAACTGTATAAAATTTGCACCTAGCCATGCAAACAAATATTCGGTAAACTGTACTTGACAAAGAGGTGTAAAGAATGAAAAAGAAATCACTGACTGAACTCATTTCTGATTTGAAAGGAAATGAAAACGTTGTGAATTGGCATGAAATTGAGCCTCGTGAAGCAAAAACAAGGCCCATGCCTGAAAGTATAGATGAGAGAATCAAAGCTGCCCTTACGAAAAGGGGCATTGATGAACTATATACCCACCAATATTCCGCTTTTCAATATGTGCAAAAAGGAGAAAGCATTGTTACCGTTACGCCAACCGCGTCAGGAAAAACGCTATGCTACAACCTCCCAGTCCTGCAGTCCATCGCTCAGGATGAAACAAACCGGGCGTTATATTTATTTCCGACTAAAGCGCTGGCACAAGACCAAAAGAGCGAGCTAAATGAAATCATCGATGAAATGGGAATTGACATTAAAAGCTTTACATATGACGGGGATACGTCTCCGGCAATCAGGCAAAAGGTGAGAAAAGCAGGTCACATTGTCATTACAAATCCCGATATGCTGCATTCTGCCATTCTTCCGCATCATACGAAATGGGTCAGTTTGTTTGAAAACCTTAAGTATATCGTCATTGATGAGCTTCATACGTATCGGGGGGTGTTCGGCAGCCATGTGGCAAATGTGATCCGTCGGCTGAAGCGGATCTGCCGGTTTTATGGAAGTGATCCGGTTTTTATTTGCACTTCTGCAACGATTGCCAACCCGAAGGAATTGGGAGAGCAGCTGACAGGCAAACCGATGCGGCTGGTCGATGACAACGGTGCCCCGAGCGGACGCAAGCATTTCGTATTTTATAATCCGCCAATTGTAAACAAACCGCTGAATATTAGAAGGAGCGCAACTGCAGAAGTGAATGAACTGGCGAAAGAGTTTCTTAAAAACAAAGTGCAGACCATTGTTTTTGCCAGAAGCAGAGTCCGGGTGGAAATTATTTTAAGCCATATTCAGGAGCTCGTGAAAAAAGAAATTGGAACAAAATCAATCAGAGGCTATCGGGGAGGCTATCTGCCTAAAGAGCGAAGAGAAATCGAAAGAGGCTTGAGAGAAGGCGACATTTTAGGAGTGGTCAGTACAAATGCCTTAGAGCTTGGTGTTGATATCGGCCAGCTGCAGGTGTGCGTGATGACGGGTTATCCCGGAAGTGTCGCAAGTGCTTGGCAGCAGGCGGGACGAGCCGGCAGAAGACACGGTGAATCTTTAATTATCATGGTAGCCAATTCGACGCCGATCGACCAATATATTGTACGGCATCCTGAATACTTCTTTAATCGTTCGCCGGAATCTGCAAGAATCAATCCGGAGAATTTGATTATTTTAGTAGACCACTTAAAGTGTGCTGCTTATGAGCTTCCATTTAGAGCTGATGAAGAATTTGGGCCCATGGATGTAAGTGATATTCTTGAGTATCTTCAGGAAGAGGCCGTTCTTCACCGCAACGGCGAACGGTATCATTGGGCAAGTGAGTCGTTCCCTGCTTCAAACATCAGTTTGCGTTCCGCATCACAGGAAAATGTCGTCATAGTTGATCAGTCGGATATTGCAAATGTCAGGATTATCGGTGAAATGGACCGTTTTAGTGCGATGACGCTTTTACATGATGAAGCCATTTATTTGCATGAAGGCGTTCAGTATCAAGTAGAGAAGCTCGATTGGGACCATAAAAAGGCTTATGTCAGAAAAGTTGATGTCGAATATTATACAGATGCAAACCTAGCAGTTCAGCTGAAGGTGTTAGAAATCGATCAAACGAAAGAAAAAAGCCGTACGTCATTGCACTACGGAGATGTCACTGTCAATGCTCTGCCGACCATTTTTAAAAAAATAAAAATGACTACGTTTGAAAATATTGGGTCTGGACCTATTCATTTGCCGGAAGAAGAACTGCATACAAGCGCAGCTTGGCTCGAAATCAAAACAGCGGACGAAGACATCGGGGAAAAGACACTGGAACAGCTGCTTCTTGGCATCACGAATGTGCTTCAGCATATTGTCCCTGTATATATCATGTGTGATCGAAATGATGTTCATGTCGTTTCTCAAATTAAAGCAGCCCATACCGGATTGCCAACCATATTTTTATACGATCATTATCCGGGCGGTATCGGTTTGACGGAGGAAGTCTTTAAACGTTTTTCAGACATTAATGAAGCGGCGAAACAGCTGATTACATATTGTCCTTGTGATGACGGCTGTCCGTCTTGTATAGGTACCGAAATAGAAGGGGTAAAAGCAAAAGAAAGAATTTTGCGCATGTTGGATCAGATGTCGTAAGGAGGGAGGTTGGATATGTCATTAAAAGGGAAACTCCAGCGTATGAAAAAGCACATGGTGCTCGACGAAGGAGAACAAAAAATAGAAGCAGGCAAACAAGAAAACCACTTTGATGACATCCCGTTTTTAGAAGAGTGGGAGGCTTTTGGCATGAAGCCTTTCTTTTTCGAAGATGAATACTGCCTCATCAGAGAAGTAGAATATCCGCTTTCTCACCGCCATGGGTTATACCATTTTTCTGAGCTTGAGGAAGTGATCAAATTATGGAACCAAAGCAGCCTGTCTCATACGTTGTCAGCAAAAGGGTATAACAAAAACAATCTCTTTTTCTTTGATACAGAAACAACCGGTCTTGGAGGCGGAGCTGGGAATACCATTTTTTTGCTTGGCCATGCGAGAGTGTATGAAGACCGAGTGACAGTCAAACAGCATCTTTTGCCTAAGCCGGGGAACGAAGTCGCCTTGTACCAAAGCTTTTTAAGCGAGGTTGACATTACATCACTTGTGACCTACAACGGCAAAGCCTTTGATTGGCCTCAGGTGAAAACAAGGCATACCTTGATCCGTGACAGACTTCCGAAGCTTCCGGAATTCGGCCACTTTGACCTTTTACATGGAGCTAGACGCCTGTGGAAACACAAAATGGACCGTGTATCCCTCGGCACGGTTGAAAAAGAAGAGCTCGGCATCCGCAGACTAGAAGACACACCGGGCTACTTGGCGCCGATGCTTTACTTTCATTTTATCAAGGCGCAAGTGCCGGATCTTCTAAAAGGCGTCCTGCAGCATAATGAAATGGATGTGCTATCCCTTATTTCATTGTATATTCATATGTCTAAAAAAATCCTTTCAGAATCACATGCGCCAAAAGAACACAGTGAAGCTTATGCCATGGCCAAATGGTTTATGGCTCATAAAGAGACGGATCAAGCGATCAAACAGCTGGAAAGGCTTATAGAAAAACCGTTTGAGGATCAGGACAGTGCACGACTGGATTTATCGCTCCTGTACAAAAAACAAAACCGCTTGGAAGATGCAGTGCAGCTTTGGGAAAAACTGTCCTGCTCGCAAAATCAGAAGTGCAGATACGCTGCTGTAATAGAGCTCGCGAAATATTTTGAGCATAAGAAAAAAGAATTCGGAAAAGCATTGCAGATAGCAGAACAACTGCTTAGCGATGCGGCATTTTTATCAGAAAAAGAAACAGAAAAACTGCATATGAGAATCGCCCGGCTGAAGAGGAAATATTCCTCTTAAATATTCCCCGGGAAAGCGCAAAAGACGACTTGTTTCGCTATGAATTTTTTTTGCTGAATTCACAGTGATTTTGTTGTAGAATAGCGGCGAATCCTGTAAAATGACGTTAGTTATTTTTAAAGGGAGAGTTGGTATGTATAAGGGTGTTTTTTACTTGTTCTTTGTTGTGGTATTTTTGATTGCTTTTGTGTTTTCAAACTTTAAAGACAGCTTAATTGCACACTTTTAAAATAGGTTTTTGTATTAGAACATGTACCCCTTATGTTTCATAACCTAATATTGTAATAAAGTTATGGAAAGGGGATCTTATTATGTACCACTGCAGACCGCACGTGATGGCGCCGATTGTCCATCCTACGCATTGCTGTGAGCACCATACGTTTTCCAATACTGTCGTGCCGCATATTCATCCACAGCATACGACAAATGTAAATCACCATCATTTTGAGCATGTTCACTACTATCCACACACATACTCTAGCTATGATCCGACAACACATCAGCATTTTCAGGCAGGAAAACCTTGCTGCGATTAGTATTGAATCGTGCAGACTGATTGGTGTAACACGCAACATTAAAAATGGGGCCCTGAAGGGGACCCCATTTTTTAAAAGCAGGTGAAAACTTGAAAGTTTTGGCTATTACGGGATATAAACCGTTTGAATTGGGGATTTTTAAGCAGGATGATAAGGCGCTGTATTACATAAAAAAAGCGATTAAAAACCGGCTGATCGGATTTTTAGATGAGGGCTTAGAATGGATTTTAATTTCGGGACAGCTTGGAGCGGAGCTGTGGGCTGCTGAAGCTGCATATGATTTGCAGGAGGAATACCCTGATTTAAAGGTAGCTGTAATTACCCCTTTCTACGATCAGGACAAGAACTGGAAAGAGCCTAATAAAGAGCTTTACGAAGCTGTCCTGGCACAGGCTGACTACGAAGAAAGCCTGACTCACAGGCCGTATGAAAGCCCGCTTCAGTTTAAACAAAAAAATCAGTTTTTTATAGAAAAATCAGACGCCTTGATGCTGTTATATGATCCTGAAAAGGAAGGATCTCCAAAGTATATGCTTGAGACGGCTGAAAAGAGACGCGAACGGGACGGGTATCCCATCTATTTTATCACGATGGATGACTTGAGAGTGACAGTGGAGGAAGACAGCTACTAACAAAGAGAGAGAAATTTGACAACCGTACAGATTTCTGAAAAAATATATGTGATGATTCACGATACGAGGTGAAAAAGATGCTTGCTGATAAAGTAAAGCTTTCTGCGAAAGAAATTTTGGAAAAAGAATTTAAAACAGGCGTTAGAGGCTACAAGCAAGAAGACGTTGACAAATTTTTAGATATGATTATTAAGGATTATGAAACCTTCCATCAAGAGATTGAAGAACTGCAGCAGGAAAATCTGCAGCTGAAAAAACAGCTTGAAGAAGCCAGCAAGAAACAGCCTGTGCAATCTAACACAACAAACTTTGATATTTTAAAACGGCTGTCTAACTTAGAAAAACACGTTTTTGGCAGCAAGCTTTATGATTGACGCGCTTGAAAAAAATGGCGCTTGTAAATTGTAATCAGTTGTTATATAATAATTCATGTTCTTAACGTTCGGGTAATCGCTGCAGATCTTGAATCTGTAGAGGAAAGTCCATGCTCGCACGGTGCTGAGATGCCCGTAGTGTTCGTGCCTAGCGAAGTCATAAGCTAGGGCAGCCTTTAGGGGCTGACGGCAGGAAAAAAGCCTACGTCCTCTGGATATGGCTGAGTATCCTTGAAAGTGCCACAGTGACGAAGTCTCACTAGAAATGGTGAGAGTGGAACGCGGTAAACCCCTCGAGCGAGAAACCCAAATTTTGGTAGGGGAACCTTCTTAACGGAATTCAACGGAGAGAAGGACAGAATGCTTTCTGTAGATAGATGATTGCCGCCTGAGTACGAGGTGATAAGCCGTTTGCAGTACGACGGAACAAAACATGGCTTACAGAACGTTAGACCACTTACATTTAAAATGATGAAAACAAGCTCTCCCGTATAAGGAGAGCTTTTATCTTGAAATGAGAAAAGTTTTAAAAGACAGGGTGATACGATGAAGAAGTATACACTAATTGCAACGGCGCCGATGGGTATTGAAGCGGTTGTCGCAAAGGAAGTACGAGATTTAGGATACGAATGCAAGGTTGATAACGGGAAAGTTATTTTTGAAGGTGATGCGCTCGCCATCTGCCGTGCAAACCTTTGGCTTAGAACAGCCGACCGCATAAAGGTTCAGGTTGCTTCCTTTAAAGCGAAAACATTTGATGAGCTGTTTGAAAAAACGAAAGCGATTAACTGGCGCTCATTTATACCTGAAAACGGGAAATTCCCTGTCATCGGAAAATCGGTAAAATCAACACTTGCAAGCGTTCCCGACTGTCAGCGGATTGTCAAAAAAGCAATTGTCGAAAAGCTTAAGCTGCAGTCCGGCAAAGCCAATGATTGGATTGAAGAAACAGGTGCTGAGTATAAAGTGGAAATTTCTTTATTGAAAGATCAGGCTCTTATTACACTGGACTCATCAGGGACAGGCCTTCACAAACGAGGATACCGTGTCGATCAGGGCGGCGCGCCAATTAAAGAAACACTTGCAGCTGCTTTGGTGCAATTAACCAATTGGACGCCGGACCGTCCGTTTGCCGATCCTTTCTGCGGTTCCGGAACAATCGCGATTGAAGCGGCATTAATCGGCCAAAACATCGCTCCGGGATTCAACCGCGATTTTGTCTCAGAGGATTGGGAATGGATCGGCAAAGACCTGTGGGACAAAGCGCGGCTTGAAGTCGAAGAAAAGGCAAACTATGACCAGCCGCTTACGATTTTCGCAAGCGATATAGACCACCGCATGGTTCAAATCGCTAAAGAAAATGCAGAGGAAGCAGGACTGGGAGATTTCATCCAATTTAAGCAGATGCAGGTCAAAGACTTCACAACGAATCTGGAGTTTGGCGTAATTGTCGGCAATCCGCCATATGGAGAGCGTCTCGGCGAGAAAAAAGCTGTTGAACAGATGTACAAAGAAATGGGGCAGGCGTTCGAGCCGCTTGATACTTGGTCTGTGTATATGCTGACATCAAATGAAAACTTTGAGGAAGCATACGGCAGAAAAGCAACGAAGAAACGCAAGCTCTTTAACGGGTTTATTAAAACGGATTATTATCAATATTGGTCAAAGAAAAAGAAAATTCGCAATAAAGAATAGTCTTATTAATTGTTTAGTCAGATAATGGATATTAAGATCTTCCATATCTGGCTTTTTTGTTTGAAATAATAACGTGTTTATTACTTTAAGGGAAAAAAAAGAAATTTAATAGTTAAATAGGTTGATTTCTATATATAGTTATTTTAAAATAAATTTTGTATAAAAAAGAAGGAGCTGGAATATATGAGATTTTTATTAAAGAAAAGTACTTTGTTGATTACTACTCTACTTATAATAAGTACTTCTTTTGCTTTTGATTCTACAGCAGAAGCTGCAACTAGTTCATGGCAAACTGTAAATGGTGTAAAAGGTTGTAAAGTTAGAGTGTATACTGATGCTTCTACATATACAAAAAGAGCAAGTTCAATAGATACCTATGCTGAGACAAATGGTAAATGTGGGACATTAAACTACCGGATGGGCGTAACAACTAGAGATGGTGGGTGGAATCTTGGTAATTATTTTATAAAGGGGTCTTTTTCTAAAAGAACGCCTATTAAGAAATTTTACTTTAGTAAATTAGCAAAACCCGAGTTTAAAGAACGTTGGGAAGTAAACGTGGAGTTATACAAAGGAAGTAAATTCAAAGATGCTGTACAATCTAAAATATTTTATGTAGAAAAAAGAAAATAAAATATATTGATACATGACTTGTCAACTTTTATTTAAAAGTTGACAAGTTTTTTTAAAATATTGCATATTCAATATATACATTTCTTACAACTACTGTATTAATAAGATTTGATTTTTTTGTTTTAATATGAATTTTTCATATTACTTCAACTTAAGAAAGAACAAAGGCATAATTTGCCTTTGTTCTCACATCTTTCAGCCATATTCTATCGTTACCAACGGTGAGCTTTCGCATTGCTTCTCAATATAATGTTGGTTTGGGACATTTCAGTGTGACCGTTTACTTGAGACTTAGAACGTTTAGGCCGCGTCCAATTGTGATGAAACAGTTCAGAATGCTGATCTAATCGGTTTCTATAACTCATGTCAACATCACTCCCTGATAGAATATTGTTGATAAGACGGATAATCCAAAGACGGAATATCAAGTGTAGTTTGTGCAAGTTTCGGGGATAACATGCGGTAAAGCATGTATATAAAATGAAAAGTTCGCATACAATGATGATTATTTCCATCAGAGGTGATCTCATGCTGAACAGCGAACATTTTAATCTTATTCAAAGGGCGCTTGACGCAACAGCAAACGAGCTGAAGGAGCTCGGGACTGATTCGTCTCCGTCTGTGATGTCGCATGCGCAAAATGATTTAGAAAAAGCGGTAGAACATATTTATTCAACAGACCATCCTTTTTTATCGTCGCATGTGATCAATCGCAAGTAAACTGCAAAAAACTTGGCAATGCCAAGTTTTTTTATTGTATTCATCAGCGGAAAATGATATTATTGGTGGTCTGAATGTCGAATAGTTGGGGGTTGGAACTAGGTGACAACATCACGTTTGCCTTTTTCTTTAACGAAAACAAAGAATTTTTATGAAGAATTGAACAATTGGATTGGTGACGTGTTTTACGATATCCTTCCCGAAAAAGGGTTTGATCTTCGGGATGAGCAAGTATTTATGGCTTTTCAGCTGGAGCGGGCGTTTAAAGAGAAAAAAGTCATGTTCGCCGAAGCTGGAGTGGGAACGGGGAAAACGCTGGTTTATCTTCTGTTTGCGATCAGCTATGCAAGGTATGTCGGCAAACCGGCCATCATTGCTTGTGCCGATGAAACATTAATCGAACAGCTGGTGAAAAAAGAGGGCGATATTTCAAAGCTGGCTGAGCATCTTGATCTGAAAATTGATACAAGGCTGTCAAAATCACATGAGCAATATTTATGCTTGAAGAAGCTTGAAAAAACAATGCAGCGTTCTGATGATGATAAATGGCTGGATCTTTATGAATCGTTACCGTCATTTGTCCATGAGTCACAGGCGATGCAGCGCTTTTATCCGTATGGCGACCGTAAGCAGTACGCAAATCTATCAAATGAAGAATGGTCTGACGTAAGCTACGACTCGTTTCAGGACTGTCTGACTTGTGATATGAGACACAGATGCGGCCTGGCGCTTTCCAGAGATTACTACCGCAAGTCAACGGACTTAATCATATGTTCTCATGATTTTTATATGGAGCATGTATGGACGGAAGAATCACGCAAACGAGAAGGGCAGCTGCCGCTTTTGCCTGATCATAGTGCAGTTGTATTTGATGAAGGGCATTTGCTAGAGTTTGCTGCACAAAAAGCGCTTACCTACAGAGTGAAGCAGTCTACACTTGAATTGTTTTTAGAACGTTTGCTGCAAAATGACATCAGAGAAGAGTTTGCAGAATTGATTGAAGATGCACTTGCTGCAAACGACGAATTTTTCTATGTTCTTTCTGAAGAATCAAAAGAAGTAGCCGGTTCACACCGTTTAGAAATAAAAAATGACCAGCGTGTCAAAAAGACGGCGGACGAGCTTTGCCGTTTACTTGATAAAATCGGTGAGGCACTTGTATTCGAGTCTGAAATGTACACGATTGATCAATACGAGCTGTCAGTTGTAGAAGAGTATGTTGAACAAATGGCGTATTCATTATCTCTATATCAAAAGGACGCGATCAGCTGGCTGGAGAAAAAGGAAGCAGAATCCACTTTTGTCGTGATGCCGAGAACGGTAGCAGAAGTACTTGGCGAAAAGGTGTTTTCTAAGAAAATCCCTTATATCTTCTCGTCTGCTACGTTGTCAGAAGGCGGTTCATTTGATTATATTGCCGACAGTCTCGGGATTCATGATTATTTGTCATTAACTGTTGATTCCCCTTATGATTATGACGAGCAAATGACTGTTAATCTATACACAAAAACAGACATGGCGGCTGAACAAAAAGCGGCTGAGACGATTGAAACAATCAAACGTTACAAAGGTAGAACCCTTGTGCTATTCCCTTCTTTTGAAGAATTAAACGAGTTTAAAGAGCTGTCGGCTGCATGGGAGCTGCCGTATCCGATTTTCTTTGAAGGTGATGAAGAAATCAGCAGCTTAGTGGAGAAATTCCAAGAGGAAGAGGAAACAGTACTTTGTTCGGTTCACTTATGGGAAGGACTCGATATTCCTGGTGACGCATTGAGGAATGTTACAATTTGGTCATTGCCATTCCCGCCTCATGACCCTGTATTTACTGCGAAACGCAACGGAGCGAAAAAAGATCCGTTCGAAGAAGTGGATCTGCCATATATGTTGTTACGCGTACGGCAGGGCATCGGGCGTCTGATTCGCTCGAATCAAGACAGCGGCTCGATTCACATTTACGCTGGCGGAGAAAATGAACGCATCATTGATGAGGTCAAAAAGGTCCTGCCTGTTGAACCGCATATGATGTAATAGGAAAAGCTGACGATCTTGTTCGTCAGCTTTTTTCATTGTCAGCGGGATAGCCAGCCTCCATCAACAGCTAAGATATGTCCATTCACATAATCTGAAGCACGTGACGCCAAAAAGACTGCTGTCCCTCCGATATCATCCGCTTGGCCCCAGCGGCCGGCAGGAATTCTTTTTAAAATGTCCTCATTTCGCTTTTCATCATCCCGAATAGGCTTTGTATTCGCAGTAGAAATATAGCCTGGGGCGATTGCATTGACCTGAATGCCCGATGCTGCCCACTCATTTGCAAAGGATTTTGTCAAACCGGCAACAGCGTGTTTGCTCGCGGTGTAAGCAGGAACGAGTATCCCGCCTTGAAAAGACAGGAGAGAGGCGATATTAATTATCTTTCCATAACCTCTTTTCAGCATGTGTCTGCCTGCCAGCTGTGTCAGAATAAACAAGCTGTTTAGATTGACATTCAGTACGTGCTGCCAGTTCTCTTCTGCAAAATGTTCCGCTTTTTCTCGATGAATAATACCCGCATTATTAACAAGGATGTCGATCTGCCTGTTTTCGAACAGCTCAGCTGCTGAATTCTTGATCGCTTCCGGCTTGCTCATGTCCAATGTAAAAGATGTAAATGTCCGGCCTTCCTGTTCCACAAGCTGCTGTGTTTCAGACAGACTGCTTGTATGTGATGTGCCGATAATATCAGCGCCAGCCCCGGCCAGCGCTTTGGCAATTCCTTGACCGATCCCTGTTCCCGGGCCTGTCACCAGCGCTGTTTTTCCTTCTAGTGAAAAGGCGTCATGCAGATAACCCATCTTATTTCAGCCCATCCATCGGAATGAGATCCATGTCCGTAAAAGTATAATTTTCTCCAGCCATCGCCCACACAAAGCTGTAATTTGATGTTCCTGCGCCAGAATGAATAGACCAGGCGGGGGAAAGGACAGCCTGCTCATTACCAACCACAAGGTGGCGTGTTTCGTCTGGCTGGCCCATGAAATGAAACACCTTTGAGTCTTTTTCAAGATCCAGGTAAAGATAAGCCTCCATCCGACGGTCATGAACGTGAGCCGGCATGGTATTCCAGTTGTTGTTTTGATCTAACATCGTTATTCCCATCATCAGCTGGCAGCTTTTAATGCCATCCTGATGTATGACTTTGTACAGGCTTCTGACATTAGACGCTGCATCATCACCAAGGCGGTCCGGTGTCAGCTCAGATAGGGCGGCTTTTTGTGTCGGATAGCTTTTGTGGGCGCAGGAGGAGACGAAGTAAAACTTCGCTTTTTCCCCGTTCAAGCTTGAAAACGATACATCCTGATTGCCCATTCCAATATAGAGAAAATCCTTTGTTTGAAGCACATATTCATCATCGCCAACCCTGACAGCACCAGGCTGGCCGACATTAATAATCCCGATTTCACGCCGTTCCAAAAAGAAGTCTGTTTTTAGAAAATCACCTGCATCAAGCTTCAGTTCACTTTGCCCTGGAGCGGCTCCGCCGATGACAACCCGGTCTTCATGTGAGTAATACATCGTAAGTTTGTTTTCTGTAAATAAAGAATCCATTAAGAAATGACTGCGAAGCTCCTCTGTTGTAAAGCGTTTTACTTGTTCAGGATGTACAGAATAACGATTTTCCATTATATTTCCCCCTTGGTTAGGATTTCAGCATCACTTGAATGAAAATATTTTGGTAACGGTTTCAAAGAAAATTTTAGGATAAATAGTGTAAAGAGTCAACGAAAAAATAATGAATTGACACATTATTAAAAAAACTCTTCCCAAATGTTAAAATTATGGTATTCTTTTGTTGTAACGGTTTTGAAATCGGTTTCAAATATAAGAGATACAGGAGTACTTGAATGAAAAAGAAAACAACAGGCCATACAACCATCAAAGATGTAGCTGAATATGCAGGAGTTTCGAAATCAACAGTTTCCCGCTATATTAACGGAAAAATTGACGCGATTTCTCCTGAAAAAGTGAAAAACATTAAAAAGGCAATCGCAGAACTGAATTATCGGCCGAGTAAAATGGCCCAAGGTTTGAAAATAAAAAAAAGCAAGTTAATTGGATTTGTTGTAGCGGATATTACAAACCCTTTTTCGGTCGCTGCTTTTAGGGGAGTCGAAGAGGTTTGTGATCAATATGGCTACAGCATTATGGTGTGCAACACAGATAACAGTCCTGAAAAAGAGCGGGAAATGCTCTTAAAGCTAGAAGCCCATTCGGTTGAGGGCCTGATTTTAAACGCAACAGGGGAAAACAAGGATTTGCTGCGCGCTTTTGCTGAACAGCACATTCCGACGATCTTAATTGACCGGAAACTGCCGGATCTGAAACTGGATACCGTAACGACTGATAACAGATGGATCACTAAAGAGATTCTTCAGAAGTCTTACAGCAAAGGGTATACTGATGTCGCGCTGTTTACCGAACCAATTTCCTCTATCAGCCCTCGTGCAGAAAGAGCAGCGGTGTATCAGGAAATGGCTGCGGTTCAAAATGTGAACGGGCTTGTCAGAATGTATGAAATTGACGTAAAGGACAAGGAGCAGCTTAAAGCGGCGCTTCGTTCTTTTCACAAGGAGATGCCGGAGCAAAAAAAAGCGATTCTGGCTTTGAATGGCTTGATTATGCTGAAAATCATCAGCTGTATGGAAGAGCTTGGCCTGCGCATCCCTCAAGATATAGGGATTGCAGGGTTCGATGATACGGAATGGTACAAACTGATCGGTCCAGGCATTACAACGATCGCTCAGCCGTCACATGATATGGGCAGGACGGCGATGGAACGTGTATTAAAAAGGATTGAAGGTGACAAAGGAGCGCCTCAAACCATTGAATTGGAGGCAAAAGTCATCATGAGAAAGTCACTTTAATCCTAGGTGCCCTCAACTAAGAGGAGGTTGGGAAGAGATGAAGCTTGATGCGGTGACATTCGGTGAATCAATGGCCATGTTTTACGCAAATGAGTATGGAGGCCTTCATGAAGTATCCACTTTTTCTAAAGGGCTTGCCGGAGCAGAAAGCAATGTCGCCTGCGGCCTTGCCAGACTCGGATTCCGAATGGGATGGATGAGCAAGGTCGGCAATGATCAGCTCGGCACGTTTATTGTACAGGAACTTAAAAAAGAGGGAGTGGATGTGTCCCGCGTGATCCGCTCGCAGGACGAAAATCCCACCGGGCTGCTGCTGAAGTCAAAAGTGAAGGAAGGTGACCCGCAAGTTACCTACTATAGGAAAAACTCAGCTGCAAGCACATTAACTTTTACTGAATATCCAAAAGATTATTTTCAATGCGCAGGCCATTTGCATGTGACAGGCATTCCGCCTGCCTTATCAGCTGATATGAAAGACTTCACGTATCATGTCATGAAAGACATGAGAAACGCCGGGAAAACCATTTCATTCGACCCTAATTTAAGGCCTTCGCTTTGGCCTGATCAAGCAACAATGATACACACAATCAATGATTTGGCTGGGCTTGCAGACTGGTTTTTTCCGGGGATTACAGAGGGAGAGCTATTGACCGGAGAAAAAACACCTGAAGGTATTGCTGATTATTATCTGAAAAAAGGAGTCAGCTTTGTTGCTATTAAACTCGGAAAAGAAGGCGCTTACTTTAAAACGGAGACAAGTGAAGGATTTCTAGAAGGCTGCAGGGTCGATCAGGTGGTTGATACAGTCGGCGCCGGAGACGGATTTGCAGTCGGTGTAATCAGCGGTATCCTAGATGGTTTGTCGTACAAGGATGCGGTGCAAAGGGGAAATGCGATTGGCGCTTTGCAAGTTCAGGCACCGGGGGATATGGACGGTTTGCCGACCAGGGAGAAATTAGCTTCTTTTTTATCTGCTCAAAGAACGGTTCGCCAAAAGAAAGGGGATTATTAATATGGAGTCCAAAATCGTTGAAAACCGTCTGAAAGAAGCAAGGCTGATTGCAGTCATTCGCTCAAAGGATAAACAGGAGGCCTGTCAGCAGATTGAGAGTTTATTAGATAAAGGGATTCGTGCAGTTGAAGTGACGTATACGACGCCCAGAGCATCAGATATTATCGAATCCTTCCGTAATAGGGAAGATATTTTAATTGGCGCGGGCACGGTCATCACCGCGCAGCAAGCTGGGGAAGCTGCTGAGGCTGGCGCACAGTTTATTGTCAGTCCGGGTTTTTCAGCTGATCTTGCTGAACACCTTTCTTTTGTAAAGACACATTATATCCCCGGCGTCTTGACTCCGAGCGAAATTATGGAAGCGTTGACATGCGGTTTTACTACATTAAAACTGTTCCCAAGCGGTGTGTTTGGAATTCCGTTTATGAAAAATTTAGCGGGCCCTTTCCCGCAGGTGACCTTTATTCCGACAGGCGGGATTCATCCGTCTGAAGTGCCGGATTGGCTTAGAGCCGGAGCAGGTGCCGTCGGTGTCGGCAGCCAGCTGGGCAGCTGTTCAAAAGAGGATTTACAGGCTGTTTTCCAAGTGTAAGGGGTATTGTTTTTTCATAACCGGAGGATGGGAGAATCCACAATATGAAAATCAAGGCGACAATTGAACGGGTACCTGGCGGAATGATGATTATTCCGCTATTTCTTGGAGCGGCGCTCAACACGTTTGCTCCTGGAACAGCGGAGTTCTTTGGAGGTTTTACGGGTGCTTTGATTACTGGAACGCTGCCGATACTGGGTGTTTTTATCTTTTGCGTAGGAGCAACGATTGATTTTCGTTCTTCAGGCTACATCGCAAGAAAAGGAATCACGTTATTATTGGGGAAGGTCGGATTTGCAGCGCTGCTCGGCGTGATCGCAGCGCAATTTATACCTGACGAAGGCATACAATCCGGCTTTTTTGCAGGCCTTTCTGTTTTAGCAATTGTCGCGGTAATGAATGAAACGAACGGCGGACTGTATTTGGCGCTTATGAACCATATGGGAAGAAAAGAGGATGCGGGCGCTTTCGCCTTTATTAGTACAGAATCAGGTCCTTTTATGACCATGGTGACGTTTGGTGTGACGGGACTTGCCGCATTCCCATGGGAAACGCTGGCAGCGACAGTCATCCCGTTTTTGCTCGGATGTATACTTGGAAATCTGGATCATGATCTCAGGGACTTATTCAGCAAGGTTGTGCCAGCGATCATTCCATTTTTCGCCTTTTCGCTCGGCAATACCTTGAATTTTGGAATGCTGATCCAATCAGGGCTGCTCGGCATTTTTATCGGAGTTTCTGTCGTCATTTTATCGGGCAGCTCCTTGTTTTTGCTTGATCGTTTTGTCGCGCGGGGGGACGGTGTCGCGGGTGTGGCGGCTTCTTCTACGGCGGGGGCGGCTGTAGCTGTCCCATACGCATTAGCGGAAGCGAATGCCTCATTTGCCCCAGTTGCTGAATCGGCAACTGCAATTATAGCGACGAGCGTTATTGTCACCTCGCTCTTAACCCCGCTGGCAACAGTGTGGGTGGATAAAAAAATCAAACAGAAAAAGAGGAGAACACCTCCGCCAAAAAATCAAATGACGATCAACTGAATAAAAAGGCTGCCGCCAAACGTACCGGCAGCCTTTTATACAAACAATTTGACTTTCATTCCCCCTTCCATTAGCCTGTAATGGAACGGCTAGAATAGGGAGGGAATGGATATGGAGATACATACATATGAAAAGGAATTTTTTGATCTTTTAAAACGAATTTCACATTACAGCGAAGCAGTCGCGTTAATGCACTGGGACTCCAGAACAGGCGCGCCGAAAAACGGCTCAGAGGACCGGGCTGAAAGCATCGGCCAGCTTTCAACAGATATATTCAATATCCAGACATCCGATCGAATGAAAGAGCTAATCGATGCCTTGTATGAACGATTTGATGACTTGTCAGAAGATACGAAAAAAGCGGTGGAACTGGCAAAAAAAGAGTATGAAGAGAATAAGAAAATCCCTGAGGCTGAATACAAAGAATACGTGATTCTGTGTTCAAAGGCAGAAACAGCATGGGAGGAAGCGAAAGGAAAATCTGATTTTAGCTTGTTTTCTCCTTATTTAGAGCAGCTGATTGAATGTAATAAACGTTTTATTACGTACTGGGGATATCAAGAGCATCCTTATGATGCATTGCTTGATTTGTTTGAGCCCGGTGTTACGGTAAAGGTGCTTGATCAGCTGTTTGCTGAGCTGAAGGAAGCGATTATCCCTCTTGTTAAACAGGTGACAGCTTCCGGAAATAAACCAGATACAAGCTTTATTACAATAGCGTTCCCGAAAAAAAAGCAAAAAGAGCTCAGTCTGTATTTTTTACAGGAGCTTGGCTACGATTTTGATGGCGGAAGACTTGATGAAACCGTTCATCCGTTTGCAACTACGCTGAACCGGGGAGACGTTCGAGTCACGACGAGATATGATGAAAAAGATTTTCGGACGGCAATCTTTGGCACCATTCATGAGTGCGGGCACGCGATATACGAGCAAAATATTGATGAAGCACTGAGCGGCACGAACTTGTCAGACGGTGCATCAATGGGAATTCATGAATCTCAATCATTATTTTACGAGAATTTTATCGGCCGCAACAAGCATTTTTGGACACCGTACTATAAGAAAATTCAAGAGGCATCACCTGAACAGTTCAAGGACATCTCCCTGGATGATTTTGTCCGGGCAATCAATGAATCAAAACCTTCATTTATCAGGGTTGAAGCGGATGAATTGACGTATCCTCTTCATATCATCATCCGTTATGAAATTGAAAAAGCGATTTTCAGCAATGAAGTGTCTGTAGAAGAACTGCCATCGCTTTGGAATCAAAAATACCAAGATTATTTAGGGATTACACCGCAGACGGATGCAGAGGGGATTTTACAGGACGTCCATTGGGCAGGAGGAGATTTCGGTTACTTCCCATCCTATGCGCTCGGCTACATGTATGCGGCTCAGCTGAAACAAAAAATGCTTGAGGATCTCCCTGAATTTGACGCTCTCTTAGAAAGAGGGGAATTTCATCCGATAAAGCAATGGCTGACGGAAAAGGTGCATATTCATGGAAAACGGAAAAAGCCGTTAGACATTATTAAAGATGCGACAGGAGAAGAACTGAACGTTCGCTATTTAATTGACTATTTATCAACCAAATATTCAAATCTCTATTTGGCATAATCAAAGCCTGGCGGCGCGGCCGCCAGGCTTTTTATGATCGGATTCCTTTTAAATACGAATGATATCTAAAAAAAAGAAAATAAAGTTCGGAAATTTTCACTTTCAGCCTATGCAAGAGATTAGAATCTTGATATAATTTATTACAATATCATAGGAACACTCATATAATCGCGTGGATATGGCACGCAAGTTTCTACCGGGCACCGTAAATGTTCCGACTATGGGTGAGCAATGGAACCGCATATGTACGGTTTTTTGTTATATCAGCATTGCTTGCTCTTTATTTGAGCGGGCAATGCTTTTTTTATTCTCATAACGGAGGTAAGACTGGATGGAAGCACTGAAAAGGAAGATAGAGGAAGAAGGCGTCGTGTTATCAAATCAAGTATTGAAAGTGGATTCTTTTTTGAATCACCAAATTGATCCGCTGCTTATGCAGAAAATTGGTGACGAATTTGCGACCAGGTTTGCACAAGATGGTATTACCAAAATTGTGACAATCGAATCATCAGGTATCGCTCCCGCTGTAATGACTGGCTTGAAGCTGGGTGTGCCCGTTGTCTTCGCGAGAAAGCATCAATCATTAACACTCACCGACAACTTGCTGACAGCGTCCGTTTATTCCTTTACGAAGCAAACAGAAAGCCAAATCGCGGTGTCTGGGACCCACCTGTCGGATCAGGACCATGTGCTGATTATCGATGATTTTTTGGCAAATGGACAGGCAGCGCACGGACTCGCGTCAATTGTGAAGCAAGCGGGTGCTTCTATTGCAGGAATTGGCATTGTGATTGAAAAGTCATTTCAGCCGGGAAGAGATGAACTTGTAAAACTGGGCTACCGAGTGGAATCTTTGGCAAGAATTCGGTCTTTAGAAGAAGGGAAAGTGTCCTTCGTACAGGAGGTTCATTCATGAAAAATGGATTCGGCAAAACGCTGTCATTAGGGATTCAGCATGTTCTTGCCATGTATGCCGGTGCCATTGTCGTTCCTCTGATTGTCGGAAAAGCAATGGGACTGACTGTCGAACAGCTGACCTACTTAGTATCGATTGATATTTTTATGTGCGGTGTGGCTACACTTCTGCAAGTATGGAGCAACCGCTTTTTCGGGATCGGACTTCCGGTAGTGCTTGGCTGTACATTTACAGCTGTATCGCCGATGATTGCAATTGGATCTGAATACGGGGTTTCAACGGTTTACGGAAGCATTATTGCTTCAGGCATTCTAGTGATACTTATTTCATTTTTCTTTGGAAAGCTCGTCTCGTTTTTTCCGCCGGTTGTGACAGGCTCTGTTGTTACGATTATCGGTATTACTTTGATGCCGGTTGCCATGAATAACATGGCCGGCGGAGAAGGAAGTGCAGATTTCGGAGATCTCTCCAACCTTGCCCTTGCTTTTATCGTTTTGAGTATCATTGTGCTTCTATACCGTTTTACAAAAGGCTTTATCAAGTCCGTCTCGATTTTGATCGGTATTTTGATTGGGACCTTCATCGCTTATTTTATGGGGAAAGTTCAATTTGATAATGTGTCGGATGCGGCAGTTGTACAAATGATTCAGCCATTTTACTTCGGAGCGCCGTCTTTTCATGCAGCGTCTATCATTACGATGTCCATCGTTGCGATTGTCAGTCTTGTGGAGTCTACAGGTGTTTACTTCGCCTTAGGTGACCTGACAAACCGCCGTTTGACAGAGAGAGATTTGTCTAAAGGCTATCGCGCTGAAGGGCTGGCTGTGCTTCTGGGCGGTATTTTTAACGCTTTTCCTTACACGGCATTCTCTCAAAATGTCGGGCTTGTTCAGCTCACAGGAATCAAAAAAAATGCTGTCATTGTGGTCACAGGTGTGATCTTAATGGCATTCGGGCTGTTTCCAAAGATCGCTGCTTTCACGACGATTATTCCATCTGCCGTTTTGGGCGGTGCAATGGTGGCGATGTTTGGAATGGTGATCGCTTACGGAATTAAAATGCTTAGCCGCATTGAATTTGCGAAACAGGAAAATCTGCTGATTGTTGCCTGCTCAGTGGGTTTGGGACTCGGTGTGACCGTTGTGCCGGATATTTTCAAACAGCTTCCGAGTGCACTTACGCTTCTTACAACGAATGGCATTGTAGCGGGCAGCTTCACTGCAGTTGTCCTAAATATTGTATATAACGTATTTTCTAAAGCCAAAAAAACAGAACAAGAAGCTGACCTTACGGAAAAAAAAACAGCAGTCTAACTCCGCCGCGGCGGAGTTTTTTTTGCATATAAAAAAGATCGTTGCGGCACAATGTATGCAAAGAGGTGATTGCATGGCGTTTATTTTATCCATTGGAACAAGTCTTCCTGTATATGATGTAAATCAAGAGAAAGCGGCTGAGTTCGCCCGCTATATGTTTCAGCATTCCTTTAAGGATATTGACCGGCTGTTATCCTCCTTTAAAAACGGGCAAATCCATTCGAGACAGTTTGTTAAGCCGATTGAATGGTATAAAGAGGAGCACAGCTTTGAAGAAAAAAATCAAATATACATAGAAGAAACACTTAAGCACAGCAGGGAGGCTGTTCGTGAGTGCCTCTCTCACCCTGAATTTGTTCAAGAAGCCATACCTTATGAGAAAGTGGAAGCGGTTTTTTTCGTCTCCAGCACAGGTCTTTCCACACCGAGTATCGAGGCGCGGCTTATGAATGAACTTCCGTTTTCTCCATATACGAAGCGGGTTCCGATTTGGGGCTTAGGCTGTGCAGGAGGGGCCAGCGGGCTTGCGCGCGCAGCCGAATACTGCAAAGCGTATCCGGAGGCTTTTGTGCTTGTCATTGCTGCTGAGCTGTGCAGTCTGACATTTCAGCCGGAAGATAAAACGAAAAGCAATCTGATCGGCACCTCGCTATTTGGTGACGGCGTTGCCGCAGCGTTATTATGCGGAGAGAAGGCAGACCGCAGGGTGTCAAAACTGAAGCTTGCCCCGAAGATAACAGACTCCCAATCTGTTTTGATGAAACAATCAGAAGATGTCATGGGCTGGGACTTTACCGATCAAGGATTCAAAGTCATTTTCTCACGAGACATACCAACTTTGGTAGAAAATTGGCTCAAAACAAATGTACAGATTTTTTTGGACAAACATCGGCTGTCATTCTGTGATATAAGTGTTTTTTTGGCGCATCCAGGCGGAAAAAAAGTGATCGACGCATACATCAAAAGTCTTGGACTGTCGTCAGAAAAGCTTTCATCAGCGCAAAACATATTGCGAAAACACGGAAATATGTCTTCAGCCACACTCTTGTATGTGGTCAAAGACCATCTGCAGAACGGACATAAAAAGGAAGCTGAACGGGGACTGATTGGCGCATTAGGGCCGGGTTTCTCATCAGAACTGCTATTATTCAGCTGGGAAAAGGGGGCTTGACTTATGTTTTGGTTGTTGATCGCCATTCTCATTGTTCAAAGAGCAGCAGAAATGGCAGTAGCCAGACAAAATGAACAAAAGGTAAAGAAGCAAGGAGCAATTGAATTTGGCGAGAGCCACTATCCGTATATCATTACGATGCATATCCTTTTCTTTATGTCTTTAATTGCTGAAGTGCTGCTGATGAATAAACAGCCGTCAAGCTGGTGGATCGGTATCGCCGCAGTTATTTTAAGTGTACAGGCAGTGCGATATTGGGCGCTTTGTTCCTTGGGAGCATATTGGAATACGAAAATCCTTGTCGTTCCAGGTGCGGAGCTTGTAAAAAAAGGTCCTTATAAATGGATGAAACATCCAAACTATGCTGTTGTTATACTTGAAATTTTGCTGATTCCGCTGCTTTATCAAGCGTATGTCACCATGTGTCTGTTTTCCGTATTCAATGCCGTGTTGTTAACCGTCAGAATTCGCGCAGAAGACAAGGCATTACATGAATACAGTGTAAAATAGCGATTGAAAATCATTCTCACTCATGTTAAAATGAATTTGAAAAAGATTCTCAATCAGGATGGTGAATCAAATGACAATGCTGTTTTTGCTCGGAGCGGTTTGTACATATAGTGTTTTGATTGGTTTTGTATTAAAAGGAATCTCTAATAAATCTGTTTGATGAATCTGGAACTTGTAAAAGTTGCAGATTTTCTTTTATAGAGGCTGCCGTAATGGCGGCTTTTTTCTATTCTCCTAAAGAAATTTGGTTTATTCTTGTGTAAAATGAAAAGGGAATGAATTCAGACCTTTCGAAAAAGGTTCACAATTGAAACGGCACAAAGGGGTACAGGCTTATGACAGATCAAAACAGAAACGAGCTTTTGCACAAAACTGGGGAACTTTATCAGCAATTTATTGAGAATCAAGATGAACAAAGGGCTGCTAAACTGGCTGCGGTCATGAAAAAAGCGGCAGATGAAGAGGTTTATATCGCGTTTACGGGGCATTATTCAGCGGGGAAATCATCACTGCTGAACTGCCTGTTAATGGAGAATATTTTGCCGACAAGCCCGATCCCAACGAGCGCTAACCTTGTTGTGATCAGAAACGGGGAAAAGCGAGTTCGGCTTCATACAACAGACGGAGCGTGTGCTGAGCTGGAAGGGGCTTACCAGAAAGACAAGGTACAGCAATATTGCAAAGACGGTGAACAGATTGAAAGCGTCGAAATTTTTGACAGGTATACTGAGATCGATTCCGGGGTTGCGTATATTGATACTCCAGGGATCGATTCAACGGATGATGCGCATTTTCTATCGGCTGCTTCTATTCTTCACCAGGCGGATGCGCTGTTTTACGTTGTTCACTATAATCACGTACACGCTGAGGAAAATGTAAAGTTTCTCAGATCAATAAAAGATAGCATTCCGAATGTGTATTTTATCGTTAATCAAATTGACCGCCATGACGAGACGGAGACAAACTTTGGAGACTATAAAAAACAGGTAGAGGAGATGCTTTGCAATGAAGGGATTTCAAAGGAAGCGCTCTATTTTACGTCAGTAACAGAACCTGATCACCCGTTTAATCAGATTGGGGCTTTGAGAGAAGAGTTAAAAAGAATAGAAAAGCAATCAAAAAACAATTTGCAGGCTTTAACCGAACAAAAGATCCGTAATCTGCTGAAGAAACATACGGAAATGCTGAAGAAAGACGAAACAGACGGCCCGAGTTTCGCTGAACAGCTTCACATCCAAACTGGACTGGTCCAATCGCTGCGTGATCAATTGGATGAGGCTGCAAATCAGGCGGCTGAGGCAGAGAAGAGGATGCAGGAAGAAATCAATCGTATTTTAAAAAACGCCAACCTGACGCCTTTTGAAATGCGTGAATTGGCGGCTGCATTTTTAGAGTCACAAAAGCCTTCTTTTAAAACCGGCTTTTTCTTTTCTAAAGCGAAAACTGCACAAGAAAGAGATAAAAGGCGGAATGTTTTTTTCTCTGATGTGACCAAACGAACAGAGGCCGAAGCGGATTGGCACATAATAGACACGCTCCATAAACTCGCCAAAGCATTTGATGTCCATAACGTTGAGAGTGAAAAGCTGATTCAGTCCTATCGCACTCCGCTTGATATAAGCATCATTGAACGCGCGGTCAAGCAAGGTGCAGCCTTTTCTTCTGAATATGTATTGCAATATACAAAAGACTTGGCAGAGCTGGTCCGGAAAGAGGCGAAAAGAGAGGCCGCAGACATCATAAAGGTACTCTCCGCTATGGTGAAAGAGCGTGTTTCCAAAGACGTGCAAACAATTAACGACCGGCTCGCCCAAGAATCAGAAAAACTTGTCCTTCTTCAAGAACAGGCTCGTTTAGAGAATCATGCCCGAGAGAAAATCAATCGCCTGTGGGCCATTTGGGAAGAAGAGTCCGAATGCCCGATGCATATAGACACAGAATGGTTTAAATTGAAGAAAAAAAGAGTGGCGGCTCCAGAACAGAAACAAGGCCGAGGCCAGCTGGCGGAGCAGCAGATGCCGAATTCAGAAATCAAAATAGAACAAGAACTGCCGCTTCAAGACCAAATCAATCGCTTTTACACTTTGTCTGATGTTTTAGGCGAAAGCAGCATGTTGTCAAAGCATATTTCAGCGTTTCGTGAAAGGGTTAAACGGCTTGAGGAACGGAAATTTACACTTGCTCTTTTTGGAGGCTTCAGTTCGGGGAAATCATCTTTTGCCAATGCGCTTGTTGGCGAAAGAGTGCTGCCATCCTCACCAACGCCAACCACAGCAACAATTAACAAAATCACAAAGCCAATCAATGGCAGCCTAAACAAAACAGCGGATGTAGTATTTAAGACGGAGGATGACATAACAGCTGAAATTTTGCAGCTCACCGGAATATCAAAAGAACCCACAGGTCGTTCCTTCACAGAGAAGTGGGAAAAGGCAGTCAAAAAAAACAGGCTGCAAGAAGAGCACGTGAAATTGATCAGAAATTTCGTGCTTGCATACGAGAGGTATCAGCAGTATATAGAGGAACAGAAGATATTAACGATTCCGCTGTCTGAAATAAAGCCGTATGTAGCAGAGGAAACAACGGCCTGTGCGGTGAAAGAGGTAACAGTCTACTATACATGCCCGCTCACTGAAAAAGGGATTACGATTGTTGATACACCCGGCGCGAGCAGCATGAATAAACGGCATACAGAGCTGGCATTCCAATATATCAAAGATGCGGATGCATTTTTTTATATGACCTATTATCAACACTCCTTTTCAAAAGGAGATCGTTCATTTTTACGAAAGCTCGGACTTGTGAAAGAATCGCTCAGCATGGATAAAATGTTTTTCGTTATTAATGCCGCAGACCTTGCAAAAGATAAAACAGAGCTTGAAACAGTGACCGATTATGTCAGCGCAGAGCTTGTAAAAGAAGGGGTTTATGAGCCGCAGCTCTTTACCGTTTCAAGTAAGGAGGAGCTGCTGGGAAAACCGGAATCATTTTATAACCAGTTCCCGAAAGTAAGAAAACACTTAGATCGGTTTATCGAAGTGGACGTAAAAAAAGCGTCCGCTACACAGCTCAGTTTGGAAGCAGACAAACTATGCGA
Organism: Bacillus sp. LJBS06; assembly: GCF_016924995.1. Taxonomy (NCBI): domain Bacteria; kingdom Bacillati; phylum Bacillota; class Bacilli; order Caryophanales; family Bacillaceae; genus Bacillus; species Bacillus sp. LJBS06. The sequence goes on along the minus strand of NZ_CP070483.1, from coordinate 2,253,824 downwards.
AACTGTTTTCCAGCTTCACAAATCCCAGCATCAGTCCATAGAAGAGAAGGAAGCGCAGAAACAGCGTCTCATGCTGTCATTTGAGCAGGCAGTTGCCGATATCGAGAAACGGCGGAACTCAGAAACCATCATTGAGAAAGTGAAAAAAGATACAAGAGAGCAGCTTTATCACATTACACAGCGATTATCGTATTTTGCAAATGATTTATTAAAATCGGCGTTCCATCCCGGGCTGCAAAACGGGGATTGGAAAAAGAATGTGAGTAAGGCGATGACAACAGCCTTGCATGAATACCAGTTTGAATATATTCAGGAAATCAAAACGCTTGATGTTCGCATGAGCGGTTTCATCGAACGGCATATCACAGAAGAATGGCTGGATAACTTTCAAAAAACATTAAACGCAGACGGTTATTTTTCCATTTATGCGGGTGATCAGCATTTGAGCGGCATACAGCTGAAGGAAGTTGAACCAAAAATGGAAGAACGTGTTTTTGAAAAGGAACTAAAAGAGGTCAAATCACCGAAGCAGTTTTTTGAGCAGAAAGGAAAAGCGGCCTTTATCGAAGCTGTACGGTTGAAACTTACGAAAATCACAGAGGCATGGATAAAAAATGAAGAAGAGAGCCTGATCTCTCATTACACAGCTCACCTCAGACGCTTACAGGAAGATATGGCTGAAAAGGCAATCGCGCAAATAACGGATCAAAAAGAGACGTATTTCAGAGGATATGCAGAAGGGGAACATGCGAAAGAGATTGAAATGGCGTACCAAGCGTGCATCTCCTGGAAAAGTTCAGACAATACAATAAAAATGTAAAATTCAGTTGGCTTGTATGTCAGGTCATGATAGACTAAATAGAAAAAAGCGAGATGAACGATTAATGTCAGAGGTACATAAAGCAATTTCAGCACATTCATCAAAACAGCACGAGCATATCAAAGCATTTATGCGTCTTGAAAATATGCGTGAAATGGCCATTGAAGAAGCTGTTGCTAAATGCAAAAACGATGAGCCTTTTACTACAGACGCTATTAATGACATCACCGAGCAAATGAATCAGCTCGCTAAAAAAGGCATCGTCCCGACAAGACGGCTTGTATCAAAAGAAATGGTCAGAGAATACGTAAGCCGCGTGTAAGCTGGATGATCCTGCCGCGATTGAATCTCCTGCCGGATGCACATACTATGGACATCCGACGTAAGGGGGGATTCATGTTGGGCAGAACAAAGCTGGGAAACAGAAATGCACAGGCGAATAACAATGCCAAAAAGAAAAACGGATTTCAAACCCATTTTGACTCTTACGCAGGACGCGAAGCTGAGAAGCTGATCGCCAGCAACAAAAGACACAACGACTGATGATACCCAAACAGTATCTCTTTATTAGAGATACTGTTTTTTATTTTGGGCCGCTTTATGCTAAAATAGAAGGAATGAAAGAAAAGGGAGTTATCAGATGAATAATAATAAACTATTGCTGGTTGACGGCATGGCTCTTTTATTTCGGGCTTTTTTTGCCACGGCCGTACATCGCAACTTTATGATAAATGACAGCGGGGTGCCGACGAACGGCGTCAACGGCTTTTTAAAGCATTTGATTACAGCCGTGGAAACATTCCAGCCGACACACGTCGTATGCTGCTGGGACATGGGGAGCAAAACGTATCGTAATGACTTGTTTCAAGATTATAAGGCAAACCGCAGCGCACCACCTGTGGAACTGATCCCGCAGTTTGATTTGGCAAAGGAAGCAGCCGCTGAGCTTGGGATCATGAATATTGGCTTTGCCGGTTATGAAGCAGATGATTGTATTGGAACTCTTGCCGATTTATTTGCAAATGAAGCAGACATTACGGTCGTAACAGGGGACAGAGACTTACTCCAGCTGCTAACGGATAAAGTAAGCGTTGCTCTGCTTCAAAAAGGAATCGGAAATTATAAAGTCTATACAAAAGAGACTTTTTATGAAGAAACAGGGGTAATGCCAAAAGCTTTGATTGATATTAAAGCGCTTATGGGTGATTCCAGTGATAACTATCCCGGCGTCAAAGGGATTGGAGAAAAAACAGCCTACAAACTGATTCGTGAATATGAAACGATTGACCGTTTATTGGAAAATCTTTCTCTTCTTCCAAAGGGACAGCAGGGAAAAATTCAGCAAGGTTTAAGTGATTTGGAGATGTCGAGGAAGCTTGCGGAAATTCATTGCTCTGTGCCGCTGGTCTGCACACTGAAAGACGCTTTATTTACTTTGCAAATGGAGCAGGCGGCTCAAATGCTTCGCCGCCACCAAATTAAAGGAATTGAGCGCATGCTTGAAAAGCTGAACGCTAGAGAGATCGTATAGATCTTCTCTAGCGTTTTGTATTGCTTTTTTTTGCCCTTTCCTCAAGCTCTGTTTTAGGGTCATTATGTGTATTGCCTTCCAGGTCGCCTTGCGGAGTAACGCCGCCAGTCAGCCGGCCTTTATCTTTCTTTTTCATGTTAGTTCACCTCGCCATTAGGATGAACCAATGACTAAGATTTAATTCTTTTCATTCAGCCGAATTGCTTCTTTTGCCAGAAGATCGGCTTTTTGGTTTTGCTTGCCCGGTATCCATTTGATGAAAAAAAGAGGGAAGGCTGCTTTTAGACAGGTGATTTCCTCTACAAACGGCTGAAACGTTTTATTTTTAACCATTTCAAGCTCAGCGGCGCGCTCCACAATATCTGAATCCGTTCGAAAGGAAACCGATTGATACCCGCGCGTTGCGCATAGCTTCATCCCTTCAATTAATGCAAGAAATTCCGCTTCCTGGTTTGTATGCACTCCGATTGGAATAGAGAAAGATTCTGCTTTCCCCTCATGTTTGATAAAAATGCCGATACCGGAAGGCCCGGGATTACCAGCGCTTGCGCCGTCTACATATATTTCTGTAGGCATTATGAACTCCTTTCATCATTAGGTATCATTTTTTTGGCTGCATAAGCATAAGGCAATGAAATTAAAGATACCGCAAACTTAATCAAATATGTAGAAATAAAAATATGAAGCCAAACGTCTGCCGGATAAATGCCGAAAAAAGCGACAGCAGTGAATATGAATGTATCAAACAACTGGCTGACTGCTGTACTGCCGCCGTTTCTGAGCCATAAAAGCCGATCAGAAGGAAATATCCTTCTAATTGCCGAATATACATAAACATCCAGCGTTTGGCTGAAGATAAAGGCAAGCAGACTTCCTAACGCAACTCGCGGAAGGAATCCAAAAATCGTTTCCAGCGCTGTTTGTGATATGTCGCTGGAAGCCGGTTCGAAAAGCAGCACGCCCTGCATGACAAATGTCAGCGTCAGGAGCGTTGAGAATCCGAGCCATACCGCTTTTCTGGCTTCAGCCGGTCCGTATTTTTCATTCAGTACATCTGTCGCAAAAAAGATTGTGCCATACATCACATTCCCGAGTGTCGCTGTTAAGCCAAACAGTTCCACTGTTTTGACGACTTGGAGGTTGGCGCAGACTGTCGCAAAACCGATCCAAACAAACAGTCCCATTTTGCCAAATCCTTTATAAAATAAAAGAACAATGATAAAATGAATGATCGCAAAAAAGATCCAAAACGAATTATTAAACAAGATGAAAAAGCTTCCTTTCCGGGGTAAGATTGGTTTGATTATAGCATAAGCCCGGCAACTAATGAATGGTAAGGTGATCGTAATGAAGCTCAGACCGCATTTAAAAATAGAAGCAAAAGGAACGGGATCCGTCTCATTTTTCAGCGAAGACTGGCTGACAGCACAGCAGGCACGTATGCTCGCCAGAGAGCTTGGACGTTTTCCATACATGAAAGAGCTAGAGTTCGAAGACGAGAAAGGCGGCAGCTGGACGCTGAAGGAATTGGAAAAGCTGACCGAGGAGCTTGCTCAAGAGCCTGATAACATCACTGTTTATTTTGATGGCAGTTTTGATAAGGAGAGCGAACTTGCGGGTCTAGGGATTGTCATCTATTATTCGTTGGGAGGAGTCCAGCATCGTTTGAGAAAAAATAAAAGCTTTAGGCTGAAAACCAATAATGAAGCTGAATATGCGGCACTTTATGAAGCAATAAGAGAAGTAAGAGAGCTTGGGGCAAGCAGAAATTCAATTACAATCAAAGGGGACTCACTTGTTGTACTGAATCAGCTTGACGGCAGCTGGCCTTGCTATGATCCATCTCATAATGAATGGCTGGACAAAATAGAAGCACTCCTTGAATCACTGAAGCTTACTCCAACCTACGAAACGATACAACGGAAAGACAACCAGGAAGCTGACGGCCTCGCTAAAAAAATTCTATCCCATCAATTCGTAGAAAGCCACACGAAATTAGACCGTAACGGAGATGACGATATTGGATAAGAAAATGATCTTTAAAGAACTGACAGAACTGCACGATGAATATTGCAAAGACTGTTTTATTAAGAAGCAATTTCGCAAAGAATTTGGCAAAACTTATGCACATTCATTTTGTATCAATAAATGTACGGTTGGTGAAAAATTGAAAGCATACGGAGATGTCTTAACCAATCACTAAAAATAAAAACCGCAGAAGCTGCGGTTTTTATTCTTTGAATTCATCGAGCTGATGCTCGCTGTCATCCAGCAGCTGCTGTTGCTGCTTTACAAATTCAGGATCGTCGAGAGCTGCCAGCTCTTCAGAGTGTGACAGTTCTCTAGCATCCTCAATGGCTTGGTATGCTGAGTCGACTAATGTTTTGCTTTGGCCTCTCGTCGCAGCTCCTGTTGTTTTCTGCGCTGTTTCCACTGCTAGTTCCAGCTGCCGCTTATCCGTAAAGCCAGTCTGATCCTCATTATGGAATTTTGAAGTCAACAAAAACACCTCCACAATTATTTTGCAGAGTTTTTTTGAAATTTATGTACCAAAATAGAAAATAAAATAAAAATAAGCCGATATAACTATTGAACCAGAAATAATAGGACTGTTTTACTATTTGAGGTATCTTGATAGAGAAGGGGAACGCAGCTATGGATGATAAAGATTTGAAGTCGATCCTTCACAAAACATTTATAGAAATATACAGTGATTTAGAAGAACTGGCGGATATCGCGAAAAAAGGAAAACCGTCAATGGAAAAGTATGTTGAAGAGATTGAACAGAGGTGCAAACAAAACATTTTGGCGATTGAAATCCAGATGAAAATCAAATAGGAGAGGCGAATGCCTCTCCTCTATTTGTCATCTCATCATCATGTATTGAGTTTAGAGTTTTACAACATTAGAAGCTTGAGGTCCACGATTACCTTCGACAATTTCAAAAGAAACTTCTTGTCCTTCTTCTAATGATTTGTATCCTTCTCCTTCGATAGCTGTGAAGTGAACAAATACATCGTCTCCGCCTTCAACTTCAATGAAGCCGAATCCTTTTTCGTTGTTGAACCATTTTACTTTACCGTTTTGCATATTGCTTAATTCCTCCTAGTACTGTAGCACCCATGTGCTAAAAAAAATTTTGTCATCATTTAACTTTGATTCATTGTTAAATGATGGTTCAACTATACACCATCTGGGAGCACCCGTCAAGTTGCGAATCGGCTTATTTTTGAAAAGGAAGGCGAGTTTCACGAAAAAATGTAACCGCTTTTATTAATGGCTAAATATAAATAAAAAGAGCACACGGTTTTCGTATGCTCTCAAGTACGCCATTAAGATAGCGCTTTGGTCTTTTGTTTGGCTGTCATCATTTCTGATTCTTTCAGGATATCCTCTAAAATGACTTCAGAGGAGTTTGCTAAATGAAGGCCCTTAATGTTTTTCTTCATGCGCTGCAAGGTATCTTCATCTGCAAGAAGGGAAGTGACTGACTCGAGAATCTCCTCATGACGGTTCACGACGATGGCAGCTCCGCGGTCTTCAAAGAAGTTTGCATTTTCTTTTTCCTGGCCAGGCACAGGTTTGTACAGAATGACAGGCACACCGATGGCAGTTGCTTCAGTCAAAGTTATGCCGCCTGGTTTAGTAATCATGCAATCTGTGATCCGGAATAGCTCATCAATGCGCTCCACATAGCCCAGAACTTTTAATTTGTCACCGTTTTCCGCCTCAAGCGGACTCAAAGATTCTTTTAAAGCCGTATTTTTCCCGCACACGACAACCACTTGCACTTGCTCATCTTTGACAAGGTTTTCGCACAGCTCTTTTACGTTCTTTAATACACCGTGGGCACCTGCCATGATCAGAAGCACTTTTTTGTCTGGCGAAAGATTGTACTTTTTATATATCGGTCCAACCGGCATGGATTCTTCAAATTGCGGCCTGATTGGAATTCCTGTGATTTTTACGTTGCTTGGATGAGTGCCGATCTCCAGCAGTTTTTCCTTCACGTAATCTGTCGCCACATAATATTTATCCACGTTCTCGTGAACCCAAATTTTATGAAGGCAAAAATCAGTCATAACATTGAAGGTAGGAATGACTCTTCCTGTTCGGCGTCTGTACTCCGGCACGACAATCATCGGAAATGTATTAATAATAATATCGGGCTGATGTTCATCAACAAGTTCGCCCAATCTTTTATTACCCATTTTAAAGTAAATATTGAATTTACGTTTATTATAGATTTTGTCAACTCCGTAATAAAACAAACGATAAAACTGTTTCCCGATTGAGAAGCTTTTTAAATAAAGGTATTGAGTTACCTCTGAAACAATCGGATTTGACTCTTGGTACAAATTAGAAACTGTTACATGCTGAAAGCCGAGCCTTACACATTGTTCATAAAGTGTTTTGGCTACCTGCACATGTCCATTTCCGTAATTTGCAGTCAAAATTAATACTCTTTTATTGGTATTCAAGTAAATTCACCTCAATGTAATCAACAACAAGCAAGCTTCATGCATCGTAAGGAGTTATTGTCTATACATAAACATAACACAAATACATAATCGAATTATTAATGCAGTGAAAAAGTTAAGCTAATTTTAAATGATTTGGATTCCAGTATTTTAAATTTTTGTTATAGGCAGACTGAATCAGATGTATTTTATCATATTTTTTGCTCAGCGTATCACTAAAATAAGAAAAATTAGTCCCATTCATAAGGAGTTTCTTGGTAAACGTAATAATTCAGCCAGTTCATAAACAATAATGTGGCATGCGCTTTCCAGCGATTCACTGGCTCGTTGCTGCCTTTTGCAAAATAATGTTTAGGCGCCTCGACAGTAGAAAGGTTTCGTTCCAAATCTCTTTCATACTCTTGAAGAAGCGTATTTGTATCATATTCAGGGTGCCCTGTCAAAAAGACTTGTTTTTCGTCTTTAGACACAATTAAGCAAACCCCGGCTTCCTTTGATGCGGTAAGAATGTTTAACTCGGACACTGCTTGAAGCTGTTCCATATTTATATCTGTATGCCGGGAATGCGGCACGTAGTATAGCTCGTCAAAACCTCTTACCAATCTTTCGTGTTTTGAAAGAACGGTATGCTCGAACACACCGAAGATTTTTTTCGGCATTTGAATTTTTTCCACACCATAATGGTAATACAAACCTGCTTGAGCGCCCCAGCAAATATGCATGGTTGAAGTAACATTTGTTTTGCTCCACTCCATGATTTCCTTGAGCTCTTCCCAATATGAAACCTCTTCAAACGCCAAATGCTCGATCGGCGCACCGGTGATAATCATTCCGTCAAACTTCTTGTGACGGATATTGGAAAAAGTCGTGTAAAATTCGTCAAGGTGTTCTCTTGCAGTGTTTTTCGGCGTGTGTGTGCTTGGGATTAAAAATGTGAAATGAACCTGTAAAGGCGAATTTCCAAGCAATCTGAGAAGCTGAGTCTCTGTTTGGATTTTTTTCGGCATCAAATTTAAGATAATAATTTTTTGCGGCCGGATATCCTGATGAAATGCTCTGCTTTCATCCATTACAAATATATGTTCACTTTCAAGCACCTGTTTTGCCGGCAGGTGTGTTGGTATATTAATAGGCAACGTGCCACCTCCATTATTTCCCCGTTTAATTTTCTTCATTATAGGAATTTTCACGCCAATTTTCAATCTATCTATACGTGTTGAGGGGGAAACAACAGAAAACTCTTTATATAAAACGCACTGACACATCTTTTGGTTTCACAGAAAATGATTTTCCATGATGTCGGAGGGAATTGAAATGTTTTATAGAATGATAAGATAAAAACGAACCCTAGGAATTGAAAATAAACGACTGCTCATGTCGTCAAGTTTCTTAATTGATGTTTACATTTTGAATTGAAATTTAAAAAAGATAAAATATTCACCAGGGACATAGGAGGGAATTACATGTCTATATATCATATGAAGGTACGTACAATAACAGGGAAAGACATGACACTTCAGCCTTTCACGGGAAAGGTACTGATGATCGTGAATACTGCAAGCAGGTGCGGTTTTACTCCCCAATTGAAGCAGCTGCAGGAATTATATGATACATATCAGCAGGAGGGGCTTGAGATCTTAGGGTTCCCCTGCAATCAATTTATGAACCAAGAGCCTGGAGAAGAGGCTGACATACAGGAATTTTGCGAAACAAATTACGGTGTTACGTTTCCCATGTTTTCAAAAGTGGATGTAAACGGAAAAAACGCCCATCCGCTGTTTGTGTATTTGACAGAGCATGCAAAAGGAATGCTGGGAACTAAGGCAATTAAGTGGAACTTCACGAAATTTATAGTGGATAGAAATGGAGAAATCGTTGGCCGTTATTCACCAAATACAAATCCGAAAGAGCTGGAAGATGCTATCGTGAAGCTATTAGGGCAATGAAGAGGGTGTTTTTGTGAAGAAATTGAAGCAGGCAGAGCAAATCAGGACATGGGTTCAATCTATCCTGACTGGCGAAAGCTCTGGACATGATTATCATCATGTATCAAGAGTTGCAGATCTTGCTGTGTATATTGGAGAAAAGGAAAAAGCGGATTTGTTCATTGTTGAAACGGCGGCTTTGGTTCATGATTTAATTGATGTGAAGCTGCCTGACACGGTCAGGCTTTCTGTGAGCGAAGTGTATGATCAGCTCGTTTTTTTCGGGGTAGGAAAAGAGGATGCTGACAGAGTGATTCATATTATAACAAGGATGTCCTTTCGGGACAGGGGGAAATTGGCGAAGGAGCCGCTCTCAATTGAAGGAAAAGCTGTACAGGATGCTGACAGACTTGATGCGATTGGTGCTGTCGGCATTGCGAGAGCTTTCATGTTTGCGGGCGCAAAAGGGTATGGCCTTTATGGAGATGATCAAAGCGCCTACGCTCATTTTTTTCATAAGCTGCTGTGGCTGAAAGATATGATGAATACAGACACTGCACGGGAACTGGCAGAAGAAAGACACGATTTTATGCTTCAGTTTGTCCGCCAATTAGAAAAAGACATACCCGGGATTGATGCCAAAACGTCGTAATAGAAGGCTTGGAACGACTGTGATAGAATAAGTCACAGATATGCTATAGGAGGACGATCATGAAGATAAAATCAATTGAACCTACACCAAGCCCGAATACAATGAAAGTCATCTTAACGGAAGAGCTTCCGGCGGGCAAAAGCAATAACTATAAACCTGAGCAAGCAGAAGGCGCACCGCCCGTTATAGCGGAAATCCTTAAAATAGATGGAGTTAAAGGGGTATATCACGTCGCAGATTTTCTAGCTGTTGAACGGAATGCAAGATACGACTGGAAAGACATTTTACCGCAAGTCCGCACTGCATTTGGGATGGAAAGTGCTGAAAGCGCAGAAGAAAACCGCTCTGAACAAGAATCTTTTGGAGAGGTAAAAGTTTTTGTGCAGATGTTCAGCGGCATTCCTATGCAAGTTAAATTGACGGATGGGGAGCGGGAAGAGCGCTTCGGCTTACCTGAGCGCTTTCAGCAGGCGATCTTAAAACTCAGATCTGAGGCTTCCAATGTTGTATTTGAACGGGCCTGGAAAGAACAAGGTGTCAGATTCGGCGACTTTAATGAAATCGGCCATGACGTGACAGAAGAGCTTCAGGCGGCATACAGTGATGAACGGCTGAAACGACTAACAGAAGCAGCTGTTCAAGGAAAGAGCGAAGCAAAACAAGCAGTACAGCGCAAAGCGTATAAAGTAACGCTCGACATGCTCGATGATGAGGACTGGAAAAAGCGTTATGCGCATCTGGAACAGATGGATCCAAAAGAAGAGGATATCCCGGTTTTACAGAAGGCATTGGATGATCCAAAGGTGTCCATCAGAAGACAGGCTGTTGTGTACTTAGGAATGATTGAAACACCTGATGTTCTTCCTCTATTGTATAAAGCACTTGAGGACAAAGCGGTCTCAGTCAGAAGAACGGCCGGAGACTGCCTGTCTGATATCGGCGATCCTCAAGCCATTCCTGCTATGATCAAGTCGTTAAGCGACTCCAGCAAGCTTGTTCGTTGGCGTGCGGCTATGTTCCTGTACGAAGTCGGCGATGAAAGTGCAATTGAAGCTTTGCGCGCTGCCGAAGATGATCCCGAATTTGAGGTCAGCCTTCAAGTGAAAATGGCGCTTGAGCGTATTGAACATGGAGAAGAAGCAAAAGGATCTGTTTGGAAACAAATGACAGAGAGCAGGAAAAAGGGTGAATAGAGATGAAAAAGGTGCAGATCATGCACCTTTTTTATGTGAATTCACTTTTTATAAAAATTATTTCGAATATTGTTGAAAAATATTCGAAAACTATTTATAGTAAGTAACAATATTAATAGTTGGAGGGTTCAAATCGAAAGAAAGCTATATAAATATAAAAACACAAAAGAACAAACCAAGGCGAGGGCGGCCTGAAATTATCTTTTTCGCAAAAACAGTCCATAAATAAACTGAAAATTGTTAAAATAAAATCCAATCTAACAATTGAAAGAATTTAGGGGGATCACCATGGCAGAATTACGCAGTAACATGATCACACAAGGAATCGATAGAGCTCCGCACCGCAGTTTGCTTCGTGCAGCTGGTGTAAAAGAAGAGGATTTCGGCAAGCCGTTTATCGCGGTGTGTAATTCATACATTGATATCGTTCCCGGTCATGTTCACTTGCAGGAATTTGGAAAAATTGTAAAAGAAGCAATCAGAGAAGCAGGAGGCGTGCCATTTGAATTTAATACCATTGGAGTAGATGATGGCATCGCGATGGGGCATATTGGTATGAGATATTCGCTGCCAAGCCGTGAAATCATCGCTGACTCTGTGGAAACGGTTGTATCCGCACACTGGTTTGACGGAATGGTCTGTATTCCGAACTGCGACAAAATCACGCCGGGAATGCTTATGGCGGCAATGCGCATCAACATTCCGACGATTTTTGTCAGCGGCGGGCCGATGGCGGCAGGAAGAACAAGTGACGGGCGAAAAATCTCCCTTTCCTCAGTATTCGAAGGGGTAGGCGCCTACCAAGCAGGAAAAATCAATGAAAACGAGCTTCAGGAACTAGAGCAGTTCGGATGCCCAACGTGCGGGTCTTGCTCAGGCATGTTTACGGCGAACTCAATGAACTGTCTGTCAGAAGCACTTGGTCTTGCTTTGCCGGGTAATGGAACCATTCTGGCGACATCTCCGGAACGCAAAGAGTTTGTGAGAAAATCGGCTGCGCAATTAATGGAAACGATTCGCAAAGATATCAAACCGCGTGATATCGTTACTGTAAAAGCGATTGATAACGCGTTTGCACTCGATATGGCGCTCGGAGGTTCTACAAATACCGTTCTTCATACGCTTGCTCTTGCAAACGAAGCCGGCGTTGAATATTCTTTAGAACGCATTAACGAAGTCGCTGAGCGCGTGCCGCACTTGGCCAAGCTGGCGCCTGCTTCGGATGTGTTTATTGAAGATCTTCATGAAGCGGGCGGCGTGTCAGCGGCTCTGAATGAGCTTTCCAAGAAAGAAGGAGCGCTTCATTTAGATGCGCTGACTGTTACAGGAAAAACTCTTGGAGAAACCATTGCGGGACATGAAATAAAGGATTATGACGTTATTCATCCATTGGATCAGCCATTTACTGAAAAGGGCGGTCTTGCTGTTTTATTTGGTAATCTGGCTCCGGACGGCGCAATCATTAAAACGGGCGGCGTACAGAATGGGATTACAAGACACGAAGGGCCGGCTGTCGTATTCGATTCTCAGGACGAGGCACTTGACGGCATTATCAACCGAAAAGTAAAAGAAGGCGACGTTGTCATCATCAGATACGAAGGGCCAAAAGGGGGACCTGGCATGCCGGAAATGCTGGCGCCAACATCTCAAATCGTTGGAATGGGACTCGGACCAAAAGTGGCATTGATTACGGACGGACGTTTTTCCGGAGCCTCCCGTGGGCTCTCCATCGGTCACGTATCCCCTGAGGCCGCTGAGGGCGGACCGCTTGCCTTTGTTGAAAACGGAGACCATATTATCGTTGATATTGAAAAACGCATCTTGGATGTACAAGTGCCAGAAGAAGAGTGGGAAAAACGGAAAGCAAACTGGAAAGGTTTTGAACCGAAAGTGAAAACCGGCTACCTGGCACGTTATTCTAAGCTTGTGTCAAGTGCCAACACTGGCGGTATCATGAAAATCTAGTAGGTGAGGACACTTACTTCTGTATTTTAAGGCGTGAACATTTGAAATCCGGCCCTCTCTATAGTATCCTTTACTTCAGATGAAGGATACTAGAGGGGGCTTTTTTTATGTCAATGGCTTATGAAGAATACATGCGTCAGCTTGTCGTACCGATGCGCCGCGAGCTGACTGGAGCAGGTTTTGAAGAGTTAACAACAGCGGAAGAAGTAGAAAACTTTATGGAAAAGGCAGAGGGCACAACTCTTGTAGTCGTTAACTCTGTATGCGGCTGCGCCGCAGGCCTTGCACGTCCTGCAGCAACACAGGCAGTTCTCCAGAATGACAAAACGCCTGACAATACGGTGACTGTATTTGCGGGCCAAGATAAAGACGCTACTGCAAAAATGCGTGAGTATTTTACTGGCCAAGAGCCTTCTTCACCGTCAATGGCTCTTTTGAAAGGCAAAGAAGTTGTACATTTTATTCCGCGTCATGAAATTGAAGGACACGACATGGAAGAAATTATGAAAAATCTGACTGCTGCCTTTGATGCACACTGCTAAGTGCCCGTTTTCCGGGCATTTTCTTTTTGGGAGTACAGAAGATGATAACAACAAGCTATAGACCGTCTGAACACACCATAAAAACTGCAAAGCGGCTATCTAAAGAGCTAAATATGCCATACTGCGGCCGAAATAAACAAACGGTTGAAAACCTGCTGAAGTCAGCTGAACGTGATTTGCTTGTGGTCGGCAAAGAGCGATTTGAGCTATTTACGAAACAAGGTGCCAAATTCTTTTTTCATCCGAATACCGCGATGTTCAGAGCCAAACGCTTCTTACGCGGTGAGCAAGAGCCGATGCTTCGGGCTGCCGGTTTATCGGAAGGGGATACGTTTTTAGATTGCACACTCGGGCTGGGGTCAGATGCCATTATTGCAAGTATGGCGGTAGGCGAAACGGGGTCTGTGGTTGGGATGGAAAAAAACCATCTTGTATCCGTTTTAGTGAGGACGGGGCTGCATTCATGGGAAACAGGTATAGAAGAGCTTCAAGCAGCGATGAGAAGAATCCAGGTAAAGAATGGTGATTGCTTAGAATACATCAAGCAGCTTCCTGACGGCTCTGTTGATGTGGTTTACTTCGATCCAATGTTTCATGAACCTGTAGAGACCTCTGACGGTATTGCGCCTTTACGCGATTTGGCTGAGGATTCCGTTTTGCACGAAGAGTGTATCAAGGAAGCGGTACGCATTGCCAGAAAAAGTGTTGTGCTAAAAGACCACTGGAAAAGCCCGCGGTTTGAACAGTTTGGTTTTCATGTCATAAAAAGAAAAACAGCACTGTTCCATTATGGTGTCATTCAGGCAAGTAAAGAAATCCCGTGATTCATACCACGGGATTTTCTGTTAATCGGTGACTTCCATGACGACAAAGTATAACAATGTCAAGAGTGAAACTGTGGCAAACAGAGCGTCAATCATGCGGAAAGCCTCCTTTCACAGAATATTGTAAGCGTTTTTACACAAAGTGCATAGCAACGAATCTCCTAATTTGTATATCAGTTTCATATAGTACATGACTTGAATGTTTTGGTTGTGCTAAAATAAGAGAAACATGACAATAAAATAGAGAGGAATAAGCAGTCATGAAATTGTGGATGAGAAAGACCCTTGTGGTTTTATTTACCATTGTGACGTTCGGGCTCGTATCTCCTCCGGCTGCTCTTATGGCGGACAAGCCTTCCGGACAGCCGAGCAGTCTTGAGCAGAATGATTACACCGCTTTTTATGATGAGCATGACCTGTACGATGATGAGTCGGATGACAGGCGAGATCCTGAACTGCTTTTTCAATCGTACAAGGAACAGCTCCTTGACAGTGCTGAGGATCAGTCCTTTTTAAAATTCGGCAGCAGAATCGCTCCGGTCATTGAAGATGATTATCGGAAAGAGATCCTGCCAAAAATCGAAAATGTGATTAGTGATTATTTAGCGACATTGCAAGATGATGAAGCGTACCAAGATGTTGTGATCTCAAGCATGCCTTCAGCAGGCAAAACGGAAAAAATATTCAACGTCTACAATCGGACAACTGGAGAAGATCTTCTGAGATTCCATGTGCGCAGAGACCATCCGCCTCATGACGGCTACTGGTTTAATTTTCATTATCATACAGCAGAAGATGGATTTCAATCACATCATGAGCTTGGGAGCATTTACTGGGACCGCAACACGCCTCCCAACTGGATGAGTGCCTAAAGGAGATGCCATTAGACATGAAAAAGTACACAATGAATGAAATGGTCAATATAACAAAAGATATGCTGAATAAACGGGGCGTTATGATAGAAGATATTGCACGCATTGTTCAAAAACTTCAGGAAAAATACAATCCAAACTTGCCGCTCAGTGTTTGCATGGAGAATGTAGAAAAAGTCTTGAACAAACGTGAAATTATTCATGCTGTTTTGACAGGACTTGCACTCGATCAGCTTGCAGAACAAAAGCTTCTCCCCGAACCGTTGCAGCATCTTGTTGAAACAGATGAACCGCTTTACGGCATAGATGAAATCATCCCGCTTTCAATCGTTAATGTGTATGGGTCGATCGGCTTGACCAATTTCGGTTATTTGGATAAAGAGAAGATTGGTATTATTAAGGAACTTGATGAAAGTCCAGACGGTATTCACACCTTTTTGGATGATATTGTGGCAGCTCTTGCTGCAGCAGCGGCGAGCAGAATTGCGCATACGCATCAGGATCTGCAAGATGAAGAAAAAGAACAGGATGAAAAGCCTGTCGTCAGCTGACTATAAAAAAATCATTTCTGGGTTCAGAAATGATTTTTTATTGTGTTACACTACAAGAAGACTACTTTTAAAGGATGAAAAAAATGAAACAGTATAAGGATTTATGCAGACATGTTTTAGAGCAAAAAGGGGCGGTCAGCGTATGATTTCATTTATTTTTGCGATGGATGCCAACAGGCTTATCGGCAAAGACAATGATTTGCCGTGGCATTTGCCCAATGATCTTGCATACTTTAAGAAAGTAACATCGGGCCATTCAATCATTATGGGCCGGAAAACATTTGAATCGATCGGACGTCCGCTTCCAAATCGGAAAAATATTGTCGTCACATCAGCGCCGGCTTCAGAATTTCCGGGATGCACGGTTGTCAGTTCGTTACAGGATGTACTGGATATTTGTTCAAGCTCTGAAGAATGCTTTGTGATCGGAGGGGCTCAGCTCTATACGGACCTGTTCCCTTATGCGGACAGACTGTATATGACGAAAATTCATCACGAGTTTGAAGGTGACCGTCACTTTCCTGAATTTGATGAAGGCGATTGGGAACTGATTTCTTCTGAGCAGGGGATCAAGGACGAAAAAAACCCGTATGATTACGAATTTCTCGTGTATGAAAAAAAGAATTCTTCTAAAGCGGGAGGATTTTAATTGGTTCGCTACAGCTTTCTAATGGTTTATATTGTGTATATGCTGTTGAAAAATATGAAACAATTATTTAATCAAACAATGCTCGACCCTCGTCTGTCATATAAAAAACAGATGACTCTTGTGTACGAACAGCCAAAGGCATTTTTGGAAGGCTGTATTGGCATCTCCGGTTCAGTTGTGACAATCCATCAGCCAGAGCCAATCCCACATGGTCCTGTTTTGTATGTGCACTCTCGTTTGCGCTTGGCTGAACTGGCCTTAATTGCTGGATATATTGAGGAACCGGCCGGCTTTATCGCCAACCCAAAAGTGTTCCGCTTGCCTTTTATCGGGCAATGGCTGGATCGGATGGATGTGATTTCAGACGGTCATTCAGAGAAGGTATATGAAAATGTGACAAAACAGCTGGAAAAGGGGCAAAGCTTGATTCTTTCACTAGATGGTTCTATTGATCCTGTAGAACTTGCAGCCCGCTATCAACTTCCGTTAGTGATGGTGGAAACGAAAGGAACAGAGCACCTGCAAAAGGGGTCGCTTTTTAAACGCTTAAAACCAGCCGACATTGAATTGTCATTTTCAAAAGCTTATATACCTGCCAATGAAAAACAATTACGTGCATAAAAAAGCGCAGTCGTTAAGACTGCGCTTTTTTGTTACGAAAGGAACGGTACCTTTACACAATAGAAAAGCACGCAGAAAAACATAGCAGCGCTCCCGCCCAATACGAAGCTGTGCCAAATGGCGTGATGGAAGGGAATTTTTTTCCAAATGTAAAAGATGGTTCCGACAGAGTATAGAATGCCGCCGAGAAAAAGAAGGCTGAATCCCGCTCCGCTCAGCGAAGCATATAAAGGTTTAACCGCAATAATCATCAGCCAGCCCATGATCAAGTACACTATGGTTGACAGTAGGATAAAGCGTTTCACGAAGAAAATTTTAAAGACAATTCCACCCAGGGCAAGTGACCATACGATAACCAGCAGGGTAAAGCCGAGTGTGCCTTTCAGCGGTCCGAGTAAAAAAGGCGTGTAGGTTCCTGCGATGAGTACGTAAATCGCGCTATGATCGATAATCTCCAAAATGTCCTTCGTCTTTTTATGTGTGATGCTGTGAAGCAGTGTAGAGCTCAAATATAACAGCAGCATAGAGACACCGAAAATCGTAAAGCTGACAATGTCCCAGGCAGACCCGTAATTAGCCGCGAATATGATTAAAAACACTAAAGCAGGGATGGATAAGAGTACACCAATGCCGTGTGTAATGGCATTGGCGATCTCTTCTTTCATTGTAAACAAGTGCATTCTCCTTTCGATCGCTAAATCATTTGATTTTTTAACGTCTCTATAAAGCGCAAGCCCTCAAAGGTAATTTTTGTGCCGGCGCGTCCGCGGCTTTTGGTGACATAGTCTTTTTTCTCCAAATAGTCGAGACGGCTTCTGACCTGCTGTGGCGTTAACGAGGTTTGGGTATTTTTGCTGTGTTCAGAAATGATCCGTCTGCTGGCAGGTTCTCCTTTTTCATTCAATACTTTTATTGTTTCCAAAATAAACAAAAACTCAGCTTTTTCCATTAAAGTCAGCAGCTTTGCTTTTTTCTTTAAGGTTTTTCCGTCTATCGCGCCTCTAATATATGGCGGCAGGTCATGTGGATGAATCGTTCCCCCGCTTGATACTGCCGCCATATAATCTGCAGCGTTTTTTAATTCCCTGACATTGCCTTCAAATGTATGCTGCTCAAGCACCGGAAAGACAGAGGGGTCGATTAACAATTGCTGCCCGGAATTTGAGAGGAAATATTGTGTCAAAAGCGGTATATCGCTTTTTCGTTCAGATAATTCGGGCAGTGTGAGCGTTAAAATGTTCAGCCTGTAAAATAAGTCTTGCCTGAAGGAATGTTCCACGGATCCGTCTGCAGAGGCACAGATCATTCGCGGCTTCTCCATGTCTGAATCAAACGCTTTTAACAGCTGAGCTTGTACAGAAGCCGGCATGCGCCATACTTCATCAAGAAAAAGGGTTCCTCGTGCCGTTTTGTGAAAAGCACCTGAGTTTCCGTTAGGACCAAAAAGCTCATGCATAAGGCTTTCTTCAGAATGCGTGCTGCAATTGACGCTTATAAACGGTTCATTGCTTCTCGAAGATTCCAAGTGTATGGCATATGCGAAATGATTTTTGCCTGTTCCGATTTTTCCTGTTATTAAGACAGGAAGCTCAGATAATGAGAACTGCTTGGCGATTCGCTTTGCTTCCAGGAAAGTTTGATGTTCTCCGATTAGTTGTTGAAAGGTATTGAGTTTTGGTGCGCTATTCATCAATTGGCTCCTTTTGGTTCTAATTGGTTTCATTATATCATGCCTTTTGGCTGAAAACACTCTTTATTTTACGATCATCTTTTTTCTTGAGTCTGCAGGATAATGGTTAAACAGAAGTTTCCACGAGATGTAGTGGACATAGTCTGTATTTTTTTAATTATTAAATAAAAATAATTGTCTTATTTTTTGAATATTCGTGTTATAATGGCATATTAAATAGGGATTTAAAACAAGAAAGGAATCTGTACATGAAACCGTTGTTGAAAGAAAACTCTCTCATCCAAGTGAAAGACATTTTGAAGGCTCATCAAAACGTAAAGGACGTTGTCATTCACACACCTTTGCAGAGGAATGACAGACTTTCTGAGAGATATGAATGCAATATCTATTTAAAACGTGAAGACTTGCAAGTTGTTAGATCTTTTAAGCTCAGAGGGGCTTATCATAAAATGAAACAGCTTTCCAGCGAGCAGACAGAAAACGGAGTGGTGTGTGCAAGCGCCGGAAACCACGCGCAAGGCGTGGCATTCTCGTGTAAACATCTTGGCATTCACGGAAAAATTTTTATGCCGTCTACTACACCGAGACAAAAAGTATCTCAAGTTGAACTATTCGGAAAAGGATTTATCGATATTATTTTGACAGGCGATACGTTTGATGACGCGTATAAAAGTGCCGTAGAGTGCTGTGAGGCGGAATCTCGGACGTTTATCCATCCGTTCGATGATCCGGATGTGATGGCCGGACAAGGAACGCTCGCAGTCGAGATTTTAAACGACATTGATGCAGAACCGCATTTTCTTTTTGCAAGTGTCGGAGGCGGCGGTCTTCTCTCAGGGGTAGGTACATATTTGAAAAATGTGTCTCCTGATACAAAGGTAATTGCTGTTGAGCCGGCGGGAGCGGCATCCTATTTTGAATCAAACAAATCTGGGCATGTCGTCACACTTGATAAAATTGATAAGTTTGTAGATGGGGCAGCAGTTAAAAAAATTGGAGAGGAAACCTTTCGGACGCTGGAATCTGTTGTTGATGACATTCTCCTTGTCCCTGAAGGAAAAGTATGTACATCCATTCTTGAATTGTATAACGAATGTGCGATTGTTGCTGAACCGGCCGGAGCTCTTTCTGTCTCAGCGCTTGATTTGTACAAGGATGAAATTAAAGGAAAAAATGTGGTGTGTGTGGTTAGCGGGGGAAATAATGATATAGGAAGAATGCAGGAAATGAAGGAGCGATCCTTGATTTTTGAAGGTCTTCAGCATTATTTTATCGTCAACTTTCCGCAAAGAGCGGGGGCACTCCGTGAATTTCTTGACGAAGTCCTAGGGCCGAATGATGACATTACAAGGTTTGAATATACGAAGAAAAATAACAAAAGCAACGGACCTGCTCTTGTTGGCATCGAGCTGCAGAACAAAGCCGATTATGGGCCGCTGATTGAACGGATGAACAAAAAACCGTTTCATTATGTAGAGGTCAATAAGGATGAAGACTTATTCCATCTGCTGATCTAATTTTTTTCGCAACCGCGCAAAATGACAGACAGCCAGGCTGGCATCATATATAATAGAAGAAAAACAAAAAAAGAGGATTGATAGCTTGTTACTCAAAAGCCTAGAGTTCAAACGCGGTGACGGGATTCAGGTGAAAGTGACAGAAATACCTGTATTAAAGGAAGATGAGCACTATTTCTTTATGTTACATCACCATTTGCAATTCTACTTAAAAGAAGTGTTTTCATCAAACAGCAGGACAAAAGTGTATTCTTTCCGACATTATATGAAGCGCCGGATGAAGTGGGCAGATTATCAGGCTGTTTTTCATCAAGAGGTGTTAAAGCACAACGCATAACATGCCGTTTTTTACCTGTATGTCCTCCTTTGTAATCGTTAATGGGGAGGCATGCAGGATTTTTTTTGCTCAGTATCGAATACAAATATGGGACAGTAAGGACAGGTTTTAGAAAGCGTTTTTATGCTGGCTGAAAGGATGAATGTCATGAAGGTTATCAAAGGTTTAATGGCTGGGCTGTTTTTTCTGCTTTTGTGTGCCTGCGGAGGACAGCAGATTAAAAATCCGCTCAATTACGAAGTGGAGCCTTTTACATTTCAAAACCAAGACGGCAAGAACGTTTCATTAGAGAGTTTAAAAGGAGAAGTATGGCTGGCGGATTTTATTTTTACCAATTGTGAAACTGTATGTCCGCCGATGACTGCTCATATGACCGATCTGCAAAAAAAACTGAAAGCCGAGAATATAGATGTCCGCATCGTATCATTTAGTGTTGATCCAGAAAACGATAAGCCGAAACAGCTGAAGAAATTTGCCGCAAATTATCCATTATCTTTTGATAACTGGGATTTTCTCACCGGATACAGCCAGAGTGAGATTGAGGAGTTCGCACTTAAGAGCTTTAAAGCGATCGTAAAGAAACCGGAGGGAGAGGACCAAGTCATTCATCAATCTTCTTTTTGGTTAGTAGGCCCGAACGGCAAGGTGCTGAAAGATTATAATGGAGTGGAAAATACACCGTACGATGAAATTATCGCCGATGTAAAATCAGCAGGCGCACTCAAGTAAGCTAGAAGACTAGGCATTTGCAAATCTTCTAAAACATGATACACTTTCCACTAGTAGAATGGGAAGGAGCAACAAGATTGAAGCTGCGCATTTTTTCAATCATGGCTGGTTTGATTTTGCTTCTTACTGCTTGTACGAGCATACGTACAGCATCTGAGGGAAAACAAAAAGATCATGAAACGAAAACGAAAGAGCACATTGTCATAGCGGCTGTCGGAGATTCGCTGACAGAAGGAGTTGGAGATCCCGATGGAAAGGGATATGTCGGCAAGGTGGCGGATTCTATCCGGTCAGATAAACAAGTCAAAACGGTTGACGTGAAAAATTATGCCGTAAAAGGGAACCGTTCGGATGATTTATTAGAAAAACTAAAAGATAAAAAGGTTCAAAAAGGCATAAAGGACGCAGATTATGTCTTTTTTACAATTGGCGGTAATGATTTGATGAAAGTCCTTCGCCAAAACTTCCTGCAATTAACCGTTGAACCGTTTCAGGAAGCGGAAAAACCGTACGAAAAGCGCTTTGAAAAAATCATTTCTGAAATTCGCAAGCTGAATGATCACGCTGAGCTGATTTATGTCAGCATGTACAATCCGTTTACGTTTACATTATCTGAACTAAATGAAATAAACGGTGTTGTCACGGATTGGAACCATATTGCTGAAAAAGAGCTGAAAAAGGATAAGCATGCGAAAATCATTTATATCGAAGATTTGTTCAACAAAAAAAGTGACAGCAGCCGAATTTCTGAGGAAGATGATTTTCATCCTAATGGTACGGGTTATTCTCTAATCGCGAAGCGCGTCTATCAATCCATAAAAAAAGAAGGATTACCGAAAGAGTAGGGTGACAGCATGAATAAGTGGAAACGACTGTTTTTTATATTGCTTGCAATCAATTTTATCCTCGCTGCCGGGTTTGTTACACTTGTTTTGCTCCCGGGAGAGCAAGCTCAGGTGAAGGATTCATCTGAGAGCGAGTATGGATTTCAAGTGACAAGCACAAAAGAATCATTAGCTGCGTTTGTTAACTCATATTTAAACGACAAGGCATCAAACAAGCTTGATTATAAAGTAGAGATTGATGATGATGTTCATGTCGCAGGGAAAATCAAGGCATTTTCTACCTCTATTGATGCTTTTATCGCTTTTGAACCGACCGTGAAAAAAAACGGTGATGTAGAGTTGAATGTTACGAAATTTTCGTTAGGGAAATTGAGTATACCGATTAGCTTTGTGTTAAATTATATGGACAGCTTTTATGAATTGCCGTCATTTGTCCACGTTCACCCCGGAGATAAAAGCATTGAAGTGCGTTTGTCAGAAATGCCTTTAACGAATGGTATGTATGTCAAAGCGGATAAAATAAATTTAGAAAATGATGAAATTGAATTTTCCTATTACCATCCTAAACAATAGAGGTGACTGAAAATGAAACAGGTTTACCAGTATTTCAGTTTATTATCCTTTACATTTTCCCTGTACTTCGGCTGGCTGGCTTATCATCATCTGGCCGCTGAAGACATGGATCAAATGTATTTGAATGTTTCCTATTGTGCCTTGTTCCTAAGTGTGATGGTGTTTACATTCGGTATGGGAGACCGGAAAAAAACCGATAAATCATGAAAAAAGAGACATGAAACAACGTCTCTTTTTTCGTGCGGTCCGAAGAAAATTTGAGAACACAAGGAGAAAAGATGAGAGCAAACGATTTTACACAGGGGAACGTGCTGAAACAGCTTGTACTGTTTTCAACGCCTATTATGCTCGGAAACGCATTGCAGGTTTCCTTTCAGTTTATAGACAGCTTGTGGATCGGCAATTTACTGGGGGCACAGGCTCTTGGGGCAGCTGCGGTATCAAGCACGATTGTTCTAACCGTGCTGTCTTTTATTTTGGGCCTTAACAATGCGACGTTAACCATTTTATCTCAGCAAAAAGGAAAAGATGATGTAAAGGGAATGACGTCGTATATTAACGCTTTTGTTGTTTTATTAACAGGCCTAAGCATCGGATTCGGCGCGGCCGGTTTTTTTCTGTCAGAGCTTTTGCTGCGTCTTCTAAAAACGCCGGAGTCAATGCTGCCGCTTGCTGAGACTTATTTACAGATTCAATTTATCGGCATTTTATTTTTATTTGGTTATAACTTTATCAGTACTGTGCTTCGGGCGCTGGGCGACAGCAAGACACCGCTCCGGTTTATTGCGTTTGCTGTTGTACTGAATACAGTGCTGGCGCCGCTCTTTATTTCTGTGTTTCGCATGGGAATAGCGGGTGCGGCTTATTCAACGATTTTGTCACAAGGCGTTGCGTTTCTGTATGGGTTGTTTTATGTCATCAAACACAAGCTTGTGCCATTCTCAATGCCGAGAGTGCCCAAGTGGGGAGAGTCCGCGTTGATTTTGAAACTAGGGATTCCGGCAGGTCTGCAGATGATGGTGATTACAGGCGGTATGATGGCGATTATGAGTGTTGTCAACTCATACGGGGAGCACGTGGTATCAGGTTTTGGCGCGGTCCAGCGGCTCGACAGCATCATCACGCTTCCAGCAATGGCTGCCGGTACGGCCGTCAACAGTATGGCAGGGCAAAATATCGGAATCGGAAACAATAAAAGAGTAGGAACGATTGCAAGGCTTGGTGTGCTGGCTGTTATTTCCTGCATGCTGGTGATTGCGGTTATGATTTGGGTGTTTGGTAAATACCTTATAAGGTTATTTATCAGCGAGCCTGATGCGGTCGCATTTGGTGAACAATATTTGCGGTGGATCGCGTTTTTCTACCCTTTTATTGGGATTAATTTCGTGCTGAACGGAATCGTAAGAGCCGCGGGAGCGATGCTGCAGGTGCTGGTTTTAAATTTGATCTCGTTTTGGGTGCTGCGATATCCTTTCACGGTTCTCTTTTCAGCTTGGCTTGGACAAAAAGGAATCGGGCTTGGAATCGGAATGAGTTTTTTATTTAGCAGCTGCGCGGCATTTTTGTATTACAGGTATGGCCGCTGGAAAACAATGAAGCTGTTCACTGAAAAATAAGTGAAGAACTGCGAAAAGCACATACCTATATAGCGGTATGTGCTTTTTTTTACCGTTTTTTATCAAGTTTGCTGAAGAGCTCGATTAAAGTGGCAAGTTCAGCATCAGTGTAACAGTCAAAGCGTTTAAAGAAATATTCCGTTTTTTTCTCGTTAAAGTGCTGAAGGACTTTTTCGCCAGCTTCAGTGATATGAATGCGAATGATACGTCTGTCTTCCTTCGATCTGATTCTCGTAATCCATTCCTTTTCTACCAGCGCATCAGTCACAGCCGTAATGTGGCTTGCCGATACCTCTAAAATAGGCGCAAATTCAGTGACTTTTTTAGGCCCTTGCTCACTGAGGATCCGAAGAATGGTGAATTCATTCCGCGACAGCTCTTTATCTAAAATTTCATTTATTTCATTGCGTATTTGTTTAAAGACTTTACGGAGTAAAGTTTCCATATCGTACATCATCTGTGTTCTTACTTTCAAATTTGTGAACCTCCATTACATAAGCATATTGCTTAAAACCTATAGATTTTATTGAAAAGCAGAATCATTTTCATTTTATTTTTACATGCTATAATATAATAATACCACGTATTAACAAAGGAGGCACCAGTATGTCTGAAAAAAAAGAAATCGCCACATTTGCAGGAGGCTGTTTTTGGTGTATGGTTAAACCTTTTGACGAACAGCCGGGAATTGAAAAAGTGGTGTCCGGGTATACAGGCGGCCATACTGAAAACCCTACGTATGAAGAGGTGTGCAGTGAAACGACAGGACATCGTGAAGCTGTTCAAATCACGTTTCATCCTGATGTATTCCCTTATGAAAAACTGCTTGAATTATTTTGGCAGCAAATCGATCCGACAGATGCCGGCGGACAGTTTGCTGATCGCGGCAGTTCCTACCGCGCAGCCATTTTTTATCATAATGATAAACAAAAGGAGCTTGCGGAAGCTTCCAAGCAACGTCTGGCGGAAAGCGGGATCTTTAAAGATCCGATTGTAACGGACATTTTAAAAGCTGAACCTTTCTATGAAGCGGAAGGCTACCATCAGCATTTTTATAAAAAGAATCCAGCACATTATCAGCGCTACCGGACAGGTTCCGGACGTGCCGGATTTATTAATGAGCATTGGGGAGATAAATAAATGGCGTACAATAAAGAAGAAAAATTGAAGTCATTAAATCGCATACAATATGAAGTAACGCAAAAGAACGGCACGGAGCCGCCGTTTCAAAATGAATATTGGGATCATAAGGAAGAAGGGCTTTATGTAGACATTGTATCAGGCAAGCCATTGTTTACATCCAAGGATAAATTTGATTCCCACTGCGGCTGGCCAAGCTTTACAAAACCGGTTGAAGAAGAAGAAGTGGAAGAAAAACTGGACACGACTCATGGCATGATTCGCACAGAAGTAAGAAGTCGAACTGCCGACTCTCATCTTGGCCATGTATTTAATGACGGACCGGGGCCAAACGGGCTTCGTTACTGCATAAATTCAGCAGCGCTGCGGTTTGTACCAAAGCATAAGCTGAAAGAGGAAGGATACGAAAGTTACCTGCATCTCTTTGATAAATAAAATATTAAAAACAGGCCTGCCTAATGGATAGACAGGCTTGTTTTTATGCCTTTTTCTCTTGATGCAAGTCTTCAATAATCTGGGCAATTCTTTCTTTCGTAATGAGCGGGGCCTGATCAGATTGATACCCAGGCAGATTGACTTTGCGAAAGTCAGGATGTTTTTCAGGCTCTGGAAGGATCGCATAAAGGTTGCCCCATTCATACAGTGATTCAATTTCATGCGGGGATGTTAATTCTTCGTGAAGCTTTTCACCTGGACGCTTGCCGACTTCTACTGCAGCCGGCCGCGGGAGCCCGTGCTGCGATGCATATTCTTCAAATCCATGAATCAGTTCTTCAAGTTTCAGTGATTCCATTTTAAAAATAAAGGTTTCTCCGCCTTTTGTAATCGCAGCTGATTGCAAAGTCAATGTAGCTGCATCGTCTATTGACATGAAAAATCTGGTCATGTTCTTGTCTGTGATAGTCAGAGGCTGACCCTCCATCATCTGTTCAAATAATATAGGGATGACCGAACCCCTGGAGCCCAGAACATTTCCGAAGCGGACCGAACAAAACACGGTTCCTTTGTTTTGAACGTGGCGGTTTGCTTGATGAAACAGCTTTTCAGATAACAGCTTGGTGGCACCCATTGTGTTCACAGGAGATACAGCTTTATCTGTACTGATATTAATGACATGCTGCACTCGGTGTAAAAGGGCAGCTTCCACCACATTTTGTCCGCCGATGAGATTGGTCTGGATCGCTTCAAATGGATGATCCTCACATGTCGGAACCTGTTTTAGCGCAGCCGCGTGAAAGACGATATCGACGCCTTTCATCACCTGATTCACCCTTCTGTGATCGCGCACATCTCCGAGTACAAATAATAGCCGCTTATCCTCCGCATACTTTTGGCTCATGACATACTGTTTACTATCGTCTTTGCTGAATACAATCACTTGTTTAGGTGTAAGCAGCAAAAGGCGTTTGACAATTTGACTCCCGATTGAACCTGTTCCGCCAGTGACTAAAACTGTTTTGTTATGAAAAAATGGTTTTAGTTCTGCTGTTTGCTGTTTAGGCATGGCTTATCCTCCAACTCTCGTTTCTCTACCATGCATCATATGTTCAACTTTATAATCGAATTAATGAAAGCAACCAATAAAACAAAATTTAGGGGAATGATCATGTCACAACGTGTTCTTTTTTAATAGAAAATGATGAAACTAAATAAACAATGTACTAAATATTCATTATGTTTTTATTTCGCACCTCAAAAACAAAGCTGACAAAGTCATCTCACGTACCTCTTTAGGGAAAGTTGTTTATGAGCCAGAAACCCTATAAAAAAAAGTTCATTTTCCTCACGGTAAATACTTGTATATATTTTACAATAAGGATGATAGTGAAAAAAGAGGAGGGTACCAAATGAAGGTTTCAAAAACAATGCTGCTAAGCACCGCCGCGGGTTTATTGCTTAGCCTGACAGCAAACTCGGTGTCGGCTCATGATGTGAGTGAGGAACATCATTTCAAAGTGACTGCGCAAACGGAGACAGATCCGGTCGCTTCTGGCGATGACGCAGCTGATGATCCGGCTATTTGGGTACATGAGAAACATCCGGAAAAAAGCAAATTAATTACGACAAATAAGAAATCAGGGCTCGTCGTGTATGATTTAGATGGAAAGCAGCTTCATTCTTATGAATTTGGCAAGCTCAATAATGTCGATCTGCGCTATGATTTTCCATTGAAAGGTGAAAAAATTGATATTGCTGCCGCATCCAACAGGTCTGAAGGAAAAAATACAATTGAAGTATATGCAATAGACGGGGATAAAGGAAAATTGAAAAGCATTACAGATCCGAAACATCCTATTTCCACTGGTATTTCTGAGGTTTACGGATTCAGCCTGTATCACAGCCAGAAAACAGGAGCATTTTACGCATTAGTGACAGGCAAACAAGGGGAATTTGAGCAATATGAAATTGTTGATGGTGGAAATGGTTTTGTAACAGGAAAAAAAGTGCGTGAATTTAAGTTGAATACTCAGACTGAAGGGCTTGTTGCGGATGACGAGTACGGAAATCTATACATAGCAGAGGAAGATGAGGCCATCTGGAAATTTAACGCTGAGCCAGGCGGAGGATCAAAGGGACAGGTTGTTGACCGTGCGACAGGAGAACATTTGACAGCTGATATTGAAGGACTGACAATCTATTATGCACCAAATGGCAAAGGATATCTCATGGCCTCAAGTCAAGGAAATAACAGCTATGCAATGTATGAACGGCAGGGGAAAAATCGCTATGTGGCCAACTTTGAAATTACAGATGGAGAGAAGATAGACGGTACTAGTGACACGGATGGTATTGATGTTCTCGGTTTCGGGCTTGGTCCAAAATATCCGTATGGGATTTTTGTGGCGCAGGACGGTGAAAATATAGATAATGGACAAGCAGTCAATCAAAACTTCAAAATTGTATCGTGGGAACAAATTGCACAGCATCTCGGCGGGATGCCTGATCTTCATAAACAGGTGAACCCGAGGAAGCTGAAAGACCGTTCTGACGGCTAGAAAAGAAAGAAAGCAGCTGAACAAGCTGCTTTTTTCTGTGAATGAAAAAATCGTTCATAGCAATGAACGATTTTTCAAGAAAGCGCCAGATGAATCGCCTTTAGTGTTGCGGGAAGCTCATCAAACGTAAATGCAGGTACGGTCTCATTATAATTGGCTGCTGCAGCTTTATGCCGTTCTTCAGGGTTTTTGATATAGAAAGCGGTTTTTTCCTTAAAGTCGTCCATGCCGTGATAAGAAATAAAGGATGAAAAAGGATGGGCCGCGGGTAAATCGGTTAATTGAAATGCTTCGCATGCAGCGATATCAAACGTTCGGTTATTAAAACTGGCATTTTTGATGCGCATAGTATTTTGGTTGAAAGCAAAATGATAGGGCCGATGCGCATTGATTACGATATCTGCTCCGTTATAATAATGAACGGCCTGTTCGGGTGGAACCCATGTGCTGACGACATCAATGTGCGGCTGTTTGAGCACTTTTTTAGGCAGATATTTTCTCCATTCCTTGCCGATTACCCGAACCGTGAAAGGCAGATGGACCGCTTCTTTCATAAGCTGAACCCGATTAGGGTAAGGATAGCCGATGATTAACAGATTTGAATGATAGGAATGTTCGGTGCCCATTTTTTTAAACAGCCGATGGTTAACTGGTATCGGAACATAATAGACGTTCTGGTAGCCGAGCTCTTGATAATAGAAAGCGGCATTTTGTTCAATCGTTAATATGGCGTCAGCAAGCTTAATTACCTGTAGGCTGATATCAATATAAAATGGGTCTTCGGTCAGCCAAACATACACGGGGATATCCTTACCCTTTAACCAGGTCAGCCAGTCGTGAGGAACGCGGTCTCCAACCATTATAAGTGCGAAGTCCGGCTGAAACGCTTCGATCTTCACCAAATATTCTGCTTCAGGTTTATCTGCAATCATATACTCTGTATGAGTGTTCTGAAAACATTCTTCAGCCCAGCGATCAAAATAACTGTATATGCCTCCGTATCCCGACTGGATATACAAGACTTTCATCGGATGTTATGAAAAGAACGTAACGCTTTCTACTTTGTCTACATCAATTAATGTTGTAGCTTGACCTGCCGGAGTGACGGAGCTTTCCTGTGTTACAAAGACGATACCGTGAACTTGATCGAAAGCAACGAAAACAACCGGCCCGATCATGTCACCTGAATCAGTCACAATGCTGATTGTCGTGCCTGGCGTAATTCTGGCAAAAATCCATCTTGCCGGAAGGGAAGGGTCTAAAATAGATTCTGCCGTAACCGTTTCACTTTCATCTACTTTTTGATCGATGGCAGCTTCAAGCAAGGCTTTAAGATTACTTTCCATGTTTTCTCCTCCTTCTGTTGCAGTTGGAAATAAAGGACTTAAAACGGTTTTAATTAAATCCTTTTTTAACTGTGCATTTTCAGAGCTCATTACACACACCTCCTATTCGATAGTGAACTCACGTTAATCTATTCTTCTGGCTGTTGTTTGGTATGAGTCGAACGCCGTACCAGACCTATTTTTCATGTATTTAAGGAAAATGCTGATTTTTTAATGGAGTGGACATAGCCCTATACCATACATCAAAGTCGCTCATATTGTGAAACAGAGTAAAGGGATAAGGGAGAGGGATTATTTGGATTTAGAGAAACAAGTGGATCGAGAAGAAAACCAAGATGAACTGCATTTTATTTTGCTTTTGCTGATTCTGCTTATTCGTCAATCATCTACTGAAGGAAATCCATCTGATCTCAGACGCCAGCTCGTTTTTGCAAAGGAGCTGGGCGTACCGGTTTCAAAAGTTCATTTGATCAACGGAGATACGCTTCAGAATGTCATCGTAAAAGAAGTACTGACTGATTTGGTTATTTTTCAAAACCCGTTAAATAACACGAGATCTCATGTGTCACTCTCAAGTGTTGTAAGCTGGGGTGCTTTTTAAATGATGACAGAGGCTCTGCTTGCTGCGGAGCCGTTTTTATGTTTGACGGCGGGGGCGGTATAGATGGGAGAGAAAGTGTCTATTATTTTAACAAGTTACAACAAACCTAAATATTTGCAAAAAGCGATCGAAAGTGTGATTCAGCAAACGCATGATCTTTGGGAGCTTTTTATTATGGATGATCATTCGAATGAAGAAACAACTGCGGTGATTCACAAGTATCTCCATGACCGGCGCATTCAATATCATAACAGTTTCGTGCAACCTGCAGATCGATTAAAAACAGCCCGTTATGCCACATTAATTAACAGTGCGCTCCCATTTGCAGACGGTGATTACATTTCCTATCTTACTGATGACACTGTTTATCATCCCGAGCGGCTGAGCCGTATGGTGCAAGAATTTTCACATCAGCCTGAAGCGCAGGTTGTCTATTCAAAACAAAAAGTTGTACATGTAAACGAAAGGGGAGAGGAAATCTCACATTTCTACAGAAATGCCAATGCAGTGCTAGAGCAGGCGGCTTTTCATGTTGATCATTGTTCAGTAATGCATCGCCGTTCGCTACTTAATCTCATTCACTATAAATATGGAGGCTATTGGGATGATGATATGAAGCATTGGAATCATGGCGACGCAATTTTTTGGGCGAGACTCAACAACTTTACCCCATTTCTGCCGATAAATGAAGTATTAGATACAACTTATAAAACCCCAGATTCATTTCAAAATGCATATCGGTTTCTGCCCGCCGATTTGATTGACGGCTCTTTTGTGAAAGGTTCAGATCAAACTGTGTATTTTCTTGATCAGGGTGTACGGCACCCTGTCGGGGAAAAGTGGAGTTTTTGGTATCTAAATCGGACTGTCGCTGTTCCAGACCCATATTTATTCCAATATAGGATGGGGAAAATTTTAAACATTCCGAATTATATTTTATTAAAGGAAGCTGACCATCCTGCCATATTTTATATCGAAGCCGGAAAAAAAAGGCGCATTGTGGACCAGTATGCGTTTCAATTTTATCAATTTCAAAGAAAAGACATATTGACAGTTGGAAAAGAGGAGCTGGAGGCGCTTTTGGAAGGACCGCCGATTATGTGGAAACGATCTGAATTGATCAAAAATCCGCCTGGCCGAAGACTGTTTTTCATCGATCGCGAGCCGTTTTTGTTTCTAAACGGCTTCTTTCACCCAATTAGTGAACAAGTAGCAAGGAAGTTTTTTTTACATCAGAAGCCAATCTCCGCTTCTTTCCGAAATATTCAGCAATTTCCAATTGGAAAGCCGTTTTATCCGGTGTACGATGAGATTATAAAGAAATTGAACATTGCAACAGAGTAAAGGGATAGGTCATAAAAAGGAGACGTTCATGACAGGACATTATGCAAAAACGGAACATCAATATATATTGTTAACGTCTGAATCGACATCGTTTGATCATTACAGCGTATACAGAGATCCTCAGCTTCCGCAAATTTTTTCTCATAATTTTGTTCAGCTCCATGATACGTTTCCATTGGAGCGGTTATTGAATTTTTTGCCCTCCGTACCAAAGCTGCTTGAAGCGAATTATCTCCATTTAAAAGCATCGCCGCAGCATGTTTTTCCGCTCGGTTTGAAGCAGTCGCTTGTAAAAAGCGGTTTTGTCGTCGAGGATGAGCTGCTATATGACATGAAGCTTAGTGACTGGAAGGGACAGATGGGACATCCTTTAACCGCATGGGGGACGGCAAAGAGCCTTAGCGACGGATCTTCTATTATGAAAATTTACGATTCCATTTATATTGGAGAAGCGATCGCCGAACAAAAATTAAATAGAAAATATCCTTTCTACGAAGCGGGTACAATCATTCTTGTTGTTTGTTATAGCGACCAGGCACAGAAAATTCCCATTGGGTGCGGAGAGCTGTTTATCGATCAGCAAGAGAAAACAGCTAAAATCGAAGAAGTGGCAATTTTAGATCAGTTTCAAAGGAGGGGCTACGGCAGTATCTTAGTGCAAGAAATGCTGTCCATCGCCAAATCACTAGGAATGGAAGCAGCCTACTTAGTCGCTACAAGCACAGACGGTGCAACCCATTTTTACGAAAAGCTGACATTTAAAAAATATGAGCGGGTGCATACTGTTTTTCATTATTTCCTTACATGAAATAGGCGTTTGCACAAACCATTTGGGACTTGGCCCGCATAAAATGCCGTATATCGTGATAAGAAAGGATGAAAACAGCATGTATGGATACCCTGGATACGGTTACGGATTTGGCTGCGGGACAAATACATTTGTATTGATTGTCGTCTTGTTCATTTTATTAATTATTGTCGGAGCCGCTTTTATTTGCTAGATGCTGAAATTCAAAAAGAGCCTTCCCCTTCAGGGAGGCTCTTTTTATGTGAAAAAGTTTTTGCTGGGAACGTCATGCCGCCATTTGGACACTCATACAATATGTTAAAAGGGTTTTGAGGTGGGAGCATGAGCAGTTATTTGATTAAGCCGGAGCTTAGCTCGGTCTATCCGGTTGTCGGTTATGCGAGGGGTTCATATGTTTATGATCAGACCGGAAAAAAATATCTTGACGGCTCGTCAGGTGCGGTGACATGTAATATCGGCCACGGAGTTCGTGATGTGACTGAGAAGCTGAAAGAACAGCTTGATCAGGTGTCTTTTGCTTACCGCTCACAGTTTACGAGCGAGCCCGCCGAGCAATTAGCCGCTCTCTTGGCACGGGAGCTGCCGGGAGATGTGAATTGGTCTTTTTTTGTCAACAGCGGATCAGAAGCGATAGAAACAGCGATGAAAATCGCCATTCAGTATTGGCAGGAAAAAAAGCAAACACAAAAATCCATCTTTTTGTCTCGGTGGAGCAGTTACCACGGAATAACTTTGGGAGCGCTTTCATTATCTGGTTTTTATGAAAGGAGATACCGGTTCACCCATCTCATAGAGCGGTATCCAGCTATCTCAGCTCCACACCTTTATCGGCTGAATCAAGAGAAGGCAGAAAATTTTGTTCAGTCTGCAGCTGATGAATTGGACACTGCGATCAAGAGAATCGGAAGCCAATTCATCGCCGGCTTTGTGGCTGAGCCAATTATTGGTGCTGCAGGAGCAGCGATTACTCCGCCTCCGGGATATTATGAGAAATTAAGCGAGGTATGCCGCACACACGACGTGCTTTTTATTGCAGACGAAGTCATGACAGGGCTTGGGAGAACAGGAAGGATGCTTGCGACAGAGCATTGGCACACCATTCCTGATATTGCTGTACTGGGCAAGGGTCTCGGTGCGGGGTATGCCCCTATTGCTGCTGCTGTTGTATCTGATTCTATTGTTGAAACGATTAAACAAGGATCAGGTGTGATTATGAGCGGCCACACATATAGTGCACATCCCTATTCAGCCAAAGCTGCTCTTGAAGTTTTGCGGTATGTGTTAAAGCACGGCTTGATCAAACAATCAGAAATAAAAGGAGCTGTGCTGAGGAAGAAGCTTGAAGAGGCGGCGTCTCAAAGCGGCATCATAGGTGATGTGCGCGGAAAGGGTCTGCTATTAGGCATTGAATTTGTGGCAGACAAGAAAACGAAGAAAGTGTTTCCGCCAGAACAGGCGGTAACCCAGCTTATTGTCAGCGAGGCGAAAAAACGCGGGCTGATTGTTTATCCTTCCAAAGCTGGGATAGACAGCGGAGAAGGAGATGCTGTCATTATTGCCCCTCCTTTTACCATTTCTGACGGTGAAGTTGAAGAGCTTATCTCTATTTTTTTAGAAACAGTTGCAGCGGTCGAAAAAAACTTAAAAAAGGATTGACATCAAATGGCGCCATTTCAAAAAGCAATCAGCATTGAAACAGCAATTGCAGATGTTCAGGACGGATCGGTTCTGATGTTTGGCGGTTTTGGAGGAGTCGGGTCGCCTCCTTCATTGATTGAGGCTATTTTGGACAGCGGTGTAACGGATTTAACTGTTATTTGCAATGACGCCGGTTTCCCGGAGATAGGGATCGGCCCGCTTATTGTTAATCAACGGGTCAAAACCCTGATCGCCTCGCATATCGGTTCCAATCCTGTAGCGGGGAAACAGATGACAGACGGGACATTAGAAGTTCAATTTTCACCTCAGGGAACGCTTGCGGAGCGGATTCGCGCCGGCGGAGCAGGACTTGGCGGTATTTTAAGCGATATCGGCATTGATAATCAAATGGTTTGCGAGGAAAAGGACATCGTAACTGTGGCGGGAAAACGATATTTGATAGAAGAAGCGCTGACGGCTGATTTTGCTTTCATCAATGCGTGCATTGCCGATGAATTCGGCAATCTAACGTATGACAAAACCGCGCGCAATATGAATCCGTTAATGGCAATGGCCGCCAGGAGAACCTTTGCCGAAGCTGGGCGTATCGTCCCGATGGGAGAGATTTCTGAAGAAATGATTGTCACACCGGGGGTTTTTGTCGAGGGGGTTGTACGAAGTGAAGGAGTGAAGTGGAAATGGGCTTGGGAGTAGCAGAAAGAGAACAAATCGCAAAACGGGCTGCTGCTGAAATTAAGCAGGGCATGATTGTGAATCTCGGCATCGGCATCCCATCCTTGGTCCCTAACTTTTTGCCAACTGACATGCAGGTCATGTTTCAAGCCGAAAACGGTGTCCTTGGCATTGGAGAAAGTCCTGAAAAGGGAGAAGAGGATGCGCATTTATGCAACGCTGCGGGATATCCTGTCCGGGCTGTAAAAGGGGCTTCCTATTTTGATACTACGATGTCTTTTGCAATGATCAGAAGAGGCAAAATTGACATTACCATCTTAGGCGCCCTGCAGGTGAGCCAAACAGGCGATTTGGCAAATTGGCTTGTTCCGGGAAAAAAGGTGCCGGGTATGGGCGGGGCGATGGAGCTTGCCCAAAAAGCGAAAAAAGTGGTTGTTGTCATGAGTCATACAGATCAAAAGGGTAGGCCTAAATTAACAGAAAGATGTACGCTGCCGTTAACTGCCGCAGGCTGTGTGGATTTGATTATTACCGAAAAAGCGGTTCTTGAGGTCGATGGCCATCACTTTATTTTAAAAGAGCTGATGAATGGCTCGACAATCGAAGAGGTGACGAGGCTGACAGAGGCTGAAATCAAAATAGATATGCCTTTTTCTTAAGAGGGGGAATGAGGATGCAAGACATTGAAAGAAAAGTTATCGGGTGGCTTGATCAGCATTCGGCCAAAGCCATTCGTCTTCTCAAAAGGCTGATTGGGGAAAAAAGCACTTTGGGGTCAGAGTTTAACGCCCAAGCTGTTGTGCTTGAAAAACTCCGGCAATTTCATATGGACATTGATGTATGGGAGCCAAGCCTAAAGCAATTAAAACAGCATCCCTACTTTAAATCAAATCGTTCTGATTTTCATGAGAGCCCGAACATCGTGGCGAAAAAAACAGGAGCAGGCGGAGGCAGGTCCCTGATTTTGAACGGCCATATCGATGTTGTGCCTGAAGGAAACGTAAAGGATTGGAAGTATGAACCGTATCAAGCTTTCGAAGAGAACGGTAAAATATACGGCCGTGGCTCAACGGATATGAAGGGAGGCAATACAGCCCTTCTTTTTGCTTTAGAAGCCTTGCACGCCTGCGATGTCAAATTGAAGGGAGATGTATTGTTTCAGAGTGTTGTAGATGAAGAGTGCGGCGGCGCCGGAACACTGTCTGCCATCATGAGAGGCTATCGTGCTGACGGGGCGCTGATACCTGAACCGACGAATATGAAACTATTTATAAAGCAGCAGGGCTCAATGTGGTTTCGAATCACAGTGAAGGGATTAGCGGCACATGGGGGCACACGCTACGAAGGGGTAAGCGCGATTGAAAAAAGCATGCATGTTATCACAGCGATACAAGAGCTGGAAAAGGTCCGCAATGCGAGAATCTCAGATCCGCTGTATGACAATATCCCAATACCGGTACCGGTGAATATCGGCACCATCTCAGGCGGTGCCTGGCCATCTTCGGTTGCAGACCGTGTCGTCATAGAAGGGAGATGCGGAATTGCCCCCCATGAGAAACCAGAAGCTGTCAAACTTGAATTGGAAAACTGGCTGAAGGATTTAGAATACCGTGACGAATGGTTTAAACGCCATCCCGTAGAAGTAGAATGGTTTGGCGCTCAGTGGCTGCCGAATGATTTACCAGATGACCACCCTTTAATTTCTGTGCTGCAATCAGCCTATCAAAAAATGAAACAGACAGAGCCGATTCTCGAAGCTTCCCCGTGGGGAACGGATGGAGGGCTTTTATATCATGCAGGAGATACGCCAGTGATCGTCTTCGGGCCAGGGGAAACAAAAGCGGCCCATCAGGCCAATGAATACATTGAGCTTGAAGCCATGATAGAATCTGCTAAAATTATTGCACTTTTTGTCATGGATTGGTGCGGGCTTCATACAGACGGGGAGGATGCGGATGCTCAAGTCGATAAAGAGTAGCGGTGTCACAGCAGTTTTGGACCATGACAGCTTTAATAAACGAATCAGAGTGGTCTGTTATGACGGAGCCATTGAGAAGGCCCTGCCAGATATCGTGGCAGCGGCGAAAGAAGAGAATGCGGAAAAAATCATCGTCTATACGAAGCAGCATGATGAACCAATGCTTGTCAAACAATTATTTGCGCCGGAGGGTTATCTAAAGGGCTATTATCTCGGCCATTCGGCTTGTGTCATGGTTCGTTACCTTTCAGAAAACCGGAGACAAACAGATTCATATACTGAGGAACAGGAGATCATCGAATCCTTATATCGCACAGTGCCCTGTCTCCGCAACGACAACATACCCGTATTTACGATGAGAAAAGCAGAAACAAACGACATGTATCAGCTGTCAATGCTGTATAAAAAAGTATTCCGTACGTATCCGACCCCCGTATTTGACCCCGCTTATATTGAAAAGACGATGAAGGCAAATACGGTGTATTATATCATGCTTGATCATGACCGCTTGATCAGCGCAGCAAGCGCAGAAATCAATCCAGAGCTGGGGCATGCAGAAATAACCGATTGTGCTGTGCTGCCGGAATACCGCGGCCATTCGCTGACAAGCTTTTTAATCAAGGCGTTAGAAAAAGAAATGGCTGGAAGGGATATCTTCCATGTGTTTTCTCTCGCCCGTGCTTCGTCTTTTGGGATGAATGCTGTGTTGTACCATTCAGGTTATCAGTATGGCGGAAGGCTGATCAATAATTGCTTTATAGCCGAAGGTCTTGAAAACATGAATATTTGGTGCAAACAACTGTAAGTCAAAACATGCGCGAGGAGGAGTTCGTTTGGAAAACAAATGGTATAAACCGAAACGGCATTGGAAGGAGATCGAGTTATGGAAGGACGTTCCGGAAGAGAAATGGAACGATTGGCTTTGGCAGCTGACACATACTGTTAGAACGTTAGATGATTTAAAGAAGGTCATCAATCTGACCAAGGAAGAAGAGGAAGGTGTCAGAATTTCTACAAAAACGATCCCCTTAAATATTACGCCTTACTATGCTTCTTTAATGGACCCCGACAATCCGAGATGCCCGATCCGCATGCAGTCTGTGCCGCTTTCTGAAGAAATGCACAAAACAAAATACGATCTGGAAGACCCGCTACATGAGGATGAAGATTCACCGGTACCGGGTCTGACACACCGCTATCCCGACCGTGTGCTGTTTCTTGTCACGAATCAATGTTCCATGTACTGCCGCTACTGCACAAGAAGGCGTTTTTCCGGACAAATCGGAATGGGAGTCCCTAAAAAACAGCTGGATGCTGCAATTGCTTATATCAGGGAAACACCTGAAATCCGTGATTGTTTAATTTCAGGCGGTGACGGGCTGCTTATTAATGATCAAATTTTAGAATACATTTTAAAAGAGCTGCGGAGCATTCCGCATTTGGAAGTCATCAGAATCGGAACAAGGGCGCCCGTCGTCTTTCCGCAGCGCATTACCGAACAATTGTGCGAGATATTGAAAAAATATCATCCGGTCTGGCTGAACACCCATTTCAACACAAGCATCGAAATGACAGAGGAATCCGTTGAAGCCTGTGAAAAGCTTGTGAACGCAGGTGTGCCGGTCGGAAATCAGGCTGTCGTATTAGCGGGTATTAATGATTCGGTTCCAATTATGAAAAAGCTTATGCACGATTTGGTAAAAATCAGAGTCCGTCCGTATTATATCTACCAATGTGATCTGTCAGAGGGTATCGGGCATTTCAGGGCGCCTGTTTCCAAAGGTTTGGAGATCATTGAAGGGCTGAGAGGGCATACCTCAGGCTATGCGGTTCCTACCTTTGTCGTTGACGCACCAGGCGGCGGAGGTAAAATCGCCCTGCAGCCAAACTATGTCCTGTCACAAAGTCCAGACAAAGTCATCTTAAGAAATTTTGAAGGTGTGATTACGTCATATCCGGAACCGGAGAATTATATCCCCAACCAGGCAGACGCTTATTTTGAGTCCGTTTTCCCTGAAACCGCTGACAAAAAGGATCCGGTCGGGCTGAGTGCTATTTTTGCTGACAAAGAAGTTTCATTTACACCTGAAAATGTAGACAGAATCAAAAGGAGAGAGGCATACATCGCAAATCCGGAGCATGAAACATTAAAAGACCGCCGTGAGAAAAGGGATCAGCTTAAAGAAAAGAAATTTTTGGCGCAGCAGAAAAAACAGGAAGAGATTGAAAGCGGAGGAGATTCTTCATGAAAACATGCGAATGGTGCGGCGAACTTGAAGCGGTGCCCGGAAGGAACACGGTGTACTGGGAGCTCCCTGATGGAACGAGGGCTATAGAATTGACAGACACCCCCGCCATGGTATGTGCTGCCTGCGGTATGAGCTATCAAGAGGAAAATACGGTTAAGGAGATTGAGGATCAGCTGCTTTTGATTCAAACAAAAAAACTGCCTGAAAGCCTAACGTATCAGCAGCTCATGGAGACAGAAAGGATTTTGAAACGCAACTATTTTGACTTCTCCTGAGTCATGTTTCAGTATTCTTTTGTTGTAATTTTACACTTGAACTGTATAATAGAACAACAAAAGACAGACACCAGGAGGGGAAACCCATGAAATCCTTTTATCACTATTTATTAAAATACAGACACCCGAAGCCGAAGGACAGCATCAGTGAATTTGCCAATCAGGCGTATGAGGATCACAGCTTTCCGAAAACATCAACCGATTATCATGAAATCAGTTCGTATTTGGAGCTGAATGCTGATTATCTTCACACGATGGCAACGTTTGATGAAGCTTGGGATCAATACGAGGCTGAAGTGCACGGCAGATAATAGCTGTTTCATCCGCAGATCACTGCGGATTTTTTTATGTCCATATTCATACCATAATTGGATATTTCCTTTGGTTTTCATGCCCATGCGAATTGGCTTCCCCCGGCATACGATAGCGTATGAGAAATGTTGCGGCGAGGGGGAGACACCATGAAGCAAAATAAACCGAAATTCCAAGTAGGGGATATCGTAGTCGTCATTATGTATGGAACAGTTGGCACCATCACAAAAGTGCATCAAATTGATAAACACTATCTTTATGAAGTCAATCATAACGAAGTTTTATACTTTGAATCGTCCATTCAGCTTTATAAAGATTATGAGGGTGTCATTGTCGACATGGAAAAGCTTGATATTGAATATGAATTCCTTATTGGGGACGTTGTTTATGTAAAAGATTATGGAAAAGAACTCTTTCGCATTATCGGCCACAGAACAGAAATTTGGAGATATTTAGAAGATGGCTGGGAGGATATCATTTATGAGCTCACCCGTTTAAAGGATGGAGAGTGGCTTGAAACGGAGGAAGAGGATCTCACGCTGGTGCTTAGAAAATATGAAATGGACCAGTTTGTACACCAGCTGTTGTTTGTCCACTATGTCGGAGAAACTGGCCATGAGATCGGCGAAGATATCGCATCGTCTGCTCTTCTTCAGTTTGAAGGCGATGATGAAGATCAAGATACCCTTCACATCCTTGCTGTATCAATTGTTGATGAGCTTCTGGATATTTATAATGATTACAAAATTCTGTACGAAATGTTTCATGATGAAGAGTATAAAGATATGATGAAGTTTGTTCTGGAAAGTTTAAAAGAGCATTTCAGTTAGTTTGTGAACATACGGATCAAGATATATAAAAAATAAGGCAGACAGCCCCAAATCATGACACGCGTCATCCCTTTGAGCGTTTTTTCCATTATGATATCAAATCTTTCTCCGTCCAGTGCTTCCATCATTTTAGCGATCATAGCGTCAGCCTCCCATGGCTCGTTTTTTATTCAATATATGACTGAAAGAATTGTTTAGAACACCGGGTATAATTCAGCCTGTTTTTTCATAAAACATAAAAAAGGAGGCGGTACGGAGATGAAAGAGATAGATCTTGTGATTGATACGGAAGAAATCGCTGAATTTTTTTACAGAGAGCTTGCAAGACGGGGCTACATACCGAGTGAGGATGAGCTGTTTGAAATCGCTGATATTACCTTTGATTATTTGATAGAAAAATGTATGATAGATGAAGAGCTGGATGAAGATGAGTGAGGCTTAAAACCGGAGCGGTCAGCTCCGGTTTTATTATTCATGTTCTATGACTTCTGTGAAATTGAGGTGGTTACATTGTTGTACAAGCCCGTTAGTTTGTTTCTTTTCTTCCTCATTCTAGCTGCGGCCATTCATACAAATGCTGTTCAGTCTGCAGATGAAGCCATAAGCAAAGCGGCTGTTTTGATCCGCCAGCCATGGCTTAATGATGTCATGACAGGAATCACGCATCTTGGTGCTTCTTCTTTTCTGCTTCCTCTAATTGTGATCATCGGAGCGGGCCTGTTTTTCTACAGAAAAACATGGGATGGCCTGTTGATGCTCTTGGTATTCGGCGCAGATCGGCTGTTAAACAAAGTCCTAAAAGAATGGATCGAAAGAGTGAGGCCTGATTTTGCACCGCTGGTTCATGAATCATCCTACAGTTTTCCGAGCGGCCACTCTATGAATGCTGCTTGTGTCTATCCTGTCATTGCTTATTTTTTAGTGAAACACCTCCCGTTTTTGTCCAAGCATAAAAAAATGGTATATACCATTGCCGGCGTAATCACTGTTTTGGTCGGCTTAAGCAGAGTCTATCTGGGGGTTCATTTTTTGACAGACGTGTTAGGAGGCTTCAGTTTCGGCTTGCTTCTGTTTTTCCTGGTAAAAGATTTTGACGAAAAGATTAAGCGGTTTCGACAAAAATAGAGAGAGGAAAACACAGCAAAAAAGCCAATATGTTAAAGAAATAAAAGGGAGGGGATCTTGATGATGTTATCCGTGTTTAAAAAGAAGTCTTGTTCCTATGACGTGACAATATTTCAAACACCCCGGTTTGGCGAAAAAAAGGGCTACAAAGCCGTCTATCGAACTGAACTGAACGGGAGCGATCATCAAGATGTACTGAAAAGAGCGTTCTCTTTGTTTAATGTATTCGACACTGTTCCGAGTGATTATGATGCGAGATTTATGGCTACAGGGGACGTGATCCTGATTGATGAAGGCAGAAAAGGGAAAACATATTATCAACTGCTTCCCGCCGGCTGGAGGAAAATCAACCGTCTGATTGTACAAACAACATAACGAAAAGAAAACTGCGGAAATCCGCAGTTTTCTGCAATTTAAGGCTTGCGTTTGGCAGCGGAATATTCTTTCCCGTGTGCTTCTTCAGCTGCAATGATATCTTTTTCAGGTATATGATTGTTCTTTTTTTGGCCGGTGATCCGGTTACGATGTTTTTTACCCATGTCCCACCCCTCCTTCCTGCGGTTAGGTTTTCAAATTAACACCCCGATTATCCGCTTTTCTCAGAAAGCGCCTAACAGATCCCCGAACATTTCTTTTTTCTGCATATTCCTTTATAATCAATGCTGAAGTTTGTTTCATCATGACATTCGTTGTAAAATGGACGGGCTGGATGATAATTTAGATTTACAGGAGGATATGAGATGAGCGTACATATAGGTGCTGAAAAGGGACAAATTGCGGATACTGTGCTTTTGCCGGGTGATCCTCTCAGAGCAAAATTCATTGCAGAAACGTATCTTGAAAATGTAGAATGCTACAATGAAGTCAGAGGCATGTATGGGTTTACCGGTACATATAAAGGCAAAAAAATCTCAGTGCAAGGCACGGGAATGGGCGTTCCGTCTATTTCAATTTATGTGAATGAATTAATTCAAAGCTACGATGTGCAGAATCTAATAAGAGTAGGTTCTTGCGGCGCTATCCGTAAAGATGTCAAAGTGCGAGATGTCATTTTAGCGATGACCTCCTCAACTGATTCACAAATGAACAGAGTCGCTTTCGGAAGCATTGATTTTGCGCCTTGTGCAGATTTCGAGCTTTTAAAAAATGCCTATGATGCCGCAAAGGATAAAGGCGTGCCGGTGACTGTAGGAAGCGTATTTACTGCTGACCAGTTCTACAATGACGATTCACAAATTGAAAAGCTTGCAAAATACGGTGTGCTGGGTGTTGAAATGGAAACCACTGCATTGTATACATTAGCAGCGAAGCACGGAAGAAAAGCGCTGTCAATTCTCACCGTGAGTGATCACGTATTAACAGGAGAAGAAACGACAGCGGAAGAGCGTCAAACCACATTTCATGATATGATAGAAGTGGCTTTACATTCCGTATCACAATAAAATAAATCAAGAGGCGTGCTGGGTGCCGGCAGCCTCTTCTTTATGAATGCGGAAACGATTGATAAAAGGAAGGTAATGTAATATGAAAAAGTCCGGTAAATGGTTCTCACTGGCTGCCGCTCTGAGTGTAACGGCAATAGTCGGAGCCGGCTGCAGCATGTCAAATGGAGATGCTCAAAAGGATACGAAAACCACAGCAGAAACAAAGCAAGCAGAACAAAAAACAGCTGACAGCAAAAAAACAAACACCCAGGACAGTGAGTTTTCATTGGAAAGCAAGTATTTCAATGATATTAAAAAAGTGGACGGTCTGGAAACCATTCAAAATCCAGAAAATATACTCGCGCTTGTCAATAAACAATACGCGCTGCCCGGAAACTATGAACCTAGCGATCTTGTCATACCTGATGTGGAGTTTTCTTTTGAAGAAAAGATTCAAAAACGTTATATCAGAAAGGAAGCGGCAGATGCGTTAAAAACGATGTTCGATGCTGCGAAAAAGGAAGGCTATGAACTGGCGGCTGTCTCAGGATACCGTGCGTATGACAGACAGAAAGTCATTTTCGACAATGAAGTAAGCCTTAAAGGAGAAAAGAAGGCAAGAGAAGCGGTTGCTTATCCAGGTGAAAGTGAGCACCAAACAGGCCTTGCGATGGACATTTCCAGCCGAAGCAATGGCTTTGAGCTAAATGAAGCCTTCGGTAGCACGGCCGATGGGAAATGGGTGCAGGACAATGCTTATAAATATGGCTTTGTCATTCGCTATCCGAAAAATAAAGAAGATATTACGAAATATGAATATGAGCCATGGCACCTGCGCTATGTAGGCAAAAAGGCCGCGAAAGTCATGCATGATAATGATTTAACGCTGGAAGAGTACTTTGAAAAAGTGAAAAAAATCTAAAAGAGATAGCCCGCTTACCATTGATAAGCGGGCTTACTTGTATTCGGTAATCTAGCATTGATCTGACTATGATTCTCTATTTACCAGAAGAATAAACCAGCCAGAGCCACTCCTGCAATTAAACCGAGGGAAATCCCGTAAGCTGCTCCGTATCCCCAATAACCGCCCAAATATCCGTAACCGAAACCTCTTGGCCCTGCGCCGACCGGAGCAATAAAAACTCTGTCTCTTGTTACACGGGTAATTCTGCCGACGTGAACTCTTCCGCCTCTCTCTGTAATTCTGACGACTTTACCTTGATGGTTACGGCAAAGATGGTAATATCTCTCCAATATTGTTCCCTCCTATACTGACTTTCTATCAGCATATGATAGATAGGAAAAAAAGGTTGGACGAAAATAGGGGGCGATACGCCGTTTTACTTATACGCGATAAAAATACAATGACCCATATACTCACTATATATTTGCATGAGCTGATAGTGTGTTTGAAGCGTATCGTAATAGATGGGGGCGATCGTTTGCGATAAATCCATTTCTGTGGTTGGTTCAAATTCCATGTCTTCTGGAAGCAGTGTCATCGCTTCCGTTTTTTGAAAGCCATAAGATCTTAAGAGTTTATGCCATTCGCTTTCTTCATGCAAGCAAGTAAATCCGTAAAAATCCATCATTTGATTCTTTTCTGCAGGGGGCATCGGTTTTTTTAAAGCTGCTTCA
Organism: Bacillus sp. LJBS06; assembly: GCF_016924995.1. Classification (NCBI taxonomy): domain Bacteria; kingdom Bacillati; phylum Bacillota; class Bacilli; order Caryophanales; family Bacillaceae; genus Bacillus; species Bacillus sp. LJBS06. Next base: position 2,209,494 of record NZ_CP070483.1, on the reverse strand, counting down.
ATACCAATCAGCATCCCGCCAGGTTTTAAAACTCTTGAAATTTCTTGAAGAGAGGAAGTCAGGCGTGAAAAACTGAGGACCGACTCTGACAGGACGCAGGAAAAGGACTCAGAAGAAAACGGGAGATGTTCCAGCTCTGCCTGATATGCAGGGATGGCAAGCCCTTCATTTGCAAATCTTTTTTTCGCTTTTTCAAGCATGATAGGATCTTTATCAACGACTGTCACAGGATACAGCAAATGTCCTAAATAAGCCGCTGTTTGCCCTGTTCCGCATCCAGCATCAAGTATCGGCTGGTCCGGGGAGGGCGCAGCCTTTTGCAAGACTGCTTTTGAAAAAGCCAGCCCGCCTGGGTGCGCTCCTGCGACACCGAATAAGGACAGCATTTCTAAATATCGGCTCAATATCGAATCCTCCTTTTTCTTTATCATATGTCGTATAAAGACATAGGTTTATGAAAAGCAAAAGAAGGGCGTTTCTCTCTCATTTCTGCTCCGAGTTGACGAATAAGAATTCGTCCATGATAATAATGTAAGAAGAAAAAGGTGGTGTTTAATTGAAACGGCAATTAAAACTGTTTTTTATTGTGCTGATCACTGCGGTTGTCGCTTCAGCGCTTACTTTATTTATTACGGGCAATTCCAGTATCCTGGGCCAAAAATCAGCAAGCACAGGAGACAGCAAGTTCGACAAATTAAATAAAGCGTATGAGCAAATCAAGAGTGATTATTACCAAAAAACAGATGATGACAAATTAGTAGACGGAGCAATTAAAGGAATGATTCAATCTCTGGATGATCCGTATTCCACATATATGGATCAAGAGCAAGCGAAATCATTCGACGAAACGATTTCTGCATCTTTTGAAGGAATCGGTGCCCAAGTGGAGGAGAAAGACGGAGAAATCCTTATTGTATCACCAATTAAAGGTTCACCTGCTGAAAAAGCCGGTATTAAACCAAGGGACCAAATCCTAAAAGTGAATGGAAAAAGCGTTAAAGGCATGAATGTAAATGAGGCCGTTGCTTTAATCCGAGGCAAAAAGGGCACAAAGGTGAAGCTTGAGCTGAACAGAGCGGGAGTGGGTCATATCGATCTTTCCATTAAACGCGATACCATTCCTGTAGAGACTGTCTATTCAGAGATGAAAGACAACAACATCGGAGAAATTCAAATCACTTCTTTCTCTGAAACAACAGCTAAAGAGCTGACAAATGCGATTGACAGTTTAGAGAAAAAAGGCGCCAAAGGCTATATTTTAGACTTGAGAGGCAACCCGGGCGGCTTAATGGAACAAGCGATTACGATGAGCAACCTGTTCATTGATAAAGGGAAAAACATCATGCAGGTTGAATACAAAAACGGTTCAAAAGAAGTCATGAAGGCTGAAAAAGAACGTAAAGTGACCAAACCGACCGTCGTTTTGGTAAATGACGGTACAGCAAGCGCCGCCGAAATTATGTCCGCTGCCCTTCATGAATCGTCAAACATACCGTTAATCGGTGAAACGACATTCGGCAAAGGCACAGTGCAAACGGCAAAAGAATATGATGATGGCTCTACCGTCAAACTGACAGTCGCCAAATGGCTGACTGCTGACGGTGAATGGATTCACAAAAAAGGCATCAAACCTCAAGTGAAAGCAGAGCTGCCTGATTACGCGAAGCTGCCGTATTTGGACGCAGATAAAACGTACAAATCAGGTGATTCAGGCACAAACGTTAAAGTGGCCCAGAAAATGCTCAAAGCACTTGGTTACAAGGTAAAGGTTACCGGTACGTATGACCAGGATTTTGTATCTGTCGTCAAACAGTTCCAGAAAAAAGAGAAACTGAAAGAAACAGGCGTATTGACTGGCGATACAACAACGAAATTAATGACAGAACTTCAAAAGAAGCTGTCAAATAATGATACGCAAATGGAAAAGGCAATTGAAACACTAAAAAAAGAAATGTAAAAAAACCATACGCGGCTGCCGCGTATGGTTTTTTTTATGCACCTTTTTGATTCGGGTTAGCGTCTTGTTTTTTGCCAAATAAACCTTCAATGACAGGATTGGATCCCGCTTTTTTAACGAACAGCGGATTCAGGACAACCACAGCGATCATGTTAGCGGCCAGTCCCCAGAATCCTTCATAAATGCCATGTGCGGACTGAGTGGTGTACACAATAAACGTTACCGCAAGACCGGCTAATAATCCGATAATCGTCGCTTCTTTCGTTTGGTTTTTCCAGAACAGGCTGACAGCAATCGCAGGGAAAATTTGCACCATACCGGATACGCCTAATAGCTGAAGTGTCACTAAAGCAGTCGGAAACAGCATTCCAAACAGAAGCGCAAGGCCGATGACAACAAACACCATTGAACGTGTGACGAGGGTCAGCTTGCTTTGAGACACAGTCGGATGAATCAAGTCGCGGTACAAGTTATTGGCGAACAAATTTGATGCCCCGATTGCCATGATGGAACAAGGGATCAATGAAGCAAGAGCAATCGTGGCATATGCAAAACCTTGTGCCACGCCGCCGTAAGATGTTTGAATCAAATGCAGCAGCGCCAGTCTTGGATTTGTATCTTCCGGCAGAACAAGAAAGGCGATAAAGCCAAGAAAAATGACCAAAATTAACACAATATTGTATAGCGGCAAAAACATGCTGTTTTTTCTTACTGCATCGGCGCTTTTCGCTGTAAAAACGCCTGTAGCGGCGTGTGCCCACATAAAAAGTGCCAAGGCGGAAACAATAGATGCTGTGATAAACCAAGGAATGCCTTTTGGCCCTTCTGCCGGTATCGTCAGCATTTGCGGCGCTTCCTTCACTAACGTGTCAATCATTGGCGTCCAGCCGTTAAAATGAATGAGAGGGAGGGACACCACCATAAACAGCATAATGACCCATACTAAAATGTCTTTAATGATAGCTGTAAATGTAGGCCCTTTAATCCCGCTGAAGAATGTATAAAGAGCAACGAGAATAAATGAAATGATTACAACGAATTTCACATTAATATATCCGGTGCCGGCAACCTGAAGCGTGTCTTGAATGCCGCTCAGCTGAAGGCATATGTACGGAATAAGCATGAGTACCCCGACGATGGCAACAAGGCTTGCCAAAAGCTTACTGTTAAAACGTTCCCGAGCGTAATCCGCGAGTGTTGTTAATTTATGAATTTTTGCAACTTTCCAAAGTTTAGGTAGGAAGAAGTAGGCAATAAAGTAGGCCAACACAGAGTAGGGAATGGCGAAAAATGCAACGCTTCCCCCTGTAAAAGCCGTACTGGTTAACCCCAAGAACGTATAGGCCGTATAGAGGTCAGCGCCTACTAAAAACCAGACGAGAAGACCGCCGAAGCGCCTGCCGCCGACAGACCATTCTTCCACAGAAGTGCGTGAGGATTTGTCTCTTCCAGCAAGAAACCCGATACAGACAACGGTTAAGACGATAATAGCTGTAATAAGAAGTGCAGTCAGATTCCCTTGCATTATTCAAGTCCTCCATCTTTTTTTTGCATCTGATAAATGCCAAACGAGCATAACGGCGTAATGATAATCCACAACAGCAGCCAAAAGTGGAAAAACGGCAGGCCGAACATAATCGGTTCTATTCGATTCACAAGCGGCAAAAGCGCGAGCTGAACGAATGGCAAAAGAATAAGAATAACAATAAGTGCTTTTTTAACCATTTACTTTCCTCCTGAAACATGATAATGCTCACTATAATAGCAGTTGTAAGATAAGATCACAAGATAATTATTAGAAAAAAATGATTTTTTCAATTATTTAATCAAAACACATGGTTTGCATCCTTTTCAATAAAGGTTTAAAATGATAAATATCTTGAAATCGAGATAAATAGGAGTGAGTAAATGAAAACTGAAGGATTGCACCATGTCACAGCATTTGCGAGAGATCCGCAGGAAAACTTGCGATTTTATACAGAAGTGCTTGGGCTCAGGCTTGTTAAAAAAACAGTAAACTTTGATGATCCCGGAACGTATCATTTTTACTTTGGGAATCAAAATGGAGATCCCGGCACAATAATGACCTTTTTCCCGTTCCAAGGAAGCGGACAGGGAACGGTCGGCAAAGGCCAAGCGGGCCGGGTGTACTTTTCAGTTCCTGCAGGCTCCCTGTCTTTTTGGAAGGAGCGTCTTGAGAAAAACGGGCTGAACCTAGAGGAAAAGACGTTATTCGGTGAAAAGAGCCTTATTTTTGATGATACAGAAGACCTTCCGCTGGCGATCATGGAGGATGCGAAAAGCAGCAAAAGCGAGTGGACGCCTGATGGGATCACAACAAATGAAGCAATTACGGGAATGAAAGGCGTGCTGCTGTATTCCTACGACCCGCAGGCAACCATACAATTGTTAACGGAAAGCTTTGGATATATCAAAGTGGCCGAAGAAGATCAGATTGTCAGGCTGACATCCTCAGCAGCTGTCGGCGGCGTCATTGACGTTCATTTACATCCTGAAAAAAGAGGGGTGGGAGGTTATGGGACGGTACACCATGTAGCGTTTCGGACAAAGAAAGAGGAACAGGCGAAATGGCTGCCGATTATTGCTGAACACCATCTGCCTGCGTCAGAAATCCTTGACAGGGAATACTTTACATCCGTTTATTTCAGAGAGAAAGGCGGTATCTTATTTGAAATCGCCACAGATGAACCGGGTTTTATGACAGATGAATCATTTGATAAGCTGGGGACTTCCTTAAAACTGCCTGATTGGCTGGAGAAACATAGACAACAAATTACAGACATTTTGCCTGAACTTTAAAGGGGGAATTTATGATGAAGCATATTTATGAAAAAGGGACATCTGAAAACGTACTTTTGCTGTTGCATGGCACGGGCGGAAATGAACACGATCTGCTTTCATTGGGCCGGTTTATAGACCCTCATGCCCATTTGCTTGGTGTCAGAGGATCAGTGCTTGAAAATGGAATGCCGCGATTTTTCAAACGTCTGAGTGAAGGGGTTTTTGATGAAAAGGATCTTGTGGTGCGGACAAGAGAATTGAAAGATTTTATCGACGAGGCTGCAGAAACGCATCAATTTGATCGCAGCCGAGTGATTGCAGTCGGTTATTCAAACGGCGCAAATATTGCGGCAAGCCTGCTTTTTCATTATAAAGATGTGTTAAAAGGGGCTATTCTGCATCATCCAATGGTCCCGATTCGCGGTATCGAGCTGCCTGATATGGCGGGGCTTCCCGTTTTTATCGGTGCCGGGAAATACGACCCTCTCTGCACGAAGGAAGAATCAGAAGAGCTTTACCGCTATTTACGTGACAGCGGAGCATCAGCCTCCGTTTTCTGGCAGGACGGGGGCCATCAACTGACTCAGCATGAAGCTGAACAGGCCCGTGAATGGTACAAAGAAGCGATTGTATAAAAAAAACCTTAGTCCGTATGTCGGACTAAGGTTTTTCATATCCTTACAGCCAAGTTGACACTTTTGAAAGCGGCAGGCGGTTGCTTTGATGGGCAGGTTTTACTGCTTTGCCGATTGAAATAAGCATAACAGGAACATAGCGTTCACTGATATCAAACTGCTTTTGGAACTGCTCTTTGTTAAATCCGCCGATTGCGCAAGTATCATAGCCTTTTGCTTTTGCGGCAATCATAAGTTGCATAGCAGCTAAAGAAGCATTTAAGAAAGCGGAATCACGTGCGAATTGCTCGCTTTGGTAGGCACCGTTGATTTGGCCGAGCAAAGTCTGTTTGATTTCATCTGTAATATAGCCTTGGCTTGCTAATTCAGCGTAAACTTCTTCACCGTTTTCATTTGCCTTTAAATCGCCTAAAATGGCAACAACAGCAGAAGACTCAACGATTTGTTTTTGATTATACGCTACAGGAAGAAGTGCCGCTTTTGATTCATCGCTGTGGAATACTGTAAAATGCCAATGCTGAAGGTTCCAAGCTGAAGGCGCTTTAGCGGCAAGATCCAATAGCTCAGTAAGCTCTTCCTTAGAGATCGGGGCATTTGTATCATATTCCTTTACAGATGCTCGTGCTTTTAAAACATCCAGAGTATTCGTCATAGTGTTTCCTCCTTCGGATAAACGTGGTATGATAATAGAAAAGTTAGAAGCTTACTAAATGTAACTTGAAAGATTATTGTAATGGATCATTGAATACATGTCAATCAATAGATGAAGGGATGAGGACTTGTGGGAAATACAATGTGCCCTAAAATGGAAACCGCTTTCTCATTGCTGGGAAAACGATGGAACGGTCTGATCATCCATGTGCTTATGGATGGGCCGAAACGGTTTAAAGAGATAACGGAAACAATACCGATGATCAGCCAAAAAATGTTGGCGGAGCGCCTGAAAGAGCTTGAACAAAACGAGATTGTCGAACGGCAGGTTCTCCCTGAAACGCCGGTCAAGGTCATCTACACGCTGACTGAAAAAGGGACAGCGCTTCAAGCTGTATTCCAAGAGATGCAGGTATGGGCAGATCAATTTTGCGAGCCTGGTGACACAGTGTGCGAAGAAGAGAAATAAGGAAATTAGCGTCTGGAAAAAGAGCTTTTGTTTCAATGATGAGTCATGTAAGTGTCGGTTCACACCCGTTTACATGACTTTTTATATTTGTCAGAATGGCATTTCGGGATTTGCAAACGTGTCATGTAGAAGGAAGTATGCTTAAAATAAGAAATAACCCATAAGTTACAGCGTGCAGCCTGTTGTGGTTTACCCTGTTATGCAAATTACAATGCGGAATGCTAACCGCCAGCAGTTTCCAATTGGCATAGAGACTGGATTTCAAAAAAGATCCAGGCACCTCGTTTTGCAGGATGATTTCATTCTGGTTCCGTAAGAAGAGAGAGCTCTTTTGAGCTCTCTCTTTTTTTATGAAGAAGCGAAATCTTATAGTTTTCCATTCAAAAATTGAGCCTCACCGAGACCGAAACTCCAGTCTGCGTCACCATTCTCAGTAATAGATACCATGAGGTCTTCAGGGGAGATTCCGCATTTTTCTTCTAGCTTTTCAGCAAGCAGGGCATACAATTTTTCCTTTTGGCTCTTTGTTCTTGTTTTGCTTGTCATACTGATAATGACCAGATCCTTGCTTCTTTGCAATCCTAATCCTGTATCCTGGATCATAAGCTCGTTTGCAGGATGCTGGTGGACTATTTGATAACGGTCTCTTTCGGGAACACCAAATGCTTCAACCATTGCTTGGTGAGCAGTATCTAATAACAATTGCAGCGATTTTTCGTCACGTCCTTCAATTACATCAAAACGCAATAATGGCATGTGAACGCCTCCTCTTGTGAAGTTGTTATCCGTCTGTTTTCATATGGGTTCAGTTGCTTTCAGACAATGGATAGAATTATTGATTGGCAATCAACTTTAAAAAAACATAACACATAACCAACAGTTAATCAACATATAACTAATAAATCGTTGTGACAGACGATAGGTAATCGAAAAAACTCATAAAACAATTGAAAGTTATTGATTAGGAGATGAGTATAAAAACATTAGTTAATCAAAATATAACAATCATATAACCAAGACGTTTTTTAGATATTAATGAAAACGATTTCTTTTTATCAAGGCATGAAAAGCGCTGAAACATCGCGAGATTCATATCAAACACTTTTGGAGGGTACCATGCCGATTCTAATTGTAGCTGCCGGTGATTTACAAATTCAGGAATAAAAGTATGCAGACGGCGGTTGTGATTGCCTCTTTTATCATTGGCATTGCCCTAACCGGAGCGGGCAGTGTCATTGCGTGTCATGTAAATGATGCAGGATTTTGGATGGTAAAGGAATTTTTCGGTTTGAGCCTGAAAGAAACATTTCAAACCTGGACGCTGCTTACAACAGTTCTTTCCGTTACAGGGCTCGGCTGTGTGTTATTGGCAGGGCTTGTTGTGTAACAATCTATAGATTCAGTCTATAGCCCAATCGTTTTTCTTCTTTATTGAATACCTTACGTATAGGCAGACATAAAGGAGGAAAAATCTTGTACCCTCATCATTCGTATTATCGCGGGAATCTCGGTCCAGCCGGATACCCGGCGCGTAGTCCTTTTTTGTTTGGCGCTCCTTTAGTCGGCGGTTTATTAGGCGGTTTTCTTGGGAGTGCCCTGTTTAACTATTCTCGTCCCTATGCTTATCCGCCTGGCCCTTATGGATACGGAGGCGGACCGTACGGTTTTGGTGCCGGCGTGCCATATGGGGGATATCCCGGCTTCTATTAATAAAAACGGCCTGCATTTTGCAGGCCGTTTTTTATCGGATGATTTCTACCTCAGACATATTGTAGTCTTGCTGCTTCTGAAACATGACTTCCAGAAGGCCATCCTTATAGACGGCTTTTGTTCCTTTGCGTTTGACTAAACAAGGAAGGTTTACTTTTTTCGGATGATCTGACCTTGGGAAGTTTTCCAACCATAATTCGTGAGATGTGTGTTTAATTCTCACTTGTTCCAGCTGTTCTTCGCCGATTGGAACCTTTACAAACACATGGTCTGCTGTTTCGAATATATCAATATCAGGTTTGACATCAGATTTTGCATCAGGTTTGGCGGGCTGTTCTTTTTGGGGGAGAGGATCGCGGAAAGGAAATTGAGCCGCATAATCACTGCCGAACACACTTTCCATCACACGATTGACATACGTTTCAACTTCTTTCGGATCAGCTTTTTTTAATGCTTCTTTAGAAAATTGATTGTGGAAAGGAAAGTACTTGTTCCACTCAAACATTGTCTTCACATCCTTTCTTCACGGACAAAATAGTATATGCCCGCCAGATCTTTCACGTGATATAATATAAGATGCTCTAAAGAAAGGCAGGGATATCAATGCAACATGCAGAAACAAAAAAAGGCGTTCTTTACACAGCCGTTTCCTTTATCATGTGGGGGCTGTTTCCGCTTTATTGGAAGCTTCTCGAACAGCTGCCGGCTCTTGATATTTTGGCTCATCGTATTATATGGTCTTTTGTTTTTATGTGTATCGTACTTTTTTTCTTGCGCCAATGGAAAATAGGATGGCAGGAGCTGCGCTCTTTGAAAAAGAACGGAGGAATTCTTTCTTTATTTCTCGCTTCTATCCTGATTTCGATTAACTGGTTTGTTTACATATGGGCTGTCAATCATGGCTTTTTGCTTGAGGCTAGTCTTGGTTATTACATTAATCCGCTTGTATCAGTGCTCCTTGGGATTATATTTTTAAAGGAAAAACTGAATCGCCTGCAATTAGTGGCCGTTTCGATTGCGGCGGCCGGCGTCATTATCTCGGCGTTCCAATACGGCTCCATTCCTTATGTCTCGCTTCTGCTCGCATTCAGCTTTGGACTGTACGGGTTAAGTAAAAAAAGAACAAGCCTGCCAAGCGCCATCGGTTTAACGCTGGAAACATTCATGATTATGCCGATTGCATTGGGATATTTACTGTTCAGCGGACATGCTCAGCCAGCGGGTGCAGAAAGCGGAGGGACGTGGCTGCTTCTCTTTTTGGCCGGTGTGTTTACGGCATTGCCCCTTTTATTGTTTGCGGAAGGAGCGAAACGGCTGCCGCTGTACCAAGTCGGTATCTTACAATATATTGCGCCAACCATTACTCTGCTGATTGGGCTGTTTGTTTACCATGAGCCATTTTCAAGCTCGAAGGCTTTTACATTCAGCTGTATATGGGCTGCGCTGCTCTTGTTTACGTTTTCACAAGTGAAGTGGAAACGGGCGTCAAAAAGCCATTGAGGCCTTTGGCTTTTCAGCTGATGCATATATTATGTATAATCATTTCATGTATGTAAGACATAAAGGAGCAAGACGATGGACAATGATAAAGAGATAGTGAAAGCCTACGCTTCACTTTGGAATAACCGATCTCTCGCACATGATGACGCAGAAGCGGTAGCAGAGGCGATTGATCTTGAGCTTTTGGATAAACGTACACATCCAAGACTCCGAAAACCGATGCTGGAAAAATATTTTGCCGCAATTCAGCGCATTGTGAATTCACAGCTCGAACCGGCTGTGAAATATCAGCTGGTCAAATTACATACAAAACGTGCAGAGTATTTAAAAGAAGAAAGAGGGGAGCAATCATGAAAGCAATCATAAAAGAAGATGTGCAAGCATCTTTAGAACGATATGCGGACCGCCCTGTATATATCCATTTAGAAACCACCACAGGTTCTTATTCAGCGCATTTAAATGAAAAGAACATGACGGTTGTTGCATATATCCGCAATGCAAAAGTCACTTATCATCAGGCAAAAATCAAAGGCAATGGACCTTACCGCGTTGGCTTGAAAACAGAAGAAGGCTGGATTTATGCTGAAGGCTTGACTGAATACACGGTAGATGAAGAAAACCGTCTATTAATGGCGGGACACCTGCCGGGCGGTAAACTGGCTATTTCTCTGCAAATCAGTGAAAAACCGTTCACAGTTTAAAGAAAAGGGTGAATAATAATGAAAGAACATGTATTAGTAATCCTGCCTCACCCTGATGATGAATCATATGGAGTGGCAGGCCTCATTGCCTTAAACAGAAAAAAAGACATTCCCGTTACGTATGCTTGTGCCACTTTAGGTGAAATGGGCAGAAATATGGGCGATCCATTTTTCGCGAATCGGGAAACGTTGCCGCTGCTAAGAAAACAAGAGCTCATCAACGCTTGCAAAGAAATGGATATCAATGACCTTCGTATGCTTGGACTCCGTGACAAAACGCTCGAATTTGAAGATGATGAGTATTTAGCTGATATTATGGAAGAGATCATAGATGATGTAAAACCAAGTTTAATTGTCACATTTTATCCCGGACACGGTGTGCACCCTGACCATGATGCATGCGGGGAAGCGGTTATCCGTGCATTGTACCGCAAAAAGAAAGAAGACCGTCCGCGTACAATCTGCATGGCTATTACCCGCAACAGAGAAGAGATTCTCGGCGAAGCTGATGTGGTACTTGATATCAAAGAAGTAGCTGATATTAAAATGAATGCGTTAAGAGCTCACCGCACACAAACAGAAGGTATGCTCAGAGAGCTTGAAGAGAAATTAAAAAATAATGAACCTGTTATGGCAACATGGTTTGAAGAAGAAATATATTGGACGTATCAATGGAATGATTAATCAAAAAGGTATAAGGCCTTAAGCCTTATACCTTTTTTAATTTTAAGTCCGATGCAATTGCTGAAGCGAGGGTGGATCTCAAGGAAATGTCATCGAAAGACAACCCTAGCTGAACCGCTGTTTGCGCGATTTCCGGACGGATTCCCGACAAAGTTGAAGAAACACCGATTAAACGCAGCGCCTCAATTAAACTGAACAGCTGGTGGGCAACCATTGTATCAATAATTGCTACCCCTGACAAATCAATATACAGCTGTGTCACCTTTTTCTTCGCACATTGATGCAGAGTGTTTTCCATAATCAGTTTGGCGCGAACCGTATCAATATCTCCGATTAAAGGCAGCAGCCCGACGCTGTGAAAAAGCACAATGACCGGCGCGCTCAATTCAGTAATCATATCTTTTTGGGCCTGCAGCTGAAGGCTTGTGTTTTTGTACATTTCTTCTATAAAAATATGGATCACAAGATCAAACGCTTTGATAAGGGAATGATACAGGTCTTCAGCTTCTTCGCCTTTCACAGTATCCTGATTGAGATGGACAAATTCTTTCACATAGGAAACATATAAATCTCTCACTCTGACAAACTCACGAATAATATAGTGGATAGGAGTCTTTAAATGCTCAGGATCCTGTGTCACTTCAAAGGCCCATTCTTTCAGGATAGGCAGGTATACTTCCTCATCATCTATGAAAATACGATTGATCTTATAATTGAAGGCGAGGTTCTGGCTTTTTAAATTGTGAATGACAGCAGGGTCTGTTGATGCATAAATGGAATTTGGATCAGTCTCCTCAATTGTTTCATACCATGTTGAACTGATGGTCTCCGCATGCTGAGAAAGATACTCGTATAATTTGTTGTTTTTTGCCATGATTGACACCTCTTTTACATGTATTGTTTTTGCGAATAACGTTTTTGCAGTTTTGCCAGCCTGAAAAACAGCCCAACTGCGCCGGCGGCGAGTCCTGCGATTAATCCAATCCAATAGCCGAATGCACCCAGACTTGTAAACGTACCGACCATATAACCGACCGGAAGGCCAATGATCCAGTAAGAGACAAAAGCAGCCGCAAGCGTATAGTTCACGTCTTTGTACCCCCTGAGCGCTCCTTGGATCGGTGCGGCCACAGCATCGGAAAGCTGAAAAAACAGCGCATAAATTAAAAAGTGCTGTGTCAGCCTGAGCACATCGGGGTCAGAAGTGTACATGCCCGCAATTTGTTCTCTGAATAACAGGATACAGGCGGCTGTGAACAAAGAAAAGCCGATCGCCATCATGATGCCGATTAAGCTATATGAGCGTGCATCTCTAAATCGGGCTGCACCCGCTTCAAACCCGACTACAATTGTTAAAGCCATGGACACGCTGAGCGGCAGCATATATAGAAGAGACGCAAAATTCATGGCTGCCTGGTGGGACGCGATGGTCACTGTATGAAAATGGCTCATTAGAAGCGTAACAGCTGCGAAAATGCTCGTTTCAAAAAATACAGCGAACCCAATAGGCAAGCCGATTTTGAGTAGATTTTTGCATGCTTCCCAAGAGAACTTATACATCGTAAGGAAAATCCCGTATTCAGAAAACGGTGCGTTTTTATGGATAATGAAAAAACTGAAAACGCAGATACACCAATAAGTAAGCGCGGATGCCAGCCCTGCGCCGACGCCGCCAAGTGCCGGCATGCCGAATTTCCCGAAGATAAATACATAATTCAATACAAAATTGATTGGAAGAGAACTGAGTGTAATCATCATTGTGACTCTCGTTTTTCCTAATGAGTCGATGAATGATCTCAACACGGTGTAAACAAATAAAGGGAAAATTCCCAGTGATAAAAAGCCTAAAAAGTGTTTAGCAATCTGATGCACGTGAATATCAAGGTTCAATCGGCCAAGAATAAGGTCAACTGCAGCATATCCAATCACTAAAACGGCGATGCTAAGAAGCGCGGCCACGTATACAGCTTGTAAAACAGTAAAAGGAATCTTCTGTTTTTTCTCGGCGCCTAATAACTGAGCGACAATCGGGGTGACCGCCATTAATATACCTGCCAGTCCTGTGTAAACAGGGGTCCAAAGGCTTGAGCCAATCGCGACACCCGCTAAATCAGCGGGGCTGACTTTCCCTGACATCACCGTATCTAGAAAAGTCATTAGAGAAAGCCCCGCCTGGGTAATGAATATCGGGATTAAAATGTGCAAGAGCTGTTTGATCTTTTCCCGGGCGTTTTGAGTTTCTTTCATACATTGATCCCCGTTTCTTTTTCATAACGAGAGAAATTATAACATTTTATGTATAAAAAGCAATGAACGCCTGGCCTATTCTTTTTTTGTCGGTTTCGTTTTTCTAAACATTTGGGCATAAATAAAAGAAAGCGAAATCACGCCTAAAAAGGTGCAAATATACTGAATGATTCTTTCGATTTCCATTCTTTACATCCCTCCTTTCCCTATAGAATGTGCATCAATAAGATAAGCATTCGTGAAAAGTTGGAAATTTGAACAGGAGATGAAGGCTATGCGTTATGAACAGATATCAGAAAATGCATTCAAAGGGAAAATACAGGTGTACTTAGAGCAAATATTAGGGGATGCATCGTTAATTTTGAAAACGCTTCATGAACAAGACCAGTGCCTTCTTTGTGAATTAGATGAGTTAGGGCACATTTTTCAGGATATGCAGGGGATTGCATCATCTTTTTATTTGCAATCATACATTGAGGAGTTTACGCCGGCATTCATAGAGCTGGCCAAGGCGATTAAAGCCTTATCGGAGCATAAGCACGGCGCCTTAATTGTGATTGAAAGAGCGGATCCAGTTGAACATTATATTCAAAAAGGCACCGCTCTTCATGCCGAGATCAGCTCATCATTAATTGAAAGCATCTTTTTCCCCGGAAACCCTCTTCATGACGGTGCTTTATTGGTGAGAGAAAACAAGCTTGTGTCAGCAGCCAATGTGCTCCCGCTGACGACGAAGGAAGTGGATATCCATTTGGGAACCCGGCACCGGGCGGCTCTCGGTATGTCGGGCTATACGGATGCGCTTGTGCTTGTGGTTTCAGAGGAGACAGGGAAGATGTCGTTTGCCAAAGACGGTGTATTATATCCGTTAATTTCACCAAGAACGTAAAAATAATGAAAATGGCCTGATTTAGAATCCTGCCATGAGACAAAATGACTGAATTCGCATCTTTATTAAAGCATTCGCTTCAAGCTGAATGCTTTTTGTCTTGAAGACAGAAAATATAAAGTGGTAGAAAAGTTATATGTTATTAATATTAATTAAGTGAAATACTTTACCTGTTTATGTATTTATAGTACCGTATGAAATATTACATAAATTTTCAAAGGAAGGGTGCTGCCGCATGGCTAATGTATTAATGATCGGTTTTCCCGGTGAAGGGCATATTAATCCCTCTATCGGTGTGATGAAGGAGCTGAAATCCCGGGGGGAAAACATTACGTACTACGCAGTGAAGGAATATAAAGATAAAATCACAGCACTTGATATTGAGTTTCGTGAGTTTCATGATTTCAGGGGGGATTACTTCGGCAAAAACGCAACCGGTGATGAAGAAAGAGACTTTACTGAAATGATCTGCGCTTTTTTGAAAAGCTGTAAAGATATTGCGACTCATATTTATGAGGAAGTCAAACATGAATCGTATGATTATGTCATCTATGATCACCATCTTCTCGCGGGTAAAGTCATTGCCAACTTGCTGAAGCTGCCGAGATTTTCATTGTGTACAACCTTTGCGATGAATGAGGAATTTGCTAAAGAAATGATGGGAGCGTACATGAAAGGGTCACTTGAAGATTCGCCTCATTATGAATCATATCAGCAGCTTGTAGAAGCTTTAAATACTGATTTTCAAGCAGAGATCAAAAAGCCATTTGATGTTTTTTTAGCTGATGGTGACTTGACGATTGTCTTTACATCAAGGGGATTTCAGCCAATGGCTGAGCAATTCGGTGAGCGGTATGTTTTTGTCGGCCCTTCCATTACTGAAAGAGCCGGAAACAATGATTTCCCATTTGATCAAATTGACAATGAAAACGTGCTGTTTATTTCAATGGGAACCATTTTTAACAATCAAAAGCAGTTTTTTAATCAATGCCTTGAAGTGTGTAAAGACTTTGATGGTAAAGTTGTGCTTTCCATCGGCAAACATATTAAAGCAAATGAGTTAAACGAAATTCCTGAAAATTTCATTGTACGCCCGTATGTTCCTCAGCTTGAGATCCTGAAAAGAGCCAGCTTATTTGTGACCCACGGCGGGATGAACAGCACAAGTGAAGGTTTGTATTTTGAAACACCACTTGTTGTCATACCGATGGGAGGTGACCAA
This sequence comes from Bacillus sp. LJBS06, assembly GCF_016924995.1. NCBI lineage: Bacteria > Bacillati > Bacillota > Bacilli > Caryophanales > Bacillaceae > Bacillus > Bacillus sp. LJBS06. Next base: position 2,194,027 of record NZ_CP070483.1, on the reverse strand, counting down.
TTCGTGGTCGCAGATCAGGTGGAAAAAGTCGGCGCAGGAAAAGTAATTAAAAAGGAAGAATTATCTGAAAGTCTGCTGAAAGAGACGATTCAAGAAGTGATGAACAATCGCACGTATGCTGAAAAAGCAAAAGAAATTGGACAATCACTGAAAGCGGCAGGCGGCTCTAAAAAAGCGGCCGACAGCATTCTTGAAGCTGTAAAACAAAAAACTCAATCAGCAAATGCATAGTGTAAAAACCTGTTCTTATCGAAAGAACAGGCTTTTTGCCTTTTCATAAGAATGCAGAGGAAGGGATTTGGCAGATCGATAGAGAATGATAAGAAAAACAGACAAGAAAGGAGGAAAATCTGCTTCATTCATCAATAGAAAACCATCATTTTTACCCTCACTTAAATAGTTCCTTAGACTTTCGAAAAACATATCGTGTTTATGTAAAATGTTAGATGTTTATTTGAAGGTTTAAAGGTCGAATGATGCTGAAAATGCTGCCAAATGTTTGAAAAAGGGTTTAACTTGCTGAAAAATTGACGATAAAACAGTTGTATGCCATTTTTGGAAACAAAATACTAGCTGTTTTTGCCAAAAAACAGTTTAGGAGGTTGAATGAATGAAAAAGAAAATTGTAGCCGGCTTGGCTGTTTCTGCAGTTGTTGGGTCGTCGATGGCCGCAGCACCCGCGGAAGCAAAAACGATAAAAGTAAAAAGCGGTGACTCTCTTTGGAAACTTTCCCGCCAGTATGATACGACAATATCAGCTCTGAAATCCGAAAACAAATTGAAATCAACGGTGCTTTACGTCGGACAAAGCCTTAAAGTTCCTGAAAGCGGCAGCAAAAAAAGCACGACATCCTCGTCTAACTCAAGCAAAACGTCAACATACACAGTTGCCTATGGTGATTCCCTATGGATGATTGCTAAAAATCATAAAATGAGTGTATCTGAGCTTAAAAGCTTAAACGGCCTGAGCAGTGACCTGATTCGTCCGGGGCAAAAGCTTAAGATCAAAGGGACAAGCAGTTCAAGCGGATCAAATGGATCAAAGAAAAACAGCGGTTCCAATTCTTCAGGTTCTTCAAAAAGTACATATACAGTTAAGCTCGGTGACTCACTGTGGAAAATCGCAAACAGCTTAAATATGACTGTAGCTGAATTGAAAACATTAAATGGCTTAACATCAGATACGCTTTATCCTAAACAGGTGCTCAAAATAAAAGGAAGCAGCTCACCTAAGAGCGGAAACAGCGGTTCCAAGAAGCCGCCAAACGCCAATTCCCCAAAAACAACGACGTACAAGGTAAAAGCAGGCGATTCACTGTGGAAAATTGCAAATCAGCTTGGAGTCACTGTCCAAAGCATCCGTGATAAAAACAATTTATCATCGGATGTGCTGCAAATCGGGCAGGTTCTGACTATTTCGGGAACATCAAAATCTAATCCGACAAAGCCAACAAAGCCAAAAGATAACTCAGGGTCAAACATTCAAATAGGCTCGAAGATTGACAGAATGATAACGGAAGCGAAAAAATATGTCGGAGTGCCGTACCGATGGGGCGGAAACACGCCTGCCGGTTTTGATTGCAGCGGCTTCATTTATTACCTCATTAATAATGTATCATCTATATCAAGATTGAGTACGGCAGGATATTGGAATGTCATGCAGAAAGTAAGCCAGCCGTCAGTAGGAGACTTTGTCTTCTTTACCACATATAAATCCGGCCCGTCTCACATGGGGATTTATCTAGGCGGCGGTGATTTTATTCATGCAAGCTCATCGGGCGTCGACATTTCCAATCTCAGCAATTCGTATTGGAAACAACGATACTTGGGCGCACGAAGTTATTTTTAAAAATGAGCATGGCAAAAAGCCTTTTACAGGCTTTTTTGTTTATATCAGACAATGATTGACCACACTGTTAGAAAAAAACAAGGGGGAGACAGTATGTACCGTCTCTTGCTGTTGATAATGCTGACGGCACTGGGAGTTGCGGGATGCGGACAAAAAAAACCTCCAGACCCGCCTAATCGGGTGCCGGAAAAAAAGGTGGTTGAAACGTCAGCGTTTGGTCACCACGTCCAGCTGGTCAATCGTGATGGGAAAGCAGTCGGTTTCATAGAGATCAAAGAATCGGATGATGAAGGCCTCGATATTCACATTTCTGCAAACAGCCTGCGTCCAGGGGCTTCCCTCGGTTTTCATATTTATGAGAAAGGTTCTTGTGTCAGGCCGGATTTTGAATCAGCGGGCGGTCCCTTTAATCCGCTGAACAAAGAACATGGCTTCAACAATCCGATGGGGCATCATGCCGGAGATCTGCCGAACCTTGAAGTCGGTGCTGATGGAAAGGTAGATGTCATTATGAATGCGCCTGACACCTCATTGAAAAAAGGAAGTAAACTAAATATTCTCGACGGAGACGGGAGTGCGTTTATTATTCATGAGCAAGCCGACGACTATTTGACAAACCCAAGCGGCAATTCTGGTGCGCGTATTGTCTGCGGAGCCCTTTCGGGAAATAACGAGAAGCAGTAATATCATCCAAGCCCTTTTGTATTGAGCATACAGGGGCTTTTTTAGTATACTCGTTAATGGAATATGAATAGGAAAGGGAATCTGTCTATGACAACTCAACTACAGCACTTAACATTGCCGGAAGATATACAACAAAAGCTATTATCATATAAAGATCAGCCAATTTCCCCAGAGTTTCAATCGCTCATCGGAACATCAGGCTATGAGGCGGAGGATGAAGCCATTTTATTCGATGCCATTATTGCATTAGCCATGGGAAAAAATGTCCTGCTGAAAGGGCCTACAGGTTCAGGAAAAACAAAGCTGGCTGAAACATTGTCCAGCTATTTTCATAAACCGATGCACAGCGTCAACTGTTCAGTCGACTTGGACGCTGAGGCATTGGTCGGCTACAAAACGATTGAAAATCAATCTGGCCAGGCGACAATCGAGTTTGTTTCAGGGCCTGTTACAAAGGCAATGAAGGAAGGCCATTTTCTTTATATAGATGAAATCAATATGGCGAAGCCGGAAACACTGCCTATTTTAAACGGTGTATTAGATTACAGAAAAATGATGACAAATCCGTTTACAGGAGAGGTCATACGGGCTAAAGGCGGTTTCGGAGTCATTGCAGCCATCAATGAAGGCTATGTCGGAACTGTTCCTCTAAATGAAGCTTTGAAAAACCGTTTTGTCATCATTGATGTGCCTTATATTAAAGGCGAGCTGCTGAAACAAGTGCTTATGTCTCAGTCAGCCTTGAAAGACGAGAAATTGATTGACAGATTTATTACGCTTTCCTCTGATTTGATTGTTCAGGCCAATAACGGACAGGTGTCTGAAGAAGCGGCATCCATCAGAGCTTTAATCGATACATGTGATTTAGCCGCTTATATTCCGCCGCGCCGTGCCATTGAGCGGGGAATTGTAGAAAAGCTTGATGATGACCGGGAAAAAGCCGCCGTCCGAAATATTGCAGAAACTCTGTTTGAATGAGGGGGCTGCGATGAAATTTATCAAATTTAACGACAGCACGATTGATTCGTTTTTATTTATGATGCTGGCTGATTTGGCCAAAACACTCACCAAGAGTGAAGCGGTAGAAGTAGAGTATGGCGTTCAGTCCTATTACAATCCATTCGAAAAGAAAATCTATATGAGCCACTTTTGGAAAGACAGGGCAGCAGAGGACATGGAAGCGGGGCTGAAAAGCGACGTCTACCTGCGTTCAGTCGGAACAAGATATAGCTCGCTGCATGAGTTCGCGAACTTTTTGAGTGATATCCATCGCCGCCTTACATTCAAAAGTTTTGCCAAGCAGCTGTTTATGCTGCTTGAAGACATCAGGATCGAAGAATGCATCAAACGTGAGCGCCCGGGTACGAAACATGTATTTGCAAAACGAAAAGACATGTACAGAAAACATTTCTCAACCCAGCTCACCTTAAATTTGGAACGAAGCATTTTTACGGATGCGCTCTTTTGCGCGATCTATGTCAAGCTCACTGCGGAATCACCGCTTGAGACCCTTCCGTCCATGCGTGAAGATATCGATCTGATGCGCCCATTTATTGAGCAGCAGCTCTTGCTTGTGTATGAAGCAGATTCGACACGGCAGGTTCTGAAAATTGTGGAGGACCTCATGGACGGGCTTGAAGAGGTGCTCGATAAAGATATGCTCAACACTTACTTTTTTTTGCCGGAGCTGGATTATGCAAAAGCTGCTGATCAGCCGTTATTCGAAGAAGAGAAAAAAGCGCCGAAGCTGAGTGATGACATTACGCTTCCAAAACAATCAGACGGTGATGAGGATATTCATGAAGAAGAAATGCCGACATGGCACAGGGAAACAGAAGCACCGTCTAAAAGTTTTCTTCAATTTGATATTGAGCACGGCGCAAAATCGGATTTAGGAAAAGATGCAGCAAGGGAAGGCGACGATGGAGATCAGGCCCTTGGCTCTGTTCAAGGATCAGCCAGACAAACGAAACGGAAAGACTATTCCAAGCTGGAAGCGCTGGAATCCCAAAAAGATCAGCCGAATGGAGCGGGTATGGCTGACGGCAAAGAAAATAAATACGCATTCCCAATTTATAAAGAACCGCAGCCGGCAACAAACGAAGAAGAGCTTTCTTATAAACAGCAGGCAAAAACGATAGAATCGTATCAAAAGCGTTTGAAACAAATGATTCAAAAAACGCTGGAGCATAAAAAAACATTGCCAAGAACAGACCTTCATGCAGGGAGACTGAACAATAAGCTTCTCCGGTATTTCACTGAGCGAAATCCGCGCCTGTTTTATAAAAAGCAAGAACCATCTTCAGAAATCGACGCTGTTTTTACATTACTGGTGGACTGTTCAGCCAGCATGTTCGACAAAATGGACGAAACAAAACGAGGAATCGTGCTCTTTCACGAAGCGTTGAAATCGGTAGCGGTTCCGCATCAGATTGTCGGCTTCTGGGAGGACACAAATGATGCGACCGAAACAAGCCAGCCAAACTATTTCAATACGGTTATTCCCTTCCAATCATCATTAAGACAAGAATCTGGGCCGGCAATTATGCAGCTTGAGCCAGAGGAAGATAACCGTGACGGGTACGCGATCCGCCAGATGACAAAAAAAATGCTGCAGCGCAGCGAGGCGCAAAAGTTTTTAATTGTTTTCTCAGATGGAGAGCCGGCTGCATTTGGCTACGAACAAAACGGAATCGTCGATACAAGTGAGGCGGTTATCGAAGCTCGAAAAAGAGGAATAGAAGTGATAAATGTTTTTCTCTCCAACTCAGAAATAGAAGAATCGCAAATGAAGACAATTCAGGATATGTACGGAAAATTCAGTATATTTGTCCCGGATGTTGATCAGTTACCGGATGTTCTGTATCCGCTGCTGAAAAAACTGCTTCATAAAAGCATAGGATAGCCCTTAATCCTATGCTTTTTGGCGTTTCTTTTTTCGAATGATTAAATTTTTTGTTTTTTATAAAGGTTTTTTACTATTTTGTGAACAATCAAGGTAGAATCAAATTGCAAACAGTGGTAAAATATCGTTGGAAGCGTTTTTATTACATAATTTTGGACACAGCGTTCGAAAGTTATTTCAAGATAGTGAATCAATCACTTGATTATCTAAGTTGGGGGTAATATTCAAATGTTTCAAAATAGTATGAAACAACGAATGAATTGGGAAGATTTTTACGGTCCGAACCTCGGCTATGCGCTGGAGCTTTACGATCAATATACCCAGGATCCGGACAGCATTGACCCGGATTTGAAGGAAATGTTCGACGAGCTCGGTGCTCCGCCAAGCGAGTTAAAAGAGGCCTCGGGAACAAAAGAAAAGGGACGTGTTACAGCTGATCTGATTCAAAAGATCGCATCCGCAGTCAGACTTGCAGAAGATATCCGAACCTATGGCCATTTAAACGCTTCCGTCAATCCGCTCAGAAAGGATGGGAAAAAGAGTGAACTTTTTCCATTATCCGATTACGGGCTAACAGAAGAGGAAATAAAAGCAATACCTGCGTCAGTCATCTGTAAAGACGCTCCTAAAAACATTACGAACGGTTTAGAAGCCATTCAGTATTTACGAAATACGTATAAAAGAACCATCTCATTTGAATTTGACCATGTGCATGACTTCAAAGAGCGCGAATGGCTGACAAAGATGATTGAATCTGGCGAGCTGTTCCAGAAGAACTCAGATGAAAAGCTGTCAGCTGTGTTGGAAAGACTGACAGAAGTAGAGGGCTTCGAGCAGTTTTTGCACCGCACATTCGTCGGACAGAAGCGCTTTTCCATTGAGGGTCTGGACGCTCTTGTTCCAGTGCTTGATGACATTATTGCACAATCTGTCAAATCAGGAACGACAAGCGTCAACATCGGGATGGCGCATAGGGGACGCCTGAATGTCTTGGCACATGTGCTTGGCAAGCCGTATGAAATCATCTTCTCCGAATTCCAGCATGCGCCGAACAAAGATCTTGTTCCGTCTGAGGGATCAATTGGGATCAGCTACGGCTGGACAGGGGATGTCAAATACCATTTGGGGGCGAATCGGGAGCTTCAAGACGCTGAAACAAAATCAGCGCGAATTACGTTAGCAAACAACCCGAGCCACTTGGAATTTATCAATCCGATTGTTGAAGGCAGCACAAGAGCGGCACAGGAAACGCGAACACAAAGCGGATATCCGGTGCAAGACGAAACAAAATCGCTTGCCATTTTAATTCATGGAGACGCTGCATTCCCTGGGGAAGGAATCGTCGCTGAAACATTGAATTTAAGCTCCTTAAAAGGGTATCAAGTAGGCGGTGCGATTCATATTATCGCCAATAACATGATCGGATTCACAACAGAAAGCGCTGAATCAAGATCGACAAAATATGCCAGCGACTTGGCAAAGGGCTATGAAATTCCGATTGTTCACGTGAATGCGGATGACCCAGAAGCTTGTCTTTCTGCTGTGAAGTTTGCAGTCGAATACCGAAAAACATTCAACAAGGATTTCCTGATTGACTTGATCGGGTACAGACGCTATGGACACAACGAAATGGATGAGCCGTCAACCACTCAGCCAATGCTGTATGATGCTGTCAGAAAGCATCCGACCGTCAAACAAATTTTCGCTGAAAAACTCGTAAAAGAAGGTGTGCTTACCGAGGAAGTCGTTCAAAATATCGAAAAATCGGTAACGAAGCGCATTGAGGACGCTTATCAGAAAGTACCGTCTAAAAAGGAACATATCACCTGTGAAATTGAACTTCCAGAGCCTGTATCAAACGGTTTCCCTGATGTGGACACATCGATTGATTTTGATGTGCTTCGCAAGCTGAATGGCGAATTGATCAACTGGCCGGAGTCATTTAATGTTTTCGGCAAGCTAAAGCGCATTTTAGAAAGACGCGCCAAGGCGTTTGATGATGACAGAAAAGTGGAATGGTCTTTGGCAGAATCACTTGCGTTTGCTTCAATTTTGAAAGACGGAACACCGATTCGTTTAACAGGACAGGATTCCGAGCGCGGAACGTTTGCCCAAAGAAACCTTGTGCTTCATGACAGTGAGACGGGCGAAGAATTTGTGCCGCTTCATCACTTATCTGACTGCAGCACATCATTTGCCGTTCATAACAGCCCGCTGTCGGAAGGATCAGTTCTCGGGTTTGAATACGGCTATAATGTTCATTCACCAGAAACGCTTGTGTTGTGGGAAGCGCAGTACGGAGATTTTGCCAACGCTGCTCAAGTGTATTTTGACCAATTTATTTCTGCCGGACGCGCAAAATGGGGCCAAAAATCCGGATTAGTCATGCTGCTTCCGCACGGTTACGAGGGACAGGGGCCTGAGCATTCAAGCGGAAGAATCGAGCGGTTCCTGCAGCTTGCCGCGGAGAACAACTGGACGGTTGCCAACCTGACAAGCGCGGCACAGTATTTCCATATTTTAAGAAGACAGGCTAAAATGCTGCTTCGTGAAGAAATCAGACCGCTCGTCATTATGACGCCGAAAAGCCTTCTTCGCAACCCAAATACGGTGTCGGAAGTGCAGGAGCTAAGCGAAAGCCGCTTCCAGCCTGTTTATGAACAGTCGGGACTTTCTCATGACTATGAAAAAGTAACCAGACTCGTGTTATCCAGCGGTAAAGTGTCAATAGACATCAGTGATCATTTTAATAAGCTAGAAGACGGTAAAGAGTGGCTTCACATTGCGAGAATTGAACAGCTGTATCCATTCCCGGCAAAAGGAGTCAAAAAATTATTTGCAAAACTTCCGAACCTGAAAGAAATCGTTTGGGTGCAGGAAGAGCCGCAGAACATGGGAGCTTGGAGTTATATCAGCCCGTATTTGACAGAGATTGCACCAGAGGGAGTAAACGTTCAATATATTGGACGAAGAAGACGATCCAGCCCTGCAGAGGGAGATCCGACAGTTCATAAAAAAGAACAGGAACGTATTGTATCTGATAGCTTGACTCGCAAAAACTAAGGGGGAAATGAAAAAATGGCGGAAATTAAGGTACCTGAATTAGCAGAATCAATCTCAGAAGGAACAATAGCCCAATGGTTAAAGCAGCCTGGTGACTATGTAGAACAGGGTGAATATCTGCTTGAACTAGAAACGGATAAAGTGAATGTTGAATTGACAGCAGAAGAATCGGGTGTACTTCAAGAGGTATTGAAAGATTCGGGTGATACCGTCCAGGTCGGAGAAATTATCGGTACGATTTCAGAAGGCGCGGGTGAAAGTTCTGCCCCTGCTCCTACAGAGAAAGCAGAAAGCAAGGAAAGCGTGAAAGAAGAGAAACAGGCTGAACCAGCTGCACAAGATGTGAGTGAGGAAGCGCAATCTGAAGCAAAATCAAGAACGGTCGCTTCTCCGTCAGCCCGTAAGCTGGCGAGAGAAAAAGGAATTGACCTGTCTCAAGTTCCAACTGGAGATCCGTTTGGAAGAGTGCGCAAGCAGGATGTCGAAGCGTATGAAAAACCAGCATCAAAACCTGCTCCTCAGCAAAAACAGCAGCCTCAGGCTCAAAAAGCACAGCAAAGCTTTGACAAACCTGTCGAAGTGCAAAAAATGTCACGCCGCAGACAAACGATTGCAAAACGCCTTGTAGAGGTGCAGCAAACATCGGCGATGCTGACTACATTTAATGAAGTGGACATGACGGCTGTCATGAATCTCAGAAAACGCCGCAAAGATCAATTCTTTGAGCAAAACGAAGTAAAGCTCGGCTTTATGTCTTTCTTCACGAAAGCGGTCGTCGCTGCATTGAAAAAATATCCGCTGTTGAATGCGGAAATTCAGGGCGATGAGTTGATCGTTAAGAAATTCTATGATATCGGTATCGCTGTTGCGGCTGATGAAGGCCTTGTTGTTCCGGTAGTACGTGATGCGGACCGCCTGACATTTGCAGGAATCGAAAAAGAGATCGGCGAGCTGGCGAAGAAAGCAAGAAACAATAAATTAACCCTTAGCGAGCTTCAGGGAGGTTCCTTTACGATTACAAACGGAGGGACTTTCGGTTCACTGATGTCAACTCCGATCTTAAACAGCCCTCAAGTCGGTATACTGGGCATGCATAAGATTCAGCTGCGCCCAGTAGCAATTGATGAAGAACGTTTCGAAAACCGTCCGATGATGTATCTCGCTTTATCTTATGATCACCGGATTGTAGACGGTAAAGAAGCGGTTGGCTTCCTCGTGACAATCAAAAATTTACTGGAAGATCCTGAACAGCTTTTATTAGAAGGATAATAAAAAAAGGTACATCACTTTATCGTGATGTACCTTTTTTGATGATATTTAAAGTGATAGATTGCTGCTTTTGGATCCTGCTTGTTTCTTTTTCACTTTTTTAGACCAATATGTTGCAAGCATAGAACCTGAAAGGTTATGCCACACACTGAATATTGCGCTTGGCACGGCAGATAGCGGTGAGAAATGGGCCGTGGCAAGTGCAGCCCCAAGTCCTGAGTTTTGCATGCCGACTTCGATTGCAATCGCTTTTTGAGAAGGGTAATCCATTTTTAAAAGCTTTGCGCCCATAAATCCAAGCAAATAACCGATACCGTTATGCAGGATAACAACTGAAAAAATCAGCAACCCTGATTGAAGCAGATTTTCCCGGTTGCCGCTGACGACAGCTGAGACAATCGCCACGATGCCAATGACAGAAACAAGCGGAAGGGCATGTACGGCTTTCGCCACTTGTTTTCTGAAAAACATTTTGACGATCACACCTGCAATGATTGGAAATAAAACCGCTTGTAAGATTGAAAGAAATAAAGATCCTGGCGAGACAGGAAGCCATTCCTTGGCAAACAGCATAATCAAAACCGGAGTTAAAACGGGTGCCAACAAGGTAGATACTGTTGTAACAGCAACAGAAAGGGCCGTATTTCCTTTTGCTAAAAATGTCATGACATTAGAAGCAGTTCCCCCTGGACAGCAGCCGACAAGAATAACACCTACTGCGATTTCAGCCGGAAGATGCAGTCCAATTGAAAGGCCGAAAGCAACGAGCGGCATGATGGTATACTGAGCAATCACCCCAATAATGACATGCCAAGGTTTTCTGAGCAGCTCTTTGAAATCATCGGCTTGCAGTGTAAGTCCCATCCCAAACATGATAATACCAAGAAAAATCGTAATATAAGAACTGATCCATGTGAAAAAAGACGGGAAGGAAAATCCCAGCATGGCAAACACAATGACCCATATGCCAAAGGTTTGTCCCGCAAAATGGCTTATTTTTCTAATGGTGTCCATAAAAACACTCCTAACACATTCATCAAGAACTTCAGCAGAAATTCTCACAGATTTTTAAACATTCTCTTATTATAATTAATTTTCTGAATAATTCAATATCAATCGTCTAATAATAGTCGATAAATTTATTATGTAAACTAATCAAAATGTTCTTGACTATATAGGAAGATATTCTTACAATGAACCTTTATAATGGGTTAGACAAAATAGGAGTGATAGGGTGAAGGAAGCGAATCAATGGTCTTCGAAGATCGGCTTTATTTTAGCCGCGGCAGGATCAGCTATTGGGCTTGGCGCGATATGGAAATTCCCATATGTAGCTGGAACCAGCGGAGGAGGCGCATTTTTACTTATTTTTATTTTATTTACGGTTTTAATCGGATTGCCTTTATTGTTAGGTGAATTCATCATAGGTAGAAAAACGCAGAAAGATGCCGTTCAGTCCTATAAAACACTTGCTCCAGGAACGAAGTGGCATTGGATCGGATATTTAGGCATGGTAACGTGCTTTATTCTTCTCTCCTTCTACAGTGTCGTCGGCGGGTGGATTTTAATTTATATTATAAAAGGCTTCACTGGCGGTTTGTCGCAAACATCTGGTTTTGATACGATATTTGCAAGTACCATTTCAAATCCTTATTTGGCTGTAGGAGGCCAGTTGCTCTTTATGGCAGTGACCATTTTGGTTGTTGCAAAAGGAGTTAGCAGCGGAATTGAAAAGGCTAGCCAAGTATTAATGCCGGCGCTATTTATATTATTTATTATTTTAATGGTGCGTTCTGTTACCCTTGACGGTGCGATGGAAGGGCTCAAGTTTTTCCTGATGCCTGATTTTTCAGCGATTGACGCTAATACGATTTTGTATGCGATGGGCCAGTCCTTTTTCTTATTAAGTGTCGGTGTATCTGTCATGGTTACGTACAGCTCTTATTTAGGGAAACAGGAAAATCTTGTGCAGTCCGCTGTATCAGTAACTGTATTGAACGTACTTGTTGCAGTTATGGCAGGGATTGCGATTTTTCCAGCTGTATTTTCATTTGGTCTCAAGCCAGACCAAGGACCGATTCTGTTATTTAACGTGCTGCCAACTATATTTAATCAAATGCCGTTCGGAATTATCTTTTTATTAGCATTTTTAATTCTATTTTTATTTGCTGCATTGACATCTGCTTTTTCAATGCTGGAAATTTTGGTCGCAGTGCTTTCAAAAGGTGATGTCAATAAGAGAAAACGATTCGCTTGGTTAGGCGGAATCGCTATATTTATTGTCGGTGTGCCGTCTGCACTATCATACGGTGTCTTAAGTGACGTTTCTATATTTCACTTATCCATTTTTGATGCGGCCGACTATCTTGTGAGCAATATTTTAATGCCGTTAGGCGCGTTATTGATCTCGATTTTTGTCCCGCTTAAAATACCGAAACAGGATTTGTTTGACGAACTGAAAAGCGGTTCCAGCCTCAAACGGAAGTGGTTTGCGGTTTGGCTGCTGCTTATTCGTTATCTATCTCCTGTTGCCATCATCATCGTGTTTTTGCATGTGATAGGCATTTTTTAAACACACGAAGCCCCCGGGGAAAGGGGGCTTTTTTTAATAGAGTTTCCAAACGACTTCTTTTGCCTGCTCAAAACGTTTTTCTGCCTCGCGCCAATCCACGACATTCCACCAGTGATCGACATAGCTGGCCCGGTCATTTTTATATTGCAAATAGTAGGCATGCTCCCATACGTCAAGCGGTAAAAGAGGGATCACATCCCACTGGCTGAAGAGCTGGTGTTTTTCTGCTGTTAGAATCTCCAGCCGTCCTGATCGAGGTGCCCAGACCAGAATGGCCCAGCCGACACCTTCCACTTTTTTAGCGGCTTGGGTAAAATGTTCTTTAAAAGCGGAATAGCTTCCAAATGAAAGGTCAATCATTTGAAACAATGCCCCTGTAGGGCGCCGCTTTCCGTTTGGATGCATGGAAAACCAGAAAATACTGTGCAAATAATGGCCTGCTCCATGGAACGCAAGCTCTCTTTCCCAATGAGTGATCAAGTCAAAATTCTTTGTCGCCCTCGCTTTTTTAAGCTCCAATTCTGCTTTGTTCAGCCCATCGACATAGCTTTGATGATGTTTTGTATGATGAAGGACCATAATATCGCGTGAAATATAAGGCTCTAAGGCGGAATATTTGTATGGAAGCTTTGGCAGTACATGTTTCCCTATAGGGACATAAGCGCGTCTTTCATTTGTATCATCTGATTCTGTAATATCCCGGTAAAGGGCAGCTGCCTGCTTATACCAATCTTCTTCTGTTGTTTGGTCATCTTCCAGAGCCTCAATCATCTTGTCGATTTGATCTTCGAACTGGTCAAGCTGTCCCCGCTTTTGAATCTGGTCTTTCAGTGCTTCACACCAATTGAACATCTCCGTTTGATAAGATTCACGTTTCATTTGCTGTCTCCTTTTCAATAGAATCAAAATACTTCCCGACAGCCAGCAAAGAGAATACATATGGATAACTGTGATAGCGAATATAAAATTGCTTTGGCAATCCGATTCCTGCTGGATATGCGAGGTTATCGGCGCTGTATGAACTGCTGTCAGTAAGGTAGTGCATGCCTTTTACAACAGACGGATGTTCGGGATTTTCGTATGTGAGCAAAGCGTCTAAAGCCCAGGCCGTTTGTACAATGGTTCCTCTTTGAAGCGGTACGTATGTTTTGATTTCGGCGCTTTTGCAAGATTCTCCCCAGCTCCCGTCATCATTTTGTATGGATTTGAGCCAACGCAGAGCCTTTTGTATAGCGGGGTGCTTTCGGTCAACCCCGCATGCATGCATACCCATAAGAGCAGCCCAGGTGCCGTAAATGTAGCAAACACCCCATCTCCCGTACCATGACCCATTTTGTTCCTGATTCTGGAAAATCCACTTCACTGCGCGTTGAATATGCTGATGTTTTTCTGTGAAGCCAACTTTCTCGCCTAAAAAATGCAGTACACGTCCGGTGAGGTCGGCGGTTGAAGGGTCAACTGCAGCGTCCTCGGCGGATTCAAGCGGCAGATGGCGAATCAGTGGATGGTTCACATTTTTTTCAAAAGCAGAAAATCCGCCATCATTGTTTTGCATCGATAAAAGCCAAGACACCCCTCGTTCCCAAGCTGCAGGAGAATAATTGCGGGGAATCGCTTTTAAAACAGCTGCAGTGTCGTCACAGTCAGGGTTATTTGTATTAATGTTTGAAAAACCCCAGCCGCCGGGAATTGAATTTGGATTTTTGACAGACCAATCTGCTATTTTGGCATGCTGGCGTTCTAGCAAAAAGTCGGCTGCTTTTGTAACAAAGCCATCCGTTTCGGTCACACCATTTTTTTGAAGAGCATAGCTGATTAGAGCTGTATCCCAAACAGTTGAAGTAGAGTTTTCTAGATAAGGAATCCCGTTGCATTTAGTCATCAGTGATTTGATGCCGTTAATCGCCCTCCTGATAACAGGGGAGTAGCGCGACACACCTAGTGACAGAAGGCTGTAAACCATAAATATGGTTGCACTCGCATAGCTGTATAATGTTCCGTCTTTTTCAATCCGGTCCAGCATATACGTTTTAGCTGTCTGTAAGCCCAGCTGCTGGAACGCAAATGGCGCATGGAAAATGCGTTTCCAATGTGACAAAATAGACGTGAGATCTCTTTCTTCAAAAGCATCAGACCGAAGCCAAGTGAAAGGGTTTTTTGTCATGTGCGGATCGAGATGGCGAAGAGATTGAATATTGCGGTTATTAAGGATAAATCGCTGATTGAGTGTTACAGCCATAGGAGCAAAATGAATACGGGCATATGAGCTGAACTGATAGAAATGAACCGGCAATGTTGGAGGGAGCGCCATAAGTGATAATGGTAAATACAAAGCAGGCCAAGGATAAAGCCCGTTCGCGGCAAGCATCCATTTTGTCATGAAATGTACATGTCTCAAACCTCCATGTGAGATGATAAATTGTTCGGCTTTTTTCATGTGTGGGTCAGATCTGTGAAAACAGCCAGAAGCCAGCATCCCGACATATCCTTGGACAGTAGCCGTTAGATTTCCGGGAGTTTCATCGGGATAATTGATAAATGTGCCATCGGGCTGCTGTTTTGCACGTATGCCAGCGGCAAGTGCTGATATCAGTTCTTTTTCATTTTCGCCGTCATCTAGGGAGGTCAGGAGCAAAATAAAAAAGGAATTTGTCATGATTGGTCCTTCAAAGCAAAATGTCCATGAACCATCAGCATTTTGCCTGTCTCTTAACTCCGTAACGGTTTTCTTTTGAAAACGCCTCACTTTCTCCTGAAGTGTGCCCACCACGCTCAACTCCTTCAGAAGCATATATATTCAGCATCTTTTATGGGCATTACAGAAAGAAAAAAACTGCTGGCAGGCAGCAGTTTTTTAAACATACATGTTAGTCTTCAAGATTTATCCAAACACTTTTAACTTCTGTGTAATTATTCAAGGCATATGATCCCATTTCTCGTCCGAGTCCTGACTGTTTATAACCGCCAAATGGAGATGCCGCGTCGAACACATTATAGCAGTTCACCCAAATGGTTCCGGCTTGAAGGCGGTCCGCGATATAGTGCGCCTGCTTGACGTTCTCTGTCCACAGTCCGGCCGCAAGCCCATATTCTGAATGGTTTGCCCGTTCAATAACTTCATCGACTGTTTCGTACGGAATGGCAGTCAGCACGGGTCCGAAAATTTCTTCTTTTGCGATGGTCATTTCATCTTCAACATTCGCAAACACAGTCGGTGCGACAAAATATCCTTCTTCAAAAGGACAGCTTCCGCCAGTCACTGCTTTTGCTCCTTCATCTTTTCCTTTTTGAATATAGGAAAGAACGCGTTCATGCTGTTCCTTGCTTACGAGAGGCCCGATTTGCGTATCTTTATGAAGACCCGCTCCTTGGCGGAGTGACTCAGCATAGGACACCATTTCATCAACAACTTCATCATATTGGTCTTTATGAATGAAGACACGGGAGCCCGCACAGCAGACCTGGCCCTGGTTAAACATCACACCGTTTAAAGCGCCCGGGATTGCTTTTTTCAAATTCGCATCCGGCAGAAGAATATTAGGCGATTTTCCGCCCAGCTCCAATGTAACACGCTTAATGCTTTTCGCTGCGGTGGACATGATTTTCTTTCCAATTTCAGTCGAACCGGTAAAGGCAATTTTATCAACCGCTTCGTGGTTCGTCAGCGCTTCTCCCGCATCTTCACCGAATCCTGGGATGATGTTGATTACACCGGCAGGGAAACCGGCTTGGTCAATTAATTCTGCCAAATAAAGGGCTGAAAGCGGTGTTTGTTCAGCTGGTTTGAGAACGATTGTACAGCCTGTTGCAAGTGCCGCGCCCATTTTCCACATCGCCATCAGGAGCGGGAAATTCCATGGAATGACCTGGCCGACGACACCGACAGGCTCATGACGCGTATAATTAAAATAAGCGCCGGAAACCGGAATCGTCTGTCCTGTTATTTTTGTACACCAGCCTGCGTAATAGCGCATATGCTCGATAGCCAGCGGAATATCTCCATTAGTCGTTTCATTAATTGGTTTCCCATTATCAAGTGTTTCAAGCTGAGCAAGCTCAGTTTTATGCTCTTCCATTAAGTCTGCCAGCTTATACATCAGCCTGCTTCTCGAAGCTGGAGACATTGTTCTCCATTCGCCTTGATCAAAGGCTTTCCGGGCAGCTTTCACCGCTTTGTCCACATCCGCAGCCTGGGCTTCATACAGCGTCATCAAGGTTTCGCCGGTCGCCGGGTTGGGAGTGTCAAAGGTTGCCCCTGAGGCACTCGGAACAAATTTACCATCAATATAAAGCTTCTTTGTTCCCTGTAAAAATGTCTCCAGCCTTTTCGTCACTTGCATCGTTAAAGAACTCATTCGTAACAAACCTCCAGTCATTTTTTATGGTCTGTCCTGAGATTCTTGGTGATAGCACATTGATTTCTTGATTGCATAGCAGAAATAAGCTGTGATATTTGCTGCAAACGTAAGCGTATACAAACATTCTATAATAGAAAACAAGGCAAAATCAATGAATAACCGATATTGCAATTTACAAAAGAAAAAAGCTACAATAAGCTTATAGATAAGTAAAGGAGATTTCATCATGATTCATAAAAATTGGCTTGAAAAAGAAACAATCAAAAAGGTAAAATGTGTGCAGACAAACGCAAAAAAATATATCGTAAACCGGGTCTTAACTCCGGGAAAAGAATATGAAGTGAAAAATGAAACAGAGGAGTTTCTCTTTGTGGTCGACAATACGAATAAAGTGGGCGGCTACTATAAAGAATACTTCGAAGAGATGTAATGTTTCCTTAAAGCATCAGACAAACTAGTTAAAAGCAGTCGATACATAAAACCGCAGCTCAGCTGCGGTTTTTTTGTGATTAAACAGGAAATATAAAACAAAATGCATGAAACATTAAAAACAACTTTTTTTATAAAAACATTGCTGAATATTGAAACTTTTTCCTCAATATGTGCGTATTACTTGATGACAACAGCTTAAAAGCCGAAAAACAAATCAAAAATTTGAAAAATGTAATCTGTTCGTAATGGTTTAAATGTCTTCTATGTCGTATTCTTATATAGGGATAAAGGACTTATTTTTATGTAGTGAATGATAAAACAAATAGATAAATGCAGAAAGAGGGGTTCTTCATTGGGTATTTTTTCTGTTAGCAGATCAACGGACGCAAAGAAGCTTGAAGCTTTGCTCGTTGAAGGGGAAAGAATAGAATCGATTTATAAGCTCCGAGTGGACCAAATTTGCTTTACAAATAAGCGGATCATTTTCTTTGACAATAAAATGTTTTCCAAAAAGAAGGTTCGTGTATTTCTTCCATATAAAACAATTGAAAGCTTTGCCATCCAAGAAGCGGGAATGTTTGATCCGGACACTGGGCTTTTACTGATGACAAGAAGCAAAACGTTCGAATTAGAATTTGCGAAAGACACCGATTTAAGCGAAGTTCAGGCGGTGTTGACAAAGCATTTGTGCAGCTGAATATTTCATGAGCCAGCCGTTCAAAAAATGGTTAGGCTTTTTTTTATAAAAAAACAGGGCATATGCGCCCTATTCTGGTTATACCACACTGTTTTTCGCTGAGTTCGAATCAATAAGATCTGCATCTAATACATTTGAAATCGGTACGACAAGAGGAGTAAAGTCGCCATTTTCTTCTCCAAAGCCTTGATTTATTTTGGCTGATAAAAAGTAATCGACCTGCTGATACGGACCGAGTGTTAAAGAGGAACCACGGTCCATCGTATTGATTTTAAATCCGCCGACATTCACGACGGAGGGTGAAAAGAACATCTCATCACTTCCTTTTGATCGAAGAGTTAACCGCTTCACTTTCAAAAGAGGCCGGAGAATCAATTTGGTCTCTGTCATCCACATGGCTTCTCGTGCCCATAAATCCGCTCGCATCTCCAAAATTCTGTCCGTAGCCTTGATTTTTTTTATCTGAATTTTGCCATTCTGCCAATAAATTTTGTCCTACGTTAACCGCTGAAGCATTTTCAAAGGAATTAATTTTCAGCATGAAAATATTAATATTGATATACGGAGTTGGTTGAACCACAGGCAAACCTCCTTTCTATAGTTGTATGCTGGCGGTTATAAAGTATGTTAAGACAGGGGGCTTCAAATGGATTTCGAAAAGATGAAGCAGTGGATGGAATTCGCACAGCAGATGTACGGCGGTGACTTTTGGAAACAGGTATTTGATGAAGACCAAAAAACCCCTTTTATGACAAATGGCCAATCTCCGTTTCCGTTTTCGCAGCAAGATCAGCGAGGGAAAGGAGATGCTTCATTTCCAAGCATGGATATTGTAGATACCGTTACGGAAGTCCAGTTTTTGATTTATCTTCCAGGCTACCGTAAACAGGACGTTCACATATTATCGTACGGAGATTATTTAGTGGTGAAGGGGCAGCGCTTTTCCTATTTTAATGAACAGGACTTTCGCCAAAAAGAAGGGAAGTACGGAAGTTTTGAAAAGAAAATTCCGCTTTCCGATCATCTTCATGGAAAGATGAGTGCCATTTTTAAAGACGGAATCCTATACATCACCATTCAAAAAGACGAGGGTCAAGCGAAAACCATTGTTATTGATGATTGATTTTCATACTGAGTGCATCTGCCCCGTCACGGTCATCAATTGATTCAATCGGAATGACCATGGCCACAAAATCTGCATTTTGTTCCCCGAAACCGTTATTTCTTTTGATAGCAGAGCACTTGTTCCTTAATTCCGCAGAACCAAAGGTAAGGGATGAGCCGCTGCCTATCGTGTTAGTTTTGAGATGAGCAATATTGATGTTAGTCGGAAGCATGAAAACCTCTCCTTTCTTTGGGATATACACATTATATATGTAGACGAAAGAGGAGTATGCAAAGGGTCGTGATGTCATGAAAAAAATGCTTAGGTCCCTGATCAGGCATTGTTTGAAATCAGAACTTGACAAACTGCGTGAATGTGAAGAAAGGCTTTCACGGCTTGAGGAACAGAACAACAGCAGCAAACAGCAGGCTGAAGAAACCTATATACATATTGAAACGCTGAATGTTGAAAAAATTGATTATCATCTCGAATTCGGCGAGCTGACCATTGATGAACTGAGCGGCAGATTAAATATAGGCGCAACCTATTATATGCCGCCAGAAGAGAAAGACAAAAAGTGCCAGCGAAAATCCGAAGCGCCACCAACACCAGCGGTCACGATCCGTTCAAAAAGGCAGTAGCTCATCCTTCCATCCATGTTCCCATGTTTGACAGGAGGCAAAACGGGAAACAGAATAGAAAGGAGAGGATATACATGGCACTGACAAATGAACAAACACAGCATCTCTATCATAAATTGCTCGATATGCAAAAAGAATTGTCTGGAGAGAAAAAGGAAACAGAATCAATGACAGAAGAAGTGGGGGAGCTTTCCAATGGGGTTGACAACCATATGGCAGATCACGGTACGCTCGTCACAGACCGGATGACAGACCAAACGGTGAGAGAGATTGACCGGGAGCTGTTAGAGGAGGTTAACCATGCATTACAAAAGATGAAAGAAGGAACTTACGGGGTGTGTGAAAAAACGGGCCAAGACATTCCTTACGAAAGACTTGAAGCTGTTCCCTATGCGAGAATGACAGTTGAGGCGCAAGCTGATATGGAGGATGACCTTGAGGCAGATGCTCCTTCATATGAACGAGCGTTTCACGAACAGGTAAAAGATCTATCCAACAAAGAAACAATTGATCAAAAAAGTTCACAGACGTATGAAATCTTGGATCGTGAACAAGATTCGAAGTAAAAATGCCAGGCAAGTACACCGATATTAGATGTACTTGCTTTTTTTTTGAAAAAAATCTCATATTCAAAATAAAGTGATTGACTTTGAGTAAAAAAGAAAGTAACATACTATTTGTAAGTAAATATAAAAAGTTTACCGGGAGGAATACAAATGTCTACAGTTTTATTTGTAAAATCAAGCGACCGTACAGCTGAAGAAGGCGTTTCAACTAAACTTTACGAAGCTTTCTTAGCTGCTTATAAAGAAAATAACCCTAATGATGAAGTGGTTGAATTAGACCTTCATAAAGAAAACCTTCCTTACCTTGGAAGAGATATGATTAACGGAACATTTAAAGCAGGTCAAGGAATGGAAATGACAGAAGAAGAGAAAAAACAAGCAGCAATTGCCGACAAATATCTGAATCAGTTTGTAAAAGCTGACAAAGTTGTTTTCGCATTCCCGCTTTGGAACTTCACAGTGCCAGCAGTGCTTCATACTTATGTTGATTACCTGTCTCGTGCAGGCGTTACATTCAAATACACACAAGAAGGACCAGTTGGTTTAATGGGCGACAAAAAAGTTGCACTCCTTAACGCGCGTGGCGGCATTTATTCTGAAGGACCAATGGCTTCTTTAGAAATGTCATTAAACTTCATGAAAACAGTTCTTGGTTTCTGGGGTGTTCAAGACTTACACACAGTTGTCATCGAAGGACATAACGCAGCGCCTGATCAAGCGCAAGAAATCGTTGAAAAAGGTTTACAAGAAGCAAAAGATCTTGCTGCAAAATTCTAATGAACAAAAACTCCTATCATTGCGATAGGAGTTTTTTTGTATACATATTTATATAGAAGAAAGTGATGAATCCTCTTAGCGAAAAAAGGCTGTTTTTTTATTGTAATATATTTTTTGATTTGTCGAATCTTTGGATATAATAGCGAAAAAACATTTTTATTGGCTGGAAAAAGTTTTTCTAAACAATTGTTCTGGCCTCTTGATTAAAACCGCCCGATGGTGTACTATATAAAAGAAGCTACTTTGTGCGTATTGTTAATTAAGTTTTAACCTTTAAGCTGTAATAGGGAGTTTTATATCGAAGCCGGAATGTCATGCCTCCATTGCTGAGGACGACAGGAACGTTTCTGCAAACACCCACTTTGAGGAGTGGTGGTTTAAAACTTTCTTACTTGCATACGGCAAGATGTAGCGAAAGCCATTTCCTTTTCGGAAATGGCTTTTTATTTTATCTGAAAAGGTTGGTATAGCAAAAAAATCAATTTTTGTGTGAAAGAAATGAAGGCCTCTTTTTTATGATATGATGGGAGAAATTCAAGGAAAAGCGAGGTTTACACATTATGTTACATAGAGCCCAATCCCTTCTGGCTCATTATTTTGGTTATGAAAAGTTTCGCAGCGGCCAGGATGAAGCGATCCGCTTGGTAACGGAAGCGAGGCAAAATACGGCCTGTATTATGCCAACGGGAGGCGGCAAATCGATTTGCTATCAAATTCCAGCATTAATGTTTGAAGGGACGACGATCGTCATTTCACCGTTGATTTCCTTGATGAAGGATCAAGTTGATGCATTAGAAGAAGCGGGGATTAACGCCGCCTACATTAATAGCACACAATCCAATCAGGAAATATACGAGAGGCTGAACGGACTCAAAGAAGGGGCTTATAAGCTTTTTTACATTACACCAGAGCGACTAACGTCCACGGAGTTTATCCGGATTTTGCAGGGCATAGATGTTCCTTTGGTCGCAATAGACGAGGCGCATTGTATTTCTCAATGGGGGCACGATTTCAGGCCAAGCTACAGAAATATTGAAATTTTGTTCCGTGAATTACACGACAAGCCTGTCATCATGGCGTTAACAGCAACAGCCACACCCGAGGTTCATGATGATATTTGCAAACAGCTGCACATTCAAAAAGAAAACACGGTATATACCGGATTTTCACGAGAAAATTTAACCTTTAAAGTAGTAAAAGGAGAAAATAAAGATCGTTTTATAGATGAATATGTGCAAAACAACAGACATGAAGCAGGAATTGTCTATACCGCGACCAGAAAAGAAGCTGATCGGATATATGAGAGATTGAAACGAAATCAGATCAGGGCAGGGCGGTATCACGGGGGTTTGGCTGATGATGTGAGAAAAGAGCAGCAGGAAAGGTTTCTTAATGATGAGCTTCAAGTGATGGTGGCAACCTCTGCTTTTGGAATGGGGATTGATAAATCAAATATCAGATTTGTTCTGCATGCACAAATTCCAAAAGATATGGAAAGCTATTATCAAGAGGCTGGACGAGCTGGGCGGGACGGCCTTGCCAGTGAATGTGTTCTCCTGTTTTCACCGCAGGATATTATGGTGCAGCGCTTCTTAATTGAGCAATCAGAACATGAAGAAAAACAAAAGCAGGATTTAAAAAAGCTGAGACAAATGGTCGACTATTGTCATACGGAAGATTGTCTGCAGCGTTTTATCCTTATGTATTTCGGAGAAAAGGAGCCTGATGCGTGCGGACAATGCGGAAACTGCACTGATACAAGGGCGGCCCATGACGTGACGCGGGAGGCGCAAATGGTCTTATCTTGTATCATTCGCATGAAAGAACGATTTGGCAAGACGATAGTTGCCCAAGTGCTTGCCGGCTCCAAAAATAAAAAAGTTCTTGAAAACGGTTTTTCGGACCTTTCAACATACGGAATATTAAAACACCAATCAGTTGGCGAAATCAGTGATTTTATTGAATTTCTTATTTCTGACGACTTTATCAGGATGTCAGATGGTACGTTTCCGACTCTTTTTGTCAGCAGTAAAGGAAGGAATGTGCTGAGAGGAGAATTATCAGTCACGAGAAAAGAAGCGTTAAAAGCGGCAGCGATTACTGAAAATGACGAGCTGTTTGAACGATTGCGCATGGTTCGGAAAGAAATCGCGGCTGAGCAGGGTGTTCCGCCATTTGTTGTTTTCTCTGACCAAACGTTAAAAGAAATGTCAGGAAAACAGCCCGTAAATGATGAGGAACTTTTGTCTATAAAAGGAGTCGGAGAACAAAAAAGAGCAAAATACGGCCGGCTTTTTTTACAAGAAATACAGGCTTATGCAAGGATGACAGACTAAAAAAACAGAAAATCAATCTTTTTTTCTATAAAAAACACATTTTATTTTCTCTGTTTTGCCTTAAAATAAAAAGACTTGCGAAGCCTATTATATCAAGGGTTCAGCAAGTCTTTCCATCAGAGAGAAATCCTTCATGTAAAGGAACTGTAATCTAAATCATATCTTTTTGTTATTGATTTGACATTTACGTGTGTTACGATATCACCTGTTAGCCGCCAATAAAAAGCTAACAAGGGAGGATTTACTTATGAAGAAGACGATTATGTCCTTTGTGGCAGTTGCTGCACTTTCAACAACTGCATTCGGAGCTCACGCTTCTGCAAAAGAAATTACGGTGCAAAAGGGTGATACGCTCTGGGGAATCTCTCAGAAAAACGGAGTGAACCTAAAGGACTTAAAAGAATGGAACAAGTTAACTTCTGATAAAATCATTGCAGGAGAAAAACTGACCATTTCTTCAGAAGAAACAACCACTAATGGGCAATATACAATTAAAGCGGGAGATACGCTTTCTAAGATTGCTCAAAAATTCGGCACGACAGTCAACAACCTGAAAGTTTGGAATAACTTAAGCTCTGACATGATCTATGCTGGATCAACTCTTTCAGTAAAAGGTCAGGCAACAGCAGCAAACACAGTTGTTGAGAATGCGCAAACAAGCGCACCTCAAGCTGCACCAAAACAAGAGGCTGTGCAAAAAGAGCAACCTAAACAAGAAGCTGTACAACAGCAACCTAAACAAGAAACAAAAGCTGAGGCAGAAACTTCTGTTAACACAGAAGAGAAGGCTGTTCAATCAAATACAAATAATCAAGAAGCTTCAAAAGAATTAACAGTTACTGCTACTGCTTACACTGCTAACGACGGCGGCATCTCCGGCGTTACGGCAACAGGCATTGACTTAAATAAGAACCCGAACGCGAAAGTTATCGCGGTTGATCCTAATGTGATTCCGCTAGGTTCTAAAGTCTATGTTGAAGGCTACGGGGAAGCAACAGCAGCAGACACTGGCGGCGCTATTAAAGGAAATAAAATTGACGTATTTGTACCAAATAAAAGCGATGCATCAAATTGGGGCGTCAAAACTGTAAGTGTGAAAGTCTTAAACTAATGATATAGATTGTGATAAAAGACATGAGCTTTTGGCTTGTGTCTTTTTTTCTTTATCATATGCTGATAAAGAAAAGTGGTCCCGTTTTTCTTTTTATGTGCGATTCAGGGGCTCCGTGTTCAATGAATGATTTCACATTCCAGAGACATTTTGCACCATGGCATTTATAGCTGGTTGTTAATATCCTTGATCGGCGAAATGAGCTGTTGTGTATCTTTTTTTGCGGATAAAAGGCAGTTGGATGTAGCAGTTGCCCTATACGGAATCGGATTCATTTTAGGCGGTTTTTTATTGTCATATTAGGCACTCTTGCAGTTGGGCAAGGCAGCTTGTGAGCGGAGTTGGTCAGCAGATGACTTTCCATATTAAATACGCAATTCAATTGATATCAGCAATTCAGCAGATGTGCAGTGGCGGCGATTTTAATAGGACAACTAGTCAATCTGAGGCTGTTAAGCATATCATCGTCCAGCTGGCTTTAAGAGTGAAGGATATCGATCCGTCTTATTCCGGTTCCGGCGATGTATTCAGGTTAACAAAAAAGATCTTGGCATCTGCCAAGATCTTTTTTTATTTAAACCAGCCTTTTTCTTTTGAACGGGTAATGGCTTCAATTCGATTTTTCACTTCAAGTTTTTCTAGAATCATTGAGATATAATTTCGCACCGTTCCGCTTTTGATGCTGAGTTCTTGAGCGATTTCTTTGGTATTTTTACCGTTAGCCACAAGTTCAAGCACTTCTTTTTCTCTATCTGTAAGAGGGTTAGCCTCGCTGTATAAGTCCTCCATCAGCTCAGGTGCATAGATGCGCTTTCCGTTCATAACGCTACGGATGGCGCAGGCGAGCTCTTCGCTCGGACTGTCTTTTAATAAATAGCCTTTTACGCCTGCTTTAATAGCTCTCTGAAAGTAGCCGGGTCTGGCAAAGGTGGTTAGGATTATAATTTTGCAGCCTGTATTCTTTAACTCCTCGGCAGCTTCAAGGCCTGTTTTTCCAGGCATTTCAATGTCCATAATACATACATCAGGCTGGCGTTTTTTGACAAAATCAACAGCATCTTGGCCGGTTGTCCCTTTTCCTACGACTTCCATATCGTCTTCTAGGTTTAGAAGTGATCCTAAAGCGCCCAGCAGCATTTGCTGATCTTCTGCAATAAATATACTAATCATGTAAGCCATCCTTTATGTTTATTTTGAATTATTAGGAATTGCCATGGTAAGCTTGGTGCCGTTTTCGGTATCGATGTGAAGGCTTCCGTTTGCAAACTCAAGCCGTTCTCTCATCCCGAGTAAGCCATGTCCTTTAGAAAAGGAATTTTCTTCTCCTTTAAATGTTCCATCGTCAGACACTGTAATGACAACTTCCTTCCAGAGCTGCTGAATGTCTACTCGGCAAGTTTTAGCCTGACTGTGTTTGACGACATTTGTGACAGCTTCTTTTAAGCACATGCTCAAAATGTTTTCATTTAGCAATGAGATATTTTCGGGCCACTTCTCTTCTTCATAGATAAACGTAATGTCTGCGGCTTCGAGAATCTGTTTGATGTTGATCAGTTCATCCTTGAGACGGATGCCTTTCATGGAGGATACGATTTTTCTTACTTCATTTAAAGAAGTTCTCGCTGTTTGCTGAACACTTTTCAGTTCACGAGCTGCTTGTTCGGGATCTTTGTATATCAATTTTCTCGCTAAGTCGCTTTTTAATCCGATAAGAGAAAGCTTTTGTCCAAGCGTATCATGGAGATCGCGGGCAATTCGCTGCCGTTCTTCTAATTTTACCAGTTCTGCAATCCGTTCATTTGCATCCTCAAGCTTTTCTTCCAGCCGTTCGCGTTCCTTGCGGCTTCTTATACTGAAGGGCAATAAAATCGCGCTGATGAGGGTAATGACGACAAAAGGAATTTGAGTCAAGAAGAATTCCTTTTTTAATACGAGACTGAAATTAGCTGCGACAGCCGCGCTTATTAAATGGACATAATATAAAATGTGAAAAGGGACGCGTTCCTTAATGTTTCCAATAAAATACGCGATAAAAAAAGCAAAATAAATATAACTGAACAGAGTAATGGAGGACGTCGAAATGCCGATTAATAAAAATCCCCACAAATAAATGGTCCAGCCTTTTGAGACGAAAGCAAATCTATATACGGAAAAAAATAAAAGCGTCAAAATGATGCCGACAATAATAACAAATGTAGATGATGATTTCCATATAAAGTAGAAGGGGAGAATGAAAAATATTGTCCATATATAGGGCGTAATCCCGCTTAGTTTTTGAAATGTAAAATGCTTTTTAATCATGATCTTACCTCATTTTCAGCCTTTTCATCTTACTTGTAACTTTATCATTGTGAAAGCCGGAATGCACCCTCCAATAATAAAAAGGAAGTCCTCTAGTATATTAGAAGACCTCCTTCATCATCAGGCGTTCTTTCGCAACTGCTCTTTATCTGGTGAACCAGGCGAAGAGCTTGAAGGTTTATGTTTGATGTCCCGAAAGGACACAAATTGTTTTTTATCTTCATCCCAAAGGCGGAATGCAAGTGATTGCAGACTTGTTTTTAAGGTAATTGTCGGTACGTTTTTTAATGGTTCGTGATGTTCATGAGCCACTTCAAGCTTATAGTTAGGCACTTTTGGACTCAAATGATGCACGTGGTGGTAACCGATATTGCCTGTCAGCCATTGAAGCAGCTTCGGAAGCTTATAAAATGAACTGCCTTCAACAGCGGCCTGAACATAGCTCCAGTTTTCATCCGCTTCAAAATAAGAATCTTCAAAGGTATGCTGCACGTAAAACAGCCAAACACCGATTGAACCTGAAATCAGAAATATCGGGCCTTGAACGAGCAAAAACGATTGCCAGCCAAAGATCAGACAGCAAGCGGCAGCCAACGCGGCAATTGCCAGATTCGTAAGGTATGTGTTTACACGCTCCTTGCGTCTTGCGCCTTTTTTGTTAAAACGGTTCGTGATCAGAAAAACATAAATCGGTCCGAGAATAAACATGATAAACGGGTTTCTATAAAGTCTGTAGGCAAGCTTTGTTCGTCTGGATGCAGCCTTATATTCGTTCACTGTTAACATCCAGATATCACCTGTTCCGCGTTTATCCAGATTGCTGCTTGTCGCATGGTGAATCGAATGGCTGTGCTGCCATTGAAGATACGGGAATAAAGTCAGGACACCTGTCAGAAAACCAAGAATATGGTTATAGCGTTTTTGTTTGAAAAAAGATTGATGGCAGCAGTCATGGAAGATGATAAAAATTCTTGTCAGAAAACCCGCGGCAATCACTGTTAATGCGAACGTAAGAAGATAGGAGACATTGAGGCTGAGATAAGCAAGAAACCACAGGCCGAAGAATGGAATAAACGTGTTCAAAAGCTGAATCAGGCTGTTTTTCGTTTCAGGCTGAGCAAATGCAGCGACTTGCTTTGTCAGCTGTTTTTGTTTATGTGCAACGGTTTGTTCAGTCATAGTAAGTATCCTCTCATTGTGTGTCTCGGTTCAGTATACACTAATGAGAGAAGTCTTTTGTAGTAGCACACATCATGCCTCCTATATGACATTTGTCATGTCTGGTGCGCCTTGCATAACCGATTACGCTAAAAAAGCTTGTAAAAAAATTTACAAGCTGATTAATGTTTATCGATCCATATTCGCGATGTGCCCGAAACAGCTTCAATTCTGCATGTTCCCCCTATAGGGAATGTGGCAATTGGCGAGGTATGTCCAGCATTTATGTTTGCGATGACCGGGATGCCGGATAATTCTTTTTTTGTTTCGATCATGGCTTTTACGAGATCTATTGATACGTTTGATGCTTTCTGAAATCTGCCGATCAAAATACCCTTTACATGTGAAAAAGCGGGGAGGTGGATGAGTGATTGCAGATCGCGGTCAAACATGTGGATGTCTGACATATAATCATCTTCAATCAATAAGATGGTATGTTCTGTTTCTGGAAAATACTCCGTTCCCTGCAGCAAATTAAGCGTGCATAGGTTTCCGCCAATCAAAGTGCCTTCCGCATAACCCTCTTGAATCACAACAGGTCCGTTATTTGGATAAAAGCGTCTGCTTTCTTGATCCAAATACCAGCGGTCATCGCTCCATTCGCTCGAAGGATGAATCTCAAACGGATTGTCCGAAGCGCAGCAAGAAAGAAAATAATCTTGTGTATAATCGAGCCCTTTTTTCATTGCAAATGTTGAAAAGTGGGGGCCTGAATACGTAACAAGACCCGTTTTTTGATAAATGGCATTGCTGAGGGCCGTTATATCAGAATAGCCGCACAGAATTTTTGGATGCTGTTTGATTTTTTCGTAATCAAGATAGCGCAGCAGCTGATTTGAATTGAAGCCTCCGAGTGTCGTTAAAATCGCTTTGACGCCTGGATCAAAAAAGGCCGTGTGCAGATCATGGACTCTTGATTCGATAGAGGATGAATCAAATTCGTTACATTCATTTGCATGTTCAGCAATGGTGACCCGATAACCTAAGCGTTCTAATGTTGTTTTTGCTTGAACTTTTGCTTCGTTTGATAATATAGACATGCTGGTTGCGGGAGACACGATCCGGATCTCGTCTCCCTTTTTCAGTTTTGAGGCGTACATAGAGCCCTCCATCAATGGTTTTACACCATTACAGCACATCTTGGCTCATTATTCCAGATTTTTTTACAAATCAACCCACTTAATGCTGCCGGATTGTGTATCAGGATCGACGCATACTTTGAATTGATGTTTTTCATAAAAATGAATCAGCCGGTCTACATGATTCCAATCACGCTTGGCAATGTCGCCTGTGACTTTCGGAATATTGTGGTCTCTTGCAATATCTTTTAAATATTTCATGCAAATGGAACCAAACCCGTGATTCGGAGGGCCTTTAATGTCTCCGATATGAATGGCATCATCCTTGTAAGACGCTACAAGTGAAAAACTGCCTTTTCCTCTGTAAGCCGTTTTACAATCAGTAAGCATAATTTTGCATGTTTGGCCATCATCAATCGAGGAAACAATCATCCACTCTTGATGTTTCGATTGATCAATACCAAGCACTTTGGCATCCTTAGATAAATCCTTCATATTCTCCTGCATTCGGTAAATTTGAAATTCTAATTCATTTAGCTCTTTCTCAAGCTCTTGACGATTTTTTTCTTTAATAGTAAACAAGATCAAACTCCTTTCAAAAAACTGCTTAGAAACACAGTTACCAATTGTATTAAAAGAGAGGCGTATTGTAAACAACAATTCCATTATTACTAGAAATTAGCGCTAAGTCAGGTTTGATCATTTTTAAGAGAGGAAAAAGAAAACTAACCTGTGAAAAAGGAGGAAGCGGAATGGCGATTGATTCATTGATTAACAAATTACAATATGTCCAATTGGAACCGCCGGATAAAATTCTCTCCCTGTATCTCAATACAGATACGAGAGATCCAGAGCAGCAGAGGGGGGAATGGAAGATTGTCCTAAAGTCAGGATTCAGCCGATTAAAAGAGTATTTGGCTGCTAGTAATCCAGAGGAGGAGAAGTGTCTGGATGGAATCAGAGCTAAAATGAATCAATACCTGAATGCAATGGGAAAAGACATGCCCCGCAGTCTCGTGTTTTTTGTTTCCGACAGTGGCATATGGGAAGCGATTAAGCTTCAAGTCCCTGTAGATACTAGATTTTACTGGGAAGAAACAGCTGTCCTGGATCAGCTAAGGGATTTGCGCCAAACATACCCAAGTACGGCGTTTATTTTAACTCAGCAGCATGAAGTGAAAATTATTGAAACCGTTTTAGGGGAAATTGAGACGGTGGAGCGTTATGAGTATGATATGATCAATGAGTCTTGGAAGAATTGCCGTTCCGCTGTAAACAAAGCGGAAGCATTTGAAGAGAACCGGATGAGGGAACATGTAACAGAGAACCAATCGAGACTATATAAGCGGCTGGCTGCCAGCCTAGATCAAAAAGCTGCTGCGAAAAGATGGGAACGAATGGTCATCGCCGGGGATAAAGAAACGGCTGATATCTTGGATCAGCATATGAATAAACCCATTCATTCGAAAATTCAAAAGAACCTGCTGAATGAAAATGAACATAAGGTCATTGAACATCTGATAAAAGAAGCGTAAACCTAACAGGGCCGGGGCTAATAGCCGCCGGCCTTTGAAGTGTGTCTAATTTCTGACGAAGCAGTCGAAAACGTTGACATCTTCTTTGAATTTGCATACGATTTGGATAGCCAGTACAAATTAGGAGAGGTCACCAAATGAATCAAACAGAAAATAAACCGAAAAATTACACGGGGATTGTCCTCACGCTGACAGTTCTGATTAACGGTTTAATCGCAGTGCTGTTTTTTATGCCTAAATTAGATCAGTTCAGCCATGCGAATATTCACATTTTGCCCATGCTGAATGCGATATTCAACAGCTTTACGTTTATCTTCTTATTGGCCGCGCTGATTATGATTAAACAGAAAAATATTAAAGCTCACAAACGCTTTATCTTAGCCGCATTCACAACAACATTACTATTTTTGATTTGCTATGTGACTTACCACTCGATTGCGGAAAATACGCTTTATGGCGGAGAAGGTATTATGCGTCCGATTTACTTCTTTATTTTAATTACACATATCTGCCTTTCTGCAATCATTGTGCCGCTTGCGCTGTTTACGCTGATCAGAGGCTTCAGCATGCAGGTAGAGCGCCATAAAAAAATCGCCAGATGGACAATGCCTTTATGGCTGTATGTAAGCCTTACAGGCGTTATTGTATATTTGATGATTTCACCATATTATTAAAAGCCATACTGAGTATGGCTTTTTTTACATGTAAACATGACAAAAGCCCAAATTCATGTTTGGGCTTTTATCAGCAAATTGATAGACTCTTATTCATGAGCCTTGGATTCCATGGTTTCAAGTGTTGCAACCTGCATAGATTCTTCAACAGTTTTTGTTTTTTCTTTTACTTTTTCTGCATACGTATAATCACCGTAGCAATACGGATAGCGGAAATTCTTCATGTTTCCCCCGCAAGTATACAGATCAGGATTTTTTTTGACTTGCTGCTCGGAGTATTGTTTTGCCAATTCCTCAGTATGCGTTCCTCCATGTTCAGCTACAAAATCAATGTAACCTGCCCCCATGTTGTAGCTTTGAATAATAGTATCCAAATCCACACCTTTTTCCTTACCGGTCTTGTACATGAGGGTAAATTGCTTGATGCCTTGTTTAACACTGAGTTGAGGGTCTGTTATCTCATTGCGTTTTAACCCCAGAGATTCAGAGGACTGCATGGGATCATTGCCTTTTCCTTTTGACTCCTGATACATCATGCCTAATATGAGTGATGTATAATGAGAGAGTCCTTGGCTTTCAAGCTCTTCTTCCACCAAGGGTTTGTAATCGGTTAAACGTTCCAAAACAATCGTTTTTGTATCGATCGGAAGTTTTTTGATTAAATCCCGGTTAAAAAAAAGCAATACCAATAAAAAAGAGGCGATGACAAAGACAAAAATCATCATAAAACCCGCAGCAGCGAAACAGCCTTTTCTCTTTTTCTTCACTGTGTTTCACCCTCAATGTTTGGAGCAGTATGACCTTTTTATTATGACATAGAACGATAAATCAGACCAAGTAAAAACCTAATTTGAAACATAAATTTAAACTATGAGATTGAAATGGAATACAAGCAGGCTGTTTTGCACTCAAGCGCATTTGTTATAAGATAAAATTATGAATAAAGAAAGGTGATACATATGACTGAATTTAGAGAAACGGAACAATCGGCTGCTGATCTGGACGAGGAGACTTTGTTTCTAGTAGCGCAAACATTCAAAGCGCTTTCTGATCCTACCCGAATCAGAATTCTTCATTTATTGTCACAGGGTGAACATGCAGTAAACGGAATTGCAGAAAAGCTGAATTTACTGCAGTCTACAGTGTCCCACCAGCTTAGATTTTTAAAAAATCTCCGGCTTGTCAAATCGCGCAGAGAAGGAACATCAATTTATTACTCTCCGGAGGATGAACATGTTTTAGATGTTCTTCAGCAAATGATCCATCATACACAGCATGATTGAAAAAGACATCCTTGCTTAACTCGCTGTTAGCGGGCAAGGATGTCTTTTTCTTTATTGTGTCTGTGCTGTTCGAGTTCGTTTCGGCTAAGCTTGATGACAAAAGAGGAAAAACCGATATAATAAACGGCTATCAGAAAAAAGACGCCAATTGTCAGAGGGTCCGTTCCGATTGACTGACTGTATGATCCAAGGCTGTTTAGATCAGGTGAGGTAAGATAAAGCTCCGTCACTCGATACAGAAATCTTGATAGAAATAAAGTTAAGAGAATCATCTCTACCCAAATATGAGTCCGAAAATAGATCTTTCCTCTGCGTTTTTTAAAGGAGATGTTTTTCTTAGCGAAAAAGACAAGGAGCCATCCGCCAAGAATACCCATAATGAGATATCCATATAAAAAAGGGTGGATGAGGCTGAAGATTGAAAGCACAAAAGCAAACAGCGAGAAAAGAATGATGCGGGTGAACAGCCAGCGGGGCTTCAGCGGCTGGTATCCGATGGACCTTTTAATTTTTTTATACAGAAAAAAGATGATGATCATGGCAGGATAAACGCTTTGAAGTGTAAAATGCATGATGTGAAATCCCCTCCGTTGAGAAGTGTATGCTTATCCGGTTGGAAATAGTAGCTGAAATCAAATACTGAACACAAAAAAGAAGGGGGAACCCCTGTTTTCATAACATATGCGAGGTGTATGTGGCCGCATAATAGATATGCCCAAGCTTTATCAAAATGTTATGATTGTTTTGATGGGAAATACAAGAAGAAAAGGTGCGCAGAATGAAACTGGAACGTTTGTTAGCGATGGTTGTATTATTAATCAGCAAAAAACAAGTGCAGGCTGCTGAACTTGCTGAGCTGTTTGAAGTATCAGTCAGAACCATTTACCGTGATATTGAGACGATCAATAGGGCTGGTATTCCAATTGTGACCTCACAGGGCTCCGGGGGCGGAATTGGCATTATGGAGACGTATCGGCTTGAGAGAGAGTGGCTGAAGGAGGAGGAGCTGTTTGCGATCGCTTCTGCTTTGCAGAGTGTTTCATCTATGCACGAACCTGTTTCTCACAGCACAGCTTATCAAAAAATCAAGCACCTCATACCTGAGCAGTCAGCCGAAGCATTTAAGCACCAAACTGAAAAATGGTTTATTGACATGACGGCTTGGGGCCAGACTGAGGATCAAAAGGCGCTTCGTGAGAAAATCAGCGCCGCCATCGATCGATTGTCAACGATATCTTTTACATATACAAGCGCAAGCGGGGAAACACTGCTTCGGGAGACTGAACCTTATACATTGGTTTGCAAGGCGGGGCACTGGTATTTATATGCCTACTGCCTGGTAAGAAATGATTTTCGTTTTTTTAAACTAAACCGGATGAAAGATCTGGCCATCTTACATCAGACCTTTATTAGAAAAGACATTCAGCTGGACACTTTGCCATGGGATAAGAGATGGTACCAAAAGGACCGTTTAACTGAATTGGTTATTCTTGTTCAGCCGGCAGCACGTCAGCGCATAGGTGAATGGTTCGGATATGATGTCCTTCACTGTGATGAAAATGAAATCTGCCGGGCAGTGATTTCGCTTCCTGAAGATCAATGGCTGATCGGTTTTTTGCTCCAGTTCGGAAAGGATATTGAGGTTCTGCAGCCTCTTCATATACGAGATAAAGTAAAAGAAACCATTCATCACATGCAAAAAATATATGAAACCTGACACACTGCTGTCAGGTTTCTTTGTCTATAATCTTAAAAAAAGGAGGAGATCGTATGGGCTTTTCACATATGACACACTTAGACCGGAAACGATTTGCCGGACTTTCACAACGGACAAGCAACGCACTGGAAATGACGGAAGAAAGGAGGATTCCGGCACTGTGGGACCAATTCTGGAAGCAGGATATGAGCGTTCTTTTATCACAGGGAGAAAAAGACCAGAGCATTATTGCCTTATATTCGAATTATGAACAGGAGACAAATGGGCTTTACACATTTTCAATCGGAACGTTTCAGGAATACGACGACATCCTTCCGGAACCATATGAAAACATTGATTTGCCGGCTTCCGCTTATGCCGTTTTCACTTCCAGAATCGGTCCTATTGAAGAGATTGTGCTTGAAACGTGGAAGGACATTTGGACGTGGGATAAGCGACATCTGCGCACGTTTACAGGTGACTTTGAGGTGTATGATCGAAGTGCTGCAGTGCCACAGCGGGCACAAGTTAACATTTATGTAGCGATAAAAAAATAATAAACTCTTGAAAAACTAATGGTATTAGTTAATAATAAAACTAACGCCATTAGTTTTTTGTTAGGGGGAATAAAAAGATGAGAATGACTCAGTATCAAACCGTTTGGCAGCTGACTTTTTTTCCAGCATTGTTTCCAGTCAATTGCTATTTAGTAGAGGAAGAAAACGAAGTCACCCTTATTGATGCCGCGCTTCCAGGCAGCTATAAAGGAATCATTCAAGCTGTGAATCAAATTGGAAAACCGCTTCAGCATATTTTACTGACTCATGCACATGGGGACCATGTTGGATCACTGGATACATTGGCACAAACATTTCCGCATGCGAAGGTCATGATCTCGGAACGGGATTCATTCTTGCTTCAAGGTGACACATCCTTGCGGCAAGATGAGCCGCAGACGCCTATAAAAGGAGGTATTCCGAAACACATACAAACAAAGCCTCACCAACTGCTGACGGGCGGTGAAACAATTGGTTCCCTGCTTGCCATCCCTACACCCGGCCATACACCAGGCAGCATGTCATTTCTTGATACAAGAAACGGCACTTTAATAGCAGGGGATGCGTTTCAGTTGCGCGGAGGAATCGCTGTATCAGGCCAGATAAAATGGACGTTTCCTTTTCCCGCTTTCGCCACATGGAATAAGGAGGAGGCCATCAAAAGTGCACAATTGCTCGCCGATAAGTCGCCTTCCTGTCTCGCTGTCGGACATGGGAATTTTCTGCGATCACCCTCAGAGCGGATAGGACAGGCGATCCAAAAAGCAAAGAAAGGATGATGAGCATGTCACCGAGAATAGGATTAACCCAAAAAATGATTATAGACACTGCAGCTGAGATCGCTGATCAGGAAGGGGTAAATGGTGTCTCACTTGCAGCGCTTTCTAAAAAAATGAATGTACGCCCTCCGTCATTGTATAACCATATCAACGGGCTGCAAGCAATCAGAACAGAACTTGCTGTCAGAGGGCTGACAAAGCTTTTTGATCAAATGGCGGACTCCGTAACGGAACGAAAGGGAGATTCGGCTATGCTTTCTTTAGCTCATGCATATGTTGATTTTGCAATTGAAAATCCCGGATATTATGAAGCGGCTCTGCTTAAGGTTCAGGACAAAAGAGCGGAAATCGCTTCAAATCAAATTGTCCGTCTTGTGACAGAGCTGCTCATTGAAAACGGCTATGCAAGTGAAAAGACTGCCATTCATGCGACAAGGGGGCTTAGAAGCCTGCTGCATGGCTTTGCTGCTTTAATTGCAAAAGAAGCATTTGAACGCGAGGAGAACATTTCAGAAAGCCTGTCATTTTCAATTCGGACGTTTTTGTCAGGTTTATTAATAAGCAATAAAACTATTATGTAAACCTATAAAAGGTGTCTTATATTTCTGAATATTGTATAATGTCAAGGGAGTATACAAAGGGGAGAGGCATTATGCAATGGATGACATTCACAAGATTGAACGGTTAGCGGCAGCTTCATGGCCGCCTTATATTCAAAAAAACATAGGGAAATGGCTTCTCAGAGCGAATTTTGGCGTAACCAAAAGGGCAAATAGTGTATGGACTTCTGCGGATATGCCTGAAGGTGATTTTCAGCTTGAGGCCGAACTTTTTTATCAAAGTTTAGGCTTGCCTGTTTGTTTTCATATTAGCAACGCATCACCGAAAGGGCTTGATGACGCATTGGCAGAAAGCAGATATGAAAAGGTTGACGAGTGCTTCCAAATGACGGCGTTGTGCCGGTCGATTATGAGCCGAACAAATGACAACAGCCGATTTACATACAAGTGGGAACAAGAGCCATCATCTGTTTGGATAGATGAATTTATTCAATTAGAAGGGTTTTCGCCCGAGCGTCACAAAGGTTACAAACACATTTTCGAACGCATGCCGCCGTGTAAAACTTTTTTTAAGATGTATGACAAAGGAAGCCTGACAGCGCTTGGCACGGTTTCTGTTATTGATGGTTATGGCGGACTCAGTAATATCGTTGTAGCCGAGGAGCACAGAGGAAAAGGAG
Source organism: Bacillus sp. LJBS06 (assembly GCF_016924995.1). Lineage (NCBI taxonomy): Bacteria > Bacillati > Bacillota > Bacilli > Caryophanales > Bacillaceae > Bacillus > Bacillus sp. LJBS06. Next base: position 2,157,300 of record NZ_CP070483.1, on the reverse strand, counting down.
CAGGAACCCAAGTGATCAGGGTGTTGACTGAATGGGCAAAAAACAACGGAGCGGAACGCATGTTTTTACAAGTGATGAAAGAAAATCTGGCGGCAGTTTCGTTATATGAAAAAATCGGATTTTCGCCTATATCGGAACACCATTACCGGATGAAAAGATGACCAAAGAAAGGGGGTTGCTGATGGAATCGCTTCAAGAGATTATTTGCGAAAAACGGACATACACACGCCTATATCATTCACATAAGCACGCGTACAGCCAATTTCTATTTCCGCTTCAAGGAAGTATAGATCTTGAGACTGAGGGGCGCCAGGTGAAATTAAATCCGGATCATTTTTTATATATTCCGCCGGAGTGCGAGCATCGCTTCCGTTCTATCGGAAGAAATGAATGTCTTGTACTGGATGTTCCGCTTCATGCAATGAAAATTGATGAGTATCGTGCAGGATCGGGAATTGAAGCTGCACTCGATCCTTTCTGGTCTTCGATCAGGTACTTGCTGACAGAGGAAGCAAAGGCCGGAACAGCCAACTCGCTTCATATGCTAGTACAATACATAAAAGAAAAGCTTCAATCCCATAGCTATGCTTCAATTGCATACATTCACAGCCATTTATTTGAGCGGCTGACGATTAAGAAGCTGGCAGAAATCGAGCATTATCACCCAGCTTACTATTCAAGCTGGTTCAAAAAACAGACAGGGAAGTCCCCGCAGAACTATATTGCCGACCTTCGCCTTGAGGAAGCAAAACGAATGCTGATGGAGAGAAATGAAACCCTTACCGTCGTGAGCGAGGCGCTGGGCTTTCAAAACCTTTCTTCTTTTACCAGATGGTTCACAAAAAGCACAGGAATGCCGCCCCGCCTGTATCGAAACACCTTATATTCAGATAAAAAATAATGGCTGTTTGGTTAAGCGAATCTTGAATATCTCCTTTACAATAGGAGAAAAAGGAGTTATTGATATGGCAGTCATTGAAGACTTTGAGAAATTGGATATCAGAACGGGAACAATTGTAAAAGCGGAAGAATTTCCTGAAGCAAGAGTACCGGCAATCAAGCTTGTAATAGATTTTGGGACGGAAATCGGCATAAAACAATCGAGCGCGCAGATCACGAAGCGTTACCAGCCGGAAGTTCTCGTCAACAAGCAAGTCATAGCAGTCGTGAACTTTCCGCCCCGCCGGATCGCTGGATTCAAATCGGAAGTCTTGGTCCTTGGCGGCATTCCCGGCCAGGGCGACGTCGTTCTGCTGCAGCCAGATCAGCCTGTTTCAAACGGAACAAAAATCGGATAACACAAAAAAGACGTTTGCCTAAGGCAAACGTCTTTGCGTATTGAGGCGATGCACCACACGCCACATTCGTGTGTACCGTAAAGGCATGTACATCGGCTTACACAATTCAGCTCATCGCTATATGAATATAGCATGGCGGGCGTAGGAATGCAAGGTAAATTTGTAATTGTGAGTGAATTTGTTGTCAGAAATCGTCTTATTTTGTCGAACATAAGCGAAACACACAATTCCAATCATGATATTGTTAATTTGTATTTACAATAGATAGCTTATGTTTTATCGTCCAAACTTAGAAAAGTGACTTAACTGTGACCTGAGTGTGACCTCCAACACCGTTTTGATAATGTGAATAAAACCTGTTAAATCAATAAACACGTACTAAATAATAAGGTGAATACAGGGGAGTAGTGTGACCTGGATTTTTAATTCAGGTCTTTTTTATGCACAAAAAAATGCCTATCTAAAGATCATAGGCATTAAATATTATTATCAATATCTTCATTTATTTTTTGGCTAAGTTTCTGAACCTTCTCTTTAACATTTGAAACAGCTCTTTTTTGAATCTCATCAAAGTTCTCTTGAATATAGTCCATGACACTTCTTATTAAAACTCCGCTTTCAAAATTGAATATCTCATTTATTTCTGACTGTTCTTCATCTGTTAGGTGATGGTATTGAAGTTGTTTAGCATTTACTTCAGCAGCTACATCAATCCTAACTTTAGTTGTCTGGTTGTACAATTTCATATTCGCCTTCTGCATACTCTTGCTCCGCATAATGGCTTCCCCATTGACATAGCTCCTGCAAGATAGGTTTAAGAGATTCTCCAAGTTCAGTGGATGAATATTCAACCTTCGGCGGTACTTGATTATACATCTTTCTGCTCACAAGTCCACTGGCTTCAAGCTCTCTAAGTGTTTGAATCAGCATTTTCTGAGTTATATTTGGGATAATGCGCTTTAATTCACTCGTTCTCTTTGGTCCATTCATTAAAAAGTATAATACAAGGCCTTTCCATTTTCCACCAATAACTTCCTTTGTCACTTCAAACCCACAGCTAAATTTTTTCATGTCGAAAGCTCTCCATTCCACATTTATTACTTTTTAGTTACTATATCACAAAAAAGTGGGTACTTCCGATAATGTGCTTACTGAAGGATACTATATCTTGTAAGTTGTTCTTCAAGTACTTAAAGGTACTAGACATAAAATAAAATTAATTCTAAAGGAGTGTTAAGTATGGGTAAATTTGAAGGTAAAATAGCGCTTGTAACGGGTGGAACAAGCGGGATTGGTCTTGCTACAGCACAAAAATTTGTAAACGAAGGTGCATATGTTTATATCACGGGACGTAGACAAAACGAACTTGATAAAGCTGTTAACCAAATTGGCAAGAACGTAACCGGTGTTCAAGGTGATATATCTAAGCTTGAAGACTTAGACAAACTATATGACATTATAAAGCAGGAAAAAGGTAAGTTGGACATTCTTTTTGCTAATGCAGGCATCGGCAACTTCCTTCCATTAGGTGAAATTACTGAAGAGCAGGTTGATAGGACGTTCGACATTAACGTTAAAGGAACCATCTTTACTGTTCAAAAAGCGTTATCACTATTCCCGAACAAAGTAGGTTCTATTATTGTAACGGGCTCTACTGCTGGATCAATTGGCAACCCTGCGTTTAGTGTATATGGAGCATCTAAAGCAGCATTAAGAGCACTAGTTCGCAACTGGATTCTTGACCTAAAAGGTACTGAAATCCGTGTAAATGTGGTTAGTCCAGGAGTTATTCTTACACCTGCATACGATGAGCTTTTTGGTGATGCACTTGAAGGAGCAATGGAAAATACCAGAAATACTGTCCCAGCTGGAAAAGTTGGGACACCTGAAGAAGTAGCAAACGCTGTATCTTTCCTTGCTTCAGACGAAAGCAGTTACTTGACGGGTGTTGAATTGTTCGTAGATGGCGGGCTAGCACAGGTATAATTTCACTGCGCAGAGATTACAAATAGTCCCCAAAAAAGGTTAATGGGGATTTACTTGAAGAAGTCGTATAAAAAAGTCGTTTTCCTTAAAGGACAGGGAATTCGACTTTTTTATGTTTGAATTTGATTAACGTTGTAAATTTGCATTTACCTGGGGCTACCACTAAATGACCTGTAAAAAAGATTACTTTGTGAATAAATGTACTTAAAGTAACGAGGGCGTTAATTGAAGAACAAACAACACCGTTGTTGTAGTAAATGAGGTCATTTGTTGTACAAAAAAAGGATAGTTGAATACAGGCATTTTCACCCTGTTCATCTATCCTCTTTTTTTGTTTATAAAATGTGTGACATTTCAGTTGGTTGCTTAATTATTAATAATATTAAACATTTTCTTGACTTTTAATAAAAAATAATATTCCTGTCCTTGTATTCTAATACTTTTAAAAATATTTAAAGGAATCCTTATGTCCTGAATAACCACAAATGCTGCATACATAATCACCTGTGCTTGTACCAAGGTAATACTCTTTATCGGGTCTATTAGGATGGTCGCAAGGTGGATTCCCTTTTTCTTTCCAAGCTTTTCTTAACTCAGCTGCTTCGCTCATTTGCATACTAGTATTTTCCTTTCCGGTTGTATAAAATAGTATATACCTAGGCCGATGAACCGACCGGAAACCTTGATGAGTACAATAAGAACATTATTCTTTCTCTTTTCCATCAGTTGAAAGAAATGGGGAAAACAATCATATGTGTAACGCATGATCCAGAAATAGTTAACTGCTCTGATAGAGTAATAAATCTTTCGTAAGGAGTTGTTCTTGATGAAACATATTACCTTTGCAATTTCTACAAGCATCCTGATTATTATTACCGGTATTGTTCACAGGGTTATTTTTAGACTATTTGGATTTCCATTCGATGAAGCGCTTTTCTTCTGGGGCGGGTTTGTAGTTGTTTATTTTGTTTTAGCTTTGATTGCTTCCTTACTCTTTAGAAATGTTGGTTCTAGTAGCAGCAGGAGATATCAGGCGTAACTATCTGGTCATTAAGGGAGTGCAATTTATAGGATGAAGAAAAATCTTATGGTAATTAATTAAAAGAACAGGAGACTATGAATGGAATTCTTAATTAGACAAGAACTCACACATGAATATAATACGACTGAAGAAATTGTTAAAAGAGCTTTTTTAAATGAAGAATATAGTGACAAGAAAGAGCATTTACTTGTAAATAGGATTAGAAAATCAGATGCATTCATTCCTGAACTTTCATTGGTCGCATTAAATCAAGATAAAGATATCGTAGGCCATGTCCTTTTATCTAAAATAAAAATCATAGATGGCGATAACACTGTCGATTCTTTAGCACTCGCTCCAGTTTCGGTTGCGCCTGATTATCAGAAAAAAGGAATTGGGAGTAAATTAATTCGTACTGCGTTAAAAAACGCAATAGAGCTTGGTTATCGTTCAGTAATTGTTTTAGGACATAAAGATTATTATCCAAGGTTTGGTTTTAAGCCAGCTAGCTTATGGAATATAAAAGCCCCATTTGAGGTGCCTGATGAAGTGTTTATGGCTCTAGAATTAGCAGATAATTCTCTTGAAGATGTGCAAGGTATCGTTAATTATTCAAAAGCTTTTTTTGAGTAAAAATTAGATGATTGATTAGATATTGTTAAAAAGAGGTTGTCCCGATTTTTTTAATCTGTGGATAGCCTCTTTTTGTGTAAAGAGCCCAAAAAATAAAAAAGAAAGCCAATAAGGGCTTTCAATTAGCGTTCACATGCATAGTGGTCATGATCCCTGTCCATTTTAGATTGGTAAGCAGGGTGGGAGCTAGGCACTCCATTCGGATATTTCTTTCTTAACTCTGTGCAATTTTTAAATGTTTCTGTTTCTCCAGTTGTCTCTGAAGAAGCTTCTTTTTCAGTTGTAGTCGAAGTTTCACTTGATGCCTTTGGAGTAGTAGGCTGTTTAGCTGCCGGTTTAGATGTTGTTGCTTTTTTAACTGCAGTGGTTTTCTCTTTCATACAGCCATTAAATCCTCGGTCGGTCACATATCCATTCTTGCTCCAGATTGAAAGCTTCTCTGATTTTGCCTCCTGCTCGTCTTTCTTAAATTGGTCTATGTATTTGGTGTTTGGCTCATATACATATGCTACTCTGGCCAATCCTTCTTTTAGCAATGTTTCCTGAACAGATTTGCCATCCACATAAACATAAGCTAATAGTCTTCCGTATTTATCTCTGCGATCGCCTTTGTCAAATTCAAGCTGCAGCTTACCACTGTTAACCAATTCCTTGTTTCGCTTAGACGCATCTTCACCATATGGTTGAACACAAGAATTTGGTTTCTTAGTTTCAGGTGTATCAACGATCAAGTAGCGGACTGTATCTACATTTCCGTTGTAGGTAACTTTAATTGTGTCACCATCAACAGATCTATCTAGAGTAACATCGACCAATTCCTTTTTGTCTTTTTCCTTAGATTTGTCAGCAGTTTTTTCTTTAGTAGATTCCTTTTGTTCTGTTTTCTTTTCCACATCCGTAGACGCTTGTGGTGTCTCTTTTTCTGTGCTTACTTTTTCAGAATCATTTGAGCTGCAGGCTGCCAATGATAAGCTCAAAGTGAATGCTGCAAAACCTAATAGTACTTTCTTCAATTTCATTTCCCCTTTTAGAATGTTTGTTCTCTATTTATATCGGTAAACCATCAATAATTATAATCCTGTATCCAATTATTGTTAATTTAATTTTTCCTTAATATCTTCGCATTTCTCTTTAAAACTTCCAGGCGCATGTTAAAATTTCACTGAATTCATAGTCAAAAGGGGAATGTTTTTATGCTTGGAATCAACGTTGAAAAATTAAATGAAAACTTAATTATCAATTGGCAGCTATCCAAAATTGAAATTCCAATCAAAGAAATCAATGATGTATTTCTTGATCCAAACTATGGGGGAGAGGAAAAAAGTGCAGTAAGGATTGGATTTCCTTATGGCTCTACGGATAGGGTAGTGATTAAAACAGCAAATAACACTTACATTTTGTTCACCACTAATGCTGCTTCTATTATGAGTAAAATTGTTTCCTAATAACAAAGTAATGTCCTATTAGTAATGCTTTCCTTATAGCTGTATGACATGGTAAAATCTAGATAATTTTTGATAGGGAGATGGGGTATGGAAGAAGGCAAACTTATTCATTTGACACTTGCTGGTATTAAAGAAGCTGTTTCTAAGTATGGCACTTTTCCAATGATTCAACCAGGTGGTTTCGTATTAGAAGATGCTACATTTGAATTTAATGAACCCGCAACACAAGATGAAATTACAAAATTAAAATCTCATTTCAATGTAAGTCTACCCAAGGATTATGAAGAATTCCTAGCTCTACATAATGGAATGAAGTTTTTTGATGGGGTTGAAATACTTAGTATTGAAGAAAAGCTCACTTGACCTAAATAAGTCTTTAGATTATTAGAAATCAAGATTTACTACAGGAGGTAATCTCTCTGCATTAAATTTCACAGGTATTAGATATTATCAAAAAAGTTACAACTTAGGCATGGGTAACAAAAATAATATGCTGTTGCGAAACGAAGCAATTAATGCTTATAAAAATTCAATTTAAATATGAAAACAGTGTCCAGCATAAAAGTTGGACACTGTTTTTTATTGATCATCTTTTTCTTCTTGAAGTTACTTTTCATTTCCTTCGTTCTTTATTATTGACAAATATATGTAAAATGCACAAAGCTTAAAAGGGAAAGATTATTAAGATAGAGCAAGTGGTCTTTCTTTGATTATCTTAGGACGTTATGAAGGACAATCAACATGAAGAGGCTTTAGAATTGCTTATAAAGAAATCTGAGTCAAAGAGAAAATGAGAAAACTGGAGAGGATTTGATAAGAAGTTTATCCGAGGACAATCTTAGTGGTAACAGCCCTTGGATTATCAAGTTTTGGTATTTACGCTAATAGTAGTACAGCAGCTGATAAGGATGCACTGTAAGAAATTTATTAAAAAAAGCTGATGCCAAAATTGAGTTTCAAGGAGAAATCTAAAGATAATCAGGTTGCATTTTTCTGTTCCCCACTTTTATTGGAAGTCAAGTGTCATGAGTTGCTTAAAGATACAGAAGAAAATGGTATATTAAAGTTTTGGATTAAAAAAGGGTAAATTAAAGGAAAGCAATTCTCTCTTTTTTTGTTGGAAAGGAAGAAAGTTAGTGGGCATATCTTTTATTCTTCTAATATTTTTAATTGGATTAGTGGGTTCTTTTATGTCTGGGATGCTTGGTGTTGGGGGAGCAATTATTAATTACCCTTTGTTATTATACATACCTGTTTTATTTGGGTTTACAGGCTTTAATGCTTACCAGGTTTCAGGTATTGTGGCAGTCCAGGTTTTTTTTGCAACATTATCCGGTGTAGGGGCTTACCGGAAAGGTGGTTACTTAAATAAAGAGCTTATCACCATCATGGGATTAAGTATTTTGATTGGAAGTCTAATGGGTGGTTATGGGTCACATTTTTTCTCTGAAGATATCATAAACCTGGTCTACGGAATATTGGTGATAATTGCCGCAGTCATGATGTTTATTCCAAAGACAGGAACAGAAGATAATCAAAGTGATCACATTCGCCCTCCAAAGATATTGACCTCAATAATGGCTTTTGTTATCGGTTTGGCTTCAGGTATAGTCGGTGCTGGCGGCGCTTTTCTACTTTTTCCTCTTATGTTAGTCGTTTTAAAAATCCCTACAAAAATCACAATCGCAACATCACTCGCAGTTACATTTATTTCATCGATTGGAACAACAGTTACAAAGCTCGTAATTGGACAGGTGCCTTTTATGCCAGCTTTAGTAATAGTGGCTGCCAGCCTGATTGCATCTCCGAAAGGTGTTTTAATTGGCAAGAAAATGAATGCTAACATTCTTCAAGGTATTTTGATATTCGTTATTTTGATTACAACAGTAAAAGTTTGGTTTGATATCTTACATTAATTGTTGAAGATGTTCTATATTAAGACATAATTTTTAGAGAAATCAAAAAAACCGCTTTGAAGGAGGAATTAGATGAAGGAGGTTGCAGAGCTAACTTCACTGGTGTCAATTGGAAATTCATAAACGATCATAAATTAAGTTATATATATCAAGGTATCAATGCACGGTATGTCACGCTGCTTAGAAAGTACTGTTGGCTCGATTTCCAAGGATCAAAATGGAATACATAAATGCTGACATAGTGGAGGGGGAAGGTTTTCTCAGTTCCGTGCTTTTTTTGTTTATTAAGGAAACTGGTTTCTAAGAGTAGCACATGTTTTTCGATTTGAACAGATTGAATAGAAGTTAAGTCTATCAATTGTGTGAGGAATTATAAGACCTTCGAATCTCAACTCTTTAATTTCTATAGGATAGCTGTCTTAAAATCATTATGTTGGAGGGTACATTATGTGTCAAAACCCAACTTTTTTTGAACGGCGTAAAGAAGAAAAGTCAATGGAAAGCGGCTATTTAAGGCAAATCTTCTACTATTTGCAGGATGGAATCATTATTATGGATCAGGAACGTAGAATTTTGGTGATGAATCCGTCCGCAGAGAAAATGACGGGATGGAAATTAGGTGATAAGGTTCCATACTGTTCCTACTGTCAAAAGAGAAAACTGGAAGCGGGAGAAGAGCGTTGTTACTTGTTGGCCAAGCGTGAAGTCCCTTATTTTCTTTCTGCAATGCCGACCTATGAGGGACGATTCGTCGACATGGAGATGAGCACGGCTGTTATATATGAAAACGACGAACAAAAGAAACAAGAAGTACTTTTGGTTCTGAAAGATATAACAATAAAGAAAGCAGAAGAGGAAGCTAGGATCTCCAAGCTGGTTCTGCAAAAAACATTGGAGGCACAGGAAAACGAACACAAACGATTGGCTCAAGAACTCCACGATGGAGTAGGACAATCGCTTTATTCAATTTCAGTAGGCATTCAAGCAATTCAATCTCGTATTCATCAGGAGGAAAAATTTAAAGAATACATGCAGGAGATCGTTGATGAACTGGAAAATGCGATACAAGACATCAAGCTCTATACTCTTCAGTTGCGTCCGCATAGTCTCGATCGGTTGGGGCTGGTCCCTACTGCTAAGTACTTAGTTTCTAGCTTGAATAAAACTCATAAGGATTTTTCTATTACGTTTACCTGCAGCAATGTCTGCGATCGCATGCACCCAGTTTTGGAAATCAATTTATATCGCATCATTCAGGAGGCGCTGCATAATGCTCTGAAATATTCGCAAGCGACATTTATTGAAGTCATATTGCAAAAAGAAGCCAATAAGCTAACTTTGATGATTCGGGACAACGGCATTGGTTTTGATCGTGACCTAATAGCGGAAGGTCTGGGGCTCAAACATATGAAAGAGAGAGTAGATCAAATGGAAGGAAGTCTTCGAATTCACTCCGTTCCCTATAAAGGTACGTCTATTAAAGTGGAAGTACAGTATAAGGAGGGGAAGGAGAGTGATTAGGGTATTGTTGGTCGATGACCATACAATGATTCGAAAGGGTCTCCGTGTGCTTTTGGAAGGCTATCCTGAAATCAAAATTGTTGGGGAAAGCCATAATGGGAATGATGCGATCCTTAAGACAAGACAGTTGAAACCGGATGTGGTGTTGATGGATTTGTCGATGCCAACTGGATTGGATGGATTTACAGCAAGCAGTGAAATCCTTAAATTGAATCTACCGGTTAAAATCATCATTTTAACTATGTATGATGAAGAGATATTTGTCCAAAAAGCAATCGAAGTAGGGGCTTATGGATACATTTTAAAGAACAGCCATTACGAACTGCTTTATAAAGCGATAGTCGAGGTTTCCTTAGGGAAACTCTTTTACAAGACATCTGTATCACAAGAGATTCTCTCTCAATGGATGACATCAGAATCTAAAAAGATTTCTTCTGTTTTAACAGTTCGAGAAAAGGAGATTGTTAGATTAATAGTACTGGGCTATACAAATAAAGAGATTGCTAATGAGCTATCGATTAGCTTCAAAACCGTGGAAAACCATAAGACGAATATTATGCAGAAGTTAGAACTGGATTCGAAACATGAATTGATTCAATATGCGATCAATAACAACTATTTGGATCTTACATTGTAACGCACTGTTCCATGAACTGCCTATCATAAACTCATGGGATTTTTTTTGAAAAGAACTGGATTTCAGAAAAATAGGGGAGTCCCCCTATTTAGAAAAATTGATATGAAACTAAACTTGAAAATAGAGCTACTCCTCTATAAAAAAACAACAAATTTTTAAAAAGAAAAAGGGGATATCTATGGCAAAACAAGTTCATTATTCCATTGTAATTGTAGGAGCTGGAACTGCTGGTGTTTCTGTAGCTGCCCGTCTCGTCCGAACTTCCAAAAACCTCAAAGGACAAGTTGTTATCATCGACCCAAAGTCCAAGCATTACTATCAGCCTTTGTGGACGCTAGTTGGAGCTGGCGCAGCGAAGAAGGAAGAGTCAGAGCGTGATCTAGTTTCACTGATTCCTGCTGGGGTTGATTTGATTAGCGATGCTGTAACGGTGTTTCGGCCGAGTCAGAACACACTCCTTACAAAACAAGGAACGACCGTTTCCTATGATTATCTCGTTGTATCAGCCGGTTTGCAAATCGATTGGGATGGGGTAAAAGGCTTGAAGAACACTGTCGGAAAGAATGGCGTTTGCAGCAACTACTCGTATCATACGGTAGACAGTACTTGGGAAAACATCCGCAACTTTAAAGGCGGAACCGCCATTTTTACTCATCCGGATTCTCCCGTGAAATGCGGGGGAGCTCCACAGAAAATCATGTACTTAGCAGACGATTATTTCCGTAAGTCGAATGTACGCAATCAATCCGAAATTATATTTGCCTCCGCAAAATCAACTATTTTTGATGTTGCGAAATATGCTAGTTCGCTCGAGAAAGTCGTCCAGCGCAAGGGCATCCAAACAATGTATAAAAGAAACCTGACCGAAATTCGACCGAATTCAAGAGAAGCCGTGTTCAAGAATCTGGAGACTAAGGAGCTGGAGATCATGAAATACGATATTCTTCATGTTACTCCTCCGATGATAGCTCCAAAATTTATTAAAGAGAGTACATTGGCGGATGACGGCGGATGGGTGGACGTTGATCCGTACACTTTAAAGCACAAAAAGTTTAACAATGTTTTTGGAATCGGGGACTGCGCCAACTTGCCAACTTCTAAAACAGGAGCAGCCATTCGCAAACAAGCTCCGGTAGTGGCTAAAAATTTGATTTCTTTGATGACTGGATCGTCACTAGGTGCGAAGTATAATGGATATTCCTCTTGTCCGCTGGTAACAGGGTACAACAAAGTGGTGCTTGCTGAGTTTGACTATAACAAGGATCCGCAAGAAACATTTCCGTTTGATCAGTCAAAAGAAAGATTCAGCATGTACTTGTTGAAAAGAAGGTTGCTTCCCATCATATATTGGAATGGCATGTTAAAAGGATTGATGTAAGGAGAGGTCAGGAAGACAAGGACAAAGGTTTTGGTAAATATATAGATTGATATGTATGATAAAAAGTTCGAAAATCCTAAACATATTCCGCTTAAACTCGCTTCTCTATCCGATAAACTTTTTGTGGAATATGTAATGATGTAAGAGGAGGAAACAACATGTTATTGCGCTACTTTTACGATGAAAAGCTGGCCCATGCATCCTATCTTGTTGGTTGCCAGAAAACGGGAGACGCAATTGTGATTGATCCCAGCCGCAATATAAAACCATATTTGCAATTTGCAAAAGAAGAAGGACTAAACATCGTAGCGGCTGCAGAAACTCATATTCATGCCGATTTTGTTTCCGGTGCTCGCGAACTCGGCGTTACGCATCAAGCAAAGCTGTTCCTTTCCGATGAAGGTGATGCAGATTGGAAGTATCAATATGTCGATGAAATAAAACATCAACTTGTGAAAGACGGTGATCGCTTTTCCATCGGAAAGCTGATTTTTGAGGTTATGCATACCCCCGGCCATACCCCGGAGAGCATTTCCTTTCTGTTGACGGATCGCGGAAGTAATGCGGATCGTCCAATCGGCATCTTTACAGGAGATTTTGTCTTTGTAAGCGACGTCGGAAGACCCGACTTGCTGGAGAAAGCGGCTGGCATCAAGGGTACGGCAGATTGTGGCGCAAGAGCAATGTTCAAGTCCCTATTGAAGTTCAAACAACTGCCAGATTATCTGCAGGTCTGGCCGGCTCATGGTGCGGGAAGCTCTTGTGGTAAGGCATTGGGGGCGATTCCTTCTTCCACTGTTGGTTACGAAAAGCTATTCAACTGGTCAATGACTTACACCAACGAAAAAGATTTTGTAAAAGCCTTGCTTGAAGGGCAACCAGAACCGCCAAAATATTTCTCTGTGATGAAACAAATTAATAAAAAAGGCCCTGCGTTGCTTAAAGATTTACCTGTAGTGTCAGAGATCACCTCAATGGAACAAGTGAGAGGCTTGCTGGATAGCGAACAAATTGTAGATACCCGTCCCTCTCAAGAATTTGCTAAAGGGCATGTGAAAGGTGCAATAAACATCCCATTTAACAAAGCTTTTTCTAACTGGGCGGGTTGGATTATTGATTACAATCGTCCTGTGTATTTTATTACGAACCCGCATGAAGCAGATAAACTTCTGAAAGCACTTCACTCCATAGGCATAGAAAATGTGGCAGGATTCATGGACAGTGGAAAAATCATTGCAAGCGGTATGTTTTCGCTCGAATCATACACGGAGGTAACATCGTTAGAAATAGCAAATGCGGTGGAGAACGGACTCGTACAAGTGGTTGATGTTCGCAATCTGACTGAATGGCAAGAAGGTCACATTCCGAACGCACAACATATCATGCTAGGAACGCTTCAAGGACGGCTAAATGAAATCAAAAGTGACAAACCGATTCTTGTTCAATGTCTTTCCGGAGCTAGGTCTGCTATTGGTGCCAGCATCCTCCAAGCTAATAACGATTTTAAACAAGTATTGAAATTGGATGGTGGAATTTCCCAGTGGCAGAAAGCTGGTCTTCCAATCGTGTGACAAGGACCAATCCCTTGTCTCTGTTCAAGTTTTCTCTTCAATGCAACTGAGTACACTAACTTATGTCAACTATAGGACAACTAGCTAAATTTCCTTTAGAGCTGCTTGAAAAGAAATTTGGAATAATGGGAAACCAGTTGTATTATCATGCTCATGGAATCGATTTATCAGAAATAGGAGCTCCTTTGATGCAGGGGCAGATTAGTTTTGGTAAGAGTCAGATCTTGCTGAGGGATTATACAAGGAGAGAAGAGATTAAGGCTGTTCTTTTGGAGATTTGTGAGGAAGTCGCAAGAAGGGCACGTACACATAATAAAGTTGGTCGGACAATCAGCCTGGGAATTGGCTACAGTAAAGATGAGCTTGGTTGTGGATTTCATCGAGCCAAAACAATTGATCTTCCTACAAATATCACAATGGATATTTATAGATGCTGCTTAATGCTCTTTAATAAATTTCACTCGGGTAAAACAGTGAGAAGTATCTCAGTTACGTTATCAAATATTGAGAAAGATGTTAACCAGCAGTTGAGTTTATTTGAAGCGGATAATGAAAAGAGAAGGAAACTCGGTTTTGTCATGGATGGGATTAGAAGCAAATACGGATCGAAAGCAATTCTTAGAGCAGTTTCTTATACATCTGCTGGTACTGCGCTTCACAGAGCAGGGCTGACTGGTGGACATAAATCATAAAATAAAAGCCCACTCAAATGTTTGAGTAGGGCTAAATAAATTAATCAACCTTTTTTAACCTCCGACAGGCCTTTCAGCTACCTGGATGTTAGATGGTGAATCTGTACTCAATTGCGTTAAAGCTAATCCACTTAAAATCACAGCTAAAATAGATACGCAAAGCACAAGTTTTTTCATAAGATTCCCTCCACCTGATTCATTTTCTGTTCAGCCCAAATTTTCGCATTGAAAAAGCTCGTTGCTTCTTCAAAAGCACCTATTGATTCAAACCTTTTTGCAGCTATGTAGGACAATTCATCTACACTTTCAAGTTCATTTTGCTGTTTTAAGAACTCAATATTACTAATACAATTATTGAAATTATTTTTTAACTCCCCACAATAAAGGTTATATAAGATGCTGATTTTGGCTTCGTATACTTTATTCTCCATTAATATGAGTCTTTCCTGTGCTTTATTGTAAAAATTAATGGCTTTCATTTTTTCGTCAATTTTAAAGAGTTCTTTAATCATCATGAATAATGAATTTATATAATAAATAGAATTTAACCAAGATTCATTTCCTATTGCTTTTTCAAGAGATTCAATGCATTTATCAGGTTGGTTCCAATCCGAATAAACGATACTGAGGTTGTGATATAATTGAGCTTTCAAAAATTCATCTTTTGTTTCTTTTGCAATATCAATTGCTTCTAAATAATATTTTTCTGCTTCCGCAAATCGCTTAATATCAGCATAGTTAGCAGCTGCAATCATTGTTGAAGTAGCTAGTTTGCATTTATAATCAGGGTGTCGCTTATATATTGAAATTGCATTTTTTATATAGTGTTGTGCCACAATGCTTTGTTTAACAAGAGTGTATAAGTAAGAGACTTTAGAGTAAAATTCAGCTGCTTCAATTTCATCTGGAATTTCTGCAAGCTTTTTCTCAGCTAATCCATATAGGTTAATTGCTCGATCATAGTTTTTGTTGTATGCCTCATACATTGCTTCAAATAAATAAAAGTTGTATTCTAATTTGTCATTTGTTTTTTTAATGAAGTTTTGATTGTCTTCAGTGAAATAGGTGTGCATTTGTAAAGGTTCTCCTCGTGAGGAATGCAGCAACATTTTATGTCTTTCTTCTAATAGACTATAATACGCAAGAACCTCTTGATCTTCTTCCATTTCATCAAAAAGTTTCTTTATCTCTGAATAATATTTTATTGATTCATCAACCTTTTGTTTTTTTATAGCAATGTACCAGTCATTCAGTGTAGTAGCGACAACTTCAGAAGCGATCTTACTCATTTAAACCCCTATTTCTGAAAATTTCAAAAATCTCTCGAAGAAAATCATAACATATTCATTGAAAAAATTGTAAAAGGATGTAAAGTTTTCTGCGATTTTTTCATTTGAAAAAACGAAAAAATACCCTCCTCAATCAAAAGAAGGGTAGGGGAGTTATCTTGGTGAATCATAATCCATTGCTTATTCACTATCAGAAATATCTTGAGTTGTTGGGTCAACAATGATACCCATTGCAGTTAAAAAAGTTAGAAGTGCATTAAATTTCTCAGTCAAATTGTCGCCAATTACAGTTAAGTTGTATATCGTACACGAATAACATGCTTATCGTAAAAATTTATAATGAACTAAAAAAAGACAGTAAACATAAGGATTTTTGATACTTTAATTAGTGAATAGGGGATAAACGATCGTAAAACATAAGCGGGAGTAGGGAAAAGCGGTTGTTTTAAGGAGATATTGATAAAAATGGTAAAATTTCGAGAAGGCAAAACGTTGATACTATAGGCTTTTACGATAACGATTACGATGTAAAAAAGGACGATTTAATGTGAAATTAGGAAAATGAAAATTTGGAAAGGGTGTGGAAATGGAAGTACTATGGGTACTTATGTTCTTGCTTTTGAGTATTTGGATGTTAACATAATCCCACATATTGGTAGTTGAATCACTGTATAATAAGTATTATACCTGCATTTCAGTTCCATATAAGGTTTATGCTCGAATGCTTTATGGATATATAAGTGAAAATCAAGAATATTTTTAAAAAAAGCAGAATAATTTCTAGCTTGAAATGGGATAGATAACTCTGTTTTTTGATCATTATCGTAACAGGAAAAATTAATACGAATACTAATAAGCAAAATGTTCTGAGTGAAGTACTCTATATTCAACCTTGTCTTTTTAATAGAAATGGAGAATCCATCGTTTTTTTATTTGGCCATATTTTAATCCCTCAATGATCTCGACTGACTAAACTTTATATGCAATATAAGATATGGCCAAGTAATTGTTATTACTCAGCGGTAACAGAAGAGAAGGAATTAGGGAAAGCATTTGATTCCATATATAAGAGACTACAAGGCAAAGAGTTAAAACTCTTTACCATGAGGTGTTTTCCTTAACCGGTTCGCAATGAACTTCATTAAATTTACTGCAATAGATACCAAAACAACAATCAAAGCGATTTCAAGTAAAATGATAAGTCCAATATTTAAGTTAAGCCTATCAAAGTAATCACCGGTAAAGGAAATGAGTTGATAAATCCCTAGCATTAGAGCTATAAAGATTGCTCCTAAAACAATTAGAGATTTTTTAGAGAAATCCTTAGCATGTTCAAAATTATAAATTATTAGAAATACAAATAGACAAGCCTTAGCAATCTCGTGAGTCAACGAACCACTTGCTGAAAACCCTTGCACAATTAAGGAAACAATTAATCCAATTATTCCGATTATTTTATTCAAGACATCACCTGCTTTGTATGATCCTAGGTGCCAGATTACCAATTAAAGGGGCATTTCTCAAGATGATGTACTTTAAAATTAACTTAAAATCGTGATTTTACCGGAAGATTATGAATCTTATGTTGAGTGTTAATTTGGAGAATCGACTAAAAAGACAGGGAGTTTCCGGTGCATTCATATATTTTGCAGGTTATCAAATCCAAGCTATTGAAATAAGGAGTCAGGGTTACAAATTATATTTAAATTAGTTTTTCTTTTTCTTTGCTCTAGTCATCATCTAAAATAAATTTAAAAAGTGTAATCAGGTGATACTTTAGGGGAAAATCAATTGAATAAGGAGGAGATGAATTGAGAATCTATAAAAAACCTGAATACGAAATCAATAATGAACTAGCAAAAAAGATCCAAGGATTGTTGACTGAATGTTTTCCTGATATCTATCCGAAAAATAGAACATATTTTAAGCAATTACCCCATTTTAGATTTTTAGCTATAAACAAAGAAAGCGCCCTTTTAGGACAAGTGGGATTAGATTACAGAGTAATGAATCTTAATGGGAAACCAGTAAGAATACTAGGGGTGATTGATTTATGTGTTTCAAAAAAATATCGTTCACAGGGAATAGGATCATGGTTGCTTTTGGAGATTGAAAAGTTTTGTAAAGAAAAAAATATCGATTTCTTAGTTTAATTTGCACATAATAAGAAATTGTATTTAAAAAAAGGTTTTAAATCAGTTAAGAACAAATGTAAATGGTTGAAAATCGATAATGAAAGTCAAAATACTAAGGGTATAGGCTTTGAAATATTGGATGAATTAATGATTAAGAAAGTAGGGAAGATCGATTGGAGTGAGGGAGACCTCGATTTTCTAGGATATCTATTTTAAGACTGGTTAAGAATCCAAGAATACTGTAATAAATACTACAAAACCGCCAATCGATTTTGCTTTTTAATATATCTGGAAAAATACTCCAGATATCATTTATTCTGTACTAAGTTCAGAGAGAAGAAGATATTTAAATGAAAAAAAGTTTTTAACAAATATATAAGGATGGATCGTTATCGAAAGAGCACATGTATCGATAACGATCATAAAGTATTAATTTCTATGCCGGCGTTTTTCTTCGAAGTGATCAGGATAATTCTGTTTAGATTCCGATTTGAATACAAAGTAAAACCCTGCGATTAAGATATTGTCCATGATCTTTTCAATTGACCAATTCACTAAATAATTTAAGATCAATTCCATTTATTCCACCTCCGAGACAAAAATGTCCAGCCTCTTTTATATGGCAAGCGTATGACAACCTGCTTGCAGTAATAGAGGTGAAATGAATCTTGGAAATTTAAAAAGGTTTAAAGAAATATCTTCTTTTAAATAAAATATTTATATTAAAGAAAGTAACTAATTGATCCATGTACTAATTTCCATTTGGTTTTTAATGGCTTGCGCTAAGGAGTTATGTAACGGAGAGATTACTCACCAGGATTCAAAGGAAGGTATGCGGAGTTTGCCATGCTTAGTCTTAAATCTGTGTTTAACCTTACATAAGATCGGTTCTACAAATACATATTCATCAGATTCAGACTTTACTTGTTTCATAGAGTGGAATTTACTTCGTTCTGCGTTCGGCATGAATTCCATAAATTCAGCTGTAGCTCCATCAGGGTAAGACAGAAGGAATTTTATATCCTTTTTGGTGTAGCCCGTAATAAGAACTTCAGTGTAATCATATTTGATCACTTTCAGCCAATTATGTGAACGTTTATTGCCTCATAAGTGGAGTTAGCTTTCTTGAGTACGATTCCCTCTAAGTTCTTTTCTTTGGCCAGGTTGAAGTAAGCGAATCCGTTACCTTGAATTCCTTCGATTACAAAGACATTAGGATGATTCAGTCCAAGTGAGTTCAGAGCTGTCTTACGCTCAGTGAGTGGTTTTCCTCACCTTGAATAATCCTTATTTCTTTTCTGTTATTAATTTAATAAATACTAATACTATTTTTCAGCTTGACTTTTTTACTGTAGCCTTTTAAAGTATGGAATGTTGTTTAGACTATGTTTAACGGTTTTGATATTGAAATTAGAGGTGGCTACTTAGATGAAACAGAATGGAAATCCTTGGGCGCTATTGCCGCTAGTTTTATTTGTAGGTCTTTTTGTCGGCTCTGGTGTATTGACTGGAGATTTCTATAAATTACCAATATTGATTGCGGCAATTATAGCATCAGCTTTCGCGCTATCATTTAACCAGAAGCAATCGCTCAATCAGAAAATTGAATGGTTTGCTTCCGGTGCGGGACATCCTGATATTATTATTATGGTTATCATTTTTATATTAGCAGGTGCTTTTGCTTCTGCAGCTGAAGCGATGGGAGCGGTACACTCAACCGTCAACCTTGCTTTGAGCATTATTCCGCAGCAGTTTATACTGCCAGGGCTTTTTATCATTGCTTGTTTTATTTCTGTTTCGATGGGAACATCAATGGGGACGATTGCGGCAGTTGCTCCAATTAGCGCTGGTATGAGTGGAGAACTGGGCTTGTCTTCTGCAGTCGCAATTGCAGCTGTTGTTGGCGGAGCTATGTTTGGAGATAATCTTTCTTTTATTTCGGACACCACCATCGCAGCAGTACGTTCACAAAAAACACAAATGATGGATAAATTTAAAACGAATTTTTTGATCGTTTTGCCTGCTGCTATCATAACTATCATTTTATTATTTTTTATACCGACAGGACACATAGGACATACTGGAGCTGAATCTTACAACTGGTTTAAAGTACTTCCTTATGTTGCCGTGTTAGTCTTTGCGTTAATTGGTTTTAATGTGGTGGCTGTCATTTTTGGCGGATTGATCTTAACAGGAATTATAGGGTTTGTAAGCGGCAGCTTAACGCTTGAGTCTTATTTTAAAGCAATTACAAATGGAATTGCCGGAATGTCTGATCTTATCGTCCTTTCAATGTTAATTGGCGGAATGGTCGGTGTCATGAAACAAAACGGCGGGATTGACTTTTTACTGGGAGTCATTTCTAAAAAAATCCATTCGAAAAAAGGTGCTGAAGCCGGTATTGCCGGATTGGTCAGCGTTACTAACCTAGCTACTGCCAATAATACGATTGCTATTATTACAGCCGGGCCGATTGCCAAAAATATCTCTGATGAATTTAAAATCGACAATCGAAAGTCGGCAAGTATCTTAGATATCTTTTCCTGCATGACACAAGGTTTAATTCCTTATGGAGCGCAGATGTTATCGGCCGGGAAGTTTGGAAATGTTTCACCCGTCAGCATCTTGCATTACTCCTTCTATCCTGTTTTAATCGGGATCTGTGGCATCATAGCAATTATATTCGAACTACCAAAATTCACAAGAAATACGAAGTGAAGGTAAAAAAGGTACCAAATGGTACCTTCAGCTTGTAGAGAAAACGATGTTTTTTCTACAAGCTTTTTTGTTTTATACAGTTTCTTTAGATATTCATCAGGTTTCAGATGCAGAAAAAGATCTCCCACATGCCTAGCCCTGCTTGGCTAGGTATGTGGCAATCTTCTTCATGTTCTGGCATGCGGCTGTGAGGAGAACTTGTTCACTCACATTTCGTTTTCCCCTCAACCTGCAATAGCGAAGCCCATGCAGCTGTTTTGAATCTGCCAAGCTTCGCTCTATTTTTTCTTTTCTTTTTTTGTAGAGGTTTTTTCCTGAAACAGACAAGCGATTTTGTCTGTCCTTTTTTTATGATCTTCCCAAACATGCCGAGTAATCACTTTCTGCCGATTCTTTGATTTTGTCAAGTTTTCAAGCAGCGGGCATGAGGAACATATTTCAGGATTTGATTTGTATGACCGGTAGCCTTTTCGGTCAGTTGTTGCGTATGTAAGTGTTTGGTGATGTGGACAAATGTATCTGTCTTGTTCACTGTCATAACGAAATTTCCATTTTGGAAACAAGCCTCGGATAGAGTGATAACGTCTATGTGCGATGACACCAAAGGTTTGGCGGTCAGATAATCCTTTACAGATCGGAGTCGTTAAATATCCGGAATCAAGGGCGACGGCTTCTACTTGAAAACCAAATCGTGTCTTAACATGTGGCCTGACGAAATAAAAAAGCGATGAACTGCGCTGTGTAAGGCTTTGTCATACCTCTTTGACCACACCACATTCGTGTGTGCCACAAAGGGCATGTACATCGGCTAACACAATTCAGCGCATCGCTATCTGAATAAAGCATGGAGGGCGAAGGAATGCAAGGATTACTTTGTTAATGCGATTGAAAACGTGATAAAACTTTTCTTATTTTGTCTAAATTAATCGTGAGTAATTCTATAACTATAGTGAATTCAAAATGTCTTACGCACAGTGAGCGAGCGGTTTAGAGGCAATTGACTGACTTTCTTTATACATAACATGGAAGACACAGTAAACAATCATATAAGCTAATTTTTTGGACAAGAAACGTTGCATTAGAGCTTGAAAGTCAAGATCACCACCTGGATCAGCTACAATAATTTCAAAATCTCTCATGAATATCACCTTTATACGAAATGGTTCCAATGGGAATTCGTTACAGATGTTACTCCATCAGATTTAGAAACAAGAATTGTTATCCTGCGAAGAAAGAATTAGAATATGGCAGAACAAAACCATCTATAATATGATTTTTAGGTATTTGTAATTAAATTACAAATACTTTTAATATTCACTCGTGAATTCGTGGTATTATACTGAAGGGAACGATCAAAAGCTATGGCGTTAGTCATTAGAATGTTTTAAATATATACAAGTGCTACCTCATGACAAAGTCAGAAAAAAATTATAGGAGGTAACAAATGTTTAAGTTTAAAAAGAATTTCTTAGTTGGATTAACGGCAGCTTTAATGAGTATAAGCTTGTTTTCGGCAACCGCCTCTGCAGCTAGCACAGACTACTGGCAAAATTGGACTGATGGTGGCGGAACAGTAAACGCCGTCAATGGGTCTGGCGGGAATTACAGTGTTAATTGGTCTAATACCGGAAATTTCGTTGTTGGCAAAGGCTGGACTACAGGTTCGCCATTTAGGACGATAAACTATAATGCCGGAGTTTGGGCGCCGAATGGCAATGGATATTTGACTTTATATGGTTGGACGAGAGCACCTCTCATTGAATATTATGTAGTGGATTCATGGGGTACTTACAGACCTACCGGAACGTATAAAGGTACTGTAAAGAGTGATGGAGGTACATATGACATATATACAACGACACGTTATAACGCACCTTCCATTGATGGCGATCGCACTACTTTTACGCAGTACTGGAGTGTTCGCCAAACGAAGAGACCAACAGGAAGCAACGCTACAATCACTTTCAGCAATCATGTGAACGCATGGAAGAGCCATGGAATGAATCTGGGCAGTAATTGGGCTTACCAAGTCATGGCGACAGAAGGATATCAAAGTAGTGGAAGTTCTAACGTAACAGTGTGGTAACAGATCATCTTTAATCAGGGGTAGCTAACGAGCTGCTGATGATCGTTCCTTTAATCATTGTTTATTGTCAGTTACTAAGAGGCGATGGTCTTTTAGTTGAATCCTAATATATGCCTCGGATATTAGTAGGGTAAAGGTCGTTTTCTACTCCGGCCTTGGTACTGCTGGAGGTAGGATATTCTCAAAGAAACGTACAATGGCCTTATCAGAATCAATAGTGATTGACCGCGTATCCCTCTCACTTTATTGCGAAGCGAAAGAATGGTTTAGCTGACGCCGAATATACTCGAAGAACTTAGAAGCGCATCTGTAGCATGAAAGCAGAGCGTTTTTTTTATGGAGAACTCAATAAAACAACATTTTTTAATGAAAATAAAAGTAGGGGGATTAGAGAAAATACAGCTTTAGAACGTATAGGGACAGTAGGGAAAATAGTGCTTAGCATGAATGATGTGAAAGGGGTATTCAAATGCAAATTCATTTGACCAAAAGCGGAAAACAAGACAATCATCGTAAATGGTTTGGAACCGTCTTGCTCAGTTGGGGAACGTTCGTATTTGCTTTGTTTATAGCTACTTTAGTCGGTTCAATGGTTAGTCAAGCAGGAGCTTCTAAGCTTTTGCAGCAAGGTATCCAAGCAGGTTTAGTCACATTAATTACTGTCCCGTTACTCTACATTCTTCTTAAACGGATATCTAGTAGACCATTTGACGCTATAGGACTGCCTGGGTGGCGGCAAGCCATTCCGAAGGCCTTGATAGGGGCAATGTATGTGATTGTATTATCCGGGTCTGGTTTCGCTATCGCCCATTTATTAGGCTGGATCAAAGTTACGCAATTTCACGTCTCTGTCCATTTAGTGACAGCATTGCTCTTAAATATGATTATCGCTTTCTTTTATGAAGCTTTTCCAGAGGAATTAGCTTTTCGCGGGACGGTGTACTATGCTCTAAATAAGCGATGTAACTGTTTCACGGCCTTGCTCTTACAGCCGATCCTGTTTGTGCTTGCTCCAATAACTGTAATTGGCTTGCAATATATAGCTGGAATTGAATCATCTGCTATCACATTAGATTACATCATTTTATTGTTGTGTTTTGGATTCATTCTTCAACTTCTGCGTATTGTAACAGGCAGTTTGTGGACGTCTATCGCTTTTCATCTAGCTTTTCTCGAAAATTCTCGGTTCTTCGTCCTGCAGGGGGAGGAGCGTTTTATTACCTACGAAGAAATTGTTCCGGGAACAGGAGTGCTGTTTGTGGTCTTTTTTATGTTGCTTATTGTCGGGACTCTACTATTAATACCTTTTGCAATAACTCGCCGAAATACTATTCAATGGCGGAAGAATAAGAAAGACGACCACGATGTTTAATTTCTGAATAAATCAGCAGTTTTACACTTAAAATTAGGCAACAGATTAACCTGGTGAAAATGAACTGAACGTGACTAGCAGTTTAAACAGGATAGACCCAGATGTATGCTCGGTTGTATATATAAGGTAAGATGTACATATATCAACAAAATACTTTTTAAAATTATTTTGATAAGGAGAAATAATTATGAAACAATTTCGGTTTAAGGGTACAGTGGTGTTATTAAGTAATGAATTGTGGTGTCTAAAAGATGAAAATGGCGTTATTCAAGATGCAGGTGAGTTATTAACCGGAATTGATATATTAACGGAAAATAATGTGCCAGGTAGCTTTGAACTTATTGAAGGTGATGAAATTGAAGTCGTTGTTAAAAGAAAATAAAGTGGGATTTTCAGATTAATCAAATAAAACCTAGATTTTAAAGTAGTATTAAGGGGGAGCTGAACAATATTGAAGAAGGTTCTAACATGAAAGGGGTACTAAATATGCAAGTTTTAAAGATTTTTATTGTTCATGTCTTGTCTGCATTAACAGCTGCTGTTGTTTATGTTTGGGGAAGTGATTACGATGGCTATATTCCATACTTCTTAATAAGTGTTATTCTCTTTATCTTCTATTTAATCTTTGCTGCACCTGTTCAATATTTTTTGAATCGCAATCCAAAAAGGTTTAGCTTGAAATATTTACTCATATACATATTCTTTTCCTTCTTAGTGTGGTTAATCTTTGCTGTAACTACTGACCCAAAGGCAACCATAGGTTTTCTAATGGGATACGAAATTTACTTATTTGGCATTTCATTTGCTCTAATCTTTTGGGTATGGGACTCAGTTTTTCTGCAAAACAAGGAAAAAATAGCAGCTAAGTAATCTAAGTTATATTACCAACTTCTAAATTACCAAAATATTATATAATTAGGTGAAGGGAGGAGAGGGAATGAAAAGGTTAATCGTTTTGACTATAGAGCTTTTGAACAGAGTGTAATCACAAACAATTTAAGTATCGTACCCGTTTGTTTCAAATTTCTCTTCCAAAAGATTACCTACATAATTTATTCAACATATTCAAGAATAGCAAATTTCCTTCGATTAGCAATGAGGATTACAAAATTATTATGTCTTCACTTGTTAGGTGATGGAAATAAGACGTAAGAGTCGTTCCATGTGTTTTGACTAGAGTGGATTGAGGACGGACAAGGTTGGATTGAATGGGCTGCTATACTTGAAGACCTATATCAGAAAAGGTTTGGGTATGTTGAATAGAAGCGGCTTTAAAAAAGGGGGAAGACACCATTAAAAAATTAGTTTTATTATCCAGCTTTTTTGGGATTATGCTATCAATTATAGGGCAATTATTTGGAGCCCTGACAGATTTCTTTATTCCGGGTATTGCACGGCTTATGGGGGTTTTAGCTGGCCTCCTAGTATTACTTTGCTTGAAGTCAAGAAACACAGAAATGCAGACATTTATAGTGACTTCAAGTACTGCATTAGGAATAATAGGTGCAGGAGTTTTGTATCTTCCAGCAGCTATTGTCAATGTCTTAATTGGGTTCACACTAAACAAAAAGCTAAAAGAAGAAAACACGAATGGGCAGTCTAATTGACTGCTTTTTGTTTAGTGTGACCATGGAAAACAGTAAGAAAATAATCATGTTAAAAATTTTACAGACTTCTTAGAACAAGTGAAGTCGAGTTTTTTCAGGTTATACAAAAAGAAACTTCAAACATTTACGGCTATATCTTAATCGTTGATTCAAAAAGAAAAGGAGAGCTGTCTGATAATCCAGTGTTAATTGGTATAGAGGATGAAAATAAAAATGAGGGTTCCTCAAATTATATTCAAGTAATTGCATTCACTGAAGAAAGATATCTTGAAAACTTTACAGCTGATACCTTTTCTTTTATAGATGGTCTGTTAAACATGAAACCAGATTGCCAATTTTTTATTAAAGAACAGGTATATAATTCAGCTTCTGAGTTCCTGAACTTTGATTTCCCTTTTGATATGACACCTATAGTGCATTTGATTGCACCTTTATGCACAAATGATAAATAAAAACATACATCTTAACAACATTCAAAACAGTGATTTTAATTACCTTTCACAAAAATAATCGAAAAAATTAAAGCGAAAAATGACTAATGAGTGCTTAATTAATTATTACTAATTCAGAATTGCTTGCCCTTTAGTCAGAAGATGAGCATGATCTAAGGTAAGCGATTGACCCCATCAGCAACGCGTATTCCAGATTCAATTGCGCCCTGCATCCACGCATGGGTGAGTGAGGCGTGTTCTCCGGCGAAATGAATTTTGCCCTCAGGGACAGGAATATAGGGATACAGCTCTAATTCTTGTCCTGGTTCGAAAGCTGTAAATCCCCCCGCAGAATAGGGGTGCTGGCTCCAGCTGAAAGAAGCGCCTGATACAAATTCAGACCATACAATATCACCATAGATTTTAGATAAATCCAGTAAAGTATACCGGATACGCTCTCCTTCTGAAAGACTGTCCCATATCAGCGCCTCATCTGCCCATGTATAGCTGGCCAGAATGACAGCATGTCCATTTGCTCCAATATTTCTGCTTGGATAATACGAAAAACGAATCGGTAAATCAGTAATAGATTTGCCGCCGCGCTGCCCGGCTTTTTCCCAAAATCGGCTTTTAAACTCTATTCCGATTTTTGTTGCACTGATATAGTTTAACTCACGGATGGCCCTCCGTTTATAGTACGAGAAAGAATGGTATGGTTCGACTTTTACAAATCGCAAAGTTGAAAAAGGAATGGTTACAATAGCGAGATCAGCTGTAAACGATGCAAATTCTGCCGATTGTTGATGCTGGCAATGGATCGTAACACGATTTTCATCCTGAGATATTTTCATCATTTTTTGATGGTATAGAATGTTTGTTTTTAATTGGGGAAGAAACGCGTGTGGAAGCAGATCCATGCCGCCTGTTATCTCATAGAAGTGAGCGGGTGATGAAAAAAAGATGGATTCCCGCAATACTTCAACAAGGGACATCCCCATATACGCTTCCATATCCAAAAGTACACCAATCATATCGATCACGCCATAGGAAAAATACCTATTCAAAAAAGAGCTTAACGAATCATTTTTGTATTGTTCTTCGACAATCCGCCAATTTCTCGCTGGATTTTGAATGATGAAATTTAGAATAGGCTGCAGTACAGAAAGCATCAGCTCTTCAGACGTTTTCCCTTGTTCATGTGATGCGACTGGGTACCCCAGTATTCCAGGAGCTCGTTCAAACATGTGGAGACGTGTCTTGATTCCATTGGCATAAATGATGTCCAGAGGGGTTCTGTTGATAAATACATTTGTTGGCAATTTGAATTTTTTGATATATTCTAAGGTTAACAAATGGTTATTCGGTATGCGCATCGGGCCAACGTTAAAATACAAATCACCACTAAAGGGAGATCTCAAAGTGCAGACACGGCCGCCCGCTCTGCCGCTCGCTTCGAGAATCGTTACTCTGTGACCGGCATTTTTCAGCAATGATGCTGATACAAGCCCGGACAATCCAGCTCCTACAACAAGAATATGCTTTGGGTGCTGCGTTGCACTAAGGCCATTTCGAATGATCTTCACCATGTCATCATTCTTTAGAAAATTCACTTTTGGGAGGCACCTCTTTTTAGGATTTATTGCATTGTATTCACTGAAAAGAGCGTCTAACACGGATCTGTTCACATTTTTTGGAAGTTGAAGGATAATTGTTAAAAGGAAATAAAGGGGTGATGTATTTGACTAACTTTGTTCATAAGACAGTAAACGGTTTGAAAAGTCTCTTAGATGAAAAAGGAGCCATTCAATTGTTTTGTTCTGAAGGAGTTATTATGGAGTTCCTTGTTACATTTTCACAGGACAAAGCAACCCTGAATGACATTCAAAGCTTTGAGGCGAAACACCAGCTTACCCTTCCAGATGATTATCAGAAGTTTATTACACTGCATAATGGTGCGAAAATTTTTGAAATTCTTTCTGATGGGGAGAATATAGGCGGAGGACTTTATTTATTTAGCCTTAAAGAGATTGAAGAGGAACTAAAATATGAGGATTTGTTTGAAGGCATCAATGGTATTCCAATTGGTCATTTATTAGAAGGATGCCATTTGATGATCGACAAAGATAAATTGGATAAAGGGGATCCCAACTATCTTTTCATATTAGGAATAGGGGAATATACACCATTAAATTTAAATTTTGAGATATTTCTAGATCGGTATATAGAATCCAATGGGGCAACTTTTTGGGAATGGCGCTACTATACCGCAGAAAATTATTATAAAACACGATAGCACTATGTATAAGACAGTCTTTGGCTGATAAAGTTTAATGAATAGGGACTTATGACTCGAAGTTTCTTACACAAAAAATAAGTCTAATTTATGAATGGGGACTAAACGAACAAAGTTTGAACCAAGTTTTTTATGTGGCTAATAGTTGCGGAAATTAAGAAAGAACCTGGTGAAATTGCCCAGGTTCTTTTTATATTGCACAAAAACAGACACGGTGATATAATCACACTACGTGCGCTTCCTAGTTAAAAAGCCATAGTTATCCATCTTATAATTTTATTATATCCTACTGGGAAGCTCTTGTCAATATTTTTTTTGAAGGGGAGATGTAGAATGAGTTCTTTCGTGCTCGGTTTACACGAAATTGAAAAAACACAGCATTCGCTCGTTGGAGGAAAAGGAATAAATTTAGGAGAATTATTAAAAATTCAAGGAATACAAGCACCAGAAGGATTTTGTGTTACAACAAGAGGATTCCAAAAAGCCATTGAACAAAACGAAACGTTACATGCGATGTTGGATCAATTGGCCATGCTAAAAGTTGATGACCGAGATCAAATTGGTAACATCAGCCGGAAGATTCGGCAAATCATTATGGAAGTAGATATTCCTTCCGATGTTGTGAAAGCAGTGGCTCACTATCTCTCCCAGTTCGGTGAGGAACATGCCTATGCCGTGCGTTCAAGTGCGACTGCTGAAGATTTACCACATGCCTCTTTTGCCGGTCAACAAGATACCTACTTAAATATTATCGGCGTCGATGCAATCTTGCAGCATATCAGCAAATGCTGGGCTTCCCTATTTACGGATCGAGCGGTAATCTACCGCATGCAAAATGGATTCGACCACAGCCAAGTCTATTTATCCGTTATCGTTCAAAGGATGGTTTTCCCTCAGGCTTCGGGGATTTTATTTACCGCTGATCCGATTACCTCTAACCGAAAGGTGTTATCCATCGATGCCGGCTTTGGACTTGGTGAAGCTCTGGTCTCCGGCTTGGTATCTGCCGATTGTTATAAAGTACAGGATGGGCAAATCGTCGATAAGAGAATAGCAACTAAAAAAATAGCTATCTATGGACGGAAAGAAGGCGGAACAGAAACACAGCAAATCGAGCCTGATCAGCAAAAGGCTCAAACGCTGACTGATGAACAAATTTTACAGCTTGCACGCATCGGAAGACAGATCGAAGCTCATTTCGGCCAGCCGCAAGATATCGAATGGTGTTTGGCCCGAGATACTTTTTATATTGTACAGAGTCGTCCAATCACTACTTTATTCCCCATCCCTGAAGCGAGTGACCAAGAAAATCACGTCTATATTTCTGTAGGTCATCAACAAATGATGACGGATCCCATAAAACCACTGGGATTGTCTTTTTTTCTGTTGACGACCGCTGCACCCATGCGTAAAGCCGGTGGAAGGCTATTTGTTAATGTCACACATCAACTGGCATCCTCTGACAGCAGAGAAGTTTTCTTAAAAGGCATGGGACAGCACGATCAGCTCTTAAAAGACGCACTTATGACTCTAATAAAGCGACGAGATTTCATAAAATCGGTACCAAATGATAAAACAGCACCAAATCCCAGCAGAGGCAATGCAGATATGCCAGCTCAAGTTGAAAACGATCCGACAATCGTGTCAGATTTGATTGAGAGCAGTCAAACATCAATAGAAGAGTTAAAACAAAACATCCAAACGAAATCAGGATCAGATTTATTTCGTTTTATTCTGGAAGATATCCAGGAATTAAAGAAGATTTTATTTAACCCAAAAAGTTCGGTTGTGATTCGAACTGCTATGAATGCTTCATTATGGATTAACGAAAAAATGAACGAGTGGTTAGAGGAAAAAAACGCAGCAGATACGCTTTCTCAATCTGTACCCCATAATATTACGTCAGAAATGGGTCTTGCGCTATTGGACGTCGCAGATGTGATTCGTCCTTATCCAGAGGTAATTGCTTATTTACAAGATGTCAAAGATGATCACTTTTTGGATGAGCTGGTTAAGTTTGAAAATGGACAGGAAATTCAAGACGCGATCTATGCTTATCTGAACAAATACGGAATGCGATGTGCCGGAGAGATTGATATTACAAGAACTCGATGGAGCGAAAAACCAACTACACTTGTCCCGATGATTCTTAATAATATCAAAAATTTTGAGCCTAATGCCGGCCAGCGGAAATTTGAGCAAGGTCGAGAGGAGGCTTTAAAGAAAGAACAAGAGTTATTAGATCGCTTAAAGCAATTGCCCGATGGTGAACAAAAAGCCAAAGAAACCAAACGGATGATCGACATCATCCGGAATTTCAGCGGGTTCAGGGAATATCCAAAATACGGAATGGTTAATCGCTATTTTGTTTATAAGCAGGCTTTACTGAAAGAAGCCGAAAAACTCGTAGAAATGGGCGTTATTCATGAAAAAGAAGATATATACTATCTTACTTTTGAAGAACTTCACGAAGTCGTACGCACAAATAAACTTGATGATCAAATCATCAGCAAACGAAAAGACGAGTACACATTATATGAAAAACTTTCTCCACCACGTGTTATCACGTCTGATGGTGAGATCATTACAGGCGAATACAAGCGAGAGAATCTCCCAGCCGGAGCAATTGCAGGTCTCCCTGTTTCCTCGGGAGTGATAGAGGGGCGAGCACGTGTCATCTTAAACATGGAAGATGCAGATCTAGAAGATGGAGATATATTAGTCACCTCCTTTACTGATCCAAGCTGGACACCATTGTTTGTATCCATAAAAGGCCTGGTCACCGAAGTTGGTGGACTGATGACCCATGGAGCTGTTATAGCGCGCGAATATGGCTTGCCTGCAGTTGTTGGCGTTGAAAATGCTACGCAACTGATAAAAGATGGGCAACAGATTCGCGTTCATGGTACAGAAGGCTACATTGAAATACGATAATGGCTGATGAGTGTAACGAGCCATCAGATATTTTTCCATGTTCTCAGAAGCTGTAAGCTGATGGAATAGCATTTGTACCAAGAAAAGCCGGAACCTCTTAGAGGAGATCCGGCTTTTTATTTTAAATCGGTGTAGTGTGAGAAAGCCGATTTTGCGGGCGACAACTTTTTAAAGTGAATTTTTTTATTATCAGCATTTAAACTGAGCTTACTTTTTGTTCGTGTCGAAAATAAAGAACGGCTTTAAAGGAAATTGAACAACAGTGAATCAATCGTATTATATTGAGAATATTGAGATCCGGAAAAGAAGAGAACCAGAGAGGTTGATATTGTATTTGATAGAAGACTACATAGAAAGAAACACCTTGCTTAAAACAAGAGAAAAAGGAGCTAAAAAGCTCCTTTATAAGTTTAAACAACTTTTGTATAAATAGCCGTGTAAAACCCGATTGAGTAATCAAAATAATGGCGTGTAAGCGTATAAGTATAACCGTTATATTCTATTGTCGGCTGGAAGTTCATTGGCCGAGGACTAATGCGGTATATAGTGTCATAATCATATTCTTCATTTTTTACTGCAACTTCAGGCGAATTTTCAGCAGCCAATGCGGGAACCGCGGATATTAGCATGCCAAAGGATAAAACAGAACCCAATAAGATTTCTTAATGTTCAATTATACCAACTCCTTTTACAATTAATACATATATTATGTAACGATTGGAAGTCGTTTTAGAAGTGAATAATGGATCATAAAATGTGAAAATTTTGATTTTAATGGGAGTCGTGATGTAAACGACAGTAATGATAAGTATATTTATGCTGGACTCCACAAAGAAGGAGCCTTCAAGTTTAAAAGCGTAAAAGAGTAAGGGGATAATGTCGAAGGCAACCACATATAAACATTTGAGAAAGAACAAAAAGAAGTTTGAGGAATTGGAGAATGGCGTATGCTGCTGTTATGAATTGCAAAAAGAAGTAGATGGGTTGGGTGATCCTGTTGTTTATTTTAAAGATCAAAAGAGGTTTAAAGAGGAGGGAGAAAGGTGCCTAAAATCGGAGTAAGCTTGATAGTGCTCATGATTTTCCTTGCTGGCTGCAATAAAAATGAACAAAACGGAGACGAAACAATGATGCAGAGCCTAGTCGGCTATGTCGGGTTTAAAGACAATAATAGGGCCATTCTCATTACTGATACGGAAGCCCTAGCGAAAGAAGATTATAATCTTTCGGAAGAACAACTGATGAACAAGTTTAAAAATAAGATAGTCATAGTGGGATTAAGTGAGATTGATAGCACAGCTGATCTCAAAAGAGGTGAAAAAGTAAAAG
This sequence comes from Bacillus sp. LJBS06, assembly GCF_016924995.1. Taxonomy (NCBI): domain Bacteria; kingdom Bacillati; phylum Bacillota; class Bacilli; order Caryophanales; family Bacillaceae; genus Bacillus; species Bacillus sp. LJBS06. Next base: position 2,125,008 of record NZ_CP070483.1, on the reverse strand, counting down.
TGTGGTTCCATACACGAAAAGAGTCAAATCCACCAAGTGCAACGATACAGCAATATAAATTATTACAAAAAAATAATTGAATTCTCATATAGATAACCTCTGATGGTCTGTTCAATCTTTACTTGGTTTCATAAATGAAAACTTGCCATTCATGTTAACGATTCGTGTTTGTAGTGTTTTAAGATACTTAAAAAAAGAGGTATTAGTGAGAATATGAAAAAACCGTTCATTAAAAATGAACGGCGAGGTTGACAAAAGTAATGTCTTTTTTCCTTTATGGCAAAAGGATAAAGCAATTCGCAATATTGTGCTTTAATTTGAGAACGTTAAGGACGACTTTAGCTGCCTCAGCGATAAGAGCATTATCATAATTTGCATCTTTCGTAAACCGCTTTAATAGGATTGCCAAAACAATAGGAGCTCTGTTAGGCGGCCAAACGATAGCAATGTCATTTCGTGTCCCGTAACTTCCGGCTCCTAATTCAAATGATTTTGTATTGCCTTCTAATTAACCTCGCAAAAGCAGATATAAAAATAATATTTTTCCAAAATGTTTCCCATGACAGTTAGTGTAACAAACCCCTTTAAAGTTTCAGATTTTAACATCAGGAAAGACTTCAGATGACATATCAAATTAAATATAAAAGCTTCACTGGCTCTTAAAAAGGAAATAGATTCGGATGAAAACTGTTCTCTTTAAGGCTCATTTAATGGTGCTAAAGATTCATTTGAAGAAGGCGGTCTTGATCAGAAAAGATCCTTCCAATATATTGAAGTAAAAAGATATCGGGAGGAACTCTTTTGAAAAAGATGTTGATGCTAGCTTTCACATTTCTTTTGGCTTTGACTATTCATATAAGGGAAGCTTCGGCAGTTATAGTGAAAGATGAGGAGAAAGTGAGCTTTACAATGACAGAAAATGAAAAATGGTTTATGAAATCTGATGATTTAAATCCAAACCATTGGACGTCTTACTTTGGATACAGATTCACCATTTTCGATACTGAAGGATGTACAATTAACGCAAGAATCATGCGAATGACTTTGTCTGGATACGAGATAACCGTTAGTGAAAAAAACTTCTCAGGGGATCATTATGATTTTAGTGCAACTGATCGAGTTGAGGCGATGCCTTATAAGACTCATTATTTGATTTTAACAAAAGATCCAGATTGCGGAGATGTTAAAGTAAAAGGTCTATACGGTTTTCAGTTTAATCAGCCGGAATGGTAATAAAAAAGAATTTTGGCAACCTAAACGCCAATAAAAAAAGCTAATGTCTCACATGCAGATATTAGCTTTTTTTATTGTTTAATAGGCTGACGGCAGGATTTTAAAAGACAGCCGTCTCCTGTCACACGAGGCACAAATCGTAAAGAAAGCGTATCCTCTATCCATTCACACTTTTCGTCGTGAAAATGTAAATGTATTCATAAAGATGCCGCAGCATATCAGCAGTGCGCCGAGGATAATGTTGATGGTGATCTGTTCGTGCAATTGCAGCCATCCAAAAAATAGGGCCAATACGGGAACAAACATTAATGCCATGGATGCTTTTGACGCTTCGATTTGATTGAGCACCCAAAACCATACGACAAAGGTAAAGCCGGTGGAAAGCAAGCCATTAAACAGCAATGACCATACCGCCTGATATGTCCACTCGGCTGAAGGGACCGGCTCAAATATAAAGGAAAACACCAATAACATGACGGCCCCCATCATAAGTTGCCAGGCATTCATATGAATAACATCGATATGCTTGAATTGTAGCTTACTGAACACATTCGCGATTCCCCAGCTAAGCGCTGCCGCAAGGACGCACAGCTCTCCAAATAAAGCGCTTTGATCGATAGCAAGTATTTCCTTTCCAAATATAAATAACAGTCCGAAGAAACCGCATATCAGTCCGATCGTTTTATACGCATTCATTTTCTCATTTAATGTAAAATGGCTGAGCACCGTAACAAATATGGGCATCGTATAGACCAAAACAGAGGTTTTTCCTGAATCGACAAACTGCATTCCATACGTTAAGATCCCCATATAACCCAGCCCCATCAGCAGGCTCATGATGATATAGCTTTTGAGATGTTCTTTTTGAATTGAAAGCTTTTTTCTTTGAATGAAGAGAATGAGAAATAATGGAACCGCTCCGATGAACAGGCGCAAAGCCGAAAATAAAAGCGGGGGGATGTCATGAATTCCTACTTTCATTGCAACCCAAGTATAACCCCAAATAAATGTGACAGATAAGATTCCCAGCATGACTTTTACCATGATGAAGCCGCCTTTCTTGTTTAAATATCGTGCTGGTTTCTATCATATGTTACATTTGTATATAACTGAAATACATTTTTATTATCGGAGGTATAACCAAATGGTTATGAACATGAACCATCTTCACATATTTGTAAAAGTCGGGGAGAAATTGAATATTACAGAAGCGGCAAAAGAATTGTTCATCTCTCAGCCGGCGGTAAGCAAAGCGATAAAAAACCTGGAGAGCTCGCTGCAGCTCAAATTATTGATCAGGGATAAACATCATGGTTTAATGCTGACTGACGTCGGAAAAGAAATTTTGCTGCTGGCGAGGCAAATGAAGGGAATTGAAAGCAAAATATATCAAATAGCCAACCGGGAAAACAAGCTGTTAAACGGGAAGGTGAAAATTGGTTCATTTCCTGCAGTTTCAACAAATATCATGCCCCAGGCGATTGCGGCATTCAGATCAAACTACCCGTTGATCCGCATCGAATTGATCGAGGGGACCTCTGACCAAATAAAAGGATGGGTTGAGGATCGGACGGTTGATATTGGAATCGCAGCATCTCCATTTGAACCATTTGAAAATCAGCTATTGTGTAACGACTATATGGTGGCCGTCATCCCGCCGCAGCGTGATGAATTAAAACAGGAAAAGCATGTCAACCTTGAAACATATCAAGATGACCTCATTTTCTGTAAAGGCGGTCATGAAATCGCGATGTCAAACGCATTTTCGCAATACAACATCGAATTAAAGGAAAACTTGACTGTGCAAAATGCCGAAACCTTGATTAATATGGTCAAAAACAACTTGGGCATAGGCATTATTTCAAACTTTACACTTTCATCCGTCCCGCATCAATTAAGTAAAAAGGACATTTTTCCTAGGATCACACGCGATATCGGCGTCATCGCACATTCATTTGAAGAGATAACGCCGGCGGCGCATGAGTTTGTCAAGTCGTTGAAAGCAGTCGTAATCTGAATCAGTTCTCGTGGTGCGACGAAGTTTGAAGAAGATGGATACCCGCAGGCAGAGTGACAAAAAAGAAAAGCAACACATTTGAACGTTGCTTTTCTTTTTAGCTGGAGTCTTGTATGCCAGCAGACTGTTAACCTAAAAAAGATTCACCCCTCTCTGCCTTTGTGGGACTCTGCTCCTTAACTTGTTTTAACGATGCTACTATAAGAAAGCTAACAATCACCAGCAAGAGCCATGAACTTACCTTTCCGAGGTGTACGAGACTCCATGTCTCGATTTGGTTTGGATATTTCCAAGCCCCAAAAAACGTAGCGATATTTTCCGCTATCCATATAAAAAATCCGATGAGTACAAAAGAAAGTGCGAGCGGCATACGGTAACGAGCTCCATTCACCTCGTATGTAACCCATGTTTGCCAAAAGACAATGAGGACAAGTCCAGATAACCACCATCGAATATCAATCGAAAAATGATGGATGAAAAAATTCAAATAAATCGCAGCGGCAAGCGGAACAACCGCAAAAAAAGGCGGCCACTTAACCAATTCAACCTTAAGCCTTCTCCATGCCTGGCACAAATAACTGGCTACACTTGCATACATAAAGCCGCTATACAAAGGTACTCCAAATATTTTGGAGTATCCTTCTTCTGGATAAGACCAAGAGCCCATATGGACTTTAAAAAGTTCCAGAGCAAGCCCGATAAGGTGGAACAATGTGATCACTTTTAATTCATCCCGAGTTTCAAGACCAGAACGCACCATCCACAATTGCATGAGGACGCAGATCATGAGGAGCCAGTCGTACCGCGGCAAGAAGGGTAGTGTGATCATTTGTGTGATAGCCAAAGAGGCAAAAATAACGACAGGAAACAAACATGAAAGCGCTTGTTCCCAGCCGAAATGAACGATTTGTTTTAGAGCTCTCATGTTATATGCGCCCTCCAAAGGAGTATTCTTCGTGTATGTAAGGGACGCTTAGTATAGGAGCTGGATGGATATAAGGTTAAGTCCATAGGCTCACCGCCAATCACTTTATTTTTCTGTTGATGCCACATATTTGCTTTTTACGACTCCTTTGTGTCTTCATCACTTCGGTATTCCAATATATCTCCGGGCTGACATTCTAAAGCCTTGCAAATCGCTTCTAAAGTTGATAATCGAATGGCCTTTGCTTTTCCGTTTTTCAATATCGAAAGATTAGCCATGGTGATGCCAACTCTCTCCGAAAGCTCTGTTACGCTCATTTTTCTTTTAGCAAGCATCACATCAATGTTGATAATAATTGCCATAGTCATCACCTCAGACCGTTAAGTCATTTTCTGATTTAATATCAATCGCTTCTTTTAATAGTTTTTGCAGAACAGCAGCAAAGACCGCAATGACCATTGAAGCAAAAATAATAACCAATCCGATGACTATGATACCCGGGGCGTCGTCTATATCGGCTATCAGATAAAAGACAGGCATACCTGCTGCATAAAAGATACTGATAGTGACCGCACAGTATTTTATATTCTTCAAAGCCCTTACTGACAATCCCGAGAAAGCTTTATTCTTGTCAATATAGCTTAAAAGTTTGAACGCTTGATAAAGAGCAAAGTAAAAAGGAATCGCCGTTACATACAAATAGATGAAAACGAGATATTTTATATAAACGATATTTGGAAGTAATTCTGTTGAATAGTTGGCTATCTTAGGCACTAAAAAAATGCATAAAGCAAGAATTGGAATTCCAATAAAAATAACAGCTATCTTTAAAAAGAGTGTTGACATTCGATTCATAACGCACCTCATTTGTTTGTTGTCTATTTGAATGTAACAAAAAATTTATCGTTTCTCAATAAAAAAATATTGAAAAGGACTAATTTGTTGTTGTTATGGGAAATTCTTTTTCATTTTTGAGCAAGACAAAAAAGCATCCCACATCACTGAGATGCTCTGCTATTTTAAACTTGGCGAGTGAATGAACCGTGTACTTCAGTGGGCTCAAGGGATCGGTGTGAACAATTAAAGTGATAGCTCTTTTATGAACATCTAAAGATTCAAACAAACGATGGGAAGAAATACATCAAAGGAGAAGCTGCTGTTCATACTAATGATCGGGAGGTAAAGCAGCTTATGATACAAATTTTGATCACTGGTCTTTTTTTATTGGCTCAGCCGAGTGGGCCGGATGACAGCTTAACGGTTACACAGCAAGGACGAACAATTGCCACTGTTCACCGTGAAGACTTTACAATGCCTCTTCCCGGCACTCCAATGGTCGACGATGAAAAATACAGTAAATTTATCAAACAGCTTGATCAGAAAGTGTACCGGGAGCCGATAAACGCTGTCCTTAACGATCATGGAAGCATCGTCCCGGGCAGGGTTGGCTACAAACTGTATCAACAGGCTTTTAAGGAAAAGTTTTATGCGTATTTTTATGGCCAAGGCCCCTCCAAGGTAGAAGTGCCGGAAATGAACATTTATCCGAAGGTTGACAGCGAGCTGCTTTCTCACATCAGTACGCAGCGGCTTGGTCAGTACGTGACTTATTTTAATTCAAGCAATAAAAGCCGCTCACACAATATTTCTCTTTCTGCAAAAGCCATTGACAATCACGTTGTTTTCCCTAATGAGACGTTTTCGTTTAACCAAGTTGTAGGCATGAGAACTCGGAACAAAGGGTATAAAAGTGCGCCCATTATTGTAAAAGGGGAGTTGTCTGAAGGTGTAGGAGGCGGAATTTGCCAGGTGTCCTCAACACTTTTCAATGCAGTCGACCAGGCAGGGCTGCAGGTTGTTCAGCGCTATTCTCATACTAGAAGCGTGCCATACGTTCCACCCGGACGGGATGCTACGGTCAGTTGGGGAGGCCCTGATTTTCGTTTTCAAAACCAATATAACCAGCCAATCTTAATTCGGGCAAAAAGGTATGGGGGAAGTATGATTGTTACGCTATACTCTTCTGATGTGATCAACAACAAGTTGAGAAAAATCCCAAAAGCTCCATCTCGGATACCGAAAGAAATAAATGCTGAGCAGTAAATACACAACCGTAGTTAAGGCTATGGCTTAAGAGAGCTCAATTTTTTAAGGGATCGCCAGTGAAAAGAAAGGAGGGACAAATGAAATGAAAAGGGTATTCTTTTCCGTATGTGCGGTAATAATAGTTGGATTTGTTTTTTGTCAATCAAAAGCGCACGCTCTGACTTTTACGGTGTTGCCTATTACACAAAAAACAGACCAGTGGTCAGTAAAAGTAAGTGAAGCAAAAAATGCAAAGGAATTTGCGGAATCTCAAAAAGGAGAATATCAAGTATATTCCTTGGAAGTCAAAAATGTAGGAGAAAAAGCAGCTGCTGTAGATGTGCAATTGTATAGAAATGATCCTGATTCAATCACACGGTTTTCGCTTTTTGGATGCCCTGATGAAAACTGTGACAAACCAGAAGATCATAAAATGTTAGCCAAAAGTTTAAACGATGGCTCACCGCTGAAGTTCAATCATCTTATGCTGGCAGATAAGGCCTCCGAATTAGAGGTTGTCATTATTTGGACGCAAAAGGGACAAGAAGGGAAAAATTTAAAACAGACCTTTAAATTCACTGAGGATGGCGTTAATTAGGCAAAAAACTTGTCAGTCATCGATATGAATAGTCATATCTCTTAGATAGATAAGATTAACCAGCATTGAGCATACCGCAGAGAAAGGGGAGAGGAATACGAATATGATGTGGGTTTGATGATGAAGCCAGTACATTGCCAAAGAAAAAAATGACAGTTGGAAAGCCAATCACAGATGAATCAACTGCAAAGTGACTGCAATTTATCACTATAGTGAAGAACCAGAAGAGGCTCCAATTGAAGTGAATGTTTGTTGATTGTCATAAGGTCATTGAATACGAATAAAGAAAGCATGGAAATGTACAAGCGGTTGAATCACTCCTGCTCATTTTAGCTTGAAATGTGTGGATAAAGAGTGTTACCCCTTTGAAAAACAAAAAACACCCCACTTAATCATTAAAACCGTTCACTTCAAAATTTTCTATGTCAAGATTTAGGTTTTTTAATTGTTCCAGCAAAACGTCGAATTTTAAGCAACCACCATTTTTCAATTCTTCTGGAATATCTTCCGGATGAGCAATTTCCATCCCGCTCTCAATCCATTGTTTGCGATACAATTGAAATGCAGCCTCAATTAAATGATCAGGAGTTACAATAAAACCTAATCTCACATCATGATCCTCACTGTAGCCAAATTCAAAGCCGCAACATGGACAAATGTCAAACGTTTTTTGATATTCTCCTTTATACAAAGGATTTTGAATTAATCCTTTGTATCCGCAAATTAAACAAGAATAACATTTTTCCGCTAAGTTTAATCCTCCTTTAACTGTTATTTGCTTTTGCTGTCACGTAACAAATATTACTTCAAATAAAAAACTTCTTATACTATATATTTATAGCATAATACCCGATATTTGTATTATTTTTTCCATTACGTAAAGCAAGAGGAGTGCATCTAATCCTTGAAGATGAACACACTTGCAATTTGAAATGGGTGATAGAGGAATAAAGTTAAAATCTTAATATAAGAAGGGTTTTTTAATTAATTGGCATAATGGAAGATAAGAAAAAGTATTTGAGTTGGGACGGGTAAAATGAGTTGAATTCCAAGTAATTGTGTTAAAGGAGGAGAAAAGAGGAGATGCGCTACATTGAAATCACAAAGGACAATATTGAAGACAATCATATTTGCTGCGCATTAGGCGCGAAACAATATGAGCATGCAGTTCATGAAAAGAAGAGATGGCTCAAAGCTCGAATGGATGAAGGATTGGTGTTCTATCGCTTACATGAACGGGCAAAAGTCTTTATTGAATATCTACCTGCGAATGAGGCATGGGTGCCTATCAATGCGCCTAATTTTATGTATATTAATTGTTTGTGGGTATCTGGCACATATAAAAATAACGGCCATGCGAAACGATTGTTGGACAAATGTATAGCAGATGCGAAAGTCCGCGGCATGGATGGCATTATCCATATCGCAGGCAAGAAAAAACGTCCCTATTTAAGTGATAAGCGTTTCTTTGAGCATATGGGGTTTACTCTACAAGATGAAGCTGACCCTTATTTTCAATTAATGGCTTTAACTTGGAATGGCCTTGCAGCTTCTCCTGCATTTAAGGACCAGGTGAAAAGTGATTCCGTCAATGAAAAGGGGATTACCATATACTATACAGCTCAGTGCCCGTTTGCAGTGGGCATGATAAATGATTTGCGGGAATTGACTGAAAAGAAAGGGGTTCAATTTCAGTCAATTCATTTATCTTCAAAAGAAGAGGCACAAAAGTCACCAGCTATTTGGACAACTTTTAGCGTTTTTTTTGATGGGAGATTTGTGACTCATGAGATTATGAGTGTAAATAAATTTGAAAAGTTACTTAATAAACTCTTGTTAGCTTGATTTTTAAGTATATAAGCCCATTCTAAAACTATGTAAGGCGTGATATACGTTTAAATTTTGTCTCTGAAAGAGCTTTAATTTAAATTCGAAGTTTTTTATTTTCTTTTCAGTAACATTTTGATCATGTTTTCCTACTAAAGAATCAGGAAAGTGGGGAAAAACATGATAAAAAAGAACAACTTTAAGAAATGGCTATTGATCATTGCTGGATTCTTGATCATCTGCGCCATCGCATTATTTGTAATGGTGTCAGGAAACAAAGTGAAATATGAGGGCAGCGGGAAAAGCGGACTGTGGATGTCTAACCTTGAAAAATCAGACAAAACTTCAATTGGACCTAATTACTTTCTGAATTTGTATTGGCAGGGGAGTAAGGAAGACGAGAAGCGGACCGTCATAGAAAAAATCACCTTATATATAGATGGTAAAATGTATGATGACAGGGAAAATTACGACTTATCAGAATACACGGGTGAAGAAATGCCAGGTGGGGGACGTATGGAGGACCATATCGCCACCTTTGATTATATGCCTGAAGATGAAGTGATAGGACATGATGTATTAGTGAAAGTGGAGTGGAAGACAGGCCAGAAAAAACAGACAGAAAAAATCAAATTACATAAGAAGCCATGGTATAAAAAATAGCTTATTTGATATATTTGTGATCACATTCGTGGTCACTTTTTTATTTGCGGATTCCTAGACACAGCAATCTAAGACTCTGCATAGGCTGGAATAAAATCTTGTTCATTTCTAAAACGAGGTGCATGCTGTTGGAACAACAACCAATCAATCATGAAGACAGAAAAGTGCCGCAGCCTATTCGAAGTGATGGAGCTGGAGCTATTGATGCAGGTCCGCGAAATATGATGCGGGATATTCAAAATCCGAATATACTTGTTCCGCCTGTTACAGATGAAGGTATGATTCCTAACTTGAGATTTTCATTCTCAGACGCTCCCATGAAATTAGATCATGGCGGCTGGTCAAGAGAAATCACCGTCAGACAGCTTCCGATTTCGACTGCGATTGCAGGGGTAAACATGAGCTTAACTGCGGGAGGTGTCCGCGAGCTTCATTGGCATAAGCAAGCGGAGTGGGCTTATATGCTTTTGGGACGGGCACGTATCACCGCTGTTGACCAAGACGGACGAAATTTCATTGCTGATGTTGGCCCCGGCGACCTTTGGTACTTCCCGGCAGGAATTCCGCATTCCATACAGGGATTAGAACACTGCGAATTTCTGCTCGTTTTCGATGATGGAAACTTTTCTGAGTTTTCAACGTTAACCATTTCTGATTGGCTTGCACACACCCCAAAAGATGTTCTCTCTGCGAATTTTGGTGTGCCGGAGAATGCTTTCAACTCTCTTCCTTCAGAGCAAGTCTATATCTACCAAGGGAATGTGCCGGGATCAGTCGAAAGTGAAGACATTCAGTCACCATATGGAAAAGTACCCATGACCTTTAAACACGAGTTGCTAAATCAACCCCCAATTCAAATGCCAGGGGGGAGCGTACGAATTGTGGATTCTTCTAACTTCCCGATTTCAAAAACGATAGCCGCTGCACTTGTTCAGATTGAGCCTGGCGCGATGAGAGAGCTTCATTGGCACCCTAATAGCGATGAGTGGCAGTATTATCTAACAGGGCAGGGACGCATGACAGTATTTATCGGGAATGGGACTGCCCGCACATTTGACTATAGAGCAGGTGACGTTGGATACGTGCCTTCTAATGCTGGACACTATATACAAAACACTGGTACAGAAACCTTATGGTTTTTGGAAATGTTCAAAAGTGACCGCTATGCAGATGTGTCACTCAATCAATGGATGGCATTGACCCCTAAAGAATTAGTGCAAAGCAACTTAAATGCTGGATCAGTCATGCTTGATTCTCTGCGTAAGAAGAAAGTGCCTGTTGTAAAATATCCAGGCACGTAAAGACTGAACCGATCACACAGTGGTCTTAAAGTGACTAGAGCTAGGTGTTGGCCTGCGTTTTTATTTAATCCCTATGTATGCGTTATGTAGGGGTTTTCTGCTTGAATCGTATTGTAATGAGCTTTAAACTGTTTAGGTATTACACTGGATAGACAAAGAAAGAAGACCTTAATGTAAGATAAAAAAATTTAATTCTTAGGAGGAAAGGATATGGATTTACCTATATGGGCGTATATCATATTTGCAATCACAGGTGCGGCAGGTTTTATCAGTTTAATGTGGTTCAGTTTTTTTGCTGACAAAATTGAAAAGTGAAATTTTATAAGCGATGTAAATTCTTTTTACATTATTGGATTAACATTAAGTTTACATAATGATATTATTTAAAACTGAAAAATAATAACTAATTGATCTGTGTACTAAATATTCATTGAAACAAAAATAGATTGGCCCTAAGGAACAAAGCCATTTTGCAAGTTCTTACTATAGAGCGCAATCACTACAGACTCTGTACATCAAGAAGCTCAGATGAATTATTTTTAGGTGAGTTTACTAATGATGAAACCCGGTATGCTTCCATGTCATCAGCTTCATAAGGCACAAGCAAGCTTTGCAGATATTCAGGGTTTGTATTGTGAGGATTTAGCCATTCCTTTTCAAAATCACGGGCCAATATAACCGGCATCCGGTCGTGTATATCTTTCATGAGCTCATTAGGCTCAGTTGTTATGATGGTGCAGGTATAAAGAGGGTCTCCTTGATGTGTGTTCCACTTTTCATATAAGCCAGCAAACGCAAAAAGAGCAGATGATTTCAATTTGATCCGCAATGGGATTTTGGTTTTGGAATCAAACCGTTTCCATTCATAAAAACTGTCGGCAGGGATGATGCAGCGTTTGCTGACAAGCGGTCTTCGAAAAGCCGGTTTCTCGGTTATTGTTTCGGCTCGAGCATTGATCATTTTATAACCGATCTTTTCATCTTTTGCCCAAGGAGGAATAAGTCCCCATCTAAGCTTGCCTAAGCGATTATTTGATCCATCATTGATGATCGCAAGAATGTTTTGTGATGGTGCGATATTATAGCTCGGCTGGTATTCATCTTTAGGAAAAAATTGATCGATGTCAAACTGGTCAATAATATCATCAAATGCAGAGAATAAAGTAAACCTGCCGCACATGTCCATCATCCTTTTTAGGGGTTTTTGAATAGTGTGTGGGACGAACGTTCATTTCATACAGGACCAGACAATGATTTCTTTTTACTTGCAATAAACTGGTATAATAAGAAAGACAGTTAAGAAGTTATTGTGAAAAAGAAATAATGCTTTTTGGTTTGACCAAGGATCGTTTAAAAATCGCGTTTAAGAACAAAAAGAGGCACGGCGTTTTTTACGCAGGCCTCTTTTATATCAGTAGCCAAATACCAGAGTTGTACTTTGTGATCCGGCATATTTCGTGACAAATTCTTTTGTATACTCCGGTGTTTGAACGCGATAACTGTAATTTGACCCAGGACTCCATGAAGTCAAAGGGGAGGTTTGCTTGTTGAGTGAAGGGTAGCTGCCTATATCCTTGAAATAACCGGTGCCCTTGTCGTCAAGGATTCCGCCTTTTTCACTGCCTTTCCCAAAGTAATTATATTCGGAATATATTTTTGCTTTTGTGGCAATCGTAATCGCCTGGTTAAAATTGTTGCTGTAATTGTTTTTAACATGAAAGTATCCGTATCTCATCAGACCCGGGCCTCTAACATACAGGTTCTCAAAATAATTATTTGCGATTGTCATGTGGGGGTAGCCGTCATATTGATGCTGAGAATCATCTGGGTATCCTAAAATCAAACCGTATTTATGATTCGCAAATTTTGAGTTGCTGATCGTGATATAATCTGCTGATTTACCGATATACAGGAGTTTGTCCAAATCACTCCCGCTTGCACTATAGCTGTGGCCTGAGAATGTGACGTGATCTATCCAATAGTTCATGCCGGAGTCTAAATAAAGCTGGATATCATTATTTCCGTTAATCTGCGGACTGTGTTCAAACGTTAAATTTTGAAAAATGACATTTCCAGAAGCTGAAGAAGTTGTTAAATAAATATTTTTCAGCGTTTTTTTCGCGTAAGAGCCCACGAGTGTTTTATTTGAGCCAACGGTAACTGTTGTTTTCGCAGATGCGGAAAGATCATTTTGGAGCACTAAAATTTTTGGTGTGGATCCTCCTAGATGGGTTTTTAAATCATTTACGCTTTGAATGTAAACAATCTGCCCGTTTTTCCCACCCGTTGTACCCGCTTTGGAAATGCCTCTTTCATTTTTAGCATTTCCGGCAAATCCTAAAAGGCCATTTGTCGAGGTATTCGGAAAATCAACTGCGCCTAACGCTTTATTAGGCAAGAGAACCAATAACAAACCAAACACGGCGAACCATAAACAAAATCGTTTCATTACAATATACTTCCTTTCAATTTTAATCATTTCCTTGCGGAGATTATTATTACAGTTAATGGAAAGGAATGATAGGTTCTATCTTCCCAATTAACGCTTGGTTACTTAAAAAATACAGATTGCGCCAAAAGACATACTAACAATTGAAATAGAAGAAAGGATTGATACAACGTTGACTGCAGCCGCTTATCGAAACACCTTGCTATCACTTTTATGTTTAACAGCTGGAATCGTGGATGTAATTGGGTATTTAAGCTTGGGACATGTGTTCACAGCTAATATGACTGGAAACATTGTATTATTGGGATTAGCTATCGGTAAATCCCTTCAGGTCACTGTTTTCAATTCCTTAACTGCGCTCATTGGATTTATATGCGGCGTGATCATTGCAACACTGATTGTCGGAAAGGCGGAAAATACCCTTTGGCCTGCTGCTGTAACAAAAGCCCTTGCACTTGAAGCATTCATTTTATTTGTCTTTGCTTGTCTTTCTTTTTACCGGGCTTTTGTTCCTGTGCACATTCTGATTATACTCATGAGCATTTCCATGGGGATTCAAACGATAGCAGCCAAAAAACTGGGGATCGCAGGTATTTCTTCAACTGTATTGACCGGAACACTCGCTTCTCTATTAGAAGATATATCCGGCCGTTTGTTTTTTAAGAAGCAAAAGAAGACTTTCTTAAGAGATACTGTGTTAAGAGCACTGGCTATTATTTTATATTGTGTGGGAGCTATTATTGTTGCTCTGAGTGAACCTAATTTTAACCGCTTCATTATTTGGGTTCCGATTGTGCTGATCTTTGGCATTATGATGACAGCTAAGTTGAAACTAAGCGGGGAAAAATAGCTTTTCCTGCATAGCTGTTATCAGGCCAACAGCCTGTCTCGTTTTTTTTGATTGGTTATGTGAATTTTGTGAGGTGAAAATAAGAAATTCGGCTGATGTGCACATTCGTTCATTCGAATTGCTTTTTTCATAAGTACGCTTCATTAGATATATGAATGATAGTGAATCCGCCTTAAAATCAACTATGAATCTATTTCCTCTTTCAAACCAGTTGGATTGAGTCTTATAATGATAATGATTCTCATTTGAAGTCTGGTTTGAGGAGGACCAAGTATGAAAAAGATCATGAGTGCATTTGTTGGTATGGTTTTATTGACGATCCTCTGTTTTTCCCCGCAAGCTTCGGCAGCATATGACGACCTGCATGAAGGATATGCAACGTATACAGGGTCAGGTTATTCAGGAGGAGCTTTCCTGTTGGATCCCATTCCTTCCGATATGGAGATTACTGCAATAAATCCAGCGGATCTCAATTACGGAGGAGTAAAAGCAGCTCTTGCCGGCTCTTATTTGGAAGTTGAAGGGCCAAAAGGGAAAACAATCGTTTATGTTACTGATCTATATCCCGAAGGTGCTCGGGGAGCTCTCGATCTGTCACCTAATGCCTTCCGTAAAATCGGGAATATGAAAGATGGAAAAATCAATATTAAATGGCGTGTTGTCAAAGCTCCAATCACCGGAAATTTCACGTACCGGGTCAAAGAAGGCAGCAGCAGGTGGTGGGCGGCAATTCAAGTCAGAAACCACAGATATCCTGTTATGAAAATGGAATATGAAAAGAATGGCAAGTGGATTAACATGGAGAAAATGGACTATAACCATTTTGTCAGTACGAATTTAGGGACAGGCTCTCTCAAAGTCAGAATAACTGACATTCGCGGGAAAGTCGTGAAAGACACCATTCCAAAGCTGCCTGAAAGCGGAACGTCCAATGCATATACAGTGCCAGGGCATGTACAGTTTCCTAAATAAAAAATACGAAACAGCGGTTCTTTTCCCGCTGTTTTTTTCATTGTTCTACATCTGCTTGTAAAAATGCTTTTATGATGTTCAACTGCTCCTGCTTTGGATAGCTGGTATACAGCCTGCTTGAAATCCGAATAGGATCTCCGAAAAAGTATCTTTCGTAATGGGTTTGTCTTGTTCCGAATGAACTCATTGTTAAATCCCATGCCAATCGGAAAATTTTCACCCGTTCTTCAGCATTTGTATTGGTTGCTTGAAGATATTGGTCAAGATCTTCCCGTATCTCTGAATCAAATGCATTTTCAGTAGGCAGTGTCACCATTCCGCTAGCTCCAATTAATTGTATGATTTCAGTAAATCGAGGATATAGCTTAGGAATAATGGTACTGATGACTTGAAGAGGAATTAAACTAGGGCGCATATAGCCGAATTCATCTAATTGAGCGTCATTTTCCGACTTGTCAATGAGCGCTTTGATTGTCTCCAATCCTACAATGATTTCAGAGAGCTTTTCTTGTATGTGCTGATATTCGGAAACATTAATGGTGTCAACCAGAAGCTGTGCAACGCCTAATAGAAATTCAATTTTTATCATTTGCCTAATGACAACCTGGTGAAAGGTAAAAGCATGAAATGAGCTTTTTGTCATAAATTCTTTAGCTGCTTCCACATTATCGTAAAAAAACACACGATTCCACGGCACTAACACATGATTAAAAACTACAATTGAATCCATCTCTTCATACCTTGAGCTTAAGGGGTGATTAAAGGCAGAGTCGCTTAACACAAATGATTCTCTTGTGATGAATTTGACGCCTTTTGTATTAGAAGGGAGTGAAAAAGCATAAGCTTCATCTGTTTCAAAGAAAAATTTAGGCGCTGAAAAAACCAATATTTCATCAGTCAACCCGCCTTGTGTTGCAAGCAGACGCGCGCCATGAATGATTAAACCTTTATCGGTTCTATCAATGACTTTAGCAGATATCGGTTTTTCACTTAGCCCGAAATAGGACTGTGACCGGTTCACTTGCGGGGTAATGAATGTATGGGTAAAAGAAAGGTCATGCTTAGCAGCTTGTTTATACATATCTAGTATATGTTCAGGAAAGCAATTCTCTTTATCTTTTAGAAGCTCTGCTGACGAAGCAAAGCTCATCATAACCGTATTCATGTAATCCGGACTTCTCCCCATCATTCCGTGAGTGTGTCTAGCCCAATGTTCAATCATGTTTCTTCTTTTTTTCAAATCATTCTTGGTCTTAGGCTGGAGATAGGAAAGGCCGATTCGATCATGATCTCCAAGAAGGCAATAAGTCATTTCGTTTATTAACTCATCCTTTGTTTGCAGTTCATAAAGCGAGCTTTTTGTTTTGAGTATTCCTTTAAATGCCGGATGATCAGAAATGTTACCCTTTATTTTTTTGCCATCATACCATATTTCGTTTTCTAGTTTGTTCAATCGGTCAATGAATTCTTTGCCATTGATGATCCCCATTTTAGTGTATCGCTCCTTAAATGTATGCTGCGTATTGTCATTATATTTTCGAGAAAACAGCCTGTTCAGCCAATTTGAGATGGGAAAAGCCTTTTTTAGAAAAACGAATAAGAGTGACTTACATACCGTAAAAGTCTGCAAATTTCATTTAAGGTTTTTCTGCAAGTTCAGAGATGTCAAAACATTTGCTTATTCATGTGAAAACATTACTATAAAACTTGATAACACGTGTCGATATTATGGGCATAAGCGTAAACGAATTGGATTCATACGCTTGAATATATTTTATTTCAGCCATTACTTCGTGGAGAAAGGGAAAACGACACATGAAAGTGAAAACAAAATTGCTGGGGATTATATCAATACTAGTTGTTTCAATCATTGGAATTGGAGGCTCCTCAGTTTTTATGATTTCTTCTATTGTGAAAAAGAATGAAGAACTTAAAGACAAAATGGAATTCCAAAAAGAGATGAAACACATTCAGTATGAATTGACCGGGTTATCAAATGATGAAAGAGGCTTCTTGATTACTGGAGACAAAGAATATGACGAAGGCATGAAGGAAAAATCAGACGATGTCTTAAAGAGCCTTGATCGGATTTATGACTTGATTGATGATGAGAAGTATCAATCCAATATTGAAGACATTAAGACAAGTTTTACTCAGTATAGAGCTTTGAATCAGCAAGTATTAACAGCCTACTCTTCAGATCCGAAAAAAGCAGAAACCATCCATTTTGGAGAAGAAAGAACACTAAGAAAAGAAGTCGTAGATCCGGCTGTCAATAAGCTGTCTGATCGCCTGGATCAAGAGGTAGAGGATCTAAAGGATGAAATACGGGGCAATGGGAAAATGAGTCAATGGCTCATCATCACTGTCACAGGAATATCAGTAATATTAGGCATTGTTCTAAGCATAATGCTGTTAAGGTCCATTATGGTGCCACTAAGAAGCATAAATAAGCAGCTAGAAGAAATTGCTCACGGCGAGGCTGATTTAACCAAAAAAGTCATAGTGAAAAATAAAGATGAATTTGGCCAGCTTGCCCAATCTTTTAATGCTTTTACTCATTCATTATCGCAAATTGTGAAGCAAATCAGCAGTTCATCTGAACAAGTCGCCGCTTCCTCCGAAGAATTATCGGCAAGCGCAGAAGAATCAAAATCAACATCTGAACATATTTCCCAATCCATGCAGATGGCTGCAGACAGCAATGTGAAGCAAAGCTCAATGACAGAAAAGAGCGCAGAATCCATCACTGAATTATTAGACAGTATATCATCTGTTGCTTCAAATACAGGGAACATAGCGGATCTTTCTTCTTCGATGAGAGACAAGGCTGAAATAGGATCTAAATCAGTTAACAAGATGTTAGATCAGATGAAGTTTATTGATAAATCCGTAGATTCAGCCGGGAATGGATTACAGGCATTGGTAGCGAGCACAGCAGAAATCAGTGATATTTCCTCGCTTATCACAACAATTTCCGAGCAGACCAATTTGTTGGCCCTAAATGCAGCGATCGAGGCGGCCAGAGCGGGAGAGCAAGGAAAAGGATTTGCTGTGGTGGCTGAAGAAGTTCGGAAATTAGCGGACGAAACAAATAAATCAGCAAACCACATTCAATCGGTGGTAGCGACCATCCAAAACGAATCGATAGAAACGGTAAATAATATTAAGGTTGTTCAAGAAAATGTGACCTCAGGTATTGTTCTTTCTCAAGAAACAACAGGAAATTTCAATGAAATCCTGAACCTGGTGGAACAGGTCACTTCTCAAATACAAGAAGTCGCAGCAGCAACTCAACAGCTTACTTCAGGCGTTGAAGTGATTCAGCACACAGTTCATACACTGGCCGCTGGAACAAAAGAAACGTCAGCAAATACAGAAGCGGTTGCAAAATCATCACAGGAACAGCTACATTCAATGGAGGAAATCTCCTATGCTGCAGAATCTTTATCTCAGTTGGCGGAAGAACTTCAATCCGTCATTAACCGTTTTAAATATTAATCAGATTACTAAAGCGCAAAACCCCATCTCATGAGGTGGGGTTTTACTGCCTTTATTGAGATTGTTTCTAAAAACGGAACCGGCTTTTTTCTCAAGCTCGTTCCGTTTGAATGACTAGTCCAAGTTTTGATCGATCGTCCCTTCAAAATAGTCATCGCTGACTTGTTCATGAGTTTCAGCCAATCCTTTTTCTAATTGTGTGGTCCCTTTATAATCTGAGGGCTCAAAGGATTTCCCGGCTACACCCGTTGTGTCATTTATGTTTTCTTTGTTATGAGTTTGTGTTTCAGTGTTTTCTGTCTCAGCATTGCTGCTTACAGATTGCTGAAAATTATATTCCTTGTCTATTGAAGAAAATCTTTTATAATCATCAGGTCTGTCGGCTCCGTTTTTTTGAGTCACTTTACTTCCTCCAGATTATTGAAATTTTAATGAGGGCAAGAACTTATTTCGTTCTTTTAGGATCAGAAGAACCATGTTTTTTAGGATCATCTGCTTTAAAAGCTGTCTCAGTCTCATGGTCATTTTTTATTTGTTCAATACTTGAATTTTGAATTCCTTTTTGGCTCATAGGTTTCACTCCTTTACGAAAAGTGTTGAAATATCAACTCTTCTTATTTTGTCTGTTGATCAGGTATTCATTCGTTTTTTTCATTCGCGATTTGGACAATCAGGAGAGGCATCTCCATGCCAATCGTATTATTTAATAAAAAGCCGGCATTTTTGAAACTTTTTATCATCGCATTGCGTATGGCAGTGGGGGAAGACATCTCGATAAAAGAAATGCAAAGGTTGTGAATGTATACTAACAGCACTGTGAATAAATCAAACAAGGGGGGTGAAAAAATGAAAAAAATCGCAGCATATTATCTAATGACATTAGGGCTATCCAGCCTTACGTTTGGTTTGTTTTTCGGGCTATATTCTTTCGTTATGTATGGCGATATGATAATTGCATTGTTTACAGCAGCAATTGCTTTATTATACGGTTTTATGATGTATGGCCTTTTTGCTGTTCCGCTGCAAATGATGTTGCAGAAAAAAGCGAGAACATTCAATGTCATGTATTTATTGATTTACAGTGTGATTGCTTTTATCGTAGCTTTCCTGTTATTTTTTATTGGTGAACCTGCGTCAATAGCATGGACATTGCAATCGTATATTTATTATCTGTTAAGTATTACAGCTGCAGTGATTTACTGGTTCTGGGATTCCCTGATCCTTTATAAACGTACAGCTTCGGGCGTATAAAGCAAATCAGAGAAACTGAAGTCGAATATGAAAAAAGTCGGGGATTCATTAAAAATTGAGGATATTGCATTTACATTGCTGCGTGAATCTAAAAGTTTTAGGTTTCTTAGTTTAAAAAGAAAATTCTCCGCGGATAAAGGCGCAGTATGGAAGGGCATAATGAGAGCACATAATTCAATCCGAATAGGTTTTCTAAGTTTTTACGATACATACGTTCATCAAGATGATAACGTCATCAATCAAAGGGAATATAAAATCTATTGTAGTGGAACGGACATTTTGTCCTGTTTGAGGAAAGAAATTGATGGGGTTAATCGTTTTAACATCGCTTATGGCAAAGGGCTAAACTAAACTGAGGAGAGCATTGCGCTCTCCTCAGTTTTTCTTTATTCACCCTGCTGTTTTTCAATTAATGTGAATGTCCATTCTTTTAACATCTGTTTCTGTACATATCTTTTTCCGTTTATTTCGATGTAAGGGATGTCTTTCATATCTCCGGCTAACTGTTTAGCCTCAGCTGTAGTAATTCCTAAAAAATGTCCGATGTAAAAGTGAATATCTCGTTCTTTTATAAGATAGGTATCACTTTTTTCATATGCTTTTGGATGGTTCATTTGCTTTAAGCCTTCACCGATAAAATAGCCAGCCAAAGCAATACCGATTCCTAAAAAAACGTCCATATGCATGCCTCCATTATGTCAATGTTATGATATACGGGCTTGGCATGCTCCAGGTTTCATTAAATTTGAAAGAAAACAGCCAAAACGAATACTGGCTGTTTTTTCAAACCTTTTCAATCTGTACACGGCCTGAAAAAAAGGTGGCGCCGCCTCCCATATCGGACAGCCGGTCTGGGGTTAGCGCGTTTACAAGCTGTTTTTTTCCTTGCTCATCTGCCCATAATCCTTGGCTGACAACGACACCTGGCAGCACTTGTTCTCCGACTGATGCGGTCAGCTCACATTCTCCCCGGCTGTTCCAAACTCGTACAGGAGCCCCATCAACGATTCCATGTTCTTCAGCATCTTTTGTGTTGATAAAGAGCTTTGGCGTCTTTTCGAGCTTGATGTGTTTTTCATTGTTTGAAAACGTTGAGTTTAAGAAATTATGGTTTGGCGCCGGAACATACATAAAAGGATGTTCATTATCGGTTACAAGAGGCGTAAATGTCGGTAAAGCCGGGAAGCCAGCTTGTTTCATTTGTTCTGAATATAATTCTATTTTTCCGCTTGGCGTTGGAAGTTTGCCAGGAAACAGCGGTTTATCGCGTTTCGCTTTCATAAATGAATGCTTAGTAAGTGAATCGTAATTAATCTCTGCCAAATGCGGATTATCTGGATGGTCAAGCGCTTGGCGGATTAATTCTTCATCTGAATCCTTGAGTTCCTGGTCTGTGAATCCCATTGCTTCAGCCAGTAATCGGAACACCTCAGTATTAGACTTGCTTTCTCCATAGTTCTCAATCACCGGCTGCTGAAGCTGAATGTAATGGTGCCAGTAGGAGGTATAAAAATCAGTGTTCTCAAAAGCGGATGTTGCAGGCAGTACAATGTCCGCATAGGCAGCCGTTTCCGTTAAAAACAAATCATGAACCACAGTAAACAAGTCTTCCCGCAGCAAGCCCTGTCTGACTTTGTTTGCTTCCGGCGCGACGACGGCAGGGTTCGTTCCGTAAATAAAAAGAGAGCGGATAGGCGGATCTGTTTCCAAAAGCACCTTGCCAAGCTGATTCATATTAAACGACCTCGGTGTGCGTCCTTTCAATAAGTCGGGCCGCTGCAAGGCATTTGTGTTATATTCTAAAATTCCGCTGTTATGCTTAATTGCGCCGCCCCCTTTATGCAGCCATTGGCCGGTGATCGCCGGAAGACAGGCAATCGTCCTTACAATCATCCCGCCGTTATCGTGATGCTGGATTCCATTTCCAATTCTGATAAAAGAAGGGGAGATTTTACCGTACATTCTTGCCAGCTGATAAATATCTTCAGTGCTGATCCCGGTGATCATTGATACCTTTTCCGGATTATACTGTTTCACGTGTTCACGGAGCTTGTCGTAGCCGACCGTGTATTCAGACAGGAATGCTTCATCGTGAAGGTTTTCTTTAAATAGAATGTGCATAATGCCGAGAGCAAGTGCGCTGTCAGTTCCCGGCTTTATTGGAATAAACCAATCTGCAAGACGCCCTGTCTGATTTTTATGTACATCGATCACGACAATTTTGGCACCTTTTTTTCGCGCTTTTTGGGCGATTGTAATTTGGTGCATGTTTGTGCTGACAGCGTTAATTCCCCAAAAAATAAATAGTTTTGTATGAATGGTTTCCTCAGGATCGATTCCCGCGCTTATGCCCATTGTATATTTATAGCCTTCAGATCCCGCTTTGCTGCAAATCGTCCGTTCAAGCTGGCTTGATCCCATGCGGTAAAAAAAGCGGCGGTCCATTCCTTCAGCTGTCAATTTCCCCATATTTCCGTAAAAGCTGTAAGGAAGTATGCTTTCAGCTCCCTCTTCATCAATCAGCTGCTTCCAGCGGGAGGTGATCGTATCAATCGCCTCTTCCCAGGAAATCGGTTCAAATATCGCTTGGCCTTTCGCGCCTTTCCGTTTAAGCGGTGTAGTCAGCCGCTTTTCATCATAGATGCGCTCCGTCATGTTTCGAACTTTGTTGCATATGTTTCCAGCTGTGACAGGATGATCAGGATCTCCCTGCACTTTCACAATTTTTCCGTCTTTTTTATATACTAATAATCCGCACTGATCCGGGCAGTCCAGCGAGCAAACGGATTTAAAAATGCCGTTTTGTTGTGTGGCAAAAGATTTCATGGCCCAGTTCCTCTCTAGTTAGATATTTTGTAAGAATTATAACATTTCGGATGATAACGTCAATTCTGAAAAAAAGAGATTGACATCAATCTGAGACTTCTTTATGATAAACGTATTCTTTATTCTGAAAATTACATACTCAACATTTTCTATCCAGAGAGGTGGAGGGACTGGCCCTATGAAACCTCGGCAACATTATTGTGCCAATTCCAGCAAGCGTTAGCTTGAAAGATAGGAAAGCAAGGTTTATACCGGCGTCTGCCTGTAACAGAGCGCGCCCATATATGAATCTCTTTCCATCTTCGGAAAGAGATTTTTTTATGAAAAAATACGATGAAAAGGATGTTTTGCACCATGACGGTTTTGGTTACAGCACCGTACAACGAAGAAGGACGAAAAGAGCTAAAAAACTTGTTTGGCTCAGTTATTTATCAATCTTGGAAAGAACAAGGCCGGGCATATCGGGAGGATGAACTCATTCAGCTGCTCAAAGCAACAAATGCGACAGGTTTGATTACTGAGCTTGATCAGGTAACAGACAGCGTATTTGCTTCTGTTCCCGAACTTTCATTTGTCGGTGTTTGCAGGGGAATGCCCTCCAATGTGGATGTGGCAGCTGCTTCAAAAAGGGGCATACCTGTTTTTTATACACCAGGGCGGAATGCACAAGCCGTTGCCGAAATGTTTATTGGAAATGTGATTTCCTTTCTCCGTCATACCAGCGCCTCGAATCAGTGGCTGAAGGATGGGAAGTGGGACAGTGATTACCTGCAGGCTTATGTCAAATTTAAAGGAAATGAGCTAACAGGAAAAACGGTTGGCATGATTGGGTTCGGCGCGATTGGTCAAAGGATTGCAAAACTGCTGACTGCGTTTGACTGTAAGATAAAGTATTACGATCCATACATTCAAGACGATTATCCGCTGTATGAAAAAGTATCTCTTAAAACGGTATTTTCAGACAGTGATATCGTTTCTGTCCATCTGCCTCGCACTGAGGAAACACTTGGACTGATAGATCGGCAATATTTTGATCTGATGAAAGAGAGTGCGATATTCGTCAATACTTCAAGAGCAGTTGTTGTAAACCGTGAAGATCTTTTATCTCTATTAAAAGAACATAAAATCAGAGGTGCGGTACTAGACGTTTTTTATCATGAACCTCCAGAGAAATCAGATTATGAATTGATCTCATTGCCTAATGTTCTGGCAACACCGCATCTCGCTGGGGCAACCTTTGAAGTAGAGGATCATCACGTGTCGATCATGAATGATGCCCTCAAAAAGTGGAAGGTTGAAAAAATTCCCAATATTCAGACATTGTATAACAAAGACAAACTGAGAACAGAGGTAAAGAAAAGAGGTTAACAGAATGAAAAAACAAAAAGGCTATCTCGTTTTCGATATCGGCACAGGCAATGCGAGGGTAGCGGTCGTGAGTGTCTCAGGCATTGTTCAAACGGTTGAACGGGAGGACATCGAGTATTCCACTGAGACGCTTTACCCGGACAGCCGTTATTTTTCTCCTCAGATACTGTGGAAGCAAGTAATGAGGTTGGCAAAACGTGCGCTATCCCGTTCGCGTGATATTGACATCATTGGGTTGACATCGACGAGTCAAAGACAGGGGATTGTTCTGATCGATCAAAACGGTGACTCTTTTCTCGGGCTGCCGAACATAGATAACCGTGGCCGAGAGTGGGAGGAGAGCATTCCCGATCGGGAAGAGATATACAGCCGTACAGGCCGTCTGCCGACTGCGCTTTTTTCTGCGCTCAAGCTTTATGGTTTGAAGCAGCGCCAGCCTTCTTTATGGGAAAAGACTGCCAGCTTTACTAGCATCAGTGATTGGGTGACATACCAACTGAGCGGAATTCTAACATATGAACCATCGCAGGCAACAGAAACGCTGCTGTTTGATGTGAAGCACAATACTTGGTCAGAAGAGATGTGCGACATATTCGGCTTTTCTCCATCTCTCCTTCCGCCTCTTGTAAGAGCGGGAACAGCAATTGGAACAATAGCAAATGAATATGCAGCCGAATTAGGTGTTTCAATAAATGCTAAGGTAATAACTGGGGGCGGGGATACACAGCTAGCTGTGAAAAGCACAGGAGCTGGACTTGAGGACATTGTCATCGTATCAGGGACAACAACGCCAATAACCAAAATTACTGCGGATCATGGCGACACAAAACATAAAGCCTGGCTGAACTGCCATACAGATCAAGGGCATTGGCTAGTAGAAACGAATCCGGGAATTACCGGTCTGAATTATCAAAAATTAAAACAGATTTTCTATCCGAATGAATCGTACGACGTAATGGAGGAGGAAATTTCTGCACTAGCAAAAGAAGACAATGCGTGTGTAGCGGCTCTCGGCTCTTATTTATCAGCTGAAAAGAATGCATTAACGAGAGGCGGTTTTCTTTTTGACACTCCGCTTTCAGCAGATTTAAAGAGGGCACATTTTGCACGTGCGGCGCTAGAAGAGATCGCATTTTCAATCAAATGGAACTTTGACATTTTAACAGAGGTTACTCCGTTTAAACGTGACTATGTTTGGGTGTGCGGAGGGGGACTCCAAAGCAAAGCGCTCACTCAATATATCGCTGACCTTCTTCAGAAAAAAATCTATGTCAAAGAGGGATATCATCAGGCATCTGTCGTTGGTGCTGCAGTCATTTGCAATGAAAGCTTTCAATTAACGGAGGATATGTCAGCAAATGTCCGGGTGATCGAACCGAAGAGCTGTCAGACAGAATTGGCTTTATATGAGGAATGGAAGCAAACTCAGCGCTTTTTTTCAGGGTCAGAAAGCAAAGTGTTGATATAAGGCGGCATATCCGGATGTTTTGAGGAATTGTCTAATTTTTAGCTTTAATAAGGTAATACGGTAATGTATATAAGCATCTAAGGAGGAAACAGATATGTTGGATAAAATTGGTATACCAAAGCGGCTTGCGTGGGGATTTTTAGGAGTTGTTTTGTTTATGATGGGAGACGGACTTGAACAAGGCTGGCTCAGCCCGTTTCTGACCGAAAACGGACTGACTGTTCAGCAATCTGCTTCCATTTTTAGCATTTACGGGATTGCGCTTGCCATAGCTTCCTGGTTTTCAGGTGTATGTCTCGAAGCATTTGGCGCAAAACGGACGATGTTTATGGGGCTGTTGTTTTATGTAATCGGTACAGCCGCCTTTATCGTGTTTGGGTTTGAACAGCTAAACCTCCCTGTGATGTATGTGACTTACTTCGTAAAAGGGTTAGGCTACCCGCTATTTGCTTATTCTTTCTTGACATGGGTCATTTACAGAACACCGCAAAATAGACTGAGCACTGCTGTCGGCTGGTTTTGGATTGCCTATTGCCTCGGCATGTTTGTATTCGGTGCTTGGTACTCAAGCTACGCGATCAAAGCGTTCGGTTATTTGAATACGCTTTGGAGCTCTATATTCTGGGTATGTCTCGGTGCATTCTTCGCATTGTTTATCAATAAAGACCGTTTTGAAAAGAAGAAAAGAAAACGATCAGAAACAGCCGAGGAGCTTTTAAAAGGGGTTACGATTCTATTTACAAACCCGCGCGTGCTTACAGGCGGAATCATCAGAATCATCAACAGCATTGGTACATATGGATTCCCAGT
This sequence comes from Bacillus sp. LJBS06, assembly GCF_016924995.1. Lineage (NCBI taxonomy): Bacteria > Bacillati > Bacillota > Bacilli > Caryophanales > Bacillaceae > Bacillus > Bacillus sp. LJBS06. The sequence goes on along the minus strand of NZ_CP070483.1, from coordinate 2,098,864 downwards.
CTTTTTGCCGATGCACATGGCTCAGCACGGAATTTCAACCAATGTGTGGCTGCAAATTTGGGGAACCATTTTTCTGGGGAACATTGTGTTTAACCTTATCTTTGGAATTGTCGGCGATAAATTCGGCTGGAAAAATACTGTTATGTGGTTCGGCGGAGTCGGCTGCGGTATTTTCACCGTCTTATTATACTACGCACCGGTTTTCTCCGGCGGAAGTGTAGCGGTTGTCAGTGTGATCGGCTTTATTTGGGGCGGTTTGCTGGCAGGCTATGTGCCGATCGGTGCAATTGTGCCGACGGTGGCCGGAAAAGACAAAGGGGCAGCCATGTCTGTATTGAATTTGGCTGCAGGTTTATCAGCGTTTGTCGGTCCCGCGCTTGCTTGGTTGTTCATCGGCCTTGTCGGTGCGCAAGGCGTCGTCTGGATCTTTGCGGTTCTTTACCTAGCGAGTGCAGTCATGACGAAATGCATTCATATACCTGAAGAAAAAGCGGTAAAGGAGGAAACATCTCCTCAATATGCATCTTAATCAAAAAGCGTCCCTGCAACAGGGCGCTTTTTGTCTTTTTACATTTTCTTTTATTCCGTCATAAAGTAACTTCCCAGTTTTTTTACCAATATCCCCGTTCATTTCACCATCATTAGCAATTCCGGGTTTCCATTCATATTGTACCATTAACATCATATTTACCTGTATTAAGAAAGGAATTGCGTATATATGGTTTCTTTAGATAAAAACAGTATTTTTAATAGCAAAACTGCAATATTTCTTGCAGCAATGAGCTATCAGACATATCCATTCTTTTTAGAAGGGAAACTTACCTTACCAAAAGACTTTAAACTTCGATATACCATTCGTGCTTTTGCTGACGTAGAGAATCCTATGGAAGAGGTATTCGGTTTTATTGCCGAATCACAAGATCAAATCGTTATAGCGTTTAGAGGATACGCAGCATATCCCAAGGATCTTTTAGCATCCTATGACATATTTCAAGTTCCCTATCCCTATGTTAAAAATGGCGGGAAAACGTCTCGTGGATTCACATGTCTTTATCAATCAACAAGAAACAATTTAATCAGACAAATAAATAAACTTTCTACGTCAAAAAAGCTGTTTGTTACCGGGCACAACTACGGAGGAGCTTTGGCAACGTTAGCTGCTTTAGATATTGCTGCGAACACTGGGTTTAATCATCCTTTCTTGTATACGTATGGCAGTCCGCGTATCGGTGACCCTGTCTTTGCTTCCCAATTTAACAAAGTGGTGATAAATAGTATACGAATTGTAAATATTCATGACTCTTTTCCAACTTTCCCAGCAAAAAAGTATCCACCACCTTTTACGGAGGAAGGATTATACTATCACCATGTAAAAACAAAGTATCCAATCTCTTTTCAATTGAATAATACGCCGCGCAATGATGCGATTGCTTGTTATTTTAAATACCTTAGTAAAATGAATCCTGATTTCTCCGAAATATTATGCGATAAAAATCCAGGGTTTTGTCCCGATCCTGACATGTGTACTCCGTTTCGAGGAACATGCTAGGAATAAAAGAAAGGAGCAGCTCGGATGAATCACTCAAGCTTATATTATATGTTTAACCGTGAGGATTCGATATTGCTATCGGCCATGATCTATCAGTCATATCAACTCTTTGAAAAGGAACCGCTTGTCTTGCCAAAAGGATATAGCCTTCGATATACCATACGAGCTCTTGCTGGTGTTGAGGATCCGGAATCTGAAGTATTTGGTTTTATTGCCGAGTCACAAGATCAGATCATTGTAATTTTTAGAGGAACCCGAACATTTAAGGACAATGAGTCGGATCAAGACTTATATCAAGTACCATATCCGTTTGTCAGAAATGCAGGAAAAACCCATCGTGGATTTACATGTCTTTATCAATCGACAAGAAATGAGCTGATCGGGGAATTAACCAAGCTTTATGCAGCAAAAAGAATATTAGTCGCAGGCCATAGTTTAGGAGGAGCTTTAGCCGTGTTAGCCGCTTTTGATATTGCGGTGAATACCCGATTTAAAAATCCTTTTGTGTATACTTATGGCAGCCCTCGAGTCGCTGACCCTGTCTTTGCGTCCCGGTTCAACCAAACGGTAAAGAATAGTATTCGTATTTTCAATATCCATGACATTATTCCCACCTTGCCGGATCAAGCATATCCGCCTCCATTTACAAAGCAAGGATTATTCTATCAGCATGTAGACAAGAAGGTAACGCTCTCTTTTCAGCTGAACAGTTTACCTGTTCGCAATCATGAGATTGTCTGTTATTTTAAAAACCTCAGCCAACAAAATCCTGCCTTTGCCAAATCATTATGTGATGAAAACCCGGGATTCTGTCCCGATACGGAATTATGCGTGCCATTTATGGGGGGATGCGGTGATAAGGCATCCGCAAATCATTCAAGCTCACAAGAATGGAACTTTGTTTCGGCTCCTGCCCTGCATCCCATGAAGGTTTCTATAAATGTCAACAAGCCAGGGGCAGCACCCGGCTTAATATTCGTTGCACCCTATACTGTGTTCGGCGCGACTATGATTGGGCAAACAGGTGCACTGATCATAGATCAAGCTGGTAACCCAGTATGGTTTAGACCTCTTGATAGTAGATTTACACAAAATACGGACTTTAGGGTACAATCCTACAAAGGGGAACCCGTTCTTACCATGTGGCAAGGAACAATATCTGGAACTCAGTCTGAAGATCCTAATCTCCCGGCGGGGGATCCGGAACCTGGAGCTTTTTTTCAAATCATCAATCAGAATTATAAAGTGATTAAGAAACTCACCGCCAAAAAAGGATTTACCTCTGATGTTCACGAGTTTACGATTACAAAGCAAGATACGGCTTTGTTTACTGCTGTGAAACAAGTGCCAGCGGATCTCACAATGTATGGAGGTCCGGCAGATGGGTACTTTGACAATTATTCCATTCAAGAAGTAGATCTTGATACAGGAGAGCTTCTTTTCTTCTGGGATGTGCTTGCTCATGTTAATCCGGATGACTCGATGTTACCTGCGTCATCCGCCACAAGCGCTAACAATATTTGGGACTGTTTTCACGTGAATTCAGTTGAGGAAGGGCCGAACAATACTCTTCTAATAAGCATGCGTAACATGTGGGCGATTTATTTGGTTGATAAAACAACAGGAAAGATTGTCTGGCAGCTTGGTGGCAAAAAAAGCGATTTTACTTTTGAGCCAAATGCAACATTTTCTTGGCAACATGATGCACGTTTTAGGTCTAGAACACGGATAAGTCTATTTGATGATGCTTGTTGTGCTTCTTCAAGCTCTCCGCCTGAGGGAGAGGCTCGTGGTTTAATCCTTCAACTTGATTTCCATAACATGACTGCAAAAGCAGATCGAACTTATTATCATGATCCAGCGCTGTATGTTCCAAGTCAAGGAAATGTTCAGAAACTATCAAATCGAAATCAATTCGTTGGATGGGGACAGGAACCGTATCTTTCTGAATATAGGAGTGCTGGTAATAATAAAAAAGATCCTTCGTTGAATTTGTTATATGATATGCAGTTTCCTGGTCAAAATCTTTCTTATAGGGCGTTTAAGGATAAATGGGTAGGCTTGCCGTTTTATCCACCCAGTATTGCTGTAAATCCATTATGTGAAGATGCAGCCATTGTTTATGCATCATGGAACGGTTCAACTGAAACTGTAGCCTGGAAAGTGTTAGCTGGTCCAGCACCTAACAAATTGTCTGAGGTGGGAACGGATGCTCCCCGAACCGGATTTGAAACAGATATACTTGTTCATTCGATTGGGCCATATTTTCAGGTGAAAGCATTGAATTCTTCTGGCCAAACCATTGGTACATCACAGATCATTCATGCGGGGCAAGAAAAAGAATAAGCCTCTTCACTATATTTTGTGATGTGTTCTATCAGGCCATTTAGCATTTACTGTCCTATACTGGAGTCAGTGCAGAGGCTGGCTGCCCCTTCTATTTTGGGCAGTCACCAAGAAGAGGAAGGGAGTGTGCATACAGATTGAGAGAATGTCGTCCGTTCATTTGCTTGATGTTAAAATAGAATATACATTTGTATCATAGGGAATTCCATTTTGATACATGTACTGTCTTAAAACACCTTCTTTTTGAAATCCCATTTTTATAAGCAGACGATTTGATGCTTCATTTTGGGTAAATACAACTGCGCCAATACGCGTCAGGCCAAGGGAAGTAAACCCGTAGGAGACAGCCTCTGAAATGGCTTCTGATGCAAAGCCGTTTCGCCAATGCGCCGGGGTGATTTCATAGCCGATCTCTGCACGCATATGTTTTTGGGCCAGAGCGTGAAAGCCGATTGTTCCGATCAATTCTTTCGTGTCCTGTCTTTCTATTCCCCACCTTATACCGCGTTTTTCTTGATAGAGGGCGGCAAAGGTTTGAATCATTGAAATGGCCTGTTCTATAGATTCCATGTTTTCAAGTCCGTAATAGCGTGTCACTTCATGGTTTGAGAAACAAGCAAAAATGGCTTCCGCGTCCTGATCTGTCATTTGCCTAAGTGTAAGCCGCTCCGTTTCTAATACAGGAAACATTCAACCACTCCCCACGTTTGTTTCTGTTTATCATATCCCTTTTATTTCCTCTTTTCTATAAAAAATTCAAAACTGAGGAAGCAAAAGAATGAATTTGTCTTTCTAGTTGCTCTTTGTTTTTGGCGAATTGTTTTAAACGATGACCGTTTGCGCCTGATGGGTGGGGAAAGCCGCTAAGGCAAATCAAATTCTGGAGTCTGTGTTGTCTGATCAATGTTTCACATACTGTTTCGGCGGCTTTTCCTAACGGAATCAGAAGAGCTGGTCCCGCCACATGATTGAGCTCCGCAGGGAAGTGATCAAAAGCATAAGTGCTTAGGATAGGAGAGCGAGTGATGGCCGGTTTGTATCCGGTATAGTTTTTTTGCTGGATAAAGACAGGATATTTAATAACGGAAGTTGTATGGAGCAAATGCCGTAAGTCACCAAAAAGCTGCGCGGCGCTTTGAATGCCGAAAGCCTGTGGCAGCCCGCATAAATCCAGCATGGTAATAAGGTTATGCCTCATCGATCCGGAGAAACCCGCTGCTATTTTTGTGTCTACTGCCATTTGCTCAAGAGTCCCGCCTTGCAAAAGGCTTTCGGCGGCTGTTTCGTACGCTGTCTTCATCTGGAAAAAACCCGGCGTGATCCCGGCAATCACAAGTGAGGCTTCCCGATTGATAAATTCATTATGAGGTGAATAGTAGATGCCAAGTTCGTTTTCTTGATGGAGACGAAATGGATCAGTAAGTAAATCGGACTTTGTAAGTGAAGAGGGAAGAAAATGTAGTTTTTCTGCGAACTCCTTTAAGCAGCTGCGGTTTATAATCATATGTAAGCCTCCTCGAAAAATGAGATCTCATTGTCCATTTTGATCGTAACAACGAGATCTCATTCATCTTTATCTGCTATTAAAATGTCCTGCCTGCCACACCTCTTTGACTGCTTGGGGAACTTCTTTCACTTCAGCTGCTGTCTGCTGAAACGCGTATTTTTTCATTTGGACATCATGCTGAATCTTCTTTTGTTTTTGCGTCAGCAGCTCTGCTTCTGTTTTTAATCCCTCGACTTGTTTTTGCATAGCCTGCGTAACAGAAGTGAGCTCCTTTAGCGCGGGGTCTATTTTTTTCTTGTTTTGGATCACATTAAACCCTAAAAATATGATAGAAATAGCCAATACTGCCAGACTGATATAAACAATAACCATATGTTCACTCCTTTTTTCTTTTGTCATTACCCTGTTTCCGCTTTTTTAATCCAAAGAAATGATGATTGCACAGTTCGTTTGATTTGCGTATTGGATATATTCTACTTATAATGTGATATCGTACATAGGTAAACAAAGAAAGGGTGCTTCAATTGCAAAGTTTACAAAATAAAACCGCTTTAATCACAGGCGGAGGCAGAGGGATCGGCCGCGCTACAGCTCTTGCTCTTGCGAAAGAAGGCGTAAATATTGGGTTAATCGGCCGGACTGCCGCTAATGTTGAAAAAGTGGCAGAAGAAGTCAAAGCGCTTGGTGTAAAAACTGCATTTGCTGCTGCAGATGTAAAAGATGCCGAGCAGGTTAACCAAGCCGTAGCTCAAGTGAAGGAACAGCTTGGTGATATCGATATTCTCATTAACAACGCCGGAATCAGCAAATTTGGCGGTTTTTTAGATCTATCAGCCGATGAATGGGAAAATATAATACAAGTCAACCTAATGGGTGTGTATCATGTGACTCGCGCGGTGCTTCCGGAAATGATCGAACGCAAAGCCGGAGACATCATTAATATTTCGTCTACAGCGGGTCAAAGAGGAGCTGCTGTAACAAGTGCTTATAGCGCTTCTAAATTTGCCGTTCTCGGGTTAACAGAGTCTCTTATGCAAGAAGTGAGAAAACATAATATCAGAGTCAGCGCGTTAACGCCGAGCACTGTCGCTAGTGATATGTCTATCGAATTGAACTTGACAGACGGTAATCCTGAAAAAGTGATGCAGCCTGAAGATCTTGCTGAATACATGGTGGCGCAATTGAAATTAGATCCTCGTATTTTCATCAAAACAGCGGGATTATGGTCAACAAATCCGTAAAAATGAGAACCTGTCTTTCGACAGGTTTTTTTATTTGAGTGAAATTCATACCGACATATGCAAATCTGAAAATCGTTTTAAATTGAAGCTGGCAGTGAATGTAGGCTATAATAGAACTAAGAAAACTATGTGCCAAATGTTCAACGACTTATTTATTTTCCGCTTCACCTATAATCAGTAACCATGAGATAACTCGACGATCAGTCTTTAATATAAGGAGGAAAACAATAAAAGAAAATTGAATATTTAGTACATAGTGTTGTCATTGACAGAAGAAGGAGTGCATATCATGAAAGAAGAAAAAAGGAGTTCAACCGGCTTTTTAGTGAAACAGCGTGCATTTTTGAAGCTTTATATGATAACAATGACAGAGCAAGAGAGACTCTATGGATTAAAGCTGCTTGAAGTACTTCGGTCTGAATTTAAAGAGATTGGTTTTAAACCAAATCATACAGAAGTATACCGGTCTTTACATGAGCTTCTTGATGACGGGATACTAAAACAAATTAAAGTAAAAAAAGAAGGGGCTAAGCTTCAGGAAGTCGTCCTCTATCAATTTAAAGATTACGAAGCTGCCAAACTATATAAAAAACAGCTGAAAGTTGAGCTGGACCGCTGTAAAAAACTGATTGAAAAAGCTCTCTCAGATAATTTTTAATAGAAACAAACACCCGGTACACACTGCTGCACCGGGTGTTTTCTGCTTTACATTATACATATTTGTCGAAAAGAAACAATACAAATCAATGATGACCTTCAAACTTGACATCATTTCCTCACGTGGTAACATTTAAAACGTGTGAAAATGCGAACAAAAAAGCGAACAAAGGAGATGTTACCGATCTTTGATCAAAAGAAAGTAGCCTTTATAGGAGCAGGATCTATGGCGGAAGGAATGATATCAGGTATCGTTCGTGCCAACAAAATCCCGAAACAAAACATCTGCGTTACAAACCGCAGCAATACAGAGCGATTAACTGAACTTGAACTTCAATATGGAATCAAAGGCGCCTTGCCGAACCAACTATGTATTGAAGACATGGATGTGCTCATTTTGGCAATGAAGCCAAAAGATGCCGAAAACGCTCTGTCATCACTAAAATCACGTATCCAACCCCATCAATTAATATTGTCGGTCCTTGCCGGCATAACCACCTCTTTTATTGAACAATCATTGCTTAATGAACAGCCGGTTGTCAGAGTGATGCCCAATACTTCCAGTATGATCGGCGCTTCTGCAACTGCTATTGCCCTCGGCAAGTATGTGTCAGAAGACCTGAAGAAACTGGCCGAAGCATTGCTCGGATGCATGGGCGAAGTCTATACAATCCAAGAAAATCAAATGGACATATTCACCGGAATTGCCGGCAGCGGTCCCGCGTACTTTTATTATTTAATGGAATTCATTGAAAAGACAGGTGAGGAAGCGGGTCTTGATAAACAGTTATCTCGAAGCATCGGCGCACAGACGCTATTAGGCGCAGCAAAAATGCTCATGGAGACAGGAGAACATCCCGAGATCTTGAGAGACAATATCACGTCACCGAACGGAACGACAGCGGCGGGGCTGCAAGCCTTGAAAAAGAGCGGCGGCGGAGAAGCGATTTCTCAAGCGATAAAGCATGCGGCTAAGCGTTCAAAGGAAATCAGCGAAGATATTGAAAAAACAGCAGCGCCGCTATCAGGAGTGATAAAGTGACGCCTGATACAAGCATAAAAAGAGTTGTTGTGAAGATTGGAAGCAGTTCATTAACAAGCCTCCATGGAGAAATCAGCATTCGAAAATTAGAAGCGCTGGTCGATCAGGTCGTCAAACTGAAAGACGCCGGATATGAAGTGATTTTGGTTTCCTCAGGCGCAGTGGCGGCTGGATATCGGAAGCTCGGATTTATCCAAAGACCCGAGAAGCTTCCAGAAAAACAAGCATCAGCTTCAATCGGCCAGGGATTGCTGATGGAAGCTTATTCAAAATTGTTTTTGGCACACGGCTATGTCGCATCCCAAATTTTAATTACGAGAAGCGATTTTTCTGATGAATATCGGTATAACAATGTCAGGAATACAATGAATGTGCTGCTTGAGCGCGGCATCATCCCGATCATAAACGAAAACGATACAGTTACAGTCAATCGGCTCAAGTTTGGCGACAATGATACGCTCGCAGCAAAAGTCGCTGGATTGATTGATGCAGATATGCTTGTGATTTTATCAGATATCGACGGGTTATATGACGGCAATCCGCGCACAAATCCAAAAGCGAAAAGGATACAGCGAGTGAGTGAAATAACACCTGACATCGAAGCGTGCGCAGGTGACAGTGGGAGCGGTGTCGGAACCGGCGGCATGCGCTCTAAGCTTGATGCATTTAAAATCGTAATGGCTTCTGGCATTAAAGGTTTTCTTGGTCAGGCAGATGCCGGCGATATTTTATACCATGCTGTTCGTGAAGAGGCGGCAGGCACCTATTTTGAAGCAAAAGGAACGCTTCCGTTGAATCGAAAGGAACAATGGATCGCTTTTAATTCCGGTCCTGAAGGTGAAATGATTTTATCAGATGATTATTCACGAAAAATAACAAATGGGCAATCGAGCTTATACCTGGACGGTGTACAGAAGATTAAAGGAAAATTCAAAAGCGGTTCAGTTGTTCGGCTAATGGATTCACAAGGAACAGAAATCGGGCTTGGAATCGTTAATTATTCTTCTGTACAGCTTCAAGAACCAGAAAAGAAGAAAGAACTGATCAACAAAGCGCTAATTGATCAAGAAGCATTTGTTTGCCATGTGGATTTTACTTTGCCTGTTAATTAATTTGCAGCAAAAAACCCGAGCTTCTATACAGAAGATCGGGTTCATTTTTTTATTGATACTGCTCCAGCTTAGAGAAGAATTGAATGACAAACTCATAAAAATCATTCGCAGAAGGCGCAAGCTCTCTATTTTTCGGTTTAATGATTCCGACAGTCCGTTTCACTTGAGGGAACTCAATTGGAATTTTCACAGTAAAACGAGGTGTTGTTTCAGCAAACGTACTTTCAGGCAGAAGGGTAACGCCCATTCCTGCGGACACTAATCCTTTGATAGCATCCAAATCCTCACCCTCCGTTGAAACGAGAGGAGCAAAGCCGGCTTGTTTGCAGGAATCGATTGCCATTTTTCTGAGTACAAATCCTTCCGGGAACAATACAAATTGATCGTTGCGCAAATCGATTAAATGAACCGTTTTTTGTTGAGCAAGCGGATGATTTAATGGAACAAGCGCGTAAATTTTTTCAGTGAATAAAATTTTTCCCGCTATATCAGAGAAATTCGTCGGCACCGGCCCTAATAAGGCTAGATCAATATCGCGGTTTCTGACAGCTTCGATCAGAAACTTATAGGAGCCTTGGCGCAGCAAAAATTCGACGTGCGGATATTCTTCCTTAAATGCTGAAATGACAGTCGGCAAAAGCTGGCTGGCGAGGCTCGTAGGAAAGCCGATCTTTACCGTTCCGCGGTGCGGGTCAAGATACTCATCAATTTGTTCTTTTGCATAATCAATGGCTTTCATTGCGGTCTTCACATGAATCAAAAATTCTTTCCCAATTGGCGTGAGTTTGATATTTCTCCCTTCACGCTCAAATAAGGTCACATTTAATTCCTCTTCAAGATTGGCAATTTGTCTGCTGATTGCTGATTGGGCCACATGCAAATGATCAGCAGCTTCTGAAACGTGTTCTCTTTCAGCCACCTCCATAAAATAACGCAGTTGGCGCAACTCCATGTTTGTCTCACATCCATCTATCTCAATTTGAGATTCTTTTGATCTAAATTATATATTGTTTATATCGTTTTGAAAACCTACAATGATTATAGAGTTGTTAGATTTTATGACCGGTATTATCGGAAATTGATCGGGGGAGAGGAATTATGACGTACAATCAAATGCCAAAAGCTCAAGGTCTCTACCGTCCTGAATTTGAACATGATGCATGCGGAATCGGCCTATACGCACACTTAAAGGGCAAGCAGACTCATGACATTGTCAAACAAGGACTTAAGATGCTTTGCCAGCTGGACCACAGAGGAGGCCAAGGCAGTGATCCGGATACAGGAGACGGAGCCGGCTTACTGGTTCAAATCCCTGATGCTTTCTTTAGAAAAGAGTGCAAAGACATCAATCTGCCGGAAAAAGAACGTTATGGGGTAGGAATGGTCTTTTTCTCACAGAAAGAAGATGAAAGAAAAAAAATTGAAAAGCAAATCAATGCACTGATCGAACAAGAAGGCCAAGTCGTTCTTGGATGGAGAACTGTACCTGTAAATGTCGGAAAAATCGGAACAGTGGCACAAAAAAGCTGTCCGTTTGTCCGTCAGGTATTTATCGGCGCAAGCTCTGACCTAAAGGACAATTTATCTTTTGAACGAAAGTTGTATGTCATTCGTAAACAGGCTGAAAACTGGGGTGTAACGGAAGGTTTTGATTTTTATTTTGCCAGTCTTTCAAGCCAGACCATTGTTTACAAAGGCCTTTTAACACCTGAACAGGTTGATGCGTTTTATTCTGATCTGCAAGATGAAGCATTCGTTTCAGCTTTTGCGCTTGTTCATTCACGCTTCAGCACCAACACATTCCCTACCTGGGAAAGAGCGCATCCTAACCGCTATTTGGTTCACAACGGTGAAATTAACACCCTTCGCGGAAATATCAATTGGATGAGAGCACGTGAGCAGCAATTTGTATCTGAAAGCTTCGGTGAGGACTTAAATAAGATTTTGCCGATTCTCAATGCTGACGGCAGTGACTCTTCCATTTTAGATAACGCATTTGAGTTTTTTGTGATGGCTGGGCGCAAACCGGCACATACAGCAATGATGCTCATTCCTGAACCTTGGACGGAAAATACGCATATGTCTAAGGAAAAAAGAGCGTTCTACGAGTACCATAGCTCTCTGATGGAGCCTTGGGACGGACCGACAGCCATTTCATTTACTGATGGAAAACAAATCGGCGCAATTCTTGACCGGAATGGTCTCCGTCCGGCCCGTTATTATGTCACAAAAGATGATTATATTATTTTCTCATCTGAAGTAGGCGTTATTGACGTTGAACAGGAGAACGTTTTATATAAAAACCGTCTTGAGCCTGGGAAAATGCTTTTAATTGACCTGGAAAGAGGCCGGATTATCTCCGATGAAGAAGTCAAAACACAAATTGCAACTGAATACCCGTACCAAAAATGGCTAGAAGAAGAGCTTGTCCAAGTGAATCCTGATCCGGAATCAAGAGAGGAAGAACAATTTACTGATCTTCTAACTCGCCAGAAGGCATTCGGATACACATATGAGGATATCCAAAAATATCTCATTCCTGTTATTAAAGAAGGCAAAGACCCCCTTGGTTCAATGGGGAATGACGCGCCGCTTGCTGTACTTTCCGATCGCGCGCAATCACTGTTTAACTACTTTAAGCAGCTGTTTGCACAAGTAACGAACCCGCCAATCGACGCGATTCGTGAGCAGCTTGTCACTTCAACGATGACATGGCTCGGTGCGGAAGGCGATCTTCTTCACCCAAGTGAACGAAACGTTCGCCGGATTAAACTGTATACACCTGTTTTATCCAATGAACAGTTTTACGCATTGAAAACGATTGTTCATCCTGATTTAAAAAGCCAAAAAATCGATGTGCTGTTTTCAGAGGATCTTGAACGCGGATTAAAGGACATGTTCACACAGGCAGAGAAAGCCATCAGTCAAGGCGTAAGCCTGTTAATTTTATCAGACAAAAAGATGAATGAGAGCTTGACACCAATTCCGCCGCTTCTGGCAGTAAGCGCGCTGCATCAGCACTTAATCCGCAAAGGGCTGCGTACGAAAGTCAGCATTATTGTGGAGTCGGGAGAAGCACGTGAAGTACATCACTTTGCAGCATTAATCGGTTATGGCGCAGATGCTATTAACCCTTATCTCGCTTATGCGACCTACAAGCAGGAAATTGATGAAGGCCGTTTGGATATCAGCTATGAAGAAGCGGTCAGCAAATATGGAAAAAGCATTACTGAAGGCGTTGTAAAAGTCATGTCCAAAATGGGGATTTCAACCGTACAAAGCTACAGAGGCGCCCAAATTTTTGAAGCGGTAGGAATCAGCCGTGATGTGATCGACCGCTATTTCACAGGTACTGCATCACAGCTCGGCGGCATCGATATACAAACAATTGCAGAAGAGGCGCAGCGCCGTCACCGGGAAGCTTATCAGGATGACTACAGCAAAACGCTTGAACCGGGAAGTGACTTCCAATGGAGAAATGGCGGAGAGCATCATGCGTTTAACCCGAAAACGATTCATACCTTGCAATGGGCTTGCCGCAGAAATGATTACACTCTGTTTAAACAGTATACAAAAGCGGCAGATGAAGAACGCATCGGATTTTTGCGGAACTTGTTCGCATTTGACGGAAACCGCAAGCCTTTGAAGCTGGAAGAGGTTGAATCCGCTGAATCGATTGTCAAACGCTTTAAAACGGGTGCGATGTCATTTGGGTCCTTGAGTAAGGAAGCACACGAAGCTTTAGCCATCGCAATGAACCGTCTTGGAGGAAAAAGCAACAGCGGTGAAGGCGGAGAAGATCCAAAACGTTTTGTTCCAGATGTGAACGGCGATGATAGAAGAAGTGCGATCAAACAAATTGCATCAGGACGTTTCGGTGTCAAAAGCCATTACCTTGTTAATGCTGATGAGCTGCAGATTAAAATGGCTCAAGGCGCTAAGCCGGGTGAAGGCGGTCAGCTGCCTGGAAACAAAGTATATCCATGGGTTGCCGATGTCCGAGGGTCAACACCAGGTGTCGGTTTAATCTCACCTCCTCCTCACCATGACATTTATTCAATTGAGGATTTAGCCCAGCTGATCCACGATTTGAAAAATGCCAACCGTGACGCAAGAATCAGCGTAAAGCTGGTGTCAAAAGCAGGCGTAGGCACAATTGCTGCAGGTGTGGCCAAAGCGACTGCAGATGTCATTGTGATCAGCGGCTACGATGGAGGTACAGGTGCTTCTCCGAAAACCAGTATTAAACATACAGGGCTGCCATGGGAACTTGGTCTTGCAGAAGCACATCAAACATTAATGCTTAACGGCCTTCGTGACCGTGTTGTATTAGAAACGGATGGAAAGCTCATGACGGGCCGCGACGTTGTGATGGCTGCCTTGCTCGGTGCAGAAGAATTTGGTTTCGCAACGGCTCCGTTAGTTGTACTCGGCTGTGTCATGATGCGTGCCTGCCATTTAGATACATGCCCTGTCGGTGTAGCAACACAAAACCCAGAGCTTCGCAAAAAGTTCATGGGGGATCCCGACCATATTGTGAACTATATGCTGTTCATTGCTGAAGAAGTTCGTGAGTACATGGCCGCGTTAGGCTTCAAGACATTTGATGAAATGATCGGCCGCACTGATGCACTTCATGTAAGTGAACGGGCGAAGGGGCACTGGAAAGCAAGCCAGCTAGATTTGTCTACACTTCTTTATCAGCCTGAAGGCGTACGGACGTTCCAATCACCGCAAAATCATAAAATTGATCAATCGCTAGATATCACAACGATTCTCCCGGCAGTACAAGAAGCCATCGAATCTGGAAAAGAAGCTGATATATCGATTGAAATCAATAATACAAACCGTGTAGCCGGAACGATAACCGGCAGTGAGATCTCTAAGCGCTACGGAGAAGAAGGGCTTCCTGAAGATACGATCAAGCTGCACTTTACTGGATCAGCCGGCCAAAGCTTCGGAGCTTTCGTTCCTAAAGGAATGACACTTTATTTGGACGGAGACTCAAATGATTACGTCGGAAAAGGGCTTTCTGGCGGAAAAATCATCGTCAAGTCACCAGAAGAATTCAACTCTGCTTCGGATGACAATGTCATTATCGGCAACGTTGCTTTTTACGGTGCGACAAGCGGAGAAGCATATATTAACGGACGTGCTGGTGAACGCTTTGCCGTTCGGAACAGCGGTGTGAACGTAGTTGTAGAAGGCATCGGCGACCACGGCTGTGAATACATGACTGGCGGCAGCGTTGTCGTTCTCGGTGATGTAGGCAAAAACTTTGCGGCAGGTATGTCCGGCGGAATCGCTTATGTATTGGCTGAAGATGCCAAAGCCTTTAAACGCAAATGCAACCTTGAGATGATTTTATTTGAATCATTAGAGGATGAGAAAGAAATCCAGCAAATCAAAGCAATGCTTAAAAGACATGCTGCGTATACAAACAGCCAAAAAGCACAAGATCTGCTTGCTCAATGGGAAGACAGCGTGAAAAAATTCGTTAAAGTCATTCCGAAAAACTATAAACAAATGCTTGCGAGCATCGAAGAGCAAAAAGCTGCAGGTTTATCAGAAGAAGAAGCCATCATGTTCGCTTTTGAGGCCAACACGAAGCCAAAGCAGAATACAGCAGCTGGACAAAAACAAGCGGTAGTACAGTAAGGAAGGGGAGAGGAACATGGGGAAACCAACTGGATTTATGGAGATCAAACGAGAAAAACCTGCTGAGCGGGACCCTCTCACTCGCTTAAAGGATTGGAAAGAATATTCTGCTCCTTTTTCAGAAGAAGCATCGAAACGCCAGGGGGCGCGGTGTATGGATTGCGGTACACCGTTTTGCCAGATCGGTGCGGACATTAACGGATTTACATCCGGCTGTCCGATTTACAACTTAATTCCTGAATGGAATGATCTTGTCTACCGGGGCAGATGGAAAGAAGCATTGGAACGTCTGTTGAAAACAAACAACTTTCCTGAATTCACAGGGCGGGTATGTCCTGCCCCTTGTGAAGGGTCATGCACTTTAGCGATTTCAGACCCGGCCGTTTCAATTAAAAATATCGAGCGAACCATTATCGACAAAGGATTTGAGAACGGCTGGATTCAACCCAGAATTCCTAAAAAACGAACAGGCAAAAAAGTGGCCATTGTCGGGTCAGGCCCAGCCGGACTGGCGAGTGCTGACCAGCTGAACCAAGCGGGACATTCCGTCACTGTTTTTGAACGAGCAGACAGAGCGGGCGGCCTTTTAACATACGGCATTCCAAACATGAAGCTTGAGAAGGGCATTGTAGAACGCCGAATTAAATTACTGACGCAAGAAGGAATTGATTTTGTCACGAACACAGAAATCGGTGTTGACATAACAGCGGATGAGTTAAAGGAGCAATTTGATGCTGTGATCCTGTGCACAGGCGCTCAAAAGCAGCGGGACCTCTTAATTGAAGGGCGCGACTCAAAAGGAGTCCATTACGCGATGGATTACCTAACGCTCGCAACGAAAAGCTATTTAGATTCTAATTTTAAAGACAAGCAATTCATTGACGCCAAAGGGAAAGATGTCATCGTTATCGGAGGCGGAGATACAGGAGCTGACTGTGTAGCTACTGCTCTGCGACAAAAAGCCAAAAGCGTGCATCAATTCGGCAAACACCCAAAACTTCCGCCAGCCCGCACGAATGACAATATGTGGCCTGAACAGCCGCACGTCTTTACGCTTGAATATGCGTATGAAGAAGCGGAAGCAAAATTTGGAAGAGATCCGAGGGAATACTCCATTCAAACGAAAAAAATGGTCGCGGATAAAAATGGCCAGCTGAAGGAGCTCCATACCATCCAAATGGAAAAAGTGAAAAATGAGCATGGAAAATACGAGTTCCGCGAGCTGCCTGGAACTGAAAAAGTATGGCCTGCTCAGCTTGTCTTTATCGCTATCGGCTTTGAAGGCACAGAACAGCCGCTGTTGAAACAGTTCGGTGTGGATTCTGTAAACAACAAAATCAGTGCAACATATGGGGATTATCAAACAAATATCGATGGCGTATTCGCCGCAGGGGATGCAAGAAGAGGCCAAAGCTTAATCGTATGGGCGATTAATGAAGGCCGTGAAGTAGCGCGTGAAGTGGATCGGTATTTGATGGGGAGTTCAGTTCTTCCGTAAATAAAGGGGATTATCATATAAAAAAAGACACCGGTCTGGTTGCCAGCCGGTTTCTTTTTTTAATCCATTACGACCCCAATGTTTCCAAACTGCCTGCCTTCCTGCATTCTTTTATATGCATCACATGTTTTTTCTAAAGGATATGTGCGGTCGATTACAGGTCTCAGCTTATGTTTTTCAATGAAAGCGAGCATATCGCGAAATTCCTCACCGCTTCCCATCGAGGTTCCCAAAACATTGATCTGCGGAAAGAATAGAGAACGCACCGGAAAACTGAGATCGTCTCCTGAGCTTGCCCCAAAGCTGACAATGCGGCCATTCGGCTTTACATGACGGAAGTATTCCGAAAAGAGGGCAGGGCCTATGCTGTCAAGAACAACATCAGCCTTTTTTCCCTGCATCTGTTCATCCCAATTGCTATAACTGTCAAATGCGTAATCAGCACCTAATTGCAGCGCCCTTTTTCTTTTCTCCTCACTGCGGGAGGTCACGCTTACTGTTGCCCCAATCGCCTTCGCCATCAATAAAGCGTAGGTTGCAACTCCGCTTCCGATGCCGGGTATCAATAGATGCTCGTCTTTTTTCAATTGTCCCTTCGTAAACAGGGCCCGATATGCAGTTAAAGCGGATAAAGGTAAAACGCCCGCTTCTTCCCAAGATAAATAAGGAGGTTTTTTGATTGCATTTTGTGAAGGAATGATCACATATTCAGCAAGTGTTCCGTCAGAAGGACCTCCCAGAATCTCAGGTACAGGTGGAACATTCTCTGTCAATTCCCAGTTTAATGTCGGGAAAATGATGACTTCTGTTTCAACAGTCACATTTTTCACGCCTTCACCAATCTCTTCAATGAGACCGGCGCCGTCAGAACCGAGTATCACGTGAGGATCTTGTTCAGATTTGTTTTTCATGAGAAACAGGTCACGATGATTCAGCCCCGCAGATTTTAATTTTACCTTTACCTCGCCATATCCAGGCTTTTTCGCAGGGACGTTTTGAAATAATAATCCTTGCAGTCCGGTTGTTCCATTGTGAATTACAGCTTTCATGTTGTCTTCCTCCTCATTGAATTGTATTTTCATATCTTTACATATTTTACTTAGCCGTTTTCTTCGAGTAAAATGAACAAATATGATAGCCGATATCACTTTTAATCATAGCAAGTAGGTGAGAGCCCGTGGAAAGCGGAGATTTAAAGATTTTTCAGGCTGTGGCCCGTGAAGGAAGCATAACGAAAGCAGCGCAAATGCTGAATTATGTTCAATCGAATGTGACAGCCAGAATACATAACCTTGAGGAAGATTTGAATATCAGGCTTTTTCATCGAACGAATCGCGGGATGAAGCTGACTGCTGCGGGAGAAAATCTTTTGCAATATGCTGATCAAGTATTATTGCTGTTAGACGAAGCTGAAAAATCGACACAGATGAGCCGGCATCCGAAAGGGCCGTTGCGGATCGGCTCACTAGAAACGACGGCGGTAACGCATCTGCCCGAACATGCCGCCTCCTTCCTCAGACGTTTTCCTGATGTGGATTTATCGGTGAACACAGCTGATACGCATCATCTGATTCAACAGGTTCTTGATCATAAAGCTGATGGCGCTTTTGTATATGGACCGGTTGAACACACTGCTGTCAGACAAATCCATGTTTCCCATGATGAATTAGTTTTGATTTCATCACGAGAAGGGACGGCCAAGGATATGCTCCAACAGCCGATGCTCTTTTTTGGAGCAGGCTGTTCTCATCGTGACAGGGTCAAAAGATTACTGGAGGAAGCAGGCATACCCAACCAAAAAATCATAGAGTTTGGCACATTGGAGGCGATTATAAAAGGAGTTTCCGCCGGGATGGGTACGGCGCTTCTCCCAAGGTCCGCTATTGATTGCTCCGAGCATCGAACGAATGTATGGATTCATCAGCTGCCAGCAGCATATCAAGACGTAGAGATCGTATTTATATACAGGAAAGACTTTTTTATTACGAGTGCGTTCCAGACATTTCTTGATGAGATACACGAAATGAAAAGATGAAGATAGACGTGTTAGATTTCTGGTCTGATACACTGCATTGGCAGAATAAAACCGTTTATCAGTTTTTATTTTAAAGATGGGCATAAAAAAACTGTACTCATTTGAAGCGAGTACAGTTTTTTCTTTTTATTTGCGTTTTAAATTAATGCCGATCGCTGCGCCGTTTCTGCTTGAATCAGCTACGCCTTTAAAGGTGCCGTTTTCATGGTCGATCGATATGCTTTGCACGTTTCCGATATCCACCGGACTTGTGCCAAATTTGTGGCCCATGCCGTTCAGCTTGCTGAGGACATCTTTAGGAACTCCGTCTTCGTAACGGTAAGAGCTCATGCTGTTTGTGTAAATTCTTGGCTCTTCAACAGCCGCTTTTAATTCCATACCATATTCTATATGGTAGAGAATGGTTTGCAAAACGGATGAAATAATTGTGGCCCCGCCAGGAGATCCAACAGTGAGGACAGGCTTGTCATCCTTAAATAAAATCGTCGGGGTCATGCTGCTTAAAGGCCGTTTGTTTGGCTGTACTTCATTAGCTCCGCCTGGTATCGCATCAAAATCCGTTAATTCATTGTTTAAAATAACACCGTAATCAGGGACCATAATACCCGTTCCGAATAGCTGTTCGATTGTTGTTGTATAGGAAACAACATTTCCCCATCGATCAGCAACTGTAAAGTGGGTTGTTTGGCCTTCTACTTTATCTTTCGGCTGTTCGACTTGTTTATAGTTTGCTGATCCTTCTTGGTATTTCCAAGGATCACCGGCTTTCGGTTTTTTATTCACTTGATCTAGGTTGATTAATTGCTGGCGTTCTTTAATATAATCGGGGTGAAGCAGGCCTTTGAGAGGAACATTTACAAATTCGGGATCACCAGCGTATGACGCACGGTCGGCATAAGACAAATGCATCGTTTCGGCAAGCAGCTGATATTTCTCCCATGAGCGGACATCGTATTGTGAAAGGTTAAAGTCATCAAGTATTTTCAGCATTTGCAATAAGAAAATACCACCGGAGCTTGGAGGAGGAGTAGTGGCGATTTGATAGCCTTGATAGTCTCCCCAAATCGGTTCATCAATCGTAATGTCGTAATTTTCTAAATCTTCTTTCGTCATTGATCCGCCAAAATCCTGGACAGTGTCAGAAAGCGCCTTGGCGAATTTTCCTTTATAAAAAGCGTCAGTGCCTTTGGAGCGAATAAGTTTAAACGTTTTGGCCAAATCTTTTTGAATAAGGGTATCGCCTTCTTTCAGCGGCTCGCCATTTGGCAAAAATACATCTTTTGCGGCTGTCTGTGACAGTTTTTCCTGGTAATTAGAAATGGCATCTGCCAACACTGAATCAATCGGGAAGCCTTTGTCAGCGAGTTTAATAGAAGGGGTAATTAATTGCTTCATTGAACGGGTTCCCCATTTATCCAAGGCTTCTTCCAGCCCTTTCAGCGTGCCTGGAACACCAACGGCAGTACCTTTTGTCACACGTTCAGAGAAAGGAATGGCTTTGCCGTTTTCATCCAAAAACATGTCAGGGGTTGCGCCTGCTGGTGCACGCTCACGGCTGTCGATTATCGTTGTATCCTTCGTTTTTCCGTCATACACCATCATAAAACCGCCGCCGCCAACGCCTGACATCATCGGCTCCGTTACATTGAGTGCGAATTGAATAGCGACCGCTGCATCAATGGCATTTCCTCCTTTTTTCAGCACATCAGCACCGATTTCAGAAGCGAGAGGATGTGCGGTCGCAACCATGCCGTCTTTTCCGACATCTACTTGTTTGTACTCATCGTAGCTTTTGGGCGGTTTTTTAGCTTCCGCGTGAAAAGGGACACTTCCAGCGACTAACAGAACACTAAGCAGAGCTGTTAAACAGACGTTCCACGTTCTTTTCATGTTCTCCCTCCTATATGAAGCTGTATTGTTACAATCTTAGCGTAAAAAAATTACAGCGTTTTCACAAGTGACAAATGGTATATTATATAGTACATAAAGCCGTTTTTCTGTGCAAAATTGATTATATTGATATGAGCCATGTGCTATATTAGAATCAGCATACGGATGAAGAAGGGACTGCTATATGTATTTAACGATTGAAGAAACAGCAGAATATACAAATCTTTCAGAGGATTATATTAAAAGCTTGGTGCTCGAAGGAAAAATCAGGGCCGTTCATGACGGGGAGCAATTTTTGATTTATAAGGAGCAGTTCAAAACGCATCTCGAACAGCTGGAGAATTACAAAGCACTTGTGCAGGAAATATTAAATGAACCAATCCCGGAAGATATTGATGTAAAGGATGAAGATTAGGACACAATTTGAAATTGTGTCTTTTTTTGTATGTTTTTTGCAGAAACGCTGAAAAATCAGGAACGTCAGATTTCGTTTTAAGAGGCTTTTTGATCATAACTAGGGGGATAAGTATCTGAGAGATTAAAAGCTTTATAAGAGGATCTAAAGGCCATTAAAAAGGAAGGGGGTTTATATAAACTTACTCACACGCTTATGTAACACTATGTATATTATGTTACATAAATACCGTCACGCTTTGACATTCAAGGTTTTTCAGCTATAATAGTAACATAAGCCTCAAAACGTTACATAACGGTTTTTAAGGAGTTTTTTGATGCATATTGTACAGCCGATTCGCAGTCTAGAGAAAATCCAAGAAGTCAAACAGTATTTGCTTAACAAAAACAAGCGGGATTATTTTCTGTTTATTTTCGGCATCAACAGCGCGCTCCGCATTTCTGATATTCTGCCGCTGCAAGTGAAGGACGTTAAACATAAAGATCATTTATGGGCGACTGAAAGCAAAACGAAAAAGAAAAGAAAGATTCTTATTTTAGAGTCACTGAAACAGGAAATTTACGAGTATACGAAAGATATGAAGGAAAACGACTATCTTTTTAAATCTGTGCGGACCAGAAAGCCGATTTCCCGCATTCAGGCCTACAGAATTTTAAGAGAGGCCGCTGCGGCGTGCGGACTTGAGGAGATAGGGACACATACACTCCGGAAAACGTTTGGCTATCATTTTTATCAGCGGACAAAAGACATCGCCGAGCTGCAGAGAATATTGAATCATTCATCACCCTCAATTACAATGCGGTATATCGGTATTGATGAAGATACGACAAGAGCCGCGTATAAGGTTTTTGGAGGGCTTTAATACAAATCGCTTGAAAATATTGATTATCAGAGCTACTATATAAATACCAAAAGCTCTAGTAGCACAGCGGATAGTGCAGCAGTTTCCTAAACTGCAGGTCGGGAGTTCGAATCTCTCCTAGAGCGTTATTTTCACAGAAAGACAACAGGCACTTTTCGCCTGTTGTCTTTCTTTTTTCACAAGTAAAAAACGCCCGCTTATGCAGGGCGTTTTTCTTATATAACTGCGTCAAATTGATTAACTTTCCACTTTTTATTTTCTTTCACATATGTCACTTTCCGTTTTGCAGAAGGGGATCCGTCTAAAGTAGGAACGGTAAATTCGTAAGTGATTGTGCTGCCTTTTTTAGAGATCAGTTTAGCGGTTGATTTTTTCCAATTTAAAAGGTTGTCTCCGTCACCGATCGGAACAGCGAGTTTTCCTTTTGAAACAGTGAAATGATAATCTTTAAAGCCTTTTTCGATTGCTGTTTTTGTAAAAATAGGAGTTAGGTAATTCACCGCTTTTGCTTTAGTGCCTAGATCACTGCACATGTATACATATTGAAGATTTTGATACTCAAATGTGCCGGACGGGCAAACTGCTTTTTTCACCTTTGGATTGTGGCCGCTCATTGTGTTCCAAAAATGTTCTCTTGCGGATAACGCCAGCTGCAGTGCTTGTTTTTGTGATAAATCGCCTGATGTATTTTTCGCAAATGCATTTGTGCTTAATGACAGAATAAGTGCAATGGTTGTTAGAAATAGAAGACATTTTTTCATTATCGCTCTCTCCTTCAAAATCTCTTTCTCTTATGTTACAAATGTTACAATAATTACGTACAGATTACAATAGTTTTGCATAAATTATTTTTTATTCTTTTACTCGCAAAAAATACGCCATTACTTGCTAGTTTATTCTTCATAAGCTAAAAAGATGTGTAAAATGAGAAGAATCGGGAAGGGTTTCATATATACAGTGATGAATAATAACATGTTGCATCTCCTGTTTTTGTCAAAAAATGAGGGCATGTTCAAAACGAATTCAAATAAAGGAGTCCTTCAATATGGAAACATCACAAGAACCTCATGTAACTCAAGAGAAAAGCAAACCATCAGTCTGGCGGTCTATGTCACTCTTTTTGGTGCCTCTTCTGCTGAGCAATGTGCTGCAATCAGTCGGCCAGCTTGTCGGGATGATGGCTGTAGGCAGATGGCTCGGTGTTGACGCAGTGGCAGCTGTATCATCCTTTTTCCCGTTATTTTTTCTTTTAATCTCATTTACGATTGGGATTGGTTCAGGAAGCTCGATTCTGATCGGACAAGCCTATGGGGCGAAAAATGAAGAACGGCTAAAGGCTGTTGTCGGGACGACGCTCACGTTTACATTTTTATTAGGCGTTGTGTTAGCCGTCATCGGCAGTATATTCACCCTGGATATCCTTCGTTTAATGGGCACGCCTGAAAATGTCATTCATGTCAGCGCTAACTATGCACGTATTTTATTTTACGCTATGCCGTTTATGTTTTTATATTTTGCATATACTACCTTTTTGCGGGGAACAGGAGATTCCAAGACACCGTTTTATACACTGATTGTGAGTACGGTTATCAACATCTCCCTTTTGCCTGTCTTAATCCTTGGCATGTTTGGTCTTCCGAAACTGGGCATATACGGCTCGGCATATGCAACTGTCATTTCCACGATTGCGACTTTTCTTGTGTTAATGGTGTATTTACGAAAACGAAAACACCCGCTGCAATTTGATAAAACAGTGCGGCGTTATTTGAAAATGGATAAGGAGCTGCTGGCTCTCCTGCTGCGTCTTGGGATTCCAGCAAGCATCAATATGATTCTTGTCTCATTATCAGAGATAGCGGTTATTTCATTCGTCAATCATTACGGCTCTAATGCAACAGCTGCATACGGAGTGGTCAACCAGGTGGCCAGCTATGTACAAATGCCGGCCGTCAGCCTTGGTATCGCGGTTTCTATTTTCGCTGCGCAATCGATTGGCGCGAACGAATTTGACCGCTTAAAGCAGGTCATTCGCGTGGGGATTTGGCTGAATTATATCATTGGCGGCGTACTGATCATTTTGATCTATGTTTTTTCACATCAGATTTTAGCGTTATTTTTAACCGAGCAAGAGACGCTTTACATTGCGCACCGTCTATTGATGATTACATTGTGGAGCTATTTGCTGTTTGGAAATGCCCAAATTATTTCCGCAACGATGCGGGCAAGCGGAACGGTTTTATGGCCGACCGTTATCAGTATATTTTCGATCTGGGGAGTTGAGGTGCCTGTCGCCTTCGTCCTTTCTCACTACACAAAGCTTGAAATACTCGGCGTCTGGGTTGGCTATCCGGCTGCATTTGCCGTCAGCCTGCTGTTGATTTATGGGTATTATCAATTCGTGTGGAAAAAGAAACAGATCACACGTCTCATCCAATAGTCTCCCGAATCACACCGTTCATGAGTTTGAACGGTGTTTTTTATTTGATAGGGGAAACATAAAATGGAGGAAATATGGCACAGTACATTGAATTCTTATACTAGCAATGAATCAAGGAGAGGTTGAGTATACATGGCAAACTTTATTGAAAACATCACGTATTTGGGAACGCCAGCCATCAAAGCGGGCAACGAACTTCTAGAAATGATTGTTGTCCCCGAGTGGGGGAGCAACGTCATTTCACTCGTGGACAAAACAACAAAAGTCCAGCTTTTGCGTGAACCGGAAACAGCAGAAAGTTTTCACGATACACCAACATTGTATGGCATTCCAATCCTGTTTCCGCCTAACCGCATAAGTGACGGTACATTCAGTTTCCGGGACAGAACGTATCATTTTGATATCAACGAGAAGGATAAACACAACCATCTTCACGGGTTTCTTTACCATGAAAAGTGGAATGTCGTGACCACGAAGCAAACTGATGAAGAAGTGATTGTTGAAACAGAAATTGATCTTTCTGAGCTCCCACATGTGCATAAGCAATTTCCTCATCATGCCGTCGTTCGGATGACATACACGATCAAGGGGAATACCCTATTTAAACATGCGACGGTCATGAACAAAGGAAAGGAAGCGTTTCCTTGGGGAATTGGTTATCATACTACATTTGTATTTCCGGCAGAAAGCTCGTTATTCTCCCTGACAGCAGATCAGCAATGGGAATTGGATGAACGCTTGCTGCCGACCGGGAAACTGATGGATGTACCGTATAAAGAAGCTTTGCATGAAGGAATAGATTTGCGCCACAAGCAGCTGGATGATGTCTTTTTATCTTCTTATCAGAAGAGAGGCGGAGAAAATCAGGCAGTCATTTATCATCAGCATGCACATATAAGCATTATTTATAAGGCAGATGCACAGTTTAAACAATGGGTTGTATACAATGCGGACGGAAAACAAGGGTATTTGTGCCCTGAACCTTACACATGGGTAACAAACGCCGTGAACCTTGATTTACCTTCATCACTCACGGGTTTACAAGTGCTGGATCCGGGAGAAGAAACGACAGCCAAAAGCAGTATCACCATTGAACTGAATCATCAATAGCCAATGATGAAGCGCAGAGAGGCGGGGAAATGAATGAAAAAAAGCATAAAGGTTTATGTTGCTGTTTTACTGCTTTTCGTCGTTGCTTCGGTTCCTTATATGCATCAGGCTGCGCTTGCCGCTGAAAAACAAGGTGCACTTTCCGGGCAGATTGATAAGATTTTAGCTGATCATCCTGCACTCGAAGGCGCAATGGCCGGCATCACCGTTCGCTCCGCGGAAACAGGTGCTGTTCTATATGAACATTCAGGAGACACCCGAATGAGGCCCGCCTCTTCTCTAAAGCTTTTGACAGCGGCCGCGGCACTTTCTGTCCTTGGCGAGAACTATTCTTTTACAACCGAGGTCCGGACGGACGGCGTACTGAAAGGGAAAAGGCTGAATGGTAACCTTTATTTGAAAGGGAAAGGAGATCCGACACTTTTACCATCTGATTTTGACAAAATGGCTGAGAAATTAAAAGAATCCGGCGTAAAAGTAATTAAAGGCAATCTGATCGGTGATGATACGTGGTATGATGACATGCGATTATCACCTGATATGCCTTGGAGCGATGAATACACATATTACGGTGCGCCAATCTCCGCTCTAACAGCGTCTCCGAATGAAGACTATGATGCAGGCACTGTGATTGTTGAGGTCACACCAAATAAAAAAGAAGGAGAAAAGCCTGCTGTTTCTGTCTCTCCGAAAACCGATTATATAACGATTAAGAATGATGCCGAAACGACAGAGGCCGGCTCAAAGAAAGACCTCACGATCGAAAGAGAGCATGGAACAAACACGATTACAATTGAAGGGAGCGTGCCGGTTGACGCAAACAAGACAAAGGAATGGATTTCTGTCTGGGAGCCTGCCGGATATGCCTTAGATTTATTTAAGCAGGCACTTAAAAAACAAGGGATTACTGTGAAAGGGGACGTCAAAACGGGTGCAGCACCTGGTTCTTCAGACGTGCTGCTCGCTCATCGCTCAATGCCTTTATCGAAACTCTTTGTGCCGTTCATGAAATTAAGTAATAACGGACATGCCGAAGTACTCGTAAAAGAGATGGGGAAAGTGAAAAAAGGAGAGGGAAGCTGGGAGAAGGGGCTCGAAGTGTTAAACAGTACGCTTCCGGAATTTGGTGTTGATTCCAAATCACTCATCTTAAGGGATGGATCAGGAATCTCACATATTGATGCTGTATCCTCAGATCAACTCTCACAGCTGTTATACGACATTCAAGATCAGAGTTGGTTCTCGGCTTATCTAAATTCTTTACCTGTTGCAGGCAATCCTGACAGAATGGTAGGCGGAACGCTGAGAAACCGCATGAAAGATACTCCTGCACAAGGAAAAGTAAGAGCAAAAACCGGATCGCTAAGTACGGTCAGCTCTCTATCTGGTTACGCAGAAACAAAGAGCGGAAAAAAGCTTGTTTTCTCTATTCTGCTAAACGGATTGATTGATGAAGAGGATGGAAAAGATATTGAGGATCAAATTGCTGTCGTTTTAGCAAATCAATAATGGTATCAGGCCTGTTTTCCAAGAGAAAACAGGTTTTTTTATGTCTGTAACAACGCCCTGTCGAACCTTAGAAGAATTATCACAAAAGCAAATTAGTTTGATCAAAAAATAGTGTGTAAGACCTTACGTGAAACCATACTTTTATCACTTTATATCCGAAAATTAGATAAAAAAGGAAACTAAAAATAAAGAAATAATACTATATTCAAAAAAATGTTATAAAAATTTAATATTTTTTATTGTACTTTAAAAAATATCCGTTAATATAGTGCATATATGGATTATACAGGCATATAATTTCTTTTATTGTCATTTTTCTGCTTTTTTCTACTTTTTTATCCTCTTATTATGAGAACTGGAGGGAATCCGTTGAACGTACATACTTATTCTTTAACCCATGCCCAAAGGAGAGTGTGGTTTACCGAACTGCTGGAGCCAGGTACTAGCATTTGCAATCTTACCGCCTGCGTGAAATTCAGGGGCGATATTGATCTTGAGGCCCTAGAGGAAGCACTGAATCATTCCGTCGCCCGCAACGACGCCATTAGATTTCAGCTGCTAGAAGGAGAAGAGCCTGAACCGCGACTGTACCTTACTGAATATAAATACGTTTCACTTGAAATAATAGATTTTTCAAATGTTGAAATGATAGAAATGGAGCAATGGATACAAGATCAAGCGAGAATCCCATTTAAACTGTTCAACTCACCTCTTTATCAATTTTACCTCCTCAGAATTGACTCTCATGAAGTTTGGCTGTTCGCGAAATTCCATCACATCATCATGGATGGAATCTCTTTAAATGTGATGGGAAATCAAATTATAGATCTTTATCAAAAAATAAAGAAGAAAGATCCTTTACCAGATCAGCCGGAGCCTTCTTACTTGAGCTATATTGAAAAAGAGAGTCAATATCTACAATCTTCACGTTTTGCAAAGGATCGTTTATTTTGGACGCAAACCTTTCAGCGCCCGTTGGAATATCACTCGTTAGCCGGCCAGACGTCCTTACAAAAACAGAGCACAGCCGCATCCAGAGACACCATTATTCTTTCACCTGATCTAGAGCAAACGATTCGAATCTTCTGTAAAGAACACAAGATCAATATCATTTCCTTATTTATGGCTTCATTTTACATATGCATCAGCCGAATCACTTCTAAAAAAGATCTTGCCATTGGCACCTATTATGGCAACAGAGGGTCAAAGGCTGAAAAAGAAATGCTCGGCATGTTCGTCAGTTCTCTTCCAATCAGAATAACGGTTGATCCTGACACAGATTTTCTTTCCTTTGTCCGCAGAATAGGCAGGGAACAGCTTTCCGTTATGCGTCATCAACGGTTTCCTTATAATTTGCTTGTGAATGAATTAAGAAATGAACAGAAGGATTTACACAACCTTATCGGTATATCTATGCAGTATCAGCCACTTCAGTGGCATAATGCAGATGGTTTTGACTATGAAACAGCGCTGTATTTCAGCGGATACACCGCGAATGAGCTTTCTGTTCAGATACAGGAACGTGTAGACACCGGAACCATACAATTAAATTTCGACTATCAAAATACCTTGTTTTCTCTTGAGGATATTAAACGTATTCAACACCATCTGCTTACCTTACTGGAAAGCGCCCTTCAACAACCGTACAGCTTTATAAGAGAATTAGATATGACGAATACAAGAGAAAAGCAAAAATTGTTGTATGAGTATAACAAGACAGAAGCTGTTTCGCCTGAAGCCCCAACTTTGCACGGTCTGTTTGAACGACAGGCGGCTTTCACACCGGAACGGACAGCCATTCGATTTTCAGGCGGTTCGCTGACGTATGCTGAGCTTGACATGTATGCCAGCCGGCTGGCTGCCCGCCTTGCGGCACGCGGCGTCTCAAAGGAAAGCATCGTAGGTGTTTTGTCTGAGCGGTCACCTGACATGCTGATCGCTGTACTTGCTGTATTAAAAGCTGGCGGGGCGTATTTGCCGCTTGATCCTGAGTATCCAGAAGAGCGGCTGAGCTACATGCTGAAAGACAGCGGGGCGGCTCTCTTGCTGACACAGCCAGGATGTTTTGCGCCGAGCTTTTCTGGAGAGACGCTTGAGGTTGACATGTTATCTCTTGCGCGTGAAGAAACAGAACGTCATATGTCTGCTTCTGTTAGCGACGAATCTCTCGCCTATGTCATCTATACGTCTGGCTCCACCGGGCAGCCAAAAGGGGTAGCCGTCGAGCACCGCCAGGCTGTTTCCTTTCTGACCGGCATGCAGCACCAGTTTCCGCTTCAGGAAGATGACATTGTTATGGTGAAAACCTCTTTTTCCTTTGATGCGTCTGTGTGGCAGCTGTTTTGGTGGACACTTTCCGGCGCTTCGGCTTATCTGCTTCCTCCGGGTTGGGAGAAAGATCCGGCATTGATCGTAAAAGCCATTCATCAGGAAAACGTGACAACGGTTCATTTTATTCCGGCTATGCTGAACAGCTTTCTCGATCAAGCGGAAATCGCAACACTAAGTGACGGGACAAGCCTGAAGCGTGTATTCGCCGGAGGTGAACCGCTTGCACCCCGTGTGGCAGCGCGATTTGCTTCTTTATTTCCGGAGGTATCGCTGATCCATGGCTATGGGCCGACAGAAGCAACGGTTGACGCGGCATTCTACGTGTTGGACCCAGAGCGGGACAGGGACCGCTTGCGGATTCCGATCGGGAAGCCTGTACCCGGTGCGCGTTTGTATGTTTTAGATCCCCATTTAGCCGTACAGCCCTTAGGGGTCTCCGGTGAACTGTACATTGCTGGAGCGGGTGTGGCCAGAGGCTATTTGAATCGGCCGGCCTTAACGGAGGAGCGTTTTCTTGACGATCCGTTTTACCCGGGTGAACGCATGTACAAAACAGGGGATGTAGTCCGCTGGCTCCCTGACGGGAATATGGAATTCCTCGGCCGCACGGATGATCAGGTGAAAATCCGCGGCTACCGGATTGAGCCTGGAGAAATTGAAGCGGCGCTTAGAAGCATAGAAGGCATAAGGGAAGCGGCCGTTACCGTACGGACAGACAGCGGCGAGCCGGAATTATGCGCTTATATAGAAGGGCTCGAAAGAAACGAAGTGCGGGCGCAGCTTGAGAGACGGCTGCCGGGCTACATGATCCCAGCCCATATGATCGACATGGAACAGTGGCCGGTTACGCCAAGCGGAAAGCTGGACCGGAACGCCCTGCCAGCTCCTAACGGAGCGGCAGATGCAGAGACCTACACAGCGCCAAGAAATGTGACCGAGATGAAGCTTGCCCAGCTGTGGGAGGATGTCCTGAAAAATGGCCCTGTCGGGATTCATGACAACTTTTTTGACCGCGGAGGACATTCCTTAAAAGCAACGGCGCTTGTCTCCCGAATCTCAAAAGAATTTGATGTACAGGTGCCGCTGAAAGATGTGTTTGCCCATCCGACGATAGAAGGACTGGCTTCTGTTATCCGTGAAGGAACGGACAGTCCATATGAAGCAATAAAGCCGACGGAACAGCGTGAGACCTATCCGGTTTCATCTGCCCAAAAGCGGATCTATGTCCTTCAGCAGCTGGAGGACGGGGGGACAGGCTACAATATGCCGGCTGTATTAGAACTGGAAGGGAAGCTTGATCCAGAAAGGCTGGACAGGGCTTTCAAAGAGCTGATCAAGCGCCACGAATCGCTGCGGACCTCCTTTGAACAGGATGGAGGCGGTGAGCCGGTGCAGCGCATCCATGACGAGGTGCCGTTTACATTACAGACGACAGGTCTCGGCGACCAAACTGAACAGGAGGCCGCAGCCTCGTTTATCAAGCCGTTTGATCTCAGCCAAGCGCCGCTGTTCCGTGCCCAAATCGTAAAGGTATCAGATGAGCGGCACCTTTTGCTGGTTGATATGCATCACATCATTTCAGACGGTGTTTCCGTCAACATTCTGATTCGAGAATTCGGAAAGCTGTACAACAACCGGGCCCTTCCGGCGCTTCATATTCAATATAAAGACTACGCCGTATGGCAAGAAGGATTCAAAACAGGAGACACGTACAAAACGCAGGAGGCGTACTGGCTGAAGCAGCTCGAGGGCGAGCTGCCGGTGCTGGATCTCCCGGCTGATCAACCCCGCCCGCCGGTGCGAAGTTTCGCGGGTGACAAGGTCTCCTTTACGCTTGATCAAGAAGCGGCATCAGGGCTTCACAAGATGGCACGGGAGAACGGAAGCACACTGTACATGGTGCTCCTTGCGGCCTACACAGCGTTATTGTCACGCTTAAGCGGACAGGAAGATATCATCGTCGGCTCGCCAATTGCCGGCCGGCCGCACAAGGATCTCGAGCCGATACTCGGCATGTTTGTGAACACGCTGGCGCTTCGGGCACGCCCGGAGGGCGGGAAGCCGTTTGTACAGTATTTGCAGGAAGTGCGCGAGACAGCATTGGAAGCCTACGAGCATCAGGATTATCCGTTCGAAGAGCTTGTCGATAAGCTTGAATTGACAAGGGATATGAGCCGGAATCCAGTATTTGATGCGATGTTTATCCTTCAAAATATGGAAAAGCAGGAGATGGATCTGGAAGAGATAACAGTCCGGCCTGCCACATTCGCACATCACATTTCTTTATTCGATATCACGTTAATAGCAACCGAAACAGATGAAGCCGTATGCTGCGAATTGGAATTTAGTACAGAAGTGTTCCTGAAAGATACGATTGAACGCTGGGCAGCTCATTTTATCGAATTACTGCATGCGGTCATTTCTAATCCTGAAACAAGGCTTTCACAAATAAATATAATTAGTGAAAAAGAAAAACAAAAAATTCTCACTACATTTAACAAAACTCAAGTTGAATTTGCTCAAAGTGATGTTCCTTTCCATCGCATATTTGAGGCGAAAGCTGAAGAAATTCCAGAACATATAGCTGTTATTGATAACGAAACAGAGATTAGCTATCGGCTTCTAAATGAAAGAGCCAATTGTCTGGCACGAACATTGCAAAACAGAAAAGGTCCGAAGCCAACTGTGGCAGTTTTAGCCAAGCGGTCCATTGATGCAATTGTTGGCGTGCTGGCAGTGATGAAAGCTGGCGGAGTGTATATCCCAATCGATTCACACTATCCAAAAGCTCGTATTGAATACATTCTTCGTGATAGCGGGGCAGATATTCTTCTTTTACAGAGAGAGTTGGAGCATTTGATTTCGAACTCGCCTGAATCTGAGATGTATCACATCTTCCTTGACGATGAGAGCTCTTATGAAGAAAGTAACTGCAACCTTAACTTATCTCCTGCTCCTGAAGAGGAGGTATATATCATTTATACGTCAGGAACGACGGGTACGCCTAAAGGTGTGATTGTCACCCATCAGAACTTTACTCATGCTGCTCTTGCTTGGCGTCAAATTTATGAGCTTGATCGGAAGCCTGTCAGACTGCTTCAAATCGCGAGCTTTTCATTCGATGTCTTTTCAGGAGATTTGGCGAGATCATTGATAAACGGCGGGACGCTAATCATTTGTTCAGATGAAAAGAGGCTGGAACCTGCTGAATTATATGGAATCATGAGCGCCCGGCGAATTACGATAATGGAGTCAACACCGGCTCTCATTATCCCGCTTATGGAGTATATATACCGTAACAAGCTCAAGCTTCCTGACTTAGACATACTGATTCTTGGTTCCGACATGGTGAAAGCTCAAGATTTCAAAATATTGTCAGACCGATTTGGTCAAAGCATGCGCATCATCAATAGTTATGGTGTCACAGAGGCAACCATTGATTCGAGCTTTTATGAAACAAGTATGGGTGAAGAGTGTACGGGCGATACCGTACCAATCGGCAGCCCTCTACCGAATGTACGCATGTACGTACTCAGCCAGACTGATCAAATTCAGCCGATCGGTGTTGCCGGCGAGCTGTGCATCGGCGGGGCAGGTGTTGCGAAAGGCTATCATCATAAAACTGACTTAACGAAAATGAAATTTACAGAAAATCCATTTGTCTCTGGAGAAAGGCTGTACAGAACCGGCGATCGCGCCTGCTTCCTTCCGAACGGAACGATCCGGCTTCTTGGCCGAATGGATTATCAGGTGAAGATAAATGGATACAGAATTGAAACAGAAGAAATTGAAAGTGTTCTGCTTCAAACGGGGCTTGTCAGAGAAGCTGTTGTTGCCGTTCAGCATGATAAAAATGGACATGCAGGTTTGGCAGCATACATTGTGCCTTCAGATGTCAATACGAATGCTCTCCGTGCTGCTTTAACAAAGGAGCTGCCAGCGTATATGATTCCTGCACATCTGATTCCTTTAGAAAACATGCCGCTGACCCTAAACGGAAAGCTGGACAGAAATGCCTTGCCGGCTCCAAATAATGTGTTATCGCGTCCATATTCCGCACCAGTTAACGACATACAAAAAACGATGGCGTATATATGGGAAGATGTACTGAGCATGTCACGAGTCGGCATTCACGATTCCTTTTTTGAGCTTGGCGGAGACTCAATTAAAGCATTACAAGTGGCAGCACGTCTGGCAGCTGAAGGCTGGAGCATGACTATACGCGACTTATTCCGTTATTCAACGATTCAGGAACTATGCGGACATATCACACCATTGGCATCTCAAGCGGACCAGGGACCTGTGGAAGGTGAAGCTGAACTCACCCCGATTCAGAGAAGATTTTTCGGACAGGTCCATGCTTTTCACTATCATTACAACCAGTCCGTCATGCTTTTCAGTGACAAAGGATTCAATGCTAACGCGCTTCGTCTAGCGCTGCGTAAAATAACCGAGCATCATGATGCCACTCGCATGATTTTCCAGCATGACCAAAGCGGCCATGTCATTCCGTTTAATCGCGGAATCAATCACAAGGATGATGAACTATTTGGCCTTTATATTTCAGATTGGACAAAAGCATCGCTGGAAAGGACTCACCTTGATGAAAAACTAGCGGCTGAGGAAACCGTCATTCAAAGCAAAATGAATGTACAACAAGGGCCTCTGCTGCAAGCAGGTTTGTTTAAAACGTCAGAAGGGGATCATCTTTTGATTGCGCTTCATCATCTAGTGATGGATGGTGTTTCTTGGAGGATTCTGCTTGAGGATTTAGCGGCGGCATATCAGCAGGCTTTAGAAAAACAAGAAATCCAATTGCCGCCAAAAACCGATTCTTATTTGTCCTACGCCAATGGCCTTGCCCAAATAGCTGAGAGTAAACAATCGCTTTCAGAAAAAACGTATTGGCAAACGATTTTAGACGCTCACACTGCTTTTCTTCCTAAGGACATAGAAAATGTGCCGGGCAGACTCCAAATGAACAGCGATGCACAAGCGTTTGTGCTATCCGGAGACTGGACTGAAAAATTGCTGTTTGAAACTCAGCAAGCCTATGGAACTGATGTCAACGAACTTTTGCTTACAGCTTTAGGAATGGCGCTTTCTGAATGGACAGGGCATGACCGAATCCTGATTAGCACTGAGGGACACGGTAGAGAAGGGCATGTGCCAAACATTGATATTTCACGGACAGTTGGTTGGTTTACTTCCATTTATCCTATTCTGCTAGACATGGGTATTCCCGAGCCTTTGGAGGATCCGCTCGCATACCGAATTAAGATGACAAAAGATATGCTGAGAAGAGTCCCAAACAAAGGAACTGGTTACGGATTGTTAAAACACATAGGAGAACTGCGTCATAAAGAGCCTGAGGTCAGCTTTAATTATCTCGGCCAATTTAGCGAAGAGAAGGAAGCTGAAACGTTTCAATTGTCATATTACCAGCCCCGTTACGAAATAGCGGGTGAGAGAGAACGAGAATATGAGCTGGACATCAATGCTCTCATTACAGACGGACGGCTTCACGTAAAAGCGGTATACACCCAAGTATTCAGCAAACACTCGATTGAGTGCTTTATGGATCGTTTTCACAGGCATCTTATCGAGACGATTGAGCATTGTTCACAGAAAAAAGCACGCGAAAAAACGCTGAGTGATTTCAGCAATAAGGAATTAACGTTGGCTGCATTATCTAGCATCGAAAATTTGGTGAAAGATCTTTAACTTTTGAAAAGGTGTGTGGAATTGATGGCACAATCGGCGCAAATTCAAGATATTTATCCGTTATCGCACATGCAAGAAGGAATGCTGTTTCATTCACTGATGGATTTCAGCTCAAAAGCCTATGTCGAACAGACCTCGTTTACGATCACAGGCAATCTATGTATCGACTCGTTTCAAAAGAGCTTAAACCTTCTTGTCTCCAGGTATGATATTTTCAGAACAATTTTCATTAAAGAAGTACCAGATCTTACAGGGCCGCAGCAGGTAGTCTTGTCAAACCGTGAATTGACAGTATATCGAGAA
Organism: Bacillus sp. LJBS06; assembly: GCF_016924995.1. Classification (NCBI taxonomy): domain Bacteria; kingdom Bacillati; phylum Bacillota; class Bacilli; order Caryophanales; family Bacillaceae; genus Bacillus; species Bacillus sp. LJBS06. The sequence goes on along the minus strand of NZ_CP070483.1, from coordinate 2,063,638 downwards.
GATATTTCTCGCTTGGCTGATCAAGACCAGCAGACGCTGATTGATGCTTTTATGACCAAGGATCGGGAAAAAGGATTTGATTTGCAAAAAGATCCATTAATGCGCCTTGCCCTTTTTGATAGAGGCGACAGCCAATATACATGTGTCTGGACACATCACCATATCATCATGGATGGCTGGTGTCTCGGCATTATTCTGAAAGAGTTTTTCAGCATGTATGATTCACTCAAAAATAACTCGTCTGTACAGCTTGGCAGGACGGTGCCGTACAGCCGTTATATTGAATGGCTCGGAGAACAAGATCAAGAAGAGACTGCTGCTTATTGGAGCGGATATTTGAAGGAGTACGGGAATACTGCTTCTATTCCCCGGATAAAGAGCCGCCCAGCGGACAGGGATTACGAAGCCGCTCAGGTCCGATTTTCTTTAGCGCCGGAAATGGTTGAGAAACTGACTGAGGCCGCCCAAAAATGGGGAGTCACACTAAACACGTTGTTTATGAGTATTTGGGGCGTGCTTCTCCATCGATATAATGCCGCTGATGATGTCGTTTTTGGCTCCGTTATTTCTGGACGTCCGTCAGCGATTGACGGGATTGAATCAATGGTCGGCTTGTTTATTAATACGGTCCCAGTGCGAATTCGATCTGCTGAGGGCATGACGTTTTCTTCGCTGGCCAAATCTGTGCAGGAGGATTTTTTATCATCTGAACAGCACGGGTATTATCCGCTTTATGACATTCAAAACCATAGTCCATTGAAGCAAGGTTTGATCGATCATATTTTTGTTTTTGAAAATTATCCTGTACAGCTTGATCAGGCATTACGCATCGAGAGCGAGAATGAGGAAAATGCGCTGAGGCTGGGTGACATTTCAATGTCTGAGCAAACCAATTACGACTTTAATATCGTGATCGTTCCGGGAGAATCATTTTATATCAAATTCAGCTACAACGCAGCCGTTTATGAACGTGAGGAGATGCTGCGGATACAAGGCCATCTAAATCAAGCGCTTGAATGCATTGTGACACATCCCGATGTTGCCGTCAGTGACATCAATATCGTGCCGCCGGAGGAACAACAGGTTATCCAATTGTTTAATGAAACAGAGCGTCCTTATGTGAACAAAACGATATCCCAATTGTTCGAGGAACAAGCTTACAAAACACCCGAAGCGGCTGCATTGAAAATGGGAGACGAATGCTGGACCTATCGTCAATTAAACGGAAGGGCCAATCAGATTGCGCATGCTCTCATAGAAAAAGGGGTTGGATCTGGAGATATCGTCGCTGTGATGATGAGGCGGTCAATGGAAATGCCAGCAGCTTTACTAGGGATTTGGAAAGCGGGGGGCGCTTATATGCCGCTTGATCCAAATGTTCCGACAGAACGTCTTTCTTTCTTGCTGAAGGACAGTCAAGCGGCTCAAATGCTGATAGAAGAAGACCTTATGACATTTATCCCGCCGCACTATGAAGGAAACATGATATCGATAGAACGAACAGAAAGCCTTCAATCAGCAGCTCCAGATGTGCCGCCTGGTGATCTTGCCTACTTAATTTATACGTCGGGAACGACAGGGCGGCCTAAAGGTGTTCTTGTTGAACATCAAGGCATTGCCAATACATTGCAATGGAGACGGGAAGAGTATGGCATGACCGAACAGGATATATCCCTCCATTTGTTTTCATACGTGTTTGACGGCTGTGTAACGAGCTTATTTACCCCGCTTTTATCCGGTGCTTGCGTATTGCTGACAACGGATGACGAAGCGAAGGATGTGCTAGCCCTTAAGCGAAAAATAGCCCGTTATAAGGTCAATCACATGATCATTGTTCCTTCTCTGTACCGGGTGTTATTGGAAGTAATGACTGCTGAGGATGCAAAAAGTCTTCGTATTGTGACATTTGCTGGTGAAGCGGTCACACCTGACCTGGTTAAGATGAGCGAAAAGATTTGTCCTTCTGCAGAATTGGCAAATGAATACGGGCCGACCGAAAATAGTGTGGCAACAACAATATTGCGTCAACTGAACGAAAAAGAGAGGATCACGATCGGACACCCGATAGCAAACACGAAGGTATTTGTTTTGTACGGAAATCAGATACAGCCGATCGGCGCGGCGGGCGAACTGTGTATTTCCGGCGCGGGCCTTGCGAGAGGATACTACAAACAGGCGGAGCTGACAGAGAAAGTATTCTACGATCATCCATTCCTTGAAGGGGAGCGCGTATACCGAACAGGTGATGCAGGCCGTTTTTTGCCGGATGGAACGATTGAATATATTGGACGTTTTGATGATCAAGTGAAAATTAGGGGTTACCGCATTGAACTGGGAGAGGTTGAAACGGTTCTTCGACAGATACCAGGTGTAAAGGAAGCAGCCGTACTGGCCCGTGATGTTTCTGCTGGGGAAAAAGAGCTTGTTGCTTATATCGTTCCGGAAAAGGGAAACAGTCTCCCAGATTTGTATCGGCATCTTGTTGGGACATTGCCGTCCTATATGATTCCAGCAAGTATGATCAACATCAGCCGAATGCCATTAACATCCAGCGGAAAGCTTGACCGCTCAGCACTTCCTGAACCTGAAACAAATACGAGCCTCACATATATGGCGCCCCGAACCTTAATCGAAGCTGATCTCGCACGTATTTGGGAAGATGTGCTGAATAAACAGCCAATCGGCATTCGTGATGATTTCTTTCAGTTAGGCGGACAGTCCTTAAAAGCGACCTTACTTGTATCAAGAATACATAAAAAGCTTAATATTGAGCTGCCGATCAGTGAGGTTTTTTCAAATCCGACAATTGAAAGCATGGCTGTCAAATTGATGAGCTTAAAAGAACATGCTTTTACACAGATTGAACCTGCGGATCAAAGAGATGTCTATCCGCTGTCTTTCGCACAAAAACGATTATATGCTCTTCATCAGCTGGCAGATGACAGCACTGGCTATAACATGCCCGCTGTACTTGAATTAAGCGGATACCTCGATCGTCAGCGGCTGAGAAGCGTTCTCACAGAACTTGTGATTCGGCATGAAGCATTGCGGACTGTTTTTGTGATCGATGGAGGAGAGCCCGTACAGCTCATTTATCCTGAGATGGACTTTGATCTGAAAGAGCTTGAAATGGAATCAGACCAAATGCTTGAATCTGCAATTGAGTCCTTTATCAAACCGTTTGATTTATCGTCCGGCCCGCTTTTTAGAGCATGTCTCGTTTCGATGGGCAATAACCGCGGATTTTTGCTGCTTGATATGCATCATATTATCGCTGACGGTGTCTCGATGAGCACTTTAGTCCAAGAATTTACTGACTTATATTGTGGAAAAGAGCTTCCAGCATTAAGCCTGCAATATAAAGATTTTGCTGTTTGGCAACAAGAGAAGTATCCTGAAGAATTACACAAAAAACAGGAGGCCTATTGGCTCAATCAGCTAGGGGGGAGACTTCCTGTATTAGATTTACCGCTTGATCAAACAAGACCGCGTCTCCCCGATTTCAGCGGCGGAACAATCGAAGTCAACATTGATAAAGACACGGCTGATGAGCTGCACCGTGTAATGGCAGAAACGGGAACAACATTGTATATGATTCTTCTGGCTTCCTATTCTATTTTGTTATCTAAGCTAAGCAGACAAGAGGATATTGTTGTCGGCTCACCTGCTTCCGGAAGACCGCACGCCGATCTGGAGCGCGTCATCGGGATGTTCGTCAATACACTAGCAATTCGCTGCCAGCCCGAGGGCCGCAAAACGTTCAGCTCGTATTTGCAGGACATTCGCCACCTGGCTCTGACAGCTTATGAGCATCAGGATTATCCTTTTGAGAAGCTGGCAGATAAGCTCGATACACATAGAGAAGTAAATCGCAACCCGCTGTTCGATGCGATGCTCGTGCTTCAAAGCAGTGATGATTTTCAGTTCGAAGTGCCGGGTCTATCGATTTCGTCTGTCACTCCTAAACACGATATATCTAAATTTGATTTGACCTTGCACGCTGAGGAGCATTCTGGCGGAATCCGCTGCCGTTTTGAATACAGCACTGCTCTTTTTGAAGAAGAAACCATTGCACGGTGGGCATCCTATTTTATTGAGCTGATAAAAAGTGTAATGGCGGATACCGAGATGAGGATTTCGGATATGCAATTGCTTCCTTCTGAAGAGCGTGACTTGCTCCTTGAAAAAATGGGACAGTATGCAGCTTATCCAAGAAATGAAAACATTGTAAGCTTATTTGAAAAAAAAGCCGCTGAACATCCGGAGCATCCCGCAGTGGTGTGCGGTGACTCTCAGCTTACTTATCGAGAGCTGAATGAAAAAGCCGAGCGGACAGCTGCTTTGCTGATCAAACGAGGAGTCGGCGCTGGAGATATCGTCGGTCTGATGCTCGATCGGTCACCTGATATGATCATTGGTGTTTTATCGATTTTAAAAGCTGGAGGGGCCTACTTGCCGATTGATCCTGAATATCCTCAGGAACGTATTAGCTTTATGCTCAATGATAGCGGGACAGAGATATTGCTGACAGATCGCAGTCAAAACAAGCCCGCAGGCTACAACGGACATATTTTGTATATCGATGAAGGCGAAAACGACTCAATTCCGGCTGATTTAAACATTCAAATATTAACAGATCAGCCTGCATACGTGATATACACATCCGGAACGACTGGCCAGCCAAAGGGCGTCATTGTCGAGCACCGCAATGTGATCAGTCTCTTAAAGCATCAAAACCAACCTTTTGAATTTGGCCATGAAGACATCTGGACGTTCTCTCATTCATATTGTTTTGATTTCTCTGTATGGGAAATGTTTGGTGCGTTATTGAACGGAAGCACACTAGTCGTGGTCTCTAAGGAAACAGCCCGTGATCCCCAGGCATTCCGATTATTGTTAAAAAAAGAACGCGTCACTGTACTCAATCAGACCCCAACAGCTTTTTACGGCCTGATGCATGAAGATCAAAACCATTCGGACCGATTAACCATCCGCTACGTCATTTTTGGCGGTGAAGCTTTACAGCCAGGCATGCTTCAAAGCTGGAATGAAAAATATCCTCATACCGATCTCATCAATATGTACGGTATTACAGAAACGACGGTACATGTAACGTTCAAAAAATTGTCCGCAGCAGATATTGCAAAAAATAAAAGCAATATCGGCCGGCCTCTTTCAACTCTGCAGGCTTATGTGATGGACGCTCATATGAATCTGCTGCCTATCGGAGTTCCAGGGGAGCTGTATATAGGCGGTGAAGGTGTGGCACGGGGATATCTAAACAGAGATGAGTTGACCGCTGACCGTTTTGTACCCAATCCATACCTTCCGGGAGACAGATTATACCGCACGGGAGATCTTGCTAAACGCCTGTCAAATGGCGAGCTGGAATACTTAGGACGTATTGATCATCAGGTTAAAGTCAGAGGACATCGCATCGAGTTGGGTGAAATCCAAGCGGCTCTTCTCCAGCTTCCAATGATTAAGGAGACGGCTGTCGTTACCAGAGCAGACGAGCAAGGGCAAACAGCTATATATGCTTACATGGTGATAAAAGATCAACAAATTGCGAATATATCAGATATCCGGGCTTCTCTAAAAACCATGCTGCCTGACTTTATGCTGCCCGCCCGCTTGATACAGATTGACAGCATCCCGCTAACTGCTAATGGCAAGCTTGATCAGAAAGCTCTCCCGGAACCTGAAAAACACACTTATACTGCTGATGATATCAGCCCAAGAAATGAGATTGAAAAGGTGATGGCTGAAATTTGGGAGGAGCTTCTTAATGTAGATGAGCTGGGCGTAAACGCCAATTTCTTTGAACTGGGCGGAGATTCTATTAAAGCGCTGCAGGTTTGTGCCAGACTGAAGCAGCGCGGATATGAAACGACAGTACGTGAGATGTTTGAACATCAGACTCTTGGTGAACTGTCCGCTCGTGTCCAAAAAGCCGTACGCGTCATTGACCAAGGTCCGGTCGAAGGTGAGATCACTTGGACACCTATCCAGCAATGGTTTTTCTCGCAATCTCTGGAAAGCCATCATTTTAACCAGTCCGTTATGCTCTACCGGTCTGAACGATTTGACGAGATTGCGCTCAAAAAGGTGCTAAAAAGCCTGGTAACCCATCATGACGCACTGAGAATCATATGCCGGTATGAAAATGGCAGTCCGGTTCAGCTAAACAGAGGCATAGATCTGCCAGATGAGGAGCTATATGCTTTTGAACTGTTTGATGTAAAGGATAACGCAACAGACGCACATAGCAGGATTAAGAAAGCAGCCAGCCAAATGCAGGAGCATATGCGTTTGGAAACCGGCCCCTTGCTTCACGCTGGATTGTTCAGAACCGAGAATGGTGACCATTTGTTTCTGACGATTCATCACTTAGTCGTTGATGCGGTTTCTTGGCGCATTTTGTTTGAGGATTTTTCAACAGCTTACAAACAGGCAGTCTCAGGAGAATCTATTAAACTGCCGCAAAAAACAGACTCATATTTAACGTATTCACAAAAAATAGCTGACTACTCAAAAAGCCGGCAAGTGCAGCGCGAAGCAGTGTATTGGGATGAGTGCGAGAACCTTCACATTCAGCCTGTTCCAAAAGACAATGACGCAGCACCTAACACATTCATAGATACAGAAATGATTGATTTTGAGCTGTCCCGCCATCATACAGAATTACTGTTAACGGCTGTGCATAAAGCTTACAGCACGGAGATGAATGATATCCTTCTGACAGCTTTAGGACTTGCTTTGCAGCAATGGACGGGCAATAACCAATTTAAAATCAGCATGGAGGGCCACGGAAGAGAATCCTATCTTGACGACATTGATATTAGCAGAACTGTTGGCTGGTTCACCTCCATTTATCCTGTGTGGCTTGATATGAGCGATTCTGAACATAAGAATAACGATGAGCGGCTGGGCCACCTCATTAAACAGACAAAAGACATGCTGCATCGTATACCGCATAAAGGCGTGGGCTACGGTGTGCTGAAATATATCAGCAAAAAATGGGGCTCGGAGAAAAACAGCCCGGAAATCAGCTTTAATTATTTAGGTCAATTTGATCAGGATATTCAGTCAAAAGCCTTTGAAGTGTCTGACATCAAGCCAGGAAATGAGATCAGCCCGAACTGGGAGCGGCCTTATGTACTGGATATCAGCGGTGCCATTTCTTCGGGATGCCTGAACCTGCACATCATCTATAACAGGCTACAATTTGAGGAAAAAACAATCCAAACATTTGCCGGGCATTTTAAACAGACACTGGAAAACATCATTGAGCATTGTACGGGCAAAGAAAGCCGAGAATGGAGCGCATCGGATTTCACTGATGAAGATTTAACGCTTGATGAATTGAACGAGATTATGGGAGCCGTCAACAAACTATAGGGAGAGGAGATTCATCTGATGCCGCAACAACCCGAAATACAGGATATATACCCTTTGTCTTTTATGCAGGAAGGGATGCTTTTTCACTCATTGTATGATGAACAGTCTAGAGCTTATTTTGAACAGGCCTCTTTTACGATCAATGGACAGCTTGACTTGGAGCATTTCCAGAAAAGTATGGATGCTGTTTTTGACAGGTACGATATCTTTCGAACAGCATTCATCTATAAAAATGTAGCCAAGCCTCGTCAGGTCGTGCTCAAGCAACGTCCTTGCCATGTTCATTTTGAAGATATTTCTCATCTCAATGAAAAAGATAAAGAACATTGTACAGAGGCATTCAAAGAGCAGGATAAATCCAGGGGATTCGATCTGCAAACGGATGTACTAATGAGAATATCTATTTTAAAATGGGCGCCTGATCGTTATGTCTGTATTTGGAGCCACCATCATATTTTAATGGATGGCTGGTGTTTAGGTATTGTCATTAAAGATTTTCTTCACATTTATCAAGCGCTGGGTAAAGGCCAGCTTCCTGATTTGCCTCCCGTACAGCCGTACGGGACGTATATTAAATGGCTGATGCAGCAAGATCGTGAAGAAGCAGCTGAGTACTGGAAAAAGCGGCTTCAGCATTTCGAAAAATCTACACCTCTACCGAAAAGAACAGATCAAATTCCGAATGGGACATTACAACAGATCACGTTTACCATTCCTGAAAAAGAAACCGCCGAATTACAGAAAATCGCAGCAGCTTCTGGTGCGACACTAAACACTGTTTTCCAAGCTTTATGGGGGATTATGCTTCAAAAGGTCAATCGCAGCAGCGATGCTGTGTTCGGTTCAGTTATATCAGGCAGACCTTCTGATCTAAAAGATGTGGAAAACATGGTCGGGCTTTTTATCAATACCATTCCTATTCGAGCCCAAAGTGATTCTCTGTCTTTTTCTGACCTAGTCAGGAGAATGCAAAAGGACATGAATGAGGCAGAAGCCTATAGTTACTTCCCCTTGTATGATATTCAGGCGCAGAGTGCTCTAAAGCAAGAGTTGATCGATCATATTATCGTCTTTGAAAATACACCTACCCAGCAAGAGATCGAAAAACTGAATCAAGCGGGGTCATTTGATTTCTCCGTCAAAGATTTTGAAATGGAAGAGGTGACCAATTATAAATGCAGTGTCAAAGTGATCCCAGGCCGTACCTTGTACGTTCGGATTCATTTTCAGACCGGCGCTTATCAACCAAGCATGATGTCCGAAATAGAAGATTATTTGCTGCGCATGGTCTCTGACGTCATCTCTGATCCATCTCTTCCTGTGTCAAAGATGACATTGCTTGATGAGAACAAAACACAGAAAATCGTTTCTCAAAACAACAGGTCAGTATCTGTTTCGCCTGAAGCCCCAACTCTGCACGGTCTGTTTGAACGACAGGCGGCTTTCACACCGGAGCGGACAGCCATTCGATTTTCAGGCGGTTCGCTGACGTATGCTGAGCTTGACATGTATGCCAGCCGGCTGGCTGCCCGCCTTGCGGCACGCGGCGTCTCAAAGGAAAGCATCGTAGGTGTTTTGTCTGAGCGGTCACCTGACATGCTGATCGCTGTACTTGCTGTATTAAAAGCTGGCGGGGCGTATTTGCCGCTTGATCCTGAGTATCCAGAAGAGCGGCTGAGCTACATGCTGAAAGACAGCGGGGCGGCTCTCTTGCTGACACAGCCGGGATGCTCCGCACCGAGCTTTTCTGGAGAGACGCTTGAGGTTGACATGTCATCTCTTGCGCGTGAAGAAACAGAACGTCATGTGTCTGCTTCTGTTAGTGACGGATCTCTCGCCTATGTCATCTATACGTCTGGCTCCACCGGGCAGCCAAAAGGGGTAGCCGTCGAGCACCGCCAGGCTGTTTCCTTTCTGACCGGCATGCAGCACCAATTTCCGCTTTCGGAAGATGACATTGTCATGGTGAAAACCTCTTTTTCCTTTGATGCGTCTGTGTGGCAGCTGTTTTGGTGGTCGCTTTCCGGTGCTTCGGCTTATCTGCTTCCTCCGGGCTGGGAGAAAGATCCGGCATTGATCGTAAAAGCCATTCTTCAGGAAAACGTGACAACGGCTCATTTTATTCCGGCTATGCTGAACAGCTTTCTCGATCAAGCGGAAATCGCAACACTGGGTGACGGGACAAGCCTGAAACGAGTATTCGCCGGAGGTGAACCGCTTGCCCCCCGTATGGCAGCGCGATTTGCTTCTTTATTGCCGGAGGTATCGCTGATCCATGGCTATGGGCCGACAGAAGCAACGGTTGACGCGGCATTCTACGTGTTGGACCCAGAGAGGGACAGGGACCGCTTGCGGATTCCGATCGGGAAGCCTGTACCCGGTGCGCGTTTGTATGTTTTAGATCCCCATTTAGCCGTACAGCCTATCGGTGTCTCCGGCGAACTGTACATTGCCGGAGCGGGTGTGGCCAGAGGCTATTTGAATCGGCCGGCCTTAACGGAGGAGCGTTTTCTTGAGGACCCGTTTTACCCGGGGGAACGCATGTACAAAACAGGGGATATAGCCCGCTGGCTCCCTGACGGGAATATGGAATTCCTCGGCCGCACGGATGATCAGGTGAAAATCCGCGGCTACCGGATTGAGCCCGGAGAAATTGAAGCGGCGCTTAGAAGCATAGAAGGCATAAGGGAAGCGGCCGTTACCGTACGGTCAGACAGCGGCGAGCCGGAATTATGCGCTTATATAGAAGGACTCCTGAGAAACGAAGTGCGGGCGCAGCTTGAGAGGCGGCTGCCGGGCTACCTGATCCCAACCCATATGATCGAGATGGAACAGTGGCCGGTTACACCAAGCGGAAAGCTGGACCGGAACGCCCTGCCAGCTCCTAACGGAGCGGCAGATGCAGAGACCTACACAGCGCCAAGAAATGTGACCGAGATGAAGCTTGCCCAGCTGTGGGAAAACGTCCTGAAAAACGGCCCTGTCGGGATTCACGACAACTTCTTTGACCGCGGAGGACATTCCTTAAAAGCAACGGCGCTTGTCTCCCGAATCTCAAAAGAATTTGATGTACAGGTGCCGCTAAAAGATGTGTTTGCCCATCCGACGGTAAAAGGGCTGGCTTCTGTTATCCGTGAAGGAACGGACAGTCCATATGAAGCAATAAAGCCGACGGAACAGCGTGAAACCTATCCGGTTTCATCTGCCCAAAAGCGGATCTATGTCCTTCAGCAGCTGGAGGACGGAGGGACAGGCTACAATATGCCGGCGGTGTTGGAGCTGGAAGGAAAGCTTGATCCAGAAAGGCTGGACAGGGCTTTCAAAGAGCTGATCAAGCGCCACGAGTCGCTTCGGACCTCCTTTGAACAGGATGGGGGCGGCGATCCTGTGCAGCGCATCCATGACGAGGTGCCGTTTACATTACAGACGACAGTTCTCGGCGACCAAACCGAACAGGAAGCGGCAGCCTCGTTTATCAAACCGTTTGATCTCAGCCAAGCGCCGCTGTTCCGTGCCCAAATCGTAAAGGTATCAGATGAGCGGCACCTGTTGCTGGTTGATATGCATCACATCATTTCAGACGGTGTTTCCGTCAACATTCTGATTCGAGAATTCGGAAAGCTGTACAACAACCAGAACCTTTCCGCACTTCATATTCAATATAAAGATTATGCCGTATGGCAAGAAGGATTCAAAACAGGAGACGCGTACAAAACGCAGGAGGCGTACTGGCTGAAGCAGCTCGAGGGCGAGCTGCCGGTGCTGGATCTCCCGGCTGATCAACCCCGCCCGCCGGTGCGGAGCTTCGCGGGTGACAAGGTCTCCTTTACGCTTGATCAAGAAGCGGCATCAGGGCTTCACAAGCTGGCACGGGAGAACGGAAGCACACTGTACATGGTGCTCCTTGCGGCCTACACAGCGTTATTGTCACGCTTAAGCGGACAGGAAGATATCATCGTCGGCTCGCCAATTGCCGGCCGTCCGCACAAGGATCTGGAGCCGATACTCGGCATGTTTGTGAACACGCTGGCGCTGCGGGCACGCCCGGAGGGCGGGAAGCCGTTTGTACAGTATTTGCAGGAAGTGCGCGAGACTGCATTGGAAGCCTATGAGCATCAGGATTATCCGTTCGAAGAGCTTGTCGATAAGCTTGAATTGACAAGGGATATGAGCCGGAATCCGCTCTTTGACGTCATGTTTGTTCTTCAAAACATGGATCAGGAATCGTTGGACCTGGATGAACTGTGTCTCAAACCTGCAGCAAACAATGGGCATCAAACGTCCAAATTTGATTTAACCCTATATGCTCAGGAACAGCCCCACGGTTTGCTGACGTTTCAAATGGAGTTTAGTACTGACTTATATAAGAAAAAAACGATAGAAAAGTGGCTTCAATACTTCATCAATATGTTACTCTCCATCATCCAGGACAACAAAGCCGTTCTCGGAACAATAAATATCCTGAATGAAGATGAGGCCCATTACCTTATCCATGAGCTCAATCGTACAAAAATAGAATATCCAAGAAATGAAACCATCAGCAGACTCTTTGAAATGCAGGCGGAACAAACGCCTAATGCCATAGCAATTGTCAGCGATACACAAGAGTTAACTTACGCGGATCTGAACAGCTGGGCAAATCAAATTGCTTCACTTCTACAGAGAAAGGGAGTCGGTCCCGATCGAGTCGTAGCCTTGTTGGCAGGACGAACGCCAGAACTCATAGCAGGTATGCTGGGCATTCTGAAAGCCGGGGGAGCCTATCTGCCTATCGATTCTAATCTGCCTGTTGAACGCATAGCTTATATGCTGTCTGACAGCAGGGCAGCATTACTCCTTCAATCTGAAAAAACAGAAAAACAGCTAGTAGGCATTGAATGTGAACAAATCATAATCGAAGATATTCAAAAGCAAGGAGAGGCGAAGAACGTTGAATCTTCAGCAGGGCCCCATTCACTTGCATATATCATTTATACCTCTGGATCAACCGGTAAACCAAAGGGTGTCATGATTGAGCAGCGAAGTGTCATTCGTCTTGTGAAAAACAGCAATTATATTACGTTTACACCAGCTGACCGTCTTCTGATGACATCATCAATCGGTTTTGACGTTGGATCATTTGAATTTTTTGGACCGCTGTTAAATGGTGCCGCTTTGCATCTGTCCGATCAACAAACCTTTCTCGATTCCCAACAGCTTAAGAGATACATAGAACATCAAGGAATCACAACGATGTGGCTGACCTCGTCTCTATTCAATCATTTGACAGAGCAACTCGAGACAACATTTTCGCAGCTTAACCATCTGATCATAGGCGGAGAAGCTTTGTCGGCAAGCCACGTCAATCGAATCAGAAATGCCTGCCCGGAAGTATCGATATGGAACGGATATGGGCCAACCGAAAATACAACTTTTTCGACATGCTTCCACATTCAAAAAACATATGAACTCTCCATTCCGATCGGGCGGCCGGTTGGCAATTCCTCCGCTTATATCTTAAATCAATGGGGAATGCTGCAGCCGGCCGGAGCTGTTGGCGAACTTTGTGTCGGCGGAGATGGCGTTGCCAGAGGGTATTTACGCCGTCCTGATTTAACGAAAGAGAAATTTGTCCAAAACCCGTTTGTACCCGGCGATCGACTGTACCGCACAGGTGATCTGGCGCGCTGGCTTCCCGATGGCACAATTGAGTACGTTGGCCGTATTGATGATCAAGTAAAAGTCAGAGGCTATCGGGTAGAGCTGGGTGAGATCGAATCAGCACTTCGCCACATAGACGGAGTCAAAGAAGCGGCGGTGTTGGCACGTACAGGACAGTCAGGGAGCAAAGAGCTGTTTGGCTATATCAGCGTAAAAGCGGGCACGAATGCTGAACAAGTGCGTTCTCTTCTCGCCCGTTCACTGCCTAATTATATGATTCCGGCGTATATCATTGAAATGGAGAATCTTCCGCTCACATCGAACGGCAAATTGAACCGGAAAGCACTGCCTGAACCAGATTTCGCATCTAAACAAACATACATCCCGCCACGCAATGAACTTGAAGAGCAGCTGGCATTGATCTGGCAGGAGGTTCTAGGCATCCAGAGGATCGGAATAGAGGATTCATTCTTTGAATTGGGCGGCGATTCCATCAAAGCGCTTCAAGTTTCTGCACGTCTCGGGCGCCACGGGTTAAGCTTGCAGGTAAGTGATTTATTCCGTCATCCAAAGATAAAAGACTTATCACCATTTATTCGTAAAACAGAGAGAGTCATAGAACAAGGACCTGTTCAGGGAGATGTTCCATGGACGCCTATTCAGAAATGGTTTCTCTCACAAGACATAGAAGAACGACACCATTTCAATCAGTCTGTCATGCTTTTCCATACTGACCGTTTGTCTGAAGACGCTCTTAGAGCATCCTTAAAAAAGCTGGCGGAGCATCATGATGCGCTTCGGATGGTTTATCGTAACGATGGCGGGCGATGGATTCAAATCAACCAAGGCATTCATGAATCACAGCTATACAGGTTAAAAATATCTGATCTTTCACAATCTGAAAACGATTGGGAAACACAAATCAAACGAGAAGTTGCAGATCTTCAGCAAAGCATCAATTTGCAGGAAGGGCCATTGTTACATGCCGCGTGGTTTAAAACACTGACCGGGGATTACTTGTTCCTCGCGATCCATCATCTAGTCGTTGATGGTGTGGCATGGCGGATTTTGCTGGAGGATTTGTCAGCAGGGTACCAACAAGCGTCTTCAGGCCAGGCGATTCAGCTTCCGCCTAAAACTGATTCCTATCAGGAATACGCCAGACGGATTCAGGAATATGCCCAAAGCAGCAAGCTGATTCGTGAAGAGGCGTATTGGCGAAGTGCAGAAGAACAGCAAACTGCGGAACTGCCATATGAAATGCCGTTTCATGAGAACACCGACTGCAGCAAGAGGGACTCGGTAAGCTTTTCACTCTCTGAAGCAGACACTGACGTTTTGCTGCAAAACGTCAATCACGCCTATAGTACAGATACACAAGATATTCTGTTAACGGCGGCATCGTTGGCGATTTGTGAATGGACAGGAGGAAGCAAGCTCCGAATCGCTATGGAAGGACACGGAAGAGAGCACATTATGCCGGAGTTAGATATCAGCCGGACGGTCGGCTGGTTTACATCCATGTACCCGGCCCTCATAAGCTTTGAAAATCAAAGGGATGAGCTGGGAACCGCAGTAAAAACCGTTAAAGATACACTGGGCCGGATACCAAACAAAGGGATAGGTTACGGTATGCTGAAATACCTCACACACCCTGAAAACAAAAGCATTGCGTTTTCAAAAACACCTGAAATCAGCTTTAACTATTTGGGCCAGTTCAACGACATCGAAAGACAGGGCAGCTTCCGTCCATCAAGTCTTGGAAGCGGAAAAGATATCACTCATACATGGAAGCGTGAGCAAATCATAGAAATAAGTGCAATGGCAGCAGACAAAAAGCTTCATTTCAATCTTAGCTATCCGCCGGCCCGTTTCCATAGAAACACAATGGACCAGCTTATCAACAGGATCGAACACTTTTTGCTGGACATTATGAAACACTGCGCCGGTAAACAAAAAGCAGAAAAGACACTGAGCGATTTTAGCAGTCAATCATTAACGGCAGAGGATTTGGACAGTATATCCAGCTTGGTGGAAGAATTGTAGAAAATCGTGACAGGGAGACATGAACATGACAAAATCGAATTCAATTCAGGATATTTATCCGCTGTCTTACATGCAGGAAGGGATGCTTTTCCATTCCCTCCTGCAAAAAGATTCACAGGCATATGTTGAGCAAGCTTCTTTTACAATAGCAGGAAAAGTCAATCCGCAGTATTTTCAAAACAGCATCAATGCTCTTGTCGCAAGACACGATATTTTCAGGACGATTTTTATCAGTCAAAATGTTTCCTCTCCCCAGCAGGTTGTCCTGAGAGAACGCAATGTCGTCGTGCAGGAAAAAGACATTACGCATTTAAACAAAGAGAAGCAATCACAGTTTATCGAACAATTGAAAGAAAAAGACCGCGCTCAAGGGTTTCACTTGCAAAAAGATCTGCTCATGCGCATCACTCTGATTCAAACAGGAGAGGGCCAATACACTTGTATTTGGACCTTTCATCACATCATGATGGACGGCTGGTGCCTCAGCATTGTGTTAAAGGAGTTTCTTCATATTTATGCATCTTATGTAAATGAATCCGCTATATCACTAGAGCCGGTTCAGCCATACGGAAGGTATATCAAATGGCTGATGGAGCAAGACAAAGAGCAGGCGGTTTCATATTGGGATCATTACCTTTCCGGCTATGAACAGCAAACCATGCTCCCAAAACAGAAAAAAACAAAAGGGAGAAGCAGGCAGGAACACGTTACGTTTTCATTCTCTAAGAAAGAAAGCAGCAGGCTTTCGGAGCTTGCAGCAAGAGAAGAAGTAACACTCAGTACGATTTTCCATACCATTTGGGGCATTCTGCTTCAAAAATATAATAATCATTATGACGCCGTATTCGGTTCTGTCATTTCAGGAAGACCCGCCGAAATCGAAGGCATTGAACAAATGGTAGGTCTTTTCATTAACACGATACCGGTTCGGGTACAGGGGGTAAAAACACCATTTCTACAGCTCATAAAAGATATGCAAAAAGACCGACTTGCCGCTGAAGCATACAGCTACCATCCTTTATATGAAATTCAAGCCCGGTCAGCGGTTAAGCAAGGGCTGATTGACCATATTCTCGTATTTGAAAACTATCCGGTGCAGCAAGAGATTCAAATGCTCAACAAACAGGACCATGCTTCAGATCTTTTTCAGATTCATAACTTCACTGTGGCAGATGAAACCAACTACAGCTTTTATCTTATGGTAGCGCCAGGAGAAGAAATCCATATAAAAATGAGCTATGATGCTGAGCAGCACGATCGGTCTTTTGTGCTTTCTATCAAGGAGCATCTTCTGAATGTTGTATCGCAAATCTTACACAATCCGAATCTTCCACCTGGTGAAATCGAGATTACAACAGACACTGAAAAGCGGCAGCTGATTGGAGAAATCGCAGATCGAACACCAGTTTACGAAACCATCCATGCCATGTTTGAAACACAAGCAGAAAAGACGCCGGATGCTTATGCGGTAATTGATCAAGCCTGCTCGTTAACATACAAAGAACTGAATAAATCGGCTAACAGATTGGCGCGGCATTTACGAATGAAGGGTGTTGTGAGACAGGAGCCCGTTGCAATTATGATGGAACGCTCAGCGGCGTTTATCACAGGTGTTCTTGGAATCTTAAAGGCAGGCGGCGCTATTGTTCCGATTGATCCGTATTATCCAGCTGACAGAATCCGTTATATTCTAAATGACTGCGACTGTTCGCATGTTGTTTCACAAGCGCATCTTTCCTCATCGTTAGAAAACAATTACATTATCACTCATGCAGAAGATATCGAAAGCAAAGAAGACGGCAGTAACATGAAGTCAGTCAACAATGCGGACGATCTGCTGTATATCATTTATACGTCAGGTACAACAGGTAAACCAAAGGGTGTTCAATTTGAGCATCGAAACATGGCTAACTTGCTGAAGTTCGAATATGCACACTCTGGCATTGATTTCGAAGCAGATGTTCTGCAATTTGCGACGCCTGCCTTTGACGTCTGCTATCAAGAAATATTTTCTGCGCTTCTTAAAGGCGGCACACTGCACATCGTGCCAGAAGTCATAAAAAGAGATGTGCCCCAGCTGTTTGCATTTATAAACAAGCAACAGACGAATATTGTGTTTCTCCCAACTGCTTTTATCAAAATGATTTTCAGCGAGCAGCAACTGGCGAACTCGTTTCCTTATGGCGTCAAACACTTGATTGCAGCCGGGGAACAATTAATGATTTCAGACCTTTTCCAAGAGGTTTTACATGAACGCGACATACACCTGCACAATCATTACGGACCTTCAGAAACTCATGTCGTATCAACGTATACCATTCATCCGGGAGATTCTATTCCGGAGTTTCCACCAATCGGTAAACCGATAAGCTGTACTGATCTATATATTTTGAATCATCAAAAACAGCTGCAGCCCTGCGGCGTACCAGGTGAACTCTATATTTCCGGCGCAAGTGTTGCCAGAGGGTATGTCAATCACGATAAACTGACACGCGACAAATTTTCATCCGACCCATTCAGGCCTGGTGCGATCATGTACCGTACAGGTGATTTGGCCAGACGGCTTGAAGACGGCAACATCGAATATATCGGACGGGCAGACAATCAAGTGAAAATCAGGGGTTATCGAATCGAGCCGCAAGAAATCGAAGTCACGTTAATGAATCATCCGGACATAAAAGAGGCTGCCATTCTCATCAGAGAAGATGAAAACGGTGAACATGAATTATGCGCTTACTATTGCAGTGTACAAAAGCTGAATGCAATAGATTTACGCAGCTATATGGCTAGTGAGCTACCAGAATACATGATTCCGGCGAAATGGGTATGGGTTGACAGCATACCTCTTACCCCAAATGGCAAAGTAGATCAATCAGCACTTCCAGAGCCAGATGCTTCGATCAGCGGAAATCCATATACTGCTCCTCGTAATCTGTTAGAGGCAAAGCTTTCACAACTATTTGAAGATGTGCTGAAGGATGGCTCTATTGGCATCCAAGACAACTTTTTTGACCATGGCGGCCACTCTCTAAAAGCAACAGTGCTGATGTCACGGATTGCAAAGGAATTTCATGTGCAAGTTCCGCTTAAGGACATTTTTGCCTATCCGACAGTGGAAGGGTTAGCTTCAATCATTCGAAATGCAGAAGAAAATCCGTATGCAGCAATTGAACCGGCAGAAGAAAGGGAGGCATATCCTGTATCTTCCGCTCAAAAACGGATCTATGTGCTTCAGCAGCTTGATGAGGGTGTCGCCTATAATATGCCTGCGGTCTTAGAACTGGAAGGGACACTGGATGTCGCTAACCTGTCTGCTGTATGTAAAGAACTGATCAGTCGGCATGAGCCTCTTCGAACTTCCTTTGTATCCGGGGCAGATGGCGAGCCTGTTCAGCGTATTCACACCGAGGTACCGTTTGAATTAAGCAGAGAGACCGATATCGAGAGATTTGTTCGTCCCTTTGATCTCAATCAAGCGCCGTTATTTAGAGCGGGTCTTGTAAAAGTGTCGAACAAGAAGCATGTATTGCTGGTAGATATGCACCATATTATTTCAGATGGCGTATCCGTTCAGCTCCTAATCCGAGAATTCACCGATCTTTATGCGAAACGGCAGCTTAAGCCGCTGCGGATCCAGTATAAAGATTACGCCGTCTGGCAGCAGCTTTTTAAAAAGGGAGACTCGTATCAAAAGCAGGAGACTTACTGGCTGCAGCAGTTTAGCGGAGACCTCCCTGTACTAGAGCTTCCTACAGATAAACGCCGTCCGGCAGAACGGCAATTCGCTGGCGGAAAAGTAACCTTTCAAATGGATAAAGAGCTCACGTCCCGGATAAAACAGCTCGCCCATAAAAACAGCAGCACACTTTACATGACACTGCTCGCTTTGTATTCAGCTTTTTTATCACGGCTAAGTGCTCAGGATGATATCGTAATTGGTTCACCTATCGCCGGACGGCCCCATGCCGACCTTGAAGCTGTTCTTGGGATGTTCGTCAATACATTGGCTCTCCGCACACGCCCGGCCGGTCATAAGACATTTGAAGAATTTCTGAAAGAAGTCAGACAAACGGCACTGGAAGCGTACGAGCATCAGGATTATCCGTTTGAAGAGCTCGTGGATAAACTCGGCGTGCAGCGGGAAATGAGCCGGAATCCACTGTTTGACACAACGCTTGTCCTTCAGAATATGGAACAGCAAAAGCTGAAAATGAAAGATGTACAGCTTCAATGGAAGGACTTGCATCATCCAATATCAAAATTCGATATTTCCTTGTATGTTACAGAACACGATTCCGAACTTTTCTGTCAGTTTGAATACAGTACAGCTTTGTTTGAGAAAGAAACCATCCAAAGGTGGGCCGGCCTTTTCACCACGCTTGTGGAACATACAGCTGCCAGTCCTGAAACAGAATTGGACAACATCCCAATCTTAACAATAGGAGAAGAGAGAGAGTTCATTGAAGCATGCCATCCGGTTCAGGAGACGGGCTATCTGATGAATCAAACGCTCCACCATGCACTCGAACAGCAGGCAGCAAAAACGCCTGATCAGACAGCCGTTATCTTTGAAGCTGGAGCGATGACCTATAAAGAATTGAATGAACAGGCTAACCGTATCGCCTGGGAGCTGATTGGACGGGGAGTAAAATCTGAAACCACAGTTGCCATTATGGGAAGGCGTTCGCCTGAAATGCTGATTGGCATTTATGGCATTCTTAAAGCGGGCGGCGCTTATCTGCCCATTGACCCGGATTATCCGGAAGAACGAATCAGCTTTCTGCTCAAAGACAGCGGTACAAACATTCTCCTGCTTCAGTCTGACGGCTTTCATGTTCCGGCATTTGCAGGAGAGATTCTTTATCTCAATCGGACAAATAACGGGCTGAAACATCGTTTGTCCAATCCGAATGTTGACGTTCTCCCGCAATCTTTAGCCTATGTCATCTATACATCCGGCTCTACCGGGATGCCTAAGGGCGTTGAAGTTGAACATCGATCAGCGGTGAATTTTTTGAATTCCCTTCAGTCCCGTTATCAACTGAAGCAATCAGATGTGATTATGCATAAAACATCTTATTCATTCGACGCTTCAATATGGGAGCTGTTTTGGTGGCCTTATGCCGGTGCTTCTGTTTATCTGCTTCCTCAGGGAGGCGAAAAAGAACCTGAAGTGATTGCAAAGGCCATAGAAGAACAAGAGATCACAGCTATGCATTTTGTGCCTTCAATGCTACATGCCTTTTTAGAACATCTAAAAAATCGCTCTGTACCGATGAAGAAGCCAAACGGACTCAAGCGGGTGTTTTCCGGCGGAGAGCAGCTGGGGGCCCATCTCGTCTCCCGATTTAGCGAGTTGCTTCCAAATGTTACATTAACCAATTCCTACGGGCCAACAGAGGCAACTGTAGAAGCTTCATTCTTTGATTGTCCGATGCATGAAAAACTTGAACGAATTCCTATTGGCAAACCTGTTCACCATGTCAGATTGTATATTCTCAATCAGAAGCAGCGGATGCTGCCTGCCGGATGTATCGGTGAACTGTACATTGCCGGAGCGGGTGTGGCCAGAGGCTATTTGAATCGGCCGGCCTTAACGGAGGAGCGTTTTCTTGAGGACCCGTTTTACCCGGGGGAACGCATGTACAAAACAGGGGATATAGCCCGCTGGCTCCCTGACGGGAATATGGAATTCCTCGGCCGCACGGATGATCAGGTGAAAATCCGCGGCTACCGGATTGAGCCTGGAGAAATTGAAGCGGTGCTTAGAAGCATAGAAGGCGTCAGAGAGGCAGCCGTTACCGTACGGACAGACAGCGGCGAGCCGGAATTATGCGCTTATATAGAAGGACTCCCGAGAAACGAAGTGCGGGCGCAGCTGGAGAGACGGCTGCCGGGCTACATGATCCCAGCCCATATGATCGAGATGGAACAGTGGCCGGTTACGCCAAGCGGAAAGCTGGACCGGAACGCCCTGCCAGCTCCTAACGGAGCGGCAGATGCAGAGACCTACACAGCGCCAAGAAATGTGACCGAGATGAAGCTTGCCCAGCTGTGGGAGGACGTCCTGAAAAATGGCCCTGTCGGGATTCATGACAACTTTTTTGACCGCGGAGGACATTCCTTAAAAGCAACGGCGCTTGTCTCCCGAATCTCAAAAGAATTTGATGTACAGGTGCCGCTGAAAGATGTGTTTGCCCATCCGACGATAGAAGGACTGGCTTCTGTTATCCGTGAAGGAACGGACAGTCCATATGAAGCAATAAAGCCGACGGAACAGCGTGAGACCTATCCGGTTTCATCTGCCCAAAAGCGGATCTATGTCCTTCAGCAGCTGGAGGACGGGGGGACAGGCTACAATATGCCGGCGGTATTGGAGCTGGAAGGAAAGCTCAATCCCGAAAGGCTGGACAGGGCTTTCAAAGAGCTGATCAAGCGCCACGAATCGCTGCGGACCTCCTTTGAACAGGATGGAGGCGGTGAGCCGGTGCAGCGCATCCATGACGAGGTGCCGTTCACATTACAGACGACAGTTCTCGGCGACCAAACTGAACAGGAGGCCGCAGCCGCGTTTATCAAGCCGTTTGATCTCAGCCAAGCGCCGCTGTTCCGTGCCCAAATCGTAAAGATATCTGATGAGCGGCACCTTTTGCTGGTTGATATGCATCACATCATTTCAGACGGTGTTTCCGTCAACATTCTGATTCGGGAATTCGGAGAGCTGTACAACAACCGGGCCCTTCCGGCGCTTCATATTCAATATAAAGACTACGCCGTATGGCAAGAAGGATTCAAAACAGGAGACACGTACAAAACGCAGGAGGCGTACTGGCTGAAGCAGCTCGAGGGCGAGCTGCCGGTGCTGGATCTCCCGGCTGATCAACCCCGCCCGCCGGTGCGAAGCTTTGCGGGTGACAAGGTCTCCTTTACGCTTGATCAAGAAGCGGCATCAGGGCTTCACAAGCTGGCACGGGAGAACGGAAGCACACTGTACATGGTGCTCCTTGCGGCCTACACAGCGTTATTGTCACGCTTAAGCGGACAGGAAGATATCATCGTCGGCTCGCCAATTGCCGGCCGGCCGCACAAGGATCTGGAGCCGATACTCGGCATGTTTGTGAACACGCTGGCGCTGCGGGCACGCCCGGAGGGCGGGAAGCCGTTTGTACAGTATTTGCAGGAAGTGCGCGAGACTGCACTGGAAGCTTATGAGCACCAGGATTATCCGTTCGAAGAGCTTGTCGATAAGCTTGAATTGACAAGGGATATGAGCAGAAACCCGCTGTTTGATGCCATGTTAGTTGTCCAAAATAATGATTACGAGCCATTGCAACTGCATGATTTGCAAATGAAGCCGGCACAAGTTTCTCATCTCGTGTCTAAGTTCGATTTAACATTACAAGCATCTGAAGGTGACGGAAACATCCATTTCCTTTTTGAATATTCAACAGCACTGTTTGAGAAAACCACCATTGAACGCTGGGCGTCGCACTTGACAAATATACTTCGCATCATCGGCAAACACCCGGAGGTGACACTCAACCATATCGACGTCCTGACACAAGAAGAGCGGAACCAGCTGCTCAATGAGTTTAACACCGGGCAAGCGAATCAGTACGAAGTACAAACCATCAGTCAATTGTTTGAGCAGCAAGCTGCGCGAACACCAAAAGCGTCTGCACTTGTCAGCGGAGACAAAACACTGACTTATCAGGAGCTAGACGAGTGGTCCAATGGAATCGCACACACATTGCGCAGCAGAGGTGTTAAACCGGACACACCAGTAGGCATCATGGTGCATCGTTCGTTTAGTATGGTGGCAGCCATACTGGGTGTGTGGAAAGCCGGAGGCTGTTACGTGCCCATTGATCCTACATACCCATCGGAACGGAAACGATATATTCTCAGCGACAGCGGAACGAAACTGCTAATGACAGTAAATGAAGCGGATTGGGGAGAACTTGCTGATTTTGAAGGAGAGGTCTTGACGATAGAGAGCGCGGAGGCTTATGACAAATCGCCGCTGCCGCAAGTGTCGTCTGCCCATCATTTGGCTTATATCATTTATACTTCAGGAACGACGGGCCGTCCAAAAGGGGTGATGGTCGAGCATAAAGGGATTGCCAACACGCTTCTGTGGCGGCAAAACGCTTATGCATTCAACGAGACAGATGCCATCTTGCAGCTCTTTTCTTTCTCATTTGACGGCTTTTTAACTAGTATGTTCACACCGCTTTTGTCAGGTGCAAAAGCAGTTCTGCTTCATGAAGAGGAAGCAAAGGACATTCTGTCCATTAAGCATCAGCTGTCTCGTCACCGGATTACACATATGATTATTGTGCCTGTTTTATATCGAGCGCTTTTGGACGTAGTGCAGCCGGCAGATGTAAAGACACTTAGAGTCGTCACACTAGCGGGAGAAGCAACTGACCGCGAATTGATCCACCGCAGCTTGGCCATTTGTCCGCATACCGAACTCGCCAACGAATATGGGCCTACAGAAAACAGCGTGGCAACAACCGTCATGAGACATATGGAAAAGCAGACATGCGTAAGCATCGGCCAGCCGATTGACGGGACTCAAGTACTGATTTTAAATAGCAGTCATCAGCTTCAGCCAATCGGTGTTGCGGGAGAACTTTATATAGCTGGAACAGGGCTTGCAAGGGGGTACGTCAATCTTCCGGAACAGACAGAGAGAGCCTTCACAAAGAACCCATTCAAACCTGAAACACGAATGTACCGAACAGGAGACGCCGCCAGATGGATGGCCGACGGAACACTCGAATATCTGGGAAGAATCGATGATCAAGTCAAAATTAGAGGATACCGTGTAGAAACGAAAGAAATTGAATCGGTCATCCGTTGTATAAACGGTGTACAAGACGCCGCAGTAGTTGCTCATGTAACAGCGTCAGGACAAACCGAATTAAGCGCTTATGTTGTGACAAAACCAGAGTTGAGCACAAATACTGTACGCTCAGAATTACAAAACAAGCTGCCGGTGTTTATGCACCCTGCGTTTATTGAAAAACTGGATGCACTTCCATTGTCACCTAACGGTAAGCTGGATCGCAGAGCACTTCCGAAACCCGTATCGAAGAGCGGAGCTGAACGTCCATTCCTCGCGCCAGCCAGCAAGATGGAACAAATACTGGCGGATATATGGACAGAAGTACTGGGGGCAGAAAAAATCGGAACTGCTGATTCGTTCTTTGAACTTGGAGGAGATTCGATCAAAGCGTTACAAGTATCCGCGCGGCTTCATCGGATAGGAAAGCAAATGGCAGTAAAAGATTTGTTTAGCCATCCGACCATTCAAGAACTGGCAGCTTATATCCGTGATTCAGATACAAGTTCCAGCCAAGCTGCGGTTGAGGGAGACGTACAATGGTCGCCTGTTCAAAAATGGTTTCTTTCTCAAGAGATAAAAGAAAGACACCATTTTAATCAGTCCGTTATGCTGCATCGGAGCACTTCTGTACAAGAGGAAGCACTTCGTAAAACGTTAAAAGCAATAACGTGTCATCATGATGCGCTGCGGATGGTATTTACACAGATTGAACAAGGAAAGTGGAGTCAATATAATCGGCCGCTCAGTCATTCGGACGACGCGCTGTACGGCCTTCAGATTATTGATTTGTCGGCTCCGGACGGCACTGATGGTAATAGACCGTATGAATCTCTTATCAAAACCCATGTACTTGATATTCAGCAGAAAATGGATTTGAAAAATGGTCCGCTGCTGCAAGCCGGTCTTTTTCACACAATTGACGGTGATTTCTTATTTTTATCTGCTCATCACCTCGTTGTTGACGGTATTTCGTGGCGAGTGCTGTTAGAAGATTTGGCTTTAGGCTATCGTCAAGCTGCAGGCGGGGAAGAGATTCAGCTGCCCCCTAAAACAAGCTCATTTAAAGCGTATACGAAAAAGCTCTCTGACTACGCTGAAAGCCAGCAGCTAATGAAACAGCTTAAGTATTGGCGCGAAACCGAAGAATATCAAACAGAAGCACTGCCTTTTGATCAAATCGGCGGAACCAGAGAAAACGAGAGAAAACGGTCCACGATTTCGTATACCTTAAACGAGAAAGAGACAGTTGCGCTCTTAAAAGACGCCAACAGCGCATATAACACTGATACGCAGGACATGCTGCTGTCTTCTGTCATTCTTGCGCTGCACCATTGGACCAATCGATCCGCCTTCAAACTATCCTTAGAAGGACATGGTCGAGAGGGTGTATTAGACGGGATAGATGTGAGCCGTACGGTTGGATGGTTTACCGCCATTTATCCGTTATTGGTTAAACTGAACACAGACTTGCCAGCTTCGGAAGAATACATGGTTCATGTGCTAAAAACAACAAAAGATACACTGAGACGCGTACCGGACAAAGGATTCGGCTACGGTGTCATTAAATATTTGACGCCGCCTGACAAAAAAGACATCAATTTCACAGGCACGCCAGAAATCAGCTTCAATTATCTGGGGCAATTTGAAAGCAGCGGCCCAGCTGAAGTACCTGAAGAGGACTCCTTCTCATTCTCTCCGCTTGGTGCAGGAGATGATATCAGCACAACATGGAATCGTGAACAGTTACTGGATATCAGTGCAATCGCTGCAGAAGGGAAAATGACTGTCAATATGACTTATGACACTACCCGTTTTGAGCACAAAACCATCGAACAGCTTAGCGAAACATGCCGTCAATGTTTATTACAGCTGATCGAACACTGCCAGAACAAAAGAGAAACAGAAAAGACCATCAGTGATTTTGATGACCAAGAACTAACCGAGGACGCCCTGCAAGAGATTGCTGATATGCTCAGTTTTCACTAATGAATCCGTGAAGAAAGGTGCAGACATTATGAATAACATCAAAAAAATCAAGAACATTTATCCTCTGAGTCACATGCAGGAGGGAATGCTCTTTCATTCCTTCCTCCGTAAAGAGGAAGGGGCATACGTTGAACAGTCGCTCTTCACCATTAAAGGAAGCCTCAGTTATGAATGGTTTCAGCGCAGCATTCAAACCATCATCGACCGCCATGACATTTTCAGAACCGTCTTTTTGCCGCACGTCCCGCATTTGTCGGGACCTCGGCAAGTCGTGATGACTGAACGCGAATTTCATTTGTGCAGTGAAGACATTTCCCATCTGCCAACAAACGACCAGAATGAGTATATTGAATGCTTTAAGGAAAGAGACAAACAAAAAGGCTTTGATTTGCAAAAAGACATGCTGATGCGAATTTCTCTGTTCAAAACAGCTGAAGAGGAGCATGTCTGTGTCTGGAGCCATCATCACATTTTAATGGACGGCTGGTGCCTTGGCATCGTACTTCAGGAATTTATGCAGATTTATCAATCTATCTGTACAGGTAAAACACTTTCTTTAGCCCCTGTCCGTCCGTACAGCACCTATATTTCCTGGCTGACAAACCGTGACAAAGCACAAGCGGCGGAGTACTGGGATTCATATTTAAAAAACTACAGCACCCCATCACCGCTGCCTCGTGTGTCTGATAAAGAAACAAAAGAGGGGTATCTCCGTGAAGATTTGGTATTTTCATTAAGTAAGTCACTGACTGACAAGCTGAAAGAGAGTGCCAAACAACACGGCGTCACCCTCGCTACCCTAATTCAGGCCGTCTGGGGCGTTATGCTCCAGCAATATAACCGCACCGACGACGTTGTATTTGGTGCGGTTGTATCAGGCAGACCGTCAGAAATTCCGGGCGTGGAGCAAATGATAGGATTGTTTATCAATACCATTCCGGTTCGCATTAAAACACAGCAAGACGAAACGTTCCAAGAACTGCTCAGACGATGCCAGAAAGAAATGCTGGAAGCTGAGCCGTTTACCTGTCAGCCTCTATTTGATATTCAGGCAAACACAACATTAAAACAGGAACTGATTGATCACATTTTCGTCTTTGAAAACTATCCGTTACAGCAGAAAATCGCCGATTCCGCTGATCATACCGATTCACCGCTGCAAATCGATCAAGTTCAAGTATCCGAGCAATCAGGATATCACTTTAATCTAGTCGTTGCTCCCGGCGAAGAACTTGTCATCAAATTCAGCTATAATGCGTTCGTTTTCGATGCTGCCTGGATCAGCTGTATCAAGAGGCAATTTACGCAAGCACTAAGCACAGCTGCACATTATCCTGATATTCCTATTGCTGATTTTTCTTTTCTTGATGCAACAGAAAAAGAGCAGATTGTCACACAGTTCAACAATACAAAAACAGAGTATCCAAAGAATCATACAATTATCGATTTATTTCGAGAACAAGCAGAAAAAACACCAGACCATACCGCACTTGTATATGGGAATATGTCTTTTTCGTATGAAGAGCTTGATAAACGCTCTAATTCACTCGCCAGAGCGTTATATCAAAAAGGGTTTCGGAAAAACGAGACAGCCGGCATATTGGCTGCACATTCTCCCGAATTCATCATCAGTGTGCTTGCCGTTTTAAAAGCAGGGGGAGCATACCTCCCGCTTGATGCTGAGCTCCCTCCTGAACGAGCCAGCTTTATGCTTGAGGAAACACAAGCAAAAATGCTGATTGTTCAAAAGGGGCTGGAGCAAACAACTGCATTCTCAGGAACAAGTATCATTTCAGATGCGCAGGGATTGATGGAAGAGAACGATATCCCTATCAACATCAGCTCCAGCCCAGATGATCTTGCGTACATCATGTATACCTCAGGATCAACAGGCCGGCCGAAAGGCGTCATGATCACCAATCGCAATGTCGTGTCCCTTGTCAAAAACAGCAATTATACGTCTGCGTCCGTTAATGACCGATTTATTCTGACTGGATCTATCAGCTTTGACGCCGTCACCTTTGAAATGTTCGGGGCGCTATTAAATGGTGCAAGCCTTCATATCATTGATCAATCGACACTGCTGTCACCTGATCGGTTTGGGGCGTATTTGATTGAAAATGACATCACCGTGCTATTTTTAACGACAGCTCTTTTTAATCAGCTGGCACAGGTACGAGCAGACATGTTCAGCGGGCTCCATACATTATATGTCGGAGGAGAAGCACTCTCTCCCGCCCTGATGAATGCTGTCAGACATGCCTGTCCTGATCTTGCGCTTCATAATATTTACGGACCTACGGAAAACACGACATTTTCAACCTTTTTTAAGATGAAAAGAGATTATGCAGGGCCGATTCCGATCGGGAAACCAATCAGCAATAGCACCGCTTATATCTTAGATGCAAAAGGGAAACTTTTGCCAATAGGCGTTCCCGGCGAGCTTTGTGTAGGCGGTGATGGAGTCGCAAAAGGCTATTTGAACAGAGAAGATCTGACAAATGCTGTTTTTTCTCCACATCCTTTCTTGCCTGAAGAAAGAATATACCGTACCGGTGATCTGGCGCGCTGGCTGCCCGATGGAAACTTAGTATACATCAGCAGGATGGACAGGCAGATGAAAATCCGCGGAAAACGAATTGAGCCCGCCGAAATTGAAGCGCGCCTGTTAGAAATGGAAGGTGTGCAGGAAGCGGCAGTGACAATGAGAGAAATTGACGGAGAGGGACAGCTGTACGCTCATTACGTCGGCGATGACAAACGAACAGAAAAGGAGATACGTGCCGATTTGACGCGTGTGCTCCCAGACTATATGATCCCACAGCACTGGGTGCGTGTGGACCGGATGCCGCTGACCGGAAACGGAAAAATAGACCGCAGCGCTCTTCCTATACCAGAAAATAAGCCTGACAAACGGAAGGACATCACACTGCCAAGAAACTTGGTTGAGGAAGAATTGGCGAACATTTGGAAGCATGTTCTCGGTGTCAACACAATCAGTATTGATGATGACTTCTTTGCACTTGGCGGACATTCACTAAAAGCACTGCAGGTCATACACACCCTGAAGCACCAGCAGAAAATTGATATACCGATTGATTTGTTATTCGAACATCCGACAATCGCTCAGCTTGCCGAAACACTTTACTCTAAACAGCTGACAGACGCAAATGAACAGCATGTGATCAAACTGAACCAGCACGGCGCGCAAAACTTGTTCTGCTTCCCGCCGATATCAGGATTTGGCATTTATTTCAAAGACCTTGCTTTATTGCTGAATGACAAGGCATCTGTCTACGGATTTCACTTTATAGAACACGACACCCGCATTGAACAATATGTTAATTGCATCACGGACATACAGCCTGAAGGCCCATACGTTTTATTAGGCTACTCCGCAGGCGGAAACCTGGCTTTTGAAGTGGCACAGGCTATGGAGCGCAAAGGATTGGAAGTCAGCGACTTCATTATCGTGGACGCTTATCTCAAAAAACAGTCTTTGCCTATCGATACAGGAAATGACGAATCTGCAGCATATCTGCCTGAAGCGGTCAGAGAAAAGGTGATCAAGAAAAAGAGAAACTATCAGGCATATTGGGCACAATTGCTGAATGAAGGGCACATCAAAGCAAACATTCATTTCATTGAAGCTGGAATTCAAACCGAAACCAGCGGGCATACAGGCTTGACGAAATGGGAGGGAGCCTGTGGAACCTACAGTGAGTACACGGGCTTTGGCGCTCATAAAGACATGCTGGAAGGAATATATGCTGAAAAGAATGCTGACATCATCCTCGACATAATAGACAAGATCACTTTAAATAACGCGATACTGCAAAAACGATAAGCAAATTAGCGGACAGAGGCATGCATTCTCTGTCCGTCTTTCTGTTTGTACAAGAATGGATAAAGGACACTAGGGAATGATAACATCATCCTTTTTCTTGGAGGCTTCCCATGGATCACCTATCTTTTCTTACATTTATCATGCTGATTCTAGCCAGTTACAGGCTAACACATTTGATTGTATTCGACAAAATCACAGAATTTATCCGAAAACCTTTTATGAAAAAGAAAAGGATTGTAGATCAAAACGGGCATGTAGACGAAAAAAGCGTGCCGGCTTCTAATTTTGGATACATGCTCAATTGCTACTGGTGTGCCGGTGTTTGGTGTGCCATCTTGATCGGACTTGGCTATCTTTTTTTGCCTCGTATTGCTATACCGCTGATCTTTATTTTAGCCATCGCCGGGGCACAAGCGATCCTTGAAACCGCTGTCGGTGTCGGCGTAAAACTCATTGATGTGTTAAAAAGCCTGCAAACCATGATGAATGATAAAAAGTCCTAAAAGCGGCTCACAACATGCTTTAGGACTTTTTTCGTTTATTTAGTGAGATAGACATAAATCCTGATTTCTTCATTCTGTTAATCACCCTTTTATAGCCCGGGAATACCGTAATAGCGAATAGTGAAAGTGATGTAATGGGGGAGAAGAAACAGAATGAAGGTTTGCCAAAAGTCGATTGTCCGTTTCCTTGTCAGCTTGATCGTCGGAACGTTTGTCATCTCCGTTCCGTTTATGGCCAATGCACAGTCTGACAGGGAGCTGAGAGCCGTATGGATAGCTTCCGTATTGAACATTGATTGGCCGTCAAAAAAAGGGTTATCGGTTGAAAAGCAAAAGCAGGAGTATAGCAAACTGCTGGATGATGTACAAAAAATGGGAATGAATACCGTTATTGTTCAGATTAAACCGACGGCTGATGCCTTTTATCCATCCGCTTACGGACCTTGGTCTGAATACTTAACAGGTGTCCAAGGGAAAGACCCGGGCTATGATCCGCTTGCATTTATGATTGAGGAAACCCATAAACGAAATTTGGAATTTCACGCGTGGTTTAATCCTTACCGTATTACAATGAATCATACAGATCTTAATAAATTGTCTGAGGATCACCCGGCAAGAAAACATCCAGATTGGGTTGCCGCCTATGGAAACCAGCTGTATTATCATCCAGGCATTCCAGAAGCGAGAGATTTTATCGTCAAAGGCATTGAAGAAGTCGTAAAACATTATGATATCGATGCTGTTCATATGGATGATTATTTTTACCCTTATAAAATAGCAGGACAGGAATTTCCCGATCAAGCACAGTATGAACAATACGGAAAAGACGCTTTTTCTAATATCGATGACTGGCGGCGGGACAATGTGAACCAGCTTGTCAAACAAATCAACCAAACAATTAAAGCTGCAAAACCGTATGTCAAATTCGGCATCAGTCCCTTTGGAGTATGGAGAAACGCCGCAGATGACCCGACCGGATCGAATACAAAAGCAGGCGTCAGAAATTATGACGATCTATATGCAGACACAAGACATTGGATCCAAGAAGGCGACATCGATTATATTGCTCCGCAAATTTATTGGAGTATCGGCTTTAACGCAGCGGCGTACGACGTGCTGGCTGATTGGTGGAGCAATGAAGTCAAAAATAGGCCTGTTCACTTATATATTGGCCAGGCAGCATATAAAATCAATAACAATTTTGATCCGCCTTGGTCCGACCCTGAGGAATATGTGCGGCAAATCACTTTGAACCGCCAGCTTGAACTGGTGAAAGGAAGCATGCATTTCAGTCTCAAGGATCTCAACAAAAATCCGCTTGGCATCAAAGACAGGCTCATCGCCGATCTTTACAGCAAGCCGGCACTGGTTCCGCAAATGCCTTGGCTTGACAATACCGCCCCAAAAAAACCGAAGCTTACGAAAGTCACCGAAGACAAAAACGGCAATTTTCTACAGATTAAAGATCACCCATCAAATCTAAAAACGAAAGAAACAGCCTATTATGCGATATACAGAGCCGAAGGGAAAAAGCAGAGAACATTGCTGGCAACGCAAAGAAAAACACATGAGCAGCAAACCTTCTTAGATAACACGGCAGATCCTAACAAGAAATATACGTATTATGTCACTTCAGCAGACCGGCTTCATAACGAAAGCAAGGCTTCCAAACGAACAACAAAATAAGAAATGAGAAGGACGGCTTTCTAAGTCGTCTTTTTTAGTGATTTTGGAGACAGGAAACGATGGTAAATCGCTGTATTTTTTTAAAAAACAAAGGTGAGATTCACATAAATATTGGAGGCGGTGTTTGGACATTTTCCATTATTGGAATCTGAGAAATTAGTACTAAATAAAATCGAAGAGAAACACGTACAGGACGTGTTTTACGTTTTCATTTCTAGTCTGGTTAGTTGCCACATTATTTTTTGTGCTGTTCGGAGATGCTGTGTTGACTGATCCGGCTGAAGAAGCCTTTTTGCCGAACTTTCTTCTCTTGGGAGCGGGCACCGCTCTTGTTTTATGCCTTGTGTTCTTTCTCTATCAAAAACTCGATCAATCACAGTTCGCGGTGATCAAGCTAGGTATATGGGGATCAGCGGTCGGTTTATTGATTGATACGATTTCCCTTTGGAATCATCCCCTCATCTTCCCGGCTTTATCAAAGGGTCAAGTTATTGCGTTTGCGATATGGATGGTATGCGCCTACGGATTCAGTTTTAATTTTCAGACTTTTCTTGTCAGGGAATGATTATAGAACTCGCCTAATAAAATGTTACAAAGATGTGAAGGGGGAAACGACGTGAATTTTGAGCTGACAAAAGAACAACAAATGGTGCGTGAAATGGTAAAAGATTTTGCGAAAAAAGAAATTGCTCCTCACGCTGAACATGTAGATCAAACGGGCGAGTTCCCGATCCAAACATTTAAAAAAATGGGTGAACTCGGGCTGATGGGTATTCCATTTCCAGAAGAGTACGGCGGATCTGGCGGTGATACGATTTCATATGCCTTAGCGGTTGAAGAAGTCGGCAAAGCTTGCGGCAGTACTGGATTAAGCTACGCTGCAGCGGTCTCATTAGGCGCCAGCCCTCTTTATTACTTTGGAACAGAAGAACAAAAACGGACGCATTTGACGCCGCTGGCTTCGGGAACAGCACTCGGATCATTCGGCCTGACGGAACCAAATGCCGGCTCAGATGCGGGAGGCACTCAAACAAAAGCGATTTCAAATGGTGACGAATATGTAATCAACGGCGAAAAGTGCTGGATCACAAATGCAAGCTACGCACGGACAGTTATTGTGACCGCGGTAACAGGCAAAAACAAAGACGGAAAAAACATCATCTCCGCATTGATTGTGCCAACTGACACACCAGGACTCACGATTACGAGCCCGTACGATAAAATGGGCGTCCGCGGTTCGAATACAGCAGAAATTTTGCTTGAGGATGTAAGAGTGCCTGCGGGCAACTTACTCGGCGATCCAACAAAAGGATTTAAACAATTTCTATATACGCTGGACGGCGGGCGAATCTCCATTGCTGCTCTTGCGGTTGGCATTGCCCAGGCGGCACTTGACGCATCATTGGCATATGCGAAAGAACGGAAGCAATTTGGACAGCCGATTTCTTCCTTCCAAGCGATTCAATTTAAGCTTGCTGACATGGCGATGGAAATTGATCTGGCACGGCAAATGGTGTTAAAAGCCGCCTGGCTGAAAGACCATAATCGTCCGTTCACAAAAGAAGCGGCGTACGCCAAGCTGTTCGCTTCTGAAATGGCGACTAGAGCTTGCAATCAAGCCATTCAAATCCATGGAGGTTCAGGATATATGAAAGAGTACGGGGTGGAACGGATGCTGCGGGATGCAAAATTAATGGAAATTGGTGAAGGCACATCTGAAATTCAGCGCCTCGTGATCGCCAGACAGCTTTTAAAATGAAAATGTAAACGCTTTCTAATCATTAAGAAAGGAGGAACAATCAATGGCTGAACTCATCCATTCCACAATCGGCAGGCTGCTGGAACAAACAGCTGAAGCGCATCCCGCTCGAGACGCTGTTGTTTATCCAGACCGGAATATCCGCTATACGTACGCCCAATTTGACAGTCTGTGCCGTCAAACCGCTAAAGGTCTCATGCGGATGGGGATTGGAAAAGGAGATCACGTCGCCATATGGGCTTCTAATATCCCTGAATGGCTTGCCGTGCAGTTCGCAACTGCGAAGATCGGAGCCGTGCTCGTAACCGTCAATACCAATTATCAAGCACACGAGCTTGATTACTTGTTAAAGCAATCGGATGCCGCGGCACTTATCATCATGGATTCATACAGGGGCACTTCTTATCCAGACATCGTGAACAGTTTAATACCAGAACTGCAAGAAGCAAAGCCCGGCCAACTGAAATCTGAACGCTATCCCTTTTTAAAAACGCTGATCTATATTGGCAATAAACGATTGCCTGGCTTGTATCAGTGGGACGATATAGAGATATTGGCAAAAACAGTGACAGATGCTGAGCTGGAAGCAAGAATGAACAGCCTGGATAAAGACGATGTGATTAACATGCAATACACATCAGGAACAACAGGGTTTCCAAAAGGCGTGATGCTGACCCATTTTAATGTCATCAATAACGCTGCCAATATCGCTGAATGTATGGCTTTATCCGCTCAAGACCGCATGTGCATCCCGGTTCCGTTTTTTCACTGCTTCGGATGCGTGCTCGGGGTTTTGGCATGTGTGTCCGTCGGGGCAGCCATGATACCTGTTCCAGAATTTGATCCCGTTACCGTCCTTAAAACGGTAGAAAAAGAGAAATGCACAGCGCTGCATGGTGTGCCTACCATGTTTATCGCCGAGCTGCATCATCCGGATTTTGATGCATATGATCTATCAACGCTCCGAACAGGCATCATGGCCGGCTCTCCCTGTCCAAGTGAAGTAATGAAAGCTGTGATTGAAAGGATGGGCATGAAAGACATTACAATCGCCTATGGACAAACAGAAGCCTCGCCGGTCATTACGCAAACGAGGGCAAATGATTCCTTCATAAGAAGAGTCGAAACAACCGGCCGAGCCCTGCCGCATACTGAAGTGAAAATTGTAGAGCCCGGGACATGCCAAGAAGTTCAAAGAGGCGTGCAGGGAGAGCTATGCACCCGCGGCTATCACGTCATGAAAGGCTATTATAAAGACAAAGAAGCGACCAGAAAAGTAATCAATCATGACGGATGGCTATTTACAGGAGATCTTGCTGTCATGGATGAAGACGGGTACTGCCGTATCACCGGAAGATTAAAAGATATGCTCATCAGAGGCGGGGAGAACATTTACCCGCGGGAAATTGAAGAATTTTTATACCGGCATCCCGCTGTTTTAGACGTACAGGTCGTTGGTGTGCCTGACGCCAAATTCGGGGAGGAGGCTGCAGCCTGGATTAAACTAAAAGACGGTAAAAGCGTTTCATCTGATGAGCTTAAAGCCTATTGCAAAGGAAAAATCGCCCGCCACAAAATTCCGCGTTATGTGATTTTTACAGACGACTATCCGATGACGGCTTCAGGTAAAATTCAAAAATATAAACTGCGAGAAAAAACCATTGAAATGTTCAACTTATCATCAACTCAATGAGGTGAAATCATGTTTACTAAAGTACTGATCGCCAACCGCGGAGAAATTGCAATGAGAATTATCCGAACGTGCAGCCGTCTAGGCATCAAAACAGTCGCGGTTTATTCAGAAGCAGACAAGGAAGCGTCCCATACAAAAGCCGCTACAGAGTCTTATTTGATCGGGGAATCAAGAGTCAGTGAAAGTTATTTAAATATAGAGAGAATCATAGAGACGGCAAAAAAAGCAAATGCCGACGCCATCCACCCGGGATATGGATTGTTATCAGAAAACAGCCGATTTGCTGAACGCTGCAAGCAAGAAAACATCGTGTTTATCGGACCTTCACCCGATATCATTGCAAAGATGGGCAGCAAAATTGAAGCGCGCAAAGCAATGGAGGCTGCGGGTGTCCCTGTGGTGCCCGGCGTTTCAGAACCCCTCGAAGACATAGAGGCAGCCTGCCGCACTGCTAGTCAAATCGGATATCCTGTCATGCTGAAAGCTTCAGCGGGCGGAGGCGGCATCGGAATGCAGCTTGTTGAAAATGAAGAAGCATTAAAAAAAGCGTACGAGGGGAACAAAAAGCGCGCGGCAGATTTTTTCGGTGACGGATCAATGTATATAGAAAAAGTCATTGAACATGCACGCCATATCGAAGTTCAGCTTTTAGCCGATCAACACGGCCATACAGTACATCTGTTTGAACGTGATTGCTCAGTTCAGAGGCGCCACCAAAAAGTCATTGAAGAAGCGCCGTCTCCATTTGTAGACAATGAACTGAGAATGAGGATTGGGCAAACGGCAGTAAAAGCAGCAAAGGCGATCGGCTATACGAACGCAGGCACCATCGAATTTATAGTTGACCAAAAGCAAAATTTTTATTTCCTCGAAATGAATACGAGACTGCAAGTTGAACACCCCGTGACTGAAGAAATAACAGGCCTGGACTTAGTTGAGCAGCAGCTGCGAATTGCTGCGGGCCATACACTCACATTCTCTCAAAAAGACATCAAACGAAACGGGCATGCGATAGAGGTGAGAATATACGCGGAAGACCCCAAGACCTTCTACCCGTCACCAGGCACGATCACTGCGTTCTCACTCCCTGACCATAAAGGGGTCAGACACGAATGTGCGGTAGCAAAAGACAGCATTGTTACCCCTTTTTATGACCCGATGATCGCTAAGATGATCGTCAAAGGCCAGTCCAGAACAGAAGCAATTGAAAAACTGGAGACAGCGCTTCGCGACTACCATGTAGAAGGAATCAAAACAAATCTTCCGCTTCTCATACAGGCTGCGGCATCAAAGGCATTTAAAGAAGGGGATGTTACGACTGACTTTTTGAAACAACACCTATAAAGGAGGCAGTTGTTATGACAGTTAGCATACAAATGGCAGGAAACCTGTGGAAAGTCCACGTCAAAGCCGGCGACAAAATTGAAAAAGGCCAGGAGGTTGCCATTTTGGAATCGATGAAAATGGAAATCCCGATCGTTGCAGATCGAAGCGGAGTCGTAAAAGAAGTCAAAAAAAATGAAGGCGACTTTGTAAATGAAGGCGACGTACTGCTCGAATTAAGCGATTCCACTCAATAATTTGGAGGAAGACCATGTCATATCCTAAAAAAGTGACAATCAAAGAAGTCGGCCCGCGTGACGGTTTACAAAACGAGTCCGCATGGATCGAAACAAAGGATAAAATAACCTGGATCAACCAGCTTTCCCGGACAGGGCTTTCGTATATTGAAATCACATCCTTCGTTCATCCGAAATGGATTCCAGCGCTTCGAGATGCTATTGATGTAGCAAAAGGCATTGACCGTGAAAAAGGGGTAACGTACGCGGCGCTTGTCCCGAATCAAAAAGGACTGGAGAATGCGCTTGAAGGAGGCATTAACGAAGCTTGCGTTTTTATGTCCGCCAGCGAAACGCACAACAGAAAAAACATCAATAAATCCACTTCTGAAACTCTTCGTGTACTCAAACAAGTAAACAATGACGCAAAAAAAGCAAACCTCACAACAAGAGCCTACCTCTCGACTGTTTTCGGCTGTCCGTACGAAAAAGATGTCCCCATTGAACAAGTCATTCGCCTTTCAGAAGCTCTATTTGAATTTGGGATTTCTCAACTGTCGCTTGGAGATACGATTGGAGCGGCTAATCCTGCCCAAGTGGAAACTGTACTTGAAGCTCTATTGGCACGGTTCCCCGCGAATCAAATCGCCCTGCATTTTCATGATACGAGAGGAACAGCGCTCGCCAACATGGTCACAGCGCTCCAAATGGGCATCACGGTATTCGACGGCTCGGCAGGCGGGCTTGGCGGATGTCCATATGCGCCAGGTTCATCAGGAAACGCCGCAACTGAGGATATCGTGTACATGCTTGAACAGATGGGCATCAAAACAAATGTAAAGCTCGAAAAACTGCTATCTGCGGCCAAATGGATTGAAGAAAAAATGGGCAAACAGCTGCCGAGCCGAAATTTACAAGTATTTAAATCATCTTGATAAAAGAGAGGACGCATACAATGGGAGAATCTATTCTTTTCACTGTGAAAAAAGAACATATTGCGTTGATAACCTTAAACAGGCCTCAAGCGGCAAATGCTCTTTCAGCAGAAATTCTTAGAAACCTGCAAATGATTCTTCAAGAAATTGAATTCAACTCAAACATTCGCTGCGTCATCCTCACCGGCACCGGCGAAAAAGCGTTCTGTGCGGGGGCAGACCTGAAAGAACGAATAAAACTAAAAAAAGATCAGGTTCTGGAAAGTGTAACTCTCATTCAAAGAACAGCGTCTTTCCTTGAAGCCTTGCCGCAGCCAATCATAGCCGCGATAAACGGCAGCGCATTAGGCGGCGGGCTAGAATTGGCATTGGCATGCGATCTTCGAATTGCATCTGAATCAGCTATGCTGGGACTCCCGGAAACAGGGTTAGCTATTATTCCAGGCGCTGGAGGGACCCAAAGACTGCCCCGGCTGATTGGCAGAGGAAAAGCCAAAGAATTAATTTATACCGGCAAACGCGTAACTGCTCATGAAGCAAAAGAGATAGGCCTTGTAGAGCATGTCACGGCTCCTTGTGACCTTATGCCAAAAGCAGAGGAACTGGCTGCAGCTATTTCTGCTAACGGGCCGATCGCTGTCCGTCAAGCTAAATTCGCAATCAATAAAGGATTGGAGACAGATCTCGCTACAGGTCTTGCGATTGAACAAAAGGCGTATGAACATACCATTCCTTCAAAAGACAGGAGAGAAGGACTTCAGGCGTTTCAAGAAAAAAGACGGGCCGTATATAAGGGAATATAAAAGGGAGGCAATGCTCATGGATTATGAAAAGGAACGAACAGAATTGGCCGAACGAATCCGAAAAGGCGGAGCGGAAAAGTATCACCAAAGCAATCGAGAAAAAGGCAAGCTCTTTGTCAGAGAGCGGCTCTCGCTTCTCTTTGACGATGGCATTGAGCTAGAAGACGCTTTTTTTGCGGAATGCATGTCAGACGGCCTTCCCGCTGACGGAGTGGTAACAGCGATCGGCAAAATCGGCGGCCAAACCGTTTGCGTCATGGCAAATGATTCAACAGTGAAAGCGGGCTCCTGGGGAGCTAAAACCGTTGAAAAAATCATCAGAATTCAAGAAACTGCCGAAAAACTAAACGTTCCGCTCATTTATTTAGTCGATTCAGCAGGCGCCAGAATCACCGATCAAATCAATGTCTTTCCAGGGAGACGCGGAGCAGGAAGAATTTTTTATAATCAAGTTAAATTATCGGGACGCATTCCGCAAATCTGTTTGCTTTTCGGACCGTCTGCGGCAGGAGGCGCTTATATTCCGGCCTTCTGTGATATCGTCGTTATGGTAGATGGTAACGCCTCCATGTATTTAGGCTCGCCAAGGATGGCGGAAATGGTCATTGGCGAAAAAGTGTCCCTCGAAGAAATGGGCGGCGCTCGTATGCATTGCTCCATCTCCGGCTGCGGAGATATTCTTGCAGAAACTGAAGAAGAAGCCATACATCTGGCGCGGGCTTATTTGTCTTACTTTCCGGCGAATTTTCAAGAAAAGGCGCCCATTCATGAGGAACGCCCGCCAAAACACTTCGACATCCCGCTTGCCGACGTCATTCCGCAAAACCAGAACGCACCTTTTGATATGCATGAGCTGATTGAGCGGATCATTGATGAAGGGTCATTTTTTGAGATCAAAGCCTTATTTGCACCAGAATTAGTAACAGGCTTCGCACGGATCGAGGGACAGCCTGTCGGCATTGTTGCAAACCAGCCGAAGGTTAAAGGCGGCGTCTTATTCCACGATTCAGCAGACAAAGCGGCTAAGTTTATTACCTTATGTGACGCGTTTCATATCCCGTTGCTGTTCTTAGCGGATATTCCCGGTTTTATGATTGGCACAAAAGTGGAACAGGCGGGGATTATCAGACACGGAGCGAAAATGATTTCTGCGATGTCGGAGGCAACTGTTCCAAAGCTCTCTGTCATTGTCCGAAAAGCGTACGGAGCGGGGTTGTATGCAATGGCAGGGCCTGCCTTTGAACCGGACTGCTGTCTAGCGCTCCCAACTGCCCAAATCGCCGTCATGGGACCCGAAGCCGCTGTAAACGCTGTCTACGCTAAAAAAATCGCCGAACTGCCAAAAGAAGAGAGAGCCGCATTTATCGGCGATAAACGGGAGGAATACAAAGAGGACATCAATATCTACCGTCTGGCTTCAGAAATGATCATTGATGCTGTTATCCCAGCCAATTCGCTGCGTGATGAGCTGGCCAAACGGCTGAAGGCCTACATGACAAAGGAAATGACATTTACCAATCGAAAGCATCCGGTTTATCCGGTATAAAAAGCAAGAACTTAGGAGCGCCAAAAGCGCTCTTTTATATATTCACAATAATAATATTATGTAAACTAATCGCCTTTGCATAAAACGCTTTGTTTTTTAGAATAGTAAATAAAGGCTGCCGCATCTTTAGCGGCAATTGTCAGTTTATCATAAAAAGGGGCCTACATTATGTATCATTTATATTCACATAACGACTTGGACGGAGTAGGATGCGGAATCGTAGCAAAATTGGCATTCGGAAAAGACGTTGAGGTCCGGTATAACTCTGTCAACGGCTTAAACGCACAGGTGCAGTACTTTTTGGAAAAAATGAAGGCGAGCAACAGACAAGATGCATTATTCATCACCGATCTCGCCGTCAATGAAGAAAACGAACAGAGATTGAATGATTATGTTCATGCAGGGGGCAAAGTGAAGCTTATTGACCATCATAAAACAGCCCTTCATTTGAATGAGCATGAATGGGGATTAATCCAGGTGGAATACGATGATGGAAGGCTCACATCCGCGACGTCACTTTTATATGGCTATCTTGTTGAAAATGGCTTCATGAAACCGACAAATGCCTTAGACCAATTCACAGAGCTCGTCCGCCAATACGATACATGGGAATGGGAGCGGTACGATCAAAAACAGGCGAAGCGGCTTAATGATCTTTTCTTTTTGTTGTCAATTGATGAATTTGAGGCAAAAATGATTCAGCGCCTTTCCTCGCATGACGAATTTTTCTTCGATGATTTTGAAGAAAAACTGCTTGATTTAGAAGACGAAAAAATTGAGCGTTACCTCCGCAGAAAGAAAAGGGAAATGGTACAAACCTTTGTGCACGAACACTGTGTAGGCATTGTTCACGCTGAATCGTACCATTCAGAACTGGGAAACAGGCTAGGGAAAGATAATCCGCACCTCGATTACATTGCAATTTTAAGCATGGGATCAAAACGAGTCAGTTTGCGCACCATTCATGATTACATCGATGTGTCAGAGATCGCCGGCCGATATGGCGGCGGAGGGCATGCAAAGGCATCCGGCTGTTCAATAACCGATGAAGTATACGAGTTGTTTGTAACTGAAGCTTTCCGGATTGATCCTGTACGGCCTGATGCTTTCCGTAACATCTATAATCTAAAAGGATCTGCGAA
Organism: Bacillus sp. LJBS06; assembly: GCF_016924995.1. NCBI lineage: Bacteria > Bacillati > Bacillota > Bacilli > Caryophanales > Bacillaceae > Bacillus > Bacillus sp. LJBS06. The sequence goes on along the minus strand of NZ_CP070483.1, from coordinate 2,022,238 downwards.
CGGATCATTATATGAAAATCGTGCTCAAATGAGATTTTTTCTGTTTCCTTTAGACAACGAGTGGAATATCCAAATTAACGGGGAAACACAGGATGAAACATTCGCAGCGTTTGAAGAAGCAGAATGGTTCATTAAAAGAAATTATGCCGCATCGCTCGTGCGGGATGAAGTGTTTGTCGCATTTTTAGCGGAGAATCTGAAGCTGGCAAATCAACATCGCAAGTAAAAAAATATGCATAGGGGAGCTTCATTCACCCCTATGCATATCCGCTAGCTATCGTTTGAATATGGCTGTACGTTTCTTAATCACAAAATAAAGGGCTATCACAACAACAGCCAATATCATAATCGGTGTTGTATAAGTACCCGCTATGTTCTCTACATCATCCCACTGGCTTCCTAGCTGTATGCCTAAATAAACAAACAGGATAGACCATGGAATGATAGCAAGCACAGTCAGTACCACAAACTTGAGAAATGGCATTCTGGCAATACCTGCAGGAATGGATATCGCATGTCTGACAACCGGTATAAAACGAGCCGAGAAAACAACCCCGGCGCCGTACTTTTGAAACCAGTTTTCCGACATGTCGATATGATGCTTTTTAATCAATAAATACTTCCCGTATTTGTCCAAAAATGGTCTGCCTCCATAGCGGCCGATCCAGTAAATAAAGATCTGGGCAATGGTACCTCCGATAACACCCGCAATAATGGCGCCAATAAACCCAATCGTGCCTTCCGATACCATATAGCCGCCATAAGCTAATACAATCTCACTCGGAATGATTTCAATCATTAACCCAATCGCAATACCCGCATATCCCATGTTCGTCAGCCATGTTAAAATTTCGCTTATCAAACTGCCCATATTCTTCACAACCTGTCCTAATCTTTTTCACTATTATATGACTGATTGACGAGCAAGATGGTTACAATTTTTTTACCGCAGCATTTCTTTCGTTTCCCGTTTGATTACACCTTCTAAATAGGTCAAAAGCTGAGATCTCATTTCGGGACGCATTAAGCCGATTTCAGTGCTCGCTTTAAAACAGCCCAGCTTATCGCCAATGTCATATCGATTTCCTTCCAGCAGCCGAGCATGGATCGGCTCATTACGGCAAACCTCACGAAGCGCATCTGTGAGCTGAATTTCGTTTCCCGCGCCTCTGCCAATTGACTTCAAAACGGGGAAGATCGAAGAATTCAACACATACCGTCCCATTAGGGCGATGTCGGAAGGCGCTTCTTCAGGTGAAGGCTTTTCAACTAAATCTTTCACTTCATACACATGCCCTTGAGACCCTGATGTATTTATAATACCATATTTGCTGACATCCTCAGGGAGAACTGACTGTACACCGACAACCTCTGTGCCATAAACGTCATATACATCCATTAATTGCCGAAGAGCCGGTGTTTCAGACACCATAATATCATCACCTAAGAGAACGGCAAAAGGCTCATCTCCGATAAAATGCTCCGCACACAGTACCGCATGGCCTAATCCGAGCGGTTCTTTCTGGCGGATGTAATGAATGTTGGCCAAATCGGCGATCTGCTGCATTTCTTCAAGTGTCTCCGTCTTGCCTTTTTCCCGCAGATTGAATTCCAATTCCGCCGATCGGTCAAAATGATCTTCAATCGAGCGTTTGTTTCTCCCTGTAATAATCAGTATATCTTCAATTCCTGACTCTACGGCCTCTTCTACAATATATTGGATTGCTGGTTTGTCGACGATTGGGAGCATTTCTTTAGGCTGCGCCTTTGTCGCCGGCAAAAATCTCGTTCCTAAACCCGCTGCGGGAATAACCGCTTTTCTCACTTTTTTTCTCATTCATCTTCACTCCTGATCCTGTATATTTTTCAGCGAATCTCCAAATACCCAGATTCGGTTTCCGATAAAATTCATCATCATTCCGCCGATAGTGGCGGCGAGCTTACTCACCAAAAGCGAGCATCCGCAGTTTTGAAACAAATAAAGCAGCAAAAAGGTGATCCCCGACGCGGCAATATTAATCATGAGAAAGCGTACGATCTCTTTCCCGTCAGCCTTACGTTTTACACGAAATGTCCAATTCCGGTTCCACACATAGCTGTTGATGATACCTGCCGAATAGGAGCAGATCTGCGCCGACAGATAAGGGACATGACAAGCAGTAAGGAGAAAGAAGACACCAAAATCTATCAGTGTATTGCCGACGCCTACGGTGCAAAAGCGTCCTAATGTTTTTATTTTTTCTTTCAGCATAACGGCACCGACCTCCCTTCATAAAAGATGCGAATAGCTGCCATATTTGTTGATATTGATTACTTTTATGGACAGTGTTGAATAAACAATTAATAAAATATGAACAAAACATGAAAAAGCGGGTATACCGCTCTCTTTACATAAGGATGGACAAAATATGCAGTATGTCGAAGGGGAAGAGGGCGGAATGATAACGAAATGTCTTACAAAGAAGAGAACAATGTAAACAGGAATCAGCAGAAAAAGCAGCCCGAATTCAATAGATTGAGAAGTTTCGAGCCATGATTTCCTATCTGCAAAGATGTCTATTATGTCAATAGCTCTAAAACAACGAGATTCGAGGGAACAGGAAGCGAAGAAGAAGTCGGTAACAGCCGTCTATGTTAGCCCCATCTTATCAATGAATAAATGTATCCAGTTCCTTTGTAGAATCGAACACGAATTCCTCCAAAAGTATCCTATACACAATTTTTTTAATAAGGTAGGATGTTAGACAAAGGGATATTTTGGATAAATATGCATCTCCGTTCAATGGGTTTAGTGGTGCGCTCTTCATGACCTGTTGTTATCAAATTCCAAAAGAACCCCCCCATTTTAAGGAAAAAGGAGGATGTTAAGTGATGAGGAAAAAGCGTAGCGTATGTTTATGGATTCTAGTTTTATTATTGAGCTGCTTATCTGGAAAGTCTGCGTATGCTGCCACCAGTACTACAATTGCAAAACATATAGGGAATTCAAACCCGCTTATCGACCATCATTTGGGAGCAGATCCGATTGCGCTGACCTATAACGGAAGGGTTTACATTTATATGTCAAGTGATGATTATGAATATAATAGCAACGGAACAATTAAAGATAATTCATTTGCCAATTTGAATAGAGTATTCGTCATATCTTCAGCGGATATGGTGAACTGGACAGACCACGGAGCCATTCCGGTAGCAGGTGCCAATGGAGCTAATGGAGGCCGTGGAATTGCAAAATGGGCAGGTGCGTCATGGGCACCGTCAATCGCAGTTAAAAAAATAAATGGCAAGGATAAATTCTTCCTTTATTTCGCAAACAGCGGCGGAGGTATCGGGGTTCTCACCGCAGACAGCCCGATTGGTCCATGGACCGACCCAATCGGAAAACCGCTCGTAACGCCAAGTACGCCAGGAATGTCTGGTGTTGTATGGCTTTTTGATCCGGCAGTATTTGTAGATGATGACGGCACCGGTTACCTGTATGCCGGGGGAGGCGTTCCTGGCAGTTCAAATCCAACGCAGGGACAATGGGCCAATCCTAAAACGGCAAGAGTCATAAAATTGGGGCCTGATATGACGAGTGTTGAGGGAAGTGCATCCACAATTGATGCGCCTTTCATGTTTGAAGATTCGGGATTGCACAAGCATAACGGAACATACTACTATTCCTATTGCATCAATTTCGGCGGCGCGCACCCGGCCGATAAACCCCCGGGTGAGATCGGCTACATGACCAGTTCAAATCCCATGGGTCCCTTTACATATAGAGGGCACTTCCTGAAAAATCCGGGTGCATTTTTCGGAGGCGGCGGAAACAACCATCATGCTGTTTTCAATTTTAAAAACGAGTGGTATGCAGTGTACCATGCGCAAACTGTCAGTTCCGCTCTGTTCGGGGCCGGCAAAGGTTACCGTTCTCCCCATATTAATAAGCTGGTGCATAACCCAGATGGATCCATCCAAGAGGTAGCAGCAAATTATGCAGGTGTAACACAGCTTTCCAATTTAAACCCATATAACCGGGTAGAAGCTGAAACGTTTGCCTGGAATGGACGCATTTTGACAGAGAAGTCCACAGCACCCGGCGGGCCAGTAAATAATCAGCATGTAACAAGCATTCAAAATGGAGACTGGATTGCTGTAGGAAATGCAGACTTTGGAGCGGGCGGTGCCAGGTCATTTAAAGCAAATGTAGCATCCACTTTAGGCGGAAAAATAGAAGTGCGCCTCGACAGTGCTGATGGTAAGCTTGTTGGAACCCTGAATGTACCTTCCACAGGCGGAGCGCAAACGTGGAGAGAAATTGAAACTGCGGTAAGCGGGGCAACCGGTGTGCACAAAGTATTCTTTGTATTTACCGGAACAGGTACAGGAAACTTGTTTAATTTTGATTACTGGCAGTTTACACAAAGATAGGATTCGTAATGGGACCGTTTAAAAACGAGACGGGTGGCCAGCACCGGAATAGCCCGCCATTATGAATTTTCTAATACCGTAAAAGACACAGGACGAAGGAGCGAAATAAATGATTCCACGTTTTAAAAAAACAATTTGTATATTATTAGTATGTTTCACTATGCTGTCAGTCATGTTAGGGCCAGGCGCTACTGAAGTTTTGGCAGCCAGTGATGTAACAGTTAATGTATCTGCAGAGAAACAAGTGATTCGCGGTTTTGGAGGGATGAATCATCCGGCTTGGGCTGGGGATCTTACAGCAGCTCAAAGAGAAACGGCTTTTGGCAATGGACAGAATCAGTTAGGCTTTTCAATCTTAAGAATTCATGTAGATGAAAATCGAAATAATTGGTATAAAGAGGTGGAGACTGCCAAGAGTGCGGTCAAACATGGGGCAATCGTTTTTGCTTCTCCCTGGAATCCTCCAAGTGATATGGTTGAGACCTTTAATCGTAATGGTGATACATCGGCTAAACGGCTGAAATACGATAAGTACGCCGCATATGCGCAGCATCTTAACGATTTTGTTACCTTCATGAAAAATAATGGTGTGAATCTTTACGCGATTTCGGTCCAAAATGAGCCTGATTATGCTCACGAGTGGACGTGGTGGACGCCGCAAGAAATACTCCGCTTTATGAGAGAAAACGCCGGCTCGATCAATGCCCGCGTCATTGCGCCTGAGTCATTTCAATACTTGAAGAATTTGTCGGACCCGATCTTGAACGATCCGCAGGCTCTTGCCAATATGGATATTCTCGGAACCCATCTGTACGGCACTCAGGTCAGCCAATTCCCTTATCCTCTTTTCAAACAGAAAGGAGCAGGGAAGGACCTTTGGATGACGGAAGTATACTATCCGAACAGTGATAACAACTCGGCGGATCGATGGCCCGAGGCATTGGATGTTTCACAACATATTCACAATTCGATGGTAGAGGGAGATTTTCAAGCTTATGTATGGTGGTACATCCGAAGATCATATGGTCCTATGAAAGAAGATGGTACGATCAGTAAACGCGGTTACAATATGGCTCATTTCTCGAAGTTTGTGCGTCCCGGTTATGTAAGGATTGATGCAACGAAAAACCCTAATACGAACGTTTACGTGTCAGCCTATAAAGGTGACAACAAGGTCGTTATTGTTGCCATTAACAAAAGCAACACAGGGGTCAACCAAAACTTTGTTTTGCAGAATGGATCTGCTTCAAACGTATCTAGATGGATCACGAGCAGCAGCAGCAATCTACAACCTGGAACGAATCTCACTGTATCAGGCAATCATTTTTGGGCCCATCTTCCAGCTCAAAGCGTGACAACATTTGTTGTAAATCGTTAAGGACACCTAAGGCAAGCGGTACCGCATTGGAGCGGATACGGACATTAACCGCCGAGGGTGCCGCAAATAAACCTGCACGGGAATAAAAAGTCGAAGTCAAAAAAAAGCGATTTTCCGTTCAGAAAATCGCTTTTTTTCTTGTCGTGCGTCGTTTTGAAGACGCATGATTCAAGGTTTTTAAATGTGGGAGGGCATCAGCTTGTTAAAATAAATGTACAAGGAATAAACATATCAAATAAGTATTTTATCATTTAATGGATTCACTTTTATGTTCTCTTTACAGAAAGTAAAACTAGATCCATTCTGAACGACAATGGAAGGGAAATGTAGAACGCTATCGAAAGTTTGACTTGTTGACAATTCAAACTTTAAGAAAAGAAAAGACCGGAAGGCCAAGATTTAATAACCAACTACTAAAAGAATTTGCTTTTTAGTTTACATAATATATATTCTAGGAAGTAAACAAAATAAATGAATTTCTGTCTCATATCAAAAGTATACTTAAGTTAGTGAGACAGAAATTGAAATTTTATTGGTTTGTTGCCAATCAAAAAAATGGCGTTGTTAATCCATAATAAACTGCTTCTAAATCTTCCAGCGTCATATCGCCATATGCGCATTTGATAACAGAGTCAGCAAACACATCATAGTCATAATCTGTAGAAAATCCTTGCTGCAGCTGTTTTTCGTAAGCTTCAATCTGTTCTTTTTGATACTGGATGTCTTTTTCCTTACCTGGATAGTCCGGACCATTTATCGCATGATTCATTTCTTTGAACAGCATCATATATTGCTTCAGTGTTTCATCCACACCCTACACCTCCTTGTTTTACTGGATAAGATAATGAAAACGGACATCATTGCTGATGTCCGCCAACAGTTAAACTATTTGGGTTCTGTTCCCCAAATCAGTTTTCCGTGATTATATAATGTGATTTTTTTCGTTGTTTTAAACGTATTTGATTGGAAAAAGGAATAATCGCCGCTTTGTGCATAATTGCTCCAGTCATCGTTGTGAAGACGAAGCTGAATATTTCCTGTGCTTGCTCCCGGTGACAGCTTTCCTTTTTTAAACCCCAGTTCCAGATAGGTATCTGCACCTTGCTTAGGTTTATGCAGCGTCACAAATTTGTGTGTCAGATTGCCGCATCCAATCTGCGCGTAGTCACAGTCAAAGTTTTGGCCTTTGTTTTTCGCGTTATACCAGTAACGGGCAGTGACATCTTTTAAATCAACCGTGGTATTCCCGTTATTTTTTATGTGAAGCTGCGGGCGGATTTGGTTGCTGTTCACACCCCCATCCCCTGCTTTGTATTGTACAGAAATGCCGTTTTCCTGTGCGGGGTTATCTTGTGCCGGCGTTTCAGGGCGTTCTTTCGTTGAATCTTTGTTGCCGAGAATGTTTTCTCTTACGAATGTTCCTGAAGCAGTTAAATCTGTAAGCGGCCAGCCGCCTGTTTTAGATGCTCCCGGCTTTAACGCTGAGGATGATTCCTGCTTATCAGAAAGATTCCAGTTCACCCAGCTGATTTTCTTGCTGTCAAGATAATTCAGCCATTCCCGCGACTGGTCAAGGAATACACCGCCATTTCCAGACGCATCGCTAGTTCCCCATTCCGTCACGAAAATAGGCGCTCCTTTACTGAGTGCATAGTTTGCTTTATCCCGTAAAGATTGGCCGTGTGTGCCGGCATAAAAATGAAGCGCGTACATGACGTTTGCATCTTTTAGCTGATCATCGGCAGCATCATTCACATCCTGGCTCCATGTACCGGTTCCGACAATGATGGTGTTGTCTGGATCATTTTTGCGGATAACGGAAATCACTTCTTCCGCATACGGTTTAATATCACGCTTCCAGTTCACATCACCGTTTGGTTCGTTTGCAATTTCATAAATGACATTTGGCGTGTTTCCGTAAAGGCTTGACATTTCCTTGAAGAATTCTTTTGCCTTCTCTTTATTTTGGTTTGGATTACCGTCATTTAAGATATGCCAGTCAATAATGACATATATCCCAAGCTCTTTTGCCACTTCAACCGCTTCTTTTACTTTGTTTTTCACGGATGGGTTGTCAATATAACCGCCATCTGCTGTATACATCGCCGCTCGGAAAACGGTAATGCCCCAATCGTCTCTCAGCCATTTTAAGCTGTCTTTATTGACAAAATCGCCATACCATTGCAATCCGTGTGAACTGATCCCCTTCAATTGCACCGCTTTGCCGTTTTGATTGATTAGCTGCGTGCCTTTTATGCTAAGCTGGCCATTTATGGCGACTGGCGTTTTTGCTCCTGCAGCAGATGCTGCTGGATTTCCTAAGCCGCTGGTTGCGAGTATTGAAATTAATAAACACACGATTAAGATAGAGACTTGACGTTTCATATATAGTATTCTTTCCTCCTTTACATCATGACGAAAATATATGCCTATTAACTCGTACGCTCCACCTCCCTTCCGTTTTTGTTTGGCACGGACTATTGTAAAAATTTATCTCATCTTTGTCTATCAACCTAATTTCTTGTTTTTAGACGGATTAAAAAGCCTGTCAATTTGCTCTTTTTGTCTTGTTTCAGATACTGCTGACACATACGGACCAAATAGAAAATTGTTTAATCAGGACTATTCACGTTACTTTTTGTTTAATTTGAAAGATTCTGCTTCTTTATGCCAAATAAAAAGCCGCATTCAATGAATTGAATGCAGCCGTGTTCTTATGCTTCTTGTTTCTCATCTTCCCATGTTTCAGCATTTTTCAGCCCTGGAATGTTTTTCGCTTTAAATACAGGATCAAGTCCTTGTTTACGCTGTTTCGCGTAATCTTTATACACTTTGTAAGCAACGTTTGACAGCAGCGTAATCACAACTAAGTTAATTAGCGCCATGATACCCATAAAGAGATCCGCCATGTCCCAAACGATTTGGAAGCCTGATAGAGAACCGTAGACAACCATAGCAATAACCGCAATCCGGTAAATATTCAGCCATGTTTTGCTTGTTTTAATAAATTCAATATTTGTCTCACCATAATAATAGTTGCCGACAACTGAACTGAATGCAAACAAGAACATTGCGACTGCGATGAAGCTAGGCGCCCAGCCACCGATATGATGATTAAGGGCAGCCTGGGTTACTTGGATACCATCACCTTTTGGCGTTACACTGTACAGCAAAATGATAAACGCTGTGGACGTACATACAATAAATGTATCGAAAAATACGCCTAATGTTTGAATAAAACCTTGTTTTGCCGGATGCGATACATGAGCTGTTGCAGCCGCATTCGGAGCGCTTCCCATCCCTGCTTCGTTTGAAAAAAGTCCGCGCTGCGCACCGATAACGATGATGCCGCCAATTCCGCCGCCGACGACTTGTTCAAACCCTAAAGCATTTTTAACAATTGTAGCGATAACGCCAGGGAAAGCCGTAATATTTGTGATGACAACAAATAAAGCAATAATAATATAAATGCCAGCCATAACCGGTACGATTAGCTGTGTTACAGCCACAACACGTTTCAAACCGCCAAAAATGATAAACGCAGTTAAAACAGCCAAGACAATGGCTACAACTGTTTTATTCACATGAAATGCGCCATCCAACGCTCCTGCAATAGTATTCGTTTGAACAGCGTTAAAGATTAAACCGAATGATACCGTAATTAAGACAGCAAAAACGATGCCGAGCCATCTGGCTCCAAGGCCCTTCTGAATGTAGTAGGCCGGACCTCCGCGGAAATCCTCCCCGTCTCTTACCTTATAAAGCTGCGCTAGCGTACTCTCAACAAAGCTAGAAGCCATACCTACAGCAGCTACAACCCACATCCAAAACACAGCGCCCGGTCCGCCTGTCGCAATTGCTAAAGCTACACCAGTCAAATTCCCAGTACCGACTCGGGATGCAGCGGAAATAAAGAATGCCTGCATAGAGGAAACGCCTTTATTTCCTTCAGGCTTCTCACCTACTATTCTGAACATTTCAATAAAATAACGGAATTGGATAAAACCAAAACGTATGGTAAAAAATAATCCAAGCCCTATTAAAATATAAAATAGGTATTTCCAAATGAAATCACTTGGAATATGAATTAAACTATCGAAAAAAGACGCCATATTTACCTCCCGTTTTCATCAATTCAATACGAATTCGTTTTGATGTTAGATTTTTTAACATAACGAGTTTTATTATATCACAATATGACGAATTAGGAAGTTTTTTCGCGAAGAATATTGTCATAGCCAGATGTTACTCTGTCGACCCTTTCCCTAGCATTTTCCTATAAAAAATAAAAACATTCGTTGCAAGTTTGCATTTTAAAAAAGTACCTATTAACAATGCAATCATTTCCTCTCATTCTCTTACCTTTCCTTTGATTTTAGCTCACAAATAAAGGAATAAACCTTAAACAACAAACATATCATCTAAAATATGCTTTTATTCACACCATAAACCGGGTATACATATACTAATAAAGAATGTTTCTCTTTCAAAAATAAGCAAAAAGATATATACTTAACAAAGTGAAATTTAGTTTTTAAATTTAATAAATCAGGTTTACTTTTAGGATGGATTAGGGTATTATTATAAAAATATTCAGTAATATTAAAGGAGGGGGAGGTCATTTGAAAAAAGTAACGATATTGAAAGCATCCATCTTATTCTTGGCGATCGCCAGTTTTCATTTGCTCTCAATTCCCCACGCCTTTGATATCGGCCATCATTATAAAGCCGTAGCCGACCAGCAGGAAATGCACGAGATGAAAGCCGGCCAAAATGCTGATGATGAGAAGAAATCCATCACAGGGGCATTTGCGCTAACCGCTTTGTGGGCAATGGCTGTTCTGCTTCTGACCGCTGAAAGCAAAAGTACGGGATACACCCGCAGGCGCCAGCGGAAAAAAAGCTTTATACTGGCCAAATTTTATCAGTCGTCTTATTTCGGCAAACTTCATGTTCAACATCACCCGATTATATAACGATAATATGAGGAGGCTGTTTAACATGTTGTTTATCTTAAGAATGGTGATATTAGGCTTATTTTCTTTCACAGCGCTGAATTTATTTGTATGGCAGGGAATTGAAGTCATTCATGCCGTAACAGATCTATTCACCAACCATGAAAGCTAAATAAACGAAACCCGCTCACGTAATATGAGCGGGTTTTTTATTATTGTTCTGTATGAACGCGCCAAACAGCTGTAACCTTGCCTGATTCCTCTTCATCAAAAAAGAAAGAGCCATTGCTGTATCTGTCGTTTGTCCGCAGCTCTTTTGCCTGCAGTTCTTTTCTGTCGCCTTTTTCTGTTTCTGCCATAAGCCGCTGTTCAAGACCGCAAGCGAACAGTGCTGCAACACGGTGAGGATTCTTTTTCAGTTCCCTTAGCATCACGACACCGCGTTTTGCGCGGGATGTTTTCTCGAACTCAGAAAGACTCATGCGTTTTACCGCTCCCCGCTGTGTGAACAAAACAATTGAATCAGATTCTTGAAGGATCTCTCCTGAGACAACAAAGTCATCCTCTTTTAAGTTAATCCCTTTGACACCTGCCGCACGCGCGCCAACTACATTCACTTCGTCTTCGCCAAACCACAGGCCATACCCTAAGTGAGTGGCCATAAAGATCTGGCTTTCCCCATTTGTTACATGAACATCAATCAATTCATCTTCACCCTTCAGATTTAAGGCCACAAGCGCCTTAGAATAACGCTGTGCTTTGTAATGGGTGAGCTCTGTCTTTTTCACCATGCCGTTTTTCGTAAAGAACAATAGATATGCCGACGGATCAAATTCTTTTATCGGTATGGCCTTTACAATCGTTTCATCACGGTCAATGGTGATGATATTAGAAAAATGCTGACCCATGTCCTTCCATCTGATATCAGGCAGCTGGTGAACAGGACAATAAATGTAGCTTCCTTTGTTCGTAAAGAGCAGCAGTACGTCCGTCGTATTCATCTCAAATTGATGCAGCATCCTGTCCGTATCTTTCATTCCGAAATCCTGGCCGTTGGAAGCGGCATATGAGCGCTGGCTTGTCCGTTTTAGATAGCCATCCTTCGTAACGGTTACATATACATCCTCAGACGCAACCATAACTTCTAGGTTGATTTTAATTTCCTCAATTTTCTCTTCAATCACTGAGCGTCTTGTGTCTGCATATTTCTTTTTCAGTGCTTTTAAGCTGTTTGTGATCACTTTTAACAGCTTTTTATCATTGCTTAGTATAGATTCAAGCTCTTCAATTTTTTCACCGAGCTCTTCTGCCTCTTCCTTAAGCGCTGTGATATCGGTATTGGTTAAACGATATAACTGCAATGACACAATGGCTTCAGCCTGAGGCTCTGTAAATTCGTATTTCGCAATCAAATTATTTTTAGCGTCACGTTTATCGCTTGAAGAACGGATCGTTGCAATGACTTCATCTAAAATGGACAAAGCTTTCATGAGCCCTTCTACGATGTGATGTCTGTCTTTTGCTTTTTGAAGCTCGTAAACAGACCGGTTTGTGACGACTTCCTTTTGGTGTCCAATATACGCATCCAAAATAGACGGCAGGCTCATCAGCATCGGACGGCGGTTATGAATAGCCACCATATTGAAGTTATATGTGATCTGCAAATCAGTGTTTTTATATAAGAAATTCAAAATGCCTTTGGCATCCGCTTCTTTTTTCAGCTCAATGACCACTCTCAACCCTGTTCGATCCGTTTCGTCACGAACCTCTGAGATGCCTTCAACCTTTTTATCAATACGGAACTCGTCCATTTTTTTCACAAGGTTTGCTTTATTTACTTCAAATGGAATTTCAGTAATGACTATTTGTTCTCGTCCGCCTCTGATTGTTTCAATTTCAGCTTTTCCGCGGATAATGATTTTTCCTTTTCCAGTTTCGTAAGCTTTTCTTATGCCGTCAACGCCTTGAATAATACCGCCTGTCGGAAAATCAGGCCCTTTAATGACTTCCATGAGTTCATCAACAGAGCAAGATGGCATTTGAATACGCTTAATGACAGCATCAATGACTTCTCCCAAATGATGAGGGGGAATGTCGGTCGCGTATCCCGCTGATATCCCGGTTGATCCGTTGACCAATAAGTTAGGAAACATCGCCGGGAGTACGACAGGCTCCTTGCTTGTGTCATCGAAGTTAGGCACAAATTCAACCGTGTTTTTGTCAATATCCCGAAGAAGCTCAGATGCTATCGGAGATAATCGTGCCTCTGTATAACGCATGGCTGCCGGGGGATCTCCGTCGATGCTTCCGTTGTTTCCATGCATTTCGATCAACACATTACGAACTTTCCAATCCTGACTCATCCGCACCATTGCTTCATAAACCGAACTGTCACCGTGCGGATGATAGTTACCGATGACGTTACCGACCGTTTTGGCCGCTTTTCTGAAGTTTTTATCAAACGTGTTTCCATCTGTATGCATCGCATACAGAATTCTGCGCTGTACCGGCTTTAATCCGTCTCTCGCATCAGGCAGCGCTCTGTCTTGAATAATATATTTACTGTAGCGTCCAAAACGGTCGCCGATCACCTCTTCTAATGGTAAATCATGAAATAATTCTGGCTGTGACAATCATTAAACCTCCTCAGCGACCGATAAGTTTTCATTTTCTAAAATATTGCTTTCTTCATCTAAGCCGAAAGCGACGTTTTTCTCAATCCACTTTCTGCGCGGCTCTACTTTGTCTCCCATTAACGTCGTTACACGTCTCTCTACACGTGCCGCATCGTCAATTTTGACCCTAACAAGGGTGCGGGACTCCGGATTCATTGTCGTTTCCCAAAGCTGGTCTGCGTTCATCTCTCCAAGACCCTTATATCGCTGAATGGTATAGCCCTTGCCGACTTTTTTCAGGACATCACCCATCTCTTCATCAGACCATGCATATTCAATGATTTCCTTCTTCCCGCTTCCTTTACTGACCTTATATAAAGGTGGCAGCGCTATAAACACCTTGCCATGCTCAATGAGCGGCTTCATATAGCGATAGAAAAAGGTAAGAAGCAGCACTTGAATATGGGCGCCGTCAGTATCGGCATCGGTCATAATGATGATTTTGTCGTAGTTGATGTCATCGATTGAGAAATCTGCTCCGACACCCCCGCCGATCGCATGAATGATCGTATTGATCTCTTCATTTTTAAAGATATCCGCAAGCTTAGCTTTTTCTGTATTAATGACTTTACCGCGTAAAGGCAGAACTGCTTGGAATCTGCGGTCTCTTCCCTGCTTGGCTGACCCGCCTGCTGAATCACCCTCAACGAGATACAATTCATTTTTTGCCGGGTTTCTCGAACCCGCAGGCGTCAGCTTTCCGCTTAAAGTCGCTTCTGATTTTTTTCGTTTTTTGCCGCTTCTTGCTTCTTCACGGGCTTTGCGTGCCGCTTCGCGCGCCTGGCTCGCCTTGATTGCTTTTTTGACAAGAAGCGTTGCGGTGTCCCGATTTTCCTCTAAAAAGTAAGCAAGCTGCTCGGAAACAATTGCATCAACCGCTGATCTTGCTTCACTCGTTCCGAGCTTTCCTTTTGTTTGTCCTTCAAATTGAAGAAGCTCCTCAGGAATGCGGACAGAAATAATGGCTGAAAGCCCTTCCCTTATATCGGTGCCTTCAAGGTTCTTATCCTTTTCTTTCAGCAAAGCCACTTTTCGCGCATATTCATTAAAAGCCCGGGTCATCGCAGTTTTTGCACCCGACTCATGCGTCCCGCCATCTTTTGTTCTGACATTGTTAACAAAAGACAAAATATTTTCAGAATAACCATCGTTAAACTGGAACGCAAAATCCACTTCTATGGAATGGTGCTCTCCCTCAAACGAGACCACTTCAGATAAGACGTCTTTTTCTTCATTTAAGTAAGCGACAAACGCCTCTATGCCGTTTTCATAATAAAAGACCTCATGCTGGTCATTGCGTTCATCAATCAGCTCAATTTTCAATCCTTTTAACAAAAACGCAGACTCTCTTAAGCGCTCGGAAAGCGTTTCAAAATTATAGGTTGTTGCGCTGAACATCGTTGGATCTGGCTTAAAGTGTGTGAGTGTTCCCGTCTTTTTCGTTTTGCCGATCTTTTCGAGAGATGTAACCGGTTTTCCTCCATTTTCAAATCGCTGCTGATAGATAAAACCGTCCCGTTCAATGGTAACTGTCAGCCATTCAGATAAAGCATTCACGACTGACGCACCCACTCCATGGAGCCCGCCGCTTGTCTTATAGCCGCCTTGGCCGAATTTTCCTCCGGCATGAAGTACCGTAAAAATCACTTCAGGGGTTGGCTTGCCGAGCTTATGCATTCCGGTCGGCATGCCACGGCCTCTATCCTGTACAGAAATGCTATTGTCTTTATGTATTTTGACGATTATGTGATCTCCATGGCCGGCAAGCACCTCGTCGACAGAGTTATCTACAATTTCATAAACCAAGTGGTGCAAGCCGCGCGCGTCAGTAGAGCCAATATACATACCCGGCCTTTTCCGGACAGCCTCAAGGCCTTCGAGCACCTGTATGGCATCTTCGTTGTAATCAAATTGCTGTTTTCTAGCCAAACGTACAAACCCCTTTCAAAAACTAACATTGTCTTTCTCTTTTTCAGTGTTACACATCATTTGTATATAAGATATTTTTTATAAACCTCGCCTCAAGCCGGTACTGCCTTGGACTCCTCATTATAACCAATATGTTTGCAATCGCAACATAGAGCTAACGAATCAGTTCTCAAAACATCGGCTAGTGCTGTTTTCGCACTATGAGAACGTATGTTTGTTTATTATATATAAAGCAGCAGACCTTCGCAAATCGAACGGCCGAAACCCAGCTGGACAAGGTATTCAAAAAAAGCTGTTCAAGCTTTATTGTATCTGTTTCACCGTAATACGCAAACAATATCTTAAAATTAAAAAGCAAAAATCCTTGAATTCACAAGGATTTTTGCAGTTCTGCACCTATTTTGTTACAGCGTGTGCCACTTTTATGCACAGATCCATGATAACCGTTCTGCCTTTTTCTTTTAGCTTCTGGTATGCTTCCTCGTTTACCAGCCCTTGCTGCGCCCAAAATACCGGGGCATCTGTCTCTAAAAACTCTTCCGCCACTCCAGGAAGCTGTTCTGAGCGCCGGAATACATTGACGATGTCAATCGGACCGTCAATCTCTTTTAAAGATGAAACGGCTTTGACACCTAGTGCCTCATCAATTGTCGGGTTCACTGGGATAATTTCATAACCCGCGTCCTGCATTGCTTTTGAAACCATATGTGACGTTCTATCCGGACGGTCTGAAAGCCCCACTACTGCTATACGTTTGCTTCTTTGAAGAATCTCTTTAATTTCCGCTTTAGAAGGGTTTTGCATCATGAGTCACTCCTTTTCCACTTATTTTACACGATCAAAACAGGAGAAATCAAAATATGATGCAGGTTTGATTAGATTTGTAAGCAAACTTTACAAAAAAACTTATCATCAGATCATGACATCTCATGTTAAAATAGAAAGAAGGGAATTTGAAAAAGGAGAAATGTAGATGTTAATTGCTTTATTGATTATTTTGGCCTACTTGATAGGTAGCATTCCATCTGGCTTAATTGTGGGCAAGCTTGCCAAGGGAATCGATATTCGGGAGCACGGAAGCGGCAACTTAGGCGCTACCAATGCATTCCGTACACTGGGCGTAAAAGCAGGTTCGGTCGTCATAGCCGGAGATATTTTGAAAGGGACACTGGCAACTGCATTGCCTTTTCTCATGCACGTTGATATTCATCCGCTTCTTGCAGGAGTCTTTGCGGTTATAGGCCATGTGTTCCCCGTCTTCGCTAAATTTAAAGGCGGTAAAGCCGTGGCAACATCAGGTGGCGTTTTGCTATTTTACGCACCTCTGTTATTTATCACGATGGTTGCGGTATTCTTCATCTTTTTATACTTGACTAAATTTGTTTCTCTATCATCAATGTTAACAGGGATCTATACTGTTATATATAGTTTCTTTGTCCATGATACGTATTTATTGATTGTCGTTACCCTGCTCACTATTTTTGTGATATACAGACACCGGGCAAACATTAAACGAATCATCAATAAAACAGAACCTAAAGTAAAATGGCTATAAGCTTAAAAACCTTCTCTTTTGACACAGAATAGCCTAATACGTTTATAATAGAGAAAATTCAAATGAAGAACAAAGGGGTGTGCTGTTATGAATATGACAATTAACGAAGACGCATTGAACTGGTATAAAGAAGAGCTCGATTTGGAAAGCGGAGACCAGGTTCGCTTTTTCGTCCGCTACGGAGGCTGCAGCAACGTTCAAAAGGGTTTTTCTCTCGGTGTAGCGAAAGATGCCCCACAAGAGGCTGGAGTCACTGCAGAAGCAGACGGCATTACCTTCTTTATTGAAGAAAGTGATTTATGGTACTTTGATAATCACGACCTTCTCGTCAGCTATTCAGAAGACGCTAATGAACCGGTTTTTGAATACCAATAAAAAAGAACGCACATGATGTGCGTTCTTTTTTTACAAATGAAATCGTATAAGATGATCGGTTAGGTTTTCTTGTTCCAAAATATATTTTTGGGTCTCCCCCAGCAGATCAAAGTGAGGAAATTCACTTTTCTTATGTATCCATTCTTTCTTTAACCCGTAGGCTGCTCCCCACCGGATCAGCTTATCAATATCTGCACAGCCGGCTTTTGTCACAGTCTTTGCTTCCGGAAACCGGTCATCTAGCCAATAATGTGTTAAAAATGCGATTTCTCCTTTTTTCACTGCTTGTTTCCACCGGTTCAGTTCCTCCCGTTTCACACCAAACGCCATATCCCGTTCACTTCCCTATTTTTTGGCCTTTTCATATGCTGCGTGCCAATCAGGAAAAGCTTTGCGAAACTGAATAGGCTTAAAGCTTTCTTTATCCACACATATATGAGATGAGGTGGCTTTGATGGAAAGCTCACCGGCCGGATTATAAATGTGATAACCATAAACGGTTTTAAAGCCGTTATATTCCTCTATCCATGTATGGACAACCGCGGTTTCTCCGTAATGAAGTGGCTTTTTATAGGAAATGTTGATATCAACGACTGGAGACAGAACACCTTTTTTCTCCATATCACTATATAAAAAGCCTAAGTCCTTGATTAAAGCTGTTCTGCCGACCTCCATCCACACAAGATAATTTGCGTGATAGACAATCCCCATTTGATCTGTTTCTGCATAACGCACTTCTATTTCTTTTTTTGATACATGCAAGATTACTCTGCTCCCTTAACGTCAATTTAGCCCCATTTTACCATAACCAAATCAGAAAGAAAAAAACCAGGTTTCCCTGGTTTTTTAAGAGCGGTATCCATTTTGTCTCGCTGCGGATTCGTCCTGTATTTCATTGCGAAATGCTTCAATGCTCTGTTCGCGTCTTGCATTTTTTTCTTTGATACGCTCTTTATCTTCTCCTGAAGCAAACTCCATTGTTGCTTCTGCTTCTTCTATATTTTCAATTGTATTTTGAACCATATCCTGCAATTTTTCTACATTATCAGAACGATCATCAGGATTAGGCTGCTGATATTGATTTTGGTTCTTTGTCATCGGATGTACCTCCTAGAAATAAACTCGATTTTTCGCTACTCGCCCTTTGTCTGCATGATGATCGGCTGCTGTCCTGAAGTATCATGCATTTTTTCCCCTTTATTGGCTTTATATTTCACAGGCTTTGTACCCAAGTGGCTTGGAGCATATTGAGGCTGACCGTTTTTCTTGTTGTTTCCCATGCTTATCCCTCCTCAACAGATAGGTTTCTCAAAAGGAGGGGTAAACATGAATACAAATTAAAGGTTATTTTTGCTTAAATCGCTGTTCAAGCTTTTCCTCAAGCTGATTTAAATACTCTGTATTAGTCATCAGCTCTTTTTTGTTTTCCATGACGAGCTCATGAAAAGAACGTTTTCTCATCTTCTTCACGCTTCTCACCTCCGCATATTCTTTTATTTTTTCCAATTCTGAAAACTTGTAAGCACATCTGAACATAAAAAAAACTGAATCTAATCAAGATCCAGTTTTTGTTCCATTTCTTTTTTTGTCATGGTGCCAATGTGTATGTCTTGAATAACACCTTTTTCATCCAAGATATATGTCGTTGGATATGACATCACGTTATAGTCAGCATTGATCCCTTTTTTATCAATCAGAATGGGGAACGTTAAATCATACGTATCAGCAAACGCTCGGACTTGTTCTTCACTTTTCTCAGCTGAAGTGAAATTTACCGCAACAACCGCAAGTTTGTCGGCATACTCTTTTTGCAGCTCTTCCATCGCCGGCATTTCCTGACGGCACGGCTTACACCAAGTTGCCCAAAAATTGAGTAATACTTTTTTGCCTTGTGAATCCTTTAAGGAGCTATTCTCTCCCGACAGCGTTTTCAAAGAAAAATCAGGTGCTTGTTGCCCCTCTTCAATTCCGACTTCTTTTTTGCTGTATGTTTGATACAGGTTCCAACCCATATAACCGGCAAGCATAATAAGCAGGATCCCTGCAAGCCATTTTTTCAGCATATGCCACCTCCGTAGCACATTTTGTCATAAAAAGAAGAGAAAGCGAAATGCCTTCTCTTCCTATTGATTCATCAGGACTGCTTCATTTTTTCACGAAGCACCATTTGAAGGATGCCGCCATGGCGGTAGTAATCAATTTCAACTTCACTGTCAAAGCGGACGACTGCTTCAAAAGTTGTTACATTGCCGTCTTCATTGATTGCTCTTACCGTCACAAGGTCACGAGGGCGAACTGTTTCATCAACATCTACCTCGATGACTTCTTTACCCGTTAAGCCAAGTGTATCCGCATTTTCACCTTGTTTAAACTGAAGCGGCAGCACACCCATGAATACAAGGTTGCTTCTGTGAATTCTTTCAAAGCTCTCTGCAATTACCGTTCTGATGCCGAGTAGGTTTGTTCCTTTTGCGGCCCAGTCACGTGAAGATCCCATACCGTAATCTTTTCCTGCTAATACAACAAGACCGGTTTTATCTTCTTTGTATTTCATGCACGCATCATAGATGGATGTTACTTCACCAGTTGGCCAGTACGTCGTAAATCCGCCTTCTGTACCCGGTGCGATTTGATTTTTGATGCGAATGTTTGCAAATGTCCCTCTCATCATGACTTCATGGTTTCCGCGGCGGGAACCATAGGAGTTAAAGTCACGAGGAGAAACCCCTTTTTCTTGCAAATACTTTCCGGCAGGCGTATCTTTACCGATTGCACCAGCAGGAGAAATATGGTCAGTTGTGACTGAATCGCCGAATTTACCGACAACACGCAAACCTTTTAATGGTTCAACCTCGCCTGGTTCAACAGACATTTCTTCGAAGAATGGCGGATTTTGAATGTAAGTTGATTCGTTATCCCATTTATATAACGCTTCATCTGTTGTTTCAATCTCGTTCCAGCGCTCGTTGTCATCAAATACCGTTTCATACTCTTTACGGAAGAGCTCAGGCGTAACTGTTTGCTTAACAAGTGAATTGATTTCGTCTGTTGACGGCCAAATATCGTTAAAGTATACGTTTTGACCATCTTTACCCACACCGATCGGGTCGGTTTTCAGGTTAATGTTTACCGTTCCAGCCAGCGCATATGCCACAACAAGCGGCGGAGAAGCAAGGTAGTTTCCTTTAACAAGCGGGTGAATACGTCCTTCAAAGTTACGGTTTCCGGAAAGGACAGACGTAATCAGAAGATCATTTTTCGCAACCGCTTCTTCGATTTCTGGTGAAAGCGGACCTGAGTTTCCGATACATGTTGTACAGCCGTACCCAACGAGGTTAAAGCCAAGCTCTTTCATGTATGGAAGAAGGCCTGAATTCACAAGATATCCTGTAACGACTTTAGAACCCGGTGCAAGTGACGTTTTCACGTAATTAGGCACCTTAAGCCCTAGCTCAACCGCTTTTTTCGCTACTAGTCCGGCGCCGATTAGAACATATGGGTTAGATGTATTCGTGCAGCTTGTAATCGCGGCAATAGCGATCGCACCCGTTTTCATAACTGTTTCTTCGCCATTGAGAAGTTTAAACTTAATTTCTTTATTCTCTTCTTCAGCGTTTAAACCGAACCCTTGGTTACCCGCAGGGCTGATTAAGTGCTTTTTAAACGTTTCCTGCATAGCAGAAAGCGGAATTAAATCCTGAGGACGCTTTGGACCTGATAGGTTTGCTTCAATTTGTGAGAGGTCGATTTCAACCACATCAGTAAATTGAGGGTCTTCCGCATCAGGAGTGTAGAACAAGCCATTGCTTCTGCAGTACGCTTCGACAACATCAATATGTTCAGGATCACGGCCTGTCAGGCGCATGTAGTTGAGCGCTTCTTCATCTACTGGGAAGAATCCGCATGTAGCACCATATTCCGGAGCCATGTTGGCAATTGTTGCGCGATCTGCAAGCGGCAGTTCAGCAATTCCCGGTCCGAAGAATTCAACAAATTTGCCGACAACGCCTTTTTCACGGAGCACTTGTGTTACTTTTAACGCCAAGTCAGTAGCTGTTGTTCCGTTTGGAAGCTTGCCGACAAGTTTCGCGCCGATTACCTCTGGAACTGGGAAGTAAGAAGGCTGTCCAAGCATTCCCGCTTCAGCTTCAATTCCGCCGACACCCCAGCCAAGAACACCGATACCGTTAATCATTGTTGTATGTGAGTCTGTCCCGACAAGCGTATCAGGATACGTTACAAGCTCACCGTCTTCTTCAATGGCATGGACAACACTTGCCAGGAACTCAAGGTTGACCTGATGCACAATACCTGTTGCAGGCGGCACTGCTTGATAATTGTTAAACGCTTTCTTTGCCCAGCTTAAAAATTTGTAGCGTTCTGCATTTCTTTCGAATTCCAAATCCATATTTACTGCTAACGCGTCTTCCGTACCCGCTTTATCAACCTGTACAGAGTGGTCGATAACGAGATCAACAGGAATTTCAGGGTTGATTTTATCAGGATCTCCGCCGACAGCTGCCATCGCTTTACGCAGTGAAGCAAGGTCTACTACTGCCGGAACCCCTGTGAAGTCTTGTAAAATAACACGAGACGGTTTGAACGGAACATCGATTTCCTTTAATTCGGCAGTTCCCCATTTTGCCAAATTTTCCACATGTTCTTTTTTGATGACGAATCCGTCCACTTGACGCAAAACTGATTCTAAAAGAACTTTGATGGAATAAGGAAGCTTCGAAACCTTCCCGATACCTGAATCTTCTAATGCTTTTAAAGAGTAGTAATGATATGTTTTCCCATTTGTAGTAAACGTTTTTCTCGCTTGGAAAACGTCTTTTGCTGCAGTTTTTTGCTCGTTTGCCATTCTCCAAAATCCCCCTTCAGATCAGATCATTCTCAGATGAACATTACATTCCATCACAATTTTCTCACAATTTCATATTAAAACAAAATCATACATAAGTAAATATCAATGTTTTTATTAAATACAATAAGTTCGACTTATGAGAAAATACACCGGTAATTTTTACTGTTTATGCTCTCTCATAGAACACACTAAAAGGAGCCATATTATGATTGAGGTGATAATGATGGTTAAAAGAAAAGCGAATCACGTTATTAACGGAATGAATGACGCCAAAAGCCAAGGCAAAGGCGCCGGCTATATCGAAAACGATCAGCTTGTACTGACTGAAGCTGAACGCCAAAATAATAAAAAGAGAAAAACCAATCAATAACATCGACTCTTTTAAGGAGGTCCTCATTTTATGACCAATAAAAATACAAGTAAAGATATGCATAAAAATGCGCCAAAAGGACACAATCCGGGACAGCCTGAGCCTTTAAGCGGAAGCAAAAAAGTGAAGAACCGAAACCACACAAGACAAAAGCACAACTCAAGCCATGATATGTAAGAAAAGCAGACCTTAGTGTCTGTTTTTTTATGCGTTCACCCATTTATTATCCACCGCATATACTGTAAGGCAAGGTTGATATGTGGAGGAATGCTTCCATGACCCATTCAAAACGTAATGATGCAAATGATTTCGATAGTATGGATGAATGGCTTCGGCAATTTTTTGAAGACCCCTTCGCCTGGTACGACGAAACATTGCCTATTGATTTATATGAAACAAGTCAGCAGTATATTATAGAAGCGGACCTGACTTTTTTACAGCCGACAGAAGTAATGGTTACCCTGTCTGGCTGCGAGTTCATTTTAACAGTCAAATCATCTGGACAGACTTTTGAAAAACAAATGATGCTTCCTTTTTATTTTAATGACAAAACCATTCAAGCCGAATGCGAAAATCAAATACTCACAGTCGCCGTCAATAAAGAAACAGAAGATGGCTCTTCTTTTTCTCTTCAATTCCCTCTCAGTTAAACATAAAAAGTCACTTTCATCCCCTATAATGAAAGTGACTTTTTTTCCGTCCGTTTATCGTCAAATACCCTCTAGTGACTCTCCCATGGCCAAATAGCAGATTCACTATACAATAGAATATGATCTACTCTCTCTTTTGACTAGACATCTATCACTTTTTTCTATTCTTTTTTTACTGTGTTCTTCTAATCTCTCTTCGTATACAATATGGTTAGAATAAGGGGGGATGATTGATGCTGGAAGGATGGTTTTTGTGGTTTATTCTATTTTGGGTAATCATGATGATTGTCTTATTATCAATCGGCGGTTTTTTCATGTTTCGAAAGTTTTTAAAGCGTTTACCAAAAGAAGACGGCAGGTCAGAACTTGATTGGCAGGATTACTATATTGAAAACAGCAGACATTTATGGAACGACGAAAACAAACAGTTTCTAGATGAATTGACAGCGCCGGTGCCAGAACTGTTCAGAGATGCAGCAAAAGCCAAAATCGCAGGCAAAATCGGTGAGCTTGCATTAAAAGAAAAGGTAGCAAAGATTGATCAGCAACTTATGATCAAAGGTTATATTCTCGCAACTCCTAAAAGAGACCATACCTTCTTAAAAAGGCATCTGCGGGACAAAAAAATCGATCTGGAGCCTTATCAAACCCTTCTCAAATAAAAAACCTTTCCTGGCAAGAGGAAAGGTTTTTTAATTCATTTGAATATTAGCTGACTGCAGCTCGTTATGAAGTTTTCGATATGATAAATACATGGCGATTCTCCAAGGCACAATCATACCGAAAGCCAGAATCCAAAACATTCCGCTCAATGCACCATAATCAATTGATGTGCTCAAAATCGATTTCATCACGATTCTGATCACCAAAAGACCGACTAATATAAAAACAAATGCTTTAGAGCGTTTCATGTAAATCTCATTATTTTTAACTTCGAACTTAGAGGTTTTGATTAGAAAAATAGAGAAAATCACACCTAAAGTGAATGCTTCCAAAAACTCTGCACCAGTTACCCAAAATACCGGAAATAAAAACATTAACGCTCCCGTACTCATAAAAATCGGCGGGAGAATGATTTTTTTTGGTGAAACAGGCTTGTCAGAGGACTTTATTCTGACAACCATGACAGCTACAGCCATGAACACAGCAATAATCGATGAAATTATAATCATCATACTTATCATTCCTTTGTTTCTCGGAGTGTTGATACTATATACTATACTCCAAAACAATAAAAAAAACCATTTTGAAAAGAAATGACTTTAATATCCCATAACGCGGCTGACAGCTTCCAGCACTTTTGTTTCCTCGAACGGCTTCACAATAAAATCCTTTGCCCCCAGCTCAATTGCTTCCGTTACAATTCTTTGCTGGCGCATGGCAGTGCACATGATGACCTTCGCTTTAGGATCAAAGGTTAGGATATCACGAAGCGCTTTTATGCCGTTTTTCACTGGCATTGTAATATCCATTGTCACAATGTCCGGGCGCAGTTTTTTATACAGATCCGCTGCTTGCTCGCCGTCCGCCGCTTCGCCTGCGATTATGTAATTTGCCTCTTCCAAGATCTCTCTGATTTTCACTCTCATGAACTTGGCGTCGTCTACAACTAAAACTCTTGTCATATGCCCCTCCAAAAAACGATTTCCACAAATAATAGTCTTATTGTACCAAAAACAACAGGTTTAGTAGTAGTGCGAAAGTAATTCTCCATCAAAAACCAGTAAATCCTCCAAATAGATCTGACAGCAAAATAATGATCAGGCTCATCCAATCAAAGAATAACAGCACACCAATCACAATCATTAAAACGCCGCCTGCTTTCATGATCAAAAGCTGGTTCCTTCTTATCCATTTCAGCTTTGTGATAAAGAAAGACAATAAAAGAAACGGTACAGCAAAACCGAGTACATATAACATCATGTATGGCACGGCTGAGCCTGGATTGGTGCCTGCAAGTGAGATAACAGCACCTAATATTGGACCGGTACACGGTGTCCATCCCGCCGCAAATGCCATTCCTATTAAGACTGAACCTAAAAACCCGCTCGGTTTATGCTTAAAATGGATTCTCCGCTCTTTCATCATAGCCTCTGGCCGGAACACGCCGAGTGTAAAGAAACCGAACAAAATAATAAGCAACGCGCCAATTTGCCGAATCGCATCATGGTAATCCCTAAACAGGCTGCCAATTAAAGATGTTCCATAGCCTAAAGCAATAAAAATGACTGAAAAGCCGAGCAAAAAACACAAAGTATGAAACAGGCTTCTTTTCTGCAGCAGCAGCTTTTCTGTTTTTACATCATCCATGCTGACCCCTGTAATATATGACAAGAAAGCTGGGTAAAGCGGCAGGCAGCAAGGCGAAATAAAAGATAAAAACCCCGCTCCGAATGTCAAAAAATAATTTACGTCTCCCATGTCATCATCCCTTCATGATTTGACATTCCTTCAAGTTATGACAAAATCATTTCATTTTTTTAACACTTTCACCTGAAGGATTTCTATTTTCAGAAAAAACTTATATAATTTAATTTGACATTGAGATATTGTACTCCTTCTCATTTGAAAATTAGTATAAATATGGATATAATATAAACATTCAACTTGAAGATTTAATGTATGAAAGGATACATCCCTGTGATTAGAGAGCATCTATTAAATGAAATTGAAAAAAAAAGAGCAGAGCTGCTGCAAATTGTCATGGCGAACGGAATGACATCTCATATTACGATAGAGCTCAGTCAGGAGCTTGACCATCTTCTCATACAATATCAAAAGCAGCGCCTTCGAGCAGTAGCGGGTGATGAATGATCGCAAAATAAAAAACCCGTATAAGGGTTTTTTATTTTATAACCATGTTTCTCTATATCATAATCTTTACGTATTATTTCGTTTGATTATTCATGGCTTTCATCATTTGATTGATTTTCTTTTGAGAAGGTTTCATTCCCATTTGCATCATCATCATGCGTAACATTTGTTCATTAATAGGCGGATTCTTTTTCAGGTAGCTCATCATATATTTACGAGCAATAAAAAACCCGAGTGCAACACCTATGAGCAATGCAACAACGCCCACTAGGATGCCAACCCATAAAGTCATTTTATTTCCTCCTTCATGTTGTCTAGTTTAAAGTGTACTAAACCAAAAGCTATTATACAACATTTACATCTCTTTTTCTTCGGTTTTAGACAAAATTTCTTTCTTTCACCGGATTTAGCCATCCGTAACGCTTCGAATTGAAATCCATCGCTAAAAAGCAAGGGCTTACTTTTCTTAACACTTCAAAGAATATCGTTTCTGCCTCATAATCTCCCGAAGCCACTATTTCTATCATGTGCTCTTTCATCATAAATGTCGCATGGCCTTTTGCTTTTGGCAAAGCTATTCTATAAATATAATCCAGCTGCCTGTAATCCGTTTTGTTTAAATTCATTTTTAATCGCTGATGCATATGTAAAATCGGGATTGGTTGTGTAATATATTGAATCTGTTTCTCTGTCATTTCATACTGCTGCTTTTCAAGGCTTGTCCAATGATAGTCTTGAAACAGCTCAAACATAACCGATTCCCGCCCGAAATAGTGATTGGCAAACTCCTCTTTTATCAGGTACGTATAGTAGTGACGTTCCATCTTTTCATCCCCTTTTCCAGCAGCATTTCATTTGCTCTCTATTATACAAAAGAAGAAAAGAAAGAATTGTCTATTACTGTTAAACAGCCAATACTATTTTTGTCGGATAAACAAGAAAAAGAGGATGATTTGACTCATCCTCTTTCAAAGACTTACTTATTAATTAATGCCTTTACTCGATTCACTACGTTCGGTACTGAGAAGCCGTATTCGTTAATGATGGTTTCACCAGGGGCAGATGCACCGAATCGGTCTATGCCAAGTACGTC
Source organism: Bacillus sp. LJBS06 (assembly GCF_016924995.1). Classification (NCBI taxonomy): domain Bacteria; kingdom Bacillati; phylum Bacillota; class Bacilli; order Caryophanales; family Bacillaceae; genus Bacillus; species Bacillus sp. LJBS06. The sequence goes on along the minus strand of NZ_CP070483.1, from coordinate 1,995,164 downwards.
TCCTTCAAGCCCCGTGTATTTGCCCCATCCAAATGATGAGCCCATTTCAATTGCTAGGCGTTTTTTCACATCTGCAGGAAGGACTTCGTTTTTGTATTCATCAGATTGTTTCTCAAAACGGTCCATTGAAGGCATGCTGACAACAGAAACATCAATATTTTCTTTTGCCAATTCTGCTTGCGCTTCAATCGCAAGACCTACCTCAGATCCTGAAGCGATGAGAAGAGCGTCAGGTGTTTCGTTTTTAGATTTAGAAACAACATATGCACCATTTTCTACTCCTGCCAATGCTTCTTCAGGTGTTTGATCGATGGTAGGAAGGTTTTGGCGTGTTAGCACTAGCGCTGTTGGCTGATCAGTGCTTTGTACTGCAAGCTTCCACGCTGCTGCTGTCTCATTGCCGTCTGCAGGACGGATCAAAGAAAGATTAGGCATCGCACGGAGTGAAGCAAGCTGTTCAACAGGCTCGTGCGTCGGGCCGTCTTCACCTACAGCAATACTGTCATGTGTGAAGACATATGTGACAGGAAGGCCCATTAACGCTGCAAGGCGAATAGAAGGACGCAGGTAATCAGAGAAGACAAAGAAAGTTCCGCCGAATACACGCAGTCCGCCATGAAGCGCCATACCGTTTAATGCTGCACCCATCGCAAATTCACGTACACCAAACCAGAAGTTTTTGCCTGAGTAATCAACCGCTGTAAAATCACCGGCATTTTTAATTGTCGTTTTGTTCGATCCCGCTAGGTCGGCAGAACCTCCGACAAAGAAAGGAATTTTTTTCGCAAGTCCGTTGAGAACTTCACCGGAAGATGCACGGGATGCCAGGCTGCTTCCTTTTTCATAAACAGGAACCTCTTGATCCCAGTCCTTCGGAAGCTCTCCTTTGATTGCCAGTTCAAGCTGTTCAGCAAGTTCAGGATAAATTTCTTTATATTTAGCGAATTGAGCATTCCATTCCTGTTCTTTTTTCTCGCCTGATTCTTTTACAGCTGCAGCGAAGTGCTCATATACTTCTGACGGAACGTAGAAATCTTCTTCATATGTCCACGCGTATGCTTCTTTTGTTAATTTGCTTTCCTCTTTACCAAGCGGCGCGCCGTGAACACCGGATGTACCTGCGCGGTTAGGCGATCCGAATCCGATTGTCGTTTTCACTTCAATTAATGTAGGTTTCTTATCATTTTGGCGTGCTTTTTCGATAGCCGCTGTTAATTCTTCAATATTGTTTCCATCCTCAACATAAAGAACTTCCCAATTCATTGCTTCAAAACGCTGTTTTACGTTTTCAGAGAATGAACGGTTCAGATCTCCATCGAGAGAGATGTCATTAGAATCGTATAGTACGATTAGACGGCCAAGCTGAAGATGGCCTGCGAGTGAAGCGGCTTCAGAAGAAATCCCCTCCATTAAATCACCATCACCACAAATACTGTATGTATAATGATCGACTACGTTAAATGAATCACGGTTGTAAGTTTCCGCTAAATGGCGTTCAGCGATTGCCATACCGACTGCCATGGCAATTCCTTGGCCAAGCGGACCTGTTGTCGCATCCACACCGGCAGTATGTCCGAATTCCGGATGTCCAGGTGTTTTGCTGCCCCACTGGCGGAATCCCTTAAGATCTTCAATACTAAGATCAAACCCGCTTAAATGAAGCATGCTGTATAAAAGTGCTGACCCATGTCCAGCAGATAAAACAAAACGGTCACGGTTAAACCAGCCAGGGTTTGCCGGACTTACGTTCATAAATTTTGTCCACAGCGTGTATGCCATTGGAGCAGCCCCCATCGGCATCCCTGGGTGACCAGAATTTGCTTTTTCAATAGCGTCTATTGACAGTGTGCGAATGGTAGCAACTGATTTCTTTTCAATTGTATCCATAAAAATCCCCTTCCTTATGTGTTGTACCCTTACATCATAAATGTCTGACGACTTTTTCTCAACTGTTTCAGCTTAAATTTGAGAGAAACTTGTTGAATTTTGTCACATAAGAGTTTTGATTATAGTATATGCAAAAGAGGAATACGATATTGCCGTATTCCTCTTATATTAGTGAAGTTTGTTATTTCTTTGTTCTCTTTTTAGCTTTTCTGGTGTTACATCATTGCCTTCTGGATCAATGATTTTGACACTTTTCAAAGTGTTCTTCATAGAAGAACGAAAACCTTTCAAGTACTCTTGACGGAGCTTTTGCTGTTCGGCTTTTTCTTCTTCTGTAATAACGCCAGCTTTTGCTTTAGCAGCAAGCTCATTAATTCTGGCAATTTTCGCGTTTGAAATCATGTTAAACTCCTTTATTTATTGCATTTTGTCTATATAGTACTAGATCAAAAAAAGTTTTACAACTGATTCACTCCGCTGTCTCTTCATTCTCTATGTATTCCTGAAAACGCCGGTGAACGGTTGCTTTAGAGACATCATAACCAAACCCTCTTAAGGTAGCCGCGATTTCAGCAAACGTCAGTTTATTCGCTCTCAGGCGGACGATCTCAGAGATTGGCACCTCTATTCTATCTTTTCCGCTGTTCTCGTGTTGGTTTTTTAAGTTTTTTTGCGGTTTAAAACCGTTTTTTACCGCACGCTTCATTCCCCGTTTGATTTTCATGTTGTGAATTTTACGTTGATACTCTTCCACAATGCTGACGATTTCCAGCACCATTGAGTCAGCCTCCGATAACTCCAATTCACCTCTGTGTGCAGTTGTATAGACTTTCACACCTTCTCTGTAAATGCAATGAAGCAGTGCGATTTTTGCGTTTCCCCTTCCGAGCCTTGTCTCATCCTGAACCAAAATGACATCGATTCCAGCGTTCTTAATCTCATCAAGCAGCTCAAATACACCATCCCGATCCATTTCATATCCGCTGGCTTTTTCAGAAATCACTTTGACAACTTCCATGCCGTTCTCAGCTGCAATGGCCGCAAGCTCTTCCTCCTGCCGCTTTAATGACGTTTCCTGTTGTTCTTTATTTGTGCTTACGCGGGCATAAATGAGTGCTTTCATTTTTTCTATCTGTCCTCTCTATCTTACAGTTGCCAATTCATATGCATCTTGATGCTTCTTTTTCAATGGGATCACTAATTCATCACCCGGCTGGATATCAGACGTCTGAAGATGATTTTTATCAGCCACCCATTCGATAAAATCATTTTTATTTATCTTTTTTGTATCAGCTACCTGATCAGCAATTGACCATAGTGTGTCCCCTTGCTGGACTTTTATTTTAACATACTGATTAAGCTCTTGGCCGCTGCTTGTATATGACAGCATCAGGATAACCGCGCTCAAAATCACTGTGAACAGACCGACAAAAATAATAGATTCTTTACTCATGATCATACCTCCAACAGGAATGTTTGTTCGCATTTTTTATAATTTTAGTATATACGAACAAACGTTTCTGTCAATTGTTTTTTCGAACCTATGTTTGTACTGTAAGGAAAATCATGCTATAATCTTCTTAAAATCGACGTTTTGAGGTGCGAAAAATGACGAAGCTATCAAAAAGGCAACTTGATATCCTCCGTTTTATTAAAGCAGAGGTTAAATCAAAAGGATATCCGCCTTCCGTGAGAGAGATCGGAGAGGCTGTCGGGCTTGCGTCCAGCTCTACTGTCCACGGCCATTTGGCCCGATTGGAAACAAAAGGGCTGATCAGACGGGATCCGACAAAACCAAGAGCAATAGAAATTCTTGATGAAGAAGTAGACATTCCGCAAAGCCAGGTTGTTAATGTACCTGTCATTGGGAAAGTCACAGCAGGATCTCCTATTACAGCAGTAGAAAATATTGAAGAATACTTTCCGCTTCCTGACCGCATGGTTCCTCCAGACGAACACGTATTTATGCTGGAGATTATGGGAGACAGCATGATAGACGCTGGTATTCTCGATAAGGACTATGTCATCGTTAAACAGCAAAACACAGCGAACAATGGGGAAATTGTAGTTGCGATGACAGAAGATGATGAAGCTACGGTAAAACGTTTCTATAAAGAGGATACTCACATTCGCTTGCAGCCTGAGAACCCAACGATGGAACCCATCATTTTGCAGAATGTCAGCATTCTAGGGAAAGTAATTGGCGTGTTCAGAACGGTCCATTAATCTATTGATCTATCAGACGCATGAAATAACCCCCTCTTCCTTTACGGAGAGGGGGTTTGTTGTTCAAAAAAAGCAGGCTCGCCCTGACTTTGGGTGCGAGCCTGAATAGGAGGAAAAAGAACATCATGTTTACACCATAATTATCCACTAAAAGATTGTTGAAGTCAAGAAATTTTCTTTCCTTCAGGAAACTTTTAATCAACATAGGCATGTTTATAATATTAGACGCTACCTTCTTAAAAATGTTTCATGCTTTGAAGCGTGAAGGGATATGGTTTCATATTTATTAAGGGGCGAGGCGATTGAATATATTGAAAATTTAGCACATAGTTTATTTAGTTCAATTTTCTGTTAAAAACCGCTCACTTCTCTAAATCGTCGTGAGCTATATAAAACAAGTAAATATGATTTAAACAATATATGGTGTGTGATATCAAAAGGCCGTATCGTCGTAAAAGGACATATGTGTTTTTTCTTGTTTGTAATATCGAAGCCTGTCTTGAAGTGTTCCGGTATGAAATTCAAATTTGTGGCCGTCAGGATCGGTAAAATAAATTGATTTTCGATCGCGTTCATCTCGTTCTCTGCCAGGCAGAATATTGACATGAAGTCTTTTTAATTTCGCTGATACTTCCTCGAATTCATGATCCTCAATCGTAAAAGCAATATGAGTATAAGAAAGCTTAATTTCATTTCTGGGGACATCTGATTCTTCATTAAGTGCAAGCCAGATGCCGTTCATATCAAAATATGCAGTTGTCTTTCCCTTTACCAGAAGCTTTGCGCCAAACACTTTTTGATAAAAATCAATCGATGTATCCAAATGCGAAACTGAAAATAGCAAGTGATTGATTCCTTTTATCTTCATAAACCATTCCCCCTTGAAAGCTGATCATCTACATATATCACCTTTTTCATAAGAAAGTTTCATACAGCTGAAAAAAATACCAGTGTAAACAAAAACGGATTGTTTAAAATAATCACTGTAATCGTCATGACCATTATGACTGAGATCGAATTGCCGTGTTTATCACTTGTTTCTCCCAAGAATTTTCTTCAAAAAATAACAATTTAGGTGGTCAAATGAAACATATCATTGCGCTTGCTTCAAAGATTGCTTTCACTCTCGCCCTTTTATATGTGATTTTGGACAGAGTCTATCACGCATCCTTTTTGAGCGTGATGTTTATTGCACTTTTCTTGGGTTTTGTTTCCTATCTATCTGGCGACATGCTCGTCTTACCGAGAACAAACAATATTACAGCTTCACTTGCTGACTTTGGCCTTTCTTTCGTGATTCTTTGGGTCTTTGTTTTAACCCAAACAAGAAACGATTTTTCACCATTTGGAGCTGCTCTTCTGTCCGCTGCCTGTCTTACTGTATTTGAATACTTTTTTCATCGGTATTTACTGAAAAATGTGCTTGATGAAAATTTCCGAAATGAACTGTCAGCCAGAGATAACACGTTGCAGTATCAAACGGAAACCGCGGACGAGCTGTTTCCCGAAACGAATGAGAAGCATAAGGAATAGGAGGCTGTCAAATTGCCTCCTATTTTTCAGTAGCTATTTTTGAGAAAACGGGACATCTCTTCTGTAAAATCATAAAACCTCTCATTTTGAGTAACAGCTCTGCTTTTTAAAGAAAAGATGCCGAACAAAGACTTTCTAAAGCCTGTGCTCATTTCTATCTGGATACTTAAACCTGTTTTTGATTTATTTGCAATATTATTTGGACTAACGCCCGCATGCGGATGGTCTGTATTGAGCAATACAGCAGGAAAACCGGCATGTTGCAGCTTCTCAACTAAATCTGCCGCTCTTACGCGATCTGTACCGCCAACTTCGATCTGCTGATCTTCTTCTGCGTATCCGTGCAATGAAATGACATATTCATGATTTTCCGTCATTCTCAGGGCCTGAGGTTCATCAAAATGTGTGCTCGTAATGTGCAGGACTGAGTTTCCCGACGATTTTAAGCCTTCAAATAAATACAGCGAGTACTCTTTGCTGAGCTCTCTCGCTACCTCACTTGTTCCGCCTTCAATACCTCCTCCGTGAATGGCTAAAACAAGTACAGGGCTTTCGGTTTCTTTCGTAACAATGTCGTAATCAGAAGGGTCTTCATTGTTTTTTAATTCCTCAAAATTCTGATATACATCTTCAGCATAAATTGAAGAAATCGGAGTAAACACCATAAAAATTAACAATAATTTTACAATTTTAATAGTTGATGGAAAACGTTTGGCTATGTTACAATCAACATGCTTCAAGGAATGGAGCAAACGGCGGAGCAGGGATACTTTGGCCGGTTTCATCTACTCCGCCTCTAAGTCCAAATCAACAGGATGTCGGTTTCTTTGAGGCTTTAGCACGAATTCTCTCGTCCTCCTTGTTAAGTTTTTGTTAAATTCACAATATTATATACCATTAGCCCGGGCGCTGTTCTTCTCATTTTTGAATTTATGAAAAGGAATCTGGCACCACTTCCCCACATTTCCATACAAAACAAAAACGCACCTGCCATTTGGCCTGTGCATTTTTTATTTTCTCTTCATTCTTCGTTTTTTTGCTTGATTTAATTTCATGATGTTTTTTTCAATTTTTCTTATGTTTCGCCTTTGCGGAATTGTTTTAAGTTCATGATAAACAGAAATAAATCCGCTTAATGTCACTGCTGCGATATAAAGGACACACTGTTTGATCATCCGGTCAGCGTGTCCATGATCATTCGCTTCTTTTTCCAGCCTTTCGATCACAGCTTTATCAAACAGTTGATCGACATACACTTGTTTCATTCCCACAGCAAACCCCGCAGCCAGCCAAAGAATCAGAAATAAACTGATATAAAACATCATAAATTCTTCCTTTCCTGTCTAGATGCGGCGCAGAATTTTGAAATGCAGCAACTGGCAAACGAAGCTTCTTCTTTATGTTAGGTTCTTTCAATAGGTGGTGTAATATGTGTCATGCTGTAATGAACAGTTAGAAATTTTATTCCAAAGAGCCACATGTGATGAACAGCGGTTAATTTGTTGTCATGTGCAGCTTCTATCAGAAAGGTTTCAGATAAAGGAAGCGGACAAGTTCCCGCCCTTGTTTGCAGATAAATTCCCTCATCCCCCGCTCTGCTTTTTCTCCGCCTGCTTGTTAAAATCAGCTTCTCCTGATGATGATATGGTTTTAAAATACCTGTCATGCTGCTGAATGGAAGCGGCAAAGAAATATTCATATACCCCTCTCCATTTGAACGGTACACTGAATATAGCGCGGTAAAAATGGTTTCGTTTTTTTCATTTGTTCTAATCCAGGCACGTACTTTTTCTCTTCCGTCTTTTTTTGAATGAACACCTTTTATTTCGCTGTACATTCTATACCAGTCAGGGTTCGTCGAAAGATGTATTTGGCCGGTTCTTCTGCTAAACCATTCGTAAACAATTGCAAGCGGACGAAACCACGTGTTCCATGTTACTTTTGCTTTGATATTGTATTCGATGGTTTGTTCATAAAACGAAAGAATGAGCGGTGCCAGTTTTTCGGGTGAAAAATCCTTTGAACGAAGGCTGCCCATATCGTCCACAAGTCCGCTGTACTGGACGTTACTCTCAGCTTGAATGTTAGCTAAAAAGTCTTTTCCAATCTTTCTTTTTCCGAAGATATGGCTGAAGGTCTTTATACGGCCTGCATCAAAAGGCTTCGGATCCTCTATTCTCCATCCTATGAGAGCGGGCAAGATAACACCAAACGCGTTGACAAAACCGTGAATCCAAATCATCTGATTAATGGTCAATGTAACTTCTTGCCGAAATACACCAAATGAATAAATCATAGAGAAAGCAATCGTAATCATTAAAACAGCGGAAGAAAGCCGAATAAGATATGCCCCCGTCTTGGTGCGAAAAGCTGCCGTGAACACCAAAAATGCATGAAGATAAATCGCCGCCATATAAATGCTAACCGCAATGACATCAAGTGTTTTTGAATAGGTTATGCCCAGTGCGATCAGAAGGGGCGAAAGCAAAATCACCCATGTTATCCAATTGTACAACATTCGATGCTTTCTAATGGTTCTGCCGAGTAAACCGTTGAAGATCGGGATCAGAAAAGCAGAATAGTGAAAGTGGACAGCGGTCAGCAAAATGATGAGAGGAGCAAATTGCATGATCTGCAAATGGGCAGCATAAGCAAAAAACCAAAATCCTCCTCCCGCCAAATAAATAAGACCGAACAAAACCGATGTCTCTTCAATTCTATGTATCTTCGTTTCCCAAAGGCGGAGGATTGCATACAATGCAATAAAAACTGTGTACATCCACCAGATTAGCGCGAAACCACCAATCTCTGTCACAAGAGCCAGCACTGCAAAGAATGCGGCTGCCGGATAGCACTGGATTAGCCCGTATTCAATGAATTGAGCAGCACGAAGCTGCGATTGACGAAAAACAAAAGGGAAAATTCCCGGCACGAAAAAAAGAATGGATAACAAAACGAGTGCCTCTGCCACTGAAATTTCCGGTGCTTCTGCTGCAATAAATCCTATAAAACAAAGCGCACTGACAATGCCATTTCGTTTCATGATTCCCTCTCTTCCTCCTGAAACGTTCCTTTATAAAAGAAAAGAGTGCCGAGAATTGTATTTCGCACATGCACTTCAATGGTGAAACAATTCTTTCTTTCATCAAATGTTTCGCAAACTATGGATGTACCGGTCAGCCATTTTGGTAGCGGGATTCGTTTTCCGCATATCAGTAGCCATTGCTTTCCCGATGTGATCGTAAGAGAGCCGTCATGAGATGCCTCGAACGACAAAACAGACAGCAGTAGATGAGGTTTACCAAAGAAATCAAGGATTCTATTTTCTTTCTCGTCGTATATCATAATCGCGTCAAAGAAACGTTTTTTGCCTTTAAAGAAAAATGTACGGTTCCATTCTATCCCGATATGTTCCGAGTTCATAAGGCAAGATCTATTTTGTATCGTAAATGGGATGTCTTTGCCTCTTTCTGAAAAGAAACATCTGAACAAAACGCCCAGCTTTAACAGTATTCTAACCAGAAAAGAGCCTCCGCTGATTTCTGACATCGTTCCCGTCCCGCTAAAGGTATGAGACCCGTCTAATTTGTACCGTTTCCGCAGCTTGGGATGGAGCAAATGGTAGTTAATAATTGATTTTTCATAAATCGAACTCACAATGTCACTTCTTTCTCTTTCGATTTGTGCGCATGGCACTAGGGAGCTGCAGGCTAAGAGCACCGCTTGCCGCAGAACACACACTCAACAGAACCCATATGAGCATCTCGGAACCTAGACAAGCGAACAAAGCAAAGATACAAGCCTGGACACCATGAATGAGCCATTTTCTTTTTAAAGGAATCAGCCACAAAATAGCTAAACCTATCTCCGCTGTCCCTGCCAAAATGCTTGTTTCAACATCTGTAAAGCCTTGATTAAACCAAAACAGGCTGAAAAACAGGCACATGAACACATAGACGACAGCAGATCGAATGAAATGTTTCGGATGTTTATTTTGCTCAATCCAAAGCCTTAATGCATCAAAGCTCCAGGCAGTCGCCCATCCAAGCAGCGGCCGAAATAATAAACGGTCGATCCACATTCCCGGCAGTCCGTAGGCTGTTTTGTATTGGTACTGTGTTAAAAACGTCATTTTCCCATTTTCTCTCTGTATATACCTCCAGTACCCGCTTCCATGCCGAATCAGAGATAACGGATGATCTGAGCCGAACGCCAGTGAGGAAGATCTTTCAGCTGAACATTTGTCGAAAACGCCGACGGTTTCTCCTGTACCTGACACCTTTAATCCAAAACCTATTCTTGTTTCGTAAAGAAACTTCTGTTCTTCGCATGGCTGTCTATCCAAATACGTGATATTTGAAAACCGGAGATCCCACTCCTTATGCAGTGATGGATTTTGTGTATATTCCCAGAGTGTATCCAAATCAGAATTCATTTCGATTTCTACATAAATCGGTTTCTGTCTCATAGCCCCTCCTCCCTTCTATTTCAAGCAATTCCTATATTAGCATATTGGTCGTTTTGAAAAGTGTATATCTCTTCAAAAAAAAGGATCTTAATCCTAAAAAATGCAAGAAAAAAAGAAGAGAGGTTTTCTTCTCTTCCTTGTGATTCATTACTGAGTCTTAACCGTTCCGTAATGAGTAATTGTGACGTTCACACTGTATGTGATGTCGGCTTTACTGAAGGTGTCATCCCAGTTATTTTTCACCCTTTTCCATAAGTGGGGATATGCAAGTCTTAAAGATTCATCAAAACCCGCAACATCCGCTTTATACTCATGCTGTATTTTTTTTAGTACATGACCAACTATTTTCTTTACCTCATTTTCAATATTCATTTCGAGGCGATCTATAAACTGAGTGTCTAACACCTCTTTAGTGTTCCAGTTTTCAACCAAATCGCCTTCTGATTCAATATCGACATGAAAAGAAATATCTGATCCTTTGACGATTGGCTTAATTTTGCTTTTTATTTTATTGATATCGTACGCTATCGTTTGTTGGCTCTTTTTATCATGGCTTTTGACAACTCCGCCTTTTCCTTCTCCTTTAATCCATGTAATCCCCTCAGTTTCATATTCATTTAACGTACCGATCATTTTTCTCGATTTTCCGTTGATTACAGCTGCACCGGAATACTTGACCGCTCCATTCGCCGCAACCACATTTTGCAGTAAAAAACTGCTGCCAGAATGCAGTTTTCCGATTAGTTTTGCGAGTGTCATTGGGGGAAGAATTCTGGAAGCTTTATGTTTATTTTCGCCTAACCCAATCAGCCGAAATGCCGGAATTTCTCCGTTCTCTTTCAATTGGAGAGCTTCTCTTGCTTCCCCTTTTGCAGATAAAACAAGACAGCTCAGCCTGATTTCATTATCACGAAAAAATTGATCCAGCATTTTGTCGATAGAATATGTGCGCAGCACATATTCACTCAGAACAACAACTTTTAAATGCGGGCTAAACACTTCCCGGTCTCGTCTTAACGCAACCTCACTTCCGATCTGCTGTAATGAATCCCCTGTTTCACTTATATTTATATATGCTTTTTGATCCCCTTTTCCGCTACCGCCTCCCCCGCTTGTGCCAGCACCTGCCGCTTTTTCATTAACAAATTGATAGGTCAGCGTAATGTTGTCTTTTTTCGGGTAGCTCCCTCCCTCTTCTTTTAACTCTTTTTCAGTGTTAGTTTCTTTTCCTTTATCAATTGCGATAGCGAATGTGAGACCCAGATCCTCTATTTCCCGGCTGCTCCAGCATCCTGTTATGCAAACCATCAGCGAACATACTATGACAATAGCAGGCACTGGACGTTTTAATTTACTTTTCACCTCTTTTCCTCCATTTCGAAATGACTAACAGCAAAATCGGCAAAGCGCCAAATATATACAAAGCGATATGACTGACCGTATCGCCCAAAATAAAGACATCATTTTCATTTTTCGGCATGCAAGAGAGGATATAAATAACAGGAAGCAGCCCAAACATGCATGAAAGGGGTTTCTTTTTAAAAACCTGTGAGACTCCCAGGGAAGCTGCATAAAACGTAATAATAAACGTGGCAAAAAGCTGCATAATCCAAATCACAAGCAGAAATGACTCAAACCGTTCAAATATTAAACCAGGTATTTCAAAACTTCTCATCAGGTCAAGCCCCGGCCATGTTCTCGTCACAACTCCTTCAACTGAGAGTGCACCGATGACCATAATCAGCGTAATCATATAAAAACAGGTCACAACGCCTGTCCCGATCACAACCGCTTTCCCCGCATTTTTCGGCTTTTTCATAAATGCTACTAAAATGAGCATAATTTCTGAACATGTAAATGAAAGGTTCGTTGTCTTTATCCCTCTGAGAACCGGCATGATTCCATCACCTAATACAGGGCGCAAATTGTTGATTTCAAATATGCCTAAACTCATGAGGGCTATCGTTAAAAAGATGATGACCGTAATCGGAAAAATCATTTCAAAAAGCCGTGCAATTGGATCAAGACCTTGTGTAATTGAATAAAGCCCAATCCAAAGAACTGTCATAATGATGGCCCAAGACGGTGTCCCTTCGAGGAGGAAGAAATCCACGATTTCGGACATGACTCTGACTTCAAATGCACCGAGTGCCAGAAAATAAGTAATAAAAACAATACTGATTAGATGTCCGAGCCATTTTCCTACAATATGTCCGGAGTATTCATAAAAGGTTTCCTTAGGGTATTGCTGGCTTAATTTAACTATAATCATCCCTGCTATTACCGCTATGCCCCCGCCTAATAAAACTGAAATCCATCCATCAGGAGATTGTGTTTGTTCTGTTACTGTCCGAGGGAGCGTAAGAACTCCGGAAGCAAGCATATAATTAATGATGATAATCGTTGCCTGACCGGTTGTGATTTTACTGGTTGGGCTGAACATGTGGCTTTTCACCATCCTGTCGAGTTCATCACTTCACCCGTTTTGTATTATCTGTATTCATCATTTTAGGCCGGCGCTTCATGACTAAAAGAGGCATTCTGATGACAAAGTCTTTCCAATCTTTTAAGCGATAAGGCACTGCCGGACTTGCGTATGGCACACCAAAGCTCTTTAGCTTCACAACATGGCTGCTTAGCAGCAGATAATACATAATAACTCCAAACAATCCAAACACCGCCGCACAAAACATCGCGCCAAACCGAAGCATCCGAAGTGCTATGCCTGTGCTGTAATGCGGAATGGCAAATGAAGAAATTGCTGTGAGCGCAACGACAATGACCATGATTGGACTGACAATTCCCGCCTGCACAGCTGCTTCTCCGATGATTAATCCGCCGACTATGCCGATTGCGGGTCCAATGGGTTTTGGCAGACGAAGCCCAGCTTCTCTTAAAATTTCGATTGCAACTTCCATAAATAAGGCTTCAATGAGGGATGGGAATGGAACGCCTTGGCGCGTCCCGGAAATTGAAATCGCCAGCTTGGTCGGAATTAACCCAGGATGAAAAGAAATAAATGATATATATAAAGCCGGTGCGAATAACGTAATCAATGCTGCTATGAACCTCAGCAATCTGATGAGCGAGCTCGGGAACCACCGTTCATAATAATCTTCAGGCGATTGAAGCATCATGCTGAAAGTGACCGGAACAATCAAAGCAAACGGAGTGCCGTCAAGCAGAATGGCTACTCTTCCTTCCATTAATCCGCTTATGACGCGATCAGGACGTTCTGTACTCTGAACTTGCGGGAATGGGCTCAAATAACTATCCTCAATTAACTGTTCAACATAGCCTGACTCCGGCAAATGATCGATCTCAATCCCTCTCACTCGTTTTTTTACTTCCTCGACCACTTTTGGATCTGCAATATCATTCATATATGCAATGATTAAATCCTTCTTTAATCGTGTCCCTACTTCAAATCTCTGCAATGTTAATTGATCATTTTTTCCTTGCTGTCTTAAAAGAGCTGTATTCGTACTCAGCTCTTCTGTAAAGCCTGTGCGCGGCCCTCTGACAAGCGCTTCTGAAAGCGGCTCCTCGATACTTCGATTTTGTTTTTTTACGGTTCCCAGAAGAAAGGCCTGCGGCATTCCATCGATGAGAAGCGCTGCCGAACCCATGAAAACATTCAATACGATATCACTGATTTTCTCTGATTCTATAACATCACCGATTGACACGATTTGATTTTTTATCTGTTTCGAAGTAAAAATGTCTTTTCCGGCTTGAGAAAATTGGTCGCTGACCTGATGAGTATGATTCATGACTAATACTGTTAGGACTTTATGAATCAAATCTTGGTCAGACAGCCCTTCAACAAAGATTAATGACGCTTTTACATGTAAATGAGTGATTTCAAGCTCTCGGAAATGAACGTCCCCGTTATGTCCAATTATTCTTTTTACCTGTTCTGTATCGTATCCGATGTTACCGGTTAACACACCTTGATCCTTCTTTTCAGTTGTTGAATGATCTGATTCTTGCTGCTTCTGTGTTTTAAACTGATTGCTCCGCCACCTCATCATTGCACCTTCTTATACATGAATCCAAGTAAACACTTTATAGATGACATATGGAACGAGAAATACAACTAACGCTTGAAACCACACATTCCAGTCAGTAAGAGTTGATATCATGTTATCCATCTGTCAATTCCCTTCTCTCGCTAATAGGATTATTTTTCCCGTATATCTATATTTTATGTTCGTCTTTTTCTCAATAAGAAAAGCATGATGAACATTTCATCATGCCTTCAAGAAATCAAATCTTTTTTAGACAGCCTCGAATGAACTAAAATTCCAGTTTAAAGCTTTCTGCCTGATCTGAAACTTCCACAGGAATCCCCATTATCGTTTTCGGTTTGGATACGTAAACAAAGCGCATTTCTTCCTTTAATTGCTGAAACGCTTTTTCACTAACTACGATTCTGGCTGGCTTCCCTGGACTGTTATCAATGGCTGCTTTAATTTTTCCAAGCATAAAAAACCTCCTGTTTTAGAAAAATGGTAGATTTACTATTAAAATAAAACTGATAAGCACAGCAAAATCGCGCAAATTAAATGGGCTGAATAGGAACCTGACCCAAACATAAGCAAGAATGCAATCACAACTATACATTTTCGGCTGATACACTATTCATCAGCAGCTGCAGCATAAACAATGCAAGCTATGGACATGATCTTATTAGTTATTATATGATTAAATTGAAAAAACATCATATGTCAAGAGGTAAACGAAATGGCTCAAAATCATGAAAATACATTACCAGATATTACGAAAAGCATTACCCTGGAGGCTCCCATTCAGAAAGTCTGGGAGACAGTCTCCACTTCAGAAGGCATTGCCAAGTGGTTTATGCCCAATGACTTTCAGCTCAAAGAAGGACAAGAATTCCACTTGCAATCACCGTTTGGACCGTCCACTTGTAAAGTTTTAGCTGTTCAAGCTCCAACTGAACTTTCTTTTGAATGGGATACAGAAGGATGGGTCGTTACCTTTCAATTAGAAGACTTGGGGGAAAAAACGAGGTTTACCCTTATTCACGGCGGCTGGAAAGAGCCGAATGAATTGATCGGCAAAGCCAACGAGAAAAGCTCCGTCATTCGCGATAAGATGGATGGCGGCTGGACTGGCATCGTAAATGAACGGCTTCGTAAGGCTGTCGAAGAATAAAAAAAGAGAGAGATACCTCTCTCTTTTTTGTTTTTAACAAAGGGTTGTACTTCACAATTTGAGCACATCAATCATAAAACGTAACCGCTTTAGATTTTCCAGAGTAATCGGTGACAAAAAACTCAGCCTTGTTATTGCTCCCATCTACAAATTTTCCAATACTGCCAAAGGTGTAGCATTCTCCGGGTGAAAAATAGTTTGACCCTACATAATCATCAGGATTGTCGCCGGCATCATCCTCATATAAGTGCAGTGAGACAGAAAAAGGAGTGCTTCCTGAAAGGCACACTCTAAAATCTCCTCCGCTCGAGTATACCGCGGGACTTGAGTAGGTATATGTGTAAGACCCCAACTTATCCCACTCTCCAGCTCCCGCAGTTCCCGCTTTTTCTGCTTGTGCCGTTAATGGAAAAACCGCCGCCAGCCCTAAAACAGACAAAAATCCAAATACCTTAGTAAATCTCATCAGCCACACCTCTCCTTTATTTCAATCACCTTAAGCAGGGCATTGGACATTATATTCAGCAGCAGCCGTTTTAAGAATCCGCTTTTGAGCTTGTTTTAATTTGTCAAAATAAATGCATTCCCATTTGAACTGCCATCTCTTATAATTTGTGTAAAAGGTTGTACTTCAATCAGGAGGAAAGGGATATGGAATTAAGCTTCACAAAAATACTCGTTATTTTGTTTGTAGGTTTTTTAGTGTTTGGACCTGATAAACTGCCGGCGCTTGGCCGTGCAGCAGGAAAAGCCTTATCAGAATTTAAACAAGCAACCAGCGGACTGACTCAGGATTTAAGAAAAAGTGATGCAGACAACAAAGAAGACAAACAAATATAAGATAAATCGTTTGGGCCGATGAAAAATCGGCTCTTTATTTTGATTTGTTTCTATGTCACCTGTCTTTTTTCTTCCATTTGGACAGCCCTTTTTTCCTTCTATGATTTTAACTGTCCAAGCCGCAAGATCAACTCGCCGTATAATAAAACGTATTATAAATAAAGGAGGAGTATATATGGGTTATTACAAAAAATATAAAGAAGAGTATTATACGGTCAAAAAAACGTATTACAAGAAGTATTACGAATATGATAAAAAATACCACCATGATAAAAAAGATGACGACTGTGATTATGACAAAAAATATGATGACTATCATAAGAAAGATGATGACTGTGATTACGATAAAAAATATTATGATCACGACAAAAAAGACTATGATTATGTTGTAGAGTATAAAAAGCATAAGAAACATTACTAAACTCCATTCACATCTCCTCGTTTTCACCTTTCCCCGGCTAATGCCGGGCTTTTTTGAGCACTATCATCTTGAAGCTTCCCTTCACTTTCTATAAAAACCTTGGTGACTGAATTAAAAAATGAATGATGAATATTTAGTACATAGTTTATTTAGTTCTCTTATAGCATAAAAGGAGAGGTTGTTTGTCTAGAAACATCGTATTTTATCTCATTTTACTTTGTCTATTTATATCAGTTGCCATGACAAGCTTTGAGGTGATAAGAACAATCGCCAATGTTAGCTGCTTTGTTTTCGTATTGCTGTATTTTAAAGATGAAATGAAAACATACTCACGTAAAGCGTTAGCAATCCTAAGCATTTGTTTTCTTTTCTTAGTCGGTATCTGTGCTTTTATCATGTTACAAGGACAGACATTGATGAAACAGCACCCTTTTTTACAGGCTGGGAAACGATAGCGCGCATTCTTTTGATTATCGTTTCTTTAAGCATTTGTGCTTTTATTATGAGGAAAATTTCAAATCGGTTAAAACGATTATGATCTTATTATTTCCTTTGTTAAAGGTATATAGCTTTCAGATTTCAGAAACGTTTCGTCCCTTACATCACTCAAAATGAAATATTTTGTCGATTTATATACATAAATCCAGTTCCAAAATAAGGTATAATAAATGACGGAATCACTATCAAAAGGGGGAATTTGAGTGAAAAAAGTATTGATTGCAGGTGCAGTAGGAACAGCCATTCTTTTCGGAACACTTCCATCAGGTATACCAGGCTTGCCCGCGGCAGATGCTCAAGTCGCAAAAGCAGCCTCCCAGCTGCCTAAGGGAATCGGCGGCCGCGCCTATCTGAATAGTACAGGCGCCGTTTTCACAGCTAAAATCAATCTTCCTGACACTGTAAAATATGATACGGTCTCTACTCCTTATATTTATTCAGGATTTAGGGCAACAAGCGGAACTGAGGCAGATATCGGGCTTCAGTACAGCAAGCAATACAACGTCTGGAAGCCCCTCATGAAGGTAGGATCCAAAAATGAAGAAACGTACATCGAAGGAAAAGACAAGTTCACATACAATAAAGGCTTCCGCCCTGGAAGCACAGTCCAAATGACAATCTATAAAAATTTAAACGGCAATACGCGCATGACCCTTTGGGGAACGAACAATGACGGCTATACCGGACGAATTATCACAGAAATTCAAGGGACCAACATCGGCACGATTTCAAAATGGAAAACACTTGCTACTGCAGCAGTTTCTTATGAAAGCCAGCGTGATGCCATCAAAACAGCCTTTTCGACATCTTTTAACAGCATCACAATCGACAATAAAGCTATCACTCCTGTGGTAGATACACAGGATTTCGCAAAGGTTTCTGTTTCAGGAAATAACGTTACAATCTCTGTTAATAAATAAACGAAGCAGCAAAAGGCCGCCAGCATTGCTGGCGGTTTTTGCTAGCATTTTCGTCCTCTCTAAAAAACCCGCTCAGTTTCCAAAATTATAGAGATATATGAACAGAGAACCTTTTGTCCAGCTATGCGATAAAATAAGACGTTTTGTTTAAGGGATTAAAGAGTAAGAAACAAAAGAAATTCTCTCCTATAGTTGAAAAGGTTAACAATGTTAATAAATATTAGTAAAACAAAAGTTGAAATTTTAAAATAACTTTGGTATGATTTATTTAAGTAATATAGAACTAGATACTATTAAAAGCCCCTCATTTGTGGGGCTTTCAATTATTTCTTTATTACAAAAATAATATTCAAAGACAGTTTGACAATATTCTATTGTTTGCTGATTATTGAATTATCTTAATATTCAGCTCTTTCGTTTATTTATATCACATTATAATATAGGGTGGAATTTGTATGAAATACGAAAAAACAGGTCTTTTTGGGATAATTCTTGTTATTATTGCTCTTCTGGTATCAATGTATTTTATGTTTAATACAAAAGCCTTGATTCCTGCTGGATATGATTTAGCTATTCATGGAATAGTTATATCAAGAACATTAATGATCGCTTTCACTTTGTATCTAGTTTCAAAATTAGGATATTTTCTTCTTAATAAAAAAGATTAGCTTTTAAGCTAATCTTTTTTATATAAAATTAATAGTTTTTCAGAGCATATTCTCCATACATAGGTTTTTTAACTACATATTTTTTCTTTGATACACATTTACCAGTAACAATATCCTTGCGACAGTTGTACCCTTCTTCTACATTATATCTAACTCTATATGCCATATAGACTCTTTTATTTGCTCCAACATTTAGAGTGTATCCTTTAGAGCTAGCTACAGAGCCTGCAGTAGATATTCCTAAACCACTAATAGATCCGCTTACAGTTGTTGTAAAAGTAACTGTTTTGTTTGCAGTAATAGATCCCCCTTTACTGCCAGTTGCTATATTATCGGATACCCTTTTAAAACTAGACCAGCTTTTATACGTTTTAACATTCATCTTAACATTGCGAAAATCGTTCACAAATTGCGCAGTAAACTCTCCGCCTCCAGATCCAGTCGACTCGTTTGCAAATACAGTATGTACTTGTGATGCCACATCGTTAACAGTCTTGTCTGCTCCTTTTTCAGCAGCTAATACATTGCCATTAGGAACACCTAATATAAATAGAGCAATCGAACTAATGGCTAACTTACAAAAAACTTTTTTCATCAACAACAGTCCTTTCTATGTATTCATTTAGTACCATATAAGTATACAATTTCTAGAAATATATTTAAATGGTTATTTTTAAATGTTGGGAATATTTTTTATATATAGGCTGAGTAAGAGAATAATAGATGAAAAACAGAGATTATGACGGCGATTCTTTAATGTGATCGCATGTATAAATACAAAACCAGCCAATTCTAACGATAAAAGTTTGAAGCATAGAATAGACTCAACAATCCTTACAGCTATCGTATAGACTTTTCTTCGCAACACAATATTCTTAAGGCCTATAATATTATTAGCAGGAATTACACCTGATAAAACGAATTGCCTTTTCACCGCGTATTCAATTTTTTCAGATCAAAGAATCCGCCATTCCTCTTGTACGTAAGACCATCTGACGCTTTTAAACAATACCTTCGGTTACATGCGCTCTAATTTTGTTTTCTCTTTATTTGCAACTTATATTCTGTTATAGAATATCCTTTCATATTTAAATTTTATAAAAATTACCAACAATAAAATAAAAAAAGGCAGCATTAAACTGCTACCTCAAATGAAAGCTTGTCCCCATGCTTATAGTTGATTAACTTAAAATCATCGATTGTAAAATCATAAAAATCTTTCACTTCAGGATTGATCCATAGTTCCGGTGCTTCAAACTGTTCTCTTTCCATCTGGATTTTCAAATTGTCTATATGACGGGTGTACACATGGCAATCCCCAATGTTAAAAATATATTCACCAAGCTCATAGCCAGTCACTTGAGCAATCATGCGCTGCAACACATTATACTGAAATACATTGAACGGATTCCCCAAGGCCATGTCATTGCTCCGCGCTCTTACCTCAAGGTGGAGTTTCCCTTGTTTTACATACCACTGTGTCTCGTATACACATGGCGTTAAGGCCATTGCGTCTAATTCATCCGGATTCCACAGCATGGTAATGTGTCTGCGTGAAGATGGATTGTTCTTCAATTGATGAAGAAGATAATCAACCTGATCCACCTTTTCTCCATTTAAATTTCTGTTTTTCTTCCCCAGCTGAAATCCATATGCATGACCAATAGTGCCGTCTTCTTGTTTCCACTGATCCCAAATATGTACGCCCATCTTGTTTAAATCATTAACATCGTTCGATTTCAGCTGCCAAATCCAGAGCAATTCTTTAATGGCTGTTTTCCAGGCAACTTTTTTTGTCGTTAAAATCGGAACCTCTGAGTTGTCGAATCTCATTTGCTTACTAATCACACTTAGTGTATGAGCCGGTGTTCCATCTGAGTCCCACTTTGTTCTTACTTGAAATTCTTCGTCTGAGATTCCATTATTTATAATGTCATTTATGATTGAGTTGTATTGTTTATCGAATTGAGTCATGGCAATTCATTTCCTTCCTTCATTTTCAGTTGCTTGGCATAATATATTACGAATACAATATTATCGCAAATAGTAAGCACGCACCGATAAAATGAGATTCTTATTCCATCCCTTTGTGTGTAAAGAGGAGTTACCCCCTCTTTTACATCGGTATTTCTCCATAACATAGTCTGTCACATTGCTTTTAGTTACCGCAAGTTTTGACCCAGACACACCATTTAACTTGGTTAATGATGATATCCTAGTTTTTATTTGCCCTCTGATCAAACATTCTTTTATTTTAGAAATTCCTTCATTTTCCTATTTGTGTTAAAATGAATCAAAAAGGAAATTGTGGTGTACTTATGCTCGACTCGTCTTTTCTCTTGCCATTTTTAATGGTCCTCTATTTTTGCTTTCTAGTTTATCGACTCATTAAACGAGCCCTTTTTAAAAAAGATGGATTACCCATACATAAGCATATCGTTATCTTTTGTTTATTGGTTTACTTTTTCAATTTGATAAGTGTTACATTATTTCCTCTGCCCGTAGATGCTGGTTTGATAAAAGATATGAGGTACGACTCTTATCTCCCATTTGTATCAGGGAATAACTTCATCCCATTTTATTTCTTTGTAGATGTTTATCACGAAGGCCTACAATTTTATGTAATCAGATCAATCGGAGGAAACCTGATATTACTGCTCCCAGTTGGCTTTTTATTTCCACTGTTATTTGAAAAGCTTAATAACCTTAAAAAAATATTACTAATTGGATTTTTCATTTCTTTGTTTATTGAACTAACACAGCTTTCGTATTCAGTGTATATAAAATCTGTTTACAGAAGTTTTGACGTGGATGATTTAATGCTTAACACCTTAGGGACTTTGTTAGGCTATTGGTTCTTTTACATATTAAGCATGTATTATAAAAGACTAGCTAATCGCTATAAAAATAAAAATGGGACCTCAATAAACATTTAATCATTTGCTGTTCAAATTAGATAATATGTACCTTGGCTGTAATCTGCATTGATCAATCACACATCATGAAGACAGCCAAGGATTTATTTTGTTTACTTAGTACCTGTTGAACCGAGTCCTCCTCTATCCTCGTTTCCCAAATGCTCTACTTCAACCAATTCAACCGCCGGCATTTTCTTCATGATTCTAAACTGACAGATACGATCACCCTTCTTAATTTCAGTATCGCGCAATGCATAAGCAGGAAAGAACCAAAAATCGTTGTCTCCCTTGTATGACTCATCGATAACACCCATTGAATTTGTTTGAATAACGCCAAAGTTCTTATATGTGCTTGACCGAGGAACGACATGTGCTTCGTAACCTTCTGGCAGCTCCATTGCTACACCTAATGGGACAAGCTTAAATTCATCTTTTTTGATTGTTACATCTTCAGCTGCTCGAAGATCGATCCAGTCTCCCTTCTCAATTTTGCTGATTCTTGTTTGTGTTTCATCTAGATATTTGATTTTAATTTGCATTGTTATGTATTAGCTCCTTTTATTTTATTGGCTATCATACAGTAAGGCCTGTTCTTGTGTCATTTTCATCAGTTATAAACTGAACGTCTTCAAAATCATTGTGTAAAGCATTAAAATAAAGTTTTTCAATGGTATTTTTGTTTTTACAGTAAATCGAAATGTAGCTATTATCTGCTATCAAAAGGACAAATTCGCAATCACTGTCAGCAAACTCTTCATATGTATTGACTTGATTAACTGTTTTTCTATGTGGAAATGCTTTCAATTCAACGAAAATGGTATAGTACTGATTCGTTTTTAATAGTTGCGCAAAATCTGCCCCTTCAACAATAGCAAAGTCATGAAAGAGCTCCTCATTATCGAGCTCTCCATCTACTACAAAATAAGATTCACCACTCGTTTGCCACTTATAATGAGCTATGTCTACTGGCTGCAGTATTCGCCATAGAAAATTTCCATATTCATTCGGTATTTGAAAACTAACTCCCCTTTTCATGTATACCCCTTACTTAAACGATTTTTTGAATACGAATTTAATTATATACTCTGATGTCAGGTTTATGGAACAAGGAATTGACTGCTTTTTGAACGGATTATCTTTTACAGAATTTTCTCAGTCCTTCTCATTTAAAAGGTTCTTCTAATGTTCATACCTTAGGCGCCCCCTTTCCTCTAGGCTCAGTCAGTATCTTTATATAAAGTGTCTTTCTTGTTCTATTCTCTGCAGACCGTGCTTTTTCGCTTTAATCATCTTCATGTTCTGGCCAGTTTGCTCCGTCATAGTGTTCAACACTCTAACCGGTATCCCTTGTTATTGAGAACGGTGAAACCTCCCTGTTTGATTTCTGGTTATCATTCCTCCTATGAGAGTGTACCAAAACAAATAATCACTGCAGATTATTTTTGATTAGTTGTACTTCTCATATCCTCAGCCTCCATATCCATTCTCATCCCCTTACAAGCCTCGTTTATCCGTATTTGCTATTCGAACATTGATAAGCACCTTTTCGTATCACATGGATTTGCTGTTGAATGATTTCAAATGAAACTGAATAAAATAAGATCGAATCATCCAACAATTAACATTTATTCTTGCGGCAATAGGTGGTAGTTACAATCCATAAGAAGGAAGGAAGCGTTGATGATAAAGCTTTGCCGAGAAGTTTGGATCGAAGTCAATCTTGATGCCGTTAAAAAGAATTTGCGAGCGATCCGCCGTCATATTCCACATAAGAGCAAAATTATGGCTGTCGTAAAAGCGAACGGTTATGGTCACGGGTCTATAGAAGTGGCGCGTCATGCACTTGAACACGGGGCGAGTGAGCTCGCTGTTGCCAGCGTGGAGGAAGGAATCGTTTTACGAAAAGCGGGGATTACAGCACCTATCCTTGTGCTTGGTTTTACGTCCCTTAGTTGTGTGAAGAAGTCAGCGGCTTGGGATATAACATTATCAGCATTTCAGGTTGATTGGATAAAAGAAGCAAACGAGATATTGGAGAAAGAAGCAAGTACTGATCGGCTGGCTATTCATATTAACGTGGATACCGGCATGGGACGATTAGGTGTACGCACAAAGGAAGAGCTTTTAGCAGTAGTGAAAGCCCTAAAGGTAAGCGAATTTCTCAGGTGGACAGGGATTTTTACACATTTTTCAACAGCTGATGAACCAGACACGACACTTACAAAGCTGCAGCACGAAAAATTCATCAATTTTCTCAGCTTTTTAAAAGAACAAGGAATTGAGCTGCCCACCGTGCATATGTGCAACACGGCTGCAGCTATCGCATTTCCGGAATATAGCGCTGATATGATCCGTTTAGGTATCGGTTTATATGGTTTATATCCTTCTGCCTATATTAAACAACTACATCTCGTTAAGCTTGAACCTGCGCTAAGTTTAAAAGCGCGCATTGCTTATGTCAAAACCATGCGGACAGAGCCCCGAACCGTTAGCTATGGTGCTACATACGTTGCAGAACCTAATGAAGTAATTGCTACAATCCCGATCGGCTATGCTGACGGCTATTCTCGTGCCCTTTCCAATCGCGGGTTTGTTCTTCACCGCGGAAAACGAGTGCCTGTAGCGGGAAGAGTAACAATGGATATGATCATGGTCAGTTTAGGAGAAAACGGTGAAGGTGAACAAGGAGAAGAAGTCGTAATTTACGGTAAGCAAAAAGGAGCTGAGATTTCCGTTGATGAAGTGGCTGAAATGCTCAATACGATTAACTATGAAGTGGTGTCTACATTAAGCCGCCGCATCCCTCGTTTTTATATAAGAGATGGCGAGATTTTCAAAGTATCAACTCCCGTATTATACGTGTAGAACATCTTAACATGCTGAATCAAAATCCCTCTGGCAGAGGGATTTTGTTTTTTCTGAAGCTAAACAAAAATCCCCCCTCTAAGAAGAGAGATGTTCAACATATCTATACCTCAATAACTGATTGTTCAGGAGTATTGTGATCATGTCGAAAACGGAAATGCTCTTCTAGTTCTTCAAGTGTACGCCCCATTGTTTCCGGCATGAATTTGTACACAAAACCAATTGCCAATACACCTAAAGCCACGAATATAAAGAATGTAAAAGACAACCCTACAGAACTAAGCAAGATCGGGAAAGCAAAACCAATCACAAAGTTTAATATCCAGAGAAAAAAAACACTTATCCCAGAACCAAGTCCTCTCAATCTTTGAGGAAATATTTCCGCTATGACCAGCCAAGTCACAGGTCCTACACACCCTTGCATAAAGGCAAGAAATAAAACGGTCAAAGAAAGCACCACATAAGGAAGTGCCATAGATCCATCAAGCACAATTGAGAAAATTGCAATCAATAGGAGCGCTGTAGTCGTCCCCGCCAAACCAATCAACAATATTGGACGCCGCCTTACTTTTCCGACCAGCCAAATCCCAAATATAACTGCAATAACGGATATCAGCCCATTCCCAATATTAGCGATTAAAGCCGCTTTTGTGCCAAAACCGGATTCTTTAAGGATTTGTGTGCCATAATACATAATCGAGTTCACACCTGTAATTTGATTTACGATGGCTACACCGATTCCAATCAGCAAAAGACGGCGCAGCCATGGGGTAGAAAAGTCCTTGAGCGATGCCTTCTCAAGCTGTGTATCTTTTTCTACCGCTTTTTCAATTTCCCGATATTCAGCTTCTGCACGTTTATCTTCACGAATTTGTTTAAGAACACGCAGCGCCTCATTTTTTTTGCCTTTGGAGATTAGCCATCTCGGGCTTTCTGGCACCTTAAGCATACTGGCAAATAACATGATAGCCGGAACGGCACAAATGACTAGCATGTATCTCCAAACATGTCCCGTATTTGCCATTGTTACACCAAGGATGGCATTAAAAACATATGCTAAAAATTGCCCGCCAACAATCATTAGCTCATTTTGGGTTACCATACGTCCTCTCTTCTCATGCGGTGCCATTTCTGCTAAAAAGGCCGGTACCATCGCTGAGGCTCCCCCAACAGCCAGTCCCAATAAAAAACGAAAGACCGTCATGATGAAAACACTAGGTGCAAACGCTGTCCCAAGTGATGCCAAGAAAAATAAAAAAGAGAGATTAAGGATCATTTTACGGCGGCCATATCGATCAGCTAATCTTCCGCATAACAACGCTCCAAACGCCGCACCTAATAAAAGAATACTCGTAACAAGCCCTTCTGTAACCGCTGTTAAATGAAGCTGATCTGGTCTTGCCATAAAAGGCAAAGCTCCATTTATAACTCCGGTGTCATACCCAAAGAGAAGTCCTCCAAAAGTTGCTGAGATCATTATTAATTTTAACCTTCGATTTCGATGTTCATTCATATCCATCTCCCCTGCCTTTATTAAGAATACTTAATAAGCTCTTTCAGTGTGGATATTGATACAAAACTAATGTCATCTCGATCTTAGATTTCTGCGTTTGTAATCGTTTGCATTTTTAATCAATAACATAATCCGTTAATTGTTATATTGTAGTGATGTTTTTGTCATATTATTGTCACTTCTGATATTATCATAATTCCAAAAGCATTTTCAGTCAATATCATTTTCAGAATTGTTTATCTTCCTTCTGTAATGGTAATATTTTGGTCACCTTATTACAAAGTTAACCATTGGTAATTTCAGTGTAAGAAGTTCCCCTGAAGTTATAGGTATTTTCCATTCACAAAAAATGTCCATATCGTTATAATGTTGATGTTTAAGCGCGAAAAGAGAAAATGATAAAGAGGGAATGAATATGAAGAAGATTTTGGTCAGTATGATCGCAGCCGTTTTAAGTATTACTTTGGGAGCTTGCGGATCAAATCGCACATCACCAAACCAGTCAGGTTCTAGTGAGGCTGAGCATACTCACTCTAATGAATATAAACAGCCAGAACAAGAGGCTGGCACGCCTCATAAGAAATTGGTAGATGTTACATTAGATAGAACAGTTGATGGAGATACGATTAAGGTGATTTACAACGGAAAAAAAGACACAGTTCGCTACTTGCTCGTTGATACACCTGAGACGAAGAAACCGCATTCTTGTGTTCAGCCATACGGTGAGGATGCGTCAAAACGAAATAAAGAATTGGTCAACAGCGGTAAGCTGCAGCTGGAATTTGATAAAGGCGATCGCAGAGATAAGTATGGAAGACTGTTAGCTTACGTTTATGCTGACGGCAAATCTGTTCAGGAAACATTGTTGAAAGAAGGATTGGCCAGAGTAGCATATGTATATGAGCCAAACACCAAATACATAGACCAATTCAGACTAGATGAGCAAGAAGCAAAATCAGAAAAACTTTTCATCTGGAGCAAGAATGGATACGTGACCAATAGAGGTTTTCATGGCTGTGTGAAATAGAAAAACACTGCCTATGAAATTTTCTGCTGTATAGCACACGAGATAGCTGATTTCGCAACTCCTAATAGTTAGAGTTGATCTTACTTTTTCAACATGAATCTTTTTGAATAATATAAAAAGTGTAGATAATAAAAAACCCCTTTCACGTTAATGTGAGGGGGTTTTTTGTGCATGAACATACTACCAATATTCATCGTAAATCAAGAGAAAGGATTATTGACTTTTCCCACCAACAGTCAATACATTGGTAGTTACATTAGCACTGCCATTACTTTGATAGCCCTCTACAGTAAATGCGGTTTCATACATCTTACCCATTGGCATTCCTAAGCTTTCCCACTTTTTGAAGTGTTCGCTGACAGATACGGTTCCGCTTGTTCGTTTTGTCTGCCGGACACTCCAATACTGTTTAAAGGTTGTGATACCTATAATGGAAGGTTGGTTGATTCTAGTGGTCTCATAAATGTCATATGTCCCTCCATCAACAGTAAATGTACCTTTAGGCGTTCCAGTCGGTCTATAGGTGCCCCAATTATCGACGATGTAATATTCTACGAGCGGATCTTTTGTCCATCCATAAACACACAGATATGAATTTCCTCCCGGATTGAAGGTTGCGTTGTAACGAATTGATATATTTCCAAGTTGTGAGTGAGTCTTGGTTGTATCGAATTTCTTGCCTTTTCGGAATAAAGCATTCCCAATGTTACTCCACTGGGCGCTAAACGCGCCACCGCTATTTAGCGTCATACTAGTGTTCCCATAATCCTTCCACAATTCATAATCATAGCCATCTTGGGAACCAGTTTGATTTGAGGTGATTGTAGTTGCCGCCTGTGCGGACCATGCAGGTAATGTCAGTGCTAGACTAAATAAAACTGCTAATAAAAACTTCATTCTTTTTTGCTTCATTTGGTATTCCTCCTGTTTGATGAGGGTGTATTTGGTCTTACCGTTGTGCTCACCAACTTTCAAAAGAGGCTGCCATGGTAGTTAGACTATTATTCTCTCTTTCCCCTTAAAAAACTTAGTTTATAATGTAATAGACTTTTGTTTTTTGAAAATAGAATTGCATGAAATGATTTTTTGATAACGTTTTCAATTTTGTTAACAGATAATGCTTTTGATGGTGATTCGTCGCTAATTGTTCCATTGTCATTCGTTTTTTCGAAAGCTCTGCAAAGCTGTATTGAGATCCTTTGTGTGAGTGTAGATGTTCTTATACAAATCAAATAGTGTTTTATATTTTTGGACATTTTGTTCCATTGGATAAAATGTAGCAGCCTTACGAATGAACTGCTTTGCACAATCTTCAAGGGATTCAAACCACCCATTTCCAAAAGCAGCCAGCATAGCCGCTCCCATGGCTGGACCTTGTTCATTTTCTAACTTAATCACCCTCGCATTGAAAATGTCAGCTTGCATTTGCAGCCACGTTTCATTTTTAGCACCCCCACCAATAGAAACGACAGTATTAGCTGATTTTCCCGCTTCGCGGAATAGCTCAATTGATTCATGCAAAGAGAATGTGATACCTTCCATTATCGCCCTCAAAAAGTGCTCTCTTTTGTGGGCTCCATCCATTCCGATCAAGCTTCCCCGGATAGAAGAATCAGCATGCGGCGTTCTTTCACCCACCAAATAAGGAGTGTATAGCAGCCCATTGGCTCCTATCGGAATAGATTCCACCCCCTGCAATAATTGCTCAAACGATTCGTTTGGCGCAAACGTATTTTTAAACCAATCCAAGCTGTATCCTGCAGCGAGCGTGACTCCCATCGTATAAAAAGAATCCTTTTTTCCATGATTAAAAAAGTGCACTTTCCCTTTAAAGTCTCTTTCATTGTCTTCTTCATAGGAAAGTATGACCCCTGAGGTCCCAATACTGCATAATGTTTTGCCAGAAGAAAGAATATCCGCTCCAATAGCACCGCAAGCATTATCCGCTCCCCCGGCGTACACTTTTGTTTTTTCCAATAGTCCTGTCTCCGCGGCGACGTTCGGAAGCAGCGATCCTACACAATCATGAGATTCAACAAGCGGAGGACAAATATCTACAGGTATACCAAATTGTTTGCAAATATCATCACTCCACTTCTTGCGGGCAATATGTAAAAGTAAAGTCCCTGCTGCATCGGAGTATTCAGTGTGAATGGCACCAGTCATACGAAATCTCACATAGTCTTTTGGAAGCAAAAAAACAGCCGTTTTTTTGAAAAGTTCAGGTTCATTTTCCTTCACCCATAACATTTTAGGTAATGTAAACCCTTCAAGAACGCGGTTTTTTGTGATGTCAAGCAGATGATCGCCAAATGTCTCGGTAATCCTGATACATTGAGGCGTCGTTCTGGTATCATTCCAAAGAATTGCATGGCGCAACACCTGACGATTTTGGTCAAGCAGCACCAACCCATGCATTTGTCCCGAATAGCTTATCCCATCAATATCCTTGGCTTGAATTTCAGATATAGAAACCAATTCAGCCAATGCTTCAATTGTTTGCTGCACCCAGTCTTCAGGATTTTGCTCACTATATCCCGCCTTCTCTTGGATGAGCGGATAACGTTTGGACGTTTCTGCACAAACCTTGCCGTTTTGATTGACTAAAATAGTTTTAACAGCACTCGTCCCAAGATCAATTCCAATGACGTACTTCATTTTTTCACTCCTTACCCTTTTAAAAAATCATTCACTCTAAATAAATCCCAATTATAAAAATTACCCGTCATAACAATCAGAAAGAGTAAAGGAATTATGACGGGTAGTTCGGTGACTTTGTATCGCAGGATCTGGAGCTTATCCCGTTATACTTCTAAAATGTATTGGTTCAATATCGCTTTTAATCGCTCCTGTCTTCCAGATTCGTTTTTAATTGATTGATTATTTAGCGCATATTGCTCAAGTGTATTGAAATTAGCTCTTCCTTCTATAATGTCAAGACCAATCCCTTCAGTAAAGCTGCGGTAGCGGTGTTGAATCACATCTTCAAACACACGATCTTCGATTAATTTATGGGCGACTTTCAATCCTCTTGCAAATGCATCCATCCCTGCAATATGGGCATATATTAGATCATCAGGCTCAAAAGAAGATCTTCTGACCTTCGCGTCAAAGTTTAATCCTCCGCTTCCAAGGCCGCCATTTTGCAGAATTTCGTACATTGCTAGTGTAGCAGAATATAAATCTGTCGGAAATTCATCTGTGTCCCAGCCTAACAGAGGGTGTCCCTGGTTCGCGTCAACAGAGCCAAGCAGACCATGCACTCTTGCCATGCGTAATTCGTGTTCGAATGTATGCCCGGCTAATGTGGCATGATTGGCTTCGAGATTTAATTTAAAATGATTGTCTAAGCCATATTGCTTTAAAAAGGCAATGGTTGTTGCTGCATCTGTATCGTATTGATGGACGGTCGGCTCTTTTGGTTTTGGCTCAATCAAAAACTGCCCTGTGTACCCGATTTCCTTCGCGTAATCCACTGCCATATGCAAAAATCTTGCCAAATTATCAAGCTCAAATTTTAAATCGGTATTTAACAATGTTTCATATCCTTCACGGCCGCCCCAAAATACATAGTTCTCGGCGCCAAGCTCTTTTGCTGTTTCTAACCCTTTTTTCACTTGTGCTGCAGCGTACGCAAACACATCTGCATTGCAAGAAGTCGCAGCGCCATGGACGAAACGGGGATTTGTAAACATGTTTGCAGTATTCCATAATAGCTTAACGTTGCTATTTCTCATGTAATCTTTAATCATGCTCACGATCATATCCAAATTTTGGTTAGTCTCTTTTAGCGTACTTCCTTCTGGTGCAATATCCCGGTCATGAAAAGCAAAATATGGTGCATCTAGTTTTTCAAACATCTCAAATGCTGCTTCTACTCTCACCTTCGCTAGATCCATGCCTTTATAGTGATCCCATGGTCTTTGCATCGTAGCCGCTCCAAAAACGTCTGTGCCATCAGCAGTAAATGTATGCCAATAAGCAATAGAAAATCGCAAATGCTCTTTCATCGTTTTTCCGCCGATTACTTCTTGAGGATTATAATATTTAAATGCTAAAGGATTAGTCGAATCTTTCCCTTCGTAAACCACTTTGTTTGCGCTTCCAAAATAGTTGACTGAACTAGAATGAGATTGAGCCATGTGATTTCCCCCTTAAAAATAAATTCAGAACAGATCACGCAAATACAGATGCATTTTATTCATATTGTAAGTAAGTTGCACATTAGTTTGTTGCCTGAACAAACTAACTTATTTTCATCTTATATAACCTCATCAGTATTTTCAATATTTTTTTTAGTTTTTTATGAACACATTAGATATAATAAAGGGAAGATTCGCTATGTACTATGTTCATACTTAATTTAAAGGTTATACAAATGGAGTGGATGAAGTGGATATCGCAGATCAAGCCTTTGTTAAAAAAGTAAATCAAAAGTTATTATTAAAAGAAATACTTAAAAATTCACCGATTTCAAGAGCAAAATTATCTGAAATGACTGGATTAAATAAATCAACTGTTTCATCACAGGTAAACACATTAATGAAAGAAAATCTTGTATTTGAAATAGGTCAAGGACAATCAAGTGGCGGAAGAAGGCCTGTCATGCTTGTTTTTAATAAAAAGGCAGGATACTCCGTAGGAATAGATGTTGGTGTGGATTATATCAATGGCATTTTAACAGACCTTGAAGGGACGATCGTTCTTGATCAACACCACCATTTAGAATCAAATTCTCCAGAAATAACGAAAGACATTTTAATTGATATGATTCATCACTTTATTACGCATATGCCCCAATCTCCTTACGGTCTTATTGGTATAGGCATCTGTGCGCCAGGACTCATTGATAAAAATCAAAAAATTGTTTTCACTCCGAACTCGAACTGGAGAGATATCGACTTAAAATCTTCTATACATGAGAAATTCAATGTGCCTGTTTTTATTGAAAATGAGGCAAATGCTGGCGCATATGGAGAAAAAGTATTTGGTGCTGCAAAAAATCACGATAACATTATTTATGCAAGTATCAGTACAGGGATAGGGATCGGTATTATTATCAACAACCATTTATATAGAGGGGTAAGCGGATTCTCTGGAGAAATGGGACATATGACAATTGACTTTAATGGTCCTAAATGCAGTTGCGGAAACCGAGGTTGCTGGGAATTGTATGCTTCAGAAAAGGCTTTATTAACATCTCTTCAGACGAAAGAGAAAAAAGTGTCCTATCAAGATATCATAGAGCTCGCCCATGCAAATGATATCAGCACCTTACATGCATTACAGAATTTTGGATTCTATTTAGGAATAGGCCTTACCAATATTCTAAATACATTCAATCCACAAGCCATCATTTTAAGAAACAGCATAATTGAATCCCATCCTATGGTTTTAAATTCAATTAGAAGCGAAGTATCGTCCAGGGTTTATTCCCAATTAGGCAATAGCTATGAATTATTACCATCTTCCTTAGGAAAAAATGCACCGGCATTAGGAATGTCCTCCATTGTGATTGATCATTTTCTGGATATGGTTACAATGTAATGTCGCTCTCCGCTCATCTTTAAAGATGAGCTTTTTGTTTGTTATATATAGGCACATTCTAAGATGAAAAAGGAGTCCTAAAATAGAGCCTCCTTTTTCACATACACTTTATTTTTCTGTATAACGAAAATATCTAAAGTCGGCCGGAATATGATGACCGCTGGTATCTTGACATTGCATCCCTACAAAGGCTCCTGTAAAGAATCCTCCCCCACGGATGTAATCATCTGATAATTTTTTCGATTCCAATGCAATATCAATTTTGTGCCAATCTTCTTTGTTAAAAGAATAGAAATAATAATATTTTTCCTTGTCGATATTTACTTTTAAATATACATACTTTACTTCACGAGGAATAACAATTTTATTGTGTAATGGCTGTGAAAAAGAAAAGTTATCACATATTGTTAATTCAAGAATACGGCCAAGTTCTTCATCATGCGTGATTTGAAGAGCCGTCCAGTTCTCTGTATTGTAGTAGTTCACCAATCCAGCAGCTTGTTGAAAATTTTCCGGGAAAAACGCTACAGCTGTTTCCGCTTCAAAATGGAGGCTTTGCCAACGCCTGGCTACAAATGCCTGAGTAAATGTCGAGGTTAATGATTCATGACCGTATAATCGTAAATGATTTGGCACCTGGATTAATGAACCTAATTTTTCTGTAAACGGGATTCTTAACGTTTGAAAATTGATATTTAATGTTGAATCCTCAAATTCATCAACTTCGGGGTACGTGGCTTCAAACACGGTTTCCGGTATAGAAGGCGCTTCCACCTCCAAGCTTCCTTCTTTTCCGCCTGCTACATAGGGCCATTCATCTTTCCAGTAGAGTTTTTGAATAGCAGTTTCTCTGCCCAAAGGACAATATCCTCTCTGCTGAAAAATTGACTCATCGTCTGGATGTATGGGACGTCCCGTTAAATGAGCTAAATACCACTCACCTGTATGTGTTTGAACAATGGATGCATGTCCGCATTTTTGCAATGGATTTCCTGGATCATGCCATGACGTTAAGATTGGATTATCGGGATGAACTTCATATGGTCCCTCAATATTTGCAGATCGGGCAATTGTAGCAGCATGTTCGAACCGTGTTCCTCCTTCTGCAGTTAGTAAATAATAATAATTCCCGATATGATAAAGGTGCGGAGCTTCTGTTAGCTTTCTGTCAGTCCCTTTAAATATCACTTTCGGTTTACCGATTAATTTTTGCTCCTTATCAGAATATTCCTGGATGACAATTCCTCCAAATGAGTGCCGGTCAATACGGTGATCCCATAACATATTTAATAAATATTTTTTTCCATCTGTATCATGGAATAAAGAAGCATCAAACCCGGAGCTGTTTAATGGTATCGGCTCCCCCCAATCACCATTAATCGTTTCACAAGTCACTAAATAATTGTGACAATCTTTCCAAGCGCCATCTACTACCTTAACGTCCGTATAGATCAGCCAGAACCTTCCATCACTATAGCTTAAACATGGTGCCCAAACCCCACCTGAATTAGGATTCCCTTTCATGTCTAATTGTGAAACTCTCTGTAATGGGTGTGCAACTAAGCGCCAATTGACTAAATCTTTTGAATGGTGGATCTGGACTCCCGGAAACCACTCAAATGTAGATACAGCGATATAATAATCCTCTCCTACCCTGCAAATACTTGGATCGGGATTGAATCCTTTCAGTACTGGATTGGTAATCTTCATTTTGGACTCCTCCTCAGTTTATTTTCTTTTTTAAGCTTTGAAATCATCAATATGATCCAAATAAACTTTGTCTCTATTCTCTAATTCTCGAACCATGTTTTTATATTTTTTCTCATCTAAGTTATAGAAATTAATATCAATTAAAGCCAGAGCCAGCAAGAACACGGGAATAATGGTGGTTGTAATTAAAATCCCCGTTAATGCCGCCGGAGTTTGTGCCTGATTTGCCACATATCCAAACTTATCAAGAACCAGACCTGGAACAACTCCTCCTAAGGCCATACCGAATTTAAAGAAAAATCCAATAATAGCGTATATGAGACCGCCCATTCTTTTCCCAGTCCTGTACTCTCCATATTCTATTGTTTCAGGAATAAGCGCCCACATATATCCCCCGGCAGTGAGACTTCCAGCAGCAGCGATTAAGCGACAGACAAGTATGAGGTATACATTACTTGGCGGAACAAACAGTAAAGCTAAGAGGCCGATTATATTCAGTAATAATGCATAGTTTAGTAATTTCTTCTTCCCCAATAATTGATGTAGCCTTGGAATAAACGGTAAAATGACCAAAGCGGGCAAACTTCCTATCAAACCGTACCACTTCACCAAATCCTCTCTTTCTAAGTTATACGTTACGTAATAAATGCCCACCGAATTACTGATGGAATTCACTCCAAAAATAATGATAAAGAAAATACTTAATACAACAAGTGGACGATTAACACGAAATTGCTCAAATATATCCGTAAATTTAATTTTTTCTTCGGATTTTTGAAGAGTGACACGCTCTTTTGTGCTTTTAAAACAAAAGATTAAAAGGCACCCGCCTATCATTCCCAAAATACCCATAGTTAGTTGCCAGCCAAGAGATTCGTTGCCGGAAGTATCGCTTAAATAAGCAGCCAGTAAAGGAACAAAAAATGCAACGACAAGTCCCCCAAGATTCGCAAATAACATACGGACAGACGTTATACTAACCACTTCTTGATTATTTCTGGTCATTGCAGATGTTAACGCGCCATATGGCACGTTTATCATTGTGTATGTAAGCGACAAGCCGACATAGGTGATATAGGCATATATTAATTTCCCCATATCCGAAAAATCCGGGGTTGTAAAACAGAGTATGGCCAGTATGACAAATGGAAAAGCTCCGAATAAAAGATACGGTCTAAAGCGTCCAAATTTGCTATTCGTTCTGTCAACTATTGTTCCAATAAAAGGATCAGCGAGTGCGTCGATTATTCTAACCACTAAGAACATAGTACCGGCGGCGGCTGCCGATAAACCAAATACATCTGTATAGAAAAACAAAAGATAAGTAGACACTGTTGCATAAATTAAATTACACGCAAAATCTCCAGACGCATATCCAACTTTTTCAACCATGCTAATCTTCTTTACATTTTCACCGAGCATGATTTCTCTCCTTTTCGATCCTTTAATATGGAACAGTGTGAAACGGTTTAAAAATCCCCTCAAACTTATGGACTGGACGTGTTTATAAAAGCGCTTTCAAAACAGAGCATTTTCATCATCTAAATGGTGATCAGCAAGCAGTAAACTCATCTTTTTTCGTCATACTTTATATGCTGAAAAAGGATAAAAGCTTCTTTCTTTTGTTTGTTCCCACCTTCCATCCAAATTTAACAAGAGATTTATCGATAAACAATTAAAGTTCCCCTCATTAGTTTGTTGATCGAACAAACTAACTTGACTTAATATTATAAAATCCCTTTGACTTTTTCAACATCTTTTTCAGAAAGTTTAAACAGGAATGAAATAAATATTGATTTTTGACTCTTCCGTTATATTCAGTGTCTCAAATATTTGCGAATGTCATGTATCAATTAACAACGATCAGTCCGAAAACAGATACTTGTGTAACCACATGACAAAGATGATCTATGCGAAATAAGGAATTGGTTAGTGGTAAGCTGCATTTAAGAGTTTGATAAAGGTGATTACAGGATGTATGGAGACTGTTAGCGTATGGCAAGCTTGGTCATGAGTAGAAAGAAAAGGAATGGCCAGAGTAGTTTATGTTATAAGTCCAACCCTACATACATATATCAATTCAGGAATAAATAAGAAGCAAAAACAGAGAAGCTTTCAACAGGAGTAGAAATGGCTATTTGACTGTCTGAGGACTAATGGCTTTGTTAAACACTATGATTTTTCCTTTCAAACGTATTTTAATCTTAAAAATTTAATTGAGGGTGAAAACAAAAGAGAATACAGAAATTAATTCTGTATTAATTTATTCAATAATCGTGAAAGTCATCTGTACAATATCTAAAAAGCCCTAAATACTGAATTAAAGAAAAACATCAATATGATAATGGCCAGCACAACAACAATTTCAAAAGTATGTGAACTGCCATCATCTTTTTCTCGTTCTTTCTTCTCCCTCATTTGCTCCCTATACTTTCTTTGTATTTCATCCTTTTTTTTATCCATCTTACTCGACCCCTTTCATCATAAAGTAAAGTCAAGCAATTCTGAAATTTCCCATCCCTTTCTGTTGACACTTAATTTAATCCAATCCTCATCATCAGCATATGGTTTTTTGAAATGGAAAACTAATTGAATCATTCATTTCTCAGCCCGACCTTTAGAATCCTTCCCTAATTACGTAAAACCATTTTAGCTGTTGTCCCATGGCTTGTCGAACTGAACTAGAGCCATATAAAACTTAGATTTTTTCAGTTTCTATTAAAAAAGAGTATTACACGTACTTATACTCTTCTACCCAGTCGTGGTATTTTTCATAAAGGTGACGTATTCGTTTGAAATCAAGAGCTATGACTTCACATCCGCGGTCATCATAGATAAAGAAAATAATGTCTTTTGTAATGTTCACAAAGAAAACATCAGGGTAATCAATAGAGTAACCTCCGAATTTCGGTTTCAATGGAAAATCCTCGTTACTGGCGGCTTTAAGTAATTCAGTTACACGTAAGTCTCGAGGTTTGCATAACAAGGAAAATTGCTGCATCTCATATTCTTCAGCTTTATTGATTTCAAAAGGGTAGGGATATGTCTTCACCATCATTTGATTCAAAAGATTTTTACACTTTAGAAACGGTTGATATACCTTTAATTTTCTTATACATTTCTCTTTCTTTTTGTGCTTATACATATTCGCCACAAGGAATATGTCATCATTTTGTTCGAATAATTCATTAAAAATGATTGAGGTTTGTTCATATACAATCTGAAACATCTTTAGATTCAATTCTTCATTTGCTTTGAGTTGATAGATATTTTCCCCAAGACAAAAATGGATTCCTGTGCCCCATTGATTATAGATGCTAGGAATTAATTCGAGGTTTTGAAACCTTTCCTCCATATACCCTATTACATTCATTCATACATTCTCACTTTCGGTTAATCAGATGATTTTATGTAGACCTAGAAAAATTGTAATTCCTTCCTATGATTGTAACTTTAGTATACCATTTTCACTCTGAGCGATCGATAGGAATATGGTCTTTTTGGAACCCCTTAAAAGATAATGAACATCTGTGGCTTGTTCACTTTATTCTCTGAGTTCAATGACATATTAAGCAATTCACCATAGATCAATTCTTACTAAGGCAAAAGTGAGAAGATCGGTTATAAAATGATTAACGCTAGATCAGTATAGTTCAATTCCACTCTTCCTCTAAAATAGCGTAATAATATTCATCCCACCACTCATTGCCTTTTGGAATACACTTTTTAAAAAAGCCTTCTCTTCTCATTCCAATCTTCTCCATAACTCGGTATGATGGAATATTCTCAGGTTGACAAGTAGCTATAATCCTATGTAATTTCATTTCTTTAAATCCATATTCCAAGATAGCCTGCGCTGCTTCAGAAGCATACCCTTTATTTTGATAATTCGG
Organism: Bacillus sp. LJBS06; assembly: GCF_016924995.1. Classification (NCBI taxonomy): domain Bacteria; kingdom Bacillati; phylum Bacillota; class Bacilli; order Caryophanales; family Bacillaceae; genus Bacillus; species Bacillus sp. LJBS06. The sequence continues at coordinate 1,957,049 of NZ_CP070483.1, read as the reverse complement.
ATTAAACACCCACCCAATCTCATATGTATGTTCACCAAAATACTTATGAAAAACAATATGGCCTATAAGTAAATCTTCATCTATTAATATGACAGGGAATTTTTCAGCATTATTACCTTTGTTTTTATTTACAAATGCTTTTGCGTCTTCTTCAGTAAAAACCCCTTCTGGTATATACTTCATCACATTAATATCTGATGTATACGCATATACAGCTTGCCAATCTTTGAATTCGAATTCACGTATCAATAACCTTTTTGTTGTTATATGCATTAAAGTAACTCCCCCTCACATTTACTTCATCTTTATTTCGATATGAAGACAACAATAACCTCTTTAAATGACTATCCTTATTCAACAATATTGCCTCTTACTTGAATCAACTGATTCTGATAGTGAGGACGCAATTGAATATGATTCTCCAAAATAATCCACTTGTTTTTTCGTTTTAGTCTTAGGTCCATAAACATTGTCCAGCCTACCCCCGCGTGTATTATTTTCTTCAAGAGTTGATTGCATGTGACTGATTTGGAGCGAAAATTATATCGGGAAAAGCGAAAAAGAAATACGAGAGAGCACAAAAGCCTGATCCGCAAAGGCACTCTTTCATGGGATAAAGAAAAGAAATTATGGATTATTTAAAGCCCGCCTTATGAGACGGGCTTTTCGGGCGAGGTTATTACCTTTACACTTTCTTAACGCCTCCGTAAACACTTCCTTTTGCAGTAGACCCTATAAACGCCTCAACAAGAGCTGAGTTTAAAACGATGCCGGCCCATTTAAAACCTAAATGGATTCAACATATGTACGTGAATAAACCTCTCTATAGGCATATCCTCCATGGCTGGCGTCCCGGTCTTGTCCTAATGCCCTAGGAGAGATTGCCAAAGCTGTCCCCAACGGGTGGCGCTGATAGTCGCCATCTTTATAAGTAGCCGAAACTTTTTTGCCGTCATATTTAAATCTTCCTTCGGCCCAAAGTGTGAAGAGCTTCGGTCCACCAAGTCCATAAGCAATACCAGTGGTCCTTTCTGTTTTTGTAGTGCCTTGGACGCTTGCATGAGAGTCTGGAGAGTCAGTTAAAGTTTTTTGCTCAAGTATCTGGATATCCCCCAGATCACCTAGATAAACCTTAACTGTACTGTTTTGTGTTTCAAAAGTAAGCACATCCCCATAGGATTTGCTTTTTTCTTGTTCAGCCATAAAGCTGTTCATATTGAAAGCTTTATGGCTGAATTTTTCTAGTTCTGATTTCATTTCTGGGAAAACATCATAAAGTGATATGTCTGGATTGCTAAACGCTTTTGGTGCTGGATTGTTTTTGTAGTGATTCGAAATAGTTTTTTCAATTTTTTCCAAAGAAGAATTTTGGGGTAGATTTTCTAGGTTGGATTTCAACAAAGGAACTGTTTTTTCAACGTAATTTCTAATGTCAGTTATATCTTGCTGTGACTTTTGTTTAGGTGCTGCGCTCGCTGCTCCTCCGAAGATACTAAATACTAAAGAGAAAGTCAGACAAAAAAGCAATATCTTTTTCACAATAATCTCCTCCTGTTTATCAGTCACCTCGCCCTCTTATATACATTTATTTACATTTTTTACTTTTTCCTCCCGCTGTTTTTTGGGTATAATGATATATCAGATAAACAATCAGAAAGACTAATGCAGCTACGGCAATATAGTATAAAGGCATCACCAAAAATGGAGCAAAATTAGCTATGACCACCAATATAATGATGGCTATTCCATACAAGCTTATAAAGCGTAGTAATGCCATATTATCCCCCCTTGCTGTTTCCATCATTTTAACAAAAAAAGCCAGCTACTAAAGGGCTATTTTTTGATGCGTGATGTCACAATTAGCAAGGGAGGATCATTATATTATTTCAATAGCGCTTCAATTTTCACTTTTGTCTTAGGACCATAAATGCCATCAGCAGAAAGGCCACTTACTGACTGGAACCGTTTGACCGCATTTGCTGTTTTTGATCCATACACGCCATCAATACCGTTATTCTTCGCCCTTTTTTCCGGATAGAAATAATGAGCAGCCAGCGCTTTTTTGAATCTCCCTTACGTCATCCCCTTTAAGTTCCCTGCAAAGGCCCTTTCGTAAGTTTAAACTGAGTCATCCAGTAAAGAAACTGGCGGGCTTTTTCATCATTAAACACATAAGGAAACTCCCTTGTGCCTTCCCGACTCACATCATTTAAAAAACGCTCGCAGGTCCAAATGTGTTTTTCACAAGCCACAATCTCACCCGATATCACATCGCGCGAGTAATCAATAAGAAATTGTTTGATTGTCTTCATACGTTTTTAAACTCCTTCTCCGCAGCCGCTTTTCCCGCTCTTCCTGGGTACGGGTGATAGCAAGTTTTGCCCGGGCAGACGGTGTAAGGCCAAAGTCATTCGATGCTGATTTCATTTGTCAAAATAATTCTTTTGCCGCTTTTAACAAAGGATGCTCTTCACCAACAAGCTTTATTGGATTGCCGTCTTTGTCTTTTCCTTCTGTATGGACCATGATCCCGTCTTCTTCAATAATTTTAGAAATTGATACATACTGCGAATAGGCATTACAATAGGCAGCCAACATGCTGATATCCGCTTCCGTAATGATTTCAACTTCTGTTAATAGAGCAGCAACCCGTTTGAATTCTTTTTTCCCGACCTTATCCAACCACGTTGGCGGTTTTATATTATCGGATCGCATTTTCATTTTCTTCTCGTGCTCAGCCCGTGCGGCCAGCTCTTCCGTATTCTTTTTATTTGGGTTGCCTTGTATCAATTGAAGCATAGCGGATTTTGCAGGCCTCGGCATGTTCTCACCTCATTTCACATCAAAAAATTGCATTTTTTTCTTGTTTTTTTCATCAATCGTGATACGATGGAATTAACAACAAAACCAGTCGTACCAAGCCCTCTCGGCAATTTCGCCGGGAGGGTATTTTGTTTTTCCGGAACTTTGAAAAGCGTTGTTTGTTTGCAGAAGAGGGGGCGCCGTTCTCCAAACGTTTCCTTTCCAGAGATTTGGATAGGGGGGAGGGTCACTTGCCCTTACCGCCATGAACCTTGTTGTGACAGGCTTTACACAGACTTACAAGGTTGTCCAAGTCTAATCTTTTCGACCAATCTTCCTTTACTTCCACAATATGATGCACCATGTCCGCCGGAGTGAAGCAATGATCTTTCAAACAATGCTGACAGAGATAATTGTCTCGTCTCAAAGCAAGTTGTCTTGTTCGTTTCCATTCAGTTGATTTATAAAAACTTGTTATTGTTTTGTTTCTTGAATGTTTGTTGTAATGTTTTGTTTCTTCCAGCTGAGCGTTCCTGTGGTCATGGCAGTATCCCTCCCTTGTAATTGCCTTACACCCATGGACCTTACATTCCCTCAATGGCTTAAGCGGCATTGGAATCACCTCCTCCTTTTAAAATAAAAAGACATCCGTTATGGATGTCATAAAGTGATTATTTATCTTTTTCTTCTTTCTCAATTTCACTTTTTACAAAGTTTATACCATTAGATGCGGCATTAGTAACGAAAACTTGAAACAAGTTATAAATAACACTTTTCAGCTCAATTAAAAAATTCAATATAAAAGTGATGTAAAGACTAATCAACAATGCAGATATAAATTCATTGGTTTCTTTACTCAGACAGATAAAATACCAGTTACTGGATAAATATTTAAAAATAATCATCAACATAAAATTAATGATTATTATAATTAAATAAAATACTCCCACACCTAAAAAATACAAATTATATATTTTAAATTTACTACTTTGCTCTTTATGTTTTACTGTAATTAAGGTGATCATGGTCTGGTCGTTAGCTAGTGCTTGAAATATAGCATACCCTGTAACAATAATTGTGAAAATAGGAATTATGATTGTATTAACATTGACTGTTATATCCGATATGATATCAATTGCACTAGCTACATTAAATAGAATAAATTTTAGGAATATAAATGCAGCCACAAATATTAAAATCAAAAAGCTCAATCTTAAGTAAGATAATTTAAAAAGACCGATACTTTCTAAAAATATTTGATTAGAGTTCATTCTTTTGTATTTAAGTAAATCTTCAATATGCTCCTTAATCTGCTCTTTTTTTTCCTCATCCATTTAATCACCTTTTAAAAGCTATTTTTTAAATAATTTATTGTATGCATTTTCATGTTTTGTATACATTCTATCGTATATTGACCTATTTTCTTCACTTGTTTCATTAAATTCCGTTTTATTTATAACTTTACCAGTAATCTCATCAATATTCTGATTGAACGTTTCTTCTTCATCTAAAGGTATACTCATTACCTCTGTAAACGAATCATCCTTTAAAGTCCCTGAAGTTCCATTATTAAATTTTACTCTTATTGTAGGTTTCATTAAACCCTTTGTGTCTTTAATAATCGATACCACATTATCTTTATTATCTGGTGTATTATATGTTATATTCCCTGTTTTCGAACCTAGTTTTTCTAAAGATTCGGTTAAATAATCGACTGTTTCATTGTCAATGATATCACCATTTAAAGGATAAAACCTTAAGGTTACATTCTTGATTTTTTTTACTTTCTTTAACTCTTCCTCGATTGCTCCTTTAAAAGGGATAGCTACCACATTTAAATTGACATTAGGTAATTTTTCTTCCCTAACTTTATTCTCTTCCCTAATAAAGGTTTTAATTTTATCTCTAGCTGTTACTGAAAAATTCTTTAAAGTTGGACTTCCTTTTTGATTTTTAACTAAAACCATGCGATGGTTTTTTAAATTTATTAAGAAATAAGAGTAAGGATCCGAAGGATATACTTCATTTGTCCTTACTAATTCACCATCGATGATTCTCGATTTCACTTCTAAAGTAGTACTTCTAACAATTAAACCAGCAAGGACAAATTCACCTTTTACATTAGTCAGTTTAACATCGCGAAAAAAGAAGTCAGCATCCTTTTTTTTACTTCCTTTTTTTTGATCTTCTTCTTTTAAAAAAGCCGGTAGTATAATTTCAAAAAAGTAATCCAACATAGGTTGATTTTCTTTTCCAAAGGTACAGTTGAAATTTGCAATATAAGATTGTTTGTCTTCTAACAAAGAATATTTCCCCCTTTTTATATTTCCAACTCATAGAATTCGACAAAAAAAGGGGAATCCCTGCTACTTTTTACTCATCTTTTATAATACACGAACAAATGTTCTTTATCAAGACTTTTCATTAAGAGAACTTAAATAGGCAATGCAATTATTTAATAAAGAAGTTAATCTAAGTTTGAAAGAGCTTGGATATTCTTTCTAAACTGCCACCGTACTCAAGCCGTTAACTTGCCAATAGTCTATCCTGAGATTTGCCGGAAGCAGTTTACAGAGAATACAAAAAAGCACCAACCTAAGGGTGCTTTTTTATTTCTTTATTAAATTATCGGTATCAAAATAATTCCTAATGTATACGATGATATTTTTTGCGCATTCCTCTAAACCCTCATCCTTAGGATATACTGAATAAATCCAATTGGTTGATGCCATTCTTAAGGAATCAATATTTTTGTACCGATCGGGCATCTCCTGAGCACACCTTGTTACTACCTCATCTATTTTCGTAATACATTTATGCATTTCTTTCATATATTCATTCAATAAGTCTGAAAGCTCAGTCGGAATCATCGGGCTGGATGCTAGTTTATATATTTTTTTTCATATGTACTAAATTCGTTAGAAACGCTGATCATACCAAGTTGATATCGACTCCAAATTTCTAATGCCTCTTCATTACTATAGATAACCTGCTCTTTAGAAGCAGCAACTTCTCTATTATTTACATCATTATCTGCTAAAGCAAAATTTTTTTTGAAATAATCAGCATTAACTATTGCACTTGGAAATTCAGAGTACAATCTATTCTCTTTATTAACTTTAACATTAAAAAAGTATTTGGCGAATGAATCAAACATTCTCAAACAATTACCTTCGAAAATTCTTCGAAAATCTAAATCATTTCTTAGATCAATCTGACTTTTACCATTAAACAATTCCAATATTTCACCCATAATTTTTATCTGTTCCTTAAAAACCTCAGTTCTTAATGGTTGAAGAACAGTCTTTCTAGCTTGTCTAAAAGTAAGAATTGCCACAGTACCTGTTGTTATAAAAAACAATGTGTTAAAAATGTTTTTAATGTCTTCTAAATTTAAATTAAGCCATCCCATTTTTGTCACCTCAAATATATTATCGGTAAAAATTAAATCAAATGGAACGACTTGCAGAATTTGTCGAAAAAAAGTTTAATGCCTCCTTATGCTAATCGCTTATTAAAATTGATCTCACACATACTCCGAGAGGAAGCCAAGTATAGCAAGATCGCACAATGAAACACGATAATACTATTCTCCCGATACGGACGCCGCAGACTAGCTGCTATCCAGGCTCAGAATGTTCTTCTCGTTTTGGCTTCATTCCTCAACACCTTTGTTCCGTATCCGAATTCGTCTTGATAAGGGAAAGACGATTCTCCTGTATATTTCGATAAATTTTATTTATTGTATTTCGTTGATAGGTTAAGTTTATCGAGATTTCAAACATAATAGTCCCCCTTTTTGTCCCCCTAAAATGTCCCCTGTTTTGTCGGGAATTTGTCGGCGATTAATGATTCAATACAAAAAAAGAACAGGTTTTATCCTGTCCTTTTCGATTCATTTCTTATTATTATCATCTAATCTTAGAACAACAATGCTCAATAAGATCAAACCAATAAACGTACCGTACTTCCCTGTGTCTAAATTTGTGAGTGGAGCTATAAAATATTCAATTATGAATATGATTATAGCAATTGAAACTAATATACGATTCATTTATTATTTAACACCTCGTTTTATGCATTTCTCCATGGAACAATAACTGTTGTGCCAATTAACCAATGATAAGATATCCCATACTTACCATTATCAGAAACCTTCTTTATCGCCCATTTACTTGCCCACAATGCTCCAGCAAGAGCACCTGCGTACACAGAAATTCCTGGTAACGTTCTGAGCAATGCCGCGATACCAGCAATGGCTCCGGCTGCTCCATCTGCATCTTCAATGATATTTAAAAAGCTTTTGATTTTACATGAATTCATATTAACCTGTACAATTGGAACCTTAACTCTCACACTCTGCTTTCCTCTGCAAGCCATAGCTGAAGCATCACTGGTTACCTCAGAGACTCTAACCGTAGCCGTATCAACTAACTTTTTTGAGCCCTCTGTTAGTAAATATTGATCAACCTTGATAGCTTCATTTGACGTGCCTTTATCAAGTGTCTTTTGATCAATAAGATATTGTTTGCCATCAAGTTCCATTGTGTAAGTTGAGGCATCCTCAGACTGGTTAATAATCTTCATTCCATTAACAGGTGGTACATTTTCATTATTCGTAGAGGTTTTCGCAAAAGAAGGTAGTGCAAATCCACAGACTAAACTGAATACAAGAAACAAGCTTACGATTTTCCTTTTCACCTTTTAATCCCTCCCAAGGCTCAAGACTATCACAATCAAAATTAAATAAACACCATTTTCCATAAAATAGGTTATTTACTCCTACAATTTCATGATCAAGTACATCTCACCTAAACTTTATACCCAATTTAATTAAAAAAAGCACTCAGATGATTCCGAGTGCTGTAGCAATACGTAGAATGGCACGCTGTTTTATTTCATAATAGGTGTCCTTTTTCATGCCAAGCACTATATAGATATGAATGTCTTTTGTTTGGCTGGCTGTTAAGTATTTTTTCTCAATGATCATCCGTTCTTCATCGTCCAGACTGTTTTCTAGCGCCCTTTCCATCTGTTTGACCTTCAATTCATTTAAGATGAAAGAATCTCTGATAGAAGGAAACGGGCTGATACCAGCGTCGACTGATTCCTTTTTATTCTCAAGCTGTACTTTCAAAGCTCGATAATCTTTGAGTTCTTTGATCACGATTTTACGGACTACCTTCAAATCCACAGGATGAAGGAATGAAAGTTGTTCTGTCACACCATCCTCCTTTCCTCTATTTTTCTTGTTCCCATTTTTGTATTCGACGTTCTGTTAAGCAAATCCATAAGGCAAGAGCCGCTGAATTTATAGCGAAGATTGAGCCAATAAATATGATCATTTCATATCAATAGGCGCTTCTCTTTCCGCTGCTTTACAAAAACATAAGAAATGGCAATTTGACAATAAACAAATGCTACGGATGATTATAAGCATGATCTCAATTTAGTATTTTGCAGAGTTGACGGGAATTTTTTACCTAAGTCCACCCTTTTTTATGCGTTTAATCGTATTTTAAAACGAGCTGACATCATTAAATGCCTAGATCCACGCAATACGCCATACACATGCTGTTTTACTTTTAGAGTAGGCGCTGATATGAAATACATTCAAGAACATTTAGGTCATAAAAGCATGATGGTAACTGCCGATGTTTATTCACATATTAGTAAGAAGCTTGACCAAAATCGAATAAAGGATTACGAGAAATACGTGTCCTCAATTGTGGAGTTAGATTCATAACTTCAAATTTTTTTGGTCTTATTTTGGTCAAGGACCAAAAATATCGATCTTTTAATCTTATGACCAAAATTTAAAAATCCCCTGACACCAATAGTGCCAAGGGATTGAGAGATTAATATTGAGACATATATTGTTCGCGCTCCCAAGGATGAACTTGTGTGCGGAACATATCCCATTCGATTTCTTTTGCTTCGATGAAGTGTTCGAATAGGTGCTCGCCCAGCGCTTTGACCATGACTTCGTTTGATTTGAATTCTTCTAGCGCTTCCGCAAGAGTTGCTGGAAGGTCAACGATTCCGTTTTCCATGCGCTCTTCTTTGCTCATCACATAGATGTTGCGGTCGATTGGAGCTGGCGCTTCCAGTTTGTTTTTGATTCCGTCTAATCCTGCAGCAAGCAATACGCTAAGTGCAAGGTACGGGTTAGCAGCTGGGTCTACACTGCGTACTTCAACACGTGTGCTGATGCCGCGGGAAGCCGGGATACGGATAAGCGGGCTTCTGTTTTGCGCGCTCCATGCTACATAACAAGGTGCTTCATAGCCAGGAACAAGACGTTTGTAAGAGTTTACTGTCGGGTTTGTTACTGCTGTAAAGCTTGTTGCGTGCTTCACGATACCTGCAATAAAGTGTTTCGCTGTTTCACTTAGCTGAAGATCTGCGTTTTCGTCAAAGAATGCATTAACACCATTTTTGAAGAGTGATAGATTGCAGTGCATACCTGAACCGTTCACACCGAACAATGGTTTTGGCATAAATGTCGCATGCAGGCCGTGTTTGCGGGCAATTGTTTTGACAACTAGTTTAAATGTTTGGATGTCATCACAAGAGCGGACTGCTCCAGCATATTTAAAGTCGATTTCGTGCTGACCAGGTGCTACTTCGTGGTGAGACGCTTCGATTTCAAAGCCCATCTCTTCAAGCTCAAGTACGATATCGCGGCGGCAGTTTTCTCCTAAATCAGTTGGAGCTAAGTCGAAATATCCGCCTTTGTCGTTTAGTTCAAGCGTTGGCTCGCCTTTTTCGTCTAATTTGAATAAGAAGAATTCAGGCTCAGGTCCAAGGTTGAAATCGCTGAAGCCGAGGTCTTCCATTTCTTTCAGAATCCGTTTTAAGTTGTTTCGCGGGTCACCTTCGAAAGGTGTGCCATCCGGATTATAAATATCACAGATGAAACGTGCTACTTTACCTTTTTCAGCTGTCCATGGGAAGATAACAAATGTATTTAGATCTGGATACAGGTACATGTCTGACTCTTCGATACGAACGAATCCCTCAATAGAAGAACCGTCAAACATGACTTTATTATCAAGCGCTTTTCCAAGCTGGCTTACAGGAATCTCAACATTCTTGATTGTTCCAAGAATGTCAGTAAATTGAAGACGGATATACTTCACGTTTTCTTCTTTTACTAATGTTTCGATATCTTCTCTAGTGTACTTTGCCATTTGGTAAAATTCCTCCTCTTAAAAGGTAAATGTATATAGCAAAACAGTTGCTAACGGATTAATGAAAGAAGCGGGACATGTCGCCTTGACGGAATGTATTCCCTCTTTGAAAACGGCCGGCTTGCATAAGCTCGTTTTTCAGGAGCTGTCTCAGTTCGTCATCAGACAGATCATGTTTCATTGGTTTTTTCGTCTTCTCATTTTGTTTCTTCTCCGGCTCGGCTTCCGCCTTCGCCAGAATCTGTTTAATTCCTGCCATGTTTACACCTTGTTCTATCAGGTGCTTGATTTCTAACAGTTTATCTACATCATGAAATGAAAATAATCGTCTATTCCCTTCACTTCTGGCTGGAAATATCAGTCCATTTTCCTCATAATATCGAATTTGTCTTGCTGATAACTCCGTTAACTGCATGACAATTCCTATTGGAAATAAAGGCATTGAGCGGCGAATATTATCACTCATCTCAATTTCCTCCTTTTCTTAACTTAGTTTCATTATAGGTGATGTTATATTTTGTGTCAATACGATGTAAGGATTCTTAACATCAAATTAAGAGAAATTTTTAAAAAATTTAAATTAATTGCTTTTCCATCAATGAGTCTACCGCACTGCATATGGCATTCTTCACATGCGAATAGGTTAATCCTCCCTGAACATACGCTACATACGGCGGGCGAATAGGGCCATCAGCTGATAATTCGATGCTTGCTCCTTGAATAAATGTGCCTGCTGCCATAATGACATCATCCTCGTATCCCGGCATATAGGCCGGATAAGGCGTCACATGAGCATTGATTGGCGATGCAAATTGAATAGCCTGGCAAAAAGCAATCATCTTTTCTCTGTCAGAAAACTCAACGGATTGTATTAAATCCGTTCTTTTCGCATCCCATTTCGGGTTTGAAGTGAAGCCGAGCTTTTCAAGAAATCTCGCTGTAAACACCGCTCCCTTTAGACTTTGAGACACAACGTGAGGGGCCAAAAAGAATCCTTGATACATTTCTTGGAGCGAGTAAAGAGACGCCCCTGCTTCTCTGCCGATGCCAGGTGACGTCATACGGTATGAGCAAGCTTCAATCCATTTCGCTTTTCCAACAAGGTAACCGCCTGTTTTCGCAAGACCTCCGCCGGGATTTTTAATAAGAGATCCCGCCATCAGGTCGGCTCCGACATGGCAAGGCTCAAGCTCTTCCACAAATTCTCCGTAACAGTTGTCCACAAAGACGATCAAGTTTTCATTGATTTCTTTTACAAAACGGATCATTTCTTTTATTTCACTAATTAAGAAAGAAGGGCGATTCGCATACCCTTTTGAGCGCTGAATGCCGATTACTTTGGTCTTCGGATTAATCGCAGCGGCGACTGCATCGTAGTCTATCCTTCCGTCTTCCGTCAGATCAACCGCATTGTAGCCGATTTGAAAATCCTTTAATGATCCAGCGTTTTCTCCGCCTCTGACGCCCACAATTTCCTCTAACGTATCATACGGCTTGCCCGTTATATAAAGGAGCTCGTCCCCCGGTCTGAGGACACCGAACAAAGCAATCGAGATGGCATGTGTGCCTGAAATGATTTGCGGCCTTACAAGCCCCGCTTCTCCGCCAAACACATCCGCATATATGCTTTCAAGCGTGTCTCTTCCGATATCATCGTAGCCGTATCCAGTAGACGGCGTGAAATGCGTGTCGCTTACTTTGTGTTTTCTATAGCTTTGAAGCACTCTCCATTCATTGCGCTCGCTGATTTCTTCTATTTGTTTATGAACGCCGGCAATGTCCGCTTCCACTTCCATTGCCGTTTTTTTCAGTAATTCTCCGTGCGTTAATGTGTCAAACATGTCTTTATATTTCCTTCCTACATATACTTCTTTAATTCACCGATGATACTTTGCTCTTCTTGGACATAGCCCGATATGTCATACCGTTCATTTTCTTCATTAAAATAGAAGCGGTCTACCATCGTTTCCGATTTGATTCTGGAAAGGAGCTTCCCTTCACTCGCCGGCACATGTGCTTCAAAAGACGTTAACAGCTCTTTGCGCAAATAGCGCTGAATCGCTTCTTTAAAGGTTTCATCGTCGTCCTCAAATTTCGCACTGACCATAATATGATCCCTTCCGGCGGACGGTATAAAATCAGGCAGTCTTTGATCACGTTTATTGTAAGCCGTGAGCATCGGGATATCGTCTGCTTCAAGTTCCTCAAGCAGACGAAGGACTGTTTTTTCATGTCCCACATAATCCTCATTTGAAGAATCAATTAAATGCAGGATCAAATCCGCTTCTTTTACTTCCTCAAGCGTTGACCGGAATGCAGCAATCAATGTCGTTGGAAGATCCTGAATAAATCCTACTGTATCTGAAAGAAGAACACTGTAGCCGCTTGGCAGGACCATTTTTCTGGTCATCGGGTCCAGCGTGGCAAACAGGAGATCTTCTTCATAGCTGTCAGCACTCGTCAGGCGGTTGAACCATGTTGATTTCCCCGCGTTTGTATAGCCGACAAGCGCAATTTGAAGCACACCGTTTTTCTTTCTTCTTTCTCGGTATCGGCTTCTATGACGAATGACAGTTGAAAGCTGTGTGTTGATTTCATGAATGCGATTTCTGATATGGCGGCGGTCGGTCTCCAATTTCGTTTCCCCGGGACCTCTGGCACCAATTCCTCCGCCTTGCCGGGAGAGGTTGATCCCTTGTCCCGTCAGACGCGGCAGTGCATATTGCAGCTGAGCCAGCTCAATTTGAAGTTTGCCTTCTCTTGTTCTCGCCCGCTTTGCGAAAATATCTAATATCAATTGCGTGCGGTCAATCATCTTCACTTCGATTGCTGTTGCCAATGACTTCAGCTGGCTTGGCGACAGTTCATCATTAAAAATGAGGAGATCAGCATCAAGCTCTTCCACCAGCGCCTTCAGCTCTTCTACCTTCCCTTTTCCTATATATGTAGCGGCGTCAGCCCTGTTCCGTTTTTGCGTGACGCTGGTCAATACTTTTCCGTCTGCTGTTTTTGTCAGAGAGGCTAGCTCTTCCATAGAATTTTCAAAATGCTCATCCGTGATATGCGGCAGCTGACATCCGACTAAAATGGCTTTCTCCTGAATCGTTTCTTGTTCGTTCAAATGGATGTTCCTTTCTTTTGCATATTGGGCAGTAGTATTATCATACCAAACCCTGCATGTGTATACCACAAATCGATTGCTTTGAAAAGCAGAAATACAAGCAAAAAACAGACCTCTCAAAAACTGAGAGGTCTATGCAGATCCAGATGCTTCTTCTTTAATGGAAAGATCTTGGCTTTTGATTGTCATCAAGTCGCTTTTTAAGTATTGGTCTCCCATTAAAAGCCTCATGGCTTGTGCTCTGATCGATTTTTCGATCACATTTCTGACAAAACGTCCATTGCTGAATTTAATGGGACTTGTCGTGCTTTTCACTGTCATTAAGTAATCTTTCAATTTCCATTCCGCTTCTTGACTGAGCTGGTATTCCCTTTCATCAATCATTCGTTTCGCAATCTCCATGAGCTGGGTCACAGAATAATCCGGAAAATCAATAGAGATGGGAAATCTTGATTGGAGACCCGGGTTTAGCGAGAGAAAATGATCCATTTCCCGAGAATATCCGGCGAGTATCAAAATAAACTCATGCTGTTTGTCTTCCATATGTTTTACAAGTGTGTCGATCGCCTCTTTCCCAAAGTCCTTTTCGCCGCCTCTTGCCAGCGAGTAGGCTTCGTCTATAAACAAAATGCCGCCTAATGACTTTTTGATTAAATCTCTCGTCTTTTGGGCGGTGTGTCCAATATATTCCCCAACCAGATCAGCCCGCTCCGCTTCGATTAAGTGGCCTTTTGAGAGGACATTCATTTCAAAGAACAGCTTGCCGATCAGCCGTGCAACCGTCGTTTTTCCCGTTCCCGGATTTCCTTTAAACATCATGTGCAGCGCTTGTTTTCCCACCTTCAAGCCTTGCTCCGCGCGTTTTTGGTTCACAAAAATCCAGGCGTATATTTCCTTGATGTTGCGTTTCATTTCCTCCATCCCAACTAATGCGCTCATCTCTTTTTCAATTTCCTTCAAAATGCCGTGCTTTGCTTCGTTTTTTTGCAATGCAGCCTGATATTCCGCCTCTGCCTCAGCATTCGTCAGCACCTGCTTTTGCCCGTTCAGAATAATGTTGATCTGTCCGTTGTTTTTATAAGTCACAGCGCGCTCCAACATCTTCACCTCTCTGTTCTCTCTATATGATATTCAAGCGGATGCCGATTGTGACAAACGCCTATCATGTGTCGAATCAGTTGCTTTTTTCGGGAACGATAGGGAATCCTGCGCTTTCCCGAGAAATACTTTATTTCTTATTGTATTCACGGACATGGGGTGGACAAACCATGAGATTTTGTTTTTAATCATTTTATTAGAGTAATATCTACTTTTCTCCCTTCACGTTAGAAACATTGTTAATCCTTTTTTCATTCAAACGGGCTGTTTTTTGTGCAAAGCGTATCATCCGCCCGAAGATCCCTGCGAAGGTGTTTTCCTTTTCTTCTAATGATATCTTTCATGACCGTTCCTTTTTTCAAAATGAACGGCGCTCTCATATCTAAATGCATGCTTTTTAAAATGAAAGCACAGCTTAAAACCAGCAGGAATCAGTGCAGATAGAATCGAACCCATAATACTCACTAACATCTGACATATGCACATTTTTCATTTCAGACCGTATCTGTTGTCGCTTCATGTTGAATTGTGCGCTTTCCCGAGAAATAATTTCCGGATGTTGAAGGGATATTTCCTCATTTTTCAGATAAATGATAATCGTACAAGCAGAAGCCGTGTTTTTTCATATCCTGTAATGAGGTGATGAAGAATGGTTAAAATTTTTATTGATCCTGGCCATGGCGGGTCTGATCCTGGCGCAACAGGAAATGGCCTTCAAGAAAAAACGTTAACGCTGCAAATCGCTTTTGCCTTACGTACGATATTGACTAATGAATATGAAGGTATTTCTTTGCTGCTGAGCCGGACAAGCGACCAATATGTCAGCTTAAATGACCGCACATCTGCCGCAAATAACTGGGGAGCAGATTTCTTTTTATCCATTCACGTTAATTCCGGTGGAGGCACAGGTTTTGAAAGCTACATTTATCCAGGTGTAGGTGCCCCAACGACGTCTTATCAATCGACAATTCACTCTGAAGTGATACAAGCAGTCGACTTTGCCGATCGCGGCAAAAAAACAGCCAACTTCCACGTCCTAAGGGAGTCGGCCATGCCTGCCCTATTGACCGAAAACGGCTTCCTTGATACCGTTGCCGATGCAAACAAACTGAAAACAAGCAGCTTTATTCAAAGCTTAGCAAGAGGGCATGCAAACGGGCTGGAGCAAGCCTTTAACCTTAAAAAGACTTCCAGCACAGGGTTATATAAGGTTCAAATCGGTGCATTTAAAGTCAAAGCGAATGCGGACTCGCTGGCAAAGAGTGCCGAAGCTAAAGGGTTTGACTCGATTATCCTTTTAAAGGATGGATTATACAAAGTGCAGATTGGTGCATTTTCATCCAAAGACAATGCGGACGCTCTCGCTGCCAGAGCGAGAAATGCCGGCTTTGACGCTATTGTGATTCTGGAATCATAGTCGAGACGGAGACGAGCGTCTCATAAAAAAACCCGGCTCCTCATCACGAGAAACCGGGTTTTTTTATTCAAGAATATCAACAACAAACTGTGACCATGTTTCCAGACGGTTATAGATGTCATCCTGTTTTAATTCAGAAACTTTCATCCATTTACCTGCAATTTGGTCTTTCTCTTTCACTTCCACTTGTGCGCCGGGCTTCAATTGAAGCGCAGAAAGAATACCGATATGCACTTTACCGACACTGTTTTCATCATCATTGATCAATCCCAGTGTGACAATCGCCTGTTTATCTTCTTCATTTATTTGCAGTTCTTCCTCAAGCTCACGGTCTGTGTTCAGCTTTAAGACTTCAGCAAATGAAGCTGCCCCTTCGATCGCGTTCATATGGCCGCCAAAGCCGAGAGAAAGTTTGTTGTGCAGGCGTGATTCACCGCCGCCGGCCAGCCGCTCGTAAAGGAAGACTTCATCTTCGCGCTTGATGACGACATAAGGTATCGGCTGCTTGAAACGCGGATCTTCTTCTGCGTCCCCTCTTCTCATTTCACGATAGGCAGCTCCAATCTGAGCCATGATTTCTGCTACTCTGCTATCTTCACTGTACACGCCCTGGAAGGTTAAGCTTTCTTTCTTAAACACATCATCACGCGGGGCGACTAAAATCATTTCGTCCATTTTTCCCATGGGTACTGCGTCCTCCTCATTTAACCTTCAAGCCGAAAAGAGCAGATATTATATCTGCTCTTTTTCATCTTCAAAATAAAAGTCATCATCTTTGAGCGGCTCAACTGTCGCTTTTTTATAACCGTTCCCCTTCATGGAGAAGAAGTCATGCGATTTAGTTTTTGTATTTAATCCGTTTAAAACGATCGGATTAATGTCTTCCTCTTCGAAGTATGGATCAAATCCAAGGTTCATGAGCGCTTTATTTGCATTATAGCGGATGAATTTCTTTACATCGTGTGAGAGTCCGACTTGATCGTACAAGTCCTCTGTATACTCAAGCTCATTTTCATATAACTCATTCAGAAGGTCGATCGCAAATTCACGAAGCTCTGCTTTTTTCTCTTCTGTCTGTTTATTATAAATTTCCTGAGCAAGGAGACCGACATACACGCCGTGAATCGCTTCATCACGAAGAATCAGGTTAATGATCTCACCGCTTTGCATCAGTTTTCCTTGTCCGTAGAAATATAACGGATAATAGAAACCGCTGTAGAAAAGGAAGCTTTCCAGATAGACGGAAGCAACCATCGCTTTGAACAGTGATATTTCATCATCTTTTTGAATGGCTTTGTAAAGTCCGACAATCATTTGCGCTTTTTTCTGCAAATATTTATTTTGTTTAACCCATTCGAATACTTCATTGATCGTTTCAGTCGGTGCAAGGGTCATGAAGATATTAGAGTACGATTTCGCATGGACAGCGTTCTCCATCATCGCCATAAAGTTCAGCACCGCTTTCCGCTGGTGGCCGTCTACGTGTTCAGCCACGATCGGCATCCCCGTATTCCCCTGCTCTGTATCAAGAAGCGTAAGTCCGGCAAGTACCTTCATATAAGTGTCCTGCTCATTTTTTCCGAGGTACTTCCATGTGAGGAGATCGCCGTTTAAAGCAATCTCTTCCGGAAGCCAGAACTGTTTTACGTTTTGGTTATAGAACATTTGGGTAAAATCGTCTTCATGCTTTGACCAGTTTGCTGCGTCATAAATTTTTGTCACTATAAACTCTCCTTTAATCAAACAACACAAGAAAGGCAGCTGTCTTGCCCAGTATCTTTCGTTCTTGCATAGTAAATGGTTTTAATTCCTCTATGATGTGCATACAGATCGATTCGGTTTAAATCACGGGTCGTCATTGTGTCTTTTAAGAACAATGTGAAGCTGATGCCCTGATCAATGTGCTGTTGGATAGTCGCGATCATATCCACAACCTTGAACATGTCCATATCGTAGGCTTCTTTATAGAAGAACCAGTTATTAGATGCAAGCCCAGGCATTGGGTAGTACGTTTTTGAGTTGCCGTATGTTCTTTCTTCAATTCGTTCCATAATCGGCATAACAGACGCCGTACTTGATTGCACGTATGAGATAGAGCCTGTCGGTGCAATGCATAATCTGTAGCTGTGATACATACCGTGTTCAGCGACAAATGCTTTTAGCTGTTTCCAGTCCTCTGTCGTCGGGATATGCATACCTTCAAACAGATTGGCGATTTTTTCGTATTTCGGCGAGAAATCAGCAGAAACGTATTTGTCGAAGTATTCACCTGTCGCATAGGTTGAGCCTTCATATTGATCAAACGTTTCGCCTTTCTCTTTTGCAATTTCCGCAGAACGCTGGATGGAGTAGAAGTTCACCATCATAAAGAACGTGTTTGCAAAGTCACGCGCTTCCGGGCTTTCATACGCAATGCCGTTTTGCGCAAGGTAGCCGTGAAGGTTCATAGCGCCTAGACCGATTGATTTCATTGCTTTGTTTGCACGTCTTACAGCAGGTGCATTACGGATGTCAGTCGTTTCAGACACATGTGTTAAAGAGTCTGTCGCAAGCTTGACTGTTTTTTCGATTGATTTATGCTCCATAACATTGAGAATGTTAAGTGAGCCCAGGTTGCAGGAAATATCCAAACCGATTTCATCTTCTACATCATAGTCTGTGTATGAAGACACTTGAGATGCCTGCAGCACTTCAGAGCAAAGGTTAGAAAATTTCACCTTGGAAATATGGTTATTCGCATGCACTTTGTTCACGTTATCTTGGAACATGATGTATGGATAGCCTGATTCAGAACGAAGCATCGCCAGTTTTTCAAGCAGTTTCCGCGGGTTGATTTTTTCCTTTTTGACCCGAGGGTTGTCGACAAATTTGTCGTACATTTCGTTCATGTCCATCTCATCCATGTGCTGGCCGTACTCTTTATAAATCGTGTGCGGATAGAATACATAAGCCGCTTTGTCCTCACGTGCAAGCTCAACGAACTTATCCGGAATGACAACACCGATAGAAAGCGTTTTGACACGCACATCTTCATCCGCAGAAATCTTTTTCGTATCAAGAAAATCATTGATATCGCGGTGGAAAATGTTTAAGTACGCCGCGCCGGACCCTTGTCTTTGCCCCATTTGGTCAGCGTAACGGAACGCGTTATCAAGAAGCTTCATGACGCCTACAACGCCTTTTGTCGCATTTTCAACATCTTTAATGGCTTCACCTTTCGCACGGAGCTTGGACAGGTTAAGAGAAACCCCGCCGCCCAGTTTAGAAAGCTGCATGGAGATATCGATCGCTCTTGAGATATCGTTTAAGGAATCATTGACTTCCAGCAAGAAGCAGCTGACAAGTTCTCCGCGGCGTTTTCTGCCGGCATTCAAAAATGTCGGTGTGCTCGGCTGATATTCCTGATTGATCATCAGGTTCACATATTCTTTTGCTTTCTCAGTGTCGCCGTTGGCGAAGAACAGCGCAACAATTGAGATCCGGTCCTCATAACGCTCGAGGATTTTTTTCTTGTCATTCGTTTTCAAAGCATAGTCATTATAGAATTTAAACGCACTCATGAAGGAAGGAAAACGAAACTTCTTAGCGTAAGCTGTCTTAAACACTTCTTTAATGTCTTCAAAAGAATAAAGGCTTAAGAATTCCTCTTCGTAGTATTGGTTTTCAATCAAATAATCCAGCTTCTCTTTTAAATCGTGAAAGAAAACTGTGTTTTGATTGATATAGTCTACAAAATAGCTATGTACAGCCTCTTTATCCTTATCAAACTGGAATTTTCCATCTTTTTGGATCATGATTTCGTTATTTAACTGGATCCATTTTGGCACTTGATTTTGTGACAACTCTTTCTACCTCCTGAGTAAACAATTCAACGTCTTTAGATGTGCCGCTGAGTTCAAATTTGTGCAAGATCGGCACCTGATATTGTCTAGAAATGGTATCGGCGCTTTTTGCAAAGTTATCGCCCCATACTTTATTGCCGCTCGCAGCGACTCCTAATAAGAGATGGGCGTATTTTTCGAGAAATGATTGTGTTGATGCCGGTACCTGACCGAAGTTTGTCGTGTAGGTGACCAAAACAAACGGAGTGTCCACGTGGTCTATTTCGTCCACCTTGCGTATCTGCTGAAAGCCTAATTTATTCACAAACCGCTGAACATTCCCTGTTTTCGAATCAAATATGATTTGTACCACGTTTTATCACGACCTATCAAAAAATATGAATCTCTCATCACTAACACTATATATAGTATACTACCCTCTAGCAAAAACACAATATATAGATTCGTTTTTATGAAAAATTCATATTTTGATCAAATCAGGCAAATAGACAGACTCATTAGGGCCCAAAAAAGAGAGCAGAACGAGAATCATCTCTCGTCCTACTCGGGGTGTCGTTTTTTAGCCGATGTTTATCATAACATGAAAAAAAACTGCTTAGTAGTCTAGATTTTTTTTTCTTAAGCTATCACAGCATTTTTCGCTCTCTACTGTTTCTTCTATTTCAACATCCGCGCCGATTTCTTCTAAAACCGCCTTCAAAGCAGTGATAATTGACGCTTCTCTGATTAATTCTTTTCCGTTCACAATGATACTTGTTCCGTATTCATAGCAAGAATCATCTTCGCAAATTTCTTCCCAATGATTCACGATCACTTTATGCTTCATTTTTTCACCCTCTGTTTGATCTGTGTCTGTATTTAGTTTAGCGGCTGGCATCTGCTTTGTAAATTCGAATGCTTGTGAATTTTATTCAAGCTCATCATCCGCGTATTCTTTCTTCAGCTTTACCTCATTGCGGGACTCATTATACTCATAAATTTTGATATAGCCGTCCTCCATCACGCCAAAATGATTATGTTCAAGCGGAAACGAGGTTGGCTGAGGCGTTTCATAGTCTGAATTGCCGCTGTCTGTTTCAATGATGGTATCTTGACTCCCGCACGCCCCGAACAGTAAAAAAACAGCTATCCACACAAGGGCGATCCTGATTCGTCTCAGTTCTGCTTCACTTTCAAACAAGGTCGCGTCACTCCTTAAGTTCATATTTATACATAATATACCATTTTTTCTTTAGTATGTTGTTCTCATAAAAAAAGACCGTGCCTTGGCATGGTCAGCTTACTCAAAAAAGTTTGGAGCAAAAGTGAATTTACATGTTAAAAATGGCTGCCGAGAATCCCCCGACAGCCTCCTTATGTCTTGACATGGCATTTTTTGATCTATTCGAGTTCAAGCTGGACGTTTTTTTGCGGCGCAAACGTAGAGATCGCATGTTTATATATAAGCTGCTGCTTACCTTCCGATTCCAGCAAAACGGTAAAGTTATCAAAGCCTTTCACCTGGCCCCGCAACTGAAAGCCGTTCAGCAAAAAAACAGTGACATACGTATTTTCTTTCCGGATTTGATTCAAAAACTGATCCTGAATATTAATCGGTTTCATGTTTCGTCCTCCTTGATTCTCTATATCATACAGTTTCGATTAAAGTTCGAGTTTTCCTGCTATATGTGTGAAAATTTCCTTTTTTTTCAGCTCCATATCAACTGGCGGTGTCATATCGAACCATGTAACTTGCATTTTATTGCGAAACCACGTCAGCTGGCGTTTCGCATACCGTCTTGAATTCTGCTTTAGTTGTTCAACAGCATCGGAAAGTGTCACAAAACCGTCAAAATATGCATAAAGCTCTTTATAGCCTATCGCCTGTATCGATTGACAGTCTCTCACGTTCTTGTCGTACAAGTGTTTCACTTCCGGGAGCAGACCTGCCTCCATCATCATATCGACCCGCCGATTAATTCTTTCGTAAAGCGTGTCTCTATCCATTGTCAGCCCGATTAACACTGCATTATACAGAAGTTCTCGTTTTTGTTCTTTCAAATGCTGCGACATCGTTTTTCCGGATGTATGTAAAATTTCCAGCGCGCGAATGACTCTTCTTGTATTATTGGGATGAATCACAGCTGCCGCCTCGGGATCTGCTGCAGCAAGTTTGGCATGAAGAAAATCAGCGCCTTCCCGTTCAGCTGCCATTTGCATGCTCTCTCGAAATGCAGGATCATTTGCCTCTTCCGTAAATGTATAATCGTAAAGCACAGATTGTATATATAGCCCTGTACCACCGACAATCATCGGAAGCTTTCCTCTATTTGCAATCTCGCTGATTTTGTTTCTTACTAAGCTTTGATAATCGGCGGTAGAGAAAGAGTCTTGGGGTTCTAAAATGTCAATCAGATGATGAGGAACTCCCTCCATCTCCTGTTCGGTAATTTTAGCTGTTCCAATATCCATCCCTTTATAAATCTGCATTGAATCTCCGCTGATAATTTCCGCGTTTAAAGATTTGGCTAGCTGAATACTTAAATTGGTTTTTCCCACTGCCGTCGGTCCGACTAAAATGACAACGGGCTGCTTCGTATTATTCAATATGTATCACTCTCTTTTATAAATCTCCCCCCATTATAGCATTCAACATGGACAACCACCTATCCATTTTGCCCTTTTTTTGCATCGGTAAACATCCTTCTACCAGCCGATCGGCTCATTGCCGACAATTTCCCTCGTCTGTCCTTTCAGGGTATGACGGTGCGTTTTTCTTTCGTCATCTCCGGGAGCATAAACAACCCCTCCGTACTGGATCTCAACCGGCTTGTTATAGGCCAGATACGTCGTTTCTTCGATTTCATGATAATGTGTGCCATCTGCTAAAGGAATCGCCGGCCCTGAGATTCCGTAATACCGATGAAAATGGCCGTTTTCAAATGAAGTGATCCCTGTATAGTAATGTGTATGCTGATCGGTATTTGATCCGTTTGCGGGCTGAGTAAACCCTTCAATCAGATGATAATGGCCCTGTTCCCTCGATGTTTTGACATGATAAGCATGTGCGTGGGGCGGCGCTTTCGACCAGTCAGACTGATACAGGCCCAATGTGTTCACATCCTCTTTTTTCCTTAATTCGCCCAATCAAATCCGGGCAGGCTGAATACACTGCATCATCTACACTTTATTACAGGAGGAAAGAAAACATGAACGAGTTAGAGAATTTCAGTCCTGAAGATACAAGAATATTTGGAAGACCTTTTGGATTCGGGAGACCATTTGGATTTGGAAGACCATTCGGATTCGGTTACGGGTTTGGAAGACCCGGATTTGGCTATGGATTTGGCCGGCCATTCGGATTTTTTGGAGGTCCGTTTATCGGCGGCCTTGCAGGCGGGCTTATAGGAAGCGCTTTATTTAATCCTTATTTGTATGGCGGATACCCCTATTATCCGTATGCCCCGTTCCCTTATTATTATTAATCGCAAAAGACCCCTTAAAAAGGGGTCTTTTTAAGTGTGTAAAAATGAATCTCTTGACTCATACATAGGCATACACTAATATTTTTCTAGCTGAAGCTCTTTTCTAATCTAAAAATATAGTGAGGAGAATTTAAGATGTTAATAGGATATATATTCCTCACGATTGCCATATGTTCGGAATCGATAGGGGCAGCCATGCTGAAAGTATCTGATGGCTTCAAAAAGTGGAAGCCGAGTGCCTTGGTCGTCATTGGCTATTCCCTCGCCTTTTATATGCTGTCACTGACGTTAAACCATATTCCCCTAAGCCTCTCCTATGCGACTTGGAGCGGGGCGGGAACGGTGCTGACGACAGTAATCGGAGTGAAATGGTTCAAGGAAGAACTGAATGCGAAAGGGCTTTTCGGGATTCTTTTATTAATATCAGGGGTCGTATTACTTAACTGGCAGTAAAGGAGTGAGGATGATGAAAGGATTGCTTTATTTGGCTCTCGCCATTTTATCTGAAGTGTTTGGAAGCACGATGCTGAAGCTTTCAGAAGGATTTACACAGGCCTGGCCCATTGCCGGAATCGTAGTCGGATTTCTTTCCGCTTTTACTTTTCTAAGCTTTTCTTTAAAAACAATTGACTTATCAAGCGCGTACGCAACATGGTCGGGCGTTGGTACCGCGCTTACAGCCATTGTCGGTTTTTTGCTTTTTGGCGAAACCATCAGTTTAAAGGGAATATTCGGTCTCACGCTTGTCATTGCGGGCGTGGTCGTGCTAAATCAGTCGAAAGCCCACGCTGAAGATAAAAAACAGACGGTCTGTGAGTAACCGTCTGTTTTCATTATTCTCCCCCCGCTTTTACAGAGGCTTTAAGCTGCAGCTCAACATTCCCTTGAATCGCGCGCGAAATCATGCATGACGACTCCGCTTTTTCACAAAGCTTGTGCGCCAATGCGATGTCGTCTTGTGAAGCATCATGTTTAAGCACAACAGAGGGACGGTGAATAATCTTTTTGTATGTAAAGACTCCTTTCGTGACGTCGACAATACCTTCTGACTCCATCTGCAAGTCTTCTTTTTCCAGCCCGCTTCTTTCCATCATCGCTGCAAGTGTAATAATATAACAGGTCGCTGCCGCACCGAGAAGCATTTCATCAGGGTTGGTCCCTTCTCCCGGTCCATCCATTTCTTTAGGGATGGAAATCGATGTGATCAGGTTACCGCTTTCGATCGTACCCACATCATTGCGTTTACCTGGCCAGTTCGCTTTTAAATAAAAATGATGATCTGCCATTGTTTTGCCTCCTTGTTCATCCTATTTCAGTCTACTGACCTTCTCGTATTTTGTCTCCTGATCTGCTTGTTACGAATACTCTTTTTCCAGGACACCCTTGATCGCACTGACATAAGCATAAAATTCACTGTTCTTTGTGTATTTTCTATTTTTATAATAAAAATCATCAAAAAATGCTTCTCTCTGCTCGCGGCTGATTTCCAGCTGTATACTTAGCCCCGTTTCTCCTTGGTTGTTAATGTTTTCGGCATTCAATCCAGCGAGACCGCTTTTAGACGACGCTAATTCAGCGGAAAAACCTCTCCGCTCAAGAGCTCTCACAATCATTTTTGCCCGCTTTCGATCCGTTCCCCCTACAAGGGTATTTTTGTTCTCCCCTTTATATCCGTGAAAAGCCACCACATATTGATGCTCCTTGATTTTCTTTTTAGCTAATGGCTCATCAAAATTGGTGCTTGTAATATGCAGCGTTTGGTTATCATGGGACTTCAGCCCTTCAAACAGGTATGTAGAGTATTCATGATTGAAATACCGAACAAGCTCACTTACTCCGCCTTCAATTCTTCCGCCATGCGGAGACATAATTAAGACTTTGCTTCCTTTTTTCTCATTATATGAAATATCGTAATCGGCTGGACTCTCATTCTCTGCCAAGCTGCTGAAATTTGAATATGTATCTGGCTGATTTGATGGTTCAGGTTCTAATGAGTAATGAACATATCTCAAGAACAAGACAATGGCTAAGACTAATATGACATTTAGTAAAAATCTTCTCATGTTTAACTCCTTTCATAAGAATGGCACGGTTCATTATATGAGGTTTAGCCAATAGGTTTTATCTTACCATTGTATACACGATATCATCAGTGAAAAAGTTCCCGGTTTCAAAAAATCAATTGATTGTCACGGTTATTAGCGGTTCATTTCAAATAAGAGTGAAAAAAGGTTGAGAGGAAAGCCAAAAAAGGTAGGAACAACCTCACTTGGCAAATAAATGTATATAGGTTTAAGGAGGGTTTTCGTAACAGGCTGTCCGTTTGCTTAGACGGACGCCTGTTACTGGCCTGCAAAATAAAGATTTTTCTTATTTGTTCTCACAAAGTCACAGGAGAGGATAGAGTCCAATAAAAATGTTCTGATTTGTTGTTTCGAAAAACAAAATGCTTTGATTTTCGTTTTGCTTTTCTGCCTTACAATAATCGTTCTTTTACTAATTGTTCCGTCTTTCTTCATATATATAATGCTGATTGGCATTTGGCTTTCCAAAGATCGATGTAAGTAGAAATTCATACAGCCGCTCTCCCCTTCCAGTTTGATATGACCACATTATAATACGAACAAATGTTCCTTTTCAATCCCCAATGATTTCCTCAACCTCTCATCCATCGTATCTAATACGAAAGATTCATAAAAACAAACTCTTATCCGCCTCTTATAAAGGACAAACAAACTTACCAAACCTATCATCTGTTCATAGAGTATACAGAGAACCTTATAATAGGAGGAAAATACATGTTTGGGTACTCTATGGTACAAATGGTGAGAGCAAATGCTCATAAGCTAGATTGGCCGTTACGGGAAACCGTATTGCAGCTTTACAAGCCCTTCAAATGGACTCCTTGCTTCTTGCATAATTTTTTCGAAACCAAATTGAAAAACAGAAAAAGAATGTCAGTCATTATTGAATTTGAGGAAGGCTGTCACGAGACCGGCATTCAAATGGCTGGGGAGGTACTGCAAAAAGAAAAACGCAGTAAGCTAAAAACCCGCTTCAACAAAATCAACTGCTGCAGTGCGGAGGTTACCCCCTCAGCATTACATTCTCTTCTTTCTGAATGCAGCAATATCCGTAAAGTGTATTTAAACCGCGAAGTCAAAGCGCTTTTAGACACGGCAACTGAAGCAAGCCATGCGAGGGAAGTCGTCCGAAACAGGAAAACCCTGACAGGAAAAGGCGTTACTGTCGCTGTTGTCGATACAGGAATCTACCCGCATCCTGATTTAGAAGGCAGGATTATCGGGTTCGCGGACATGGTCAATCAAAAAACAGAGCCATACGATGATAATGGTCATGGCACACATTGTGCAGGTGATGTCGCAAGCAGCGGCGCATCCTCTTCCGGAAAATACCGCGGACCCGCACCGGAAGCCAATCTCATTGGCGTAAAGGTATTAAACAAGCAGGGTTCAGGAACGTTAGCAGATATTATAGAGGGTGTCGAGTGGTGTATTCAATACAATGAGGACAACCCTGATGAGCCGATTGATATTATGAGTATGTCGCTCGGGGGCGATGCCCTTAGATATGATAATGAACAGGAAGATCCGTTAGTCAGAGCGGTTGAAGAAGCGTGGAACGCAGGGATTGTCGTCTGTGTCGCTGCCGGAAACTCAGGCCCTGATTCGCAGACCATTGCAAGCCCGGGCGTGAGCGAAAAGGTGATTACAGTAGGTGCGCTTGACGATAACGATACTGCAAGCAGCGATGATGATACGGTCGCTTCCTTCTCAAGCCGCGGTCCGACAGTATACGGGAAAGAAAAGCCCGATATTTTAGCGCCGGGTGTTAATATTATTTCCCTTCGCTCTCCGAATTCCTATATTGATAAGCTTCAAAAGTCAAGCCGTATAGGATCTCAGTACTTCACAATGTCAGGAACCTCGATGGCAACACCAATTTGCGCAGGAATCGCAGCTTTAATTCTCCAGCAAAACCCGGATCTTTCTCCCGATGAAGTGAAAGAGCTTTTGAAAAACGGCACGGACAAATGGAAAGATGAAGATCCGAATGTGTACGGAGCGGGCGCTGTCAACGCGGAAAATTCCGTTCCCGGCCAATAAACAGCATCAAAAATCCGGCAATTTTCTCTCAGCAGAACTGCCGGATTTTTGTTTGAATATTCATAATCATAAGGTAAAATAATGGGAAATGGATGAAGGAAG
This sequence comes from Bacillus sp. LJBS06, assembly GCF_016924995.1. Taxonomy (NCBI): domain Bacteria; kingdom Bacillati; phylum Bacillota; class Bacilli; order Caryophanales; family Bacillaceae; genus Bacillus; species Bacillus sp. LJBS06. Next base: position 1,929,883 of record NZ_CP070483.1, on the reverse strand, counting down.
TGAAGAAAGTGCCATATTATATCTGCAACACATGCGGTGTGCAGCATGCACAGACTGTAGATCCGCCCAACTCGTGTCTGATTTGTGAGGATGAAAGACAGTATATTCATCCTAATGGACAAACTTGGACAACTCTTGAAGACATGCGTGAGAAAGAAAACCTTCAAAACATTCTCAAAAAGGAAGAAGACCATCTTTACAGCATCAAAACTGAACCAGAGTTTGCGATTGGACAAACAGCCCATCTGATCCAGCATAAGGGCTTTAATGTGCTGTGGGATTGCATTTCATATCTTGACCAAAGGACAATTGACCAAATCAACGAATCAGGCGGTATTCAAGCCATCGCTTTGTCTCATCCACATTATTACTCTACTCAGGTTGAGTGGGCTGAAGCATTTCAGGCCCCGATCTATATCCATGAAGATGACAAAAAATGGGTGACAAGACCAAGCAATCACATTCACTTCTGGTCAGGGGAAACGCTCAGCATGAAGCCGGGGCTGGACCTTTACCGACTGGGCGGACATTTTAAAGGCGGTGCTGTTCTTCATTGGAGCAACGGCAATAAAGGGAAAGGATGTCTATTGACTGGAGATATCATTACGGTTACGGCGGATCAAAACTGGGTCAGCTTTATGTACAGCTATCCAAATCTCATTCCCCTTCCCGCATACAAAGTTGAAGAAATAGCAGCCAAAGTGAAACCGCTTCAATTCAACAGGCTTTACAATGCTTTTTCTAAAGTTGTCAAAGAAAATGCTGGCGAAGCTGTCCAGCGTTCTGCCATACGTTATATCAAGGCTTTGAACAGCGAATTGTTTCATACATAAGGGGTGAGGCGGCTCTTTTCCGTGTAAAAGATGCTGCAATTGGGAATAGTATCGTGTAGATCAAAAGGAGGAATATTGATGGCATACACGAATACACAGCTTTCCCAATGGCTGGAATCAAAAGTCGGCCAGACACTTGATATTAGAAAAGGTGAATTGACCCATGATGAAGAGATATCAGACTTGGATCAGATTGTTCTCCACCTTCAAAAAGTGGCTATACGAAGCACGAGTCACCCTGATGACTATGTAGCGAAAGAAGAGCTCGTTTTAGAAGGTGAAGGAACAACCTTCACTGAGGACGGAAACGTGCCGCTTCCGCAAAATGCCTATGAGATTCCTTTATTAGGTGATATTCATATTCATCAAGAAAACGAAGGATTGAAGGTCGTAACAGATCGTGCAGTATATACAATTGATATCCAGCACAGCTGACACTCACTTTCATCAAAATAATGCAGCTTAGCGCCTTTGAGCATTCGTTCAAAGGCGCTAATTTACATCAAGCCCTTTTTTCGCTTTTTCGTTCTTCATCCTATTGAATGACGCCTATAATAGATATATAGTTTTAGAGACAGGATTACATTTCAAATTATTCTGTTTTTTGTAAACGAGTTCAGCAATTTGATTCATCTATTTACCCTATTAGGCGAGGAGAATGCAAATGGAAAAATTGATGTTTCATCCGCATGGTAAAGAGTTTCATGATAACCCTTTTTCAGTTTTAGGACGATTTAGAGAGGAAGATCCCATTCACCGATTTGAATTAAAACGGTTCGGAGGCACGTATCCGGCTTGGCTAATAACCCGATACGATGATTGTATGGCCTTTTTAAAAGACACTCGAATTACAAGAGACGTGAAAAATGTGATGAGCCAAGAACAAATCAAAATGCTCAACGTTAGTGAAGATATCGATTTTGTTTCCGATCATATGCTGGCAAAAGACACACCTGACCATACCCGCTTGAGATCACTTGTTCATCAAGCATTTACTCCCCGAACCATTGAAAATCTGCGCGGCAGCATCGAACAAATTTCTGAACAGCTTTTAGATGAAATGGAAAAAGAAGATAAAGCGGATATCATGACATCCTTCGCTTCCCCTTTGCCTTTTATTGTTATATCTGAATTGATGGGAATTCCTAAAGAAGATCGAACACAGTTTCAAATCTGGACCAATGCGATGGTTGATACCTCTGAAGGTAACAGAGAGCTGACTAATCAAGCCCTTCGTGAATTTAAGGAGTATATCGCCAAGCTGATCCATGACAGAAGGATAAAGCCAAAAGACGATTTAATCAGCAAACTTGTACATGCTGAGGAAAACGGCAGCAAATTAAGCGAAAAAGAGCTTTATTCCATGCTGTTCTTGCTCGTTGTAGCGGGCCTTGAAACGACTGTAAACTTACTCGGCTCCGGCACCCTCGCATTGCTGCAGCACAAGAAGGAACGTGAGAAGCTCAAGCAGCATCCCGAAATGATTGCTACAGCAGTTGAAGAATTGCTGCGATACACCTCACCTGTCGTTATGATGGCAAATCGGTGGGCCATCGAAGACTTTACATACAAAGGGCATTCGATCAAAAGAGGAGACATGATTTTTATAGGCATCGGATCTGCCAATCGCGATCCGAACTTTTTTGAAAACCCCGAATTTTTAAATATAAATCGGTCGCCTAACAGACATATTTCTTTCGGTTTTGGCATTCATTTCTGCTTAGGAGCGCCTCTTGCCAGGCTGGAAGGCCACATTGCATTTAACGCACTTCTGAAGAGGTTTCCTGATATTGAACTCGCGATGCCTGATGACATTCAATGGAGAAAAAATGTCTTTTTAAGAGGATTAGAAAGTCTCCCTGTTTCACTTTCAAAATAACATTCAAAACGCCCCCTTCAAAAGAGGGGGCGTTTGTGTTTCTCAGCGCTTCACCAATTCATCTTCTTTTTTCGCTTCATGTTTTTTCCTGAAAGCCTTAAGGAAATTCGCATTTACTACTCCCTTATTTGAATAGAGCTTTTCACAAAATTCTAACATGGCTGCTGACGCTTTCGGTTCGGTTAATATCATGAAGTGGTTGCTTGAATCGACATCTACCAGGTGGAAATGGGGAATTTGCCGCTCCCATTCCTCCCAATAGGCAGCTTGATCAAACGGTTCTTTTTCATTTGATAAAGTGAAATAAATGTCTAAATCACCAAAGAAAGACCTGCTTTTGTTGCGGAAATAATAACATTTTACTGCCTCAGGGTCAGGGAGAGGCTTAACAGTATACGACTCCAAATCATAGGCGCGCTGTGTTTTCATCATTTGCTGAGCCTGTGAACGTATTTGCTTCTCTGATTTGTTTAACCCTCGTTCTTTTGCCAGTTCAATCAACACAGACAGGAATTCTTCATCCTCTAAGCTTATGTCCACCTCTTCACGGCTGATGAGGACATCAGTAAGCTTATCCCGTTTCGCAATCGGTGCCAGCATCATATTAATTGTTTGCAGCATTGACGTTTTCATAGATGCCTCATACTCTTTTGTCTCAGAACGATATGGGGAGTCAATCATCACCATGCTTTTGACAGAAAGGCCTTGGCTTTGCAGCTGGCGTGTGACTTCATATGCAATCATCCCGCCTAATGAATATCCGCCTACATCATAAGGGCCTTCAGGCTGTATGGATCGAATGATCTCTATATAATAGGAAGCGATTTGTTTAATTCCGTGCAAAGGAGCATACTCAGTCATGAATCCTCTGGCTTGAATGCCGTAAAAAGGGCGCTGGCTCTTTTGTGCAAATTGCTGATAGATTTCAACCCCTCCTACTCCGCCATGGAACCAAAAGACAGGACGCCCCCGCTTCCCGTCATTTAACGGTATCAATTCCGGAAACGTGCGAGCGTGATCATTTTGCAAGGATGTATCCTCCTGTTTCTTTGCGATCAAGTCCGTCATGTCCTGAACCGTATGACATGCTTGAAGCTCCGTCAAGACTATGTGAGGGTTTACCTTTGATTGCAATTGCTGTAATAACTGTATGCAAGAAATCGAATCAAACCCGTACTGCTGCAATGGCTTTTGAGGCTGCAGTTCATCTGGAGCCATCCCTAATACATTTGCTAATATGTGAGGATCGCCGCTGTTGTTGATATGCTCATCCTGTGAAACAGAAGGCGTATTCTCTACTGCTTGAAAGCCGTTCCAGCAGCTTCTCTTTTCAAATGGATAGGTTGGCAAAGGTATTCTGTGGGCACCTTTTCCTTTATAAAGCTTCTCCCACGGGATTTGCACCCCTTTTGTCCAGCAAAACGCGATCTTTTCAAGGTTGTTTCCGGACAACAAAGACTCGATCACCATTTCTCTTAATGGCCCATCAAGCAATGTTTCGATATCTGACGTGCCATTTTCTTCATTTCCACTAAAGACAGGTACAGCATTTTTCGGCTTATCGCCTTTTTTCTCAGCCAAGCAGGCTTGCAAGCCGTTTACCAGTTCTTCTTTATTGCGGACGACCAGTGCCAGGCGATCACCCATCTCCTCTCGGCCGGTTTGAAGTGTATAAGCATAATCTTGTAATGACAGTTCTTGTTGTTTATTCACATAGTCAAGCTGCTGTTGAACAACTGCTTTTAGCCTGTCCTGATTCTTTGCGGAAAGAACCACAATGTGGGGATCATGCTCATTCATACTAACCGGTGGTTTTGGTAAAGGAATATATTCTTCTAAAATGACGTGCGCATTTACGCCTCCAAAGCTATAGCTGTTGATACTCGCTCTGCGAGGAATTTTGTTGCCTGCATCGTCATGTAAATCTCCCCATGGCTGGTTCTCGGCAGTCACTCGGAAGCGGGTGCCCTTTATTGACACCTGGTCATTCAAAGATGAAAATCCCGATATGCCTGGTATTATTTGATGCTTCATCGCCATGCTGACCTTCATAATAGCAGCCATGCCGGAGACGAGTTCACCGTGTCCGATGCTCGGCTTTAAGCTGCTGATATAACATGGCGCTTCCTCCTGTACTTCCTGAAGTTCCATCTGACTGGATCCTGACTTTAACGCCTCCAATTCTATCGCGTCTGCCAATGGAGAGGCGATCCCATGCGCTTCTATATAGGTCACCGTTTTGGGATCAATTTGTGCTCCTTGATAAGCCTTCTTCATTGCATCCTTCATACCGACCGGATTTGGCGCGTGAAGCGACATTCCCCTGCCGCCATGCGATACACCCGAACCCTTAATAACCGAATAAATATGATCAGAATCATCAATGGCTTTTTGCAAAGGTTTAATAATGAGAACTCCTGCTCCTTCACTTCTGACAAAGCCATTTGCATCTGCTTGAAAGGATTTGGCCTGTCCTTTCTTACTCAAATAGCCCATTGAGTCGAAGCCAATAAAGCCTTTTGGTGAAAGCAGCAAATTCACAGCCCCGACAATGGCTTGCTCACATTCGCCGTTTCGAATGGATTGTATAGCTCTGTGCAAAGCCACTAGAGCTGAGGAACAGGCAGCTTCATAATATTCACTTGGCCCTTTTACATCAAGCGCATAGGATATACGGTTTGGAATTAAGGAAGGAATCACAGCTGTATCCGTATTGCCGGCTGCGACAAATACTCCTGTCGGGCGGCTTGATAAGACCTGTCCGGTTAAGCCTGCGTCTTCCATCGCCTTCCATGCATGTATCAAGAGCAGAAACTCCTGTGGATCCATATTCGCCGCTTCTTTAGGCGATATGCCAAAAAACAGGGGATCAAACTCACCTATTCCTTCTATAAAACCGCCCCATTGAAGGCTTGATTGCCCTTCCTTATCGGCTGAGGCATATTTTCGCCAGTCCCAGCGTTCTTTCGGCACTTCAGAGACACAGTTCTTTCCTTGAATCATGTTATTCCAAAATTCCGTTACGCTGTTTGCTTTCGGAAACTGTCCCGACATGCCGATAATGGCTATCCCGTCAGCCGCGTTGTTGGTTGCTTTATCTGTCTTCATCTCAAAAGCCGGAATCTGTTTCATTTTGATTTCGGATTGAGCTGGGCGTTTCTGCTGCTGATCAGTTTGGCCAAACAGCCGCACAAATGATGTTTCATGTTTGGATTCAAAAAATTCGGTCAGCTCATCAACAGTCGGATATTCAAAAAACAGTGTCGGATTTAATTCGATCTTTGTCTCTGACTCCATCTCCCTTGTCAGTGCAACCAACTGAGAAGAATCGATTCCAAAATCCATGATATGCGCTTTTGCAAGAGACAATTTTGATGGATCGGCCATGTTGACTGCCAGTTTATCTGTTACATAGCTTCTGATACGTTCTTTCAGATTGCTGTCCTTGATGGCCGTATTTTCAATTCCTCCTTGATTCGAAATACGAAGCTGCTTCAACGAGTAGCCTGAATAGTGGAGGACTGTTTCTGACGACTCATTGATCACATCTACATTAAACAGAAGCATGTCACCTGTATTTTTAACCATTGTAATTAAAAGCCAGCAATCCTCTTTTATCGTTTGCTTTGTAAACTGGATATCATTGATTCCAAATGGCAGGTACCCTCCCGTCATGTCAAACTGCTCTAAGAAGCTGAGGATGGCCAAGTAGGCGCTGTTTGTCACCAATGGGCTTACAGTGTAGTGATGATCGTTTGCCAGCCCGTTTTGAGGCAGGCGAATTTTTGCCAGTATAGACTTGTGATCTCTGTAGAGATGAGTAATTGTCTTAAATAACGCCCCCCATTCAGGGCCGTTTCCGGTTTTATACATCTGATCAATGTGATGAAGCTTGGTTAATGAATGCTTTACGTTCTCGATATTTACTTTTTTCGGCTTAAAAGAACCGATTTCGCATTGTCCGATTGCGGCAGGCTTCCACGAACGAGAAGCCGGCTCACGATACATGATTTGCAGTTCTATGACATGATCTTTTTGCAGCGGCTTTGCCTGCAGTTCAATGGTCTCGCCTTGTTTGATAACAATTGGATTGATATAGCTCAATTTGCTGATACGACCGCTGTTCTCCTCAGGGAACAAGTTAAAAAACGCTTCTATGGCCAGACTGCCATAAGTGGCACCGACAAGCACCCGTTCATTGTTGAAGATATGTCCTTGAACATAAGGCTCATCATAAGTGAATTGATCCTGTATGACCGGCTGATGGATATCACCTTCAACAGCTGACGAATTCTCATTGATCGGCGTTACATCGAAATGAAATGATGTATTATGGTCAAATACATAGTGAGGCAGATGAACCCAGCCTGTTCCTGTAGCTTCTTGAAAAGCAATCGATCCCCCTTGTACCCACTGCTCTGCTGCGCTTATTTCTCTATCATTAGTTACTGATTCCGCACATGGCTGTAAATCGAATGATGTATAAATGCCTTGCTGGAGTGAGCTTTTTTCTGATGTTCGGAACATCCTTAGTTTTTCGATCAGCTCCTGTGTCGATGTCACTGTAAATGCAGCCCTATGCTCTAAATTGTGGTTGATCCGGTGTAAAGCCTGTACAACGGGTTCAATATCCAGAGACGCTTCCTTCCCTAAAAACAATTCCATGTTTTCAAGGTAGCTAAGCAGGCTCCATTTGGTTTTGGCTGAAAAAACGGCAGTGAATTCCGGCTGGCGGGAAGCGCGATGTTTTTTCTCCGAGGCCGTCTCTATATATTCTTCTATAATGAGATTAGCATAGGCACCCCCCGCCCCGAAGGAATTGATCATGCTTCTGCGCGGCAACTGCTTTCCAGTGCCAGGATCATTCAAACGATGCCATGGCTCTGTTTGGTCCTGAAGATAGAAAGCCGTGTTTTCCAGCTTAATATTTGGATTGACAGGCGTCGCGTTAATTGTCGGCACCAGTGTCCCATTCTTCATCTGCAGCAAAACTTTTGTCAGCTGAGAAATGCCGGAAGCCGCCTCTAAATGCCCCAGATTGGATTTGACAGAGCCTATCGCACAAAACTGTTTCTTGTTTGTATATTGCTGAAACGCGTTTGTTAAGGCAATTACTTCAATAGGATCGCCAAGTGCCGAGCCATTTGCCGCCGATTCAATATAGCCGATAGTCTCTGGATCAATGCCGGACTGCTGAATTGATTTGGCAATTAATTTCGCTTGCTGCTTCGGGTCCGGAGCTGTATACATCTGTCTTCCGCCGCTATGGTTGGCAAAACTGCTTTTGATCACAGCGTAAATATGATCCTGATCCTCAATTGCCTTCGATAGCGGTTTTAACAGGACAGCACCGACGCCTTCCCCGGGAATAAGCCCGTTTCCTGTGCCAAAACTTTTGCTTTGATTGCCGCTTCCCAGCAGATTGGCACGCTCCAAAGAATCATATTTAGAGAGATCGAGTGTTAAATTGACACCTCCAGCAATCGCCATTGAGCAGCTTTTCAATTTCAGGCTTTCACATGCAAGATGTATGGCGTTTAATGAACTGGAGCATGCTGAGCTGACCGCGATACTCGGTCCGGTCAGGTTAAAAAAGTGGGAAACCCGATTTGCAATGTGCCAGTCTCCCCCATTTGAGCTGAGGACTGCCTGCTCTAAAGATGGGATATTCCAAAAATACTGGTTATACATATTCCCTATAAAAACACCTACTCCGTCATCATCCCGCAATTTATCCAGCCGGGTTCGCGTATAGCCGCCGTCCTCAAACGTTTCCCAGACGGTTTCTAAACATAAACGGAGTTCCGGTGTCATTTCCATGACTCGGTTTTGCTCCACCTCAAAAAGCTGATGGTCAAACGCCTCTATATCTTGTAAAAATCCGCCATAGCGCTTTTTATTCGACGGCTTTTTTGCATCTTTTGATAATGTTTTCAATAAAGATGTGCGCCATCTGGATTCCGGTGCCTCTGTAATACAATTGTCTCCGGCGATTAAATGCCCCCAAAGCTCTTCTAAACTGTTAGACATCGGATAGCGCCCGCTCACCCCGATTATTGCGATATCTTCTGTACTAGAATCATTAAAATGTGTTCCTTGCAAATTACTTGTCTTTTCTTTTTTTGATGGTTCGGTATTTGCTAGCTGAGTTTCAGTGACTTCCTGCTCTGTAACAAAGCGGCGTGTATGAAAAGTAAATGGCTTATTAGGATCTGTACGCTCTGTTTGAAGAGGAGCTTCATTTTTTGCAGGCTTCTTTTTTTCCTTTAACAATGCTGTCCGGAGCTTATTTTCATGCCCCTTTACTAAATATTCGACGAGTTCTTTTGTGTTGTTATGTTCAAATAAAATGGTTTTTGGAAGCTCTCCCGTCACTTTTTCTAATTCACGAATGAAATTCACCTGCAAAATCGAATCAATTCCATACTTCTCAAATGTCGTATCTTCGTGAATACGTTCTGGTGATAGTTTGATTGATTTTGCCAGCGTATGCTTCACAAATTGTGCCGTTTGTTCGATGAGAGAATCGCTTTCCTGTGAATGATCGATTTCAACATTCATTTGTATATGGCTTGGATCTTCTTCTGCCCCCGTTCTCTTCTTTTGACGGACGACTCCGTTACTTTCAGCGGCAATGATCTGCTGGCCGAGCTGATGCGATTGTTCAGCCATAAAGGAAACATAGCGAAATCCTTCACTCTCAAGCACCGTTTTCCAAGTATCCGGATACAGGCCCGGACAGCCCGGTATGCGAAGATCAGGGTCCCCATACAGCCACCAGCCTTCCAAAAGGCCGAACGTCAAATGCGAGTATATATTATGATTACTTATTTCATTTAAAAGGAGCAGCCCGTTTTTTTTCAAAACTGCTTTTGCATTTCGCAATGTCTGCCGGATATTTTTTGTGGCATGAAGCACATTTGCCGCGATGACCGCGTCGTAGCCTCCCGCATCAATATGCTGTTCAGCCGCCGGCTCCTCGACATTAAATCGTTTATATGTCAAATATGGATTGTCAGGACCATACTTATTTTCTGCATGCATTAAAAAAGCTTTAGACAGATCTGTATAACAATATTCTTTTATATGTGTCTGCCATGCTTTCAATTTTTGAAAAACAGCCGCGCTTGTCCCGCCGGTCCCAGCTCCGATTTCTAATATTCGAATCTTCGCCTCAGGCTCTTGCTTCAGACGTTCTTGCAGATAGGCTGTTAACGTATCTGCAAGCACATCATTAAAATAGTCTGCGACTTGATTGTTTTTATAGACCCCTTCTACTAAATCCATAGATGAATTCGGAAACAGGATATCGGTGGCTGACGCCTTGCCGGTCAGAATCTCCGGCAAGGCTTTAAGTGCTGTCTCCACCAATGTCACCATGGCTTTCATATTATTGTCTTGAAGCAGGTCAGATTTTTGTTCATTCCATTCTTTCCACAGCTCGCTCATGGTGCCTATTGAGCGTGTTGGAACATATCCGTTCTCCGTTCGCTTGAGAAATTGATGCCGTTCTAAAATGGATTGGCTTTCTTCGAACCATCTGCCATAGAAATTCTCCAATACCGGCTGAGATTTACTTTCAGTGAAAAAACCTATGGACTGCAATTGTGCAAAAAGCATTTTACAGAGAATGTCTTCTGTATTCAGCATTGGCGCTTCCCCTCCTATAACAGTTGTTGAATCTTTGTGCTGTCACCCGGGTGATAGCTTCGCAGCTTTTGAATGGCGGAGCCGTGAGTTTCCGGGTACACTTCAATTGTTTCTTCTGAATGTTCCGATTCATCATTCGTTTTGTTTGCCATTTTCATCATCACTAGCTGCTTCAGCGGTCCCCCGAGTAGCAATTCCAAAGCTTCCATTGCTTCAGGGGCTTCAATAGAGCCAATGCCTGCCTGAGCCATTCTCTTCTGGTAATCCGGTGATGAAACAACACCAATGCTCCCCCAATAACTCCAATTCATCACGGCCACTGTACAAGGCCATATGTGAGATAGCCGCTGTGCAAAAGCATCCTTAAAACTGCAGCCCGCAGCGTAATTGCTTTGTCCCGAAGCTCTCGCAAACGATTGGACGGAAGAGAAAAACAAAACAAAATCCAGTGGTTCATACCGGAAAACTTGTGCCATTCGCACGCTTACATCAACCTTTGCCGCAAGAACGTTTCTGAAACATTCTTCACTCATATTCATCAGGCTTCGGTCTTGTAAGACAATCGCAGAATGAATGATGCCGTTGATTTCACGATGCGTTTGTTTCATTGTTTTATAAGCGCGTTCTAATTCCTCTCGGTTAGCCGCATCAGCTTGAATGTAATATGGGGCTGGCCCTAGAAGCGCAAGTCTGTCCAGCTTGCTTTGAATGGCTGCATCCTTTTTCCTTCTGCCAATCCAAACGATCTGCGCCTGATATGTTCTGATCATATATTCACTCCAGGCCTCACCAATACCGCCAGCTCCGCCTATGACAACATAAACGCCTCCGTGCTTATACTTCGTGTGCACCGGTTGATTGTTGTGTACTGGAATCAGACGAAGCTTATGCCAAATCCTGTCTCGATAGGCCCACGTATTCCCTTCTTGATCAAAAGGCAAGGAAAGGAGTTGAGATAGCGGCAAGTCTTCGTATTCTTTAACATCGATCAGCTTTGTCTGCCAATTTGGATATTCTTTTGCCATTGAACCAATCAGGCCGTGCACCCCGGCATCGACCGGGTTGACAATATCTTGCTGATCAACATATTGTGTGTTCACCGTCACGACCGTCCAGCTGATCTCCTTCCATGCATAGCCTAAAGAAAGCATTGCCTTAATGAGCCTATACAATTGAATGACGCCTTGATCTTGGGCTCCAATCATTTCATCGCCGACTTCGCAATCTGGCACACGAGATGGAGACATCCACACAATATGCTCAAACGATCCAAGTGCTTCAAGCTCATCTGCAATTCTCTGAATTGATGCGTTCGGCTCAATGTTCAGCTCCTTGGACAACGGGAACTGCCTTTGAACAGCTTTTCTGCTGTTGTCATCCCCTCCGAGGATGACAACACGCTCATCAGCAGGTGAAATGATCTTCTTCTCCAGCTGCACTTGATCCCATATCGGCGCCATAAGAAGCGCTCCGTCAAGAGTTGCTTTGGAGTTTAGTGATGTCGGCTCGTCTGGCGGTTGTATACCTTCTTCCAGCACCCTTGAGGAAATCCCCTTGATTCTTACACACACTCGGCCTTGTTCATCACACAAATCAATATCCAGTCTCTGTATTTTGTCCTCATTTGGGCGAGATGTCACAGATACCCACATTTTATTTGTACACGGGCTGAATATTTCTAGCTCTTGCAGCGCAAAAGGCAGAGAAAGCTGCTCGTCACCGGAATTCAGCTTCAGCCCGATCGACGCTTGTAAAGCAGAGTCCGCCATACTTGGATGCAGAACGAATTCATTCATTGTGTGAGTTACACCAGCAGGCAGGGAAATCTCTGCCAAAGCTTGATTGCGGCCGATGTAAAGCCGATCTATCCCTTGAAAACCAGGGCCGTAGTCAATGCCGATCGCCTTAAACAATTCATAACATTGGTCGTGTGAGAGTGTGCTTAAACTGCACTGGTCTCGAAGCACGCTGATATCTTGGACTGGCAGGTCTTCTGCCCCGCGGATTGAAGCACTGCCTTGACAATGTATCTTTCGATTATTGTGTGCATCCTCTGCCTCTGTATAGATGGCAAAAGCAATCTCACCGTCCTGCTGGGGATGTAGACTGATATCCACTTGAACAGGCTGGCCGTCCGCCACAATCGGCTGCACCCACACAACATTTTTGATGTGAATAACAGATTGTTGATCTTCGGTTCCTCTCACTGCTCTTGTAACGGCAGCATGTACCATCTCAAGGTATGCCACCCCCGGCATAACCGGTTTTCCCTTCACCCTATGATCGGCGAAAAAGAACTCAGCGCCTGTAAAGGTGGAGCTGAAACGCTGCTCTGATAAATCTGAAGTGTTGAGCTGGACCAATGGGTGCAAAGCTGCTGGTTCGACAGTTTTTAGAACTGTTTGATGAGCAGTTGCTTCCTCTTTCGTATCCGTTATCCAGTAGCGTTCTTTCGCAAATGGATAGGTAGGGAGGCTTATGCGTTTCGGCTGTTTGCCGTCATACAGTTTACTCCAGCCTATCTCCATGCCTTTCACCCATAAATCAACCAGTTTTTCATATATGTGAGGCTCCCAGCTATTTTCGAGCGTTTTCTGTACTTCATCATCTGATCTCAATGTTTGTACGATGCCTTTTTCTGCTCTGCCTCTGTACATGTACTTCGCGTAGGTGTCCCCTTCTATAAAGAGGTTCAATTTTTCCAGCAAGTCCCCAGTCGAGACAGCGATGATCCCTAATCTCTCCTCCATTGCATCACGACCCTCTTGGAGTGTATAAGCAATATCAGTGAGGTCATGAGCCGTGATAGATTGCTTGCTAATAAAGTCTGCTAATTGCCGGGCTTGGTCTTTCAGACGGTCTTCATCCTTTGCCGACAAAATAAAGATGCCCGGGTGCTGTGCTGTCACAGCTGGTGCTTGTGCAGGATGGGTTGTTTCTTTCGGAATATACTCCTCAATGACCACGTGGGCATTGACGCCGCCTATCCCAAATGAACTGATACCTGCGCGGCGCGGCAGCTCTCGGCCGGCTTCATCACGAAGCGCCTGCCATTCTCTCGATTCCTGCACAATGTAAAACGGGCTGTCATCCAGTCTGATATACGGATTAATGGTTTCACTATACAGACTTTTGACAAGCGTTTTATGCTTAAGCTGTAATAACACTTTAATGACACCCGCCACACCGGCCGCCAGCGATAAGTGACCGATGTTTGTTTTCGCTGAGCCAAGTCCGCAATGGCTGCCATGAACAGCCGGGTCCCCCGTTTTTTTATACAGCTCTTTAAATGCCGCTTTTAAGCCGTTGATTTCTACTGGATCACCCAGTTCTGTTCCAGTCCCATGCGCTTCAATATAAGTTACGGTTCTTGGATCAATTCCCGCTTTTTCATATGCTGTTTTTACGACATCCGCCTGGGCTTTCGGATTAGGAGTCGTAAGAGAATTTGCGCGGCCTCCGTGGTTTACCGCACTTCCTTTAATGACACCGTAAATATGATCACCGTCCCGTTCAGCCGCTGTCAGCTTTTTCAGGAAGAGAATGCCGGCACCTTCACTGACTGCGAAGCCATCGGCTTTGTCAGAAAATGTTTTGCATCTTCCTTCTTTGCTCAGCGCTCCGGCCTTATCATAAGCGATATGGCCTTGCGGAGTTACGACCGTGTTGACTCCTCCCGCAATCGCCATGTCACAGTTTCCATTTTCAATGGCGCAGACCGCATGATGAATGGCGACTAAAGAGCTTGAGCACGCAGTGTCGATCGGTTCACTCGGTCCATGAATGTTCAGGAAATAACTGACTCTATTCGGTCCGGCAGAAGGACTCATATTCGCAGCCGCTGAGCCTTCGATGTCTACATTAGACAGAAGCGAACTGTACCCTGTGTTTCCTGTCCCAATGAAGATGCCCGTTTTGGTTCCTGCCAGGCTTCTCACTGAATGTCCCGCTTCTTCTACCGCCTTCCACGCATAAGTCATTAACAAACGCTGCTGAGGCTCCATCTGCTCAGCCTCCAATGGAGATATGCCGAAGAACAATGGATCAAAGTCAGCTACTTCATCAATAAAACCGCCCCATTTGACGTTTGTTTTATTCGCTTCTTTCAGAGGGTCTCCGTAATACTCCTGCCAATCCCAGCGGTCTTTTGGAACCTCTGTAATACAATCCGTGCCCGATGACAGGTTCTCCCAATATTCCTCGACGTCCTTTGCCTTTGGGAAAACGCCGCTCATCCCCACAATCGCAATAGGCTCAGGCTTATGATCAGCTTCCTTTTGCTTTGGTGTTACCGAGCGTTTTGCAAAGCGGTTTTCAGTCAAAAACGTCATATTTTTTATATTCTGTTCGACAGGCTGCATCCGCACCTCAGCTTTGGCAGGTGTTTGAGCTGCAAAAGCATTTGGATATTCTTCTGACAGATACCCTGCAAATGCATTAACCGTTGCGTGCTCAAAGAAGATCGTCGGCGTGAGATCCAGCTTGTACTTCTCATTCAGTGTATTCGCGAATTCAGTTAAGGTAATCGAATCAAATCCATATTGATTAAACTCCATGTCCGGGTCAATCTCTTCAGGTTTGATTTTGAGCAATTGAGAGATTGCTTGCTTTAAAGCTTCTTGAATGTGGTCAAACATATTCCCTTGATCCATTCTTTTTCCAGCTGTCACCGGTACTTGTACTGTTTTCAGTGGCACTTCATCAGAAGACGGCTTTTGAGCCAGCTTTTCCCTCATCATGTCTTTGATTCCTTCCATGACGATGACTTGATCCTTGCCAAATGCCAAAGCTGTATACAGTGCTTGAATGCCAGTCTTAGTCCGCATTGGCGTCACACCTGTGTTTTTCAACGTCATGTTTTCAATTTCTTTATTCGCGCGCATGCCGCCTTCTTTCCAGAGCGGCCAATTGATCGACAACGTTTGCCCGTGCCTGTACATGGCGGTTACAAGCGCATTTCGATAAGCAGCATACCTGTCCATAAATGCGTTAGCCATTGCGTAATCCGCCTGTCCCGCGCTGCCGGCAACACTTGATATTGAAGAGAAGAGGATAAAGAAATCTAACGCAAGGTGCTCAGTTGCCTCATCCACATTCACAAGCCCTTTTACCTTAGGTGCAAAAACTTGTGTCAGCTCTTCATTGGTTTTGCTCATCAGATAGTTATCTTTAATCAGCCCTGCGCTGTGAATGACGCCATTCAAGTCTCCGTAATCAGAGGTAATGCTTGTGATAAGCTCTGAGGCTGCTTCCGTTTGTGTCACGTCTACCTGCCTGTATTCTGCGCGAGCCCCTAATTGCTGAAGTTCGTTAAGCTCCGCCTGCTGATCCGCATTCAACGCAGATCTGCCTGTCAGAATGAGCACAGGCTGTTCAGATTGACGAGCAATCTCTTTTGCAAAAATAAACCCAAGTCCTCCCGCGCCGCCCGTGATGAGGTATACGCCTTTATCTCTCCACGGCAGGCTTATTTCCCGATCAGCCATTGGCAATTCACGCAAATCATTGATGTACCGTTTGCCTTTTTCATATTTGATACGCTGATCTTCTATGTGTCTTTTATTCTCTTTCAGTTTTTCTATCACACTTTCAATATTTTCAAGTGAATCGATTTCAATCGTCTGGCCGATTAGTTTTTTGTTCTCCTGACCGGCTGTTTTAAGGAGCGCCGATAGCCCTGAGAATGAGTACTGCTTTTTTTGTGCTGAGGTAAGAAGCTGGATCAGGACATTGCCCTGCGGCTTGTTTTTGAGAAGACCCTGTATTGTCTCAAGCGCTTGTTCGGCATAATCTTGGAACCTCTCTGCAAGTCCTTCGCGGAATGACTCCAAAGCGATGCATTCCGCCCCTGTCATTCTTGATTCAATGCTATCTTTTGAGAGGCCATTCATGTCGCAAAGCATGACAATGTGCCGTTCGTATTGAGGCTCAGGACTTTCTTTTACACAAGCCTTAGGCACCCATTGTTCTTCAAACATCAGGGTTTCCAGCGTTTGATCAGGTTCCGCCGATCCAAAGCCGCCTTCCGCTGCCCTGAATGACAATCCTTTCATCCGAACACAAACATTGCCGTTCACATCTAAAATATCAATATCCCGTTTTTGCACCTTATCAGTTGCCTTGCTGCCTTGGCTGTATCTTGCGTATACCCACATTTCCGACGAACATGCTCCGAAGACTTCAAGCTCCTGGACCGCAAAAGGCAGTGTCAGCTGGTTATCCCCGGCGCCTGTCAAAATGCTTGACGCCTGCAAAGCAGAATCCATCAGCCCCGGGTGCATGTTGTATTGGCTGAGCGTATCTGCAGCTGACGGATGCAATGACAATTTTGCCAAAACAAATTGTTCAGCTGTATAGATTTTTTTCACTCCGCGATAAGCAGGACCATATTCAAAGCCAATCATTCGATATGCGTCGTATACTTCGTTTACGCTGAAATGGCTTTCCTTACACTGCTCCAGCAGGGATGGCAAATCAACCGCCGGCAGATTTCCAGCAGGGTTCAATACCGCGCTGCCTTGACTGAAGACGATTGACTGTTCACCTGCAACGTCTGAATGACCATAGATTTCATAAGAAATTTCACCACTTTCCTCTGGTGAAAGCCTGATGTGTACTTGCATCGGCTGGTCTTCTACGACAATTGGCCGCACCCACACCGCGTTCTTTAGCTTTATGGTGCACGGAACACCTTGTACCTCTGCGGCCTGCTCAACAGCTGCCCGCGCCAATTCAAGATGAGCCACTCCCGGCAAGATCCGTTGGCCTTTCACAACATGATCAGCAAGGAAAAACTCTTCTCCCGTATAGATAGAGCTAAACCTTTGTTCTGAGAGGTGCGATGTGTTTTGATGCATCAATGGATGTAGCACAGCTCCGCCAACGCTGGAGGCTGCTTTATTTACATTCGTGCTGCCGCTATCTTCAATATGATCAGAGATCCAATAACGGTCTTTTGCGAACGGATACGTCGGCAAGCTCATGCGCTTAGGCACAGTCTCGCCATACATGTTCGTCCAGTCTACATCAAGTCCCTTTACCCATAATTCAAGCAATTTTGCATACTTTCCCCGTTCCATCCATTTCTTGACGGCTTCTTGAATTTCTTCGTCCTCTGTCAGCATTTGCAGTGTGCCTTTATCAATCCTGCCTCTAAATACATCCTCCACATCGTTTTTGCCTGCTGCGAAGTCTTTTAATTTTTGCCGCAAATCCTCAACGGAACCAGAAATGATCCCAAGACGTTCCTCCATCGCGTCCCGTCCGGCTTGCAGTGTATAAGCGATCCGGGTGAGATTAGCGTCTCTGTATGCTTCCTTATCAAGCGCATCTGCCAGCTGCTGTGCGTATTCTTTTAACCGCGCTTCATTTTTAGCAGATAAAACGAAGATACCCGGATGTTCCGGCGTGATAGATGGTATATTCTCATCAGCTGCTTCTGGAATATATTCCTCAATAACCACGTGGGCGTTTACGCCGCCGATTCCAAATGAACTGACACCCGCCCGGCGAGGAAGTTCTTCTCCCCGTTCATTTTTCAGCGCTTTCCATTCTCCCGTTTCCCGTACGATATAGAACGGACTGTTTTTTAGCTGAATGTACGGATTTACGGTTTCGCAATGAAGACTTTTCACTAAGGTTTTATGCTTAAGCTGCAATAATATTTTAATAACTCCTGCAGCACCGGCTGCCAGCGATAAGTGGCCGATGTTTGTCTTTACAGATCCTAATCCGCAGTAAGGATTGGCTGTTGTGTCTCCTTCATTTATCCCCAATGCTTTAAAAGCTGATTTTAAACCGTTAATTTCAACCGGGTCGCCAAGCTCCGTTCCGGTTCCGTGGGCTTCAATGTAGGTCACGGTTTTCGGATCGATTCCCGCTTTTTGATATGCCGACTGAATAACATCTGCCTGCGCCTTCGGATTAGGAGTCGTTAAAGAGGCTGCACGTCCGCCGTGATTGATAGCACTGCCTTTGATGACTCCGTAAATATGGTCTCCCGCTTCTTCAGCCGCTTTTAATTTTTTCAAGAACAGTATGCCGGCACCTTCCCCATGCGCAAAACCATCGGCTTGATTTGAAAACGTTTTGCATTTTCCTTCTTTGCTCAGCGCACCTGCCTTATCAAAGCTGATATACACCTCAGGAAGGATAATCGTATTTACACCGCCGGCTAACGCCATGTCACAAGTGCCTTCCTCAATGGAAGAAATGGCATGGTGGATCGCCACCAATGAACTTGAACACGCTGTATCAATCGGTTCGCTCGGTCCGTGCAGATTAAGGAAATAACTGACCCGGTTTGGACCGACCGAAGGGCTTGTATTGGCTGCCGCTGATCCTTCTATTGCCGAGTTCGCTTTAGATAGAAGAGAGCTGTATCCTGTATTTCCTGT
Organism: Bacillus sp. LJBS06; assembly: GCF_016924995.1. Lineage (NCBI taxonomy): Bacteria > Bacillati > Bacillota > Bacilli > Caryophanales > Bacillaceae > Bacillus > Bacillus sp. LJBS06. The sequence continues at coordinate 1,911,125 of NZ_CP070483.1, read as the reverse complement.
TCCGATGAAAACGCCGGTCTTTGTGCCTGACAACCTTTTCGCCGAATATCCTGCATCTTCGATCGCTTTCCAGGCATAAGTCAGCAGTAAGCGCTGCTGAGGTTCCATTTGTTCAGCTTCACGCGGAGAAATGCCAAAGAATAATGGATCAAAATCTGCTATTCCGTCAATAAAACCGCCCCATTTTACGTTCGTTTTATTGACTTCCTTCGCCGGATCACCTTCATATTCACGCCAATCCCAGCGTTCTTTCGGAATTTCCGTCATGCAGTCTTTGCCCTCTTTTAAGATGTTCCAGTATGCCTCAATATCTTTCGCCATAGGGAAAATCCCGCTTATGCCCACGATGGCAATTGGCTCAGGCCCAGTATCACTCTGTATGGCGTTTGGCTGCATGACTTGCTGCTTTCGGCGTCTTTTAGCTTTGGCGCGAACGGCTTGTTCCTGTTTCACGGCTGGCTGAATCTGAGCCGATGCAGCACGTACAGCAAATGTCTTCGCAAATACCGATTGATATTCTTCTGACAAATGCTTGCCAAACGCATGTATCGTCGGATGGTCAAAAAATACGGTTGGCGTTAGTTCTAACTTATAGGCGCGATTGATATGGTTGGTGAATTCAGTCATTGAGATTGAATCAAAACCATACACCGTCATCTCGGCATGATCATCAATCGTTTCAAGCTTAACCTTTAACAGCTTGGCAACCTCTCGCTTTAACATCGCCTTTACTTTATCCAGCAAACTGTCTGTATCAATGCTATTTACTTGTTCAGTCATGTCTTTTGCTTCCTTCTTTTCCATAGGTGCTGAGGCGGTTTTTGCCAGCATGTTTTGTTTTATTTTCTGCCCATCGCCCTCGATCACCATTACTTGGTTTGCCTCTGAATGAAGCGCTTGATATAATGCCTGAATTCCCTTTTCTGCCCTCATAGGAACAATACCGGCTACTTGTACAAGCCTTTTCTCAGTTTCTTGTTCGACCTTCATGCCTCCATCTCTCCATAAAGGCCAGTTTACAGAAAGCGTCTTCCCATGCCGCTGGCTGAGGTCGGCAAGCCTATTTCGATAGCCCGCATACATATCCATAAATACATTGGCTGCCGCATAGTCAGACTGACCGATGCTTCCTAAACTTCCTGAAAGAGATGAAAAGAGAATAAAGAAATCCAAAGGCAAATCCTTGCTTGCCTCGTCTAGATAAACAAGCCCTTTTACTTTAGGCGCCAGTACATCATGCAGATCTTCTGCCTGTTTATTGACCATGTAGCTGTCCTTGATGATTCCCGCGCTGTGAAGAATACCATTCAGGCGGCCATATTTTTTTTGAATGTCGTCAATGAGCTGATAGACTTCAATTTTATTGGTAACATCCGTTTGCCGATAGGTGACCTCAGCCCCCTTGCTATGAAGCTCTTTCAGCTTTTGGCTTTTGCTTTCGCTAAGAGAGGATCGGCCCGTCAGAATGATTGTCGCATTCTTCGTTTGTTCCGCGATTTCCTTTGCAAAAATATGGCCTAGTCCGCCGGCGCCTCCTGTAATGAGATAAACGCCATTGTCTTTCCACGGTTTGCTGACGTCTCCTTTTGCCTGTTTGACTTCACGCCAGTCAGCAATATACCGTGTCCCGTTTTGATATTTGACATATGAATCTTTGCTCAATTGATTTTCTAATAGTTTGCTGGCAATGCTTTCTCCGCTTTCTTCACTGCTGACTTCAATCATTTGGCCGGTTAGTTTGGCATTTTCCTGACAAGCTGTTTTCAGCAGTCCTGTCAATCCTGAAAACAATTGCTGTTCTCCCTCTGCAGAGGTTACGATCTGAATGAGAATGCCGTCTTTCGGTTTCGTACGAATGATCTCTTGTACCTTTTTAAACACTTGTTCTGTATAAGAATGGAAACGTCCCTCCACTGAAGAGGGCCTTGCTTCCAGGCTGTATACACGGACATCCCCGATGGCTGCTTCAATTTGTTGTCTCGTCACATGATCATATTCACATAGGAATACGAGATGCTCTGCATATTTTTTTGCAGCTAAGCCGCCGGCTTCCTTTTCCTGCCAAACAGGCTCAAGCAATAAAGTTTCGCTGTTGGTGTTTGATGGTTCGGTTTGTACATCTGCTTCCATCACTCTCGCCGAAAATCCTTTCAGCCGCACGCAAATCATGCCATGCTCATCGCATAGATGAATATCGACTTTCTGTATCGCATCTCCTGGTTTGTTTTTCGAGTTGAATTGAACATAAACCCACATGTCAGAAACGCACTGACGAAAGACCTCAAGTTCCTCTAAGGCAAATGGCAGTGCTGCCTTAAAGTCTTCCGTGTCTGAAAGTTCCGCTCTGACGACATTTTGCAAATATTCAGCCGCCTGTAACGCTCCGTCCAATACACTCGGATGAAGAACATAATCGGCCAACGTATGTGTGACAGATTCCGGCAGTGATAGTTTGGCAAGCAGCTGTCCGTCGCCTTTATATACGGCCTCTACGCTCTTGTAACCCGGACCGTAATCGGCGCCGATCATGCTTTCATAAAACGAGACAGCATCCATTCTGCTTTGATCACATTGTTTCTTGATCTCAGAAAGATCCAGTGCTTTTTCTTGCTTTAACTGAATCAATTCCGCTGTACCTTGGTTATATACAACTGGTTCTGCATCAGCGGATTCCGGCTCACCATACATCCGATAAGCGATTTGTCCGCCATCTTCATCGTAAAGTCCGATATTTACCTGAACCGGCTCACTTCCTGCTACAACCGGACGAATCCATACGACATTTTTCAGCCTGATTCCAGTATTATGATCCTCCAATCCGCCAATTCCTTGTTCTATAGCGGCTCTTGCCATTTCAAGCGTGACTGCCGCCGGCAAAATGGCCATGCCTTTAATGATATGCTCGGCAATAAAATACTCTTGTCCTGTGAAAATGGAGCTGAAACGTTGCTCTGACAGAACCGATGTATTATGGTGCACTAAAGGATGCAAACGCGCCGGTTCAATTGCTGTGATGGTATTGCTTTCAGGCCAGTATCGTTCTTCGGCAAAAGGGTATGTCGGCAAGCTGATGCGGCGCGGCTTTGCATCAGGATAGAGCCTGCGCCATTCAACGTGAAAGCCTTTTGCCCACATCTCGGCAAGCTTTCTCACTTCTTCTTTTGATATCCGTGATGAAGCCATATCTTCTGCCTCGGCATTTCCAAGCAGCTGTTCAGCAGATGTCATTTTCGTTCTTTCTCCTTGAATATAACCCTCTGGAAGCGTCTCCCCATTCACAAAAGCTTCCAGCTGCTGTTTCCATTGTTCCGGATCACTCGCCATAAAAACGATCCTGTTATCCATTGCTTCACGGCCGACCTGAAAGGTATAGGCAATATCTTTTAAAGAGAAATTCTTTTTCTCGTCTTGACTGATATAAGACAGCATTTCCTTCGCGTATGCATGGAGCCGTTCTCTATTTTTTGCTGATATCGGAATGATGTAAGGCTGATTGCCTTCGTTTTCGGTACCTGCATCAGTATTGTTTTCATATTGCTCAAATATAGCATGAGCGTTAGTTCCGCCTAGCCCGAATGAGCTCAAAGCCGCCCGATGAACACCTGCGTGTTTCTCTAACGATTTTCGTTCACGGACCACATAAAAAGGAGAGCTTTCAAACTTTATATTCGGATTTGGCTCCGTGCAGTTGATGGTCGGTGCAAGTTCATTATGGTATAAGCTCATCGCAACTTTAATGCATCCAGCTAACCCCGCAGCTGTATCCAAATGGCCGATATTCGTTTTCACTGAACCAATTCCGCAAAATTGTGTTTTGTCGGTGTATTGCTTGTACACTTTATTTAGCGCAGACATTTCAATAGGATCGCCTAATTTCGTTCCCGTCCCGTGCGCTTCAATATAACTGACCGTTTCAGGATGAACCTTGGTTGTATCCAATACATGCTGTATCACCTCTGTTTGGCCTTTTACACTTGGCGCATAGAAGCCGGCTTTTTCTGCCCCATCATTATTGATGCCTATTCCGCGCATAATGGCATAAATATGGTCTCCGTCTTTTACGGCATCCACAGCTTTTTTCAGCAGGATGACCGCTACACCTTCGCCCCCAGCCATTCCATCCGCCGAAGCATCGAACGCCTTTACATGCCCGTCGCTTGAAAAATTCAACCCGTTTTGGTGCACATAGCCGATCGCTGATTGTGCGTGCAATGTTGCGCCTCCGACAAGCGCATATTCTGATTCGCCTGATGTCAGGCTTTTGTATGCTTGATATAAACCAACTAGTGATGAGGAGCAGTTAGAATGAACAAAGTAGCTTGGCCCTTTTAATCCGAGCTTATGCGAAATCATTGTCGGAATGGTTCCGCTTTGGGCTAACACCCATGAAACATAGCCATCAGGTGATTCATGTCCATCTGTTGTTTCCTTCGGCAATAACGTTCTATATGAATTGCTGCTTGCAGACATATATACACTTGTTGCCGGAATCTCCTTAGCCACATATCCTGCATCTTCAATCGCTTTCCAGGAATGCAGCAATAAGAGGCGGAGCTGAGGATCCATATACTCAGCATCTTTTGGCGAGATTTGAAAGAAACCGGGATCGAATAAGTCTTTCCCTTCGATCACAGATTGCACTGGCACATAGTCAGGGTGCTGTATCAATTCTTCGGGAACTCCATTTGCGCGTAGTTCTTCTTCAGAAAAGAATCGTATGCTTTCTTTGCCTTCTTTGATGTGGTTCCAGAAGTCATGATGATTTTTCGCGCCTGGGAACTGGCACGATATCCCCACAATCGCAACACTGTCGTCAAAATAAGGGGGAATCGTCTGTTGCGGGTATTTTCCATCTTTTTTGTCATCATGATCATCTTCAATTTGCGTCACGGCTGGATCTGAGTTTTTCATCTCCAAAATGTATTCACTAATTGCACGGATCGTGGAATACTCAAACAGCTCAGTAACACTAAACTCACAATCGAATTCTTTTTTGATTCGTTCAGCCACAGCTACAGCCAGAAGCGAATCGCCGCCCGCATCGAAAAATCCGTCTTCCGGCCCAAATCCGCTGACCTGGAGAGTTTCCTCCCAAATGCGTAGCACCTGATCCTCTATTTCCGTTACCTGCAAGTGATTTGGTTCCCTTCTATTGAAAACAATCTCACGTTTTTCCAGTTCTTTACGGTTCACTTTTCCGCTGGGCGATAATGGAAGCTCATCCAAGCGGATAAAGTGTGAAGGTATCATATATTCCGGCAGACTGGACTTTAAATGGCAGCGCAAATCTTTCGGATCGGCAGGAGAATGTCCGCTTTCCTCTGTATAATAAGCAGCGAGCTGTTGATGGCCCTCCAGCTGCTTTACCACTACAGCCTGATCTAAAATGCCCGGGTATTCACTCAGCTTTGTTTCTATTGCGCCCAGCTCGACGCGAAAACCGCGTATTTTCACTTGGCTGTCCATCCGTCCCAAGTATTCTATGTTGCCATCAGGAAGCCATTTGGCTAAATCACCCGATTTATATAGCTTCATCCCTGGTTCAAAGGGATTGTCAATAAATTTTTCAGCCGTAAGCCCCTGCTTATTATAGTAGCCTCTTGCCAAGCCGGCTCCAGCGATGCAAAGCTCTCCAGGCTTTCCGATTGGCACAGGCTTCAAATGCTCATCCACAATATAAATTTTCGTGTTGGAGACAGGCTTTCCAATCGGTGTATGGTGACTTGCAATATCTCCTTTTCCGCACCCGAAATAGGCAGCGTAAATGGAGGCTTCCGTCGGTCCGTATATATTTTCAACACGGCAGTTTGTAAAGAGCGATACCGCCTTTTTCACTAATTCTTTAGGGAAGGCTTCACCTGCAACCATCATATACTTCAGTGGTCCATCCTCTGTAAATCGTTTGTTGTCTTTCGCCATTTCTAAAAAAACATGCAGCATGGCCGGCACAAAATTAACGTGAGTCACTTTATAAGTTTCAATGTAATCCATACAAAGCTGCGGTGATTTCTCCCCATTAGGCGGAAGAATCACAAGACGGCCGTCTCCAATAAACCATCCGAATAATTCTGAGATCGATACATCAAACACATAGTTCGTCTTCAGTAAATAGGCATCCTCAGCCTTAACAGGATAATGAGATTCAAGAAAATTCAGGGTATTCATAATGCTCCGATGCTCTACCATAACCCCTTTAGGCTGTCCGGTGCTTCCTGATGTATAAATGATATAAGCGAGGTGCTTTGGCTTTACTTGCCGTTTTAAGCCGTTGCTTTGCTGATCAGGATAACCGTTTCGGCAAGCTAACTCGATATTGATCGCTTTTACATGGCTCCCCGTTAATCCGCTGATTCTATCATGAACGTTAGATTGGGTGAGGACAACGGATGCCTGACTATCTTTGAGCATGTACTCTAATCGTTCTTGCGGGAAGTTTGGATCTAACGGCACATATGCTCCTCCGGCTTTCAGTATTCCTAAAATTCCGATGATCATATCAAACGAACGCTCTGCACAAATGCCAACTGGCTGTTCTGGTCCAACCCCCTGATGTTGAAGGTAGACTGCCACAGATGTGCTTTTTTCATCTACTTCTTTGTATGTAAGTGATCTGTCTTCAAACATCACAGCAACCGCATCTGGGGTTTGTTTCGCTTTTTCCTCAAACACTTCATGTATACACTTGTCATTTGCGATGTTTGTCCCTGTCGCATTCCATTGTTCCAGCAAACTAGTTTGTTCTTGATTTAATTGCAAAGAGTAGGCCTCAAGCGGCAAAGACGGGTCCTCCATCATGTGCTGCGCAAGCTTCATATAGTTCTCCATCATGCTTTCAATGGAGGACACATCATACAAATCAGGGTTAAACAAAAGATGAAGCACTGTTTCATTTTCTTGCTCATATATTTCGAGTGCCAGCTCAAATTCACCCTCTTGCCGAATGTCTTCAATATATTCGATGCCAAGCGTTTGATACGGCTCGAGCACTTTTTGCAAGCCTGTTGCCTGAAAAAAGTTTTGGTACAGAAAGGCTGTTTGAAAAACCGGAGAATCCGCGGACGATCGGTCTACATTCAGCTCTCTTACCAATGCAGGGAACGGATACGCCGCATGATCCAGACCGTCAGCCATTGTCAGCTGCAGTTCCCGAATAAATGCTGTTAATGGCTGAGCTCCGATATTCTTGCTCCGAACAGCCATCATATTGATAAAATAACCGATTAGGGTTTCAAAGCTATCTTCATGCCGACCCATTGTCGGAACGCCGACAATGAGATCCTTTTGTTTTGTATAATGATGCAGCAGTACTTTGTAAATGCCGAGAAACACAACAGATTCATTCACATGATAAGTGCGGGCAAACGATTTAATTTGATTTCTTAGGTGATGAGGGAGCAAGCTTTTATAAGCTTGCCCCTTGAATTTTCGTGTTGAAGACCGCGGACGGTCAGCTGGCAGATCAAGAACTGGCAGACTCCCAGACAACTGTTCTTTCCAGTAAGCGAGATGCTCTTCCCCTTCTCTGCCAGTCAGCATCCGGTTTTCCCAAGCGACAAAATCGTAATAATCAGCTGTTATTGGCTGCTGCACGGGCTCAATCCCATTCAGCAATTGTTGATACGCTTCAAATAGCGCCGCCATCAATGTCAGCATCGACACACCATCGAATATGATATGGTGAATCGTTATAAGAACAATGCATTCTTCTTTCGATCGATGAAAAAGATGTGTGCGCATTAACGGATCAGCTTCTAAATGGAAAGGTTCTTTTGCTTTTTCTTTTAGAAAAGGCAAGATATCTGCTGATTTCATTGCTGATATATCCTCTTCCACAAAATAAAGATTCTCTGATAACTGAACCGTTTGAAATGGAATGCCATCCACTTCTTGAATCACACTGGCTAAGACAGGATATTGTCTCTGTACAAACAGAAGGGCCTTCTTGAACGTTTGTGCATGTATTGGCTTGCTGAAACGAAAGCATAAAGGAATATTATATGCACTCATCCCAGGAGACATTTTTTGAAGCATCCACAGCCCTTTTTGCCCTTCTGAAAGCGGACTTTTCAACTGCCGCTTCATGCCTTTAAGACGTTCTTCCACCTCAGAAATGGTTAATTCTCCTGATCTGAAGGCATCAAGAATTTCTTTATGATTCATACGATTTACTCCCTTCTATGATGTTTTGCACACTCTTAAAATCCAATTTCCCTTGCGCCACCTCTTGCATCAATCCGATGATTTGCTCGTCTGTATACGTGCCCGTTGTTTGATGTGCTGCGCTATGATTTTGTTTTTCAGCCTTTGAGGCCAAATGATTAGATAGAGCTTGCACTGTCTGACATTCAAGGATTTCTCGGCCGGTCATCTTCAGCTGTGTGGTTTTTTCGATATGCCGCATCAATTTTCGGCCAAGAATTGAATCCATCCCATAATCCAGAAAATTTCTATTAAAATTGATTCGATCCTCAGATAAGTCCAACTCTCGTGCTAAAAATTGAACAATGATCTTTTGAATATGGGTTTCCCCACTCATATATTGTGAATGCTGTTTAACGGCCTCTGATTGCTGAGTGCCTGACGAAACCCAATACCGCTCCCTTGCAAATGGATAACCAGGTAAAGAAACCATCCGTACGTCATCGCCATCATGAAGGAGTTCCCAAGGAATCTGATATCCTTTCACCCAGCGTTCCGCAATGTTTTCCAAATTTCTTTCTTTTGCGAGAGCTTGCAGAGCTTCCTGTTCTTCTAATATCCCTTCTGTATATCCTGTATAAAGGGATCTCTGTTGGCCCGATACCCCACCATTCTTCATTGCTTCTGCATATTCCTTCAATTTTCGCACCAATTGCTCCTGATTGTTTACAACGATCGCGAGCCTTGCTTCCATGGCTTTCCTCCCAACCTGAAGCGTATATGCTACATCAGGTAAAGAAAGGTTGTGATTCTGCTCCAGATACGCAATCATGCGGCAGGCAGCATCCTGAAGCCGATCGTCGTTTTGGGCTGAAAGCACGATGACCTGCGGTGACTCATTACGCCGCTGCGTGAACGGCTGATCATCTTGGATGTATTCTTCAATGACTGCATGCGCATTTGTGCCGCTGATTCCCGTCGTGCTGATCGTTCCCATCCTCGGCTTCTGATTATTCCTGATCCATGGACGGTTTTCTTTGCAAAGCACAAACGGGCTTTCTTTAAACGGAATATACGGGTTTTCCGATTCACAATGATGAGTAGCCGGGATGATCTGGTTTTTCATAGCCATCAGCATACTGATTAAAGATACCGTTCCTGACGCTGCAAATGTGTGTCCGATTAAAGGTTTAATTGAGCTGATCATACAGAATTGCTTCTGCTTCGTATATTTGCTGAACACGTTCGTTAAGGCTTGGACCTCAAGCGGATCACCAATATTCGAGCCGGTACTGTGCGCCATCACATATTGAATATCGAGCGGATTGATTTCATTTTTTTCATAAATGTTTTCGATCAATTCTGCCTGGCTAAAAGGATTTGGCGCAGTAATGCCGTTGGTTTTTCCATCGTAATTCACGCCGCTGGCCTTGATGCAGCCATAAATATGGTCTTTATCTTCAATTGCCTTTGATAATGGTTTCAAGAGAACAGCAGCCACCGCTTCACCTGGCACAAGACCATTGGCATTCTCGTCAAATACTTTGCATTGTCCATTCGGAGACAGCATTTCGGCTCTTGTCAGCGCCTCAAAAGACATGTGAGAAATATTCAAGCTGACGCCGCCGGCTAAAGCCATTTCACAATCCCCCTGACGCAGAGCTGAACATGCCTGGTGAATCGCCACAAGTCCAGATGAACATGCTGCTGTCAACGCCATATTAGGCCCTTTTAAATCCAATGCGTACGCAATTCTCGCAGATAATGTGGCGTTTTGTGTTCCATTAATGTAATCCGTATCTCCTGTTAAATGCGCATATTCTCCTTCTTCCACACCTACATAGACACCGCAGGATTTTCCTTTTATCCGGTCTCCCATATAGCCGGCGTCTTCAAACGTGCGCCATGCTTCCTCTAGAAAAATGCGCTGGCGCGGATCCATGCTTTTGGCTTCTTTAGGCGATATTTGAAAAAACAGCGGATCAAACCGGTCTATGTCCTTCAAAAATGCGCCCCACCTTGGCACTGCTTTTTCTGGATCTCCGTTCGATCCCCCACAGTCCATGCGTTCGTCCGGGATGTCAGAGATACACGTTTTTCCGTTTTGCAGATTATCCCACAGCTCATAGACCGAATCAGCTTGAGGGAACCTGCCGCTCATGCCGATAATGGCGATCGGCTCATTGTGACCCTGTCCGTTGCTTTTTTTACTGGTTTCTGCTTCGGGAACTACAGGATTTGCAGCAGGAGCTTCTATGGACTTTTGCGACTCAGATGCATCATCCCGGTAAAATGCTTCAATCAGCTCTTTATGATCCGTTAAGAAAAAGCCGATCAATTCCTGTAAAGTCGAATAGCCGAAAAATAAAGCCGGTGTTACTTCGATGTTGAAATGCTTTGATAACACATTCGAAAATTTAGCCAAATAGATTGAATCAAATCCGAAGTCAGCCCAATTTTTGTTCACATTCAGCTTGTCCTTTGAAATCTTAAGCAATGTGTGGATATGCTCTTTCAAATCGTGTTCTAACCGCTTTTCAACGCTTAGTGTTTTTACCTCATTGTTTTTTTCTTGTACGACAGGGACTTGAGTGGCCGGTTCTGGAATTACTGGTTCAGTCATTCCTAAAAATCGGCTGACACGGCTTGGTTGACCGGCTATCACGAGGTGCTGAGCATCCTGCTGAGCTAGAATATGCTCAAACATACGGATGCCTTCCTCGGCTTCTAGGAAGCGTTGGCCGCTTGATTTCAGGTACATATCAGTTGTTTCTTCATCACCGATTTTCATTCCGCCATCTTTCCATACAGGCCAGTTGATGACAAACGTTTTGCCGCTATGCAGCTGGTTTCTGTATTGTGCGTAAGCCATCTGAAATCGGTTGCCAATCGCATAATCACAACATCCAAAATCCCCCAAAACCGCCGAAGAAGAAGAAAAATAACACATAAAATCAAGGGCTTCATTTTTAAGCCATTCATCAAGCGCTATTGTTCCGTTGATTTTCGGTTCAATGACGTGCTGAAAGTTTTCGATCTTTTTGTCAAAAATAGCAGAGTCGCTCTCAATTCCGGCTGCATGAATAACACCGTTGATTTCACCGAATCGGTCTTTCCCTCTTTTTACGCAGTCTCCCATCGCGATAGGGTCAGATACATCTGCTTCTGCATACATCGCTTCGCCGCCTAGATTCTTTAATTCTTTTATTTTCTTTTGTTTTTCTTCATTGAAAGGCGACCGCCCTGTCAAAATCAGGTTTGCGGCATAGTTTTTAGCCAAATGCTTGGCGAATAAATAGCCGAGCCCTCCTAACCCGCCTGTAATCAGATAAGTCCCGCTAGATTTTAATTTGCTGTTGTTCGGTTGTAACGTTGTCCGTTCTATGTGACTTACATATCGTTTCCCATTTTGATACAAAACGGTTTGTTCTATTGAAGCCTGTAATTCTGACCACATATTACGTGCCCAATTATCCATCGATCCTTGATCTGCCGGCTGAAAGATTCCAGTCACTTTTGTGTGCGGAAGGACAAGCCCGAGCGATCGTTCGAATCCAATCCATGATTCCAGATAGCTTCGGTCAAGGCCATTTTCAAAACATCCTGCCAGCATCAGCCGTAAAGGATGCAGCTTTGCTGCGGACATACCTTGTAATAAATAGACAATACAGGAATGGTCCTTTATACAGCTCTTGTCTTCCGCAGGCCACATATAGAGAATTGCATCTGGCTCTCCATGTTCTTCTTTAATGCTCTGGAAGGCCTTTTCAAAAGTAACGGGTTCTTGCCGCACAATCTGGTAGCTATATTCAGACTGTTTGCTGTACACTTCGCCCTGTGATATAAAAATGAGCTTGGTGTCTTGATCAACGTTTTTCAGGGCTGAATCAAATGCGTTTTGCTTTTCTCTTTCAGTCAGAAAACAGATGATCGTTTTGATACGTTTCGGAGCGTGGGTTGCCGGCTCTTCTTTCCACACTTCTTGAAATGTCATAACCTCGAAAGGTTCTTCTCTTTGCTGATCAAGATTTTTTTCTATAGGCGCCGGGGCCTTTGCCGAGCCTGGTGCCCAATATCGTTCTTTTGCAAATGGATATGCCGGGAGACTGATCCGGACAGGCGTTTGGGTGCCGTACAGCATATCCCAGTCGAAAGACAAGCCTTTCACCCAAAGATCCAGCAGTTTCGTGAATTTCCCTTTGCTCATCCATGCTTCTATGATTTTTTCCGTATCCTCATCCGCTGATAAGACTGCTAATGCTTTTTTGTTATCATCAATGCGATCCAGATACAGGCTGTCTGCTTTGTTTTCGATAAAATCGTTCAGCTTTCTCTCAAGATCCTCTAGTGATTCCGCTATAAAGGCCAGCCGTTCCTCCATTGCTTCACGTCCCGTTTGCAAGGTATAGGCGATTCTAATCAGATCTGATTCGTGGTACCTTTTTTGTTTGACGGCTGTGAACAGCTGTTCCGCTCTTTCTTGCAAACGTTCCATGTTTTTGGCCGACAGCACAATCAGCGCTGGGGGATGGTCTTCCGGCGTTTGCACTCCCATTCTCGGAATATATTCTTCCAGAATGATATGGGCATTGGACCCTCCGGCGCCAAAACTGCTCAATCCGGCGCGCCTAGGCACCTCTTGTCCGCCAATCACCGGGCGTTTCCATTCACCAAGCTGCTGCTGAACGACAAATGGAGTATGGCTGAACTCAATGTTCGGATTCAACCGCTGAGCATGCAATGATGGCGCAATTTGTCCATATTTAAACTGAAAAAGTATTTTTGTCAGCCCTGCAATTCCGGCTGCACTTTCACAATGACCGATGTTTGATTTGCTGGAGCCGATCGCGCAAAACTGTTTCTCCTGCGTATCTTCCTCAAATGCTTTTGTTAAACCCGCTATCTCAATCGGATCTCCTAATGTGGTGCCTGTTCCATGCGCCTCCACATAACTGATGGTTCGGGCAGGAATGTTGGCGCGCTCCATTGCATCTTTAATCACCTGTGCCTGTGCATGAGGATTTGGAACCGTGTATCCATTTGTTTTTCCTCCGCTGTTAACGGCACTTGCCTTTATCACACCGTAAATATGGTCGCCGTCCGCTATTGCTTGCTGCAGCGGCTTTAACACAATCGCGCCTACGCCTTCACCGTCGACAAATCCATCTGCATCAACTCCGAATGATTTACATGTATCACTAGTAGAGAGCATATTCATGACAGATAAGTTCTGATAGTGAACCGGGTCGACGACTAAATTGACACCGCCGGCAATGGCGCAATCACTCGATCCGCTATAAATGCTTTCCAGCGCTAAATGAATCGCTGTCAGAGAGGATGAGCAGGCTGTATCGACGGCAAGGCTCGGGCCTTGGAAATTCAGCAAATAGGATATTCTGTTGGCGATAGACCAATAGCCGTAGCCTGTCGGATAATTTTTGTTCATAACTCCGGCAAAGACGCCGATTTTTCTGCTTGAACTGAGCGAGTCAGGCGTGTATCCCGCGTCTTCAATACTTGCATAAGCGGTTTGCAGAAATAATCTCTCCTGAGGGTCCATTCGTTCTGCTTCAAGCGGCGAAATCTGAAAGAATAATGGGTCAAACTTGTCCATATCCTTGATAAATCCGCCCCATTTCGTATAAATCGATCCTTCTTTTCCTTTTTCTTTATCGTAATAAGCTTTCCAATCCCAGCGTTCTTTCGGAATTTCCTCAATACAATTTCTTCCTTCTTTTAGGTTATTCCAAAAGTCTTCTGCTGTTTCCGCCTGAGGATAGCGTCCGGAAATGCCGATAATGGCAACGTCACGGCTTGCAAGAGTGTTTGTCGGTGTTTCTTTTTCCCTGGTGAAGCCAAGCTTGCGATAGCGCCGTGTTCTTTTAGCGGCCCCATCAGGTTTCTGTGAAGATTGGGTTCTGCTTTCGGCCGGTGTCTGTTGTTGAACTTGACGGTCAAGACCTGTTAATTTCATCAGCGCTTCTGTTTTTGTTTTGATGAAATGCTCCACTAATGCGTCAATGGTCTGGTACTCGAAAAATAGAGTGCTGCTTACATGGTCAAATTCTTTACGCAATGTATTCGTCAGCTGGACAACAACGATAGAATCAATGCCATACTTTTCAAGCGGTTCAGATGACTCAATCTTACCTGCAGGAATTTTCAACGTTTCTCCGATTAGTTTTTTCATATAATCTGTGCTTTTTTCTCTTAGAAGAGCATGTTTAGATTGGCCTGCTCCCTCTGAATCTATGGATTGAATGCAGGCTGGCTCCTGATAAGACGCTTGTGAAACATCCTTCTCCGGCAAGAGCTCATTTTTCATTATACGGCGAACCAGCCCGTTGCTTGAGGCTGCGACGATTTGGTGACTCAGATCATGGGCTTCCTCGGCCGGGAAAAAGACAGATTCAAAGCCTTCGCTTTCGAGTGCCGCTTTCCAGCTGTCAGGATGTAAGCCTGGACAGCCGGGAATCCGCACTGCAGGATCTTCATACAGCCACCAGCCTTCCAAAAGACCAAAGGTGATGTGAGGAAACAGGCTGTTTCCCGCCATTTCATTCAGCAGCAGCATTCCGTTGTTTTTCATCACTGCTTTTGTATGCCGCAGGGTTTGACGGATATTTTTTGTCGCGTGAAGGACATTAGCCGCAATGACGACATCATAGCCGCCAGCCTCGATTTCCTGCTGATCAATCGGTTTTTCCACGTCAAATAGCTGATAAGTCAGGTACGGATTTTCCACCCCATATTCCTTTTCTGCATGCAGCAAAAATGCTTTCGACAGATCTGTATAGCAGTATTCGTTAATATGCTTTTGATATGGTTTCAGTTTTTCAAAGATTCCGGCACTCGTGCCGCCTGTGCCCGCGCCTATTTCCATAATGCGAATTGATGCCTCAGGATCTTGCTTCAGACGTTCATCCAGATAAGCTAATAATGTATCGGCAAGCACTTTATTAAAATAGTCTGCCACTTGGTTATGCTTATAAATGCCTTCCACCAATTCCATCGAGGATTGCGGGAACATGACATCTGTTGCCGGGACTTTCCCTGTCAAAATATCCGGCAGTGCTTTTAGCATGGCCTCTGCTAAGACAACCATCGCCTTTGTCTCGCTGTCTTTGAGCCACTTTTCTTTTTTGGCGTTCCATTCTTGCCAAAGCAGCTCGATATCCTCTGCTTGATCCTTCCTCACCAATGAATCTCCATCTTTCTTAAGATAGCCATGCTGCAAAAGAAATTCGCTACTTTGCCGAAGCCACTTTTCATAAAATTCACGAGTCTTATATTGTTGAAGACGTTCAACCGATAATGTATGACCATCAAACAGTTCAGCCTTTTGCAGCTGTCCTAACAACAGCCTGTAAAGAAGATCGTCTAGTTCTTCATGTGTTGCTCTTTGTATTCGTCCCGTTTTCGGCAGACGCTCCATCAGGCTCTCTGCATCTGCTGAAGGTTGCTCGGGATATAGAGTGATGCATTCATTCTGATTCACGCCTTCGACTGCTACAGGCTTTGTCGTATGAATGAAAGCCGTTTGGCCGACTGGCCCAGAAAGCAGTACGTCCAGCGCCTTCATTGCTTCCGCAGGCTCAATTAAACCTAAGCCGATTTGATTCATAAGCTGTACATAATGTTCATCCTCAGCCGCTTCACTATTCCCCCAATATCCCCAGTTCATGACTTTTACAGGGCATGCCCAGCTCTGGGAAAGCTGGTGAGCAAAAGCATCTGCAAATGTACAGCCAGAGGCATAATGGCTTTGCTTCACATTTTTGATATGTGCCACAAGCGAAGAGAAAAATAAAACAAAATCTACATTCTCCCGGCGGAACACTTGGGCCATCCGAATACTGACATCGATCTTCGCCGCCAGTCCGGCGGTGAATTCTTCAAACGTCATATTTTCTAGGCTTTGTTCAAATAAAACCATCGCAGAGTGAACAATCCCGTGAATATGAGGATGGCGTTTTTTCACTTGATCATATGCCTGCTGCAATGAATGCTTATCGGCAGCATCGGCTGCAATATAGAAAGGCTCAGGGCCAAACACCGAAAGACGGTCTATTTTCGACTGGATGGCAGCATTGATTTGACTGCGTCCAATCCAAACAATTTGCGCCTGGTAGCGGCGGATCATGTACTCACTCCATGCCTCTCCAATGTACCCGGCGCCTCCAATGACCACATACACCCCGCCTTTTCGATAAAGCGTGTCATTTGCCGGTGAGTGCCGATACGGGATCAATTGCTGCTGATGCCATTGCTGATTCCGATAGGCCCAAGCGTGTCCGAGACGGTCAGCAGGGAGCGTAAACATTTGATATACCGGCCATGTGCAGTCTTTTTCCAGATCAAGAAGACGGATTTTCCAATGCGGATATTCCTTTGCCATTGTGCCGGCAAGTCCATGGATGCTTGCATGAGCTGGTTGTACTGTCTCATGTTGCGTAACCGGCTGCGCTTGGATTGTCACAAGAGACCATTCAAGTTGTTTCTCGCCATAGCCTAATTGCAGGCAAGCTTTCACAAGCTTAAATAAGTGAAGAACAGCTTCTCCTTGTCTATCACTATTCTCCAGGTCTGACGGGGCAATCCACAAGACATGGACAATGCTTCCGTACGTTTGCAGTTTGTCCGCTATTGCCTCAATGTCATCTGCAGGGCGGATATCGACAAAGGAAATTTGCGGATAATGATGCTTTATGAAAGTCCGATCAACTTCAGCAGCTCCGCATAAAACAGCTCCTGTACCAGCAAACGAAGCATTATCCTCCGCTTCTGGAGAGACTGGTTCCCAGACGGGGATCATCATCGTATGCCCGGTCAGCTGAGAAGCAGTTACTAGTTGAGACCTTGAATGCCGCTCTCCATCAAGCGCCCGCATTGAGGCACCCTTCATTCGCACACAAACATTTCCGTTCTCATCGCATAAATCAATATCATACTTTCTGACGTTGTCCTCCGCTTTACTGTCTGAACTGTATCGAATATAAGACCATATCTCCTCTGGACATAGGCTGAAAATATCAACCTCCTGCAAAGCAAATGGAAGAGACAGCGTTTGCGCTTGTCCAGCGGCATTGACTGAGCTAACGATAAAACCGACTGTGGCATGGAACGCGGAATCCATTAAACTCGGGTGGAGCGCAAAATGCTGCTTATCGTTTTTTAGAAAAGCGGGTAGCGAGATTTTTGCAAGCAATTGATCTTTGCCGACATAGATTTTTTCAATCCCTTGATAGCCCTTTCCATAGTCAAGCCCAATCTTTCGAAACGCTGCATAGCATTGTTCTTGCGTCACTGTGTCCAGACTGCATTCTGTCTGTATTGATGATAGGTTTAAAATGGAAGTGTCCGCTTCATCTGAAATGACAGCGCGGCCTTGGCAGTATATCGTCATGGTTTTCTCTTGCTCAGAGCTGCTATAAATGTCAAAGGAAATGTCTCCGTTATCCTCAGGATAAAGGCCAATATGTATTTCTTTTGGGTCATTTTCTATCGTGATAGGGCGTATCCACACAATGTCTTTAAGCGACACAATTCTTTGTTCGCCGTCCAGGTCGCCTGCAGCTTTTTCCGCTGCTTCCCTTGCCATTTCTAAATAGGCAACGCCAGGCAAAATCTTCTGTCCCTGTACAACATGATCAGACAGGAAAAATTCCTTGCCTGTAAATACAGAGCTAAAGCGCTGCTCAGTAAAGTCTGATGTATTGCGGTGCACCAGCGGATGTAAGGTGTGATTCACAGAGCTGGTTTTCGTTTCAGGAGCTGGGATCCAGTAGCGTTCCCTTGCAAACGGATAGGTCGGAGCACTGATTTTAAACGGCTTGTGATCGCCGTATAGGTCGTCCCAGGTGACCCGCTTTCCTTGAACCCATGATGTCGCCATTTCCTTCATTTCACTGTCTGTGATCAAATTGTTATTCAGCGCATTCACCGACGCTGGACCAGCCGCCTTTTGATCTTCCTTGACTTGTCCGGTCCAGCAGCCCTCGATCTTTTCTTCGCCATTAGCAAACGCCTGAAGTTTAGCAGCTAAATCTTTTTTGTCTTTTGCGAAGAAAGCTGCGCGCTCCTCCATTTCAACCCGTCCTGTCTGCATGGTATAAGCTAACGCTATAAGATTGACGTCCTCGCTAAGAAAATCCAGAAGTTTAAGTGCGTAAGCCTGCAGACGATCTTTGTTTCTCGCGGACAAAGGTATCACTATTCCTTCATTTTTCGTTAAAATCGTCTCTGAATGGCTCTCTGCCGGAATATATTCTTCCAAAATAAGATGCGCATTTGATCCTGAAGCACCAAACGAACTTAAACCTGCGCGGCGGGGAAATGTGACGTCCATCCCGTTTTCTTCAAAAGATGGCTGCTCCCATTCCTTTGTTTCATGCTGAACAAAAAATGGGGTTTGATCGAGCTGCAAATAAGGATTCAGCTCTTCTGAGTGTAATGACGGCACCAATGTTTTATGATGCAGCTGCAGGACTGTCTTCGTTAAACCGCTAATGCCGGCTGCCGCTTCAGCATGGCCAATATTTGATTTCACAGAACCGATTGAACAGAATTGCTTGTCCTGCGTATTGCGGCTGAAAGCTTTTACTAATCCTTGTATTTCAATCGGATCTCCCAATGAGGTGCCCGTGCCATGGGCTTCAACATAGCTGATGGTGCGCGGATCAATTCCTGTTTTTTCTAGACATGCTTCAATCACATCAGCTTGGGCTACCGGGCTCGGTACTGTAATTCCGCTTACTTTTCCTACATGATTTATCGCACTGCCTTTGATGACAGCATAGATTCGGTCACCATCTTGTTCAGCTTTTCGCAGCGGCTTTAGCAATACTGTGCCGACACCTTCTCCAGATACGTAGCCATCCCCGCCTTTGCCAAAAGTATGGCAATAACCGTCACTTGAGTGCATCCCTACACTGCCATAGCTGATATATTTAGCCGGATGCAGTGACAAATTGACGCCTCCGGCAAGCGCGGCCTCGCATTCTCCATTCCGGATGCTCTCTATTGCCAAATGAACCGCAGTTAATGAGGAAGAGCAGACCGTATCCACAGCCATGCTTGGGCCGTGGAAATTACAATAGTAAGAGACCCTGTTGGCTATTTGCGCGTAATTCAGCGATAAAGGAAATGGATTGTTTTCTGATAGAGCTTCCGCCCCTATAAGCGAATAGTCCTTATGCATAACACCGGCAAACACTCCGACATGCTGCCTTTTATTTTCTCCCTTTGGCGAAGCAATTGTCTCAGGTGTATAACCCGCATCTTCAATAGCTTCCCAGCACGTCTCTAAAAATAACCGCTCCTGAGGGTCCATCATTTCCGCTTCACGAGGAGAGATTCTGAAAAATTGAGGATCAAAGCAATCAGCTTCCTCGATAAACCCGCCCCATTTCGAGAGCGGCTTGCCTGCAGGAGAATCCAGACCATCGTTTTCTTTCCATTCCCAGCGTGAGTTCGGGATCTCTGTGATGCAGTCGGTACCAGCTTTAAGATGTTCCCAAAATTCCTGAATGTTTTTTGCCTTAGGATAGCGGCCTGCCATCCCGATAATGGCAATGTCCTCCCCGAGCTCCATTGAAGAGGCAACACCTTCTGAATAATCCTTCTTTTGTGAAGGAGATTGGCGGACAGCATCGTCCGCCTCTCTAATTGAATAGTGATCAGCAAGATGTGCAGCCAGTTCTGCAATTGTTGTGAATTCAAACAGCAGTGTTGGAGCAAGATCCGCTCCAACCTTATCTCCAATTTCCTGAACCACTGTAAGCAACGACGGTGAATCCAGACCAAGCTCATAGTACCCAGCGTGGATATCCATTTGTTCTGCCGGCCTTTCAAGCTGCTCAGCAAGCAATTGACGCAAATACGTTTCAAATGCGTTATAGTCTAGACTGGTGTGCTGAGAGACAGCGGCTCTTTCTTCTTGAATTTCTTTTGCAGAGTGAAAAGCTGACCCATTCCGTACAGACTTGCCTGCAAACTGTCTCAGCTCGGCCACTTTTTGTCCTGATGAATTAAAATATTCAATCGTCATATAAGTGAGCTCTTTCTTCTGGAGCACAGATGAGGAGAGGATCCGTGCTGTACATCCTTTTTGCAATCGTTCTGAAGCTGAAAACGATTCATAACACAATGGCAGATGCATCGTTTGATCTGAGAGCAGGCAGCTTGACCCTATACCGCTCCCGTCAATGAGCGTGGGATGAAACAGAAAAGCATCAGAATGGCGCAGCGCTTCCTGTCCGACTGCTAAATCAATTACAGCCCCCTCTTTGGTTTCATAAATCTGCCCTTCCGCCTTCATCATGCCGGTATGCACTAATTCTTGAGATCGGCATTGTTCATATATTTCATCTATATTCAGAATCCTGTCAGCTGTACGTTTCCACTGATTAAGGTCTATTGATTCTGCAAAAGCGGTTTGCTCTTTACGCTGCATGTCAGCAGTCACATATTGTCTCTTGTCAGATAGCGACTCTCCATGCTGTTTTTGTCCGTCGATGATAATGGACCATGTCCCTTCCTTTCTTTCAGACACGTGAATGGTCAGGGCAATGTCATATGACTCATCTGCGATCAAAGGGTTAAAAATGGTCAGGTTTTTTAATTCAAGCTCTTGGTATGCATAACCATGTTCTTGGAATACTTGATAGATCAAATCTATATAAGCAAGGCCGGGTAATAACGCTTGTCCATATACCTTGTGGTTGGACACGATTGGATTTTTTAATGAAATGTGCAGTTGTTCAGTTATCATTTTCCCACTCCTCTCTTATTTGAAAGTTTTCCAAAACATTTCGTTAGAAGCCTTCGTGTCTGAATGCACTTTTTTCTGCACGTTTTGAGCCATTGATTCTGTTAAAATCGGCTGTCGATTTAATTCCGGCAAAGCCAGAGGTTTTCTTCTAATTGGACGCTCAGAAGAGTCTTTCCAACCTTCTACAATGAGATGGGCATTCGTTCCGCCATCGGCAAAACAATTAATTGCCGCAGCAGGCGTTGTCTCCTTCCATTCGGCCTGTGATCTGCAGAAATACAAATCTGTCTTTTCTATATCAAAGTACGGCATATGTTCGTTACCTGACAGGAATGGAACCAATTGTCTATGTTTCAGCATTAAAGCTACTTTAATCAGGCTCGCGATTCCCTCTGCACACAATGGATGCCCGATGTTAGGTTTCACCGATCCCAGCCCTAACGGAGCCTTTGATTCAGAACGGTAAATGGATTGAATCGCCTTTAATTCAAGTAAATCTGTTACTGCCGACCCCGATCCGTTCGCTTCAAGATAGCTGATCTCTTCTGTCCTTTTGCCACTTTTTTCAAGCGCTGTCAGCATGACATCCTTTTGCGCTTCTAGATTCGGAGATGATGGGCCTGCCGTTCTTCCGTCATTATTAATCGCAGCGGCTTTAATGACTGCATATATGGAATCTCCGTCTTCAAGCGCTTGGCTGACGGTTTTGACGAGAACCACGCCAACGCCTTCTCCTAAAATGACACCGTCTGCCCGCTTATCAAAAATATGGAATGACGGTTTGTCACATAAAAGTCCGCGTTCATGAAACATTCGATGCGCATCAGCATCAAGCAAACTGACGCCACCTACAACCGCTGCCTCAATATCCCCGCTTCGCAGAGCCTGAATGGCCATATTCAGCCCCACAAGCGCAGAGGAACAAGCGGTATCCAGGACAATACTCGGTCCCTTCAAGTCAAAAAATTGTGAGATGTTAGCCGCTAAATAGTTTTGTCCGCCAGCGACTATCGGGTTTCTTGCTTTTGAAAGACTGGCCGGATCAGGCTTGTGCTGGCTGCGGCCTCCTATATAAACACCAGCTCTCATGCCCTTCACTTCTTTCTCTGTATAACCGGCGTGATACCACAGTTTCAAGCTTTCCTCCAATACAGCCAAAGCTTGGGGATCCATCGCTCTGACATCGTTTTCGGACATCATGAAGAAATCATGATCAAATCGGTTCATTTCCTCAATGAGGCCTGCGTAATTGGAGCTGGAATTCCCGAATCGGTCAGGCGGAACAGGTGTAATCGCGGACCGTCCTTCACGTATTAAATCCCAGTATTCTTCAAGAGTTTCCGCTCCTGGGAACCTGCAACTGAGACCGATGATGGCGATGTCCTCAGCAAGAAGTGCCGTTTTCTCATGGCTTATCTGCTGCGGCCGCTGTTCTGGCACCGGCTTTTGCTTCATTGCTGATTGCGGCTTGCCAGGTGTCTGTTCCTCAGAAACAGATGGTTGTAAAACAGCTGCTATGTCATATTTCGAAATGAGCCAGTGTGCAAAGGATTCTATTGTCGGATATTCAAACAAAATTGACGGATCAATATCTCCATTTAATTGTTCGTTCATCTGCTGTACCAGCTGGGCCAATATAATTGAATCAATTCCGTATTCTTGGAAAGGCTCATCCGTTTCAAAGTCTTCTGCAGCTATCTTCAGTTCTTCTGAAAAAAGCGTTACGAGCCAATCTACTGTTTCAAGAAACACGGTTCGAGTGCCGGCCTGCTCTTTCATCTCAGGATGCGAAAGAGCTTCGGCAGGCAGTGACGGCTGCATCAGCTTGTCCGGCTTCCAAACATTTTTATCTGGAACCGCCGGCAGCACGACAGCATACTGTCTGTCAGATAGAATTTGGTCAAGCAGCTGTAATCCATCATCGTTTGTTAAACTGATCAATCCAGTTTGTTCTAAAGCTTTGCTTCGGACCTCACCTAACCCGGTCTCCTTCCAGTTAGGCCACTGAATGCTTACAATGGGACATTTATCTCGATGAGCCTCTGCAAAATAATCCATAAAAGCATTTGCCATCGCGTAATCAGCTTGTCCTGCTGCTAGGGCAGGAATCGCCGCTGAAACTGAGGAAAACAAAGCAAAAAACGCCAATGGTTCATCATAAAGCAGGTCAAACAACGTTTGCAGACCTTCGACTTTCGGTTCAAGCACCTGTTCGATCTCTTCAAGTGATTTTCTGATAAAAGCCGGGTTTTGTTTGTTCACCATCCCGGCACAATGGATGACTCCGCCAATCGCTCCCATTGTATCGCGTATTGTCTTCAGGCTCTGTTCGACAGTAACCCTGTCTGTCAGATCCAGAGAAAGCACCTGAACTTGCGCACCCATGTCTTCTAGCTCTTGAACGGCTTTTATTTTCTCGGCAAGCGAGACAATGTTCACCGAATTCCACTGGTCTCGCGGCGGAAGCTCTTCACGGCCGATAAGCACCAGCCGCTTAACGCCGAATGTTTTTACAAAATGCCGCGCACACAGCAAGCCTAGGCCTCTTGTCCCGCCTGTAATGAGCAGAACTTTGTCTGTTGAAAACGATACTTGCTTATGACTATGAGCGGCTTCTGCTGGCTGCTCTGCCAAATATGCGCGATATCGGTGTCCGTTTCGATAACAGACTTCTGCTTGTGTGCTCTTGGCATAAAACTCCGCTGCAATCAGTCTGGCCAGCTCCTCAAGAGAGGCTTCGCACTCCATATCTGCATGTCTTGAAGTAAGGTGGCTGTACTCGCTTTGAAGCATGCGGTATAACCCGGCCCGCGAAGCACCAGACAAATGAACAGCGTCATTTGCATAAGCCTCCAGCCCCTTTGTTACACCTAAGATCGTCAAATGATGCTTGCTTGTACGTCCTTGCTCGATCAGCTTTTGGAGCCAGTTTATCCAGCCCAAAGACTGCTCGTGGCTCGTTCCGCATCCGATCAGATCGATTGCTCCAGCAACGTGTTCATAGTCCGCAGCAGACACCCGATCCAGCTCTTGACTGTCAAATATACGGTATTTCGAGAAATACATCGAAAGCTCTTCCGCTAATGCCATTGTCTCCTCATTTGCCAAAATGGCGACGGTTTGATTCGTCATTTCTGCCGGTTCAATCGGACAAGGCTGCCACTGTTTACGCAGAAAGCAGCGCTTTGGCATCAGTTCGGAATGAGGGAGTGCTGTAGCAATGGTTTCGAGTTCACCTTCTTGAGTTGGCAGCCAGTAATACTCTTCCGCGAACGGATAAGCAGGCAGGCTGATTCGCCGAGGCGTGTATTCTCCATAAAGCTCATTCCAATCTATCTGCAGCCCTTTCACCCATAGTTCCGCTACTTTCTCCAGCCTTTTTTTCTCTATCCATGTTTGCAGCAACGCTTTGGCATCTTGATCCGTTTCAAACAGCTTGATTTCGCTCTTTTTCGTTTTCACGTGAGCAGCAAATATACTGTTGTTCTGCATTTCAGCCAAATAATCATCTAAAGCTTTGATCAGCATTTCTCTCGAATCCGCCAAAAATGCCAGCCGATAATCCATTGCTTCCCGGCCCGTCTGAAGTGTGTATGCCATATCCTCCAAATTGATATCTTCATTGGCGGTTACGAAATCTTTCATTGCTTCCGCATAGGCCTTCAATTGCTTCTCTTTTTTCGCTGAGAGTACAAATAATTCTGAGCGGTGCTGCTTTGTTAATCGATCGTTCCTCTTTTCAGGCTGGTATTCCTCTATGACGATATGGGCATTCGTTCCGCTATATCCGAAAGAGCTCACACATGCTCTCCGCGGTTTTCCATCAGCCGTTTCCCAAGGCTTGAGCTTCGTATTTACGTATAAAGGAGAATGCTCAAATTGAAAATGCTCATTCGGCGTCGTGAAGTTCAATGTCGGCACAAGTGTTTTATGATTCATGCACAATAACACTTTTTGAACCCCGGCTACTCCTGCCGCCGCCGATGTATGGCCAATATTGCTTTTGACGGAACCGATTGCGCAAAACTGCTTTTTGTCTGTTTTTTCTTGAAATACGGCAGACAGGGCTTCTAATTCAATTGGATCGCCTTGTTTTGTTCCTGTTCCGTGCATCTCGACATAACTGATACTCTCAGGATGTATGCCGTATGTTTCATATATGCCTCTTTCCAGGTCCATTTGGCTTTTCGCACTCGGTGCTGTGATTCCGTTTGTTTTCCCGTCCTGATTAATACCCGAGCCAATGATGATGCCATAAATATGGTCACGGTCCGCTTCTGCATCTTTCAGCCTTTTCAGAACAAGCGCACCCGCACCCTCGCCGGGCACAAAACCATTCGCGCCATTGTCAAAAGCTTTACATTGTCCATCAGGTGAAAGCATGCCGGCCTCACACATACTGATGTAAGATTCCGGCGTTAGATATAAGCTGACACCACCGACCAGCGCCATATCAATTTCTTTGTTTATAAGTGCCTGGCGCGCTAAATGAGTGCCGACCAATGAAGATGAACATGCGGTATCAATCGGAATCGCAGGCCCTTTTAAATTTAGAAAATACGGAATACGCGCCGCTGCGATCGCAAAACTGTTTCCGGTGGCATTTGTTCTTGACTGCCGATTCAGCATGACCCCGTATTCATTGCTCATAATGCCGAGATATACGCCGCATTTTTTCTCATTTAAAGTTCTGGCGTTATACCCAGCGTCCTCAAAGGCTTTATAGCCTTCCTGCAAAAAGATTCGATGCTGCGGGTCCATCAGTTCAGCTTCTGACGGCGGAATATTAAAAAACAACGGATCAAAATGTTCAATATCATCAAGCATCCCCATTGATTTGCAGTAGACTTTCCCTTTCTTGTTGAGGGCAGGATCATAGTATTTGTCAACATCCCACCGTGATGTTGGAATGTCCCGAATGGCATTCCTTGCATGAACCAGGTTATCCCAATACTCTCTTACATTACGAGCGCCCGGGTATCTTCCCGACATCCCGACAATCGCGATCGCATCCTCGGGGCGGTCTTGACGAACAGGAACTTGTTCCTTCTCATGTTCTTTCTTTATAGGATGTTGAACTGACTGTAGCGGTCGCTCTGCCGGATTTGGAATAGATGGTGCTGCTGGTTTTTGCTGCGTTGCTTCGGTCGGGACAGTATGCTCTATCTTTCTATCATGATGAGTTCCAAGCTCAGACTTTAGCATTTCGGCAAAATCACGTATCGTTGGATAATCATATACAGTGGTCACTGTGAAAGACGTTCCGTACTGCTTGTTCACCGCTTTTATCCATTCGAGTCCGGTAATCGAGTCCATTCCGATATCTATGAACGCTTCGTCAATATCCACCTCGTATGGCTCCATGTATAACACGTCCGCTATGCTTTCCTTCAATTTTTCATGCAGCGTTTCAATTGCTTCCGTATATTGTCTTGATACAGATATTTCTGCCGCGGCATATTGAATCGTTTCTTCAGGTTCTTCTTGCACTGGCTGATGTTCTAACGGCTGCAATGATATATTAGCCGGTTTAGCAGCAGGCACAGCTGTTTTTTGTCTGATTGGCGGGTACGTCTCCGTTTGTTTTTTCTCCCTAGCGTGTGGGCTTAACTCACGTGCTAAGTAAACAGCGAATTCTCGTGTTGTCGGATAATCATATACCTTTGTGACATTTAACGATGTGCCATACTGTTTATTTATTGCTTTTATCCATTCGAGCCCGGTAATCGAGTCCATTCCGATATCTATGAATGCTTCATCTGAATCAATCTCGTTTTGGTCCATGTACAGCACTTCCGCTAAGCTCGCTGTCAGTTCATCGCACAAGGACTCCGCTGTAATGGTCTCTATTTCTGTATCTGGAGGAAGCTGGACTGCTGAAAGCTGCGGTTTTCCCTGGTCTGCTGTTAAAGGCTGTAGCGTTATATTGGCAGGCTTGCCGCTGGCTTCTCTGGCTACAGACGGCTTTGAAATAACGGGCTGTACCGGAGCGAATGTCTCTACCGTTCTTTTTTTCTCAGCCTTTGCATTTACGTCTATCCAATAGCGATCTCTTGCGAAAGGATAGACGGGTAAACTGATTCGCCGCGGTTTTTGATCCTGATAAAGCGTGCTCCAGTCGATTCGCAAACCTCTTACCCACAGGTCTAAAACCTTCGCGTATTTTCCTTTCTGCAGCCATGCCTCAATTGTTTTTGACATATCTTCATCAGCAGCAAAAGCAGCAATGGCTTCTTTGTTGCGCTTTACTTGTCCGCGATAGACATATTCACGATTTTCTGTTCCCGAGATACATTCATTCAGTTTTTCTTCAAGCTCCTGCATCGTTTCCACAACGAACGCCAGCCGTTCGTTCATCGCTTCCCTTCCGACTTGCAGCGTATAGGCAATTCGGTGCAAATCTGCTTCAACATATTTTTGTTTCCGAATGGCATCCAGCAAATCTTCCGCGCGTTTTTGAAGTCTTTCCTCATTTTTTGCTGAGAGCACAATGACAGCTGGCTGCTTCCTCGCTTGGGAACGTTCTTCCACAGGTTCCGGAGCATACTCTTCTATTAAAATATGGGCGTTCACACCCCCGGCACCAAATGAAGAGATTCCTGCGATTCTCGGTAATTCGATGTCTTTGTCATTGACACTGATGATCGGCCTCTTCCACTCTTCTAGCTCTTGCTGTACTTGAAACGGTGAGTTAAGGAAGTCAATATTCGGATTCAGCACGTTTGAATGCAGGGATGGCGCAAGCTGCCTGTATTTCATTTGAAGCAATACCTTCGTTACTCCTGCAATACCTGCCGCACTCTCACAATGCCCGATATTTGATTTGGCTGACCCTATTGCACAAAATTGTTTATCATCGGTTTCTTGCGTAAACACTTTGGACAGCCCTGTGATTTCAATAGGATCACCGAGAGAGGTTCCGGTGCCGTGGGCTTCGATGTAACTGACTGCCCGCGGGTCAATCTCCGCTTCTACAAACGCCTTTTTGATGACATCTGCTTGGGCATTCGGGTTGGGAACTGAGTACCCGTTTGTTTTTCCGCCGTGGTTGATGGCCGTCCCCTTAATGATTCCATAAATGTGATCACCATCTTCAATGGCTTTAGACAATGGCTTCAAAAGCACTGCTCCAACGCCTTCTCCCGGCACATAGCCATCTCCGCCCTGTCCGAAGCTTTCACACCGGCCTTTGCTGGACATAAATTTGTTCTGCCCAAGCATCAAATATTTATTTGGGTGGATTGACACATTCACGCCGCCCGCGAATGCCGCCTCACACTCTCCGCGCTGTAAGCTTTGACATGCCAAGTGGATAGCCGTTAAAGAAGAAGAACACATGGTGTCTAAAGCAATACTCGGCCCGTGAAAATCAAAATAATAAGATACCCGGTTCGCGATGGATGATGGATTTCCTGTTAAAGCCAAAGACCGTCCCCGCACCTGCTCTTGCGCCCCGTACAGCTGATATTCTTCGTACATGACACCGACGTAAACACCGACGCTTCCGCCAAGCTCAGCATCACGCTTACGGCCGAGGTGTTCTCTTGTATAGCCTGCGTCTTCCATCGTTTCATACACGCACTGCAAAAATAAACGCTCTTGCGGGTCCATTAATTTGGCCTCACGCGGCGATATATGGAAAAACTGCGGATCAAACTTGTCTACATCCTTTAGGAAGCCTCCCCACTTGCTGTAGGTTTTTCCAGGCTTGTCTTTATCTTCATCATAATAAAGACTGTGATCCCAGCGATCTTCCGGAATTTCAGTAATACAGTCTCGACCGTTTCTCAGGTTTTCCCACAATTCATCAATATTGTCTGCCTGTGGATAGCGGCCAGAGATACCGATGATGGCGATTTCTTCCGTTTCCTTTTCTCTTAACTTCTTCTGCTCTTTGCCTTGCAAAGGAAGAAATCCAGACTTTCTTGGAGTAACTGGAATTTCTTGTTTTTCAGGTTCTGGTTGTCTTTCAACAGAAGCTTTTCTTGTTTCAATTCCCAAGATGTCCAGCAATTTTTCTCTGTGGGAATCAATAAAATACCGTGTTAATGACCGAATATCCTGATATTCAAAGAACAACGTCTTGGACAAAGAACCGAATCCTTTTTCTAATTGACCCGTTACATGCATGATCATGATAGAATCGATCCCGTAATCTTCGAGAGGAGCTTTAGCATCAATCTGGCCGGCTGGCAGCTTGATCACCGAAGAAAGCACCTGTTTAAAATAGTTCTCGGCTTTTTCTCTCAGTATCTCTTCATCGGCTTCCCCGATCATGCCTGCTTTTTCTGCCTCCTGATTGAGACTGGCTTTTTTGATATTGTGAGATTGGCCCTTGCCATGTCCCGTTTCATGTAAAAATGCACAAATCCGATCAGTAACACCGGAAGCAACTAACACTTGCGGCTTTCCAGACGACCAGCAATGATATAGCGCCTGAATCCCACGATCTGTTTCCATGGCCACCATGCCTGTTTCGCTTTTCAGCATTCTTGCAGTCTCCGCATCAATTTGCATGCCCCCGTCTTTCCACAGCGGCCAGCACACTGAAAGAGTCTTTCCGTAACGTTTGTGAAGTTCCGCTTGGCCATTTCGATATTCGCTGAATGCATTCATAAATGCATTGGCCATTGCATAATCAGCCTGTCCCGCGCTTCCTACCGCCCCGGCACCCGAGGAAAAAAGGATAAAGAAATCGAGCGGAATATTTTTCGTTGCTTCGTCAAGGTGAATCAGTCCGGCTACCTTTGGAGCTAGAACGGTTTGAACCTCTTCTTTCTTTTTCTTCATAATGAAATTATCTTTTATTAAACCGGCGCTATGAATGACGCCGTCTAAGTCGCCATAAACGTTTTGGATCTCTTTTAATAAAGTATCAACCGCTTGTTTCTCGGTCAGATCCGCTTGTCTGTAAACCGCTTGGATGCCAAGTTTCTGTAAGGCTTGAAGCTTTTTCTGTTTTCTTTCATCAAGCGGAGAGCGCCCTGTCAGGATCACAACCGCGTCAGTCGTTTGGTTTGCGATTTCAGTTGCAAAGATAAATCCAAGACCCCCTGCACCGCCTGTGATCAGATACACGCCATTATCCTTCCATGGCATGTCAGTACTTAGGTGCACACCAGACGCTTCTTTCCACCTGCTGACAAATCGCTTTCCTTGCCAGTGGCGGATATGCGTGTCACGCGGACAGCGTCTGTTTTCCTCCAATATTTTGAATAGGTCACCGGCTGGCATCCCGGTTTCTATTTCAATCAACTGCCCTGTCAGTTTTGGATTTTCCAGTTCAGCTGTTTTGAGCAGTCCCGTTAAGCCGCTTAACAGCTGAGGCTCTTCCAACGCAGGCACCGCCACTTGAATGAATGTATGTCCCCCTGTATTTGAGTGCATCAGCTGTTTGATTTCTTCAAATAACTGTATGGCATAACCTTCAAACCGTTCATCAATTGCCTCAGCATCATGCTGCAGAACTGTACAGTCAAGATGATTTCGGATGCTTTCCATTTGTTCTCCAACATCACAGACAACGACTTTATACGTGTCGTACTCTATGAACTCTTGCTTCTCTGCAGCACGTTCTTCCCAAATGTGTTCGAACAATAGCGTGTCAGTCGCTTCAGAAGAATCTTCATCATCTGTTTCTAACACTCTTGCAGAATAGCCTTTCAACCGCACGCAAACCTGCCCCTCTTCATTGCATAAATCGATATCAAGCTTCTGCATACGATCCCCAGCTGTACTTCCCTCGCTATATGTGATCCGCGCCCACATAGATGCCTCGCAGCCTTTGAAGATTTGGACATCCTGTATTGCAAAAGGCAGCATTGCCTTTCTGTCTCCTAAACTTATATCTTCTCCCAGCCTCAAACCGATAGATGCTTGAAATGCCGAATCTATCATGCTCGGATGCAGAATATAATGGTCTTTTGTATCAGAAACTACAGGAGGCATTGTCAATTTCACTAGAACTCCGTTTTTACCGGCATATAGGCTGTCGATCGCTCTGTGGCTGTCACCATAGTGAATCCCCATTTCTCTATAAGCCTCGTAGCAATCAAAAGGTGACAGAGTCCGCTCATGATAGCCTGCCTTCAGTTCTTCAATGTTGATGACCGGATTTTCCCCCGTCTCACCAAGCACTGCACTTCCTTGCCCGTATATAATCGGAGAGCTCTCTGTGTTTTCAGGGGCCCGGCAGATTTCAAATGCAATCTCCCCATTGTCCTCAGGATATAGACATACATCTATATCTTTTTGCTGTTCCGTGAAGGCAAACGGCCGAACCCAGACGATGTTCCGGAGCTGGAACCCTGCCGGGAACTGATCCGCAGCTGCCCTTTCCACAGCTGCCCGAACCATCTCCAATAATGCCGCGCCAGGTAAAACGCGTTCGCCCTTTATGACATGATCCTTCAAGAAAAATTCACGTCCTGTAAACGTTGAACGAAAGCGGACACCCGATATGTCGGACACATTTTGATGCAGGAGAGGATGCAGGATGTGTCGTTTCTCCTTTAAACGATCAGTCTTTTTCTCCGCTTTCGGCACCCAATAACTCACCCTCTCAAATGGGTAAGTCGGCAGGCTGATCCGCTTTGGTTTGTTTCCGTCGTAAAGCAGCTTCCAGTCAACACCGGACCCTTTCGCCCACTGCTCCGCAATCTGATCGAACTTTCTTTGCTCCAGCAATTTATGTACCGATTCGGCAGAAAGCGATGATTCGCTTCCTCGTGACACGCGGCCCTTCCAGGAATGCTGAATGGTTTCTCGTCCTTCTATAAAAGCCTTCAATTGGTCGCTCAATTCTTGAATTCCGGATGCTAAGAAAGAAACTCGTTCTTCCATCGGTTCACGGCCTACCTGCAATGTATACGCCAAATCTCTAATCAGAATCCCATCATGAAGAAAATCCAAGAGACGTTTTGCATATACACGAAGACGTTCTTGATTACGCGCAGAAAGCGGAATTACTGCGGACATGTCAGAATCTGAGGACAATGAAACGTCCTGCTCCGCTGTTTGAGGAATATATTCCTCAAGAATAATATGTGCGTTTGAACCTGTTGCGCCAAAAGAACTGATCCCCGCCCGCCGCGGATAAGGGACGTCTTCCCCATTCTCCTTGATAACAGGCTGCTTCCACGTTTCTGTTTCATGCTGTACATAAAATGGAGACTTTTCAAAATCAACGTACGGATTCAGTTCTTCGGAATGCAAAGAAGGCACAAGTTTTTGATGATGAAGCTGAAGGGCAACCTTGCTTAAACCGCTGATCCCCGCGGCGGATTCGGCGTGCCCGATGTTTGACTTTACAGAACCGATTGAACAAAACTGCCGATCCTGCGTATATTGGCGGAACGCCTTCACTAACCCCTGTATTTCGATTGGATCTCCTAAGGACGTACCCGTTCCATGAGCTTCCACATAACTGATCGTCCGCGGGTCAATTCCCGTTTTCTCCAAGCATGTCTCAATCAGATCAGCTTGAGAAACAGGGCTCGGCACTGAAATGCCGCTGACAGTGCCCACATGATTCACAGCACTTCCTTTAATAACTGCATAAATGCGATCTCCGTCTTCCTCCGCTTGTTGCAAAGGCTTCAATAAAACCGCGCCTATACCTTCGGCCGGCACATAACCGTCCCCACCCTTTCCAAACGTACGGCAGTGTCCGTCAGTGGAAAACATATCCCAGACCCCGTATGTCATATATTTATTCGGGTGCAAAGACAGGTTAACTCCGCCTGCTAACGCGACATCGCACTCACCGTGGCGTATGCTTTCCAACGCCAAGTGCACTGCGGTCAGAGAGGATGAACATACCGTATCGACCGCCATACTCGGACCGTGAAAATTGCAAAAGTAAGAAACACGGTTGGCGATTTGAGCATAGTTGAGCGAGAGAGGAAACACATTTTCTGCTGATGCTTCTTCAGCTCCTACTAATGTATAATCCTTGTGCATGACGCCAGCAAAAACGCCTACATGCTGCCTTTTGTTTCGTCCTTTAGGCTTGGCTAACGTCTTTGGCGTATAGCCCGCATCCTCAATCGTTTCCCAGCATGTCTCTAAAAACAGCCGCTCCTGAGGGTCCATTGTCTCTGCTTCTCTCGGCGTGATTCTGAAAAATTGGGGATCGAAGCATTCGGGATCATCAATAAATCCGCCCCATTTGGAAATGTCCTTACCCGAAGGAGATGTGATTCCTTCAAAGCTCCGCCAATCCCAGCGCGATTCAGGGATCTCACTAATGCAGTCCTTCCCCTCTTTCAGATTGTTCCAAAATTCATGAATATTGGCTGCCTTCGGATACCTGCCCGCCAAGCCGATAATCGCAATGTCGCCTGCTGCCTCGATAGGTACAGCACGAGATTCTTCAACAGTCTTACGATCGTTTATTGTGTCGGAAACGCGTGCTCTTTCATTCTGGCCAAGGGAACCAGCGGCACTAAAATGCTCAGCATATTCCTCGGCAAGAAACGCTGACAGCTCAGCTATGGTGGTATGCTCAAACAGAAGAGTCGGCAAAAGGCTTTCACCGATCTTATCACTGATCGTTTCTACCACCTCAAGCAAGCCCGATGAATTCAGTCCCATTTGGTAATAACCGACCTGTTTTTCAACTTGTTCTATCGGCTTATTGATTTTCTCTGCGATTAATTGACTTACGAACTGTTCAGCCCCGCTATAGGAATCTATGGGAGAAGATACCGCGTCAGCAGGTTTATCACGCTCAGCAGTGTCCGCTCTTGTCATCTGGGTCTCCTGTGCATCTTGATGTTTTCCGCTAATCAGCTCCGCTTCTCGCACCAATTTGCTTGTAAAGTTTTTCAACTCAGCCACTTTTTCTCCCGATGCATTAAAAAATTCAAGTGTTACATAAATCAGCTCTTTTTCCCGCCGGACGGAGGAGCGCTTAATTCTCGTCATGCAATC
Organism: Bacillus sp. LJBS06; assembly: GCF_016924995.1. Classification (NCBI taxonomy): domain Bacteria; kingdom Bacillati; phylum Bacillota; class Bacilli; order Caryophanales; family Bacillaceae; genus Bacillus; species Bacillus sp. LJBS06. The sequence goes on along the minus strand of NZ_CP070483.1, from coordinate 1,877,281 downwards.
CGACTGCAAAAGTGCAGAAGCGGAAAAGGATTCATAGAACAGAGGCAAATACAACCTCTGTTCTCCTTTAAGCAAAGATGTGAGCAAATGATTGGCACCCACCCCGCTCCCGTCTATGAGAGTCGGGTGAAACATAAAGCCTTCTGCGTGAAGCATGGCTTCCGAACCGAGAGAAAGCTCAAGAAGGACGCCGTCTTCCTCTTCATAGATGCAGCCACTTGCTTTCATATATTCGCTGTGCACCAATTCCTGACGTCTGCATTGTTCATATACATCATCAAGCTGAACAACGTTCTGTGCAGATGCTTTGATTTGACTGAGATCCAGTGTTTCTTCAAATATGGCTGGGGAGTCTGCGTACATGTCAGCCTTCATATAGAGCTTTTCTTCTGAAGCTTCTTTCCCATCACGTTTTTCAATTCCCTTGGCTGTGATTTGCCACTGTCCTTCTTTTTTCTCCGCGCATTGGATAGTAAGAACAATTACTGCATCCTGTTCAGCCGTCAATGGCTGATAGATGGATAAATTGCGCAGCTGAAGCTCTGAGCAGGAGAAGCCGTATTCTCTGAATATCTGGTAGATTATATCGATATAAGCCAATCCCGGCAGGACATTTTGTCCGTAAACCACATGGTGATAAATAAACGGATTTTTTAACGATAATGTGAGTTGTTTCGTTATCTTTTTCACGTTAGACCTCCACCTCATAAGTATCCCATATGTTTGCCGCAGTCATTTTCGAAGTCTCCGCCTCCAGCTTTGGCTCGCCTGGCGAAAGCATTCGTTTCTTTAATTGAGGAGGCGATATTGGACTCCGCTTGATGGCGTGTTTTTCATCTTTTTCCCACGCCTCTACGATGACATGGGCATTCGTCCCCCCATCGGCAAAGCAGTTAATGGCCGCCGCAGGCCGTGAATCTGTCCATTTTTCCTGGGCTCGGCTGAACGTGATGTTCGCTTTCTGTTGATCGAAATGCGCCATCTCTTTTTCACCTGATAAAAATGGGACAAGGCGGCGCTCTTTCAGCATCAGCACAACCTTAATAAAGCTGGCAATCCCTTCAGCACATAGCGGATGCCCGATGTTCGGCTTGATTGAACCGAGAGAAAGAGGCGATGAATGACTGGAACGGTACACGGATTGGATCGCTTTTAGCTCAAGGAGATCGGTTACGATTGAACCCGACCCGTTTGCCTCGAGATAGCTGATGTCCTCTGGTTTTTTTCCGCTTTTGGAAAGCGCATCTTTCATGACTTCCTTTTGCGCCTCCAGATTAGGTGTTGCAGGCCCCGCCGTTCTTCCGTCATTATTGACCGAGGCCGCTTTCACAACAGCATATATGGTATCTCCGTCTTCCAGCGCCTGTTTTACGGTTTTTAGCATGACCATTCCGACGCCTTCACCTAACACAACTCCATCAGCACGCTCATCAAACACATGGAAGGATGAATGCTTGCTTAAAATGCCGCGCCGATCAAACAGACTGTGAGAGGCATCAGAGCTCAGCAAGCTGACACCGCCTACTATGGCGGATTGAATTTCTCCGCCACGCAGCGCCTGAATGGCCATATTCATGCCGACCAAAGCTGATGAGCATGCAGTATCAACTACAACACTCGGGCCGCGGACATCAAAAAATTGTGAAATATTTGCCGCTAAATAATTTTGGCCGACTGTCACGATCGGATTCTTAGCATGATCAAGGCTCTCTTCATCAGGTTTGTGCTGGCTTCTGCCTCCAATATAAACGCCTACAGGCTTGCCCTTTATTTCCTCAGGTGTATAACCGGCGTGATACAAGAGTTTCAGACATTCTTCCAATACAAGCAGTGCTTGCGGGTCCATCGCCCTTACGTCTTCTTCATGAAGCAAAAAGAAATCCGGATCAAAATACCTGACGTCATCAATCATGCCGGCATAATATGGCGTCTTGCGGCCCCAGCGCTCTTCCGGAACCGGGCCGATTGACGAACGCCCCTCAGATAGTAACGACCAATAGGTTTCCAGTGTATCTGCTCCAGGGAAACGGCAGGAGAGTCCGACAACAGCAATATCTTCTGCATGAGAGCCCGGTGACAAAATCGCTGGCGCCTGAATCTGAGTGGCAGGAGCTCGATCCTCCACAGGAACAGGTACCTCCGCCTCTATTTTGTTATCCAAAGGGGCTGATGCATCCGATACCCTGCCTCCAAATAGAGCGGACAGCATTTCGGAATAAGAACCAATCAGCCAATCTGCGAACCTTTGAACTGTCGGGTATTCATATAGAATTGACGGATCGAGCGCTGCTTCTAATGTGCGGTTTATACGCTGGAGCACCTGCGCCAAAATGATTGAATCCACGCCATAATCCTGAAATAACCCGTCAACCTCGAAGTCTTCACGATCTATTCTCAGCTCTTCGGCAAATAAGTCAACAAGCCAGGACTGTGTTTCAGATAATAATCCATCATTTTCGGAAACTGCATCGACATCTTCAATGTCTCTTGCTGACGTGCTCTGTAAAGCAGCTTCCTGCAAACCGCCCTCATGCCGTTTTCTCCTCATCATCAGCAGTTCCGGCTCCCAGTTTGTTTGATTCGCCATCGCAGGGAGAACAACCGGCCCGTACATTCTCGCTAAGATTTGATCGAGAAAACGTAATCCTTCTGAATTCGTAATGCTCAATAAGCCGCTTGCCCGATACGCTTGATTTGTCACTTCACCCATACCGGTTTCTTTCCAGTTCGGCCATTGAACACTGATGATCGGCACATGTGTCTGATGTGCTTCTGCAAAATAATCCATATAGCTATTGGCCATCGCATAGTCAGCCTGCCCCGCCGAAAGCTCCGGAATAATGGCTGAAACAGAAGAAAATACGACAAAAAACTGTAATGGCTCGTCACACACATGGCGATATAACGTTGTAAGACCTGACACTTTAGGTTCTAGCACACGCTGAATATCATCGGCAGTTTTTCTGATAAACGCCAGCGTATCCATATCCGTCAGGCCTGCACAATGAATGACACCGCCGATCGGCCCTAAGGTTTGCCTGATATGTTGCAGCGTTTGCCCGACCTGAGCATCATCAGATAAAGCAAGGGACAGCATTTGCACCTGCACACCTTGTGCTTCCAGTTCCCTCACTGCCTGGATTTTCTGGGCCACTGATGTGTTCGAGGTGTCAAAACGAGCCCATTCCTCTCGCGGAGGAAGCTCCTCTCGTCCGGTCAGCACCAGCTTTTTCGCTCCATAGTGCTCCGCAAAATGTCGGGCGCATAATAGCCCAATGCCTCGTGTGCCACCTGTAATGAGAAGCACATGATCTTTCGGGAAGGCCGCGTTCTGTTCCGCTTCCTTACCTGTTTCTGGATGAGCTTTTAGAAAAGCTTGATACCGTAAACCATCCCTGTAGCAAACCTCCGTATCATGAGAATCTGAATAAAACTCATCAGCGATCTGCTTCGCGAGACGGTGATGATCAATAATTCCCTCTGCATCCATATGCCTTGAAGTAAGGTGGCTGTATTCGCTTTGAAGCATCCGATATAACCCAGCTCGTGAGGCGCCAGCCATCCGGACGGATGCATTTTGAAACGATTCGAGCCCCTTCGTCACACAAAGCAGCCTGAGTCCTTCTTTATGCCCAAATTCAACCATTTTTTGCACCAATTCAATCCAATCTAGCCGGTCTTCATCATGCTCGCCGCAGCCGATGACATCCACTATGCCGTCAAACTCTTTCCAATCGATGTCTGACTGATTATTGTCTATCCGGCTCACATCTAATAAGAGATGATTTGGAAAATACGAAGACACTTCTGCTGCTAAACCTGCTGTCTCTTGGTTGCTCAGGATAGCAACCGTTCTTGTTCCCGGCACTGTTGAGCCAATTGGACTCAATCTCCATTGTTTTGTCAAAAAGCATGGGACGCGGTCTTCAATTGCATTCACCAGTTCTTTCTTGTCCCTTTGTGAATGTTCCTTTGCCGGCACCCAATAGTAATCCTTCGCAAACGGATATGAAGGGAGGCTGATCAGGCGCGGTTTGGTCTCTCCGTATAATGTGTTCCACTCAATGGTGACGCCTTTGACCCATAAATCAGCAAGTTTGGCGTATTTTCTTTTTCTGATCCAAGCTTCAATTGCCAACGCCATATCCTCATCCGCTGTAAAAATAGCCTGGGTCTCTTTATTTCGATGAGACTGTCCCTTGAAGAACCCTTCTGTTTCTTCCTTACCGTCAACAAACGCCTGCAGTTTCTCTTCAAGTTCCTGCATCGTCCCCGCAACACACGCAAGACGCTCATCCATTTCTTCGCGTCCAACTTGCAGGGTGTAAGCGATGCGGTGTAAATCCTGCTCTGTATATTTTTTATCGCGGATCGCTTCAAGCAATTGCGAAGCACGATCTATCAGCCTGTTTTTATTTTTAGCCGATAGCACAATCACGTTTGGCTGTTCTGTAGCCGTGTGTTCTGAATTGGCTTTTGGCATATATTCTTCAATCACAATATGAGCGTTTACTCCGCCAATCCCAAATGAACTGATTCCCGCACGGCGCGGAAGCTCGTTTCCGTCACGATCTGTGACAGCCTTCCATTCCTGTTTTTCCTGAACGATGTAAAACGGGCTGTCAGTCAGCTGAAGATAAGGATTAAGCGTCTCACAATGCAGGCTTTTCACTAACGTTTTATGCTTCATTTGAAGAAGCACTTTGATCAAACCGGAAATGCCTGCTGCTAGCTCTAAATGACCGATATTGCTTTTAACTGAGCCAATGCCGCAACGGTGATCAATAACATCCAGCTGTCTCTCGTTGGTTAGTTCCTTAAACGCGGCTTTCAGCCCGTTTATTTCAATCGGATCGCCCAATTCAGTCCCTGTTCCATGTGCTTCGATATATGTGACAGTGTTTGGGTCTATGCCTGCTTGTCGATATGCACGCACCAACAGATCAGCTTGTGCTTTCGGATTAGGCGATGTCAGGGTATTGGCTCTTCCGCCGTGATTTTCCGCCGTCCCCCGTATAACACCGTAAATGTGATTTCCGTCGCGCTCGGCATCTGCCAGCTTTTTCAGCATGACCATTCCGACCCCTTCGCCTCTGACATAACCATTCGCATCCGCGGAAAAGGTTTTACACCTGCCGTCTTTGCTAAGCATGCCAGCTTTGCTGTAGCTGATGTGCGCCTCTTCTGTTAAGATCGTATTCACGCCTCCAGCGATCGCCATCTCACAATCACCGTTTTGCATCGCAGTCACAGCACGGTGAATGGCTACAAGAGAGCTGGAACAAGCCGTCTCGACTGGTTCGCTCGGACCGTGGATATTCAAAAAATAACTCATTCTATTCGGGCCAACCGAAGGAATCATATGACCTGTAGCAGCATGGCCTTCAATTGGAAGATTCGCTCTATGAAATAGATCTTTATAACCGGTGTTTCCCGTACCGATAAAGATACCGGTCCCTGTACCCGAAAGGTTTTGCGGCGAGCACCCCGCATCTTCCAGTGCCTTCCATACGTATGTCATTAACAAGCGCTGCTGAGGGTCTACATAATCAGCTTCTCGCGGCGAAATACCAAAAAACAATGGATCAAACTCTGCGATACCGTCAATAAATCCGCCCCATTTGATGTCGGTTTTATTGACATCAGTGTCTGGGTTTCCATAATGCTCCCGCCAATCCCAGCGTTCTTTCGGGACTTCTGTAATGCTGTCTTTGCCTTCCTCAAGATTTCTCCAAAATTCATCTATATCTATAGCGCCAGGGAATCGGCCGCTGATGCCGACAATTGCAACCGGCTCAAAATCGGCAGCCTGCTTTTTGTTTCTTTCTGCTTTTGCAATATCTGGCTGTGTAAAGCGGCGCTTTCTACGCGATTTGATTTTCGGCGCTTCAGAGGATATTGTTTTTCTCTCTTCCTGCCCCTTTGGTTTTTCTCGCTCCTGAACTAGGGTGTCCCCATATTCAGCAGTCAAATACTCAGCTAGGCTTTGGATGCTTCCATATTCAAAGAAAATGGTCGGCGTTAGCTCCAACTCAAATTCTTCGTTGATCTTGTTTGTAAAGACAGTGAATGTAACCGAATCAAATCCGTATTCACTTAGCTCTGTATTGACATCAATATCTTCGCTATTTACTTTTAAAATCGCACTGACCATGCTGCTTAATGATGCCTCCAGGCTGTTTAAACTGTGCAATGAATTTGTTCTTTCATCTATGCCTTTAGCAGTAGCATCTTGATTCCATTCGCCCTGATACGCAGCAACTACATATTCAGCCAGGCTTTGGACACTGCCATATTCAAAGAAAATGGTCGGCGTTAGCTCCAACTCAAATTCTTCGTTGATCTTGTTTGTAAAGACAGTGAATGTAACCGAATCAAATCCGTACTCACTTAGCTCTGTGTGGACATCGATATCGTCAGTGTTCACTTTCAAAATCGCGCCAACCATTTGGATTAAGGCTGCTTCCAATTGTCGAGCTTGTCCGTGATCCTGATCCGCCTTTTTCTGATCGTTCCGCTTGGCTTTCGTTCCTGCAGAAAGCAGTTTTTGTTTCATTTTTTGAAGCTGTCCTTCCATCACAAAAACTTGCGGCTTATCAGATGTCATCCCTTGATAAAATGCTTTCAAGCCACTATCTGTCGGCATCGGGACCATTCCCGTCGTTTTCAGCATTCTCTTTTCATCCTCAGCGCCGACATGCATACCGCCTTCTTCCCACAACGGCCAGTTGAAGGAAATGGTGGAGCCGGATCGCTTTTTAGATGCCGCAAGAGAACGGCGGTACGCGGCAAAGGCATCCATAAACGTATTGGCTGCTGCATAATCGGCTTGTCCAGCGTTCCCTAAACATCCGGAAACGGATGAGAATAAAACGAAAAAATCCAATGGGAAATCCTTGCTGCATTCGTCTACATGTAACAACCCGTTTATTTTCGGCTGCAGCACTTCTTGAAGCTCTTCATTCGTTTTATGAATGATGAACTGATCTTTAATGCTGCCTGCACCGTGAATGATTCCATTGAGAGTGCCATACCTTTCTTTGATTTCCTCAAAAAGATGATGAACAGCCTGCCGATCACTTACATCAGCCTCTCGATAGACAACCTCCGCTCCGATGCTTCGAAGAGCCTCCAGCTCGTTTTCCTTATCTTCACTTAAAACAGACCGTCCCGTCAGCACAATCGTCGATCGGCCAGTTCGATTGGCAATTTCCTTTGCAAACAGAAGGCCTAAGCTGCCTGCTCCGCCTGTGATAAGATAAACGCCTTCGTCTCTCCATGGCATATGGGGCGTATCAGCTGAAGGAATCGCCATTTCCCGCCAGCCTTTCACAAAACGGTTTCCAGCTTCATATCGAATCTGTTTGTCAAATGGCCTCCGGCTATCGTCTTTCAGCATGAGATGAAGGTCTTTTATTTCTTCAGGTTTCTCAATTTCGATAACCTGAGCAGTCAGTTTGCTGAACTCTATTTCTGCTGTTTTAAGCAGACCGGAAACGCCGGCAAACAATTGCTTCTCTTTTTCTAACGGAACGATCGCTTGAATGATGATGCGGCCTGCAGAAAGCTCACGGAACTTGCTTCGCAGGAGTTCAAATAGATTCTGCATGTAACATTGATAACGTTCAGCAATATGTCCTTCAGCTTCGTTCAGAGTAATCACAGGGGCATCTTTCATGTGGGAGGCAATGCTGTCTGTGACACTTCGTTTAGTTTCGAAGAGAACAATGATATGCTCCGTGTACGAAGGATTTTCGTCCTCTCGTTCTCCATTCTGTTTTTCCCACACCGGCTCTAGCATTAAGCGTTCGTGGCGTGTTGAAGGCTTTGAAGTATGAACCTCTCCTTCTAATACTCTTGTTGAGAATCCTTTGATCCTGACACATACGTTTTCACTCTCGTCAATGACATCGATATCCGCTTTCTGGACACCCCCCGCGGAGTGGTCGCTGTCACTTAATCGAGCATAAGCCCACATAGAAGATGAACAGCCTTTGATCACCTCAAGCTCTTCAAGCGCAAATGGCAAAATCAGCTTTTGATCCGCTAATTCCTGCATGATGCATATCGTTGCCGTCTGCAAGGCGGAGTCCATGATACTTGGGTGCAGCGCAAACTGTTCATTCGTTCCAGAAACGGTTTCCGGAAGCTCCAGCTGCGCCAAAACCTCTCTGTTTCCTATATTCACATACTTAATTCCTTGGAAGGCCGGACCATGGAACATCCCTCTGCTCCTGCCTTCCTCGTAAAATTGATCGGGTGACATCTCTGCTTCGCCGCAGCGACGTGATATGTCAGCGAGGTCAGCGATCGGCGTTTCGGCTCCAGATACCAGCTCCGCGCTGCCTTGACTATGAATAACAGGGTCGTCCCCGTCTTCCTGTGTACTGTAAATATCAAAAGTGATTTTTCCATCTTCTTCAGGAAAGAGACTGATATCGACTTGAGCTGAATGTTTATCAACCACAACAGGCTGAACCCAGACTGTATGATTCAATCTGATTCTGACATCTTGGGCAATTTCACTTCCTGCCGCCTGGTTTATAGCCGCGTACGCCATTTCAAGGTACGCAACACCAGGAAGCACTGGCTTTCCTCTTACCACATGGTCTCTCAGGAAGAATTCGTCACCAGTGAAAACCGAACTGAATTTCTGTTCAGAAAAATCAGATGTATTCTGATGAAGCAACGGATGAATAGAGCCGATCCCTGTCTCATTTCCGGATATCTGCGCCACCGGTTTGCGGTCATCCTGCGACGGCCAGTATCGTTCCTTTGCAAATGGATAAGTCGGCAGGCTCATTCTGTATGGGCGCTCTCCCTTGTAAAGCTGCATCCAATCCATATGCGCTCCCTTGCTCCACATGTCCGCAAGCTTGTTTACTTTTCCTTTGGCCATCCACTTGCGGATAAGTTCAGCACTGTCCTCATCCTCCGTCAGCCATGAAACCTCTCTTGCATTGTGCTTACTTCCGTGAAAACAGCCTTCAATCGCTGTTTTTCCATTAATAAAATCTGCGAGCTTCTGTTTTAACCCATTTACATGCTCAGCTATAAAGGCAACGCGATGCTCCATCGCTTCCCGCCCCACCTGAAGGGTATACGCCAAATCAGGCAGCTGGCTGTTCTCAAGCCCTCTTTTTTCCAAATAGGCCAGAATATCTTCTGCATACTCTTGCAGCCTCTCTTTATTTTTCGCCGAGATCGGGATAATGCAGGCCTTGTCTATCTTTCTCTGATTTGAATCCCTTTTGAATTGTTCAAAAATGGCATGGGTATTTGTCCCGCCAAGCCCGAACGAGCTAAGTGCAGCCCTGTGCGTTTTGATCTCACGGCTTAACGTTTTCTTTTGATCGACGACGTAGAAAGGAGAGCTGGCTAAGTCTGTATTTGGATTCGGTTCCTTATAATTGATACTCGGTGCAAGCTCTTGATGATAGAGACTCATCACGACCTTAATGCAGCCCGCGAGACCGGCGGCTGTATCTAAGTGTCCGATATTGGTTTTCACTGATCCAATGCCGCAAAATTGCGTTTTATCTGTATATTGCCTGTAAACGTTCATTAAAGCCGCCAGCTCGATTGGGTCGCCCAGCTTTGTTCCGGTCCCGTGTGCTTCCACATAACAGATTGATTCAGGCTGTATCTTCGTTTGATTCATGACCTTTTGCACGACGTCAGCCTGCCCTTTGACACTTGGAGCATAAAAACCGACTTTGTCAGCGCCGTCGTTATTTACACCTATGCCTCTCAGCAAGGCATAGATATGATCCCCGTCTTTCACAGCTGCAGCAGCTTTTTTCAGCAATACAACAGCAACGCCCTCACCGCCTATCATTCCATCAGCTGAAGCGTCAAAAGCTTTAATATGTCCGTCACTTGAAAAGTTCAGCCCAGGCTGATGCACATATCCGATATTTGACTCGGTATGCAGCGTTGCACCGCCAACTAAAGCATAATCAGATTCACCCGACAGCAGGCTTTTATAGGCAGAATGCAAGCCAATCAGAGATGATGAGCAGTTGGCATGGACGAAAAAGCTTGGCCCTCTCAGTCCGAGCTTATGAGAAATCATTGTCGGAATCGTCCCGCTCTGTGCAAGCACCCACGAAACATAGCCGTCCGGCGTCTCCAGGCTCTCTGTTGTATCTGACGGCAGCAGCGCGCGATAAGAATTATTGCTTGCCGACATAAAAACACTGGTTTGCGGAATCTGTCTCGCAACATAACCGGCATCTTCTATTGCTTTCCATGAATGAGTCAGCAGCATTCGAAGCTGAGGGTCCATAAATTCAGCATCTTTAGGGGAGATTTGAAAGAAGCTTGGATCAAATCTGTCTTTCCCCTCAATAAAAGATTTAGCCGGGACATAGTCGGCATTCTCCGCTATTTCCTTTGAAATGCCAGAGCGCTGGAGCTCTTCTTTACTGAAAAACGTAATGCTTTCCTTGCCGTCTCTGAGGTTCTCCCAAAATTCATCATGATTTTTTGCCCCTGGAAATTCACACGATATGCCAATAATCGCCACACTATTCTCATAATAGTCCGGGAGATCGCTCATCTCGGTAGAATGGGCAATATGAGCTGCTGGCTCTGTCGGCACATGATCGCTTGCATCGTTCATGCGCTGTTCAGCGATGTACTGGCTGATATTTTTGATCGATGAAAACTCAAACAGGTCTGTGACAGAAAACTCACAGGATAGTTCATGTTTGATGCGGTCAGCCACAGTGACCGCGAGAAGCGAATCCCCGCCCACATCGAAAAATCCGTCTTCCCATTCAATCTCACTCGTTTTCAGCACTTCCTGCCAAATGGCCAAAACAGTATCCTGAATGTTCTTACGTGAGGGCTGCTTTTCCATTAGCGGTTCCCCTGTTACATCGATAGTCTTAAGGCTGTTTCTATCTATCTTTCCGTTCGGAGTTAACGGCATATGATCAAGCTGAATAAAATAAGAAGGCACCATATAGGCAGGCAAAGCTTTTTTCACAAAATGACGCAGCTCTCTTGCTGTGAGTGAAGCATTTTCATGTTTAGCTGTATAATAGGCAGCTAGATTATCCATATCTGCGACCACAACGCATTCCAGAATGCCGGGATGCTCACTAAGCCTGCTTTCAATATCACCAAGTTCAATACGGAATCCGCGGATTTTCACCTGATTATCGATGCGGCCTATATATTCAATTCGTCCTCCCGGAAGCCAGCGGGCCATGTCTCCCGTTCTATAAAGCTTAGACCCCGGCTCAAAAGGATTGTCAATGAATCTCAAATCCGTTAATTCTTCCTTTTTGTAGTAGCCCTTCGCCACACCGTCTCCTGCAATGCACAGCTCACCCGGGACACCAACCGGAACTGGCGCGAGCTGAGAATCCGTAATATAAATTTGTGTATTGGCGATCGGCCTTCCTATCGTGGCATGAGAGCATTCATCGTGAATGCGCTGAACCGCCGACCAGATTGTTGTTTCGGTTGGCCCGAACATATTCCAGGCTTCGCTGCCCGTATGCAAGAAATATCGTTTTAATGTCTCAGGCAATGCTTCGCCTCCGCATAAAATTTTCACGCTCTCTTCATTTTCCCAGCCTGAATAAAAGAGCATCTTCCACGTAGCGGGGGTTGCCTGCATCACTGTTGGTTTGATCATTCGGATGTCCCGTTTCAGTTTTTCAACGTCTTTTGTATGCTCGGTTTGACAAATATAGCAGTGTGCGCCTTTTATTAAAGGCAAAAATAATTCCAGAGCGGCGATATCAAAACAGTAGGTTGTGACAGCAAGCATTTTATCCTCTGGCGTAAGACCTGGTGTTTCCCCCATCGAAACGAGAAAGTTTGTTAAAGCTTTATGCGGTATCATGACACCTTTTGGCTTTCCTGTACTGCCAGACGTATAAATGACATATGCCAAGTTTTCCGGTGTGACAGTTCGTGTAAGCACTTTTCGATCTGAGGCTGTTTGAGCAATCTCACCCCAATCTTGATCTAAAAGAACAGTTTCGATACCGTTCCAACTCAAAGTATTTACTAATTCTGCTGTCGTCAGTGTAATGAAAACTTCACTGTCCTTTAGCATGTATTCCAATCGTTCAGCCGGATAGGATGGGTCTAGCGGCACATATGCTCCCCCGGACTTAAGAATCGCTAATAATCCCACTAGCATCTCTAGCGATCGATCCACATAGATTCCCGCCAGACGGTCCGGACCCACTCCATGCGCCTGCAAATAAATGGCGAGCTGTGTGCTTCTTTCATCAAGCTCCCGATACGTCAATGTTCGGCCTTCATAGCTGACAGCTGCTCTATCAGGCGTCTTTTTCGCCTGCTGCTCAAACAACTCATGAAAACATGTATATGGATACGTTTTGTCAGTGGCGTTCCATGTTTTAAGAATCATCTGCTTCTCTGCCACAGACAATAAAGCGTACTCTTTTAAAGGCTGTGAAGGATTCAACATCGCCTGTTCTGTTACATAAACAAACTGGTCGAACATGGCCGATATCGAAGCCGCATCAAACAGAGCTGTGTTGTACTTGATGTTCAGCTCCATTTTTTCTTCTGTTTCCCACAGCTCAAAAACTAGTTCGTATTCGCCCTCTTGATGAATACAATCAACGAAATCGACAGAAAAGAAGTCAGCATAGCGGCTCAACAAGCTTTGATAGCTTCCGGATTGAAGAAAATTCTGATAGAAAAAAGCAGTTTGAAATACCGGTGAACCTGCTTGACTCCGAGGAATATGCAGATCCCTCACCATTTTTGGAAAAGGATAAGCTGCATGATCAAGCCCATCCAATATCGTTAATTGCAATTTTGAAATAAAGCCAGAAAAAGTGTCTGCCGGGTTCAGCTCACTCCGAATCGGGAGCATATTGAGAAAATGTCCAATGGCATCATCAAATCTTTCCTCCGGCCTCACCATGGCCGGCATGCCGACGATCTGTTCCTTTTGCCCGGTGTAACGGCCAAGCAGCATCATATAGCAGCTTAAGAATACCGTCGTAACATTTACAGAATGCTCTTTCGCAAACGTCCTGACCTGATTCATGAAGCCACTGGACAGCTGCCGGGTGTATGTATCCTCTCCAAACTCAGAATCGCCTGAACTTGCGCTGACCTTAGGCAGTTGAAGATTCGGCAACGTTCCCGATAGCTGTTTTTGCCAATACGTACGATGCTTCACACCGTCTTTGTCGGCAAGCATGTTTTTTTCCCATGCCGCAAAATCATGATAAATGGCAGGAGAAACAGCTGTATCCGGCTGCTGTCCTTGTAAAAGAAGCTGATAGGTATCAAACAGACTGCGCATCAATGTGACAGACGAAACTCCGTCAAAAATCAAATGGTGAATGACAACTAATAGAAAATGCTCTTGTTCAGATCTGGAAAAGCTCATGACACGCACTAACGGGCTGTTTTCCTTTACATACGGTTCCTTTACTTTCTTTCTAAGAAAAGCAGGAATATCAGACTCTTTCATACTTGAGATGTTTTCTGTCTTGATTTCAATTGAAAGCGCTGGCTCATTTTTCAGAAATGGCACTCCGTCTTTCTCTTGGATGACGTGCTTTAAGATTGGATGCTGATTCAATACAGAGTCGAAAGCCTGCTGTAATGTTTTAAGGTGAAGCCCTGATGAAAATCGAAAACAGAGCGGTACGTGATATGCACTTTTTTCGGGTGACATTTTTTGCAATGTCCATAATCCTTTTTGAACCTCAGAGAGGGGCTGAAAAATTGCCTGACTCCTTTCCGGTTCCGTTTTATATGTGTCAGTGCCCTTTTTGTCAGCAGACAAACTGCTGATGCCTTCATGTTCAGATAGATAGCTGGCTAAGCGTTCAATTGTAGGATATTGATGTATCTCTCTGGCTGTAAGTTTGATTTGATAATGTTTCTCGATCGATCGAATGAGCTTCATCATCTTGATAGAATTCACACCAAGACTTTGGATATTTGCATTTGGCTCCGCCCAATCGCGGGAAATTTGCAGTTCCTCAGTCAAACAGGTGAGCAGATGCTCCTGTATTTCTTCCCTTACTCTTTTCACATGGTCTGCTTGCTGTATCTCCTCATCCTGGACCGCATTTTTCATCTGGTTGGGTTTATGAAGCAAGTGGTCGAATTCTCCATTTTCAAATGAAGTTTTCAGCTGGGTGCGCTGGATTTTTCCGATAGCCGTTTTTGGTATCTCTTCTTTTTGTACAGGCAGCAAATATTCTGGAGTGACTCCGATCACTTGCGAGACATGGGATTGTATGTTTCTAAGAAGCTGAGACATCTGCTCATCATTTAATTTTGCGGAAGTAACAAAGAAGATAGCCAGCTGATCTGTTGAATTCTGGCCCAAACGGACAGCGCAGGCAGCAGTATAAGAAGTTTCAATTTCAGGTAACTCTTCAACTGCAGACTCAATCGCATGACTGTAATAATTAATGCCGTTAATGATAATTGCATCTTTCGTACGGCCTGTTATCGTTAAGCGCCCGTTTCGCAAAAAACCAAGATCTCCAGTTTCAAACCAGCCGTCTTCTGTAAACACACTCTCATTCAAATCAGGCCGCTTGTAATAACCGCTAGTAACAGAAAGACCCGAAACTTGAAAACGGCCGATCTCGCCCTCTTCAACCAATTCATTATGGTCATTCACAATTCTCATAGAGAAGCCGGGGATTGGAGAGCCTATTTCAACAAAATGATCATCATCACTTGTTCCAGCCCGGGTAAACTCATGAGAAAAAATAACGCCCGATGAAGTTTCGGACATTCCCCATGCAGGTCGGATGGCATCTGCAGGCAGTCCATGAGGTTCTAAAAGCTCAAGTATTCTGCGCCCTACCTTGGCTACCATTGCTTCACCGCCATTTAGCATGTACCGCATTGAAGATAGATCCCATTTCCTATTTTTTATTTCTTCTGCAAAATCAGTGACAAGACCAAACGCAAAATTCGGCGCCCACGTAACAGAAGCTCGGTAATGATCAATCCAATCCAGCCATTTCAACGGCTCCATTAAGATCGTTTCGCTTGAGACGTTAATTTCCTGACAGCCAAGATAAACATCTCGCAAATGCAGCATTCCGATGCCTCCGACATGGTCAAACGGCATCCAGTTAAACGTAATATCCTCTCTGGTGAAGCCTTGCATTTGAATAATCCCTTTCACCATGCTCATAATGTTACGATGATTAAGCATCACTGCTTTAGGTGTTCCCGTACTGCCTGAAGTCAGCAATAAAAGCGCTAAGTCTTCGGGACTGGCTTGATGCCAATCTGTGTCCGCTTCAGCGCTGAGCAGATCCTCCACAGCAATCGCCCTGAACCCTTCAAGCCCTTGTTCTTTTGCCCAATCGAGCATTTCCTGGTACATCCCCCGGTCTGTAATGACCGCCGGCTTGTTGAGAAGCGTCCATGCGTCTTTCAGCTTTTGAGTGCCGCTGCTCGATTCAGCATACGTTGGCGGAACGGCTAACGGAGCCGGAACAATCCCTGTTAACACACACCCCCAGAACGCAGGGAGAAGCTGTGAATTGTCACCAAGCTGCAAAATCACGTTTTGTTTTGCTTTCAAACCTGATTGGCGAAGTCCCTTCACAATGCGCAATCCATCATCCCATAATCGTCTATAGGATTGGTAAACTTCAGTTCCATCCGGCTGCAAATAAATGATTCCCTTTGTATCTCCAAGCTCCGCAGCCGTTCTGTATAAAACTTCAGGTATTGTTGACGGCTGCTCTTCAGATATATGTAAAGGCTCACCATGACTGACAGAAGGATTAGCTAATAGGCGGATATTATCATTATTTCTCATCGCGCTGCCTCCATTTCACCTGCGAAATTTTTATAGATTTTCAGTTAATTCCCGTATAAACCTTTGATCCTTGTTTTGACTTCTTCATGATGAAATGTTTTCTCATGCATCATCAATTCCTGTTCAATGACGCGCGGCAGCTGATCACGAAGCGGGGCAACCAGATGATCTTTCAGGGTAACCAATGAGTTTCTTGGCTTTTCCGCCAGTTCTTGCGCCAGCTCCACTGCATAATCCAACACTTCTGCACGGGGCAGCACTTTAAAGGGGACCCCTCTTTTTTCAAGCTCAGCTCCGCGGTAGCTTCCCGCATTCAATAATATTTCCTGGGCCAGGCTGAATCCCAGTTTTTTAGGAACGATAAAGGTAGCGCCCATTCCAGGTGTAAATCCGTATTTCATAAAATTAGCCGTATACACGCTTTCTCTGCTCAGAATGACAAAATCAGCAAAGAGCCCCATGACAAAACCGCCTCCAATTCCATGGCCCTGCATTGCCGCAATAACTGGAATCTCGCAATCCAGCGCCAGAGAATAAAGATTGTCATCAGTGAACTTGGTCAACCCCTGCTGAATTCGAAGCAGTCCTTCTTGCGTTCCTCCTGAAGCAAAATAATTATCATATCCTGTCAAAATGACCGCTTTATATTTGGGGTGCTGCCGTATGTATTCAAACGCTTGAATTAAACCGTCTGTAAGTTCTTGTGAAAACGCGTTTTTATGAGCACGATCATGCATTTTTACCTGAATAATGGCGTGTTCAATTTCAATAAGCTCCACAACGGAATGCGTCATGATGTCCTCCTAACGGTTCTGATTTCATTGCTCAAACGGTTACTGATCCTCCCATGGGAATTGTCCTGTTTCAACATACCTGATGATTCTCATTTGGTTTTGGGGATCAGAAAACATGTCTTGATTTGCAGTTAAAGCGGTGGCTTTCGAACGGCTGACTTGATGATCGAGTGAGCTCATAAACTGTTTATAATGTGCGATTCCTTTTTTATTCAGCCTCCGCAAACGCAATAAATGCTTTCTCAGCAGCACGTCACTTTGAGCATCAAAAGCATCTATTAACCCCCATTCACTGGCTTCCTGAACGGAAATCGGCTTTGTCATAAGTGTCATGTAATGCGCTTTCTGCCAGCCGATACGGCGGATCAAAAACGGTAAAACACAAGCAGGGTACAGGCCAAATAGCAGCTCAGAGAGACTGAATGACGCCGTCTGATCAGCAATGGCAATATCAGTGGCAGAAACGAATCCAACACCTCCTGCATTCACTTTTCCCCTGACATGAGATATCGTGACGTAAGGACCGGTCTGTAATTTCAGCCACAAATCATAGAGAGGCTCTTGAGAGCTTGCCTGTTTTCTGCCCCTTTTCATTTCCTGATAGATATCTTGAAAATCCGCTCCGAAACAAAACACCTCGGGAAGCCCCTCTAAAACGACAACTGTCACTGATGATGTTTCACATTGGTTTAACACTTGCAGGCATTCTTCTATCAGCGTGTCATTAATCGTATTATTCGCTTCAGGGCGGTGAAAGGTAATATAGCAAACCGACGCTTGAAAGCGGACCTTTATCGTTTGATAGGTCACGTGATCCACCTGTACTTCCGATGAAACTCAGAAATTTCTTCTAAAAACAAGCGCGGCTTCTCTTGAGTAGACTTCATGATGCCCGGTATCATCTCAAAGTCCAGCTTTACATTACGCGTCCCAAACCGCACCATCCCGTTCCCCTTAAACAGCAGCTCATACTCTTCCATAGAGAGCTGATATCGGCGATCCAAATGCTTCTCAATGTCAAATGTTCTCTGACGCTCCTGGCCTTCCGGAGTTGTAATTCCGCTGTAAAACTCGGAACAGCAGCCGGATCCGTAGGAAAAACAGCCAATTCGTTTAGGCGAATCAAATCTCCCTTGGTCGATCGTGCTGGCCAATGCCAGAAACAAGGCTGCCCCCATAATATTTCCAACCCGTTGACAGTAATTTAAACCCGGTTTTACCCGATTTAAAAAATCTGTCTCAATCCCAGCTGTTTTCATCTTCGCCACCTTACGCATCATTGTCCGGTGTGCACCTTTCACCATCCCGCCAAAGGGCGTATGGTAAGCAAGATATTGAAACGTGTCCTGATAATTGGCTCCCGGTACACGTTTTTGATATTCCAGAAAGGTCTGTTCGCAGCAATCCAGATATGACATTAAAGAGAGATCAGAATCACCCGCTTCACTGTCGGGAATGGGGCGGCACGTGTCCATGACTTCATAGCCGTAATACCCATTTGCTCCGGGATCTATTTGAAACACCTCGGGATTTTCGCCAACTAAAACGGCCACCGCTCCCGCCCCGGCGCTTGGTTCCGCATAAGACCAATCTTCGCTTAATGCGTCTCCGCCCTCTGCAATTAAAAAACGTGAAATATCACTGGCGATAACCAGTGCTTTGGCCCCCGGGGAAGTCTGGGATAATATAAAATTTACCGCCATCTGAAATCCAGCCGTTCCTGAATAACATGCCTGTTTAATCTCAAACAAACGGCAGTTGCGGTTGAGGCCTAAATGCTCGTGGATATATGTACTTAACGATTTTCCAAAGTCAATCCCGGATTCAGAGCAAGTGATTAATAATTCAATCCGGTCCTTCTCTGCTTCAGATAAAGCATCAATTATCGGCTTAGCTGCATTGACTCCGAAGGTCACGGGATCTTCATAAGGCAGTGCTACCGCTTTTTCTTTCATTAATAAGTTTTCAAATCTGGCAGTGTCTAAGCGTCTGTATTTGGCCAGCTCCATGACATCAAGGTATGCCGTTCCGCCAAAGACATTCATCGCTTCTATTCCGGCTGAAACCATTTATGATTCGCCTCCACATTTCTCAATGTTTTGTATACAAACCGCAGTGTTCATTCCACCAAACCCCATGCTTAAGCTCAGCGCATTTTTGATGCGGTATGAAATCGATTTCTCATTTACCCAATGAAAGGAATCATCGATTGGATGATCCAAATTCCGGCTCGGATGCAGGGCAGATTTTTTCATTTGCAGCAAAACAGAAATAATCTCTACGATGCCCGCCGCACTAAGCCCGTGTCCGGTTATCGATTTTGTTGCATTGATATAAGCATGGGAAAGCCCGCATGCACGGAGCGCCTTTAATTCTGTTTCATCTCCAATAAAAGAACCTGTACCATGAGGATTAATATAATCAATATCTTCTGGTGAAAGGCCGGCACGCCCCAGCGCCTTCTGGATGACATGAATCTCTCCTTCTAATGAAGGATCAGGGTTCCGGTTTCCGTCCAGTTTAATTGACCAGCCAGGCAATGCTGCATAAGGTTTAACACCTCTTCGTAAAGCCGTCTCCCTTCGTTCTATTACCAATGCACCGCACGATTCTCCATAAATAAACCCGTCTCTGTTTTGATCGAAGGGCCGGCACGCTTTTTCAGGTTCATCAGCATATTTGTCCGTTCCCATAGCGCCTAAAGCCCTTAGCGCCTCACATTCCATATAAGAAAGATCCATTAAAGCACCAAGTGCTATGCAAGTATCAACTTCGCCTGACAGGACTTGCTGAATCGCATGAATGACTGCTAACTGGCCGCTGGCCGAGGCTCCTCCTACCGTATATGCCAATCCTGTGATGCCAAACTGATCTGTACATATCCCGCAAAGATCGCTATCCATGAAAGACAGGCCATACGCCGGCGAAATAAAACCAGAGCGGGCTTGATAGCTTTCATAAACCTCTAAGGTTTCTCTCTGCTGGAAATTTGACCCTCCAACTACTAGTCCGATACGTGAGGAATCTGTATCGTCCAATTCAGCCTCCTCCCAAGCCTCCGTGAGAGTTACCAATGCAGCGCGGCTGGAAAATGATGCTTTCCGCAACATTTTTTTAGAAAGCCGGTCGGGATAAGACAATGACGCGATTTCAGCTCCGATAAACCGGCTGTCTTTTTGTCTGCCTGAACGCTTCATGACATCAAAGGCATGTCTGCCGGACAGCAGCGAGGAAGCAAAATCCTCCTTCCCTTGACCGATGGAGGCCGTAACGCCTACACCGGTCACTACGACCTCAGGCAGATTGCACTTTGTCATAAAGCACCTCAGCTAATTCACCGATATTTTTCACTCCGGATAGCTCAATGCGAGGAATTTTTAACGATAAATCCTCTAGCACCATTGTGATAATTTCAGCTCTGTCTACAGAATCAGCCCCTAACTCAACTAACTGATCTTCAGGCTCAAATCTGTGTCCGTCTAATTCAGGAAGCACCTCGCAAATATTGGTGATTAATACTTCAAAGATTCTCTGTTTATCCATAACGCGCTCTCTCCTTCAATGGATCATTTTAATGATTTTTATAGGTATATTTTCATAATTTTCAAACTTCCATCCTTATATTGTCTGTTTCATGCGACGGCTGATACATCGATTGCATCCGTTCATGAAGCAATACTGCCGTTTCTGTCATTAATTTTTTCGCGATTTCATCGACATGACGGTTTCGCCAATTTTCTAATTGCGATCCTTTGACCCATTGATTAAAGGCTCCCAGCGCGGGACCGCAGTGAATTTGATAATCAACCTTCGAATGTTCGCTTCCGCTGATTGCCAATTTTGAGCTGTATCTGAAGTACCATCGGAAAATCAAAGCCATTTTATGCTTCGGGTTTTGTTCAGCCTTCTCAATGTCTGCCGCGGGATAATGCAATGCAATATCTTTATATATGTCTTCTATACTGCGTTTAAAGTATTTCTCCTCAAGCTGGGCCAGCATCTTTGCATCCAGCTCACGTATAGAACCATACCGCTGGTACAGTTCATATAACTTGTTTGCACGTGCGGGAAAGAACACGCCTTTTTTTAGCACTTGCACTTTACTGCCCGATTCAAACATATCGCCAGCAGGCGCATAGGCTGTATCTTGTACATTCATCTGCTGAAGCAAATCCTTTACTTTATCACTTGTTGCCGCCTCAACCGTACATTGATTGATTGAACCTGTTAGAATAAAATCTGCCCCAAGCATAAAAGCCGCCATCGCTGCCTCAGGTGTTCCAATCCCTCCAGCTGCACCAACTCTTATTTTTTTCCGATATTGATATTTTTTCATCATGTCATCTCTTAAAGATGTCATCGCCGGCATCAGGCTGTATGCCACACCGCCATCTGTGTGTCCGCCTGAATCAGCTTCCACACAAATATCGTCAGCCATCGGAATGCACCGCAGCAACTCTGCTTCATTCATGGTGATTTTATTTTCTCCTAAAAGCTTTTGCAGCATATTCTCAGGCGCAGGGCTCAGAAATGACTCTGCAACTTCCGGACGTGATATTTTTGCTATGAGACGATTTGAGCATATAACCTCACCATTTTCATTTCGTTTCACTCCTTTTGCGCGGTACCTTACTAATGCAGGAGTGACACTTAAAAATGCTGAAGCTTCCACAACGCTCACTTGATTCCTCAATAAAAGATCGATCATTTTTTCCTCTGATTCAGTATGTTTCATATTGTGTACCAGATTGATGCCGTAGGCTTGTCCTTTCCCTAATTCACCTTGTATAGCACGGATCGCATCTTCAACCTCATTCAGACTCAGACCGCCTGTGCCAAAGAACCCCATCATTCCCGCTCTTGAGAGCTTTACTACCATTTCTTTCGAAGCAATTCCGCGGTACATTCCTCCTGCAAGATAAGCGTATGTAAGATGATAATCCTGTTTAAATTCAGCACTTCCTAAAGATTCTGCCGTAATGCCGGCTTGAACATTGGTTTTTTCCTTTAGATGCACGTTGATCGCGAGATTCTTTTTCGGTATATATGTCAATGGTTCAGCTTCATTTTTAATCCGATGAATGAGACCGGTTAATACAGTACCAGGCCCAATCTCTTCAAACTCCATTTCTCCTCTTCCCATCAGAAAACGAATGCTGTCCGTCCATTTCACTGTGTTGTCCATTTGTTCAGATAATGTATCTTTTAACCGTTCCTGATGGTATGGCTCTGCATAGACATTGGAGATAACCGGGATCGCCAAAGGTGCAAACTGGAATGAGTCAATATATTGCTTAAAGACCTGTTTTGCTTGATTCATATATCTGGAATGAAAAGCTCCGCTCACATTTAATGGATGAACCAGCTTTACATCCTTGGTGTTTTCAAAAACAGCCCGAGCTTTTTCAATCTCTTTTTTCGGGCCGGAAATTACAATTTGCCGAGGCGTATTTTCATTTGCCACATCAATGTCATGAAGGCGGTGCTCTTCTAAAACGGCTGTAACTTGTTCCTTATTCAGGCCGATCACAGCAGCCATTCCGCCTCCTGTAATGCGTCCCATCAATTCTCCTCTTTTTTTGACAAGTCTTAATCCGGTTTCAAAATCAAATGCACCGGCAGCCAACAACGCATTGTATTCTCCTAAGCTGTGTCCTGCCGCAAAATCAGGTTTTCTGCCGGTTTCCTCCACTCGCTTCAAATAACTGAGTGCATTTACAACATATAAAGCAGGCTGCGTGTATTCAGTATGGTTTACATCCAAATAGGATTTCTCTGTACATAGCTTCTCTATTGAATAGCCCAATATTTGATCTGCTTGATCAGTCAAATGCTGATATTGTTCAAATAATCCTTGTCCCATTCCCTTTTGCTGGGAGCCTTGCCCTGGAAAGACATATGTAATCATCTTGTAAACTTCCTTTCTGGTGTACGGAAACCCTCAACCGTATTCAGATTTTTCAGCTCCTGATGAAATGGTGTTATGATTGAGCAGCAGCGGTCAGCTGAATCACCCGGAATCAGCTGTTTCACAAATGCAGCTAAGGTGCCGGATGGCCCTAAATCGATAAACTTGCATGTATGCTTGCTTTCCAAATATCGAATCGCTTCACGAAACATCATTGGTTTTCTGACCACATTCCAAAAGAAATGCTTGTCGATTACGTGAAGGCAGCTTCCCGTTAAGCTCGATACAATCGGTATGAACGGTTTTTTAAAAGATTTTGATCTTAAAAATTCTTCATAGGCACTCTCTGCCGGATCGATAAGCGAAGAATGAAAAGCATAGGATACAGGAAGCAGCTGGCAAAGAATCTGTTTCTCTTTTAAAGCCTCCATAATCTGCTTTATATGATTTTCTTCACCAGAAATGACGAAGTGCGAATCATAATTGATAGAAATAAGTTCACTATTTCTAAACAGTTGCGGATAATCTTTCAGCAATTGCGGTTTGTCAAGAATGGCCAGCATTTTACCTTTATCGCAGGAATTTTGGATGACAATAGCCTGTTCAAGTATGCAATCCAGTATATCCTCTGCGTTTGACAAACCAGAAATTGCCGCTGATGCGAATTCTCCCAGGCTTGATCCCAATACGTAATCAGGATAAATTCCCCTGTCTTCCAAAACTTTATATAAGGAATACTCAACCATAAAAATAGCTGGATGGGAAAAAAGAATACGATCAAACGGATCTGACACCCGTTTATCTTGATGGTAGATTTCTTCAACAATAGATGTGCCGATTCGCCGTGCTGCAATGGCATCCATTTCAAGCATCGATTGGCGAAACACGGCATTTTCCTTAAATAGTTCTTTCCCCATGTGATAGTATTGGGAACCTTGTCCGGAAAACATAAAAACAAGCGGTTCATTCATGTGTATAACCTTCTTTTTTTATATTTATGACGGCTATTTTGATTTTTCAGTTCTATATATGCTGTAAAGACATATAGCAGCGATTGAAAGAAAATAAATAAAAAAGTCTTATATGAAAAAAAGTAAAGGAGATTCAACTTTGGAAGGAATGCTATTAGTGCTCTGGATGCGGTTCATTTATGAAGTGATCGTAGATGTATGTTGATATCTCAAAATTGATGTAACATGATGACAGGATCAGCAAAAAACATCGACTCTATGATTGGTGGGTGCAGTTAAAAAGGGACCATCTAGATGTGAGAGCGATGGTTTGTAAATCTGGCTGACATAGTTCAAATGTCTAACTTTTTTCAGCCTCTTTATGTAACAGTATATAAAGTTATTTAATTAGAAACAGTGTCAAACGAACGATTGACTCTTTAAAACTTTCTACCTTAAAGGAAAGGAAATCTGTCTTTAGCTCTAATTAACGAGGTACAAGGCCATAGGAACAAAAGTTTTTAACGGTGCATTGGTTCCGCTTCTTTCTTTATGCGATGTATTAACCCGGTTAAAACATTTCCTGGACCTATCTCCTCAAACTCCATATGGCCTTTATTCATTAAGTAGCTTATGCTCTCAGTCCATTTCACTGAATGATTAATTTGATCGGCCAGCGTCTGCTTCATGAATTCGGATGTATACGGTTTGGCATACACATTTGAAATAACCGGGATAGACGGGGGCGAAAAATGAAAGGCATGAAGGAACTCCTCGAATTCTTCTTTTGCTTTATTCATGTACCTGGAATGAAACGCGCCGCTTACGTTTAAGGGGAGTACCATTGTAACTTCAGTCAACGTATCAAAAAGAGATGCGGCTTTTTCAATCTCATCTTTTTGCCCTGAAATTACAATTTGATATGGGGCGTTCACATTAGCAATATCAACATCATATAAATGATGTTCTTTCAGAGCCTTTGCAACCTGCTCTTCATTTAGTCCCATAACAGCTGCCATACCGCCGTTGCTTACCAGACTCATCAGCTCGCCTCTTTTTCTGACAAGCTGTAAACCTGTCTCAAAGTCAAAGGCTTCAGCTGCAAATAACGCATTGTATTCACCCAAGCTGTGGCCGGCGACAAAGTCAGGCTTAACTTCTTTTTCCTTGATTTTTTTCAGATAGCTTAGTGCGTTTACCACATATAACGCCGGCTGAGTAAATTGCGTTTTATTTAAATTGGAATAAGGATTTTCCAGGCAAAGACGTTTGATTGAATAGCCTAAGATCTCATCTGCCTGATCCGTCAGTTCTTTAAATTCATCGAATAAGCCGCTACCCATTCCTTGTTTCTGCGAACCCTGCCCCGGAAAAACATATGTGATCATTCTCTCAAAGCCACCCTTCCGATAGTAGATGTGTTTCACTTTTGTATGTTTTTATAAAAAATAGTGAGGACCGGATAAATAGTAGCATGTTCAAGTTGATGGTAACCTCTGTAAATATTATCCGTCAAGTTAATTTTTCCTACAGTTAACCCAATTGTTTTTCTGCTTCTTTCAATTGAGGAATAAAGGATCAGGAGTTATAACAGAATATAAGAAAAAGGACCTGCATCACGTATAGGGCGACATATCAAGATAATGCGCTTCATTTTCTTCCTAATAAGTTTTCAAAATAAATAACACCCTCCTATGTAATCATTTTGAAAAATAAAAAGCATTTAGATATTCGAAGAAAAATAGGATAATAGATTCAAAAAGATTATTTAAAATCAAAAATGCCTTTTTGATTTTTACGGGTGCGAAATTTCACAAAGTATTCCTTCTTATCAATTTGAAAGTAAATATTATGCTGATAAAGATCCTTTATTGAATGGCCGGGCGATTTGCCAAAAGAGTGACCAGGATACACCCGTACATGGGGTGAAACCTCCGATTTTATTCTTTGAATGCTATCAAACATCTCTCCCGCAGAACTGCCATCATCCTCACATATGCCGCACCCTTCCGTAAACACCGTATCTCCGGTAAAAATACTTTCAGAAAACAAATAACACATTCCGCCGGCTGTATGCCCCGGTGTGAGAAGGCATTGTGCACTTGTGTTCCCTATGCTGATCGTCTGATGATCCTCTAGGCTAATTAAATTTCTGCATCGGAATTGATAATAATCAATTTCTTTTTTCGACATATAAACTTGAGCGTTAAACATCTTCGTCAGCGGGTCTACTAGGTTTACATGATCATAATGAGAATGTGTCAATGCGACTGCCTTTAATTCAGCTTTTAGTTCAGAAAGTGCAGTTGTTATTTTACTCAATTCCCATGAGGGATCAACAACAATTGCAGATCTGCTTACAATATCTTCAATGATATAGCAATAATTCGTCCAGCCCTGATACCTTGTTTTAATTGGATGCACCTTATAAGTAAGATTCATTTATACCATCCCTATCATGTAAAGTTCTTAAATGATGGACCGATGTTCACCCTCCATCTTTCATTCCACTTTATCAAACAGTATGATTGTTTTCCATTTTTTTCAGAGATCCTTGTTCTTTGCATATAGAAAAAGCGATTCTTTTGGAAGCATGTCCAACAAGAATCGCTTTTCGCACTAGTTCCTTAGAGATTTCGTTTTTGTGTCTCGCGTGTATCTTCCACGCAAATGGACTCTACATGCTGCATAATGACCCGCTTGATTCTGTCTTTATTCACTCGCACAGGGTCGAGCATCGCATGTAAAGCCAAGCCGTCAACAAGCGCGTAAAGCCTCTCAGCCTCAATGTTTTTATCAGCATTCTGCTTTAGTAAACCGGATTTATCTAAATAGGCAATCAGATTCCGCATGCCGCTGAAAATCCCGTCATGATTCGCATCAAACATATCCTTTTTATGTCTGGCATAAGCAGTAAAAGCAAACCAAACCTCCATCTCTCTTATCGTTTCTTCATTCGTTGGGACAATTTCAAGCAAAATGTGCAACACTTTTTCCTTAGGGAGTAAATCCTTCATGGCAATGTCCTTAATTCGAGCCGTCACCTTTTCTTGAACAAGTTTCATTGCAAACGCAAGCAGTTCATCCTGTGTAGTGAAATAATGGCGCAGCGCACCTAATGACAATCCTGCTTCCTTTGCAATGTTCCTGGCTGATGCTCCCTCCATCCCCCGTTCTAAAATAACGCGCCACGTCGCTTCTGCAATTTGTTTTCTTCTTTTCTCATGGTCAATTTGTTTTGGCATAGCTTTATTGTAACAAGAAAAAAATGAGAGGGCAATTTTTATAATACAGTTGTGTTACAAAAACAAAGGTGGTAACATATTATTTAAATAATACAACTGTATTGAAAAGAGGGGAATGGATTGAACGGTATCGCATGGATGATTGTTTTCTGTGAAATTGCGTTTTGGGTTGTCATTGTTTTGGGGCTTGCTGTACGCTACCTATTCAAACGACATACATTAGGACTGCTATTCCTTGCCTTAACTCCAGTTATCGATTTAATCTTATTAGCGGCAACTGGTGTGGACCTTTACCGCGGAGCCTCAGCGACCGCAGCACATGGAATTGCAGCTGTTTACATCGGTATATCGATCGCTTATGGGAAACAAATGATTCAATGGGCAGATGAGAAATTTCAATATTATGTGACAAAAAAAGGCGCAAAACCTCTGAAACGTTTTGGAATGGATCATGCCAAGCACGGTGCGAAAGGCTGGCTAAGACATGTGCTGGCCTACTTAATTGGTGCGGGACTATTGGCAGGGATGATTTATTTTATCAACGACTCTGCCCGAACCGAGGCATTGAGCGGCATTCTTAAACTGTGGACTGTCATTATAGGCATTGACTTTCTCATTACAGCCAGCTATTTTATTTGGCCAAAAAAAGAGAAAACTTCGGCGAATCTCAGAAATTAACATGGTGAAAAAGGCCCTTCCCCAGCGGAAAGGGCCTTTTTTGGTTTTGTTAAAATATGTTATACTACTTTCGTCAGAAACAGACTTATAGATATTTTGGGTTCATTTAAGGATAAAGGTTTGTATGAGTAAGCAGGTGAAGGGAGTGTCATCCTTGTGCCAAAAAGAACAGAACGAGCACTCTAAGGATTTTAACCTGAAATCAAAATTAATCGGAATTATATCTGTCATTTTTATCGTGGCTATTGCACTTGCAGTCATCTTCGGCGGCTTTTTCTTCGGGATGAAAGGATTATTCTCCATACTTGGCATCACATACGCTTCAAATCAAACATTAGCTTTATTTATTTTAGCCTGCTTTGCTGTAGGCGTAATCATAGACCCACTCACAAAGATAATCTCTATCATTTTGGAAAAATCACTTTCTTTGAAAAAGACTGCACTTTTTGCTTTTATACTGTATTTTATCAGCAATCTTATAACGATCTGTTTTGCAGATTACTTTATGCAGTCTATTTATATTCCAGATGTCTTGCTTGTTGTGATATCAGCTTTGATGGCTTTCATTGAACTTGCTTTTGATAACCAGCCAAATAGAGAAGCCGCTTAAAAATGCCGATGGCAGATATGGAGAATTCATAACACCTTATATTTGGACATCACCAGTTATATAAACGAAAAAAACTCCCTGCTCACACGAACAGGGAGCAAACACAATGTAGTATTTTAAATTCTGCATTCTAGAATGATTCTTACATTCGGATCATCAAGTTCATCTAAAAAGATAATGATCTTTGGACCACATGCCATGTGTTTCCACCCCCTCACCCAAAATATACATCATTTTGAATTTCCTGTAAATGTAAATTTTGTTATGTAGATGGATATATCCGTGAAGTATGATGGATCACACGTTTACAACCGTTTCACACTCCAATGGATACATAAAAAGCATTGATATCGCAAAACTTCATCAGGGGTTGATGTAGAGATGTATTTTAATAAGGTTGGTTCAATCGCAACTGCTGTGGATGAAGATGAAGGTGAGGTACAACTGTTAATAGTCTGCTGAAATCCACTGGTACACCTTTAGACAAAATATTCATTTCTTCTTTTTTAGACTTAAAACTATGTCGAAAGTTATTGTTTCGCATACCTTATTCTATCTCGACTAAAGGAGGTGACATCATGGGATTCTACGGTGGATATTCTGGTGGATACTCTGGCGGCGGATATTCCGGCGGAAGCAGCTTCGTATTGATCGTAGTGTTGTTCATCTTGTTGATCATTGTTGGTGCTTCATTCCTTTACTAATCTAAGAGTATCCAAAGTCTTTTTGACTCACCTCCCTGTACGGCAGACGCCATAAGAAGTTTTTATGGCGTTTTGCCATGTGATTGCCGAAACAAACTCTAAACTGCCACCGCACTAAAGCCGTTAACCGCCAATAGTCTATCTTGAGATTTACCGGAAGCAGTTTACAGAGAATATAAAAAAGCACCTTTAAAAAGCGCCCTATTTTTTAAATTCATTTAAAAAGTGCATTCTAAAAGCATTAACATTACGCGAGTAATACTTTTGATTGGCGATAGAAGGTAATAAAATAAGCAAAATTAAAATGCAATTTAAAACAATTGATCCAGTATAAAGCAATGTTCTCACATAAGTAATTGAGTAACTCAGGTGAAACAAATTTACAAATAAAGATATAAATAACGACCAGCATAGAGCTCCTAAACTATGAGTTGTTGATAATAAATGTGAAAACCGCGTCGCAATATAGGTACGCTTGTTTTCGTCAGTAATTTTCGATAATTCATTTTGCCATTCGAATTCCAACTTGTAGTATTGTTTGGCCTTGTATTTTCTATATTCACTTCGTTTGTTGAAATGATAGCACTTTCCCCATGGCCTAAGAGACAGTTCGTCACCATTTATAAACTCCCTCTCCGAGAGACCTAACAACCAATCATAAGCAAAATAAACTTGATAGATGAGGTAGCCAATTACTACGCCAATAACCGCTGTACTAAAAATAAAGCTAATACTTTTCACTGGATCATTAATAGGTACGCCTTTAGAAAATATAACAAATGGCCATAAACTCATCAGTAAAAAAACCCATCCCGGTATACCCCATCTGATCAGATATTTAGTCTCAAAATTCATCTTATCTCTCCCCCTACCTTATTATCGGTAAAAGGAGAGGATAAAGGAACAATATGCAGAATTTGTCGAACTATTTGAGAAACTTACTCTCCTTAATCACGAAATTACTTTCACAATTGAAAATTTAGTACATAGTTTTATTAGTAGCAAAAATTTAAAGCGCCCCCGCTCATTAGCAGTGCCGCTCCTCAATTTATTAGGAAAATCATTCCTAATGAGAAGATGGAAAAATTCAAAGACTTCTTTAGAGCCGTGGTGGACGAAGATGATCCCTCTGCAATTGAAAAGTTTGACGATGAATTAATAGACGATGATAATTGGTTTATTGTTGATGACAAGCAAAAAAGAATAGGAATTTCATTGCCGGGTATTTACGAGGATGACAACGAAATAAATTGGAGATGGAGATAAAAAGCAAATATTAATTATATAAAGCCCGCCTTATGAGACGGGCTTTCATTAGTTCTTGTTGGTTATACTGTTTTACAGTTGTTGGTTTTGGGCTGTAATAAGATGGTCAGGGCTATACCTGATGCCAGAGTTAAAAAATAGCCACATAGCATAAAATAGGGGACGATTTCGTTTTTGAGAAAATAAAGCCCAAAGAGAATAACGGCTGTACCGATAGTGAAATAAATCGGCTTTTTACTTTTCAAAGTCAAACGGCTTGATTGAGAAAACTTTTTGTAGATTAAAGGCAAGCCGGTATAAACCCCTATGAAAAATGTAAATAAAATAGACCAAAGGAAACTGATTGGCGAGAAATAGCTCTCGGGAAATATTCCGTCGAAAGCCCAATTGCTCAACACAACGAAGCCAAATAGATAAACAAATGCCAATATGATCTTGACCATGATATCCCTCCCCTACAATCCAATATACACGTGATATAAGGTTGTTTAAATGGGTAAAACCATTCATTTACTTTTCAATCTTCCCGCTCCTTCAAAGCCTAATACTTTAATCAATAGCACCATTCGTTACTTTCGTCTCATTTACCAATATTATACATCTGGATAAATGGGATGATTGGATGTTTTTTATATACTCCAAACGATCCTCTTCCGTCATAATCCATATAATGACTTCCCTATGCTGACGTAAGTCTTTATTTTCTACAGTCAAGATGACTTCAAATGTTTAAATTCATATCACTGAAAAAACACAATAAAAAAAGCATTGATCAATTCCGAAGAATATCTCAATGCTTGAAATGCATGGGCAAAATATGGGCAAAGGGTATATTCCCCTTCACCACCCCCGCTACATCACGCGTTTGAACATCTTTTCCATCTCATAAGTGGAATGGTGAATGATGATCGGGCGGCCGTGCGGGCATGTAAATGGGTCTGATGTGCTTCGGAGGTCGTCCAGAAGCGCTTTGATTTCGTCGTTTCTGAGGTGGCGATTTGCTTTGATGGAGCCTTTGCAGCTCATCATAATCGCGGCTTCCTCACGGAGTTTTTTAATATCAATATTTTTGGAGTCGAGCACCTGCTGAATGATTTCTTCTATCAGCTCGGCTTCTTCTCCCTTTGGAAACCAGGCCGGGTGGCAGCGGACGATGTAACTGTTAGAGCCGAATGACTCTAAAAAGACACCAACACTTTCGAGCTCTTGTTTGTGCTGGTCGATAATCAAAGCCTCGTTTGTGGAGTAGTGGAACGTCAGCGGTACAATCATATCTTGGACCTCAGGTTCAACCTCCCCCACCTTTTCACGGAAGTACTCGTATTTAATACGTTCTTGGGCGGCGTGCTGGTCGATAATATACAAGCCATTCTCATTTTGTGCCAATATATAAGTCCCGTGCATCTGGCCGATCGGGTACATAATCGGAACCCGCTCAGACGTTGGCGGCGGCTGTTCCTCATGGTATTCCTGCTCATATGTTTCAGACTGTTCTTCTGAAACACTGGACACCTCAAGGGTTTGTTCCTCATCATCGATAGGTGGAGCATCAAAATGGAGAGGAGGCAATTCTTCCTCCGCATCAACCGGCTCTTTCACGACTGAGCTGAGCTTCATTGGTGAATAAGATGGCGCAGTCGATTTTTCCGGAACTTTTTTTTCCGCAGGTTTTTCATCAAAGGTTATAATCTGCTGCTCATTTTTGATGGCAGGCGCTGATTTTTTCGGGAGCTGGGCACTCGGAATCAGCTGCTGCTGTTTAAATACATCTTTAATCCCGTCACGTATTAAGTCATGAAGCTCTGTTTCCTTGCTGAGCCGGACCTCAAGCTTCGATGGATGCACGTTGACATCGACTAAAATCGGGTCCATCGTAATTTCTATAAAGGTAATGGGATGGCGTCCGATCGGCAAAAGCGTATGATATCCTTCATGAACCGCTTTGACGAGCGGGAAATTTTTAATGTAACGGCCATTGACCACAGACGACATATAGTTTCTCGACGCCCGTGTAATCTCTGGGAGAGCGATATATCCCTTCACTTCAAAATCCAAAGAGCTTACATGCAGCGGAAGCATTTTTTTGGCGACAGCAGTGCCGTAAATCGCTGCCAGGACATGGCGTACATCTCCGTTTCCATTCGTTTGAAGCAGGTTTTTCCCATGATGGCGCAGGCGGATCGATACCTCTGGATGCGCCAGAGCAATACGGTTAACCACGTCTGTAATGTTTCCAAGCTCTGTATGAACGGTTTTCATATACTTCAAACGGGCCGGTGTGTTAAAAAACAAGTTGGAAACGACAATTTCAGTTCCCTTCCTGCTTGAGGACCGCGATTCGGAAATGATGTTTCCTCCTTGAAGGACGAGCTTCGTCCCAGCTCCTTCACCAGTGCTTGTCGTAATCTCCAGATGAGAGACTGACGCGATACTCGGCAGGGCTTCTCCTCTAAAACCAAGCGTTCTTACCCTGAATAAATCATTTTCATCTTTTATTTTACTTGTTGCGTGGCGGCGGAAAGCACGCTTGCAATCTTCATTCTCCATTCCTTCGCCGTTATCCAAAACCCGAATGGATGCAAGTCCTGCTTCCTCAATATCAATTTCAATGACTGTGCTGTCAGCGTCGATCGCATTTTCCACCAATTCCTTGACGACTGAGGCGGGCCGTTCCACAACCTCGCCCGCCGCTATTTTATTTGAAAGCTCATCTGACAGCTGGATGACTTTTGCCACATTCATCACCCCGTTTTAATGTAATTTCTTTTGCAGCTTGTACATTTCATTCATCGCTTCAAGCGGTGTCATATCAAGTATATTAAGTGATTTGAAGGCATCGAGCACCTGCTTTTCTTTTTTTGAAAGCTTTGGTGTATCAGCCGGCTTTTCCGCTGCGTCAAAAAAAGACAGCTGTGCCGGTTCTTCTTTCACCTGGGGTTTCTCCTCCTGGGATTTATGCACGGTCACCTCTGGTTTGTTTCCTGACTGCTCCAGCTCTTTTAAAATATCTTGAGCCCGCGCAATCAGATCTTCAGGCAGCTCAGCAAGCTGAGCTACATGGATACCATAGCTTTTATCAGCGGCACCTTCTTTAATTTGATGAAGAAAGACAACAGTTCCGTTATATTCTTCAGCGCGAACATGAACGTTTTTCAGCTGAGGCAGCTTGTCCTCCAGAACGGTCAGCTCGTGATAGTGTGTGCTGAACAGCGTCTTGGCGCCGATATGATCGTGAACATACTCAATAATCGCCTGTGCCAGCGCCATGCCATCATAAGTGGACGTGCCCCGCCCAATTTCATCAAACAGAATGAGGCTGTTTTTCGTCGCATTGACAATCGCATTTTTCGCTTCAAGCATTTCTACCATAAATGTACTTTGTCCGGAAATCAAATCATCTGCAGCGCCGATTCGCGTAAAAATTTGATCAAAAATCGGAAGTACCGCTTTTTTCGCGGGTACAAAGCAGCCGATTTGCGCCATAATGGAAATGAGCGCGATTTGTCTCATATACGTGCTTTTCCCTGACATGTTTGGACCTGTAATGAGAAGCATTTGTCTGTTATCGCCCATCATACAGTTGTTCGGGACATATTCCTGGCTGTCCATGACTTTTTCAACAACCGGGTGTCTGCCTTCAATCACTTCGACTTCATCTTTAGAGAACTCCGGTTTCGTGTAGTGACGATTTTCACTAATTGTCGCAAAGCATTGCAGCGCATCCAGCTCGCTCATCTGTTTTGCAAGCTGCTGAAGCCGCGGAATATACTGCTTCACTTTCTCGCGCAGCTCGGTAAACAGCTCGTACTCCAGCTCACAGATGTTATTTTCCGCTTCTAAAATAAGCGCTTCTTTTTCTTTTAATTCTGGTGTAATGTAGCGCTCTGCATTCGTTAACGTCTGCTTCCGCTCATAACGCCCTTCCTCAAGCAAATGCAAATTTGCTTTTGTCACCTCAATGTAATAACCGAAAACTTTATTAAAGCCGACCTTTAAAGAGCGAACGCCTGTGTATTCCCGCTCCTGCTGTTCCAGGCGGGCAATCCAGTCTTTTCCGTTTCTGCTTGCATCACGGTATTCATCAAGCTTTTGATTGTAACCGTCTTTTATCAGGTTTCCTTCTTTTAACGATAAAGGAGGGTTTTCGTACAGCGCTTCTTCCAGCAGTTCAAGTACATCTCCGCAAGGGTCAATACGCTCTGCACGTTCCTTGGCCTTGTCATGAGCAAGTGAAGCAACCAGCTGTTTGATGCCAGGCACTTGCTTTAACGATTCCTTCAGCTGAATCAAATCCCGGGCATTGACATTTCCGAATGCCACGCGGCCGGCAAGACGTTCTAAATCATATACTTCTTTTAACCGTTCACGTAGATCTTCCCGTTCAAAGAAATGGGACATCAATGTTTCCACCATTTCTTGGCGCTCTTCGATTTGATTGACTCTGATAAGCGGCCGGTCAATCCATTGTTTAAGAAGCCGGCCTCCCATTGCCGTTTTTGTTTCATCCAGCAGCCACAAAAGGGAGCCTTTTTTATTTTTCGAACGGATCGTTTCGGTCAGCTCCAGGTTACGCTTTGAGTACAAGTCGATTTTCATCGCTTCCTCAAGCTCATACACCTGCACGGGCTGAAGATGATCAAGGCTGCGCTTTTGGGTTCTTTTCAGATACGCATATAAGCGCATAAATGTTTTTGTTACATCTTCATTATTTAAGTGCTCAATGATCGTGACGTGTTCGTCTATTTCTCCGTCTTCAATTGAAATTGTTGCACCGCACCGCTCTTTTAGCTGTCCGACTGTATCGGCATCCAGGCTTCCTGAAACCACGATTTCACGGGCGCCGACGGAATAAATTTCTGATATGACGTCTTCAAGCCGTTCAATCAAAACAGCCAAATTTTCTCCCGTTGTTAAATCGGAAAGCGCAAGCCCGTATCCATTCGAGCAGACTGAAACAGATGCGATAAAGTTATTTTCCGATTCATGGATGCCTTTGCCGTCCATTACAGTTCCGGGCGTAATAAGCTGAACCACTTCTCTTTTTACAACACCCTTTGCGGCCTTCGGATCTTCCGTCTGTTCACAGATCGCCACTTTGTATCCTTTTTTAATAAGCTGTTCAATATACGCAGAAGCAGAATGATACGGCACACCGCACATCGGTATTTTTTCTGCCCCGCCGCCATCTCTGCTCGTTAACGTAATTTCCAGCTCTTGTGACGCTTTTTTAGCGTCCTCAAAAAACATTTCGTAAAAATCACCCAGTCGAAAAAATAAAAAGGCATCCTGGTGCTCTGCCTTAATTTTTAAATATTGCTGTATCATAGGCGTATAACCGGCCATTGTTTAATCCCTCACTATGTATCAACGTTTCTATTTTCCAGCCTTCATTATAACATAAACAAAAAGTGATAAAAGAATGATATATCAATATAAAAAAGAGACTTGGGGGTACTGTCTCCCCTAGTCCCTTTTTTATTCTTCAGGATCTCCCACTAAAAATTCCGGGTTGATGTCTTCAAGCTCTTCATCAAGCTCATCTTCCCAATCTTCCTCGTCTTCCTCTTCCCAGTCAGGATTGACCTCAACAACTACCTTTGTTTCTCCTACCACTTCCGCCAAAAATTCTCTTTCTGCCTGCACAACGATTTTATTTCCATTCGGCGAAATAGTCACTTCAAGGCAGTTTGGCTGCTGAAGCACTTTGGCAATTACTTCATGCTCATCATCTAAGTAATTATTGTCTCTGTATCTGAGTTTAATGACATCTACGTATTTTACCCGTTCTGTGACAACCTCTGTCTTTGTGTTGTCCGCGTATGAGTACCATACGTTTATATCATAATACCCTTCAATTTCTACCGTTTTTCCAATTTTTTCAGCGTCGTACTTGTGGTTAATAATCCAACCACCCAAAATGCTGCTAGGTTTTTTCTCAGGGGAGATAGTGTTGGTGCATTGGGTGAATTTTCGGCCTTTCGCTACTACTGCCTTCGTGATAATTTCCCTGTATTCAGACATTCCGGCATGCCTCCTTGTTCTTCTTCGTGTTATCTTATGCTGGGCATTTGTCTAGTGTGCATTTTTATAAATAAAATATAAAAATACAAAGTTTCTGTTCCATTGTATGCAGGTGTGCCTAGAAACTTTACTTATAAGTACGATAAAGTTTACTCGCGGCTGAGCACAGAAAAACCAATTGAACATTTAGTACATAGATTATTTAGTTCATTTATAACCAAATAAATGATAAAAAAACACGGGCCTGTAAAGGCACCGTGTTTTAGAGAGAACAGCTGTTATTTGAATGCTTCACCTTTGAACCGGTTTCCCCTTTCAGCAGGTCGCCTCCGGTTGACGTGATGATTTCATTTGTGACTTGGTTGGAAATGGTGTGTGCAACGAGCTGCAGTAGGTCATTTACCTCCATCTGCGAGTCTCTGAATTCCTGGATAACAGGAATCCCTTCAAGCTCTTCTTGCAGCGCGTCAATTTTTGCTTCTACTTGTTTGAGCGCTTCATGTTTTTCATAATGCTTAAGATTGACAGCCTGCTTTTGCAAGGCTTTAATCTGATTAACGATTGCAGACACTTTGTCATTCTCATTGATTTGCGCTTCAGCTCGTTTGAAAAAATCAACCTCTTCTGTTTCAGAGATCATTT
Organism: Bacillus sp. LJBS06; assembly: GCF_016924995.1. NCBI lineage: Bacteria > Bacillati > Bacillota > Bacilli > Caryophanales > Bacillaceae > Bacillus > Bacillus sp. LJBS06. The sequence continues at coordinate 1,840,652 of NZ_CP070483.1, read as the reverse complement.
TTGCAAGGTTCCGTGCCTGCTGCACAATGTCTTTTTTTGAGTAGAGCGTCATCTTATTTCACCTCGATTGCTTCTCCTACCATTTCTCCATCAAGCGACCATGTTTTCGCTTGCTGGATTTTCACGCGGACGATTTTGCCTATGGCTTCCTTCGGCCCTTTGAAATTGACAAGCTTGCTTTTTTCAGTATAGCCGGCAAGAATATCAGGGTTATTTTTGCTTTCACCCTCAACTAATACTTCGACAACCTTGCCTTCGTATTCCTTCATTTTTTTAGCAGAAATTTCATTCACCAGTGCGTTTAGACGCTGCAGGCGCTCTTTTTTCACACGCATCGGTACATTATCTTTCATCTTAGCAGCCGGAGTGCCCTCACGCGGAGAGTAAATGAACGTATAGGCGCTGTCAAACTCCACCTCACGATATAGAGAAAGCGTTTCTTCAAACTGTTCGTCCGTTTCGTTCGGAAATCCGACGATAATGTCCGTTGTCAAAGAAGCGTTCGGCATTGCTTCTTTAATTTTTCGAACCAGCTCCATGTAACGCTCTCTGTCATATTTGCGGGCCATCAGCTTCAGAACTTCTGAGCTTCCTGATTGAACCGGAAGATGAATGTGATCAAGCAGATTTCCGCCTTTCGCCAGCACTTCAATGAGGCGATCGTCAAAGTCGCGCGGATGACTTGTTGTAAAGCGGATTCTCGGAATATCGATTTTTCTCAGTTCATCCATCAAATCACCAAGTCCGTACGTCATATCTTCAAAGTCTTTTCCATATGCGTTTACGTTTTGGCCTAACAGTGTAATTTCCTTATAGCCTTCACTCGCAAGCCTTCTCACTTCCTGAATGATATCCTCAGGGCGGCGGCTTCTTTCTTTTCCGCGTGTGTAAGGCACAATGCAATACGTACAGAATTTGTCACAGCCATACATAATATTGACCCAGCCCTTAATTTTTCCGTTCCGGACTTTCGGAAGGTTTTCAATAACGTCCCCTTCCTTGGACCAAACTTCTACGACCATTTCTTTTGAAAGGTATGCTTCTGACAAAAGCTCCGGCAGGCGATGAATGTTATGGGTTCCGAAAATCATATCGACAAACGGATGTTTTTTCAAAATCCGGTTCACGACTGATTCCTCTTGAGACATACAGCCGCACACGCCTAAAATCAGATCGGGATTGTTTTTTTTCAGTGCTTTTAAGTGCCCGAGCTCACCAAACACCTTGTTTTCGGCATTTTCACGGATTGCGCATGTGTTTAACAAAATGACATTGGCATCATCAACAGAGTTTGTCGCTTCGTAACCGAGCGCCATAAAGATTCCTGCCATAACCTCTGTATCGTGTTCATTCATTTGGCAGCCATACGTACGGATATAAAACTTTCTTCCGTCTCCCAAGCCTTTAAATTGTTCAGAAATTTTAAAGTCATTATGATAAGTAACGGCTTCCTTGCCTCTTTTTTTCGCGTCTTTTAAGGAAGGCGGAATGTAAACAGCTTCAAAGTACTTGCTGTAATCCTTCTCGGATTTTTTGTCCGATGGATTTACTTGTCCGCTCTCTAATTTTTGTTTTTCATTCATATCATATTTTCTCCTTTCAAACCAAACTTCCACCCTTCAGTATAAAGGTTATTGAAGCTCTGCACAACTGGCAACCTATCATTGTACACTCATTGAGAATAATAATCAATAAGGAATCAAAAGAGGAAGAGTTTGCTCTTCCTCCTACAATAGCTGGAGCTCCTTTGCCGTCTTTTCGATGACATCAAGCGCCTGATCCAGTTCATCTTTGGTATGCTCAGCTGTTATAATCGTGCGAATTCTGGCTTTACCCTTTGCTACAGTCGGGAAAACGATGCTTTGGGCAAAAACGCCTCGAGCAAGGAGCTGATCAGAAAATTGCTTTGCCACACCTTCATCACCTATTAAAATAGGAAGAATCGGCGTTTCACTCTTCGTGAGAGTCAGGCCCATTTTTACAAGCATTGCTTTAAAATAAGCGGTATTTTCCCACAAGCGCTCCATATGCTCCGGCTCTTCCAGCAAGACATCGATTGCTTCCATACAAGCGGCAGTGACAGCAGGCGGATGGGATGTGCTGAATAAAAACGGACGGCCTTTATGGCGCAAATAATCGATCAGCACCTTTGAACCTGCAGCATAGCCGCCAAGCACTCCGATTGCCTTGCTTAGTGTTCCGACCTGAATATGAACTCTGCCATCAAGACCGAAGTGATTCACTGTTCCCCTGCCGTTTTCACCAAGCACTCCGGATGCATGGGCGTCATCCACCATCACAAATGCGTCATATTTCTCAGCGAGCTCTACAATATCAGGCAAAGGAGCTATGTTGCCATCCATGGAAAATACGCCGTCTGTCACAATCAGACGCATCCGATAATTCATTGACTTTCTCAGCACCCGCTCTAAATCACTCATATCGACGTGCTGATACACCTTTTTATCCGCCTTTGTCAGTCGAATTCCGTCAATAATAGAGGCATGGTTCAGCTCATCTGAGATGACAATATCCTCTTTTGTAAGAATACTTGAAAGTACGCCTTGGTTCGTTGTGAAGCCTGATTGGAATACAAGTGCTGCCTCCGTTTTTTTAAAGGCTGCCAGCTTTTTCTCAAGTTCTTGATGCATGGTAAATGTGCCGGCAATCGTTCTCACTGATCCGGTGCCGGCTCCATACCGCTGTACGGCCTCCTGTGCGGCGTTGATGAGTCTAGGATGTGAAGTAAATCCGAGGTAATTATTAGAAGAAAGCTGAATGACTTTTTGATGATTGACTGTGACAGATGGGCCTTGCATAGATTCAAGCTGTTTTATGTCTTGCCATGTATGGTTTTCTTTCATTCTATCAAGCTCTGCTTTTAAAAACTCAAATTCCTTCGTCATGTTTATCCCCCTTTTATGGAATTAAAATTACTTTTCCGCACTGGCCGCTTCTCATCAGTTCGAAACCTTTTTCAAACTCCTCTAACGGAAACTGATGGGTAATAACAGGTGCTAGATCTAGCACGTTTGAACTGATCAGTTGAGACACCTGGCGCCAGGTTGAAAACATTTTTCTTCCTGTGATTCCTTGGATCGTAAGCCCCTTAAATACCACTTTATTCGTTAAATCAATTGTCACCGGATGTTCCGGCAAACTCAGAATATGAAACCTCCCGCCATTCGCAGCCATCGCAAGACCTTGGGCAATCGCTGAGGGATGGCCGGACATCTCACAAACAAGATCTGCGCCTTCTTCATTCGTTAAAGCGCTTACAATTTTGAGCGGATCTTCTTTTTCAATAGAAACAGTACAAGTCGCTCCCATTTGTTTGGCAAGCCTCAGCCTGTATTCATTCTTATCGATTGCTATCACCTGAGAAGCTCCTGCTGCTTTTGCAACCGCAACAGCCATAAGACCAATCGGTCCGCATCCAATCACTGCAGTCGTTCCTCCTGCAGGCTGGCTCTCCAGTACGGTATGAACTGCATTTCCTAAAGGCTCTTGAATAGAAGCAATCGACGGGTCCATTTCAGCAGGATTTCTCCAGATGTTATCAGCGGGAACTTTTACATATTCCGCAAAACAGCCTGCCGTGTCCACTCCGATAATCGCAGTATTGGTGCAAACATGAGATTTTCCTGTTACACAAGGGACACATTCACCGCAGACAATGTGTGTTTCCGCCGACACAAATTCTCCTGCTTTTACACCGCTGACATTCTCTCCCACAGCTTCAACAATTCCGCTGAACTCATGACCGAAAACATAGGGTGTTTTGATTCTCTGACGTGCCCATTGATCCCAATTATAAATGTGCACATCCGTGCCGCATATGGAAGCAGCTTTCACTTTTATGAGGACTTCATGTTTATCAATCTCAGGAATAGGAACTTCAGTCAGCACAGCACCGAACGCCCCGTCCTTTTTCATTAGAGCTTTCATCTTTCCACTCTGCATGTACAATCCTCCTTGAAAAATTCTTGTTACATTCGGATTGTACCATGATATGGAATAAGCGTAAACAGCACTGTCTTTTCCAGAAGGACAAAAGTATCTGTCTTGAAAAATGGGCGGAATTTTTTTTGAAACGCTTTAGCTCATTTCTGATTTTGCATATCCGCCCATTATATGCCAAAAATACTATCGGGAGAAAATATCACAATAAATGAAAAACAACCTGTTTGCATTACGCAAACAGGTTGAGAATACTTTATTTGTTTTTAGCGAGGTTCCACGATTAATTTAATCGCTGTTCTTTCTTCCCCATCGATTTGAATATCTGTAAAAGCCGGAATACAAATCAAATCTACGCCGCTAGGCGCCACAAATCCCCTGGCAATCGCCACAGCTTTTACAGCCTGGTTTAATGCACCCGCTCCGATCGCTTGAATCTCGGCGGCTCCTCGCTCTCTCAACACGCCTGCAAGCGCACCTGCCACTGAATTTGGACTCGATTTTGCTGAAACTTTTAAGATTTCCATTTCTGCTCCCCCTTAGTTTTACAATGGATAAGTGAGTGTTCATTAGAACAATCATTATTAGATGTTGCTATCCAAAAAGCCATCCCCACAATGCTTTTCAAAAATAGCGGGCTACCTTCCATTTTTACTATATTCACTAAGGAGTTGCTATATTCCTGCTTTTCTTTTTAATATTTTTATAAAATAACCTATGTTCAATTATTCAAAGAACATGTGATCATCATTGATTAAAACACGCTCGATTTTCACGGCTTTTTTCGTTTGATCATCTATGTCAATGACAACTCCGCTGAGCGTTGTTTTCCCTTCAGCGACAGTAAACCGGACTGGAAGGTTCGTTTTGAATCGTTTAATAATCGTCTCTCTGTCCATTCCCAGTATACCGTCATATGGGCCAGTCATTCCTACATCAGTAATATATGCCGTTCCCTTCGGCAAAATGCGGTTATCCGCTGTTTGCACGTGTGTATGAGTTCCTACAACAGCTGATGCCCGTCCATCCGTGTACCAGCCAAGCGCGAGCTTTTCACTTGTCGCTTCGGCATGAAAGTCGATAAAAATGTACGGTGTTCTTTTCGCAGCTTCAGCAATCAATTCATCCGCTTTTAAAAATGGGTCATCAAGCGGCGGTAAAAACGTACGTCCCTGCAAATTAATAACCGCAAGTTCTTTGCCGTTTGCTTTCACATATGTGATCCCTTTCCCCGGTGTTCCTTCAGGAAAGTTTGCCGGGCGAACCAAATTCGGAACGTCATCTATAAAATCAAAAATTTCTTTTTTGTCCCATGTGTGGTTCCCCATTGTGATTGCATCTGCACCGGACTGGATTAAGCTGTGATAAATTTTTTCCGTCAGGCCTTTTCCGTGTGCGGCATTTTCACCATTAATAATGGTAAAGTGAGGCTTATATTTTGTTTTTAACTTTGGTACATATTCTTTGACCATGTCACGGCCCGGTGAACCGACAACATCTCCGATAAATAAAATTCTCATTTTGTAAATCCTTTCTTCTTGAAAATTCCTTAGCCGTCAAAAAAATAAAGTGATGCTTAGCGCATCACTTTATTTTGCATACTCTACGGCACGAGTTTCTCTGATTACAGTCACCTTAATATGACCTGGATAATCGAGCTCGTCCTCAATTCGCTTGCGGATATCTCGCGCCAGTCGATGAGCTTCAAGATCATTAATTGAATCCGGCTTCACCATAATGCGCACTTCGCGTCCAGCCTGAATGGCAAATGATTTTTCAACACCTTCGTAGGACTCAGAAATTTCTTCGAGTTTTTCAAGTCTTCGAATATAATTCTCGAGCGTCTCACTTCTCGCACCAGGCCTTGCAGCGGAAAGCGCATCTGCTGCAGCGACCAGCACAGCGATAATGGAAGTCGGCTCCTCATCCCCGTGGTGTGATGCAATACTGTTAATCACGACTGGGTGCTCTTTATATTTGGTCGCAAGCTCTACCCCGATTTCAACGTGGCTTCCTTCTACTTCATGGTCAATTGCTTTCCCGATGTCGTGAAGAAGACCCGCACGTTTGGCAAGCTTTGCGTCTTCACCAAGCTCCGATGCCATTAGACCGGCCAAGAATGCGACTTCCATGGAATGCTTAAGCACATTTTGACCGTAGCTTGTACGGAACTTTAAGCGGCCGAGGATCTTGATGAGATCTGGGTGGAGGCCGTGAACGCCAACCTCAAATGTCGTCTGTTCACCCATCTCACGAATATAGTCATCGACCTCGCGACGAGATTTTTCAACCATTTCTTCAATCCGTGCCGGATGAATTCGGCCATCCTGAACGAGTTTATCAAGAGCAATTCTGGCTGTCTCACGTCTGATCGGATCAAATCCGGAAAGAATGACAGCTTCAGGTGTATCATCAATAATCAGGTCAATTCCTGTCAGCGTTTCAAGCGTACGAATGTTACGCCCTTCCCGTCCGATGATACGTCCTTTCATCTCATCATTTGGAAGATTGACAACTGATACCGTTGTTTCGGCAACGTGGTCCGCTGCGCAGCGCTGTAAGGCGAGTGAAAGAATGTTTTTCGCTTTCTTATCCGCCTCTTCTTTCGCACGGTTTTCAGTTTCTTTTGTCATGATGGCGATGTCATGTGAAAGCTCGTTTTCAACCCGCTCAAGAATGATTTGCTTTGCTTCATCACGAGTCAGACTCGAAATTCGTTCCAACTCTGACTGCTGCATACGAATCATCTCATCCACTTTGCTTTCCATCTCTTCAATATGTTGTTGTCGTTCATTCAGAGAATGATCTTTCTTCTCCAACATCGCTTCCCGTTTATCAATTCCCTCATGTTTGCGATCAAGGTTTTCCTCCTTTTGGAGTAAACGGTTTTCTTGTTTTTGAAGCTCATTTCGTCTTTCACGAACTTCCTGTTCAGCATCTATTCGAAGTTTGTGGATTTCATCCTTTGCTTCAAGCAGAGCTTCTTTTTTCAGTGCTTCAGCATCACGCTTTGCATCTTCAAGAATTTGCTCGGCTGCACCGCGTGCGCCCGCAATTTTCGCTTCGGCAATGGTTTTACGAACAAAGTAGCCAACAACTAAACCGAGTAGAATCAGCAAAATGGAGATGAGAACCATCATAATTGGGGTCATACTTTCACCTCCTCTTGCTATGAACTTGGTTGTTGCTTAAATAAGTGTCGGCATGTACATTGTCTAGTTTTCTCAACATACAGAACCTTCACAGGGAATGAGTATGTTCATCGCCCTTGTCAAGTTTAAATGGTTTAACAATCATGTTAAAAAAACAAATGTTACAACTTCATTGTAAATGTGTCGGAAATACTTGTCAAGCTTGCCATCTTAACGTTTGCAGACCCGACGTCTTTTCCCGTGCCGAATGCAATTTATCCAAAAGAAGATCACGGATCATTCTTGATTCAGAAGCTGATATATTTTATTGTTTACTTGGCCCAATTTAGCGTTATTTTGAATGTTGGAGAACAAAATAACAATGGTTTGCCCAGATTTACTAAAGCTGTTCAAGATATTGAAGCCCGGCATAACGCCATGGTTTGAATAGCTTCCAGGAGCAACATAAAATCCCATGCCGTATGTGGAGCTGCTCCCTGGCGTAAACATCTTTTCATAGCTTTTTTGTGAATACAGTTTTCCATCTATCAGCGCTTGGTCAAATTTGTACATATCTATAGCGCTCATATAAATATCGCCGGCTCCATACAGCTGAGATAGATCAGGTATATACGGTGTAACCGTTTTGCTGCCCTTCATCTTATACCCGACGGCAGGATAAGGTTCTTTTTCATATGTTTTGTAAAAGCCTGCATGCGTCATTCCCGCCGGTTTAAAAATGTGTTTTTTTATGTACTGTTCATACGGCTCACCGCTTACTTCAGCAATGATATAAGCGAGAACAGAATAGTTGGAATCCTTGTAGTCCCATACGCCAGGCTGACGTTTGATTCCCTGAAGTTCTATGTCTTTTATTAAATCGTCCGGGGTAATGGCGCCGTTTCCTTCAATATGTCCGTTTATCCCCGATGTATGTGTAAGCAGATTCTTCAAAGTAATCGTTTGTCCGTTAGGAAAATGAGGTAAATACGTGCTTACCGGATCACTTGTCTGAAGTTTCCCCTTTTCCTCAAGCTGCAAAATAGCGGTTGCAATCAGCGCTTTTTGTGACGAACCGACGTAAAAAGACGTCAATGGATTATTTTGAATATGATGTTCACGGTCTGCATAGCCAAAACCTTTATTTGTTACGATTTCTCCATTTCTGACAATCATAGCGGTTCCGCTGAAACCGATCTCTTTTAAATAATTGCTGATGTTTTGATTTCGGTCTACTGTTTTGATTTGTTCCTCTGATTTTTTGGCAGTTTTCTTTTTAACCTCTTTTTTCTGATCGGTATTTGAAACCGCTGCAGTTTCTTGAGATGGCTCGTTTTCTTCACTATTTCGATGAAGCGCATTCCAAATCGTAATGCAAACCATCACTGCTAAAAGACCAAGCAACAGTTTTCCTCTTTTATTTAGTTTTCTCCGTCTACGTTTCGCAGTTCTTCTGCGGGTTGGGCTCGTCATTCATTTTTTCCTCCCGAAATAAATTCCATTTTGCACACGTTTTGTTAGACGAATAAAGCCCTAAAAAAGTTGTCAAGAAAAGCAATATTTTTATCATTTTTTTGCAAAATACAAAAAAGCTGAGTTTTTCACTCAGCCTTTTGTATCATTTGAAATTTATTTTATTTTTATTCTTCAAATTCGAGTTCTTCTTGTGTCTCTTCAGCTTGCTGCTGCACTACTCCGTTATTATCCAAGCCGTAATGTTCGCGAATCTGCTCCTGGATCATCAGCATGATATCTTTATTTTCTTTCAGGAATTGCTTTGCATTTTCACGGCCTTGGCCAAGGCGCTCTTCTTCATAAGAGTACCATGAACCGCTTTTTTGCACGATATCAAGTTCAGTTCCTAGATCAATGATTTCTCCTTCTTTTGAAATGCCTTCTCCGTACATAATGTCAACCTCGGCTGTACGGAACGGCGGAGCCACCTTGTTTTTCACGACTTTGATTTTCGTTTTGTTCCCCATTACGTCATTGCCTTGTTTCAGCTGTTCAGCACGGCGCACTTCTAGACGCACGGAAGAATAAAATTTCAGTGCACGGCCGCCAGGAGTTGTTTCCGGGTTCCCGAACATAACGCCGACTTTTTCACGAATTTGGTTAATGAAAATCGCGATCGTCTTCGATTTGTTAATGGCCCCTGAAAGCTTACGAAGCGCTTGAGACATTAAGCGTGCTTGTAGACCGACATGCGAATCTCCCATGTCGCCTTCAATTTCCGCTTTTGGAACGAGAGCAGCTACAGAGTCGACAACAACAATGTCAACTGCCCCGCTTCGAACCAATGCTTCCGCAATTTCAAGCGCCTGCTCGCCTGTGTCAGGCTGAGACAGTAAAAGCTCTTCGATGTTAACACCAAGCTTTTGCGCGTATACCGGATCTAACGCATGCTCCGCATCGATAAACGCGGCTTGTCCGCCCTGCTGCTGTACTTCAGCAATTGCATGAAGCGCCACAGTTGTTTTACCTGAGCTTTCAGGACCGTATACTTCAATAATCCGTCCGCGCGGATATCCGCCAATTCCCAATGCCGTATCAAGAGCGAGGGAGCCGCTTGGGACAGTAGAAATTCTTGTATCTGTCTTTTCTCCCAGTTTCATAATGGAACCTTTGCCGAACTGTTTTTCTATTTGTTTAAGAGCCATATCTAAGGCTGCCTGTCGATCACTCATTCTATTTTTTCCTCCTTTATGTTACCACTACATATACTATACCCTGTTTGAAGGGATTTGCCAAGAAAAAAGCGAACGCATATTCGGATTTTTTCTTGGCGTGATTCCTATCAAAATATCATAATGTATCAGAGAAATCATGTTTTCTTAGGAGGATAATGTGCTGATAATATTATTTTTGTTCTAAAAGCTTTAAGATTAAATGGCAGCCATATTTGGCGCCGCGTTTTCTGATTCCCGTTCTGGAGCCCGCAAAGTGAAACTCATGAACCTCTTCTTTCTCATTTGCGGAAATACCGATAAACACATGCCCAGGCTCATGCCCTTCTTGAGCATCAGGTCCTGCTACACCAGTAAAGCTAATGCCGATATCGCTGCCAGTGAGTTTTTGAACACCCTTAGCCAGTTCGGCTGCGCATTCCTTGCTGACCGCTCCAAAACGATCTAATGTGTCCTTCTTCACACCAAGCACATTCTGCTTCACGTCGTTTGTATAGCAAACAACACCGCCGGCAAATAATGTTGAAGCACCGCTAAGATCCGTCAGCCATTCAGAAAAAAGCCCGCCGGTAAAGCTTTCTGCCGCAGAAATTGTAATGCCTTTTTCCTTACATGCTTTAGATAGCTCTTTTACAAGAGAAGTATCATCGTACCCATAGAAAAATTCACCGACACGCTCTAAGATAACGGCCTCTGTTTCTTTTAGCAGACGTTCTGTTTCCTTTTCATCGGCGTGTTTGGCTGTCAGACGCAGCGTCACCTCTCCATCAGCAGCCAAAGGAGCGATTGTCGGGTTGGTTTGTGCATCAATAATGTCTTCCAAATCGGCTTCAAGCTGAGATTCGCCGATACCGAAAAAGCGAAGAACGGTGGACACGATTTTTTCATTTGAACCCATCTTTTTGAGCAGAAGAGGCTTTGCCTCGTTTTCAAACATTGGACGCAATTCGCTCGGCGGCCCAGGAAGAAGCATATAGAAGCGCGATTCATGCTCTATGAGCATTCCCGGGGCCATTCCAAAGTGATTCGCCAGCACGTCAGATCCTTCAATCACAAGCGCCTGTTTTCGGTTATTAGGTGACATCGTGCGTTTTGTTCGCTTGAAATAGTCCTCAATGGATTGGAATGCCTCATCATTTAACACAAGCGGACGCCCCAGCGTATTTGCAATCGTTTCTTTCGTCAGGTCATCTTTTGTGGGTCCAAGACCTCCTGAAAAAATAATGAAATCAGAGCGTTCTTCAGCAATGCGGATGACCTGCTTCAGCCGCTCCGGATTGTCTCCGACCGCTGTATGATAAAATACGTTGACCCCGATTTCAGCGAGCTGTTTGCTGATAAATTGAGCATTTGTATTGGCGATTTGGCCAAGCAGCAGCTCTGAACCGACTGCAATTATTTCTGCTTTTTTTGGAAATTCCATGACGAAGTCCTTCTTTCTTAGTTAGATGTTTTTAACGCTTCCCAGTTTTTAGAGAAATATTCCCAGCCTGAGACGACAGTAAAGAAGACGGCTACCCACAGCGCCAAGTCAGCAAACGGGAATGACACAAGTTCAAATGGAAGATTGTGAAGAAGCAATGCGGATACCGCAATAATCTGTGCCCACGTTTTGATTTTACCAAGCATGTTAGCAGCTACGACTTCTCCTGTTCCGGCCAAGACAAGCCTTAAACCTGTTACAGCAAACTCCCTGCTGATAATCACAATGACCATCCAAGCTGGCGCGAGATCAAATTGAACAAGGATAATTAACGCTGCGGATACAAGCAGCTTGTCCGCAAGCGGATCAAGAAATTTCCCGAAGTTTGTTACGAGGTTCAGTTTTCGGGCATAATATCCGTCAACCCAATCTGTTGTAGATGCAATAATAAATAGAATGGCCCCCGCCAAGTGTGCGATCGGGATCGATTCGTCTCCAACTTCGAGCCTGCCCCAGTCAAACGGCGCCAGCATGATAATCATGAAGATTGGGATTAATGCGATTCTAGCTAGTGTGATTTTATTTGGTAAGTTAAACATAAAGCCCCTCCAATTTCATACTCGGACGTGAAGAAAAGTCATCTGGTAATTAAGATGACTTTTCTTCCTTTTTATTTACAATCTTTATGGTTTGTGCCATCACTTTTTTCGGATCAAGTTCATATGAAAGAACCTTGCCGTTGATTTTTATTTTCAGATTAGGTGCATATCCTGTGCGGATTTCAACCTGTTTCTGATCAGTTATATCTTTTTTATAGGTTTCGTCTTTTTTCAGCGTTCCTTCTTTTAAAGAGCTGCTGTTTTCATCGCGCACCCGAATCCAAGAGCTGTCCGCTGCCTTCAATTCAAGCTCGATTTTATCAGCGCCGGACACTTCATAAGTCGTTAACGATCCTTCAGTGCCAGCAGCTTTAATCTCCAGCTTATCACTGTCATTTTCTTTTTTCTTATCTTCGTTTTCTTTCGTTTCTTTTTTAGTGTCTGTCTCTTTTTCAGAGCTGTTATTTTGATTCTCTTTCAGCGTTGAATCTTTAGGGATTTCGTACTTGCTCTCACTTTGCGTAATTGCTTTTTCTGATGCCGCATTGTGATCATCACTGTTTTTGTGGTTCGCAAATTGAATGATCGCGTACACAATGGCAATCACGACAATCACGCCGAGAATGACAAGTATCGTTGGCAGCAGCTCCAGCGCCTTAGATGCTGGCTTTGGCATTTCCTTTTGAAGATTCATGCCAGAGATCTTTTCAGACACATCGTCATGATACGTATTCGGGATATCTTTTTTATGCTCCTCAAACAGCTGATCCGCATCAAGCCCAACGGCTTCTGCATATTGCTTGATGAATGCCCGAACATAAAACTTCCCCGGAATAATGTCATAGTTTCCTTCCTCCAAGGCGGTTAAATACCTTTTTTGAATCTTTGTTGCCGCTTGGAGATCATCCAATGACATTGCTTTTTCCTCTCTGGCTTCTTTGAGCCGGATTCCTAGTTCAGTCACAACAAACACCTTCCAATTTTAAAAATCAAAGCTTGAAAACCCGGGTTGATCAAACATTTGGGGTTCCTCGGCATGTTCATATGTAATAACCTCATCAGGGTCATTTCTCAGTTCAATAATATAATCAAAGTCATCTAGTGTATACTCTGTATTTTGAACGAATATGTCCGGATGCTCCACCACTTTTGTTGCCGGAAGCCGCATTATTTCTCGGACCAGCTGGAGATGGCGTTCCGATCCTCTTCGTGTTGACACAATTCCGTCAACGATAAAGACATTTTCAGTGCTGTATTCTTCGGCAATCAGCTGGCTTCTTATCGTCTGCTTCAGCAAGGTTGAGGACACAAACAGCCACCTTTTGCTTGCACACACACTGGAGGCCACAATCGATTCCGTTTTTCCGACACGCGGCATTCCTCTGATTCCGATTAATTTATGGCCTTCTTTTTTGAACAATTCGGCCATAAAATCGACTAATAAGCCAAGCTCGTCCCGTTCAAAGCGGAACGTTTTCTTATCATCGGCATCCCGTTGAATATAGCGGCCATGGCGTACGGCAAGACGGTCGCGAAGCCTCGGTTCTCTAAGCTTCGTTACTTTAATTGTTTCCATCGTTTTTAAGATTGATTCTAATCGTTTAATTTGATCTATATGGCGGCACCTGAGGAGCATTCCCCTTCTGGAAAGATCGACGCCGTTTATCGTTACGATGTTAATAGAAAGCATCCCAAGAAGAGATGAGATATCCCCGAGCAGTCCGGGGCGGTTCACTTGAATTTCATATTCAAAATACCATTCGAGCTTTGCCAAATGATATACCCCCTTCATTGTGGCAAAATTTTACCTTCCTTTATCATAAAGCATTTTTCTCTAATTAGAAAGAAGAATGTTGCTGTGATGAGGAAAACATAAAAAAGAGAGGAAAAATCCCCTCTCTTCCTAGTGAGTGCTGTTATTTTCAACAAGCTTAACCATCATATTGGCAATGGCGTGCTGTTCATCTTTTGATGCTACACTCCAAAGATCTGCCAGCACTTTCTCCTGCTCGTTCTTAGATTCCACTTCATTAGCCAAGTAGCTGCCGATTTCTGTCGCAAGATCCGTAATCGTATCCTGGCTCATACCTTTATCTTGCGCATAGTTCAGACGGTCGCCAAGGAAGTTTTTCCAGCTATCCCAGTTTTCTAATACTGACATGCTTGTTTCCTCCATTTCATGTGAAGTTACAAGATTATTGTGTCCTTCGCAAAAGAAACTATACACCGAATATTTTCGGATCAGCAGTGCCAGCCGCCATTCACCGACAGAATTTGGCCGGTGATATATGATGCTTTGTCAGACAGGAGAAAAGCTGTTGCATCCGCAATTTCCTGCGGCCGGGCCAGCCGGCCGATCGGGATCTCATCAGCAATCTCTTCTTTTTCAGACGGGGTGAATTGATTCATCATATTTGTATCAACCGCGCCCGGCGCTACCGCGTTTACCCTGATTCCGCTTGGCGCCAGCTCCTTAGCCAGCCCTTTTACAAACGAATGCTGAGCTCCCTTTGCCATGCTGTACAGCACTTCACAGGATGCTCCAGTCTCTCCCCAAATCGAGCTGACAGCCACAATTGCTCCCGACTTATTCCGAATCATGCCTGGAAGAAGGTTTCGCGTCAGCATATACGGACTCGCCACATGGAGCTGAACCATTTCCTGGACTGTTACGTTATCCACATCCGTAATCAGCCCAAAATGGCTTCTTCCGCTGTTTAAAACAATCGCATCAATCGGCTGAACAATTGAACTTGTCAGCTGATCTGCCCCTTCTGGCGCGGACAGATCAGCTTGCAATATCTCCGCGTGCACGCCAAACATCTCTCTTAGTTTTTCAGCAAGCTCCGCTGCCGCGTTTTGATTTGTATTGTAATGAAGCAGCAGATTGTATCCCTTAGCCGCAAGGGTTTCGCTGATGCTTTTGCCAATGCCGCCGCTTGCTCCGGTGATTAGTGCTGTTTTGTTCATCCTCTTTCCCTCTTTCCGCACAAAAACACCCCTCACACTGGAGGGATGTTTTGTTTATGATTTAGGAACAACCTTGCATACAGTCAGTCTGTCTGCAGCAATTTCCTCTTGTATGACTTTCTGCACATCCTCGATAGTAATCTGCTCGAGTACCGTTACGACGTCAAACAGGCTCATATCCAAGAATGCATAACGGGTAAATTGATTAGCGATGTATTCAGGGGAATTCAGCGCTTTTAAGAATGTACCGATCTTTTTCTTTCTGGCCAGTTCAATCTTTTCAGCGGTAATCAATTCGCCCGCGCGCAAAAGCATGCTTGAAACGTCTTCAGCCAATTGATCAGGATCAGGCGTATCTCCGCCGATCGCTGCAAAACCGAACCCATATTCAGCAGTAAAATCAAAGCTGAACGTTTCGTCAATATATCCTTTTTCATAAAGTGATTCATACTGGGCAGAGCTTTTTCCGAAAAGAGCTTCAAGCAATAAGTTCATAGAAAGTTCATGCTTTAACAGCTCTTTGCCTAATCTAAACGGGTTCTTTGATTTTAACCCGACAAGGCATTTCGGTCCCTGCACGTTCATTTTGATCTCTTTTTCTTTTCGGAAAACCGCTTCTTGCTCTTTCACTTCTTCACGTTTGATTTCCGGCTGATCGGTATACGGCTTTTTCTCCTGATTTTCTCTGACCTGCGAAATGATCGCTTCAGGATCTACCGGGCCGACAATGAATAGGAGCATGTTGCTCGGGTGATAAAACGTTTCATAGCATTCATAAAGAAGATCTTTTGTAATATGTGAAATGCTTTCCACTGTTCCCGCTATGTCAATTCTGACAGGATGCTCTTTGTACATGTTTTCAATGACTCCGAAGTAAAGCCTCCAATCAGGGTTATCATCGTACATGTTAATCTCCTGCCCGATAATCCCTTTTTCTTTTTCAACCGTTTTTTCAGTGAAATATGGGTCCTGCACGAAATCGATGAGCGTCTCTAAATTGCGTTCAACATTTGATGTGCTTGAGAAAAGATAAGCCGTTCTTGTAAATGACGTAAACGCATTGGCAGAAGCACCCTGTTTGCTGAAATCTTGAAAAACGTCTCCGTCCGCTTTTTCAAACAGCTTGTGCTCAAGAAAATGGGCGATCCCGTCCGGCACGTGAACCATCTCATTTTTATCTAAAGGGACAAACCGGTTATCTATTGAGCCGTACTTTGTTGTAAAGACCGCATATGTCTTGTTGAAGCCTTTTTTCGGCAAAACGTATACGTCAAGGCCGTTGGACATTTTTTCATGATACAGCGTCTCCTGAAGCTGTTCATATTCGATTGGTTTGATCAAGATGCTCCCTCCGTCCCTTTTAAGAAATAAGTCGTATCAAGCTGAATCTTTTCGCCGGCTTTAATGATATCCTCTTTTGTGACATTCTCAATATTGGCAAGAAAGTCTTCGATAGGAATCTCGACTTGAGCAGCGGCCTGCTGATATAAAAATTCAGTTAAACCGTATGCAGTATCAATCGTTTCCAGCACTTGGTTGCGAATGACGGCTTTTGTCTGTGCGATGTCCTGCTCACTGAAATCGCCGTTTTTCATTGCCTGAAACTGCTCCGCAATAATCGAAACAGCCTGTTCGTAATTTTTTACTTCAATGCCTGACATCACCATTAACAAGCCTTTAAAACTTTCTATACGCGAAGCGGCGTAGTAAGCAAGGCTGGCTTTTTCCCGAACGTTAATGAAAAGTTTAGAGTGAGAGAATCCGCCGAACAATCCGTTAAACACTTGTAAAGCCGGATAGTCCTGATCTGTATAAGTGATGCCGGTGCGGTAGCCGATATTCAGCTTTCCTTGTTTGACATCTTCCTCATCAATCACTTCTTTTGCTTGAACTTTTTCATCAGCCCGATTGTTTTCAATCATGCCAAGAGTGCGCTCTTCGGTTTGGAAATACTTATCAATGGCCGTTTGCACCTGCTTACTGTCCACATCACCGACAACATAAAGATCAAGCTGGTCTTTTTGGATAGCACTTTGGTATGTTTCGTATAATTGCTCGGCCGTAATGTCATCGATATCGTCGATTTCACCATTGACATGGAGCGCGTAAGGCTCATTTTGGCACATTTCCTGTATCAGTCTTAAATTCGAGTAGCGCATTTTATCATCATAGACGGCTTGGATTCTTTGCTTAAGCGTCCGTTTTTCTTGAGCCACATATTGTGCCTGAAAAGCGCCCCCCTCTAAAGCAGGTGAAAAGACGATTTCTGCGAGAAGCTGAAGCCCTTTCTCAAGAAGCGGTGTTTGGTCTTTTAAATATTTTTCATTCGGGATTTCAAGCCTGAACGTAATGACGTGCCGCTCTCCTTTTTTCGTAAGGTCCGCCGATACTGATGTGCCGTACAGCTCATCCAAATAGGAACGCAATTCTGAGGTTTTCGGATGGCTTTTCGTTCCGCGAAGAAGCACATGCGGGAGAAGCGCTCTTTTGGTGACTTGATCCTTTGTCAGCGGCGCAAGCATCTTAAAAATAAGCGAGACGGTTTTAAATTTTTCTGTTTCTACAATGTGTGCGGTTAAACCGCCGTGCTTTGTTTTGAGTTCATTAACATATGACATATGGAACCTCCTTCGTTCATTTCTTCATTAGTATGTATTATGACCAATTTTAAGCATACGCAGAAACACTCTTTCATGTAATTATAGCAACTGTAGGATTTATAAGGAAACAATAACCTCCACATACGGTATAGTAAGTTCTTTTCCAATCTCGGCGATGGTTGGAACCTGCAAGGGCGCGCAAAAAAAGACGGTTGGCTAGACCGTCCCTAAGTTTTTTTCTTCTTCTTCACTTTTTTTAGCATCTATAGTAAATAGCACTAAAAATAAAGAAACAATGCTGCAAAACGCCGAGAGTATGAAAATAATCCAGTTTGCATTTGACATTAATGCAGCAAAAACAGGCGGGCCGAGAGCCACTCCTATAAAGCGCATGCTATTGTAGAAGGAGGATATGGTTCCGCATTGCTCACTTTCAATACCTTCGGTTATCAATGCATCTAAAGCAGGAAGAGCCATGCCAATCCCAATCCCGCCAAAGCTTAAAAAGACAAATAAAAAATAAAAACTGTGGTTCCACCACAAGGCAATAAACGACAGGGTTAACAGAATCATTCCTGTCACAACGCAAAATTTCATTCGGCCTTTATCTTTACCGATCTTTTTGCCAGCTATAAAAGAACTGGTTGACAAAAACAAAAGTGGGATTGCCAGTAATCCGCCTTTAGCTACTCCGTCAATGGCATACTTGTTCTCCAGCGTATCTGACAAATAAAATAATACGCCAAATAACAAAAACATAATGACACACCCGATAATGAAGACCGTATAAAGCCAGCGCCCATCCTGCTTAAAGATTTTCTTCACGCTCTTGATAAACTCAGAAACCGCAGGCGCATCTTCATCTTCTTCAGGCTTGGCCACTAAAAACAATACGAGCAAAAAGCTGATCAAACAGAAAAACGGAATAAACCAAAACGGTACAAACCAGTACCAGGAAGCCAGTAATGCGCCAAGTATGGGACTCAGTACCTTCCCTGACGTGTTAGCGGTTTCAATATCTCCAAGTCCAGCGCTGACCTTTTCATCGTCTCCTTCAAACAGGTCACCGATAAACGGCATGACAATAGGAGCGGCACCCGCAGAACCGATGCCTTGAAGAACACGCCCCGCCAAGATCATAGCATAAGGATTTTTCATGTAGGTTGAGGCAAAAGCAGCTACCACTCCACCTAATCCTGCAATGAGGAGACATGGAAGCAATATTTTTTTCCTCCCGAAACGATCCGACAAATATCCGGCAATCGGAATGCAAATAATTGCCACTACGGAATATACAGTAATGATTAACGACACTTGAAATGAAGTCACCGACAGCTTTTTTTCCATCATCGGAAGAACAGGAATCAGCATGGAGTTCCCAAGTGTCATCACAAGCGGGACGGAAGACAATGCAATAATATTTTTCATTCCATTTTTCTTTCTCAACATTTTCACCCATTCACTTTCTTGTCATCTCTTATATATTGCGTTAACCGGAATGAAAGTATGTACAAAGAAACATGAATCAGTGCAAATAAAAAAACAGACACACAAGCGTCCGTTTTTAGAATCGTTTACGCAAAACATGAAATCTGAATTTATCGGCTCTGAAATAATTTAACGAGTAAAGCACCGGTTTATCGTGCTGATCGTAATGGGTTTGTTTTAACAGTAAAAGTGCTGTTTCCGGATCGCATTCCAGCACTGGAGAAATGGTATCGTGATAGCCGATCGGTTCTATATCAGTTACTGCATAACTGATTACGGAGCCTGAATTTTTCTCAAGCAGGTCAAACATAGATTCTTGCTGATGAGAAAAAGAATTCGGCAAAATATTCATCGGAATTTTGTCTATACAATATACAATCGGCTGTCCGTCAGCTGTTCTAACACGTTCAAGATAAAAAAGTTCTTGCCCTTCTGCCAAATGAAACCTCTTCGTATCATCCTCAGACGGCATAAGCACTTGTGATGACAGAAAAATCGTGCCAGGGGTCATATTTGCCTGTTCTATCATCTTCGTTACACTGTTCAGCTGTTCAATGCCCGAAAGAAATAACGGCTTAGAATGGACAAAAGTGCCTACACCATGCCTTCTGATAATCACATGTTCTTCTTCCAATATCCGCAAGGCTTCTCTTAGCGTCGCTCTGCTCACACCTAGCTTTTTGGAAAGCTCAAATTCAGAAGGCAGCTTTTCCTTCTCCGTGTAGATCCCATTTTTTATATCCTCTTTAATTCGTTCAATTACTTTCAAATACAAGTGCCGATTATCAGCTTTTGTAGACATGTTTCCCCTCCGTAAACCACTTTCGATAAAAATTATTGAACAATTGGGACAACTATATCATGTTTTGTCGAAAAAATAAATAGAAAGGTTATCAGTTTACATAATGTTATTATTGATAACTAAAGGAGAATGGAACTCCCTTCATTAAGAAGAGAGCTCATCATATTTCTCTTTTGATAATAAGACTTCCCTAGGTTTGCTGCCTTCATACGGTCCGACAACGCCGCGTTCCTCCATTGCGTCAATCAGGCGCGCCGCTCTCGTATAGCCGATTCTGAATCTTCTTTGCAGCATTGAAACAGATGCCGTCTGCATGCCGACGATTAATTCAACAGCTTCATCATAAAGTTCATCAGTAACCTCGGAATGAGTTTCTGTTGTCTCCTCAGGAATCATTTCTTCTTGATATTGCGCTTTCTGCTGTGTAATCACATGGTCGACGACCTTCTCCACTTCGTCATCCGACAAAAATGCTCCTTGCACACGGACAGGTTTGTTAGCCCCTACAGGTAAAAATAGCATATCGCCGCGGCCGAGAAGCTTCTCAGCGCCGCCCATGTCAAGAATGGTCCTTGAATCCGTCTGCGAAGATACGCTGAACGCGATTCGTGACGGAATATTCGCTTTGATCACTCCTGTGATAACGTCCACCGAAGGCCGCTGCGTCGCAATAATGAGATGGATGCCGGCAGCCCGCGCCATTTGAGACAATCTCGTAATCGAATCTTCCACATCAGACGAAGCGACCATCATAAGATCGGCAAGCTCGTCCACAATGACAACAATATAAGGAAGCTCCGGCTGTTTCGCTCCTTCTTCATTGTTGGCGCGTTTTATATAATCATTGTATCCTTCAATATTTCGTGTACCCGTATGTGAAAATAATTCGTACCGTCGCTCCATTTCATTGACAACCTTTTTCAAAGCCTGCGATGCTTTTTTCGGATCGGTTACAACCGGAGCAAGCAGGTGCGGAATCCCGTTATAGACATTCAGCTCTACCATTTTAGGATCGATCATCATCATTTTCACTTCATGCGGCTTTGCGCGCATTAAAATACTTGTAATAATGCCGTTGACACAGACACTTTTTCCGCTGCCGGTTGCGCCTGCGACCAAAAGGTGGGGCATCTTATTTAACTCAGCCAATACAGCTTCACCTGAAATATTGCGGCCAAGTCCAATTAACAGCTTCGCATCCGGCCTGTCATTTAATTTAGACTCCAGCACTTCCTTCAGCGAAACCATTGCCACTTCTGCGTTTGGAACCTCAATTCCGATTGCCGATTTGCCTGGTATAGGCGCTTCGATCCTGATATCCTTCGCAGCAAGCGCCAGCGCTAAATCATCGCTTAAATTGACAATTTTGCTAACCTTCACTCCGACATCAGGATACACTTCGTATTTTGTTACTGCCGGCCCGAGATGAACCTGTGTGACTTTCGCCTTTACGCCAAAGCTTTGGAAGGTCCGTTCAAGCTTTCTCGCATTTTCATAAATATTCTTTTTATCAGCCTGCTGGCCGGTATGCTTTGGATCTGCCAGTAAATCCAGTGACGGCATCTCGTAATCCTTATTTTCAAGCTCCGTAAAGGTCATAGGAGGAGCAGAAACAGTTTCCTGATCACCTGTCTCCGGTTGGATGTCCTGAAGCGGCTCCGATACAGGTTCGGTGCGCTTTTCTATAACTGGAGACTCATCCTCTTCATTACGATCAGAAAAGCTTGAGATAATTGGTTCCGAATGGACAAGAGGCGATTCTGTCTCAGAATCCCCTTCTTCATCAGAAGGCTCTGGTTCCATTTGCTGTTTTTTGCGGATCGGTTTTTGTTTTTTGCTAGGCGCTTTTGTTTTTTTCGATGACTGCATATTTGATTTGACGGATTTCATATCATCAATAAATGCCAACCATTGTTCTTTTATAAAGCGTCCAATCGGGCTCATCCACTTTTTCAGCGTTTCTTGCAGTGATCGTCCTGTGACTAAAATCATGCCGATCAAAATCATGACAATCGCCATGATCTGAGAACCAGTTGACGCAAACAAGAAGTGTGAAGCTGCAAACAGCAGCGCACCGATCATCCCTCCGCCTAAATCAGGAGAAGCAGAGCTGCCATTCATGTCCATCAAAAACAATTCCCACGTATTGCGGACCACACTTGCGGACTCAATAGTCCCTTTGTGCGTCAAATTTTTAAACAGCTGCACGTGAGAAAGCAGCAATATGCTTGCGATGATACAGTACAACCCGGCCTTTCGTCTCGTTAATAGACTTGGGGTTTTCTTCTTCCAAAACAGCGAGACTCCTAACACCAATAAACCTAACAAGCATAAAATAAACCACTCTCCAGCAAAAAAGCGGAACAAATAGATAAATGTTTGCCCGACTACCCCCAGCTGCAAGATTGCGATAATTGAAATGGCTATACACAGCAGTCCGTTGAGTTCGTATTTTATATTGAGCTGTTTCGCCTGTTTTTTTCTTGATTTTCGTTTTTTCTTTGCCACACTCATCACCTTACTGCGTTAAAAAATGTAAGTTCATACATAATGAAGAAAGCAGCCGTTTACAGGCTGCGTTTTTTCTGTAGGATTCCCCTATTATAGCATATTTTGCCCTTAAAAAAGGATTGGATTCTTATACGTTTAATTTCAGCTTTTGTCCCGGTGAAATGTCCGGATGCAGAAAATGCATTGGGTTTGTGCTCATAATTTGAATGACTTCTGCTTCATTTCCTTTCATTTCGACCAGAAGCGGTACACCTTTATATTCAATTTGCTCATGTGCGCTCGTTTCTTGGTTCTGTTCTGCAAACACAATTTCCTGCGGCATCACGGTATACAGAATCATTGGATCATCCGTCCTTCTTCTTTCCTTGCTGCCTCTATGAGCTCATTCAGTTTATTGATTGCCTGTCCGACGCCGCCTGCGTGATCAATCAATCCGTATTCAACTGCATCCTTACCAACTACATTTGTTCCGATGTCGCGTGTTAAGTTTCCTTTTGAAAACATTAGCTCTTTAAATTTCTCTTCAGTTATATTGGAATGGCTTGTGACAAATTTAACAACTCTTTCTTGCATCTTATCCAGGTATTCAAACGTTTGCGGCACCCCGATGACCAGACCGGTGAGCCTAACGGGGTGAATCGTCATCGTTGCTGTTTCGGCGATATAGCTGTAATCACAGGATACAGCAATCGGAACGCCGATGGAATGACCCCCGCCAAGCACGATAGAAACGGTCGGTTTCGATAAAGATGCCAGCATTTCCGCAATTGCTAGACCAGCTTCAACATCTCCTCCCACAGTATTTAATATAATCAGCAGGCCTTCAATTTTAGGATTTTGTTCAATTGCCACAATCTGTGGGATGACATGCTCATATTTTGTTGTTTTGTTTTGCGGAGGGAGCTGAACATGGCCTTCTATTTGTCCGATTATAGTCAGACAATGAATATTTGTATCTTGGGGCAGCTGTGGAAGTGACGTTTCACCAAGCTGCTGTATTTTATTCATAATGCTGTCTTTCGCATCATTTTTTTCAGAACGCTCTTCTTCTGTATTTTCCATACGATGATCCATCTCGCTTTCACCCTTTCCGATTTTCTCTTTGTATTATGAACAAAGATACTCAATTCAATCCCGGCTTAAAGGGCAAAAAAATAAAGACCGGAGCTGCTCCGGTCTTTAGTCAGTCATTATACTTCCATAATAATTGGGATGATCATCGGTTTACGTTTCGTTTTTTCATAAAGGAATTGGTTCAAAGCATCACGCATTGCCTGCTTCAGCGTTGACCATTCAACATTTGATGTTTCAGTCGCTTCTGTCACGATGGAACGAACAAGCTCAGTAGCCTGTACGATAAGACCTTCAGACTCTCTTACATAAACAAAACCGCGAGTGATAATTTCTGGTCCTGATACAAGATGTTTCTTTTGTTTATCAAGTGTAATGACAACGATTAAGATTCCGTCCTGTGAAAGCAAGCGGCGGTCTCTCAATACGATATTGCCGATATCACCGACACCTAGCCCATCAATTAAAATATTGCCGTAAGGAACTTTATCCCCGATTTTTACGTTTTGGCCGCGGAACTCAACGACGTCTCCTTTTTCAATTAAGAAGATGTCACTGCGCTTCATGCCGGTTTCTTCAGCGATTTTTGAATGGGCTTTTTGCATTCTGTATTCGCCGTTTACAGGAATTAAATATTTTGGTTTAAGCAGATTGATCATCAGCTTTAACTCTTCTTGTGAGCCGTGGCCTGATACATGAACACGCTTTTGGGCAAAGATGACTTGTGCACCGGCTCTCGCAAGTAGGTCCACTGTTTTAGAATAAATGAGTTCCTGCCCGGGAATTGGAGTTGACGCAATGACAACCGTATCCCCTTCTTCAATGTTCAGCTGTTTGTGAGCTTTGTTTGCCATTCTTGTAAGGGCAGCTAATGGTTCACCTTGGCTTCCGGCTGTAATAATGGCCACTTCACGCTTCGGATATTTCTTCACATCCTGTACAGAAATAAATAATTCATCATCTGCTTCAATGTATCCTAACTTTCTTGCCAGCTGCAGAACAGATTGAAGATTTTTTCCGGCTACGGCAATCTTTCTGCCATTTTGAGCCGCTGCATGAATGACTTGCTGAATCCGGTTAATATTGGATGCGAAAACAGCAATAATCACCCGGTTCTCTGAATTATACAGCGCATCCGAAATTTCTCCGCTGACAGCCGATTCCGAAGGGGTATAACCCGGCCGTTCCGCATTTGCACTGTCAGAAAGCAAGGCGAGCACGCCGCTATTGCCGATCTTGGCGATCTCGCCAATGTCGCACGTCTGATTAAGTGCAGGTGTTTGGTCAAATTTGAAGTCTCCCGTGCATACAATAGATCCAAGTGATGTTTTAAAGCTCACACCTACAGAATCAGGGATGCTGTGAATCGTTCTAAAGAACGATACTTTTGTCGATTCAAATGTAATGACAGATTTGGAGTGAATTTCTCTTAAATCAGTTTTTCGGTTATGTCCGTATTGTTTTAATTTCTCTCTTAACAGCGCAAGCGTCAGCTTTGTTCCGTACACTGGAACGGACAGCTTGTTTAATAAGTAAAAAACGCCGCCGATATTTTCATCGTGCCCGTGCGTTAAAAAGATTGCCTTGACGCGATCAGCCCGTTCAATCAAATATGATATGTCAGGAATCACCACATCAATACCGAGCATTTCATTTTCTGGATGCATAAGGCCGGCATCAACGACAAATATGTCTGAGTCAATTTCGATGACATAAAGGTTCTTCCCAATCTCTCCGACACCGCCAAGGGCGATAATTCTAACGTTTTCTGTATTTTTCTTTTTCAAAATCTATATCCTCCTAGTCTCATACCCGTCCATCATCACTTGTTCCTATTATAACTGAAAGTAAATTTAGAAAACAAGATAAAGCAGAAGGTTTAGGGAAAACCAATATGTAAAAGAAACGGTCAAACTCAGCTGAATGTGAGAATGACCGCGTTTGTTTCACTGTATGAAATTTTCTTACAGTTCGCTGATCGTGCTGCTTAAGCTCAGACGTTCATCCTCGGTTAACGGGACAAGAGGCAGACGCACAGAACCGACATCAAGACCTCTCAGCTGAAGCGCTGTTTTGACTGGAGCAGGGTTAGGCGCTTTAAACAGTTCCTTCATAATCGGCAGCAGTTTCTGATGAATCAGTGCCGCATTAGCTGTTTGCCCATTCGTATAATTTTTGATCATTTGCTGCATATCAGTGCCTGCGATATGGCTCGCCACTGACACAACTCCTCTTCCTCCAACTGAAAGAATTGGAAGCGTCAGAGCGTCATCCCCTGAATAGACATAGAAGTCTTCAGGCGTTTCAGCAATAATTTTTGTAATTGCTTCGAGGTCGCCGCTCGCTTCTTTAATCGCAACAACATTCGGAATGTCTGCCGCCAAACGGATTGTCGTTTCAGGAGCCAGAGAAGCAACCGTACGGCCCGGAACATTATAAAGCATAACCGGAAGTGATGTCTCTGCTGCAATTGCTTTAAAATGCTGGTACATTCCCTCTTGGGAAGGTTTATTGTAATACGGCGTAACAAGCATAACAGCGTCCACGCCTGCTTCCTCAGCTTTTTTTGTCAGCTTAATGGAATCTTTCGTATTGTTGCTTCCAGTACCGGCGATAACCGGAACCCGTCCGTTTACTTCTTTTACCGTATATTCAAAAAGCGCAATTTTTTCTTCAGTTGAAAGGGTTGGAGATTCTCCAGTTGTTCCCGCTACTACTAAAGAATCCGTTCCGTTTTTCAACAAGTAGTCAATCAGTGTAGACAGTTTTTGAAAGTCTACGTTCCCTTTATTGTCAAAGGGTGTAATCATCGCTGTAGACACATTTCCGAAATTCATTTTATTCACCTCATCATGATTCAATCACATTTACTTGGAAAGTTCAAACACTTCATGCAAAGCGTTTACAGCAGGAACCATATCCGATTCATGGACGAGCACCCATATCGTCGTATGGCTGTCAGCCGACTGAAGAATCGGAATTTCTTTTTCTGAAAGAGCTGACACAATTTTGGACGTAACACCGGGAACACCCATAATGCCCGCACCGACCGCCGATACCTTCGCGCAGTTTCTTGTTACCATTGGATCATAGCCCATATCCATTAAAATACGCTGAGCTGTTTCTGTTTTATTTCCGGCTACCGTATAAACGATTTCACTAGGTGTAATGTTAAAGAAATCGACACTGATTCCCGCGTTCGCCATTGCCTTGAACACTTCAGTCTGAACATTATACTGGCCGATTTTAGAAGGCACCTTGAACTGCGTGACATCTTTGACATGAGCGATTCCCGTAATCAGCCTTTCAAAAACATCACTGCCGACCTTGGAAGAGTGATGTGATGTCACCAATGTACCTTTATCCTTCGAATAAGTCGAACGGACGCGGATCGGAACCTTGGCCTGCATCGCGATTTCCACAGCACGCGGATGAATGACCTTAGCTCCCTGATACGCCAGGTTGCAGATTTCCGTATACGTCACGACAGGAAGCGGTTTCGCATTTTCCACAACTCTTGGGTCTGCAGTCATTACGCCTTCTACATCGGTGAAAATATCGATGTATTCTGCATCAACAGCTGCTCCGAGTGCGGCTGCAGACGTATCACTACCCCCTCTGCCGATTGTTGTTGTATCACCTTTTTCAGTTGCGCCCTGGAAGCCTGCGACGACCACCGCATCATGATTGGCGAGCACACCGAATAAACGCTCCGGTCTCATTTCAATGATTTTCGCATTGGTATGCTGATCATTCGTTAAAAAGCCAGCCTGAGCCCCTGTCAGCGCAGCTGCTTTCACACCGTTATCAAGCAGCATGCTTGTAAATACAACAGAGGAAATGGTCTCTCCGCAAGATAAAAGCAAATCCTGCTCCCTTGGAGAAATCGCTGACTGATCGCCGTAAAGCAGCCCCAGCAAAGAATCTGTTGCATACGGGTCTCCTTTTCGGCCCATCGCTGAAACGACAACGACGACCTTATATCCTTCACTGATTGCTTCTTTAATATGCTCTAAAGCCAGTTTGCGGCCTTTATCATCTTTTACTGATGTTCCGCCGAACTTTTGAACAATTATCTTCACTGTTTTCACTCCAAATTATTCGGACGTAACAGAAGAGAGCAGGCTGATAGTGCCTTACTCTCTTCTATTCGTCTTTAGGAAATTCTCTCTTTTATACGAGGTTTAGTTTTTTCAGGCTTTCTGCAATTTGAACAGAGTTCCATGCTGCGCCTTTTAATAGGTTATCAGAAACAACCCATAAATGAAAACCGTTTGCTCTGTCCAAGTCTTTGCGGATGCGGCCTACAAACACATCGTTTTTGCCGACAGCATCGGCAGGCATCGGATAAAGCTGCTGGCTCGGGTCATCCTGAAGTGTCACGCCCGGAGCTTCTTTTAATAGATTTTTAATATCTTCAACTGTAGCGTCATCACGGTCTATTTCGATGTAGACAGACTCTGAGTGCCCAGTTTGAATTGGCAGTCTCACACATGTAGCCGCTACTTGAAGGTCAGGCATGTGCATGATTTTTTTCGTTTCATTGATCATTTTCATTTCTTCAAACGTATAGCCGTTATCCTGGAATTTATCAATTTGCGGAATCGCGTTGAAGGCGATTTGATAGTGTTTTTTGTCACCTTTTACAGGCATGATCTCAGGCTCTATTTCTTCTTTATTTAAAATTGCCTGTGTTTGGCTGTAAAGCTCTTTTACAGCTTCATTACCCGCTCCTGATACTGCCTGGTAAGTTGATACGATGACTTTGTTTAAGCCGTATGTTTTACGGATCGGCTCAAGAGCCGCAACCATTTGGATTGTAGAGCAGTTTGGATTGGCAATAATGCCGTTGTGTTCATGCAAGTCTGCCTCATTCACTTCTGGCACAACAAGCGGTGTATTTTCGTCCATGCGGAACGCGCTCGTATTATCTATAACAATAGCGCCGCGTTTTACAGCTTCTGGTGCCAATGCTTGTGATACGCTTCCGCCGGCGCTGAACAAAGCAATATTTACCCCTTCAAAGCTCTCAGGAGAAGCTTCCTGAACAGTCAGCTCTTGGCCTTTAAACGTGACTTTTGTCCCCGCAGAGCGTTTTGAAGATAGCAATGTAAGTGTGTCCATTTCAAAGTTTCTGTCTTCAAGTGTTTTAAGCATTTGTTGTCCCACAGCCCCTGTCGCTCCGACAACAGCTACGTGTAAACCTCTTCCCATCTGTAAAACTCCTTCCGCCAATCAGCTTCATTGAATTGATTTGACTATGATTTTACGTTTTATTTTACCATAGAATATGCGGGTGATGACCGAATTTTTTAGTTTGGGAATGATTTTCTGTAAATTTAGTCATTTCCCTGATAATTCTCAACGAGAACCGGCTGAAGCTGCTGGTGCAATAGTGCCTTTTCAATCGTTTGCGGAAGCAGATCCATTTTGGCTACCATTGAATTCGGTTTTTTAAATGGATCGTCTTGCCCGAATGGAATAAAAAAGATATTTTTTGTTGACATGAGCCTCATTAAATTTGTTCCGTTTAAACCGAGTGCATCATTTGTTGAGATACCTAGAACGACTGGCCGATTGTTTCGGATTGTCGCTTTTGCCGCCATCAGCACCGGGCTGTCCGTCATGGCATTTGCCAGCTTGCTCATTGAATTGCCTGTTAAAGGCGCAATGACCATGCAGTCAAGGGGCAGCTTCGGCCCAAGGGGTTCTGCCTTTACAATCGAATCAATGGCCTCATATCCAGTCAGGTCTTCAATTTTTTTAACCCATTCTGCACCCTCTCCAAATCGGGTATTTGTGGATTTTACGTTAAATGTGACAACCGGACGAACTTCAGCTCCTTCGTTGACCAACGCCTCAATTTGCGGAAAAACCGCTTCATATGTGCAATGCGACCCGGTCAGCCCGAACCCGATTCTTTTTCCTTTTAATGACGACATCCTTATTTCCCCTCCTCAGCTTGTATTTCAGCCAAAAGCTTGCTCAAGACGTTTGCAAGGATTTGCCCAGCCGTTTTAGGAGCGACAATCCCTGGAAGGCCGGGAGCAAGAAGTGCTTTAATCCCCTGTTTTTCTGCATATTTAAAATCCGTTCCTCCGGGACGTGAGGCCAGATCCAATATTAAGGTTTTCGGTGTCATACAAGAAAGTACCGCTTGATTTAAAATCATACTCGGTATGGTATTAATGCAAATATCTATATCTTTCACATGCTCTTTCAGCTCATCGGTATGAAAAGGAACGAGCCCCATTTCAGTGATACGTGCCAGATGCGCTGAACTTCTTGCCCCCACTTTTACATTCGCCCCGAGCGCGGCAAATGTCCGGGCAATCGTCATCCCGGTGCGCCCGAGACCGAGAACGGCCACCTGAGATCCGTGTATCGTATAATCCGTGTGCTGAATAGCCAGCATAATCGTTCCTTCTACTGTCGGAATAGAGTTGTATATCGCAATGTCATCCCGCTCAAACAGCTTAACAAGTTTTCTTTTTGCCTGAGCTGCAATGTTTTCTAAATAGGCATTAGAAATACCCGAGAAAATAACACAATGTGCAGGCGTTTTGTTGAGATGGTCCTGTTTTAACACAACCTCTTCATTCGAAAATACAGTCGATACGACACCTTCTCCTGTTGTTGCGGATACTGGGAGAATGATGCTATCTATTTGTTGAAAAGGAATTTCATCAATATTGCATTTTACTGCTCCGGTAAAACCGTGATCCAATTGGTCAAACCCGACAAGATAGATGTCAGCCTGCTGTTCAGTGAGCTTTCTTATAATTTCGAGCTGTCTTGCGTCACCGCCGATAACTGCAATTTTCAATCCGGTTAACATTCTAAACGTTCACCTTCTTTGTATATACTGGATCTCTAGTTGTTAAGCTCCCCTTCATCTTATGATCAAAAGGAAATACCGGTGAATATAAAAGATGCGCTTTTTCTATATAAAAAAACATCGGCTCTGGCAGCCGATGTTTCAGATGTTTTCTTTAGAACCCAATTGGGCGATTTACTCTTGTCGAGGAGACATTTCCTCAGGTACATCTAATATGATCATATCTGATCCGATCTTTTGAATATGATGCCATGGGACGCGAATGTCATGACCTTGTTTTCTTAAACCAAACCACTTAACTGTGGGAATGAGGAGTGCTGTAATTTGTCCATCCTGTTCATTAATTTCTAAATCGGTCTGGCCGAGCACTCCGAGCCGTTCAGCTCTTTTGATGTCTACAATTTCCTTTCCTGATAATTCACTGAGCCGCATGTCTGTCACCCCCTTGTACTATGTATGATGAAAAGGATTAAAAAATGCCTGCCCCATTATAGGGCAGGCTTTCCTTTTTAAGATGGCATATTGCCGGAAGGGCTGATCAGTGCTAATGCATAGTCTTCGGTGAACAATTGTCTGGCAAGGCCGTTGACACGCTCTAAGTTCACGGCGTTTAATTCATTGATGATCTCATCTAATGTTTTATGTTTGCCGAGAAGCAGTTCATTTTTCCCGTTTCGGCTCATTTTGCTGTTTGTGCTTTCTAAGCTCAGCATTAAGCTTCCCTTCATTTGCTCTTTGCTGTTTTCCAGCTCTTTCGAAGTAATACCGTCACGTTTTAATGTAGCAAGCGTTTCTTGAATTGTTTCTGACAGCTGCTGAAGCTGATTTGCACCCGTTCCGCCGTAAATCGTTAGCATTCCGCTGTCCTCATACGAGCTGTGATAGCTGTAAACAGAATAAGCAAGTCCTTTATCTTCACGGACATCTTGGAACAGCCGGCTGCTCATGCTGCCTCCGAGCACATTATTGAGGACAATTAAATCATAAATACGTTCATGGCCAACCTCTAAGCCTTTAAATCCGAGGCACAAATGAGCCTGCTCTGTTTCTTTTTTCCTCGTCAGTTTTTCCGTGTGGAACTCAGGCTTCTCAAGTCCTGTCGCTTTGCCTTTCGCCTCGTATGACCCGAACCATTTTTCCACATCTTTGATAAAACTGTCAGATATATTGCCCGCTACCGAAATCACCACTCGGTCCGGCGTATAATAATCATGCATGTATTGTCTGAGAGAGTCACCGTTAAAGGAAGCAAGCGTTTCTTCCGTGCCAAGAATTGGGTAGCCTAAAGAATGATTGCCGTAAGTGGCTTTGCTCAGTAAATCATGCACAATGTCGTCCGGCGCATCTTCGTACATTTTAATTTCTTCATATACTACATTTTTCTCTTTTTTCAGCTCGTTTTCATCAAACGTTGAATGAAAGAACATATCTGCTAATACGTCCAGCGCGTAATTCGCATGCTCGTCAAGCACCTTTGCATAGTAGCAGGTATATTCCTTTGAAGTAAACGCATTGACTTGACCGCCAATACGATCAAAAGATTCTGCTATCTCACGTGCAGATTTTGTGCTCGTCCCTTTAAAGAACATGTGCTCTAAAAAGTGAGAAATTCCGTTTATCTCCGGCGTTTCATGTCTCGACCCTGTGCCGATCCATACGCCGATCGCAACAGAACGGACTGTCGGGTTATTTTCCAGCACAACTCTTACACCATTTTGACACGTATATCGTTTAATCAAATTTGTTCCTCCTATTCAAAGACAAGCTGCCTTCATCTGTTACTTCAATAGTCTTGTTTCATCCATTAGTTCAGTGACTGTTCCAAGTGCGTATCCTTTGTCTTTTATCTTTGTAATCAGCGCTTCAAGACTTTCCGCCGTAGGGTCAGTCGGATGCATTAAAATCATGGCACCATTATGTATCTTGCTTAACACTCTTGTCTGAAGTACAGACGGAGTCGGCTTTTGCCAATCGATTGTATCAACTGTCCACATAACTGTTCCCATCTGTTTCTCAGCTGCAATATCGATAACCGCTTTTCTGAAACTTCCGCTAGGCGGAGCGAACCACTTTGGCTTAACGCCGATCGTTTGTTCTATTTGCTCATTTGTCTTGTCGAGCTGCTCGGAAATTCTTCCTGTAGTCAGTTTGCTCATATCCGGATGATTGTATGAATGATTTCCGATTTCATGTCCGTCTTTTGCAATCTTCTTAGCGAGCTGTTCATTGTTTCTCACCCAATTGCCTTCTAAAAAGAACGTAGCTTTGACATGGTGCTTTTGCAGAATAGGAAGCATTTTTTCCAAATACTCATTTCCCCATGCCACATTGATTAAAAAAGCCACCATCGGTTTGTCAGGATTTCCTTTATAAATAGGCTCAGGCTGAAGTGACTCAAGATGAACGCTTGGTTTTACTTGGCTGTACA
This sequence comes from Bacillus sp. LJBS06, assembly GCF_016924995.1. Lineage (NCBI taxonomy): Bacteria > Bacillati > Bacillota > Bacilli > Caryophanales > Bacillaceae > Bacillus > Bacillus sp. LJBS06. The sequence goes on along the minus strand of NZ_CP070483.1, from coordinate 1,808,144 downwards.
CCAGGTCATTTTCCTGAAACTCGCCATGCTTTTTCATTTTTTTATATGATTGTTCAATATTGACCTTTAATCCATTGTAGCCAGGAATGCTTTTCCACACTTTATCGATTCTTGCATTCTGGGGCTTAACTTCGTACTCCGGCGCTTTTTGAAGCAATTCTTCATATAACGGGTCTTTGGACGCCGTGACAGTCACCGTATCTTTTTTCATTGCCCCTATATAATCAAGTGCATGCGGATTTTCCATCATCTCAAATGAGACAAAAAAAAGAAATAAAAAAACGGCAAACGGTACAAATTTTTTGTACATGTTCTGTCCCCCCTCACCTCACATTATGAAGAAGAAGGACAAGGTAGAACCCGCCTGCTTTTGAAAAGCTTCAAAATAAAGAAGCCGGGTCTCCCAGGCTCCTTTTATGTTTTCATTTAAGATTGTTGTTCTTCTTTTTCTTTCTCTTCACGGAGCACCGCTTTGCGAGACAAATTCACTCGTCCTTGTTTGTCAATTTCAGTGACCTTAACAAGAATCTCATCTCCGATCTTCACAACATCTTCAACTTTCCCTACGCGTTCAAGCGCAAGCTCTGAAATGTGCACCAAACCGTCTTTTCCGCTGAAAATTTCAACGAAAGCACCGAATTTTTCAATCCGTTTCACTTTACCTAGGTAAAGCTGGCCGACTTCAACCTCTCTGACAAGGTCTTCAATGATTTTTTTCGCTTTTTGGTTGCCGCTTTCATCTGTAGAGGAAATGAAGATTGTGCCGTCCTGCTCAATATCAATTTTAACACCGGTTTCTTCGATGATCTTATTGATTTGTTTTCCGCTTGGTCCGATGACATCGCGGATTTTATCAGGATTAATGGTCATTGTTAAGATCTTAGGCGCATATCGAGAAAGCTCTTTTCTTGATTCGCTTAATGTTGCAAGCATGCTGTTGAGGATTTCCATTCTGCCCTTTTTCGCCTGCTGAAGCGCTTCTTCAAGAATCTCTCTGGAAAGGCCTTCAATTTTAATGTCCATTTGCAGGGCCGTTACGCCTTTTTCAGTTCCCGCTACTTTAAAGTCCATATCTCCAAGCGCGTCTTCCATGCCTTGGATGTCAGTCAAAACAGTGTAATGTTCGCCTGATTTGACAAGACCCATCGCAATACCAGCAACTGGCGCTTTAATCGGTACACCGGCATCCATCATTGCAAGTGTGCTTGCGCAAATGCTTGCTTGAGACGTAGAACCGTTTGATTCAAGCACTTCTGAAACAAGACGGACAGTATAAGGGAAGTCTTTTTCAGACGGAATAACTGGCTCAAGCGCGCGCTCACCCAGTGCTCCATGTCCGATTTCACGACGTCCCGGTCCGCGCATCGGTCCTGTTTCCCCAACGCTAAATTGCGGGAAGTTGTAGTGATGCATAAACCGTTTCGACTCTTCGACACCTAAGCCGTCAAGGATTTGCACATCTCCCAGAGCACCTAGCGTACATACGCTGAGGGCCTGAGTTTGTCCCCTTGTAAATAGACCTGAACCGTGCGTTCTTGGCAAGAGGCCAACTTCTGAAGAAAGCGGGCGGATTTGATCGACACCTCGGCCGTCCGGTCTTACTTTCTCTTCAGTAATCAGGCGGCGAACTTCATTTTTCACCAGCTTAGATAAAATCTGCTTCACTTGTTTGATTGTATCTTCATCATGCTCTTCATCCTCGAATTTTGCCACAACTGCGCTCTTCACTTCGTTAATGGCATCTTCACGAGCATGCTTTTCATGAACTTGGATAGCTTTCAGCAGATCCTCTTCTGCTAAAGCTTTTACTTTTTCGTTAAGCTCTTCATCAATTTCAAAGAGCTTAATTTCTGATTTCTCTTTGCCGACTGCTGCAACAATTTCTTCTTGGAATGCAATCAGGCGTTTAATCTCTTCATGGCCGAACATAATGCCTTCAAGCATGATTTCCTCAGGAACTTCGTCCGCTCCCGCTTCTACCATGTTAATGGCATCTTTCGTGCCGGCAACGACAAGATTGATGTCGCTTTTTTCAAGCTGATCAACTGTTGGGTTAATGATAAATTGATCATCAATGCGTCCGACAGTAACCCCTGCAATTGGTCCTTCAAACGGAATATCCGATACAGAAAGCGCAAGAGATGAACCGAACATGGCAGCCATTTCTGAAGAGCAGTTTTGGTCAACACTCATGACAATGCTGATGACTTGAACTTCATTACGGAATCCATCGGCAAACAAAGGACGGATCGGACGGTCAATTAAACGGCTGGCAAGAACCGCTTTTTCACTCGGGCGTCCTTCTCTTTTAATAAAGCCGCCCGGAATTTTCCCTACCGCATATAATCTTTCTTCATAGTTTACAGTAAGAGGGAAGAAATCAAGCGGTTTTGGTTCTTTTGAAGCGGTTGCTGTACTAAGTACTGCTGTATCACCGTAGCGGATCATCACAGCACCATTTGCCTGTTTGGCAAGCTGGCCGGTTTCAACAGTAAGCGTTCTTCCGGCCCAATCTATGGTAAAGACGTGTTTTTCTTGTCCCATACGATTACGAACTCCTCTCTTCGTTGTGTGAAATAATCAATTACTCCTATTATGAACGAAATGAATTGAACATATCAATGTCAAAGTAGTATGTAAAAGGATTTCAATGATTTGTTATAAGAAATTTCGCTTTAATACGATAAAAAAGCGGGAATCCTCCCGCTTTTTACGATTATCGACGTAAGCCTAGTTTGTTAATTAACTCACGGTAACGAGTTACGTCTTTATTACGTAGATACGTAAGAAGATTACGACGCTTACCTACCATTTTAAGAAGACCGCGACGTGAGTGGTGGTCTTTCTTGTGAGTACGTAAATGCTCGTTCAAGTTGTTAATTGAGTCAGTTAGGATAGCGATCTGAACTTCTGGAGATCCAGTATCAGATTCGTGTGTTTTGAACTCGTTGATGAGTTGGTTTTTACGCTCTTGAGTAATTGCCATCCTGTTTCACCTCCAAATCATATTTAGCCCCAGTTACCTAGCAACCGTCGGTGACTTCGGATTGCCAAGCAATGGTTTTAAGACTACGAAAACTATCATACTAAAAATCGTGCCTATATGCAAATATTTTAGAATAAAATTTGCGTGCGTTGCAAGTTATTTCCGCAAATTGTTGAAATAACGGATGGCTTCCTGCTTATCTTTCTCAATTTGCTCTGTTAATTCTTTGATGCCATTGAATTTCCGCTCGCTCCGAATCCGTTTGTACCATTCGATTTTTATAGCGGCTCCATATACCTCTTGATCGAAATCAAACAGATTGACCTCAATGGAAGGCTGTTCAGGGCGCTTTTCATAAAACGTCGGCTTATAGCCGATATTGCAAACGCCATTGTAGACTTCGCCGTTCACTTCCGCTTTTACGGCATATACACCCGTTGGCGGAACGATATAGCTGTTATTTAAACCGACATTTGCTGTCGGAAACCCGATGGTCCGTCCTCTTTTATCACCATGAATCACAATTCCTTTTATAAAATAAGGCTGTCCAAGCAAGACATTCGCCAATTCAACATCTCCGTTTTGAAGCGCGGTACGGATATACGAAGAACTGATTTTTTTATCCTGCTCTGTTAATTTTTCTACCATGGTGCACTCAGCTTTTCCGTCTAAATCAGCCGGCATGGTCTCCATTGTACCCTTGCCGTATTTGCCGTACGTAAAGTCAAAGCCTGCCACTGCGTGCTGCACATTAAGGCCGATAATATACTGGTCTATAAACTGCTTGGGAGAAAGAGAAGCAAACACTTCGTTAAATTTAACGACATACAGAATTTCTGTACCTAATTGTTCAATTTGGTTTATTTTATCTTCAAGAGGCGTAATTAGATCCTTTGGCTCCTTATCCCTGCCCAAAACGTGAGAAGGATGAGGATGAAAGGTCATCACAGCCAATGTCAGGCCTTTTTCTTCGGCTATTTGCTTCGCTGTGCCGATTACCTTCTGATGTCCAAGATGAACGCCGTCAAAATAACCTAACGCCATCACTGATTTTGCCTGCTCCTCTTTCATTAAATGATGAGGATGTGTAATATGTATCGTCTTCACAGAACGGTCACCTTTTTTCTATTGTTCGCTTTTTTGCATCAATACTTTTGCCGGCTTTAACAGCCCTTTTTTCGCAGGATGGGGGAGATAGATCGCCAAACAGCTTCCGGATTCAGTAAAGACGGCAATTCGGTCTTCACTTGTCATTTCAGAAAACTGCTCGGGCGTCTCAAGCAAAGCCCCATTTTCTACTTTCTTAGCTAATGTATCACTTATGATCCATTTCGGCAAATGATTGAGCGCACGTTCAATAGGGACTATATGCTCTTCCACGGTTCCGGATTGGACCTGTGCCTCCAGTTCGTCAAAAGTAAAGCATTCGTCGAGAGAAAAATCTCCGGATGCCGTACGGATTAAATGAGACATATGAGCCGGATATCCGAGCTTTTCACCGATCATGACCGCCAGCGTCCTTACATAGGTCCCTTTGGAGCATGTCACTGTAAACCGGAAGCTTGCGGTTTCTCCATTATGTTTAATCCCGGTTGTCAGGGCAATGTTTTCAATGGTAATCATACGTTTCGGACGTTCTACTTCAATCCCCGCTCTTGCGTATTCGTATAATTTTTTGCCGTTTACTTTTACAGCGGAATACATGGGCGGAATTTGTTCTTGTTTGCCCTTTAAACTGTTTAAAACCTTTTCTGCATCGGCTTTATCAATGTCATGATTGACAGGCTTTGTTTCCACCGTTTCTCCGGTTTGATCCTCTGTTGTCGTTGAAAAGCCAAGCGTTATTTCCGCATCATATGTTTTAGATTTTTCAGTTAAGTATTCGACTATTTTGGTCGCTCTTCCCACACAAATCGGAAGCACGCCTGACACTTCTGGATCGAGCGTTCCCGTATGTCCTACTTTTTTTGTTTTCAACAGTTTTCGGATCTTCATGACACAGTCGTGCGATGTCATGCCAACAGGTTTATGTAAAAGGAGAACTCCGTTAACCATTTGCCTTTCACTCCTTCTTTTTTAGCTTTTTTCTTAAAAACGAAGAAAGAGGACAGACGATATACGCCTATCCTCTCATTTTTTATTCAGATGGTTTCTCTGAATGTAATTCGTGAATCAATGTTTCGATTCGATTTCCGTAATCGATTGATTCATCGAACTCAAATTCAATTTCAGGCGTTTTACGAAGCCTGATGCGGCTGCCGATTTCGGATCGGATAAATCCTTTCGCTTTTGCCAGCCCTTTCAGTGCTTCTTCCCGTTTTTTCTCGTCACCGAGAACCGAGATATACACCTTTGCAATTTGCAAATCACCTGATACACGTACATCCGTTACTGTCAGAAAACCAATTCTCGGGTCTTTCAGCTTGCGGCTGATAATATCACCGAGTTCTTTTTTCATTTGCTCGCCGACACGGTTTGCTCTCATACTCAATTCAATCACCTCTAAGTTAAAACCACTCTGTCCTAGTGATCGTCCGTTCAATTTCAGGAAAAGAATCGATAAACGCTAGGACGCGCTGCAGTTCTTTTTCTGTTTGAACGCGAGAGGAAGAAACAGCGGCGATTCCGAAGCTGGTTCTTTGCCAGGTGTCCTGATAGCCAATCTCCGAAATCGAAACATTGAACTTGTTTTGAACCCTGGTTAAAATCCGCTTCAGAACGGCGCGCTTTTCTTTTAGCGATCCTGCATCATAAATGATGCATTCACACTCCGCAAATCCGATCACGTTCTTTCAATTTCTTGCATGACAAACGCTTCAAGGATGTCACCTTCACGAATGTCATTGTATTTCTTAATTGTAATACCACATTCATAGCCTTGTGAAACTTCTTTCACATCGTCTTTAAAGCGTTTCAGAACATCTACTTCGCCTTCGAAGATGACGACGCCGTCGCGAATTAAACGGAGTCCGCTGTCGCGCGTAATGGTTCCTTCAGTAACATATCCGCCGGCAATTGTACCAATTTTAGATACTTTGAATGTTTGGCGCACTTCTACTTGACCAATCACTTTTTCTTCATATTCAGGATCAAGCATACCTTTCATGGCAGCTTCAATCTCGTCAATTACTTTGTAAATGATACGGTGAAGTCGAATATCTACATTTTCAGCTTCAGCCGTACTCTTAGCATTTCCGTCCGGTCTCACATTAAACCCGATAACAATTGCATTGGAAGCAGATGCCAAGATAATGTCAGATTCAGTAATCGCACCAACGCCTGTATGGATGATTTTCACTTTAACGCCTTCTACTTCAATTTTTTGAAGTGCAGCCGTTAAAGCTTCTGCAGATCCTTGAACGTCAGCTTTTACGATGAGATTGATGTCTTTTACATCACCTTGTTTAATTTGCTCGAATAAGTCATCAAGACTGAGCTTCGCTTTATCGCTGCGCTGCTCTTCAAGCTGTTTCGAAGCACGGGCTTCACCGACAGAACGAGCTGTTTTTTCATCCTTAAAGACAAGGAATTGGTCTCCCGCTTGAGGGACATCATTCAAACCGGTAATTTCAACCGGAGTAGACGGACCGGCAGTTTTTACACGGCGGCCAATGTCGTTGACCATCGCACGGACACGGCCAAATGTATTGCCGACTACGATCGGATCACCGACATGCAGTGTTCCAGTCTGTACGAGCAATGTCGCGACTGACCCTCTGCCTTTATCGAGTTCAGCTTCAATAACCGTTCCTTTTGCCTGACGGTTCGGGTTCGCTTTCAATTCCTCTACCTCACTGACAAGCAAGATCATTTCAATGAGCTCATCAATGCCTTTTCCAGTTAAAGCGGAAAGCGGCACAAAAATGGTTTCTCCGCCCCAAGCTTCAGGGACAAGTCCGTATTCCGTCAGTTCTTGCATCACACGGTCAGGGTTTGCGGATTCTTTATCAATTTTATTCACAGCAACGATGATTGGAACCTCTGCTGCTTTTGCATGGTTAATCGCTTCTACTGTTTGCGGCATTACACCGTCATCGGCAGCTACGACGAGAATCGTAATATCCGTTACTTCTGCACCGCGTGCACGCATCGTTGTAAATGCGGCGTGGCCCGGTGTATCCAAGAACGTGATTTTCTTGCCGTTCTCTTCAATTTGATAAGCGCCGATATGCTGAGTGATACCGCCTGCTTCTCCTTCAACAACCTTTGTTTTACGGATGCTGTCAAGAAGCGTCGTTTTCCCATGGTCAACGTGGCCCATGATTGTTACAACAGGTGGACGAATTTCAAGATCCTCTTCTTTATCAGGCTCTTCGTATTTTTCCAGCTCTGTTTCTTCAAGCACAATGACCTCTTCTGTTTCAACACCATATTCTGATGCAATGAGTTCGATTGTGTCTTTATCAAGCTCTTGGTTAATGGTTGCCATTACGCCAAGAAGCATCAGCTTTTTAATGATTTCTGAAGGCTCTTTGCCAAGCTCTTCAGCAAGTGCGCCAACTGTTAAAGTGCCAGAGAATGTAATTTTCTCAGGAAGCTCTTTTTTCGGTTTTACAGGCTTTTGCTGATGTTGGTTTTTATTGTTGTGGTTGCGTTTATTTTTTTTGTTGTTGTTATTCTTCTTGTTTTTGTTAAATTGATTATTCTGCACGTCATTCTTCTTTCCGTCTCGAATTTTATTTGGTTGATTTCCAGCTGATTGCTGATTAACCCCTTGTGGCTGTTTGTTTTTGTTCGTTTCTGCTGGCTTTTGAGATTTAGCGGCAGCGCCGCCTTTTTTATATTTGGCATCAAGCTTTTTAATGGCCTTTTCTTCTAGCATGGCCATGTGATTATTCACTTCTAAATCCATGTTTTTCAGTGCGGTCAAAATTTCCTTACTTGAAACATTTAACGCTTTTGCATATTCGTATACTCTCATTTTAGCCATTCGTTCACCCCCAAAAATATTAATCGAGCAAGCTGATCAGCTTATTCGCAAAACCTTGGTCAGTGACGGCGACAACGACACGGGCTTCTTTACCGATAGAGCGTCCAAGAACCGCGCGACTCTCGACTTTTTTATAAGGGACTTTATAATAATTGCACTTGTCGGTTACTTTTTTTGCTGTGTTAGATGATGCATCCTCAGTAAGCAGGACAAGCTTTGCACGCGCATTCCTGATTTCTTTTATCACCAAGTCTTCGCCTGACACGACCTTACGAGCTCGATTGGCCAGACCCAGCAAGGGAAACCATTCCATTCCAGACATTTTATTTTTTCACCTTTTCCGCCAGTTCCAGCAATTCATCGAAAATCTGGTCATCGATTTGTGATTGAAATTGATTTTGCAAAGTGTTTTTCTTTTTTGCTGCTAAGATGCACTCTTTATCCAGCGTTAAATAAGCACCCCGCCCGTTCTTTTTGCCGGTCGGGTCTACTGAGATATCGCCTTCTTTCGACCGTACAACTCGGATCAGTTCCTTTTTAGGCTTCATTTCACCAGTCACTACACATTTGCGTAATGGGATCTTTTTGTGTTTATTCACCTAAAGTCACCTCTTATTCATCCGATTCAGCAGTTTCAGGCTCTGTAAAGAGCGGCTCATCGTCTTCTTCAAGTTCTCTCGGATAGATTCCAAGTTCTCTTGCGTCTGTTTCGCTCTTAATATCAATCTTCCAGCCTGTCAGTTTAGCAGCTAAGCGTGCGTTTTGTCCTCTTTTGCCAATCGCCAAAGACAGCTGGTAATCAGGAACAATAACAGTTGTCGCTTTTTCTTCTTCATTAACGATGACATCAAGCACTTTGGAAGGGCTGAGCGCATTCGCGACAAATTCTACAGGATCACTGGACCAGTTGACAATGTCAATTTTTTCACCTTTTAATTCATTGACGATTGCTTGCACACGCTGGCCTTTAGGGCCTACGCATGAACCGACAGGATCCACATCAGGATCATCTGTGCGGACAGAAATTTTTGAACGGTCGCCGGCTTCTCTGGCAACAGATTTTAGCTCGACAGTTCCATCATAAATTTCAGGCACTTCAATTTCAAACAAACGCTTTAACAGGCCTGGATGTGTTCTTGACACGTAGATCTGCGGGCCCTTCGTTGTTTTTTCTACTTTTGTGATAAATACCTTAATGCGGTCATGAGGCTTGTAGCTTTCATTCGGCATTTGCTCATTAACCGGCAGCAAGGCTTCTATTTTGCCTAAAGACACGTAGATAAATTTATTGTCCAGACGCTGGACGATACCTGTCATGATGTCTTCTTCACGGTCGATAAATTCAGAATAAATCACACCGCGCTCAGCTTCGCGCACACGCTGTGTGACGACCTGCTTTGCTGTTTGAGCAGCTATACGCCCGAAATCCTTAGGAGTTACTTCGATTTCGACGACATCGCCGACCATATATTCCGGATGGATGCCCTGCGCTTCTTCGATCGAGATCTCTAATCTCTGGTCGTATACTTCGTCAACGACATCTTTTCTTGCAAATACACGGATGGAGCCAGTTTCACGGTTTAGATCCACCCGTACATTTTGCGCTTGATTAAAATTCCGCTTATAAGCAGAAATTAACGCAGCTTCGATTGCTTCAATGATAATTTCTTTACTGATGCCTTTTTCTTTTTCAAGAATCGTGAGAGCATCTAATAATTCACTGCTCATTTAACGGTCTCCCCCCTTAAAACATTTGTATTCATTAGAATGTAACAGCTAATCTTGCATTAGCTATCTTTTCATACGGAATATTGACCCGTTTCTTTCTTGTTTTGATCGTGATCTCAACTGTCACTGTTTGTCCATCAAATTCAGCCAGTTCACCTTCAAACACTTTTACGCCTTCAATAGGCTCGTACGTCTTAATGTATACATTTTTTCCAAGTGATTTTTCGAAATCGGCTTTTTTCTTTAGCGGACGCTCAGCTCCTGGAGATGAGACTTCAAGAAAGTAATTTTGGCTAATTGGGTCTGCCTCATCAAGCTTTTCGCTTAAAGCTTCGCTTACTTTGGCACATTCCTCAATATCCACACCGTCATCGGAATCAATAAACACGCGAAGGAACCAGCTTTGGCCCTCTTTGACAAATTCAATGTCAACGAGTTCCAGCTGAAGGCTGTCTACGATTGGCTGAGCCATTTCTTGAACGGTGTCAGTCACTTTTTTGCTCATGTTCTTCCTCCTTGTGCTGTCGATCTCATATTCGTCTCGTCACTCTGCATAAAAACCCTGCTTCAAAAGAGCAGGGGCTAAAAAGTAAACGATGAACATGTCGAGACAAAATTCTCTTGTTCAATACAAAAGAGCGGGTTTCCCCACTCTTTGCCTCGGTAATCGTTAGCATTTCCAATAAAACTATACCATAACCATATTTTTATTGCAAATGGATATACGCTTACCTTCATACCTAAGCAAGTGACAGAAACTCTAATAATACGATGACACTTTTTGCGCATATGTATGCATAGAAGCAGAATTTCCGAGAAATTCTGCTTTCCATGTTAAAACAGTGACAATTGGTTTTGATCAGGCAGTGATTCCAGACAGCCATGGCGATCTAAATACTCTAAAATGGTTTTTGATACTTTCCCTCTCTTTTGCAAATCTTCTTTTGAGAGGAATTCACCTTCTTCGCGAGCTTTTACAATGTTCAAAGCAGCGTTCGTTCCTAATCCAGGGATAGAGTTAAACGGCGGGATAAGACTGTTGCCGTCAATAATAAACTCTGTAGCGCTGGAGCGATATAAATCGACTTTTTGGAATGAATAGCCTCTCTCACACATCTCAAGCGCTAATTCTAAAACAGTCAGAAGGTTCTTTTCCTTCGGTGAAGCATCAAGTCCTTTAGCGTTTATATCCTCCATAACCGCTCTGATTGCTGTAGAGCCCTTGATCATTGTATCGATATCAAAGTCGTCTGCACGAACGGTAAAATAAGCCGCATAATATAAAAGAGCATGGTGCACTTTAAAGTAAGCAATGCGGACTGCCATTAATACATATGCCGCGGCGTGGGCTTTCGGGAACATGTATTTAATCTTTTTACAAGAATCAATATACCAGTCTGGGACATTGTTATTTTTCATTTCTTCTTCCCATTCAGGCGTTAATCCTTTTCCTTTACGCACAAATTCCATGATTTTAAAGGCAAGGGACGGCTCAAGGCCTTGATAGATTAAATACACCATAATGTCATCACGGCAGCCGATAACCTCACTCAGCTCACAAATATTATTGTGGATGAGTTCCTGCGCATTGCCTAGCCATACATCAGTTCCGTGAGACAAGCCTGAAATCTGAACGAGCTCTGAAAAAGTTGTCGGCTTAGTATCTTCAAGCATCTGCCGGACAAATCGGGTTCCGAATTCAGGAATTCCAAGCGTGCCCGTTTTACAGCCAATCTGTTCTTCCGTCACACCGAGTGATTCGGTTCCCTGGAAGATCTTCATCACTTCAGGATCATCCGTCGGAATTGTTTTTGGATCTATTCCGCTTAAGTCTTGAAGCATCCGAATGACAGTCGGATCATCGTGTCCGAGAATATCCAGTTTTAACAGGTTGTCATGAATGGAGTGGAAATCAAAATGAGTCGTTTTCCACTCTGAACCTGTGGCATCTGCCGGGAACTGAATCGGTGAAAAATCATAAATATCCATATAATCCGGAACTACGATAATACCGCCGGGGTGCTGTCCAGTTGTACGTTTTACACCTGTGCATCCCTGTACGAGCCTATCTATTTCGGCACCGCGCATATGAAGATCATTGTCTCCGGCATAGCCTTTTACATAACCGTAGGCTGTTTTTTCTGCCACCGTGCCTATTGTACCCGCACGATATACATTGTCTTCTCCGAACAGCACTTTTGTGTAATTGTGTGCCTGCGGCTGATATTCTCCCGAGAAGTTCAAATCGATATCAGGTACTTTGTCCCCTTTAAATCCTAAGAACGTTTCAAATGGAATATCATGGCCGTCTTTTTTCAAAGGTGTTCCGCAATGAGGACATGTTTTGTCAGGCAGGTCAAAACCAGAACCGACAGAACCGTCATTAAAGAACTCAGAATGCTGGCACTCAGGACAAACATAGTGCGGCGGCAGCGGGTTTACCTCGGTAATCTCAGTAAGTGTCGCAACTAATGAAGATCCTACGGAACCACGGGAACCAACGAGATACCCGTCATCTAGTGACCGTTTTACAAGTTTGTGAGAGATCAAGTAAATAACAGCAAAGCCGTGGCCAATGATACTCTTTAATTCTTTTTCAATCCGTGCTTCGACAATTTCAGGCAGCTCTTCCCCGTAAATGCTTCTTGCACGCTGATAGCTCATTTCTCTGATCTCTTCATCGGCGCCTTCGATTTTCGGCGTATATAAATCATCTTTAATCGGCTTGATGTCATCAACTAAAGATGCAACCTTTTGGGTATTGGTGACTACGATTTCCTTCGCTTTTTCTTCGCCTAAGAAAGAAAAAGCTTCAAGCATTTCGTCTGTCGTTCTGAAATGCACTTTTGGCAGCTCGTGCCTGTTCAGCGGATTTGCCCCGCCTTGTGAGGATATTAAAATCTTTCTGTAGATTTTATCCTCATCATTCAAGTAATGAACATTTCCCGTAGCAACAACCGGTTTATTAAGCTTTTCCCCCAGTTTGGTGATATTCGCAATAATTTCTTTCAGCGCTTTTTCATCGCGGACCAGTTCAAGCTCCAGCAAGTGACGGTACACTTCAGGCGGCTGAACCTCAAGATAATCATAGAATGACGCGATGTCTTCCACCTCTTCAGGCGATTTTTGCATCATTCCCTCAAAAACCTCTCCCCTGTCACAGGCTGAACCGATCAGAAGCCCTTCCCTGTATTTCTCAAGCTGAGATCTCGGAATACGCGGCACTCTGTAAAAATAATGAATATGAGAAAGTGACACAAGCTTAAATAAATTTTTGAGTCCCGTGCTGTTCACAGCAAGCAATGTAGCATGATACGGTCTTGATCTTTGATAAGCATTGGACTGACCCATATTTTCATTCAGCTCATCATGGTACTGAATGCCTTTTTCAGCTGCGTCTTTCAGCATTTTCAGAAGCAAATAAGCAGTCGCCTCAGTATCATAGATCGCACGGTGGTGCTGTGTGAGTTCGATATCGAACTTTTTACAAAGCGTGTTCAGCCGGTGGTTCTTAAATTCCGGATAGAGAAAACGGCCAAGTTCAAGGGTATCAATGACCGGGTTTTTAGCTTTATCGACTTCAAGAAGCTTTTTGTAGGCTACATTTAAGAACCCCATATCAAAGCTAGCATTATGAGCGACAAGGATATCATCGCCAATCCATTCCCTAAAATCTCTTATGACATCTACGACATCCGGAGCGTCGCGCAGCATATCATCGGTGATGCCTGTCAGCTCTATAATTGTGGCGGAAAGCGGACGATGCGGGTTCGCAAACGCCTCAAATTTATCAATAATTTCTCCGCCTTTTACTTTTACTGCAGCCAGCTCAATAATGGTATCGTATACAGCAGACAATCCTGTCGTCTCAACGTCAAAAACAACATATGTTTCTTCCTCGAGCAGACGATGTGCGGCATTATAAGCAATTGGCACGCCATCATCCACGAGATTCGCTTCCATCCCATAAATCATTTTAATTCCATGCTTTTTGGCCGCAGAATACGCATCAGGGAAGGATTGAACGACAGCATGGTCGGTCAAAGCGATGGCCTCATGCCCCCATTTTTTCGCTTGTTCGACAAGCTTTCCGATACCCGTAACAGCATCCATTTGGCTCATTGGGGAATGAAGATGCAATTCCACTCTTTTTTCTCCTTCAGGTGCTGAATCTTCACGGGTTTTTGCTTTTATTTCGTTTACGTCATTTGCGATCATGACAAGATCTCTGACAAATGTATCATTTTGAATGCTTCCGCGTGCTTTTACCCACATTCCTTTTTTCAGAGACCTCATCAGTGCCGCATCTTCTTTTTCACGTGCAAACATTTTGATTAAAATACTATTTGTATAGTCTGTAATTTTAAAGATGCACAGCGTGCGCCCGCTTTTCAGCTCGCGCGTCTCCACATCAAACACATAACCTTGGACCGTAATTCTCCGTTCCTCGTCCATGATGCTGTCAAGTGTCCGGATTTCCTCGTTATCTTTAATCTGATAACCGATGACTAGAGGACCAGATGGAGCTTGGTCTTCATCACTTTCTTTATCTTTCTTCTCCATTTCAATCAAGGCCTGCATAGCCCGCTCTTGGTCTTCTGCAAGCTTTTGCTCCCGAAACTTTTGAACTTCCTGCTCGGATACAAATATTTCAGCATCAAGCTGAAGATCCGGAAAGCCAAATTGACGGTAGCCTGCTTGAATCATGGAACTGTATTTGTTCTTTAGCGCAGCCGCTTCTGTATCCGTTTTGGTTTTGACAATCAGTTTATTGCCCTTCAGCTTCGGTTTTTGCTGGTTTAAAAGACTGATAATCGGCGGCGAAATGCCCTGCAGTTCTTCAATGCAGCGTGACCAGTAGTCTTGAACAATACTTTCACTGACCTCGTTATCCTGAACTTCAATTGAAGATGTCACTTTTGCTATGTGGGCAAACGATTGCGTCAGCCTCGTTGTTAATGTGTCATATATTTGAAAAGGCAGCAAAGATTTAAATTGAAAATGAAAATGCCAAGACTTAGAAGCTTTGTGTATTGTCAGCTTTTTAATCTCGCCATCTTCAAAGTATGTCATGAAGGTATCATCTGTCATATTAATCTGCTGCAGAAGAATTTGAAACTGCCTTCTGTTTACTGATAACTGTTCCATTAAGACAGTATCCCTCCCTAAAAACATCATAAGTGAAGGTACCTCAGGCAATGAGGTACCTTCTATTATTTCTATTTTAACATGTTTTTTGATAAATCGTTATGGTGATTACTGCTTGCTGATAAATGAGGATAATTCGTCTACTGAAATCTCAGTTGACTCACCTGTTTGGCGGATTTTCACTTCGACAATGCCTTCGTCAGCCCGTTTTCCAACAGTGATGCGAATTGGAAGGCCGATTAGATCTGAATCAGCGAATTTTACGCCGGCACGCTCAGCACGGTCGTCATAGAGCACTTCATAGCCTTCAGCTTTTAAATCGGCATACAGCTTTTCAGCAAGCTCTCTTTGCCCATCGTTTTTCATGTTCAAAGCAAGAATATGAAGATCGTACGGTGCAACGCTTTTTGGCCATATTAAGCCTTTTTCATCGTGATGCTGTTCAGCAATAGCAGAAAGCGTTCTTGACACGCCGATTCCGTAACAGCCCATCATCATTGGCTGCGCGCGTCCATTTTCATCTAAATATGTCGCATTCATCGCTTCTGAATAGCGTGTTCCGAGCTTAAAGACTTGTCCGACCTCGATCCCTTCAGCAAAACGGATCGTTCCTTTGCCGTCTGGTGAAGGATCACCTTCTTTAATAAAACGAAGATCTGCAAACTCTTTAATTTGGGCGTCACGGTTCACATTGACATTTTGATAATGATGATCTCCTTCATTTGCTCCGGCAACCGCATTGACCATTGCCTTCACAGCTTGATCGGCATACACTTCCACATCCTGATGAATACCGATAGGGCCAACAAACCCTGGTTCTGTTCCGAGCTGCTGAATGACCTCTTCATGTGTGGCAAGCTCTACAACCTCTGCATGAAGCAAATTTTTCACTTTAATATCGTTCACTTCATGGTCCCCTCTAACAAGCACTAGGACAAAACGGTCATCGGCTTTAAACAATACTGACTTAATACATGCTTCAGCAGAAACCTGTAGGAACGCAGTCAGTTCTTCAATTGTTTTCACGTTAGGCGTATGAACCTTCTCTAGAGCTTTTGGTTCTTCATTTGAAGGGACTTCCTGGTAAAGAACTTCAGCCATTTCGATATTAGCCGCGTACTGTGATTCATCAGAATACGCAATCGTATCCTCTCCGATCGCAGAAAGCGCCATAAATTCGTGCGTATCCTTTCCTCCCATTGCGCCTGAATCAGCAATAACAGGTCTTACATTAATGCCGCAGCGGGCAAAAATATTTGAATAAGCCTCATACATTTTTTGATACGTTTCATCCAGGCTCTCTGCAGATGCATGGAATGAGTACGCATCCTTCATAATAAATTCGCGGCCTCTTAACAAACCGAAGCGAGGACGTTTTTCATCTCTGAACTTAGACTGAATTTGATACAGAGTCAGAGGGAGACGCTTATAAGATTTAACCTCATCGCGAACAAGCGAAGTGATAACTTCTTCATGCGTTGCCCCTAAAGCAAATTCACGGCCATGACGGTCTTTTAGTCTCATCAGTTCGGGACCATACGTATACCATCTGCCTGATTCCTGCCATGTCTCAGCCTGCTGCAATGCGGGCATGAGCATTTCTACGGCATCAATTTTCTCCATTTCTTCTCGAACAATCTGCTGAATGTTTTGAATCACCTTATACGCAAGAGGCATATAGCTGTATACCCCGCTCGTATTCTGTCTGATAAATCCTGCTCTCAGAAGAAGCTGATGACTTTTTGCTTCGGCATCAGCTGGAACTTCACGGAGCGTAGGGATAAGCGTCAAGCTTTGTCTCATTTCTTCGCACCTCTGATTGATTTACTTTTCGTTTACAAAAACAGCCGCTGGATATCGTTCCATGTGACGACCAGCATAAGAAGCATTAAGAAGGCTACTCCGATAAACACAACAAATGCTTCTTTTTCCCTGTTAATCGGTTTGCCCCGAATCGCTTCAATAAATAGAAATAACAGTCTTCCCCCGTCAAGTGCCGGAATCGGAAGCAAGTTGACAATCCCAAGGTTAATGCTTAAAAACGCAGCAAACTGAAATAAGTTCACTATCCCTGTTTTCGCCACTTGGTCTGTCATATCATATATGCCGACAGGACCTGACAGCATATCAAGTTTAAATTGGCCTGTTACTAATTTGCTCAGATTGGTTAAAATGGCTTTGGTGACATCAACGGTTGATGTCGCGCCATAAGCCACCGCTGAAAGAACGCCTTTTTCAGTCGGCGCATAGGAGCCGAAACGTCCGATTGTTTTTTTATTCTCATCTTTAACAGCTTCCGGAGTCACTGAAATATGAAGCGTTTTGTTATCTCTTTTTACTGCAACGTCCATTTCTTTTTCCGGGTTTTCTTTTACAGCGGAGACAATGTCAGTCCAAGACCTCATTTTTTCTCCGTTGATGCTTTGGATGTAATCCCCTTCTTTTAGCCCTGCTTCGGCCGCCCGTCCATTGTCTGTCAGCTGTCCGAGCATAGGCTCATTTGACGGTACACCTTGAATCAGCCCAAGCATCACTAAAATGACGTAAGCTAAAATAAAGTTCATAATCGGTCCTGCAGCAATGGCTTTGATCCGCTTCCACACAGGTTTGGAACCAAATTGGCGATTATACGGCGCAATCTGCACTTCTTCTCCGTCTACAATGAAAAAGGATGTTTCGCTGACCGTAAAGCTGGAAAGTTCGTCCTCTTTCCCTTGTTCATAACCGGTAATCTTCATGTCATGCTCTAAATCCGCTGTTTCCACTTCAATGACTAAAGCATCCGGATATTTTTCCTTTTGATTGATGATGACTTTCTCAACTTGATCTTCTTTATTAAACAGAAGCCCAACCGTGTAACCGGGTTTCACCTCAATCATTTCCGGATCTTCGCCGGCCATACGAACAAATCCGCCGACCGGAAGCAGCCTGATCGTATAAACTGTTTCATTTTTTTTGAAAGAAAAAATCTTTGGACCGAAGCCGATCGCAAATTCACGGCAGAGAATTCCCGCTCTTTGGGCTAGCAATAAATGGCCCAGTTCATGGAAGAAAACGAGCGTTCCGAAAATAATGATAAACGCTATAACTGTATTCACGAACATACCACCTTATGTGAGTATTGAATTGACGTATCCCCGGGTATCTTTGTCCACTTCTTGAATGTCCGCCAGGCTCGGTTTTTTCAGTAATTGATGGCGGGTTAGTGCCTTTTCGATACAGTCTTCAATAGCCAAAAACGGTATCTTGCCGGCTAAAAAGGCAGCGACAGCTACTTCATTTGCCGCATTTAGCACTGTCGGCATTGTTCCTCCTATTTTACCTGATTCAAATGCAAATTGTAAGCATCGGAACCTGTCAAAATCAGCTTTCTCAAAATGAAGGCTGCCGATTTCCCATAATTCAAGCCTTTTCGCATCTGGTAATGGCAACCGGTCAGGATATGTGAGCGCATATTGAATTGGGACTCTCATATCCGGAGTTCCAAGCTGCGCGATCACACTTTTATCATGAAACTCAACCATTGAATGGATGATGCTCTCCTTATGTAAAACCACATCAATTTGTTCATAAGGTATATCGAAAAGCCAATGTGCCTCGATCACCTCTAATCCCTTATTCATCATTGTAGCCGAATCAATTGTAATTTTTGCACCCATTGACCAATTCGGATGTTTTAATGCATCCTCAACAGTTACTGATTCGAGCTCCTCCCGCGTCTTGTCCCGAAAGCTTCCGCCTGATGCCGTAATGATGAGGCGTTCAATGTTTTTGGCCTGTTCGCCTTGGAGGGCTTGAAAAATGGCTGAATGCTCACTGTCAACAGGCAGCAGCGGAACATCATATTTCTTAGCATGTTCTTTTACTATATGCCCTGCAGTGACAAGAGTTTCCTTATTTGCAAGCGCAATTGTTTTTTTCTGTTCAATCGCCTTTAATGTCGGGATTAGGCCAACGCTGCCGAGCAAAGCATTGACAACAATGTCAACCTCCTCCATTGCTGCTGCTTCTATCAGTCCTTCTTCTCCCAGCCCGATTTGGCATTCAAAAGAAAAAGACATTTGTTTTAGTTTATGATATGTATCCAGATCACCGACAGAGACAAATTTCGGCTGAAAGGCCTCAATCACCGGAACGGCCTTATCAATATTTCTGCCAAACGACATAGATACCAGCTGAAATTGATCTTGATGCGCACGCAGTACGTCAAGAGTCTGTTCGCCGATTGATCCTGTTGCTCCTAAAAGACAAATATTTTTCAAAGTTGCCACTACTCCTATTCTTATTGCTGCATGATCAGTCTCATATTCATATTAGACTTTTTTATGAAAAAAGGGCAAGCAGAAAGTACAAGAAAGGCATGACAAACAAGAAACTGTCAAAACGGTCTAATATACCGCCATGCCCGGGAAGAATATTCCCAGAATCCTTTACATCGTAATGTCTTTTCAAGGCGGATTCCACTAAATCTCCAAGTTGTCCGAAAACAGACAAAAACAGCGTGATCAACAGCAGATAGATATACGGGATCGGAAGTTGTGCCACAAGCTGAAAAATCGTCGCCAATACAAGTGCGATGACAATTCCGCCTACAAAACCCTCCACTGTTTTGTTCGGACTGATTTCAGGCCACAGTTTTCGCTTCCCAAGCGCTTTACCGACAAAATATGCACCGGAATCAGTGGACCAAATGACAACACATGCATAAAAAATGTATGTTAATCCGTATTGGTCAAGATTTCTGATTTCGATAAAATAATGAAAACACATTCCGATGTAGATTGCGGCAAGCGTAATAAATCCGACTTCATCAAAAGTAAAGGTGTTCTTGACCAACACTGTGTAAGTCAGCAAAAGCAATACCGCAAACAAAGCGATTTCCATTTTGGAAATTCCGTCCGCGTCGAAAAGCGAATACTGGCTTGGCAATAAGAACATCCACAATAATAAAAGACCGATCAAACCCGGCAGTGAAATCATCTTCAGCTTTTTCATCCGTAAAAGTTCAAAAAGCGCCACACTGCCCATAGCATAAATTAATATGGTGAACGGCAATTTCCCGACAATAACCAAAAATAAAAATACAATTGCTGCCAGAACACCTGTCAAAATTCTTTGTTTCATGTCCACCATCCTCTAAATTCCGCCAAACCTCCGGCCTCTCTGCTGAAACTCTCCTAACGCCTGTAAGAAGTGATCTTCTTTGAAATCAGGCCACAAGACGTCAGTAAAGACAAATTCACTGTAGGCCACCTGCCATAGCATAAAGTTACTCAGTCTTATCTCGCCGCTCGTTCGAATTAAAAGTTCAGGATCCTGCAAAGATTCAGTCATTAAATAAGTAGAAAAAAGCGATTCATCAATGTCTTCAATATTCAAAGAGCCTTCCTTCACTTTTTCCGCGAGTGATTTTGCAGCAGTGACAATTTCAGTACGGCCTCCATAGTTAAGGGCAAAATTAAGGATCATTCCATCATTTTGCGCCGTATCCTGAACAGCCTTTTCAATCGCACGCAATGTATGCGCCGGCAAAGCTGTTTCATCCCCAATGATCCGAACCTGTACATTTTCCTCAACAAGCTCTGGAAGATACGTATTCAAAAATTCTTCCGGAAGCTTCATTAAAAAATCGACTTCCATTTTCGGTCTTTTCCAGTTTTCTGTTGAAAATGCATACAAAGTCAGCACTTTGACACCTAATTCGTTTGCGAGCTTCGTTGTCCTTTTTACCACCTTCATCCCTTCATGGTGGCCTGCAATTCTGGGAAGAGAGCGTTTTTTAGCCCAACGGCCATTTCCATCCATGATAATGGCGATGTGTTCGGGAATTTCTCCCTTAAGTATGTCTTCTTTTGTATAACGTTCTAAGTTGGAAGCCGCAGTTTGCTGATTCTTCCAATTTTTGAGTATGTTGAGCATGAGATTCCTCCGTCACCCAAAAAGGTTACATTCCCTGCTGATAATCAGTGTAATCAACAGTATTAACAAAAAAACCCCCTGTAAACATGAGAGGGTCTTTTCACTATTATCTATTGTACATAGTTTTTCATTAAACTTCCATGATTTCTTTTTCTTTGTCTTTTGTGACACTGTCAATTTTTGACACATATTCATCTGTCAGTTTTTGAACGTCTTCAGTGGAAGCACGCAATTCATCCTCAGTAATGTCTCCGTTTTTCTCAAGTTTTTTGAGATCATCGTTAGCATCACGACGAACGTTACGGACAGCTACTTTTGCTTCTTCAGCATATTTTTTTACAACTTTCACTAATTCTTTCCGTCTCTCTTCTGTTAGTGCCGGAATTGCAATTCGAATCATATTGCCGTCACTTGTCGGTGTAAGACCTAAATCAGCTTTTAAAATCGCTTTTTCGATATCGCCGATTGCTGTTTTGTCGTATGGCGTGATAACGAGCATACGAGCTTCAGGCACATTAATAGAAGACAACTGATTTAAAGGTGTCTGTGCCCCGTAATATTCAACCGATACTTTATCTAATAAAGATGGATTTGCACGGCCTGCGCGTACAGTAGCCAATTCGCGCTGATAAGCAGCAATTGCTTTTTCCATTTTTTCTTTTGTTTGAGTTAATACTTCTTTTGACACGTTATTTCCCCCTCACGATCGTTCCGATTGATTCACCGATAACGGCACGTTTGATATTTCCTTCTTCCATAATAGAAAAGACGATAAGCGGAATGTCATTATCCATGCATAAAGATGATGCTGTTGAATCCATGACTTCCAGGCCGTCTTTAAGAACGTCAAGATAAGAAAGTGATTCATACTTAACAGCTGATTCATCTTTTCTAGGATCAGCATTATACACACCGTCAACATTATTTTTAGCCATCAAAATAACGTCTGCCTCAATTTCAGCAGCCCGCAGTGCAGCTGTTGTATCAGTTGAGAAATATGGGTTTCCTGTGCCCGCAGCGAAAATAACGACACGTTTTTTTTCTAAGTGGCGTATCGCTTTTCTTCTTATGTACGGTTCAGCAACTTGTCTCATTTCAATGGATGTTTGCACTCTGGACTGGATTCCGAGTGTTTCCAAGCTGTCTTGAAGAGCAAGCGAATTCATAACTGTCGCCAGCATCCCCATATAGTCAGCAGTCGCACGGTCCATGCCCAGGTCACTTCCTGTTTTTCCGCGCCATAGGTTGCCGCCGCCTACTACAACAGCCACTTCGACTTCAAGCTCAGCGATTTCTTTCACTTGCTTTGCAATGGATTGAATGACAGTTGGGTTAATTCCGTTTCCCTGTTCTCCTGCCAATGCTTCCCCGCTAAGCTTTAATACGATACGTTTGTATTTTGGTTTTTCCATGATAACCTCCAAGTGTAAACATTGCCGTTTTCTATTATGCAAGAGAAAAAAAGGTTTGTAAATATAGTTTTAAAAATAGGGAACACAAATTGTGTCCCCTATACTGCCTGAAAAGTCGCGACTTGGCCGCGAAATCTTTTCGCCATTATTTTTTCACTTGGTTCATTACTTCTTCAGCAAAGTTTTCTTGACGTTTTTCGATGCCTTCTCCAACTTCGTAGCGGACATAAGTTTGAACAGTTGCGTTTTTCGCTGCAACAACTTGTTTCACTTTTTCATCTGGGTTTTTAACGAACGCTTGGTCTAAAAGACAAATTTCTTCGAAGAATTTGTTCAGACGGCCTTCAACCATTTTCGCTACGATGTTTTCAGGTTTGCCTTCTTGAAGGGCTTGCTGAGTTAGGATTTGACGCTCATGGTTAGCTTCTTCTTCAGAAACTTGATCACGAGAAATGTAACGAGGGTTAACCGCAGCAACGTGCATTGCGATATCTTTCGCAATTTCTTCGTCAGTTGTACCGTTAAGAACAGTTAATACACCGATGCGGCCGCCCATGTGAAGGTAAGCACCGAATGCAGAGCTGTCGTCTTTTGTAAGAACTGTAAAGCGGCGAAGAGTGATTTTCTCACCGATTTTAGCAACTGCGCTTGTGATGTACTCTTCAACAGTAGAGCCATTTTCCATTTTTTGACCCATTGCTTCTTCAACATCTGCAGGTGCATTTGCAAGAAGGTGGTCAGCTAAAGTGTTAAGAAGCTCTTTGAAGCCTTCGTTTTTCGCAACGAAGTCAGTTTCAGAGTTTACTTCTAGGATAACACCTTTGTTGCCGTCAGTTTTAATAAGAGTAGAACCTTCTGCTGCGATACGGTCAGCTTTTTTCGCTGCTTTTGCAATCCCTTTTTCTCTTAAAAGGTCAATTGCTTTGTCCATATCTCCGTCAGTTTCAGTTAACGCTTTTTTACAATCCATCATGCCCGCGCCAGTTTTTTCACGCAGTTCTTTTACTTGCTGTGCAGTAATTGCCATTTGTATTCCTCCTTATATGTTTAAACAAGAGTATGTATATTACACATTTTTCTTGAAAAAAGGTGATAAAAGGCAGTCCCTCTTATCACCTTTTGAATAGGTTACGCAGTTGTTGTTTCTGTTTCTGGTGCAGTTTCTTCAGCAACTTCCGCTTCTTCTTCGCCTTGCTTCGCTTCTAAGATTGCATCTGCCATTTTAGAAGTTAGAAGTTTAACAGCGCGGATAGCGTCATCGTTCGCTGGGATTACAACATCGATTTCATCTGGATCACAGTTAGTATCTACGATACCGATGATAGGGATGTTTAATTTGCGAGCTTCCGCAACAGCGATGCGCTCTTTGCGAGGATCGATGATGAATAATGCATCAGGAAGATCCTTCATATCTTTAATTCCGCCTAGGAATTTTTCAAGACGCTCTAATTCTTTTTTCAATTGAACGACTTCTTTTTTAGGAAGTACATCAAACGTACCGTTTTCTTGCATTTTTTCAATGTCTTTAAGACGTTTAATACGTTTTTGGATTGTTTCAAAGTTTGTTAATGTACCGCCCAACCAGCGTTGGTTGACATAGTACATGCCAGAGCGTTGAGCTTCTTCTTTAACAGAATCTTGAGCTTGTTTTTTTGTTCCGACGAAAAGGATTTTTCCGCCTTCAGCAGCAAGATTTTTAGTGAAGTTGTAAGCTTCCTCTACTTTTTTGACTGTTTTTTGAAGGTCAATGATGTAGATTCCGTTACGCTCCGTGAAAATGTAACGCTTCATTTTTGGGTTCCAACGGCGTGTTTGGTGACCGAAGTGAACACCAGCTTCAAGCAATTGCTTCATAGAAATGACTGACATGTTATTTCCTCCTAGTATAATGGTTTTTTTCCTCCGCTTAGGTCATTTTTGTGCAGAACTGCCGCCTGCAGCACCCTCTGCATAAATCGTTAAGCGTGTGTATTTAACACCAAGACATAATATAACACAGCTTTATCCGACAATCAAGAATCCTTTACACCTTTGGAGCGAAATTTTAAAAATAGCTCGATTTCTGTCTTTCCGCTCTTCAGTTTCTGAGCAATTTGACTTGCCGAATACCCCTGTTCATATAATTCTAGGACCTGGTCTTCAAATGATGGGACATCACTGTTTACGATCTCTTCCCGACGGTCAACCTCAGTAATCAGACCTTCAATATGTTCAGGAAGGTTCTCTATTTCTTGAACTGCATCCTGCTCTGGATGTTTTTCAAAGTGCTGAAGATCTGTCTTTTGAGATTCTGCGTCAGATTGACTTGAAGATGGAGCGGCGTTTTCTATCAGTTTCTCATTTTCTTCTTTTAATTCAAGGAGAAACGCGGCCAAGGTATTTTCCGTCTCTTCAAGTATCTGCTTTTGCTGTTTTTCTGTTTCTTTCACTGCAGCGAGCCTCGTATACAGGATAATGACAGCGTACAGAAGAACGCCGTGGAGCGTAAAGCTTAAAAGCCATAATAGTGTTGACATGTTTTTCACTCGCTAACCATGAAATTCATTATTGAATCACTTTTTCCAGCAGATTCTTTAGTTTAAATAATGCCTTTGAATGGATCTGTGATATGCGGGACGTAGAAAGATTTAATACTTGTCCGATTTCTGTCAGTGTCAGCTCTTCTTTGTAGAACAAACTGACAACCAGCTGTTCTTTTTCAGAGAGTTCGTGAATTTTTTCAGCAAGCTGTGCAATCAGTTCATCCTTCATAATCTTTTCTTCAGGCGGAACATTTTTGTCATCTCTGATCATGACTTGAATGTTTTCCCCGTCATCTTGATCATGGAGCTTTTCATCAATTGACAGCAGATTTGCAAAAAAACCTTCATTCATTGTTGACACTACATCCTGTACCGTCATTCCGAGTTCCTCTGCAATTTCCGCGGGCGATACATTCCGAAGATAACGCTGTTCAAGCTTTTCAATTGCTGCTTCAACCTTCTTTGTTTTTTCGCGTGAGGTTCTGGGCAGCCAATCTTCTTTACGAAGCCCGTCTATGATTGCGCCGCGAATTCTAAACGAGGCGTAGGTATCAAATTTTAAGTCCCGGCTGGGGTCAAATTTTTCAAGGGCATCATATAAACCAAGCATACCAAGGCTCATTAGATCGTCTTTATGCACTGATTTCGGCAGTCCGACAGAAATTCTGCCTACATGATATGTGACAAGCGGCATGTAACGGCGCATTAAGTCGTCACCGGCTTTAGGATCTTTCCACTCTTTCCAGCGCGTCCAAAGCACCTGATCTTCATAATTCAAGGATTGCATTGTTATCCCCCTAATACCTTAATTAAATCGTTTTTTCACCTTGTTTAACAGTTCGAATATGCAGCATGCAGGACTTCGGTTCAAATTCTATCGTCCGGCCGCTTGAGCCGCCCGTATCTTCACTAATAATAGGAATATTAAATAAAGACAGCTGTTCTTTTATCGCTAATACATTTCTCGGTCCGATCTTCATCAAATCATTTGTCGATTTAAATTTAAACATCTCTGATCCGCCGGCCAGCTTTGCTTTTAATGCAAATTTCCTACATCCCGCTTCTATCAGCATATCAATCGTGGTCTTTACGGCAGTGTCAGCGTACTTAGCCCGGTTAAGCTCTGCAGTTTTCGATAACGTCGAATCCGGCAGCATGACATGAACAAGACCCGCCGTTTGCTTTTCTTTATCATAAAGCACCAGCCCCACACATGATCCTAAACCAGAGGTCCGAATGGTATCCGGGAAGCGGGCGATCTTCACATCAGCAATCCCAACCTTTATAACAACAGCCTCAGTTGTACTCATAATGATGCACCTAAAGCGACAAAGAGCTTTTCAAATGAATCATAGTCCGGCAGCATAAACATATGCGCTTTCAGCTCTTGCTGATGGCTTTGGTCAAAAATTGACGTGTCGACCACAATGGCGTGTTCTCCAACCTGACTGAGCTCCATCAGCCCTTCGCTGATCACAGCTCCGAACATGTCCAATGAAACTTCAGGAACACTTGGATAAAGCTGGAGTTTCGTCAAATCCGCCAAAGCTGTTAAATATGATCCCGCTAAAATATTGCCCAGTTCATGCAAAGCGGATGAGCTCATATGATCTTCACCTAAGTCCTCTATATCAAAATCAGGGTTTCCAATCAGCTCTCTGATAAATTGCTCCGCCTGAAAAAAAGGCATTATAAAGAACATCGAACCCGTTAAATCGCCTTCCATTCTTAAAAAGATGCTGGCAACCGGGACATCAGCACCGCCGAAAAAATCGACAAGCTCATCAAAAGACAGCAGCTTTGCAAATGGGACTTCCATATCTATCTTTCTATTTAACAGCTGGGCCATTGCAGAGGCGGAGTGGCCGGCGCCTATATTGCCGACTTCCCGCAAAATGTCCATCTGCTCTTCTTTGATTCCATTAAAAATACTCATGTCATAACCCCTTTAAGATTAAGCTTGATCGGGCACAGCGGACTGAGATGATTCTTTATCCAAAACCGCGTTCGCATCAATAATATTTAAGAGTCTGTTCTCTTGTTTCACAATCTGTTCGATCGACACATCCGTATCTTTCTGAACGCCTTCTGGAGCGGATTCTATTTCACTTTCGTGTACGGTTATCACATCATTCGCTTCATCCACAATCCAGCCGACTTCAATATCACGATAAGCAATAATGATAATTCGTGTTTCATCGGTAATTTCATACTCTGGCAAATTCAGGCGCTTTCTTAAATCAATAACCGGAGTCACCACCCCGCGCAAATTGATTACCCCGCAAATATATGGTTCGACGCCAGGTACCCTCGTTGGCTTTTGCCATTTTTCAATTGATTTCACCTGAGTGACGGAAATGGCATATTCTTTTCCATTTACCATAAAGACAATCATTTTTTCGCCTGTTTTAATTTCTGCAGTCATGTGAGACACCTCCTCGAATGGTTAAATAATCAGTGCATTACAATCAATAATGAGCGCTACTTCTCCGTCTCCTAAAATAGTAGCTCCGGAAATTGCAAAGACGTTTGTTAAATAATCTCCGAGTGATTTAAGCACAACTTCCTGCTGGCCAATAAAGGAGTCCACCACAAATGCAGTAGGTTTGTCGCCTTTTTTCACGACAATGATATGGAGCTGTTCCGCATCTTTTCTTGTATCTTCTATTTTAAACTCTTCTTTTAAATAAACGACAGGGACAATGTGTCCTCTAAAGTCAATCACTTCACGGTCATGCGTTTGCAAAATGTCTTTTCTGTCAATGACTGCTGTTTCAATGATTGAAGAAATCGGAATGGCAAATGTCTCTTCTTCCAACTTAATCAGCAGGACTGAAATAATAGATAAGGTAAGCGGCAGCTGTATACTGAATAGAGAGCCCTGACCTTCGGCTGATTTCACACTGACTGAACCGCCTAGAGACTCCAGTTTGTTTTTTACAACGTCAAGTCCGACGCCGCGGCCAGAGATATCAGAAATTTGGTCAGCGGTTGAGAACCCCGGAGCAAAAATCAATTCGTAAATTTCGTTGTCTTCTAAGGTTTCAGCTTCTTTTTCCGTTATGACCCCGCGCTCAAGCGCTTTTTCCATGATTTTCTTGCGATTAAGGCCTGCACCGTCATCTTCTACTTCGATAAAGACATGGTTACCGCTGTGATAAGCTTTAAGCACAACTTTTCCTGATTCCGGTTTTCCCTTTTGCAAACGCGTTTCCGGCGCCTCGATACCATGGTCAATGCTGTTTCTGATCAAATGAACGAGAGGATCTCCGATTTCATCAATCACTGTACGATCCAGCTCAGTTTCCGCGCCGATGATCGAGAGTTCAATTTTTTTATTCAGCTCTTTCTGAAGCTGGCGAATCATTCTCGGGAATCTGTTAAAAACGGTTTCAACCGGGACCATTCTCATATTCAGAATAATCGATTGCAAATCTCCGGAAATTCTCGTCATCCGTTCAACCGTTTCAGTCAGTTCATTGTGCTCAAGCTCTTTCGCAATCTGCTCAAGACGTCCGCGGTCAATGACAAGCTCTTCAAATAAGTTCATTAAAGAATCAAGCCTGTCAATGTTGACACGAATTGTTTTGGATCCGCCGGCTGAGTGCTTCGCCTGTTCATCGTTTTTAGCAGGCTGTTTTTGTTTTTCCTGCTTCGCAGGTACAGCTGCCGGCGAGTCTACAGGCTTAGATTCCTCAGGCTTTTCAGCTGATGTTAAAGGAACCCCTTGACTGACTTCAACATGCTCAATTTCCGACACACCATTGATTAATTGTTCAATGTCTTCTGCTGATTGATGTGTTAAGAAACAAACTTGAAAGTCAGTTCCAAAATCTTCTGTTTCAAGCACTTCAGCACTTGGAATTGTTTTGGCTACTTCTCCGACTTCATTTAGTTTTTCAAACACCATATAGACACGAACTGCTTTTAACATACAGTTTTCGTTCAGAGAAATCTTGATTTCATATCGTTTGAATCCTTGCTCCTCCGCTTCTTGTATAACTGTACGTTCAAATTCATCATATTCCCAATCAGATGCTGAACTCGGTGCTTCTGCAGGTTCCGCGGATGCAGCAGATTCAGTGTGTGCACCATTTACATCAAGCTTGGCACTCACTTCTGAGATATCTCTTTTACCATCCCCGCCATCAATAATAGACTGAACCATAGCTTCCAGGTGATCCAGAGCTTCAAACAAAATATCCAGCCATTCTGAGGTAACTGCCATGTCTCCGTTTCGGATTGCATCCAGCACGTTTTCAAGCAGGTGGGTAAGATGCGCTAAATCCGTGTAGCCCATCGTTGCGCTCATTCCTTTTAATGTATGGGCAGCCCTGAATATATCATGTACGAGCTGAAGGTCAGTCGGGTCTTTCTCTAAAAGGAGAAGCTTTTCATTACATGTTTGTAAATGTTCTTTACTCTCATCAATAAAGACATCTAAATACTGATTCATATCCATTTGAATCACACCCTCTCTTTTTTCACACAGCTTGTGATGGATGCTGCGATATCTTCTACATGTTTAATCTCATGAATGAGACCCGCTTTAACAGCAGCTTTTGGCATCCCGTAAACGACACAAGATTCTTCAGACTCCGCAATGGCTTTCACATTGCCGGCTGTTAGCATGTCCTTTAGCCCTGCAGTGCCGTCACTGCCCATTCCGGTCATAATAACCGCTACTTTTTCATAATCTGTCAGTTTACCGACAGAACGGAATAAATAATCAGCAGATGGTTTATGACGGCTCGGGGTATCGAGATTATCAAGCACAATCTGGAGTCCTCCGCTGCTTTTAATAACGGAAATGTTTTTTCCGCCCGGTGCTATGTAAACACAGCCGTTAAGAGCTGCTTCACCATCTTTTGCTTCTTTCACCTGAATGTCAGATAAATGATTCAGCCGATCAGCCAAAGAAGCAGTAAATCCTTCAGGCATGTGCTGAACGACAACCACTGGTGCGTTCAAGTCCTTAGGAAGCTTCGGTATCACCTTTTGTAACGCCCTTGGGCCGCCTGTTGATGTGCCGATACACACAATTTGTCTGCCTGTGCCTGGTTTCGGTTTGCTCAATTCAGGCTTAACAGCTCGCACAATAGGTTCGGGCCGAACCGTTTGGGAAACAGGACGGTTCCGCTTGCCGGAAAGTCCTGCCGCGACAACACGCTCAACTAATTGTTCTTTAATTTTGTACAAATCTAAAGATATTGAGCCTGATGGCTTTGTGATAAAATCAAAGGCACCGATCTCCAAACAATTAATTGTGCACTCTTTACCTTTTTCGGTCTGGCTCGATACCATGATGACCGGCAAGTTATAAATCTCAATAATTTTGCGAAGCGTATCTGTTCCATTCATGACCGGCATTTCAACATCAAGAGTAATAACATCCGGTTTTAATAATTCAATCTTCTTAAGCGCTTCTTCTCCGTTTCTGGCAGTTCCGATTACTTCTATCTGCTTTTCCTCGGTCAGAAAATCACTTATCATTTTTCTCATGAAAGCTGAATCATCAACTACAAGCACACGAATCAAATTAAGCCCTCCTCATTAAAAAAGAAGATAATTTCTCAATAAATGTCTGTTTGTCTTCTTTGTGTCTCGTTTCTTCTCTTTCAAACAAGGCGTCCGCTAAAAGGCGGACTGACCGGCTGGCTTTTGCCTGAGGGCTTTTTATGAAAAAAGGAACCTGTTCGACAACCGCTTTGCTCACGATCACATCGTCAGAAACGGAACCGGCAAACTGAACCTGAACATCCAAAAACATATGAATTGTGCGGGAAAGGCGGGCAAAAGCGTCAAGCCCTTCTTTTTGGTCACGGCACCGATTGACAGCCACCTTCATCGAAAGCTTATTTCCTGTCAAAACCAAGTGCTTGACAGCACTGTATGCGTCCATGATGGCCGTCGGCTCGGGAGTTGTTATGATCAAAATATCTTCTGCTGATAAAATAAAAGGCAGTTGATCTTTTGATAATCCTGCTCCCATGTCAAACAGCACATAATCGAACTGGCTTAATGCATGAGAAAGTTCATTGGCAAAAAACGTCCATTTTCTCTGATCCAGCTGAAACATCACATCCAGGCCGGTTCCACCTGATATATACCGCAAACCCTTTGGGCCAACGGATAATGACTGTAGCAACGGCTTCTGATCGGTTAAAACATCGATTATCGTGGCAGACGATGAATTTCCCATTAATATATCAATGTTCCCCATCCCAATATCAAGGTCGATGAGAAGCACCTTTTTACCTTTGTCCTGCAACGCAAGTGCCATATTTAAGGTAATATTAGATTTTCCGACACCGCCCTTGCCGCTGATGACAGCAAGTGTCTTCGCTTTTTGTGAATAAACCATTGGCAGAACGCGCTGACGCTTTTCCATTTTCGCCCGTAAAGTTGCTGCTTGGTCATATCGGTTCATCTGCACAGCATCCTTACAAAATCAAGTGGAGATACAGTCTGTATATCCTCAGGCACATTCTGGCCGTTTGTCATAAATCCGACACCTATTTTTGATTCTGCCAGTATACTAAACACAGAACCTAAGGAAGTTGTTTCATCTATTTTCGTAAAAATAAACTGATTGACAGGGACGGATGAAAACCGTTTGACAATATGTTTCATATCTTCATATTTTGCAGTCGCGGATAAAACAAGAAATGACTGAATGCTGCTCTCAAAAGGAATCGTTTCTTTCAGTTCATCAATGTATTGCTGGTCCTTGAAGTTTCTTCCTGCTGTATCAACAAACACATGATCATACTCAGAAAATAACTCTTTCGCCTGCTCAAATTCTTCTTTTGTATAACAAACTTCCAGAGGAGCCTGCAGCAGCTCAGCGTATGTTTTCAACTGTTCAACAGCTGCAATTCGATACGTATCTGTAGTAATAAAAGCGATTTTTTTCTGTTTTTCAAGCATAGATATGGCTGCGAGTTTAGCCAGTGTAGTTGTTTTACCAGCCCCTGTTGAACCAAAGAGAACGATATACTTTGAATGGATTGGTTCCTGCCACTTGTCTGCTGAAGGCAGCGTATCGCATAGTAATTCCTGAAGTTTGCCGACCACATTTTCTTCATTAAGGCCGCCTGCTTCCACAGAGAAGCGAAGCAATTTTTTCAGAGTGCTCGTTTTCGTTGACTCTTTAATTCCCGTTTCTTGCAAAAGCTTCTCTGCTTTTCGCAGTGGCTCAGGAAGTACAGATTGATATGCTGAAAAATCACCTTGCTCCTGTTGCACCGGAATTTGAGGGGATGTCCTCTCCTCTATTTTCGGACTGCTGACCGGAGTTTTTAATGTTTGTTTCGGTTCAGTTGCCTTCTGAGGCGTTTTTTTCTCAAGAAAGTCCTGATCCAATACGGCGATCACTTCAACAGCAGGCTTGTTGATGAGGCCAAACCATTTTCGCTTTTTAATTTTTTTCGAATTTAATATGACCGCTTCATTGCCCAATTCTTTTCTGATGAGAAGTGCCGCTTCTTGCATTGAAGCAGCAGTAAATTTTTTTATTTTCATTAAATATCCACCACTCCAATGCTTTGTACCTCAACATTCGCCTCAAGTTCGTTATAAGAGAGTACCGGAAGATCAGGGAAGTATCGTTCCAGAAGCTGTTTCACATACATTCTGACAGGCGGCGAGCATAGAAGAATCGCGGTTTCCTGACGTAATGACAGCTGTTCAGCTTCTTTAGCGACAGAACGCACAATACTTTCTGAAATATCTGGTTCGAGCGATAAATAATTCCCATGTTCCGTTTGCTGCACACCGTCTGCTATAGCCTTCTCTACCCGGCCCGAGCAAGTAACAACTTTCAACACTTCATTATCTTTGGCAAATTGGGCTGTAATTTGTTTAGCAAGTGCTTGTCTTGTATACTCTGTCAAAAGATCAGAATCTGTTGTTAATTTCCCATAGTCAGCAAGTGTTTCAAAGATTGTTACTAAGTTTCGAATTGAAACTTTTTCTTTTAAAAGCTTAGCAAGCACCTTCTGAATATCACCGACAGACAATGGATTTGGCGTAACCTCTTCAACCAGGACTGGATACGATTCTTTCAAGTGATCAATCAGCTGCTTTGTCTCCTGCCTTCCGATCAATTCGTGAGCATGCTGCTTTATTTTCTCCGTAATATGCGTTGAAACGACTGATGCAGGATCAACTACTGTATAACCAAGCATGTCGGCTTCATCCTTTACCGCTTCGCTAATCCATTTGGCCGGCAGTCCGAATGAAGGTTCCACTGTTTCTATCCCTTCAATCAGATCGTCTTCAGGTGTAGGCGACATTGCTAAATAATGATCAAGCAACAGCTCACCTTTTGCTACTTCGTTTCCTTTAATTTTCAATCGGTATTCATTAGGCTGCAACGCTATATTATCTCTGATCCGCACGACAGGAATGACAAGCCCGAGTTCCAAAGCCAACTGACGGCGTATCATAACAATGCGGTCTAATAAATCACCGCCTTGATTGGCATCAGCAAGCGGTATGAGTCCATAGCCAAACTCAAATTCTATCGGATCTATATGCAGAAGCTGAACAACGCTTTCAGGACTTTTAAGCTCATCAACCTCAGCCTCTTCCTCAAGAATCTCATCCACTTCTTCTTTTTCCTTACCAGATTTAGATAGCGTATAAGCGCCAAAAGCAAGCAACCCCGCAAGCGGCCCCGTCAGAAAAATGCCGATCGGAGTGAAAATACCTAAAAGCATGATCGTAGCTGCGGCGACGTATAAAAGCTTTGGATACGCAAACAGCTGGCCTGTAATGTCATGCCCTAAGTTTCCTTCAGAGGCAGCTCTTGTAACCACAATACCCGTAGCTGTAGAAATTAACAGTGCCGGGATTTGCGAAACAATTCCATCCCCTACAGTCAGCATCGTAAAGTGTGAAGCGGCCTCTTGAATAGACATGCCCTGCTGAAGCATTCCGATCACGATTCCGAAAATAATATTGATCATCACAATGATGATTCCGGCAATGGCGTCACCTTTTACAAATTTACTGGCACCGTCCATTGCTCCATAAAAGTCTGCTTCTCTTGCCACTTTTTCGCGGCGATGCTTCGCTTCCTGTTCGGTAATCATCCCTGCGTTTAAATCAGCATCAATACTCATCTGCTTCCCGGGCATTGCGTCCAGCGTAAACCTTGCTGCAACCTCAGAAACACGTTCAGCACCTTTTGTAATGACGATGAACTGAATAATAATCAAGATGATAAATACAACGAGTCCAACTAATACATTTCCACCGACAACGAAATTTCCGAATGTCTCGACGACTTTTCCTCCCTCACCGTGTGAAAGAATTGAACGGGTAGTTGAGACGTTCAAGCCCAAACGAAATAGGGTTAAAAGCAGCAGCAGTGACGGAAAAATCGAAAACTGAAGCGCTTCCTGCATATTCATTGTGGTGAGAAGCACGATCAACGCAAGAGAAATATTAATAATGATCAAAATACTTAACAGCCATGGAGGAAATGGAATCACCAGCATCGCCACAATGAGGACAACACTTATTAAAACGGATAAATCTCTTGTTGACATGCTGTTTTTTCTCTCCTTTTAAATCGAAAAATTCAATATACTTTTTGTTTTGTTTTATATACGTAAGCCAGAATTTCTGCCAAGACTTTAAAAAATTCTTCCGGCACTGCCTGGTCAATTTCCACCTGATCATATAACGCACGGGCTAGCGGTCTGTTTTCTACCATCATGACATCGTGCTCTTTAGCAATTTTCCTGATTTTTAACGCCAGGTGGTCAACACCTTTTGCAACAATATAAGGAGCGTCCATTTTTTCTTCGTCGTATTTCAGGGCAATCGCATAGTGAGTCGGGTTTGTGATGATAACATCTGCTTTTGGAACTTCCTGCATCATCCGCCTCATCGCCATTTCCCGCTGTCTTTGCTTAATTTTAGACTTAATAATCGGGTCACCTTCAGATTTTTTGTACTCGTCTTTTATATCTTGTTTTGACATTTTGATATTTTTCTCATAATCAAATCTCTGATATAAATAGTCAAGACCAGCAAGAATTAATAAAGCACCTGCACCGCTCAGTCCCATCCACAAAGTGAGTTTTGAAACGAAAGAAAGTACCTCTTCAGGTGTCAGGAGAGGAAGCCGGAGAATTTCTCCATAATGCAGCCAAAGCACAGCGAATGCCGCAAAACCGACAACTGCGATTTTTAAAATTGATTTAATCAACTCTACAATCGCCCTCATACTGTATATTCGTTTAAAGCCTTTGATCGGATCGAGTTTTTCAAGCTTAGGCTGTATCACTTCAGCAGAAAACAAGAATCCAACCTGCATATAGTTGCTTACGACCCCTGCAACAAGAGCTACAAGCAAGATCGGTGCAAGTATCATGCCCGTATCCTTTAATAAGCTGACAAACAAAGTATGCACATTTGATTCTGAGAGCTTCATTGTGAGCGATTCGGTATAAAAAGTTTCTATAAATGACAGCAGCCTGTCTCTCATATACGGGCCAATTGCAATAAGCGAAAGGAAAATAACAAGTAAAGAAATGGCGGTATTGACATCCGAACTTTTGGCTACCTGTCCTTTTTTTCGCGTATCCTTCCGTTTTTTCGGAGTGGCTTTTTCAGTCTTCTCCCCGGCAAAAAACTGCAGGTCAATTCTAAGCTTCATTAAGAAACACCGACCAATGCTAAAAGATTCCGCATCGTTTCAATCGTTAAACTGAAAACATTCCGCACAACGACGAAGATAACGGACATACATACAATGAGCATGATGAAACTGACAGCGATCTTTAAAGGCAGACCGACCACAAATACATTTAATTGCGGAACAGTTCGAGCCACGATACCTAATGCTAAATCAACTAGAAACAAACTGGCCACAACAGGCGCTGACATTTGAAAAGCGATAATAAACATCGCATTAAAGCTTTTCGCGATAAAATAAGCAAACTTTTCATCGCCGAAATTCGGAAATGCCTGATCCACTGAAATATACTGAAAGCTGTAGTAAATACCGTCCAGCAGCAAATGGTGGGCATTGACACTCAGCATAAACAAAAGTGCCATCGTATAAATAAACTGGCCAATCAACGGACTTTGCGCTCCGGTTTGCGGATCAATAACGTTTGCTATTGAAAATCCCATTTGAAAATCAATAAACGAGCCGGCAATCTGTACTGCGGCAATCATCATATAAGCGATTAAGCCGAGACATAGGCCAACCAAGGCTTCCTTAAAAGCCAAGAGCATATATTGCTCATCTATCTCCAAAGAGGGCGGTTTATCAATGGTGCTGAAACAAATAACCGCCAGAAAAAAAGCAAATCCTATGCGGTGAACAGCTGGGACATTTCGATGTCCGAATAGCGGAATCGTTACAAAAAAAGCAGAGATTCTAATAAAAACCAATAAAAAAGCAGGAAATAAGTCAATAATTGAATTCATCTCTGCATTACCCTGCAAAACGATTTAGATTAGAAAACAGCTCTGTTGTAAATGAAAGAATCGTCGACAGCATCCACGGACCAAAAAAAATGAGGGCCAGAAGAACCGCCACGATTTTCGGAATAAACGCCAAAGTCTGTTCCTGGATTTGAGTTGTCGCCTGAAATATGCTGACAATTAAACCGACCAGTAAAGCAATGGCCAATAACGGCCCGCTGATCATCAGTGTTACGTATACGGCTTTTTCCGCCATAGAAATTACAAATTCTGAACTCACGTTTAGCACCTACCCTAAAAGCTCTGAAGCAAAGATTTCACAATTAAATACCAGCCGTCCACCAAAACAAAAAGTAATATTTTAAAGGGCAGAGAAATCATAACTGGAGGGAGCATCATCATTCCCATTGACATCAAGACGCTCGCCACTACCATATCTATAATTAAAAACGGGATAAAAATCATAAACCCTATTTGAAATGCAGTTTTAAGCTCTGATATAGCAAAAGCCGGAACCATTGTTGTTAGCGGAATATCCTTTAATGATTCAGGTTTATCCATTTTTGCGTAATTCATGAACAGCGCCAAATCCTTCTGCCTTGTGTGTTTACTCATAAACTCTTTAATCGGTTCCTCAGCTTTCGTATACGCTTCATCCAAGCTGATTTTGTTGTCCATCAATGGGGTCAGCGCTTCTTTATTAATTTCTGAAAAAGTAGGAGCCATAATAAAAAATGTTAAAAACAGCGCAAGCCCGATAAGAACCTGGTTTGGGGGCATAGATTGCGTCGCAAGTGAAGTTCTGACAAATGACAGAACAATGACGATGCGAGTAAAGCAAGTCATAAGAATCAATATTCCAGGCGCCACTGAAAATACAGTTAACAATAATAGTAATTTAACAGTTGAACTTACGTTTTCCGGATCGCTTGAACTGAAAATATTTATAAACTCATTCATGATGACGTGGGCCTTTCTTCTTTCCTTCAGAACGGTTTTGTTTTAACTCTTCAAGTTGCTCTTTTAATGCTTTTGAAAATGAAGGCAGTTTTTGCTGCGGCTGATGCTCAGAACTCTTAAGCGGCTTCACAAACTTTTGCCACTCTATTTTGCTTGACATTGCCTCTTCATGCTGACTGAGAATGACTTCAATCTCTTTTTCATCCTCAATTTCTTTCAGCAGCTGGATCGTCTCTCCTACACCGACGACGAGCACGCTTTTTCCGACCTTGATCAATTGTATGGATCTGTTCTGGCCGACCGATGTGCCGCCAATATTTTCAACATATTGAAAAGGCTTGAGGAGCCGATTTCTTTTGTTCATGAGCTTAACCAGCCCGTAAATCAGCACGATAACAAACAGTAAAGCGAAAATCATCTTTACAAAATCAAAAGCTGAGACAGAAGGAGCAGCCGCTCCCTCCGTCTCATCAGCAGTTTTTGTTGTTTTTTCTTCCTTTTGCCCTGACTTATCTGCAGTTTTCTCATCTTTCTTTTGAAACCATTCGTTTACAGTTGAATTCTCAGAGTCTGCCGCCGCAGCAGCAATTGGATGTACACTGAATAAAACGAAAAAACAAATAAAAGCGATGAAATATTGACTCTTTTTCAACAATCGTACACCCTTTAACTTAATGTTTTGTTGATTGCTTCAAGCACACGGTCAGCTTGGAAAGGTTTCACAATGAAATCCTTAGCGCCGGCCTGAATGGCATCAATAACCATTGATTGCTGTCCCATAGCAGAACACATAATGATTCTTGCCTGAGCATCAATTTGTTTAATTTCTTTTAATGCTGTAATCCCATCCATTTCAGGCATCGTGATATCCATCGTAACAAGGTCAGGAGAATGCTCTTTATATTTCTCTACTGCTTGTGCTCCATTTTCAGCTTCCGCTACTACTTCAAAACCGTTTTTAACCAAAATATCTTTAATCATCATTCGCATAAATGCTGCGTCATCTACAATTAAAATTCTATGTGCCATAATTTATCTCTCTCCTTGTGTTTCGTTATTTTAAATTATTAATGCGCTCTGCCTGGCTTAAAATGTCAGTGACTCTTACGCCGAAGTTTTCTTCAATGACAACAACCTCGCCTTTGGCAACGATACGCTGATTAACTAAAATATCTACCGGCTCACCAGCTAATTTATCAAGCTCAATAATACTACCTGCAGAAAGCTCTAAAATTTCTTTTACACTTCTCTTTGTTCTGCCGAGCTCAACAGTAATTGAAAGCGGGATATCTAAAAGCATATCCAGATTATTGATAGGGGCTTGTGTCGCCTCATTTGGATCAAACGCAGAAAATTCCACCGGTGAAACCTGAACTGGCGTTGCTTTTTTTGCTGTTCCCTGCCTTTTTGGCGGCTGCGGCTGCTGTTGCTTCGGTTCAATACGAGGCTCTGGCGTCACAGGCTCTTTCGGCTGCTCGTATGTAGCATCAGGCTGCGCCGTTGTTGCTTCCTCTGCATTTCCTGAATTCATAAGGCTTGAAATTAAATCTTTCGCAAATGTTAATGGGTAAAGCTGCATAATACTGGAGTCTATTAATTCTCCCACCTTTAAGTTGAAAGAAACTTTCACCAGCATTTCATCATCAGGAATACGGTCTGTGCCCTTTTCTTCAGTTACATCGAGCAATTCAACCCGAGGCGGTGAAATATCAATTTTTTTACTGAATACAGTAGACATTGATGTGGCTGCCGATCCCATCATTTGGTTCATTGCTTCTTGAACCGCACTTAAATGGATTTCCCCCAGTGAAGGATCCGCACCTTTTCCGTCTCCCCCGATCATTAAATCAGCAATGATCGCCGCGTCACTTTGTTCCACGACTAACAGGTTGCTGCCGCTGAAGCCCTCCGTATAATTTACTTCAATCGCTACATACGGTTCAGGAAACGCATCGCTGATTTTACTTTTTGGGATAACCGTTACGCTCGGAGTCGTAATATCGACCTTTTGATTTAAAAGTGTTGACAATGCTGTCGCAGAACTGCCGAATGAAATATTACCGATTTCACCGATCGCATCACGCTCCATTTCCGATAAATCATCTACTTCCGGAACCTCTGGCTCATCAAGCGTGCTGCCAGTACCGTTAAGAAGCGCGTCAATCTCATCTTGAGATAATCTATTATTCTCCATCTTGTTCACCTCTTATGTCGTGATCTAAAATTTGCACTGCCTGTTTTCGATTCACCCGGCCGGCTTGTCCTAAAAATTTCGGCTTATCTCCGACCAATACAGTAAGAGGATCCGTGACTGATTTGTCCAAAGTTATGCAGTCTCCGACTTCTAAACTTAAAAACTCTTCTATTGTCAGTTCAGATGTGCCGAGCTCGGCCACGACAGGTATTTGTGCTGTCATGATACGTTTTTCAAGCGACTTTGTTTCCTCAGGCTTTGGCTCATTTCGGTCTGATTGCATCCAATAGTGGACTGAAAGCTTCGGTATGAGCGGCTCGAGGACGATATGCGGGATACAGAGATTAATGACACCGCTGATTTCACCGATTTGAGTATTAAGTGAGATCACCACGACTGTTTCATTAGGAGACACCATCTGAACGAATTGCGGATTCACTTCAAACTCAGTCATTTCCGGTTCAATATCAGCAATTGACTGCCAAGCTTCTTTATAATTACCCAGTGCATTTTCAAATAAATTAGAAATGATTTTTGTTTCAATTTCTGTCAAGCTGTCAACCTTGTTATGACTGATTCCAATCCCACCCATGACTCGGTCCATCATCGTATAAGCTATCGTGGGGTTAACCTCCATCATAATTCTGCCTTCCATCGGATGGACATCAAATAGATTCAGAATCGTCATGTTCGGGATCGATCTGATAAATTCCTCATAAGGGACCTGGTCAACAGAACTGACAGATATATGAATATAGGTTCTGAGCTGAGCCGAAAAATGAGTGGTAAGAAGTCTTGCAAAATTGTCATGAATTCTCGTTAAACTGCGGATCTGATCCTTAGAAAACCGCAGCGCACGTTTGAAATCATAAACCTTGACTTTCTTCTCTTTTTCTTCTTTTTTCAGCTCTTCAGCGTCCATTTCACCAGTTGATATTGCAGAAAGCAGTGCATCTATTTCATTTTGGGAGAGAACTTCTCCTGACATTTTCCTCACCTCCGTATTCTGTCAAATTATGTTTTATTGCAGATTAAAGGAGGTAATATACACTTTTTCTACTTTTCCTTCTTGGAGGTAGCTATTTATTTTATCTTTTAGTTCCTTCTTAAAGGTTTCTTTTCCCTTGTCTCCCTCAATCTGATCAGCATTCGTATCAGCCAGCAGTGATATAACAGCGTCTTTCACTTGAAAATCACGTTTCTCAAGTTCTTCTTTTGATTTATCAGAATCAGTTTCAAGTTTAATAGCAAGACGGATAATGTTATCAGACTTTAAATTTGTTGTGATCTCTTCTACATCAACAGAAGATGAAACAATTTCATCAATACTTTTTTTCGCTTCACTTTTTTCGGACTTTCCGCCTAACACAAAATAAGCCGTTGCCCCGAGAGCACCAATTACGATAAGAATAATTAGTAAGATGATCATTAACTTTTTCTTCATTCCGGTTCCTCTATTCCTTGATCCATTGAAAATATTTGTATGTTTCGGTAGAAAGATGCGATCTTTTCCAGAACAGCTTCTTCATCTTCTTTTACTACAAACTTCTTACCGTTTGACAGAGTGATTGTAGTATCCGGAAAGCATTCAATCTGTTCAATAAATAGCGCATTCAGTGTAAAGGGCTGCCCGTTCAAACGGGTTACTTTTATCATAAAACAGCGGAGAAGCGATTACTCGCCTCCCCTCCCTCCTTAACGTTTAAGGTTAACCAGTTCTTGAAGGATTTCATCAGATGTTGTAATAATTTTTGAGTTTGATTGGAATCCGCGCTGGGCTACGATCATTTCAGTAAATTCGTCAGTTAAATCAACGTTAGACATTTCGAGAAATCCTGATTTAAGAGAACCTGTTCCGCCATCACCGGGCTGGTTCGCTGCACTGGCCGTACCAGAGTTTAAAGATTCACGGTATAAGTTGCTCCCGATTTTATCTAAGCCGTCACTGTTGGCAAAAGTCACAATCCCGATTTGTCCGCCGTCTTGTGGTTGACCGCCGGCATCAACAATTGACACCTTTCCATCAGGGCCAATGCTAAAGCTTTGAGCATCAGTAGGAATTTTAATTGTTCCTCCATTCATATTTAACACATGGTAGCCATCACCTGTAACCAATGTTCCGGTATTATCTAAATAGAAGTTCCCTGCTCTTGTATAAGCTGTTCCATCACCTGTATCAATCCGGAAGTAACCGTCACCGTCAATTGCTAAATCAAGTGCTCTTCCTGTACTTTGTGTGGCGCTTGTTGAATGAATTGTATCAATTGTGCCAGATGATGAACCTAAACCGATTTGCTTAGAGTTCGTACCGCCGATAGTTGCACCGGCCGCAGAACCGCCGGCAATTGTTTGGCTTACCATATCTTTAAAAGTCACACGGCTCTTTTTGAATCCTACTGTATTCACGTTTGCAATGTTGTTACCGATTACGTCAAGCTTTGTTTGAAAGTTTTTCATACCGCTGATTCCAGAATAAAGTGAACGTAACATAATGTATTCCCCCAGATTTTTTTATTTAGATGATTGTCCCACAGACATGACATTCGCAGGACTGATCTCGGTCCCATCATCAAGAACGAGATAATAATTTCCTTTAGAATGTTTAACAGAGCTTACTGTGCCTGTTTTATCTGTTGCACTTTTACCATCAGTCCAAGATACTTCTTTTCCCATCCAATCAACATACGTTGTAAACGGATCTTGGTTTTCAACGAATTTAGTCATCGTTGTATTCAGATTCATTATCTGTTCCAAGCTTGAAAAAGTCGCCATCTGGCTGATAAATTCTTTATCGTCAACCGGGTTGAGCGGATCTTGGTTTTGAACTTGAGTCATTAAAATTTTTAAAAACTCATCTTTCCCCAAGCTGCTGTTGTTCGTCGACACGGTATTCGTTTTTTCAGGCAGTTTATATTCTGAACTTATAGAAGTCATTCTTCCTCCTCCATTTCAACCATCGACACTTCATCGAGCAGATCGCCAAAATCATTTGATTGCTTTTTCTGTCTTTGCTGTCTCTGCCCCTCTTGCTGCTGTTTCTGTTCATCAGCAAGCTGGCCGTATATCGGCTGATCCCCGCTTTGGACCGGAAGAGTAAAACGGTCTATTTGGACGGCCATATTCGGCAATGATTGCTTCAGCTGCGGAAGATGCTGTTCAAGCAATTCTTTTGCTGATTGGCTAGATGCAATGATTTTACTCTGAAACATTCCATTTTCATTTGTCAGCTTGATTGTGACAAATCCTAAATGTTCAGGGTTCAACCGAATGGTGAAGCTTCCCGTTGATCTGCCGAAAGGCGTATATTTCATCTGCTTCCACGCATTGATCACTTGATCAGCCACCGTTTTTGTTTCAGCATTTGGTATATCAGATGACATCTTCTGCAGATCAAGTGTTTGAACTCCTCCTATGCCCCGATACCCTGAAAACATCATTTGGAGTCCTGATTTACTATCTACAGGCTGAATACTTCCAGAAACATCCGATGCACTTTTGCTGGATGAACTCTGCGAAAGCGGTGTGAAAACACGCTTCCCAAAGTCTTGTGATGATTCGGATGATTTCGATAACAAGAAAGCTTTCAACTGGCTTTCAGCTAAACTCCATTCTTTGGTCCCTTTTTGAGGGAGCATAGACATTTGATCCATTAAGCTTTGAAAACTTTTCAGCTCTGACGCTGTCATCGAATAAAGTTTTGAACTCGACTCATCTTTGGTGAACATTTGCTGTTTAAGATCCTGAATTAGTTGTTGAGATACACCTTTTTTTTCTAATACAGAAAGAAATTGATCCCCACTTTGGTAAATGGCATGAGCTTCATTGCCATTCCCTCGATCAGTCAGCTTATTCCCTTCTACAAGCTGGCTAATGAACATCTGGATATAGATCAGTTCTTTAGCAGCCTCGGATACTTCATTTTCCTGATTTGATTGCTCTGTATCGGTCTTCAGTTGTCCATTAATGTCAGGAGCAGAATCATTGGCACTCAGAGCCGTTTTAGCTTCTGAAAAGATTTTCTCCGTTTCTGTGAGCAATTGATCCATCCCGCCTGACAATCTTGATTCAACTGCTTGCAAAAGATTTTGCAACATTTGCAGAGCATTCGCATCCAATTGCTTCCCTGTCAGTTTGCTTAATGTTTGCAGAAGACCCGCATTTTGTTTGTCTTGATCTTCAGGACTTGCTTTTAGCCATTCACCGATCTTTTTAAGCGCATCTTCTAAAAGCTGACCTCCGGAATTCGGAGTACCCTTTTCTTGTTCTGAGAGTTCCTTTAAACCTGCCTCAGATATAAGCCAGTTTTGAAAAACACCCGGGCTACTTTTCATGCTTTTAGCGGCAGAACCCGTTGTCGTTTGCAGCAAAGGTCCCGATAATTCAAGCAGCTTCACCTTTAATTCCCCCTATTCTTGGCTGGCAGCAATTTTTTCTGTATAGGTTGCTGCTTGCTCAGGAGTCATTTTTGCCAATATGTCAGCAAGCTGCTTTTTGCTTAGGCCATTCAATATTTTCAGTGCTTCTTGCTCCTTTAATTGGGCAATAATTTTCGCAGCCTTTCCGCTGTCCATGCTTTTGTACACACTGATCACTTTGTCATTTTTAGAAGAAGCTTTCGAGTCTGATGTTCCCTCAGTATGATCTTCAGATGACTTTTTTTGGTCCTCCGCCGTCTTTTCAAGTGAACGAATCTTTTGATTGAGCCTATCGATTTCCGATTTGCTTGTTTCTAAATCTTTATTCAATATACTGATTTCACTTTTTTGATCTTTAATGGTCTTTTCCAGAGCTGCCGTATTACTGCTATCCTTACTTGATGCTGTGTCTTTTTTATTTTCGGTTTCAGGAACCAATTCCTTAAGAACCGGCGTTTTTGCCGCAGCATCCTGGATCGGCTTTAACACATTGACACCAGCAGCCCAAAGAACAATCCCCCCTGCGATTAGAAGAAACATCAGCGGGAGGATAATGATAAGCAAAACCGAACGGAACTTACCTGATTCTTTCTTTTTGCCGGACATTACATTCGCTCCTAATGGCCTTGAATCATAAACTGCTTAATCGAAATATCGTCCATTTCTTTCATTTCTGCAGCTTTGTCTTCAAGAGCAAACATTTTAAACTGTTTTTCACGCATTTTTTCAAACTTTTTCACTTCAATATTTTTCTCTGTCAAAATTTCTTGTTTTTGATTCATTTGATTTCTTTTCATAATGACAAGCTTTTGATAGTGATAAATCGTATTATCAAGATTTGAGACAAATTGTTGGTAGTGCCTCATTTCCTGTACACTCATGCCGCTTTTTAATTTCTTTTCTTTATTTTGTTCTAGTAATTCTTTTTTGCTCATACTCTCATATAATTTTTCAGCAACGTTTTCAAATTCAGAAACTGATTGCTGATAATCGGATAAGGATTGGTCTTTCTCATTTTCTTTTAGTTCCAGCAGCTTTTGGAATCTAAATTGATAAGCCACGTTTTATTCCTCATTTCCTGTCAAACTAGTTAATGCAGCAATGCTTTCTTCCAATGATGCCGGTTCATCTGTTCCCTGCTTTAAAAATTGAATAAGCTGCGGATAAAATTGTATCGCTTCATCAATTTCTCTTGAGGAGCCT
Source organism: Bacillus sp. LJBS06 (assembly GCF_016924995.1). Lineage (NCBI taxonomy): Bacteria > Bacillati > Bacillota > Bacilli > Caryophanales > Bacillaceae > Bacillus > Bacillus sp. LJBS06. The sequence continues at coordinate 1,763,279 of NZ_CP070483.1, read as the reverse complement.
CTTTTGTAAGCTCCGATATTAATGAGATCTTCCGAATTTTGATATGTCGATAAAAGTTCGCGGAATTTATTTGCCGCATCCAGGTGCTGTCTTGTCGATATGTTTGACATCACCCTGCTGATGCTTTTTAGGACATTAACTGCCGGAAACTGGCCTTTATTGGCAAGCGCCCTGTCCAACACAATATGTCCGTCTAAAATTCCGCGTACGGTATCGGCAATCGGTTCATTCATGTCATCGCCGTCTACCAGCACTGTATAAAATGCCGTAATGGTTCCGTGCTCGTTTGCACCTGTTCGTTCTAATAAACGAGGTAAAATAGCGAACACAGAGGGTGTATAGCCTTTTGTCGTCGGTGGTTCTCCAGCAGCTAAACCAATCTCACGCTGCGCCATCGCCACCCTTGTAACAGAATCCATCATAAACATGACATTTTGGCCTTTATCTCGAAAATACTCGGCAATTGCAGTCGCTGTATATGCCGCTTTCAATCTCATTAATGCTGGCTGGTCTGAGGTGGCAACAACTACAATCGATCGTTTCAGCCCCTCTTTCCCAAGATCTTTTTCAATAAACTCCCGGACCTCTCGTCCGCGTTCTCCGACAAGTGCAATGACGTTTAAGTCAGCCTCTGTCTGCTTGGCGATCATTCCCATTAATGTGCTTTTTCCGACACCGCTTCCGGCAAATATTCCAATCCGCTGGCCTTTACCGACTGTCAGCAAGCTGTCAATGGATCTGACGCCAACACCCATTTTTTCACGGATAGGCGGCCGTTTCATCGGGTTGGGCGGTGATTGCTCCGTCGATACAGGCGAAAGTCCTTTCGGCAGAAGTTTTCCGTCAAGCGGTTCTCCAAAAGCATCGATGACTTGCCCGATCAGTCCAGATCCAACTTTAACCCGAAGAGATTCCCCAGTAGCTTCTACAATGCTGCCTGGTGCAATACTCGCAGCCTCTAAATACGGCATAAGCAAAATATTTTCTTCTTGGAAGCCGACTACCTCGGCTTTAATGACTTTCCCAGATTGTCCTTTTGCATAAATCAGGCATACGTCGCCAATTGAGCTTGCAGGGCCTTTTGATTCAATCATCAGGCCGATGACCCGCTTGACTTTTCCGTACCGTTTATACGAGTCTGTCATTTCTATACAATCTATCAGACTCTGTGTCTTCATTCAGCTGCACCCGCTTCCAGCGCTGTCAGAAGTTTATCTTTCAATTGCATCAATTGTGTGTCAACACTCGCATCTACCCTGCCAAAAGGAGTTTCAATATAACAGGTTCCTTTTTGAGCTTTTTCATCAGCATATATGCCAAGACGGCATTCTTTATAAAGAAGCTGCTGGATTTCATCTTTTTGCTGAAAGATTGTCTCATAGTAATATGGATCAACATAAATTGATATATCGTCATACTCCTTCACTTCGTTTACAACCTGTTGTACAAGCAGGAGGAATGCCTCTTTATCATCAGATTTTTGCTGCCATACTTTTTTTGCCAATGCAACGGCAAGCTCAACGATTTCTTCATTAGCGTCTTCAAGCTTGTCCTCAACAGCTTTTCTGGACATTTCAGTAATTCTGTTCGCTTGGCCGATCAGTTCGGCATACTGTTGCATTGCCTCAGCTTTGCCCAATGCTACTCCTTGTTCAAAGCCCTCGGCTTTTGCTTCCTCAATCAGCTTCTGTTTTTCAGCCGCCCAATCATTTTTCTCCTGCTCAATTTGACGGCGAGTATTTTCTATATGACTGTTCGCCTGCTCAGAAATCCGGTCAGCTTCCTCTTTCACTCGGGCCATAAGAGCCTCCGGGTTCTCTTCAGCCTGCAAAAGGTGGGAATGATCAATACGCACCTCTTGTATAGAAAGTTTTCTTTTTTCCTTTTGTGGAGAAAAAGATGATTCTTGTTTAATGATATTAGACAATAATATCATCCCCTCCGCCTCTTGCTATCACAATTTCACCGGCTTCTTCAAGCTTTCTGACGATGCTTACAATTCTCGATTGAGCTTCTTCTACGTCTTTCAAGCGTACAGGGCCCATAAATTCCATTTCTTCTTTGAAGGTTTCAACCATACGCTGTGACATATTGCTGAATACAATTTCTTTGACTTCCTCGCTTGCAACCTTTAATGAAAGGAGCAAATCGTCGTTCTCAACATCGCGAATGACTCTCTGAATAGCACGGTTATCAAGTGTGACAATATCTTCGAAGACAAACATCCGCTTTTTAATCTCTTCAGCAAGATCGGGATCCTGAATTTCCAATGAATCCAATATCGTCTTCTCTGTCCCTCTGTCTACTCCGTTTAACACTTCCACAACAGCTTCAATTCCGCCTGTTTGTGTATAATCCTGAGTAAATGCAGAAGATAATTTTTGTTCCAGAATCCGTTCTACCTCATTAATAATTTCTGGTGACGTTCTATCCATGACCGCAATTCTTCTCGCAACCTCAGCCTGAACTTCAGGATTCAGCTCCGATAAAATTTGCCCGGCCTGCACAGGATCTAAATAAGACAAGATTAAAGCCATTGTCTGAGGATGCTCTTGCTGGATAAAATTCAAAATTTGTTCAGGCTCCGCTTTTCTGGCGAAATCAAATGGCTTCACCTGTAAAGAAGACGTCAGCCTGTTTAGAATGTTTTCCGCTTTATCCTCTCCAAGCGCCTTTTCTAGAACTTGTCTTGCATAGCTTAAACCGCCTTGAGAAATATAATCTTGTGCAATGGCTATATTGTGAAATTCTTCTATGATTTCATCCTTTTTTTGATGATCGACGCTTCGAACACCTGATATTTCCAGCGTAAGCCTTTCAATTTCTTCATCGGTTAAGTGCTTATAAACAGAAGCTGACACATCTAACCCCAAGGAAATCATGAGAATGGCTGCTTTTTGTTTTCCTGTAAGCTTATCTTGATCACGTCTCGCCATTTCTTATTCCTCCTAATCCTCGGCCAGCCAGCTTCTCAGCAGTTTTGCAAAATCTTCCGGCTTGTCTTTCGCCATCTTTTCAAGCTGTTTTCGTCTGACTGTTTCCGCTGTTTCATTTTCCTCTTCGTTGATATCAGGTAAATTGATTGGTTCTTGAGGAACCTCATACTCATACTCCTCGAATTCATCCTCTTGCGCCCGTTTCTTTCTGATAAGCATAATGATCAGAACAATAATCGCGGCGATTAAAACACCGCCTGTAATATATGCCCACAGCGGGATACCTGAGGATTTCTCCGTGTTTGTATCCAAATTGACTTTTCCGTCAAATGGCTGAACGGAGACAACAATTTTATTATTGATATCAGCATCAGATAAATTCTGGTTTTGCGTTTCATCTTTATCTAAAGATGTTCTGACTACAGTTGAAAGGATTTTTTGTATATCATCCTGTCTTTCAGTTGATAGTGACGCTGTGTTTTTGGCATCAGGCGGCTCTACCATGACTTGAATCCCTAAATCTCTGACCTTATAAGGACTTTCAGCGATTTCTTTATGGATTCGGTTAACCTCGTAATTGATTTTGTTGCTGTTTTTTTCGTAGTTCCCGCTTTCGGCATTTTCACCATCAGCCTTATAATTTGTGACATCATCCTCGCCGGTTCCGGCAGTTCCGCCGTTGGCTGCACCGTCGCCCTGGTATGTTTCAGATACCTTTTCCGCGCTGACTGCAATGCCTTCCATGTTTTCTTTATCCACAGGTTCGACAATGTCTTCTGTACGATTTTCTTTTGTGAAATCGATGTCTGCTGTAACGGAGACAACGACTTTATCTTGGCCCATCATCGTACCTAGCAGTGACTGAACATGTTTTTGAATGTCTTTTTCAACTTGAGACTTAATTCCTTGCTGAGAAGAATAACTATCCGCGTAGGACCCTGCATTGCTGTCTGATTTGTCGTAGTATGTAGAATTTTGGTCCATGATGACGATATTATCTTCTTTTAGGTTCGGCACGCTTTTAGATACCAGATGATACAGTCCGTTGATCTGGCTTTGGTCAAGTGTGTAACCCGGTTGAATCTGCAGAACGATTGAAGCAGAAGCTGCAGATTGCTCTTCACCGACAAACACAGCGTCTTTCGGGAGATTAATCATTACTTTTGAGTTTTTAATACCGTCCATTTCATTGATCAAGTTTGACAGTTCTGTCTGTGTCGCTTTCACTTTTACCATATCAAACTCATTGTCTGTCAAACCAAAGCCGGCATTCTGCCCAAAAAACGAGTAATCAATTGATCCTGTTTTAGGAAGTCCTTCTGCAGCCAGCTGCACTTTCAAAGAATCAACCTGATCCTCTGGAACGCTAATCACTGTACCGCCACTCGAAAGTTCGTTTGGTACTTTTTTCGCATCCAATTCTTCTTTGATTTTTCCTGCTTCTTCGGCAGATAAATCTTTGTAAAGCGGAGCCATCTTTGTACTGGAAGCAAAAACACTAATAATAATTCCAATAATAATAATTGCCGCTAACACACTAACCATTAAAATCTTTTGTAATTTAGATCTATTTTTCCAAAACTCACTCGTTTTGTTTTTCATTTGCATTAGAGTACGATTCATGTTAACCCCCGGTCATTCCACTCTTTCTCTAAATCGTCAGACCCCCTACATTTGCATTCTCATAATCTCCTGATAAGCTTCCACAGCTTTATTGCGGAACTCTGTTGCTGCAGTTAGAGAGATGCTAGCTTTTTGAGCGGCGATCATGACCTCATCAAGATTTACATCTTTTCCTGCAGCCAAGGCATTAGTCATGTTGTCAGAAGCTACTTGGGACTCATTTAACGAACTAATAGAGTTTTTTAAAAGCTCCGAAAAGCTTGTTTGATTTGAAGAATCTGTTTTTTGGCTATTGTTTACTTGATTTGTTGCATTTTGAGTGTTTTGAGTATTTTGAACCTGAAAAGGAGAAATTGCATTAATCACATTCATTCACCTACTTTCCGATTTCTAATGCCTTCATCAGCATTCCCTTTGTGGCATTCATCGCAGTGACATTCGCCTCATATGATCTGGTGCTGCTGACAAGGTCAACCATTTCCTTTAATGGATCTACATTAGGTTTTTGCACATATCCTTCAGCGTTTGCATCAGGATCTGTCGGATCATAGACAAGATTAAAATCCGATTTATCCTCCGTAATTTTTGAAACCTTCACACCGTTTCCAGCATGACCGCTTCCGCTCATTTGAGAATTAAGAATGGAAGAGAACGATTCACCTTTTGACTGAAGGGAGACCATTTTTCTTCTGTAAGGCACCCACTCTCCATTCACCTGCTTAGCTCTTGTCGTATCCATATTTGCTAAGTTAGATGATACAACATCCATTCTGACCCGCTGAGCTGTTAAAGCAGATGCTGAAACATTTAAGCTCTGAAAAGCTGTCATCATTTTCCTCCTGTTAATACGGTCTTCAGTGAATTAAATTTACCGTTCATTCTTTCAACTAAAGCTTGATAGTTGATTTGATTTTGCGCCAATTCTGTCATCTCTTTGTCAACATCGACATTGTTTCCATTTTGCTGATACGATGTATCTCCGCTCGCAACAATTGAATAATTCGAATCAGTATCAGAAAAATCAACATGACGATAGTCTGTTTTTATCGCATCAAGACGTGAGGATTCTTGATCTAATAAATTTTGGAAAGAGACTTTTTTTGCCTTATAGTTCGGTGTATCTATATTGGCGATATTATTAGTTATGACTTTTTGCTTAATATCCGCTCTGCTCAAGGCATTTTCAAGATTTTGTATCGTTCCAGAAAATAAGCTCAAATCCACTTACCTCCATTTCAGTTTTTTTCACCCTCAATATCCTTGTCGAGAATTGTAAAACTATATGCTTATTGTAAGAAATAACAGGCATAAAGTCTATGAAGTTCGTGTAAAAAAATGTCCTCACAATTATCTATTTTACAACTAGGCATAAAGTCCTAGATTGTTAGAACTACATTTTCCACCTTGATATAAGCCTGAAAATAGCAGAATTTCTGTTTTTTCTCCTTTCTTTTCGTCATTTTTGATACTTTTTGAAGAAATATGCAAGATTTATTAAAATCATTACACAGAAAGACTTTCAACCCAGGAAATAAAGCTTATTGATTTCCTTTATTTGAAATAAAAAAAGAACCCCTTAAAGGGGGTTCTTTTTTTGATTAATGAGATTTTAGATTTTCTAATTCGATTAGGAATTTGTTGTTTAACACTTTGATATAAGTACCTTTCATTCCTAATGATCTTGACTCAATGACGCCGGCACTCTCCAGCTTTCTCAGTGCGTTCACAATAACCGAACGGGTAATACCGACGCGGTCAGCGATTTTACTAGCAACGAGAAGGCCTTCGTTTCCGTCAAGCTCCTCAAAAATGTGCTCAATTGCTTCAAGCTCACTGTAAGAAAGCGAGCTGATAGCCATTTGTACAACAGCTTTACTTCTTGCTTCCTCTTCAATTTCTTCTGCTTTTTCTCTTAGGATTTCCATTCCGACAACTGTTGCGCCGTATTCAGCTAGAATTAAGTCATCATCATTGAATTGATCCTGTAAACGTGAAAGAATGAGTGTTCCTAATCTTTCCCCTCCTCCGATGATCGGCACAATTGTCGTTAAACCAGCTTGGAATAAGTCTCTGTTCTCAACAGGGAAAGCAGTGTATTCACTATTAATATCCAAGTTAGAAGATGTTTCAGGGACATTAAACAGATTTTTCGTATATTCTTCAGGGAATTGACGATCCTCAAGCATTTTTTTCATACGATCATTTTCAATTTGCTGGTTAATAGAATACCCAAGGAGTTTCCCTCTGCGGCTTACAACGAAAATATTGGAATCAATGACATCCCGCAGCGTCTCCGCCATTTCCTTGAAGTTTACCGGTTTCCCTGCCGCAGCTTGCAGCATGGAGTTAATAATTCTTGTTTTTTGTAATAAAGCCATGATAAATAATCCTCCTAAACATTCCTCATATTAAATTTTTCACAATATAAATTGACTTAAATCTTTGTTTTTGGCTATCGTTCCGAGTTTTTCTTCGACATACTGTGGTGTAATCGTTATTTTCTCCATCGTTACATCAGGAGCTTCGAACGACAAATCTTCTAATAGGCGTTCAAGTATTGTATGAAGGCGTCTCGCACCGATATTATCTGTGTCCTGGTTCACATGATAAGCAACTTCAGCAATCTTATGAATAGCTTCGTCAGAAAATTCAAGAGATATACCTTCAGTCTGCAATAATGCTTGATATTGTTTCAAGAGCGCATTATCCGGCTCAACCAAAATTCTCACGAAGTCATCCACCGTGAGTTTGTTCAGTTCTACACGAATCGGGAAACGCCCCTGCAGTTCAGGAATCAAATCAGATGGTTTGGCCATATGAAACGCTCCTGCTGCAATAAATAATACATGATCTGTTTTTACAGAACCATATTTTGTGACAACGGTAGAACCCTCAACAATCGGCAGGATATCCCGCTGAACGCCTTCTCTTGAAACATCGGCAGAAGAAGATGCACCGCCGTTTTTTGCGATTTTATCAATCTCATCGATAAAGATAATCCCGCTCTCTTCTGCTCTCTGAACAGCTTCCTGGCTGACTTCATCCATATCGATGAGTTTGCTAGCTTCTTCATTCGTCAGGACTTTTCTGGCTTCTCTGACTGTCATTTTGCGTCGTTTCTTTTTCTTTGGCATTAATCCGCTCAGCGCATCCTGCATGTTCATGCCCATCTGCTCCATACCCGAGCCCTGCAGCATGTCAAACATAGAAGGCTGTTGTTCTTCGACTTCTACTGTTACATAGTAGTCTTCGAGCTCTCCTAAGGCCAGCTGATGCGCCATTCGTTTTCTTTTTTCTTCAATATTTGCTTCTTCCTGGCTCTCCGCCTCATCTTCACCATTCGGCTGGCTGCCGCCAAAAAACATTTCAAACGGATTTTTAACGCCTGATTGTTTTTTCTTCCCAGGAACTAACAGACGAACAATGCGTTTATTTGCATTTTCTTCTGCCTGTTCCTTTACTTCGTTCATTTTCTCTTCTTTTATAAGCCGAACAGAAGTCTCCACAAGATCTCTGACCATTGATTCGACATCTCTGCCTACATAGCCGACTTCAGTAAATTTAGTTGCTTCAATTTTGATAAATGGCGCACCTGAAAGCTTAGCGATTCGTCTGGCAATTTCAGTTTTCCCAACGCCGGTAGGCCCCATCATTAAAATGTTTTTCGGAACGACCTCGTCCTTCAGCTTTTCATCCAGAAGACTTCTTCTATAGCGGTTTCTTAATGCCACGGCGACAGCTTTTTTCGCGTTTTGCTGACCGACAATATATTGGTCTAACCGATCTACAATCTGTCTAGGAGTTAACGGTTTTTTTTCCATGCGCCTCAAGTCCTTTCTATTCAAGCTCTTCCAGTATGATTTGATCGTTCGTGTAAACACAAATTTCGCCTGCTGTTTCTAATGCGGCTCTTGCAATCTCACTTGCGGTCATACTTTCACCGGCATGCTTTTTCAAGGCTCTTCCGGCTGCCAAAGCGTAATTGCCTCCTGATCCAATTGCGAGAATGCCGTCATCTGGTTCGATCACCTCGCCTGTTCCCGATACGAGAAGCAAAGTATCCTGATTCATCACAATCAGCATGGCTTCAAGCTTTCTAAGCACTTTATCGCTGCGCCATTCCTTCGCAAGCTCAACAGCCGCCCGTTTTAAGTTGCCGTTATATTCTTCAAGCTTGGCTTCAAACTTTTCGAATAAAGTGAAAGCGTCTGCAACAGATCCCGCAAAGCCAGCAAGAACCTTGCCGTTAAACAGTTTTCTCACTTTTCGTGCCGTGTGTTTCATGACAACAGCCTGACCAAACGTTACTTGGCCGTCTCCAGACATAGCGCTTCGTCCTTTATGCTGTACGGCAAATATTGTGGTCGCATGAAAAGATGACATAAAGGGCCTCCTTTAATTTTTCTTAAATGCTCTTGGGTGGTGGGACATATATGTGTTTCTCAACATTTCCTTCGAAACGTGCGTGTATATCTGTGTCGAAGACAGATTGGAATGCCCGAGCAGTTCTTGAACGCTTCTCAAATCCGCTCCTTCATTTAACAGATGGGTGGCGAACGTGTGTCGAAGCATATGCGGATGGATATGTAAAGTGCCGGACGCTTTTTGAACAAGCCCGCTTAAAATATGTCTGATGCCACGGGCTGTAAGCGGTCCGCCTCTTTGATTTACGAATAATAGATCATGAGGTTCTTTTGCCTTCATCAGCAAGCACTGTCTTCCGCTATTCATGTATATCTTCAACGCTTCGCGGGCATAAGACCCAAAGGGGATATAGCGCTGCTTCTTGCCTTTACCGTGAACAAGCACAGTGTCCATAAATAAATCAACATCATTAACAGTTATGGAACAGCATTCACTGACCCTCATTCCGGTGGCATAGAGCAGCTCTAACAGCGCTTGATCCCTCATTCCGGCCGGCTGGCTTATATCTGAAACTTCAAACAGCTCCTCAAGCTCTTTTTGATATAGAAACTTCGGTATCCGTTTCTCTTGTTTCGGCAGATGAACAAGCTGAAACGGATTTTCTTCAACAAGCTTTTCCCGCATCAGAAACTTATAAAAGCTTCTTAATGCAGATATCTTTTTGCTTATTGTTCTTCTCGATAAACCTTTTTCATAGGCTTCTGTCAAAAAAATCCTAGTATCTTGATATGCAGCTTCTTCAAATCCATTTATACCTTGAACGCGCAGGAAAGTCTCGAATTCTTCAATTGAATCCACATAATTCACAATAGTATATTGTGAATAATTTTTTTCAATTTGTAAATATTCAACGAATAACTTTACGAAATTCTTAACATTCTCCATGCCTAATACCTCCCCAGGAAGGGCTTTTAAATGGTATCACAAATCGCGTTCAGGTTGCAATCAATACCTATATTGTTTTCGAAATTGTTTGAATTGTTTCAATTGCACGATTCGCGTATTGTTCATTTCGTTCTTTTTTATTTTTAATTTTAACAGGCAGTTCTTTTAAAAGCCCAAAGTTTGCATTCATCGGCTGGAAGTTCTTCTGGTTTGTTGTTGTAATATAATGAGCCATACTGCCAATTGCCGTTTCCTGCGGGAAAATAACAAGCTCTTCTCCCAATACAAGCTTCGCCGCATTAATGCCTGCTACCAGTCCTGAGGCGGCTGATTCCACATATCCTTCTACTCCCGTCATTTGGCCTGCAAAGAACAGGTCACTGCGGTTTTGAAATTGATAAGTCGGCTTTAACAAGCTAGGAGAGTTAATAAATGTATTTCTGTGCATCACGCCATATCTGACGATTTCTACATTTTCAAGCCCTGGAATCAATTTGAGGACTTCCTTTTGATCTCCCCATTTTAAATGTGTCTGGAATCCTACAATATTATAAAGTGTGCCCGCAGCATCATCCTGTCTGAGCTGAACGACGGCATAAGGACGTTTTCCTGTAACAGGATGCTCTAGCCCAACCGGTTTCATCGGACCGAACAGCATTGTTTTCTTACCGCGTTTTGCCATGACTTCAATCGGCATGCAGCCTTCAAAGAAAATCTCTTTTTCAAATTCTTTTAACGGGACTGTTTCTGCTGATGTTAAAGCTTCATGGAAACGGTCAAATTCTTCTTCTGTCATAGGGCAGTTCAAATATGCTGCTTCACCTTTATCATAGCGGGATTTCAAGTATACCTTATCCATATCAAGGCTGTCTTTTTCTACAATTGGCGCCGCTGCGTCATAAAAATATAAATAGTCCTCTCCAGTCAGCTCCTTCAGCTGGGCAGACAGCGATTCAGATGTTAACGGTCCCGTTGCGATAATGGTAGGACCTTCAGGAATCTTAGTCACTTCTTCATTAATAACGGTTACGTTTGGATGATTTTTCACCCGATTTGTCACACTTGCGGCAAATTCATGACGGTCTACTGCAAGAGCCCCTCCGGCAGGGACCGAACATTCGTCAGCAGCCGCGATGATGGCTGAATCAAGCGCACGCATCTCTTCCTTTAATACACCGACAGCGTTAGCGAGAGTATTAGAGCGAAGAGAGTTGCTGCAGACTAGCTCGGCAAATTTATCAGTATGGTGCGCAGGCGTTTGTTTCACAGGCCGCATTTCATACAATTTGACTTGAATCCCTCGTTTGGCAAGCTGCCATGCTGCTTCACTTCCTGCGAGTCCGGCTCCGATCACATTCACTGTTTGTTGGTTCATCTTTCACATCTCCTAGTTTATTATTCAAGGCCTTCTTTTAACACACAAAGAAGGTGAGCAAGACCCTGCTCACCGCTACTTCTGTGGTTCTTCCTTATAATCGCATTCCACGCATTGGACTTGTATGCCTTTTTTGAGTTTTTTCTCGACGAGCATTTTTCCGCATTTCGGGCATTTTCGTTCAATTGGTTTGTCCCAGGATACGAATTCACAGTCCGGATAACGGTCACAGCCGTAAAACACCCGTTTCTTTTTCGATTTTCGCTCAACAATGTTTCCTTCTCCGCAGCTCGGACACTTCACGCCGATTTGTTTCACAATCGGTTTCGTGTTCCGGCAGTCAGGGAAGTTGGAGCAAGCTAAGAATTTACCGTACCGTCCCATTTTATATACCATCGGCGAACTGCACAATTCACAATCCTCTCCAGCATATTCTGGTTCGATTTCAACTTCCTTCATTTCTGATTCGGCTTTTTTGACGCGTTTTTCAAAATCGGTGTAGAAATTATCAATAATCTTGACCCATTCGGTATTTCCTTCTTCAACATGATCAAGATCTCTCTCCATTTTAGCTGTAAACTCAACGTTAATGATCTCCGGGAAAAACTCCATGATCAAGTCAAGAACGATCTGACCTAATTCAGTCGGAACAAAGCGTTTATTATCCAAACCCACGTAGCCGCGCCGTTGAATAGTATCAAGCGTCGGAGCATATGTGGATGGACGGCCTATGCCGAGTTCTTCAAGCGTTTTCACAAGCCGTGCCTCAGTATACCTCGGAGGCGGCTGGGTAAAATGCTGCTCCGGTTCTATATCTTTTGATAATACCGTATCGCCTTCTTTTAAGTCAGGCAGCATCCGGTCTTTTTCTTCCATTTGGTCGTCTTTTCCTTCAACATACACCTTCATAAACCCGGAAAACTTGACTTTACTTCCATTTGCACGAAATGTCAAACCATTGTTTGTCAGGTCGACACTCATTGTATCTAGAACAGCCGGCGCCATTTGGCTGGCAACAAAACGCTCCCAAATTAATTTATACAGTCTCATTTGGTCTCTGCCGAGAACTGCTTTTAATTCACTTGGTTTTCTGAGAACTGATGTCGGCCGAATTGCTTCGTGGGCATCCTGAGCATTTTCATTCTTTTTCGCAGGCTTCCGTTTTCCGCCTAGGAACTCTTTTCCATATGTCTGATCGATAAAAGCAGCAGCTTCATCAACAGCCGTATTTGAGATACGGGTTGAATCCGTTCTCATATACGTGATCAGACCAACAGTTCCTTCTCTTCCTAGATCAATTCCTTCATATAATTGCTGTGCAATCATCATCGTTTTCTTCGCTCTGAAATTGAGCTTGCGAGCCGCTTCCTGCTGCAGGGTTGAAGTGGTAAAAGGCAAAGCAGGATTACGTTTGCGTTCTTTTTTGGTTACTTTTTCGACTGTATATTTATTCCCTTTGAGCTGAGAAAGAATCTCTTTTACATCAGCTTCACTATTTAAAGGAAGTTTTTTGCCGTTTTTTCCGAAAAAGCTTGCTTCAAAGGTTTCCTGGCCTTTTAAGAACGTACCGTCAATTGTCCAATATTCCTCAGGCTTAAAGTCGTTAATCTCTTTTTCACGGTCAATAATCAAACGGAGGGCAACGGATTGCACGCGTCCTGCGCTAAGCCCTTTTTTGACTTTTTTCCATAAGATCGGACTGATTTTATATCCGACAAGCCTGTCTAAAATACGTCTCGCTTGCTGTGCATCCACTAAATCCATATTAATCATGCGCGGATGCTTAAACGATTCCTTAATAGCGTCTTTTGTAATTTCGTTAAACACTACACGGCAGTCTGAATTGAGATCTAAATCAAGGCTGTGTGCCAAGTGCCATGCAATCGCTTCCCCTTCTCTGTCGGGGTCGGCCGCGAGATACACTTTTTTGGCTTTTTTGGCAGCCGTTTTCAGTTCTTTTAATACCGGACCTTTACCTCGAATGGTAATATATTTCGGTTCGAAATTCTGTTCTATGTCAACTCCCATTTGACTTTTTGGAAGATCCCGGACATGTCCCATTGATGCTTTTACTTTATATTTTTTACCTAAGTAACGTTCAATCGTTTTCGCCTTAGCGGGCGATTCCACGATGACTAGATAATCAGACATTTTCATCCCCCTCAAGAGGTGTTCTCTCTCTTTTCAAGATATTTCAATTTTATTTTTGCAGCTGTCTTTATTTGGCTTTCAACATTTCATTCTTTATCATGAACGTCATTCATTAAATAGAAAACAATATGCAACTTTAAATCCTCACTATTATTAAATATTACAATGCCGTTTGTCAAACGATAATTCAAAAGGGTTCCGTATATTGAACGTTTCTCTCGGGAAGCTCCTCGAAAATATCCTCTGCTGACCTTATGGCTTTAGCCCCCTGCTGGATCAGTTTTATAGGACCTCCGGCGTAAGGGTCAAATAATGAACCGGGTACGGCAAACACTTCTCTACCTTGCTCCAATGCTTGATAGGCAGTTATCAGCGAACCGCTTTTTTCCTTGCCCTGTACGACAATAACGCCTTCACTCAGTCCGCTGATGATACGGTTTCTCATAGAGAAATGCCATTTTTGGGGTTTAGTTTCAGGTGGGTGCTCTGACAGAAGGATATGGTGTTTAGCCATGTGATCTGCTAATTGAAGGTTTTCCCGGGGATAAATGTGTTGAAATCCGCCTGCAATGACGCCAATTGTCCGCCCCTTCGCCTTAATACTTGCAGCATGGGACATTCCGTCTATCCCAGACGCCAGTCCGCTGACAATCACCCAATCTTTACGGCAGAGCTCTTCTGTAAGATGATTGACAACTTGTTTCCCGTAAGCTGTTGGATTTCTTGTCCCTACAATTCCAATTTTTCTTCCTTTCGAAAGAAGAGTCATATCACCCTTTGCAAACAGAACGGCGGGGGGATCATAAATGGTTTTAAGCCAGAAAGGATATTGCTTTGAAGAGATAGGAATGGTGTTAATGCCTTGCTCACGATAAGCAGCAAGTACGCGTTGGAGCTTTGGGTAAAATTCTTCTATTTTCTTTTTTAATGCAGCTGCTTTCATTTTATCACGAGTAACCATTTGTAACACCGATGATGTCAGCGACATAGACGGATCGGCTTTCCACCATTTTAATAGAAGGGATGGGGATAATAATTGATTGATTCTGCAAGTCGTTAAGCAGGCAGCGGCCTGATCCAATAGATTGACCTCCTTTTGACAGAAAAAGCAGGAACAGCCTTAACGGCTGTCCCTTTTTTATTAATGCGTTTTACAAGTTTCGAACAGGTTCTTCTCTTTCAGCACCTTAATTAAGGTTTCACCCATAACAGAAGGTGTCTCTGCAACTTCAATTCCGCATGCATTAAGGGTTTTGATTTTTTCATCAGCTGTCCCTTTTCCGCCGGAAATAATGGCGCCTGCATGCCCCATGCGCTTCCCAGGAGGTGCTGTCTTACCGCCGATAAAACCGACTACCGGTTTTGTCATGTTGGCTTTCACCCACTCTGCCGCTTCCTCTTCGGCAGTACCGCCGATTTCGCCAATCATGATGACAGCGTGTGTGTCAGGATCTTCGTTAAACGCTTTTAAAACGTCAATAAAGTTTGTTCCATTTACAGGGTCGCCGCCGATTCCAACAGCTGTAGACTGTCCTACGCCCGCTTCTGAGAGCTGGTGCACCGCTTCGTATGTTAATGTTCCTGAACGTGATACAACGCCTACATGACCCTTTTTATGGATGTATCCGGGCATAATGCCGATTTTACATTCTTCAGGCGTAATGACACCAGGGCAGTTCGGCCCTATCAGTCTCGTTTTCTTGCCTTCCATGAAACGTTTGACCTTCACCATATCCAAAACCGGAATGTGTTCTGTGATACAAATCACGAGATCAAGCTCCGCATCTACCGCTTCCATAATCGCATCAGCTGCAAACGGTGCAGGCACATATATAACAGACGCGTTAGCGCCGGTCGTTTGAACTGCTTCAGCCACTGTATTAAATACAGGAACACCTTCCGCTTCAGTTCCGCCTTTTCCAGGTGTTACACCGCCTACGATATTTGTGCCGTATTCGAGCATCTGCTTCGTATGAAATAAAGCGGTAGAACCTGTAATCCCTTGTACAATAACTCTTGTATCTTTATTAATAAAAACACTCATTATATGGTCCCCTGCCTTTCATTCTTTCTTAAACTAAGGATACGATTTTCTGGGCGCCGTCAGCCATTGATTCCGCAGATGTAATGTTTAATCCTGATTCACTAAGGATTTTCTTCCCTAGATCCACGTTTGTGCCTTCAAGACGGACAACAAGCGGCAATGTCAAACCAACTTGTCTAGTCGCTTCAACAACCCCTTCTGCGATGACATCACATTTCATAATGCCGCCGAAAATGTTGACAAAAATCCCTTTAACGTTTTGATCAGAAAGAATGATTTTAAATGCTTCCGTGACTTTTTCCGCGGTTGCACCGCCGCCCACATCAAGGAAGTTGGCCGGTTCTCCACCGTAATGCTTGATAATATCCATTGTGGACATTGCAAGTCCCGCGCCGTTTACCATACAGCCGATATTTCCATCAAGGGAAATGTAGCTTAGGTCATATTTGGACGCTTCGATTTCTTTCGGATCTTCTTCATCCAAATCTCTGTATTCCATAATGTCCTTTTGTCTGTACAACGCATTGCTGTCAAAATTCAATTTTGCATCAAGCGCCATCACATTTCCGTCCCCGGTAACAACAAGCGGGTTGATTTCGGCGATTGAGCAGTCTTTTTCAACAAACGCTTTATATAGTCCAAGCATAAATTTAGCAGCTTTCCCCACAAGCTCTTTTGGAATATTAATAGCGAATGCAATTTCTCTGGCTTGATAGCCTTGAAGGCCGACAGCCGGATCAATGACAGCTTTTTTGATTTTTTCCGGTGTTTTCTCCGCAACTTCTTCAATTTCCGTTCCGCCTTCTTCAGAAGCCATCAGAACGATTCTGGAAGTAGCGCGGTCAAGCACAAGACCCACGTAATATTCTTTTTTAATATCGCAGCCTTCTTCAATAAGTAAGCGTTTTATTACTTGGCCGTCCGGACCCGTCTGATGTGTAACTAGGGTCTTCCCTAATAGTTCTTCGGCATACGCTTTTACTTCGTCTAATGATTTTGCTATTTTTACCCCACCAGCTTTGCCTCGACCGCCAGCATGAATTTGAGCCTTTACGACATAAACCGAGCTGGATAAGCTCTTTGCACTCTCAACTGCTTCTTCTGCTGTAAAAGCCACTTTACCTTCAGGAACAGATACCCCATATTTTCTGAGGACTTCTTTTCCCTGGTACTCATGGATATTCATTTCCCATCCTCCTAACTTATGTAACAAAACTAAAATAGACTGCGCTTTCATTCTATAATAATACTGGAAGAATTGTCTACACTTCGGTGCAAAATCTTTTAATCCTTCTAAACATTCAAACTTTTACTTTATTAAAAACATAAATTTTCAAACAGAGGATGGGGAATATTTTAGCTATTTTTTATTTTTTACGCTTTCGTCCAATCTGTAAATGAATGAAAAAATCTCGGCTACCGTTTCATAAAGAGCCTCAGGGATTTGATCATCTACCGTCAAATGGCGCATTAATTCGACAAGGGTCCGATCTTCTTGAATCGGGACCCCTGCCTTTTTCGCTTCTTTAATAATGTTGTCGGCTACATGGCCCTTTCCTGTGGCAAGCACTCTCGGCGCCTTGTCTTTTTGTTCGTCATAATGAAGAGCCACAGCTTTTCTGATCGGTGTCTGCTCTTTCATATTTTCACATCCACTTCTTGATCACTGATACTTGTTATATATTGATCGATTGAAGCCTTTTCTTCGGTGTGAACCCTTTTTTTCGCGTTTACCCCTGAAAGGCTGTATCCCATTTCTTTTAACCCCTGTTTAAGCGCGGGAACCATCGGATCTATCGCAGCCTGCAGCTCGAAATCAGTCTCTATTGTAATGGTCATGACTTTTTGCTGTATCAAGCAATCAACGACGGTTTCTTTTAATGTATCAAGCTGCAGCAAAAACAAAAGGCGGCAATGGGAAGGATCAAGCTTGCCATCTGCTTCTTTCTTTCCTTTAAACAGAACGGTCATGTCCTGAATTCCTGACTTCGAAAACATCGGAAATGACAGTACAATTTGGCTGTATGACGGATGGTCCTGCTGCATGAAAAGCTGGCCATTTAATTTATGAAAAAGCTGATCGGCTTCTTGCTTGATTGGTTCGGCTACCTCATGAGATGCTCTTATGGCATGAAGAGCCAGCTTGATGGACTGCATTTCGTCAGATGTGTCTGCGCTTCCTTGTTCAAACGCTTTAATAAACGCAAGCTCGTCCCTTGCGCCAATTGCCGTTTTCACTTTGGATAAGAAGGAAAGAACATCTGCCTTATCCGCTAAATGAGGTGCTGTCTGCTGAACAGCCTTAAAAAAAACTTCGGCTTCCTGGTCTGTGATTTGTGCCGCCTGTAAATGAGCTGAAGCTGCAAGTGACTTACTATCACCCGTTGAACCAACCGCTTTAATCCAATTTGCTGCTTCTTTCACAATTTGGAGACTGTTTTTTTCAGCAGATTCCGTCAGCTTTGCCAGCAGCTGGCGGGCTTCTTTGATTGGAATGTCTGAGGCTGTTTTAACAGGCTCTCCTTGTATGTTTTTCTGTTCTTTTAGATGGTTTGCAACCGGCAGGCTGGCCTTTTCGGGGGAGCCTGCTGGTGTGCTAAGTTCCCTGTTTCCAGCTGTATTGGCAGAAGAGGGTGTTTTCGCAGTCTCCGTTAAAGAAATAAGCTTATCGATCAGCCGTTCTGCATGGACATCAATTTCACTATTTAAAAGCGCTGTAACTGCCTTCTTTAGCTTTGACATCATTTGGCTCTGCTGAGGGTTTTGTTCGATTGCCTGAACCAGCTGGGATATATGCTGATGCAACGGAACAGGCGATTTCACAGCATGAACACCATTCAAAACCTCGGAGTGAATGGGAAGATCGCGCTTTAAAGCGAAAAGAACCGTTTCAATCGCTTTTTTGGCGTCTTGCGACGGCAGCGTGTCCATCCAGCGGACAGCTGTTTTAATATCATTTTCTGTCACGGGTGTTTTGCTCTTCAGCATCGCTCCTGTCATCATGAGAGCTGCGTTTGACGGCTTCACTGAAATGGCATTTAAAAGCTTGCCAGCTGCATCCTGAATGGTTTTAGGATTTTGCTCAAAGCTTTGAACGACCTGAAGACGTCCTGTCTGTTCTGCCGTTTTTTCGTAGGAAAACCAATAGTATGCCTGAGGACGAAGCTGGGTTTCTAGTTTCCCCTGAACAGTTTGATTGCCGACTTGGATCAGGGCATGCTGATCTCCTAGTAAACGAAGCACTTTGCCCAAGAGGAGACGTTTCTCCCCGTTTAACGCTTCGTTTACATTTGATGTTTCCTGCGGGACTGCTGTACGCCCAAAAAGGTGCTGCAGCGCCTTTTGCACATCATTTCGTATGTTCATTTTAAAAAAGTGCCTCCTTGTCCATTGATTTAGCTGAAAGATTGAACAGGAGCGAAAGTTTTGCGGTGCAATTCAGTTGGGCCGTATGCAGCGAGAGCTTCCAAATGTTCTTTTGTTCCATAGCCTTTATTTTTTTCAAACCCGTACATAGGGTACGTGTCGGCATAAGCGCTCATCATTCGGTCTCTCGTCACTTTTGCGATACACGCACCTGCCGCAATAGACACACTTTTGGCATCTCCTTTTATAATTGACGACTGAGCCATGTCGAGCGGCAGTGTCATTGCGTCAACAAGCAAATAATCAGGTGTATCCGACAAATCCTGTATCGCTTTCACCATTGCCATTTTAGAAGCTTCATATATATTGATTTCGTCAATGACTGCAGCTTCTACAATTCCTATCCCGACCGCCAGTGCTTCTTTCATAATAAGCTCGTAAAATTCCTCGCGTTTTTTCTCTGAAAGCTTTTTGGAGTCTGTCAGCCCAAGTATTTCACATTCCTCTGGCAGGATGACTGCACTGGCGACAACCGGCCCTGCCAATGGCCCCCGTCCGACCTCGTCAACACCTGCAATCAAACGGAATCCTTTGTTTCTTGCCAGCCTTTCATAGGAAGTCATATTCACCCATTGTTCTTTCAGCGCTTTTTCTTTCGCTTGCTTTTTAAGCCATTGCTCTACAAGCGTTTGAACGCTTTTTCTCGGGTCGTTTTCGCACTGGGCAATAAATGGGTCTTGTGCATCCTTCACTTCCTGCAAACGGTCTTTAATGTCCTTTACGGTTAATGTATTCACTTTCTCTTCTCCCTTACTGTATGTATCGGTTCGGCCAAGAAAAAATAAAGACCCGCATTTCTGCGCGCCTTTACATCGTCGGCTGTTCAAATGACAGCCTGCCGAACTTTTCAGTGCGGATATCGCGAATGATGACTTCAGTCGTCTTATCGTAGTTAATAAGCCCACCGCTCATGAGACAGCCGCGTTTTTCACCTATTGCGTCAAACAGCTCGGCAATGTCCTCCGGGATCTCATCAAGGCCGTAGCGCTCTTTAAGTCGTTCTGGATAATGTTCTTCAAGAAAACGAAGACCGAACACCGCTACATCCTGCAAATTGATTATCGAGTCCTTAATAGCGCCGGTGACTGCCAGTCTCAAGCCGACAAGCTCGTCCTCAAATTTAGGCCACAAAATCCCCGGTGTATCTAATAACTCTAATTCTTTCCCAACTTTGACCCACTGTTGAGATGTTGTAATACCAGGTCTGTCTCCCGTTTTTGCTATGTTTTTCTTTGCAAGGCGGTTAATGAGCGTCGATTTCCCGACATTTGGAATACCGATAATCAAAGCGCGAATCGCTCTCGGCTTCACACCTTTCGCCCGCATTCGGTCAAATTTTTCTTGGAGGATCTCTTTTGATGCAGGCACAATTTGATTTAACCCTTGTCCATTTACAGAATTAATGGACAGAGAGCGGATCCCCTGGTTCTCAAAGTGCTCTTTCCATTGCTGTGTAACCGCCGCATCTGCTTTGTCAGCCTTGTTTAACAGCATAATTCGCGGCTTATTTTTTAGAATATCTTCAATCATTGGGTTTCTTGATGACATTGGAATTCTGGCATCTACCAATTCATATACGATATCGATTAATTTTAATTTTTCGGTTACTTCCCTTCTTGCCTTTGCCATATGGCCCGGGAACCATTGAATTGTCATGTGACACGAACACCGCCTTTATCTCTTCAGTATGCATGATTCATTGTTGTTCTTTATGTATTTTACGATGCCTGTCCGGCATTTTCAAATTCTGTATAAAAAAAGAGCTTGTTACAGGTAACAAGCTCTTTTCGTTCGTTATCATTATCGTCTGATCTCTTTAATACGAGCCGCTTTTCCGCGAAGTTCACGCAGGTAGTAAAGTTTAGCACGGCGTACTTTACCGTAACGTACAACTTCGATTTTCGCGATTTTTGGTGTGTGTACAGGGAAAGTACGTTCAACGCCAACACCGTAAGAAATCTTACGAACTGTGAACGTTTCGCTGATTCCACCACCACGACGCTTAATCACAACACCTTCAAAGATCTGGATACGCTCACGGTTACCCTCAACAACTTTAACGTGTACACGTAAAGTGTCACCAGGACGGAACGCAGGAAGATCAGTACGAAGTTGTTCTTTTGTGATATCTTCAATTAGTTTTTGCATCGTTTTCAACTCCTTCCAACAGATGCTCTTGGCCACAAAACACGGCACAGCGGAACATCGTTTTCAAGCTTGAAGCGGATAAGCCCGCTTAAGCCACAAGTAGTATCTTATCACAATTTCATATCCTATGCAATAAAATCTATTCTTTTTCCCATTCAGAAATCCACTTTCTTTGCTGCTCTGTAAGCGGGTAGTCTTTCAACAGATCCGGACGTCTTAGGTAGGTCCTTCTGATCGATTCTTTATTCCGCCATTCTTCAATTTTCGCATGGTTTCCTGACAAGAGTGTTTCAGGCACTTTTAAACCTTTGTAATCTGCCGGTCTTGTATAATGCGGGTGCTCTAAGAGTCCGGTGCTGAATGAATCCTCAATATGGGAAGCCTCTTTACCCAGTACACCTGGAAGCAGTCTGACCACGCTGTCTGCGATCATCATTGCAGGGAGCTCACCGCCCGTCAGTACAAAGTCGCCAATTGATATTTCATCCGTTACCAGATGCTCGCGGATGCGTTCATCATAGCCTTCATAGTGGCCGCAAATGAATAGCAAATGCTCTTCCTTTGCTAATTGTTCGGCTTTTTTTTGGGTAAAACGCTCACCTTGCGGGCATACGAGGATAATACGCGGAGCAGCTGCTGCCTTTGATGTCAGGTCCTCGACCGCGTCAAAAACAGGCTGAGGCTTGAGAACCATACCTGCACCGCCGCCATAAGGATAATCATCAACAGTATTGTGCTTGTTATCAGAGTACTCCCGGAAATTGACGACTTGAAACTGCACCGCATCTTTTTCCTGGGCTTTTTGAAGAATCGATGAGCCGAGCACACCTTCAAACATTTCTGGAAACAGCGTCAAAAAGTCGATTTTCATTCGTCTATTAACCCTTCCATGAGATCAATCTCAATTTTCTTTTCGCTGACATCAATATGTTTGACCACTGATTCAATGTAAGGAATGAGTGCGTCTTTTTTTCCTTTTCGTTCGATGACCCAAACGTCATTAGCACCAGGCGTCAAAATTTCTTTGACCTTTCCGATGAGTTCGCCTTCCCCAGTAAATACTTCACACCCAATGATTTCGTGAAAATAAAATTCACCCTCATTCAGCTCTCCTAAATCTTCTTCAGGCACTTTAATGATTGCGTTTTTCAGCTCTTCTACTTCATTTAAGCTTTGTCTTTCTTTAAACTGCAGCAGATGAAATTGCTTATGCAGTCTATGCGTGTTTACCGTTACTTCCACTGGTTCGTTACGGCCGTCCATAAACAAATACAGCGTGTTTCCCGGCTTGTATCGTTCTTCGGCAAAATCTGTTTTCGAAATCACACGCACTTCGCCTTTGATTCCGTGGGTATTCACGATTTTGCCTACATTAAACCATCGCTTTGTCATATGATCACCTCTGGCGAATTTCAATTACTTTTCCGTCTTTTATGACGATGGTGTTCGCTGCTGTTTTTTCATGCCAGTCATCCCCGGCTTCAATCGTCAGCAGGGCATCGACTTCCTTTTCTCTCAACTCACTGCCAAGCGGCAATGTATGTACTTGAGCAATTTGAAAATCGATGATCTTTATATCATCTTTTCGCTTTTCTATTGCCTTTTTAAATTGTTCAATCATATCAGGGTTTTGTTGTTCTTTCTCGTGTTTTCTAAGCTGAAAATAGAGCTGGCTGCATTCTCGTTCAAGCATTTGTTTCTTTTCGGCAAAAGAAGCTAAAAGCTGTTCTTTGCTGCGCTCGGTTAAGACTTGCATAACGGCTACACGGTGAATAATTTGCATCGCACCAAGCTCCCCGCTTTTAAAACTTTTTCTCGCTCAGGCTTTTCTATTTTGCCTAAGCTTCTATCAGTTTACCCTTTTTTTGCGTGTAAAAAAAGGGGAGGTGCCGGCCCTCTCCCTTTTAGTCAAATATCTCAAATTGAACTTTCTTAGAAGACTGTGCGCCAGCTGCAAATACAGCTGTTCGAATCGCTTTTGCAGTCCGGCCTTGCTTTCCGATAACTTTACCGGTATCTGACTTATGGACAGATAAGCGCAGCGCAATCTTTTGATCGGTTTCTTCTCTTGTGACGCGAATGTCATCTGGATGATCAACAAGCGGGGTCACAATTCGGACAATCAAATCTTCCAAGTGTTGATCAGTCATTACTTGCCTTGTTTAGCGTTGTGGAATTTTTCCATGATTCCTTGGCTAGAGAACAAGTTGCGAACTGTATCAGATGGTTTCGCTCCAGTTTGAAGCCATTTAAGAGCAAGCTCTTCGTCAATTTTTACTTCCGCTGGTTTTGCAACCGGGTTGTAAGTTCCGACTGTTTCAATGAAACGGCCGTCACGTGGTGAACGAGAATCTGCTACAACAATACGATAGAAAGGAGATTTTTTTGCTCCCATACGTTTTAAACGAATTTTTACTGCCATTTTACTAGCACCTCCGAAAATATTTCAACAAGATAGTATATTAACAATGATAAAAGTGTTTGTAAAGTGTTTTTTCTTAACAATGGTTTTATCATGTATAACCGATTACATAAAAGGTAGCTTAAACCCTTTTTTCTTGCCTTTTGACATATTTGTCATCTGCTTCATCATTTTTTTCATTTCGTCAAACTGCTTAAGCAGACGGTTGACTTCCTGTACGGATGTCCCGCTTCCTTTTGCAATCCGCTTTCGCCGGCTGGCATTGATGATATCCGGCTGTTCTTTTTCAAGAACAGTCATTGATTTGATGATGGCTTCCACATGATTCAGCTGTTTTTCATCAACTTGGATGTTTTTCAGGCCTTTCATTTTACCTGCACCCGGCATCATTTGCAGAAGTTCATCAAGCGGTCCCATGTTTCTGACTTGCCCGAGCTGCTCCAGAAAATCGTCCAATGTGAAGCTCATCGTCCTCATTTTTTGTTCGAGCTCTTTGGCTTTGTCTTCATCAACGCTGGCCTGTGCTTTTTCAATCAATGTCAGCACGTCGCCCATGCCGAGAATCCTTGATGCCATGCGTTCAGGATGGAACGGCTCTAACGCATCAAGCTTTTCGCCCATACCCGCGAATTTAATCGGCGTGTTTGTGACCGCGCGAATAGAAAGCGCAGCCCCGCCGCGTGTGTCTCCATCCAGCTTCGTTAACACAACACCAGTTAAACCGAGCTGTTCATTAAAGCTTTTGGCAACATTAACAGCGTCCTGACCGGTCATTGAATCGACAACAAGGAAGATTTCTTCCGGATTCGCGATTTCTTTGACGTTGGTCAGTTCATCCATCAGTTCATGGTCGATATGCAGGCGGCCTGCCGTATCCAAAATGACATAGTCATAATGTTCTTCCTTGGCTTTCTCAATCGCTTGTTTCGCTATTTCTACAGGACTGACCTGATCACCAAGAGAGAAAACAGGCATATCTAGCTGTTTGCCGAGCGTTTCCAGCTGCTTAATTGCGGCTGGGCGGTAAATATCGGCAGCAACCAGCATCGGTTTGCGATTATGCTTTTTGCGCAGCAGATTCGCAAGCTTACCGCTTGTTGTCGTTTTACCGGCACCTTGGAGACCGACCATCATAATAACAGTCGGCGGCCTTTTTGCGACGGCGATTTTGCTCTCTTCGCCGCCCATCAGCTCAGTCAGTTCCTCTTGAACAACTTTAATGACCTGCTGGCCGGGCGTCAGACTTTTCATGACGTCTTGGCCTACAGCGCGTTCACTTACTTTTTTGACAAAATCCTTGACTACTTTAAAGTTAACGTCAGCCTCAAGCAGCGCAAGACGAACCTCACGCATCATATCTTTAACATCTTGTTCGCTGACTTTCCCTTTTCCGCGGATTTTAGAAATCGTCTGCTGCAGTCGGTCGGCTAATCCTTCAAATGCCATAGTTTGCCGCCTCCTAATCTAATTTCTCAAGCGCTTCAATCAGAGCTGTAATTTCTTCCTCTTCTTTTGAACCGGAAGCAAGCTCCTTCAGCTTATTAAACATCTCTTTACGCTCCTGAAACTTTTTCAAAAGGAGCAGCTTTTCTTCATATTGTTCAAGCATCGCTTCTGTTCGTTTGATGTTATCATAAACAGCTTGTCTTGAAACCTCATATTCTTCGGCTATTTCGCCTAGGGAGAAATCGTCCAAATAATAAAGCGACATATAGCTCTTCTGTTTTGACGTCAACAACGACTGATAAAAATCAAACAGATAATTCATTCTCGTTGTCTTTTCGAGTGACATTTGAGCTCTCCCCTTTGTTAAGTCAAATCCCTTTACGATAACTTAGTTTACACGGTTTTATTGACACTGTCAAGTTTTTATCTTGTCAAAGCATGCTGCTCTTTTTGCATAATAAATTCATTCAGAAAAATTCATATAGACCGCCGTTAAAATACTCGAATTCTTGTTTAGATACTCGATAGCGGCAATAGCCTTCGTAAAAAGCATTGAGAAATGCTTCATTTGTGACAAAATTTCTGATCGCTAATGCTTCATCATATCGCGGATCTCCCGCTGATATTCCCGCAGCATCAATAAACAGACAGACCTCTCCGTCTTTCACCAGCACATTATCAGTTGTGCAGTCACCGTGAATCATTGTCTGCTGAACAGGAACAGGCCTGTGCTGGTCCAATTCCTTCAAAAGCCATGCGCTGCCTTCAGCTTGTCCTTTTTCGACATAATCACCGGCTCGTTTGATTTGCAAATCGAGCCAATCTATTTCCGGCTGTAAATCAGGGACAAGTTCGGTTTCATGCAGACGCTTGAGAAACTGGCCGAAGCTTTTGATCAGCTTTTTCTTTTCAGTATCTCCCTTTGCTTTTCTTAAAGCAGAAGTCAGTGTAATTCCATCTTCAAACGACATGACGATATGGCTGGAATGTTGTTGCTGGATAAATCCATAATAAACAGGGACAGGCAGACGATGAGTTTCGGTAAGCTTTTGTAAAACAAGGGCTTCTCTCCTTAACCATTCCCGATACCTCTGGTGAGAAGAACTTTTCAACAGAAATGCGCCTTGGCTTGTCACTATTTTTCGAACGGTTGAAGTGCCTCCTTGTTCATCCAACAGCGACATGTGTTTTATTGCGCCGATCTTTTTTTCCAATTCAGCTTTCAGCCATTTGTCCAACAATCTGCACCCTCCATTCCGATATATCAATGCGTATAAAAAAACGAGTATAAAACTGTCCATTTTATACTCGTTTTTTATTCATTAATCCTCGGCTTTTTCCACTAAATCTGAAAAGAGCCCGTACACATACGATTCTGGATCAAATTCCTGAAGGTCATCAACTTTTTCACCTAACCCGACTAGTTTAACCGGGATGTGAAGCTCGTTGCGAATCGCAAGGACGATACCGCCTTTTGCCGTACCATCAAGCTTCGTTAAAGCAATGCCGGTAACATTTGTCGCTTTAGAGAACTCTTTTGCCTGGGCCATTGCATTTTGGCCAGTTGTGGCATCAAGGGCAAGCAGCACCTCATGCGGTGCTTCAGGAACCTCTCTTTCGATAACACGTTTCACTTTTTCAAGCTCTTTCATGAGATTGACTTTGTTTTGGAGACGACCTGCCGTATCACAAATTAATACATCGGCATTTCTTGCTTTTGCAGCATGAACAGCATCGTAGATGACAGCCGCCGGATCGCTTCCGGCCGTCTGCTTAATGACAGGCACTCCTGTACGCTCTCCCCATACTTCCAGCTGTTCAATGGCTCCCGCTCTAAAAGTGTCTCCGGCAGCAAGCACGACAGATTTTCCTTCTTGTTTCATTTTATGAGCAAGCTTTCCGATCGTTGTCGTTTTCCCAACGCCGTTTACACCTACCAGAAGGATTACGTTTAAACGCCCATCCTGGATATTCAGCTCTGAAATTTGCTCATCTCCGCTGTTATAAATCTCGACCAGTTTCTCAGAAATGACTGACTGGACTTCCTTCGGATCTTGGATATTTCTGCGTTTGACTTCTTTTTTTAGTTCATCTATCAATTCCATAACGGTTGTAAAACCGACATCCGCGCTGATAAGAACCTCTTCAAGCTCTTCGAAGAAATCCTCATCCACTTTACGGTAACGGGATACAAGATCATTCACTTTGTTTTGAAAGGAGTTTCTTGTTTTTTCAAGGCCATCCTTAAACTTTTCAGATACGGAATCTGTCTGTTTTGTGATTTTCTCTTTTAATTTTTTAAAAAAGCTCATCTTTTAACCTCTTTCCTCGTTACTGAACGAATTCTTTTGTTTCTTCCAGCTTAACTGAGATTACCTTGGACACACCGGACTCCTGCATGGTTACGCCGTATAGGACATCCGCTTCCTCCATCGTCCCTTTTCTGTGGGTAATCACAATAAACTGGGTATCTCTGCTGTATCTTTTTAAATACTGCGCAAACCGGAACACATTCGCTTCGTCAAGCGCAGCCTCTACTTCGTCAAGGACGCAAAACGGCACTGGACGTACCTTTAAAATTGAGAATAAGAGCGCTATAGCCGTAAGCGCACGCTCTCCGCCTGACAGGAGGTTTAAGTTTTGCAGCTTTTTCCCCGGCGGCTGTGCGATAATCTCAACTCCTGAGTGAAGCAGATCGTTAGGATCGGTGAGCCTCAATTCAGCTCGCCCCCCTCCGAATAAGGAGCGGAAGACTTGATCAAAGTGTGAGCGGATTTGGACGAATGTGTCGTTAAAGCGTTTCGTCATTTCTTCATCCATTTCTTCAATCACTTGGAACAGGGTATTTTTCGCTTCTGTTAAATCTTCTTTTTGTTCCGACAGAAACTTGTACCGTTCGTTGACCCTCTCAAACTCATCTATGCTTCCGAGGTTCACGGTACCAAGCTCTTCAATTGCGAGTTTAATCAGCTTCACGCGCTTTCTGGCTTCCTCTGGATCAGTTTCAAGCTGATATTTCTCTTTTGCCCCCTCAAAGGACAAGCTGTATTCCTCCCGCAAGTACTGGAGTAAATTATCGAGCTCTACTTCCATTCGCCCAAGTTTGACTTCCTCGTCTTTTAAGAGTGTGGTTTTTTGTTTATACAGGCGTTTCATTTCTTTTAGCTCACGCTCATACGTATCAAGCCCATGCTGAAGCTTGATGCGCTGATCGCGCCTTAACGCAATCAGTTCGATCGTTTTCGTTTTGTCATTCAATTTGTGTTTTGCGGCTTCTTCCAGCTTTTCTTCGCCGCTGGTGCTTGATGACATCTCTGACGTTAAGAAGCTTAAGTCTTCTTTTGCTTCTTTTAACGCAAACTCAGTTTCTGTGAGCTCTTTCTTCAATCTGGCAAGGTTGTCCTCTTCCCCCTTGCATGCCTGCTCTTTTTTGGCTGCTGCGATCTTCAGCTCAGTCAGCTCGTTGGAGAGAGACTCTTTCGTTGAGGATTGCGATTGTTTTTGTTTTGTCAGTCTGTCTATGTCCTCTTCAAGAAGCTTCATCTTTTCAGATACGGCTGAGAGCTCTTCTTCAAGCTTGCGTTTGCGCGCTTTTTTCTCTTCATCGCTTTCTGACAGAGCAGATTTTTCTTGATCATAGAGCTCTAAATGGGTATTGATATTTTTCTCGGCAACTTGAAGTTCGTACAGCTGGCCCTTCACATCCTGCTGCTTTAACCTTAAGCTTTCTCCGGTTTCTCTTAAGTCAGCCAATTTTTTCTCCATATCCTGAATGGAGTGCTTAAGGGTTTTGACCTCTTGTTCAAGCAGAGCAGTTTTCTCTTCCATTTCAGCGAGCCGTTTCGTCACATCTTCTAGCTCCCGGCTTCTTCCGAGAAGGGAGTTATTTTTCTTTTTAACCGCGCCGCCCGTCATTGAGCCACCAGGGTTCACAACATCTCCCTCAAGGGTTACGATGCGGTACCGGTGCCCGAGAAGCTTCGCAAGCTCGTTTGCACCCTTTAAATCCTCTGTGATCAGCACGGTCCCAAGAAGGTTTTGGATGACGCTTCGATATGCAGGATCAAATGTGACAAGTTCACTGGCAACCCCGAGAAATGATGAGTGCCGAGCGGCTGTTTCCGCGTCACGGCTTTGCAACTGGCGGTCTCTAATAACAGAAAGAGGCAAAAACGTCGCCCGGCCGAAGGAATTCTGCTTTAAATATTGAATCGCTTTGCGGGCAGACTGTTCATCGTCGGTCACGACGTGTTGAGCAGAAGCGCCGAGCGCTATTTCAATGGCCGTTTCATACTTCTGTTCTGTCGAGATCAGCTCAAGGACCGCTCCGCGAATTCCGCCAAGGCGCTCTTTCGCTTTCAGCACTTCTTTAACACCTTGATAAAAGCCGGAGAAATCCCCCTGCATCGTCTCAAGCATGTCCTTTTTTGCTCTCGCTTGCTGAACATATTGGTATGCCTGATACAGAGCGGATTCATTTTTTTCGTATTGGCGCTTTTTCTGCTCATATTTTGTCTGCATATCACGATATGCACCAACTTGGCTGTGAATCTCCTGCTCAATTTGGGCAAACTCCGTTTCACATGCTGCTTTTCGCGCAGAAATATCACGCCGTTCCTGTAAGTGCTTTTCATTGTTGTCCGCGAGTCTCTGCAATGTGACAGCAGATTGGGACATCTGATCATCTAGGAGCTGGAGCTCGTTGCGAAACGAAGCCTGGCTGTTTAACAGCTCAAAGTAATCACTTTTCAGCTGCTCGATTTTCTCTTCGACATTTTCGTTGTGAAGACTTAGAGCCTGTTGTTTTTCTTTTACTTGAGCCCTTAGAAGTTTCACCTCTGCTTGAAGTGTTTCGAAGACAGCTTCCTGCTTCGCAAGCTCTTGTTTCAGCACCGTTTCTTTTTGCTGGAACTGAACGATGGCTTCTTCAAGCTGTTCTTGGTTTTGCACAGCGTTTTTCTTTCGTTCTTTCAGGACTTCTTTACGGCCTTCAAGCTTTTCCAGCTCTTCACTTGTTACCAGTAAAACTTGCTGGAGCTCATCTACTGATTCATCAAGCGCTTGAATTTTATCTCTCGCATCTTCGATTTTCGCTTCTTTCGCAGAAATCGCAGACGATTCAGCGAGCTCTTCTTCCTTTGCAAGCTGCACTTTCTCTTTAAGCGTTGACCATTTGCCATGCAGCTCTTCGATATCATAGGCAGTCAGCGCAATTTCAACATGCTCCAGCTCTTTCTTTTTCTCAAGGTAATCTTTCGCTATTGAAGCTTGAATTTTAAGAGGTTCAACCTGTCCTTCAAGCTCATGTAATATATCTTCTACCCGATTTAGGTTGTCTTGTGTTTCAAACAGTTTATTTTCTGCTTTTTTCTTTCTCGTTTTATATTTAAGCACCCCGGCCGCTTCTTCAAAGATACTGCGGCGATCTTCTGCTTTGCTGCTTAAAATCTCTTCCACTTTCCCTTGGCTGATAATAGAAAATGCTTCTTTACCAAGGCCAGAGTCCATAAATAAATCAATAATATCTTTTAAGCGGCATGGCTGATTGTTAATCAGAAACTCACTTTCGCCTGATCTGTACACACGTCTTGTGACACTAACCTCGTGGAAGTCAATTGGCAAGAAATGATCGTCATTATCAAGAGTAAGCGTAACTTCAGCTAGATTTAATCGCTTTCTTGAATCACTGCCGGCAAAAATAATGTCTTCCATTTTTCCGCCGCGAAGAGAGCGTGCCGATTGTTCGCCGAGAACCCAGCGAATGGCATCCGTGATGTTGCTTTTTCCGCTTCCGTTCGGGCCGACAACCGCTGTCACGCCTTTCACGAAGTCTACGGAAATCCGTTCTGCAAATGATTTAAATCCTATAACGTCTAAACGTTTGAGGAACATAGCGATCCTCCTTATGTAATAAGTATTTCAATTCTATCATAAACATTGGTGAAATAAGACGGCATACATACTGAAATCCCCCTGAATCATAAGGGGGATTTTATTGTTTCGTATGGTGTTTTTGCAATTTAGCTAAAGCTTCCTGAGCAGCGTGCTGTTCGGCTTCTTTCTTTGAACGGCCGTTTCCGACTCCGAGTGGTTCACCTTTTAGAGATACGATGGCTTCAAATTCACGGTTGTGCGCAGGTCCTTTTTCGTTGGAGATTTTATACTCCAGAGAGCCTTTGCCGTCCCGCTGCACGTATTCCTGCAGCTGGCTTTTGAAATCCATCACATGAGAAAAAGCACCATCGTTAATTTTAGGGAACACATAAACTTTTAAGAAACTTTCGACCGGCTCTAATCCTTGGTCAAGATACAAGGCTCCGATAAATGCCTCAAAAACATCTGCCAATAGAGCAGGACGCTTTCTTCCGCCTGTCATTTCCTCACCTTTCCCCAACAGGACAAGGTCGCCGAATGACAGTTCGTGAGCCAATGAAACGAGAGACGGTTCGCAAACAATTGCGGCTCTCAATTTCGTCAAATCTCCTTCACTCATAGCCGGGTATTTGGCAAATAAGAATCTGGAGATCGTCAGTTCCAAAACAGCGTCACCTAAAAATTCAAGCCTTTCATTATCTTCATACGGCTTTTTCCGATGCTCATTCACATAAGATGAATGTGTAAATGCTTGATACAAAAGCTTTTCATTTTGAAAGTGAACCGAAATCCGTTCTTGAAACTCTTTAAATTGTTCTACTTTTTTATAGAACTTTTTTTTATCTTTATAATGTGAGTGTTTTGACATAGTAACCTCCATAGGCACATCAGGTTCACCGCGCTTCCCTGACTAAACCGGATACAGCGCGCGTAAAAGCGGCATGCTGTAATAACTGCACGAATAAAGGGCTAAAGCCCCGCGTTTCGGCGGGACTTTTAGCATCAGCTTATTGCTGGTTTTGTATGTAGTTCACAGCGTCGCCGACTGTTGCAATCTTTTCAGCATCTTCGTCAGAAATTTCCATATCAAACTCGTCTTCAAGTTCCATAACAAGCTCAACTACATCTAGGGAATCAGCACCTAAGTCTTCCTTGAAAGAAGCTTCAAGTTTGACGTCTGCTTCATCAACGCCAAGGCGATCTACGATGATTTTCGTTACACGCTCTAATGTATCTGCCATAGCAATTCACCTCCCCTCAAGTATTATAGTGGATTCGTTTTTAAAAAACTAGAGAAACTATGATGAAATTTTCGAGAAAAAACTTACATCACCATTCCGCCGTCAATATGAAGTGTTTGGCCTGTCATGTAACGTGCTCCCTCTGAAGCAAGGAACGTGACAACACTGCTGACATCGCCGGGTTCGCCAAAGCGCGCGAGCGGAATTTGTTTCAGCATTTCATCTTGAACGTCTTTTGCAAGTTTATCTGTCATATCGGTTGAGATAAATCCTGGCGCTATCGCATTTACCGTAATATTTCGGCTGGCCAGCTCTTTAGCGGAAGATTTGGTTAAACCGATGACGCCGGCTTTTGCAGCCACGTAGTTGGCTTGTCCAGGGTTTCCGCTGACGCCTACGATAGACGATACGTTAATAATACGTCCTGAACGCTGTTTCATCATTTGTCTTGTCACAGCTTTTGTGCAGTTGAAAACACCCTTCAGGTTAATGTTAATGACATCATCCCATTCGTCTTCCTTCATTCTCATGATGAGATTGTCTCTTGTAATTCCCGCATTATTAACCAGAATATCAATCGTAGAAAAAACAGAAAGCGTTTCTTTTATCATGTTTTGTACATCTTCGGGATTTGATACATCCGCTTTGACAGCAATTGCTTTTCTGCCCATTGATTTGATTTCATCAACCACTTCATTTGCTTTCGCTTCATTGCCGGAGTAGTTCACGACAACATTCGCGCCGCTTTTTGCCAGGTCAAGGGCGATTGAGCGGCCAATTCCGCGGGATGCGCCAGTGACAATAGCCGTTTTATCATTAAGCATTATCATTCTCCTCCTTAAGCGTTTGAATTGCCAGCTCGATCGTTTCCGGATCTGATACAGCAATTGTTTTTAATCGTCTGTTTACTTTTTTCACTAGGCCTGAAAGCACTTTTCCGGGACCGATTTCAACAAAAGTCGTAACGCCCTCTGCAATCAGCTTGTTAATGCTCTCCTCAAAACGAACAGGAGAGTAAAGCTGCTCAATGAGTTTTTGTTTGATTTCAGCTTTTTCAGTCATCAGGTCAGCAGAAACATTTGAGATGACCGGAACGTCAGCGTCTTTTATGTCACAGGCATCCAATACCTCTTTCAGCTTTTCAGCTGCCGGTTTCATCAGTTCGGAATGGAACGGACCGCTTACTTCAAGCGGAATCGCGCGTTTTGCACCATTCTCTTTTGCCAGTTCAGATGCAAGCTCAACCCCTTTAGCTGTTCCGGAAATAACGATTTGTCCAGGACAGTTGAGATTCGCAAGCTGCACAAGGTTGCCTTCCTTCGTGACTTTATCAGTTACTTGCTTTAACGCTTCAGCATCCATGCCGAGAATCGCAGCCATTGCTCCTTCGCCAGCCGGTACCGCTTCATTCATAAACTCTCCGCGTTTTCTGACGGTGTAAACAGCATCTTTGAAGGACAGGGCGCCAGCCGCAACCAGTGCAGAATATTCACCAAGGCTGTGCCCTGCTGTGAAATCAGGTGTAATGCCAGATTCTTTAAATTTCTCAAGAACAGCAATGCTTGTCGTAAGCAAAGCAGGCTGCGCATTGTATGTAAGTGTTAATTCTTCAGCAGCACCCTCAAAAATAAGCGAGCTGAGTTTTGTTTCTAATGTTTCATCGGCTTCATCAAACAGATGCTTTGCAGCAGGCACCTGCTCATAAAGCTCTTTTCCCATGCCGATAAATTGTGAACCCTGACCCGGGAATAAAAATGCAATCTTACTCATGATGTAAAAACCTCCAGACTACTCATCTGTTTTTTCTTCTTTTACTTCTTCCTGAATGAGTTCAGCCACATTTTGGCTGACCATCTCTCTTGCTTGCCGAATCGCATGAAATACTGCATGAGAATCTGATGAGCCGTGCGCCTTGATCACAGGGGCTTTTAAGCCAAAAAGACTTGCTCCACCATAATTCGAGTACTCCATTTTCATTTTCATTTCTTTCAACTTTGGCTTCAGCACAGCTGCTGCAACCTTGGATGTGAAAGTAGACGTCATTACTTCTCTCATCATTTTAAAAATAGACAACGCAGAGCCTTCCAGCGTTTTGAGTGTAACATTCCCGGTAAAGCCGTCTGTTACTACAACATCCGCCACATCATCTAATAGGTCTCGCGCTTCCACGTTTCCGATAAAATTGATGTTCTCTGTTTCTTTTAACATTTGAAACGTTTGTTTCGTCAGTTCGTTTCCTTTTTTATCTTCTGTTCCGACATTTAAAAGCCCGACTCTCGGTGAAGAGACACCGCGCACTTGCTGAGAATAAACAGAGCCCATGATGGCGTATTGAACGAGGTGCTCCGGTTTGGCATCGACATTGGCGCCGACATCAAGCAGAAGAAATCCGCCTCCCGAAACGGTCGGAAGTGTCGGGGCAAGCGCCGGACGGTCAATTCCTTTAATTCTTCCGACGATAAAGAGACCGGCTGTCATTAACGCACCGGTATTCCCTGCTGAAATGCAGGCGTCAGCTCTGTTTTCCGCAACCTCCTGCGCCATAAGAACCATTGATGAGTTCTTTTTTCTTCGCACGGCGCGGACCGGTTCATCCGTAGGCTCAATCACTTCATCTGCGTGCAGCACCGTGATGCGATCTGATGTTGTTGTTAAATGTGATTCTATCGTTGTTTTGTCACCGACAAGTGTGATATGGAGATCATCAAATGCCTCTATACCTTTTATAACTCCGTCAATAACAGCTTTGGGAGCGTGGTCTCCCCCCATTGCATCTACAGCTATTCTCATGCATGCTCCACCTTTATGAATGTTTTGAACGATACATATCAAAGCGTCCAGAAAAAACAATTTCTTCGCCAACGTAGCTGTTCACTTCGACAACCGTTCTTCCTTTTTCTTTTTCGACAGCCGTTACTTTCGCTTTCGCTACGACGCGTTCTCCCTGCTTTACCTGTCTTGTAAAGCGGATGTCTGCACTTGCAGTCAGCGCCAGCTCGTCATCAATGACTGCAACGGCCAAAGAATTCGCCTGTGCAAATAAATGGTGTCCTCTCGCAATCTGATTCCGGCTGAACACATGCTCCTGTTTTATTTCTAAAATGGATATCGCCTGATCATCCAGCTCAAGGTCAATAATTTCTCCGATAACTTCATCAAGTGACAGGGACTTTACTTCGTCCTCAAGTGTTTTCTCTGCCACGTTCTTAATTCTTTCTCTCAGCTCCGGTATGGAAAGCTCTAAGCGGTCCAAACGTATCGTCTGGATGCTCACCCCGAATTTACCAGCTAATTCTTCATCTGTAATAAAAGGGGTTGCTTGAATCGTCTGCTGAAGTAATTCCTGGCGTTCTCTCTTATTTCTTCTCATATCTAAACACCATCCGGACAATTAAGACTAGGTACTAATAGTAGTATATAATTTCATAGATTGGAATGCAACGATTGTTTCTGGCTGAACACCAAAAACTTCTGATGCTCAGCTTAATTTTTCCCCGTCCATTACTCCGCTCTTCAGCAAATGCTCTCTTAACACAGCGTATTCCGGCTCCTTCCAGAACGCGTCGGAAGCCACAAGATTCGCAGCATCCTGCCTTGCCGTTTCAAGCGCTCTGTAATCATGAACCATGTCCGCCACCTTGAATTCCGGCATTCCGCTTTGTTTTTTCCCAAAGAAATCACCGGGACCCCTCAGTTCCAGATCCTTTTCAGACAGCTCGAACCCGTCATTGGTCTCCGACATGATCCTCATCCGTTCTTTCCCTGTTTCTGATTTTGGATCAGCCATCAGAATACAGAAAGATTGATGTTCCCCCCGTCCGACACGGCCGCGCAGCTGGTGAAGCTGTGACAGCCCGAAACGGTCGGCGTCATAAATCACCATAATCGTTGCATTCGGAACATTCACGCCGACCTCAACGACAGTGGTGGATACGAGAATTTGACAGTGATTGGCACTGAATTCTCTCATGACCTGGTCTTTTTCATCTGAATGCAGCTTTCCGTGCATAAGGCCGACGTTCCATTTCCCCCGAAAAATATCAGAAAGCATATTGTATACGTCAATGGCGTTTTGCACATCAAGCTTGTCTGATTCTTCAATCAGCGGACAGATGATATAAGCCTGTCTGCCTTGCTTTAATTCTTTTTCGACAAATGCCAAAATGCGATCCAGCATGTCATGTTTTACCCAATAGGTTTCGATTTGCTTTCGTCCAGCCGGCATCTCATCAATAACTGATACGTCCATTTCACCGAACACTGTGATCGCTAATGTTCTTGGAATCGGAGTGGCTGTCATAAAGAGAACATCAGGATCCTGCCCTTTGTTCCGAAGCTTTTTGCGCTGCTCAACCCCAAAACGATGCTGTTCATCTGTAATAACAAGACTCAGCGCCTTAAACTCCACCTCATCTTGGATTAAAGCGTGGGTTCCTACAAGAATATCAATCTCTCCCGCCGCAAGACGCTCAAGCAATTCTTTTCGCCGCTTCCCTTTAACGGAGCTTGTCAAAAGAGCCACGCTGACATCCCATTTTTCAAATAGTGACACAAACGAATCAGCATGCTGTTCGGCCAGAATTTCTGTCGGCACCATGAGCGCTCCTTGGTATCCGGATAAGATCGCGGCATACAGCGCAATCGCAGCGACTGCTGTTTTTCCTGATCCAACGTCCCCTTGAAGAAGGCGGTTCATTCTGTATGGAGAAGACATGTCTGCTGTTATTTCGCGAAGAACGCGTGACTGGGCATTTGTGAGGGGAAACGGGAGGCTTTTGATAAATCTCATGAGTTCTTCGTTTGAAAAAACCTGCCGTATCCCTTGTGTCTGCTCTCTTTCCGCCTTTCGGAACGCCTGCATTTTCAACTGAAACAGCAAAAATTCTTCGTAAACAAACCGTCGTCTGGCAAGCTTTAATGCTTCCCTTGTTTCCGGCTGGTGCATTGCTTTTAACGCCTGATAATAGTCAGGCAGTTTATAGCTTTTTCTTAGCTTTTCCGGAAGAGGATCAGGAAGTGATTCTGCATATTGGGTCAGCGCCTGCTGAATAAAGCGCCTCATCATTTTGACGGTAACATTTTCTTTCACAGAATACACTGGTTCAATGCTTTTATCCTCTTGATGCGGCCCGTTTTTCAACTCCTGAACAGAGATCGTTTGGCGGTGCTTGTCCCATTTACCTGAGACCGTCACAACAGAGCCGAGCGAAAGCTTTTTCTTCAAATAAGGCCTGTTAAAACATACGGCTGTGATTAAATAGTTGCCGACAAGAACCCGAAATGTCAGCCTGTTTCGTTTTTTTCCGTAATAGGTAAGAGAAGGCTCTGAATGAACCTTCCCTTCGACTGTGACTCTTTCATCATGCTTTACTTCTTCTAAATCCCTCAGCTCGTAGTCATCATAGCGATAAGGGAAATAATTCAGAAGATCAGAAATGTCATAAATTCCGAGTTCGTGTAATGTTTTTTCTGTTTCCGGCCCAATACCCTTAATGTTAGCTATACTAGTTTGCTGATGTTGTTTCACGTGAACCTAGCGCTCCTCCGAAAATTTTTTTCTCTAACTCTCTTCCAGTCGGTGTGGCCGCTAAACCGCCCTGGCCTGTTTCTCTAAGCGCAGTTGGCATCGTTTGGCCTATTTTATACATGGCATCGATAACCTCATCACATGGAATACGGCTAGTAATGCCTGCCAATGCCATATCAGCGGCGATCATCGCATTTGACGCGCCCATCGCATTCCGTTTCACGCAGGGCACCTCAACAAGCCCCGCTACAGGGTCGCACACGAGGCCTAGCATATTTTTTAATGTAATGGCCATGGCCTCCGCGCTTTGTTCGGGGGTTCCTCCTGCCATTTCAACAATGGCCGCAGCCGCCATGCCTGAAGCTGATCCAACCTCTGCCTGACATCCTCCGGCAGCACCGGAAATACTTGCGTTATTGGCGACGACAAATCCGAAGGCTCCGGCCGTAAACAAAAAGCGAATCATTTGTTCTCTCGTTGGATTCAGCTTTTCTTTTACAGCAAATAACGTGCCGGGCACCACACCGGCAGAACCTGCAGTCGGTGTCGCACAGATGGTTCCCATAGCTGCATTTACTTCATTTGTTGCAACGGCTTTCGATACAGCATCTAAAATCAACGGGCCAGACAGGCTTTTTCCTGATCGAATATAAGCCTGTAATTTAACAGCGTCTCCGCCCGTTAAACCCGTTTGGCTCGTCACTCCCTCGAGTCCTTTCTGAACTGCCGCTTCCATAACAGACAGGTTATGATCCATCTGCTGAAAAAT
Source organism: Bacillus sp. LJBS06 (assembly GCF_016924995.1). NCBI lineage: Bacteria > Bacillati > Bacillota > Bacilli > Caryophanales > Bacillaceae > Bacillus > Bacillus sp. LJBS06. Next base: position 1,724,987 of record NZ_CP070483.1, on the reverse strand, counting down.
GTCCTCTTTTGTTTTTTCTGTTACTTCCATCTCTTGAGCGATCATCACATCAGAGATCAATATTTGTTTTTCTTTAGTAATCTCAATTAATTCCTTTACATTACGAAACATAACTGGCTCCTCCTGACCCTTTCGCTAGTCAGCAATCTTTGTCACTTGAATAATATTCGGCAGCTTTGACAGCTCGTCGAGAATATGGTCGTCAATATTTTGATCGACCTCTATTGTCATCAGCGCAAGCTGGCCGATATCTTTCCGGGCTACTTCCATATGTCCTACGTTGATTGAAAATTTCGCAAGAACATTGGCAACACCGGCGATGGTGCCAAATTTGTCATTATGAACAACTAATATGGCCGGATGATTTCCTGACAGCCGGAGTTCAAAACCATTCAATTCTGTGATTTCGATCTTTCCTCCGCCAATCGAAATACCCGTCAGCTCAAGCTCTCCCTTTTCATCAGAAATGGTGATTTTGGCTGTGTTCGGATGGACCGGAACTGCGTCTTCAACCCGAAACTCTATATGAATTCCTTTATCTTCTGCAATTTGTATAGCGGTTTTAATCCGTTCGTCGAATGTATCAAAATCAAGCAATCCGCCGATAATCGCGACATCTGTGCCGTGGCCCTTATACGTTTCCGCAAAAGACCCGTAAAAAGATACGATGATGCGCTCAGGCTCTCTGCCAAATAAACTTCTGGCCACTCTCCCGATTCTGGCAGCTCCCGCTGTATGAGAGCTGGACGGACCGATCATAACCGGACCGATAATATCAAAAACGCTTCTGTATTTCATGCTATTCCTCCTTATGAACCAGAGCTTATTAGCGCTTTGCTTCTAGACTAATTGATCAGTTATAAAATGGCAAGCGGACGCGTTACAGCGCTGCCGCATTTAAAAGCAGACATAAGAATAGAAGGGCAAATTGCCCTTCTATTCTGCAGAAACGATATACGAATACAGCGGCTGTTTCCCATTGTGGATCTCAACCTCAATCTCCTCGTACTTATCACTGAGAAATGCTTCAAGCTGCTCGGCTTCTTCCCGAGACGCATCCTCACCATATAGAATGGTCACGATTTCATCGTCTTCTCCGATCATTTCTGACAGCAGCATTTTCGCGGCTGACAGTTGATTTTCAGAAGTGCCGATAATCGTTCCATTCAGAATGCCCATAAAGTCGCCTTTTTTAATATCTTTACCGTCAATATGAGTATCTCTGACTGAATACGTCACCTGTCCGCTTTTTACTTGCTGAATGGCGCTGAGCATATTGGTCTCGTTCGCTTCAGCTTCTTGATCCGGGTTAAAGGCCAGCAGTGCTGACATCCCTTGTGGAACCGTTTTGGCCGGAATGACTAAAACCTGTTCATTCATTACGCTGGCCGCTTGGTTAGCAGCCATAATAATGTTAGAGTTGTTCGGCAGGATAAACACCGTTTCTGCATTTACAGACTTCACGGCTTCGACGATATCCTCAGTACTCGGGTTCATCGTCTGACCGCCTTCAATCACAACAGAAGCGCCGATGCTTTTGAATAGGTCTGAAATTCCTTCCCCCATCGCCACAGTTACAATGCCATACGGCTGTTTTGCCGGCGTTTTTTCGTTGCCAGCGGGCTTGCTTTCTTGACTGATGATAGAGGTATGCTGTTCTCTCATATTTTCTATTTTTATTTTGATCAATTCACCGTAATGCTGGGCGTAGTTTAACACGTTCCCAGGCTCTTCAGCATGAATATGAACCTTCGCCAGCGATTCATCCGCAATCACGAGCAGTGAATCACCGAACTGGCTGAGGTCTTGTCTGAACGTACCTTCGTCGAATTCTCTTTTTGCCTGATCAAGCCTCACCATCACTTCGGTACAGAATCCAAATTCAATATCTTCGGTATTCATCATGCTTTGGGCGCTCTTGTGATGCTCCGCGTTGACCATGTCGTCAAGTGACGGAAGAACTGCTTTCTGAGGTACAGCTTCACCTTTTAATGAAGCAAGGAAACCTTCATACACACAAAGCAGGCCTTTGCCCCCGCTGTCGACAACTCCTACTTCCTTTAGAACAGGAAGCAATTCAGGGGTGCGGTTTAAAGACGCCTCCGCTTCTTCTGTCACTGCAGTCATCAGCGCAGTGATATCGGTTTCTTTTTCTGCTAAGGCCATCGCTTTTTTCGCAGCGTCTTTTGCAACTGTTAAAATGGTGCCCTCTACAGGTTTCATGACAGCTTTATACGCCATGTCTACACCTGCTTGCAGTGCAGCTGCAAATTCCAGCGAATTAATTTCTTTTTTCGATTCAATGCTTTTGCTGAATCCGCGGAACAATTGGGACAGGATGACTCCTGAATTTCCACGCGCTCCCATGAGCAGTCCTTTAGATAACGCGGTGCCCACCTTCCCGATATCATCCGTATCCATTTGTTCAACTTCTCTTGCTCCGGAAGTCATCGACAGGTTCATGTTTGTTCCCGTATCACCGTCCGGCACAGGGAACACGTTCAGCGCATCAACTGCACTGGCGTTTTGAGACAGATTCTGCGCTCCCGCAAGAATCATCTCGGCAAAGGTTCTGCCGTCTAATGTTCTAATAGACAATCCTACTCCTCCTAACTACGGGTTCGTCACTCGTACGCCTTGGACATAAATATTGACCGAGTCCACTGCGAGTCCGATGGTTTGATTTACTGTGTACTTTACTTTTGTTTGGACATTATGTGCCACTTCAGAAATTTTCGTGCCGTAGCTGACTATGATATACATGTCGATATGTATCTGTTCTCCTACTTGGCGAACTTGGACACCCCTGCTGAAATTCTCTTTCCGAAGGATTTCAGTCAGTCCGTCTTTAATCTGGTTTTTAGAAGCCATGCCGACAATGCCGTAGCAATCAACAGCCGCGCCTCCTGCAACCATTGCGATGACTTCATTAGATATATCAATCTGCCCGTACTTCGTTCTTAATTCAATGGACACACTATTTCCTCCTTCGAATGCATAGAGTTACAGCTATTCTACTATATGGTTTCCATTATGAAAAGACCAGGCAATAATTGCTGGCCGTACCTCTACATATACTATAGCGCTGCTGTTTCCGCAAGATGTCAAGTGAATTTTCTTGAAAGATGATGAAACAATAGTTGCAAACGTTTTTTAGCTGTGGTAAATTATTTAAAGTATCCATATCGAAAGCATCTAAGATCATATGAATGTTAAAAAGTAGATGTTTTGTGCAAGTGAGGAGGGAAACAAATGGCACGTAAATGCGTTATCACAGGTAAAAAAACAACAGCTGGGAATAACCGTTCTCACGCAATGAACGCTTCTAAGCGCACTTGGGGCGCGAATCTTCAAAAGGTTCGTATCCTTGTGAACGGAAAACCTAAAAAAGTATATGTATCTGCTCGAGCTTTGAAATCCGGTAAAGTTGAGCGTGTATAACAAAATGAACGCCTGCCTCAATATGTGGCAGGCGTTTTTATGTGGTGAAAGAGGGCTTTGAACCCCTGGGCATTAATCTTTTCTAAATGAGCCCAGCATCGCCCGGACAATTCCTCCTAAAAACTTCGGCAATTTAATGGTGTAAAATTTCATTTTTTGTCCCCTCCTATAACGTCCCGTAACCACCTTGTTCATTGTTTTCAGCAAATGAATGAAAGCACATGCTTAATCCGTGCTTCTTATCATTATTAATATGCCTTTTGCAAACGAAAAAGTACCTCGTGAATGAATGAGTTCGTTACTAATACATAGTGTTGAACCGAGCGTAATATGACAATTATTTAGAGGATATTTAAAACCGGTCAGAGTCAGCTCATGTATTTCTTCGGAAAACGGTATGAAGGAGATATATCGCTTATTTTCATCCTTCTCAATATCATATTCACCAGGAGGGAACATTTGAATATGATTTTGTTTGTCTATCAGCCTAATTTTTATGTTCGTTTTTACACCTCTAAACAGAAGCTGAATGTTTCCTAAAAAATGATCAGCTCTGCCGCCTGTAATGCCGAAAATCTGAATGATATCCGGATGCTTTTCCAGCGCCCAATCAAGGGCGAGGTCTAAATCTGTTTGATCTTTTTCTGCTTGATACACATGAAGGGCGGGAGCGGCTTGTTCTATCCGCCGGCGTTCTTGCTCTGTTATGCTGTCAAAATCTCCGAAGGCTTCAACAGGAATGATCCCGGCATCTAGAAGAGTGACGGTGCCTTTGTCAACACCGATCCAAAGCGCGTGTTCATCCGAATAGCCGGTTAGATCGGGAATGAGATTATTCGGGCCTCCCGCAACGATATTAATTGTTTTCATCTCTGATTCCTTTCTCTGCATACAGGAAAAAGAGCTTAGGCTATTGTATGCCCAGCTCTTTTCTAAAGCTGTTTATTTATTTTCCTCTGATTTCAGAAATTGCTTTTTTGCGGTCAGACTGGCCATAAACAGCTGAACCGGCTACGAGTAAATTCGCGCCCGCTTCAATGACTAGCGGAGCGGTTTCTTTGTTGACGCCGCCGTCTACTTCAATTAAGAGATCTTTTTTTCCTTTTTCATCAGCCATTCGCTTAACCTCTTTTATTTTAGGAAGGACTGAATGAATAAATTTCTGTCCGCCGAACCCTGGGTTCACCGTCATTAATAGAACAAGGTCGAGATCATCAAAAACATGCTCGATGACTTGTACAGGAGTATGCGGGTTTAGAACAACACCGGCCTTCACTCCTTGCTCTTTAATGAGCTGGATGGTACGGTGCAGGTGCGGACATGCCTCAGCATGCACAGACAGGATATCTGCGCCGGCTTTCGCAAAAGCCGGGATATAGCGATCGGGCTCTTCTATCATTAAATGAACATCGAGCGGCAGATCCGTTACAGGCCGGACTGCTTCTACAATCAGCGGACCGATTGTGATATTCGGGACAAAATGGCCGTCCATAACATCAATATGAATATAATCAGCTCCGCCTTTTTCTACATCTTTAATCTCATTGCCTAAAGAAGCAAAATCAGCGGAAAGAATAGATGGTGCAACCTTTATCATTATGCTAATACCTCGGCTTTCTGTCTTTAATCTCCGTCATAAATTCAACATAATGGTCATAGCGGTACTGCTTTATTTCACCGTCTTCAACAGCTTGTTTCACCGCACATTTCGGCTCTTTTAGATGTAAACAGCCTCTAAATTTGCATGAAGAGCTTTTTTCTCTTATATCTGGGAAGGTATAGCCAAGCTCTTCTTCCTCAATGTCTGTAAATTCAAGCGAGCTGAATCCTGGCGTATCCGCAACCAAGCCTCCGGACGTGTGTATCAGCTCCACGTGGCGGGTTGTGTGTTTCCCGCGGCCCAAATGCTCGGAAATCTCGTTTGTTTTCAATCCGAGCTCGGGACTGATCGCATTGAGAAGCGAAGATTTTCCAACACCGGATTGACCGGCAAATACCGTTGTTTTATCCTGAAAATGCGGGATGATGTCCGCTAAACTGTCTTGGTCCTTAGAGGAGGTAAGATACACGTTATAACCAATATTCCGATAATCTTCTGCGTAGGCTTGTATCGTATCTTCTGTATCTTGATCATCAATCAGATCCATTTTAGTAATGCATATGATCGGCTGAATATCATTGGCTTCGACGAGAACCAGGAAGCGGTCGAGCAACGCCGTGCTGAAAGAAGGCTGAACCGCTGAGAAAACAAGGACCGCTTGATCAACATTGCAAATTGGCGGCCTGATAAGCTCATTGGTTCTTTCTTTGATTTCCATCAAATATCCTTCTTTGTCATTTTCAGCCTGATACACAACGTAATCACCGACGAGAGGAGTAATTTTGTTCTTTCTGAAAATGCCTCTCCCTCTGCATTGTATTACTTTATCTGAATCCTCTGATTCATCCAGTACATAGTAAAAGCCGCTTAGCGCCTTAATAATTTTGCCCTCAGGCATATTTTCCCTCCTTGTTATTCATCTTTTGGATACTCAATGGTTTTGTAGCTGACAACTTTATTGTTTACCATTACTTGATAGTACCCTTTTTGGCCGGGTTCAATCTTTAGTTCGATCGTTCGTTCAGTCGGCTCTTTTATCTTAAATTCTTCGTAAGTGTCAGAGATGCTGTGATCCGCATCGTCAACCGCGATTTGCACTTGAAGTTCGTCCCCTTCATTTTCTGGTTCATAGGGGATCTCGACCTTTTCTTTCACTGTTTTCGCAGGTTTTTTCTCAGGTCCTAGAGAGAATGTCACTTCCACTTCATTTCCCGGCTTTACTGCCGTACCTGCTGCTGGTTTTTGTTTGACAACCTGTCCTTCTGGAACATCATCTGAGTATGCTTCTTTTTCTACAAGCTTCAAGCCGTTGTCTTCCAGATATCCAGACGCCGCTTCTTTACTGTAGGTTTTCAAATCTCTAAGCGTAATGTCTTCGGGTCCGATACTGACTGTGAGTTTGACTTGATCTTCACTCGGGACAAGCTCAGTCCCTGCTGAAGGATTTTGGTCAATGACAGTGCCCGCGTTTTTCTCGTCATTCACTTCATTTACCGTTACATGTTTAAACCCTTGGTCCTTCAGCGCTTTTTTTGCCTGGTCGACCGTTTGGCCTGTCACATCACCGATCTCCGTTTTTGCTTTTCCGGTACTCTTATAAAGGGTGACCGTGGCGCCTTCTTTAACTGTGGTTTCCGCTTTGGGATCCGTTTTTACCATCAGGCCCTCTTCAATTTTTTCGTCTGAGATTTCCAACACCTCGGAATCAACTTGTAAACCTTCTTTTTCCAAGAGGCCTGCTGCTTTTTCGTATTCCATTCCGGAGACATCAGGTATTTTGACATCCTTAGGCATAAAAAGCGACGGAAAAACAGTGACAGCAAGAATTCCAGCCGTGATAAAAACGAGGCATATCGTGAGCAAAACCCACGGCCACTTTTTTCTTTTGCCGTTTTTATTTGTTTTGTTTTCTTGTGCGGTTGTCAATTCAGCTTCTTTTTCGCCAGCAGCTTTAGCGAGTTCTTCATCTTTAATGATCGGTATCGCTTTTGTCATCTCTTCATCTTCTTGAATCGTAAATCTCTTTTCATTGAGTCTGTCAGCCTCAAAAGCGGTTTTTATGTCAGCTTCCATGTCTTCAGCCGTTTCGTAGCGATGAAAAGGGTCTTTGGCCGTTGCCTTTAGTATGATGTTTTCAACGCTTTGGGGGACTGACGGGTTCCACCTTCTAGTCGAAGGAGTTTCCGCTTGAAGATGCTTCAAGGCGATGCTGACTGCTGACTCTCCGTCAAACGGAATACGGCCCGTTAAAAGCTCAAATAGAACGATTCCAAGGGCATAAATATCCGATTTTTTTGTCGCTAAGCCGCCCCGGGCCTGTTCAGGTGATAAGTAGTGGACTGAGCCCAGGACAGAATTGGTATGGGTGATTGTGGTCGAACTTAATGCCGTCGCAATTCCAAAATCCGTTACTTTGATATTCCCCATGTGGTCAATCAAAATGTTATGCGGCTTGATATCTCTGTGAACAATCTGGTTTTGATGGGCATGAGCGATGGCTGAGACAATTTGCTCCATGATGTTCAGCGCTTCTTTAGGGTGAAGCGGCCCATTTGCTGTTATGTATTCTTTAAGCGTCATGCCTTCGACGTATTCCATGACAATATAATAAATATCATCTTCCTCGCCCAAGTCGTAAATGCTGACAATATTCGGGTGATCGAGGCTTGATGCGGATTGGGCTTCTCTGCGGAAACGCCTGATAAATTCATTGTCATTTGCATAGTCAAACCGCAGGATTTTGATCGCGACTTCACGGTCTAGAATAATATCCTCAGCTAAATACACGTTAGCCATTCCCCCGCCGCCTATGACGCGGAGAATTTGGTAACGCCCGCTGATCCGCTTGCCGATTAGCACTGATCTTCACCCTCTTCAACATGTAAAGCAAGCTCAAGCAAAACTGCTGTAATGTTGTCTTCTCCGCCATTCTGATTGGCTTTGTCCACAAGCAGGTTTACTTTTTCCTGAGGAGCTGAATCGCTTTGCAGGATGTCTTTTAACTCAGTGCCTTCCACTTTATTCGTCAGTCCGTCAGAACACAAAAGCAGTTTGTCTCCGGGTTCGATGTCAAAGGAACGTGTATCGATGCTGACTGACTGGTCTGTTCCAAGCGCCTTCGTCAACACATTTTTTCGCGGATGATGTTCAGCGTCTTCTCTGGAAATCTCTCCAGTACGAACCAGTTCATTTACAAGCGAATGGTCTTCTGTCACTTGAATGAAATCATCGTCCTGAAGCAAATAGCATCTGCTGTCACCGATATGGGCAACAGAAACCGTTTTCCCCGTAAATAGCGCACATACAATCGTCGTCCCCATGCCTTGGCATTCTTCGTGGGCTTGAGCGTGATCGTATATTTTGCTGTTTACTGAAAGAATCTGTTCAATGAGCCATTTTTCACATTCCGAAGGCGCTTGTGGAATTGTCTCTGCTTCATTCCATTTCTCCCCCATGGCTTTCACAGCCATCTTGCTCGCAACATCTCCAGCAAGATGGCCGCCCATGCCATCAGCGACAACCGCTAATACAAATTCATCTTTCCCCTTGAATATCCCCGCATCATCTTCATTATGCTGGCGGATTTTTCCTGTATCTGTTTTTAAGGCTGTTAACAACCCTCATCACCTCGTCTCGTCTTGACGCTCCTTCGCGCGAAGCTGACCGCAGGCTGCGTCAATATCATGTCCTTGCTCTCTTCGGATTGTGACATTTACTCCACGGGATTTCAATGTTTTTTCAAAAGCGAAAATCTGATCACGCGGTGTGCGCACATAGTCCCGTTCAGGCACGTAGTTTACCGGAATCAAGTTCACGTGGCATTTGACTCCTTCCAGCAAGTCGGCAAGCTCTTCGGCGTGTTCCACCTGGTCGTTTACGCCTCCAAACAGACCGTATTCAAAGCTGATGCGACGTCCCGTTTTATTAATATAATATTTAACGGCTTCCATGAGATCAGGCAGTTTATATGCTCTGTTAATCGGCATCAAGCGGCTTCTGATTTCTGTGTTTGGCGCGTGCAGAGAAATTGCAAAGTTAATCTGCATTTTCTGATCAGCAAATTCGTGAATTTTCGGGATGATTCCGCTCGTAGAGACCGTAATATGGCGAGCACCGATATTCAGGCCCTTGTCATGGTTAATGATTTTCAAGAAAGCGAGCATTTCGTTAAAGTTATCAAAAGGTTCGCCGATTCCCATGATCACGACAGAGCTGACGCGTTCATCCGTTTCATCAAGAGCTTTTTGCACTTTAACTACTTGAGCGACAATTTCACCTGCTTCAAGGTTTCGTTTTAAGCCTCCAAGCGTTGACGCGCAGAATGTGCAGCCAATACGGCAGCCGACTTGTGTCGTTACACATACAGAATTGCCATACTCGTGTCTCATTAAAACGGTTTCGATGGTATAACCGTCATGAAGCTCAAACAAAAACTTCATCGTACCGTCTTGAGAGGTTTGTTTAACAGCCGTTTTCAGCGTTGTTAACACAAAGTGAGTGTTTAATTTCTCACGCAGATCCTTTGACAGGTTTGTCATTTCTTCAAAAGAAGATACGCGTTTTTCATATAGCCATTCAAAGATCTGAGCTGCCCGGAACGGTTTCTCCCCGTTGTCTGTCAGCCATTGTTTGATTTCATCTAATTCAAAAGAATAAATAGACGGACGCTCTGTCCGCAACTCTTTTCTTACTTTTGTTTTATTAAGTTCTGCCATTGCTTATCCCTTCTTTCTCATGCTGCAAATAAAGAAACCATCTGTTCCGAAATAATGAGGAAGGATTTGCAGCCTTCCATCCCGAACAAAGGGTCTCGCCTTTTCGGGCAGCCGCTTTTCAAGAGACAAATCGGGTTCAAAATCAGGATGTTCTTGTATAAACGCATGTATTACTTCATCATTTTCTGTCCGGTCCATTGTACACGTACTGTAGACAAGAGTGCCACCTTTTTTTACTAATGGTGCGATTTCCCTCAGGATCGACAGCTGGATTTCAGCTAGACGCGCGCTGTCATCAGGCTTTTTCGTGTATTTCATGTCCGGCTTTCTTCTGATAACGCCGAAACCAGAGCACGGGGCATCAACCAATATCCGGTCAAACTTTTCGTTTTCAAACGTTTCCCCTGCTTTTCTTGCATCCATTGTCTCCGCATGAATGATTGTCAGGCCAAGACGGTCTGCCGCTTCTTTGATCAGCTTCACTTTATGTTTGTGAAGATCAAGCGACGTAACGCTCCCCTTGTTCTTCATTAATTCTGCGATATGAGCCGATTTGCCGCCAGGCGCCGCACACGCGTCAAGCACTGTTTCATCAGGCTTAGGATCAAGGGCGCGGGCGACGAGCATGGAGCTCTCATCCTGGATGGATACTTCGCCGTTTTGGAAGAAATGAGTTCCGGCAATTGATCCCTTTAAGAGCTTCACAGCATCCTCAGCGAGATCGCCTTTTTCAACTTCGATTCCCTCAGCAGCCATTTGATCAAGCAGTTCAGCTCTGTCTGCTTTCATTTGATTGACACGCAGCGTTTGCTTCGGCGGTATGAGGTGGATACGGCAAATCTTTTCGGCCGCGTCAAACCCATACGCATCCGCCCACTCTTTCACAAGCCATTCCGGATGGCTTGTTTCTATCGCCAGCCGGCGTACAGGATCTTCGATGGCGTCAAAGGATGGAACACCTTCGCGCTGGATAGAACGAAGCACGCCATTGACAAAAGAAGCAATGCCTTTGTGTCCGCGGATTTTAGCAATCTCAACCGCTTCATGGATGGCTGCCCTATCTGGAATCTTCTCCAAATATTCCATTTGATATAAGGATAGGCGAAGAAGCTGAATCACCCACGGCTTTACCTTTTGAGGCTTATTGATAAACGGTTTAAGCATATAATCAAGCGCGATTTTGTTTTGTAATGTCCCATAGACAAGTTCAGTCAAAAGCCCTCTGTCCTGATCACTCAGTTCATTTGATTTAATGACCGATTTCAGCAGCAGATTGCTGTATGCCTGGTTTTGTTCTAATTTGATGAGCGCTTCAAGGGCGATGTCACGAACACTAGTTTTTTTCATTATTTACTCCTAACACATCTCCGGCTTCAACATGAGCGCCCCGCACAAAGTCCTCGCCTTTCATGCGTTTTTTGCCGGCCGGCTGAAGCTCAGTTAATAACAGGGCCGTATCATTACCTGTGGCAACGATAATCCCTTCCTTTTCAACTGCAACGACTGTGCCGGGCTCAGCTGTTGTTGGTGCTGGTGTTTTTTTCGACGCCCACACTTTCAAGTTTTGTCCGTTTAGAGTTGTATAAGCAACAGGCCATGGATTTAATCCGCGGATCTGGTTGTAAAGCTCTTCGCCCGTTCTGGACCAGTCGAGCAGTTCTTGCTCTCTTTTGATATTAGGCGCGTACGTCGCTTGCTCTTCATCCTGCTTTTCGGGTGATATGCTGCCGGCAATGACGTTTGGAACCGTTTCAGACAATAGCTTCGCGCCAGCAACGCTTAATTTATCGTGCAGCGTTCCGACATTATCGGTTTCTTCAATGTCCACTTCCACTTTTGAGATCATGTCTCCGGCATCCAATTTTTCTACCATATACATAATGGTAACCCCGGTTTTCTTCTTTCCCTGCAAAATAGAGTAATGGATCGGAGCCCCGCCGCGCAGTTGCGGCAAAAGAGACGCGTGAACGTTAATGCAGCCGTATTTCGGGCTGTCGAGAAGCTCCTTAGGCAAAATTTGTCCGAATGCCGCCGTTACAATAAGGTCAGGCTTTAATGCCAGCACTTTTTCAATTTCTTCTTTCAATCTGACTTTTTCCGGCTGAAGAACCGGGATGCCGTGACGCAATGCCTCTTCCTTGACCGGAGGAGGTGTCATCACTTTTTTTCTGCCTTTCGGACGGTCCGGCTGTGTGACGACCCCCACTACTTCATATCCGTCCTCAATCAAGGTTTTTAAAACAGGAACTGAAAAATCCGGCGTCCCCATAAATACGATTCTCGTCATCAAATCATCCTTCCATATCCGCTAGTTCATCTTCTGTATAGTATTTACTGATTTTAGATGTAAACAGCACACCGTCTAAGTGGTCCATCTCGTGCTGCACAGCTCTCGCTAAAAAGCCTCGCGCTTCCAGAATGAACGTTTTTCCCTGACGGTTAAACGCACGCACTTTGACATAATCAGCACGTGTGACATCACCATAGACGCCAGGAAAGCTCAGGCATCCTTCAATTCCGGTTTGCTCACCGCTTTTCTCTAAAATTTCAGGATTAACGAGATCAATTCTGCCTCTGTCATCCCCGATATCTACGACAGCCACTCTTTTTAAGATGCCGATTTGCGGCGCTGCCAGTCCGACTCCATCCATTTCAAGCATGGTGTCGTACATATCATCAAGCAGTTTTCTTAGCTTTTTATCAAAAACAGTCACGCTTTCCGTCGGTGTTTCCAAAACCTCCGCCGGATGTGTGACGACCTTTTTTACTGCCAATTTGTTACCCTCCAAGACGTGAGATCTTACATCATCATATAAGGATTCATATCAATTGAAATCATTACATGCTTTTGTTCAATTTCGCGTTTATAATGTTCCAGTATCTTCTTCAATAAAGCGGATAACTGGGTTTCCTGTTTGTATTTTATCACGCATTGATAGCGATATCTATCTTTGATCCTGGCTATCGGCGACGCGCTTGGCCCGAGGATTTTCGTGTCAGCTCCGCAGTTTACTTTCAAAAAATGAGCGATTTTTTCAGCTGTAACCGCTGCTTTCGCCACTTCCTCATGAGAAACCGTCACAAGAGCCAAAAAGTAGTAGGGCGGATATGATTGCTCTCTCCTATGCGCCATTTCATGCTGATAGAACGTTTCATAATCATGCGTTTTCGTCAGCTGGATACTGTAGTGAGACGGTGTATACGTTTGAATGGTGACATGGCCGGGCTTTTCATGCCTGCCTGCCCGGCCGCTGACTTGCGTTAACAGCTGAAATGTTTTTTCAGCCGATCTGAAATCAGGAATATGAAGTGTTGTATCGGCACTTAACACTCCGACAAGCGTGACATTCGGAAAATCAAGCCCTTTCGCGATCATTTGCGTTCCGAGAAGAATATCCGCTTTTCCTTCTCCGAAAGCTGACAGTAGTTTTTCATGGGCGCCTTTCCTTGATGTCGTGTCAACATCCATCCGAATCACTCTCGCATTTGGCAGCACTTTTGTCAGCTCTTCCTCCACTCGCTGTGTTCCCGTTCCGAAAAAGCGGATATGCTCGCTTGCGCATTCAGGACAAGTATGCGGAACAGGCTCTTCATGTCCGCAATAATGACATTTCAGCCTTTGGCCGTAACGATGATACGTCATGGAAATGTCGCAGTGCGGACATTGCGGGACATAGCCGCAATCCCTGCACATCACAAAGGAAGAATAGCCTCTTTTATTTAAAAACAGCACCGCCTGCTCACCCTTGGCAATCGTTTCTTCAAGCTTTTCCATCAATTCAACAGAAAACATCGAGCGATTGCCGCTTCGAAGCTCCTCTCTCATATCGACAAGCGAAACCTCAGGCATCACTTGATGGTTAACGCGGTGCTTCAGTGAGAGAAGCTCGTACACGCCCTTTTGCGCCCGTGCATATGACTCTAATGTCGGCGTAGCACTGCCTAATACAACCGGGCAGCTGTGATGCTCAGCCCGCTTGATTGCCACCTCTTTCGCATGGTAGCGCGGCATTTCTTCCTGTTTATAAGAAGACTCGTGCTCTTCATCGATGATAATCATTCCGAGATTTTCAAACGGAGCAAAAATTGCGGATCTGGCACCGACGACAAGCCGTACTTCCTTCCGGTGGATTTTACGCCACTCGTCATATTTTTCCCCTGTGGATAAACCGCTGTGCATGACTGCCACCTTGGAGCCGAAGCGGCCCTTAAAGCGATTGACCATTTGCGGCGTCAGCGATATTTCCGGTACGAGGACGATGGCTTCTTTTCCTTTCGCCAGTACTTTTTCAATTGATTGCAGATAAATTTCCGTTTTTCCGCTGCCTGTCACGCCGTGAAGGAGGAACACTTTATGCTCATCCTTATCCAATGTCTCGCGTATGGGCTCAAAGGCAGCTCTCTGTTCGTCTGTCAGTGGCAGCGGCTCTGTTTTTTTGAACATTTTATCCTGATAGGGATCTCTGTAGACCTCTTCATAGCTTTCCCTCAAAAGCCCTTTTTGGATAAGGGTTTTGATGGTCGCAGAGCTCGCGTCCGTTCTTTTGCACAAGTCCGCCGCAGGGATTTTCACACCTTCTGGCTCAGAGATGAAAAAGTGAAGAATCGCCTGCTGCTTGGCTGCTTGACGGGACAATCCCTCAGCCTGCTTAGCAAGCTCTTCTTTACTCACATTTGCCTGAATATGCCTCACCATTTTTTTATTTGTTTTTTGCGCGACTTTATAGGTTACGTCTATGCTCCCTTTTTGAACATGCTTTTGAATTAGTTTCAACGTATTATGATCGGGTATATCTGAATACAGCAGCGTCTTTGTTTCGGAAAACAGCCGCTCCACTTGCGGCGGAAGCTCAGCTCCGTTTGCAATTTTTAATTCTTTTTCATATTTTGCCTTTAATGCGGCAGGCAGCATTGCTTGAAGTGCCGTTATTTTAAAAGACAGCGTTTTGTCGGACAGCCATGATGACAGATCCATAAGCTCCTCTGTCAGAACAGGTGTAAGATCTAATAAATCCTCTACTTCCTTGACAGATTTTCCCGATAGGTCAGATGCTTCTTTGACTGCTGTTACAAACCCCTGAATCTTACGGGGGCCAAACGGAACAATGACCCGCATCCCCGTTTTGATCATACCCTTGAGATGGTCTGGGATTTTGTAATCAAAAGGCCTGTCTATATTTTTGGTGCTGACATCCACGATGACCTCTGCAAAATTCATGTTCTTTCTCCGGTTTGTTTTGAGAGGGCTGCGATCTCCTGAAGAATTTCAAACGAAACATCGAGCTTAGACATGATCGGAAGTTCGCGCTTATGCCCGTCTTTGAAAAAGATTGTCACAATATTCGTATCAGCACCAAAACCGGCCCCATTTGCTTTCACATCATTTGCCACAATCAAATCAAGGTTTTTAGCGGCAAGCTTTTTACGTGCATAGTGTTCAATGTCTTGTGTTTCAGCGGCAAATCCGACTAAAATCTGCTCTTTCTTTTTCTCGCCCAATTCTTTCAAAATATCGACCGTTCTTTTCAGTTCTAAGGTCATACCGCCGTCTTGTTTTTTCATTTTATGGTCAAATACTGTTTTTGGCGTAAAATCGGCTACCGCAGCTGTTTTGATGACAATATCGCTTGCTTCATACACGGAGAGCACAGCTTCGTGCATATCCGCAGCCGATTGAACAGGGATAAACTGAGCAAGTCCTTTGGGCTGATCAAGTGAAACAGGCCCAGAAATTAAAGTTACCCGTGCACCAAGCCGGACTGCAGCCTCCGCTAATGCGTAGCCCATTTTGCCCGTCGATTTATTGGTGAAAAACCGGACAGGATCAACCGCTTCCCGTGTTGGGCCGGCTGTAATGACCACACGTTTGCCTTCTAAAGGGGCGGATGTTTCATCAGCAAAATGTTTTTCGGCCAGTTTTACGATATTTTCAGGCTCTTCCAATCTGCCTTTTCCGACGTAACCGCATGCTAAATAGCCCTCACTCGGCTCAATAAAACGATAACCGTCCTGATACAATACAGAAATATTTCGTTTGACTGCCGGGTGGTCATACATATGAACGTTCATCGCCGGCGCGATCCAAACGGGAGCCGTCGCTGCCAACAATGTTGTTGTCAGCATATCATCAGCGATGCCGTTAGCCAGTTTTCCAATCACATTAGCCGTAGCCGGCGCCACGATAATCAAGTCGGCCCAGTCTGCGGCGTCAATATGGGAAATGACACTTGGATTTTGTTCTTTAAATGTATCTGTATAGACTTCGTGGCGGCTCAATGCCTGAAATGTCAGCGGTGAAACGAATCGGCAAGCTGATTCAGTCATAATCACTTTCACATTTGCTCCTGCCTGAACCAGCTTGCTCGTTAACGCACAGGCTTTATAAACAGCGATGCCTCCGCTCACGCAAAGTAACACATTTCGATTGTTAAGCAATGAATTCTCCCCCTCTGCACTTTACAAAACCGCACGGAAAAAAATAACAACCTACATGATATAGGTTGCTACTTGTGCTACTATTCGCGGTCTTCCTTTTCAAACGAAAGCAGGCCTGCATCAATTTCTTCTAAAGCTTTGCCTACATATTTGTGTGAAATCGTATGTTCAATCATTTGGTCTTTTTTGATTTGCATTTCACGGGCACGTCTCGCAGAAACAGTCACGAGCGTGTATTTGGAATCTAATTTATTCATTAAAGAATCAATTGACGGATCTAACATTGATTATTCAACCTCCAGCATTTTCTTATATCTTGGTGCAACACGTTCACGCTTCAAATGTTCAGCAAGAACGATTGCTTTGATTTTATCGCAAGCCGTTTCGACATTATCGTTTTCAACGACATAATCATAAGCATCCATCATTTCAATCTCAGCTTTTGCGGCTTTCATTCGATTTTCAATCAGAGCGTCTGTTTCTGTGCCTCGTGTCACGATTCTGTTCTTTAGTTCAGAAAGGCTTGGAGGCGCAAGGAAAATAAACAGACCTTCCGGGAAAGCATTTCTCACTTGAAGAGCCCCTTGGACTTCAATTTCTAAAAAGACGTCTTTTCCATCTTGAAGCGTCTGTTCAACATAATCGACAGGCGTGCCGTAATAATTGCCGACATACTCTGCCCATTCAAGCAGCTTGTTGTCCGCAATCATTTGCTCGAATTCGTCTCTTGTTTTGAAAAAATAATCGACTCCGTTCACTTCGCCCTCTCTTGGACTTCTAGTGGTTACTGAAATCGAATATTCAAATTTTGTGTCTTCCTGCGAAAAAATCGCTTGCCGAACCGTTCCTTTACCAACTCCTGAGGGACCTGAGAGAACGATTAATAACCCTCTTTCTTTCATGCGGCAATTACCCCTGCCCTTCATCCATAATTTCTTCTTTAACAGAAAGTCTGTGTGCAACTGTCTCAGGCTGGACGGCAGATAAGATAATGTGATCACTATCCATGACGACAACTGCACGGGTTCTTCGTCCGTATGTAGCGTCAATTAGCATTCCGCGGTCTCTTGCATCCTGGATCATCCGTTTGATTGGCGCAGACTCCGGGCTGACAATCGAAATCATCCGATTGGCGGAGATTATATTGCCAAATCCGATATTAATCAGTTTAATCGTCATCTTCTACGTTCCCCCTGTAAAATAGACGTCTCTAGTTTAGCCTAGTAAGACCGTCTGTAAACAATACGCACAGTCACTATTCTATATTTTGCACTTGTTCTTTTATTTTTTCAATAGAACTTTTCATTTCAACGACAAGCTTTGTGATCTGATGATCATTTGCTTTTGAGCCGATCGTATTTGCTTCCCGATTGAGCTCCTGAACGAGAAAGTCGAGTTTGCGCCCGACAGCTCCGCCACTAGCTAATATATCACGAAACTGGGTGAAGTGGCTCTTCAGCCTGGTAATCTCTTCAGTAATATCAGAGCGGTCTGCAAAAATAGCGCATTCTGTTACAAGCCGGCTCTCGTCTAATACATCTTCAGTCCATTCTTTGATTCTGGCGTACAGCCGTTCCCGGTAACGAGATACGACATCTGCAGCAAGCAATTCAGTTTCTCTCACCAGCTCTTCAAGCTGATCAATATGCATCAGGCAGTCTTTCGCTAAGAGCAGCCCCTCTTTTTCACGCATTTCACAGAGGCCTTTTACCGCTTCCTCTGCAGCATCGGTGATCAATGCCTCCAGCTTGTCATTTTGCGTCTGTTCTTCATGAACCTGGACGACGTGATCAAGCTTAAAGAAATCCATCACATCGGGCTCAGCAGACAATTGATACCGCTTCTTCATATCTCTCGCAGCTGCGACAAACTCATCGAGCAGCGGCCAATCAATCTCAAGCTTTTTCTCAACAAGCATATCACTGTCAACAGATACGAAAAGCTCAATTCTTCCACGCTGGATATGCTGCAGAATGGTCTGTTTCAGCTTATCTTCAAAATATAGCAAAGGCCTTGGCAAACGAGCGTTCACTTCCTTAAATCTGTAGTTCACGGATTTAAGTTCTACGCTTACAGAGAGATCATCTTGTGTTTTGCTTGCACTGCCGAAGCCTGTCATACTTCGTATCATTTTAAAACACCCAATTCTTCCCTGTTCTCATAATAAAAGGGCAATAGACATGCTATTACCCCTAAGATTATATCATATGGATTTATTTTTTTCTTGTTAAAAGTGACCCCGCCAGCAAAAAAGTAGGGATGGCGGACATACCGATGACGAGCATCCAGTCTCCCGGGGTGATGGCTACGGTATGGAAAATCGGCTGAAGCGGCGGATAGTAGATCACGACAAGCATCAGCAAAATGGATGACAATACCGCACCGATTAAATACAGGTTTTGAAACGGATTTCTGGAGAAAACAGAAGTCTCGCTTCGGCAGTCAAAAACGTGAATAAGCTGAGCCAGCACCAATGTTGCAAATGCGATCGTCTGGGCATAAGCCAAATTTTCTGGATTGCGGTGGTACACAATGATAAACGCTAAAATAGTGGCAGCTCCGATTAAAAATCCTCTGGAGACGACCTTCCACCCTAGCTTGCGGGCAAATACCCCTTCTTTCGGATGACGGGGCTTGCGCTTCATTACGTCTCCTTCCGGCTGATCCATGCCGAGCGCCATTGCCGGCAATCCGTCCGTCACCAAGTTGACCCACAAAATCTGAATCGGAACGAGCGGCAAAGGAAGAGCGAGCAGCATCGCAAACAGCATGACAAGGATTTCCCCGACATTAGAAGCTAACAGGTATCTAATAAACTTTCTGATATTTTCGTAGATGTTCCTGCCTTCTTTTATCGCTGATTTAATCGTCGCAAAATTATCATCCACGAGCACAAGAGATGACGCTTCTTTAGCCACGTCTGTCCCGGTAATGCCCATAGAGACGCCGATATCAGCTTGTTTAATGGCAGGGGCATCATTGACGCCGTCTCCCGTCATCGCCACGATATGCCCGTTCTCCTGATAGGCTTTTACGATTTTCAGCTTATGCTCAGGAGAAACGCGGGCAAATACATACACATCCTCCACTACATTAGAAAGCTCTTCTTGAGAAAGTTCATTCAGCATTTTCCCATCCATAATTTTTCCGCTTTTCGGAAGGAGGCGCAGATCTTTCGCAATCGCTTTAGCGGTCTCCACATGATCACCTGTAATCATGACGGTCTTAATTCCCGCTTCACGGCATTCTTTAATCGCCTGTCTGACTTCCGGCCGCGGCGGGTCAATGATACCTGAAAGGCCGAGCATCGTCAGATCTTTTTCCGCCTGCTCCATTGACGGTGTTTCGCCTGCTCTTATCGGCCTGTAGGCGACCGCTATCGTTCTGAGCGCCTGAGATGCCAAATGTCTTAATACCGCCTCTGTTTCTGCTCTTCTTTCATTTGAAAAAAGAGCGGCTGAGCCGTCATAATAAATACGGGAAGATCGCTGCATCAGTACATCCGGTGCACCTTTTGTAACGATATAGCGCTTTCTGTCCTGATCCTCTACGATGACAGTCATCATTTTCCGTGCAGAATCAAAAGGAAATTCTTCAATCACCCTGTAGTTTGCTTCAACAAACTCCTTTGAAAAACCGCCTTTTCTTGCCGCGGTGAGCAGCGCCCCCTCTGTCGGATCTCCGTCAAGCACATATTCTCCGTCTCTTTTCTCAATATTGGAGTTGTTACAGAGCGCCCCGAACAGAAGCATCTGCTGAAGCGGCTTATGTTCATTGATACTGACCTCTTTTTCGTTCAGTGTGAAGCTTCCTTTCGGTTCATACCCGGCCCCTGTCACTCTCCATGTTTTCCCTCCGGACCACACATGTGTCACCGTCATTTTGTTTTGGGTCATTGTCCCTGTTTTATCTGAACAAATGATAGACGCACACCCAAGCGTTTCAACAGCAGGAAGCTTTCTAACAATGGATTTTTGTTTAATCATCCGCTGTACACCAAGCGAGAGCGCCACGGTGACAATCGCCGGCAGCCCCTCTGGAATGGCGGCTACCGCTAATGAGACACCCGCTAAAAACATGCTGTACAGATCATGACCCTGAATAACACCGACAGCAACAACAAGAACGGTCAGAAGCAATGCAACAACAATCAAAATCTTCCCGAGCTGCTCCAATCTTCTTTGCAGCGGGGTTGACAGCGTCCCTGCCGATTCAAGCATGTCGGCAATTTTCCCCATTGCTGTATTCATCCCTGTCCCGACGACAACCCCGACACCGCTGCCGCGGGTCACAATCGTTCCCATAAATGCCATATTGGTAATATCGCCAAGTGAAACATCCGGTTTTTTCAGTTTATCAGCCTGCTTCACAACCGGGATTGATTCCCCGGTGAGCGCTGATTCTTCTATTTCAAGGCTTCTCGCTTCAACAATTCGAACGTCCGCGCCAATCCTGTCCCCGCTTGTAAATTTCACAATATCCCCCGGCACAAGTTCCTTAGAAGGAATCTTTGTCCAGCTTCCTTCCCTGAGTGCCATGACATGCGGTGTTGAAAGCTCTTTTAAAGCTTGAAGAGATTGCTCAGCTCGCCTTTCTTGAAAGAAACCGAGTATGCCATTCACAAACACAATCGCAATAATCGCAACCGCATCTACATATTCACCAAGAAATCCTGAGATTAACGTTGCCGCCAGAAGCACAAGCACCATAAAATCTTTGAACTGCGCGAAAAACAAGAGAAGCGCTGACGTTTTTTTCCCTTCTTGCAGCTCGTTTGGCCCATGCTTGTCAAGGCGTTTTTTCACTTCTTTTTCTGTTAATCCTTGTTTCATGGACGTATTGGTTGCCTCTAGTAAATCTGTTTGTCCCATTTCATGAAACTTCATTCCGCTCGTCCACTCCCCTGCTCTCTTATAGAGATATCACTCTATAAGCATGCTTATTCTGACTCGTCCCATTTCATGCTATAATTATCGAATGCAGGAAGAATGAGAGGGTGTATTGCATATGTCGTTTGATGGCATGTTTACATACGGAATGACACACGAACTTAACGAGAAAATAATGGGCGGACGAATTACAAAAGTCCATCAGCCATATAAGCACGATGTGATTTTCCACATCCGTGCCAAGGGAAAAAACCAAAAACTATTATTATCGGCACATCCGAGCTATTCACGGGTGCATATCACGACACAAGCCTATGAAAATCCAAGTGAACCGCCAATGTTTTGCATGTTGCTGAGAAAGCATATCGAAGGCGGATTTATTGAGAAAATCGAACAAGCGGGCTTAGACCGCATTATGATTTTTCATATCAAAAGCCGAAACGAAATTGGTGATGAAACCGTGCGAAAGCTTTATGTAGAAATTATGGGCCGCCACAGCAATATTATTTTGACCGATGCTCCAGAAAATGTGATCATCGACGGACTTAAGCATTTATCGCCGTCAATGAACAGCTACCGTACAGTACTGCCCGGCCAAGATTATAAGCTTCCGCCTGCCCAGGACAAAATATCACCGCTTGAGGCGTCAGAAGATGATATTTTGCGTCACCTCAGTTTTCAAGAAGGACGGCTTGATAAACAAATTGTCGACCACTTTTCAGGGGTGTCTCCGCTTTTCGCCAAAGAAGCGGTTCACAGAGCTGGCCTCGCCAACAAAATCACACTGCCAAAAGCATTGCTGGCACTGTTTGCCGAAGTAAAAGAGCACCGTTTCATTCCCAACATTACGACTGTTAACGGAAAGGAATATTTTTATCTGCTGGAGCTGACTCATCTAAAAGGCGAAGCGCGCCGTTTTGATTCATTAAGCGACCTGCTCGACCGTTTTTATTTCGGAAAAGCTGAACGAGACCGGGTCAAACAGCAGGCTCAAGATCTTGAGCGGTTTGTTGTCAACGAACGGAAGAAAAATGCCAACAAAATCAAAAAATTAGAGAAAACACTGGAGTATTCGGAAAATGCGAAGGAATTCCAGCTTTACGGGGAGCTTTTAACCGCTAATTTATATATGCTGAAAAAAGGTGATAAACAGGCTGAGGTCATCAACTATTATGATGAAGAAAGTCCGACCATCACAATTCCTTTAAACCCGAACAAAACACCTTCCGAAAACGCCCAGGCCTACTTCACGAAGTATCAGAAAGCGAAAAATTCGGTCGCGGTTGTAGAGGAGCAAATCAGGCTGGCACAGGAAGAGATCGAATACTTCGATCAGCTGATTCAGCAGCTTTCCTCCGCTTCTCCCCGGGATATCAGCGAAATCAGGGAAGAGCTTGTAGAGGGCAAATATTTACGCCCTAAGCAGCAAAAAGGCCAGAAAAAGCAAAAAACGCACACCCCGGTGTTAGAAACATACGAATCCTCCTCTGGACTGATGATTTTAGTGGGGAAGAACAATCGCCAAAATGAATATTTAACGACAAGAGCGGCTGCCAGAGATGATATTTGGCTTCACACGAAGGACATTCCTGGCTCCCACGTTGTGATCAGAAGCAGCGAACCGGATGAGCAAACAATCATTGAAGCCGCGACAATTGCAGCTTATTTTTCAAAAGCTAAAGATTCAAGCTCCGTGCCTGTAGATTATACAAAAATCAGGCATGTCAAAAAACCGAACGGCGCGAAACCCGGTTTCGTCACCTATGACAGCCAGCATACCGTCTTTGTCACGCCAGATGCTGATACTGTCATCAAGCTGAAAAAAAGCTGAGCCGCATAAAGAAAAGCCAGAGCATTATTATGCTCTGGCTTATTTCTTTCTTCTCAATTGATAAAGCCTATCCACTTCAGCAACAAATTCGCCGTCAATCAGCTTATCCATGTTTTCAGCAAGCTCTTTTGTGTGCTTTGGACTGGCTCCGCTTGTAGAAACGGACACCGTGACATACCCTCTTTTTACGATTTTCGGCATATATACATTGCCAAGCTCAGCGTCACTGACACAATTGACAAGCTGAAAAGGCGAAGCGGATTGGGCAATTTCTTTGTTCACTGCTGCATCATCCGTCGCGGCAATAATGAAAAAAGCATTGAGATAATCTTCTTTTTCGATCGTCCGTTTTTTCCATTTGATGCGTTGATCTTCTGCCATTTGCTTGATTTCCGGTTCAACATCCGGACTGACAAGCGTTATATCTGCTCCTTCAGAAATCACCGTTTTCAGTCTTCTGAGAGCGATGCTGCCGCCCCCCGCAATGACAACCTTCTTCTTTTCCAGGCTAATGTGCAGCGGAAGCATATGAACCTCCGTCAAAATCAAATTGTCCCTCAGGATTTGCCGCAGCTTCTCTCACACGGTTTAAAAATGCGTTCTTCACATGAGGGTGGAAACCGATATAAGAAGAAAGATAGACATTCGGATTATGAGCTTTTAATGTCTGAACCTCTCGTTCGATTTCATTCATCAGCATACCCGTAAAGAGCAAATACGGAACGATAAAGGTTGTTGTGCCGTCATCTTTTTCAAGTTCTGAAAAAACCTCTTTGTAATCCGGGCCGCATGCTGTCAAAAAGCACGGAATGACTTCCTTGACTGGAACCATTTCCTGAAGAAGATGAGCAATACCAGTCACGTCTCTTTTGACATCTGGATCTGAACTTCCCCTTCCGATGAGCACCACTCTGGCATTTTCATACGGAACACCAATGTCTTTCATTCGATGATATACAGCCTTTACTACTTCTTCGTCAATCCCGATCGGCTTTCCGTATGAAATATGGACTGACGGAAATCGGGATGCAGCACGCGCAATTTCTTCCGGAATATCATGTTTTGCATGCGCAGCTGTTAAAAGAAGCAGAGGCACCACTGCGATATGAGTGGCGCCTTGCTTCACACATGCTTCAAATCCTGTCTCAATTGTCGGCTCCTGAAGCTCTAAAAAGCTGATTTCTTGTACTGGCACAGAGATGTGTGCCTTACACCCTTCCAAAAAGGCTGCGGCTTCTTGCTGAGCTTTTTTGACCCGGCTGCCGTGGCCGACATATAAAATCGCTTGTTTCATTTTACAACGCCTCGCTTAAATCTTGTTTTTTCAGTTCAGATTCAAACCATTCCAGCTTATAGTGATAATTTACAACATTTCCAATGACAATTAAACTCGGATTTGTAATGTTTTCTTTTATCACCGTTTCTGAAAGGGTGTCAACTGTACAAAAAACAGATTTTTGCTTGTCCGTTGTTCCCCAATGAATAAAGGCTGCCGGCGTAGAACCGTCCCGGCCGTTTTCAAGGAGTTTTCTTTCAATCTGCTGCACGTTTTTGATACCCATATAGATGACAAGTGTATCAATTCCTGTAGCCAGTGCTTTCCACTTTTCCTCAAAATCTTCATCGCTTTTATAATGACCCGTTACAAATGCGACATTAGAGCCCGCATCCCGATGAGTAACAGGAATCCCGGCATAAGCAGCTGCCGCGATTCCTGACGTAATGCCGGGGATGATTTCAAACGGTATGCCATTTTCAGAGAGGCATTCCGCTTCTTCCCCTCCCCTGCCGAACACAAAAGGGTCCCCGCCTTTCAGTCTGACAACTATTTTCCCTTTTTGCGCATACTTCACAAGAAATCGATTGATGGTTTCCTGCTTCATCGTATGAAAATCTGGAAGCTTCCCGCAGTAGATCAGGTCTGCTTGCTCTTTGGCATATTGTAAAATCTCTTTATTTACTAATCTGTCATATAAGATAACATCAGCTTTTTCAATGGCTTTCAGCGCTTTAATCGTCAGCAGATCAGGATCACCGGGACCCGCTCCTACAATATATACTTTTCCCATCGTATTTCCCCCGATCTATTCGAGTTCTTCCAGAACATTCACTTGTGATGTTGTTCTCGCTTGCATTCCGGCATCTGAGAAGAACGCAGCAGATCATATTCAGCTCAATTTTTGTTTGACAAACTCGATCAGCTGATTTTTACACGCTTCACGGTCATGCTGTCCTGAATCAAGAACGAGCTCTGGCGCTTCCGGTTCCTCATAAGGAGAATCAATTCCTGTAAAAAACGGAATCTCTCCGTTTCTTGCTTTTTTGTAGAGCCCTTTCGGATCTCTTTGTTCACAAATATCAAGGTCACATTTAATGTATACTTCATTGAATTCGCCAGTTTCCACAAGCTCGCGAACCTGCTGTCTGTCCTCGCGGAAAGGAGAGATAAAAGCAGTAATGACAATGGTTCCCTGCTGAACAAAAAGTTTTGCCACCTCTCCAATTCGGCGGATGTTTTCTTTCCGGTCTTCATCAGAAAAACCGAGATCCTTATTTAAGCCGTGACGGATATTATCCCCGTCCAGCACAATGACTTGGTAGCCTTGCTCAAATAATTCTCTCGCAGCGGCGTTGGCAATGGTTGATTTGCCTGAGCCGCTTAACCCTGTCAGCCAGAGAATGGAGCTTTTATGCTTGTTTTTTTGTTGGTACTCTTCTTTTGTGATAGAGGCTTCATGCCATACAATATCGCGATTTGTCACTGCCAGTCCTCCTTAAGATACGCCTACTTCTTCTTTTTTCTTCATCCCTTTGATTAACACTTCTACGACTTCTTTTCGGCTGAATTCGGCAGGAGGCAGCACACCGTCTCTCAGCATACCTCTTACCTTAGTGCCTGATAAAATGACGTGATGCTCTCTGCCATGAGGGCATGTTTTCGCTGTCCCCATATTTCCGCATTTTTTACAGAAGAAGCTGTGCTCGAATTTCAGCGGTGTAATCCCGAGTTCTTCAGGTTTGAATGTGTCAAACAGCTCCTGTGCTTCGTATGTTCCGTAATAGTCACCTACACCTGCATGATCACGGCCAACGATGAAATGTGTGCATCCGTAGTTCTTTCTGACAAGCGCGTGGAAAATGGCTTCTCTCGGGCCTGCATAACGCATCGCCGCCAAAAAGACACCAAGGAACACGCGATCTTTCGGGTAATAATGATCAAGAAGAACTTGGTAGCTTTCCATCCGTACATCAGCTGGGATGTCATCGGATTTTGTTTCACCTACTAACGGATTCAAGAACAAGCCGTCTACTGTTTCAAGAGCCGTTTTTTGAATGTATTCATGCGCTCTGTGAACAGGGTTTCTTGTTTGGAAGCCGACAATCGTTTCCCAGCCTTTTTCAGCAAACTGGCGTCTTGTTTCTGCCGGTTCAAAAGTAAACTCAGGGAACTGTTTTGAAGCTTTTTTAATCAACGTGATCGGTCCGCCGACATATGTATTGCCGCGGCTGAACAGTTTTTTAACACCCGGATGCTCCTGCTCATCCGTTTTGTACACATTGATAGCTTCTTTTTGTTTGTCAGGCACATACAGGTCTTCGATTTGGATAACGCCGTATGTGTCTCCTTCATACGTTAACTTTACCGTTTCGCCAACTGACAGTTCCGCTGCTTTTTGCGCATCGACCGGAAGTGTGATTGGAAGAGACCAGACAACGCCGGAAGAAAGACGCATGTTTTCGACAACAGATTCGTAATCTTTTTCATTAAAGAAACCTTCAATCGGGCTGTATGCACCGATACCGATCAATTCCAAATCCGCGAAAGAAATTAAATCAAGTTCAATTTCTTTTTGAATGCTGCTCACATCATATGATTCATCTACTCTATTTACTAATGTTCCTCCATGTGGTGCTAAGCTCATAACATCCATCTCCTCCTAGTTAACTTATAAAATTACTCAGATTAATGTTCAGATTCCCCCGCCTTGTTCGTGGACTGAGCGTCTCTCTTTACGAATGGCCTTTGTCAGGCTGACGGCACCGCCCGCCGCTAAAAGCACACTTACCATGATAAAGATCGAATAATAATCCGCTTTTAAAAACAAGGATACAAGCAGATAAGAAATCGATAAAGATAAAAACGGCGATACGATCCATACCTTCAGCATCGTTTGAACAACTTGTTTATGGAACACGTTCGGACCGTTTTTTGCCATGCCTATGCCGATAATAGACGATGACGTGACTTGCGCCAAGGGCACCGGCATCCCAAATACAGAACTGATTATTACCAGTCCCGCTCCTGTGCCAGATAAGAGAATGCCTTCTCCTTTTGAAAATCTCGTAATTTTCTTCCCGTTTGTTTCTAATACACGCCGGCCTAATAACAGTGCGCCGAGCGCAACAAAAGCTCCTCCGTACAAGGTCCCTTTTACGACATCAAGCACACCGGCAGCCACTAACGGGCCAACGGCATTCGCCACATTATTCATGCCGGCAGAGAATGCTTCGAAAAATCCGGCAACTAACAAAACAATGCCGAGGATTTTTTGCTGTTTAGAAGATTTCACTTCAATCTTAAAATAACGAAAAAGCTTAGATACGAAATAGGTGAAGCCAAAAGCGAACAGCGGGACAAAAACCCAAAATGTCACAATGATCAGAAGATTATTCACAAACAATACTTTATAAGCCACTCCCACGCCGACAACCGCGCCGACCGTCACTTCACTTGTCGATAAAGGAATGCCGAGCAGATTAGCCGTAAAGAGCGACAGCGCAGCAGCTCCAATAATGATGCAAACAATCGTCAGTGTAATCGTCTGTTCTGGGATAATGCCAGAGCTGATTGTTTTTACGACCTCGCCTCCGCCAATGACCGCCCCGGCCAAGACACCGACTGCGCATAGGATCAAAGCGTAGGTTTTCTTTTTGATGGCTCCAGAGCCGTAAGCAACTCCCATCGAAGCTGCAGCGCCGCTTGCACCAATATTCATCGCGAAAAACAAGCTAAATAAAATAGCGGCTAGTTCCATTTTGCAGCTCCTTATTCATGCAGTCCGCATTCTGTTTTCGCCATACCATTCCATCTGCCTGAACGCAGATCCTCTGCGGTAAAAGCGGGAGCAGTGCAAGGCGCACAGCCAATACTTGGGTATCCTTGGTCATGAAGCGGATTGTAGTCCAGTTCATTCCGTGATGTGTATCTCCAAATGTCTTTCCAAGTCCAATGGATAAGCGGGCAAACTTTTACTGACTTGAATTTTTCATCTTTGTTTAAGAAATTCGTATTGGCACGGCTTGGCCCTTGATCACGGCGCAGACCGGAAAGCCAGGCTGGATGTCCTGAAAGCGCCTCTCTTAAAGGAACGACCTTTCTAAGGTAGCAGCACTGATTCGGCTCTCTTTCCCACAGCTTGTCACCATATTCCTCGGCTTGTTCCTCAAGGGTGAGGTCTGGTTTTTTCAGGATGATATTAAGACCTGGATAACGCTCTTTCACTCGTTCAATTGTTTCATAGGTCTCTTTAAAATGAAGTCCTGTATCAAGAAACACAATCTCTGCGTCTTTTTTCACTTTATAAATTAAGTCAATCAAAACGATTCCCTCAATTCCGAAACTGCAGGCATAAACAAGCTGGTTGCCGTAATGGCCGTATGCCCACTTTAAAACTGACAGCGCTCCTTTATAAGGATCGTCTTCCGGAAATGTAATCGTTGGTTCTTCCCAATTATCATACGTTAACATTTCTTCTTTCCTCCTTTCGGAGACAAACAAACAGTAGCTTCCTGCCGGTTGTCTTTTCCCAATTGTAATGTGATTCTTGGCTGGTGATTTCAAACAGCCTTTTTGCCTCTTAAAATAAAAAACTTTCAATCCGGCGGAAAGAAAGACAGGAACAGCATGTAGCCCTTATCTTTCAAAATGGAATTCATTTTGCTGGAAGTAGCACCTTACAAACTATGCAGGTTGCCGGGCTTCATAGGTCCAGTCCCTCAGCCGCTCTTGATAAGTTTTTCAGATTTGTAGTAAATTTTAGCACAATTCTAACATAAGTCAACCCGACTTTTTTTATAGGATTAATAAAAAAACAGGCCTCATGGCCTGTTTTTAAGTACAGCAAGGCTTTGAAGCCTCTTTACATTGTTGGAATTTATTTTTTATTTTTTAAACCAATCTTTTGACTCGGGATTTCGTTTCCATGTTTTCAGCTTTTTTAGATCATCTGAATGAATATTTCCGTTCTCAAGTGCGACCTCTGTGAGCGTATCGTAATCAGTTAATGAGTAGTATGGCAGTTCTGCCTTTGCGAAGGCTTCTTCTGCTTTGGGAAGTCCGTACGTAAAGATTGAGACGACACCAAGCACCTCACAGCCGGCCGCTTGTAAGGCTGCACAAGCTTCAAGCACGCTGCCTCCTGTGGAGATTAAGTCTTCAATAACGACCGTTTTTTGCCCTTTCTGCACAGCTCCCTCAATCTGATTGCCTTTTCCGTGCGCTTTCGGCTTGCTCCTCACATAACACATCGGAAGATTCAAACGGTCAGCCGCCAGAGCAGCATGAGGAATACCCGCAGTTGCTGTTCCTGCTATCATTTCAGCTTCGGGAAAATGCTCTTTGACAAGCTTGCTGATGCCTGAGGCGACATCATTTCTGACCTCTGGGAAAGATAGCGTAAGGCGGTTGTCACAGTAGATTGGTGATAAAATGCCGCTTGCCCATGTGAACGGCTCGTTCGGACGTAAAAATACTGCTTGGATGTCTAATAGATGTTTTGCGATGATTTGTTTCAAGATTTGATTCCCTCCCATTCAAGTCTGACAGCCTTATAGGCTTTTACCGGATCTTCCGCTTTTGTAATCGAGCGTCCTACTACAATCGCTGATGAACCTTTTTCTCTTGCAATTGCAGGTGTCGCCACGCGGACTTGGTCATTCGCAGCGTCATCTGACATTCTGATCCCTGGAGTGACAGTCAGAAATGAAGGCGACACTGCTTGGTAAATGGCTTTTGCTTCATGAACAGAGCAGACCACTCCATCCAGTCCGCTTTCTTCCGCCTGTTTGCTGTAGTGCACAACCGTATCGATCAGAGGCTTTTCGATCAGCAGTTCATCCTTCATGATTTGTTCAGATGTGCTTGTCAGCTGGGTTACCGCAATAAGTGACGGGCGTTTTTTCCCCGCCGGCGTACCTTCTTCTAAGCCTTCAAGAGCTGCTTGCATCATTTTTTTGCCCCCGGCCGCATGAACATTGACGAGGTCTACGCCGAGACTGGCAAGACGCTTCATCGCCTTGTTTACAGTGGTGGGAATGTCATGAAGCTTTAGATCCAAAAACAGCTCGCAGTTTCTTTCTTTTAGCTGTTTCACGATAGATGGCCCTTCTTGGTAAAAAAGCTCCATTCCAACCTTTACAAATAACGGTTCTTGCTGAAAAGGCGTTAAGAACGCAAGTGTTTCTTCAGCTGATGCAAAATCAAGCGCGATGATGGGCAGGTTGTTTTTCATGATTCCAGCTCCTTCCGATGCATTCTTCAATTGATTGATAGCCGTATTGGCGCAAAACAGATGGAAGCTGTTCAATAATCTCTGGACACGCAAAAGGATTCACAAAGTTTGCTGTTCCGACAGCGACCGCGCTTGCTCCAGCGAGAAGAAATTCCAGGGCATCTTCGGCCGACTGCACGCCTCCCATTCCGATAATCGGGATGTTGACCGCCTGGCTGACTTCATACACCATGCGAATGGCAACCGGCTTCACAGCAGGGCCGGAAAGTCCTCCTGTTTTATTCGCTAATATCGGTTTGCCGGTTTTTAAATCGAGTCTCATGCCGATTAGTGTGTTGATCATCGTAAGGCCGTCCGCTCCCGCTTCCTCGATCGCTAATGCAATCTCTGTGATATTAGCCACGTTCGGGGAAAGCTTCACATAAACGGGTACATTTGAAACCTCTTTCACCGCTTTTGTCAAATCGGCAGCCATTTCAGGGTTCGTGCCAAAAGCGATTCCGCCTGTTTTCACATTCGGGCAGGAAATATTCAATTCAAGTGCATGAACATTAGGCGCTTTGCTGATACACTCTGCGACTTCAACATAATCCTCGACTTGAGAACCTGCGACATTGGCAATGATCGGCGTATCAAACTGCTCAAGCCACGGTAGTTCATGATGCAAAACGCTATCCAGCCCCGGATTTTGGAGACCGATCGCATTAAGCATTCCAGCACCTGTCTCAGCTACCCGCGGCGTCGGATTCCCGAAGCGAGGCTCCTTTGTCGTAGCCTTAATCATGATGGCTCCAAGACAAGACAAATCATAAAAACGTGAAAATTCTTTTCCAAAACCGAAGCAGCCTGATGCAGGAATGATTGGATTTTTCAAATCAAGTCCCGGCAATTTCACCTTGAGCATTACAGCGCCACCTCCTGAGCTTTAAATACAGGCCCGTCGAGACATACTTTTACATAGGATGTCTCACTTTCGTTTGTATGGCACACACACGCGAAGCATGCGCCGATTCCGCAGCCCATTCGTTCCTCCATGGACAGATATACTTCTTTATGGGCATATTCCTGTTTTAGCGCCTTGAGCATCGGTGTCGGCCCGCAGCTGAGAAGGATATCAAACTCTAGATGTTTCCGTTTAATCACATCTGTGACAAATCCGGTTTCCCCGTAGCTTCCGTCAGCTGTTGCCACAAACGTGTCTCCATACTGCCGGCATTCTTTCTCGTAAAAAACATCCTTTGCCGATTGGAATCCTAAAACGTGGATGACATTTACCCCTTTTTCAATCAAGCGTTTCGACAGCTCTTGGAGAGGCGGCACACCTACACCGCCTCCTACCAGCAAAGCCGTCTTTCCGGGTTGGACTTCATTGACAGGAAAGCCATTTCCCAAAGGCCCGAGGACATCCACAAGCTCTCCCTGCTGTTTCAGAGACAATAGCCTTGTACCTTCCCCATCTACTCGATAAATGATGGTGACTTCACTTTTTTCAAAATTGACGTCGGCGATGCTGATTGGCCTCCTCAAAAGAGGCGTAACCGCTTCGCTCACTTTAAGATGAAGGAACTGCCCCGGGGTTGTAAACCCTTGGACAAGCTCCCCTTTCAGAACCATTTGATACACCCGGTCTGCAATTTGCTGGTTAGAACATACTGTCAAATACGCTTTTTTCATATAGTGACTGCCGCCTCCTGATTTGTATTGACTGCCGGCATTTGATCAGCGCGGAATGTCATGCTTTCCAGCACTCGCAATATCGCCTCTGCCGTATCTAATGATGTTAAGCAGGCAACACCATTTTCTACTGATTCACGTCTGATTCTAAATCCGTCTCTTGCCGGCTGCTTTCCTTTTGTCAGCGTATTGATGACAAACTGTGCTTCACCGTTTCTGATGACATCAAGCAGGTTCGGACCATCCTGGCCGATTTTTCCGACAACCTTCGCTGGAATAGAAGCTTCTTTCAGGTAGCCTGCCGTTCCTTCCGTCGCTAAAATGTTGTAGCCAATCGCGTGGAACCGCTTAGCAATGGCAAGCCCTTCTTCTTTGTCCTTATCAGCTACTGTTAAAAGCACGGAACCGTAGTTCGGGATTTGAATACCTGAAGCAATCAAGGCTTTATAGAGCGCCTTTTCAAGGGTCGAATCTTTCCCCATGACTTCACCTGTTGATTTCATTTCAGGCCCTAACGTAATGTCAACTCTTCTCAGCTTGGCGAAGGAGAAGACCGGCGCTTTTACAAATACACCTTGCTGCTCAGGCTGAAGGCCCTCTGTATAGCCAAACGCAGCCAGCTTTTGACCGAGAATGATTTTTGTTGCGAGATTCGCCATTGGGATACCCGTAATTTTGCTTAAGAACGGTACGGTTCTGCTTGATCTCGGGTTCACTTCGAGCACGTACACCTCGCCTTGTGATAAGACGAATTGAATATTGAGCAAACCGACAATGTTCAGCCCTTTAGCAAGTGCGATCGTGTATTGTTCAATTTTTTTCTTAATGTCCTCAGTGAGCGATTGAGGCGGATAAACAGCGATCGAGTCTCCGGAGTGAACGCCCGCACGTTCAATGTGCTCCATAATTCCCGGAATGACGACTGTTTCACCGTCAGATACTGCATCAACTTCAATTTCTTTCCCAGTCAAATATCTGTCAATTAATACAGGGTGCTGCGGATTGATTTTGACTGCGTTTTTCATGTAATGAAGCAGCTCTTCTTCATGATACACAATCTCCATCGCCCGGCCGCCAAGTACATAGGAAGGGCGCACCAATACCGGGTAACCGATATCGCTCGCGATGCTTACTGCCTGATCAACTGATGTCGCTGTTTTGCCAAGCGGCTGCGGAACACCAAGTTCTCCAAGCGCTTGTTCAAATTTATCCCGGTCTTCCGCACGGTCTAAATCTTCTAATGAAGTTCCAAGGATTTTCACTCCGCGTGCAGAAAGCTCGTCAGCAAGGTTAATCGCAGTTTGTCCGCCAAATTGTACGACAACGCCTATTGGCTGTTCGAGGTCAATGATGTGCATAACATCTTCAATCGTAAGCGGTTCAAAATACAGCTTGTCTGAGATGCTGAAGTCTGTTGAAACAGTTTCCGGGTTGTTATTGACAATAATGGCTTCATAGCCTGCTTGTTTAATTGCCCATACAGAGTGAACAGTCGCATAGTCGAACTCGACACCCTGGCCGATTCGAATCGGACCCGAACCAAGCACCATCACACTTTTCTTATCTGTAACGACAGATTCATTTTCTTCTTCATATGTGCTATAGAAGTAAGGTGTTTCCGACTCAAATTCCGCCGCGCACGTATCTACCATCTTGAATACCGGCGCAATCCCCGCTTGTTTTCTCAAGCTGTATAGCTCGGATTCTTTCATTTTCCACTCGCGGCTGATGTACTGATCAGAGAAGCCGAGTTCTTTTGCCCGTCTCAGCACATCTGTATCGCCCACATTCGCCTTCAATTCTTTTTCAAACTGTACGATTCCGAACAGCTTATGCAGGAAGAAGACATCGATAGCGGAAAATTCATGAAGGTCTTCTACCGTGTAACCTCTTCTGTACGCTTCAGCTAAGTAGAATAAGCGTTCATCACCGGCCTTTTTAATTCGCTTTTCAAGAAGTTCATCTGAAATGTCAGCGGCGTCCTTCAATTCAAGATGATACACATCAGCTTCCAATGAACGCACCGCCTTCAGCAATGACTCTTCAAGCGTGCGGCCGATCGCCATGACCTCACCAGTCGCTTTCATTTGCGTGCCGAGCTTTCTGTTTGCTGATTCAAATTTATCAAACGGCCAGCGCGGAATTTTGGATACGACATAGTCAAGAGCAGGTTCAAATGCTGCATATGTTTTTCCTGTTACCGGGTTCATCATTTCATCTAATGAAAGGCCGACTGCAATTTTAGCAGCGAGCTTTGCAATCGGGTACCCCGTTGCTTTTGATGCAAGGGCAGATGAACGGCTGACACGCGGATTTACTTCAATAATGTAATATTGGAAGCTGTCTGGATCTAAAGCGAGCTGTACGTTACATCCGCCTTCGATTCCAAGCGCGCGAATCAGTTTTAACGATACATTCCGCAAGAGCTGATATTCGCGATCGCTGAGCGTTTGGCTCGGCGCGACAACAATACTGTCTCCAGTATGGATTCCAACTGGATCAATGTTTTCCATGTTACAAACGACAATGGCGTGATCCTGGCTGTCTCTCATGACTTCATACTCGATTTCTTTATAGCCGGCGATGCTTTTTTCAAGCAGACATTGGTGTACCGGGCTTAATTTCAAGCCGTTCTCAACGATTTCTTTTAACTCTGTCTCATTCGAGCAGATGCCTCCGCCTGTTCCGCCTAATGTATATGCCGGGCGGACAATGACAGGGAATCCAATGTGACTGACGAATTTTTCCGCTTCTTCGAGGGAATGGATAATCTCACTTTCAGGCACCGGTTCATTCAGTTCATTCATTAATGTTCTGAACAAGTCACGGTCTTCAGCTTGCTGAATCGCAGACAGTTTCGTGCCAAGCACTTCGACGCCGCATTCTGCCAAAACGCCTCTTTCAGAAAGCTCAACCGCAAGATTCAAACCGGTTTGGCCTCCGAGCGTAGGAAGAATGGCATCTGGGCGCTCTTTTCTGATGATTCGTGTCAGGAATTCAGGTGTGAGCGGTTCGATGTAAACCCGATCAGCCATTTCTGTATCTGTCATGATCGTGGCAGGGTTTGAGTTGACAAGGATGACTTCATAGCCTTCTTCTTTCAAAGCAAGACAGGCTTGCGTTCCCGCATAGTCAAATTCTGCTGCTTGGCCGATGATGATCGGCCCAGATCCGATTACTAAAATTTTGTTAATGTCTACGCGTTTTGGCATACCGCTTCCCCTTCTTTCTCTGTTGTTTCGATCATTTCGATGAATCTGTCAAATAGATGGTTAGCATCCTCAGGACCAGGTGAGGCTTCGGGATGATATTGAACCGTAAATGCCGGCAATGTTTTATGCTTCAGCCCTTCAATCGTATCGTCGTTGATTGCGATATGCGTCACTTCAAGTTCTGTTTCACTGATAGATGAAACTGTATAACCATGGTTTTGAGATGTTAAGGCAACTTTCCCTGTAGCCAGCTCTTTTACCGGGTGGTTTGAACCTCTGTGGCCGAATTTCATTTTTTCAGTATTCGCCCCGCACGCCAGCGCGAATAATTGGTGGCCGAGACATATTCCGAATAAAGGCACTTTTCCGAGAACACCTTTAATCATTTCAATCGCTTCAGGCACATCCTTCGGGTCTCCAGGTCCGTTAGAAAGCATGATGCCGTCCGGTTTCAGCTGAAGCACTTCTTCTGCTGTAATGTTGTAAGGCACAACGATGACGTCACATTTCCGTTTGTTCAGCTCTCTTAGAATCCCGTGTTTCATGCCGAAGTCAACCAAGACGATGCGTTTGCCTCTTCCCGGGCTCGGATATGCTGTTTTTGCTGATACTTGTGATACTTGATTTCTTGGCAATTCCGTTTCGTTCAGTCTTTTCAGCACAGCTTCGATGTCTTCATCAGATGAAGCGAATGTTCCTTTTAGCGCGCCTGCCGTGCGGATCATTCTTGTCAGCTTCCTTGTATCAATCCCCTGGAGTCCGGGAATGTTTTTCATTTTTAAATACTCGTCTAATGTGTATGCTGAACGCCAGTTGGAAGGCAGTTCACATAATTCCTTGATGATCAGCCCTTTGACAAAAGGGGTAATGGATTCAAAATCATCACGGTTAATGCCATAATTTCCGATAAGCGGGTATGTCAATGTTACGATCTGCCCGCAGTAAGAAGGGTCAGATAAAATTTCCTGATAGCCTGTCATCCCAGTATTAAAAACGACTTCTCCCATGTTGTGTTCTAAGCTCCCGAAGGCTTCTCCTTCGAATACCGCTCCGTTTTCCAGTACTAATCGTCTCTTCATTTGACAAGTCTCCCTTCTTCATAAGCAAGCTTTCCTGCCGCAATTGTAGCGACCGGCCAGCCGGTGCAGCTGATGCCATTGAATGGTGTATTTTTTCCTTTTGATAAAAATGTCTCTTTGTCTATAACTGCTTCTTTTTCTAAATCAATTAATGTCATGTCAGCAACTTGCCCCGTTTGTAATGTTCCATATGGGAGACCGAACGCTTCGCATGGCTTGATTGTCATGTAGTCAATGAGCTGCTTCAATGACCAGCTGCCATTTTTGACAAAGTGTGTGTAAAGAAGCGGGAATGCTGTTTCTAAGCCGACAATTCCGAATGGCGCCAGCTTCATTTCCGTGTTTTTCTCTTCTTCCGTATGCGGTGCATGGTCTGTTGCGATAAAATCAATCGTTCCGTCTAAAAGACCTTCAATTAAAGCAGCCCTGTCTTCTGCGCTGCGGAGCGGAGGATTCATTTTAAAGTTTGTGTCCAGCCCCGGGATGTCCTCATCACAAAGCAGCAAATGATGCGGCGACACTTCTGCTGTCACTCTGATTCCCGCTTTTTTCGCATCGCGTACAACTCTGACAGATTCTTTCGTGCTGATATGGCATACATGATAATGGCAGTTTGCCGCCTCAGCCAGCAGCACATCGCGGGCAATATGAACCGATTCACACACAGAAGGAATGCCGTTTAGCCCGTTCGCTTTGGAGAATGTCCCCTCATGTACGCTTCCTCCGTAAATTAAGGAGTTGTCCTCGCAATGTGCAACAATCGCTTTGTCAATTGCGGCTGCCCGTTTCATCGCTTCATACATCATGCCTGCTGTCTGTATCCCAACGCCGTCATCTGTAAAGGCAAATGCCCCGGCTTCTTTTAACGCTTCAAAGTTTGTCATTTCATCGCCGATTTGCCTGATCGTAATGGATGCATATGGAAGAACTCTGACACATGATGTTTCTTTAATTCTGTTTTGCACCCATTCCATCTGCTCCTTTGTATCGGGAACCGGCCGCGTATTCGGCATTGCTGCTACTGTTGTATAGCCGCCGCGTGCCGCTGCTTTCGCCCCGGTTTCAATTGTTTCTTTTTTCTCTCCGCCCGGCTCTCTGAAATGAACGTGGAGATCAACAAACCCAGGTGAAACAAGCAAACCTTTTGCATCAATTACAGTTTCATTATCCGTTGCATCAAGCTTGCCGATTGCAGTAATGGTTTCTCCTGTCACTCGGATATCCGCTTCTGTTTTTTCACCATTTTCGTTAAGTATCCAGCCGTTTTTAATGAGATATGACATACGCTGCTTCTCCTCTTTTCACATTGGTTTGTAAGGCACGCTGTATCACTGCCATTCTGATAAATACGCCATTTTGCATTTGCTTGAAGATTCTTGATTTTTCGCTTTCTACTAAGCTGTCATCAATCTCCACTCCTCTGTTTACCGGAGCAGGATGCATGATGATCGCATGCTGTTTCATACGCTCAGCCCGTTCTACGGTCAAGCCGTATTTGTTTAAATAGCCTTCCTGGCTGACAGCGGACTGATGCCGTTCATTTTGAATGCGCAGCAGCATGACGACATCGGAAGACTCAACTGCTTCATCCATTGAGACATACGTGCCGAATGTATTTTCTTCATCCTGCCATTCCGCAGGACCGGAAAACAGGACCCGGGCACCCAATCTTGTCAACACTTCCGCATTTGACCTTGCCACTCTGCTATGCTTGATGTCACCGTGAATGGAGACGGTAAGCCCTTTGAACGTACTGAACTCTTCATAAATCGTCATTAAATCAAGCAGTGATTGTGTCGGATGCTGGCCGCATCCGTCTCCCGCATTCAGAATCGGAATGCTCACCTGGCTGACAAGCTCTTGATAATACTCATCTTCACTGTGCCTGATGACGCACACGTCCACACCGATTGATTCGAGCGTCCGAATCGTATCATATAAGGTTTCGCCTTTTTGTACGCTTGTGCTTGTTCCATCAAGGTTCAGCACATTCATGCCCAGCTTTTTTTCTGCGACCTCGAAGCTGAACCGCGTTCTCGTGCTCGGTTCGAAAAACAGGTTTGCTGCAAACTTTCCTGTAAGCTGATTGTCTGTTTTTCCTTTTTTGAGGTCTTGTGCTGTGTGAAGAAAATCTTTGATTTCCTCAGTGCTGAGTTCACTCATCGTCGTTAAATGCTTCATGTTCTTTCCCCTCTCATTTCAACTTAAGGCTGAAAAAAACCCCGGGTCTAAGATAGACTCGGGGTATGGTTAAATAGAGGGCAGCATTGAAGCTTCCTTCTCTTCATAACCCTTCCAAGCCTCTCTGGACTTTCATTAAAAGGTTTTAAATATGATGTTGTTCAGATGTGTCAGCCTGCTCTTCCTTTGCTTCCGGAAGAATCAGGTTTAAGATGACACCGACAATTGCGGCAAGCGCCATCCCTGACACTTGGAATCCGCCTTGTGATACTTGGATAAATGCGCCTCCTACACCGATCACAAGGATCACCGATGTGATAATGAGGTTTCGGTTATTTTCATAATCAATTTTGTTGTCAATCAGCATTCTCAGACCGCTTGAAGCAATGATTCCGAACAGCAGGAAGGAGACGCCTCCCATGACCGCTGACGGCACTGAACTGATCAGCGCTGAAATTTTGCCGATAAAGCCGAAGCAAAGGGCAATCACTGCCGCGCCTCCGATGACAAAGACGCTGAATACCCTTGTGATGGCCAGCACGCCAATGTTTTCTCCGTAAGTCGTCGTCGGTGGGCCGCCGATCAGGGAAGCAAGAATTGTCGCCACGCTGTCACCCATAATGGAGCGATGCAGTCCCGGCTTTTTAATGAAATCTTGTCCAACAACCTTACTCAGCACCATTTGGTGGCCGATATGCTCCGACATTGTCACAAACGCGACCGGTACCATTGCGGCCGCGATGCCGAGTGTTACTGACGGTGAATAGTCTTTGAACGGGATGATAAATTCAGGCACTGCGAACCATTTCGCGTCAAGCACCGGCTGGAAGTTGACAATCCCTTGAGTAAGGGCGAACAGGTATCCGCCGATGATTCCGATCAAAACCGGAATCAGGCTTAAGAATCCTCGCAAGAAAATCGCGCAAATAATCGTGATGGCCAGCGTAACGCCTGCAACACTGAAGTGCTTTAAGCTGTAAACCAATTCACTCGCATTTGGATCAGCATACATCGCCATGTTTACCGCAGTGCTTGCAAGTCCCAGCCCGATGACGATAATAACAGGTCCTACGACTACAGGCGGGAGAATCTTCATCAGCCATCCTGTGCCAAGCTGCCTGATCAATAAGGCAATCAGCCCGTATACCAGCCCTGCAAGAAACGCCCCGACCATTGCCGCTCCCGGCCCGCCGGTCGCTTTTACCAGTATGATCGGAGAAATAAAGGCGAAGGATGAACCGAGATACGCCGGAATTTGCCCTTTCGTAATAAGAAGGTACGCCAGTGTTCCGATGCCGCTTGTCACCAACGCCACAGCAGGACTCATTCCGACGAGCTTCGGAACCAAAATGGTTGAGCCGAACATGGCAAACAAATGCTGAAGGCTGAATGAAACCCAAGAGAAAGGTGTCGGGACATCCCTGACCCCTAAATTTACTTTTTTCTTACTCATGATGATTTCCCCCTGATTGTTGACTTTCATTTTAGGATGACTCAATGGCTGTATAAAAAAACCTCTTTGCTATTTTTACGCAAAGAGGCATACAAAGACCTGCCGAATGCTTTTCGGGTCTTTGTTGTGCACCTCTTTGCAACCTCTCTGGATTGCCCTTAAAAAGGTGATCTATTATTCATTTTCATAAATGGCGACGAGATCGTTTTGATCTACCTCATCAAGCTGAACCATAACCTTTTCAGCCTTTGATGTCGGGATGTTTTTCCCAATATAATCCGCTCGTATCGGCAGCTCCCGGTGTCCCCTGTCAACAAGCACAGCCAGCTGAATGGAGGAAGGTCTGCCTACATCAACAAGCGCATCCATACCTGCTCTGACTGTTCTTCCGGTATAAAGGACATCATCAACGAGAATGACTTTTTGATCTGTGATATCTACCGGAATATCTGCACCTTTCACAAGCGGTTCTTCGTTGCTCGTTTTTTTAGAAAGATCGTCTCTGTAAAGGGTAATATCAATTTCACCAACTGTAACAGGATTTCCTTCAATCTGTTCAATTCGTTCCGCAAGGCGTTTTGCCAGGTAAATCCCTCTTGTCTTAATGCCGACAAGAATGCAGTTATTCATTCCTTTATTGCGTTCGATCATTTCGTGCGCAATCCTGGTCAAGGCTCGTCTGATTGCCTGTTCGTCGAGAATGACAGCTTTTTGATTCAATGTGTGACACCTCACAGTTTATATAGAAGAAAAAACCCCTCCTGCCAGAGCATAGAGGGGTTTTAGGACAAGGTGCGCACTATACACGCATCCCGTCTATCCGTTATCCTTCTCAGCCTCTCTGGACTGTTTTAAAGAATCTATTCAGCTTCGTTTATTATTTCAGAAAAGAAACACTCTGTCAACCGTTTTTTCTGAGGGTTTCGATTAATTCTGCCATATCCTCAGGGAGCGGCGCTTCAAATTCGACATATTCTCCTGTTCGCGGGTGGTCAAAACCTAAAACGCCCGCGTGAAGCGCCTGGCCGTTAAAGTCGATTGTTTTTCTCGGACCATATTTCGGGTCGCCCGCTAATGGGAATCCGATATATTTCATATGAACACGAATTTGATGGGTTCTCCCTGTTTCAAGCTGGCATTCCACTAACGTAAAGTCCTGAAAACGCTCAAGCACATGAAAATGAGTAACAGCGTTTTTGCCATCACGTGTCACAGTCATGCTTTGACGGTCTTTTTTATCCCGCCCGATCGGCGCGTCAATTGTGCCGTCATCATGAGAAATAAGCCCGTGAACAACAGCCGTATACTTTCGCGTGACCGTTTTGTTGACCAGTTGGTTTACAAGTGACTCGTGTGCCATATCATTTTTCGCCACCATTAATAAGCCGGACGTGTCCTTATCGATTCTGTGAACAATTCCCGGACGCATCACACCATTGATTCCGGAAAGGTCTGTGCAATGAGCCATAAGGCCGTTTACAAGTGTGCCCGTAAGATGACCGGGTGCTGGGTGTACAACCATTCCGCGAGGCTTATTGACAACCAGCACATCCTGATCTTCATAATAAATATCAAGATCCATAGGTTCTGCCAGGACGTCGAGCGCTTCCGGTTCGGGTACAGTGACGGTCACCCGATCACCCGGCTGAATTTTATAATTTGCTTTCACCGCGCTCCCGTTCACGACAACCTGTCCGTCTTTTACCCATTGCTGAACCTGGGTTCTTGACCAATCATTCTCAGTTGATGCCAAAAATTTATCAATCCGCTCACTTTTTTGTTCTTCTGAAGCGGTTATATCAATTTGATTCATGCTATTGCTCCTTTTTCTTTTTCCCGCTGTCCAACAGCATTTGTATAAATAAAAGCATGACGCCGACACATAGTGAAGAGTCCGCGATGTTAAAAATCGGGTAATTGTAATTCACAATTATAACATGGATAAAATCCACAACTTCTTGTCTGACAGCCCGATCGATAAAGTTGCCGATGGCACCGCCAAGCATAAGCCCGAGGGCAACGCCAAGAAGCCTTTGTCCTTTTGTGTAACGCTGTATGTAATAAACAATACCAATAATAACAGCGGTTGTTATGAGGTAGAAAAACCACATCTGACCCGCTAATATCCCCCATGCAGCACCCGTATTGCGATGGGAGGTGATATAGAATACCTGATCAATGATCGGAATGCTTTGGCCAAGTTCCATGTTCTTAACGACTAGCCATTTTGTCAATTGATCGGCTGCAATAATAAGTAGTGCAATTATATAATACAGCACAAACGTTCCTCCAGTTTACGGTTACTTTAATCCATTATGCATTTTATCAATAAAAAGCACTGGAGTAAAGAAATATCAGGCATATTAACTGGTCAGACACTGTTTATTCATAC
The DNA here is from genome assembly GCF_016924995.1 of Bacillus sp. LJBS06. Lineage (NCBI taxonomy): Bacteria > Bacillati > Bacillota > Bacilli > Caryophanales > Bacillaceae > Bacillus > Bacillus sp. LJBS06. The sequence goes on along the minus strand of NZ_CP070483.1, from coordinate 1,682,574 downwards.
AGTGCCTGACCATATTCGATATCCGTTGATTTCCATATCGGAAGCGTTTTTTTTTCGAATTGGACAGAATAAAGAAAATCGTTTGCTGTTCGGGCCGTCGGCAGCACCGCCAGCTTTGAAAGAGGAATGGGGGCTCCGGTCTCTTCACAGTATCCGAATGTGCCGTTTTCGATTTTCGACAATGCAAGGAGAACGTCTTGAAGCTCTTCTTTAATGTGATAGATCAGAGTTGCTTTTTGTTTATGATTGATTGCTGCTTGCGGGCTTGTAGAAACCTGAAAGCAAGAATACTCAAATAATCTCGACTGTAATTCTTCTTTCATCAGAAGAAGTTCCGTGTAAATTGCGGTCAGTTGATCATTCATTCTTCACAACTCCTGCTCTTAACGTAGTACCTTTATTGTTGCCTATGAATGATGATCTAAAGCCCATAAGATTTTTCCTGCCGTTCTAAAGGATGTCACTCTTGGCACAAAAAAAGCCCGGCTTTTACGCCGGGCCCCTTTTGCATTATTTTTCATAGTATTTTTCAACGATCTCAGCATTGCGTAATGAAAGTGTAGGATATTTCGGATTTGCCCCTACATCTTTTGAAATCACACGTGATCTCTCACACATTTCGCCTTCCGCTTTCTCCACAGCGATTTTACCCGTCGGAAAGCTTTGCGCATCGTTCGGCGCTTCATGTTCTTCACTGATTGTCAGTTCTGACACAATAAACAGTTGAGAAAGATTTTCTTTAATGGAAGCCAAGAGCTCTTTGTTTTCTTTATTTGGATACAATTTCAGGTTAGCTTCCAATGATTTACCGATAATTTTTTCATTCCGCGCAGTTTCTAATGCTTTTAGCACGTCATCACGAAGAGCCATAAAGCGGTCAAATTTTTCTTCAGTCGCTTCACTGTTTGAAACTGCGATTGTTTCCGGCATATCTGTCAGCTGAACGCTCTGATCTTCAACAAATGTTAAATGAGACCATAATTCGTCAGCCGTATGCGGAAGGATAGGCGCTGAAAGCTTCACTAATGCAAGAAGCGTTTCGTAGAATACTGTCTGCATGCTGCGTCTATCCGGATGATCCGCATGCTCGATGTAAACAATATCCTTTGCAAAATCGAGATAGAATGAGCTTAATTCGATTGTGCAGAAATTATGGATGCTGTGATACACAACCGCAAATTCGTACTCATCATACGCTTTTTTCACTTTATCAATCAGTTTGTTCAGCTTAATCAGCATATACTGATCCACTTCACGAAGTTCTTCAACAGCCACCGCATTTGTTTTTGGATCAAAATCGAAAAGGTTGCCGTGAAGGAAACGGAACGTGTTACGGATTTTACGATATACTTCCGCAACCTGCTTCAGAATGGCGTCAGACACGCGAACATCCGCCTGATAATCCACTGAAGATACCCATAATCTTAAGATGTCCGCACCAAGCTGTTTCATAACTTTAGCCGGAACAACAACGTTACCGATTGATTTACTCATCTTGCGACCTTCTCCATCCAGTGCGAACCCATGGCTGAGCACACCTTTATACGGCGCTTTTCCTGTTACGGCTACTGCTGTAGAAAGAGAAGAGTTAAACCAGCCGCGATATTGGTCAGATCCCTCTAGGTATAAATCAGCCGGACGAACGAGGTCATCACGTTCTTCAAGTACTGCTTGATGTGAAGAGCCTGAATCAAACCAAACATCCATGATATCCTGTTCTTTTGTAAATGTGCCGTTCGGGCTTCCAGGATGTGTAAAGCCTTCCGGAAGAAGGTCCTTTGCTTCTTTTTCAAACCAAATGTTTGATCCGTGCTGTCTGAACAATTCAGAAACATGTTCAATGGTTTCATCCGTAATAATCGGTTCCCCATTTTCGGCATAAAATACCGGAATCGGCACACCCCACGCACGCTGTCTGGAAATACACCAGTCTCCGCGGTCCCGAACCATGTTGTGCAAACGCTGCTCGCCCCATTCAGGAACCCATTTGGTTTCTTTGATGGCGTCCAGCAGGTCTGATCTGAAATCTTTAATAGACGCAAACCATTGCGCTGTCGCTCTGAAAATGGTTGGTTTTTTTGTTCTCCAATCGTGCGGATAAGAATGAGTAATAAATTCAAGCTTCACAAGTGCGCCTTTTTCATCAAGCTGCTGTGTGATCGCTTTGTTTGCATCATCATAGAACATGCCTTCAAAGCCAGGAGCTTCGCTTGTCATGACACCTTTTTCATCGACCGGGCAAAGCACATCTAAACCGTATTTTTGGCCGATGATAAAGTCATCTTCCCCATGCCCTGGCGCTGTATGAACACAGCCCGTTCCGGCATCAGTTGTTACGTGTTCACCTAGCATAACGAGAGAATCTCTGCCATATAGCGGGTGTTCAGCTATAATGTTCTCAAGGTCTTTTCCTTTGACCGTTCTTGTCACTTCATACTGATCAAATCCGCATGCAGACGCAACATTTTCGACTAAAGCACTTGCTACGACAAAGCGGTCTTCACCTACTGCAATCACGCTGTACTCAAGATCAGGGTGCACTGAGATTCCGAGGTTCGCCGGAATTGTCCAAGGCGTTGTTGTCCAGATGATGATACGTTCTCCATTCTCAAGAACGCCTTTTCCGTCTTTTACACCAAAAGCAACGTAAATTGATGCTGAACGTTTGTCTTGATATTCGATCTCGGCTTCAGCCAAAGCAGACTCACTTGAAGGTGACCAGTTAACCGGTTTAAGACCTTTGTAAATGTAGCCTCGTTTTGCCATTTCACCAAATACGCGGATTTGCTGCGCTTCGTATTCCGGTTTTAATGTCACATATGGGTTTTCCCAATCACCGCGGACACCAAGACGTTTGAATTGCTCACGCTGTCCTTCGATTTGCTTCCAAGCGTACTCTTCGCACAGTTTGCGGAATTCCGCTACTGACATTTCTTTGCGGTTGACTTTTTTGTTTTTTGTCAGAGCTGTTTCAATTGGCAATCCGTGTGTATCCCAGCCTGGTACATACGGTGCGTTGTAGCCGCTCATTGATTTATAGCGGACAATGAAGTCCTTCAAAATCTTGTTAAGCGCGTGGCCCATATGGATGTCACCGTTAGCATACGGAGGTCCGTCATGTAAAACAAATTTCGGGCGGTCTTTCGTCCGTTCCTGCACAAGACGATAGATATCCTCTTCCTCCCATTTCTTTTGAATGTCAGGCTCACGGTTTGGCAAATTTCCACGCATCGGGAAATCTGTTTTTGGCATTAAGAGCGTGTCTTTAAAATCCATTTTCATTCCTCCACTGCATTTTTTCAGAAAATAAAAAAAGCCCTCTCATCCCATAAGGGACGAGAAAGCTTATCTCGCGGTACCACCCTTTTAGAAAAAGCCAGCATACGCTTTTTCCTCTTGAGCATCGTAACGTGATGAACGTCCTAACCTACTGTGAGTTCAGAAAGGAAACTTAAGGGCTGATCTACATGATTCCGGCCATCCCGGACTCTCACCATCTCCGGGTCGCTATGAAGGCCTGAAGGAAACATGACTGTCCCTTTCAACCGTTTTTTCATCTGAATTTATGAACGTATTATATTCGACAAGCTAAGAAAATGTCAAGATAATCAGAGAATTTATTCCTTTTCCTCAAATACAGCGTCGACTTCATACTCAAGGAGATGATCCCAATCGTCATTTTTCAGAAGATCGAGCTGAGCCTCAATCAGCATTTGGAAACGTGTTCTGAACACTTTAGACTGTTTTTTCAGCTCTTCGATTTCCATGGCGATTTTTCTTGATTTTGATAACGATTCGTTGATAATGCGATCAGCATTTTTCTCCGCTTCCCGTACGATCAGCTTTGCCTCTTTTTGTGAATTGCGTTTTACGTCTTCAGCTGCTTCTTGGGCAACTAAAATCGATTTATTCAATGTTTCTTCAATATTGGCAAAGTGTCCGATTCTTTCATCTAGCTCATTGACTTTCGCTTCTAGTTCCGTTTTCTTCCGGAGAACAATTTCGTAATCTTTTCTGACTTGCGCTAGAAATTCATTTACTTCATCTTCATCATATCCGCGAAAACTTTTTGTAAACGTCTTGTTGTGAATATCATTTGGCGTTAATGGCATGATGCCACCTCCATTTTTACATTTCAGTACGGTTATCTAGTTCACATTATAAAACAAATTTCGCACAGATGGAGAAAAAAACTGAAAAACCGACTATTTTTGTCGTTCAAACGTAACTCTCCATTTGTCTTTTTTGGTTTTTCCTTCGATTTTGGATAAACTGCAGCGGCCAAAGCCTCTGATAGACAGCATGTCCCCTTCTGCCACTATGTAGGAAGGATCTTCAACTACCTTCCAGTTCACTTTTACGAGCCCGTTTTTCACAAGTGTCTGTGATTTCTGGCGGGATTGCCTGCTCATAGAGGCGCAGACAGCGTCAAGCCTTAAAGAAGAAACCGTGTCATCTCTTATTTCGACATCAATAGCCGGAATGTTAAGGTCTGACAAGCCAATTTTCTCAAGGCTGACCGTCGCTTTGCCTGCTTGAGTCAGCTGTGCGGCCACAAAATCAGCGGTATCGGCTGATACAATCAATTGCACAGCTGATTCAGAAAACACGATGTCACCGAATTTTTGCCGCTTTAATCCTATGCCCATTAATGCACCAAGCAGAGAACGGTGATCTACTGAGACAAACTTGTCAGCATAACGGACGTGAAACGCCTGCAGTTCAAAATCCGATTCTTCTGTAGTAATGTATTCTGGATACAGAATCGCCCGTTTCCGCTCCGCTCTGTCATAGCCGCCGGAAAAAGCAAGCCCGACGTCTGTCTGTCCCGTAACAGCAGTGAGGATGACCTGCTCTCGAGGGTCTAAAAAGTCGGTCAGCTTCATTCTGTACTGCTCCTGGACAATTCTTTTCCATTCGAGCGCCTGATCAATAAAGGCCCGCTCGTCTTTTCTGAAGTGCTGATAGATATCGCTCATCGTCTTTCCCTTCTATGTAAAGAGGCTTGGCTGCTGCCAAGCCCCTATCAAACTGTCACATTAAAACGCAATCATGCGGTAAAGTCCCCACAAGCCAGTAGTCGCAAATCGAAGCACAAGGATTGCTACGATTGGTGAAATATCCAGCATTGCAATCGGAGGGATGATTTTTCTGAATGGTTCGAGATATGGTTCACAAATCGATGCTAAAAAACGCCCGACTGCTGTTTCCCTCGTACTCGGCACCCATGACATAAAAATGTATATGATCAGGGCAAATGAGTATATTGTGATTAATAAGCTTAAAACCGAAAAAACTTGATAAAGGATCATCTCGCTTTACCACCTCTGATGTTCGTCTTCAGATATGAGCTCAGAAATTGTGCCTGATACATCTACGTTATCAGGCGTGCAGAGAAAGATATCTGAGCCGATTCTTTGAATATCTCCGCCGATGGCATAGACGGTTCCGCTTAAAAAGTCAACAATCCGCTTCGCCTGGTCATGCTGTATCCGCTGAAGATTGACGACAACTGCCCGCCGGTTCTTCAAATGGTCGGCTATTTCCTGCGCCTCCGCATACACGCGCGGCTCACTCAACACCACTTTAGAGGATTTCTGAACACTTTGCAAGCTCACTACATTCTGTTTGCCCGCAGGTTTATTCCCGGTATAAGCCGGCTTTTCTTTTTGCTCATGCTCCTCATGCGATTCCCGCTCTGTCTCAATATATTCATATTCATATTCTTCATCTTCCATCGAGAAAAAGTTTTTCAGTTTATTTTTCATACTCATTGCTGTACACCCCCTGTTTCATTTCCGACTAACGATGAGCCGATTCTAATATAAGTAGCCCCTTCTTCAATTGCAATTTCAAAATCATTTGACATGCCCATCGACAGTTCAGTACACGGAGCGTTCGGCTGCTTCAGTTTCTGAACCTGGTCACGGAGTTCTCTCAGCGACCTGAAACAGCTTCTGATCTGATCTTGATCATCAGTCAGCGGAGCCATTGTCATCAGTCCGGCCACTTGGATATGTTCGAAACCGGAAAGCTCCTGTATGAATGGAATGACTTCTTCTTTTTTCATGCCGTGTTTAGAAGGCTCAAGAGAGGTATTGACCTGCACAAAGCATCGGACAGTACCTTCAGCCCGTTTTTCAATTTCTTTCGCTAATGAGAGCCGGTCTAGGGAATGGATATAAGAAACCGCATTGACGACAGATTTTGCTTTTCTTGATTGCAGACTGCCGATAAAATGCCATTCCGGATTCCCTTTCATCAATTCCTGTTTGCGGAGCAGTTCCGCATCCCGATTCTCTCCGAGGCAGGTGATGCCAGCATCTACTGCCTCCTGTGCTCTTTCAGGCGATACATATTTTGTGACTGCAATAACCGTAACTTCATCGGAGCTGCGGCCCGATCTGTTACATGCTTCGTTTATTCGTTCGTTTATATGTCGTAAATTATCAACAACACGCAAGATCTTTATGCCTCCTTCATTCCGATAAAGGACATCATCCGTCCAGTTTTCCCCTGATCGCGGCGGTGAGAATAGAAAAGAGACGGCTCGCTTTCCGTGCATAAACCGCTGACAGAAATCTGTTCATTTGCCAAACCGCTGTCTATCAGTATGAGGCGGTTCAGCTCTTTCAAATCAAGCTGATATTGTGCCATTGCCGTCTGATTAACGGCACGGTCTGCTGAAACCGGCAATGCGCGGACAGCATCCATGACACGGTCATCTACCGTATAGCATGCTCCGCTGATAGACGGACCAATAACAGCCTGAATATCTGAAGGATTTGAACCTTCCTTCTCAGTCCATTGCTTCACCATTTCTCTGCCAATCTGTTTGACAGTGCCTTTCCACCCGGCATGGGCAACTCCGACAAGTGATTTAACCGGATCATAAAAGAAAAGAGGCACACAATCAGCAAAGCATAATGCTAAAAATACATTTTTTTCATTTGTATAGAGACCGTCCGTTGCTTTTAGCGCTGTGTGATACTCACGGGCGCCTTTTCCCCTATCCCTCTGCGTTACTTTCTGAACGCAATTATCATGTGTCTGATCAGCGAATACCCAAGACTGCAAATCAGTATTAAACATATCGGCAATATATTCACGATTTTTAACTACATCTGCATCTTTGTCATGAACGTGCAATCCTGTATTTAACGATTCAAAAGGCTTTTGGCTGACACCGCCGTTTTTCGTCGTAAATCCGGCAATGACTTCTTTGTTGTTTTGATTCGTTTGAGCCCAGTCTTGTATCATGAGTGTCGAGGGTGTGGTAAGACTAAATGGGTGATATGTATTCATGATGATCCAACCTTTCGACAAACATTTAAAAAAGCGGAATTTCCCACTTATTTTACCACATCTTTCTGCATTCGTTGAGCGCCGATTTGCATATTTCTAAATGAAATGTGCCGGAAGAAACGAGACTTCCGGCATTTGCCAATCCGCGGTAGAAAAGCAGGTTTATGCATGCGGTTCACTTAATCGGACCAAGATTACATCTTCCCCGATTTTTACTATATTTCGCCATGGAATGACCAATTCCTCTTCTTTTCCGAAAAATCCGAGCACTTTCCCATTTCCTCCTAGTATGATCGCCTGAATTTTACCAGTGGTCACATTGATATCAATATCCCCAATACTCCCCAGCTTTTTTCCGTTTGAGACATTGACGACATCCTTCACCTGAAATTCTGAAATGCTGATCATTCCATCACGTCCTTTTCCCGTCCTTTTTTCAAGTATATGAACGGGCAGGCTGAACCTTGTCAGCAAGAAGAAATTTTCATGTCACTGTTCTTTTTTCCGGCTGCACCAGCTCATGATAAAATCGAGGATGATTTTTGTATACTCTACTAGCTGCTCAATCGATACCTTCTCATTCACGGAGTGTGCATTGTGCAGATCGCCAGGACCGTATATCACGCATGGAATACCGGCATCATACAGCCACCCGCCATCTGTAACCGATTGAGAAACGTCAATAATTGGACTCTCCCGCTTCACTTTCTCATGAGAGGCAGTAAGCGCTAAGACGCCTGGGTGGCCAGGGTCAACTTCCAATGCCGGAAAAATTTCTCCTCTGTCTTCAATCATCGATGAGCCTCCCCACTTAAATAAGGGGCGGTTTTCCCTAAGCCAAATATCACTGTCACTCAGCCGATTGACGTAATCTTCTATTTCCGCTGCCACTTGGTCATGGGTTTCATTCGGATAAAAATGAACTGTGATCCACAGCCGGCATTCGTCCGCTATAAAAGCCGCATGTCTGCCGCCTTCTATAACAGCCGGGTTAATTGTATTTGTGCCAGGTTTAAAGCCGGGATAACGTTTCATAATGGACCAGTGGCGCTCAAGCTCACCGAGCCCCGAAATGATTTTCGCCATTTTTTCAATTGCGCTTGCTCCGAATGTTCCTCCGCCTGCATGAATCATATTTCGTCTCGTTCCATCATGAAATGTTTGACTGCTTTTGATTTCTATCCAGCCTGTAATGACACCGCCTTGGCCTTGAATATGCATATCGCTCGTATCCGCGACAATTGCAAAATCAGCGTGGTAGCCCCTCTTGCAGCATTCAAGCGTGCCGGCTTCTCCAACTTCCTCCCCGATAACCGATTGCAGAATCAGATCACCGGGAAGTTCAATGCCTGCTTCACGAATTAATTTGACAGCAAACAGCACACATGCCATTCCGCCCTTCATATCGGAAGCGCCTCGCCCGATTAGGAGACCGTTTTTTTCAATTGGATGAAATGGATCGTGCTCCCATTCCTCATCCTCCTTTACCTCTGCCACATCTACATGGCCATTAATGATCAGGCTATGATAATCTGCTGAACCTGTTCCCTTTAGCTGGCCTACAACATTGGGGTCTCCAGGGTACACATCCCATTTGTCGATCGAAAATCCTAATTCATTTAAAAATCCCGAAATCCATGACTGAATCCCCTCTGTATTTCTTGCAGGCGGAGCAGGTGTTTGATAAAAAATCAGCGTTTTTGCCAGCTGAATAAGCTCCTCCTTTTGTTCTTCCACTTTTTTGAGCAAAGAGTCTATTTGTTGTTCCAATCTAATCCGCTCCTATTCTTCAAAAATAAAAAGCCGCTTCAAGTTATGAAACGGCTCAATAAAAACAAACAGAGTCCTATGCACTCTGTTTCTTCACCGCTTCCCTCCGCTGGCATGATCCAGATCAGGTCAAAAGGGTTGAGACAAAGTCTCTCTCAGCTTCGCAAAGCACCCCTAGGATGAATCTATGTGTTTGTCAGGCATTCGTTATCGGCTCAGCTCTTGTTAAAAACGGCCGATCTTGGTTCCATAATACATGGATTGGCGTATCAAAAAAAGCGGAAAGTATTTGATCAGTAAGCATTTCCTTTATTTCTCCGGCTCCAAAGACCTCTCCCTGCTTTAATAAAAGAGCTTTATCAAAGACAGGCAAAATTTCCTCAGCATGATGAGTCACATAAAGGATAGATGGTGCATTTTCTTTGTTTGCAATGTATGTAATCGTATCTAACAACTTTTCCCGGGCAATAAAATCCAGCCCTGTGACTGGTTCATCCAGTATCAGCAGCTCCGGATCGGCCATTAGTGCTCTTGCAATCAATGCTCTTTGTTTTTCCCCTTGAGAAAGGGTTTCATAGCGACGGTCGGCATATTCAATTGCTCCCAAGTCCTCTAACAAACCAATCGCTTTTTCCCTGGTTTCCTTACTTGGCGTTTCATATAACCCAATCGAAGCGTAAGCTCCGCTCAAAGCAATTTCAAAGGCTGAATCTGCCGGGTACAATTTTTGCTGAAGAGCTGCTGAGACGAGGCCAATTTTACGTCTGAGTTTTTCCCCAAGCTCTGTCTTGCCAAATTCATGGCCAAGCACCTGCATCTCGCCTGATGTTGGAAAATAATATGAGCAAAGCATATTTAACAGTGCTGTCTTCCCGGCGCCATTTAGGCCGTAAAGCACCCAATTTTCCTTTTCTTCCACCTTCCAATGAATATCTCTCAGTATCCATTTCCCATTCCGTTTTAATGAGACATTGTCAAGCTGCAAAATCATCGTGGTCCTCCTCTTGATTGCCTTTTGTAATTGTTTTAATTTTCTTAAAACTTCGTACAAACTAGGATACCTTATTTCTTCCAAAACGTAAACCGTCGGCAAACAATAGAAAAGCCTTTAAAACAAAATCGTTTTAAAGGCTTTTCATTATTGATGAATATTTTTATTCATTTGTTTGATAGCCGCTTTTTCAAGTCTGGACACCTGTGCTTGGGATATTCCGATTTCCTCGGCGACTTCCATTTGGGTTTTTCCTTGGAAGAATCGTTTTCTCAAAATCATTTTTTCCCTATCGTTCAGCCTTCTCATGCCCTCTTTTAAAGCCAGCTCTTCAATCCATTGTGTATCTGTATTGCGCTCATCACTGATTTGGTCCATCACATAAATCGGGTCTCCGCCGTCGTTATAGATCGGTTCAAATAGAGAAACCGGATCCTGAATGGCATCAAGCGCAAATACAATTTCCTCATGCGGTACTTCAAGAACTTTTGCGATGTCTTCTGCAGTCGGCTCCTTGCTTGTCTCACTGATTAACCGCTCTCTTACCTGAAGCGCCTTGTAAGCGATGTCCCGGAGTGATCTTGAGACACGGATCGGGTTATTATCGCGTAAATACCTGCGGATCTCTCCGATAATCATAGGTACAGCGTATGTTGAAAACTTAACATTGTGGCTTAGGTCAAAATTATCAATGGATTTCATTAGTCCGATGCAGCCGACTTGAAATAAGTCATCAACATACTCCCCTCTGTTATTAAATCGTTGAATGACACTTAAGACAAGACGCAAGTTCCCATTTACAAGCTTTTCTCTTGCTGAATCATCGCCTTCATCCTGCAGCTGCCTAAACAGCTTTCTCATCTCTTCATTCTTGAGTACTGGTAATTTGGAGGTATCCACCCCGCAGATTTCGACTTTATTTCTCGACACTTTTTTCCCTCCCTACAGGAGCTGCTGTACACCGTTAAGTATCTCCTTGGGTGGGAAAAATATGCACTGCAATCAGGCCGAAAAACTGTCGAAATCAGGAAATCCCTGTAAAATCAAGGGGTTCTTCCCATAAAATTTTTTACACCATTTTGTTGAACTCTTTTCTCAATCTTTTTATAATTCGTTTCTCAAGCCGTGAAATATAGGACTGTGAAATCCCCATCATATCCGCTACATCCTTTTGGGTTTTTTCTTCTTCACCGACAAGCCCAAACCGCAGCTCCATAATTTGCTTTTCCCTCTCATTAAGCTGTTCAAGCGCTTTTTTCAAAAGCTTTTTATCTACGTTAGCTTCTATGTCTTTAGTGATGATGTCATCGTCTGTGCCGAGCACATCAGAAAGCAAAAGCTCATTGCCGTCCCAATCAATATTAAGCGGTTCATCAAAGGAAACCTCTGAACGGATTTTGTTGTTTCTCCTCAAATACATCAGAATTTCATTTTCTATACAGCGGGAGGCATAGGTCGCCAGCTTAATTTTCTTTTCTGGGTTGAATGTGTTCACAGCTTTGATTAATCCGATGGTACCTATGCTGATTAAATCCTCTATATTAATTCCCGTATTTTCAAATTTACGGGCGATATAAACGACCAGGCGCAAATTGCGTTCAATTAAAATGGCACGTGCCGCCTGATCGCCGTTTGGGAGCTTCATTAACAACACCTGCTCCTCATCTTTAGACAATGGAGGCGGCAGGGCTTCACTCCCGCCTATGTAGTAGACTTCATCACTTTTCAGCCCAAGTTTCATCAGCAGCTTATACCAGAGGTGCGTCAACCGTAATTTTAGTTTTTTCATCTTCCTCTCCCTTCTAAATGTACCGCCGTTTGAGTATGATAAGTAACGGACATTTGCGAACTTTATGAAACGTGTTTGACAGCCTTGCCCGAAAGCATTTTCGGATGAATAATCGCATCAAACTCTCCATCTGCTGAAAGCTTTGTTGTGCTGATACCGATTAAGCATTTATCTGCACAAATCATTTCTTCTTTTGTCATAATCGTTACGTGATCCGGTTTAACACATAATAAAAATTGATTTTGCTGACCAACTCCCCTGTATGGAATCAACCTCATTTTATCTAAAAAGCGAAATGAATCATCAAGCTGTTCGATGGCTTCCAGCGGGTCTGTGTTTCGAATGATCATCGTTTCGGCTGCTCCGAAAATCGGCTCCAATTTATCAACGTAAATGATCATAACCGGTGTTTTTGTAAGAGGATCGTACAGCTGATTGCCCGAATCAATCAGGCCTCTGACATGAAGTGTTTGGTTGCCCAAATCGGCCTGCACGCTGACTCGTTCCTCATATTGAATGTTTTTTGTTTCAATATCTTCGATTCTTCTTTTAGAAAAAAACCATAATGCTGGAAAGCCAGCAACAATAAACAACCAGCTGATCGGGTCTCCAAACCCTGTTTGATTAGTAATCATGACACCGTTTCGAACAATAGAATTTGACTGCAGCAAAGAATGAGCTCCAATAATTCCTCCTCCCATTAAAAAAGTGGCAAAATAAAAGGAAAACAAATTTTGAAAGAAAAAGCGAAATCTTTTAAAGCCAAATGTCACCATTACAATCACAACTGAAAAAGCTAGCTTCCCAGCTGGATGGTCAACAATCGGCGAGAAAGGAGTAAACATCAAAAGGACAATACTTGAACCGATGAACGCCCCGCCTATCAGTCTTCTTTTTTTCACATGCCGTTTTAAAATAAATGCCGTGAGCAAAAGCAAAAGTGCATCAAAACAAAAGTTTAACAGCCAAATGACATCTAAATAGATTTTCACATCTGACTCCTTTCTTTCTTGCCTCACGCTGTTCCTCTTCTTGCTTCATAAGTATAAAGCAAGCTCTGTGGGAAAGTCTGTCAATTAATGTTGAGAGGAAAATACAATTTTTCAGGGAAATCTGCTTAATTTGTCGAGGAAGTGTAATGAGAGGATATAAAAAAAGCTGCCAGTGACGGCAGCTTTTTTCTACTTAATTTTCTGTGTTGATATTAAGTTTTCCATTCGCAGTTTTTCTCGTTTCATTTCCATAATCATCTCGTACGATCACTTCTACTTTTGCTCCGGTTGCTTTAATAGAAGAAGTGGCTGTCCAATAGCCTTCATATCTCCCCGGAGAAATTTCTCTTAACGGGAGCTCGGTGGCGTTTTGCACACTCGCTCTTGCATTTGTCAGCGGCATACGAATGATAAACGTTGCATCCAAATCCTCAGCGCTTGAGAAAGCGATTTTCACAGATTCACCGGCTTTTAAGTTTTTATCCTCTCCCGGAATCAAGCCAGAAATGACAGGCTTGTCAAAGTTGACATCAATGACTGTCTTTTTCGTCGTTTTGTTGCCTGCAAGGTCTGTAGCAATCACCTTGATTTCATTTCTTCCATTATCCAAAAGAATACGGGCTGAGTATGAACCATCAGCTACTGTTGCTTTTTTGCCATTCACCTTGACGTCTTTCAGATTGTCATCGGATACAGCCCCTTTGACAGTCAGCGTTTCTTTATTTGTTTTCTCGCCATCCTTTGGATTGTCCAGTGTTAATTCAGGCTTTTCTTGATCAAGCGTGACCGTGATTGGGCTGGAGGCATCCGTTGCTCCGTTATCTGTTGATGCAGTTGCCGTCAGCTTATTATCGCCCTTGCTGAGTGTGATGCCTGTCTGGAACGTGCCGTCCGCGGCAGTTTTTGTTTCTCCTGCTTCTTTCTCTTCATTATAAATGTGTACCGTTGTACCAGGTGAAGCTTTTCCTTTTACAGTGACGTTCTCCTTATTTGTGTATGACTTGTCTGTCGGTGAAGTAATCTCAGGCACAGCAGCTTCGTAATCAACTAATGCGCGAATCATATAGTTGCCGTCTGCTTCGTCACCCGGCTCCCATTTTCCACCTATATACTGCCAGTTGCGGCCGGAATTCTTGCCGGTTTCATCCATTGCCAGTCCAGGTGAATACGGGTCAGGTTTCGACTGGATATATACGAGATAAAAGTCTTTATCGACCATAATCCCTTTTGAACTGAGATCTACCTTAGTCCACTCGCCATTGCGAAGAGCTTCAGCGTTAAATGGCCCGGCAATTTTCTTGCCCGGTGCTCCGTCTTTTCCTGTAGCATCGTATACCTCAACCTTAAACTCTGTACCGCCTGGATCTGGGAACTCTGTATCCCAGAATCTAAACAGCCCTCCTGTAAGCATGCCTTTGTCCTTGCCGTCAGCCAGCGTCATTTTTACCGCCCATCCGTTCCCGGCAGCAAAATAAGAATTGGCATTCTCGGCTGTCCCGTCATCATATGCAATTTCACCTGGATAACCAACGAAAGGCTTCAATGCAATTTCTTTTGTAACATTACCTTTTAACTCAACGGAAAATTCATCGCTGTAATAACCCGGTGCAGCGACTTTAATCGTATAAGCGCCTTCATAGGCCTCGAGCGTATATTCACCTTTGTCGTTCGTCGTAGCCGGTTCAACCGCAGCATCCTCTACAACATAAATGGAAGCGCCTTTTACCGGCTCTTTTGTCGTTTTATTGATAACCGTACCTTTTAATGTGCCCTTCTTCATTTCTTCTAACGTAAAATTAGCTTGTGTCGTCTGGTCCGCCTGCAGAGACACTTTTTGTGTTTTCGATTGATAACCGTATGCTTCTGCAATAAGCGTATAGTCTCCCGCTTTGTGCGTCAGCGTGTACCGCCCTGTGGATTGATCGGAATATGTTGATTTTCCTGTTTCCACTACACTGACTTGTGCCCTGAGCGGCAAAACTTGCGGCTGTATAGCTTTACTCTCGGTTTTTACAGCTGTATGTTGAGATGGCTTTGCTTTTTTCGGATTTACTGCCTTTTTCTTTTGTTTTCCAGACGGCTTTTCGACGCCCAGCTTATTCTTTTTGGCTGTTTTTCCGGCTGATTTGTCAGAAAGCGCTACATCATCAATGTACCAGCCCTCTTTGTTAATACTTTCATCTGATTGTAGGTTAAACATCACTTGAATGTTTTGGCCTTTATAAGCCGATAAATCAATTTCTTCATTCGTCCAGCTTGATGTCTTTCCATTATAAACACCGGCCTGCTCCCAATTCTTTTCTCCCTCAGGCAGAACAAAAACGTAGCCGTAATCAAAGTCATCCTCTAAATTGTGCCAGCTTTTAAATTGAAGAAACAGACTTCCTGAATCAGGCACTTTAACAGGAGGCATAACAAGGTTCATGTTTGCCGAGTTGGCATAATTCCCCGCCAGATTTGTTCCATATACTTTTTCTCCGGATGCTGCTGTATTTGGGCCAGTTGACGGAACGCCCCATTCCCAGTTATTATTTGTTCCGCTTGCAAGCCAGCCGCCGGCTGCAGTTTCAAAATCCTGCTTATATCCCACCGTAATACTTGGTTTCACTGTTATATCATATATATCAGACGAAACCATATGTCCGCCAAAATCCTGAATGATCCACTTATAGCTTAGCTTAGTTCCTTTGATGTCTGGAATCTCTGCCTGATACGTTCCTTTTAGATGATCACCACTGATTCGTTTAGCCGTTACTTCTGTCCATTCACCTTGATCAAGCTTGTAGGACAGTTTTACAGATGTCACACTCACATTGTCTTCAGCTGTTATAGTCAGCGGCAGGCTGCCACCTTCATACGCTTCTGTCACTTTCTCATGCTGGAAGACAGGAGGCTCTTGATCATCCCCCTCTACAGAGACTTGTCCTTCTGCTTTGCCTAACCCATCTGTGACAGCGGATACAGCATCAAAAGCGTTCACCAAACCATGGCCATATCCGTTATTCGGAGAATCAGGGAATGTTGAATCCGTCAGCGGTTCAGCCGTGCTGGTTAATATATCCTCCATCTCATCGACAGAAAGTGAGGCATCCGCCTGTTTCAGCAGTGCAGCAACAGCGGATACATGCGGCCCTGCCATTGATGTGCCGTCCCATCCGTCCTCATATGTCTGACCGGGAACGGATGAACGAATATTTACGCCCGGTGCAGAAATTTCCGGCTTTATTTCATCATATGGAGATGGCCCTTGAAGAGAAAAGTCAGCGAGCTTTTTATTGATATCAGTCGCTCCAGTTGCAAACGATTCCGGATAGTTTGCAGGGTTTGCGATAGATCCAGGCCCGCCAGGAATAAAGAGATCTGTATTCCCCGCAGAAAACTCAGGGAAAATGTCGGCCGCACGCCAGGCATTGACCATGTCTCTATACCATTCATCAAGTCCTGAGCCTCCGCCCCATGAGTTATTGACAACATCAGGAGCCATTTCCGGGTGAGGGTTGCCCTCTGCGTCCTTTGGTGCTAAAACCCATTCACCAGCTTCCAAAATGTCAGCATCAGTGCCTCCATCTTCCGAGAACGCTTTAACAGCGATCCATTTTGCGCCAGGCGCTACACCGATTTGATTTGTTTCATCAGGTTCAGATCCCACCATCGTACCTGTCACATGGGTTCCATGAGCCAAATCATCATAAGGGCTTGCCCCGCCTGCTACAGCATCATACCAGTTCATTTCATTTTCAGGCTCATCGGGATTTTCCGGGTTATATCCGCGATATTTCTCTTTTAATGCCGGATGGTTCCATTCCACACCGGTATCAATAGAGGCAACAACTGTACCAGTTCCATCGTATCCAAGCGCCCAGGCTTTTGGAGCATCGATTTGGTCGACATTCCATTCCACACTGTCAGTTGCTTTAACTGCTTTTTGCGCTTTTTTCATATTAAATGGGGAGGATGACTTAAAAAGCTGCCGTTTCTCATTAGGAAGCACTTTTTCCACTTCAGGAAACTGTGCCACTTTTTCCATAACCTCTTTTGAGGCATGAACAGCAATCCCATTCACCACATAATAAGAATGAATCTGGTCTGCATTTCCTTTATCTTTCTGGGTGTTCAAGTATGTTAGGACGTCTTGCTGGGATTCATCGGCTGTGACTTTTAAAGATGACACAACGGCAGAACGCTTTTGATATTCCGTTTTAGCGGCAGACAGCTTCTTCGATTTCGCCTTTTTAACAGCCGCTTTTGCCGCTTTTTCTGTGTCGGCCTGATCTTTAAATTTAATCAGAAAGGTCGTTTTGTCTTTCTTTTTAAAGCTTTTCTTTAATGAACTCGAGATCTTGTTTTGAATGGATTCCGCAGATTGAAGCTCCTTTTTAATAGAAGCTGAGGTGACTTTGCTGCTTGCCCCGGCTGCTCCCGGAAACAGCAGTGAACTAATGACAACCGTACTTAAAACAGAGCTGATGAGTCTGTTTTTCGTTTTTTTCCTCATTTTCATCCCCCTTTTTCAACATGCTTTGTAAAAAATATGTCGTCCCTCCTTTTAAAAATGAATGGTTTGTCAGAACATCGCTGTATGTTAACTGTAGACAATCTAAATTACAGATATTGTCGTTTCATGTCAGCTAATTTCCATATATATGAAAATGATAAAATTGTCACGAAAATAAATAGGTCTATTCATCTATTTCATTACTAAACGAAGGAGGTAATAGGGAAAAAGGCTATATAAGAAGAAAGTTTGATGAGAAAAACAAAAAGGACAAAATCGAAAACGATTTTGTCCTTTACATTAGCCGCGTTTATTACGGTTTCTTAAGAATGTCGGGATGTCAAGCGTATCATCAGCCGGCTGTGAAGTATGACGGCTTACTGTGTTCTGCTGCTGAGGCTCCTCACGTTTTGGCTCACGCTTTGGAACACTTTGATTGTGTGTCTTAATGCTTTGATTTAAGCCTGGGCGCTGAGGCTTCGTCACGTCCTTTTCTTGTTCAATAAAGCCAGTTGCAATCACTGTCACCACAATCTCATCTTTTAGATTTTCATTAATAACAGAACCGAAAATCATGTTTACGTCTTGATCAGACGCCGAAGCGACAATGTCTGCTGCTTCCTGAACTTCATATAGGCTGAGGTTTGTTCCCCCAGTGATGTTCATGAGAACGCCTTGCGCACCGTCAATGGCCGCTTCAAGAAGCGGGCTGGAAATGGCTTTTTTCGCTGCCTCTGCCGCACGGTTTTCCCCGGTAGCAATACCGATACCCATCAAAGCAGATCCTTTGTTTGACATGATCGTTTTCACATCAGCAAAGTCAAGGTTGATAAGACCAGGTGTAGCAATCAAGTCAGAAATACCTTGGACCCCTTGGCGGAGTACGTTATCCGCTTCACGGAATGCTTCAAGCATCGGTGTGTTTTTATCAACAATTTCAAGGATACGGTCGTTCGGGATCACAATCAGTGTATCCACAGCTTCTTTCATTGCCGAGATTCCGCCTGCAGCCTGAAGCTGTCTTTTGCGTCCTTCGAAGGTAAACGGTCTTGTTACAACTCCGACTGTTAATGCGCCTAAGTCTTTCGCGATTTGTGCGATAACCGGTGCGGCACCTGTTCCTGTTCCGCCGCCCATACCAGCTGTCACGAATACCATGTCAGCGCCTTTTAACGCTTCTTCAATCTGCTCTTTGCTTTCTTCAGCGGCTTTTTTTCCGACTTCCGGATTCGCACCTGCTCCCAATCCTCTGGTCAGCTTTGCGCCGATTTGCATTTTCACTTCTGCTTTTGACAGGTTAAGAGCTTGAGCGTCCGTATTTACCGCGATGTACTCTACTCCTTGCACTTCATTTTCAATCATTCGGTTAACGGCGTTGTTACCGCCGCCTCCTACTCCGATTACTTTAATTGATGCTAAGCCGTCTATGTTTGTTTCGAACTCCAACATGCTAAATCCTCCTAATCTGCCGAATGACTATCTATCTATTCCCAAAACATGCTTAATAGTTTTTTCATTTTGCTCTGTTTATTATGTTCGGCTTGTGTTTTTTGTTTTCCTTTTGGCCGCTGCTGCACCTCATTTTGATGATGATGCTGCTCTTGTTCCTCAGATGATGAGACTGCGATTTCCTGTATCGCTTCTTCAGGCATCTTAAAGCCTATTTTTCTGCCTTGGATTCTTGCATTCCGGCAGGCGAATTGGATCAGGCCCACTCCCGTCATATATTGAGGATCTCTTACACCGATATAATTCGGGCTTGCCACCCTGACGTTGTTTTGCAGCACATCCTGTGCCAAAGACATGACACCCGGCATTGCCGCTTGTCCTCCTGTCAGCACGAAGCCTCCCGGCAGATCGGTAATTCCCATACTGCGAAGCTCTTCTGAAACAATTTCAAGAATTTCTTCTACTCTCGCTTCAATGATATTCGCTGCTTCTTGCTGTGTAAATGTTTGTTTTTGATTGGTGCCTATAACGGTTACCTCAAATACTTCATCCTCCGAGGCTTCGTCATAGTAGGCATGTCCAAATTGTTTTTTCACGCGTTCTGCTTCTTCTGTTGACGTTCTCAATCCGATGGAGATATCTTTGGTGATATTTTCGCCTCCGAGAGGAATGACACGGGTAGAAGTGAGATGTCCGTTCTGGAATACGGCAATGGTTGTTGACCCTCCCCCTATATCAATGAGAGCCACACCAAGGTTTTTCTCGTCCTTTGATAATGCAGCAGAACCGGCTGCCAGCGGCTGAAGACAAATATCAGTTATTTCAATACCAGCTCTTTCAACACAGCGGAGTAAATTATGTAAGATTGTTTTTGAACCGGTGATCAAGGTGCCCTCTACTTCTAAACGCACACCCAGCATTTTTTTCGGGTCGGTGATTTCATCTCTTCCATCTACGATAAACTGTTTAGGAATGACGTCGACAATCAGCTGTTCGTGCGGTACTGAAACAACCTGTGCCGCCTCCATGACACGGCGTACATCTTCAACCTGAATTTCTTTATTTTCACTGGAAACTGCTACAACGCCGTTTGTATCTTGAATATTGATATAATTTCCATTAACGCCGACAATAGCTTTTCTAAGCGGAAAACCTACCATTCTTTCAGCTTGGTCAAACGCTTTTCTTATAGAATGAACGGTCTCATCTATATCAACGATTGAGCCTTTTTTCAACCCTTCAGACGGTACATTTCCCACACCGATAATATTAAGGGAATCATCTGTCATTTCTCCGACGATCACTTTTGTATTGGACGTACCGATGTCAAGACTGACGTAAAGTTCATTGTTGTTCATTCTATGGCACCTCCTCACATTTCGATCATTTCTATTCTATTATTTGCGGAACAACAATACAATGAATGTGGCTTTACAAGTGTGTAACAAAAAATAACAACAGAATATTTTTATGTGCTATTCACATTTTATGTTTATTGAAAATATTCGTTATATCCTATGTATATCCTCTTTTATATCACATTTTTTTTATTTTTTTTAGAAAGAGTCCACTTTGTTAGTAGATTTCTTCTGATAACGGCTATATTCTGAAATAATCTGACTCCAAAAGCGAATATACCTGCTAAATACAAGTCTACACCAAGATGGACTCCCAGAAAAGCTAAACTTATTGCCAATATAATATTAAAAAAGAAACCGGAAACAAATACCATTTCATCATATGTACCTTGTAAATGCGCCCTGATTCCGCCGATTAATGTATCAAGTGCGGCAAGCACCGCAAGCGATAAATAGTTTGAGTATTCACTCGGTATCGTTAAGTTTGTCATCAGTCCAATCGCTATTCCGAGCACCAGTCCCAACACGGGCAGCCACATGACAATTCTCCTCCTTTTCAGTCTTTAAGCAGTTTCAGCTGTTGTACGTCCAATGGTCTGTCATATGCTTTTAATGTTAGTTTGCTTTCAGATTTACCGGCTTTTAATGCTAAATTTTCAGATGCAAAAAGATCCTCAAGGCCTGACCCCTTCACTCTGCTGTACAACATGTCCGGATCTTTGGCAAGCACTTTTACTGTTAAAGGATAATCGTCAAGAGCGTACCCGTCTATTTTTGTTGTGCCGTTGATATCTCTGATGACTGTATGATTCACAACTCTTCGCTCGTTAATTGAGATATGCTCTGCACCGAAGAAGTTGAGTTCATTCATCAGCTTTTTCAGCAAATCCGGAGGCGGATTTTCGATCGCCTCTCCTGTTAAGCTTTCAGAAAAAAGCGGGGAAATAGTGATGACAATTCCGCTACCTGTTATATCGGTCATGCCGGCTGTTTTTTTTAAGGTTTGCAAGGTATTATTGAGCGCGGTTTCTTTTGTCATTTCTTTCGTTTGCGAATAGCTATTCAGCAGTTTATCATATTTGTTTATTTCAGCCAGCAGCTTTTCCTGCTTCTTCTGCTCTGATGTCAGCTCTTCCCTAATGTCCCACATATCTCTTGTATCCCGGACTTGAGGGTGTTTTAATGAATTAAACTGAACAGAAATCATCAGGCCGAAGATGACCATAAGCACACTGATGCTTATGAAGGAACGCTTTATTTTCAATCTGTTTCACCCGCTTTTTCAGTCATTCCTTCGTTTTCAGAATCGGTTTCATTTGTACGTTTTTCTCTTTTTCTGCCGAAACAGAAATATGATCCAGTGACAGCTGATCGATCAGGCCTCCTGCGATATTTAACGAAGGCAGCAGGACATCCGGATCTCCAATAGCAGATATCGTAAACGGAGCGGGATGCTGCACCCCGTCTACCGTTACAACAGGACCATTGCACTTGATATAAGAATCATGCGTCAACCGCTGTCCATTTACGGCGACGGCAGCTGCTCCCGAGATATACAGTTCGTTTACCACTTGGAAGATATGGCTTTCGTGAACGATATAACTGTTCACATTCTCCCCTTCCGGTATGTATGACGCATCTTCCAATGTCACCTCAACGCCCTCTCCCTGCACACCGACTTCCCCAATATACATCCTGTATTTTTCTGTATCTTCGAGGACGTTATAGTATTCCGTCTTCTCTTTCTTCAGCTTATTTTCCGCCTGGCGGACTTTGTTTTGCTTTTGATATAATTCTTTTTCAAGCTTCCTATTTTCTTTCTCTTGTTTCAGAAGTTCATCTCTCAGTGCATATTCTTTTTTCCACTCTTCCGTCTCAGCCGCGCTTTTGTTGTTTTCTTTTGTCATTTGAAAAGAAAATGAAATCAAAAAGCCTGCAATAAGCATAATCAAGGAAAGAAGGACTGCTGATTTGCCCCTCAATTTTCATCTTCCTTTTTGGCAGCTTTATCGTTTTTTCCGAACTCTTCAAAATAGGTGGCAACTTCTAAATGAATAATTCCTTTTTTATTGCTGCTAAGCTGTGAAATGATAGAAGGATACGTCTTCATTCGGTCTGCAAAGGTTTTAATAGACGCGGTGACAACATAACCTTCGTTCATGTACAACTTAATACGGTTTTCATCCATTTTTACAGGCGTATAATAAATTTCTGAAATCGACTGTTTTAGCGAATTTGACAGCTCATCAAGCTGCTTGGCCATTTGAGAGCGTTTCTTCGCGTTTGTCCAATTCACCAAAATCGGCCCGGCATCATCCGGTGTTACTTCATTTGGCAGAACTGAGCCGTTTTCAAGCACTTCATAGTACACATCGTCTTTTTCTAAATAAGCAATGGCTTTATATTCTTCGATTGCAATGTTGATTTTATTAGGAAGCGATTTGCTGATCTCCGCTTTTTTCACTAATTTATTTTGCTGAATCTTCTTTTCTGTTTTTTGCTTGTCCAAACTCCAAAACTCAGTATCTCCGCTGTTAATATCGGAAAGGTCGATAATTTCCTTTTTAGATACATTTTCATTCCCAGTAACAGAAATTGTTGATACTTTACTGATTGGCGTTTGCAGGTACACAATGACCAGCACCATAATAAAAAAGAGCATAATAAATGAAATGAGACGGCGGTTTGCCTTTTGTTTCCTCTGTTCTTTAATTTTAGGGATCCGCTCTTCAATGTTAACGATTTTTTCTCGGTCTTGACCCGGGTTCATTGCCTGTTCACCTCATTCAAATGAAACAGCTGTTAAAAGTCTGTCTATTCCAAAACAAACGGCATGCTATGATGCCGTTTGTCGTTTGCTTACAGTATATCATATGAACAGCTTCAGTCAGAACTTGAATCAGCGATTTCCGCCGATGATTTCAACCTCTGTGTGCATATCAATCTCGTATTTTTCACGGATTGTCTTTTTCACATGGTCAATAAGATCAAGTACATCTTTTGCTGATGCTCCCCCCGCATTGACGATAAAGTTTCCGTGCATCTCCGATATCTTTGCACCGCCGATTTGATATCCTTTCAAGCCTGCTTTTTCAACAAGGTTCCCGGCATGATTCGGAAGCGGATTTCTAAAGATGCTTCCCGCACATGGGCTTGAATACGGCTGTGTATTTTTTCTATAGTCTTTATTGCTTTGCATTTGCTGAACGATTGATTCCTTATCCTTCTGCTCCAGCTTCAAAACAGCTTCAAGGCAAACGCCCGGGCGTTTCTTTTGCAATACAGATGTCCTGTAGCTGAAATCCATCTGTTCATTTGTCAGCCACTCAATCGTGCCGTCTTCAAATAATATGTGCGCTTTGACGAGGATCTCGCTCATATCAGAACCGTGAGCGCCGGCATTCATATAAACCGCGCCGCCGACTGATCCTGGAATGCCGGCAGCAAATTCCAAACCGGACAGGCCTTTTTTGCTCAATGATGTAGCAAGGCGGACCACTGAATAACCGCCTCCGACTGTTACTTGTTCCCCTTCAAGCTCCAAGTGGTCAAGACCCGCGCCCAGCTTAATCACTACGCCTCTTATTCCTTCGTCTAAAACAAGAAGATTTGATCCGCGTCCGATGACTGTCCACTTCACATCATATTTTTTAATCACGTCCATGATGTCTTTAACAGCATCTACACTGCTTGGAATGACCAATACATCCGCAGGTCCGCCGATTTTCATTGTTGTATGATTCGCGAGCGGTTCATTTGCAAGAACCTTGCCGACTTCGCGTTCTTTTAATTCCTGTATCACTTTCTCCATCGTAAACCTCCGCATTCCATTTGCTTTTCTATTATTTTTTCAATTCCTCGAGTACGCTGTATAGACGGGCAGCCGCGTCAGGAACACCGAGTGACTTTGTTCGTTCGCTCATTTCCTTTAACGTTTGCTCATTCAGTACAATCCGGTCTAGCGCTTCAATCAGCTTCTCCCCGCTGAGCTCTGTTTCTTTCAGTACAATCGCCGCATCATGCTGGCCGAGAGATCTCGCATTGACCTCCTGGTGGTTCGCTGTCACGTATGGACTCGGGATCAGAACACTTGGAATTCCAAGAGCAGTAATTTCGGCAATCGTAGTCGCACCGGCTCTGGCCACAATGACATCAATGGCGTTTAAATACTCCGGCATTTGATGAAGAAACGGCTTTGTGACCATATTATCAGCTGCACCCTTGCTTTTCAGCTCATTCATTACTTTTTCATAGTGAACTTCACCGGTGATATACAGCACTTGGTAGTCTCTTGTTTTTAACTCATCCTGCATCTCAATGACAGCGCGGTTAATCGGTGCTGCACCCCTGCTTCCGCCAAAGATTAAAACGGTTTTTTTCTCTTCAGAAAGCCCAAATTCAGCCATTGATCGGCCCGTCTTTATTGAGACGACTTCAGAAGCTCTCGGGTTTCCCGTAAATACAACTTTCTCACTAGGAAAATGTGATTTTGCTTCTTCAAAACAAATCGCTACCTTATTAACATATTTTGAAAGAAACTTATTTGTGATGCCCGGCAGGCTGTTTTGCTCATGGACAATAGTCGGAATTCCCATTTTCGCAGCGGCATAGACCACCGGCCCGCATACATAACCGCCCGTTCCAATCACGGCATCGGGCTTAAATTCCGCTAAATATGATTTGCTCTTTTTGACGCCCTTTAGAAAACGCATCACAGTCTTGACGTTTTCAAATGACAGCTTTCTTTTAAATCCTGTAATTTCAATTGATCGAAACGGTATATTCTCCCGCTCAACAATTTTTTTCTCCAGCCCGTTTTCTGTTCCGATATATAAAAATTCTACATTAGGATGACGTCTTTGCACTTCTTTAATAAAAGCAAGCGCGGGATAAATATGTCCCCCTGTACCGCCTCCGCTTATTGCAATTCGCATATCTTTTCCCCCAGTCTAAGTTTCTCTATAACATAACGATAACCCTGTTTTGTTGGACAGGGTTATCGCATCAATTGTTTCCTAGCTTCCTGTTAGACAGGGCGCTAGGCAAAACATCGTTAATACCTCGAGTAGCGGCTTACATTCAGCAGCACCCCGACTGCCATCAGCATCAGAGTCAATGAAGAGCCTCCGTAGCTCAGAAACGGGAGCGTGATGCCTGTTACCGGAATCAGGCCTGTGACTACGCCGATATTGATCATGACTTGAATGGCAATCATTGAAATAATACCGACTGCGACAAAGCTTCCGTACAGATCAGGCGCACCAAGCGCAATTCTGATTCCTCTCCAAAGCAGGATGCTGAAGAGGAGCAAAATAAGTGTTCCCCCGATAAAACCCAGCTCCTCTGACAAGATGGCGAAAATAAAGTCTGTTTGCGGCTCAGGCAGATAAAAGAACTTCTGTCTGCTTTGTCCGAGTCCCATTCCGAACAATCCGCCGGGCCCCACTGCATAAAGCGATTGAATGATCTGAAATCCGCTTCCGAGCGGATCTTCCCATGGATTTAAGTATGAGGTAATCCGCTTAATCCGATATGGAGCCGATAGGACGAGCCCGACAAATCCGCTGAGGCCGATCAGCCCGAGAAAGACGAAATGGGCGATCCGCGCGCCGGCTACAAAAATCATGACAATACAAGTTCCGACCATTACTGTCCCCGTTCCGAGGTCAGGCTGGCACATAATAATCAAAAATGCTGAAAACACGATGCCAAGTGCAGGGATGAACCCCCGTCTGAACGATGTAATGTTTTTTTGTTTTTCAGAGAGAAATTTAGCAAGGAATGCAATCATCGCAAGCTTCATAAACTCTGAAGGCTGTATGCTGAATGCTCCGACTCCGATCCAGCTTCTTGAACCGTTCCGCACCATTCCGACGCCCGGTATCAAAACAAGCACCAGAAGGAAAAAGCAGATAACCATCAGCAATTTGGACCATGTCCTCCAAGTCCAATAATCGACATTCATGATAAAAAACATAGCTATGACGCCGATTCCCGCAAACAAAAGCTGCCGTTTCGCGAAAAAGAATGAGTCGTCAAATTTATAATCCGCCCATACCGCACTCGCACTGTACACCATAATTAATCCGATTGTTAATAATAATAACGTAATGATGACCAATAACAAATCAGGCGATGTTTTTTTAGTAGTCAAAGCAATCGACACCCCAAGCTTAAAGTCATTAGGGCTGCCGATTACTTCAAGACAAGCCCTTACTTAAGCATATGCACGGCATCTATAAACATGTCACCGCGTTCTTCAAATGTTTTGAATTGATCCCAGCTCGCACACGCGGGTGAGAGCAGGATGACATCTCCTTCATCTGAGAACGCAAACGCCGCAGATACTGCTTGTTCAACATTATCGACACGTTTGACATGTTGTATTCCCAGCTCATTGCCGAGTTTCTCGAGTTTTGGCGCCGTCTGGCCAAAAGTAAGCACTGCTTTGACATGCTTCATATAAGGTTTCAAGTCATCAAAACCATTTCCGCGATCCAGTCCGCCCGCAAGCAGAATGACCGGCTTATCGAAAGCTGATAGCGCCTTGCTTGTCGCCAAAATGTTTGTTGCTTTACTGTCGTTATAAAATTTGCGGCCATTCACTGTCGTCACATATTGGAGGCGGTGCTTCACGCCAGTAAAGCTTGTCAGCACTTTTTTAACCGCCTCATTGGACGCACCTGCCGTTTTCACAACTGCAATTGCTGCTAAAATGTTCTCCAGGTTATGAGCGCCGGGCAGGACAACCTCTTCCAGAGGAAGAATGACTTCGCCGTTAAACATAATCATACTGTCTTTTACGTAAGCGCCCTGTTCAAGCGTTTTGCTGACTGAAAATGGGACTGTTTCGGCTTTTCCAGCTTCAGCAAGACGCACAACCGTGTCATCATCTTGGTTGACAATGGCTTTATCTGAGGCAGTCTGATGAAGATACACTTTCTGTTTCGCTTTTTCATAGTTTTCCCGTGTATGGTGATAATCCAAATGGGCGTCAAATACATTTAAAATCAGGCTGATTTCCGGTCTGAAAGCGTGTGTTCCCATCAGCTGGAACGAAGACAGTTCAGTAACAATCCATTCATCTCCATCAGCATGATAGGCAACCTCACTTGCGACTGTGCCGATGTTTCCGGCAATCAGTGCTTTTTGCGAGTCAGCTTTGAGCATTTCGTAAATCAGCGTTGTCGTGGTTGTTTTACCGTTCGATCCGGTAATTCCGATAAACTTGGCGTTTGTCAGGTAGTAAGCGAGCTCAATTTCCGTCCAAACCGGAATGCCTCTTTTCTCCGCTTCCTGAACCATAATGTTTTCATAAGGAATTCCCGGGTTTTTGATCAGAATCGTGATTTGATGCTGATCGAACAGAGAAACTGGATGCTCTCCGCAAACCACTTCGATTCCTTTTTCAGAGAGCTTTTGTGCCGGTTCGTTTTCTTCAAAAGGCTTTTGGTCATTGACTGCAACATAACTGCCTTTTTCATGAAGAATGGAGGCCGCCGCATACCCGCTTTTCGCAAGCCCAAGGATTAAAAAATGCTGATTCTGTAAAAATTGATCATTTTCCACTTATAACCACACCTCGATGTAAATTCCTAAAACGGCAAGCAACAGTCCCGCAGCCCAAAACGTCACGACTACTCTCCATTCAGACCAGCCGACAAGCTCGTAATGGTGATGAAGCGGACTCATTTTGAAAATTCGTTTACCTGTCGTTTTAAAGCTGATGACCTGCAGAATAACAGATAATGTCTCAATAACGAATACACCGCCAATGATAACCAGCAGGATCTCTAATTTCGTTAAAATGGCAATGGTAACAATGGCTCCTCCCAATGCAAGCGATCCCGTATCTCCCATAAACACTTTGGCCGGATGAGCATTAAATACAAGGAAGCCCAGAACTGCGCCGACAACGGCCACTGAGAAAATCGCTACGTCATATTGAGACTGATTCCATGCTAGAATGGCAAAGGCGCCAAAGGCAATCGCCGCAGTACCGGATAATAAGCCGTCAAGACCGTCAGTCAGGTTAACTGCATTTGATCCGCCGACAAGCATAAATAGCACCAGAATAAAGTAAGCCCAGCCTAGATCAAATGATAAGTCAGTTCCAGGAACGCGAATATTTGTCGCAAAATTGTAGTAATAGTACACCGCATAAAATACAACTGCAATAATAATTTGGCCGATCAGCTTTTGCTTTGATGTCAATCCAAGGTTGCGCTTCATGACAACCTTGATGTAATCATCTAAAAAGCCAAGCAATCCATAGCCGAGCGTAACAAACAGAAGCAGCACCATTTCGGGGCTTATTTCTGAAAACTTCTGTGTCATCACAATAGTTGTCACTATGATAGAAAGTATAATCATAACCCCGCCCATTGTCGGTGTCCCTGATTTTTTCTGATGTGATTTCGGTCCTTCTTCTCTAATACTCTGGCCGAATTTTAATCTTCTTAAAAACGGAATAAGAATCGGAGAGAGCAGAACACTAATTAAAAAACCCATTAAAATTGTAAACAGAATGACTTGCTCAAGCATTGTCCTTTTCTCCTCCTGTTTCTTTCAAACGACATACGTAGTTATCATATTCATGATTTTTTTCCATATGAAAAATCTTTTCAAGCTCCATTATTCAATAACATCTCTTTCCTATGAATTCGTCTTATTCTTATTGAGTTCAACAATGGCTCTCGCCGCTACTTCAGCATCATCAAAATCGAAGGTTTCATTTCCGATCTGCTGATAGGTTTCATGTCCTTTTCCTGCAATGAGGACAACGTCGCCTTTTTTGGCATTGGCAATCGCGAAAAAGATCGCCTGTTCGCGGTTTGCAATACTGTGATAGTATGCGTTCTCTACTCCGGCTTCCATATCTCTTAAAATCGCGCGAGGGTCTTCGCTTCTCGGGTTATCTGAAGTAAAAATTGGCTCGTCAGCCAGCTCCACAGCAATTTTAGCCATTTTCGGGCGTTTCGTCTTATCTCTGTCTCCTCCGCAGCCGACAACGACAAATAGCTTTCCTTCTGTCATGTCTCTGCAGGTCTGCAGCACATTTTCAAGGCTGTCAGGTGTGTGCGCGTAGTCTACAATGACTGGAAACTCCTGCTGCTGATTGACCAATTCAAAACGTCCTCTTACACCACGCAATTCTTCAACAGCCTCAGTGATGATTTCAAATGGTATGCCTGCTGCAATACATGTCGCAACAGCGGCCAGCACGTTATACACATTAAATTGTCCGACGAGAGACATCGTGATGTGCTTCGTGCCTTTGTTTGTCACGAGATCAAAGCTTGTGCCCTGTGCAGTGATATTGATGTTCTTCGCCATCACGTCAGCATTGTTTTTAATTCCGTATGTAGAGATATGCGCTGCTGTTACCTTTTCAAAATAAGCGCTCGCCTCATCGTCAGCATTCAGTACGGCACGCTTTGGATGTTCATGGTTGAAAGCCCCGCCAAGTTGGGAAAAGAGCAGGCTTTTTGCATGCCGGTACTCATCCATCGTTTTATGATAGTCCAGATGGTCCTGTGTTAAATTCGTAAACACGGCAATATCATAATCACAGCCATGGACGCGTCCTAAAGACAAGGCGTGGGAAGAAACCTCCATGATAGCAGTGTCGACGTGCTTGTCATTCATTTTCTTAAACGTTTTCTGCAGCGTGACGCTTTCCGGAGTCGTGTTTTTCACTGGAAGTGTTTCGTCTCCGATTTTCATGTACATTGTACCGATCAAGCCTGTGCGTTTTCCCGCTTTTTTCAAGATCTCATCGACCATATGGGTCGTTGATGTTTTGCCGTTTGTCCCCGTTATCCCGATCAGCTGGAGCTTTTTCGTCGGCTGTCCGTAAAATGCATCAGACAAAACGCTGAGCGCGCGAAGTGACTGCCGGACAATAATAACAGGAACATCCACATCGACCTCTCGTTCTGCCACAATAGCCGCTGCGCCGTTTTCTACTGCTTTTTGCGCAAAATCGTGGCCATCCACCGTATACCCTTTTACACATACAAAAAGACTCCCTTTCTTTACTTCTCTGGAGTCCATCTCAATTGAAGTTATTTCAGGGTCTTGTGAGTCGTTTACAGAAGGTTCGGTTGTTAAGTATGTAAGCAGCTTTGTAAGTTTCATCGTATCAAACCTCTCAACATTCTAATTCGTTCTTTTTATCATTGAAGTCACATCAAAGGATGTGGTAATGATTTTAAGCATACAGTTCATATTTTAGCGTAAATAAAAGGATACATCCAGCTAATCTTGAAAGATATCAGCATTTTTTCTGCAATAAAAGAATAGGCAGCCCGAATCAATCGGCTGCCTCCTTTTCATCTTCTTCAGTCAAATACACGCGTATCTTCGAACCCTCTTTTACTTTCGTTCCGGCAGCTGGCGATTGTTTAACGATTTTGCTTCCTTTCCCGGAAGCATCTACATTGAGATTCACCAATAGTGACTCAAGATCTGAGACAGACATCCCTACAACATTCGGAACTTCTATTGTTTTTGTGTCGTTCCATTGGTATTTTTTCTCGATTTGATTTTTCCGGGGCTTCACACCAAGTTCCGGCAGGCTGTCTCTCATAATATTCCCGACAATAGGCGCTGCAACCGTTCCGCCAAACTGAATCGTGCCTTTCGGGTTATCCACCGCAACGTAGACAACCAGACTCGGATCATCGGCGGGCGCGAAACCGATAAATGATACAATATGGTTATTTTCGAGGTATTTTCCATCTTTAACCTTTTGTGCCGTTCCCGTTTTTCCTCCGACACGATATCCTTCCACAAATGCATTGCGGCCGGTGCCTTCTGCGACAACGCTTTCTAGAGCATAGCGGATTTGTTTGGATGTTTCTTCAGAAATGACTTGTTTCTTTGCGATTGGTGATTGTTTTTTGACCGTTTTCTTCGTAACAGGATCGATCCATTCCTTTGCAATATAAGGTGTGTAGAGCGTCCCTCCGTTTACAGCGGCAGATACGGCTGCAACCTGCTGAATCGGCGTGACGGATACTCCCTGTCCGAAAGCCGTTGTTGCTTGCTCCACCGGGCCCACTCTGTCAAGAGGGAATAAGATGCCTGTTCCCTCGCCTTGAAGATCAATCCCCGTTTTTTGTCCAAAACCAAAGTCTTTGATATATTTGAAAAGCTTTTCTTTTCCTAAGCGCTCGCCCAATTCAACAAACCCCGGGTTGCAGGAGTTCTGTACAACTTCTAAATACGTCTGCAGCCCGTGCCCGCCTCTTTTCCAGCACCGCAGTCTCGCTCCGTCCACTTCCGCATGCCCCTTATCATAAAATTGATCCCGTTTTAAATTAACTTTTTGCTCTTCAAGGGCTGCTGCAAGCGTAATGATTTTAAAGGTAGATCCCGGTTCATACGTGCTCCATACTGGCAGATTTCGATTGTAGACGGACGGATCGACTGATTGGTAATCAGCAGGGTCAAAGTCAGGCCTGCTAGACATCCCCAAGATTTCTCCGTTTTTCGGATTCATGGCTACGGCAATCATGCCGTCCGGATGATATTTGGCCTCAGCGTTATCAAGCTCTCTTTCCAGTATCGTCTGAACCTTTGAATCAACTGTCAGCTTCATATCAAGCCCATCCTTAGGCGGCGTATAGTCGTCCGCTTCATCAGGCATCTTCTTTCCCTTGGCATCTGTATAAAACTTCACAGAACCTTTTTCCCCTTTTAGATCATCGTCGTAATAGGCTTCCAGTCCAAGGAGCCCTTGGTTGTCAATTCCTGCAAATCCAAGCACATGTGATAAAAAGCTGCCGAACGGGTAATGACGGATACTGTCCTCCGCAACATACACACCTTTTAAATCAAGCGCTTTGATTTCCTTCGCCTTCTCATTTGAGATTTTTCTCCCCTCAGGAGTGATCTTTTCGATTGACGCTTTTTTTGTCACATGTTTATATACTTTTTCTTCTGACATGTTGAGCACCGCCGCAAGCTGCTTGCTCGTTTTCATCGGATTCTGTACTTGGCGCGGCACGACGAATACGGTCGGCGCACTTTTGTTTGTTGCGAGTTTCACGCCGTTCCGGTCCAGAATCTCGCCTCTCTCCGGCTCAAACGGCAAGTTACGGCTCCAGGAATCTTTCGCCAGCGAAGTCAGTTTTTCGCCCATCACAAACTGAACATACCCCAGCCTTGTATCAATGATCAGAAACACGATCACGCCAAAAAGCAAAACAAATAATAAACGTTTTCTAACCGTTACATTCGAGACGCGCAAGAGACCGTTCACTCCTTATTTAGGCTTGTTTCATTTTATGCCTGAAATTGGACAGGTAGAACGAGGCTCCTCTGAAGGCATAAAAAAAGAAAGCCTGCATAACGCAAGCTTTCTTTTTAATCAGGATTTTTAAACTTAACCTTGATTACGGTTTTATCTTTTATTTCTTTGTCTTTCTTAACGCTTTGGCTGACAGCGTAGCCTTGGCCGTTTACTTCAATATGAATTCCCGCGAGCTCGCCGTACTGAAGAACCTCTCTTCTAGACCACCCTGTCATATCAGGCATTTTGATTTTGCCGCCCGTTTTCAGGAACACCTTCTGATTGGTGAGAACTTCCTCATCCGCTTTCGGATACTGTTCTTTTACAGCGACATCACTGCCGATGACAATCGGTGTGAGATTCTCTTCTTTTGCTTTCTTTTGAGCAGCAGTAACCGTTTGATCTGTTAAATCAGGCATTGTCTGCGCTTTTGTTTCTTCCTTATCTGAGTCAGATTTTTCAGTTGGCTCTATGTTTAGGTAATGCAGGCTGTTTTTCATTGTTGGGTTGAAGATTTCTGATACTGGATCTGAACTGCTTTGACCTGCTTTTAACTGCGGCTGCTGTACAGCAACATAAATTAAAAGCTCAGGATCATCTTTAGGCGCCATACCCATAAACGAAAAGATATAGTTATCTGTGCCGTCTAAATATCCGCCTTTACCGGCTATTTGCGCAGTACCTGTTTTCCCGGCAACATCAAAACCTTCGATTTTATAGGCTTGCCCTGTTCCGATTTTCGATGTAACGACTTCTCCCAATATATCCCGCACCTTTTTCGCAGTGCTTGCAGAAATCGGAGTTCCGGCTGATTCCGGCTTATTTTGATAAATAGTTTTATCTTTATCGGGATCAACGATATGGTCAATCACATAAGGCTTCATCATTTTACCGTCATTCGCAATTGCCGTTGCGGCCTGAATCTGCTGAATTGGTGTGACCGCAGACGCTTGGCCATATGCAGTTGACGCCTTATCAAATTCATATTTAAAGTTAATTTTGCTGGAGACTTCTCCTGGCAAATCAATACCTGTTTTCTGGTAAAAATTGAACTTGTGCAAATATTGATTGAGGCGGTCATATCCCAGCTTTTCTTTCGCCAGTTTCGCAAAAGCGACATTCGACGACCTTAGAACGCCGTCATGATAGGTTGTCGGACCCCAGCCTACACCGTTATTGTGATCCCTAACAGGTGCTCCGCCAACTTCAAATGTCCCTGACTTATATTGTTCGTTCGCATTAAACACGTTTTCCTGCATCGCAGCAGCAAGTGTAAATATCTTCATCGTTGATCCGGGTTCATACGCATATGAAATCAAATCATTATAGTAGTTTGTCACATCGCGCTTGTTCGGATCAAAGCTTGGCCGCTGTCCCATGGCAAGGACTTTGCCGGTTTTCGGATCGACGACTGCGGCCATAATTTTTTTCGGGTTATACTTTTGCGCCACTTTCGACATGCTGTCTTCCAAAAAGGTTTGAATTTTCTGGTCAATGGTTAAATATACATTGTCACCATTTTTTGGCGCGGTAATTTTGTTTTTGCTGTTCGGGAGCTCCCAGCCGGATTTGTCGCTTTCATATGTCACATATCCGTCCCGCTCCTTCAAATACTTATCCAGCACTTTCTCTAATCCCATCGCGCCGGAAATTTCATTTGTGTCCTGATCAACCTCGGCATAGCCGATTAGATTAGATGCAAATATACCGTTTGGATAGTAGCGTTTTGTATCCCGTAAAAATGAAATGCCCGGGAGTTTCATTTTTTCGATTTTTTGCTTTTGTGAATACGTAATATCCCGGCCAGCTGAGCCAAACTCGACTTGTTTTGCATCTTTATTTAAGATATCAAGGATGTCAGCCTTGTCCAAGTTTATCACTTTAGACAATGCTTCCGCCGTTTTTTCTTTGTCTTGGACATGCTGAGGATGCTTGACATCAGTGGTCATTTTTTTATCGAGAATCGCAATCAGCTTATACGTCGCTGTGTCCTCAGCAATCACTTTTCCGTTTCGATCTAAAATCGAGCCGCGGCTTGCCTCGATGGTCCGTTTCTTTTCATGCTGCTCTGTCGCTTTTGTCGCAAGCACTTCGCCGTCCGCTTTTCCGGTTATTTGAATATATGCCATTCTCCCTAGGATGACAAAGAAAAAGAGAGCGAAACAAATACTTAGAATCGCTGCTCCTCTATTCATAAATTTATTCTTTTTTGGCATTTGAATCATTCCTGTATGTTTTTCACTTTTTTATCTTTTAAATTCAAGCCGTTCTTTTTCGCAATGTCCATAATACGCTGCGGTTTGCTTAAATCAGCAACGCTTTTTTCGAGGTCACCAATTTGCTTATTTTCGGATGAAATTTGCTCCTCAAGCTTTTGCACCTCAATATTGGTTTGATATGCCGCATATGCCTTCGATACGATCAAAAGCGATACGCTGAGCACCGCCGCAGCAAAGAGGGCAAGAAGCACTTTTTCTCCGAGAGTAATGGAAGCCCTTTTTTTGACAATCACTTTTTTCTCAGGATTGATCGCATGCCGCTGCTGTTTCTCTGGTTGGTAAGCTAAATTGCTCATAGGCTGATGACCTCCTTTTAATTTTGCATTCGCGTTTCGTTATTTTCTTTTTTCAGCAATCCGAAGCTTGGCAGAACGGGCCCTGTTGTTCTCTTCAAGCTCTTCTTGAGATGCCGTAATCGGTTTTCGTGTGATGAGCTTCAGCTCCGGCTCAAACTCTTCCGGTATAACAGGAAGACCCGGAGGAAGTTCCGGAAGCGACGACTTTTCTTTAAAAGTGGTTTTGCAAATTCTGTCTTCTAGCGAGTGGAAGGTAATGACCGATACCCTGCCCCCTGGCTTCAGAACCTCAATTGCCTGCTCCAAAGCTTCTTCAAACACCCTAAGTTCATCGTTTACGGCAATTCTGATTGCCTGAAACACGCGTTTAGCGGGATGTCCTCCGCTCCTTCTCGCTGGAGCGGGAATCGCGTCTTTTATTAGATCGACCAGTTGGCCCGTAGTTTGAATAGGAGACTTCATTCTTGCCTCCTCAATTTTTCTGGCGATCTGTTTACTGAACTTCTCTTCTCCGTATTTAAAGAAAATACGGACGAGATCCTCATAGCGCCACTCATTAACGACTTCTTTCGCCGTAAGCGTAGCCGACTGGTCCATCCTCATGTCCAACGGTGCGTCATGATGGTAACTGAATCCGCGCTCCGGTGTATCCAGCTGCGGAGAGGACACCCCTAAATCAAATAAAATACCGTCTACTTCTGTAATACCTTGTTCATTCAAACATTCTTTTAAATACCTGAAATTGCTTTTAATCAGAATAAGCTGCCCTTTATAATCGGACAACGCTTCTTTCGCATGCTGTAATGCCATATCATCTTGGTCAAAAGCGATTAAACGCCCCTTCTCGGATAACTGCTGCAATAAGTATGTACTGTGCCCAGCTCCGCCGAGTGTGCAGTCTACATATGTACCGTCCGGTTTAATATTGAGTCCGTCTACGGTTTCACGAAGAAGTACTGTCTTGTGTTGAAACATTTTGTGTTGGTCCCACCTTTTATCAGGATGAATTGAAATTGTTTTTAGAGTGTTATACACGAAGAATCATTATATATCAAACCCAATCATGTTTTCAGCAATTTCAGCAAATGAATCTTCTTGCTCTTCTGTGTATTGTTCCCAAATTACTTTACTCCACAATTCAATTCGATTAGAAACCCCGATAACAACACATTCTTTTTCCAGTTTGGCGTAATTCAATAGAGATGATGCAATATTTACCCTGCCTTGCTTGTCCAGTTCGCATTCGGTCGCCCCTGAAAAGAAGAAACGGGTAAACGCGCGGGCATCTTTCTTTGTGAGAGGAAGAGCTTTCAGTTTTTCTTCAATTTGTTTCCATTCGTGCATAGGGTAGCCGAAGAGACATTGGTCAAGCCCTCTAGTCAGCACAAATTGCTCACCTAGGCCTTCTCTAAATTTAGCGGGTACGATCATGCGGCCTTTCGCATCGATGGTATGCTGATATTCACCCATAAACATGATCTCTTGCCCCACTTTCTCTCCTTAACTCACCACTATTCACCACTTCGCTCCACAACTTCATTTTACACTGTTTACCCATAAAAAAAAACCCTGAACTATTCAGGGTTCTTTAAAACTTTATTTCAAAGTTTGACAACTTGATGTTGATTTTGAAAAGAAAATGGCAGATTCTTGAATGTCATGAAGAATTTTGGACCGTACCTGTTCAAATAATACATGATATTCCAAATCCGTTCTTGCGGTGCAAGAAGCGGCTTAATGCTATTTTGAATTCTCTCATAATCCTTCAAAACGTAGCCTTCTTTTTCTTCAATTCGCTTCGTCACCGTGCGCTCTAAGAATTGAAGCTGATCCTGAATAAAAGCGGCATTTTTCAGGAGTAAAGGTTCCATGCTTTGATCGACCTTTAACGCCTCCTGCCGGACCGTTTTGTGAATCGCTTCAATTTGGCTTCTCGCTTGATCCATCACCGCCGTAAACTCTTCCGGAATCTGGCGCTCGAAGTATGTCTCTCTTTGATTCTCCGTACCGCGCTCAATCGCATCTTGTAACGAGATATTCCGTTCAGCCAGTTTTTTCTCAATATGCCGCTCAAGTATCGTAATGTTCAGCCTTGGCATGACAGGAGGCATTTTGAAGCCCATCACCGCAAAAGCTTGTTTGAGTTCACCCCAATAGTTGATTTCACCGGGCCCTGCAATAAATGCTAAAGTCGGAATGAGAAATTCCTGCATTAAAGGTCTCGTTACAACATTGTTGCTGAAGCGCTCCGGATGTTCTTCCATATGCGTATGAAGTTCATCCATCGTCCATCCTAGATCAAGCTCTTTGACAAGAAATCGGCCGTTATCTTTTTCAATTAAAAAACGTTCTTCTTCATATTCATAAAACAGATTCGCTTGCTCTTTTCCGGACTCGATAATCGGTTTGTAGCCTGCTTGGCGCATGAAGGCCTGCTGATCTGATACAGCGCGGGCGAGTTCATCATTTTCTCGAAGAATCTTTTGGAACATGGCCGTTTCCAGCTTTTTAATCCCAGGATCTCCAGAATTTAATAAAACTAAGCCCTCCTCTTGGAACAGATCCGCGATCAGCAGCTCAAAGAAGTCAGTAAACGTAACAGATTCTCGTAAACATCGTTTCACATTGTCAAGAAGTGAATTCGTGTGGTCTGTTTCTTCAAAAGCGGCAAACACATCATCTATCCACGCGGAACACTTTTCCTGGTCAAGCGTTGTGCTCGCTGCTGATGACTTCTTCCAATATGACTGAGACAGCTTTTTTTTCACAGGACCATTCTCTTCAGAAATATGAACAAAATTAATCTCATCCAAATCGTGGTCTTCTCCGGCCACCCAGAAGATCGGTATGACAGGCACTTGCAGTTCCTTTTCTTGTTGCTTTGCTAAAACAATGATTGAAATGATTTTATGTATGGTGTAAAGCGGCCCTGTTAAAAGTCCTGCCTGCTGTCCGCCGACTACAGCGGCACTTGACGGGTCCTTCAGCTTCTCAATAGCGTACTGCATCGCACTTGAACCGAATTTATTATGGTACGAGGATAAGTACGCCGCCAATTCCTCTCTCGCGAAAAACCGGGAGGATAAGTCTTGCAGTCTTTCGCGCCACATGTCCTTATGATGAATGCTGTAATCAAAAAAAGAAGACATTTCTTCTTTGCCATCTATATAGTGCTGTACAAACACATTCTGATTTTTGATGGAAAGTTCAGTTAGCTGCATCTTCTAGAACTTCCTTTCTCCAATAAATAGTTAGTTATCCGAAATGAGTATAGCATGTTACCGAAAAAGCTCAAAAGACTTTGTTTGTATTTCGCTCCAATGCTTTGATGCTGCCGTATAAAAACGCTAGATGGACGGCATCAATTCCGTGAAGACTTGCTTCCTTCAATAAGTATCCGATGATGGCGTCAGCTTCCGTTTGCCGGCCTTCAATGACATCAACCAGCATTGAAGAGCGATTTTCTTTCGTTAGTCTGCAAACGGCCTGAACCCGCTCCCAAGCCTCTTCTTCGTTTTCAAGCCTTAAAATGCGGCACGCCTCCTGAAATACCAGCTTCATAAAAGCCAGATAAGCTGGCGTTGTCAGCAGGTCTCCATTTTTCACCTGCAATAACGCAGTTAAAGGATTAATACACGCATTTACAATCAGCTTGCCCGTTAGCAGACGGTACCAATCTGTCTCATAACAAATCGGAAAATCCGAGTGGTTATGCTGAAACAAGATGTTCAGCCGATCTGGTTCAGCATCGAACGCGCTCCATTTTATCGCACCTAGACCTGTATGATCAACAGCTGTAGCCGATTTTCTTACAGCTCCGTGCTCAACGATTCCAACATAAATGGAGTGGCCAACATGCCAGTCTTTTAGGTTGTGGATATGCCCCATGCCGTTTTGCAAAAATAATATATTCGTTTTTCCGATCCGTTCAAGCGACGGAAAAACAGACTGAAGCTGATGCTGCTTCACTGTCACGACAAGCAGGTCGAAATCCGAATTGATACGCGTGTCTGCATTGCAATCAGCGCTGAATTCCTCCCCGCCTTTATAAAGCCGGATTCCTTCAGACTGAATGGCCGCAGCCTGTTCCTGCCGCCTCGTCACAACAGTCACGTCGTGATCAAGTGACAAATAATAGGCGCATAAAAGACCGACGGAGCCTCCGCCGATAATTCCAATTTTCATGATGTCACACCCAATTTAGCTTTTACGTATTATCATAGCAGAAGTATGAAGAAATTACTTCTCAAAGATCCTATGTGTTTAAAATTAAAGTTTAAATATTTGGATTTTTTAAATAAAGTGTTTACAATATATATAGAAACAACAAAGGGGGAGATTGGTTTGACAAAGGTAGAACGTCTGCTTATCAACTATAAAACGCTGGAAGAATTCAAGAAATTTAAAGAATACGGCATTCAGGAGCTTTCAATGCTTGAAGATCTTCAGGATAATATTATTGAAAATGACAGCACTTCGCCTTTTTACGGGATTTATTTCGGCGATAAACTTGTAGCACGAATGAGTCTGTATCAAGTTAACGGCAAATCGAATTCCTATTTTGACAATCGCCAGGATTATTTGGAGCTGTGGAAGCTTGAGGTTCTTCCAGGCTACCAGAACAGGGGATATGGGAGAGCCTTGGTTGAATTTGCAAAATCATTCAAAATGCCAATCCGGACAAATCCGCGAATGAAGTCAGCAGAATTTTGGAACAAAATGAACTTTAAAACTGTTAAATATGATATGGCGCGGGACAAAGGGGAAAACCCGCTCATCTGGCATCCTGATATGGATCGCGAAATGACACCGGGAGAGTCCGCATAGACATAAAAACAACCGGCCTATTCTTCCTATAGGGCCGGTTCATTTCAAGCGTTTCTTTACGTTTCTTGAGCCGCTTTTTTCATTCTTCCGTCTTCCTTGGATACAACCATTTTTCTGGCCCGATCCATAATGTCGATCAGTGCCTTGTAATCCTCTTCTGTCATCTCTAGCTGATTCCGCAATGTTTGATTTTCACTCCGCAAATCCTCAAGCTCTTTTTGCAGCGATTGGATTTGCTCCTTCAATTTTTCCCTTTCGAGCTGAAATTCTTGTGCAGAAGGTGCTTCTTTAAATTGTTCGAG
The DNA here is from genome assembly GCF_016924995.1 of Bacillus sp. LJBS06. Lineage (NCBI taxonomy): Bacteria > Bacillati > Bacillota > Bacilli > Caryophanales > Bacillaceae > Bacillus > Bacillus sp. LJBS06. Next base: position 1,642,423 of record NZ_CP070483.1, on the reverse strand, counting down.
AAATTGAATGACATCCTGAATGGACAAGTCTCGTTTTCCTTCTGACGATGCCGAGGCAGTCTGCTTCACGGAATTCGGCATATTGACCGAATGAACGCCGATTTGCTTTCTCAGTTCTTTCCTCTGCTTTTTCGCAAGCTCTATACCTGACTGGTATTGTTTTCTTACATATGAGTTCCACCTGAAACCGCAGGCTGCCGCGGTTCTGGTCAGCGCCCTTCCTACCTCCTCAAAGGCGGAAAGCTGTGTTCCTCCCTCTCGAATATGACGAAGCACCACTTCTGCCAGCAGCAAATCCTCATCCTGAGTCCAAGCATCTTGTCTTGTAATGGTCAAATTCAATCTCCCTCCATGTCAGCTTATTTATCTCATACATATGCCGGTAATAGATTAGATAGACTATTTGCACTCACAAATTTTCCCCAAGCTGACAGGAAGAGAAAAAGAAAAAGCGCAGGGCTTTCACCCCGCGCTTTTCTCATTAGTTACTTTTTACATTTATGTCTTTGCCGTTGTATGATCCGCATGCTTTGCATACACGGTGAGACAACTTCATCTCTCCGCATGACGGACATTCTGTCATACCAGGTACATTAAGTTTGAAATGTGTACGGCGCAATCTTTTCTTCATTTTAGAAGTTCTTCTAAAAGGTACAGCCATTATTCCCACCTCCTTAAAGAGTTAAGATTCATCATCTTGTTTTAAGAGCTTTTCGAGGGCTGCAAGTCTCGGATCAACTTGATTCTTCTTGTCTTCTTCCGAAATGACTTGCCAGTCCTTTCCTTCTTGAGGAGCAGCTCCTTTTTCTTGTTCAGATTCACAAAAGATTTGCATAGGGATTTCTAAAAGAATTTCTTCTTTCACGATCGGAGTTAAGTCGATAGTATCGTCCTCAACAATGTGAACGTCATCATCTTCTATATCATCCGTGTGATGAAATATAAACAGTTCTTTTGTTGAAATTTCAAATGGATACGGGACATCAACGAGTGTTCTTGAGCATGGCAAAATCATTTCGCCTGAAATTGTAAAATCAAACGAAACCTGTTTGGATTTGATATCCGCTCTGCCCTTCACCCGGACGGGAGAAATGCGGCGAATGTCAGAATTCAGCTTTGTCAGCTCATTTAACTCAACTGTTTCATCAAATTCAAAACTTTGTTTTGGCATTTGATGCAGCTGATAAATCGTCCATTTCATTTGTATCACCTCAGGAAAGCAACAAACATGATTATAGCTTTTAAGATTGTTTTTGTCAATATTTTTTCTTTACAGCATAATGCTGCCATCCAAGTATCGTTGACAGCGGAATATGCTATGCATACACTTAAAACAAAAATAAGGCGTAAGAGTTTTCATTTGCAAATGTACCATACGTTTTTAAACATAGCAAGAAAGGCGGAAAAAATATGAATGCTGTCGGATTGGTGGTTGAATATAATCCCTTTCATAACGGTCACCTTTATCATGCCCAAACAGCAAAGCGGCAAACCGGATGCGACACGGCTGTCGCGGTGATGAGCGGGCATTTTTTACAGCGTGGGGAACCGGCTGTTGTGTCAAAATGGGCCCGAACAAAAATGGCGCTGCAAAGCGGAGTTGATCTTGTTATTGAGCTGCCTTATCTTTATGCCGTGCAAAAAGCGGACATTTTTGCACGCGGCAGTGTTTCCATCCTAAACGAAATTGAATGTGAGGCGCTGTTTTTCGGGAGTGAGAATGGGGATATCAAGCCGTTTTTAGAAACAGCACAGCTTATTAATGAGCATAAACATACATTTGATGACCGAATTAAAGAAGAACTTAAAACGGGGACGAGTTATCCAGCAGCGGCGGCTAGCGCCTTCAGCTCCATTTTGCATTCCGAAAGTGCACTTGACTTGTCAAAACCAAATAACATTTTGGGATACCAGTATGTGACTTCGATTCTAACCGGGGGATATCCTATGAAACCTTATACCACGGCACGCATCTCTTCGGACTATCATGATGCCGATCTCCCTGAAGGCGAAAACCCTATCGCAAGCGCCACAAGCATTAGAAAAGCGATGACTGGCCAGAGTCTCGAAGCCTGCCTTCGTTTTCTCCCTGCTGCATCTGCACGAGAATTAGCAGCTTACCGCAAATCTTTCGGATTGTGGCATACACCTGAGAGCTACTTTTCTTACTTAAAATACAGCCTTTCAACAGTAACAGCACAGGAATTACAGCAAATATACGAGGTGGAGGAAGGTTTAGAGCACAGAATTCTTCGTTCGATCAGAAAAGCCAGCTCCTATCTGGAATATATGGAGCTGCTGAAAACGAAACGTTATACATGGACAAGGCTCCAGCGGATGAATACGCACATTTTAACCAAAACAAAAAAGCAGGATATAAAAAAGCTGCTTGACGACGATAAGGTGCCATATATCAGGCTTCTCGGCATGACGAAAAAAGGACAGGCTTATTTATCCGAAAAGAAAAAGACACTTTCTGTTCCGCTTGTCAGCAAACTGTCCTCTTTCTCTCATCCAGCTCTCGATCTGGACATAAAAGCAAGCAGAATTTACAGCCTGCCGATAGAAGAGCCGCTGAGAACCGAGTTTGACCTGCAGGAATACGGACATGCACCGATTCGCTATGACGAAGATGGACAACACTTTTTAAATGTATAGAAAAAGCACCTGAGAATCAGGTGCTTTTCGCTTTCAGCTTATTCAAATAGTCAATCGCATCCTGCATGGTATCAACAGGCACAATCTTCATATCTGAATCAATATCTTTTGCTGTTTTTACAGCATTTTCATAATCGGAATTGCTGGCGCCGTTTTGATTTGGCGCGAAGAAAATGTCTTTTCCGGCTTTGTCTGCGGCGACGACTTTTTGATCAATTCCGCCAATCGGGCCTACTTTTCCGTCAACATCGATGGTACCTGTTCCCGCAATATCATAACCTTTTGTTTCGTCTGTTTTTGTCAGCTGATTATAGATTTCAAGAGACATCATTAACCCTGCCGACGGGCCGCCGATATTCTCGATTTCAAAATCAATATCCGGCTCCACTTTGACGTTTCTGTCCGTATAAAGTGAAACACCGATCCCAGCCCGTTGCGGCTCATCAGGGAATTGTTTTAACGTAAGAGTGACACGCTTTTCTTTTTCTTCTCTTTCGATCTTTAACGTCACTTTATCGCCTGCGTTTTTGCTGCTGATATAATCAATCAGCTTTTCAGCTGACTGATAGTTTTTGCCGTCTGCACTGATGATTTTATCACCGACCTCTATTTTCCCTTTTGCCGGCATGTTTTCTACAACTGAGCTTGCATATATGCCGTTAAAGGAGTAGCTGACTTTTTTTCCTGCTTTTTGATAGGCGGCTATAACCGCGTTTTCTTGCGAGCTTTTCATCATTTGGAGCTGCCTTTTCATATACTCCTTATCTGACTCGCCTTCTTCCTTAATGCTCTCATCAGGAACAATTTCATAATAAGGGTGCATCTTTGCCCACACATATGTAAACGGATTAGCCGGTCCCACTTTGACAGTCATTAAGGACAAGCTTCCTTTTTCCGGGTAGCCTCCCTCCACTTTTATCAATGGAGCAAGCTCTGTCGCTTCTCCCGGTTTTGTAATATAGTATGGAAGTTTTATAAATGATAAAACGGCGATCAGTATGAGGATGACGAGCATCCAGCTAAAATGTTTTTTACGTAGCAAATTATGAGCCCTCCCAATTCTCTATTTCTTTTCTTATCTTGCTGATCATTCGGTTTGTCGCCTCTTCGCCTGCCGATATCATTTCTTCAATATTGGCAAACGAGCTTGAGCTGTATGTTTCAAGAGAAGGGCGAATCATGATATCTGCGGCAATCGTTTGATGCCGAACCAATTCATTTTGCAGGATATCCATACTTTGCATAATCACATCAAAAATATGCACTGCTGTTTCAGTTTTTCGAACCCTGGAAACATCCGAAGCGATGATAATATCAGCTCCCATGTCTTTTACAACAGAAACCGGAATTCGATCGACGACCGCGCCGTCTACAAGAAGGCGTCCGTCCAGCCTCTGCGGAATAAAGATACCTGGTATGCTGATGCTGGCCCTCACTGCATCTGACACTGATCCTTTGCGGAACACAATCTTTTCTCCCGTCTGTAAATCACATGCAACAATGCCCAGCGGAATTTGGAGCTCTTCAATCGGTTTTCCGAATGTATAAGCATGCACAAGCTGTCTGACGCGGTCACCTTTTAGAAAACCGAGCTTCGGCACCGTATAATCAGCATAAAGCCTCCGTTTAAAGGCTTTGGCTACTTTTTTCATCGTTGCCACGTCATGGCCGGCGGCATAAAAACTGCCCACCAAAGCGCCCATGCTGCTTCCTGCAATCATATCCACATGAATTTGATGCTTATGTAAACTGGAAAGCACACCGAGATGAGCAAGCCCTCTGGCCCCTCCCGATCCTAACGCTAACCCGATTTTAGGTTTGGCCAAAGCGTTAACCTCCTGCCTGAATTCCCTGTATACCGAATTCTATGGTCTAAACTGAACCCCTATGCTCGTATATTAGTACAAAGAATCAAGAGGACAGGTACTGCTTGGCCGTTTCATGTCATACATTATTTTATCATGATATACATGTCATTGGGCATTTTTAGCATCGGGGAGGTAAGAATGAACTTGTCGAAGATCAATACACTTTTGATTGCCTCGTTTTTTCTTTTTTTAACAGCGACTGTCATCTCACATCCACAGGCCTCATTCGAAGCCTCTAAAACCGGGCTTTCTATGTGGTGGGAGGTTGTGTTTCCGTCATTGCTGCCATTTTTTATTCTGTCCGAACTCTTAATCGGCTTTGGCATTGTACGGTTTGTCGGTGTTTTGCTTGAGCCTTTTATGCGGCCGATCTTTCGCGTGCCGGGTGTCGGCGGTTTCGTTCTTGCTATGGGAATGGCATCAGGAAACCCAGCGGGAGCAAAACTCACTGCCCGTCTGCGGCAGGAAAAACAAATTTCAAGAGTAGAGGCAGAACGGCTTGCGTCGTTTACCAATTCTTCAAACCCGCTCTTTATTTTCGGCGCTGTTGCTGTCGGTTTCTTTCAAAACGCGTCACTAGGCATTTTATTGGCTTCTGCACACTATTTAGGGAATCTGGCTGTTGGATTAACGATGCGTTCCTACGGCCGCAAGGAAGAGCAGCATCTCAGAAGAAAGAAAACGATACCCTTTCCTTCGATCAAAGATGCGTTACACGCCCTTCATACCGCCAGACTTGCGGAAAAACGGCCTTTGGGCAAAATTTTAGGCGACGCCGTGACGTCTTCTGTTCAAACGCTTCTTATGGTAGGCGGCTTTATTATTTTATTTTCTGTCTTCAATCGGCTGTTGTCCGTGGTTCAGCTGACTGATATTTTGTCTGTTTTCACAAAAGGCGCGCTGACTTTGTTCCAGCTTCCGACTCAATTGGACATTCCGCTTTTATCGGGGATGTTTGAAATCACGTTAGGCAGCAAGCTTGTCAGCGAGACAGATGTTTCTCTTCTGCAAAAAGCGATTATCGTCAGCTTTATTCTCGGGTTTAGCGGCTTTTCCGTACAAGCTCAAGTGGCAGGTATTTTATCGGAAACTGATATTAGATTTAAACCATTCTTTATCGCACGGTTGCTGCAGGGCGTTTATGCCGCTGTCTTCGTCATGCTTTTATGGAAACCGCTTTACACGGCGTGGCATGATCCTTATCAGTATGTATTTAAATCTTTTAATAGCAGTGACATGCCAGCTGCATTTATAAACGGCTGGAATCTGCTTGTGCAGATCGGACCTGCTGTCACACTATGCGCGCTGTTTACGTACATTATCATTTTTTCTTACAGACTGACAAACGGCACAAAAAAAGGATGAGTCAACCCCCTCATCCTTGTCTGTATTTTTGCTGAAGCGCAAGCTCTACTTCCGGCGGTACAAATTCTGATACCGAGCCGTTGTATCTCGCCACTTCTTTTACGATGCTTGAACTTAAAAACGAATACTGATTGTTTGTCATCATGAAAAATGTCTCAATGGATTCATCAAGCACACGGTTTACTGACGTTCCCTGCATCTCGTATTCAAAATCTGATACAGCTCTCAAGCCTCTTAATATCGCTTTGGCATTTTTTCTTTTTGCATAATCAATTAACAGTCCTTGTGATGTTTCAACTGTTATGTTCGGAATGTCTTTTGTCACTTCTCTCAGAAGCTCACACCGTTCCTCTACACTGAACAAAGGCTTTTTTGAAGAATTATTCAGCACACATACATACACTTGTTCAAAAATATGCGCCCCGCGTTTGATGATATCCAGATGCCCGTAGGTCACCGGATCAAAACTGCCGGGACAGACAGCTATACTCGCCACCTCACTACCCCCTCTTTTTATAAATCGCCACACCTGTAAGCCCATAGGTTTCTTTTCTTGTCATCACAAGATCTCCTACGGTTTCGGGAAGCTCGACCTCTCTGTCATGCTCAGCGACGATAAAGCCGTCTTCTTCCAGCATTTGATATTCGTCAATCAAAGTTAAAAGTGCTTTCAGCTTTTGATCCTTATACGGCGGATCGAGAAAAATGCCGCGAAAGCCGGTTTCTCTCTTTGCAGCAGCTTGCAAAGCACGTTCCGCCTCATTGCGGTATACCTGTGCATGTTTTGTAAGCTCCAGTGTTTTCAAATTAGATTTTACCGTTTGAATGGCCTTAAAATCACGGTCAACGAATATACAATGCTCAAACCCGCGTGAAAGCGCTTCGATTCCAAGACCTCCGCTCCCTGCGAATAAGTCTAGTCCCCTGCCTCCATCAAAATAAGGGCCGATCATATTGAAAATGGATTCCTTCACTTTGTCGGTTGTCGGTCTTGTTGATGTTCCCGGCACAGCCTTTAGTGAACGGCCTTTTTTTGATCCAGAAATTACTCTCATGTTCCACACCACTTTTTCTAAAAGCTATTTTGTTTCTTTATTCGGCCAGACGCCGCTATGTACATAGAAAAAAATCAATCCTATCTTAACATAAAGCATTCTCCCAAACAATGAACGCTAATCTTGATAAACAGGTGTATAGGCAGCATGATCCTTGTCCATACTATAAGCAACAGCATCTAGAGGATGTTGTTGCCAACCGCGGAGAAGACTTACGTTTCCCCATAAGTTCTTCCTCCGGTTTCTCCTCTCCCTTTGCCTTCTCCTTAACATATTAAGGAATAGAAGGACCCCGCAGATGTCTGCGGGGGTTTTTTTATTGCTATATGCCGATTTTATAATCGTATTCTTTTGCCTTATCAAGCTTTGACTCGAATTCCAATTTTAAAAACGGTTTATAAGAAGGCTCTACTTTTTTCACAAAAGAGTAAGACGCAATCTTGTCCATTGTTTTTTCAATTTGGTCCATATCACAGTACAGTACGACATATTTTAATCGTTTTGATACATAGTGCACATTCCCGAACTTTCTCAGCATTTTGCTTTGCTTTAGGGAGTGCAGATACACAACCATGCCCTGGCGCCTATTCTCCAATACAATCACCTGCCTGATTTCTTTTATATGTAAAAGACGAGACGGCCAGTCTCGTCAGGACACTTTACATCCGCAGCTTCCGCCTGAACCGCAGCCGCCTCCGCATGAAGACAAACCGTCAAAATAAGGATTCCCAGTCGGAACTTTCACATGCTCCGAAACAGCTGTCCCAATCTCGACGCTGACCTCATCAAGAATGGACTGGAGTTCATTTTCAGCTCTCTTGAAGTCAGCCACCTTGTCGTTCAGGTCCAGCTCACGTTTGATCTCCCTCATTTTCCGGGATATTTCTCTATAGTCAGGATGATATTTGCCAAAACGCTGTACATCCTCATACTGCTCTTTTATTTTGATAAAAGAACGAATAATCCGCCCTGCCTCTTCATCTTCCTGGAGACGCTTGTAACAATTGCGGTAGTTCTCAGCCGTCTCCGACTGCAGAATCATCTCGGCAAGCTGCTGAGCTTCACTTTGAAGCCGCACGGATTCCATCGTCGCATACATAACATGCACCTCCAGTTGTTAGTTTACCATGAAACCAGCCAATTGGAAAATGCTTAACCACAGCCGAAAACAAACTCCGTATGGACGCACGAAAAAGACCCTTTCCCGGGCCTTTTAATCTTTTGTCCGCATCGCTTGGAACATTTGCATCATCATTTGCGCCATTTGAATCCCGTTTGTAAACTGATTCACCCGATGCGGAATGGTTTTTTCATAAAAATTCATCATCTCAAGCTGAAAGGTGGACAGATCATCCGGTTTTCTCGAAAGCCTGCGGTACCATATCGGCTGCTCTCTGATGAATCGTTTCCGTTCTTCGTTTGCGAAAATATATTCCTGCACCTCTTTGCGCATATGAGATCCCCTTTTTTAATCCTTTCGAAAAGAAAAAGGATGCTGTCCAGAGCCTGGCTGAGATTGCTTCTGGCTGTTCCCGGAAAATGTATTAAGAAGGCTTTGCAACGATGAGATCGACTGGCTCATTTTATTGATTTGTTCGTTCATTTGATTGACATCCATCTTTTTCACCGCTGTCACCATTTTCGTGACAAAATCATTTTTTTGCGGTGTTTCGGGCACAGCCTCTGCAGCTTCTTCCGGTTCCCGATACGGATCCCAAATCGGGTCGCTCTCCCCGAAGAGAACCCAATTTTCATATACGTCCTGCCAGCTTCTTTGTTCTTTTCGCACTTCTTTTATCAGCTTGGGATGCTTTTTGACGAATTGTTTAAAGTCATTGATTGAATGATTGGCATGTTGATTCGCCACAATCCTCACCCCCTCCGAAAATCGTTACCTACTACAATGTATCGTTTTGTCGGGCATTGTGTTCGCCTATATTCATTCACAAATGAATTTTTAGTAGCTGTCCCTAGACACTGGTGAAAAGCCTTAAGAAGAAGGGGAAATCCGCTCCTCAACAGCAAGAAAAGTAACATATTGAACCGTCTGTGTTTACACTTCTCTTAGCGCAAGACCAGCTTGTGTGAAAATAGAAAAAGCCCGGAACCATTCGTCCGCGGCTTTCATTACCATCGCTTAATAAAATTTTGGGTGTAATATTTTCGGTCTACTCCGACACCAAGATGCGTATAATCTGAATTCAGGAGCGCTTTTCGATGGCCTTCGCTATTCAGCCAGCCTTCTACAGCGGCCGGACCGTCCACATAATTGTATGCGATATTTTCTCCCGCTTGTTGAAAGTCAACATGCCCTTCTTCTAAGCGGTCTTTCAGTGAGCCGTATTTCTTAGAAACATGTGAGAAATAATTATTTTCCTTCATATCCTCGCTATGCCCAAAGGCAACTTCCGCCGTTGGCTGATCCCACTCAAGCTTCGCAAGTCCATGTTTAACGCGTATGACATTCGTCAAATCAAGTATTTGCTTTTCGCTCGTTGTTTGGATCTTTTTCCACTTCTCATCTGAAACGGCTTTCGGTTTGATTAATTCCCCGCGGTACACTACCTCATAAGGCCTTTGCTTTACAAAGGTCTGCGCATCAAACGCCCTGATGCTGGATAGCTTCCCTTCAAATTTGTCCATATACAGCTGGACGTACATTTTTCCTACCTTTACAGTCGGTCTTGTATTGATATCCTCTTCAGAAAACTCAAACCGATAGGAATTTCCTTTATACTCTACATTCACAAATGGCGCCACCTGGGTCGTCTTGAACACATCTCCGGTTGATTCGCCAATTTTGAAAGGCTTGGCGTTAATGTCATTCCCAGCAGCGAATAATGTGACCACTTTATTGTTTAATACCCCGATTTGGATATATTGGTCCTTACCTTGATTGTATACCCACCAATCGTAATCATAAGCTGAAGGGTCAATGCGTTCAGGTTCCCCAAGCTTTTTCGTTACTTCATCGGCGGACTTGCCCATGAAGGACAATAATCCTGAAGTCGGCATATGTATTCGTTTGCCGCTTTGTGCTTCCTCATTTGACACCTGAGGCTCGCTGTCATTTGATTTCTTTTCAGGAACAGATCCATATTGAATAAACAGAACATAAGTTCCGTAAATAATCAAGAGGATAACCATTGCTCTCAATATATTTTTCAATCTATCACCCCCATGGCGATTCACAATGTCTTGCCTTACAACCCATTACAATACAGCCTATTTAACATGTCAAAGATTTATGTGTTAATGAAAAAAGCCTTCTTCTCGATTATCACCTTCGGAAATATCCGATAAGGCGCTGCCGGCACGTTCATTTGTTTGCTCTGATAAAGAAAGATCACCAAGCGTGACAATTCCAGTCAGTTTTTTATTTTTTGTAACTGGTATCCTTCTGAGCTGATGCGATGCCATCAAATGAAGAACCTCATCAACTGAAGCATCTTCCTCCACACTGACAGGTTTTTCGGTCATCGCGTCAGTGATTTTTTGCGAGTTCGGTTTTTTGATGGCGATTCCTCTTAACACGAGATCACGGTCGGTCACGATGCCGACCAATGTTTCCCCATCCTCATCAACCACTGGAATCGCCCCTACATTCGCGTCCTTCATCTTTACTGCAGCTTCATATACATTATCTAATACCGTGCAATATTGCAAGTCGGCTGTCATCAGATCTTTTATTTTTGTCATCCGTTTAACCTCCTTTAGTCTAGTGCTATTGTCGTCAAAATTTAATTTTTGCATACTTTCAAAAGAAGAAGATTCATTGAAAGTTTAACGCTTTCATACTATGATTGTCAGGAAAGGTAATTTTTATAAGGAGGGGTCGGTGTTGAAGTTTACTGAAAGCGGACTTGAAGGGGTTAAGGCTGAACTCAGCTTGCTAGACGACTTAATGGAAAGCAAAGGTCTCATCAGAGCGGGCCAATGGGATTACGAGAGAGTCACCTATGACAAGAAGTTTTCGACGATTGAGGGCACGTTTTACCTGCGGATACAAGGAATTGCGGCAGAGGGTGATGTCGGAAGCGGACGCGCGGTGATTCAATTAATGTCCCCTCTCCTAGGCAAGCATTATTACCCGCACGGAATAGAGTATGGAGAAACGGAAGAGTTTCCCATACAGGTTGTGACAAAAAGCAAAGCACTGATTCAGGACATATCCGACATGTTAAAAACAGTTCAAATGTAACGAAAAGGTACAGCGTATTCCGCTGTACCTTTTATGATATCGTCTGCTGAATATACGGCGGCTCCTCCTGCCCGTCCTTTTCCCTTTCTTTCTTCACCCATTGGAAAAAAATAATCGCCAAAAAAGTACCGTACACAATTTCCTGAATGATTTTCATCATGACGGCTCCAAGCTGCTGATCCTCTAACAAAGGCAGTGTATTCAACATCTCCGGTCCTGTTAATGGGACCTGCCCCATCATATCCGCAGGCACGCAAAGGCTCATTGCCTCGGCCCATGCAGACGGATCTGTATAGGTGGCGTATAACGGCGCACCGCTGAACATGATTAAGGCGCAAGCAGGTGTGAGCAGCATACCGTCCGCCATAATATACCCCAGCTTCATCAACCCGCTAAGCTGACGTAGACGCCCCACCTTATGAACAAGCGGCCACCACATGAAGAATGCAAGCACAAAGATAAGCCAAGTGATGAATGTATGGTAAAACGGATCGGTTTTGACAGTATCAAATATAAGCGGTACATGATATAAAGAAAAAATGCCATTAAACAAAAGCAAAGCAATTAAGGGCTTCGTGAAAAAGGAAAAAACCGGTTTGATGGCAGGCCTGAAAATGATTTTCTCCCAGAGCCATGCAGGAATTCCAGCGATCAACAGTGGCGGTACAACCAAATACAGGACAGCCATCTGTACCATATGCGCGCTAAACATAATATGTCCGAGCAAATCAACAGGGCTTCCCTCGGCCGCATATAAAAACAGCATCGCCGACAGAAAACACGCCATCTCTTTACCAGTTATTCGATTCGGCTTTGAAAACATTCTCCTGTAAAAATAGAGATAAATCGCCGTAATGCCTAACAGGATACAAAAAAGATAAGGGCTCCACATGGCGCGAAACCCAAATATCTCCAACTGATTCATTTCTTCACCTCCGGCGGCTGTTCAAATTACCACCATATAATTGTGACAAACGCAAGCACAGTGATAAACGCGACAAACACCCCTGAATACAAAAATAATGCCGGCGCCTCGTGCCCTTTTTGATTCATATGCATGAAATAATACAGCTGAAAGATGACTTGAATTGCAGCAAGCAAAATAATGAAAGGAATCGTAAACCAGCTTGCGACACCGTCTGTTGCCACAGTCAGAAATGCAACAATCGTAAGACCGATCATTAAACCAAAAGATAAAACCTGATATTTCATCTCCTGGGCGTGCTTTTTTTTCTTAAATTCAAGGTCGCTGTTGATATGCCCTCTGCTTTTTTTACCGACCATGTTTATCCCACCATCCCCATTAAATATACAACGGTAAAGATGAAGACCCACACGACATCAATAAAGTGCCAATAAAGGCTGGCAACGTAAAACTTAGGCGCCGTATACAGGTTCAGCCCTCTCTTGGCATTGCGGATCATCAGCGTGCTGATCCACATCAGCCCAAACGCCACGTGGGCGCCGTGTGTACCGACAAGCGTGTAAAACGCAGAACCGAGCGCAGAGCTTGTGATGGTAAAGCCAAATTCATGGGTGTAGTGCTTAAATTCATAGATTTCCAGTCCTAAAAAGCCCGCCCCCAATAAAACCGTAATTCCCAGCCAAAGCTGCATCTTGCCGAAGGAAAAGTTCTTCATGTGGTACATCGCGTACACACTCGTTAAACTGCTCGTTAATAACAGCATTGTCGCAATGAATACAAGTGTTACGTCGAACATTTCGGTTGTAGGCGGATCACTGGCGTTTGAATTCCGAAGCGCCAGAAACGTGGCGAAGAGAGACGCAAACAGAACAGTCTCTCCGCCAAGAAAAAGCCAAAAGCCTAGAAATTTATTTTTCCCTTCCAGTGTTACTTTTTCAGGAGAAGCTGGAAAGGTTTCTGCGGTGAATTTTTCTTGAATTTGCATTATGCCTTCACCCCTTTATCATCGTTCGGCAGTTCCTCTTTATGAATATGATAGCCGTGATCATCAATGACTGAGCGGAGCAGCATCGTAATAAAGGTGATGCCGAGCCCGATAAAGATCACCGGCAGGCCCCAAGCGTAATCGCTTCTGTACAGCAGCCCGAACGCTGCGACAAAAAGGCCGAAGGAAATGATGAGCGGCAGGATTGAGCCGTTTGGCATATGAATATCATCAACCGGTTCCGCCGGTGTCATTGATTTGTGACCTGCCTGCTTCTCGATCCAAAGCGGATCAAGTCCTCTGACAAAAGGAAGCTGTTTAAAGTTATACTCAGGCGGCGGCGAAGAAACGGCCCATTCAAGCGTACGTCCGTCATGCCATGGATCATCGCCTACATACTCGCCTTTTACCGATGTCCAAATGACATTGACCAGCAGAAGAATAACAGCTGCCGCCATAAAAAACGCCCCGATTGTACTGATCAAGTTGCCGGTTTCAAGACCCTGGCCTGGCAAAAACGTATAAACCCGGCGCGGCATACCCATTAAACCGACAAAATGCTGAATGAAAAACGTGAGGTGAAAGCCGATAAAAAACAGTACAAATGAAATTTTCCCCATCGTCTCATGCAGAATTTTACCGAACATTTTCGGCCACCAGAAATGAACACCGGCTAATAGGCCGAATACCACGCCGCCAATGATGACGTAGTGGAAGTGCGCCACCACAAAATACGTATCATGGAACTGATAATCAGCAGCGGCCGCTGCCAGCATGACTCCCGTCACACCGCCGAGCACAAAGGACGGAATAAATGAGACAGCATACAGCATAGCGGTCGTATACTTCACATTTCCTCCCCAAATCGTCAAAAGCCAGTTAAAAATCTTAATCCCGGTCGGAATCGCGATAGCCATTGTGGCAACCGCAAATATCGCATTTGCAATCGGGCCGAGACCAGTCGTGAACATGTGGTGCACCCATACCATAAAGCCCAGAAAGCCAATGAGCACGATGGCAAAAACCATTGAAGAATAGCCAAACAAACGCTTTCTGGCGAAAACAGGGATGACCTCGGAAAAAATACCGAATGCAGGCAAAATTAGGATATAAACCTCCGGATGGCCGAAAATCCAAAATAAATGCTCCCAAATGACCGTATTCCCGCCAAGCTCGGGATTAAAGAAATTGGTTCCGAACAGCCGATCCAGCATCATAAGAGCCAATCCGACCGTAAGCGGCGGAAAGGCAAACAAAATCAATGCCGAGGCCACGAATGTCGTCCATGTAAACAAAGGCAGCCTCATGTACGTCATGCCCGGAGCCCTCATATTGATAATCGTGGCCAAAAAGTTAATCCCGGCTATCAGCGTCCCGAGCCCCGATATTTGGAGTCCGAGGACAAAAAAGTCTATGCCGTGCCCTTTTGAATGAAGCGAAAGTGAGGCATATGACGTCCAGCCCGCATCTGGCGCTCCGCCCAAAAACCAGCTTAGATTTAAGAAAATGCCTCCGAAAAAGAAGAGCCAAAAACCAAGCGCATTTAAAAATGGAAACGAAACGTCCCGAGCCCCGATCTGCAATGGCACAACCGCATTCATCAAGGCAAATAAGAGCGGCATCGCAGCCAGAAAGATCATCGTCGTTCCGTGCATAGTCATTACTTCATTGTACGCTTGAGCACTGAGAAACGCATTTTCCGGCTTTGCAAGCTGAATTCTGATAAACATCGCTTCAATTCCCCCGACAAGAAAGAAGAATCCTCCTGCCGCTAAATAAAGAATCGCGATTTTTTTATGGTCCACCGTCGTCAAATAATCCCAAAGCATAGATCCGCGCGTCCGCTTTTCTGTAAGCGCATTCAACATATGTGACCTCCCCCAATATCTCCCTTTCTTCCCTACTTGCTTTCCGCTTTTAAGCCTTTTAAGTATTCATAAAGCGCATCTGTTTCACTGTCTGAGAGCTTTGGATATGTTCCTGTCATTTTGTTCCCCGGCTTTATGCTGTCAGGGTCCTTCAGCCAGGCCTTCACATTTTCTTTGTTAGCCTCTTTCACCCCTGCCACTTTTGTCCTTTCACCGAAAGTCGCCAAGTTGGGTGCCGTTCTAGCGGCTTCTGCACGCTTATCATTCGGCTCTACCGCATGGCAGCTCAGGCAGTTTTTCTCTTTAAACAGTTCTTCACCCTGCTTAGCCAAATCGCTCTCTGCTGTAGATTTATAGTTTTTCATTTCTTTTGTCCAGCCCTGAAATTCCTTTGCAGACATTGTCTTCACTTTAAAATCCATCAGCGCATGTGAAGGGCCGCAAAGCTCTGCACACTTTCCAAAAAACATATCTCCTGCCTCTTTGCTTCGTTTCGAATCAAAAGTCAGGAAAAACTTATTTTCATTATCCGTATTCGTATCAAGTTTTCCTCCAACTGAAGGAATCCAGAAGGAATGTTTCACATCAGAAGCTTTTAAATTAAAATATACACGCTGGTCTGTCGGCACAATCAGCTCCTGGCTTGTGATAATGCCGTAATCAGGGTACTCAAACTCCCACCAGTATAAATTTGCCCGGACATTGACTACAAGAGCATCCTCAGCTTTGCGGCCTTTCTTATCCATTGGTGATGTGTCTGCTAGCTCCAGCGTATATAATACAACAGGGATCACAAGAATAATGAGCAGCAAAATCGGGATCACGGTCCATGTGATTTCTAAAAATTTATTCCCCTCTACCTGTTTCGGTATCGTGTTCTCACCAACCCGTGATCTTCTAAATCTCACAATCACATAAAAGAAGATAACAGATACTACTGCAACAACAACCACCATAATCAATGTGCTGAGCACTGTCAGGTCATACTGTTTATCAGCCACCTCGCCAGCAGGCTTGAGCGTGGATAAAAAAGGTTTTCCACATCCGCTTAATAGAAGCGGCACTAAGGCTAATAATAAAATAAGACGCCAATGCTTTACCATTTCACCCAACCCCTTTTCTGGTCAATACAAAGGCGGAAAGCAGATCGAAAACCATCGCCTCCAGCCTATCACCAATAAAGCACTTACATTTCCTCTTCTCTTAAATTATGAGTTTTTTTACTCAAAATGCCATCTATGTATAAAAGTAAAGCCGCCTGATTAAACAAGAGGTCAAGGCGGCATTTACTAGTTGTCATCGTTTATTTTGAAGCGATAAAACAAGCAGCATATCTATTTTTTAGAAAAGAGTTAAGACAACCATGGCAACGAAATAGATAGTCATGTAGTTAAGTGAGTATACGAACATCTGCGTTGCCCACTTCATAATATTCTTGGAGCGGAATCCCATTAAGCCAAGAATCAGCCAGCCGATATTTAACAGCAAACCGAGGATGACAATTGGAAGCCCTAGGCTACCAAGGAAAAACGGAAGCGGCATCAGGCACGCAACCCACACAATAATTTGTCTTTTTGTCACTTCAAATCCGTATACGACAGGAAGCATCGGAATATTTGCAGCTCTGTAATCCTCAGTTTTCTTAATAGCCAATGCTAAGAAGTGAGGAATCTGCCAAATAAATAAAATCATGAATAACACCCATGCTACGACACCGATATTCCCTTCCACTGCCGTCCATCCAATAAGCGGCGGCACTGCACCTGAAACGCTTCCTACTACAGTGTTAATCGTATAGCGGCGTTTCGTCCACATTGTGTACAATACAACATACGTAAAGACTCCGATAAAACCAATGACAGCAGCCATGACAGTTGTCATCAGCAGCATAATCAATCCTAAAGCAACCAGCAAAATTCCTGACCATAACGCCTGACTCGGCTGAATTTTACCCGTAACCGTAGGTCTTACTTTCGTGCGCTCCATAAGATGGTCAATATCCCGGTCATACCAGTTATTGATCGCGCAAGAACCCGCAATAATCAGAGATGAACCGATTAATGTAAGAAGAACGGTGTTTATATTGCCTAAAAAACTTAAACCGGAAATATGTAGTGCAAGCCACATTCCAGTGAAAGTCGTGATGAGGTTAGAATTGACGATCCCTATTTTAATAAGGGACAGAAAATCTTTCCATGCCGTTGTTTCTTCAATTTGTCCGTCTATAGCTGTATCATTTAAGATTCTGGAGTTAGCCATAACGTAAACCTCCCTTACAAACCTAACGCAGGAGAATAAAAAAACCTGCAACTCTATCATACAAGATAACATCTTGTAAAAAAACATCCTATTAAATATTAAACGACAAACAGGAATTTATTTGTGAACTTTTTATGAATTTTACCAAAGATGCAGGCAATCGCCAAATTGGCATTGCGTTTACCTTATTTCTATCAGACCCGGCACGAATAATCAAGTGTACATTTTCCAGAAGCCGTCATTCTATTATATTTTTGTGAACAAAAGCCTCTGGGAATTGCCACAAAACACATATTCGCTTACACTTGGAACGTATATAAAATTGCAGCAGTATGTTGAGAAGGTGAATATTGTATGAATAAAGCATTAAAAGCTCTCGGTGTCTTGACGACATTTGTCATGCTTATTGTTTTAATCGGGGGTGCTCTCGTTACAAAAACAGGTTCCGGCCAAGGATGCGGCAGACAGTGGCCGCTGTGTCACGGCCGTTTTTTCCCTGAACTGAATCCGGCCTCAATTATTGAATGGAGCCACAGATTTGCAAGCGGGATCTCTATTATCCTTGTGTTAAGCCTTGCGTTTTGGTCATGGAGAAAAATCACGCCGATTTTCCGTGAAACAACGTTTCTCGCGATCATGTCTATTATCTTTTTATTTCTACAGGCATTGCTTGGCGCATTGGCTGTCGTATTCGGTTCGAACGCGTTGATAATGGCGCTTCACTTCGGCATCTCATTAATTTCTTTTGCTTCAGTGCTTATTTTGACATTACTCATATTTGAAGCTGATAAATCAGTCAGAAAACTGGTTAAGCCGCTTCAAATCGGCAAAAAGATGCAATTTCACATGATAGGAATTTTAATATATTCCTATATCGTTGTGTATACAGGCGCATATGTAAGACACACCGAATCAAGTCTGGCATGTCCTGATGTGCCGCTGTGCAGCCCGTTGAACAATGGACTTCCGACCCAATTTCATGAATGGGTGCAAATGGGCCACAGAGCAGCAGCCTTACTATTATTTGTATGGATTATTGTTGCCGCTGTTCATGCTATCACTTCCTATAAAGATCAAAAACAGATTTTTTGGGGATGGATCTCGTGTCTTATTTTCATCACATTACAAGCACTGTCAGGTATTATGATCGTATACACTGAACTGGCACTGGGCTTTGCACTTGCCCACTCGTTCTTTATTGCCTGTCTGTTTGGCGTTTTATGCTACTTCTTATTATTGATTGCTCGCTTCCGTTACGATTCCAGACAGTCATAAAGACTCTAGACCAAAGCCTTAAGCGGCTTTGGTCTTTTTTTATGTCTTGTTTTGTCGCTTTATTGTTTCAATGGCCAGTCTTTGTATTAGTATCACTTCATGAAAATAAGCCCTTTTGACCATGGATAATCAGATAGAGCCTATAGTAATAAAGTATCTAAAAGATCGCCGGTATAAAAGCCTGTTTGATTTTGAAAAGGAATTGGCTTGTGACAGCACTACTGTATAATCTTTGAAGGCCGCTTACATCTCTTCTAAACAGTTTCACTCCGCATTTCCCATAAAAAACAAGAGTGTATATCAAATGATATACACTCTTTGTTTTTTATGCTTTTTCAATTTCGAGGAGCAGATCTCCCGTTTGAATCGGCTCGCCATTTTTCACATGAACCTGCTTGACTGTTCCTGAGAAAGGGGCTTGAACCGTTGTTTCCATTTTCATCGCTTCATTAATCATCAAATGATCACCTTTATTGACTTTTGTACCTGCTTCAGTCAATACCTTAATAACGGTTCCAGGCATGGAAGCTGCAATGTGGCTTGGATTTGTCCGGTCTGCTTTCAGCCTTTCCTGAACGGAAGACTTAATGCTTTCATCTTTAATGACTACTTCACGCGGCTGCCCGTTCAGTTCGAAATAAACGACGCGAGTGGCGTCAGGCTGAGGCTCACCGATTGAAATCAGCTTAACGATCAGCGTTTTGCCGCGCTCAATTTCAACTTCTATCTCTTCACCTAATGTCATGCCGTAGAAGAATGTCGGTGTATCTAATACCGAGATGTCTCCGTAGCTTTCTGTCGTTTTCACATAATCAGTGAAAACTTTAGGATAAAGGGCATACGCCACAGCGTCCTGATCTGAAATTTCCAAGTTATGCTGCTCTTTAAATTCCTGTTTGATCGCTTCAAATGACACCGGCTCAAGCAGTTCGCCCGGTCTGACTGTAATCGGCTCCTGCCCTTTTAAGATCAGCTTTTGCAGTTTTTCCGGGAATCCGCCATGAGGCTGCCCGATATTCCCTTTGAAAAGCTCCACAACAGAATCAGGGAAATCTAATGATTCGCCTTTTTCGTAAACGTCTTTTTCAGTCAGGTTGTTTTGCACCATATAGAGTGCCATATCTCCGACTACTTTTGAAGAAGGCGTTACCTTGACGATGTCACCGAACATATCGTTCACGCGTCTGTACATTTCCTTGACTTCATTCCAGCGGTCGCCAAGACCTACTCCCTTGGCCTGCTGCTGCAGGTTGCTGTATTGGCCCCCTGGCATCTCGTGCTCATAAATTTCAGTATGCGGAGACTTCATTCCGCTTTCAAATTCACTATAATATTTACGCACTGACTCCCAATATTGGGACAGCAATTCAACGTTTTGAACATTCATTTCCGGACGGCGGTTGTTGCCTTCCATCGCATGATAAAATCCGCTCGCGCTAGGCTGTGACGTTAATCCCGCCATTGAGCTGACCGCCACATCTATGATATCAACACCGGCTTCCACAGCTTTTGCATACATATAAATACCGTTTCCGCTCGTATCATGTGTATGAAGGTGAACCGGAATGTCGATCGTTTCTTTCAACGCTGAAACGAGTTCATATGCAGCCTGCGGTTTTAACAGCCCTGCCATATCTTTAATCCCGAGAATATGGGCACCGGCCGCCTCAAGCTCCTTCGCCATCGATGTATAATAAGCAAGATCGTACTTCGTCCGGTTCTTGTCAAGGATATCTCCCGTATAACAAATCGCCGCTTCTGCCACTTTGCCTGTATCCCGAACGGCATCAATGGCTAACGTCATTCCTTTTACCCAGTTTAAGCTGTCGAAAATACGGAACACATCAATGCCCGATTGAGCTGATTGCTTCACAAATTGTTTAATCACATTGTCCGGATAATTCGTATAGCCGACCGCATTTGATGAGCGAAGCAGCATCTGAAATAAGGTATTCGGCACTTCTTCACGAAGGTCTTCCAAACGTTTCCACGGATCCTCTTTCAGGAATCGGTAGGCTACATCGAAGGTCGCGCCTCCCCACATTTCCATACTGAACAGTTCAGGCCATAATGCAGCCGTTGGATTTGCGATTTTTTTCAAATCATGCGATCTGATTCTAGTTGCCAATAACGATTGGTGGGCATCCCTGAATGTCGTATCAGTTAAAAGGACAGATTTTTGCTCCTTAACCCAATTTGCAAGCCCTTCTGCACCTTTTTCATCGAGAATTTGCTTTGTTCCTCTGGCGGGCTGCTGATCAGCGTCTACCTTTACGGTTAACGGCTTGTCAAACGCCGGTTTTTCTTTTTTCCCGATTCCGGGGAAGCCGTTCACTGTCACATTGCCGATGTAAGTGAGCATTTTCGTTCCGCGGTCTTTTTGTTTAGGAAAAATAAATAATTCAGGCGTTGTGTCAATGAAAGACGTATCATATTGCCCTGTCAGGAACTTCTCATGTTTTGCAACGTTCTCAAGGAACGGAATGTTCGTTTTTATGCCTCTGATTCTAAACTCCTGAAGGTTTCGTACCATTTTGGCAGCCGCCTGTTCAAACGTTAAAGCCCAAGTTGAAAGCTTAACGAGCAGTGAATCATAGTATGGTGTGATCACGGCGCCTTGGAAGCTGTTTCCAGTATCAAGACGGACACCAAAACCGCCGCCTGAACGGTAAGCCATAATTTTTCCTGTATCAGGCATGAAATCATTTTGCGGATCCTCAGTCGTAACCCGTGACTGAATGGCATAGCCGATTGTAAAAATGTCCTTTTGCTCAGGAATATTTACTTTTTTGCTGTGAAGACTGTGCCCTTGGGCAACAAGGATCTGTGTTTGAACAATATCGACACCCGTAATCATTTCTGTTATCGTGTGTTCAACTTGTACGCGAGGATTTACTTCAATAAAGTAGAACTCGTTGTTTGCAACAAGGAATTCGACCGTACCCGCATTTATATAGTTTACATTTTTCGCAAGCGCAACAGCCGCCTCACAAATTTGATCCCTTAATTCAGGTGACAGCGACACACTTGGCGCCACTTCAATGACCTTTTGGTGGCGTCGTTGAACGGAACAATCCCTTTCAAAAAGATGGACGACATTGCCCTGCTTGTCTCCAATCACCTGAACTTCAATATGTTTTGGATTTTCAATTAATTTTTCTACATAAACTTCATCATTGCCAAAGGCTGCTTTCGCCTCTGATTTTGCACGCTCATATGCTTCTTTGACTTCACTTTCAGCTCTGACAATCCGCATACCGCGGCCGCCGCCGCCAAGCGAGGCTTTAATGATAATCGGATAACCGTTAGCTTGTCCAAATTGTTCAACGGCTTCAAGCGTTTCTGCAGGACCGTCGCTTCCGGGAATCACGGGGATTCCGGCTTTTTCTGCCTGCTCACGCGCTTTTACCTTGTCACCAAACATATCGAGATGCTCGGATTTTGGACCAATGAATACGATTCCTTCTTCTTCACATCGTCTCGCAAAATGAATATTTTCAGATAAGAAACCGTATCCCGGATGAATTGCATCGACTTTGTTTCTTTTCGCAATATCAATGATCCCTTCAATATCCAGGTAAGCATCAATCGGTTTTTTCCCTTCACCGACTAAGTATGCTTCATCCGCTTTGTACCGATGGTAGGAACCGGAATCTTCTTTTGAATAGACCGCAACTGTACGAATATTCAACTCGGTACACGCCCGGAATATTCGGATTGCAATTTCTCCCCTGTTTGCTACTAATACTTTTTGTATCGATTGCTGAGACAAACTTTTTTCCCCCTTACCCGAATGGAATATAATCTATCATAGCGGAATATCCTTCCCCTGTACACACTTGTTTTTTACTGATAAACAGTTTTTTTAAGCTGTTTCTTTTTCAGTCCCTTCGTCGCCAAGGGTTCTCTCTTTTTCTTATTCTCTGAATATTTTACAAACATGCTGATATTCGCTAATATCCCCATACTCCCCAGCAGCAGCACCAAAGAAGAGCCCCCGTAACTGATAAATGGCAGGGTAACCCCTGTAATCGGAATTAATCCGCTGACACCGCCAAGGTTAATAAACGACTGGATGGCAATCATGCTTGAAATGCCGATCGCTAGAAGACTTCCAAACGGGTCCTCGCATTTTCTGGCAATATAAAAACCTTTTATGACGACAAAACCCAATAAGAAAATCACAAACAATACCCCAAAAATGCCGAGCTCTTCAGCAATGACAGCCATAATAAAGTCAGTGTGTGATTCAGGCAGATATCCGTATTTTTGGATACTTTCACCGAGCCCCAGACCGAAAATGCCGCCTGAGCCGATCGCATAATAAGAATTGATCACTTGCAAACCTGATGAATTTGCATACTTAAATGGGTCTTCAAGACTCTCAAAACGCGCTAAACGGCCTTCAGTTAAAATTTTATCCTGATTCAAATAGATAATCGGGCTGACTAAAATCAAAACAATTCCGCCCAGTATGACAAGCCTCATCAGTGTCTTTCCGCTGAAGCCGGAGCACAAGATCATGCACGTCGCAATTAACCCGATAATCATGGCTGTACCGAAATCTGGCTGCATGGCAATTAACCCGCAAATCACAAGCGTCATGACTACCGGAGGGGCTACTCCCGTTAACAGATGGTCGATATAACTTTGTTTTTTTGCATATACGGCTGCAAGATATAAAATCACGACCAGTTTCACAAATTCCCCCGGCTGAATACTCATTCCGCCGATTTTAAACCAGCTCTGCGCGTTTCCGGCAACATGCCCGAAAACAAACAGTGAGATAAGCGCAAGAACAGATACAAGCAGTATCCCCTTCTGAAACTTTTGATGGGCCAGTGCTTTATAAGGAAACAACGCCATGAGAATAAATAGAGCGCCACCCGCAATTAAAGCAAACAGCTGCCGCATGAAGAAAAAATTACTGCTTACTCCATACCGGGAGACAGCCGTAATCATGCTTGAGCTGTATACCATCACTAAACCGAATCCGCACAGTAAAACAATTGCGAATATCAGTGAGTAATCATAAGATTTTAGCATTTTTTTTAACATAACATCCTCTTCCCTGCTTCTAACTTCCATTAACTATGGTTTTTATGTATTTATCTTTTTTATTTTACTACAATTTATCAAACGAGACGAAGAATCTCTATACGATTCGGAAGGAATGTGTAAAAAAAGACCGTCTTTAAGAGAGAAAAATAGCGGTTATAAAAAAACCCAAACTGTTAATAAGTTTGAGTTTTATCATTTATTTACTTGTAAACGCGTCATGCAATGCAGACAATTCACGTTCCAATGTGTATAAAAGGTCTTTACCGTCTTTTTCATCAACCAATCCCAGGCGGACAGCAAAATCGATTTCCCTCGAAAGCCCGAACATTTGAGTATCTAAGACCTCTTCATATAGAGGACATTGAGGCATCGTTAAGTTATCCATTTGTACTCGGATCAGCTTCAAAATCTTCTCAGCGTCAACTTTTAAGAGTTCAAAAGCTTTTTGCCGATGGTCAACTATCATCTCTGAAGCCAAAAGTATCCCTCCGTTCCCCAGGCGAGTACCTAATTCTTCTATTTATCATAAAGGGTATCAGCAGAAAATGCAAGAGGATTTAAGCAGATGACATAAATTAAAAAATACTCAGTCTGTACATCTCAGACATGATTTCCAATAGCTTTACACCTGCAATGCTGTTGCCTTTTTCGTCCAATGCCGGACCGAAAATACCGATCCCGAAATCATAAGGTGAAATGCCCATAATCCCGCCGGATACGCCGCTTTTCGCAGGGATTCCGACCTTAATTGCGAATTCCCCGCTTGCATTGTACATTCCGCACGTCACCATAAATGTTTTGCAAATTCTTGCGACATCTTTTGAGATGACCTGCTCCCCAGTCTCAGCATTTCTGCCGTTCAATGCAAATACAGATCCGATTTTCGCTAAATCCAAGCTGCTCATCTCAATCGCGCATTGCTTCGTGTATAAATCCATTACTGCTTCTACATCATCCTCAAAAATGCCGTACTGCTTCATATAATAACACATTGCCCGATTAATCATTGAAGTGCTGTATTCGGATTCAGCCACTTCCCGGCAGTATGTAATCTCTTGGTTGTTTGTCAGCCTTCTAATAAAAGAAAGCAAATAATCAAGTCTCTCTTTCACCGTTCTTCCTCTAATCAGACTTGTCACTACCAATGCCCCGGCATTAATCATAGGGTTTAACGGCTTGCTTGGATTTACTGTTTCCAGCTTGATAATTGAATTAAACGGATCACCGGTCGGCTCCTGTCCAACATAACTGAAGACCTTATCTTTGCCGTATTCCATTAACACCAAAGCAAGTGCAAGGACTTTCGATATACTTTGAAGCGTAAATGTTTTTTCTACGTCACCTGCTGACAGGCAAACATTATTGGAATAATAAATCGCCACTGACAGATCGTGTTTATCAGCTTTTGCCAAGGCAGGAATATAACTGGCTACCTCCCCCTTGTCCGTTACTTTTTTCGCCTTTTTCACTAAGGCTTCAAGCTCATCATTATGCCGGCATACCATGCAAACACCCTCGTTCCCTCAGCATTTCAATACACATAATTTGTACACAAAGTGACAATTCATGCGAAAACTTTTATAATTTTGAGAGAAGGGGGTCATATTATGAGCGTTATCCAAGTAAAAGGCAATGTTACATATCCGATTACCATTGATCCAAGCGTCTGGATTTTTGATGATCGCAAATTTTCGTTTGACCGCAAAGGGGACAGTCAAGACACATTACAATCTACCGGGGATGAATCCGAGCTTGATTCAGAGCGCGTCATCAGAGAGGGCCGGATTGCGCCGCCGACTTTAAAGACCGAAAAACAATACGAGAAGCAAAAACTGATGAACGGCAGTTTTGCAATGAGACTTGGGACTGTGCTGAAAAATGCCGAGCCGAACAGCTCTGCGACACAATGTGTATTTGTCACAAGTTCAGGAAAGGCCGCCGTTTCTCTGGAAACCGCTTTGAACAGTATTGTCCATTTCAGTGAGGCAGGCAAGCCGATTCAAGAAGGCGGCCCCGTGCATATTTACTTTGAAGATCCGGTTCATCATAAACAGCCGATTACCGATTTAAAAGAAATCGAAATCATTTAATGTTACAGCAAGTCAGCGGCAAGCTGGGCGAGACCTGATCTCTCACCTTTTAACAGCTTCACGCTGCCTGAGATGGGTTGTCCTTTAAACCGCTCGACCACATAGGCCAAACCATTGTTCAGACTGTCTAAATATGGGTGATCAATTTGTTCAGGATCGCCCATTAAGACTATTTTACTGCCCTCACCGACCCTCGTTAGCAATGTTTTTACCTCATGCCTGGTCAAATTTTGCGCTTCATCAATGATAATAAATTGATCTGGAATGCTTCTCCCTCTGATATAAGTCAGCGCCTCTACCTGAATTGAGCCAATTCCCGCCAAAATAGCCTCAAGCTCCCCTGGTTTTTTCGCATTGAACAGAAACTCCAAGTTGTCAAAAATCGGCTGCATCCAAGGCTTTAGCTTTTCCTCTTTTTCGCCTGGCAAATACCCGATGTCTTTGCCAACAGGAACAATTGGCCTTGCGACGACCAGCTTTTTATATATTCCCAAGTCTTCTGTCTGTAATAGCCCTGCCGCCAAGGCTAAGAGCGTCTTTCCGGTCCCTGCTTTTCCGATCAGGGTAACAAGCGGAATATCTTCCCGCAGCAAAAGCTCTAACGCCATTGTCTGCTGTACATTTTTCGGCCTGATCCCCCATATATGTTCATCATCAAATACGAGTCTTTTTAATACCGTTCCGGTTTTATCTGCAATCCCGACAGCCGAGGAGGACCCTCCCAGCTCATCCTTCATTAAAGCAAATTGATTCGGATAAAACGCATGCTGCTTCACATCGTTTACTGAAATTTGATTTTTCCCGTAAAAAGAGCTGAACAGCTGCTGGCTGATATATATATCTTTATAGCCGCTGTACATTTCATCATTGTCCACAACCCTGTCATTTAAGAAATCTTCGGCATGAAGTCCAATTGCGTCCGCTTTAACCCTAACAAGTACGTCCTTGCTCACGAGGATAACCGGCCTGCCATTTTCCTTTGTTTCTTCCTCTAGGCTTAGGTTTTTCGCCACAGCTAATATGCGATTATCGTTCGTCTTTTCAATAAAGATCTCTTGCAGCTGGTGAAACGAACGATGATTCAGTTCAATTCTCAGTGTGCCGCCAGTGTCAAGCGGCACATGCTCATGCAGCCTGCCTTTTTGCCTTAGCGCATCGATCAGCTTAGATACGTGCCTTGCATTCCTCCCAACTTCGTCCATATACCGTTTTTTTGAATCAACCTCTTCTAATACGACAGCAGGGATGACAACCTCGTTTTCTTCAAAAGAAAATATCGCGTTAGGATCCTGTAATAACACATTCGTATCTAACACATAAATTTTACTCAAGTCTCAGCCTCCTGATATAAGGGTCAAAGTTCTTCCTGCTTCTCTTTTGATGAAAAAGGTGAATGCCTGCTAAAATATATGTTTTTGTGCATAAAGATAGAAGGTTAATTCAACAATAAAATTAATGAAAGCATTTCAAGGAGGGACCCGCAAGTGCGAATTCTTTTCATTATCATACAGCTGACGCTTATCCTGTCCGCTTGTGCCTATCAACAAGGTAAACAGGACCAGAATGTTGAAAAGGAATCAACAAGACAGCAGGAGACTAAACCGATTCATGTAAAGGACACAACTCAGGAAACAAAAGACAATGGAACTAGAGCGGATATAGCCAAGCATCTGGTCAGCGTTGCTGATAGAAACCCCGACGTCAAGGATGCAACAGCTGTTGTGCTGGGAGGTTATGCTGTTGTTGGGATTGATGTCGATGACACTTTGGATAGAAGCAAAGTGGAAACCATCAAATACTCTGTAGCACAGGCTCTAAAAAATGATCGATATGGCGCCAACGCAGTTGTTATTGCAGATCCCGATACGGTCAGCCGCCTGCGTGAAATGAGCAGAGAAATCAGTGAGGGCCATCCGGTAACAGGCATACTGGATGAATTAGCTGCGATTGTCGGCAGAGTGCTTCCCGAAGTGCCTAACGATGTGATTGACAATGAAGACGAGCCGCAAACAAAGCAGCAAAATGATCAATTAAATAGAAAACAGCAGCAGGAAATGGAGAAGGAACAAAACGATCAATCAGATCATCATATGAAAAAGAACAACAATGATTAAGCTATAGCCTTGCGCTTTAGCTTTTTCTTATTTTGGACAGCTTCTGATCCGTGCTATAATACATGTTAGTGAAAGAGGTGATATGATGAGGGTCAAATGTTCTATTTGCGATAAAATTGAAACAATTGATGATGATACCCTGATCGCGAAACGGCTTCGAAACCGCCCAATCCATACATATATGTGCCAGGAATGCCACGATCGGATTGCCAAAAAAACAGAAGAACGGCTGAAAACGGGAAAATTTACGTTTCACCCGGGACAGCAGAAAAAAGAAAAAGTCAAAAAATAAAGCGGCCGCTTAACATACAGAACAAAAAAAGACTCAGCTTTCAGCTGAGTCTTTTATGATTTTGCAGACTGTCCCTTTTTCGACTGATACAGCCGAATTTTGTAAATGATTAAAATCAGCGCAGCGACGACCAATCCTTCTGCCACGGGCAAAAACACTCCTAAAAAAGTCAAAACAGTGCAGCCTAAAGCAAGAAATACATACACCACCGCTGATTTTAACACAGGAAGCCGTTTAGCAAATCCAAGCTTAAATACAATAACGGCCAACACAAAAATCGTGCCGTACAGCAGCCACATGCCTGCCGCAGGCTGCCGGTCTACTTGATATAGAGCGGCGAAGAACGACAGGCGTTCGCTTACGTCATTCAAAAAGATTCCCTCCCCTGTAAACGTACGGGTTCTATCTTTTCAAATTCTGCACGAGCTTAAGACAATCCTGCTGTTTTTTTCTTTTTAGCCGCTTTTTCACGTTCATTCTTATTGAGGATTTTCTTTCTTAAACGGATGGATTCAGGTGTTACTTCACAATATTCATCTTCGTTTAAGTACTCTAGAGACTCCTCAAGAGACATGATGCGCGCTTTTTTAATTGTAGTTGTCTGATCCTTTGTCGCAGAGCGGACGTTTGTTTGCTGTTTCATTTTGCTGACGTTAACAACAAGGTCATTGTCACGATTATGCTCTCCAACGATCATTCCTTCGTATACTTCAGTTCCCGGCTCAACGAAGATAACACCGCGGTCTTCAATTCCTTGAATACCATAAGATGTCGCTTTTCCGTTTTCCATTGACACAAGCACACCTTGACGGCGTCCGCCGACTTGGCCCGCCTGCATCGGCTGGTAGCTGTCAAACGTATGGTTCAGAATACCGAATCCGCGTGTTAATGATAGGAACTCAGTAGAGTAACCGATCAATCCGCGGGAAGGAACTGTAAAGATGAGACGGACTTGGCCGTTTCCATTGTTGATCATATCAACCATTTCGCCTTTGCGTGCTCCCATTGATTCCATGACAGAGCCAGTATGCTCTTCAGGCACATCAATTTGCACACGCTCAACAGGCTCACAGCGTACGCCGTCAATTTCTTTGATGATAACTTCAGGTTTTGACACTTGAAGCTCATAGCCCTCACGGCGCATATTTTCGATTAAAATTGACAAGTGCAGCTCACCGCGTCCGGAGACAACCCAAGCATCAGGTGAAGCTGTTGGCTCTACACGCAAGCTCACATCCGTCTGAAGCTGTGATTGAAGACGCTCTTCGATTTTACGAGCCGTTACATATTTGCCTTCACGGCCTGCAAACGGACTGTTATTCACGACAAATGTCATTTGAAGTGTCGGCTCATCAATGCGAAGCACCGGAAGCGGATCTTGATGGTCTACAGGGCATACCGTTTCACCAACGTTGATATCTTCCATCCCGGATACCGCAACGAGGTCTCCCGCTTTTGCTTCTTCAATTTCCACACGCTTTAAGCCTTGGAAACCAAAAATCTTTGTTACACGGAATGACTTAGCCGTTCCGTCAAGCTTCATAAGAGAAACCTGCTGTCCGACTTTCATCGTGCCGCGGAATACGCGTCCGATTCCGATACGGCCTACATAGTCGTTGTAGTCAAGAAGGGCAACTTGGAATTGAAGCGGCTCCTCTGCATTATCAACAGGTGCCGGAACATGCTTAATAATTGTTTCATATAAAGCTTCCATGTTTTCATCCTGTTGTTTCGGATCAAGACTCGCTGTTCCATTAATCGCGGAAGCATATACTACTGGGAACTCGAGCTGCTCTTCATTGGCATCAAGCTCAATGAACAGATCAAGAACTTCATCGATTACTTCCTCAGGACGGGCAAAATCACGGTCAATTTTGTTTACAACAACAACCGGGTTCAGGTTTTGCTCAAGAGCTTTTTTCAGAACGAACCGAGTTTGAGGCATACAGCCTTCATATGCGTCAACGACAAGCACTACGCCGTCAACCATTTTCATAATCCGTTCTACTTCTCCCCCAAAGTCTGCGTGTCCAGGGGTGTCCAAAATATTGATACGTGTATCTTTATAGTTAATCGCAGTATTTTTCGCCAAAATTGTAATGCCGCGTTCGCGTTCAAGATCATTAGAGTCCATTGCGCGTTCAGCAACCTGTTCGTTGGCACGGAATGTTCCAGCCTGATGTAAAAGCTGATCGACTAAAGTCGTTTTCCCATGGTCAACGTGGGCAATAATCGCGATGTTGCGAAGATCATTTCGAAGTTTCACTTTTTCATCTCCTAAAAAAATTAGATAACTTTCATATTATACCACACATCCTCTTTAAAAGCGTCACGTTTTTCAGTAAACTTAATATAAGACGTAAAAGGGGATGGAAAATATGAAAAAAACGAATTGGCTTTTACTATTATTTGCATTTGCAGCGGTTTTCAGCATTATGCTGATCGGCGTCTTTATCGCTGAAAAAAGCGTTATTGGCATTATCGCCAGCATTGTACTTGTTTGCGCCGTTATGGGCGGCGGATTTACATTGAAAAAGAAAATGCGCGAACAGGGTTTGCTTGATTAAAAGCATTGCCCCGCCGGCGACATTGTAATCAAAAAACACCGCAAAGAAAGCGGTGTTTTTTCATTTCTTTAAGCCTTATCTCCCCTGTTTCTTAGTCAGGAAGAAGCAAATCATCCTTCATACATAGACAATCGTTCTAACGATCACACACGCAGCCTTCAAAAAGTAGTTCGACAACGATACACATAAAATACCATTGCGCCTATTTCTCCACCGGTAATTACTCCCTATAATGGAATTTGTAGCACAATTCATAAAAGGGAGAGAAGAAACATGAAGAACACATTTGTAAAAAAAGCGATGCTAACGACTGCCGCAATGACCTCAGCTGCTCTATTAACGTTCGGCCCTGATGAAGCCAGCGCAAAAACACCGGCTGATCACACTGATGTTTATGTTCAGCATCAGACAGTCACAAACGAAGATATCAATGCATTTATTGATATTCTAAATCAGTGTATATACGAACAAGACGGTGTATATTATTTCGACAGCGAAAAAGCTGTCGAGTTAGGAATGACAAAAGAAGAGGCTCAAGTCATCGCAAAATTGTGGGAATCGACATCAGAATTTTTCAGCATTGTTTCACAATGTGTGTATCTCGAGGATGGAGATTATAAATTCGATACAGAAAAAGCAGTTGAACTTGGCTTCACAGAAAAAGAAGCACTTGCACTTGAACAATTTTTCTCCGCTGTTACCTTAAAGATTCACATTCTTCAAGCAGCCATTGTGCTGCAAGATGATGTATACAGCTATGATAAAGATGCAGCGGTACAAGCAGGCGCAACGCCAATGCAAGCTGACGTTTATGAAAAACTCTTCAGTGCCCTGTCACAAGAACAGCTTGCCGCTATCTACGATATGATTCATCCCCAGGCTTAATCTAAAAAAGCGCTTGTCAGACGGACAAGCGCTTTGCTTTATATCAGCAGTTTGATGATCAGCATCACGGCAAATGCCGCTCCAAACCAGCAGGCAGCTTTTATGATCAGTAAACCATAGTACCTCTGTTTAAAACGCATTTCTTCTTCCGGCAGAAAAGCCTCCTCAACAGCCTGCTCACTTTCCAATTCAAATGGCTCAGCCATCGTGTCATTCATATCTCTGCAGTCGCTGCATATTTTTAAATGCTCTTCTATGATGTGTTCCGTTTCTCTTTTACAATCACCCTCAAGATACAGAGGAAGCAGGTCTCTTACTAGAAAGCACGTCATATCCGCTCCTCCTCTTTCCTTTTCGTCATGTTTTTCTTCAGCTCTAATCTAGCCCGGTGCAATGTGGTTTTCACCTTAGAAAGACTCCATCCTAATATCTCAGCGATTTCTTCATAAGAAAGCTCTTGGAATTCTCTTAAAATCAAAACGGATTGATGCTGATCTTTTAACTTCAGGAGCTCCTGCCGCAGCGTTTCGCTTTTTACCGTCCGTGACAGATACTGTTCAGGCTGCTCATAAGTTGTTTGCGTTAACCCTTCATTTTTGCTGATATCAGTAAATTGGTATTTGACATCCCTGCGGTACCAATTGATAAAGGTGTGATGGGCAATGGTGTAGAGCCATGTTCTGATGGAAGAATGCCCCCTAAACGAGGCCAGGCCGTTAAGAGCTTTCACAAACGTGTCTTGCGCTAAGTCCTTGGCTGTTTCAAGGTGATGAGTCCTTCTGAATAAATAATTTAAAATTTCTTGATAATACTGCCGATACAAGTCCTCAATGGAATCCCTATGCTTCATTAAAAGTAAAACCACACCGTCATCCAAATGGCCAATAAAATGAAACAGATATACATGGAAGACAGGTATACTTTCATATATCTCATTTGGCTTTCTTCCTCAGCACCAGGGCTTCTCTTTAAACAAGTTCTACTCTTTAAATCCTCCGCATTCTTTTCAAATAGGGACTCATGCTGTTTCATCCATTCCATTGATTCATCCTCTAACTCTCCTTCTTTATACAGGTCGTATAAGTCTAAAAAAACGGACTCTTTTTCTTTATGATTCATAAAGACTTTTCACCTCTTGTGTTTCTCCATCCACTACATAGGCATCATGGCGATTTGAACCAAACGGCTGAATAATGATCAGCCATGCATAATGCCGTTCATCCCCTCTTTGAACGATAATCGGACGCATACGCTTTTTGTAAATGACATCCTTATATGCAGAAGCTACTTTTTCGTAAGCCAATGTTCCATTACGATACGTATATGGGAATGCCTGATCAGGTGTATCGCTGTATACATAAACATTTAGCTGACCTTGATCTTCAAAAAACTCATATGTTTTAGAAGAATCAGTATACATTACCAAGTCACTCTTCCTGCTTTTTTTCTTCATTTCTGATACATCAGCATCAAAGACCGTTAATACCTGCTGCTGCAGCCGGCTGTTAGTCAGTGAAATTTCCTTTTTCATTGGAATTGAGAGACTGTGTAAACTACCGGATTCTCCATCAAATTCAAATATAATTCCATCTTTTGTTTCAACACGCACCATGCTTCCGAGCAGGCTGTCGCTTTCAATACCTGTGATCTGATAAGGCTGTTTTGATATGTTCAACGCTGTAAACATTTGTTCCACTTTGTCGTGAATGTCTTGTTCTGTTATATGAACATGCAAAAGAGAGTCAAGCTGATAAATCGACGGATCTTCACTAAAACCCATTAAGGTTTCCTTTTCCCAATAAAATACCGCGCCATCATCAGCATGATCTTTTTTATGAAGTTGATTTTTGAGGTATATACGTACGACTGTCTGGCCGTCCTCATTAGATACCTTTGTTTCGATATGATCCTTATGTAACACACGTCCGTGTCGCTCAAGGAAAGCGATAGACTTCCGCTTGTACTCCTGATTCGTTAGCTTTTTCCCATGCGCTTTTTCCAAGTATTCATAATTGCGAATCAGCTGCGATACTTCATCTACCTCAGCTTTATAACTCTTGCTTTCAAATGAGTAGAAATAATGCACATCCATGTTCGTATCGTGCAAATAAAGTGTTTCATCCGTAGGAAAAAATGACTTTAGTATCTGTTCCGCTTTTTCTGATGAAATGTGCTCCCCGACATAATTGAATGAATCATGGACATTTATCGGTTTTGATACAGCGAAAGCAGCCGTTGCTATGTTATATATCGGATTTAAGAGAAGGACAAAAAACACCATGACAGCCATCGGCAGCCACTTATTCACACGCACATAAACCTTTCCTGACTTTTGGAACAGATGATAGCTCATCAAAAATCCCGCCATTGTCAAATAAATCGTATATGGCATTACTGCACCATAATCTTTTGAGATTTGATTGGGATATGGCGCAAGCAGCAAGACAAGCAGTCCGATAATCAACGTATAAAATAAACCTAGTAAGATCTTATTCGTTCTCCAATACAGCTTGAAAAACACTACATTCAACACAATGGGAAGAGTGATGATGAAAAACAGAAACACGAATGCAATCGGCTCCATCCCATCCGGGTATTCCTTCCAATACGAAAAGAAACTAAAAATCATTTGTACGATCGGCAAACTGACAACGGCAAGGTCGAACGTATAAAACTTACCCTTTCCGCCATGATCACGAAGCATCAACATGTAGTGAAAAGCCGTCAGCAGCACATAACCGTATAACAAAAAATGCAGCAGCGGCAGCAGTTCATTTCCGTCCTCTCTTAAGTACACGCTCGTGAAGTTTGTTGATTGCACCTGGTGAATAAGTTCAACAGACACCCCTGCCAGCAGCACAATCCGCAATATAACACCCGCCAAGAACATTGTGCGCTGCCGGTTTATTTTGGGATGATGCACCAAAAGATATAAGCCCGCCAGAACAACAATTGACCATTGAATCAGCAGCGTGCTTTGTCTGCTTAATATAAAATAACGTTCGAAATGCAATACATAATGACTGAATAACTCCAACACAAACAACAATCCTTTACTTCTTATTAAGGCCTCATTCGGTTAGACAGCGGACTTTTCAAAAAGTTTCAATAAAAAACAAAAATATCTCATCTTCCCCTTGATATGTAAAAAACATAACTCTTAAATAAACCATCACATGACACTTGACTCATCTTGATATTATTCAACAAAAACAAACACAGGACAATACTATCAATTTTGTCTAGTTATGTTAGTTTTTGTTGAGTATTCCAGAATGCTAGTTTAATATAACAATATAAAGTTTTCAGTATTTTCAAAAAGGGGGATTTATTGTGGGTTTAGGTAAGAAATTGTCTGTTGCTGTCGCTGCTTCGTTTATGAGTTTATCAATCAGCCTTCCAGGTGTTCAGGCTGCTGAAGGTCATCAGCTTAAAGAGAATCAAACAAATTTCCTCTCCAAAAACGCAATTGCTCAATCAGAACTATCTGCACCAAATGACAAGGCTGTCAAACAATTTTTGAAAAAGAACAGCAACATTTTTAAAGGTGATCCTGCCAAAAGGTTGAAGCTTGTTGAAAGCACGACTGATGCTCTTGGGTACAAGCACTTCCGATATGCGCCTGTCGTTAACGGAGTGCCGATTAAAGATTCGCAAGTGATCGTTCACGTCGATAAATCCGACAATGTCTATGCGATCAATGGTGAATTACACAATCAATCTGCTGCAAAAACAGAAAACAGCCAAAAAGTCTCCTCTGAAAAAGCACTGGCACTTGCTTTCAAAGCTATCGGCAAATCACCAGACGCTGTCTCTAACGGAGCGGCCAAAAACAGCGATAAAGCTGAATTAAAAGCTGTAGAAACAAAGGACGGCAGCTATCGTCTTGCTTACGACGTGACGATTCGCTATGTCGAGCCTGAACCTGCAAACTGGGAAGTCTTAGTTGACGCCGAAACAGGCAGCATTTTAAAACAGCAAAATAAAGTAGAACATGCCGCCGCCACTGGAAGCGGAACAACTCTAAAGGGCGCAACTGTTCCTTTGAACATCTCTTATGAAAGCGGAAAATACGTTCTTAGAGATCTTTCAAAACCAACAGGCACCCAAATCATCACATATGACTTACAAAACAGACAAAGCCGCCTTCCGGGCACGCTTGTCTCAAGCACAACGAAAACATTTACTTCTTCATCACAGCGGGCAGCCGTTGACGCACACTATAACCTCGGAAAAGTGTACGATTATTTTTATTCAAACTTTAAACGAAACAGCTATGATAACAAAGGCAGTAAAATCGTTTCTTCCGTTCATTATGGCACTAAGTACAACAATGCTGCCTGGATAGGAGACCAAATGATTTACGGTGACGGCGATGGTTCATTCTTCTCTCCGCTTTCCGGTTCATTAGACGTGACTGCACATGAAATGACTCATGGCGTCACTCAAGAAACGGCCAACTTGATTTATGAAAATCAGCCGGGAGCACTAAACGAATCATTCTCTGACGTATTCGGTTACTTTAACGATACAGAGGACTGGGACATCGGTGAAGACATTACAGTCAGCCAGCCTGCTCTCCGCAGCCTGTCCAATCCGACAAAATACGATCAGCCTGATAATTACGCCGATTACCAAAACCTTCCAAACACAGATGAAGGCGATTACGGCGGCGTACACACAAACAGTGGAATCCCAAACAAAGCCGCTTACAACACAATTACAAAGCTTGGTGTATCTAAATCACAGCAAATCTATTACCGTGCGTTAACAACGTACCTCACGCCTTCTTCAACGTTCAAAGATGCCAAGGCAGCTCTCATTCAGTCTGCCCGTGACCTTTACGGCTCTACTGATGCCTCTAAAGTTGAAGCAGCCTGGAATGCTGTTGGATTATAATATTAGGAAAAGCCTGAGATCCCTCAGGCTTTTTTTGTTACATGTATTCAGTTCTGTCTTCAGCATGAAAGGATAATGTTAAAAGATCAGAAACCGCTTCCAATTTACAAAAAACAGCCGCAAGTGTGCAGCATAGGGAAAGCAGAAGTCGATCCTCCCTGATTCAACGCACAAAATTGATAGAGAAATTCTTCTAGCGACACTTGTTATGTGAAGATTGCGCGTCCAGTAAAGAGCAAAAACATTGACAAAAAAATTTATTTATGCTAAAATTTACTATTAATATATTTGTGTGTATAATAAGATTCTCCTGGCCGGGGGAATCTTATTTTTTTGTGGGAGGACCATTTTATGCGGAACAATGAGACCAGCTTAACGTCTTTGGTTTCAGCTTTTGCCCGTGCATATCATAGCCGATATGACACCCCTCTTATTTTTGATGATTTTATGGCAAAAGAACTCATTAATGAAAAAGAGTTTACAAATATCAATGAAAATATGATTCAAGGAATATCGTTTTTCAACAAAGAGATCGCCGAACGTCTTCAAAATGATCCTGAAAAAATATTAAAATGGGTTGTACAAATCCAGCTGTCGCCCACACCCCTGGCACGTGCATCTTATTGTGAAAAAGTTTTGCACAATGAATTAATGCTGGGAGCAAAACAGTATGTCATTCTTGGAGCAGGACTGGATACTTTCTGTTTTCGGCATCCAGAATTAGAAAACAGCTTACAGGTTTTCGAAGTGGATCATCCAGCTACACAGCAATTCAAAAAAAATAAGCTAAAGGACGCAAATCTGGCAATTCCGGGTCATCTTCATTTTGTTCCTATGGATTTTAGCAACATGTTTTCATATGAGCCTCTCATAGAAAACGGATTTGAGAACACAAAAACATTTTTCAGTCTTCTGGGAGTGTCTTATTATTTAACGCATGAAGAAATTGCGAGCCTCATCAGCAATTTATTTTCTCATGTCCCGGCTGGAAGCTCTATTGTTTTTGATTATGCGGATGAAACACTCTTTACAGCAAAAGGAACGTCGAATCGAGTGGAACATATGGTGAAAATGGCTGCCGCAGGCGGAGAACCGATGAAATCGTGTTTCGCTTATCAGGAGATTGAACACCTGTTAGCATCATCTGGTTTACTGATCTATGAACATCTATCACCAGACGACATTAATGACCATTTCTTCGGCAATCGAAAAGACAATTTGTCAGCGTTTGAAACGATTCATTATATTCATGCGGTAAAAAAATAATTTTTAAATCATTAAAAGCCTCTCAATGCTTGAGAGGCTTTTGATGGTACCCGCACGCAGCTTATGCTAAAGGCTTCACCAGGATCATAAATGATTTGCCTTTCTCATCTTTTTCCGTTTTCAGCTGTTCAAAACCGCATTGGCTTAAAAACAATATCCATTCCCTGCGCTCAATGGGAACACCCGCAAACATCGCTTTATGTTTCGCTCTAAGCAATTTACTGATCTGTTCAATGATCATCTTCGCATATCCCTTTTTTTCTTCAGCCGGGTCAATCAGCACCGTTCCGAGCCACGGCTTACCGTTTGAAGGAGACCATTCGAGATGATAGCTGACGGCAACAGGCAGACCGCCTTTTTCCCACACAAGCCATGACCCGTTGTACATGGAGTAGGAGATGATATAGTCTTCTGCATTTTTATCCCCAAACTCCTCCTCTCTCCATACAGGATGAGCCTCCGCGAGCTTTTCTAATAAGCTGAGATCATCCTGCTCAAATGGCCTACTTCCCAGCATGAAGATACTCTTCAAATATCGTTTTATGTATAGATGGGTTGCCGGCTAGCACACTGTGGTTTTCTAAAAAGGTAAACGCCGATCCTTCGATGGTCGTATAGATGCCCCCTACTTCATTTAACAGCACACAGCCTGCTGCATAATCCCATGGCGCAAGCCGCATAGTGATGTAAGCATCTATCCTTCCTGCCGCGACATTTGCCAGCTCTAAAGCGGCAGAACCGTAGGAGCGTGTGCCTCTGACTCTTTTCACAAGTGGCGCTAACACATTTTGATCAATTCTTCTGTTTTCCGTTACCCATGTTGCATTAATGGCAAGAATCGCTTCTTCAATGACGGTTTCTTTTAAAGGAGCCAGCTTCGTTTCATTCATGTAAGCTCCTCTGCCGCTAAATGCGTGATACAGCTCATCGTGCACCACATCATAAATTAAACCGATTTTTCCTTCACCGTTTTCAAAAATCCCAATTGAAATCGCAAAATTTCTTTGCTGGTGCACAAAATTCATCGTCCCGTCAATCGGGTCGATAATCCAGACGACTCCCTCCAGTGAGTGGAGTTTGTCTCCTTGCCCCTCTTCACCGAGTATGCGGTGTCCCGGAAACGTTTCTTGAATTCGATCAATGAAAAACTTTTCGGTTTCTTTGTCAATATTGGTGACTAAATCATTCGGATTTGATTTCGTTTCAATTGTCAGGCTTTCATGCATAGATTGTTTAATTCTCGCGCCTGCTTCTCTTATCCATTTTTTTGCAATCTCATCAATTTCCGTCCAATTTGTCATTCGTGCGTACCTCTCTTCTATGTAGACCTTTATTTTATAGGATACTGATAACGGCGGTGAAAAAGCAAGGAAAATGAAAAATATCCCTTCTCATGTAAAAACGAACCATTCATGCGGTTCGTTTTCACTATCGCTTTTTACCCGTTAAGACGAATCCATTCTTTTCTAAGTCGCTCAAGTTTGTTTTTGCTTTGTTCAATCTGCTCTTCATTTTCTTTTTGCATTGCTTCATATAGGGTTGCCAATTCATAATCAACCTCTAGTCTCCAGACAGCAACACGATTGTTTTT
Organism: Bacillus sp. LJBS06; assembly: GCF_016924995.1. Taxonomy (NCBI): domain Bacteria; kingdom Bacillati; phylum Bacillota; class Bacilli; order Caryophanales; family Bacillaceae; genus Bacillus; species Bacillus sp. LJBS06. Next base: position 1,603,199 of record NZ_CP070483.1, on the reverse strand, counting down.
CTCTTCCTTAAATCCCTCTTTTACAACTTGCCTCATTGTCTTTCGCCCCTTCCAGAGATCATTTGTTTGTAAGAAAGCATCCCATTTTGCCATTCAACAATGATTACTTCTTATATCGTATGATTGTTCTATTTACGCGCAACATGATTCTGAAAATTGTGTGTTTACCTATTCGTTTATTACCACATTTCCCCTTACTTCAAACGCGCTCAATCTTTTTGAAGCTCGTATGAACTGTGATAAAATATGTATACTTAGCATGAAGGAGGAAAATCATGACACAAATGCGTTTCACTGAAGAAGACTTTAATACATTTACAATAGAAGGCTTAGACGCGCGCATGGAGGTATTAAAAGAGACGGTCCGCCCCAAGCTTACAGCTCTAGGCGAACATTTTGCCCCGACTTTAACAGCATTAACCGGAGATGAAATGTTTCCGCATGTGGCAAAGCACGCAAGAAGATCTGTCAATCCCCCTGCTGACAGCTGGGTGGCGTTCGCAAACAGCAAAAGAGGCTATAAAAAACTGCCGCATTTCCAGATTGGTTTATGGGAAAGCCACGTCTTTGTGTGGTTCGCAATTATTTATGAATCCCCTATCAAAGAAGAATACGGCAAATTGCTTGAAGCAAATCAGGAAACCATTACGAAAAATATTCCTGACAGCTTCGTTTGGTCCGCGGATCACACAAAACCGGGAGTACATAAACAGTCTGAAATGGACAAGGAGCAGCTGAAGACTCTGTTTGAGCGTTTGCAGACTGTAAAGAAAGCCGAGCTGTTATGCGGCATACAGCTTCAAAAAGAAGAAGTATTGAATATGAATAACCAGGAATTCCTTCAGCATATCGACGACGCCTTTAAGCAGCTTGCTTTTCTATACCGTCTCACCCAAAAAGTATCACAAGCATAAAAAAGAGCCGGGCTATCCCCCGGCTCTTTTTCCTACATTTTAATCTTCGCCTGATCAGATTCTCTCGCCTGTTTGACCGTGCGATATGGAGAATATGTACTTTGTTCCTCAAACTCGCCGCATAGCTTTTTTTCCTCTGCCTTCCCCGGCACAATTTCCTTGAAACGGCGGTAAGCTTTAAGCAGTTCTTCGCGGTCTGCCCCTTTTTCATATGCTAGCTCAACCTGCTGGAAAAATGCAATCACATCTACTGCTTCTTCGGTTGTCCAGTCTTCGTTCATCGGATATTGGTACTCCATTTTCTTCACTCCTTATAAAATTACTTCCTTTAAGAGAAAGCATCTTCATTAGATCATAAATTGTTCTTTACATTCTTTCAAGTTCATAATATAATTCATTTGTTTTACGTCTAAAAAACGGTTGAGAAACTGATTTTAATACACACTATTATGCATAGGTATGATTACAAAGGTGGGAAAACAATTGTCGCAACATGAAACACCCTTATATACAGGACTGAAAAAGCATGCAAGCAGACAGCCTGTTCAATTCCACATTCCCGGCCATAAAAAAGGGGCAGGAATGGACCCGGAATTCAGACAATTCATCGGTGAAAACGCGTTAAGCATAGATTTAATTAATATTGAGCCATTGGACGATCTGCACGCGCCTAAAGGCATTATTAAACAAGCACAGGATCTTGCTGCTGAAGCATTTGGCGCGGATCACACATTTTTTTCTGTTCAAGGAACGAGCGGCGCCATTATGACAATGGTAATGGCTGTTTGCGGACCTGGCGATAAAATTATTATTCCAAGAAATGTTCATAAATCAATTATGACAGCTATTGTATTTTCCGGAGCGGTTCCAATTTTTATTCATCCTGAAATTGACAATGAATTGGGCATCTCGCACGGCATTACACTTGAATCTGCAAAACGGGCGCTTACCGAACATCAGGATGCAAAAGGGCTTCTCGTCATCAACCCGACATATTTCGGGGTTGCAGCCGATTTAAAAAGCATTGTAGAACTCGCTCATTCGTTTGATGTGCCAGTGCTTGTGGATGAAGCACACGGCGTTCACATTCACTTTCACGACGAATTGCCGCTATCGGCCATGCAGGCAGGAGCTGATATCGCAGCGACAAGTGTACACAAGCTGGGCGGATCACTCACGCAAAGTTCGATTTTAAACATGAGAGAGGGCCTTGTATCTAAAGACCGAGTGCAATCCATCCTGAGCATGCTGACAACGACGTCAACTTCTTACTTGCTTCTCGCTTCTTTGGATGTTGCCAGAAAACGCCTTGCCACAGAAGGCCGCAAGCTTGCTGAGGAGACACTCAAGCTTGCCAATCAGACGAGAGATCGCCTCAACCAGATTGGAGGCATTTATTGTGTCGGTTCTGAAATTCTTGGTTCCAAAGCAGCTTACAGCTATGATCCGACAAAATTGATTATCTCTGTGAAAAATCTTGGACTGACAGGACATGACGTTGAAAAATGGCTTCGTGAATCCTTTAATATTGAGGTTGAGCTTTCTGATCTGTACAATATTTTGTGTATTTTCACTCCTGGTGACAGCCAAAATGATGCAGACCGGCTTGTAGAGGCTTTAACAAGCATAGCACAGCAAATGTCAGAAAAAGACGTCACACATCAGCAAACTGAGGTATTGCTTCCGGAAATACCTTTATTGGCAATGACTCCGCGTGATGCTTTCTATGCAAATACGGAAGTCATCCCATTGAAAGAAGCATCCGGACGGATTATCGCTGAATTTGTCATGGTATATCCGCCTGGTATTCCAATCTTCATTCCAGGAGAAATTATTACAGAAGAAAACATCAGCTACATTTTTAAAAACCTTGACGCAGGCCTTCCTGTTCAAGGACCCGAGGACTCGACTTTACATATGATCCGGGTCATCAAAGAGCAAAAAGCAATTCAATAAAAAATAAAAAGCATGCGGCTTAAAGCCGCATGCTTTTATTACTCTTCATCAACAGGACACTGGCATTGTCCGCAGCATGTTCCATATAACGTTGTCACTTTCTCATCTTCAAAGTAATGAATGGCTTCGTTGCAATCTTGACAAACAATCGTTCCCATCTCTTATTCCCCATTTCTTTGAAATTTGAAAACGCTTAATTTCTTTTGTTGTTATTATATTAATATGACACATTTAAAATGTCAACAATAAACTGTATAACACATTTAATTTTAATTCATCATATACATCGTGTTTTTTCATTTTTACAATTTCTTATTCATACAGCAGCTTTATCCGATATATATGCCGCAACACATAAGGTAATTTCACGTTTTCTTGAACTTTCATTAAAGAATGCAGCAATAAATTCAATATACCCCCAGGTTGCTATTTGAAACGATTGATATCATATGTAATCTCACTTTAAAAACGGTTTCAATTATATAACAATTAGGTAACAAGAAGCAGTTTAAGCCGCCTCTCGTGATAAACTAAAGCTAGTTAACTACTGTTTATACAGAGGAGAAGATAGATGCGATATCGCGCGGTATTCCCCATGCTGATAATAGTACTTGCTTTATCGGGCTGTACGCTTTCCACCATCAATCCGATGAAAAAAAGCCGGATTGACAACATTCATCATACACAAATCCTGTTTTTTTCTGATGAGAACCAAATAGACCAGGAAGCGCCTTATTACGACGCACTGCTTGATCTAGAAAAAGATTATCCCGAGCAAATAGATAAAATGAAGGTTTATGATAAAAAAGAAGGCTGGGAAGATGAGATTGAAACTGTCCCTACCCTTATGGTTGTTGATCAGCGCCATGTCGTGGTGAAAATCGAGGGATGTGTGAAAAAGAAAGAAGACATCATTAAACCATTACAGCACGTGCTGTCAAAATAAAAAAAACAGCCCCGCTTTGAGCGAGGGCTGTTTTTGATGTTCAATTTATTTTACGATATGGATCGGACTTCCGATTGCCACTTCAGCTGCTTCCATTGTGATTTCGCCCAATGTTGGGTGAGCGTGAATTGTCATCGCGATATCTTCAGCAGTCATGCCGCCTTCGATCGCTAAGCTTAATTCAGAGATCATATCAGAAGCACTTGCTCCGGCGATTTGCGCACCGATCACAAGACCGTCCTCTTTACGAGTGATCAGCTTCATGAAGCCGTCTGTTTCGTTAAGAGAAAGCGCGCGGCCGTTTGCTGCAAATGGGAATTTAGCAGCAACAATGTCAAGACCTTCTTCTTTCGCCTGTGCTTCAGTGTAACCAACTGATGCAAGTTCAGGCTCAGAGAAAACAACCGCAGGAATACCAAGGTAATCGATTTCTGCAGGCTCTCCAGCGATAGCTTCTGCAGCGATTTTACCTTCGTAAGATGCTTTATGAGCAAGCGGCGGTCCTTCGATGATATCGCCGATTGCATAAATGTTAGGTACGTTTGTGCGGCACTGTTTGTCAGTTTTCACGACACCGCGGTCTGTCATTTCAATACCGACTTGCTCAAGACCAAGCTCATCAGTGTTTGGACGGCGTCCTACTGTAATCAATACGTAATCAGCATCAACCGTTTTTTCTTCGCCTTTTACTTCGAAAGTAACTGTTACGCCGTCTGGTCTTTCTTCAACGCCTTTAGCCATCGCATTTGTATGGATTTCAACGTTTCCTTTTTTCTTCAGTCTGCGTGTAACAAGAGAACTCATTTGTTTTTCGAAGCCAGGAAGAATTTCTTCTCCGCCTTCAAGAATAACAAGCTCAGTACCGAAGTTAGCATACGCAGTTCCAAGCTCAGTACCGATGTATCCGCCACCGATAACAACAAGCTTTTTAGGAATTTCTTTAAGAGCTAAAGCGCCTGTTGAATTCAGGACACGCTCACTATATTTGAAGTTTGGCAATTCGATAGGACGAGAACCAGTAGCAATGATTGCGTTTTTGAACGTGTATGTTTGAGCAGAGTTCTCATCCATCACACGAACTGAATTGCTGTCTACAAAGTAAGCTTCACCTTTTACAACATCTACTTTGTTTCCTTTAAGAAGACCTGCTACACCGCCAGTAAGTTTGTTGACAACAGAAGCTTTCCATTCTTGAACTTTTGTGAAATCAACTGTTACGTTCTCAGCAGTGATTCCCATGTCATCAGAATGCTTTGCATTCTCATAACGGTGACCTGCGTTGATCAGCGCTTTTGAAGGGATACATCCAACGTTCAGACAAACGCCTCCAAGAGTTGCTTTTTCAACGACTGTTACTTTTTGTCCAAGCTGTGCAGCGCGGATGGCAGCTACATAGCCGCCAGGTCCCGCACCAATTACAAGAGTATCTGTTTCAATAGGGAAATCTCCTACTACCATAACATTACGCCTCCATTAAAATTAATTGTGGATCGTTCAGTAAACGCTTGATGTGATTTAATGCATTTTGCGCAGTTGCTCCGTCGATCATACGGTGGTCGAAGCTGAGAGAAAGAGCTAAGACTGGAGCTGCTACGATTTCGCCATCACGAACAATCGCTTTTTCTGCAATGCGTCCGATACCAAGAATCGCAACTTCTGGATGGTTGATAACCGGAGTGAACCATTGTCCGCCGGCAGAACCGATGTTTGTAATTGTGCAAGATGCGCCTTTCATTTCAGCTGGAGCAAGCTTGCCTTCACGAGCTTTTGTTGCAAGGCCATTGATTTCATCAGAAATTTCAAAGACAGATTTACGATCTGCATTTTTCACAACCGGTACAAGCAAGCCTTTTTCAGTGTCAGCAGCGATACCGATGTTGAAGTAATGTTTTTGGATAACTTCATCTGTTTTATCGTCAATTGACGTGTTTAAAACAGGGAATTTTTTCAGTGCAGATGTAAGAGCTTTTACAACGTAAGGCAAGTAAGTCAGCTTGATTCCTTGATCAGCAGCAACTTGTTTGAACTGTTTACGATGTGCAACAAGGTTTGTTACGTCCACTTCGTCCATTAACGTTACGTGAGGAGCAGTGTGCTTAGAGTTAACCATCGCTTTCGCAATTGCTTTACGGATACCGCTCATTTTTTCGCGTGTTTCTGGGAATTCGCCCTCAGGAGCTGGTGCAGCAGCCGGTTTAGCAGCTGTTTCTTGTGGTGCAGCCGTTTCTTGCGGCGCAGCTTCTTGCGCTCCTCCGTTTACAAAGCTGTCGATATCCTCTTTGACAACACGTCCGTTGTTGCCAGAACCAGTTACTTTACGGATGTCTACGCCTTTTTCACGAGCATATTTGCGTACAGAAGGCATAGCGATCACGCGTTTGTTCGGGTCAACTTCAGCTTGGTCTTGCTGTCCTGCACCAGTAGCTTTTGCAGGCTCTTTAGCTTGCTCTTCTTTCGCAACGTCTTGTCCAGCTTCTGCAGTTGACTGAACTTGTGCTTCAGTTTTCGCTTCGTCAGACTCATCGCTGCCTTTAAATTGAAGATCTTCGTAACCAGGTGCATCAAACGTAATAATCGTTTGTCCAACAGTTGCAACCGTTCCCTCTTCAACTTTTAATTCTAATACTTTTCCTTTAACAGGTGAAGGAATTTCTACTACTGCTTTATCATTTTGGACTTCAGCCAGTACATCATCTTCGTCTACCTCGTCGTTAGGCTTGACAAACCATTTTACGATTTCGCCTTCGTGGATACCTTCCCCGATATCTGGAAGTTTAAATTCAAATGCCACAGTTCTCGACCTCCTAGTTTGATTAAGCAATTTTAAAGTTACATCGTAAGCATTGAAAACAGATATATAATAGAGGGAAAACGTCATCTTCCCTCTTGATTATGCAGTTTGATTAAAATTCAAGTACTTTTCTTGCTGTTTCAAGAACGTCTTTATGGTTTGGAAGCCATACGCTCTCAGCTTGAGAGAAAGGAAATACTGTATCAGGCGCAGCTACGCGAAGTACAGGTGCTTCCAAGCTCAAGATTGCACGGTCATTAATTTCTGCTACTACGTTTGCAGCAATACCGGCTTGTTTTTGCGCCTCTTGAACGACAATCGCGCGTCCTGTTTTTTCTACAGATGCGATGATTGTATCGATATCAAGCGGGCTTACAGTACGAAGGTCGACAACTTCAGCAGAAATGCCGTCTTTTTCAAGCTCCTCAGCAGCTTTTAATGATTCATGAACCATTGCGCCGTAAGTGATGATTGAAAGATCAGTACCTTCACGTTTCACGTCAGCTTTTCCAAGCTCAATTGTGTATTCTTCTTCAGGAACTTCCTGACGGAAAGAACGGTAAAGCTTCATGTGCTCTAAGAAAACAACAGGATCGTTGTCTCTGATCGCAGAAATTAAAAGTCCTTTGGCATCGTAAGGAGTTGATGGAATAACAACTTTGATACCAGGCTGTTGTGCAACAAGACCTTCTAAGCTGTCAGCGTGAAGTTCAGGCGTATGAACACCGCCGCCGAATGGAGAACGAATTGTTACAGGTGAAGTCCAGCGTCCGCCAGAACGGTAGCGCATACGAGCCATTTGGCCGGAAACTGAATCCATTACTTCGTAAACAAATCCGAAGAATTGGATTTCCATTACCGGACGGAAGCCGTTTAAGCCTAAACCAAGGGCAAGACCGCCGATGCCAGATTCAGCAAGTGGCGTGTCAAACACACGGTCTTCACCGAATTCTTTTTGCAATCCTTCTGTCGCACGGAATACGCCGCCGTTTACACCAACGTCTTCTCCGAAAACTAAGACATTTTCGTCATTTTTCAGTTCTGTGCGTAACGCATCCGTGATTGCTTGAATCATTGTCATTTGCGCCATGGCTTACTTCGACTCCTTCTGTGTATAAATTTCAAATTGCTCCTCAAGGTTGTGAGGCATTTTTTCGTACATGATTTTCATTAAATCAGTTACTTTTTGCTTCGGTTCAGCATCAGCTTTTTTGATCGCTTGCTTAATTTCTTCTTTCGCATCCTCAATTACTTTTGCTTCTTCTTCTTCAGACCATAAGCCTTTGTTTTCAAGGAACGCACGGAAGCGTACAAGCGGATCTTTTTGCTCCCACTCATTTTCGATTTCTTTTGTACGATATTTAGTAGGATCGTCACCAGCCATTGTGTGCGGGCCATAACGGAATGTAAGTGTTTCAATTAGTGTCGGACCTTCGCCGTTGATTGCACGCTCACGTGCTTCAGCAGTTGCTGCGTATACAGCAAGCGGATCCATTCCGTCTACTTGTACGCCAACAATACCGGCAGCTACAGCTTTTTGTGCAATTGTTTCAGCTGCAGATTGTTTTTCAACAGGAGTTGAAATCGCATAACGGTTGTTTTGCACCACGAAGATTGCAGGTGCTTTATAAGCGCCGGCAAAGTTAATTCCTTCGTAGAAGTCCCCTTGAGAAGCTCCGCCGTCACCAGTGTAAGTGATTGCAACAGCTTTCTTACCGCGTTTTTTAAGACCTAGCGCAACACCGGCAGTTTGAATGTATTGAGCACCGATAATGATTTGTGGAGAAAGGGCATTCACATCATCAGGCATTTGGTTTCCTCTGAAATGTCCGCGAGAGAAAAGAAACGCTTGATATAATGGAAGGCCGTGCCAAATTAACTGAGGCACATCACGGTATCCAGGAAGAACAAAGTCTTCTTTTTCAAGCGCGAAATGCGTTGCAATCTGAGAAGCTTCTTGACCCGCAGTAGGAGCGTAAAATCCGAGACGTCCTTGACGGTTTAATGAGATAGAGCGCTGATCAAGCACACGCGTAAATACCATGCGGCGCATTAGCTCTTTTAATTGATCATCAGTTAAATCAGGCATCGCCGCTTCATTCACGACTTCTCCCTTTTCATTTAAAATTTGGAACGTTTCGAACTGCTTTTTAATGGCATCAAATTGCTTCTTACTGTCAACGATAGCTTTTTTCGTTTTTGCAGCCATACTAAGTCACCTCTTCCTTTCTTTTAAACAGTCATTAGACGTGCATTCCTTTATACATACAAACTTAGGGTACCCTAAAGTATCAGCAGTAAGTCGTATATATTTTAGCCGATCCCCAGTTTGCCAAAACCTTTTATGTAGGATAGTTACACTCTGCTTTGAACTGTATTATTTCGAAGTTGTAAAAAACTAATACAACACCGCTTAACATGGATTAGTTTACACCAAATAAAGAAGAGCCGTCAATCGTTTTCATCGCTGATTTTCAATAAATGTATTCGCTTTACATTTTCATTGAAAAAACAGATGTCAACTGCACCCAAAACTGTACTAGTATACCTCACTATGCTGTACTACAATAGAAATGAAAATTTTGAACAAAATCTGCATCGCATTTATTTAAAAAAAGAGCTGATCGAGTCAGCTCTTTTTCACATGATAGCCTGCAGCATCATATAAATCTTCACGGGCTTTATTATATTTTTGCGTTTGCACATTAAATTCTCCGTTATATTTATGGATCTTTTCATAAGAAACATTAACTTTATCGATCTGCTGATCCAGATCATCTCTTGTCAAGTCTTTGTTTTTTAGCTGCATATACAGCTTTTTATTAAGCTTAAGCGCTTTTTGATACTCTTCATACATGGAGCCATATGATGTATACCTTTTCTCCATGTGGTTTGCTGCGGCATAGGCCTTTTCTTTTATGTCTTTTTCCTTAATATGTTCTGCTGACGTTTTTGCTTCTTCAAATTCCGATTCCGATTTTTTCATGCTGTCATTTTCAAGCTTCAGATGTTCTTCGCGCTTGCTGACATTTTCAAGCGCCTCATTAGATAAAGCTACAATTTTTTTATAATCATCCATATTGAGCTTCATCACACTATCGTAAAGCTGATTTTCTTTTGCCTCTAATTCTTTGAGTGTTTTTTGTTCTTCTTGAAACGGTTTTTCCGACTCTGCGGCTTTTTCTAATGAATGATGAAGTGAATCAACCGGGTCCTGCTCCATGCATCCTGTTAATATCAGTAGCATAGAACAAAAAGCTCCAATCATTATTACAGGCCGCCGTTTTATTGCGTCTATCACGTTGAATCCCCCAATCTTGACAATTTCTACTATAGAATCCATGGGGACATTTGGCAATAGCTGTGCTGTATAAATGCATACTGAAATTAAATCAAAAAGTGAAAAATCAGGACAGATGACCATACAACTTTTTAGTTTTTACATAGGTTATAGTAGACGCTATGCCTACTTAATAAGGCTCTGGCGTAATTAAAAGAGGAGGTTATGTAATATGTATGGATATGGTTTCGGCGGAGGCTGCTGCGGTTATGGTGGTTACGGATATGGTGGCTACGGATATGGCTACGGCCGCACCTTTGCGCTAATCGTTGTTTTATTCATTCTGTTAATCATTGTCGGAGCTGCTTATTTAGGCGGAGGCTGTTGCTAACCACACAGCATGAACTTGACCAGCCATATACGGCTGGTCATTCGTTCGTTGCACCTTTGTGAAGAAATCCGATATAATTTACATATTAAGCTTTAGGAGTGAGTTTCTTGATTACTATGGAAAACATCGTACGTGACGGCCATCCAGCCCTCAGAGAGACTGCAGAACCAGTTGAGCTGCCTCCAACTGATGCAGAAAAACAGCAGCTGGCCGACATGATCGAATTTGTTAAAAACAGCCAAAATCCGGAATTAGCCGAAAAATACAAGCTGCGCCCTGGCGTAGGACTCGCAGCTCCTCAAATTAATATCAAAAAACGAATGATCGCCGTTCATGCGGAAGATGCTTCCGGCAAGTTGTACAGTTATGCACTGTTTAATCCTAAGATCGTCAGCCATTCAGTTGAAAAAAGCTACTTAACAAGCGGCGAGGGCTGCCTGTCTGTGGATGAAGCGATTCCCGGTTATGTTCCCCGCTATGCTCGCATCAGAGTAAAAGGAACAACACTAGAAGGCGAAAACATTGATATTCGTTTAAAAGGGTTTCCGGCTATTGTGTTTCAGCATGAGATCGATCATTTGAACGGCGTTATGTTCTATGATCATATTGATAAGGAAAATCCTTTTCAAGAGCCTGAAAATGCAATCGCAATTGAACGCTAAAAGAAAAAACGGCTGGCACAATGCCAGCCGTTTCTTTATTTTAAAAGGCCCAATTCTTTGACAGCGTATGCAATTCCATCCTCGTCCACCGGCTTTGTTACAAAGTCCGCGATTTCCTTCAATTCAGGAACAGCATTTCCCATAGCAACGCCTGTTCCAACATATTCAATCATTTGCAGATCATTTAATCCGTCGCCGAAAGCATATGTATCTCCGACATCAAACGGAAGACGCTCGATGACTTTTTTGATCCCTTCTGCCTTCGAGCCTCCGTGAGGCAAAACATCAGTCGATAGCTCATGCCAGCGCACTAGATCAAACTCAGGAAAAGCGGCATAAGCTTTTTCTTCTTCATCCTGACAGAATAAAAGAAGCTGAAAAATTTCTTTTCCTTCATAAAAAAGGTCATCGGTCTCCGGATAATCGGTTTTAAGGCTGCCGATTCCCTCGAGAATATGAGGGTGATCCGCAACTGTGGCTTTCATCGTGTCTTCAGCCATAAACACAACAGGATGTTTGTCTTTCCCCGCCTGTTTTAATAATCGTCTGATTGCATCTTCAGGCAGCGGATTTTTATAAATCACTTGATTTTCAAAGACAACATACTGTCCATTGTAGGAAATAAATGAGTTGATCCCAAGCTCCTCCAAAATCGGCTTAACCATAAACGGCGACCGACCGCTGGCAATAAACACATGATGCCCTTGGCGCTGCAGCTCCGCCACGGTTTTTCTCGTACTTTCCGGTATATTCTTATCATGATCATATAACGTGCCGTCAATATCAAAAAAGATTAATTTTGAATCCATCGCAACTTCCCCTTTATCGTCTAGTTCTGCAATTCCCACCCTCATCATACAAAAAGTTTGTCATTCAGCAAACAATTTCGTTCAAAAATCATATTAAATTCCATTAATAACCACGAAAAGTCTTCCTTAATCTCCGTATACTATTAGTATAAAAGAACTCTGGGACAAATTTTTTATTAAAGGAGGGACTGGCTAATGCTGCGTAAATTAAGAAAGAAACTCAGAAGACAATGGAACGGAATGCTCCGCAAGAAAGCCATTGCCTGACAAGGGATCTTTCACTTTTTGAGAGGTCCTTATTTTGCTCAAGGCTTTCCTTATATTCCGTTTTCGAATATAATAGAATGAGCGAGTCTAACATACGGCATTTAAGGAGAGATTTGGAATGATTTATAAGGTATTTTATCAAGAAAAGGCTGACGAAGTACCTGTACGGGAAAAGACAGATTCACTTTATATTGAAGGCGTATCTGAGCGTGACGTCAGAACAAAGCTGAAAGAAAAGAAATTTAATATTGAGTTTATTACACCTGTGGATGGTGCATTCTTAGAATATGAACAACAGAGCGAAAATTTTAAAGTATTGGAGTTATGAGCGGTATGAAATTTGTAAAAAATGATCAGACTGCTGTTTTCGCCCTCGGAGGTTTGGGCGAAATCGGTAAAAATACGTACGCGGTGCAATTCCAAGATGAAATTGTGCTGATTGATGCGGGGATCAAGTTTCCCGAGGACGAACTGCTCGGAATTGACTACGTTATCCCTGATTATACGTATTTAGTCAAAAACGAAGATAAAATTAAAGGGCTTTTTATCACCCACGGTCACGAAGACCACATCGGCGGTATTCCATACCTGCTCAGACAAGTGAATATTCCTGTATACGGCGGAAAACTCGCGATCGGCTTACTTCGGAATAAACTTGAAGAGCATGGATTATTAAGACAAACGAAACTAAACATTATCGGCGAGGATGATATCGTAAAGTTCCGCAAAACGGCCGTGTCATTCTTCAGAACGACACACAGTATTCCGGATTCCTACGGCATTGTTGTAAAAACGCCACCTGGAAACATCGTACATACTGGGGATTTCAAATTCGACTTTACTCCAGTCGGAGAGCCAGCAAACTTAACGAAAATGGCCGAAATCGGAAAAGAAGGCGTTTTATGCCTTCTTTCAGACAGCACAAACAGTGAAAACCCTGAGTTCACCATGTCTGAGCGCCGTGTAGGAGAAAGCATTCATGACATTTTCCGCAAGGTGGACGGCCGAATTATCTTCGCTACATTTGCGTCGAATATTCACCGCTTGCAGCAGGTAATCGAGGCTGCTGTACAAAATGGAAGAAAAGTTGCCGTATTTGGACGCAGTATGGAATCGGCTATCGAAATTGGACAGACACTCGGTTATATTAACTGTCCTAAAAATACGTTTATTGAGCATAACGAAATCAATCGTATGCCTGCTAATAAAGTAACGATTTTATGTACAGGAAGCCAAGGGGAACCAATGGCGGCGTTATCAAGAATTGCAAATGGCACACACCGCCAAATTTCAATCAATCCTGGGGATACAGTCGTATTTTCTTCATCCCCTATCCCAGGCAACACAATCAGTGTGAGTCGGACGATCAACCAGCTGTATCGTGCGGGTGCTGAGGTTATTCACGGCCCTCTAAACGATATCCATACATCTGGTCACGGCGGACAGGAAGAACAGAAGCTGATGCTTCGTTTAATCAAGCCTAAATTCTTCATGCCGATTCACGGTGAGTACAGAATGCAAAAGATGCATGTCAAGCTTGCAACAGATTGCGGCATCCCAGAGGAAAACTGCTTTATCATGGATAACGGTGAAGTATTAGCGCTTAAAGGCGATGAGGCTTCGGTTGCAGGAAAAATCCCGTCCGGTTCAGTATACATTGACGGAAGCGGTATCGGTGATATTGGCAATATCGTACTTCGTGATCGCAGAATTCTCTCTGAAGAAGGCCTTGTCATCGTTGTTGTCAGCATTGACATGGACGACTTCAAGATTTCAGCGGGTCCTGATTTGATTTCCAGAGGATTTGTATACATGAGAGAATCTGGCGACTTGATCAACGACGCTCAAGAGCTCATTTCAAATCACTTACAAAAAGTCATGGAACGAAAAACGACTCAATGGTCTGAAATCAAAAACGAGATTACAGACACTCTTGCACCTTTCTTGTACGAAAAAACAAAGCGCCGTCCGATGATCCTGCCGATCATTATGGAGGTTTGAAAAAAAGATGCACTCACTTAGGAGTGCATCTTTTTTATTGCAGTGATATATGTTGAAATGCTTTTACATCAAATAATCCTGTTGTCGTCATTTTGATATCAGGAATAACAGGCAAAGCTAAAAACGACAATGTCAAAAATGGATTAAATCCGCCTGTGAAACCGACTAACGACAATTGATCATGCAGCGTCAGCAAGCTTTGATTCACTTGCTCCGCGGATTGGTCGGATAATAACCCTGCAATCGGCAGCGGTACTGAATGGAGCTCTTCCCCATTTTTTATAATCGTTAATCCTCCGCCAATTTCCTGCAGCTTATTTACTGCCGCCGCGATATCCTCATCATTCGTTCCGACGGCAATAATATTATGGGAGTCGTGTGAAATGGTTGTGGCGATTGCTCCGCTCTTGAATCCAAATCCTTTCACAACACCGAGCCCGATTTCTTTTAATCCTTTATGCCGCTCAACAACTGCAATCTTTAACAAATCGAGCTCAGTGTCAGGCTCAAAGTTGCGGGCACCAGAAGCCGGAACATGTACTAATCGTGTTTCAAGCTGGTTTGGAATGATTTGAATGACATTGAGCTGCTGCTCTGAATCAATTGGCATAAGAAAATCCTGTTTGTTAAGAGGAGCAGCAAGCTTAACTGAATCAAGCAGTGCCGGTTCTGATGCTGCAGTTGAAGCATGCTCCTGATAGACTGCTTTGCTGTCTTCAGCAACAGTCTGTCCTTTTATCATCGTCCTTGTGACAATGACATTTTCCAGATCAGATACAAAGAGCAAGTCAGCGTCAAAACCCGGGGCAATCGCTCCCTTTGTATCTAGTCCGTAGCATTCGGCTGCATTGAGGCTTCCTAATTGATAAGCTATAAACGGATCAAGACCGGCTTGAATCGCCATTTTCACCTGATGATTCACACTTCCCTCTGACAGCAAATCATCCACATGCTTATCATCTGTACAGAAAAAGAAACGGCGTGCGTTCTTTTCATTCACCGCCGGCAGCACATTGAGAGTATTTTTTGCGACTGAACCCTCACGCATCATGACATACATGCCCCTTCTGATACGATCAAGAGCTTCTTCCTTCGATGTTACTTCATGATCGTTTGAAACAAATGCGGTTCTATAAATGTTAATGAGGTCTGTTGATAAACCGGCTAAATGGCCGTCTATCCGTTTTCCTGCAACACGTGCATCAAGCAGTTTCTGAACCATATCTTCTTCAGCCTGCTGAACCGACACATAATCCATAACTTCAGCCAGCCCTAATACTTCTTCTTCTTCATAAAAAGGCTTGAGATCGGCAGCTTTGAGAATTGCGCCTGATCGCTCAAAACTTGCGGCAGGCACACTGGAAGGAAGCATAAAATAAATGTTCAGCGGTGTATGCCGAGCTTGTTCAAGCATAAACGCAATCCCTTTTTCCCCAGACACATTCGCGATCTCATGCGGGTCTGTAACAACGGTCGTCACGCCATGAGGCAATACTGCTTTAGCAAACTCTATCGGTGTAACCATTGATGACTCAATATGTACATGCCCATCAATAAAACCCGGAGCAATCATTTGTCCCTCTGCATCAATAATATTTTCGCCTTCATAGTCGCCAAGGCCTACAATAACCCCATCTGTAATCGCAATATCTTCATATATCCACTCTTGATTATATACGTCCATCATTTTTCCGTTCTTAATGACGATATCAGCTTTTTGTCTTCGGGCTGAAGCATTCAGCCTATTGACTAGCGCTTCTTTATTCAAATAGGCCCCTCCTCTTTTTTATTATATGGTACAATATGCTATCGGATCGCCTATGCTTAGTCAATAAAATATTAAGAAATTGACGCTCGGTTCATTAAAGTTGTTATATTCTGATAATATTAAAACCGCCCTCTGTGGACGGTTTTTTTTACTGCTATTTTGTATGAAGAACTCTTTTTTCAAAACGGGAGATGTCTGTGACTGACCCAATAACAATAAGTATATCTTCTTGGTGGATGACCTCGGTTGCAAGCGGTGATACGATGACTTCCTTGCCCCTTTTAATGGCTACAATGTTAATACCGTATTTTGCACGAATATCTAAGTCAAGAAGTGTATTTCCAGCCAGGCGGCTGTTAGCTACGATTTCAACAAGACTATGCTCTTCAGACAGCTCCAAATAGTCAAGTACATTGTTGGACACGATATTATGTGCAATTCGTTTTGCCATATCGCGTTCCGGGTGGACAATGTGATCCGCACCAATTTTAGACAGCACTTTTTCGTGATAATCGTTCTGTGCTTTAACTGTAATCGTATGAACGCCGAGTTCTTTCAGAATGAGTGTTGTTAAAATACTCGCTTGAATATTTTCCCCGATGGCTACAATCACGTGGTCAAAATTTCGCAGGCCTAAATTTTTCAGGACAGATTCGTCTGTTGAATCACCGATAACGGCGTGAGATGCTATCTTGGCATACTCGTTGACTTTATCTTCATCGATATCCATTGCCATAACCTCGACGCCTTCTTCGCTTAATGCTTTGCAAATACTGCCGCCAAAACGGCCCAGCCCAATTACCGCAAATTCTTTTTTCATAGTGGTGCTCCTTTATATAACATCATATTGATCAAATTTTATCATAATCTTTTGTTACAGTGTTATCCTTTGGCAGCGAATTCATATGCTGCTTAAGCTTTTCAGTAAACTCAGGCGACAAATACAGCTCCGCCCCGCGTTCAATTTCAATCTGATAGTGCTGAGGCGGAGCAGTTTCCGCTTCTTTTTTGAGAACGAGAAAGGTTAAGCAGTCTGTATAGTGTCTTCCGCCTGCTTCAACGTCCACAAATGCCGGCCGATACGTAAGTGATTCAACGCCCTCCCTTTTATATAGATAGGAGAGAGCAGAATAAGGGATCCGATATAAAACGCCTTCTGTTATTCCTCCGTCTTCCAGCATATCCGCTCTTGAGCCGTCTTCTCTTTTTAACGTGAAGCGGGTTGTGTATCCTTTTAAAACAGCTCTTCCCACTGGATCTTGAAAATAGTGACTGACTCCCGCCTTTTGAAAGCGGGCATGATCCATGCATGATCCATAGGCAAAATAATAAACGGGATTTTTCGATTTGCTGATCATCTGATGTTCTTTCCAGTCGCCAATGCTTATTTTCGTAAAACCGGCACACTCGTCTTTGTTCATAAAATAAATAAGCGCATTTTTAATCCCGACATCCGTTTCTACAAACACCATTTGTTTATGAAATCCTTGAAAAAATTGATCAAGCTTATGTATACACAATTCGTCTGCTTCATATACTTCGCCGTATATATAGCCTTCACCATTTAAAACGGCTGTGGGCCCCTCTTTGGCAGCAAACATACTTCCCTTTGTTCTGGCCTGCTCATTGATACATGCCGATTGTGCCATCAAATGATGGTTTTTTTCATGCTTTCTTAGTGTCCCGTATACAAACAGAAGCGAGTTCATTTTATTTTTCTCCTCTCAGCTGTCTGATTTTAAAGGCAAAACCACTTGAAAGACACTGCCTTTTCCAGCTTCGCTTTCGATTTTCAATTCCCCGTCATGTTCCTTCAAGATTCTCAAACAAATGGGAAGTCCCAATCCGGTACCCTTTTCTTTTGTGGAATAAAAAGGTTTGCCAATCTGCTTCAGTTTTTCCTGCGGCATACCGCTTCCTTCATCCTTTACGCTTATCACTGCATGAGAGGCGGTTTTTGCAGTTGAAATGGTTACGACACCGCCCTGTGGCATTGCCTCAATTCCGTTTTTAATGATATTGATAAAAACCTGCTTTAGCTGATTCTCGTCCCCGTTAATCATGCAGCCATCTGTCTCTTTGAAATGTTTCTCTATGACGATATTGGACAGAATAGCATTGGTATCAAGCAATGTCGTGACTTGTTTCAAAATCTCATTAAGCTGGTGCGTTTTGAATGTAATCGCCTGCGGTTTTGCAAGCAGCAACAGCTCGCTGAGAACTAAATCGATTCTTTTAATCTCTGAAAAGATGATGTCAAAATAGTCTTTTCTGTCCGGATATTGTGTTTTCATAATCTGGAGGAAACCGCTGACAGATGTTAAAGGGTTTCTGACCTCATGAGCAATACCGGCGGCAAGTTCACTTGTGATTGATAGTTTCTGGGATTCCCTCGCCAGCCGTTCATTAATCTCAATGAGCTCATCTTCAGCCTCTTTCCGCTCAGTGATATCTGACATTGTACCCAGGCTGCCTGTAAATTGGTCATCCCGGTCATAGTAAAGTTTATAATGAACTTCTCCCCAAAAAATCGTGCCGTTCTTTGTCACGTATTTTGCCGTAAACATGCCAGAAGACGCCTTGTTTTGGATTTGTGTGTTAATGTGGTCCGCTACGTGCTTTTCTTTTATGAAGTAATCATTATACATCGTTCCCATACATTCACTGATTGAAAAGCCGGTTATTGATGCCCACGCTTGGTTTAAATATGTAATTTCGCCTTTTGCATTCGTTTGAAATACGATTTCCTGCAAATTATCCATGATACGATTTTTTTCTTCAGAAAGCTGCTTATACTTCCATTCGTTATCCTTCATTTTCTTAACCAGCTGCTGTTTCTCATCAATATAATAAGCCAGCATCCAGACACTCACCAGCGTGACTGCAGTATACACAATATCAACAGGCCAATTAATCGGGTTTTTGCCTATAAAATAAAATAAATAATCCCAAAACATTATAAAAATCATTGCCAAAATGATGGAAATGATACGAGCTTGATATTTTCTCATATGACCACCTGCCGCTTGTGTTTCTCTACTTATTGTACCATTCTTCGACAAATAATTGAGTAAAATATGTAAAGTATCCCAAATCATTCATTACCAAATATTCTTGATGTCTTATCTTAGGCGGCGGTAATCAAAAATTGGCACGCAAAAAAGGCGGAGATGATATCGCTCCGCCTTTTTCAACATAATTTTATTCTTTTAAAGCGGCTTGAATTTCTTCGAGAAGCAGCTGTGCACCCTCAGGGCTTAGCGTAATTTTGCCGTTGCCGTAATCTTTATTTTCTGAAGTGATTTCTCCAGTCATTAAACAAACGCCATGAGGTTTGTACTTTTTCAAGATAATTTTATCTCCGTCAACAAAAAACTCAATGCTGTCTTTTATGGCAATATCCAGTGCCCGTCTTAACTCTATCGGCATAACAATGCGGCCTAATTCATCTACTTTTCTCACAACACCTATTGATTTCATAAAAACCCTTCTTCCTTTAAATGTTTCTTTTCTCATGTAATGTTTAAGGATGCACCTCAATATATCGTAGACGAATGAAACTCAAAAAAAGTTTCCCGCTTTCTATAAGAATCACAAGATATTTTTTCCATAAAACCGAAAAATGTATTACTTCTGTTACACAGCTCCTTGATTTTTTACAAAAACATTTCTTTACCGACACACACCCCCAAAAATCGCAGTATTTCTGAGAAACTTTAAATGTAGAATCATATTAAATTAGGATAGAGATTGGGTGAAAACATGTTTCAATCAACTGAAATTGGGATTGACTTAGGAACTGCTAATATACTTGTTTACAGCAAAAATAAAGGGATTATCCTAAATGAACCATCTGTTGTCGCAGTGGATACAACGACAAAAGCAGTGCTTGCAATCGGAGCTGACGCCAAAAACATGATCGGTAAAACACCGGGAAAAATTGTGGCTGTCAGACCGATGAAAGATGGCGTGATCGCAGACTATGATATGACAACTGATCTGCTAAAGCACATTATGAAAAAAGCCGCAAAAAGCATCGGCATGTCGTTCAGAAAGCCGAACGTAGTCGTTTGCACACCGTCAGGCTCAACAGCGGTAGAGCGCCGTGCCATCAGTGATGCGGTGAAAAATTGCGGCGCGAAAAACGTTCATTTAATCGAAGAGCCAGTAGCAGCCGCCATCGGAGCGGATTTACCGGTTGACGAGCCGGTTGCCAATGTGGTCGTAGATATCGGCGGAGGGACGACAGAAGTCGCTATCATTTCCTTCGGTGGCGTTGTTTCCTGCCATTCTATTAGAATCGGCGGAGACCAGCTTGATGAGGATATCGTTTCTTTCGTCCGGAAAAAATACAATTTACTGATCGGCGAACGTACGGCTGAGCAGGTAAAAATGGAAATCGGCCATGCTCTGATTGAACATATACCTGAGGCAATGGAAATTCGGGGACGCGACCTCGTGACAGGCCTTCCAAAAACCATTATGCTTCAATCCAACGAAATTCAAGATGCAATGCGCGAATCTCTCCTGCATATTCTTGAAGCCATCAGAGCGACACTTGAGGACTGCCCGCCTGAATTAAGCGGAGATATTGTCGACCGCGGCGTTATTTTAACAGGAGGCGGCGCGCTTCTTAATGGAATTAAAGAATGGCTTACAGAAGAGATTGTCGTGCCTGTACACGTGGCGCAAAACCCGCTTGAATCTGTAGCAATCGGCACAGGCCGTTCTTTAGAAGTGATTGATAAGCTGCAAAAGGCAATTAAATAGTCTTCCCCCGCATAAATCTCATACGCGGCAAATTTCTTGCTTCTTTTTTCCTCACTTCCTTCATATTGTGGGAAATGGAGAAACGTTAAGGAGGAAACCGATGCTAAGAGATTTAGGAAGAAGAGTAGCGATCGCAGCCATTTTAAGCGGAATTATTCTTGGGGGCATGAGCATTTCTTTGGCAAATATGCCCCATTCGCCTGCAGGCGGCACTGTAAAACTGAATCATCCATAGTATTGAAAAACCCAAGACATGTCGTTTTGGGTTTTTCACTTTGGCCTCCTTCTTTCCTTTATAGGATCATATTTGATATGATGAGAAAAAAGCTTGAGGAGGAATGGTTTATGGATTCATTTTCACAGAAGTTAAATACATATGCACAACTGGCAGTAGAAGTCGGTGTAAATGTCCAAAAAGGCCAGCATGTAGTCGTAAATGCTTCAACAGACGTCCGGGATTTTGTGCGCTTAATTGTAAAACACGCATATGAAAAGGGTGCAAAAAACGTCACAGTGAATTGGCAAGATGACGAAGTCGCCAAATTAAAATACGAGCTTGCGCCGTTTGAGGCATTTGAAGAATATCCTGAATGGGAAGCAAAAGGCAGAGAAGAGCTTGCCAAAAATGGAGCTGCTTTCATTTCTGTTGTGTCGTCAAACCCAGACTTGCTAAAGGGTGTAGATTCCAAACGGATTGCGGCATTCCAAAAAGCAGCAGGCAAAGCATTACATACATACAGACAATATATTCAATCAGACAAAGTCAGCTGGACTGTCGTAGGTGCGGCATCAGAGGGCTGGGCTCAGAAGGTGTTTCCTGGAAAATCAAAGGAGGAAGCCATTCACCTTCTGTGGGAAGAAATTTTTAAAGCGACGCGCGTAAACGAAGACAATCCAGTTCAGGCGTGGATCAAGCATGACCAAAATCTTCATGAAAAAGTTGATCATTTGAACGAGAGACATTACGCTGCCTTACATTATCAAGCAGAAGGAACTGATTTAACAATTAAGCTGCCTAGAAAGCATGTTTGGGCAGGTGCAGGAAGCGTGAATGAAAGCGGCCATGAATTTATGGCTAATATGCCGACAGAAGAAGTATTCACGCTGCCTCAAAAAGACGGGGTTGACGGAGTAGTATCAAGCACAAAACCATTAAGCTACGGCGGAAATATTATTGAAAATTTCACTCTCACGTTTAAAAATGGCCGTATAATCGACATTAAAGCTGAACAAGGTGAAGACATTTTAAAAGAACTGGTGGAAGCAGATGAAGGTTCTCACTATTTAGGTGAAGTGGCACTTGTTCCTTACAATTCGCCTATATCACAATCAAACATTCTTTTCTATAACACGTTGTTTGATGAAAACGCGTCAAATCATTTGGCGATCGGAAGCGCCTATGCCTTTAATATTGAAGGCGGAAAGCAGATGTCTCGTGAAGAGCTTGTCAAAGAAGGCTTAAATGAAAGCATTACACACGTAGACTTTATGATCGGTTCAAAGGATATGAATATTGACGGAATTACGGATGATGGAAAAAGAGAACCTATTTTCCGAAACGGAAATTGGGCTTTTTAAATAAATAAAAGGAGGCTTTTCGCCTCCTTTTTTTATTTTTCTGCTTCATACATTTGCAGATTAGCATAAACGGTTTCTAATACGGGTGCCGCGAGAGATAAACGTTTTGCTTTTTCAAGCAAAAATCCATGCAGGTGGTCACCTTCAGTCGTTTGGCCGTTTTCCATATCCCGAAGCATGGAGGACTTCATATGATAAGACATGCTTGTCATCGTACGAAAGCTCTCTTCCTCAAGATCCGGATCAGCCGGAACGCCTTCTTTTCGTAAAACAGCGCCAATTTCCCCAATAAGAGTTTGGGCCGTGTGACGTCCGCCTTCTGTGTCGAGAATCGGGCCAAGCGGTCGTTGAAATAACGTTGTAATCCCCGCTTGCGCTGCAATAAAGAGATACTTTTTCCAAATGTCCTTCTCGATATGCCCGCTAATGATGACTTCAGCCTTCAGGCTTGAAAATGCCTCTTCAAGCGCTTTTATTCGATCCGTACGCTCTCCGTTCCATTCTCCAAATACAAAACGATGCGATGCACTCGTATGATGAATTTCTCCTCTGTTGTCTAAAGCACTTTCTATAAAACACAGGCCGCCCAGCACCTGTTCTTTTGAAAATGCCGCGAACAGCTGCTCATAGTGGCGGTACCCGTTTAAGAAAGGGATAATGACAGATTCCTGATGGATAAACGGCTTGACATCGTTTATCACCTGATCAAGCGAGTATGCTTTAGAAGCAATGATAACGACATCAAATTGCCCGGTTTCTCCCGCACTGATTAATACGGGCTGAAATGATGCATCCCCTTTTTCACTATGGATGACAAGCCCGGTTTCTTTAAGCTGCTGAGCTCGTTTTTGGCGCACGAGAAATGTCACATCATTTCCTTTCTCTGCAAGCCGTCCGCCAATATACCCACCTACTCCGCCTGCTCCGACGACTAAAAATTTCATGTTGTGGTCCCCTTTCATAATGATGTATCAAAAAAAGCAGAGAAATCTCTGCTTTTTTATTCCGCGTATAGTTCAGCCAATTTTTTCTGCACATCAGTATTTTCAAGGAACTCGTCATAGCTCATTTGCTTATCAACGATGCCATTAGGTGTAATTTCTATAATTCTGTTGGCAATGGTCTGCACAAACTGATGGTCATGCGAAGTAAACAGCATAGCGCCTTTAAAGCTGATTAAGCCGTTATTGAGCGCTGTAATGGATTCTAAGTCTAAATGGTTAGTCGGCTCATCCAAAATTAAAATATTGGCTCCAGAAAGCATCGCTTTTGACAGCATACAGCGGACCTTTTCTCCCCCGGAAAGTACATTTGCTTTTTTGTGGACTTCTTCTCCGGAGAACAGCATGCGTCCTAAGAACCCGCGTAAAAAGCTCTCACTTTGGTCGTGCGGAGAATATTGGCGAAGCCAGTCTACAAGATTCAGATCACTGCCTTCGAAATATTCGCTGTTGTCTTTTGGAAAATACGCTTGTGATGTGGTAACACCCCATTTAAACGTTCCGCTGTCAGCTTCCATTTCCCCGGAAATGATTTTAAACAGTGTAGTAACGGCAAGTTCATTCCGGCCAGTGAAAGCAATTTTATCTTCTCGGTTCATAATGAAGCTGACATTGTCGAGCACCTTTACGCCATCGATCGTTTTTGTTAATCCTTCCACCTGAAGAACATCATTTCCGATTTCCCGTTCCGGCGTGAAGTTAACGTAAGGATAGCGACGGGAAGACGGTTTAATATCATCCAGCGTGATTTTTTCGAGAAGTTTCTTCCTTGATGTGGCCTGCTTAGATTTAGACGCATTGGCGCTGAATCTAGCGACAAACTCTTGAAGCTGTTTAATCTGCTCTTCTTTTTTCTTGTTCGCTTCTTGAGAAAGCTTTAACGCCAGCTGGCTTGACTCGTACCAGAAATCATAGTTTCCGACATAGATTTGAATTTTGTTAAAATCAAGGTCGGCAATGTGCGTACACACTTTATTTAAGAAGTGACGGTCATGGGATACGACAATAACTGTATTTTCAAAGTTAATCAGAAACTCTTCAAGCCACTGGATTGCCTGAAGGTCCAAGTGGTTCGTCGGCTCATCGAGCAGCAGAACATCCGGCTTGCCGAATAATGCCTGTGCCAAGAGAACTTTTACCTTCTCCGAACCGCCAAGATCTTCCATCTTCTTTGTGTGCAGGTCTTCTGAGATACCAAGACCTTTTAAAAGGATCGCCGCTTCACTTTCCGCTTCCCATCCGTTCAGTTCCGCAAATTCACCTTCTAGCTCAGCAGCGCGAATCCCATCCTCATCTGAGAAATCAGGCTTCATGTAAATAGCGTCTTTCTCCTGCATGACTTCATACAGGCGTTTGTGACCCATGATGACCACTTTCAGCACTTCATACTCTTCGTACTCAAAATGGTTCTGCTTCAAGACGGCAAGACGTTCGCCAGGACTCATATGCACGTCGCCTGTCTGAGGCTCGATTTCGCCTGAAAGCACCTTTAGAAACGTTGATTTACCGGCACCATTTGCACCAATTAACCCATAGCAGTTGCCTGGGGTAAATTTAATATTAACATCTTCAAATAACTTACGATCCGCAAACCGCAAGCTTACATTATTTACAGCAATCATTTATTATCCTCCATCATGTCTATCATCAATAAAAGTATACCATGAATACAGTGCAAGAGAAATGATTCCCTGATAAAACAGAGAGAAAACACTTATACACCCAATCCTGCCAGCTGTGTTACAATTAAAGAGAGAGAATGCATCCGCCTGGAAAATTACACACTCTCATGGAGGAACACGTTGAGGCTTTTAACACTTACTGAATATTGCTTATTGATCTTTTTTACGGGCTTTTACCTTGCCGTAACAGGCTTTACCGCCAAGGATATCGGCTTATACATAGGCATAGCCCTTATTTACATATTTTCGCACATTTTTTCTAAACGACTTTTAGAAAAGCGCGGAAAAGAGAACAAACAGGTTCACCTTTTCTTCAGTGTGCTGGCCATTATCGGTTCAGTGTTCATCACAGTTTTATGCATTGCATTGGTCGCTTCTTTTTCAAAATAAAAACGCCTGCTGTCCAAAGGCCAGCAAGGCGTTTTTATTTTGTTTGACGCATTTCGTTAAACGGGAAAAAGACAAACTTCGATGTGCCGACAATTCGATCTTCCGCAATCAGTCCCAATCCGTTTCGGCTGTCCATAGAATTCAGCCGGTTATCTCCCATGACAAAATATTTGCCTTTCGGAACCTTAACCGGTCCAAAGTCGCCTGTCAGACTGACACCGAGCTTTTCTGCTTCCTTCTTGTTTTTAGACAAGTAAGGCTCGGCTACTTTTTTGCCGTTTATATAAAGCGTGTCATCCTTCATTTGAACGGTTTCTCCAGGCTTTCCAATCAATCTTTTTACATAATGGATTTTAGAAGTCTCACCGTTGATAATAACGATATCTCCGCGCTTCAGCTCGCCGATATAGTTGACTGTTTTATTCACAAACAGCCTTTCTCCGTCATGTAATGTGGGATACATAGATGAACCTTCAACTAAATACGGTTCAAACAAAAAGTGACGGATCAGGAGAGCCAGCAGAACAGCGATGACAATCGCTTTACCCCATTCCAGGTACGTATTGGTTTTTTTCTTCGCCGTTTTCTCAGTATTCGTATTTTTTTCCTCGGTCAAAGTGTTTCCTCCTAGATGATTGCTATATCAGTTGTTTCTCTTCTTTTACTTTATCATAAAAAAGAATAAATTACATAACTTAACCCGCTCGCTGCCTGTCGGATAAGAAAAAGCGTCCTTTCGAATCAAGGACGCTTTTTTTCTTATTTCTCTGTAACAGGTTTTTTGACAATACCGAGGATAATTGCCATCACGACAGCACCGATCACGATACTTAATAGGTAAAGCAACGGATGGTTGGTAATGAAAGCTACGAATACTCCTCCATGAGGCGCCGGAAGCGTTACACGGAAGAATTCAGTCAATCCGCCGGCAACAGCTGCACCGATTACAGCAGCTGGAATGACACGAAGCGGATCAGCCGCAGCAAACGGGATCGCTCCCTCTGTTACGAAAGCAGCACCCATGAAGTAGCATGTAATACCAGCTTCACGGTCACGCTGAGTGAATTTGTTTCGGAAAATGGTTGTAGCAAGTGCGATACCAAGCGGAGGAACCATACCGCCGGCCATGATTGCTGCATGAGGAGCATAGTTGCCTGCATCGATCATGGCGATACCGAACGTAAAGGCTGCTTTATTAAGCGGGCCACCCATATCGATCGCCATCATACCGCCCAAGATAATCCCCATCAATACTAGGTTTCCAGTACCAAGGCTTTCAAGCCAGTTTGTTAAGAAATTCATAAATGCTGCTACAGGTGTATTGATGACAAATTGCATTAATACGCCAGTGATAAAAATACCGAACAGCGGATAAATCAGTACAGGTTTTAATCCATCAAGTGACTGAGGGATAAAGGTAAATGCTTTTTTCAGTAAAATCACGACATAACCGGCAAGGAATCCGGCAATTAAACCGCCTAAGAATCCAGCATTCGCTTGAGTCGCCATGAATCCGCCGACCATACCAGGCGCAAAACCAGGACGGTCTGCAATACTCATTGCGATAAATCCAGCAAGAACAGCCACAATTAATCCTAATGCGTTGTCACCGCCGATAAACTTAAGAGCTGCGGCAAACGCGTTGTAAGTAGGATCTTTTGGATCAGCAGAATGAATTCCCCAGAAGAATGAAATCGCAACGAGGATACCGCCGCCGACTACGAACGGAAGCATGTTGCTGACACCGCTCATCAAATGCTTATAAAACGTGTTTCCGATTCCGCTTCCAGACTTGCCTCTCGCTTCATCTTCATCGTTTGAAGCTGAAGAACCGCCGCTGCCTTGATAAATCGGGGCATCTTGGTTCATCGCTTTTTCGATCAGTTCCTGAGGGCGTCTGATACCTGCCGTTACAGGAACTTGAAGTACGCGCTTACCTTTAAAGCGTTCCATTTCAACCTGCTTGTCCGCTGCGACAATGATTGCAGGTGCATCTTCAATTTCTTGGGCAGTCAGCTTGTGCTTAATGCCGCTTGAACCATTTGTTTCGACCTTAATGTCCACGCCAAGCTCTTTCGCTTTTTCTTTAAGGGCATCCGCAGCCATGAATGTATGGGCAATACCTGTCGGGCATGCAGTAACCGCTAAAATCTTTCCTTTTCCGGCAGGTGCTGGTGCCGCTTCTTCTTCCTCTTCCTCTTCGTCATCATCTTTATCGTGCTGATTAATAATGTCGATGATGGCATCTTCTGACTCAGCTTCAAGGAGCTGCTTGCGGATTTCTTCACGCATTAACAGCGTGGAAAGTCTTGACAATGCTTCAAGGTGAGTATTGTTTGCGCCTTCAGTCGCCGCAATCATGAAGACTAAGTGAGCCGGCTGGCCGTCTAATGATTCATAATCGACACCGTCTTTAGAACGTCCGAACGCGATCGCCGGGTTGATAACGCTAGCCGTTTTCGCATGAGGGATAGCGATTCCTTCACCAATACCCGTTGAGCTTTGGCTTTCGCGGTTTAAAATGGCTTCTTTATAGGCTTGTCGGTCATTTAACTTACCAGCCTTATCAAGAACAGTGACCATTTCGTCAATCACATTTTCTTTTTCTTTGCTCTCAATATTAAGCTTTATCGTATGCTTTGTTAAAAGCTCAGTTATTTTCACTTGTGTTTCCTCCTCTATAGACGTGTGACCTTAACTTCAGGAAGAAGCTGCTGGACAAATTCTTCTGTTCCAAGTTCTTCAGAGAACGCGGTAGCACTGCCTGAAGTAACCCCTAAGCGGAATGCTTCTTCAAGCGGCAGTTGTTTGGAAATTCCGGCAAGGAAGCCTGCTACAACGGAATCTCCTGCTCCGACTGAGTTTACCAATTTCCCCTTTGGCACGTTAGCAAAATAAACTGCTTCGTTCGTAAACAAAAGCGCTCCGTCTCCTGCCATTGAAACGATTACATGTTCAGCGCCCTGTTCTACCAGCTTCTTCCCATAAGGAACAGCTTCCTCAACAGAGGTAATGGTCGTGCCGAACATTTCTCCAAGCTCATGATGGTTTGGCTTCATCAAAAACGGTTTCATTTCTGTCGCTTTCAAAAGAGCCTCTCCTGAGATATCCAGAACAACTCGTGCGTTCTGCTGTTTGCAGGCCTCTGCGATTTTTTCATACGTATCGTGAGGAAGTGAAGATGGAATACTTCCTGCAAGAACAACGATGTCTCCCTCTTCTAAAGATTGGAACTGCTCTAAAAAGGCCTTGAAATCTTCATCCGAAATTGTCGGTCCCTGCCCGTTAATTTCAGTTTCATCACCCGTTTTCAGCTTTACATTGATACGGGTATCCCCTTTTACTTCAGAAAAAGCTGTTTCCAAATTTTCTTCCCGCAAAAATGTTTTGATATATTCTCCGGTAAATCCGCCGACGAATCCGAGCGCTTTAGACGGTACATGATGTCTTTTCAGCAGTCTCGATACGTTGATGCCTTTGCCCCCTGGATACTTGGTATCATATGAAGAACGATTCAGGCCTCCTACAGTAAAATCTTCAACGTGAACAATATAATCGACAGATGGATTAAGTGTTACAGTGTAAATCATGGTTTCACTACCTTTACGACAGTTTTTTCTTGGTAATTATCGAATGTAAGCTCTTCAGCGTCAGTCGTAATGATTGTTGCGTCGCCTATTCCGGCAAATGCCGAAAATGAAATTTCTCCGAACTTCGAAGGGTCTGCTAAGACGTAAGCGTGTTTTGCCTGTTTGATCGCTTTCTGTTTTAAAAGGGCCTCATCAGGGTCCGGCGTTGTGAATCCAGCCTCTGTATGCACACCGTTTGTCCCCAGAAAGCTCTTGTCGAATCTGTACTGGTCCATGGCAATCAGTGAAGCGCCTCCAATAACCGCGCCCGTTCTGTGCTTTACGTATCCTCCAAGCAGATAAAAAGAAATTTCTTTCCTTATTAATGCTTCGATATGCATCACCCCGTTTGTGACAACGACAATATCTTTGGTTTTATCCATAAAATCAATCATGTGCAAAGTCGTTGTGCCTGCATCAAGGTAAATGCAATCCCCTTCTTCTAAAAGAGAAGCAGCTTTTTCAGCAATCTTCAATTTGTCGTGAAGGTTTTTGGATGATTTTTCAAGCATATCGGGTTCAAGTCTGATATCGGAAAGCTTGGCCGCTCCCCCATGAACACGCTTTAAAAAACCGCGTTCTTCAAGTGTCGATAAATCTCTTCTGATTGTTGATTCAGAAGCATTTGTCAGATTTATGAGCTCTTGAATCTTTACCACATCATGCTTTTCTATTTGATCAATAATCAATTGATGCCGTTCAGGAGTTAGCATGCTTCACCTCCTAATGAAAACGTATTCATTTTGAATACAATTTCATTGTAAACGCTATTTTCAGTTTAGGCAACTAAAATCATTCAAATTCATTCAATAACTATCAAAATCTTTCACGTTTATCCATATTAACGTATGTCTATAGGGTTTGTAAACTGTAAATTCGACAAAAATAAGGACAATTGTACGACATTTTCTTCTTATTTTAATGAAAAAAGTCTTTTATATTCATAGTAGAAATCACTACACATAAAAAAACCTCATGCATGTTGCATGAGGCTACTCATAACGCAGCGCTTCAATCGGATCAAGCTTTGCGGCTTTATTTGCAGGAAGCATGCCGAAAATAACACCAATGAGCATACTGAACAGCACGCCCCCGCATACAACCTCCCAGGATATGAGTGACGGCCAGCCCGCAATGGCTGAAACAAGCGCGGCCCCTCCGTACCCAATACCAATCCCGATCAGGCCGCCAATCAGCGTCAATACGACTGACTCAATTAAAAACTGAGTCAGGATCTGTCCCCTTGTCGCACCGAGTGATTTTCTGATTCCGATTTCCCGCGTCCGTTCTGTGACTGATACAAGCATAATATTCATGACACCGATTCCGCCAACCAATAGAGAGATGCCCGCAATTGAACCGATAATCGTCGTCATTATTGCCGTTACTTTGCCAATCCCGGCCGCAATCTCTTCCATGTTCATCACTTGATACGAATCCTCTGTGCCATGATTGTCATTTACCAGCTGTGCCGCTTCTTTCCCAACCGATTTTATATCGTCTGCTGATTCAACCTGCAATGATACGTTACTGAAATCACTTGTACCAAAAGAGGATTTCATCATATTAAATGGCACATACATTTGACTTAAATCGAAAGAAAGCAAGCCTGTTTCTTTTTTCAGCACGCCGATAATTTCAACGGGCTGTCCGTTTATCCAGACAACTTCACCTAAAGGGGAGTTTTTATCGAACAGCTCTTCAGCCATCTTTTGAGAGATGATTCCGACTCTATTCCCCGCGAGAAAGTCATTGTCTGTAAAGGTTCTGCCGCTTTCGATTTTTAAAGAATTGACATTCATGTATCCATCATTTATTCCGTTAACCGTAGCCTCGGTTTCCTCTTCATGATAACGCGCTGTCATACTTTCAGAAGTCGAGGCAACGACTTGTTTAATGCCTTCTATCCCTTTTAAATCTTTAATATCGTTTTCTGTAAACGTAGATTCAGCTGCAGCGTTCGGATTGCTTGCAAGCTCTTCGTCGCTTGGCATATAGTATAGCTCCACTGTATTTCCCGGTCCGCTGATCGACTGCTTCAGCATTTGCTCACCGCCCTGCCCTACCGCAACGACAACGATGACAGAGCCTACCCCAATGATAATGCCGAGCATTGTTAAGATCGAACGCATTTTATGGGCAAGGACAGAGCTTAGAGCCATTCTGATGTTTTCTAACAGGCTCATTCCCCCACACTCCTTTGGCCGGAGCTGGCAGGAACAATATTGCCGTCACGCACCATAACAATCCGGTTCGTGCAATCTGCAACTTCGGGCTCGTGTGTAACAAGAACGATTGTCGTTCCTTCGGCATTTAATGCTGTAAATTGATCCATAATCGCTACGCTTGTTTTCGTATCCAGCGCGCCGGTCGGTTCATCTGCTAAAATTAATTTCGGCTCATTCACGATCGCCCTCGCAATCGCCACCCGCTGCTTCTGCCCGCCCGACAGCTCATTGGGCATGTGGAGCATTCGATCGGCTAACCCGACCTTTTCCAATGCTCTCTCAGCCCTTTCTTGACGTTCTTTTTTGCCTATCCCGGAATAAATCATCGGCAGCTCAACATTTTTTTTTGCGTTCAGCCGCGGAAGAAGCTGAAATTGCTGAAATACAAAACCGATTGACCGGTTACGGACTGCCGCCAGTTCTTTATCTTTATATGAAGAAACGTCCTCGCCGTCCAATTTATACGTACCGGAAGTCGGTCGGTCAAGACAGCCGATAATATTCATGATCGTCGATTTCCCTGATCCTGACGGCCCCATAATCGAGACATATTCCCCTTGATGAATGTCCAAATGAATAGAATGGAGAACATCAAACGTTTCCCTGCCGATCTGGTAGCTTTTTCGCACATTAGAAAGCTGAATCATTTAAGGTTTCACTTCCATTCCGTCAGTCACCTGATCAGATGGATTCAAAATGACTTGATCATCTTGGGAAAGCCCCTCTTTAATTTCTGTCAGATCATCTGTCACTTCGCCGATTTTGACATCAACTCGCTTTGCTTTTCCGTCTTTTGCTGTATACACATAATATTGGTCATCTTCTTTTTTGACTGCCTTTGAAGGAAGCGTATTTGCTTTTCGCTTATCGGTTTCAATATTCATGATAAATTTAAAGCCTGGCTTTCCTTCAGGAAGCTTTCCTTTTATTTTCACTTGAAGCGGGTATTGGACCGCCTGTTCTGTTCCTTGTGCCGCAGCGCTTTCCTGCTGATCAGGAACAAGTCCGACTGCGGAAACCGTGCCTTTCCATGATTTATCCTGGATAACATCTGAAGTGAGTGTGACCTTCTGGCCTTTTTTAACTTTCAGTGTATCGTATTCAGACAATTTCCCTGAGACGACGAGGTCTTTGGGATTGCCAATATGTATGACAGGCTCTTGAATATCTGACTTTTTGGATGCCGCTTCTTGGTTGACAGAAATAACGGTGCCTTCGATTTCGCTTTTCACTTCAAGATCTGACACCCGGTTGGCAAGTGACTGCCGCTGAAGCTCGGTTTGTTTTAATTCGATCTCAGCTGTTTTTTTCTGCATTTGAAGCTCTGTCCGTTCAGACTCAATTTGTTTTTCTGCTTCTTTTTTCCCAACCTGTTTCGCCAGATCTTTTTCTTTATTGTCTAACGCTTTTATCTTTTCTTGAGTTTGTTCAATTTGAAGCTGGTTCGATTCAGCGGTCAACTGGTTCTGTTCTTTTTCCAGACTCAGCTGCTCATTTGTATAGGTGACTAAAGTCGTGCCCTTTTTAACTTTGTCGCCTTCCTTCACTTTAATGTCTTCTAATGTCCCCTTATCAGCTTCATAAAAGACATACTGTTCATTTGAAAATTTTAGTGTACCGGGAACCATAACCTTTGATGAGATTTCTTTTTCTTCAAGGCTTCCCGTCTGTATCTTCTGGCCGGCGCTGCCGCTTGTTGGAGCGGCAGACCGGTATACATTTATTCCAATAAAAAGAGCGACTATAACGGCGATGCCAATTCCGATCCAGACTTTTTTCATGAACTTATGCACCCGCCACAGAATTAATTAAACCTGAAAAGAGCGAAAATACAACTAAAATTCCGAATAGAATGATTGCTGAAATCCATCCGGCTTTTTTGGAGATGCCTCCCGTTTTGTGAAGTCCGATTGCTAATAATACAAAGCTCCAGATGCTGAAAATTTCAAAGGTATTTAACACGCTGGCAAGAGCCCCGTCAGATTGGATAATCCCTGCCAGTGACGTCGTGCTGTAAAGAGGATTCACGTCAGTCGTAAAAGCAACGATTCCGTTCACCAATAATCCGAGACTGCTAATTAAAGAGACAAACAAACCGAGAGAAAGCATTTTTTTGTATGTCGTAACACCGCCTGATGCTTTTACACAGAGCCAATAAATAAGAGGGGCAATAAATAATGCTGCGATACCTCCGATAATTGCGCCTGCCATTCCGCCAAATTTGGTTATTGTTGCGACTGCCTCCATTTGTTCAGCTGATAGCCCTTGCGTATCCTGGCTTTTCAAAAGCTCACTATAATCCGTACCGAGTGATTGCAGCACAGCACCGACGATGATAATTGCTGCGACAATCAAAAGCGGTCCCCATACAGCCGGCCTTTCTCTTATTCTTTCAAATTGAACAGATGGACTTGTGATCACTCCGAAAAGTGAAGGCTTTTCAGCCGACGTTCCGCTGTTTTTTTCTACATTCGTTTCCATTTCAAAACCTCCTTGAGAATATCTATCCAATAGTACGGGAAGGATATCAAAAAGTTTCATGTTTTTCTAATGAATTTCCAAAAGCCTTCAATTTATACTGAAGGCTTTTCATATTATTCTATCGCTGTTCTGTATTGCGCTTTCACAAGCCCGGCATACACGCCTTCTTTAGCGAGCAGCTGCTCATGGTTTCCTTCTTCTATTTTCTTGCCGTGATCAAGAACAATGATGCGGTCGGCATCGCGGATCGTAGACAATCTGTGGGCAATCATCACTGCTGTGCGCCCTTTCAGTAGCGTTTTTAGTGCCTGCTGAATTTTCACTTCCGTCTCTGTATCAATACTTGCCGTTGCTTCGTCAAGGATGATAATAGCCGGATCGGCGAGCAATGCTCTTGCAAAGGAAATGAGCTGACGCTGACCAGCAGACAGTACGCTGCCCCTTTCCTCCACCTCTGTTGCATATCCTTCTGCTAAATCGGAAATAAACTCATCCGCTCCGACCGCTTGGGATGCTTTCATCACCTCTTCATCCGAAGCATTCGGCCTTCCAAAACGGATATTTTCCATGATGGTCCCGGAAAAAATAAATGTATCTTGCAGGACAATGCTGATTTGAGAGCGCAGACTGGCAATAGAGAGATCCTTAATCGGTATACCGTCTATTTTAATGGTGCCTCCGGTCGCATCATAAAAACGGCTGATTAAATTGGCAATCGTCGTCTTTCCGCTCCCTGTATGCCCGACAAGCGCAAGCGTCGAGCCAGCAGGAATAGAAAAGGAAACGGCATGAAGGGCTTTTCGTTTTTCATCATACGAAAATTCAACCTCTTCAAAGCTGATCTGCCCATTTATCTTTTCATTATGAATGGCATTCGGCTTCTCCTTGACATTTGGCTGTTCGTCCAGAAACTCAAAAATCCGTTCTGATGATGCCATTCCCATTAACAGTTGATTATAGACCTGACCCAGTCTCGAAATAGGTTCCCAAAACATCCCCAGGTAGAAAGCGAAAGAAACGAAGACGCCAATCGTAATGGTTTCATTCATAATGAGTGTGGCGCCATACCAAATCAAGACAGCCGTCCCAATCGCATTCGTCATTTCCACCAGCGGACGGAACATGGCATTTTTTTTAGTTGCTTCCCGCCATGATTGGTAGTTCTCCTGATTGACACCGTCAAAATACGCCATGTTTTCTTCTTCCTGCGTAAATGCCTGTGTGACCCGGATGCCTTGGATGCTTTCGTTTAGATGAGAGTTGAGCTTTGATTGCTTGAGCCGTACCGTTTGCCAGGATCGGCGTATTTTTTTTCTGAGACTTGTTGAAATAAAAAACATAATCGGCAATGTCACCATGATAGCTATAGTCAGCTCAGGACTCAGCGTAAACAAAATAATAATCACGCCGGCCAGGAGAAGCAAGTCGGTCAATAAATTGATGACTCCGCTTGTAAATAGCTCCTGAAGAGAGTTAATATCATTCATGATCCTGACTAAGATCGATCCCGCCGACCGCTGATCAAAAAATCGGTGGGATAAGCGCTGCACATGTGTAAATAAATGCTGCCGCAAATCGAAAATGACATGCTGGCCAAGCTGATTCATCCACCTGATTCTTAACACATTGGCGGCGTAATTAAGGACATATAAACCGCTAATGACTAAAATGAGCTGAATCAGCAGCTCCGGGTTTCTCGCCGTAATCGCCTGATCAAGAACATAAACACCGATCAGAATGGGGATCACAAGCTTCACAGCAGTGCCAATCAATACGGTGAGAAAAGAAAGCGGCAAAATGGTTTTTCGATATGGTTTGACATAGCTCAGCAGCCGCCACATTTGAGCCCAGTTAAACGGCTTTTCAATGATTTCATCTGAAGAGTAATAGAAACGCTCTAAAATCCCCTGTTTTTTCGCTTGTTTCATTTGGCCCCTCCCTATCCGACCTCATGCGGCTCATTCATCATTTTGACATCACGGTATTGCAAATCGTAAATCTTTTTATAGTAGCCTTCTTTTTCAAGAAGCTCGTGATGTGTTCCCCTTTCACAAATGCGTCCTTTATTAAAAACGAGAATTTCATCGGCATGTTTCAGTGAAGATATGCGGTGAGCGACGATAAAAGTTGTGCGGTTTTTCATGACTTCTTTTAAAGCAAGCTGTATGCTGTGCTCTGTTTGCATATCTACTGCACTTGTGGCATCATCCAATATTAAAACGCTCGGGTTCAAACAGATGGCTCTCGCAATGGCAATACGCTGTTTCTGTCCGCCGGAAAGCCCCATTCCCCTCTCTCCCAGCATGGTGTCATACCCATCAGGAAGCTCCATAATAAAGTTATGGGCCTGCGCCCTTTTTGCTGCTTCGATGATGTCTTCCATTGAAGCACCCGGCCGCCCATACGAAATATTTGATCGGATCGTGGATGAAAACAGGAAGGATTCTTGAAGTACGACTCCGATATTGGAGCGAAGCGTTTTTAACGAATAATTTGTGATGGGTTTGTGATCAATGGTAATCGTTCCGCTAACAGGGCTGTAAAATCTGGTCAGAAGCTGTGTCACTGAACTTTTTCCCGAACCCGTCGGGCCCAACAGTCCGATTACCTTCCCACTGTTTGCCTCAAAGCTTACATTGCACAGCGCGTTTGTTTGTTCTTTTCCGTATGCAAGAGAAACATTTTTGAAATGGACATCTCCAGTTAATTTTTGTTTACATAAAGCAAGAGGATGATCTGTAATGTCTTCTTCTTTTTCCAGAATGTCGAGCAGGCGTTCACCTGACGCTTTTGCTTGAGAGAACATATTAATGACAAAGCCTAAGTTCATAATCGGCCACATCATATAATTGACAAGGCTGAAGAAAGCAACAAGTTCACCGGGATTGAGCTGATTTTGCATAACCAAGTATCCGCCGTATGAGAGGAGAGCTACTATACTAATGTTACCGATGAACTCCATTAAAGGGAAATACGCAGACCAGATGGAGGATGTTTGTAAATATTGTGCTCTGTATTCCGCATTGGCTTTATTGAAAATACTGACTTGGAAATCTTCTCTGGAAAGAGATTTAACCGTATTGATGCCACTGATATTTTCCTGCACTTTTGTATTGAGCTTTGCAAACGATTTGCGGATGCCTCTGAAGGCAGGATGGACTCTTTTGTCAAACCGATATACCGCAACAGCGAGAAATGGCAGAACTGCTATTGTCACGAGTGTGAGGGGAACAGAATAGTAAAGCATAACCGTAAAGCTGATGGCTACCAGCAGGCAGAAGCGAATGAGCTCAGCGAGGCCGTATGATAAGAAAAAACGAAGCCCTTCAACATCAGCTGTCAGCCTGGACATCAAATCTCCTGTTTTCGCGTTATCATAATAAGAAAAAGAAAGCCGCTGCAGTTTTTCATACAGGCTATTTCTCAGTCGATAAACGGATTTGATTCCAAACATATCACCTAAATATTGGTGAAAAAAGGTAGCGGTTCCTTTCAAGGCCATTACCGCAATAAATCCCAAGCTGACCCATGCTGCAAGCTGATACTGCCTTCCCAGTACGATCTCATCAATCGTAATTTGCAGGATAATCGGATAAACGACAGTAACCGCAGTCATTAAAAGCATGGCTAGAAGCGACCACAAAAACACTTTTCGGTACGGCCAATAATACATTTTTAATCTTTTAAATGTCTCCATATCCAGCACCTTTCCAACATTTATCATCTTTACTATATCGATACCCGAAATAAAGTTCTATTATTTTTCAAAAATTCAGTCTAATTATGGAGTGAGTCTCTTACTTTATAGGGAGTAATATATGTAGAATAAACGCTTACAGAAAATCATTGTATGCTAGGGATACTTGGGGATATGCCAATGACATACAGAAAAACCGGATGGCTGAAATGCCGTCCGGTTTTCATCCCCCGCTGACTGGTGGTATGATGGCCACCGTGTCACCTGAAGTTACAGAGGTATTTTCTTTTACATAGCTTTCGTTAACGGCAATCATAGCCGTATCAAGGGATTCAAGACCATATTGTTCTTTTAGGCTCGCTTTTATTTCATCTATGGTTGCTTGTTCCATATCTATTTCTAGTGCTTGTGTGCCGGCCTGTTCAGCAAGCCCTGCAAATAAAAGTATTTTAATCATGCTGCTCTCCCTCGCTTAGGTCTGGTTTTCCATTTGGATAAGCTGTTGTTTCAAGCTGGTCGCCGATCCATTGCTCACCATCTTCCCAAATTTCTTTTTTCCAAATCGGCACAATCTGTTTAATTCGTTCGATCGCATACTCATTAGCTTCATAAGCAGCTTTGCGATGGGGAGAAGATACAGCGATCACGACCGCTGCTTCACCGATATCCAGCACACCTATACGGTGCGTGATTGCAGCGGAAGCGCCTTCCCATTTTTCTTCGATTTCAGCTCCGATTTGAGCAAGCATTTGCACGGCCATCGGTTCATATGCCTCATATTCAAGCCGAACCGTTCTTTTTCCGTTTGTCCATTCCCGAACCGTGCCAATAAATGTGGTAATTGCCCCTGCTTCCCGTTTCTCCACTTTTTTAATGATGTCTTCAGTAATAATAGGTGTTTTCGTAATCTCAAACCGTTTCATTATGCAGATCCCCCTTCAGCTGTGAAAGCACAAAATCCACGGCAACCGGATCATCCGCATGAAAGACGGGCAATCCCTGATGCTCTGTCATATGCTCTTCTTTCCTATAGATGATGGCGATTATATTTACTGCCTGCAGCGCTTCCAGATCTTCCTTTTCACGTAGGATGACCACTTTAGGATAAGGGGCTTTTTTAAAGCCTTCAATCAGAAGACAGTCTGTTTCGAGAAATTGATATAACTCGATCAGCCGTGCCAAATCCCAATTGCGGCGGACTGTCAGCTGTAACACACCAGCACCTTCTACCGCTGCCACATCAGCACCTGCCACCTTGTAACGGTCCGTGTCTTTTCCTTCGGTGAACGTTTGCGGTTCACCGCCGTGACCATGATGCTTCAGGCAGCTCAAATGAACCCCCTGTTCAGAGGCTTTTTCAAGAATACGCTCGATAAACGTTGTTTTCCCGCTGTTTTGAAATCCTACAACTTGGACGATTGGGAAAGGACGGACCAAGGCCACTCACTTCCATTCTCTTCTCTGATGAGCAGCACTTGAACCGTTCTGCCAGATTCGTAGCCTCTCGTCCCGCCTGGCAGGATAATGAAAGCATTGGCTTCTGCAAGTGACGTGACAGAGCTCGACTTATCTAATCCGACGGGTGTCGCCAACAGCTTCCCTTCCTGATGGTGCACAAATGCACGAACAAATCGGGTAAACGGGTTCGGCTTCGGAAAATCTTTGGCCAGCACAGCTTCCGCACAAATCGAATGCGGTGTTTTATTAAGCAGCCATGTCTGGATCATTGGCTTGACAAACAGTTCAAAACCGACATAGCATGCCGACGGGTTACCTGAGAGGCCAAACAGCAGCATATCGTTTGCATGCGCCACCGTTGTCACGCTGCCCGGGCGCATGGCAACTTTATTAAACAGCACGTCTGCTCCGAGTTTTTCATAGATCGCAGGCAAAAAGTCAAAATCACCGACTGACACACCGCCAGTTGTGATCAGGAAATCCACCTTCTGCATCGCTTCTTTCACTGCAGCAAAGCTTTTATCCAGCTCATCAGAGATTTTCCCTAAATAAAGCGGTGTTGCGCCAGCTTCTATCACTTGTGCATATACCATACTCGCATTGCTGTTGCGGATTTTTCCCGGTTCCAGCGGATCACTGACATTCAGCAATTCGGTACCTGTTGCGATAATCCCGACAACAGGCTTTCTCACCACAGGCACCGAAGCGTATCCGAAAGTTGCCAATAGAGCAGTCACTCCTGGTGTCACCCGGGTGCCCTTTCTTAGTAAAACACTCCCTTTTTGAGCGTCCTCACCAGTTTTTGAAATATTATCTCCCGGCTGAAAGCGGCGCTTTAAAGACATAAATGACTTCCCATTCTCCTCAAAGGTTTGAGTCAGTTCAATCATGACGACTGCATCTGCCCCTTCAGGGATTTGCGCGCCGGTCATAATCCGCACGGCCTGAAACGGACCAAGTTCTTTTTCAGATACTGACCCCGCTCCAATATGGTCAATGACTTCAAACCGAATTGGGTTTTCACGTGAAGCTTCTGCCGTATCGCACGCTCTGACAGCAAAACCGTCGTATGGCGAACGGTCAAACGCGGGTACGTGGTGATCCGCAGTTATATCTTCGGCTAAAAATCGATGAAGGCTGTCTTCAAGCGCCACCCATTCTGTTTCACCTTGTTTTTGAAAATGGCAGACACGCCGAACTGCCTCGTCTACCGGTATCGGTGTTCTTTTCTCCAGCATTCTGACCCCTCCTGTTGTTACAATCCAATCACTCTTGCCAACACGGAATTGGCTTCTTTCACATCATTTGTTCCATGCACCAGTGCCCGTCCGTCATTGAAAATGACAATTCTGTAATCCTCGTAAAAAATATGCAGCAAAAACGAATTAGCCTCAACCTTGCCGATTTTCTTCAGCCGCTTAACGAGTTCCTGTTTCGGGATTCTTTTTAATGATTCCGACCTTACCTGTACTGTATCACGGCCGCATAGTACAGCGGCTTTCGGCGTGTTCCAATCCTGAAGATAGGGATATACCGCATTTGTTCCGCAAGACGGGCAATCCTCACGGCGTACATGATCAACGTTAATCTTCATATGCGAATTGTTCCAGACATCAAATGTCACAAAACCGCGCTGTATTGCTTCTATTTGGCCTGTTAACAACTTTAATGCCTCAGCTTGCTGATATGCTGAAACGATATGCACAGCCGGCGGAATAATGCCGGCAGTATCACACGTCGCCCCGCCGACTGGAATTTGCTCAAACAAACAAGACAGGCAAGGGGTTTCTCCGGGAATGACCGTCATGAACATTCCCTGGCTGCTTACACAGGCGCCATAGACCCACGGTGTCTTTGTTTTCTGGGCAAGATCGTTTATCAGCATGCGGGTTTCAAAATTATCTGTCGCGTCGATCACGACATCTGCTTTTTCAATCAGCGGCTCTAGCGTTTCGGCTGTTCCTTCGGTAACATATGCTTCAATATGTATGTCGCTGTTAATTGCTGATAGATGCTCTTTGGCAGCCATGGCTTTCGGCATGCGGAGTTTGGCATCGCTTTCTGTATAAAGCTGCTGCCTTTGAAGATTACTCCACTCCACATAGTCACGGTCAATAATGGTAACAGTACCGATTCCCGCTCTCGAAAGCCCTTCAGCGCTTGCAGTGCCGAGCGCTCCCGCTCCGACAACCAGCACATGGCTGTCTGCCAGCCTTTTCTGGCCCTCTTCCCCAATTTGCTTAAATCTGATCTGCCGTGAATAACGTTCCTCCATCAAACCTGTTCTCCTTATCTTTTATGTCATCTTATCATGTTATTGCTCCGTCAGTCCCGTCTGAAGGAGTTCAACTTTTCGTCCAAACAGCTAAAATCATCGCGTGTATTAATATTGATAAACTCTGCCGGACTTGCTCCGATATCTTCAGCCTGTACGTAACAAACCGACATTCTGCCTAATAAATCTGATATTCTCAGCCTTTTCTCGGAAAGCTGATCGTATAGAACCGGCATGATACGTTTGTGGTAAATCGCAATCAATGGCTGCATTTGTCCGTCTGAAATCGGGACTACCGCGTCCGTATCGGCAGTCATCAGACGTTTGAGCTCCAGCATCGTCCTTCTTTGTATCAGCGGTGTGTCACAGGAAAGAACAGTATAAAGATCACCGTCGGTCTTTTTAAAAGCGGTATATATACCAGCCAATGGCCCCATGCCTTGAAATGGCTCAGCATCTTGATACACTTCATTTTCACCGTTTTCTTGAAATCTATCTATAAATTCGGGACGGCTGATGATAACCGTATGTTCTCCAAGTGCCTTTTTTGCGCATTCGTAAAGCATCCTGCCCTTCCATTTGACAAACGCTTTCGGTTCTCCAAATCGCCGCGAGGCTCCCCCTGCCAGCAGTACGTTTACATGCTTCATGTCATCTCACCTCTAGTTCGTTAAAAGCATAGCAAAAGCAAAGGCTCAACGCTACTGCTTGTCTGTTTATTAAAGAGGAATAGCTGTTCAGTATTTGCATATTGTAGTGTTAACATCATGAGGGAGATGGTTCGAATGAAAAGATCAGGTCCTTTTTTCCACGACGTGTCTCAGGAGAACCTTTATTTAAAATCCGAGCTTTCAAGGTGCCATAAGCTGATCTCTGAACTTGAAGCAAGCTACTTTCATCAGAAAAATAACAAATTGCTCAAAGAAAATAACGATATGAAAGAAAAACTCCAGCAGTTGTCTGCCGAATTAACACAAATGTCAACAAAAGAAAAACATGCCTCCCACACCAGCCAAACTCTGAACCAAGTAAGAGCTGAACTGCTTGATAAAATCGTTGTTTTACAGGAGCTTCTATCTGCTGAAACCTATAAACGCAGAGCCGAAATCGAAGAAAAACATAAGCTTCATATTGCTAAAATCAAAATCGAAGAAGAAAATAAAAATCTTCATAAACGTATCAGTCAACTTCAGGCCTCTATTGAGCAGGAGCAGAATGCACTGATTCAGGCAAAACAGCAAGCCGAATTGATAAAAACTGAAAACGGGCGTCTAAAAGAGCAAATGGTAGAAAAAGAATATCAGCTACAACATATTAAAATAGAAGTTGATCATATGAAAGATCGAATCATAGAAACGAAAGAAAGATTGCTAGACATCGAAAAAACGAAAGAAAAATTATTTCACGAAACTATTATATCGTATAAACGGCAGCTTGATGAAAGCGATGCCTGGATTGCTTCTCATTTTGCCGATATTGATGGCAACACGAAACAAAAAGAAAAAACAGAAGAAGCTCCAGCGGTCTACGCCCAGCCAAATCATGTAGAAACCATCCTTGAAGATGTCACCAAACAGATACATGTGCTTCAAAAACAGCTTACCCGCGCCCAATCATCAGACCAAGCCATGAGCCAAACAATCGAGGGGCTGAAAAACAGGGCCGCTGAAGAAAAGCCATATCAAAAGTGGGTGTATAAACTTAATCTTGAAAAAGAAAACAAACCTTCACAGAAAAAAACCAAATAAAAAACTGCTTGAGCAATGCCAAGCAGTTTTTCTGTATATTTATTCATTTGCAGATTCAGCTGATTCTGCAGTTTCGATTTCACCTTCTAAAATGTACTGGCCGCGATACGGCTTTTTCACTTCCGGGTACATTTTAATTAAGCTTTGCATAAACGTTGTCATATTAGGGATTTCAAGACCGCTTTCTTTTTCAATCTCTTTTTGAAGCTCGGAGCTTTTAATCGCCGCGTTATGGCGTTTTAATGTTTTAATGGCAGCTTCACGCAGCTTAGCTGCTTTTGATCCCGGTCTTGCCGTTCCTCTTCTTCTTCGTGTTGTTCCGTCTGGTATACCGGCAGGAAGAGAGGAAATAGATTGAAGCTGAGGCTGCACAGACTGCTGCTGTGATTGCGGCTGATAGCTTCTGATTTCCTGAGCC
This sequence comes from Bacillus sp. LJBS06, assembly GCF_016924995.1. Taxonomy (NCBI): domain Bacteria; kingdom Bacillati; phylum Bacillota; class Bacilli; order Caryophanales; family Bacillaceae; genus Bacillus; species Bacillus sp. LJBS06. The sequence continues at coordinate 1,560,059 of NZ_CP070483.1, read as the reverse complement.
GCAAGCTCAGCGAGAACAGGCAGAGAGTCAGGCTTTTTTTCAGAACGGAAATCCTTTTTGATTTCGGAAGGGCTTCCATTTCTGTCCAGCTCTCTTAATTTTGCGTATATTTTATCACGTTCAATTTGATATTCACGAATGACTTTCACTTCAGCTTCATTTAATTGTTCTAACCGCAAGCGCAAAGCTTCTCTTTCATTAAACATTCCTCAATGTACCCCCTATCAAAATTAACATCTTTAATTAAGATATTAGATTACAAAAGTAATTTTATCAACTATTATTTTAGCATTTTACTATTATATTTACTCTATGAAAAATTCCTTATTTTCTGAAAATGTTTTATTTTTCAAAAGAGTCCTTTATTCTCAAGGGATCAAAGGTCTTTCTAGTTTATTTGGTATAATGTTGAAAATATATATTTTACTTACTTCTTTAAAGAAATTTAGTGTAATATCTACAATTTTCGAGTTATGAGATATGTGATTTATCTAAAATTGAGGAAAAACATCAAAAATTAGCTGTTTTTTTAGCGTATGAATGAAACAAATCATCATTTACTATGCCCAAATCTGGAAAAATAAGCTTCTTACTCTTCTTCCATTGCTTTTTTGCACAAATAAAAACCTGATGAGATCAGGTTTTTAGGAAAAACTATTCAGATACTTGCTCCGTTTCAGCCAAAACACGGTTCACACGTTTCTCAAGCATTTTCATACCGCTACCGCCGGCTTGGAAGTGACGGAGCTGTCCTGTTTTATCAAACACATAATACGCAGGTACATATTCATTTTCAAATGCATCGGTTAAAGCATGGTCACTGTCAACAAAAATCGGCTGAGTGATATCCTGTTCAGCAGCTGTTTCTTTAATTTTACCAAGGTCAAGATCATCTTCGGAACGGGGCATATGCACAGCTACAACATTCAGTTGATCTTTATATTTATCACGAAATTCATTCACTTGCGGCATTGCTTCTTTACACAAGTGACAGCTGATGGACCAGAAATGAATAAGCGTCGGTTTTTCCCCGATCAATTGCTCTCTCGTCACTTCACCATTTAACCAAGCTTTTTCTCCCGTCAATTCAGGCATTGGCTGACGTAATTTCATTGCATTTCCCTCCTATTAAACAGAAAAGCCTAACGGATATGCTAAACCTTTCGTTCTTAGAAAGATTTACAGTGTTTTTTGGCCTGGTTTCCAGTTAGCCGGACAGAGTCCGCCAGTCTGCAGCGCCTGAAGAACACGAAGCGTTTCATCCACATCACGCCCAATGTTGTTATGGAAAACAGTTTGATATTGAAGCTCCCCTTCAGGATTCATAATAAACAATCCGCGTAAAGCCACACCTTCTTCTTCGATTAAAACGCCATATTCACGGGATACCTCATGGTTTGTATCAGCAGCAAGCGGGTATTTCAGCTGGCCAAGACCGTTTTCTTTGCGGTCTGTATTGATCCAAGCTAAATGAGTATGGATCGTATCAGTTGAAACCCCGATGACTTCTGCATCAAGATCTTCGAACTCGTCATAGCGGTCAGACATTGCTGTAATTTCTGTCGGACAAACAAAAGTGAAGTCCATTGGATAGAAAAACAACACCGTCCATTTGTCGTTTTTCATGTTTTCCTCAAGACTTACTTTGCCAAATTCTTTGCTTGCAAGGACTGCTTCCATTTCAAAACGAGGAGCTTGTTTACCTACCATACGTTCTGCCATATGTATCCCTCCAATTTATTGTTTGGCTTAAACGTCGACATTTCATAAAAACAAAGGTTTATTAACCATATTTTGTTACATTGCAACACCATTATATAAATGCAGATTTCGTAAGTCAATTTTTAACAAATCATGTATGTCTTTGGCTTCGACATTTTTGAATAAAACGTTTAACATGGTCATGTACAGGGTATCTAGTCTCAATGTGCAGCAATCAATTCAGAAAAGGAGCTCAACATGGACTTTATTAATCAATATGATTGGGCGGGACTTATTACAAATGCCGGTGTTCTGCTCATTAAACTCGCTATTATGATATTGCTCTATTTTATCGTTCGATCATTAGGCATAAAAATCATTAAACATCTATTTGCAAAATTCGAGGAGCAGAATAGTTTGTCTATCGGACGTGCACATACGCTCCGAAGCCTGACTCTTAACATATTTGCCTATACATTGATTTTCATATTCTTCGTCATGGTTCTTGATTTGTTTCATTACGATCCAAGCGCTCTTTTAGCGGGGGCAGGAATCGTCGGCCTGGCTGTCGGATTTGGCGCCCAAGGACTTGTCAGTGACATCGTGACAGGTTTTTTTATTTTGCTTGAGAAACAATTGGATGTCGGAGATTATATTACGGTTTCTACCTTTGACGGAATTGTCGAACAGGTTGGCTTAAGAACAACTCAAATCCGCAGCTTTGACGGAACACTGCATTACATCCCCAACAGAAATATTACAAACGTGAGCAACCATTCACGGGGAACCATGCAGGCACTTGTTGACATTAAAGTGCCGGCTGAAAGAAACATTGATGAAATGATTCACATTTTACAGCAAGTATGTGATGAAACGGCAGCCGCTCTTCCGCAAATAAAAGAAGGCCCAAATGTCATCGGGATTCAAGAACTGGGGACTTCTGAAATTGTGTTCAGAGTCATTGCGAAAACAGAAAATATGGAACAGTGGCGAGTCGAGCGAGTGCTTAGAAAGGAAATAAAAACCGCGCTTGACCGCGCTTTTCCTAAAGAAACTGAATAATAAAAGAACCGAAGCTCTTTGCTTCGGTTTTTATGTTACTGAATTCTGCTTTCAACTTCGCTGCAAATTTCTTCAGCCGTCATCCCGGAAGCTGTAATGACAGGTGCTTGTGTTACCGTATCGGCTATCCCTTGCACATTATTATCAAGGCCTGTTACGACACAGCAGTCACAGCCTTGTGCATCGGCAGGGCTTTTCATCATCACAACGTCATATCCTTTTTCTTTTAAAGCAGCTTCTACATCTGATAACGATTGTTCAATTCCAATTTTTTTAGCCATTATTGAACACCTCCGTTTACTAGAGTGCTCATTTTATGGAATTTTATTCTTTCATTTGTACTTAATTGGCATAAACAGAAAAATAACCGGTCATGACATTAACCGCTGTTTCTATCGCATTTTCATCGGGGTTCAGCTTAGCGTGATGAAGCCCGTGTTCAGAATCAGCGCCGAGCCAGAACATAAAGCCGGGATATTTTTTCAGCATGTAGCCAAAATCCTCTCCCGTCATTGCTTCTTTTGCTTCAATTACTGTCGCCAGTTGATGTTCAGCAACAAAAGACATAAATTCTTCTGTCAGTCCGCTCGTATTGTAAACTTGGTGATATACAGACGGATAAGTCACTTTTCCTTTGCAGCGGAATCCAATTTCGATTCCTTTCACTATATCTTCAATCCGTTCCTTTACCTGTTTCATCGATTCTTCAGAAAGCGTGCGAATCGTGCCTTCCAGGTGGGCCGTTTCGGCAATGATATTTTGTGCCGAGCCTCCGGTAATGGTACCAACTGTAATAACAGCGCTGTCTAGCGGATCTGTGTTTCTAGAGATGATCGTTTGCAGCTGGGTGACAAGTGTACTTGCCGCTACAACCATATCCTCAGCCAAATGCGGATATGCCGCATGTCCCCCTTTGCCTTCCAGATCGATGACAAGCTCTGATGTATTCGCAAATAGAAGGCCGCTTTTTGTCGAAATGGTGCCTACCGGAAGCTCTGGTGCAATATGAAGCGCAGTGATGAAATCAGGCTGCCACTTTTTTAATACATCGCTCTCAAGCATTGGTTCCGCACCGCCAGGCCCTTCCTCTGCCGGCTGGAACAGAAAAAGCAAATCATGTTTGACTGGATGGTGAACAAAATGATCAATAATGCCGAGCGCAATCGTCATATGCAAATCATGTCCACAGGCATGCATGTTGCCGGGATGCTCTGATGCGAATGGAAGACCTGTTTGCTCTTCAATGGAGAGCGCGTCGATATCCGCTCTGTACGCCAGCATTTTTTCCGGCGCCGTCCCGTTCACCTTTACAAAAAGCCCTGTTCGCCATTTTTCAATTTCAATTCTGTCTTTGGGATATTGTTCTAAGACTTGTAATAAATACTGCTGGGTTTTGAACTCCTGAAACCCCAGCTCCGGTATCCGGTGCAAATCTCTGCGGATTGCGATGAGCTCCTCTTTCTTCATTTTTCATTCCTCCTGGCTATACGAATAAGGCGTGGATATATTATCCACGCCTTTTTTATCAAACTTTCCTTACAGCTGGCGTAATTCCTGCTTGATTTCAGTTTTGCCTTTTGTTTTTTCATCAATGTCTTTGATTTTCTTAGCTGGTGTGCCTGCTACAACAGTGTATGGCTCAACGTCGTTTACCACGATCGCTCCAGCAGCAACAACAGCTCCTTTACCTACTGTTACGCCTTCAAGCACAACAGCATTTGCGCCGATGACAACATCGTCTTCAATCACAACCGGTTTAGCGGATGGCGGCTCAATAACACCCGCAAGTACAGAACCCGCGCCGATATGGCAGTTTTTCCCAACAGTAGCTCGTCCGCCAAGCACAACGTTCATATCAATCATTGTGCCTTCGCCGATAACTGAACCGATATTAATAGAAGCGCCCATCATGATGACTGCGTTATCACCGATTTCAACTTGGTCGCGGATGATCGCGCCCGGCTCGATACGCGCTTTGATATTTTTAAGATCAAGCATTGGGATCGCAGAATTGCGGCGGTCATTTTCAACCACATAGTCTTCGATTTTGCTTTGGTTTTCTTCAATTGCTGTTTGAATTTCGCTCCACTCACCGAAAACGACACCAGTGTTTCCGTTGATAAAAGCTTTCGCAGCTTCGCCGAAATTGATGCCTTCCAGCTCACCTTTCACGTAAACCTTTACAGGTGTAGATTTTGTGCTATTTTGAATAAATGAAATAATTTCATTTGCGTCCATCATTTTCATATGTATAGTCCTCCTCCTGATTTTCTACCTCATTACTGTATCAAAGGAAAGATACAAAGACAAGAAAAAAAGGAACAGCCGCTTTAGCAGTTCCCGGTGGGCGATCAGACAGCGCACCCGCTTTTCTTAGCGAATTGTTTCCCGAAGTTTATTAATTCATCCTCTTCTTCACCTTCAGGATTATTTTCGATTTTTACCGAAGGGAGCACAATATCGCCACCGCGTTCTTTTATTTTTGCCTCAAGCGTATCAACCGCTCCACAGAAAAATTCATATGCTGTATCACCGGAACCGAATACAGCGCATGTTTTGCCGGAAAAATCAATCTCATCCATGTCTTCAGCCAGATCTAAAAATTCATCAGGCAGATCGCCGTCTCCCCACGTATAGGTTCCCATCATAATATGGTCATAATTGTTAAACAGCTGGGCATCACTAATATCCATTGCTTCGAAACGGTCCACTTCTGCTTCCGCCTCCTGAAGCCCCTTCTCAATCAAATCTGCCATTGCTTCAGTGTTGCCTGACATTGTTGCATAAACGAGCAAAATCTTCGCCAATTCTTTATTCCTCCTCTAATGAATCATTGCAGAAACTTCGTACGGCTGGACAAATTTGCATTCATACAAGCCTGCACAAAAGAAATTCTCTTTCTGATTGGCCACTCTCCATCCATGCCCCTTAATGGTATCGAACCATTTTAACGACCGGGCTTCGAGATCAACCTGGTAAATTCTCGAAAAACCGTTTTCATCTTGTGTTGTAGTGACATATATAATGCCATCATCCTCTGAAAGATCAAGAAATGATTCTTCTTTTCTGATCATACTGGATTGTATGGTGAATTCTTCATCAGTCAAAAGATTCCGTATAGTGACAGCTCCGTGCTTCCCTTTCACAGAACCCATCGCCGCCACCAGCCAATTTTCATTGAACACGAGCATGGATGCCGTCATCCGTTTTTTTTCTTTTTTGACAATTTGGACAGTGTCACACTTAATGCCATAAGCCCATATGCCGCCAAAATATTCGTGTATTTGCGTGCCGATGAAAAGATTGTCCCCATGCAGGCATAACGACCTGATAACAGGAGGATTATCACATTCAGCAAAAGGTTTGGCTACGCGCCATGAGACACCAAAATCATCCGATACATAAATACAATGCTTGCCATGGGCGCAGACAAATCCGTCGTTTCTGCCGGTAATCGCCCACACTGTTGCATTTGTCGGAAAGCTTGACATCGTCCAGGTATTCCCTTCATCAGCTGAACGAATGACCATTCCCTTTTCACCGACGCCAAATAAGTAAGGCCCTATATAACTAATACAGTGTATCTTACTTTTCAAACGAAAAAGCTTTCTCCAGCCCTGCTCCATAGAATAATGAAAAATGCCTTCTCTTTGTACCGCCACAAAATATCCAGAAAACGCCGATGCCGTGACAGCAGTTGCTCCTTTATGAAACATGGCTTTTTTCCTTGCTTATAAAATCTGCCCATGCAAGAAAACCTCTCGCAAACGCTCGGCAGCTTTCCACATCTTCATCTGTTTCAGGGGCTAATTCGATTTTTAGTGTTTCCTGGTAAACAGCAGCTCCCGACTCTTGCAGCATGGCACTGAACAAATTCACCGCTTCGCAAAACTTTGGATAAGAATAATCGCCAGATCCGAAGCAGGCTGTTTTTAAACCATTAAGCTGAAGCTGTTTGACCTCTTCGAAGAAATCCTCCGCCTCGTAGGGCAAATCGCCGTCCCCCCACGTATAAGTGCCAATCAGTACATAATCATAGGATGTTAAAGCCGACGCATCCGCATCGTCTATCTCGACACAATCGATATCCAACTCATATTCCTGAAGCGTTTCTTTTATTATGAAGGCAATGTCTTCTGTATTACCTGACATGCTGGCATATGTAATCAAGGCTTTAGCCATGTTATCACCTCATTAATTGATAATGATTTTCAATATCATATGTATCACTTTAAATGATAATGATTCTCACTGTCAACATATAAATAAAAAAAGACAGCACATCGCTGTCTTTAAAATGGATTTTCCTGATCCAGCATATCCTTTATTACTTGTACAAAAGCTTGGACTTGTTTCAGTTCAAAGGCAGGCTCATAGCCTAATAACCATGTATCCCGACCGATCGGATGCCCTTTCAGGTCTAACAGAGGCATTTTATTCACTTTATCTTCATTTTGAAGGGTAACAGACGGCAAAATGGCATAACCGATTCCGTGCAGCGCCATCTGTTTGCACGTTTCAATCTGATCAACCAATATCGTCTGTTTTGGCGACGTTTTAAATTTTTGGTGCCACCAGTGCTGTATTTCCTGAAAATAAGTGCTGTCACTTTTAAACTGGATAAACGGCCGTTCTGTATGGGCAATATCTTCGATGCAGGAAATTTCAGTATCTACTAAATACAGATGATCTGTCATTAAGTAATCTTTGCGGCCCTTCCACTCAGGGTTGCCTCTTATTATGCCGATATGAACCTGATCCTCATACAAGCTTTTCAGCATTTCGCTGCTCCACCCGGTTATGAGCGAGATCTTTGCATTCGGATACTTTTCAACATACGTCTTCAGGACTTTAGGGAGCCAATGCTGACCGATTATAGAGGCGACGGCAAGCTTCAATGTGCCGTGAATTTCACCTTCAAGTTCATCAATATTTTCTCTTATTCTTTCCTGCTCTAATGTTACATCATTCGCAAACTGAATGATTTTCTCCCCGGCCGGCGTTACCGTTAATCCTTTTTGGGATCTTAAAAAGATTTTTGTGCCCCACGCCTTTTCAATGGTTTGTAAGCGCTGAGATAAAGCCGGCTGAGATACGAAAAGCCGTTCCGCCGCCTTTCTCATGTTTAATTCCTCAGCTAAAACTACGAGCATATGAAGCTCTTGAAGCTGCATGTCGTCCTCCTTTTTATTATCAATAAGTTTTTCTTATCTCCCATTCTAATAAAACCTTAGTTTCTGATTCAAGCCCTATTCTCATTTAAATTATGTATACGCTTTCTTTTTTTGCTCTGTCAATATAATAAAAATAGGCCTTAAAGCCTACTTATTCAATGAGCGTATGTGCTTATTCAATTCCTTTAAAACGACTCTTCTCGTAAAAATTCCTTCAAACACCTGCTCGTCATTTTCAACACAAACAAATCCGTTATTAATGACCATGCCGAATCCCTTCATAATCGGATCATTGATATGAAGGCGCGGAATATCAGTCAGCATGACTTCCTCAACAGTAATTTGGTCAAGCTTTTCAAACTCAATTCTTTCAAGTCCAAAAATACTGTTCATGATCATATTTGTCCCGATTAATCCATGTAAACGATAGGAAGGATCCAGAACCGGGATGGCTGTGTATCCGGTTTTTGTCAGTACTAATAATGCGTGCTCAAGGTTATTTCCGACTTGCACGTGCGCTACTTTGTCCGCCTCAATCATAAATTGTCCGACTGTTGCCTCAAGAAGCTGATCTGATTGTAAGCTTATCATGTTTTCGACCCCTTTTCATTTTCATCATCAATACATTCCCTATATTGCAATAATATAAACTTTATCAGTATTTGTCGAAAAGTTTCCTTTCAATAAAAAAGATACTCTTTGTGGAGTATCAATTATAGGGTGTTCCATTAATTTTCAAATCGAAATCGGTCGTATAGCGTTACAAGTTTTTTGTAGGTGGTTCCGTCAACGTTTTTGGTCCCTGTCTCTATATCGTTGATCTCACTGCTTAATAGCTCGATGGCATACTCATGGTTGATCAGGATATTCAGCAGAAGTTTTTGTTCTTCTTCTGTAAATCGTTCACCGATAAGACTCATTCGCAATCAGGCCCCCTGTTTTATACTGAATACCTCTGAAAGCAAGACAACTTACTTTCAGCTCTACCGCTAGAATAAGTAATCAGAAAACAAACGTCAACCGCATAATTCGACATTCCCCTTGGCATTTCAGCCAGAATTATTTTGTGAAACGATTTGCATAGCTGAATGCAGTGTATGAATCCGGCTTTATTTTGGCCTCAATCCCCATGGAAGTGATACGTCCTGTCATTTCTTGGATCAGATCTTTTGTAAGCCCTTTTTTCCCAATATCCAAGTGGACTTCAAAGGTAAGATCCGCCCCCTCACCGGCAAAGGGCAGGAGCAGATCGGTAATATCCATTAAGTGTCCATCAAGAATATGAGCGGCCGTTTCTTGGCTGTAGGCCGTTTCTAACGAAATCTTTTCCCGAAGGCTATGTATGGGTCTGTTGACTGTATGATTTTTCAAGCAGCCCCAAGCTCCCTTGCCTGTACGATGCAAATGCAATGCGGTAATAAACTTTGTGTAATCACGGTAAACCTGTGAATCGGTTCCGATCGATAACACATAAGAAGAACGGGGATCCTTTTGAACAAAGGATTTAAGCCGTTCCATCACATCTTGAAAGGTCATCTGTGCTTCTGAAAGATTATAAAACAGAAAAGAATCAGCCATCACGACACTCCTTTTCAAGGATTTACAACCATGAAACAAGTATGTTCCTTACATGTTTATTTCGATTACTTTTGCAAAGGCGGAAGCTTCCTTCCTCCTATTTCAGGAATCTTACTGAAGAAGTTCAAAAATTTCGATTGAAACCATGTCGATATTATCAAACGGATATGTGTTAGGTTTTTCACCTTTTTGGAAAACCGTCAGTTCAAACGTTTGATTTTTTTCGAAATATTTAACACTGCATATTTTCTCACCATTCACTTCGAAATAACGCTGCATTGGCTCGTTAGCCGCTTCCGCTGTTTCTTGCAGACTTTGCAGCCGTGTGATGATACCCATTAATTGTGACATTCTAAAAAAAGACTCCTTTCAAAAAGCAACTTCAAATCAACAAGTATTTATTATAATACAAGTTCTATTGAGCATCATACCATAAAGTCGGACAGGATGGCATTTTCCCTGTCGAATTTAAGTAAAGAAAAAAAACGAAAAAAACGATTTTTCTTTAGTTTGAGGCTTTTTTTGAATGTCATGCACACAATTAAGATTTTTTTCGAATTCTTGCAGCATAACAATACCTTTTTGCAACTTTGTCAAAACCTTCTTTTGGATGTGCAGGTGAAATTCCACGCGGCCATACCTCTTGGCAGTTATATTGGATAGAAGTGATAAAACAATTTGAATGAAATACGTAATCATTCCACAGAGAATTTTCCGCCTAACCTGGTGCAGCAGTGTCAGAGGTATTCGGCACTGAATGTTCCTTTCTGTGTTAACCGTTTACCACTAGTTAGGTTTATTGTTTCAGTGGATTGTCCTATGCTTTGACAAATAAAAAAACTTGGCGGGGGTAGCGCCAAGTTTTTTCGGATCTTGATCTGATAGAGGGGTTGGGGAACAGAGAGTAGCTTCTCTCTATAATTAAATGATAATGATTCTCAGTATCAATGTCAATCGTTTTTTGATATTTTTTTCAATTCATAAAAAAAAACGGCCTTTCAGCCGTTAAATCAGTCCGTCCTGCTCATATAAATAAGAATATGGCAAGTCTATAAATAAATACATTTGATCATCCATCGGATATGAAAACGTTCTAATCATTTCACCTGTTTCCAAATCACTATACAGATCACTGAAAAAACCTTTTCTGAGATTTCTCATTCGCATAATGTTCTCCAAAAAATAAGGACGCCAGCTCCAGTTTTTCTCCGCATATTCTGGCTGATAAATCCATTCTCCATCTTGCTTAAACACATTTCCCGTCAGCTGATCGCCTTCCCCATCACACATGTAAATTCTAAAGCTGCAATCTGTCAGCTCTTCCGCCAGTTTTTTAATAAAATCATCATCAGAAGACAAATTGTTTTTTCTCAAAAAGGTCACAGCTTGATGCACTCGTTTGTAAAACTGTTCGGAATGCTCATAGACGGTTTCCAGCTTCTTTTTCTCATGTGTGATAAATTGGTGAAATTCAGTTTTAAGTCTATGTTTCAATACATCTCTCTCTAGAAACGTTTCAGATGGAGACACCAAGTAATAGCCCTGAAAGTAGCGGCCTCCGTTTCTCCAGGCGTACTGAAGCTGGAAGTTCGCCTCAATATCTTCATACAGCAGCGCCGCCCCGATTTTTCTTGCTAATAAAGAGATGCTGTACAGCACATGCTCATATGACGGTGATGGCTGTGATACTTTCAGCGCCTGCAAATCGATTTTTAACAGATCTGGTGAGAGCAGCGCGATTCTGTCCAAGTTGCTGCTTTCTTTTCCGATATTGTCAACTGCGATTTTGATTCCGTATGTACGATAGTATGCAAGCATATGGTAGAGCTGCTCAATATCCCCTTCAAAATTGTGCTCTGTAATTTCTAGCACAAAACGGTGGAGTTCGATTCCCTTTGCTTCATATTCTTTCAGAAGCTCAAGAAAGCTTTCACCATGATCCAGCATCAGCAGATTGGCATCCTGATTCATAAAAATCAGCAGATCAGAATCGGCCTCTAAAAAGCGGTCAAGAGCCTGGCGGATAATTCTGTTATCAACCTCTAATTTATATTCTTCGGGTATCCCCGCGTCTAAAAAGAAGGGCCCGAGACTTTGGATTTCTGAATCTGCCAAAATTCGTCCAAGCACCTCATATCCGACGATCTTCTGTTCCTCGGCACTGAAAATCGCCTGGTAATACGGAAGGACATCATCAATGTTCGTTAAAATATCAAGTGGATCCAACATGTTATCACCTGCTTCTCTATCTTTGTCTGATTATACCACATTGAATCCAAAGATTAATATTCTTAAAACGGATAAGGATTCAGCCATTGCCCCCCGTCCATTGTGATACAATCCCCGTTTATATAGGATGCTTCATCTGAAAGCAAAAATGCTGCCAGAGCGGCGATTTCTTCCGGTGTCCCCAGCCGGCCGAGCGGCACACTGTTTATAGTGCGAGCCTTTGCTTTTTCCGATTCAAATAGTTTCTCAGCACCGCCTGTTCGTTCAATCGGGCCGGGAGCTATCGCGTTTGTGCGGATGCCGTATTGACTCCCCCACTCAACGGCCAGCGTTCTTGTCAGTGACAATACCCCCGCTTTGGCTGCAGCGGAATGAACGACCCCTGCTCCCGCTCCCCAAGCGTACGTGGCTGCCATATTTAAAATGACACCCTGCTGCTTCTGGTCAATCCAATGCCTTGCCGCGGCTTGGCTGCAAAAAAATGTACCGTTTAAAACAATATCAATAACGGCTTTCCACCCATTGGGCGTTAGCTTTTCTGCCGGACAAATAAAATTACCGGCCGCATTGTTAATCAGCGCATCAAGCCGGCCAAAGACTTTTACCGCTTCTGTAATCATGTCTGAAGCGGCGGAATCAGAACGGACATCCATTTGAAAACAGGCGACCTGCCCCTCAAAGGTCTCAATTTCTTTTTTTGTTTCTTCAAGTGCTTCATGGTTTCTGCCTGTCACCATAACGTGCCATCCTAATTCAGCTTGTTTTTTTGCCATCGCTTTTCCCATACCGCTTGACCCGCCGGTAATAATAACCGCCTTTTTTTCCATGTTTCTCCCCTCCTGTTGTGAATGAGTATTCATTCAATATTATTCTATCATTATACCCCTTTCTCTGTCAGTACATGCTGATATGAGATTTTTATCAGATACAGATGATATAATAGAAAAACTCTATTAAAGGTTGGTTTGAAATGAAAAAGATGTCCAGAAGACAATTTCTCAAAGGAATGTTCGGTGCTCTTGCTGCCGGGGCTTTAACGGCCGGCGGAGGCTATGGCTATGCCAGATATTTAGAGCCGCATATGATTGAGACAACCGAACACACAATAAAAAGTTCTCTCATCCCGCACGGATTTGACGGTTTTAAAATCGTGCAGTTCAGTGATACACACTTGAGTGATTACTTTACACTCGAAGATTTAAAAACAATCATTCTTACAATTAATGAATCGAAACCTGATCTCATTGTTTTTACAGGTGATATCATCGATAATCCTGATACGTATCAGAACCACCAGGCAGTCATTCCATTGTTGAGAAAGCTTAATGCCCCCTTCGGCAAACTTTGTATTTACGGCAATCATGATCACGGAGGCTATGGAACTGCTGTTTACAAAAGCCTGATGTCGGCTGGCGGTTTTACGGTATACCGGAATGGCTATCAAACATTATCGCTCGCAGATGGCAGCGAAATCGAGATTGCATCGCTTGATGACTTAATGCTGGGTAACCCAGATTATGAAGGAATCCTTTCAAGGCTGAGTGACAGACTTTTTTCCATTCTTCTCGTCCATGAACCTGATGCAGCCTTGAAAACAACAGATTATCCGGTAAATCTTCAGCTTTCCGGCCATACACACGGCGGCCAGATTCAGCTGCCTTTTTACGGACCGATTATTACGCCTCCATATGGAAAAGTCTACACAGAGGGAATGTATCAAACGGGCAGCAATCATATTTACGTCAACCGCGGCCTCGGGATGACCAGGCTGCCTTTGCGGTTTCTGGCCAAGCCTGAAATCACTGTCTTTACCTTAAAAAGCACAAATTAATGTAGCAGGATAGGCTCCTTATCAATACTTATAAGTAAAAAAAGGAGGATGAGGAAACTGCTTACGTACCAGGTGAAGCAAGGTGATACACTTAACAGCATCGCGGCTGATTTCAGAATCAGCACGGCTGCATTACTCCAGGTTAATCCGTCACTGCAGGCAGGGCTCACCGTAGGACAGACCATCGTCATCCCCGGACTGCCGGACCCTCATACAATTCCGTATCATATCGCAGTCTCAATCGGAGCGAAGACCCTAACGCTGTTCCAAAATAATCGGGTAATAAAAACCTATCCTATCGCCGTTGGCAAAATACTTACGCAAACGCCTACAGGCGAGTTTTACATTATTAACCGCCAGCGTAATCCTGGCGGCCCATTCGGGGCTTATTGGCTAAGCCTTTCAAAGCAGCACTACGGAATACACGGAACGAATAATCCCGCTTCGATTGGCAAGGCTGTTTCTAAAGGCTGCATTCGCATGCAAAACAAAGACGTGATCGAACTTGCTTCAATTGTGCCAAACGGAACAAGAGTCTTGATTAACCGGTAATGTTTTCTTATTTGTTTCAAAAACAGGCGGTTTATAATATGATAAAGTGGGACCTTTAGGGTAAGGAGCGTTTTTATGGATATATTTAAAAATCGTAATTTTGTTCATCTATTTTTCGCAGCACTCGCTTCTCAAATGGGCACGACAGTAGGCAACATGGCCTTTGCTTTTTTCTTGCTGGACCGCTTCAGCAGCCAGCCTTCATATACGACCTTGGCGGAGCTGATGTATTCTCTTCCGACCATTTTTGTATTTCTGATCGTCGGAGTCGTCGCGGACCGGTTCGACAGAAAAAAGGTAGCAGAAAACTGTGATTGGATCAGAGCAGGCCTGACTGTCGTTCTTTTTTTCACTTTATTTACCGGCAATATTCCTCTTGTTTTTTGTATTTTATTTGTCAGAAGCGCTGTCACGAAGTTTTTCTTTCCGGCAGAAAACAGTTTGGTACAAGCCATTCTCCCGAAGGAGCATTATGCGAAAGCGGCCGGTCTTAACCAGATGCTTTTTAGCATTTTTATGGTGTTCGGAGTCGGAATTGGCGCTTTTATGTACAAGACAATCGGGATTGAAGGCGCCATTATTCTTGATTTTGTCAGCTTCATCATTTCCGGACTGCTGATCCGCAGCTGCCGGATTCCAAAAGAAGCCCGACAGCCAAACGGTGCATTCAGCTGGAGAAAGACTTCTGTTAAAGATTCAATAAATGACTTTAAAGAAGGCATTCTCTATATTTTAAAAAATAAATTGCTGGCATCTCTTATTTTCGGCTTCTTCATTTTTGGGTTTGTCAACGGAGGATTTGCCGTATTGCCAATGTTTACAATGAAATACGGATTGGCGCCTGACCGCTATGAGTGGCATACGTCTGTATTTACGATCGCACTCGGGTTTGGGCTGCTTGCAGGAAGTGTCATCGGCACGATTATCTCTAAAAAAGTGAAGCCCCACTTTTTAATGTCGATACCGATTTTCATTGCAGGTTTGCTGATCTTCGTCCTTGGCTACACAAATATTTTATGGGTGTATTACGCGGCAGCTTTTGCACTGGGAATGTGCATCGGACCGATCAACATTGCAATCGGAGGATGGATGCCAAAAATAGTCCATCCAAAACTGATGGGACGTGTAAGCGGAATGCAGGACCCTTTTATGATGTTTGCACAGTCTTTGACACTCGGCTTAGTGGCGCTGTTATTCCCTAAGTTCGTTCCAAACATTGATTATCTTTATTACGGCATGGGTGTTATCATCCTGATCGTTTTTATTTTTTATTTTATTGCACTGCCAAAATACAGTGCTCAGGCTGTGGAAGTGAATGTTCAGGAAGCATTTCAAGAACAGCCGAAAAAGAAGGCAAGATCTGTATAATGTAGGTTAAAAATGCGATTTTTTCTCAGAAAAAATCGCATTTTTACATTCAATATTTGCATTTCAACTTTAAAAAAGTATAATCTAAACATATAGAAATTGATAAGAGCAAAGGAGAGAAATAATGGACGACCATGCATATACGAAAGATCTGCAGCCAACCGTAGAAAATCTTTCAAAAGCAGTTTACACTGTGAACCGCCATGCAAAAACCGCCCCCAACCCTAAATACCTATATCTGCTGAAAAAACGTGCTTTGCAAAAGCTCGTCAAAGAAGGTAAAGGAAAGAAAATAGGGCTTCATTTTTCAAAAAATCCAAGGTTCAGCCAACAGCAATCGGACGTGCTTATCTCAATCGGAGACTACTATTTTCACATGCCTCCAACTAAAGAAGACTTCGAACATCTTCCGCATTTAGGTACACTTAATCAATCGTACCGAAATCCTAAAGCTCAAATGTCTTTAACAAAAGCAAAACACCTGTTGCAAGAATATGTCGGCATGAAAGAAAAGCCGCTAGTGCCTAATCGCCAGCAGCCAGCTTATCACAAACCTGTCTTTAAAAAGCTTGGCGAGAGTTACTTTTAAAATAAAAACAGCCGTGCCTCTTCCGGGCACCGGCTGTTTTTATTTATTCGATAACATACGTATCCACTTTTTTAATCAAATCACTGATTTCAGGCTTGCTGATTTGCTCATCTGCGCCTACAACTTCGCCGCGGTGGCGTAGATCATCCGTAATTAAAGATGAGAAAATCATAACCGGCACATTTGAGCTTTTCGGATTTTCCTTCAGCAGCTTTGTGAGCCTGTGTCCATCCATTTTTGGCATTTCAATATCCGTGATGATCATATCAATCTGTTCTGATAAATCAGTTTCGTTTTCAGCAAGGTTCATAATGTAGTCATATGCCTCTTTTCCGTTTTCAAACGAAGCGATATTGTTGTAACCTGCTTCTTTTAATTCATCCTGCAAGAGTCGCATCAAAAGCGGTGAGTCCTCTACAATGATAAGCTTTTTCTCAGTTCTTCTTTCATCGAAGCCCTCGGTATGCATATTGTACGTGTCCACACCTGAATCTGATTCGATGTCATAAATAATTTTTTCATAATCAGGCAAAAAGATCATCAGGTCTTCAAGCTTAATAATTCCGGTAAGGTGCCGCTCCATTCCTTGATTTAACGATGTCGGCTTTTCAATCGCTTCCCATGATACTCTGTGAATTTGAGACACAGAGCCGACATAAAAAACAATTTTCCGTTTATTAAATTCCGTTACGATATATTTCTCATCTTTTGACCCTTCAGGCTCTACTCCAAAAAACGAGAAAAGGCTGATCACTGGGAGGATTTCTCCTCTGAGTTTAATCATTCCTTCTACATGCTGATGGGAGTGAGGCACTGATGTCACCTCGACAGGCTGAATAATTTCTCTTACTTTCATGACGTTAATCCCGAAAGCATTTTCACCCACGCCAAACTTCACAATTTCTAATTCATTTGTACCAGAATCCAATAAAATTTCGTATTGTTGTAACGACAATTCAATCCCTCGCTATTCGCATTCAGTATTGTACTGTATATATCGGCGGAATTTGTAAAAAGTGAATGGCGACTCTTCAAAATCGAATTCCAAGAGCAATTAAGCCGCGTTCCTCAAAAAAGAAACTTTTTTCCTAATAACCATTGACTTTCCAACTAACAGTGATAAAATAGTCAAGGATTTTTCCAAAGAAGGGTGTAAATAATGGGTACCTTAGTAATATTTAAAGAAAACGAAATGACTGTTTTAGAAGATATCAGTGAAGAAACTTACCTGAATATGAAGAAAGAATCAGCTGACCTTCAAGAAGAGCATCCCCCGTATCTGATTTGGCACGAAGACCTTCATTTTGATTATGGCTATTAATGAAATTGGCACATATAAACAATAATAGAACATGATACAATAAAGACAATCAAATCGCTGGTTGTCTTCTTTTTTTCTGAAAAGAAAGGTATGTTTACAAATAAGGCGCATACAATCGAAATATATCAGTTAAAAAGGTGACAAATAATCAGCTAGTGGTAAAATAGGATAAACTCATTATATTTGTTAAGGTGATGAATTATGGAACATTTGCTGAATCCGAAAGCAAGAGAGATTGAAATTTCAGGAATACGCAAATTCTCGAATCTTGTAGCCCAACACGAAGACGTCATTTCGCTTACAATCGGCCAGCCTGATTTTTTCACGCCGCATCATGTGAAAGCTGCCGCAAAAAAAGCCATTGATGAAAACGTGACGTCATATACACCGAATGCCGGCTACCTGGAGCTGAGACAAGCTGTGCAGCTTTATATGAAGAAAAAAGCGGATTTCAACTATGATGCTGAATCTGAAATTATCATCACAACAGGTGCAAGCCAAGCTATTGATGCTGCATTTCGGACGATTTTGTCTCCTGGTGATGAAGTGATTATGCCAGGGCCTATTTATCCAGGCTATGAACCTATTATCAATTTATGCGGGGCCAAGCCTGTTATTGTTGATACTACGTCACACGGCTTTAAGCTTACTGCCCGGCTGATTGAAGATGCGCTGACACCGAACACTAAGTGTGTCGTGCTTCCTTATCCGTCAAATCCTACTGGCGTGACTTTATCTGAAGAAGAGCTGAAAAGTATTGCAGCTCTTTTAAAAGGCAGAAATGTCTTCGTATTGTCTGATGAAATATACAGTGAATTAACATATGACAGACCGCATTACTCCATCGCAACCTATTTGCGGGATCAAACGATTGTCATTAACGGGTTGTCAAAATCGCACAGCATGACCGGTTGGAGAATTGGATTTTTATTCGCACCGAAAGACATCGCAAAGCACATTTTAAAGGTTCATCAATACAATGTGTCATGTGCCTCATCCATTTCTCAAAAAGCCGCGCTTGAAGCTGTCACAAACGGCTTTGATGATGCACTAATTATGAGAGAACAATACAAAAAACGTCTGGATTATGTATATGACCGTCTGGTTTCCATGGGAATTGACGTTGTTAAACCGTCCGGTGCGTTTTATATCTTCCCTTCTATTAAATCCTTTGGAATGAGTTCATTTGATTTTAGTATGGCTCTTTTGGAAGACGCTGGCGTGGCACTCGTGCCGGGCAGCTCGTTCTCAACATATGGTGAAGGATATGTAAGGCTGTCTTTTGCATGCTCAATGGACACGCTGAGAGAAGGCTTGGATCGTTTAGAATTATTTGTATTAAAAAAACGGGAATCAATGCAGACGATAAACAACGGCGTTTAAGCCGTTGTTTTTATTTTTTTGGAAATGAAATTTTAAACGCTGTGCCTTTTTCAGGATGGCTGTCCACATGTATGACTCCCTGATGGTTTTCAATGATATTAAATGTCACCATCAATCCAAGCCCCGTACCTTTTTCTTTTGTTGTTAAAAATGGCTCTCCAATCCGGTTTAGCACTTTTTCAGGTATACCTTCTCCCTCGTCTTTGACAGTGACATGAACAGAATGCTCATCCTCGGTGATGATAATGTCTACTGTTCCCCCATCAGGCATTGATTCAACTGCATTTTTGATTAAATTAATGAATACCTGCTTTAATTGGTTTTGATCCCCATTTATATAAATGCTGTCTTTTTCATAGCTGGTTCTGATAAAAATGCCATTTAAATTTGCCTGTGTTTCTAACAGGGCTGAGACCTCACCAATTAATTTTTTCAAGTTCAAATATTCTTTGACAGCATTTTGCTGAGGTTTCGCAAGCATGAGCAGTTCACTGAGTATTAATTCAATGCGGCTGAGTTCAGAAAACACAATATCAAAGTAATGCTCGTTTCCTTCCATTGTCGGCTTCATCAACTGTAAAAATCCTTTGATCGCTGTAAGCGGGTTGCGGATCTCGTGGGCGATTCCCGCCGCGAGCTGGCCTGCGATTGATAATTTTTCCGATTTCAGCATCAATTCTTCTGTTTGCTTTCTCTCTGAGATGTCCCGAAGAATGACTTGGACGGCCGCTTCACCAAAAAAGGTCGTCGGAATGCAGACCATCTCCGTATAGATGACCCTATTCTGAAAGGTGAACCAGGATTGCTTGACAATTTCTGATTCTGTTTTTTGCTCGGCAATGTTTTGGATTCTCTCTTTTACATCCTCGTGATCGCAAGGATGCAGCTGATCGTATATGTTTTTGCCAATTAAATCCTCATAGGTAGCCGCTTCAAACAGGGAAATTCCCGATTCATTCATAAACACCCATTTTCCATTGTGAATCACCGCAATGGTATCAATTGAATTTTGAATCAGCAGCTGATATCGTTCACGGCTTTTTTGCAGGATGGTTTGGAATTTTTTTCTTGAAGAGATATCGATCAGCAGCAGCAGCTCAGCCTGCTGGTTTTTGTAGACGGTCGGGGATGCTTTCACTTCTAAATGAACAGGTGAGCCATCAAGCCTTTTCCACGTCTGTTCAATCATTCCGACTTCCATTCCTTTTTGCATTCGTATAATCCTGTTTTTCACGATATCATGATATTCTTCCTCAATAAATTCATAGGACCATTTGCCAATAATAGCATCCTTGCTTTTTGCTCCCAGCATTGAAAGCATCGCGCTGTTTACATAGACGATCTTACCTTTGACACTGATGCATAGCGGACTCGGGAGATTTTCAACCAACCGTTCATAATCATCCGTTATATATGTAGTCGATTCCGGGCTTGCAGGCTCGATTTCATGTTTTTCGCAGTTTAGAGATTGATGGCCTGTTTCTTCTTCAAGAACTTTCATTTTCAAAATGATTTCCCGATCTGTCCGCTCAGCTCTTGTCGTAACAATTTCTACTGCAGCCTCCACCCACACAATCGTATGATCTTTTTTAATAAAACGAAAGGTGCATGGCATCAGATGATGTTCATTATAAAAATAGCTTTCAACTAAAAATTGGTCTTCCTCATGTAAAAACGTTTTGAGGAATGATCCGATCATCTCTCCTTGGAGATAGCCCAAATGCAGTTTGGAGTTGGCTGATATATAAATGATGCGTCCATTAGAGGCCAAGACTGCATGAATATCGGTTTTCGTTTGAAACGGTTTAACATGCTGCGTATCCTGTTCCACAGAATCCCTCCTTTGCATGATCATCGTGTTTCGACATATACAGATTGACTTTTACCT
Organism: Bacillus sp. LJBS06; assembly: GCF_016924995.1. Lineage (NCBI taxonomy): Bacteria > Bacillati > Bacillota > Bacilli > Caryophanales > Bacillaceae > Bacillus > Bacillus sp. LJBS06. The sequence goes on along the minus strand of NZ_CP070483.1, from coordinate 1,539,383 downwards.
AGTATGATTCGCTAGAAAATGAGTATTCTCCTTCTATTCTTATGGTGAACGTCAATTTTTGAATAAAAGAAAGGGCACACAATCTTTTCGTTGTGCACCCTGTTTTTTATTTTTTACTGTGTTTTTTTTCGAGCTCTGCGTAGGCGTGGATAGCTCTTTTGGCAATAAGTTTGTTGATCGGGTCGTGGTCGTTTGCTACAGAAGGCACAACAACACTAAATGCCACTTTGGGATTTTCAGATGGATAATAGCCGACAAATGTTAGATTGTACGTGCTTTTTCCCCACCAATTACGATTTGTTCCGTAATAAAATGTTTGAGCAGTTCCTGTTTTCCCGGAAACATCCTCTGCAAACGTATTTCTAGCTGTCCCTGAGGTTGTAACGAGCTTCATTCCGGTCTTTACTTGCTGTATGTCACTTTCTGAGTTGTTAATTTTATTGAGAATGTTTGGCTTTCTTTGTTCAATGGTCTTCCCAAGGCCCTTTTTATTGCTGGGCTCATGAACACTTGTAACAATTCTTGGCTGAATGCGATACCCGCCATTGGCAATGGAAGAGATGTACTGAGCCATTTGAAGGGGGGTATATGTATCGTATTGTCCAATGGCCAAGTCTAAAATTAACCCCCCCACCGCATCAGGTGTAGTTTGCATGCCGGCTGATTCCTGCGGAAGATCAATACCTGTCTTTACACCCAGGCCAAATTGGCTGTAGTAATTTCTCATCTTGTTCAAATCCTTCTGGTCAGCAGGAAGAGGTCCATGCGGCTTGTATGTAACACCGGCAATATGCATGGCGACATTAAACATGTATACGTTTGAGCTTTTTTGCAGTGCGGTTAATTCGTTAATCGTTCCCATATTCATATAGGACTTCTTAGGCTTGTTACCGTTTCCTGCAAAATAAAGAGGTGTATCCACAAAATATTTATAATGCGGAATTCCGTCCTGATAGCCGGCCAGCACGGTGGCGCCCTTCACTGCTGAGCCCATTTCATATTGGGTGGTAAATGCCCCTATCGCATAATCTTCAATTTTGTTGGTTTTTAAGTCTATCTTTTTCCCTGCCATCGATAAAATATCGCCGTTATTCGGGTCCATCATTACGGCAAAAGCTCTGTCCAGCATGTAATTTCCGCGTGCGCGGCTGTTTCTCACTTCTTCTTCAATGATCTTTTCCATCTTTGCTTGAAGCTCCATGTCAAAGGAAAGCTGAAGATCGTATCCCCTGCTGCCTTTATCAATGGTTTTTTGACTGACGACATTTCCTTTATTGTCTTCTACGTATTCCACTTTTTCTTTATGCGAATTTAAGTAATCTTCATATTGATACTCTAAATAACTTTTTCCCACCCTGTCATTATTCGCATAGCCTCTTGTTAAATAGAAATCTTTCCGGTCGCTCAGCAGGCCCTGATCAGGTGTCGTAACGCCCCCGAAAACGGAATAAAGGGTTTTGTCATAAGGATATTTTCGTGTCCAATCGTTTACAATGTCGATTCCCGGAAGCTCTTCTAAATGCTCAGAAACAATTGAAATTTCATCATATGTTAAGTCATTTTTGGGTCTCTGCGAGGAGTTTTTCTTCTCATCAAGCAGCGCTCCGTTTTTTCCATTGCTATTGCTTTCATTTGGATTCATTGCCTTTACGATTTGAGGTTCGTAAGCATTTCCGCTTGAGAACCTTGTATATATCGCAGCCGTTTCCATTTCTTCGTCATCATGCTGAATAGCCTTCAATTCTTGATCCGGAACACGCTCTAGTTGAAGCTTGTAAGCCTGAGCTCCTTTCAGATTGCTTTCCGATTCCTTAAGCAGGGCGGCGGCTTTTTTCGGATGAGCTGCGATCCAGTAATCGCGCAAATCCCTTTCCTTCAAAAATTCGGTATCAATATGAATGAAAGAAGCAAGCCTCTTCGCTGTTTTGATTTTATCTTCGGTTTTTGTGCTAGATGTTGATACATACACAATTTCTGGAACGCTCTGGTTGTCGACAGCAACTTTCTGGTTTCTGTCGTACATCTTCCCGCGAGGCGCAGGATAGTAAGCTGTTTTTGCATTTGATTTCTCAGCGTCTTCTTCATGCTGTTCGCCTTCAACAATTTGAACGACTCCGAGCTTAAAAATTAATGCAGTGAATAGAACAAAGACAGCTAGGAAAAAAAGGTTCATTCTGATTGCTCTGTTTCCTTTGCTCTTTTTCTTTGGTTCACGTCCTATTTCAGTCACTTCTGGTTACCCCTCTCAAATCATTCAATATATTTACATATACTGAGATTAATTGTAACACCTTTGTAATAGTTGTTACAGCGAAAAGGAGTAAAAAAAGCTGTCAACATAAAAACACATTAAAATATAACTAACCATTCAAAAAAAAGGAAGATATGTAACAGTACGATAAAACCATAAATGCCGCTGGTTTCTTTATTCATGCGATTCAGCGGATTTACTTTACGAAAATGACAATCTTTATTTGTCAAAGGAAAGTGTTGGAGTCTTTATGACAAAAAAGCTATGTTATGATTTTTTTGTAGAAACAAACAACTCTAGGAGGTTACGAACTAATGAAGAAAGCATTTATTTTATCTGCTGCCGCTGCGGTTGGATTATTCACATTCGGAGGCGTACAGCAAGCATCTGCGAAAGAACTCTCCTGCCAGTCTGTGGTAACAGTAAAAACGGGGAACACAGTACAAAACATGTCACTTAACGATGCAGTGAAAAAACTGCATATTAACACAAATATTAAAACGTTAAACGCTGCAAACGAAAAAGAGATTAAGCAGCTTCTTCAAAAACATGCGAAGCAATCTAACATGAAGGTTCAGGATGTTCAAAAGACAGAAACGGCAAAACCGGCGCAAAAGACTACTGAAAAAGCAACTGCTGATCAAAACACCGCTTCTAAAGCACCTGCAACTGCTGAAAAAACAAACACAACAACATCTGCACCTTCATCTGTAAGTGCATATGAGAAAAAAGTTGTTGAGCTTACAAATGCAGAAAGACAAAAACAAGGCTTAAAACCGCTTCAAATTGATGAAACGTTAAGCAAATCTGCACGCGCAAAATCTCAGGATATGAAAGACAAAAACTACTTTGATCACCAAAGCCCAACTTATGGCTCACCGTTTGATATGATGAAATCTTTCGGAATCAGCTACAAAACAGCAGGTGAAAACATTGCGAAGGGCCAAAAGACACCTGAAGAAGTAGTAAAAGCCTGGATGAACAGTGAAGGACACAGAAAAAACATTCTAAACCCTAACTTTACTCACATCGGTGTTGGCTACGTTGAGTCTGGAAGCATCTGGACACAACAATTCATCGGTAAATAATAAAAAATTCCCTGTACGATACAGGTAATCTTCAGCTTGCAGAAAAAACCATGTTTTTTCTGCAAGCTTTTTTGCTGTATTCATATTTTTGATGCAGAAATAGAAAAAGCCGCCAGCCAAGCAAGGATAGGATGCGGCATGCTTCTTTACATTCTGGAACCTGATTGTAAGGGGAATTTGTTCACTCACAATCCGTTTTGTTTTTCACCTTCCATAGCAAATATGCCTTTGATAGAATTGACCTTTTCTGTAATTAAGGAAAAATTTTCAGTCTGAGCAATATAGGCTTCGTCGCAGTTTTTTGTGAGGAACAGAGAAAGACATCATTCTTTAAAGCCTTTCTTTGATTATATGATAGGGAAATAGAAACTGTCCGAGGTTTCTCGACAGCCTGAGGTACAAAGGGCGGCCTCTATTCTATTATGTGGTTAATCTTAGCTTTCCTATTTTGTTACATTCTAATGCAAACCATACTGTTCCATCATTAGCGCATCCAATTCCATGAGGCTCAGCATGAGGTGTGTTGATTGTATATTCTTCAATTTTGTGATCACTTGTCAGCCTTCCGATTTTATTTCCTCCCCATTCGGTAAACCATAAATCGGATTTTCGCCCTGCAGCGATAGCGTGAGGACGTGCATTTGGTGTTGGAATATCATATTCAGTTATGTCACCTGAAACCGTAATCCTACCTATCTTATTACCTATGATTTCTACAAACCAAAGTGCATCATCATGCCCTTTTGTAATACCAACTGGTCCTGCTCCCGGTGTCGGAATTGGAAACTCCGTTACCTCTCCTGATTCAGTTATTTTGCCGATAGCATTATTCTGGTTTTCAGTGAACCAAAGCGAATCATCTGAACCCAATGTAATAAAAGAAGGGTATGATCCTTCATTAGGCAGTTCATATTCATAAATCTTACCCTCTGCCGTCAATTTTCCTATACGATTTCCATTCATCTCAGTAAACCAGATATCGCCGTTTGGACCTTCCGTAATCCCATACGGGGCTGAGTGTTTATGCGGTAATGGATATTCTCTAAATTGCCCTTTTTCGGTCAGTTTTCCTATCTTATTAGCTCTATTTTCTGTAAACCAGATATCACCTTTTGAAGACACCGTTAAACACATGGCCCCAGCATCAGGTGTCGGAATCGTATACGCTTGAATTTTTCCCTTCTTATCAATACAGCTTATTTTGTTAGCTTTATGTTGGGTAAACCATACTTTTCCCTCGTGTGAAATGGCTATCCCGTATGGGCCAGAATCAGAATGTAAAATACTTATTTCTTGCTGTTCAAGCTCCATAACTTAATTCCCCCCTTCAATATAATCTGCAAAAAAGCCTCCTATTCTCACTGTTCTGTAATAGGAGGCAATACTTACGTTCATACCTAAATAGGCGCCGATTTCGTCATAAATAAAAACATTACACCATAATCCTATCTCATAATAAACAAAACAAATAAGCATTTCCAAGTGGTATTTTTCTGTTTTACCACCTAGAGCCCAGAAAAAGGCTGTCGAGATTATCACGACAGCCTGATGGTTGCCTGCAGGATACAGGCAGTCTTTTTATTTCACCCAAAGCTTATATATACTCTGTGTTCCGCTGTTTTCTTCACCTTGTGCAGCAAGCTTGTCATATAAGGATTTAGCAAGCGATAAGCCTGGCATTTCTTCTCCCATTAGTTCTGCTTCCTCTAGCGCAATTCCCATATCTTTAATAAAATGCTTTACATAAAATCCTGGTTCAAAGTTGCCTTGCAGCATACGGGGAGCAAGATTTGACAATGACCAGCTTCCCGCTGCGCCCGTTGTGATGCTTTTCAGGACATTTTCCGGCTCTAGGCCTGATTTTTGAGCGTATGCCATTGCTTCAGCAACACCGATCATACCAGCTGCAATTGCAATCTGATTGCACATCTTGGTATGCTGTCCGCTTCCAGCCGGTCCTTGGTACTGAATATTCTCTCCCATTAAAGAGAAAATCGGCATGCAGGCTTCAAAAGCTTCTTTTTCTCCACCAACCATAATCGCGAGTGTTCCGTTTTGTGCACCGACATCTCCGCCTGAAACAGGAGCGTCTAAAGCGAATAATGCTTTTTCTTTGGCCGCTTCAGCAATCTTCTTCGCAAGCGAGGGCTTAGATGTCGTCATATCAATAAGATATGCTCCTTCTTTTGCGTTTTCAATAATTCCGCTTGTTCCGAAATACACTTCTTCAACATCACTGGGATAGCCGACCATTGTAATGATAACATCCGCTTCTTTCGAAAGATCTTTGACCGTTTCTTTCCATACCGCGCCTTTTTGCAGGATGCTGTCTGCTTTTTCTTTTGTCCGGGTGTATACCAATACAGGATGGCCGTCATTGAGAATATGTGTTGCCATGCTTTTTCCCATTACTCCAAGACCGATAAAACCAATTGTTTTTTTCAAGGTCATTCCTCCCAGATGTTTCGTTTAGATTTTAGTTAAAATTTATCATTTTTCCTTCATTTTCTAGACTACCATAACTATACATCATAGAGTAGACTCTAAAATAAAAAAACCCCAAAACATACCATGTTTTAGGGTTTTGTTGGATTATAATGTGAATTTTGTAATTGTTTTCATAAGCTCTTGGCTTGCATGTTTTAACGTGTCTGTTGAGTGTTTGACTTTATCAAGAGTGATCAGCTGTTCATCAGTTGATGCGTTCACTTCCTCTGCTGCGGCAGCTGATTCCTGTGATATGGCTGAAATGCTTTGAATCGCTTCAGAAATCGCGAGCTGTTCTTCACTCATTCTTTGAATTTCTGCGTAAATGTGATCAATGCCTTGCACCAGTGACTGCATTTCCGAAGTTATCGTGTTTAATACCTCTCCAGTCTCGTGAATGGCACTGTTTTGTTCATCGTTCATTCTGCTTGCCTCAACCATTGCATGAGAGGCCTCTTTTGTCTCAAGCTGGATAAGCTTTACAGTCTCACTGATATGCTTTGTAGAGAGGGCTGATTGCTCAGCTAGCTTCCTCACTTCATCAGCTACAACGGCAAAACCGCGGCCGCTTTCTCCCGCTCTGGCTGCCTCAATGCTGGCATTTAAAGCAAGCAAATTGGTTTGATCAGATATGTTTGAAATCGCCGTAACGACTTCTTCAATATTCTTAGTTTGATTTTCTAAATCCAGCAGCATCGTTTCGACCTTTTTTGTTTCCATGTTAGCTTCGTTTGACTTCATCAGCAGCTGGCCGAGTGCGTCAAGTCCTTTATAGCTTGCATCCTCGGACGATTTTGAGCGTTCTTTTATTCCGCCTGCCTCCTCAGCGATTTGTCTGATTTTCATTGACAGGCTTTCTGATTTTTCATTAATGGTTTCAACTTCAGAAGCTTGTTCCGATGCTCCTGCAGCTACTTCTTCAATCGCTTTTGCAATTTGTCCGCTTGTTTCATTTGTTTCTGCAGAGACAGCCGTTAATTGCTCAGTGGTATCAGATACCTTCCCTGAAGAGATCCTCACTTGCTCAACCATTTCCTTCATATTTTCAACCATCAGATTGAAGTCCCTTGTTAAAATACCGACTTCATCCTTAGATTTTGATTCCGCGTGCACTGTTAAATCGCCTGCGGAAACGGCTTTCGTTTTAGCGATCAGCTGCTGTATCGGACCGGTTATCGTTTTGGCCAGGAAGTAGCTGAGAATAATTGTGATGATAAGCGCAATCAATGATATCCACAGATTTGCCCGATTCATTTTATCTGAAATCCACATTAATTGATCGGTATCAAATTGCGTTCCGACCTTCCAGCCCGTTTCACCAATCGTTTGATACACAACCATTTTCCCATTCACATCCTGTATCCCTTTTTTCTCGGACGCAATGGTTTTCAGTGTTTGATCCTTTGATATATTTTTCCCTTGATTTGACGGATGGGCTAAAAGATTGCCGCTCGCATCAGCTAAAAAGGCAAATCCATTGTAAGGCACCTTTTGTTTATTGACCATACTTTGGATAGCAGAGAGTTTCAAGTCATAGCTGGCAACCCCTATCACTTTTTGCCTGTCTAAGATCGCTTTCGATGCAGTAACAATCATGTCTCCTGTCACGACATCTTTATAAGGTTCCGTCCAAACAACTTGATCCGGGGCTTCAGCTGCAAGCTTATACCATGGTCTTGATGTTGGATCATAATCCTCAGCGAAATCTGCTTTTGGATATGTAAACATTTCTTTTTTTGCGGTGCCTATGTAAGCCATCGCAACATAATCATCATTATCTTTGATTTGCTTAATGTCATCGTTAAACAGCCGAGCAGCTTCTTTACTTGGTTTCGTTACAAATGTATGCGTTAATTTCCCATTAGCCAGCCTTGATAACGAAATGGCATAACTCTTTAATTGCAATTCAATATTTTGTTCAAGTGACTGCGTCACGTTTTGAGTTGTATTTTTCCCATCCTCTGTAATCATCGGTTTTAGCGTCAAATAAGAAGACAGCATTAAAAGAACAACTGTGACGATTAACATAATCGAAACAAAAACAGCAATCTTCATGTGAAGTTTTTTAAACAAACCAATCCCCTCCTAATTTCTATATCGGCCTTTTCGTTTGAAAAATGAATAATCAAAAAATAAATTATAAGAATATCGGAATATATTTACTGAAAATTCAATCTTCGTTATAATAAAACAACATAAGGAGAGTGATGATCATACTGAAACAAATATATGTGCATAACGGAAGAAAATTTGGAGCTCTAACCATCAGAAACTACAATGAGACTGACATCAAGGGGCTGATTTCTCTTCAAAGAGAATGTTTCCCTCCCCCATTTCCCCAAGAATTACTGTGGTCTGAAAGCCAGCTCGACAGTCATATCAAAACCTTTCCGGAAGGCGCTTTATGCGCGCTCATCAATGGCAGAATTATCGGTTCCATGACGGCTCTTATTGTACAATTTGAGCCTGAATCTCCTGACCATACATGGGCACAAGCAACAGACAACGGATCAATTAAGAATCATGACCCTCATGGAAATACCTTATATGTAGTGGATATTTCTGTTTCTCCACGTTATCGAAAGCTTGGAATCGGAAAATGGCTGATGAATACGATGTATGAGCTTACTGTTGATAAAAGGCTGGAGCGCCTTCTCGGAGGCGGACGCATTCCTTTATATCATAAATACGCACACGAGATCAGCGCAGTTCAGTACGTTGAAGATGTGATGGAAGGCAGGAAAAACGACCCTGTGCTGTCCTTTCTCCTCCGTTGCGGGCGTTCACCTATTCGTGTAGTCAACAATTATTTAGAGGATACAGAATCATTGAATTACGGCGTTTTGATGGAATGGAAAAATCCTTTCTATAAAAAAGCGAGCTGTTCATCACAACAGCCCGGTTAAGTGAAATATTCGATTTTCGCATTAGGGAAATAAGCATCAATATAGGATTCAAGCGCTTCTCGAAGTGCGTGCTCTTCATCTTTCTGATATATATATTTTCCGATCCCGTAACGGCCCCATTTATAACGGCGCTTTTCCTCATCTAATTCAAGCTTCGTTTTCGGATAATTCTTCTCTATCACTCGTTTGGCCGGTTTTGTAAAACGGTGCTGAATTAATTCAAACGTAATATCATGTCTAACATCCTGCGGCAAAGCAGCATCAAGCTTTTCGAATAGATGTTTGTACCCTTCTTCCCAGCCTTCATGAATATAAATCGGTGCAACAATAAAGCCTAGCGGGTATCCTGCTTTTGCAACTTTAACAGCCGCTTCTATCCGCTTATCAAGAGGTGAGGTTCCCGGCTCAAAGTTTTTAATGACATAGTCGGCATTAATGCTGAACCTGAATCTCGTTTTCCCGTTATGCTTTGCATCTAATAGGTGATCGACATGATGAAATTTCGTTACAAATCTAAGCTTTCCGAGATCACTTTGACCAAAATGTTCAATGGCGCGCTTCAGCGTGTGTGTCAGATGATCAATTCCTACGATATCTGAGGTACATGAGGCTTCGAACCTTGTGAACTCTGGCGCGCGCTCTTTCATATACTTATCCGCCTGATCCAAAATCTCTTCGACGTTTACATAAGTTCTGATATATGGCTTTGATCCCATGGTTGTTTGCAGGTAGCAGTAATGGCAGTGCCCCATGCAGCCTGTTGCAAACGGGATGGCATATTCGGCTGAGGGTTTGGATGAATCAAACTTTAATGTTTTCCGAACACCGATAACTAAAGTTGATTTCGCATTGCGATATTGCTGAAGATGATTTTTCCCAGGAATATTACGCACCTGATTGTGGGATGTCGTTTCTCTGATTTCAATGCCCATTTTCTCAAACTTATCTTGTAATTCTTGAGCCAGCGGATATTCCAGCGCTCTTGGTTCTATATACACAAGCTGCGGAACAAATGGGTTCTGCATGATGCCACATCCTTTTCCTTTACTACTGTTACTTTTCTCACCAGACGGAAAGGATATGAGTTGTAATGATTTCCTTGTTACTCATACGGATCAATATCAAATAATTCTTTGTAAAGTGATTTAGCTTCTTCATAGCTTGCAAACACAGCGTCGTCCTCTGCAAACGGATGATAGGTTTCATAAATAAACAGAGATAGCTCGCCTTCATGGTATGGGTGGTGCACAATTTCGGCTTCCTTGATGTGAGCAACATTGGCGGCGTGCGGATTTCTGTAGATCACATAAACAGTATCTCCTGCGTTAAATTGGTTTGACATACTATCCCTCCTAGCCGTTATTGTGTCCTTCTATACCCTTACTTATGAAAAAAACCAGACAGGCCGAAGGCCGTCTGGTTTTTGTACATTACTTGAAAGTTTCTTTTACGAACGCGACAACTTCTTCTGTCGTGCCCATAGATAAGATTTTCTCTTTGAATGACTCAGCTTCTTGTTTAGACAATTTGCTGATTTGTGTTCTTGCCGGAAGGATAGACGTTGCGCTCATTGAGAACTCATCTAAGCCTAAGCCGAGAAGGATCGGAATCGCAATCTCGTCTCCTGCCATTTCTCCGCACATGCCAACCCATTTTCCTTCTTTATGTGCCGCTTCAATTACAAGTGTAATCAGGCGAAGGATTGCCGGGTTGTATGGCTGATACAGGTAAGATACACGTTCATTCATACGGTCAGCTGCCATTGTGTATTGGATCAAATCGTTTGTTCCGATACTGAAGAAATCAACCTCTTTAGCAAACTGATCAGCGATGACTGCAGTTGACGGAATTTCAACCATCATACCGACTTCAATATCATCAGATACAGCCTGTCCCGCTTTTACGAGCTTTTCTTTCTCTTCAAGAAGGATCGCTTTTGCTTCTTTGAATTCGTTAACTGTCGCAATCATAGGGAACATGATTTTCAAGTTTCCGTATGTACTTGCACGAAGCAGCGCGCGAAGCTGTGTTCTGAAGATTTCTTGCTCTTCCAGGCAAAGGCGAATCGCTCTGTATCCCAAGAACGGGTTCATTTCTTTAGGAAGCTGCAGGTAAGGAAGCTCTTTGTCTCCGCCGATATCAAGTGTCCGCACGACAACTGATTTTCCTTCCATACGCTCAAGAACCGTTTTGTAAGCATCAAACTGCTCATCTTCTGTAGGCAACTGATCTCTTCCCATGTAAAGGAATTCTGTACGGTAAAGGCCAACTGCTTCTCCGCCGTTTTCAAGAACGCCTTTTACATCATCAGGAGTACCGATGTTCGCTGCGAGCTCTACATGATGTCCGTCTTTTGAGACAGTCGGTTCATTGACAAGCTTCGCCCACTCAGCCTTTTGAGCCAAATAAGCATTATGTTTTTCTTCATACTCTTTTACAGTTTCAGCAGATGGGTCAATAATGACATCACCATTGATACCGTCAACGATAACAGTCACGCCGTTTTGGATCGTGCCTGTAGCCGCTTTCGTTCCAACAACTGCTGGAATCTCAAGAGAACGCGCCATGATAGCCGAGTGAGATGTACGTCCGCCGATATCAGTTGTGAATCCTTTTACGAACTCACGGTTTAATTGAGCTGTGTCAGACGGTGTTAAGTCTTCAGCTACAATAATAACCTCTTCTGAGATCATGCTTGGGTTTGGAATTTCGACGCCAAGCAGGTGGCCAGTTACGCGTTTTGTTACATCGCGGATATCTGCCGCACGCTCTTTCATATATTCGTTGTCCATAGACTCAAACATGGTAACGAACATAGAAGACGTTTCTTTTAAAGCGAATTCAGCATTCACTGAATCAGTGCTGATTTTTTCTTTCACAGGGTTCAGAAGCTCAGGGTCACTGAGAACTAAAAGGTGAGCAGAAAAAATATCAGCTTTATCCTGACCCAGTTCCTTCAAAGCGTGCTCTTTGATTTTTTCGAGCTCTTCTTTTGAACGTGCAATCGCTTCATCAAAACGGCTTACTTCCGCTTCAGAATCAGAGATGCTTTTCTTTTCAACCGTTAAATCTGGCTCTTCAAGCCGGTACGCTTTTGCAATCGCGATGCCGGCTGAAGCGCCAATCCCTTTTAACTCTTGCATTACTCGCCGAGTCCTTCGCTTTTCATTGTTTCTTCTAAAGCGTTAAGAGCATCGTTTTCGTCAGCTCCACTAGCAGAGATTGTGATCTCAGCGCCTTTAGCGATACCTAGAGACATAACACCCATAATAGATTTAAGGTTAACTGTTTTGCCGTTATATTCTAAATTAACGTCAGCGTCGTATTTGCTAGCAGTTTGTACAAGAACTGTCGCAGGACGAGCGTGGATTCCAGAATCTGCAGTTACTTTAAATGTTTTTTGTGCCATTTTTATCATTCTCCTTTTAACTTAAAGCTATATTACTTCACAATATTATATCATACAACCGTACTTGTCATCTGACAAGCACGGCGTACTAACACCCTTATTTTTCAATCTTCACAATTTCTTCTTGTTCTCTGCTGACTGAACCGCTTGCTGTAATGCTGACTGTTTCTCCGTCAGCAAGGTTTGTAAATACAATCGGTGTCATAAGAGATGGTACATTCGGTTTGACTGCGTCCAGATCAACTTCAAGAAGTTTTTGTCCAGGCTCAACGCGGTCTCCTTCTGATACGAAAGACGTAAATCCTTCGCCCTTCAGGCTGACAGTATCAATACCAAAGTGGATCAAAATTTCTCTTCCGCCGTCTGATTGCAGGCCGATCGCATGTTTTGTCGGGAACACATTTAGAATTTTTCCTCGAACCGGTGATACGACAATTCCTTCAGAAGGGAGAATCGCAAAACCGTCACCCATCATTTTTCCTGAGAAGACTTGGTCAGGAACATCTGTAATCGGGTGAATTTCCCCGGCAATCGGAGAAACGAACACTTCCTCGCCGATTTCATTTTGCAGCGGTTCTGCAATCACTTCCTCCACCTGCTGGCCTACTTCCTCTTGAGCAGATGTTTTCGGTTCAGGTCTAGGCTTGCGTCCCGCAATAATGTCTTGCATTTGTGTTTTTAACCCGTCAGAACGCGGTCCGAAAATAGCCTGAATATTGTTGCCGACTTCCAGCACTCCAGAAGCACCAAGCTGTTTCAGACGGTCTTTATCAACCTTTTTCTGATCGTTTACAGTCACACGGAGACGAGTGATACAAGCATCAAGGTGTTTGATGTTTTCCTGGTCACCCATTGCCTGCAGGATCTCATAAGGAAGATCTCCTGCTTCACCTGTTTTCCCAGTTGCTGCTGTTTCTTCCGTAGCATCCTCACGTCCAGGTGTTTTCAGATTGAATTTGCGGATGGCAAATCGGAATCCGAAGTAGTAAATGACCGCTAACCCTAAGCCGACAGGAATGACAAGCCACCATGCCGTCCGGTTCGGCAAAATACCGAATAGGAAGTAGTCAATTAAACCGCCGGAGAATGTCATACCAATCTTAACATTCAACAGTTGCATGACCATGAATGAAAGCCCCGCAAACACACAGTGAATCGCAAACAGGACTGGTGCAACGAATAAGAATGAAAATTCCAATGGCTCTGTAATCCCTGTTAAGAAGGATGTCAAGGCTGCTGAACCCATAATACCTGCAACGAGTTTTTTGTTTTGCGGCTTTGCTTCATGATAAATGGCAAGCGCCGCAGCAGGCAGACCGAACATCATAAACGGATATTTACCTGTCATGAACGTACCTGCTGTTAACTGTACGCCGTCTTTAATCTGCGCCATAAAGATACGCTGATCCCCGCGGATGATTTCTCCTGCTGCACTCTTATAGCTGAAGAATTCGTACCAGAACGGTGAATAGAAAATGTGGTGCAATCCGAATGGAATAAGCGAACGCTCAATCACCCCGAAGATAAATGCAGCAAGGGTTGGATTCGCTTCCACTAATCCTGTTGAAAAGGCATTCAATCCATGCTGGATCGGAGGCCAGATCACTAACATAATAAGACCCAGAATCAGTGCAGAAATTGACGTAACAATTGGAACGAAACGTTTACCCGCAAAGAAACCAAGGTATTGCGGAAGTTCAATTGTGTAAAATTTGTTAAACAATAGTGCAGCTAACACACCGACGATAATACCGCCGAACACACCTGTCGCCAAGGTAGGTATACCAAGCATGTTTACATATGCAGGATGGTTTTCCGTGAAGAACTTGGCTCTTTCAATTGAATCGGAAGGAATGGTTCCGTTTGCAACAAGAACCGCACTCATGGATACGTTCATTACCAGATAACCGATAATCGCCGCGATCCCTGCAACTCCATCACCGTTGGCAAGCCCGATGGCTACACCGACTGCGAATAGAAGCGGAAGGTTATCGAAAACAATTTGCCCAGCGCTTTCCATAACACTCGCTACGAGCTGAACATTGTCATTGCTCAAGAAATGCAGGACCTGAATCATGTCCTTATTTTGCATCGCATTCCCAATCGCAAGCAAAATACCCGCAGCCGGAAGGATCGCAACTGGAAGCATAAGCGCACGCCCAATTTTTTGAAGAACGCCGAATAATGCTTTAAACATAAGAATTGACCTCCTCTTTTTACTAGTCTGACCTTACAGCTAAAAATCATGACAACGAATTCACAGGCGTAAGTCTTCCAGTTTAACCGTTTACATTTGCCCTTTTACACAACAAAAAGGGCATGAGCAAAATTGGGTGCGCAAAAGAACGAGAATAACTTCCCGTTTTTTTCCCCTCAATCACTCATGCCTGATCGGATCAGTAACACGTTATAAGGTTAAACTGAATTTATGAAATTTTATTGGTTAATCGGTACAGATGAAGCGTTAGGTAAACCGCTTCCGCCTCATGAACTGGTTTCTTCAATGTTTGCTGCAAGATTTTAATCAATTTCCAAGCTGTATTGTAGCATAGCGGATATTCATTTTTCAATAAGAACATTAATTTTTCTGGTTCTTTAGTCGGTTCTTCTTTTTTAATTCTTTCTATTGTAAATCTGATATGCCTGATCAGCCGCAAATAGTTGACACTTTCCTTATTTACTTTCATTTGAAATGAGTCTTCAATCACTTCGACAAGCTGCGCCATGAGCTGCGAGTGCTGATTGACCTCAGACAACGGGCGGTTTGTCAACGCTGAATGGATATGCAGAGCGATAAAACCAATCTCCCCTTCAGGAAGGCAGATTCCCGCTTTTTCATTGATCATCTCTATGACTTCTTTAGCTATTTGGTACTCCTCAGGGTATAGTGACTGAGTCTCCATTAAAAATGGATTCTTCATATCAAATCCCTGCTGCTGCCTTTTGATCGCAAATGCGATATGGTCTGTCAGCGCAATATGAATATGTTCATTTAATGAGTGATTAGTCCTATTGCTGATGTGATAGATGACATCGTTCGAAATATCAACGAGCTTTTCATCAACATAGTCAAGGAGCTTTTTAAACTGCTTTTGTTCCTTCTCGTCTTTTAAAATGAACATTTTATCGTAGCCTTTATCTTCAATGACATCATCTTGTTTTTTTCCGAAACCAATACCTTTTCCGATTAAAACGACTTCGCTGTATTTATGATGAGAAGCAATTAATACATTATTATTCAGTACCTTTTTCACTGTGAAGGACCCATTCACGATCCTCAGCTCCTTTGTCATTCAATACCTCATATCGTACATAACGAACGGAATGCACGTCAAACCTTTTTTCGATGCTTTCACTAAACAGTCGATCTTTCGATGAGTTGGTAATCCAAAACCTTCCTTTCAATCGGCTGACCTTGAATTCTTTTTTCCAGCATGGCAAATGCCTGTTTTCCCATTTCCTTTGTTTGAATATCGATCGTTGTGATTCCAAGCGCTTGGCTGATTTCGTGGTTATCAACACTTAAGATCGCAAGCTCATCCGGTACTGATACCCGCTGATTCTTTGCTTCAAGAAAAAGTCCTGCTGAAACTTGGTCATTGGCAACAAAAATAGCCGTCGGCTTTTCCTTCCACGTTTTCCATTTATGAAAAAGCGCCTTCCCATCATTGATTGTAATCGCTTTCTCAACTACCCAGTCTTCACGAAATGCCTCCCCGATCTCTTCCAATGCTTCTTTATAGGCTTTGATTCGAAAATGGCTGTTCATGCCTTTTTTTCTTGCCAAACAGATCGCTATTTTTTTGTGCCCTTTGGCAATTAAATAGTCCAAGCCGTTCCGGAATGCTTCTTGGTGTGGAATGCTGATGGTTGGGAAACGGCCAATATCTGAATTCTGGCATAGCAATATCGGGCCCTCCCATTCCATGAGTTTCTCATCAGCAAGTGCCTTTGAACAAAAAATCAGGCCGTCAACCTGTCGCTGTTTTAATTGAGACAGCGCAAAGATTTCTTTTTGGACCTCATAGTTTGTTTGAAATAAAGAGAGGTGAATCCCGGATTCCACGGCTGCGTCAGCTATTCCTGCAATCAGCTCTGCAAAATATGGCAGGCTAACCGTCGGCAAGACAACACCAATCATGTTTGAAAATCCTTTCGACAAATGGACAGCGTGAATATTTCTCGTGTACTCCAATGCCTCCATCGCTTCAAGCACTCTTTTTCTTTTGTCTTCACTAACGTACGGATGATTGTTTATCACCCGGGAAACCGTTGTAACGGAGACACCGGCTTTTTCTGCAATGTCTTTAATATTAGCCATAGATTCCCTTCTTTCTAAATCCCTTGATCTGGAATGCGTTTCATACAATATGATAGGAACGTACCAGACATATTTTATGTTTTTTGCTGAAAGGAGAAGATCACATGGGTTTTTTCATTTTAATTGGATTATGTCTCACTGTTCTCGGCGGCAGCTGTCTTGCTGTAAAACCTCTCAACCAAAAACATGAAATTAAACCATTTCGAACTTTTGATGATTTTTTTATTTAATGCAGATAAAAAAGGACGATGTCTCGAACAAAGTCCTTTTTTACTTCCTGTTACGGCAGTATGATTAATTCCTTCGGATATTGTGTCAGGGCAACTGCCCCGTCCTTAGTTACATGAACGTCATCCTCAATGCGCACGCCGCCGATTTCAGGCACATAAATTCCCGGTTCGATCGTGTAGACCATGCCTTCCTGCAGAAGCGTATCGTTAGCCTGACTCATTGATGGGTACTCATGGACAGAAATTCCGAGTCCGTGTCCAAGCCGGTGAGGAAAATAGTCACCGTATCCCGCTTTTTCGATGACTCCGCGGGCTGTCAAATCCAGATCTCCGATTCTGACACCGGGTTTGCTTGCCTCAATCGCGGCTTTTTCCGCTTGAAGCACAGTCTCGTAAATCGCCTCCTGCTTCGGGTTGATGGTTTTGTATGCAAACGTTCTTGTAATATCAGAGCAATAGCCGTCAAGAATAACACCGAGATCAAATAAAACAAAATCACCTTTCTTTAACGTGGCTGTACCAGGATTTCCGTGAGGCTGGCCTGATTTTTCTCCGAACAAAACCATTGTCGAAAAAGACATGCCTTGAATTCCTTTTTTCTTCAGCTCATACTCAATTTGAGCGAGCACTTCCACTTCACTAATGCCTTCACGCAAAGCGGCTGTACCGACTTCAACACCGTAATCCGCAAGCTTTGCCGCCTCTTTCAGCAAACGAACTTCATTGTCGTCTTTAATCAGGCGAAATTGGTTGAGTGTTTCTTCTGCTGAAACAAATTGAGCCCCGCCCGTCGAATGCTTCAGCTGTTCAGCGCGTGATAGCGAGATGGAATCCTTTTCTACCGCAAGCGTATGTATGCTGATATTTCGCTTTTTCAAGGCTTTCTCTATCAGCTCCCACGGATTTTCGTGATCAGCATAGCCAATGATTTCATAATTCCAGCCTGCGTTGCGGGCCTGTCCTGCTTCCATTCCTGGACAAATAAAGAAAGGCTCCTCTTCTTGAAAAATAAATAACCCCATTAATCTTTCATGCGGCTCTGTGTAAAAATCGGTTAAGTAAAAAACATTTTCTTTCGTATGAATAAATGCGGCAGTATGCCCCGCTTCCTTCAGCCATGAAGAGACGCGTTGTATTCTATTCACTTCTTGTTCCTCCCCGCCATTTGCAATGCATTGTTCTACCCTTCATTGTATCAGGTTTTGCAGATGTTTGCCTTTCACAAAGCCTTCATTTTCCGATGCATGTTATTTCCTGCTCCGCTTCCTGTATACTGACAGTAACGTTCAATCGCAGGGGGTTGTTCCGTTTGCTGATGAATTTTTTCAGGCGAAAAGCAGTTATGCTCTTAACGATTTTGGGAATTTCCGCTCCTTTTATCGGAATGAAGATGGTGGGCTTTTATTATTACAGCTCAATTATAGGCTGTGCAGCGGGTTTTCTTTGCTGCATTCTCGCTCTCATCCTGGTTACGAAAAGATCTGCCAAAGACAAAAATGAAGGGAAATCTTGATACATAAAAAACCAGCAGCCTGATGGGGCTGCTGGTTTTATTTTAGGAGTCTTAATCCGTTTAGTATGACCAAAATCGTACTTCCCTCATGACCAATCACGCCAAATGGCAATTCCATCACCTGCAAAAAGTTTGCACAAATCAGCAGACAGATCACAGCTAGAGAAAACACGATATTTTGTTTAATGATCTTGTTCATTTTCCGTGACAAGCGGCACATGTTTACGAGCTTTTTCAAGTCGTTTTTCATGAGGACCATATCAGCGGTCTCAAGTGCTACATCTGTTCCGCCGCCCATCGCAATGCCGACATCCGCCGCTTTGAGCGCCGGCGCATCATTGATTCCGTCACCAACCATTGCTATCGTTCCGAATTCTTCTTTTAAACGTTTGATTTCATTCACTTTTTGGTCAGGCAGGCATTCTGCCGCAACAGTTGTCATGCCGGCTTCCTTGGCAATCGCTTGAGCCGTGTCCTCGTGATCTCCTGTAAGCATGGCCGTTTTAATCCCAAGTCGGTTCAGTTCTTCCATGACCTCTTTTGCTTCAGGCCTGATTTGGTCCTTCAGTGTAATACAGCCCGCTATTTGATCATCCTTTTTCACAAATACAATCGTATGGCCGCTTTGAATGATATCTGATGCTGTCTGTTTCATAAATTGTGCTGCCATTTCCTCGCCGATAAAACCTGCTTTACCGACCTTCCATTTCGCGCCCGACACTTCTGCCATAACGCCAAACCCTGATGTTTCTTCTATAGATATGTAGCCGGACTGATTCACGCCGCGGCTTTCAGCGTACGCCGTTATGGCTTGGGCAAGCGGATGGCTTGATTGCGTTTCGATGGCATAGACAGCCTCAAGAACTTCCGCTTCATTGAACCCTTCTGCTATTCTGATCGTCTCAACGGCCGGCTGGCCTTTTGTTACAGTACCAGTTTTATCAAAGGCGATCATTTGCACAGAGCCCAGCTGTTCAAGAAAGACGCTTCCTTTCACAAGCATACCGTTACGGGCGCCATTTGAAATCAGGGACAACGCCGCCGGCATAATAGAGGCGACAAGCGCACAAGGTGACGCGACAACCATAAACACCATTGCGCGGTAGAAGGTTTCACTCCAGCTCCAGCCCAACGCAAAGTGCGGGATGAATAACAGGAGCCCCACCGCAATTAACACACCTTTCACATAAGCATTTTCAAATCGTTCGATGAAAGCCTGTGCGGGTGATACACTGTTTTGCGCTGATTCAACCAGTTTGATAATTTTTCTGAATAACGAATCTTCATTTGCTTTCGTGACACGAACAGTCAAGGATCCATTGCGATTCACCGTCCCTGTGAATACAGCGTCGCCTGTGTTTTTTTCTACAGGCATTGATTCACCTGTTAATGCCGACTCGTCAAGGCTTGTCGAGCCCGATTCAATGATACCGTCTGCTGCTACTCGTTCTCCAGGTTTGATCACAATCATATCACCGGCCTGCAAGTCTGAAACCGGAACTCTTTTGGTTTCATCATCGATCAGCAATGTTGCTTCTTCAGGTTCAAGCTGCATTAAAGACGTTAAATCTCTGCTGCTTTTATTCATTGTGTATGTTTCTAAAGCTCCGCTTAAGGAAAAAATAAATATTAAAATAGCGCCCTCTGCCCAGTATCCAATCAAGGCGGAGCCAATAGCAGCGAAAATCATTAAAAGTTCTACATTCAGCGTTTTGGATTCGAGCGTTTCTTCGATTCCTTCCTTTGCTTTAGCGAATCCGCCGATCACAAAAGCCAACAAGAAAAGTGTTACAGATAATACTTGATGGCCGGATAAGAGCCAGCCAGCCAAGATAAGGGCGCCTGATACAAGTGCTGCAATAAGCTCTGCGTGCTGCGCCCAGTTTTTTTCTCTCTTGTCTGTTTTCAATGGCTCGTGCGGATCGCGTTGAACGATAACTTGTTCATTCATATCGAATTCTCCTCTCTAATTGAGAACGTAAATCATCTTCATTTCTCTTATAAAAAACAAAATCGCCGCCCAAAAGGCAGCTTTATCGTCAGTTATTTTTTGATGTCTTCCTTTATTATAGCACGTAAGAATAGAATTTCAATTATAATTATTTTAATTTCTTTTTGATAATAATTATCATTAACATTCTCAATTCTTCCCTTAATGAAAAAAGCTGAGAGTCTATGCTCTCAGCTATTCTTCCGTCCATTCCTTCAGTTGTTCCGCCGTCATCGGGCCAATTCTTGTTTTTTCAATTTCTCCCTTTTCATTCAGCAAAAATGATGTTGGGATCGTGATGATATGATACTCCTTCATCAATTCCCCTTTTGAGTCAAGGACAATCGGAAACGTCAGCTTGTTTGCTTTAATAAAGTCTTCAACGGCTTGCTGATTTTGTTCCGAATTCACTAAATTCACCGTGACCAGCTTTACGCTGTCGGATGGATGGGCATCATAAAACGACTGAAACTGTGGAAGCTCCTTTTTGCAAGGCGGACACCATGATGTCCAAAAATGGAGAATTGTTTTTTGCCCTTTATTCGGAATCGAGATGTCCTCCCCTTCTATCGTTTTCATAAGAAAAACAGCGGGAACAGCAGGCTGTTTTCCCTCGGCTTGTGCCGAACCTGGAAACCATGCAATCAACCCTAATAACACAATGTATATAGTAAGCAAGCGCTTCGTCAACATGGAATCTTCCTTTCATGCTTTTCAATTAGCTTGCCCCTGCTATTCCTTTATCATCCTTCAATTCGCGGCGCTCTGTTCCCGCCCGTAAGCAATACAGATACTTGCAGTGCTTTGCAGATCGTGGCATAGTGCAGGCTCGTCAAAAGAATCATGCCAGTGTTCATCCCGAGGATAATCCCGAGCATTTGCAGATTCTCCATTGACCCCAGTACATACATCATACTCAGCGCAACGATATGGCTCCACACATTGTGATAAAAAGCCTCTTTCACAAAGCCCATTCCGATTAAGCACGCCTGCAGCGGCATGACAAACAGATGAAAGAGAAAGTAAGGCCACAACAGCTGCAAGTAATACTGCGCTTCAGGAGAGTGAAAAAACAAATGTGTGAGAGGTCCCGCAAACTGGAACATGATCCAGACAGCCGGTATACCGTAACCTAATGTAATGAAAATCGACTGCTTCAGCCTTTTTAACACGATGTCATACTGTGAAAGTGCATAAGCTTCCGAAATACTTGGTATCATGACAACCATTAACGAATGGGCAATAAATGCAGGGAACGAACCTATCGTCACAGCCACTCCAGCCAGCATTCCGTATTGATCGATCGCCGCTGTCCCGGCAACGCCCGCAGCCAAAAGCGCTCCTTTCACTAAAAAGGGTTCAATTGCGTTGACAACAGCATGAAAAATGCGCAATCCTGTAGTAGGAATTGAAACGGCAAGCAGCCTTTTTCTTACATCCTTTCCGCGCAAATGAATGTGCTGCTGGCCGGATACCGCACGCCTTGCCATAATAAATTGTGAATATAAATAAACAAGCACGACCACATCACTCACAACTAAAACAAACAAGGAAATCAGCACAGCCATGTCCAATTCAAATGAGTACCATTGAAAAAAGATGAATAAGCACAAGAGCTGGATGATTTTTTTCAGCACATTGGCAATTGCGATTTTCCCCATTTTCTGCACACCCATAAAGTAGCCTCTGGCGATCGAAGTAAAGGCGACAACAGGAATTAAGCCGATGACAATCCCTTTAATAAACGGGTGGTATGTATCAAATACCGGAATAAACGGAAGCGCAATACTAGCGGCGGCAGTAGAAAAAGCGGTGAAAATGGCTGTCATTCTAAAAGCGTGCCTTAGCATGCTTTCATGAAGCTTAGGATTTGACTCGGCAATGAATTTAGAAATGGATATCGGCAGTTCCAGGCTCGCGATGACAATAATTAAAAAGATCGTGGGCAAAATACTCATGTAAAGCCCCATCCCATGCTCGCCAAGCTCTCGTGCCAAAATCATATTTACGACAAATTCAAGGCATTCAGCGAAAAAGGCGGCAATGGATAGAAGAATGATCCCTTTCACAAATCGATTCATGATGTCTCTCCTTGTCTCTTGTACTACCAACATCATATGAGACAAGTTCAAAAATTATTTTATTTTTACTCTTTATATGAAAAAAAGCACAGTTGAGACCTATTGTCTCCTCTATGCTTAAACGGCAAAAACGTGTCTGCCGATTTTTTCGACGATTTTTCTTGAACGAATCCAATTATCTGACGCTGTTTTCGGATTATAAAAGAAGATGGCATCTGTTTCTCTATTTTTTGAGGACAGTGCTTCTTCGGCAGCTTCAATCGATTCTTTGTCAGGCTTTTGATTAATGCTGCCGTTTGCGACCGGTTCAAAGGCGTTTTTCTGATAGATAACTCCTCTAATCGTATCAGGAAAACCTTTTTTCTCCGTTCTGTTCAGTACAACGCTTGCTACAGCGACTTTGCCTTTATATGATTCTCCTTTGGCCTCTGCGTGAACGAGACGGGACAGCAACTCTTTTTCAGACTGTGTATATGTTTCTTTCTCATCATTTGTTTTGTCCGGTTTATCTTTCTCTTTCTTTTCAGTGTGTGCTGATAGCTTAATCGGTTTTATTTTCTTGTCCTTATCAGCAGACAGTGAAGGGAAGGATTCATTCGTATTTCGATCTATATGTGTAAGCCATTTCGCTTCTTCATGTTTTGTCTTCTTTGCGCTCAGTAGTGAAGCTTGTGTATGCTCAATTTTGGCTGCAGGCATGAAACAAAGAAGAAAAACAGCCAGAGCAGTGAATTTCGTTGTCATACAATTTCCTCCTTAAAGTGCTCAAAAAAACACTTCATTACCTTAACAAGAGATCCATTCATTTTCACGGAAAAAGATTTTCCAACTCTCCCAAGGAGGCATCAGGATGGAATAAAGAGGATGACTCACTGCTTACTGGCAGAAAAACAGCCTGAAATTATATAAATATTGTCAAATTGATACATGTTTATCCATTTATAACACTTTACATTTTATTTACATCTGTTACAGACAGACGTAATAAAAGGCTTGTATTCTGTCATATATGATAAAAAGGCTTCTCACATATGAGAAACCTTCAGCTTCTTGGCTGTTCTAAGTATTGAAATATGACATCTCCGCCTTGCTGGGCAATTCCTCGGAAATGTTTAAAATCATCTTGTTTAGATAACACAGCCCTGAAATCAAGGAAATGCTCTTTTTGGACTCTCAGTTCGTTTATGGCGCCGGTGCGCAGCTGTTCAATCATTTCTGTGATCTCTTCGGGATGCAACGAAAATTCCCCCTTTTCTTTCTATTGACGAAAATCAATATATCATCTTTAATGCGACAGGACAATTCATAAGGGAGATAAAACTCCTTATCGCTTTACTTCTCAATGAAAATACTGCAAAATACTTTCAAAAGGCATTATTATGTTTAAAGGAGAGGAAGCTTGTGAAAATCGCTAAGGTTGGGAATGTCATTGAATTTAAAAACGGATTAACCGGTGTTGTTGAAAAAGTAAATGAGAATTCTGTTATCGTTGATGTAACCATCATGGATAACTATCGGGATCTTGAATTAGATTCATTGACAGTTGTTAATCATAAAAATTATAAGATCATCAGAGACTCCTATTAAAACCTCCTTATTTCCACATTGATTCAAAAAAACTGCAAGACGGACAATTAAACACCTTACATATGAAATTCGCTTTCTCAAAAGCTGCCGGCCGGCAGCTTTTTTACATAAAAAACACCGATTTATGAATCGGCGTTTTGGTCTATTTCCGTTATTTCTATATAGAACTCGCTGACGGCCCCTGGTTCGTACAGGTTGGTCAATGACGTTGAATAATTTGTCATTTCACCCCGGAAAGCAAGATCTCGTTCCGGAACCTCGACATTAAACGTTTTTTCATACAACAGGACGGCGATATCATGGTAAGTCTCACTCGTAACGTTTAGGGTACATGCAATTTTGCGCTTCGGCTCGTTTTCTTCTTGATATGCTGCTATTTCTAATGTTACATTGTTTAATCGCAGTGTCTTCACTTCTTATCAGCTCCTTTACGGTTCATGCATCTTAGCATACCTTAACGAACGTTCACAATAAATCTGTTCTGATCGTTATGTTCACCATTTCTTTAGAAAAGACACCTTTACAAACATATGTTCGTTAAATTATAATAAAACAGACGAGCTGCCATCCAGCATCCCGTCTTTTCATTAGAAAGCGGCGAGTGGAATTCCCCCCGGATTCGCTCGTCTTTTTTATATAATCAGGATGTGTAGAACGGGTAACTAAGAAGCTTTAAAAAACAAAAATAGACGTAGTGTTACCCACGTCTATGTAAGGACATCTTTGTACCATTAACGATTATCAATCGTCTCCGGATACAAATCATGGTTCATCATACGGTATTCGGCCATTTTTTCATACTTCGTGCCAGGTTTTCCGTAGTTGGTGTACGGATCAATGGAAATTCCGCCTCTTGGCGTGAATTTGCCCCATACTTCGATGTAGCGCGGGTCCATTAACTCAATCAAGTCATTCATGATGATGTTCATGCAGTCTTCGTGGATATATGGGGCTTAAATTCCGCGTCAATCCTACGGTCACACTGCGGTCACACTGCGGTCACACTGCGGTCACACTCCGCAATCAAACGATCTCGCTTTTCGACTACTCAGCGCTGCAGAAGGCAAGACGTGACTATACGATCCGAGCGTCGTTTTAATATTCGCGTGACCCAACCGTTCTTATACTAACGAGATATGTCACGTGAATGTGGCGTAGTCCCTTTAACGGTATTTTCGGTAAGCCTAAACCATCGCGGGTTACGTTAAATGAACTCCGGAAATTATTCGGATGCACCCAGCTTCCGTTTTTCGTACATACGACCAGGTCGTTGTCGTCGTATTTATCACCGAGCACGATCCGCTCATGATCGATTATCCCTTATGCGCAATAAGTGATACCACCTAACGATCCGGCAAATTAACGGTACAAAACGCGTTTATCGTCTTGGCTTCCGAAACCAGTCCGTAATTAGCTTTATCGGCTATCTTCGAAAGGGTTTGGCGAATCGTTAGGATCTTCCGCTCGAAATAAATCGACGTCTGACCACCCAAGCCCCAAGATCTCGTCGCAACGCACGGTAAGAACTGATATTTCCATTCCGAAAATGTTAACTGAAAGAGAAAAACAAGTATGACTATTCTTTAAGGAGAGGGATCTATCGGTTAGAGTGTTTGAAGCCAATAATATATGAAGCATACGCGACAATAGCAGACAAAGGTACGCATGTAGCTCGCGGTTTAGAAAAATGGTCCACGTTATCTGAGGCAAGTGAAGGTATAACACAAAAGTAAAGACGCCAGCGTGGCGTCTTAAGATTTTTCTTCTGCGTCCACAGAAGAGCTTCCTATTTTGTCACTAACAGGATCATATAGACCATCAAACTCTTTTGTTTTATCGCCATTAAGATATCCCTCAACGGTAATTCCACCAGTTGGATCAATAAAATATTCCTCGGAATAAGAAATTTTCTCTATACCCTTGTATTCACTATGAAGGTATTCAGTCATTTTACTTTTAGCTTTTTCAAAAAGAGCACTTTCTTCCTTTTTCACATCATATTGATGCTTCATAATCAGTCCCCCAACAGTTATAATTAACAATAGTAGAATAATAAGGTATTTTTTCAAAAAAAGATCATCCCTTTCCCTTCATTATTTTACATGACATGAAAGGTGTTGTATATCTTGAGCAAGAAAATTAGGACTTCAAGCCTTACGGATGAAACATATTATAGGATGAGTCAGCGTGCTTATAACTATGATTATCTCAAAAAGAAATTAAAGAACAACGATTATATACGTATTAATTCTTCCATTTCAAATCCTACTTATTGGTACGTCGACAAAATAAAATCAGACGATGACACAGGGCTTGACGCGGTTGTATTAGTGCAAGCGGAACAGAAAAACGGCAAATGGGTGAAATCCAAAAATCCAGAAAATGTTGTTGTATCATTTGCAGGAACTGATCTCGGAAAAGACCCGATCAATGATGGCGCAAAAGCTGACGGCGGCAACATTGTTTTTGGAAGCGACCCCAAAAAAGAAGCTCATTATATCGTTGAAAAGGATGCGAAGGATACGTCTAAAACACTCGGAAAATATAACGGCACACCTTCCCAAGACGCGATGCTTACAACCGGAAACTATAAACTCATTACGAAAACAACGCAAATCGACCAAGCAGACCAACTCGTTAAAGAAGTTAAAAGAAAGTATAACGGAACATCGACGATTGTTTCAACAACAGGTCATTCACTCGGAGGCGCAGAGGCTGAATACAGTGCGGTAAACAATGATATTTATGGGGTCGCGTTTAACAGCCCTTCTGTCGTCAAACTACATACTGATAATAAGCAAGAAGAAATAAACGATGGCTTGTACGACCCTTACGTGAGGTCTATTATCAACCCGGATGATATGGTCGGAGCTGGTTATTGGAACGAATATGACCGCCACAACGGGACCACAATTTACACAAAAAACCCTGTACTTTCACAGATCAATCGCAAACAAAGACTGAGCGGAAGATGGGGTGACCAAATCGAAAAGAACCTCGTCTACTTTATAGATACTGTTATTCTTCGTAATCCTGATACACACGGTCTAAATGAAGCCAACTTTACATTTGATGAAAACGGAAATATCACGAACGTAAACGGCGATGAGCTTGTGTACGATAAAAACTTAAACGCAATGCTACCGGCTGGCGCGATCGGTGGCGGGGATGCCATTAAAGTAACACCAAAAAGTGCAAAAAAACTTGCCGAAAAAGTTGACGCGATGGTCGAGGATCTCAGAACGATGAAAAAAGAAGCGCAGAATGCCTATCAAGAGCACGACGAAAAAGTTGCTGAACTAAAAACGGAATTTTACGGTCAAGTTGGGCATGGCTTTTATGATCAGCTTAATTCGCAGGATGTAACCAATACGTTAGAAGATTTAGCCCAGTCTTACGATAAAGGACCGATATTTTACGACACACAAGCTGAACAATCATTCATAGATTCACTACAAGCAGCGATTACAGACCTTGAAGAAATAGGCGGCTTCTTGAATAAAATCGCCGACGATTTTGAAGAAAAAGATCAGATGCTTGCCAATTGGCTGAGATTATAGGAGTGACAAAGCAATGCCAACGTTAGATAACCTTTTAGAACATAAAGATGATCCAATGCGAAAACAGCTGCAGCGTCAAATGTTAAAAGCAGGTATGACGCAAGTGGCAAATACTAAGCTAGAGACGATTCGAAAAAATCTTAAACCTAAGTTCGAAATGAATTCGCTACAGGAAGAATTAAACGACGTTTATTCAGCCCTTTTATACAGCTTCAATGGAAAAGCGCAAAAAGCACTTGCTCAACGTATCAGTGAAAGTGCCCAGCTAATAGTTAATGCGGAGAACGACGGAGAAACTTTCGTTAATAGCTTTAAAACGAGATAAAAAGCCATTTTAATTATCAATGATAACCAGCAGTTGACTATAGACAGTTCGTCGCAGAGGTGATCGAAATGAAATTAAAAGCTACGCCACGACTACATGCCGTTATGAAGGCAAAGGGATGGACGCAAGTGAGGCTCGCTGAAGCATCGGGTGTCCCGCAAGGGTCGATATCGCGATTCGATAAGAAAACACTCGCCACGAAGATTAGCACGTTTTTTCAATTGCGAAGGCGCTCGAAGTAGAGGTCGAGGAATTATTCGAGATTGAAGATGCTACGGAAGAGGACGCTGAATAAATCGGCGTCTTTTTTCATAAGTCAAAGTGAATTTTTGAAATGCGCGTTTAAAATGTGTCTAGCGCCTGGGCTTTTCGTTTTTTCATACGGCTATATTTTATACCGATTTAGCTCCTCTAACTACTTAGCTCATACGTATATCGCTGTAATGTAAAGCCAAGTATATCGCGCATTAACACACGAAGACGCTACCGAGGCGTTAACGAATCAAATCGCTGAGCAAATATCGTACAATAACTAAGCATCACTTCATATAATCATGTTGAAAACTAATCGAACCAAAAAATCCCTGTCTAAAAGACAGGGATCGTGGTCACACATTTATATATTTTCGGTCACGGTGTGGTCACAAGAGGGCCGCCAAATTGTGACCGGGTCACATTTTCGCTTAAAACTGACGCTTAATGTTCGGATTTTACCGTGACTCCACTTCGTCTCACACTCCGTTTCACACAACGGAATAATTAACGATTATCAATCGTCTCCGGATACAAATCATGGTTCATCATACGGTATTCGGCCATTTTTTCATACTTCGTGCCAGGTTTTCCGTAGTTTGTGTATGGATCAATGGAAATTCCGCCTCTTGGCGTGAATTTGCCCCATACTTCGATGTAGCGCGGGTCCATTAATTCAATCAAGTCATTCATGATGATATTCATGCAGTCTTCGTGGAAGTCACCATGATTTCTGAAACTGAACAAGTACAGCTTTAATGATTTGCTTTCAACCATTTTTTCATCAGGAATGTAGCTGATGTAGATTGTTGCAAAGTCAGGCTGTCCTGTTTTTGGACATAAAGATGTGAATTCAGGACAATTAAATTTTACAAAGTAATCACGGTTTACGTGTTTATTCGGGAAGGATTCCAGCACGTCCGGCGCATATTCGAACAAATAATTTGTGCCTTGGTTGCCTAGCAGTGTTACACCTTCTAATTCTGATTCTTTTCTTGTCGTCATGTTCATCTTCCTTTCTACTATACTCCGCGTTTGTTGCCCCATAACAGGGTGTGCAGCTGCGGGAGCACTCTGACGAGATTCAGCTCCGCATCGACAGCTACCTTATCAACAAGCGCTTCATATTTTCCAAGTAAATGTGCAATCAGTGACTGGTCATCTGTCGTATGCACGTCATCATTGCCGACTTGTAAATAAAACGGAATCCCGGGGTACCGCTTGTGCACCGTTTTGGCAAATTCCAAATCTTCATCATTAAAGATGACAACCTTCAAGCTGACAGCATGCTGTCTATCATTCTCTTGAAGTGAAGTTAAAATGTGGTCAAGCTTTTGAAAGTTCGTCACCATTTTTGAGCTTGGCGGTTTTGGAGAGATTGTCAAATCATCAATCAGCGTAAACCAATCCTGATAAACGGTCCCTTGAGTTTCAAGCGCTGCACGGATGTTATTTTCCTTCAGCAGTTCAATAAAAGCATCCAGCTGTTTTAACAGGGCCGGGTTGCCTCCTGAGATCGTCACGTGGGAAAACGCGTCTCCCCCAATGTCCTTAAGCTCTGCAAAAATCTCCCCTGCCGTCATCCAGCGAATATCTTTTTTAGCAGATCCGTCCCAAGTGAAGGCGGAGTCACACCAGCTGCAGGAATAATCACAGCCGGCTGTTCGGACGAACATCGTTTTCTGTCCGATCACCATGCCTTCTCCTTGAATCGTCGGTCCGAAAATTTCTAATACAGGAATTCCTTTAGCCATTCAAACCACCCTTTTTCGGACGGTAGACACAGTAGCTTGTCGGTGTTTCACGGACAAACACCTGTACACAGGCCGGCTTATTCTCCAAAGTGTCTAAATAAGCCTGTACGTTGTCATAAATTGTTTTCGCCACGACTTCAGTTGTCGGCAGCGAATACCGGTCGTCCTGAGAAAAGTCTTCATGATCATTTAATAGCGTATGATCATAGTTTCCATGCACCAGTTTTTTGAGCACGCTGAAATTGACAAGGAAGCCGGAGTCGTCAAGTTCGTCGCCGGCAACGGTTATATTTACGGTATACGTATGCCCGTGAATCCTGCTGCACGCTCCCGCACTTTCCCGAGGGATAAAATGAGCGGCTGAGATGTGCATGTCCTTATTCAGTTCAAATGAATAAGGATGCTGGGCCTGCGGATAAATTTGAGATAACAATTTATGCACGCTCTCCTTTCATCACCATATATTCTTCATAACCTTTTGAACGAAGATGGCATGCCGGACATTCGCCGCAGCCGTCTGCGATGATGCCGTTATAGCACGTCAGCGTGTTGTTTTTCACAAAATCCAGCGCGCCAAGCTCATCTGCAAGCTTCCATGTTTCCGCCTTATTGAGCCACATGAGAGGCGTGTGGATCACAAACGGCTTCTCCATCGCCAGATTTACCGTTACATTGCAAGATTTCACGAATTCGTCACGACAGTCAGGATAACCGCTGAAGTCTGTCTCGCAAACTCCTGTAATAATGTGGCGCGCGCCAATTTGGTATGCCAGGATAGACGCAAAGGATAAGAATACCAAATTGCGGCCTGGAACGAATGTGGATGGCAGTTCGCCATCTTTTGCTTCTATCTCAATATCATTTCTAGTCAGGGCATTCGGCGCAAGCTGATTTAAAAGTGACATATCAAGCAAATGATTTTTCACACCAAGCTTTTCCGCAATGGATTTTGCCACTTCAATTTCCTGAGAATGCCGCTGATTATAATGAAAAGTCACCGTTTCGACTTCTTCGAATTCTTTTAAAGCCCACAGTAAGCATGTGGTGCTGTCTTGACCGCCGCTGAATACGACAATTGCTTTTTCTTTTTTCATGATTCCTCTCCTTCTCCGCAATAAACACATCGGCGAGAGACATCGCTACAGCTGATTCACGCAAAAAAACACCTTTTCGGAAGGTGCTCTAGAAAAACATAAAAAAGGCCGTATCCAAGGATACAGCTCGTCCTTAGTTTTTTATAGAGGGTGTAGCTAGAACCTCTCCCGCATACCGCACGGATTTTCTTCAATTTTTTCACTTCTGCTATCTTACCATAATGTTGTTTTTCTTGACAATAAAAAAGTCAGTCCCCGCTTCAAGATCTATTGTGACGGTTCGCTTCTTTATATATAGTTATAAACTGCGCCGCCGAGGAGCCTTTTTACAAATCAAGGCGCCTATGAAGGCCAGACTCACATAGCCAAACATGGGATAAATCGTTGAAATGAGCTTGCCGTACCCTATTTGGCTCGTGATATAAGCCGTGATCATAATGGCTGCAAAGATATATTTGCTTTTTATTGGAAGAAAACTCTGGACTTGTTTTTCTAATCCATATAAATTACCGATAACTGATGTGAACACTTCTCCGAAAATAATGAGTAAATAAATCAAATGGACAGATCTTGCAAAAAGATAAACCACTTGCGCCATCGGTATATCATACAAAAATACATCTGGAAGAGTCGACAAAGACAGAAAACTCGCGGACAGCACAATCGTCAGCATCGTGCCTCCGATTAAAGCGCCTTTTTTGATCACTTTCTCCGAGGACATTTCATTCGCCAGCGGAACCAAAACCGCTTGGGCCAGCGATAAATTCAAAGCCCCGTAAGAAAAGGCTGATAACAGCCAATCCCAGCGATGCGGCCAGACCCACTGAGCTGCGTTTCGTGATTCGCTGAATATAAAAGAGTCGGCCACCACAATCATTGAAAAGATGATTAAAAGGGGAACAACAAACACATTGACACCGAAAATGCCTTTTACTCCTCTGGTCATCACAATTAAGCTCAGACCGATTGTAATAAGCATCCCAATCTGAGCGGACATCCCCAATTGTTCCTCAAAAAGCGCCCCTGCTCCTGAGAGCATAACAGATGTAACTCCGAGGAGAACAAACAGCATAAATACATTGATAATCTGCCCAGCCGTCGTCCCGAACAAAAAGATGTTCATTTCTTGATATGACTTGGCATTGATTCGCTTTGAAATGATCATCAGCTTGGCGCCCAGTAACGTAAACATTCCGCCGCTGACGAGAATGCCGAATAAACCGAACCAGCCGAACTTCAGAAAAAACTCAACAATTTCTCTGCCAGTCGCAAATCCAGCTCCGACTACTGTGCCGACATACACAAAAGCAAGCTGACCTGCAGACCCTTTTGATTGTTCCATTTCTCCCCTCCGAACGAACCGCAGTTTTGTCCATAGATGCCTTTTTATAACCTATGAGACAAGTTCCTTGAAAAGACGAAGAAAACATGTTTTACTTTGTAACAAATTAAAAAATATTGTGCAAAAGACTTGAAAGTCAAAGATGGTCAGAGTATACTATTAATCAAAGTTGGTCAAACAAACTGGCCTTTTTAAAAAAACATTTGGTCAAAGATAGTCAAAAAGCAAAGTTGCTTTGAGCATATTGTTTTGAATGCCGTTACGTTTGCCATATACTAATAGTCAAAGAAGGTCAAATTCAATAGACCTTTTTATTCACTTTCATTGGTCAAAGAAGATCAAATTATTAAGGAGGTTTTGGCAAATGCGTTGTCAACATTGTCATCAAAACGAGGCGACGATTCGCCTTAACATGCAAATAAATTCCGTTCATAAACAGATGGTTCTATGTGAAACTTGTTATAACGAACTGACCCGTAAACCTTCAATGAGTATGGGTCCTCAACCTTTCGGATTTCCTTTTGAACAGGCATTCCAGCCGAAAGAACAGAGCACAGCAAAACAAAGCGGAAAAAAAGGGCTGCTTGATGAGCTGGCTCAAAATATTACAAACGGTGCTAAAGCCGGTCTCATCGATCCCGTCATCGGCCGTGATGATGAAGTGGCACGAGTGATCGAAATTCTAAACCGCCGCAACAAAAACAATCCGGTTCTTATTGGGGAGCCGGGTGTAGGGAAAACTGCCATCGCTGAAGGACTCGCTTTAAAAATTGCTGAAGGCGATGTTCCAAACAAACTGAAAAACAAAGAGCTATACTTGCTTGATGTTGCATCCCTTGTTGCAAATACAGGGATCAGAGGCCAATTTGAGGAGAGAATGAAACAGCTGATCACTGAGCTGAAGGAACGAAAAAATGTCATTCTCTTCATTGATGAAATTCATCTTCTCGTCGGCGCAGGCTCTGCAGAAGGATCAATGGACGCCGGCAATATTCTCAAACCGGCCCTAGCCAGAGGCGAACTGCAAGTCATTGGGGCGACAACACTGAAAGAATACCGTCAAATCGAAAAAGATGCTGCGCTGGAAAGACGTTTTCAGCCTGTCATGGTGCAGGAGCCTTCAATTGAACAAGCTATCCTCATTCTGCAAGGGATTAAAGACAAATACGAGGCGTACCATGGCGTGACATTCAGTGATGAAGCAATCAAAGCATGTGTCACGTTATCATCCCGCTACATTCAGGACAGACACCTGCCGGATAAAGCAATTGATTTATTAGATGAAGCAGGTTCAAAAGCCAACCTGTTAATCGATGAACTGAATGATGAGGATGCGGCTGAACGCTTAACTGCAATTGAAGCCGAAAAAACCAAAGCCCTTGAAGAAGAAAATTACGAACTGGCGGCAAAACTCCGTGATGAAGAAATCGCATTGGAGAAAAAACTGAACAGCTCCTCCGCTCAAACCGCTGTCACTGTGGAAGCTGAGCACATTCAGGAAATTGTTGAACAAAAAACAGGCATTCCTGTCGGCAAACTGCAGGCAGACGAACAAACGAAAATGAAAGAGCTTGAAGCAAAACTTCATGAACGCGTGATCGGACAAGAAGCCGCTGTTCAAAAAGTGGCAAAAGCGGTAAGACGAAGCCGCGCCGGATTAAAATCCAAAAACAGACCAGTCGGCTCCTTCCTCTTTGTCGGTCCTACCGGCGTAGGGAAAACAGAGCTCTCTAAAACATTGGCAGATGAATTGTTCGGCACAAAAGACGCTATTATCCGTCTCGATATGAGCGAATACATGGAAAAACACGCCGTATCTAAGATTATTGGTTCACCTCCTGGATATGTCGGCCATGAGGAAGCTGGACAATTAACTGAAAAAGTGCGCCGCAATCCTTACAGCATTGTGTTGCTGGATGAGATTGAAAAAGCACACCCAGACGTTCAGCATATGTTCCTGCAAATTATGGAAGATGGCCGTCTGACAGACAGCCAAGGCAGAACCGTAAGCTTTAAAGACACTGTGATCATTATGACAAGCAATGCGGGTGCTGGCGAAAAACAAACGAAAGTCGGTTTCCAATCAGATGACAGTGTCATCGAAGAACAGACATTGATTGATTCACTGAGCATGTTCTTTAAACCTGAGTTCCTCAACCGTTTTGACAGCATTATTGAGTTCCGCTCATTGGAAAAAGAACATCTGGTCAAAATCGTCAGCCTTCTTCTTGG
Source organism: Bacillus sp. LJBS06 (assembly GCF_016924995.1). NCBI lineage: Bacteria > Bacillati > Bacillota > Bacilli > Caryophanales > Bacillaceae > Bacillus > Bacillus sp. LJBS06. The sequence goes on along the minus strand of NZ_CP070483.1, from coordinate 1,504,961 downwards.
AGAACTTGAAGATACATTGGCTGAACGGGGCATCAGCTTGCATGTGACAGCTGAAGCGAAAGAAAAAATCGCTGAGCTTGGCTACCACCCTTCATTCGGTGCACGTCCGCTTAGAAGAACCATCCAAGAATGGGTTGAGGATGAAATGACTGATCTGCTGCTTGATAACAGCGAGATCACAAGTTTTCACGTCATTTTAGAAGATGATAAAATCAAAGTGCAAGCGAATTAACAATTAGCGGTTTCCTTTTAGGAAGCCGCTTTTTTATGCATTCATACTCTTGACTGAGAAAATACCGTCCCTTCCCCTGAAGCGCTGATTCCTTTCATCCTTTACACTTTTTTTAAGGAGGGATGGAACATGTTTATATATAGTGAATATGTATTTCTACTATTATATGAATACAGTCTGAAGGACAGCTTGCAAACAAACTGCCAATTTCATTAAACCCCCGGGCTTTTCAATTTTGAAAAGTCCGTTTTTGTTTATTTCTCCCTTCTATGCCTCTTCCTTGAATATTTCATGAACAAATTCACAATGTCCCTAAAGTTCCGGGCACCAAAACCGATATTAACCATAGACAAGCTAGTAAAAAAGGATTTGGTGAAAACTATGGATAAAACTTCGTTAATCGGTATTATTCTTGCTTTTGTGGCATTGAGTGTGGGAATGGTTCTGAAAGGCGTCAGCTTCAACGCGCTTGCAAACCCCGCCGCCATTTTAATTATTATCGCCGGGACAATCTCAGCAGTCGTTATTGCGTTCCCAACAAAAGAAATTAAAAAAGTGCCTGCGCTGTTCCGAGTGCTATTTAAGGAAAATAAACAGCTGACAATAGAGGAACTCATTCCTATGTTCTCTGAATGGGCCCAGCTTGCACGCCGTGAAGGTCTGCTTGCTTTAGAAGCAAGCATTGAGGATGTAGATGATGCTTTCTTGAAAAACGGGCTCAGCATGGCTGTTGACGGGCAAAGCGCGGAATTTATCAGAGATATCATGACAGAGGAAGTCGAAGCAATGGAGGACAGGCACCAAGCCGGAGCCGCTATCTTTACACAAGCGGGAACGTACGCGCCAACACTTGGAGTACTCGGCGCTGTAATCGGGCTAATTGCCGCCCTCTCTCATATGGATAACACAGATGAGCTTGGGCACGCCATCAGTGCTGCCTTTGTTGCCACACTTCTCGGTATCTTCACAGGGTATGTGTTATGGCATCCCTTCGCAAATAAATTAAAGCGAAAATCAAAACAAGAAGTAAAACTGCGTGAAGTCATGATTGAGGGTGTGTTATCCGTTTTAGAAGGACAGGCACCGAAAGTCATCGAACAAAAGCTTTTAATGTATCTTCCTGCGAAGGACCGCTTGAAATTTGCAGAACAAGGAGAGGCGCAAAATGGCGAGAAAAAAGAAGAAGAAGCATGAGGACGAGCACGTTGATGAATCATGGCTCGTGCCTTACGCCGACATCCTTACTCTTCTCCTGGCATTGTTTATTGTGCTGTACGCGAGCAGTTCAATTGACGCAGCTAAGTTTCAAATGCTTTCAAAATCATTTAATGAAGTCTTTACAGGCGGCACCGGCGTACTGGACTACTCCAGTGTCACTCCTCCTGAAAACGAGTCAGACGGCATCGATGAAGTGAAAAAGGAAAAAGAAGAGAAAGAGAAAAACAAGAAAGAAAAAGAAAAAGCAGCTGATCAAGAAGAACTTAAAAATGTGAAGAGCCAGGTGGAAAAATTCATCAAAGATAAAAAGCTGGAACATCAGCTTGAGACGAAGATGACTAGTGAAGGCCTCCTGATTACGATTAAAGACAGCATTTTCTTTGACTCTGGAAAAGCGACCATTCGTAAGGAAGACGTACCGCTTGCAAAAGAGATTTCAAATCTTCTTGTGATTAACCCGCCAAGAAATATCATTATCAGCGGACATACTGATAATATGCCAATTAAAAATTCTGAATTCCAATCAAACTGGCATTTAAGCGTCATGAGAGCGGTAAACTTTATGGGGCTTTTGATTGAAAACCCCAAGCTCGATGCTAAAGTGTTCAGTGCCAAGGGTTATGGCGAGTACAAACCGGTGGCTTCCAACAAAACTGCGGAAGGCCGAAGCAAAAACCGGCGGGTTGAAGTTCTTATCCTGCCAAGAGGCGCAGCGGAAACAAATGAAAAATAGAAAAAAAGGAAGCCCTGTGACATATCAGGCTTCCTTTTTTTACTTATTGTGAAACTGTTTTGCGTTTAACCCTACTCTTTTTAACATTTCAGTGCACATCTCTACCTCTTCTTCGCTTAATACGCTGATCATTTCATCAATTTCAGCAGCGTGATCAGGGAAAATATCGTTCAAAAGACCGATGCCTTTTTCAGTAATTTGTGCAAATGTCACCCGTCTGTCTGTAGGAGAAGCTTTCCGAATGAGAAGTTCTTTTTGCTCCAGCTTATCTACAACGTATGTGATGCTCCCGCTAGCCAATAGAATTTTATCCCCTATCTGCTGCAGCGGCTGATCGCCTTTATGATATAAAAGCTCTAGTACAGCAAATTCAGTCGGATTCAGCCCGTGCTTATGAATATGCTTATTCATATGATCATTAATAGACCGATACGCGCGCGACAGCACGATAAATAACTTCAGTGATTTTTCTGTCATGTCTCAATCATCCTTTTAGAAACCGTTACAGAGAAACATTAATAAACAAAGACCAAAATGTCAATAAAAATCTTTCCAATATTTCTCTTCTTTTTTAAAATGTTAGCTGCTCAACATCTTTTTCTAATTTTTTTGGTTATTTTTTCTTATTAAAGAAGAAGAAACAATGATATAATACCTCTAATCAGGTGTATGTTGGAGCGATGCAAATTGAAAATACTAAAAGGCGCCTGCGGGAGAGTCAAACTTTATATCATACTGGTCGTGATTCCGGCAATCGTCATCAGCTTTTTCGTATATGAAAAAGAAAAAGATACAATAGCTGCAGAACATAAGCAAGAAGCAAGTGTCCTGCTAAACCTTCACCGCAATAAAATCAATTATTTAATCGGAGAAACGATGGCACGAATGACCTCTTTGTCCATCGCCATTGACAGACCGGTTGATATAAAGAAAATGCAGTCGATTTTGGAAAAGACCTTTGATTCAGAGCCGAGATTTTCCGGCCTCTATTTTCTAAATGCCAAAGGAGACGTCACCGCAAGCACAACCGAATTAAAAACGAAAGTAAACCTGGCCGACAGATCTTTTTTTACAAAAGCAAAGGAAACAAAAAAGACAGTCATTTCAGATAGTTATTCGAGCAGAATTACAGGCCAGCCCATTTTTACAATTTGTGTCCCTGTTTTGGACTCAAAACAAAATGTGACAGATTATCTTGTCGCAGCTATTCAAATTGATTATTTGAAAAATCTCATTAACTTGCTGAGCCCTGATGTTTATATTGAAGTCGTGAACCAAGACGGGAAAATGATTTTTGCGAGCGGACAGGCCTCCCGTGTAAAAGATCAGAAACCTGTCAGCGGATATCTGGATGATATCAGCTGGAATATGAAAGTATATCCGAACCCTGTCACCATAGAAGAATTGACAAAAAGCCTTGTGCTTCCGCTTTCATGCAGTATTGTGCTGCTGAATATCCTTTTTATTCTCGTGCTGTATTATTTGCTGAAGCGCCAGACCCAGCTGGAGCGCTCAGAAAATGAGGCGCAAAAATTAGAGCTGATCGGGACGCTTGCGGCCAGCACAGCCCATGAAATCCGTAACCCTCTCACAGGGATAAGCGGCTTTATTCAGCTGTTGCAAAAGAAATATAAAGGTGAGGAAGATCAGCTTTACTTCTCCATTATCGAACAGGAGATCAAGCGAATCAATCAAATTGTCAGTGAGTTTCTCGTTCTCGGCAAGCCGACAGCTGAAAAATGGGAACTGAACTCGCTTCAGGACATTATCGGAGAAATTATGCCGATCATCTATTCTGAGGGGAACCTATACAATGTTGAAGTCGAATTACAGTATTTAACCGAACAGCCCTTACTCGTAAAATGTACAAAAGATCATATTAAACAAGTGATTTTAAATGTGGCAAAAAATGGACTCGAGTCAATGCCTGAAGGAGGCAAACTGACGATCTCCCTGGGAGCTTTAGATAAAAAAGCCATAATCAAAGTTGTGGATAACGGTGAAGGGATTTCTCAGGAAATGCTGGATCACATCTTCCTTCCCTTTGTTACTTCGAAAGAAAAAGGAACCGGTCTCGGCCTTGTCGTTTGTAAACGGATCGTGCTGATGTACGGAGGCTCTATTCATATTGAAAGTGAAGTGCGAAGAGGCACAGAGGTGACAATTACCCTCCCCGTGTCCGCTTCATAACCCCCTGACCTTGTCAGGAGGGTTTTTTTATCTTCGTGACCGGGCATTTCCATTCGACTTGCCTGCTGGACTGCCGGAAAAAAGGATTTTGATGAAACGCAGCAGCATTTTCAGAAGCCAAAAAACCATAAAAAATACTAAAAAACCCTTTATGCCTTCTGTGGCATCTAAAAACTCCATATTCCCTCTCCCCGTCACTTTTTGCTGAATCTCAATCGCAAATACGATCACAATGATAACTGTAACAGTATAGATAAAGGACAAGGCTGTTATACTCCATTTAGAAAGCCAAGTAAACACAACATGAGTGAAACCGAAAAAAAGAATGCCAAAAATGCCGATCACCCAAAAATGCATTTCTTTGTCAGTTAAGTGAATGCCGAATAATCCGCATATAGAAATAAAAGCATCATGAAATTCATTGACCATTTCAGTAATAAGAATCGCCAGTTCTTTCATTAGTTCCCTCTTTCATATGAAATTTTCCAGAAAAAAAGAGCGCTTCTGAAAAGCTCTCTCTCTTTATATATGCATCTGATAGGCCGCTATTTATTTGCATCATATGCTGGCATAACATCTCTGCGGGGCCACAAGCCTAATTTCTTTACAAGACCTTGAATCCCTTGGGAATGTTCGTTTTCTTGCATAAGCTGGTGATATTCATTTATTAAACAATCCAGCTCCTGACTGTGCCTGATCGTGTCATGCCCTGTAAATCCCTGCTTTCTAGCGGCATCTATCATTAACTTTCTTTTTTCATCAATAGACACCAACAATCTTTCTTGTTCAGAAGAACCGCCCATTCACTTCACCCCTCGCCGCTAAGAAATAGGAAACAAGTTTGATTGGGTTATTGTGCATTATTACAGATTATACTTTATTTGTAAACATATTTTCATTAAATAAGTTAATTTTTCAGGTATAATAGATATATTGATAGGATTAGAAGAACAATACCCAGGTGAAGAATATCTTAAACACGCCGCCACGCAGGAGGTATGCCCAATGAAGAAAAAGAAAGCAATAATGCTCGGAGCCGCAGGCGGAAAAGCGATTTTAAAGAGGAAAAACCGAAAAAAATGTATCCAGCACATCACTACTTTTTTTCAGATGCTTCGCGATTGGCGAAATGGCAATTACCCTCGTTCACAGGTTAAAACACTTTTGCTGCTAACTGCTGCCATCTTGTATATCGTCATGCCGCTCGATATCATTCCAGACGTTATACTAGGTCTTGGGTTTATTGACGATGCAGCTGTCTTAGGTTTCATTTGGATGCTAATTAAAAAAGAACTGTCACAGTATGAAAAGTGGCGTTTGCAATAAATATAAAAAGCCCCGTTCGGTGAACGGGGCTTTCTCATGCTTATTGACTCACGCTGTTTTTTTCATAAATCGGAACCCAGCCTTCAGTTGTGACAAAAATTCTCACCGCGACAACTTTGCGGTCCTCCTGAAGCGTGAAGTAATGGCGGATATTCTCAGGCACGGAGATTAAATCTCCAGGGTTTAAACGGACATCAAAAAACGTGCCGTCCTTGCCTTGAATGACAAAAATACCGTGTCCGCTTACGATAAAACGAACCTCATCGTCTGTATGGTGATGCTCTCTTTTAAAATTTTCAAGCAGTTCATCAAGTTTCGGGTTGCTGTCTGACAATGAAATAACATCCTGTGCTTTGTAGCCCCGGCGGGTTGAGATGTCTTTAATTTCAGTTTCAAAGGTATCAAGAATTTGCTGTTTTTCTTCTTCTGTCAAATCATATTTCTCTGAGAGATGATCCGGAAGCTTCGCGATATCCCATTGCTCATAAATAACCTCTTGACTGTCCAGAAAGCTTGCTACTTCCTCTTGATGTTCAATCGTTGTATTTGCCTCATCATGAATTCGAATTGTAGCCATTTCAATTCCTCCTTTTATTTAACCAGCTGATGCTGAAGGGTTTTCAATTTTAAATGGTAGCTGAACAAAAATTCAAACGCTTCAAGCACTCTTTTTGCTTCAAATGCTGTTCTCCCCCATGCGGTAATACCGTGATTGCGGATCAGAACAGCTCCTGAATCTCCTGAAACTGCTTTCTCAAACAGTGCCGCGAGCGTCGGAATATGAGCCGGATTTTCAATGATCGGAATGGTCACTTCTGCATTCTCTTCCCATAAGCCGAGTGCTTTTATAATTTCCTGGCCTCTGAATGTGATTTTCTTTTGGTCTCCGTATATCTCTGAAATCACATTATTGTTTACCGTATGGACATGCAGGCAGCATCCGGCATTGGTTTTATTGTACAAATGTGTATGAAGCAGTGTTTCCGCTGACGGTTTCAGAGAATGCCCGCTTTCAGCGGGCTCTCCGTTTTGGTCGACCAAAAGAAAATCCTCATCCGTCTCTTTGCGTTTATCTTTTCCGCTTGCAGTGACGAGAAATGTTAAAGGCTCATCAGTAACCTTAATGGACAGATTGCCGCTAGTCGCCGGAAACCAATCTCTCTCTGCCAATTCCCGTTTTACTTCAGCGAGCTCTCGCCATCGTTCTTGTTTTGCAGCCATTCCTGTACCTCCGTTACATTCTCAATTTCTTTTCTTATCTCATAAAAATCTTGATACGGGAGATGATTGAGGTTTTGCTCCTGGCATTCGTTTAATAAATAATCTCTTGCAAAGCATAAGTCAGACAGCTTTGCTGCCTCCACATCTGTAACCGAATCACCGATCATGATGATATATTGGTTTGGTTCAGAAAGTTCATGGATGACCGACGGCTTACAGCACCCGCATTGATTGCTGCATGTTCCCTTGCAAGAATGAGGCCAATCAATATGAATATAATCATTGTCAAATGACGCATGATTGCAATAAACGCGGTCTTTCTCCACAATGCCTTCAAGCAAAGGATATACAAAAAAGTCCATCCCTCCGCTTATGACATAAAACGGAATCTCATTCTCATTGATAAACGCTACAAATTCCCGAAAGCCTTCCCTGATTTTTGCATCTTCCAATACAAAACTTGTAATCTCTTCTTTTAAACGGCTGGGCAGCAGGCTGAACATCCGCCCGACACCTTCCTTGATCGACAGCTTTTTGGAAAGTACGCCGTCTTTTAATGCCACCCACTCCGGCGGAGCGAATGTTTTCATGATATTTATAATGTTGTCGTTCATCGTGATGGTTCCGTCAAAATCACATATAATCAAAGGTTTTCGAGTCGTCATACGGCTTCAGCCTTTCCCCATTTGTCTAGCGCAAGCTTAAGATCCTTGCATTGTTCGGCTTTTTCATCAATCGGCTGGGCTTCTAAGACCGCATCAATAATGGCTCTGAACGCACGCCCCCCGCCTTGGGCACCGTTTGGATGTCCATGTACGCCTCCTCCGGCGTTAATGATATGATCTATGCCGAAATCACGCATTAATAGCGGAACCATGCCGGGGTGAATGCCTGCTGACGGAACGGCAAATGTTTGGTTAAAAGCATCCTCTCTCACACATTCTTCATGAATGGCCAGCGCATCAGCTCTTGGCAGCGCAACCGAACCATATGGAGACGGAAAGAGGCTGAAGTCAGCACCGCAATATCGGTTTAATTTCCCGAGTAAAAGTGCATGAGAAAATCCGTAAAACGGAGAAGATGTAAAGGCCCCGCTGACCGCTGGATGCGCCATAATCGGAATTGCGATTTCAGGATCTTCCGCAAGGCTTTGCATAACGTCCAAGCCGTAAGCGAAGACATTAAACAAAAGCGCATCAGCCCCCAATTCGGCAGCACGTCTCGCTTTGTCTTTCAGATCAGCCGTGCGTCCAGTCAAATTCACCGCATACAGCGTTTTATGTCCGGTTTGCTCATACGTTTCTTTTAATATTTGCTTTCCTTCTGTAATTCTTGTTTCAAAAGGCGCTAGACCTGTCTCAAAGAAAATTTCATCGTCTTTAATCAAGTCAACTCCGCCAAGCGCCTGCTGTCGAAGCTGTTCTTTAATATCACTCAGGTCCCTTCCGATTACACCTTTAAATATGCTCATTAACAGCGGTCTTTCAAACTCTCCCAGCAGCTTCCGGATGCCGTATACGCCAAACTTTGGTCCCGGAAGTACACGCTTAAATGCTTCAGAGAAGTGAAGATCGATTAATTTGATTTTTCCGTCCAAGGACAGCTTGCCAAACACTGTTGTCAGCAAAGCCGGAATATCCTGAGAGAAATTGATTTCAGGATAGGCAATTGTGATGACGGCTTGTTTTTCTGATACAGAAGATCCCTCTCTCTCCTCAACATTTATCACCCGCCCCTTGTGCTTTTGCATTTGCTCCTGCTTTACAAGGGGGAGATCAGTCCAGGAACCTACTGTCAATCCTGTTGCAATTTGTTCTGCTTTCTTCTCTGTATCAGCTCCCGGTTCTGTTAAAAGATATGTTGCTAATAACTCACTCATCCCAGAGCTCCTTTCATTTTCATCCATATCAAAAAACCTCTTCAAACTGCAATCGCGTCTGAAGAGGTTTCGTTTCTCGTCCGAATCTTATCTCTCAGCCGCTAGCTGCAAGAATTAGCACCGTGCTTTATAAGTCGGTTGCCGGGCTTCATCGGGCTCGTCCCTCTGCCTGCTCTTGATAAGAAAATATAGATTTTATAAATTATTTTGAATTATCCCATCGTTATAGGGTCTTGTCAATGTTTTTTGGGTAAACAGGTTTAGTTTGCCAATTCGATAAGCGGCTTCCTTGAGCCTTTCTTCACTTGTTAAAAGTCCGACTCTGACGTAGCCCTCTCCGTATTCACCGAAGCCGTTTCCAGCCGCAACCGCCACATTCGCTTTTTCCAGCAAAAGGTCTGAGAACTTCTCAGAAGTATAGCCTTCAGGTACAGGCAGCCATGCAAAAAATGACCCTGCCGGAGCTGTCACATCCCAGCCAATTTCACGGCATGCAGCAATCCAAGCGTTTCGCCTGCTCTCATATCGGGCATTTTGCTCTGCCACACACCTCTGATCAGCTAACAGTGCCTCTGCTGCAGCCTTCTGAGTCGCTCTGAAAAGACTGACAAACATATGGTCTTGATAAAGATTGATTGCTTCAATGACCGAAGCGTTTCCGACGGCAAAGCCAACCCGCCATCCTGCCATGTTATACGTTTTTGACAGCGTGTAAATTTCAATTCCAATATCCTTTGCACCTTCAGTCTGCAAAAAGCTTAAAGGCTTACAGCCGTCAAACCCAACAGCGCCGTAAGCAAAATCATGAACGACGCAGATCCCGTTTTCTTTTGCAAAGCTCACGGTTTCTTCAAAAAATTCAGAAGTAGCAACAGCTCCAGTCGGATTATTCGGATAATTTAAATACATCAATTTCGCCTGTTCTCTCACCTCAGCAGGGATGCTGCTGTAATCGGGAAGAAACGCCCTGTCCTTTACGAGCGGCATCATTTCCATCTTCGCTTTCGCGAGTGTGACACCAGACCAGTAATCAGGGTAGCCCGGATCGGGAACTAAAATCGTATCACCGGGATTCAACAAGCATTGCGGGAGCTCGACAAGGCCGGCTTTTCCGCCAAATAATACAGCGACTTCGGTTTCCGGATCCAGATCAATGCCGTACTCTCTTTTGTAAAATGCAGCAGCCGCTGACTTTAGGCTGTATGAGCCGCGAAAAGACGAATATTTATGATTCTCAGGATCAGCAACAGCTCGTTTCATTTCCTCGACGATATGTTCCGGTGTCGGCTGATCTGGATTTCCCTGTCCTAGATTGATAACGTCGTGTCCCTCTGCGAGCTTTCGGTTCACTTTCTGCACCAGGGAAGCGAAGAATTGTTTAGGCAATTCCTTTAATACATGAGACTGTTCAAATTTCATCTATTCTCACCTTCTAAAAAAATCTTGAAATGATAGTCCATCATCATATATGGTTAAATGAAAAAAGTAAAGAAAAATTTGGGGTGTTAAAAAGATGAAATGGACGATATCTTGTCTTCAATTTGATATTTCATATGGTAAACCTTCGGAAAATATAAAAAAGGCTGAATTTTTGATCGAAAAAGAAAGCAAACATGCTGATGTTCTTGTTCTGCCTGAATTATGGACGACCGGATATGATCTGGCCAATCTTGATGAACTCGCTGATGAAGACGGCCATTTTGTTCAGAGCTGGCTGAAGAAAACGGCAAAAAAACATGGAGTTCATCTAGTCGCCGGATCGGTCGCTGTCAGAAAGGATTCTGATGTTTATAATACAATGTACATCGCGGATAAGGAAGGGCAAATCATTAAAGAGTACAGAAAAGCCCATCTTTTTCAGCTGATGGATGAGCATTTGTATTTATCAGCCGGTTCCGAAGATGGATGCTTTGAGCTTGACGGCGTCAAAAGCGCAGGATTGATCTGCTATGATATCCGTTTTCCGGAGTGGATTAGAAAACATACGACAAAAGGTGCCAACGTGCTGTTTATTTCCGCGGAATGGCCTCTCCCCCGACTCGATCATTGGAAAAGCCTGCTTATTGCCCGTGCCATTGAAAATCAATGCTTTGTCGCAGCCTGCAATTGCACTGGTTCAAATCCGGATAATGAATTTGCAGGCCATAGCCTGATTATTGATCCATGGGGGCGTGTACTTGCTGAAGGCGGTCGTAAGGAAGGCATAGTCCGTGCGGAAATCGACCTTCATAAAAGCGTCGAGGTGCGTGAGAGCATCCCTGTTTTCGATGATATCAGAAAAGATTTATATTAAAAAATATATTGACAACTTATTAAAACACCTGTTAGTATGTTCATCAACTGATAAATTTGAATTGTTTAACAAATGAATATATTCTCTTATCGAGAGTTGGGCGAGGGATTTGGCCTTTTGACCCCAACAGCAACCGACCGTAATTCCATTGTGAAATGGGGCGCATCTTTTTCGCGCCGAGACGCTTGTCTCTTAAGGCACGGTGCTAATTCCATTCAGATCTGATCTGAGAGATAAGAGAGGCGGACATAGATGTTAAGCCTCCTTCTCTCTGAGAAGGAGGCTTTTTTACGGCCACATATTAAGTGATTACATAATTGGAGGTTATGATGATGGCAGTCACAAAAACACCTTTATACGAAACGTTAAATGAAAGTTCCGCTGTGGCGTTGGCTGTGAAGCTCGGCTTATTTCCAAGCAAAAGCACCCTGACATGTCAGGAGATCGGCGATGGCAACTTAAATTACGTTTTTCATATTTATGATCAAGAACATGACAAAGCATTGATCATTAAACAGGCGGTTCCTTATGCAAAAGTGGTGGGAGAAAGCTGGCCGCTCACAATCGATCGTGCAAGAATCGAAAGCAGCGCTCTCATCCGTCAGGGCGAGCATGTGCCTCACTTGGTTCCAAGAGTGTTTTACTCTGATACGGAAATGGCGGTTACCGTCATGGAGGATCTCTCTCACCTGAAAATCGCAAGAAAAGGACTCATTGAGGGTGAAAATTATCCGCACCTGTCACGGCACATCGGTGAATTTTTAGGAAAAACACTTTTCTACTCATCAGATTACGCGCTTGAACCTAAGGTGAAAAAACAGCTTGTTAAACAGTTTACAAACCCTGAGCTATGCGACATTACGGAAAGACTTGTTTTTACAGATCCTTTCTTCGACCATGACACAAATGATTTTGAAGAAGAGCTTCGTCCTTTTGTCGAGAAGCTTTGGAATAATGACAACGTTAAAATCGAAGCCGCTAAGCTGAAAAAGTCATTTTTAACGTCTGCGGAAACGTTGATTCATGGTGATTTGCATACAGGAAGCATTTTCGCAAGTGAGCACGAAACAAAGGTGATTGATCCTGAGTTTGCTTTTTACGGACCGATCGGCTTTGATGTAGGGCAATTTATCGCCAACTTATTTTTGAACGCACTCAGCCGTGACGGGGCTGACAGAGAGCCGTTATATGAACATGTCAACCAGCTCTGGGAAACGTTTGAAGAGACGTTTAGTGAAGCCTGGCAGAAGGACAGTCTGGATGTTTACGCCAACATCGACGGTTACCTCACTGATACGCTCAGCCATATTTTTGAAGAAGCAATCGGATTTGCGGGCTGTGAGCTGATACGACGCACGATCGGCCTTGCCCATGTAGCTGACCTGGATACGATCGTGCCGTTTGATAAACGAATCGGCAGAAAACGCTTGGCGCTCGAAACCGGCACAGCCTTTATCGAAAAACGTTCGGAATTCAAAACGATAACAGATGTGATTGAATTATTTAAGTTACTTGTAAAGGAATGATCCATTCATGACCCATTCATTTGCTGTTCCACGTTCTGTTGAATGGAAAGAAACAGCTATTACCATTTTAAATCAGCAAAAGCTTCCTGATGAGACGGAATATTTGGAGCTGACGACGAAAGAGGATGTATTTGATGCGATTGTCACGCTCAAGGTAAGGGGTGCTCCGGCGATCGGCATTACGGCTGCCTTCGGACTAGCGCTTGCTGCCAAAGACATTGAAACAGAGAATGTCACAGAATTCCGGCGCAGACTGGAAGACATCAAACAATATTTAAACAGCTCACGGCCTACAGCCATTAATTTGTCATGGGCGCTTGAGAGACTGAGTCATTCGGTCGAAAACGCGATTTCCGTAAATGAAGCAAAAACAAACCTTGTCCATGAAGCAATTCAGATTCAGGTCGAGGATGAGGAAACGTGCCGGTTGATCGGCCAAAACGCCCTGCAGCTTTTCAAAAAAGGCGACAGGATCATGACGATCTGCAATGCCGGCTCAATCGCGACAAGCCGCTATGGAACGGCGCTAGCTCCGTTTTACTTGGCCAAACAAAAAGATTTGGGATTGCACATTTATGCCTGCGAAACAAGGCCTGTCCTGCAAGGATCACGCCTTACTGCTTGGGAGCTGATGCAGGGAGGCATTGATGTCACGCTAATTACAGACAGCATGGCCGCCCATACGATGAAGGAAAAACAAATTTCCGCTGTTATCGTCGGAGCTGACCGAATTGCAAAGAACGGTGATACAGCAAATAAAATCGGCACATACGGCCTTGCTATTTTAGCAAACGCCTTTGATATTCCGTTTTTTGTCGCCGCACCTTTATCTACATTTGATACGAAGGTCAAATGCGGCGCTGATATCCCGATAGAGGAGCGGGATCCCGACGAAGTCAGGCAGATTTCCGGAGTACGGACCGCTCCATCAGATGTGCCTGTCTTTAATCCCGCTTTTGACATTACACCTCATGATCTCATTTCAGGAATCATCACAGAAAAAGGGATTATGACCGGTAACTATGAAGAAGAGATTGAACAGTTGTTTAAAGGTGAAAAGGTGCATTAAAAAACCGCTGGACTTTGCTCATTTGGAGCTGAGTCAGCGGTTTTTTTGTTTCTTTTTGTTAACATTGATGATTTCATCTTTTTGAGCGCTTGATATGATATGCAGTTTTACAAACAGTTTGGCAAAAACGGCAATTTTCTCAGAGCGGCTCGGCTTCAATTGCTTTGTCCTCCTTTTTCATCAGACCAACTTTTTTAACTTAATAAAATGATATGTCGTCAGTGAAAAAAGGGAACGTGCCATATGTTTTATTTTTCTTTATAGGAGATTTGCTCGATGTTCAGCAAAAAAGCTTTGATATCAGTTTTGCTTCCGGCGTAGCCTGTTAACGCACTGTTTTTGCCAATCACTCTGTGACACGGAACAAAAATCGGCAGGTCGTTCCGTTTATTAGCCTGTCCGACAGCGCGCACCGCCTTCGGACTCCCGACTGCAGCGGCAATATCAGCATAGCTTCGGGATTCACCATATGGGATCCTCTCCAGCGCCTCCCACACTTTTTTCTGAAAAGGTGTGCCCTTTTGGCTGAGCGGCAGGGAGAATGTCTTTCTTTCTCCGGCGAAATATTCATGAAGCTGTTTTTTCGCTTCTGCAAGAAGAGGTGTTTCCTTGTGTTCTGTCTTCTGAACGGTTTCTTTCCAATCCATCCAATCTTCCTGACTGAGAAATAGACGGGTGATCCTGCCCTCCTCTTCGGCAATGATAAATTCACCGAGCGGCGTTTCAGCTGTCATATAGTAATTCACTCATCATTCCTTCTTTCTTCAGCATTCTGTCTAACGGGAAGCGTAATATGAAAAACGGTGCCCTTTCCTTCTTCACTTTCGACCATAATCTCGCCTTGATGTTCTTCAATAATTTTATAGCTTACCATAAGCCCAAGTCCAGTTCCCCGTTCCTTTGTCGTATAAAATGGTTCACCAAGGCGCTTTAATTTATCTTCTGTCATTCCAATCCCCTCGTCTTTTAAGGAGATGAGGACATGATCTTGATCCAGTACCCTTATCTTCACAAAAATGTTTCCGCCGTCAGGCATCACTTCGATGGCGTTTTTTAATATGTTGATAAAAACCTGTTTCAGCTGATTCGGTTCACAGTAGATCGGGGGAATGTCGTCCATTAAATCAAGCTGCATCTGTACATTGCTGAGATTGGCTTGCGCGTTTAGAAGGTCTATCGTGTCTCTCATAATTTGGGTAACATGTTTTTCCTCATACATAATGGCCTGGGGCTTGGCTAAAATCAAGAATTCGGTGATGATGGATTCGATGCGCTTTAGTTCTGAGGTGATCACGTTGAAGTAAAGGGCGTAGTCTCCCTCGACACTTCCTTTCAGGAGCTGAATGAAGCCTTTAAGAGCGGTCATCGGATTTCTGATTTCATGGGCAATGCCGGCTGCGAGTTCGCCGACAACATGAAGGGTATCTGATTTGCGCAGGCGTTCCTCCAATTCTTTTCGCTCTGTAACGTCTTTAAAGATAGCCAAGTTCATATTTTGAATAATATTCCGTTTAAAAGAGAATTCGAGTTTTCGATTGTCACTGCTGCTTAGCAAAAATGGAATTTCGTTGTCCATTTCATCAAAATTAATCTGCCTTGCCGGTGATGCCAGATTTTCTATTTCATAAGCAGAAATAATATCTAGCAGGCTGTGCTGTTTGATCTCTTCATGTGACAGGCCCAAAATATGGCTTGCTAACGGGTTGGCGTCGATAATCCTGTATTGATTGTCGAATAATACATTGCCGTCCATTGAGCCGTTGAACACTTTTCTGAATTTCAGCTCGCTTTCCCGAAGCTCCTTTTCCATCCGCTTTCTGTCGCTGACATTTCTTAAGATCGTTAAATGCTGGTTTTCAAGTATTGTCCGCTTTGAAGTGAATTCGAGCTCTTTGAACTGCCCATTCCCCATTTGAAACAGCAGCTCTTCTCTGATCTCTCCGTACTTTGCATATTTCCTTTTCGTTATGCTGTATTTCTGCTGCGAGTCGACGAGAAAATCACACAGCTTTCTTTTCAACAGCAAGTTCATCGGCAGCTCGAAGATTTTGCAGGCTGATTGATTCGCCTTAACGATTCTTCCGTCATTCGACCAAATGATGATAGCGTCCATCGCATTTTCAAAGATTTCTCTGAATCGCTCCTCACTTTTAAAGAGCTGGAGCTCCATAGACCGCTTCTCTGTGATATCCCTCATAATAGACATATAAAAACCGCTGATGATGTTTGATGTAATCGTGAATTCAAATAGCTTTTGGACTCCTGAACGAAGCTTGACAGGCAGCTCCCCCTTCGCTTTTCCCTTGCGGTTGAGCGTCTTCCAGATATTGTCGAAATCTTTTCTTGAGCCGCTGTCTATGAACTCATACAACGACAAATGAGACAGCTCATTATGATTGATTTCGAAGCTTTTACAAAAGGACAAATTGGCATCAATAAAACCGCCATCTTTATCAAACAGGACGATTCCATCAACCGCTCTGTCAAACAAGTCCTTAAAAAGCTGTTCATTCATAGAGAATTCCCGCTCCAAAATCTTCTTAGAAGATATGTCTCTCATGACAACAAAAAAGAAATCCTCGCCAATGCCTCTTTTGGCCAGAAATTCTATGTATTTTGTCGCCCCGCAATCAAGCCTGATCGGGACCTCCTTCCACAGAAAGCCTTTTTTAAAAAACTTCTTTACGGCAAGATTCAGTTCATCCTTTGGGATTGAAAACAAAAAATCCAACACAGAACGCTCTTTTAAATCTTTCGAATCAACTTGAAGCATCCTTTCTGTTGCTTCATTCGCCTGAACGATTCGCATTTCGTTATCACAAATAAAAATAGCATCGAGCGTATTGTTGACAATCACTTGATGCTGATTCAATTCCTTTTTCAGTCGCGCGTTTTCTTCTTTGAGGCGATTCAGTTCCTCTCGCAGCTCCGAGTTTGTCTGGACATCAAGAGTTTCCATGCATGTACACTCCTTCTTCAAAACCTATCCCTCAATATTTCTACAAAATGCGGGAACTTCCTTCATTTGCCCTATAAATTTCAGAAAATTTCAGCGCCATTACATTCCAAAGACATTTTCTACGATCCTTACCGCCACTTTACATCGTCCTAACAATCAGCATTTTTTTAGATTCCTTTTTCATCTTTTATTTTAAAATATGTACCAGCAGGGAATAATCTCTTAGTGACTGATGAAAGAGAAGGTGATGCTATGAGTAAATCGCGGGACAGTTATTTCGATAACGCAAAATTTTTATTGATATTCCTTGTTGTATTCGGTCATATTCTTCGTTCCTTTATTAATGATAATCACTTTATGCTCTACCTCTACAAGTTCATTTACACATTCCATATGCCTGCATTTATTCTTGTATCCGGTTATTTCGCGAAAGGCTTTAAACGGGCGGGATATGTAAAAAAACTGGCGGCCAAGCTGATTATTCCGTATTTGATTTTCCAAATCATTTATTCCGTCTTTTATTACATTATGCAAGATGAAAGCATGGCAAATATGAACCCGATTGATCCGCAATGGTCGTTATGGTTTCTTGTAAGCTTATTCTTTTGGAACCTGCTTCTATATCCTTTTTCAAAGCTTTCAAAGCTGGGGGCGCTGTTTGTCAGCTGCGGATTCGCCGTGCTGGTCGGTTATCTGGACTTTGTCAGCAGCACGCTGAGTTTGTCACGGACATTCGTATTCTTACCGATGTTCCTTGTCGGTTTTTATTTAAATAAACATCATTTTGATTTATTGAGATCAAAACGAGGCAAACAAATTGCGCTCGGAGTGCTTGCCGCCGTATTCGTCATCTGCTGGGGCATCGATTTTGACTATTCATTTCTGTTTGGTTCAAAACCGTATTCTTCATTTGGAGACGTTACCCTTGTAAGCGGACTATCCCGAATCGGCTGGTATGTACTCGCCTTTGCGGCAACTTTTAGCTTTTTAGCGCTCGTTCCGCAAAAACGGTATTTCTTTACCAAATGGGGGACCCGGACATTTTACGTGTATTTGCTTCACGGGTTTATTATTAAAACGCTGCGGCAGGTCGGTCTTGAGGATTGGCTTACTGACTATCAAAGCTTAGTGATGCTCTTGCTTTTAACAGCAGCACTGACATCAGTACTCTCCAGCAACTTTGTTAAGACAGTTGCTCAGCCTTTCATTGAGCTGAGGATGACCAGCTTATTGCAATTTGTCAGAGGAACGGGCAAAAATGCTTATTTAAAATAGAAAAGCACCTCTTAAGCGGGACACCGCCTAAGAGGTCTTTTTTATTTCTGTTTTTTATTTTTGTTTTCTTCATTTTTCTTTTCAGGCTTTGTGACTTCCAGCGTTTCGATGATCTTTCCGGCATTGTAATCCCCAAATTCACTTGAGAATTCTTCCTCCAGCACCTTCTTATTCATAGGCTTTTTATGATTTTGCATATCTCTGCTATGACGGTGTTTCTTCACAATCACATGCCTCCCTGCTTACCCTGTTTGGAATTGCGGTTTGCCCCTCTAAAATTGGGGTCGTCATGATATTGTGTCTTATATGAATTTGGGTCCATGCTCTCAGTAGGTGTATTGTTATTTTTAATGGCTTCATTTACTTCAGCTTTACGCTTCATTCGAATCCTCCTCGCCAGTTTTCACACATTTCGGCTAAAGATGCAGGGGCATTAAACTGCACCTGTCGAAGTTAGGTTCTCCAACTGAACAGGAGGCACACATCTTTTTTTTTGGCAATCAAAAAACACCGCTGAATTGGCGGTGTTTTGTCTATCCGATAATCACTCTTTCCTTCGGATAATGATAATTCGCTTCAATTTCCTTTCTACCGATCAGATACAGGAAGGTCAGGATGCCGATTCGTCCGATAAACATAACAATCATAATGACGCATTTTCCAACACTGCTCAAATCAGCCGTAATTCCAAGTGACAGACCGGTTGTACCGAATGCCGAGCACACTTCAAACAAAAGCTCCAGCAGGGAATGCTTTTCTGTAATGGTCAGAATGAGTGTCGAGCCAAAAACGAGCAAGATCGCCATCATTGTGACAACAAGCGACTTCATCAGGTCAGCAGGATGCAGCTCCCGTTTGAATACCTTTACGGACTTATTACCGCGAGCGAAATGAAACAGCACAAGAAGATTCAAGGCAAAAGTCGTTGTCCGTATGCCTCCCCCGACTGAACTTGGCGACGCTCCGATAAACATCAGCGCACAAATAAAAAAGAGTGTGGGATCTGATAATTGGCTGATATCGATTGTGGCAAGACCCCCGCTTCGGGTTGCCGTTGATTGAAACAGGGACAGAAACAAAATATCATGCCATGATTTTCCTGCGAACGTATGGTTTGCTTCCAGGGCAAAGATGCCTATGGCTCCAAACAAGACAAGCGAGCCGAACGTAATCGTTGTGATCTTCGTAAAAAGCGTAAATGGATAACGGCGATGCTTTGAAAACAGGAAATCCTTTACTTCAACCAGCACAGGAAATCCAATCGCTCCAAATATAATTAAAAGCATTGTAATAAACTGCACAAAGTAATCGTGACGAAATGGAATCATCGAATTACCGGTAATATCAAATCCGCCATTTGTCGTTGCGCTGATACTGGCAAAAAACCCGTGTAAATAAGCTTCCTGAAAGGAATCATAGTAGGTTAAGAAATAAGTGCCGAGTATAAGCCCGCCAAAAAATTCAATCCACAAGATCAGAAAAAGAACCTGCTTCATCAGATTGACAATCCCGGAAAACTGGGATTGATTTTGGTCAACCATAATCAATTTCCGTTCTTTCAGCCCGATTCGTTTTCCCATGATCAGCCAAATGAACGTTCCGAGCGTCATAATCCCGATTCCGCCAAATTGCAGAACAAATGCCAATATAAAAATGCCTGTTGTACTGAATGTATCAGCTGTATCAACGACCGTCAGCCCTGTTACGCTGACTGAACTGACGGCGGTAAACAGCGCATCAATGAACGTCCAGTCCGCCCCCGGTTTATGGCCCGCCGGCAAACTCAGCAATATAACGGCCACAGTAACTGCAAGAAAATAATATAATGCGATCAGCTGGGCCGGTGACAGGGCCTGTATCAATTTTCCAAACTTTAATTTCATGTAAAATCCTTCTGCCTCTCTTTTTAAGTACGGTAATTATTCTAAAGATATTAGGTCCATTTTTAAAGGCTTTTACGTAACATTTTCTTAACTTGCTTATTTTTTTATGTTTTTAATCAATGGATAAAATAAAAAAACCTCTGAGAATTTCCTCAGAGGAACAATGTGTTTGTATTACTTAGCTTCCAGCCGTCTGATACGCTCGTCTAAATCAGGGTGAGTAGAGAAAAGTGAAGAGCGCTTCTTGCCATTGATCTTTAACGTTTGGACAGCTGTCTGATCGTCTTCCATCATTCGGGAAGAGTAGCCTTTAAGCGTCCGAAGCGCATGAATCATCTTATCCTTGCCGGCAAGATCCGCTCCTCCCCTGTCAGCATGGAATTCACGATGGCGTGAATACGCAAACACAACCAGGCTGCCAAGTATCGAAAAGATAATCTGAAAGACAATCATTGCAATAAAATGTACGATCGGCGCTAGATCTTCTTTGACAAAACGGCTTGCAATCCAAGCTGCGATGCGTGATAGAAAGACGACAAAGGTATTGACGATTCCTTGTAAAAGCGTCATTGTTACCATATCACCATTAGCGATATGCGCGACCTCGTGGGCAAGCACTCCTTCGACCGCCGCATCATCCATCTGCTCCAAGAGCCCAGACGATACTGCGACAAGAGAACGGCGTTTAGACGGTCCAGTCGCAAACGCGTTTACTTCAGGTGAACGGTAAATCCCGACTTCCGGCATTTTCGTTAACCCTGCAGAACGGCTTAATCTATGGACACGATCAACCAATTGCTGTTCCTCGTAGCTGAGTGAGTGTTTTTTCGGATTCAGCACTCTCACGCCCATCATCGTCTTTGCCATCCATCTGGACATTGCAAGAGAC
This sequence comes from Bacillus sp. LJBS06, assembly GCF_016924995.1. NCBI lineage: Bacteria > Bacillati > Bacillota > Bacilli > Caryophanales > Bacillaceae > Bacillus > Bacillus sp. LJBS06. The sequence continues at coordinate 1,484,268 of NZ_CP070483.1, read as the reverse complement.
GTAAAGGAACCGACAAAGCCAACGACTAAACTGAACACAAGAAGCGCCATTGGATCAATACCGCCATCAGCTGTAAAGTATGTCCCTACTCCGGTAACAGAGCTCAAAATAGACAAAACAATCCCGATTGTTGTAAGCACCAAAATATTCGTTAAAATAAACAGAAAAATTCTTTTCGCCATAACAACCTCCGTTATTTTAAGTTCAAAAGAACCTGTATATTTAAATTATAAAACATCCATTTGAAAATGCAAGGAATTCGACGTATGATGTTAATGTAATTTGCTGACGCTTCAATTTTGAACTTATACATAAACCGCTTATCCGCGTCAAATTGTTTAAAGAGGTGAACAATGAACATTTTTAAACTTTCTCGAACCGATATGGTGCGGCTGCTCTATTCCCTAAAAGGACAAGGAGAACATAGCCCGCTCGACATTCTCGTCCAATCAGCGAACATGTCAGCAGAAAAAGCAGCCAATCATCTTGAAATTCCTGAATTTCTTACAAGATACGAACGAAAAAAACAGAAAAAAGAATTCGGCCTCTCTACAAATGAAATCGTAGAGCTCGGCAACTTATGCGAACTGACTTCATTAAAGTCAACCGCGATTCAAAACTGGGTAAAGCGTGATATCAAGGATCTGATCGGACACCCTGAGCTGGGCAAAAAATACTCAGTTGAACAAGCAGTTATTCTTTTAATTGTACGTGATTTAAAATCCATTTATGACTTTGAACACATACGGGCTATTTTAAAAGTGGCCTTTAACACAATCTCAGACAGATCTGATGATGTCATTAGCCCGATTGCTTATTATGAAAGCTGTGCATATGTGCTTGATGCCGTTCATCACCAAGATACTCCTTCTATGAAAGAATCAAATCTGCAGGTGATCGTCGAACAGGAGACAGAACGTCTCCGCTACCGTTTTGAAGAACTGAATGACGGCCAATGGCTTAAAATCAGACAGATTATCGCCATTACAGTCCTCTCCATTTTAACGTTCCATATTCAGGCAACCGCTCATAAAATGACAGCAGACATTTTATAGTCTGCGCACCCCCGGCTCAGAGGCCGGGGGTTTATTTTTCTCCACAACAATTGCCAGCATAAATAATCCCCGTATATTTCAAACTAAATACGCGTTAAGAATTTCTTTATAGAAAAAGGAGATGAAAAAGATGGCGAGCAGAAATAAACTCGTTGTTCCAGGGGTGGAGCAGGCACTAGACCAATTTAAACTCGAAGTGGCTCAAGAATTCGGTGTGAACCTTGGTTCTGATACAGTCGCACGCGCTAACGGCTCTGTAGGCGGAGAAATGACAAAGCGGCTGGTGCAGCAAGCACAATCTCAGTTAAACGGCACAACTAAATAAATTCAGGTCTTTATTCGCCGGGGGCACTCGGCGAATCTTCATTTTGTGCTGAATTATTATCACTGCTGTAGCCGTTTGGATTACGGCGGTCTGAAGCGTTATCCCTTCTGGATGAAGAACGATTCTTGCCCTGTTCACCATTGTTCCAGTCCCTGTGGTATTGGCTTTGACCTTTGTCAGCGCTGTTATTTTCATTTCCTTTATCTTGAGGATCTTGTATTGGGGTTTGCTCATCGTCCCCATCTTTTTCGGTATTTGTGTTTTCATCTGATTCCTTTACATTTTTATCTTTATCACTTTTATCAGTCTGGTCATCCGCTTTATCTTCTTTCTGGTCACCGGAATCCGTATCATTCAACTGTTCATTATCTCCTTGCTTGCTGTCTTGGGAGTCGGTTTGATCGGTGTTTTCACCTTCATTTTCTTCTCTCTTTTGATCCTCTTCCCCGGATGGTTTGCTGGAGTCATCTTTTAAATCTTTATTGCTATTCTTTTCATTTGATTTGATGTAGCTGCCTGTTGAAACGCCTTCTTTCTTCGCTTTTTCCCTCGTTTGCATATCTGACTCAAGAGATTCCATGCGGTATGTCGTTTTATATTTTTCAGTCACATCGTTGAGCTGTTTTTTCACAGCTTTTTTATATGTATTGTCTTCCGTATTTTCATAAACAGTGGAAATCAATATTTCTTTCGATTTCTTTACATACCCGTGCTCATTGCAGTCGGTTATAATATCGTCAATCACCTTTTTAAAATCAGTCTTCTCCCAATCATCAATATCATTTACGACCTGCTTTCCCTCATCGTTTAGAGGCGTCAGTTCAATCACTTCATAATCGCTGTTTAACGCCATTTCGACGCTTGGATTGATATCGATTGTCATATACGCATAGGCCTTATTGTTGGAAAAAACGGGGAGAACTATAAAAATAAAAAGCATAATAGCAGTCATCGTAAAAATCCCCATTTTGAAAGGGCGCAGTTTAAAAAAATCAAAAAAGCTGGCCCTTCTGCCCATGCGTGTTTCACTCGGAAGCATGATTTCCTCTCCGATTTCATAGCTGTGGCGATCATTTTTAGCTTTTAAAAATTGTCCGTCAGGGGTCAGCAACGTGACGAATTTTTTATTTTTCTCTACTATAATCCCTCTTCTCATGAGTGCAGCACCCCTTTAAGATAATCTTTTAAATAAATATAATCACCCGTAATAATAATACACATCGCAATAATATATTTTCTGTTTCTCTCAATCGTTTTTCGGCTTACAGAGACAAGCTGCTCCAGCTGTTTCACTGGAAGCTGCTTCTTTGTATACAGAATAGCGGCCAATTCTTCGTGTTCAACAAGCGTCATTGCCACCTTTATGGCGTTTTGCCTTGCATCCGTGTGCTTTGGAGAATTTTCAAGCAGTTCTTTAAACGACAAACCATAATCCTTGAGCTGCCTTTGAAAATAGAGGATTTCCTCCCGCCTCTGCTCCTGTTCAATCTGACGGCGGTATTCATCAATGGAAAGCTCGGCTTCAATCAGGCTTTGTGATGACTCCTGATCGTCTCCTTCCTGTAAATCGATATTTATATTTTGTGCGCTTCTGGCTTCTTTTCTAATGTAATCAATGACTTTTCTTTTTATAATAAGCTCAGCAAATGCGAGCAGAGAATTTCCTTTTTCAGGTGAATATTTTTCAATAGCTTCATTAAACGCGATCAGCCCAATACTGAACTCATCGTCTTTTTCATCTATATATCGTTTACAAACGGATGAAACCGTCTTTGCGATAAATGGCTTATATTGCTGTATTAATTCATTTTGCAGATCTTTATTGCCTTTTTGTATACTCTCAACAGCTTTTTCAAGGGTTTGCTTCTTTTTTCCCAATTTAAACAAAAGGCTAAGCACTGGTTTCACCTCAGTTCCTCCCTATAACTACTCATTAATGATAGCTAATTTGATAGGGATTCGCAAAGGAGAAAAAGAAATATTGATTTCCAATGTCTCAATTATGACAAACCATTCTGACGTCCTATACATGATTTCGTGCCTTTCTAAAGAATTAAGGGGGTTTTATGCGTGTTTTTTGTAACAAAGCTGTTATAAAAATGTTATTTTATTTCGCCCGTGAAAACGCTTCAAACACGAAAAGACTCTGCTTTTAAGCAGAGTCTTTCAGATTACGCCCGTTCCCGGGTGCTGTTTTTTTGTTCGTTTTGTGTGCTCTCCGGCTGTTTTTTCCCACCTGACATAAACCAGCCGCTAACTGCAATTGCCGCTAAGACACCCCAGAAAATCAGCTTCCATGCTCCAGAATGGATAAAGTGTTCAGAAACAACCGCTATGTCACGATGGGCAAGCGTATATAAAGCAAGCTTCACTCCGACCCAGCCGACAATCACAAAGGCTGCTGTTTCTAGGCTTGGACGTTCCTTTAATAACTTTACAAACATTGAAGCCGCAAATCGCATGATCACCAGTCCGATTATACCACCGGCCAAAATGATGATAAATTGCCCTCCGTCAAGTCCGCCGATCTTCGGGAGTGATGTCCCAGGGAGCGTAACCGCCAGTGCTACTGCTGCTAAAATAGAATCAACAGCAAACGCGATATCTGCCAGTTCCACTTTTAAAACAGTCGGCCAAAAACCGCTTTTCTTCGTCTCTTTATGCGTGTCTTCTTTCTTAAATACATATCTTTTCAATAAGTGGCTTGCTGAGATATACAGCAAATAGATCGCGCCAATCGCTTGAACCTGCCATACGTTGACCAAGAAAGAAATTGCAAATAAAGAGCCAAATCGCAGTACAAAAGCCCCTGCCAATCCATAAAACAACGCTTTTTTTCTTTTTTCCTCCGGCAAATGTTTTACCATGACCGCCATAACCAGTGCGTTATCAGCGGCTAAAATCCCTTCCAGCCCGATCAAGACGAGAAGAACCCAACCATACTCTAATAATAATGCTGCATCCATAAATGATACCCTCCCAAAAAAGTTGTTTTCTTTCTCTTCATCCGATCTTATGCCGGCCGGACCATGCAAAAAAGACCTTTGCCGACATAAGGCAAAGGTCTTGCTAGACATGAATTCAAGCATGCCAACAAAGCCGATGGATACCATCCATGAAATGACGACTTTGTTTCCGGAATATATTCCGGACGCTACTCCCCTTTGGGATTTCAAGAAATATCATTTTATACGTCAATAATATGCGCAGTGCGGTGATTTGTCAACGTTTATTTTTTAAAAATACTGATAAATGTTCGGAGTGCGTGCGTTTCTTCCTCTTTTTCATCAATAAGTAGAGCAGGAACAGCACCAAAATCGCTATCCCGATCGGAAGCATATATTGATCAAGAATAGAGCCGACTTCCTTCCAATTTTCACCGAGCTTCACACCGAGATAAACATATACAAATGTAATCGGAAGCATAGCGATGAATGTATAAAGCGAAAACACCCAAACATTCATTTTTGCAATGCCACACGGTATGGAGATCAATGTCCTGATGCCAGGCAAAAAACGGCCGCTGAAGGCGACAAAACCCCCATGTTTTTTAAAAAATTGATCCGACTTATCAAGCGCTTCAGGCTTAATAAAAAGGTACTTCCCAAAACGTTCAAGAAACGGCCTTCCTCCGTACCTTCCTATCCAATACAACGTAAGCGGACCGGCCACTCCTCCTAGCGTTCCTGCCAAAACAACGCCGGCAAGCGTCATATCGCCTTTCGATACCCAGTAGCCCGCAAGAGGCAGGACGATTTCAGCGGGGATAAACTCAATACTGAGCGCTAGAAATATTCCAAAATAAGATAAGCTTTTAAATGCTTCTATCCATGACATTACCAGCTCTTCGATAGCCTTCAACTCCCCTTTTCCCTATTTATGTATTGTACATTTTATTTTTTTGGAAAACGTCAACATGATTTTAACACATTTTTCACGGTCAGCTGAACTAAAAATAGTTCTCACTCGTATTTCTATCATCTTGAAGGCTGAAAGGCTGGAGTTAAGCAGCCGATAATAAAGAGAGTCAACAAGACTGGAACATCAGATACGGGAGGAATCTCCATTTGGAATTACACGTTACGTATAATACGACGCTCATATATTTATCTATTCTTATTGCCTGTGCCGCCTCATACATTTCCCTTGAACTGTCAAGGAAAGTCACGATCCATACGGGTTTAAAAAGTAAAGTTTGGCTGATTGGCGGCTCACTTATAATGGGATTCGGGATTTGGTCAATGCATTTTGTAGGGATGATGGCCGTCCATATGGAGATGGAGATGCAGTTGGAATATGAATTCATGCCTTTAATGGCATCCATTGGTGCATCTGTTTCTGGATCATTTGTGTCATTATATTTTGTCAGCCGGAACATTCTTACATTTTACAGACTGCTTACCGGATCAGTTGTGCTTGGCGCATCTATTGCTTCTATGCACTATATCGGAATGTCTGCCATTTCCCGGGTAATGATTATATATGAACCGATTCTATTTACAGTTTCAATTATCATTGCGATTGCAGCATCTTTCGTCTCGTTAAAGATATTCTTTGACTTGGCCGTAAAAAAACATTCTGATCATCTTATGTATTATAAAGTCATCAGTTCACTTGTAATGGGTTTAGGGATTTCGGGCATGCATTATACAGGAATGCTTGCCGCAACTTTCCATGAGGACACGGCCCCTCCCGGAAGCCATATGGAAGTACATACGTTTCATTGGTCAATTTTTGTTACTTTAATTATTTTTTGTATACAAACATTATTATTATTCAGTTCCCATGCAGACCGAAAGTTTATGAAACAAAGCGAACGCATAAAGGATAACGAACAGAGATTTCAATCTTTAATCAACCACAATATTGATGCCATCTTTATTTTGTCATTAGAAGGCGACATTATATCATCAAATCATGCCGGCGAGGAAATGATCAGCAAATTTGGATTCAGCATGCACGATTGGAGAAATTATACATCCCAGAAAATTAAGCGCCTTTTTGAGCAAGTAAAAAAAGATAAACAAGCGATGAACAGTGATAGCGATCTGATTACTGAAAAAGGCCAGTTTCACTTAAATATTACGCTCATACCTGTTGAGGTCAATCAAGAGCTTGACAGCATTTATGTTATTTGCAAAGACATGACAAAGCAGTACAGAGCAGAGAAAGAAATCCATAGAATGGCTCATTATGATTCGCTTACAGACTTACCTAACAGAAGGCATGCCATCTCTCACCTAACAGAAGTGCTGAATCGCGAGCATACTTTACATTATAACACCGTTGTATTCTTTCTGGACTTAAACCGGTTTAAAGTGATTAACGATGCATTAGGGCATAATGTCGGTGATCAACTGCTTCAGCTTGCAGCTAAGCGCCTGTCATCTGTAGTTCCTGATAACGGATTTATTGCCCGTCTTGGCGGCGATGAATTTATTATTATATTGACAGACGCCAATACAGGAACTGGCGAGGCAGATGTTTTAGCAAGAAAAATTATACAAAAATTCGAAAAACCTTTTAAAATCCAAGAGCACACTCTAGTCACATCTGTCAGTATCGGGATTGCAATATCTCCAAAAGACGGGACGGATGGCCTTGAATTGATGAAAAAGGCTGATATGGCGATGTATGCCGCTAAAGAACCAAACAAAAGCAAATACAGGTACTTTTCTTTTTCAATCGGGAACAAAGAAACCGTCAAGCTGAATCAAGAGATCGTACTTAGAGAAGCAATTGAAAACGATAGGTTTGTTTTACATTATCAGCCGCAATTCAGTGCAAAAAATCAAAAAATGACAGGGGCAGAAGCATTAATACGCCTTGTCACACCCGACGGGCAGCTGTGCCCACCTGGAGAATTCATCGGTGTCGCAGAAGAAACGGGCCTTATTATTGATATCGGAAAGTGGATTATAGATGAAGCATGCAAACAGGCAAGGGTTTGGCATGACAAAGGCTATGATCTTTCTGTCGCCATCAATATTTCCGCCAAACAGTTTCAATCCGAAGATCTGATCCCCCTCATCAAGGATACGCTGAATAAATACAAGCTTCCTCCGCACCTTCTTGAAGTGGAAGTGACAGAAAGCATGACAATGGACAATCTTGATCACTCCAAAAAGGTTTTGTCATCGCTAACGGAATTAGGAATCAGAATCAGTATTGACGATTTCGGTACTGGCCACAGCTCGCTTAGCTATTTGAAGCACTTTCCGATTCACAGGCTGAAAATTGACAAATCATTTATTGACGATATTCAAACCCATCGTAAATCAGAGCAAATTACAGGGGCTATTATTGCCATGGGCCATCAGCTGTCTTTGCAGGTGATTGCCGAAGGTGTTGAAAATTCAGCGCAAAAGCAGCTCCTTTATGAAAAAGGCTGCGACCATTTGCAGGGATTCTTTTTCAGCAGGCCAATACCGCCGGAACAAATCGAACAATTCATTATTGAACAGCCGCCGCAATAATAGCGCGGCTGTTTTTTTCACCCATAAGTTACTACACATGAATCGCCCCCCTCCTCTTCACACTAAAGAAAAAAAGGGGTTTATCGATATGCATACAATGTGGAAGGGATCGATCAGTTTCGGATTAGTAAATATCCCCATCAAGCTATATGCGGCCACAGAAGATAAAGATATTAAGCTGCGCAGCCTCCATAAAGAGGATCACGCACCAATCAAATACGAGAAAGTTTGCACAAATTGCGAAAAAACACTTAGTCCTGATGAAATTGTCAAAGGATATGAATATGTAAAAGGAAAATATGTAGTGCTGACGGACGAAGATTTAAAAAGCTTAAAGCAGGAGCATGAGGAGAAAGCGGTTGAGATTGTTGACTTTGTTCAGCTTCAGGAAATTGATCCGATTTATTTTAACCGCTCCTACTTCGTCGGCCCCGGGGATAACGGGACGAAAGCCTATACTCTGCTGCGTGAGGCGCTGCGTTCAACCGGAAAGATCGGTATCGCCAATATGACAATCAGGTCAAAGCAGCAGCTGGCGATTCTCCGCGTTTATGAAAATTGTATCGTCATGGAGTCCATCCATTATCCGGATGAGGTCAGAAGCGCCGCTCATGTCCCGGGTGTACCTGATCAATCGAATGTAAATGATAAGGAACTGCAAACCGCTATCACATTAATAGATGAACTGACTGCTGAGTTTAAACCTGAAAAATATGAGGACACGTATCGTCAGGCTCTGCTGCAAAGAGTCAATGACAAGCTTGAAAATAAAGAGACAGCCGTCACTCCTGATAAAGCGCCACCGCGTGAAGATGTCATTGACCTGGTAAGCGCACTGCAAGCCAGCATCGACAGAACCAGAAGACCGAACCCCGAGACACCGGCTGCCGCACCTGCACAAGCCGCTGAACCGAAAGGAGCCGGAGATAAAAAACGGAAAACGACTAGAAAAAAAGCCTCCGGCACGTCATAGTCCATGGCGTTAACCATGCAGCCGGTCCTTACTTCGTCACCGCCAATCGGAGAAGAATGGCGTTACGAAGTTAAATATGACGGGTACCGATGTATTCTTCGCATCCATTCTTCAGGTGTGACCTTAACCAGCAGAAATGGTGTGGAGCTCAACAGCACCTTCCCTGAAATCACACAATTCGCCAAAAGTGTCTTTCAGCCTATGGAAAAAGAACTTCCGCTGACACTTGATGGAGAAATCGTATGTTTGGTGAATCCTTGTCGTGCAGATTTTGAACATCTTCAAGTACGGGGACGTTTAAAAAGGCCAGACAAGATTCAGGAATCGGCAAACGCGAGGCCGTGCTGCTTTCTCGCTTTTGACTTATTAGAGCGAAACGGAGAAGATGTAACGCTTCTTTCGTATTTGGACCGTAAAAAATCGCTGTATGACCTCATGTCCGCAGCAAAGCTTCCTGCGTCTCCAGACCCTTACGCAAAGGAAACCATCCAATATATCCCCTGTTACGATCATTTTGATCAACTCTGGGAAATGGTAATGAAATATGACGGAGAAGGAATTATAGCGAAAAAAACAAACAGCAAATGGCTCGGAAAGAAGCGGTCGTCCGATTGGCTCAAATATAAAAACTTTAAACAAGCACATGTTTGCATAACAGGCTTCAACCCTAACAATGGGTTTCTGACGGTGTCCGTATTAAAAAACGGGATCATGACACCGATAGCCTCTGTCTCGCACGGAATGCGTGATGAGGAAAAAAGCGCGATACGAGAGATTATGGAACAGCACGGACATCAAGCACCTTCTGGCGAATTTACGCTTGAACCTTCTATTTGTGCAACTGTTCAATACTTAACGATTCTTCAAGGCACACTAAGAGAGGTATCGTTTGTCGGTTTCGAATTCCAAATGGACTGGACCGAATGCACATATGCGCAAGTCATACGCCACTCTAAACCGGTTCACCCAAAGCTTCAGTTCACAAGCCTGGATAAAATCATATTTGAAAAGAATAAAAAAACAAAAGAAGATTTTATTCAGTATATGATTGAAGTCAGTGACTACCTGTTTCCATTTCTGAAAAACCGTGCTGTCACCGTCATTCGCTATCCGCATGGAGCTAGGAGCGAATCATTTTTCCAAAAAAACAAGCCGGACTACGCGCCGGATTTTGTTCAATCTTTCTATGACGGAAGCCATGAGCATATTGTCTGCGAGGATATGTCTACGTTGTTATGGCTTTGCAACCAGCTTGCTTTGGAGTTTCACGTTCCTTTTCAAACCATTAGAAGCAGCCGTCCGGCTGAGATTGTCATTGATTTAGACCCGCCTTCGCGAGATGACTTTATTATGGCCGTTCAGGCTGCAAATGAACTGAAGCGGCTGTTTGACTCCTTTGGCATTACTTCGTACCCGAAGCTGTCCGGCAACAAAGGCATCCAGCTTTATATTCCCTTGTCTTTTGAGGCTTTCACGTATGAAGAAACACGCCAATTTACACAGCTGATTGCCGAGTACTGCACCAATGCATTTCCCGAACTATTTACCACTGAACGCTTGATTAAAAACAGGCATGGCAAATTGTATCTTGATTATTTGCAGCATGCAGAAGGAAAAACGATTATCTGTCCCTATTCGACGAGAGGAAATGAGCTCGGGACTGTCGCGGCACCGCTTTACTGGCATGAAGTCCAATCATCTTTAACACCCGCTCTGTTTACAATTGATACCGTCATTGATCGAATTAAGAAGAAGGGCTGCCCATTTTTTGATTTTTACCGCAACCCGCAGGACGAACCTCTTAGCGCTATTTTACATCAGTTGAAAAAAAGAGCTGACTAATGAAGTCAGCTCTTTCCGTTTAACTGTACTTTTTCTCTAATCGCTCTTTTTCCTGGCGCTGAAGCGGGCTCAGCGGCTCATTATACAAATCGATATCAATCGCGTATTTCGGGCGTCTTTTCACTTCGGAAAATATCGTCCCGATATACTCTCCGATAATCCCAATTCCCATCAATTGCAGCCCGCCCAAAAACCAAATGGAAATGATGAGAGACGCCCAGCCTGCATTCGTATGGCCGAGCAGCTTTTGAATAAACGCGCCAATCCCTGCCACAGCGCTGAGAAAAAATAAAACAAATCCCAAAAGCGTAAAGAATCGAATTGGTGCGACACTGAATGATGTAATCCCGTTAAAAGCGAATGACAGCATTTTTTTCAGCGGATATTTCGTTTTGCCGGCAAAGCGTTCCTTGCGGTCATACAACACTTCGGCTGACTTAAAACCGATCATGGGAACAATGCCTCTTAAAAACAAATTCGCTTCTGGATAACGCTCAAGCTCTTCAAGGGATCTGTTATTCATTAAACGAAAATCAGCATGATTGTAAATTAATTTAATCCCAAGCTTATTCATGAGGCGATAAAATCCTAATGCGGTCGTGCGTTTGAAAAAGGTATCGGTTTTTCTGCTCCGGCGGACACCGTACACGATCTCGCAGCCTTCATGATATTTCAGCATAAAATCCCGGATCACAGAGATGTCGTCCTGAAGATCAGCATCAATCGAAATGACACAGTCTGACCTATTCTTCGCTTTATGGAGTCCGGCTAAAAGCGCTTTTTGGTGGCCGACATTGCAGGCTAATTTTAAGCCGGTAACCTTCTTGTTTTTTATGCTCTCCATGGCAATCAAAGACCAAGTGCGATCTTTACTGCCATCATCGACAAATAGAATTTTACTGTTCTCAGCAATTAATTTCTCTTCAATTAGATCGTCTACAACCTCTGTCAGCTGACGGCTTGTTTCTTGAAACACTTCCTCTTCATTGAAACACGGGACGACGATGGTTAATACTGGCTGTGGCTGTTTCAATCGATATCCTCCTTATCTTGTTTCATATAAATAAATGCGCCAAGCGGAATCCTTATGGTCAAACGTCTTGACAAGCGCAAGATGGTTTTGTTCAGCATTCATGATCGGAACTGAAGAAAAAATGTACCGTCCGCCCATTTTTTTAAATACATCTGTATTTAATTGAAGATTGTTAATCGTTTTCTTCGAGTTCTTTTTGAAATCGTATCGTTTACCGAGTTCATCGACAAAAAGGTAGCAGCGGCTGCCCCACTCATCAAAATATTGTTTCAGCCGAGTGTTTTTTTCCAGCTCTTTTTCGATGATTTTCCTAAATTCATATTTATAAGAAAGCGGATATAGATTGTTATACGTATCTAACGTATAAAACCCGTTATATTGGGCGATTGACGGATGCAGGCCGATGCTCGCCACCCTGTACGAATCTTGCTGGCGTCCGATAAATTCCTTAATCTCGTTGAATTGCTCGGATGCATAAAATTCCCTGAATGTCGGCGCGTTGTAATGAACACCATACGTATACTCTTCATTAAAAGGCGCCAGCACCATCAGCTGTGCAGCGACCGCGGCGTACACAAGCCATTTCCACCCTTTCCCCATCCGCCAAATAAGATATAAAGCAAGCGCAAAGCTCACGTATATAACAAGCGGTCGCAGAAAATGAAATCGGGCAAAATTAAATTCTGCTAAAAAGGCAAATGTCTGCTTAGGCACTGCCCAAATTTTGTTAAACCAAAACGCATACCATAATGACAGTCCGTAATTAAGCACACATAAAAACAGATAAACATTTTCTGGATTTGTCCGATTTCGTTTGAACAGCAGAGCAGCAAATACGAGCAGCAGAATCGGTAGGATGACAACGGTATGAACGGTCATCACATGATTATGGCCATAGACAAAGTTTTTTACGGATAGTCGAAGAGAATGCCAAACGTCATGCCTGGATGAGATAAATTCAATCCGATGCATCGGTGCATGCTCAAACAACATCGAATAGACAAGCCGATATTCAACGAAAAGATAGATACTCGTCATAAATGCAATACTGCCTAAGAAAATCAGATTCCATCTTCCTTTTGTAATGGCATCATACAGCCAAAAACACGCCATTCCTGCCAGGAAAAAGAAGAAGCCTAGCACAAAGCTTGAGTATAAGGGGAGCAAGCCCAGCGTCAGCCACTCTCTCCATGAGATATCCCCTTTTCGGATATTTAAAAAAGCCCACAGTGCCAAAGGGTACCCAAGCGTACTCAGCATTCCCGATGGCCAGAAAGGTGTTAAGGCAAATGCAAGCGATACGCCAATTCGGATGAAAGCCGCTTTTGGCTCCGGGATCACATGTTTCTTCAGCAGCACATACATTCCAAAAAAAGCGACAACTCTTGTAACCGTTTGGCTTATTGCATAGGCAGTCATGGAAGAAAAGAAAACATGGAGCCAAACAATGCCGCTCCACTCGGTGCCAAAGGCATCCCGTGGCAGCCCGTTAATGATTTGCGGAATGGCAGCGTCAACCTTGCCGACGATTTCTCCACTATCGGCAAGAACCTTGTACCAAGCGATGTTGGAATCTAAATTATCGTGGACCCGGATATGGGCATCTTCCTTTAAAATAAAAAGCGGGGATACATACAGCAAAAGGAGAAATAATGCGATCCAGAGATAATATGTTTCTTTTTTTTGTTGTCTCATCAACCGTAACATTGCTTACACATCCATTTGTTATTCTGACTCCGTCGGCATGTTCTGCCTCATGTGTCAAAATTTATTATCCCTTTTCCCTTCCAAATCATTCATCATATGACAATCCGTTTTTCAGCCTGTCTCTACCCATTAATTCCCGCTATCCATAGTGCTTGATCACTTACTATACTGATAGCAGGGAGGGGATATATTTTGTTTACAATCTTACTTTCATTGGCCATACTCGTATTTGTGCCATTTCTATATAAAGCGAACCGCAATACAAAAGATGTGAAAGTCAACACCATTTCAATCGATCAAAAAGACGGCCTTCCAGCCAGAAAAAAATTAAATATCCTTCATTTATCAGATCTTCACTTGGAAAACATTTCAGTCTCACCTGAGGAGCTGTATCTTTTAACAAAAGATCAGCCTGTGGACATCATTGCTCTTACCGGGGATTTTCTTGATCGGAAACGCAATATTCCGAAGCTGGCAGGTTACTTGAACGCCTTGCAAAAGCTGAAGCCTGCATATGGAATGTACGCGGTGTTCGGTAACCACGATTATGTATTGAAAGAAAGAGACTTTCAGAGGCTGAAGCGTGTTTTAGAGGAAAACGGCTGTATCACGCTTCAAAATGAACATGTTCGAATCGAGACGGCTGCAGGGCCAATCAATATTATCGGCATTGATGATTACAGTACGAATCGCAGTAATATCACCGGCTCTTATCAAAGTTTGGAAAACGGCTATCATCTTGTACTAACACATGACCCAAATATTATTCTGGATATGAAAGATGTTCATTATGATTACCTGCTGTCAGGCCATTTTCACGGCGGGCAAATCCATTGGCCAAAACCGTATCATTTGGTGAAAATGGGCAAACTCGTGCGCATGAACATGATTAAAGGTCTTCATTATCATCACGATAAGCCATTTTATATCAGCGAAGGCTTAGGACAAACCGGCGTAAATATCCGTGTCGGGAGCCGCCCTGAAGTGACATTTCATCAGATTTAAGCAAAAAAGACTGTGCTGACCGAGGCATCAGTCTTTTTTTTGATAGGTTTTCTGCAGCTTTTCTTTTGAGATCAACAAATAGGATGAATTCGGTAAATGCCGCAAGCTCACAGGCTTTGAAGTCAAATATAAAATCGGCACATGGGACATTTTTTTAAAGCATCTGTAAAAAGGGTTCACCGGGGTGATCACATCAAAGCCGAGCCTTTTTACACCTTTGTCAAGCATCGTAATCCCAATGATTCCTTTGATTTTCTCGCTTTTTTTATGATTGTTGATATAGTCAAGAAGAAGCGGCATTGATTGATATACTTTCTGATAAATAATGATTCCTTTTCTGACCGTACTCTCAATGCTTTGCAGTTCTCTTATCAGCTTAATATTGTGCAGATGGATTTTAACGAGCACATCATTTTTTCTAATATGCGTTCCGTCGCTCAGCACGACATGATGTCCTTTATACTTCGTCAGCCTGACTCGAAAAACGCTTTTTTGCTCTTTGTCAATCAAGCTTAGCCTAGAAAAAAAGAAATAAATCGGGTCAAGCATTTTCCAAATGGAAAGGAAACAGGTTTTCATCTTTTCACCTTCCTTATGATCAAAAACACCCTTATATTTTGTGAGCGTTCTCCCCAAAATATAGTTGCCATATTTTTTTGGGAGGGCTGTCATGAAAAACATTCTCATTTTTCCTTTTTTAAGCATTTCCACCGGCCATCATCATGTCGCTGATGCATTGCAGGCTGAATTAGAGTCTCAGGGGCTTGGAGCCGAGAACATTGATATCTTTTCACATGCGTATAGTCGGTTAGAAAAACTGTCCTCCGCGGCTTATTTAAAATGGATTCAATACTTCCCGAAAACGTATAGCGGCATTTACCGGCTGCTCGCCTGCGGAGAATATCAGCATGACAAACGCTATTCCATGTACGAATGGCTGTTCACACAGCAAATGAGGCACATCCTCCAAGAAAAACAGCCTGATTTCGCCTTCTGCACACATGCGCTGCCTTCTTATCTGCTGAACCGGCTAAAGCCTGAATATCCGAATCTGACGGTTGTGAATGTATACACTGATTTTTTCGTGAATCAATTATGGGGACGGAAGAACATTGATTACCATTTTGTTCCGAGCACCGAAGTAAAGAAGCAGCTCATATCAGAGGGGATCGATCAGAAAAACATATACTTGACCGGCATACCCGTTCACCGAATGTTTGAAATGGGATCAGCAGATGCCTGTCAGCATCATCCGCCATATACCATCATCATCACAGGAGGCAGTATGGGAGTCGGGGGAATGTTAAAATGGGTGCAGAAACTGTCGCCAGGCGGAAAGATCTTATACAAAATATTATGCGGCAGAAACGAAAAGCTCTACTGCTATGTCAAAAGTTTACACCACCCTTTAATTGAGGCGATTCCTTACCTTCACAGCAAAGCAGAGATGAACCGTTTGTACGAACAGGCGGCAGGCATCATGACAAAACCCGGAGGCGTGACCATCAGTGAATGCTTACAGAAGCGGCTCCCCGTATTTATTTATCATGCACTGCCGGGACAGGAGGAAATGAATTTGAACCTTTTAAAAGAAAGGAAGCTTGTCATAGATATGAGAAACTGGGATGTACAAAAAGCAGAAGAACGTTTTGCGGTATTTTTTCAATCAAGTGAACTGATGAAGAAATATCAAACACACGTCAATGAATATCTTGAAGAAATGTCTGATAGGAAGATTGAAGATGTTTTAAAAAGAATCCTATGACACAAAAAAACACTCTCCTGAAACAGAGAGTGTAGAGTCGTTAACGAAACAGCAAATGCTGGCTGTGTATGCCCGCTTTCTTGAGCAGGACGATCAGCTGGTCCTGTTCATCAGGTGAAAGGCCTGAAAACGCTCTCGCAATACGCAGAGCATGAATCGGATAAATTTTATCCAAATACTCATTTCCCTTGTCAGTTAAATGTGCGTAAACGGAGCGTTTATCTTTCGGGTCCTGCTCCCTTACTAAAAACCCGTTTCTTTCTAGTTTGTCAATAACATATGTGACGTTTCCGCTTACAAGCAGAAGTCTCGACCCAATTTGCTGCAATTTTTGCGGGCCTCTTGTGTACAGGAGCTCCAGTACAGCAAATTCAGTGGGATTAAAACCGTGCTCTTTGCTATCACGGATACTATGTTCGGACACACTTTTGAAAGCCCTTGCAAAAACTCTGTACAAATTCATCGCACGCTCAACTTCTTCTTCGTTAAACGATAATCTCATCATATCTACCTCGTATATAGGATTTTTATAAAAAAATAATGAAAACCCTTACATATAATAAGAGTTCAGTCCCTTACTATACGTATTCGCTATAATTCGAGAAATTCCTTCTAAAAGCAAAAAAATCCTTATACATTATCTTGTATAAGGATAATTTCTGTGATTTGTAATGCTTCGAAAGAAATAAGCATATTCTTTCCGAAGCTCAGAAATCGTCATTTTGTTCATGACCTCTTTATTATAAACTCCAATTTGATAGAGTTTTTCGGAATAATGGCTTCGTTCTTTTTCTAAAGCGGATTTCAATAAATTACTCATAGCGTCCTCCTTCATTTTGAGGTATCCTATACAAAAGATACTCTATTTAAATGAACGTGGTATGAATCTAATGTAAAGAATTTATGTTTACGAAGACTTACGGTACCGTCCGTTTTGAACGGATCTTAATAATTGAAAAGCCTGTTCTCCGGCAAGCTGCATAAACGTCTCCAGCATTTCATCACGCTTGATATCCAACTCGATAATTTCTTTTGCCAGTGAGACCGCTTTTTCTTCCTTCATGATTATCCTTCCTCCTCGTTTGTTCGTTACATAAAGGATAAAACGCGCTTGTGTGTTACGCATTATTCTTGTTAATTTTTCTTCCGCATTTTTTCAAAAATCTTCTATTTGATGTTAGAAAATATGACAAGCGTCAGGTTTTTTCTCTTTGTTTTTTATATACTATTATCAAAAGACATCCAGGGGTGGAAAAATGACCACAGAAGATCATTCTTATAAAGACAAAAAAGTGATTTCAATCGGAATTGTGAGTGAATTGACAGGATTGTCCGTAAGACAGATCAGGTATTATGAGGAACGAAAACTCATTTACCCGCAGCGTTCTTCAAGGGGGACAAGAAAATACTCCTTTGCCGATGTGGAGCGTCTGATGGATATCGCCAATAAGCGCGAAGACGGCGTCCAGACGGCAGAGATTTTAAAGGATATGCGCAAAAAAGAACAGATGTTAAAAAACGATCCGCAAGTGCGGAAAAAAATGCTGGAGGGGCAGCTTAATGCTCACTTTCGGTACAAAAACCGTTAAATGATAAAAGTCCGGCTCGCAGTTGAGACGGACTTTTTATATTTATAATGAGTGTATGAATGCAGTGGCAATGCCAAAGTAGATTAATAAAGATAAAATATCGTTTAACGTTGTAATCAGCGGTCCAGAAGCAATCGCCGGGTCTACTTTCAGTTTGTGCAAAATAATAGGGATAATCGTTCCTGACATCGTGCCGATGATTAAGGTTAAAAACAGTGAAGAAGCGACAACAAATCCCAAAAGCGCATTCCCCTGCCATATGATGGAGACAATCGCGATTAGCACAGAACAAACCGCTCCGATAAAAATACTTGTTCTGAACTCCCGGAAGATCAGGCGCACAATCGTTTTTTTGTTCATTTCTTCTTTAGACAAACCTCTGATGACAACCGCGAGAGATTGTGTTCCCGTATTTCCTGTCATCCCTGACACCATCGGCATGAAAAACGCAAGCGCGACAACCTGCTTCAGCGCATCTTCAAAATAGCTGATAATGCTTCCTGAAATCAGCCCGATAAACAAGAGTAAAATCAGCCATGGCAGGCGCCGGTATGCCGCCACGTAAGCTTTTGTGTCAAAGGTGATGTCTTTACCGGAAGCGGCGAATTTTTCGTAATCCTCATCAGCTTCCCGAATAACGACGTCGATAATATCATCGACCGTCACAATGCCGACAAGCACGTTGTTTTCTTCTACAACCGGTATTGCCAAGAAATCGTAACGTTCAATCAGGCGGGCAACTTCTTCCTGGTCCTGAAGAGCATCTGCTGATATGACGCGGGTAAACATTAAATCCTGCACCTTTTCTTCAGGTTCACCCAGGATCAAATCGCGGTAGGAAAGAACCCCAACCAGCTGTTTGCTTTCATTAATAACATATAAGTAGTTGATCGATTCAGCGATTTCAGCGAAGCTTTTCAGTTTGACGACCGCGTCTTTTACCGTATAATGCTGAGGAATCCACACATATCGGTTTGTCATCATGCGTCCCGCTGAGTCAGCCGGATAATTCATCAAGAGCTGTACAGCTTTTGACTCTGACGCTTCCATGCTGGACAAAAGCTGCTCCTTCAGTTCTTCATCCATTTCTTCAAGCAATTGTGCGAGGTCATCGTTGTCCATTTTGTTCATCGCCAGTGTTGCTTTTGTTTTTCCGACTTTATTTAGGACGGCAAGCTGAAATTCGCGTTCCAGCTCCCCGATCATATCAGTGATATCGTCTACAGTTAAATAAGATAAATAGCGGGCGCGGTGTTTTTCCGGCATTTCTTTAAAAATAAACGCCATGTCATAGGGCTGAAGCTCATCAATAACGCTTCTGAAATCCCTGATTTTCCCGTCTCGCAATAAAATAATGATGCGTAAAATGAGTTCGTCATAGGTCATGTTTTGAACCATCGGGACTCGTACCTCCTCTACGGAGACGTGCCGGCCTCGCCAGAAGGTGCGGCAGTTCGTCTCCTCATCGTGTAATCAATTGCCTTGTTGTCATAGTATATGGGTACTTCTTCAGATTGACTCGAATGGGGAGAATCCATACTCCGCACCTCCTTTGATTGGGTTCGTTTTAAAGGCATAAAAAAAGCCTTCAGGATTGAAGGTGAAAGAAGCACGGCAAAAAAGCGTGCGGGCGCCTTCAATCGTAGAGCTTTAGCACTGTATGGCATAGGACAATCATCCAGCTGCATTAAAAATCACCTTATGTCGATGATTTCTGTTGACCCATTGGCGTCTTTGGACATTTTTGGGCAGCAGCGTATCTCCATACAGGAGCCTCACCTAACGAAGTTCCTAATTGAATTGACACACTGAGATTACAGAAAAAAACAAGCTGTGTCAACTCAAAAAAGTAATAAATGCGCTTACATCACAATTACGGAACAAAACAAGGGCCTAAGCCCTTATTCTGTTGTTTGTGTCTCGTCATCTTCAGAAAGCAAATGATACGTTTCATGAAGAAATAAAGCATACTCTCCATCCTTCGTTGGATGAGGGACATATTCAGCTTGATTGATGTATTGCTCCTCTTTCTTTTCCATGCGTTTCGCCTCCTTTTCACTTAGATTGTCCAAAAGAAGGTTTCTTATCATGAAAAACCCCCGCTGCAGCGGGGGTTTGATTAGTCGTCTATCTCAGTTTTGATCATGCGGCCATCCTTTGCGGAAATTTCAAATTCTGTCTCAGTTCCTTGTTTCGTTTGGATTTCAATTTCATAGATGTAAGCACCGTCATCTTCGTTCAGCTTACTTTCTGTTACGGTTCCATCTGTTCGCCTTAAAGCAATTTCTTCCGCTTCTTCTTTTGTTATGGCAACTTGTTCTGCTTTCTCCTTTAACGGGTCATTAAGCGCTTGTTTTGTATGAATATCTACATAAACGTCGTAGTCTTCACCTTCTTTTTCAATCTCCACTTCATAGACTTCTTTGCCATTGTAAAGCTCTCTGTCAATGTCTTCTACGTTGCCATCAACAACTTTTTTAGCAATTGATTCTGCTTGTTGTTCAGTGAGCGCACCCGCCTTAGAAGAAGGCTGACTGTTTCCATTGTTTTCTTTGGCAAACGCGTTGTAGCTGAATCCTCCAGCCGCTAGGCACCCTGCTAAAAGCCCGACCATCCATCTTTTCTTGAGCATTTGTGAGTCCTCCTTTGTTTTGTATGCGTACAGTTTACACACTCAACATGAAAGGAAAACGAGAGCAAGATGAGAATTTGATGAGAAACCTTTAGTCTTCATAGACAATGTTAGCTACCTTTCCTGTGTAGGCATTGATCTTCACTGTCGCTTCTTTATCATCAGGAAGATCAACATCCACTTCAAAGATGAGAGTGCCCTCACTTTCTTCGAGATCTGCGTCATCCGCTGTCCCGCCCGTTTCTCGCTCTGCAATTATTTTGGCTTCTTTTTTCGTAATCGGTGTTTTTTGTTGATCTTTATTGCTGATTTGATCGGCAGACAAGACTGTTTTTGCCTGCATATCTACCTTCACTTCGTATGTTTTTCCGCCTTCTTTTTGAATGATATATGTGGCAACGCGATTCTTGTGTGTTCGTTTTTTGACCGTACCCGGCACCCGCTTAAGCGCGAGATGCTCGGCTTCTTTTTCTGTCATAACAGATGGATTCATCGCTTTTACTCTATTCATTGAAAGAATGTCAGCTGATGTTGCGTCAGCTTTTATAAAATAAGTTCCCTTGGGATTTTCAAGGGTCATCTCATATGTTTTTTTATCCTTTGACTGTGTTGATTTCGTGACCTTGCCTTCATAAGAGGCTTCGACTTTTTTTATGACAGCCTCCTTTGACAGTACGTCCTCGTGGGTTTGCCGAATGATGAGAAACGTACAGATGGTAACGGCTAAAACTGCTGCTGCAGCAAAAGATACTGCTTTTATTGGTTTGTTCATCGGCCTCCCCCATTCTGTTCGCTGAATTGCATGGTGACAGCTGTTCCTTGTCCCGGCTTGCTTTTGACAGACAGCTCAATGCCATGCTCATCGGCGATTTGCTTGGCAATGGAAAGGCCTAAACCCGTTCCGCCGGTTTTTCTGTTCCGTGCCTCATCTGCCCGGTAGAACCGTTCGAACAAATGCGGGATATGTTCCTCAGGTATCCCGATACCTTCATCCCTTACTGACAGAAACGGCTGTCCATCCTTCGTTCCGGCTGATATCACAATGGCTTTTTCACTATACTTTATGGCATTATCGAGCAAAATGGTCAGCAGCTGCTTGATGCGTTCTTCATCAGCTGTTACAGGCAGGCTCTCTTTATCTGTTTCGAGTAAAATGTCGCGCTGATAGACAGGCTGGAGCGTTTGCGTGACGGCGCGCGACACTTCAATCAAATCGATTGTTTTCAGATCAACCTCGAGTCCTTGATGGCTTTTGGCCAGCGCCAAAAGCTGATTGGCCAGTTTCTTCATATGCACCGCTTCTGAGTGAATGGCTTCTATCGATTCCTCAAGCACTTCCGGCTTTTTTGCCCCCCATCGCTTCATCAGGCTGCTGTAACTTTCTATAATGGTGAGCGGAGTTTTTAATTCGTGTGAAGCATCTTGAACGAATTGCTGCTGTTTATCGTAGTGCTCTTTCAGCATCATCGCCATCTCATTAAATGTCAGCCCCATTTGATACAATTCATCGTGCGACTGTCCTTCTAAAGAAATCGTTTTGAATGCTTTCTCTCGCTGTATGTCTTTCATGGTCATCATTAATCGTCTGATCGGATTGATAATACGGCGGGCGAGCAAGCTGCCGGCAAAAAAAGAAGCGATGCAGACAGCGGCACTTGCAGCGATTAAGATGATTTTCAACAGAAACAGACTCTCTTCTGTGTTCTCCAGCCTTTCCACCACCTGAAGAGAAACCACTTGTCCATCGGTCCAAATCACCGGAACAGCAGCCTCAGCAAACAGCTTGCCGTCATGTTTCCTCACATCTGCCGTTTCCCCGCTGTGAAAAGAGAGAGGATAATCTTTATACGCTTTTTCTTTTGTGATCGTCATGACGGCTTTTTGCTCACCGTTCACTACACGCACCATGCCATTTGCCGGCAGGTAGGCCTGCAGCATGTCCTGCAAAGCCACTCCTTCTGTTTCAGCAGCATGCAGCGCTTCGGCCATGTTATCCGTCTCATCAGCAAGCCGGGCCGCATCCTTTGATGTCAGCGCAGACGAAAAAATGAAATATACTGCGGTATGAACCAAAATTAATAAAATCAACAGTGATATTGATGTGTACAGATGAATCTTGGTCTTCAGCTTCATCGTTTACCCCTTAATGGCATAGCCGACCCCGCGAATCGTATGGATCAGCTGTTTTTCGTAAGGATAGTCCAGTTTTTTTCTGATGTATCTTATGTAGACGTCTACGACATTTGTATCACCGATATAATCAAATCCCCATACCGCGCTTAGAATTTGCTCCCGTGTCAGCACTTGCTGCGGATGCTTTAGCATGTAGACGAGCAAATCAAATTCCCGCGGCGTTAATTCCACCTCTTTGTCTCCGCGTCTCACTTCACGGGTTTTTTCGTTCACCCGTAAATCGTCATATGTAAGAAAGGTGCCGATTTCTTCCGTTTTTGTTCCATTTTGGCGCAGCGCCGCCCTGATTCTCGCAAGTAATTCCTCGATTTCAAACGGCTTGGTGACATAGTCATTCGCACCGATATCCAGACCTGTTACCTTATCAGGAATGCTGTCTCGCGCCGTTAATAAAATGACCGGTGTCTGTTGATCCGTTTTTCTCAAGCGGCGCAGCACTTCCAGTCCGCTAAGCCCCGGCAGCATGACATCAAGAAGCACCAAGGAATACCCGCCTTCCGCGACCGCATTCAGGCCTTCTGTTCCATTGTGTTTAATGGTCACGCCGTATCCTTCATATTCCAATTCAAGCTGCAGAACCCTGGCGATTTTTTCTTCATCTTCCACAATTAATATGTGTCCTTTGTCCAAATGTGATCATCCTCTCCTGTCCCTATATGAAAAAAATGATTTCGTTGTTTACAAAATGATTCTTATCATCTATTATGATGTCAAAATAAAAAATTGTATACGGAAAGCACTAGGGGTGCTGTTTTGGCTGAGATAAAACGCGGGAGAATCGCGTTTTGATCCCTTATGACCCGATCTGGATAATACCAGCGTGGGGAAGTGCAGGTTGACCGAATGGTGTATTTTTTTGTGCGCTTAATCGATCTATGACTGCATATTCCCTTAGGATATGCAGTTTTTTATTTTATCCAAAAAACAGGAGGCTTTTAGAAATGGAGCATATGTGCGGTACAAGCAGAATCGCCGGTTTTCGCTTCTCTTTATATCCGATGACGGATGATTTTATCAGTGTGATCAAGTCTGCGCTGAAAAAAACAGATACGTCCAAGGTTTGGACGAAAACCGACCATATCAGCACGGTGTTACGCGGATCGATTGATCATGTATTCGATGCCGCAAAAGCCATTTACCTTTATGCAGCAAACAGCGAGACACACATCGTCATGAACGGCACGTTTTCCATTGGGTGCCCGGGCGACACTCAGGGAGATACATATCTTTCCAAAGACAATAAGCGTGCCAATGAAGATGCTGTCCGAGGCTTGAACGCGGAAGCGCCGTGCCAATTTGCGCTTTATCCAATGAATGAGCCGGATTATATGGGATTGATTATGAAGGCTGTCGACATCGCAAAAGCCCAAGGTACTTTTGTACAGGGTGTCCATTACGCGAGCGAGCTTGACGGGGATGCCCATGACGTATTCAGAACATTGGAAGCCGTTTTCCGCATGGCTGAGCAGCAAACAAACCACATCACCATGACTGTGAATCTTTCGGCTAACAGCCCATCAAGAAAAAACAGAAAGCAGGGATAACATGAAAAGCTGGAAAGTAAAAGAAATTGTCATCATGTCCGTTATCAGTATCGTATTTGCCGTTGTTTATTTATTATTTACACATTTCGGAAACGTGCTTGCAGGTATGTTTGGGCCAATTGCCTATGAACCGATTTACGGCATTTGGTTTATCGTTTCGGTCATCGCCGCATACATCATTCGAAAACCGGGTGCGGCGCTCGTTTCTGAAATCATTGCCGCTCTCGTTGAGTGCCTGCTGGGAAATCCGTCTGGCCCGATGGTCATCGTCATCGGCATTGTTCAAGGACTCGGGGCTGAAGCTGTATTCCTTGCAACACGCTGGAAAGCATACCCTCTCCCTGTCCTTATGCTGGCCGGAATGGGATCTTCAGTAGCCAGCTTTATCTACGATCTCTTTGTTTCTGGCTATGCAGCCTATTCATCAGGTTATCTGCTCATTATGCTTGTGATCCGTCTCATTTCCGGCGCGCTCTTGGCGGGGCTTCTCGGAAAAGCCGTCAGCGACTCTCTCGCTTATACAGGTGTGTTAAACGGAATGGCACTCGGAAAGGAACTGAAAAAGAAACGGAAGCGGGCGTCAGAACATGCAAGCCTTTGACGAGCTTCTGACAGTTGACCAGCTCAGCTTCTCTTATGAAGAAGACGAAAAACCGGTTTTTCAAAATATTTCGTTTGAGCTTCAAAAAGGAGAATGTGTTTTATTGCTAGGCCCCAGCGGGTGCGGTAAAAGCTCGCTCGCCCTTTGTTTAAACGGTCTATATCCGGAAGCTTGCGACGGCATTCAGTCCGGACATGTCTTTCTATTTCAAAAGCCGGTCACAAACGCTGAAACCACCGAAACGATTGCTCAGCATGCCGGGGTCGTTTTTCAGGATCCTGATCAGCAGTTCTGCATGCTGACGGTGGAGGACGAAATCGCTTTCGGGCTGGAAAATCTGCAGATTCCAAAAGAAGAAATGACAGAGAAAATCAATGCCGTATTAGAAAAATTACGTATTACCCATTTAAAAGAAAAAACGATATCCACCCTTTCAGGAGGACAAAAGCAGAAAGTGGCTCTCGCCTGTATTTTGGCGATGGAGCCTGAGCTTATTATTTTAGATGAGCCGACTTCTCTTTTAGACCCTTTCTCAGCGCGGGAATTCGTTCATCTGATGAAAGATCTTCAGCGGGAAAAAGGTTTCAGCCTCCTCGTCATTGAGCATCGGCTTGATGAATGGGCGCCTTGGATTGAGAGGACGATCGTGCTCGATAAATCAGGCCAAAAAGCGCTGGATGGCCTGACGAAAGATCTATTTCAGCACGAAGCGGAGACACTAAAGAAATTGGGCATCGCAATTCCAAAGGTCTGCCATCTGCAGGAAAAGCTGAGTATGCCGTTTACTTTATCAAAAGAAACGCTGTTCAAAGAGCCCTTTCCTGCCGGGCGTGCTGAAAAGAAAGAAACTCCTTCTAGAAAGAGTGTGCTCGAAGTCCGCAGCCTTTCGTTCGCGAGAGGACAACAAACGATTTTCGAAGACATCAGCTTTTCATTGCGCGAAGGCTCTTTGACAGCGCTTGTCGGCCCGAACGGCACTGGAAAATCGACGCTCTTATCTGTTCTGGCCCGTCTTATGAAACCGCAAAGCGGCAAAATCCTTCTCTATGATCAGCCGCTGCAGCAATATAAAGAAAAAGAATTCCGTAAACGAATGGGATTTGTTTTTCAAAACCCTGAACACCAATTCGTCACCGATACGGTGTATGATGAGCTGCTGTTCGGCCAGAAGGTAAATGCTGAAACTGAGAAAAAAGCGCAACACCTGCTGAATCGTTTCGATCTTGCCCATTTGGCTGATCATCATCCGTTTGCGGTCAGCCAAGGGCAAAAACGGCGACTGAGCGTTGCTACCATGCTCATGCATGACGTAAAGGTTTTATTATTAGACGAACCAACCTTTGGACAGGACGCCCGCACGGCGGCTGAATGTATGGAAATGATTCAGCGTATTAAGGCAGAGGGAACCGCTGTCCTCATGATTACACACGATATGGAGCTAGTCTCTTCGTATGCTGACAGCGTGCTTGTGCTTCACAATACAGGCTTGGCCTTTGATGGATCTCCAGTGCAGTTGTTTTCTCAAGAAACAGGGCTTGCCCAAAAAGCAAAGCTCACCCTTCCCCTTCTATATGAATGGATGGCATATCAAGAGGGGGTGCGCGATGAAGCAGCCGTTACATCTCATTAATCCAACTGTAAAAGCGGCGGCGGTTTTTTGTTGTGTCGTCATGCTGTCGTTTATTTACAACCCTTACACTCCGGCGTGTTTTTATATCATCATCGTTGCGGGTGTTCTATTGGCGGCCGGAATCCCATTGAAAAAATGGTTGTTGTTTACGATTCCGTTTTTGATTTTAGCATTCGGATGCGTATGGACAGCCGCCGTTTTCGGCAAGGTGCCGACAACACCGGATAATTTTTTGTTTCAAGCAGGCCCTATCTCCATTAACAGCGATAATGTGTCTGTCGGCATCTCATTGGGCTTTCGTATTTTGTGCTTTTCCGCCTTATCCATGATGTTTGTTTTTACGACCGATCCGATTTTATTTATGCTGAGCCTTGTCCAGCAGTGCAGGCTCTCACCAAAGCTCGCGTACGGTGTCATTGCAGGCTTTCGCTTTCTTCCGCTGTTAAAGGATGAGGTCCAGCTGATCCAGCAGGCTCATAAAATCAGAGGAGGTGCGGCGGAGAGCGGCTTCATAAATAAAATCAGCGGGTTAAAACGATATACCATACCGCTATTGGCAAGCGCCATCAGAAAAGCAGAACGGACAGCGCTTGCGATGGAATCGAAAGGTTTTACAGGAAGCAGAAACCGGACATATTACAGGATGCTGTCCGTGAACCGGCGCGACTGGGTGTTCTTTTGCCTCGTTCTCTTATTATTCGCGGGATCTTTTCTCGTATCTTTATGTTTCGCATCATAAAAAATCCGCTATCTGAGATAGCGGATTTTTTTATTGATGATAGTTTAATGCTTGGGCAAGATTGGTTTTAATGGTGATATTTGAAAAATCAATTCCCAGCTGTACAGCGGTTTGCGCAATCTCAGGCCTGATTCCTGACAGGGTTGACCGGACACCGATCAGATTAAGCGCCTCAATCAATTTAAAAATCTGGTGCGCCACCATCGTATCCACTACCACAACACCTGACAGATCGATTAACAGATGCTCCACGCGTCTTTTTGCACAAGCCTGAAGCGTGTTTTCCAGAATAAACTTGGCCCGTTCGGTATCGATGTCACCGACAAGCGGCAGCAGAGCTGTTGATTTGCTAAGGGTAATGACGGGTGAGCTTAATTCCAATATCATTTCTCTCTGGGCGTTTAATTGCTGCTTAGCATTCATTTCAG
Source organism: Bacillus sp. LJBS06 (assembly GCF_016924995.1). Classification (NCBI taxonomy): domain Bacteria; kingdom Bacillati; phylum Bacillota; class Bacilli; order Caryophanales; family Bacillaceae; genus Bacillus; species Bacillus sp. LJBS06. The sequence goes on along the minus strand of NZ_CP070483.1, from coordinate 1,456,731 downwards.
CGTGATCAACGAATGTATAAATGGTGAAATCAAATACTTTTACAATCAAATCAGCCCATTTTTGCTTCTCTCCCGGTTCAAATGCTGACTCATTTTCTTCTGCGAACTTCTCAAAATACTTCGTATATAATCTCCGGTTTCTCATAAACTCTCGAATGACATACTGAACCGGTGTGTCGAGATGCTTTTGATCATTCGTCAGCTCAATGACCCACTCTTGAAATTCTTCGAGAAATTGTTTTTCCGGTAAAACATACATGTAATTCAGATGCCGGTAAAATTCTCTGTCCTGCTCTTTCAATTCTTCCGTTACTGTTGCATTATGTAAGGCGTAAAGCGAATTCGGATCACTTTCCTCCATCGTTTCTATCCATTCCTCGGCCATTTGCTCCACATGTTCTGAAAAAAACGCATATAATTTTTCATTCAGTTTCATCACACTGCTCCTTTCCCCAACACCATTATAACTTGACTGCCAGCTAAATCCCAGTCATACACGCTGAAGCCATCCAATATTTTGAAAATTACTAATTCTTTGGTGTGTATCCTATTTTTTCAAAATGCTTCAAATGGCTCTGTCCGATCGGTTGTTTTTTTCATATAATATGAGGCAACACCCTTGAATCCACTTGAAAGCATAAAAAAGGAGGGCTTTTTTATGAATGGTGAAATCCGCTTGATCCCGTATGTGACGAATGAGCAGATCATGGATGTAAACGAGCTTCCTGAGGGTATTAAAGTGATTAAGGCGCCAGAAATGTGGGCAAAAGGGGTAAAAGGCAAAAATATTAAAGTTGCTGTATTGGACACGGGCTGCGACACGAGCCACCCTGATTTAAAAAATCAAATCATCGGCGGGAAGAACTTTACGGATGACGATGGCGGCAAGGAAGATGCGATTTCCGACTACAACGGACACGGCACACACGTCGCCGGAACGATCGCAGCTAATGATTCAAACGGAGGCATTGCCGGAGTCGCGCCTGAGGCAAGCCTATTGATTGTGAAGGTTCTTGGCGGCGAGAACGGCAGCGGACAATACGAATGGATCATCAACGGCATTAACTACGCGGTGGAACAGAAAGTCGATATCATCTCAATGTCCCTTGGCGGACCAAGTGATGTGCCGGAGCTGGAAGAAGCCGTAAAAAACGCGGTTAAAAACGGAGTGCTTGTCGTGTGTGCAGCGGGAAATGAGGGTGACGGCGACGAACGCACAGAAGAGCTTTCCTACCCTGCGGCTTATAATGAAGTGATTGCAGTTGGATCTGTTTCTGTAGCGCGAGAATTATCAGAATTTTCTAACGCGAATAAAGAGATTGACCTTGTGGCACCAGGAGAAAACATCTTATCCACTCTTCCCAACAAGAAGTACGGTAAGCTTACCGGCACTTCAATGGCTGCCCCTCATGTCAGCGGTGCGCTTGCTTTAATCAAAAGCTATGAAGAAGAATCATTTCAAAGAAAGCTTTCAGAATCTGAAGTTTTCGCACAGCTAATCCGCAGGACACTTCCTCTTGATATTGCAAAAACGCTGGCAGGCAATGGATTCCTGTATTTAACAGCTCCTGATGAGCTCGCAGAAAAAGCAGAGCAATCACATTTGTTGACCCTATAAAATTATTTTTCTTATATAATAAGCCCCAAATCATGTAAATAAAATTTCAAATTCTATGTTGACAATGAATTTGAATTACTGTTAAGATTACCAACAAATGATTCAACTTTTCGAAAAATTAATAACATTTTCTCTTATCGAGAGTTGGGCGAGGGATTGGCCTTTTGACCCCAACAGCAACCGACCGTAATACCATTGTGAAATGGGGCGCACTGCTTTTCGCGCCGAGACTGATGTCTCATAAGGCACGGTGCTAATTCCATCAGATTGAATCTGAGAGATGAGAGAGGCAGTGTTTTACGTAGAAAAGCCTCTTTCTCTCATGGGAAAGAGGCTTTTTGTTGTGAGAAAACCTCTTAGCAGCCTGTATCCGCGGGTTAACGAGAGTGTTTTACATATAAAGGAGGAGAAACAATGACAACTATCAAAACATCGAATTTAGGATTTCCCAGAATCGGACTAAACCGAGAATGGAAAAAAGCACTTGAAGCGTATTGGAAAGGCAGTACTGATAAAGATACGTTTTTGAAGCAAATTGACGAACTATTTTTATCCGCAGTAAAAACACAAATTGACCAGCAGATTGATGTTGTGCCTGTTTCTGATTTCACACAGTATGACCATGTACTCGACACAGCCGTCAGCTTCAACTGGATTCCGAAACGGTTCAGGCATTTGACTGACGCTACCGATACATACTTCGCCATCGCCCGCGGAATCAAAGACGCTGTATCTAGTGAAATGACAAAATGGTTTAATACAAATTACCATTACATCGTTCCGGAATATGACGAGAGCATTGAATTCCGTCTGACAAGAAATAAACAGCTCGAAGATTATCGCCGCATCAAAGAGGCATACGGTGTTGAAACAAAGCCTGTGATTGTCGGCCCTTATACATTTGTTACGCTTGCTAAAGGCTATGAACCGTCTGAAGCAAAAGCGATCCAAAAACGTCTTGTGCCATTATATGTACAGCTTTTGAAAGAACTTGAAGAAGACGGCGTAAAATGGGTTCAAATTGATGAGCCGGCGCTCGTTACCGCTTCTAGCGAAGATGTCCGCGGCGCAAAAGAATTATTTGAAAGCATTACAAGTGATCTTTCATCCTTGAATGTGCTTTTGCAGACGTATTTTGATTCTGTCGATGCTTATGAAGAGCTGATCTCTTACCCAGTTCAGGGAATTGGCCTTGATTTCGTTCACGATAAAGGGAGAAACCTGGAACTGCTTAAAACACATGGCTTTCCGACAGACAAAGTGCTGGCAGCCGGCGTTATCGACGGACGCAATATTTGGAAAGCAGATCTTGAAGAGCGTCTCGATGCCGTTCTTGATATTCTCAGCGTTGCAAAAGTTGATGAACTGTGGATTCAGCCTTCAAGCAGCCTGCTGCATGTTCCAGTAGCGAAACACCCCGATGAGCACTTGGAAACAGATCTATTGAACGGATTATCCTACGCAAAAGAAAAGCTGGCCGAGCTGACAGCTTTGAAAGAGGGATTAGTATCAGGAAAAGCGGCGATCAGCGAAGAGATTCAGCAGGCTAAGGCTGATATCCAGGCGCTTAAACAGTTTGCAACAGGCGCCAATTCTGAACAAAAGAAAGAGCTTGAGCAATTAACTGATAAAGACTTCAAGCGTCCGCTTCCGTTTGAAGAACGTTTAGCCCTGCAAAATGAATCTCTCGGCCTTCCGCTTTTGCCGACGACAACGATCGGCAGCTTCCCGCAGTCTGCTGAAGTGCGGAGCGCACGCCAAAAATGGCGGAAAGCTGAGTGGTCCGATGAACAGTATCAAAACTTTATCAATGCGGAAACAAAAAGATGGATTGATATTCAGGAAGAATTGGAGCTTGATGTCCTTGTTCACGGCGAATTTGAACGGACAGACATGGTCGAATACTTCGGTGAAAAGCTGGCCGGTTTCGCCTTCACTAAATACGCTTGGGTTCAATCATACGGATCACGCTGTGTACGCCCGCCAGTCATTTACGGAGATGTTGAATTTATTGAACCGATGACAGTGAAAGACACAGTCTATGCACAGTCATTGACTTCCAAGCATGTGAAAGGAATGCTGACGGGACCTGTTACAATCTTAAACTGGTCTTTCCCTCGAAACGACATTTCGAGAAAAGAAATCGCCTTCCAAATCGGGCTTGCGCTTCGCAAAGAAGTTAAAGCGCTTGAAGACGCAGGCATCCAAATCATTCAGGTCGATGAACCAGCGCTGCGTGAAGGCCTTCCATTGAAAACCCGCGATTGGGATGAGTATTTGACTTGGGCGGCAGAAGCATTCAGATTAACCACTTCTTCCGTGAAAAACGAGACGCAGATTCATACACATATGTGCTACAGCAACTTCGAAGATATCGTTGATACGATCAATGATCTTGATGCCGATGTGATTACAATCGAACATAGCAGAAGCCACGGAGGATTTTTAGATTACTTAAAAGACCACCCGTATTTGAAAGGGCTTGGCCTTGGTGTATATGACATTCACAGCCCTCGTGTGCCGTCAACTGAAGAAATGTACAACATTATTGTTGAGGCGCTTGCCGTCTGTCCGACTGACCGCTTCTGGGTAAATCCGGACTGCGGATTGAAAACAAGACAGCAGGAAGAAACGGTTGCCGCATTGAAAAACATGGTTGAAGCCGCAAAACAGGCGAGAGCACAGCAGACACAGCTAGTATAATTTTTAAAAAACCATCTGCATTTAGCAGGTGGTTTTTTCTATAATACAGCCACAATCGGTTTCTCATTTTAGCAAATCCCCCAAATACTTTGTTTATTTTGCACTTTTTTAAGAATGTTCTTTGCATTCTTTTCGGCTATACTAATAACACTCTATTGACAGGAGGGATTGGGATGAATCATGAAACGTTCTTAAAACGGGCTGTCACTCTCGCATGTGAAGGGGTGAATGCAGGTATCGGCGGGCCTTTTGGAGCTGTTATCGTGAAAGACGGAGCCATTATTGCAGAGGGCCAGAACAACGTCACAACAAACAATGATCCGACTGCCCACGCTGAAGTTACAGCTATTCGGAACGCCTGTAAGGTGTTAGGGGCATACCAGCTTGATGACTGCATTTTGTATACGAGCTGTGAACCATGCCCAATGTGCTTGGGCGCCATCTACTGGGCCCGGCCGAAAGCCGTTTTCTATGCAGCGGAGCATACAGACGCTGCCGAAGCCGGGTTTGATGATTCATTCATTTATGAAGAAATTGATAAACCCGCTGAAGAAAGAACAATTCCCTTTTATCAAGTGACTCTGACAGAGCATTTATCCCCGTTTCAAGCATGGCGGAATTTAGCCGATAAGAAAGAATATTAAGAGAATCAGGCATGTACGGCCTGATTCGTGTTATTTCTTCAAGTAGCCGCTATGACCCAAAACAGCAGTCATATACGCCAATTCAGCACGGCAGACACCGCACCAGCTGCCCGCTTCACCTGTAACTTATTCAAACGCTGTGACCGCTTCTCTGACGTTTTATCAATAATTTGTGCCCCACCCCTATTCCATTCCGCATCAATTCATCATGTATAAGTCTAAATCCATTTATAAGACATGTTTCAGACCTCGAAAAGATCACACCCGCTATGTTTGCTTCCACACAAAAAACATCCTGAGGGTCTCAGGATGCCGGTTATTATTTTAATTCTAGTTTCACATCAACATTTCCTCTGGTTGCCTTGGAGTAAGGGCAGAATTCATGAGCGGCGTTGACAAGCTCTTGTGCCTTTTCCCGGTCTAAATCTTTCGTGTTCACAACAAGTGTGACACCGATTTTAAAGCCGCCGTCGCTCTCATCCTTCATGAGGCTGACCTGCCCTTCAATCTCCGAATCAATTTCGATATTTTGCTCTTTGGCCACATGTTCGAGCGCGCCGCCGAAGCATGCAGCATACCCTGCCGCAAAGAGCTGTTCCGGATTGGTGCCGGTTTGTCCTTCTTTTTTCGCGTTTGGCATCACAATATCAAAATCAAGAACACCGTCATCTGACTTAATATGTCCTGCCCGTCCGCCTCGCGCGGTTACTTTTGCTGTAAATAATGCCATTTGTATTCAGCCTCCTTATTTATATCTAGTTGTTATATTTCCCTTTCTGATCTTTTTAAACATGCTATGTTTGCCGAGAATAGGAAAAGTGAAGTTTTTCAGATACAATAGAATCGAATGACAAAAAGAGTTGGTGAACAAAATGGAAAATAAATTTGATCATATGAAATTGGAGAATCAGCTTTGTTTTTTGCTATATGCGAGTTCGCGGGAAATGACAAAGCAATACAAGCCGCTGCTTGATAAGCTGAATGTAACATACCCTCAATATTTGGCTTTGCTTTTGTTATGGGAACATGAAACCCTTACTGTCAAAAAAATGGGCGAGCTGCTGTATTTAGATTCAGGGACACTTACTCCAATGCTTAAACGAATGGAACAACAGGGTTTGATTATGAGAAAAAGATCTGAAGAGGATGAGCGATCCGTGTTGGTCAGCCTGACAGAGGACGGAGCGTTATTAAAAGAAAAAGCGGTTGACATTCCAGAGACGATTCTAGGGCTCTCAAAGCTATCTGGAGAGGATCTCAAACAGTTAAAGTCCGCTCTATATACATTGTTGGAAACACTTCATTAAAAAAATTGAGGATGCCCTGTGCGGGGCATCCTCTTTTTATTTATTCAACAACTTCAAGCGTCACTTCAATATTTCCGGAGGTTGCTTTTGAATACGGGCAGACGCCGTGCGCTTTTTTCACAAGCGCCTCCAATTCTGATGCACTGACTCCTTCTCCTTTTACCTGCAGCGTCACACCCAGCTTATAGCCCTGGTCCGCTTCATCCTTTAACAGGCTGACATTCGCTGTAACCTCTGTCTCTACTTTTACCCGTTCTGTTCTTGCGACAAGCTGCAATGCACTGTCAAAGCAAGCTGCATAACCCGCTGCAAAGAGCTGCTCTGGATTTGTCGCTTTTTCTAATTTCTTTGCTCTTGGTGTTCCCGGCATTGCGACATCAAGCTCAAGAACGCGGTCTGTTGAAATGACCTTTCCTTCTCTTCCTCCTACCGCTGAAACAGTTGCTGTAAATAATGGCTGACTCATTTTTTTATCCCCCTAATAAGTTTTGTACAACTAAATTTTACACAATCTATTTTGCGATGTCAATTTTTTGCCGCACAAAAAAGCTTATCCCGTAACGAGATAAGCTTCTGTATCAAATATTTCCCCGCTATTCGCGGATTTGCCCAGTTCCTTTTATGATGTATTTAGTAGAAGTCAGTGCAGGAAGCCCCATTGGCCCTCTTGCATGAAGCTTTTGCGTGCTGATGCCGATTTCGGCTCCGTAGCCGAATTCAAAGCCATCAGTAAAACGGGTTGACGCGTTATGATAGACAGCGGCAGCATCGACAGCCGTTTGAAAATAAGCCGCGTTTTTGTCATTTTCAGTTAATATCGCTTCAGAATGATTGGTGCCGTATTGTTGGATATGCTTCACAGCTTCTTGGACGTTCTCAACCGTCTTTACGCTGAGGACAGGCGCTAAAAATTCAGTTTCCCAATCTTCTTTTGATGCTTGTTTGCTTGAAGGGTGAAGTTCACATACAAGTTCATCACCGCGAATTTCAACTCCCGCGTTTTCCAGCTGGGCCAGCAATTCTTTCCCGTGCTGTCTTGCCCATGCCTTGTGAATCAGCAATGATTCAATCGCGTTGCATACGGAAGGGCGCTGCGTTTTGGCATTTACGACAACTTTTTCTGCCATTTGCGGTTTAGCCGTTTCGTCGATGAATATATGGCAGTTTCCCGCTCCCGTTTCTAATACAGGAACTGTTGATTCTCTTACAACGAGATCAATCAGTTTCTTGCCTCCGCGCGGAATCAATACGTCTAAGCCATCATTTAACGTAAAGAGCTCTTTTGCTGTCTCTCTGCTCGTATCTTCAATCAGCTGCACAGCGTGAATCGGAAGCGCTGATTGCTCAAGTGCTCTGTGAATGACACTGACAAGCGCTTTGTTGCTGTGGATGGCTGAGGAGCTCCCCCGCAGAACAACCGCGTTCCCTGTCTTCAGGCAAAGGGTAGCCGCATCAACTGTGACGTTTGGCCTCGCCTCATAAATCATTCCTACGACACCGAGCGGCACACGGATTTTTTCAATAAACAGGCCGTTTTCTTTTTCAATCGTTTCAAGAGAGTCGCCGACCGGGTCCGCTAAGTCGATTAAGAGCTCCACCGCGTCCGCGATATCGCGTATACGTTTCTCATCCAGCGTGAGACGGTCAATGATGTCCGGTGTTAAACCATTCTCTTTTCCGTTCTCAATGTCTTTTGCATTCTCCGCCAAGAGAAAATCCAGTTCTTTACGGAGTCCGTTTGCAATGAGACTGAGCGCCTCATCCTTCTCGACTGTTGTTTTCATGATCATTTCGGCTGCTGCTTCTTTCGCCTGCTTCGCTTTTACAGAAACTTCACTCATTTTTCCGCCTCCTAGTCTTTTACATTGACCCAGTCATTCCTATGAATAACCTCAAACGTTTTCTCAAAATCAAGTTCGTCACTTCGTTTGCCTTTGGCCTCCATAATCTCCTCGGAGGAGTAATGAGTTTGGCCTTTGCCGATCACGCCGCCCGGCCCCCTGACTTCCACAACCGCCCCTTTCGGAAAACTTCCGTTAACGCCCACAACGCCAGCGGGCAGCAGACTGCTTCCGTTATGGATCATCGCCTCTTCGGCACCCGCATCAATGATGATTTCTCCAGATATCGGAGAGTGGAACTGAATCCACTGCCTCGTGTTGTTAACCGAAGACAGTTCTTTGTCTCCGATATAAGTGCCGTCTCCCCTCCCGTCCAAAATGTCCGCAAGTTTTTGCGCCCCGCTGCCTGTTCCAATGAACACTTTCACTCCCAGAGACAGCGCGGTTTGTGCGGCTAACAGTTTTGATTTCATTCCGCCGGTGCCGACCTTTGATCCGGCTGAACCTGCATATCCAAGCATTTCAGGCGTGATCTCCGGCAAATAATCAAATCGTTTCGCCTCAGGATTTTCATTCGGATTGGCATCATACAGTCCGTTGATGTCGGTGAGAATCATAAGCTGGTCTGCGTGAATCAATCCGCTGACTAATGCAGAAAGCATATCATTATCTCCGAAAGTCAATTCTTCAACAGATGTGGAATCGTTCTCGTTGATAATCGGAATGACGCCCCGTTCTAATAATTCCATTATCGTAGCATACGCGTTTCGATACCGTTCTCTTTTCGAAAAATCATTTCTCGTTAAAAGGATTTGTCCCGGAGTCAATGAGTATTGTTTAAATTGATTCATATATTGCTGCATTAACAGTGTTTGTCCGACCGCGGCTGCCGCCTGTTTTCCTTTGATGGTAACGGGGCGGGACGGATAACCGAGGCTTGAAAACCCCGCCGCTACGGCTCCCGAGGTAATCAGGATCATTTCATGCCCCGCTTTTTTCAACACGGAAATGGCCTGAACATGCTCTCTGATTTTTGCCTCATCAATGCTCCCTTTGCTATTCGTGAGCGAACTGCTTCCTATTTTCACTACTATTCTTTGTTTTTTCATTTATTCTCCTCCGCGGCTCTTCTACAATAAAAAAACCCATTTCATCCTGATTCATAAGGACGAAATGGGTTTCCGTGGTACCACCTTGATTGAACGCGCTTGTGCACGCTCCGCTCTCCTGTAACGCCAGGTTATGCGCCTAGGTTTTCCCCCTAAGACTCCAAGGCAGGTTCGGCAGGTTTCATGCGGCAAAATGTTTCAGCGGGTCATTTTGCTCTCTGTCACAGAAAGGTCTGCTTACTAATCCTCTTCAACGCTCAATGATTTTTTTATATTATGCAAAGAAAAGAGACACTTGTCAAGGTTTTTTGTGATCAAAAATAGCCCGCATTGCGCGGGCATTTTGCGGTCTAGTTAAAGACGATTGTTTTATTTTCATGAACAATGACGCGGTCTTCCAAATGCCATTTCACAGCACGGGCAAGCACGCTGCGCTCAATTGTTCTTCCGATGTTTTTCAACGCTTCCGCATTATCGCGGTGGTCTACTCGCTCAATATCCTGTTCAATGATCGGCCCTTCATCAAGATCGTTTGTCACATAGTGAGATGTCGCACCGATCAGTTTCACGCCGCGCTCGTAGGCCCGTTTGTACGGATTCGCACCGATAAAAGCAGGCAGGAATGAATGGTGGATATTGATGATGCGATTCGGATGAGCCGAAACAAAATCAGGAGTTAGAATCTGCATATAGCGTGCGAGCACAATCACATCAATATCGTACTGCTCCAGCAGTTCAAGCTGCTTTTTTTCGACTTCCGCTCTGATGTCTTTGTTCGCTTTCATATAGTGGAATGGAATGTTCAGGCGCTCAACCAGCTCTCTCGCTTCCTCATGGTTACTGATGACAACAGCGATCTCAGCCATAAGGTTGCCGGTTTGCCATTCCCAAATCAGCTCATGCAGGCAGTGAAGCTCCTTTGAAACAAAGATGGCGACGCGCTTCAGCTCGCTTGCCAATGTTAAACTCCAAGTCATGTCGAATTTTTCCGCAACAGAGGCAAACGCCGCTTGAAGGGATTCTTTTTTCTCACGAATGCCCGCACAGTCGAATTCGATTCTCAGAAAGAACCGCCCGCCTTCAGGATCTGTCGTATATTGATTTGATTCTATAATATTAGCGCCGTGTTCAAATAAAAACGCGGAAACCGCGGAGACGATCCCCGGCTGATCGGGACAGCTGACCAAAAGGCGTCCTTTATCCTCATTTCCGTCACGGTAATCGTCCATCCGCTGAGTCATATATGATTTCATGAATAATCCCTCTTATCTTTGTAAGTCTAAACTATTTATCCATTATACTGAAGATTTGATAAAAATCAATTTATGACAAAATTTTTAAACCAACCGCTGAGCATAAAATCAACGCGATAAAGAAGATCCGTTTGGCGTCTTTTTGCTCCTTGTAAAAGAGGATGCCGACAAGCGCCCCGCCGGCGGTGCCAATCCCTGTCCAGACCGCGTAAGCCGTTCCCATCGGAATGGTTTCCATTGCGTACGACAGCAAGGAAAATGAAGCAGCAAAACCAACAATGATCAACAGCACCCATTTCACGCTTTTTTCCTTCGCATATTGATTCATAAGGGCCACGCCGGCCATTTCTAAACAGCCCGCGCACAATAAACTGATCCAGTGCAGCATTATGCCCCTCCTCCTTTTTCCTCTGTCTCATCCTGTGTCACAAGCTTCAATCCGATGACACCGATTAAGAGCACGCCAATTAACAATAGCTTCGGCCACCCAATTGGTTCATGAAACAGAATAATTTCACTAAGTACCGTTCCCGCTGTGCCGAGTCCGGTAAAGACGGCGTATACGGTACCGACAGGCAGACTATGAGTTGCTTTTATTAGAAGATAAAAGCTGAATATGATGCCGATGGCAGTGCCGCTCCATGTTAAGGCTGAGTCAGCGTGCTTTAAGCCTATCACCCAAACAACCTCGAAAACAGCGGCAAGCACGACCAATCCCCATTTCATTTGAGTCATTCCTTTCTATCTATTAAGATTCTCCGAAAACAAAAAAACCCCGGACAGTCGACTCATAATGAGCTTGACTCTCCCGGGCTTTTTTCCCTCCGTGTGCATACGCGCTTCTATTTACGCGTATGTGTTTTCTCTCGGACCAGTCCATGTCCATTGACATGCGGAACCCTAGAAAACTTTACATGATATCATCATACTAAACTCAGCTCTATCTTTCAATTGTAAGATTTTCTTTCATAAACAGCGATCGGTTTATTCCATTTTCTGATCGTTTTGCTGTAATGCATGCCGATTTTCTCCGCTACCCGTATGGACGCTTTGTTACCCGGATCAATCAAAGCCGCCATTTTGCCGAACTGCCGCTCGTTAAAGCCATAGTCCAGACAGGCCCGAGCCGCTTCTTGCGCATAGCCGTTCCCCCAGTGGCGGCGGGCAAACATATAGCCAATTTCCATTACTGTTTGATTTTCGATCTGCTGGGGTACGATGCCGCATTGTCCCAAAAAATCCCCTGTCCGCTTATCTTCGGCGACCCACAGACTGACGCCGTACCCTTTTTCATGTCGTTTGTTCCAATTGATCCACTCGCGGGTTTGCCTCTTATCTTTTAAACCGGAGTAATATTTCATGACGTCAGGATCGTTAAAAAGTTCAAACAAATAAGCCTGATCCCGATCTTCCATACAGCGCAAACGAATTCGATCGGTTACAAGCTTCGTTTTAGCGCTCATATTTCGCCACATCCTGCTTCCATTCTTTTTTGAGGGCTTCAATATGTGCTTGATGATAGCGGCTATGATCTGACATATGCCAAATGCCCCACCGTATGGTCGCGGTGTCACCATCGTAAGAAAGAGGCTGATGCAAATCATTTTCAGTTAAGGTGTAACAAACCGATTTCAGCTCGTTTACCACATGCTGATGTCTTTTCAGGAGTTCATCTAATCCGGGTTGATTCTTCGGTTCAGGCAGCTGTCCGTTTTGATCTGTCATCGGGCCGTATGCCTGTTCAATATGATTCGGTATCCGATTCCCCTTGATCCGCCAGACCCATCTGATATCAACATTTGCGATATGGTGCAAAAGCTGAGCCGTGCTGTTTTTTGTTTGGCAGCGCCCCTTATAGTAAAGTTCACTGTGTGTCATGTGGCTTACGATAGAAGCCAGACGGAGACTGTTTTCTTCCACTGCGGAATACAGCAGACTGACCGTTGGTGCCATATCGTTTTTTATGGATAAGTCCTTCATGTTCAGCTCCCCTCCTAACTAGGTACATTTGACACCAAACAAAAATTCCCTTTAAAAAAGAAAAAAGCTCTCATTGCAATAGAGAGCCATCTTAGTTGTTATTTCCCGGTTTATATAAATAAGGATCATGCTGCGGTTCATTCGAGGTATTTAAATCAAGGGATATATCGCCGCGCGCATTCATCGTGCCAAGGGTGATTGAAGACAGCAGTTTCGGGCTGTACCCTTTTTCCTCAAGCTTCTCAAACAGCCAGGATCGGTTTTTTTGGAGATATTTCAAATTATGATCAAGGATTTCGCCGTCCAGTATGAGCGGAATCGGGATAAAATTCCGTTCAGCTTTCATATTCAAATCCCGCACCTGCACCGCTCTCGCTTCCTCTTTTGGGATGACGCTTACTTCTCCCGTTTCTTCAATGATAGCAAGATCAATGTCAGCCGGATCGGCATAGCCCTTTTCCCTCAGCTTTCCGAGCAGTTCATTAACAGTCAGCCTTTCTTTACGGAGGCCGCGTTCATCAATATCCCCGTTTCGGATTAAGACAGTTGGGCTCACGACCAGGAGCCATCGCCATTTATTAGATAATGAGAGCTTGCTCATTATTAGATAAAGCACCAAAAAAGCGCCCGCATAATAAATTGACATCGGCAGCTTGGATGTTAGGATCGGCTCACTGATGATGGTTCCGATTGCGAAGGTCAAAAGCAGATCAAAATTGTTCATTTGTGACACAGCTTTTTTACCGGCAAGCCGAAACAAAATATATGCAATCGAAAATACGATAACTGGCTTCAGTAAAAATACCCATACCATCCATAACACCGATCTTTACCTCCATCCGCTGATCATATTGAGCCTATTGTGCCCCGTGGCGAACCCTCTATGCATGCCTTTTGTCCAATAGAAAGTGACACCGATTGGAGGCGCAATATGAAATATCAGAAGACGAATTCCCATTGGCCCTGCGATCTGCCATCGGCTCCCCAGTTCACGGACTATCAGCAGCAGCAAACACTTGACAGGCTGGTCGGTTTAGAGCTAAGGATGGAGCAGCAGAGCGATTAAGGTAAACAATGAAGGCTGAGAACAATGCAAGAACAGCAAAACCGTGTATGCACAAACGGCGGGGGTCAGTGATTGTCCGGATGTAAACCGGCGCTTGTCCGCCTTCTTCTCTCTCAATAAAAAACTCTTCTCTGAAAGGAGAAGAGTTTCGTGTTTAAACGGACTGTGCCAAACTTAATTGCGGGCCGAATAGCTCGTAATGGATAGACTCCGGCGCTGATCCGAGCTCTGATACAAGCTTATGCATTCCCGTAATAAACGACGGTGAACCGCAAATATAGTAATCCGCATCTGTGTTGGCAATCAGTTCTTTGAGGAATTGCTGATCAATCTGCCCTTCATGAAATTGAAGATCACCTGCACGGTCTTCCTCTGTCGGCTCGCGATACACAAATGCTGTTTTAACAGCAGAATGTTTTGCGGCTTCTTCTACCTCATGACGCAATGCGTGATATTCACTGTTTTTCGCCGCATGAATGAATAGAATTTGCCGTTCAGGCTGTTTGGAAACAGATGTTTTCAACATGCTGATCATTGGTGTAATGCCAACTCCGGCACTAATCAAAACGAGATCTTTCTGTGATGCAGGATCTAAAACAAAGTCCCCTGCCGGTGCGCTGATCTCTATTGAATCTCCCTCCTGAAGCCCATCATGTAGATAGGAAGACACGACACCATCTTTTTTTACTGAAATTCGATAATAGTCTTTTCCCGGCATATCAGACAGGCTGTACTGGCGGATATGCGTATATTCAGAATCAGGAATCCGAACTTTTAGGCTGATGTACTGCCCCGCTTGGAATTCAGGTAACGGCTTGCCGTCTTCTGATTTCAAATAGAAGGACGTAATTTCTTTGCTTTCCCGCTCTTTTTTCACGATGACGAACGGCTTATACTCTTTCCAGCCGCCGGCTTGCTCTTCCGCCTGTTCATACATTTCTTTTTCAATTCCGATGAACGCGTCAGCAATTACTCCGTACGCTTTCTCCCATGCCTGCATAATGTCAGGGGTTGCAGCATCTCCCAATACATCTTTAATGGCAATCAGCAAATATTTACCGACGATCGGGTAGTGTTCAGGCTTAATTCCAATACTGCGGTGCTTGTGGCCGATTTGTTTGACAACCGGAATAATATTTCCTAACTGATCAATATTTGCCGCAGCTGCAATAACGGCATTTGCCAATGCAGTTCGCTGTGTTTTTTTCTTTTGGTTTGTTTGGTTAAAAATGTTCAAAAGCTCTGGATGGTCTTGAAACATCCGATCGTAAAAACGGCCAGTGATTGTTTCTCCATGCTGTTGCAATACGGGTACAGTGCTTTTAATAATTTCGATTGTTTTGTTATCTAACATTGTATAAACAATCCTTTCGAAAAGATGTATTTAAAATATATCTTTAAAATACATGATCTTACGAATAAAAGATATATCTAAAATGAATCTTTAATAAAGTTGTCACAAAATTATCAATTTAACATGACATTTGTTGCTTTTTTATAGAATCCCCTAGCAAAAACGGACTAACCATTGTAATAATCACCATTGAAAAGTACAAAAAAAACCCAAAACAACTTATGTTTTGGGTTTAACGTTCACCAAGGCTTATCAGTTCCGAGCGCATTTGCAAGCGCCTGGCTGTGTTTCTTGCGGTTCTTTCGTTCATTAGCGCGTTGTACAGCTGTATTATGCAGCATGATTTCTTCTTCTGTTTCCGGTACAACTCTCGGTACAGGCACCGGCTTGCCATTTGAATCTAATGCGACAAATGTCAAAAAGGATGTGGCAGCGAGTTCCCGTTCGCCAGTCATCAAATGCTCCTTAATAACTTTCACAAATACTTCCATGGAAGATGTGCCGACCCATGTCACATACGACTCTAGGCAGACAGAATCCTTTTGCCCGATCGGTTTTAAAAAATCTACAGAATCCATTGAAGCTGTTACGGTTTCACGTCTGCAATGGCGCGCCGCAGAAATTGAGGCAATGTCATCGATGTAGCTCATTAATTTTCCGCCAAACAGCGTATTATGGTTGTTCGTATCAAGCGGGAACACCCTGCTGGTTTTTACAACCTTTGACTCTTTACAAAATCTTGTTTCCGGTGTTTCCATACCTTTCTCCCCTTTGATGTCTGATCTTTTAGCTAAATGCACTTATATTCTCCTATTAAACAATATTCTCTTCCATTTGTCTAAAATTTAAAATGGTTTAATGATTTTCATGATGAGGGAATAATAAATGTATTCTTCACACTTTAGGAGGAAAAACAAATGGACGTATCCATCCCGAAATCTCAGCACAAAACGGTATGCCGAACGGAATACGGCACACTTCAGAAAGTGGTTTTATGCAGACCTGAGCACATGACCATAAAAGATGTCATAAACGAAACACAAAAACATTTTGAAGATGACAATATTCATGTGAAAACCGCCAACGATCAGCACAGCCGCTTAGTGGAGGCACTCAGGTCACACAACGTTGAGGTCATCCTGTTGCCCGTTCGCGACGGACTCCCAGAACAGGTTTTTACTAGGGATATAGGGTTTGTCATCGGAGAAAAAGCCTTTCTGTCGAGCATGACTGAACCGATTCGCCAAGGAGAAGAAGCCGTTATAAAAAATTTATTTCACAGCCAAGGTATCTCTTACACCCGTATGCTTGATACAAGCATTGAAGGCGGGGATGTCATTATCGATGGTGACACCGTATACGTCGGAATCAGCCAGCGCACCGACATTTCAGCCATCGGCCAGCTGGAAGAGGCACTTCCTGAGTACACGATCATTCCAGTAAAGCTGCATGAAAAATTTTTGCATTTGGACTGTGTTTTTAACATTGTATCTGAAAGCGAAGCGTTAATTTATCCTCAAGCACTTGAGCCAGAGGCAGCTGATATGCTGGCAAAACGTTATAACCTTATTGAAGTGCCCGAGGACGAACAATTTACGCTTGGCACCAACGTCCTTTCAATCGGGAGAAAAACGATCATCAGCCTCCCTGGCAACCAACATGTCAATCAAGAGCTATCAAAAAGAGGCTACCACATTATCGAAATTGACCTGTCAGAAATCATCAAATCAGGCGGCTCCTTCAGGTGCTGTACACTGCCGCTGATTCGCGGCGAATGAAGAATCTTCCCCTTTTTCATGTTTTGAACAGCTTATTTTATCAAGATACGTTAATATAGAGGTGACATCATTTTTAAGGGGGAAATCGCATGACAAAATACATAGGATATGTCGGAACATATACAAAAGGCGGAAGCGAAGGAATTTATTCATTTGAGCTTGATACTGAGAAAAAAGCACTCAGCGAGCCAAAGCTTGCCGCTAAGCTGGGCAACCCGACATATGTGACGCCGAATAAAAACAACACCATCCTTTATTCCATCGAAAAAGCAGACGGCCAAGGCGGAGTTGCTGCCTATCAAATCAATAAAAACAGCGGCGAGTTGACATTTCTGAATCATCAGTTAATTGATGGCCCTTCTCCATGCCACGTAAGCGTTGATGATCAAAATCAATTCGTACTGACTGCCAATTATCACAGCGGGAAGATACACGCGTTTCCGGTTCAGGAAGACGGCAGCTTGCAATCACCTGCTTCTGAAGCCGCTCACACAGGAAAAGGGCCGCACGAAAGACAAGAAAAACCGCATACACACTACGCAGGGTTCACACCTGAACACAATTATGTCGTAGCGGTTGATTTAGGTACAGATAAGCTGTACACCTATAAGCTGAAAGACGGCGTATTGGCTGAATCCGGAAGCCATTCCTTCGCTCCCGGTACAGGGCCTCGCCATATCGCTTTTCATCCGAAAGAAAAATATGCTTATGTGATGACAGAATTAAGCAATGAAGTGATTGCGCTTGAATACAATCCGACAGCCGGTGAATTTAGAGAAATCCAGGTCGTTTCTGCCATCCCTGATGATTTTACGGATAACAGCCAGGGAAGTGCAATTCATGTCACACAGGACGGACGCTTTGTTTACGTCGCAAACCGCGGCCACGACAGTATCGCCGTATTTGAAGTGAATCAATATTCAGGAGAGCTGGCTTTCATAGAAAGAGTTTCGACAGAAGGAAACTGGCCTCGTGACTTTGTATTTGACCCAACGGAAGGGTTCCTCGTTGCCTCAAATGAAGAAACAGGCAGCCTTGTCCTGTTTGAAAGAGACAAAGAAACCGGCAGATTGACACTGCTTCCATCAACTGTTTCTGTCCCTTACCCGGTTTGTGTGAAATTTTTACATCAAGCATAAAAGCAAAGACTGGCTCAGGAGCCAGTCTTTTTTGTCTATCTCACCTTTTCTCTCGTCTCAGCAGTTCGATACAAATGGCAAGCGACAAAGCGGCCGGGTTCGATTTCTTGAAGCTGGGGACGGGATTCCCCGCATTCAGGCATCGCCTCCGGGCAACGGGTCCGAAACACGCAGCCGCTCGGCGGATTGACTGGGCTCGGCAGCTCCCCTTTCAAGAGAATACGCTCACGATTGTCCTCCAATTCGGGATCCGGAATCGGAATCGAGGATAAAAGCGCCTTTGTATAGGGATGTAGCGGCTCACGATACAAAGTGCCGCTCTCTGTAATTTCCATCATGTGCCCTAAGTACATGACACCGATCCTGTCACTGATATGCTTCACCATCGAAAGATCGTGGGCAATAAATAAAAATGTGAGCCCTTTTTCTTTTTGAAGCCGCTTCAGCAGATTGACCACCTGCGCTTGAACCGAGACATCAAGAGCAGAAATCGGTTCGTCCGCCACGATAAATTCAGGATTCAGCGACAGTGCTCTCGCAATCCCGATTCTCTGTCTTTGCCCGCCGCTGAATTCATGCGGATAACGGCTGCCAAAATCGGAGTGAAGCCCAACTGCCTCAAGGAGCTCGTCCACGACGAGAAGCCGCGCTTTATGGGTATTGTAGAGATTGTGAATCTCCATCGGCTCCAAAATAATTTCTCGAACGGTCATGCGCGGGTTCAATGAAGCATAGGGGTCCTGAAAAATCATCTGCAGTTTGCGGTTGAAGGCAAACTGCTCTTTTTCACTTAGTGCATGAAGATTTGTGCCGCGGTATACCACACTTCCTTCTGTTGGCTGATAGAGGCGCATCAGCACTCTCCCCAAGGTTGATTTACCGCACCCTGATTCCCCGACTAGCCCGAACGTTTCTCCTTCACGAATCTGAAAGGT
This sequence comes from Bacillus sp. LJBS06, assembly GCF_016924995.1. Taxonomy (NCBI): domain Bacteria; kingdom Bacillati; phylum Bacillota; class Bacilli; order Caryophanales; family Bacillaceae; genus Bacillus; species Bacillus sp. LJBS06. The sequence goes on along the minus strand of NZ_CP070483.1, from coordinate 1,438,004 downwards.
AACCCCGTCGACGGCTTTGACTGTCCGCTTTTTCCCTGCGTCAAAATGCATTTTTAGCTTGCTGACCTCTAACAAAGGCAGTGGCGTCATTTGTCTCCCTCCTTATTCTGAAAAACAGCGGCGCACCGCACAAAGTTCTTTTTCATAGATTGTTTCTTTTAATGTAAGGATTTCGATTGATTTTCCCGTCTTTGGAGAATGAAGCATTTTCCCGCCGCCAACAGAGAGACCGACGTGATGAATCGCTCCTTTTCCTTCCTCATAAGCAAAAAACAGCAGGTCACCAGCCTTCATATCATCAAGCGGGACATCCTTCCCCCCCTTAGCCTGATCTCCCGCATCACGGGGGATGCGGTATCCATTGGCCTTAAATATACTGTACATAAACCCGGAGCAATCAAACCCAAACCCGCTGATCCCTCCCCACAGGTAGGGAAGGCCAAGAAAAAACGCCCCCGTTTGAATGATGTCTTCAGCAGTCCCTTTCTGTTCGCTGACAGGCACTGCATCACTTTGCTTCACAAACCTTTCCCCAAAAACGGTCGAAACCTTAAAATATCCGTTTTCTTCTGCAATGAGGGGGAGAACTGTCAAAAAGCTCAATTCGATCTCCTTTTCTCCATTGCTTTTGTACAAAAAGGCAGCAGGTTTGCTGATCATCACATCGTGTTGTGAATGGATGGGCGCAGATTTTTCCAGCTGGTTCTTTTTCATCCAGCCCGGGTATCCGCGCGGATCCTTTCGGGATGGCTGGCTAGGCACGATCACAGAAACCCATTCCCCCTGTTCTGCTGTCACAAGTACCTTTTCGCCAAAGAGAACTTGAGTTTGGATTACATTGTCTGTACATAATCCAAGCCGTTCATCATACGTCATGCGCTCCAGCCAGTCTCTGATCCTTACAGTCGGTTGAAGCATGAATTGATCAGACAGACGCGGTGAATCAGGCGCTGTCCAGATGTTGGCCACTGCTGATATGACGGTGTGCATCATTGCTCTGTTTCCCCTTTCAAAAGCGCAGCCCCGGTGATTCCGAGACCCGGTCTGCCAGGCATTGAAATCGTGCTGCCGCTGTATGTTATACCGCCTTTGATGACATCTGTTTTCAGCATCAGCGGCGCGTCAAAATCAAAGCGTGTGATGTTTCTTTTGCTTGCCGCAAAATGAGCCGCGGCCGTAATGCCCAGCTTTGTTTCGATCATGCTGCCGACCATGCACTCCACCCCGCAGGCCTCCGCTATGGCATTGATTTTCTCTGCTCCGCTGATGCCGCCCGCTTTCATCAATTTAATATTGATCAAGTCTGCGCTTCGGGTTTGCAGAATTTCGAATGCCTGCCGCGGTGTAAAAACACTTTCATCAGCCATAATCGGTGTATCTGTCGCATCTGTCACCCTTTTAAGCCCTGTGAGATCATCTTTATGAACAGGCTGCTCGACAAGCTCAATGCCAAGGCCCGCATCCTCCATTTTCCGAATAGCAGTTACAGCCTCCTTCGGCGTCCACCCCTGATTAGCGTCTAAACGCAGTTTCACAGCTGATCCGACACGTTTTCTGATTTCCTGAATGCGGGCGATATCTGTTGCGATATCATCTTTTCCGACCTTTATTTTCAGCGTTTGAAAGCCTTGTTTGAAATAATTCTCGGCATCCGCGGCCATCTCTTCAGGTGAGTTGACACTGACGGTATAATCTGTTTCAAGCGCATCCCGGTATCCGCCAAGCATTTGATAAAGCGGCAGTCCGCACATCTGCGCCCAGCCGTCGTATAGCGCCATTTCCACAGCAGCCTTCGCGCTCATATTTCCTGTAAGAAGATGCTGGATGTCGTGCAGAATAGCCTCATAGCCCGACAGGCTTTTTCCAAGCAATGCCGGCTTCAACACATGGTGGATGGCACTTTCAATGCTATCCATGCTGTCACCTGTAATCACGACCGTCGGCGGCGCTTCCCCCCATCCGATTGCGCCGCTGTCATAAGTGATCCTGACAATGACTGATTCAGCCGTATACACAGTGCGAAGCGCGGTTTTAAATGGCTTTGTCAGCGGGACGGCGATTCGGCTTGTTTCGATTCGAATGATTTTCATGTCTTCAGCGCCCCTTCTGAAACGCCTGCCTCTATTACAACTGTTTTTTCTGCTGTATTCATAGCAGCTTTCGCACCGACCGGAACGGCAATACTTGGGGAGCAGTGGCCAATTTTAAATCCTTTCAGAGCAGGTTTTCCGGCTGTTATAATATAGTCTTCCAGCACTTGCTCAAGAGAGAGAGACTTCTCTCTCTTCACCGGGACACAATTGTGAAAATCACAAACTAAAATCCCCTCCGCTTCCGTCAGCTTCCCCGACATTTTCAGCTGATTTAGCATCCGGTCGATTTGGTAAGGCTCCTCGTCAATATCTTCAATAAATAGAAGCTTTCCTCTCGTATCAATTTCAAATGGCGTGCCCAGTGTAGACGTCAGCAAAGACAGATTTCCCCCGACAAGCTCACCTTCCGCTTTGCCGGGAACAAGCACGGTCAGCGGAGAAAGCTCTTCAGTATAGGTGAATTCCGTCTCCTGGAAGAGCTGCTTATATGACGCTTTTGTCAGCGGGTGAACGTCGTCAAGGCCAATATCCGAGCTAAGCATCGGGCCATGGAAGGTGATAAGACCTGTGTTTTGATGAATGGCAGTATGTAAAAACGTAATATCGCTGTATCCCCAAAAGATTTTAGGGTGTTTGCGGATTAAGTTGAAATCAATGCCCGCGGCGATACGTCCTGTCCCAACCCCCCCGCATGCGCACAGCACTGCTTTCACCTCCTCGTCTCTGAACATCTCATGGAGATCCGCCAGCCGCTCATCATCCTGTCCCGCTAAATAACCGTGCTGGTTTTTCAGTGCCTTGCCCAACTTCACCTGAAGACCGAGCTCTTCTAAAAATAAAAGCGCGGTGTCAAGCTTTTTTGGATCCGGCGGGCTTGCGGGCGCGATCACTCCGACTGTATCACCCTTTTTCAGCGCTTTCGGCTTGTGATTCAACGGAAACACTCCTTTCATTTGCTCTGCACCCTACGTATACGTGAAAGAAAGAGAAAAAATACCGCTCCTTCGCATAAAGAAGCAGTATTTCCTCAATCACCGCCATCAGTTTTTATCTGCCCATTTTAAATCGATATAGCCGACAGGGTGACGGACAATTCCCTTTACTTGTTCATTTTGCAGGTGAACCTGATTATAAAAATAAATTGGAATGATCGGCGCTTCATTGATGAGCAGCTTTTCAGCTTGATGCATAAGAGAGAAACGTGTTTTTTCATCGGCTTCATTTTTCGCCTTTTGGATCAGCTGATCGTATTCTTTATTGGCCCATCCTGTGCGGTTCATCGAATTTCCCGCTTGGAAGGCTTCCAGAAAACTGATAGGGTCCGCGTAATCAGGTAAAAATGAGCTTTGAGAGAATTGGAATTTCAGCGCTTTTTGATCCTCTAAAAATACGTTCCATTCCATATTGGCCAGCTTTACATCGACTCCAAGGGTATTTTTTAATTTTTGCTGGACAGCCTCGGCAATCTTTTTATGCTCCGGCTTTGTGCTGTAAGTAAGCGTGATCGCAGGAAGCTTATTATAGTTTTCTTCCTTCATCCCCTTTTCGAGCAGCTGCTTCGCTTTGCTTTCGTTAGGCGTGATCAGGTCTCCGCCCGCTTCACGGAAATCTTTGCCGTCGGGCTGCGTAAATCCAGGCGATACAAAGGCGCGCGCCGGTTTTTCATTATTTTTCGTGACGTACTTTACAATTTCGTCTTGATCCACAGCCATCGCAAAGGCTTTTCTGATGTTTTCATTTTGAAATGGCTCCATGTTCACATTAAACCGATAGAAATAGAGACCCGCCTGGTCAACAATATTGACGTTATCCTGATCCATCAGCTGGTCGCTTAACTCTGCAGGGACATAAGCAGTATCAAGTTCGCCTGATTGAAACATCTGATAATCTGTATTTCTGTCACTGACCATCGCCCATTTCACCTTATCAAGCTTTACGGTATCCTTATCCCAATACGTGTCGCTTTTCTCCATAGTGATGCTGTCATCATGCTTCCATTCCGTCAGCTTAAACGGACCGTTCCCAACAAAAGTATCCGCCTCAGCGAACCACTTTGGATTGTCTTTATCGACCTTTTCGTTTACTGGAAAATACGCTGGATTGGAGACGACGCTGAGAAAATATTTTTGCGGTGCTTCCAGCGTAACTTCAAGGGTTCGATCATCCTTTGCCGTCACCTTCACATCGTCTTTTTTCCCTTTCCCGCTGTTATACGCTTCGCCGCCTTCAATAAGATAGCCTAGGAATGCCGATGAAGCGCCTTTTTTCGGATCAAGCATCCGCTTCCACGCGTATTCGAAGTCTCCGGCAGTTACCGGATCTCCGTTTGTCCATTTCGCATTTTCTCGAATCGTAAACGTGTAGGTTTTTTTATCCTTTGATACAGACCACTTCTCCGCCATTGCCGGCTCGGGCTCATTCTCTTTGCCAAGACGCGTCAGCCCCTCCAAGATGTTATTTAACGGCTGCCATGACACATTATTGAAACCGATCGGCGGATCAAATGAAGTCGGTTCATTTTCGTTGTTTAAATAAAGCACCTTTTCTCCGCTGGTTTTTGCCTTATCATGACTGCCTTCTTTTCCGGCCTGTTCATTTGCTGTGCATCCCATCAGCGCAAACGAAAGTCCTAATGCAAGGCCCATACCCCATAGCTTTTTCACTCGTTTCATCCTCTTCCCCCTTTTCATGTTCAACCCTTCGCATCTCCTGACAGCACAGCATGCTCTGCTCGTTGATCCTGCAGCCAGCAGTTGACAGTATGCGAGTCAGATCTGATCGTCTGGGCCGGGTATACCCTGTCACACACAACCATCCTGTTCGGACAGCGGGCGGCAAACGGGCAGCCCGGCGGAGGTGAAAATAAATCCGGCGGTGTTCCGTCAATCGGGGTCAGCTCAGCGCCATCTAAATCCAGCCGCGGGACAGAGCCCAGCAGGCCTTTTGTATATGGGTGCTGCGGCTGATAAAAAATATCTTTTCTTGTGCCGATTTCCGCTATTTTCCCGGCATACATGACTGCGACTCTGTCAGCTACCTGGGCAACGACCCCTAAATCGTGCGTAATCAGAATGACAGACACATTCGTTTTTCTCTGAATCTCTTTAAACAGCTCTAAAATCTGGGCCTGAATGGTTACATCCAGGGCGGTGGTCGGTTCATCCGCAATTAAAATGTCAGGCTCGCAAATCAGCGCCATCGCAATGACAATCCGCTGTCTCATGCCGCCGCTGAATTGATGGGGATATTGCTTTAGGCGCTCTTCGGGATCTGGAATACCGACCAATGACAGCATGGAAAGCACCTCTTTCCGCGCCGCTTTTTTGCCCATTTTTTTGTGGCGCAATAGCGCTTCCCCCAGCTGGTCGCCGACAGTCAGCGTCGGGTTTAACGCCGTCATCGGGTCTTGAAAAATCATAGAAATGTCGGCTCCCCTTATGCTTCTCATTTCTTTGTCAGAGAGACGGCAAAGGTCTTTGTTTTTAAATAGAATGCTGCCGTCTGTCACCTTCGCCGAATAAGGCGGAAGCAGGCCCATGATGCTTTGGGAGGTAACGCTTTTGCCGCAGCCGGATTCGCCGACGATCGCAAAGGTTTCTCCTTTATACAAATCAAAGCTCACCCCTCTGACCGCCTGAACCGTCCCGCCGTAAGTCGTAAAAGACACGTGCAGATTTTGGACTGACAGAACTTTTTCCATACAGCTACCTCCTCAGCTTAGGGTCAAGCGCATCCTGCAATCCGTCCCCCAGCACATTAAACGCATACATCGTCAGAGATATGAAAAAGGCCGGAAAAAACAGGCGCCACCAATGCCCAGATAAAATCGTAGGCAGGCCGTCATTCGCCATCACGCCCCAACTTGCAAACGGGGCCTGTATGCCGAGGCCGAGAAAGCTTAAAAATGATTCTGCGAATATAGCGGCAGGTACGGTTAATGTCATTTGTACGATGATCGCTCCCATAGTATTCGGCAGCAAATTCTTCCGTATGATGCGAAACGTTTTCGCGCCAAAGGTTTTCGAGGCGAGCACATATTCATAATTTTTAATCTGAAGCACCTGGCCTCTTACAATTCTCGCCATGCCGACCCATCCGGTCACAGTCAGCGCCACAATAATCGTGCCCAGTCCCGGCCCCATGAGCACCATCAGCAAAATGACAACAAGCAGGTACGGCAGCCCGTACAGCACTTCGATAATCCGCATCATAATGCTGTCAATCCTGCCGCCTTTATAGCCGGCAACGCCTCCGTAAATGACACCGATCACAAAATCAATCAGCGCTGCCATCACGCCGACAAATAACGAAATTCTCGCGCCATACCATGTTCGGGTAAACACATCCCGGCCGAGTTCATCGGTGCCGAACCAATGATCGGCTGAGGGCGGAAGATTTTGTTCGGTCAGCGATTGGCGTACGACACTATGAGGCGATATAAAGGGCCCGATAACTGCCATGACAAAAAGAAATAATAGAATAAAGAGTCCGGCCATCGCTAATTTATTTTTCTTCAGCCTCCTCCAGGCATCCTGCGTGTATGACAAACTCGGCCGCTTGACCGAATCGGCTTCCCGATTTTTTTCCTGATTTGAGACAAACCACTCATCCGGCACCTGAATGTGCTGTTCTGGCTGGCGTTCATCCGTTTGTACAGGGAGATTCACACGCTTCACCCTTTCTTATGCAGTTTAATGCGGGGGTCTAAGAGACCGTAGGCCAAATCGACCAAAAACAGCATGATGATCAGAATGACGCTGTAAAAAACGGTCGTTCCCATAATCACGGGATAGTCCCGCTGATTAATGCTTTCCACAAAATATTTTCCCATTCCCGGAATGGCAAAGATTTTTTCAATGACAAAGCTTCCTGTTAAGATGCTGGCGACGAGTGTGCCCAGGACGGTAATGACGGGCATGAGTGCATTTCTGAGTGCGTGTTTCACAATAATTTTGAGCGGGGAAAGCCCTTTTGCTTTTGCTGTGCGGATATAATCCTGAGTCAGAACTTCGACCATGCTTGACCGTGTCAGCCTGGCAATGATCGCCATTGGCCCTACAGCAAGCGCTGCGGTCGGAAGCACCATATGAATCGGGCTCGTCCATGTGGCAGCAGGAAATAGTTTGAGATTGACTGCAAATTGCTGGATGAGCAATGTTGCGAGAATAAAATTCGGGATGGAGATGCCAAGTACCGCAAGACTCATCGCAGCGTAGTCCAAAAAGCCATTACGGCGGAGCGCAGCGATTACGCCCAGTACCAGCCCAGAAATCACAGCAATGACAATCGCCGTCATTCCAAGCTCAAAGGAAACGGGAAATCCGCGTTCCAGCATGTCATTTACGCTGTCGGATGGTTTTTTTATTGAAGGTCCAAAATCGAATGTAATGATGGATTTTAGGTAGATGATGTATTGGAAAATGAGAGGATCGTCTAAGTGATAGTAGGCTTCGAGATTTTTTTGAACGGCTTCATTTGTGCCTCTCTCCTCGTTAAAAGGAGATCCGGGAATGACCTTCATGAGAACAAAAGTCAGGGTGGTAATCACCAAAATCGTAGCTGCCATTGCCCAAAAACGCTTTATCATGTATCGTGCCAAAGCCTAAAACACCCCTTTAGCAGAATGATGTCCGCATCGCAAGCTCAGTCATGACAAGCATCGCCTGATAGGCTTCAAGCATGTCCTTCGCCTGAAATTGAACGGTTGTGGTTCCCGTTTTGATTTCCGTTCCCGGCATCAGATTCGCCCATTCTGCCTGGCCGTAATTGGCGAATTCAATGCTCAGAACCGGCCTGTCAGGCGGTGTAAGCGGTTTGACCTTGTCCTTGTTTTGCAGGGCAAATGCGGTTTTTTCTGTCAACAGCCGTCCGGCTTTCGCAGGCGACAAGCACTTCACTGCAGATCTTGAAATCGTTTGTTTGACCGCGGCTGTCGTCACGTTCGGAATGAGCTCTTCCGCTTCCTTAGCCGCCCGGTCATCCCCGGCCACCATTAATACAGGGACATCATAATAACCGGCAACGTATGCATTTAGCCCAAGCTCACCGACAGGCCGATCGTTTATGTAAAAATGACGGACACCGAAAATCATGCTGTGTGACATGACACCGGGAGTCGAGGCTCTCGCATGATAACCAAGGAACAAAGCGCCTGTAAACGTATCATCCAGTCCCTCAACCATAGAAAATGGTTTGACGTCACCGGAAATCAAATCTGCTTCAGGGTGAAGCTTTTCAACCATCAGATTATTCATCTTCGAATGACTGTCATTGACCAGCACCTCGGTACACCCGCTGTTAAATGCTTCGGCAATACAGTAGTTTGCTTCTTCAGTCATAATGAGCCGCCCGCGTTCATAATTACGCTTGCCGGAATCCACAAAGGTATCGTCCGGAAGACCCGAAATACCTTCCATATCTACTGACAGGTACAATTTCATAACGCTCCTCCTTTTTTACTAAATTATGAATATTCTAACAAATTATATTAAAAAAAGAGGAAAAATGCAATATAACTGGGGAAAATCTCGACCATTCAGTGATAAAAAAGAATCCTCTTGCAAGGATTCATGTCTGTTTTTCTGTCTGTTCTGTAAGCAGTTCATATTTTTTCAGCGTTCTTTCAAACACTTGATCAAAAACGTCCGGCACAGAGGCGCGTATCACCTCAGCTCCCTCTCCCGTTATTCCGCCTTTCGTTGCAACACGTTCCAGCGTTTCCTTGAAAGACATATTTTTTTCGATCAGCAGCTTACCAGTTCCGTATAGTGAATGAATCAGAAAATCAAAGGCTTCTTCTTTGGACAGGCTGCTGTTTCTGACGGCAGACAGTGCCAATTCTTCAAAGATTGCAGCTATGAATCCCGGTGCCGAGCTCGTTAAATTGCTGGCCGCATCAACATTTGATTCTTTGATTTCTCGTACACGGCTGAAAACCGATAACAATTCATTTAGATGCTCTTTCTTCTCCGCAGCTAGTGCTTCACTGTGAACGACAAGTGAGATGCCGGCTTCTGCTTCGGACGTAATAGCAGGAATAACACGTGAGATACCCGCTTCTGTTTCTGCCTCCAAAAGACGCAGCGGCACACCGGCAGCTATGGATACGATGTGAGTATTTCTGTTCACATACGGGTGCAGACGGCGCATTGTTTCGATGACATGGAGCGGCGGGACGCATATCAAAATCAATTGGCATGTATTTGCCCAATTCTCCAGCGAATCAGCAGATACGTTTGGATAATCTGACATGAGTGCCTGCAGCCGCTCTCCCTTCGTTCTCGTTTCAATAAATAGTTCATTCTCTTTTATTTGTCCATGCTTTAACAGCTGTCTGGCGATCATATCCGCCATGCTGCCATAGCCAATCAATCCAATCTGTTCCATCGACTCAGTCCTTTCATATACAATAAGAAGTGTACCGTTTTCCGCACTTTTTCACAATTTCCCATAATCTTTTCATTTTTATCCCACAGTTTTTGTTTATGATAAACTCAAGTCATAAACCTATCATAAATAGTAATGTGAAAATAGAGAAACGGAGTGAACATAATGGATAACTATCGTGATGAAAACAGAACGGAAGGTAATGAGAATGAGGTCTTTTTAACAAAAGAGAACGATCAGAGCACCTCCTACTCAGCACGCAATGTCATTCATGATCAGGAAAAGAAAAAACGAGGGTTCGGATGGTTCAGGCCGTTGCTTGGCGGAGTGATCGGCGGCAGTCTCGCCCTTGGCATTTACACGTTTACACCGCTTGGCGACCATGATTCTCAGGACACTGCAAAACAATCATCCAGCCAGCAGCAAACGCAATCTGTTACTGCTAAAAGCACGTCCTCTGAATCTAAAAAAAGCTCATCAAGCTCAAGCAGCTCATCTGCATTCAAGAGCGAGGACTCTTCTAAAATCTCAGATATGGTAGAAGACCTTTCACCAGCAATAGTCGGCATTACAAATCTTCAGGCACAATCAAACAGCTCTTTGTTCGGCTCTGGCTCATCCAGTTCCAGCTCTGATTCCAGCGAAGACACAGAAAGCGGTTCAGGGTCTGGTGTCATTTTCAAAAAAGAGAATGGCAAGGCTTATATCATTACAAATAACCACGTCGTAGAAGGAGCATCTTCACTGAAGGTATCTTTATATGACGGCACTGAAGTGACAGCAAAGCTGGTAGGCAGTGACTCGTTAACTGATTTAGCTGTCCTCCAAATCAGTGATGATCATGTCACAAAAGTGGCAAACTTCGGCAATTCATCTGATCTCAGAACAGGCGAGACCGTTATTGCGATTGGGGATCCGCTTGGAAAAGACCTGTCCCGCACGGTAACACAAGGAATTGTAAGCGGCGTGGACAGGACGGTTTCAATGTCTACTTCAGCCGGCGAAACGAGCATTAACGTCATTCAGACAGACGCAGCAATTAACCCAGGTAACAGCGGCGGCCCTTTGTTAAATACAGACGGCAAAATTGTCGGCATTAACAGTATGAAAATCAGTGAGGATGATGTTGAGGGTATCGGATTTGCCATTCCAAGCAATGACGTAAAACCGATTGCTGAAGAATTGCTGTCGAAAGGGCAAATTGAACGTCCATATATCGGTGTCAGCATGCTTGATCTAGAACAAGTGCCGCAAAACTACCAAGAAGGCACACTCGGCCTGTTCGGCAGCCAGCTGAATAAAGGTGTTTACATCCGTGAGGTCGCTTCAGGCTCTCCTGCTGAAAAGGCTGGATTAAAAGCGGAGGATATTATCATCGGCCTAAAAGGTAAAGAAACCGATACAGGCAGTGAATTGCGCAATATCTTATATAAAGACGCAAAAATCGGTGATACCGTTGAAGTGAAAATTCTCAGAAACGGCAAAGAAATGACGAAAAAAATTAAACTCGATCAAAAAGAAGAGAAAACTTCGTAAGAGATAAAGCCTCGGGCCGCAAAATTCGGCCTGAGGCTTTTTTAATAGACAAAGACCTAACTGCTCTATGAAACTTTCTGGCGAGATATCCGTATATCATACAGACTGACATCATTCGCATCAAGATGCTAGAAACATCGTTTGCTAGGAGGTATAAACATGAAAACCGCGGGATTGAGTATGATCTGCGCAGGATTAGCTTTTCTTTTGCTGAGCTTTCTTCTCTCTGAATCGACGTTGGCATGGGGAGTTGTACTGGGTGCCAGTATTCTATTAAACGTCACTGGTACAGCAGTGATCATGCGTTTCTTAAAAGCCCCCCAATATAATAGCTGACATACGGCAAAGCCTAAGACGAAAACGGTTAGGCTTTGCCGTTTTTCTTTCAGCGTGAGTGAACCGAAGTACAAGCCCGAAATCTCTTCCGCCTTCTCTTATTCCATATATCTATTCGTATTTTTCACTTTGATCGGCAGAACATAAAAAACCCCTGCCCGTTAAGACAGAGGTTTTAAGGTTATGACATGTGCTGGTCTCTATAGAGTCTTTTATTTTCAATCCCGTACGATTTCTGTACGATGTAAAGTGGCCGGTCTTTGGCTTCATCATAGATTCTGCCGATATATTCGCCGATCATGCCGAGAATCAGAAGGATAATGCCGCTGAACAGGAGCTGGATCACAATAAGTGATGACCAGCCGGTAATCGTGCTGTCTGTGAACAGCTTCAAATACAGTACGATAAACATATACAGAAATCCTGCGCCTGACATTAAGACCCCGACATAGCTTGCCAGCTTCAGCGGTTTATGTGAAAATGTCGTAATGCCGTCCATTGAAAGCTTCAGCATTTTCTTAAGCGGGTATTTCGTTTCTCCAGCAAGCCTTTCATCACGTACATACTCAACTGCCGTTTGTTTGAAGCCTACCCAGCTGACGAGTCCTCGGACAAAAGGGTTTTTTTCCTTTAATTTTTTCATTTCATCACAGACTTTTCTGTCCATGAGGCGGAAATCCCCGGTATCAATCGGGATATCTATATCTGTCATGCTGCTGAGAAGCCGGTAAAACATGGCCGCTGTCTGTTTTTTGAAAAAGGTTTCCCCTTTTCGTTTTGTACGTACGGCGTATACGACCTCATAGCCTTCCTTCCACTTTTCAATCATGTCTAAAATTAACTCAGGAGGGTCCTGCAAATCGGCGTCAATGACGGCGATGGCATTCCCCTGTGCATAATCCATACCCGCTGTAATCGCGATCTGGTGCCCAAAATTCCTTGAAAAGTCTATAATCTTTACTCTCGGATCGATCAGGCTGTACTCTCTTAAAATCTCAACACTGCGATCTTTGCTGCCATCATTGACGAAAAGCAGCTCGTAGTTTTCCTTCGTTTGATCCATGACCTCTTTTAAGCGCTGATAGGTTTCATGAATGACAAGCTCTTCGTTATACACAGGTACAACAATTGAATATTGAATATGTCTGCTCATGTTTTTTCCTCCTATTCATCAGCATTTAGTTCGTATAACGTTGCTGACTGGTTCATTCCGCCAGGTCCGCCGCCCATTTTGCCGGTTTGACCTGAAGCCTTGCTGTTGCTTGAAGTATCAGCTGAATCAGTATCTTCTGTTTTTTGATCAGAACTTGATTGCCATTTTTCTGATGCTACTTCTTTTCCATTTTTCTCAACCCATTCGACAATGTCATTGTTTCCGCCTTTCCCCATTCCTGAAGCCAAGAAGTATTTCACTTTTCCTTCTTTTACGAACTTTTTAAATTGAGTCAGCGTGATCGCCGGGTCAGAACCGCTGTATCCGCCAATAGCCATGACAGCTTTTTTCGTTTTAATGATATATGGCGCCGCTGTGTTCGAATCGGTTGTGGCGAATAGGTATTCAGCTCCGGCGTTATTCTCCTCTAGATATTTGATCAGTTTTTCATTTACAGTCGCATCAGACATTCCCATGCCTTTTCCGCTCATTGATGCGAGCTGAGGGCCTGTTTCAGGCAGTGAACTGTTGCCACCGTACAATAGCGGTGTGCTTGCCCAATATATCGGCATCACCAGCAATGCGAGAAGAGCTACAAGCGAAGTATAATAACTGATCGGTTTTTGGCGCTGTTTGAACAGCAGCAAAGCAATCGCTGACAACACGCCTATAACCCCTACCCCGATACTCCATCCAACACCGATTTGATCGTTGTAGTTTCTGAGAATAAACAATTCAAATCCAGTTGTCGCAATGATTGCGCCTGGCAGAAGCCATGATTTCCAGCCTGTCTGATTGCGGTACAGATGAACAAGGGCAACCCACCCCGCACCGACAAGAGCCGCAATCGGCGGTGCCAGCATGATGAGATAATAATGATGGAAAAATTCTGCGACACTGAAGAATCCGGCAATCGGTACAAGCCACGCTACCCAGAACACCGTTTCCTTCTGCTCTATAGATAATCTTCTTCTTTCTCTCGCGCCAGCGATCAGTAAGCCTGCGATTCCAAAAATCGCAAATGGCAGAAGCCAGCTGATTTGATCAGATAACTCTGTTTGGAAAAGCCGCAGTGGACCAGGTGTTCCCGTTCCAAACATTCCTGAACCTGATTGCATTTTTGAGCCGGTTCCTGTTCCGCCTTTCCCTCCGTCTCCGCCAGGTCCTCCTTGGCCGCCATCTCCACCGCTTGGAGGTCCTCCTTGACCGCCGTTTGGCATTTCTCCTCCGCTTGGCATTTGGCCATTGGATGGAGGTGCCGCCATATTTCCATTTGAGGATTTGTCATCACTTGATGACTGATTAGGCGGTGCTTGAGTGTTATCAGAAGAAGACATTTCTTTTGAAGCGTCTTTGTTTGGCGCACCCTGGCCGCTGCCGGAATTTTGGCCTGTCAGCCGCTGGATTCCGTTATAACCAAAAGCCAATTCCAGCACAGAGTTGGTTTGGCTGCTTCCGATATAAGGCCGCTTGCTTGCAGGGATATTGTCAACAATGAGCGGCCACGATAACGAAACGGCTGCTAATACGGCTAACGCACTTACCAGCGAAATGATTTTTTTCTTCATCGTAGCGTTTGCCGCAATCAAATAGAATAATAAGAAAGCCGGTAAAATCATGTAAGCCTGCAGCATTTTTGTATTGAAACCTACTCCAACAACGAAAAACGCTGCTAACAGCCAGATCAGCTTTCCTTTTCTGATTGCTTTAAAGAGAAGCCATGTAGCAAGCAATAAGAAAAATACCAGTAATGCATCAACATTGTTTGTACGTGCTACAGCTACAGCAATCGGTGTACATGCCATGATGAAAGAGGCAATTCTTGCTGCCGTCTTACCGAATGTCGGTTTTATTAACAGATACATTAAAAGGACAGAACCTACACCAGCAAGTGCCTGAGGCAGGATGACGCTCCACCCGTGCATACCGAATATAAGTGCGCTGATGGTTTGTATCTGGAACGTAATAGGCGGTTTATCAACCGTTATAAACCCCGCCGCGTCGAATGAGGCATAGAAAAAATTATGAAAGCTTTGCATCATACTTGTGACTGCAGCGGTGTAATAAGGATTCACCGTATCATCATTCCAGATGTTATAGATATTTAAGAATGCAGATGCGAGCAAAATGAGGATGAGGACGATATCCAGCTCGCGTTTTTTCTTTTCCACGTGTTTTTCACTCCTTTTTGTCTAACTTGGAAATAGTGTAACAAGCAAATATGAATAAACTATTAATAAACAAAGACAATATTTTTGCCGAGGCCATTTCATGCCAATCATCCTAGATACAGCTGATCTCAAGCCATTTCTCCCAACCGTAATCTGATATTTCATTCCAATGGGTGATGCTGTTTTACCAAAATAAAAAAGCCCTCCGGCGGCGCCGGAAGGCAAATGAATCACAATTTATTGGATCGGTTTCAATTTCGCTTCAATTTCAGCTCTTCGATGCTCAAGATATGGCGGAAGAGCGATCGTTTGGCCAAGCTCATCAAGATTTTCATCTACCATAAAGCCCGGTCCGTCTGTTGATAATTCGAACAAAATGCCGTTCGGTTCTCTGAAATACAGCGCCTTGAAATAGTAGCGCTCAACAATGCCAGAATTGCTAAAGCCTTCCCGGCTGATGATCTGATGCCACCCGGCAAGTTCTTCTTCATCTCTTACCCGAAATGCAACGTGGTGAACACTGCCTTTTCCTTGGCGCTCGCGCGGAAGATCGTTTCTTTCTATTAAATGGATTTCCGTTGCCGCACCGCCTTCACCTGATTCCAAAATAACAGCGGTTCCTTGTCCTCCAACTGGTTCACGGCTGATTTCTGTAAATCCAAGAATATTCGTCAGCACGTGTAAGGTTGGTTCGGCATATGGCACAGTCAGTTCAACCGGCCCTAATCCGCGAAACGAAAATTCTTCCGGAATGCCGCTCTGTTTAACAGGCAGGCCATATCCTTTTCCTTTCTCATCAGCAGTCAGCACAAGCCGCTGCCCTTCATGATCTTGGAATGCCAATATGTCACGTCCGGCTCTTTTTGAGATGCCGCTGTGCGCCACTTCGTGCTCTTCAAAACGTTCTTTCCAGTAATGGAGAGCTTCTGTACTTGGGACGCGCAACCCAATAGAAGAAATACTGTTTGTTCCCGCATGAAATGGTGCAATGCGGGGAATCTCGAAAAACGTCAGCTCAGTTCCCGGATTTGCCACTTCATCTCCGTAGAACAGATGATACATTGTTGGTTCATCCTGGTTGACGGATTTTTTGACGAGCTTTAATCCTAATACTTTCTTATAGAAATCCAAGTTTTTTTGTGCGTCGGCCGTTAATGCCGATACATGGTGAATGCCGTTGACTTTCATATGCTGTCCCTCCAGGTTATTTTATCTCGATTTCGAGATATCATATCATAGTTATCTATTTATTGTTCTAATAACAAGGTATTTTATTCGCAAGGGAAAGTCAACATATCAGCTTCACCGACGGTTCGTTCATTTTCTGACTTCTGCCTCTTCTCTGATCCGTCTAAAATTCCTCTGCAGAAAACACGAACTTTATAAAAAGAAATAATGCGATTCATTCGTTTATAGATTGTTGAAAGAGACGTTTCCACCGTTTTTTCAACTGAACGAAAAGCAAATATCGAAAATCAGAAAATTTATTTTATTTCACTTTTCTAAAATAGGGTTTACAATATGAAAAAATAGATTCTTCATCATGAAGCTTCAACACCATAGGAGGTTACGGACATGCATACTGAAGACAACGGTTTGAAAAAAGAGATAGGCCTCTTGTTTGCCCTTACTCTTGTCATCGGAACCATTATCGGCTCTGGTGTTTTTATGAAGCCCGGCGCTGTGCTTGCTTATTCAGGTGATTCAAAAACCGCGCTTTTCGCCTGGCTGTTAGGCGGGATTTTAACGTTGGCAGGCGGTTTGACAATCGCGGAAATCGGAACGCAGATTCCAAAAACCGGCGGGCTTTATACGTACCTTGAAGAAGTGTATGGCGAATTTTGGGGATTTTTGTGCGGCTGGGTGCAGATTATCATTTACGGTCCGGCGATTATAGCCGCGCTGGGTTTATATTTTGGCTCTTTAATGGCGAATCTTTTCGGCTGGGGATCTGGATTGTCAAAAGCAATCGGAATTATAGCAGTTCTCTTTTTATGCGTCATTAATATAATCGGTACAAAATACGGCGGCTTTGTCCAAACGCTGACAACGATCGGTAAACTGATTCCGATTGCATGCATCATCATCTTCGGCCTTTGGAAAGGTGATCAGCACATCTTCACAGCAGTAAACGAAAGTATTTCCGATATGAACTTCGGAGCGGCCATTTTGGCTACACTATTTGCGTACGACGGATGGATTCTTCTGGCCGCTCTAGGCGGAGAAATGAAAAATCCCGAAAAGCTGCTGCCACGCGCAATGACGGGCGGATTATTAATCGTAACAGCCATCTATATTTTCATTAACTTTGCATTGCTTCACATCCTGTCTGCGAACGAAATTGTCACACTAGGCGAAAATGCGACAAGCACTGCTGCCACCATGCTGTTCGGTTCAATTGGCGGAAAGCTGATCAGTGTCGGAATTATCGTCAGCATCTTTGGATGTTTAAATGGAAAAGTACTTTCTTTTCCGCGTGTTTCATTTGCAATGGCGGAACGCAAACAGCTTCCATTTGCTGATAAGCTTTCACATGTACACCCGACATTCCGCACACCATGGATCGCGATTTCCTTCCAGATTGCTTTGGCTTTGATTATGATGCTGATCAGCAACCCGGATAAGCTCTCTGAAATCTCTATTTTTATGATCTACATTTTTTATGTGATGGCCTTTTTTGCGGTGTTTATTCTCCGCAAGCGAACAAAGGGAGAAAAGCGCGCCTACAGTGTTCCGCTTTATCCATTCATGCCGATTTTGGCCATCGCAGGCTCCTTCTTTGTATTAGGCAGCACACTCATTACAGATACAATGAGCTGCGGATTATCCATCCTCATCGGCCTTGTCGGACTGCCTGTTTATTACTGGATGAAAAAACGAAAAGCAAGCTGATAAAACGGTTCCCTTGTTTAGGGAACCGTTTTTTGGTGAAACAGAAGATAAAAGTTGACAGGAAAAACACAACTTTTGATATACTTTTTACGTTAAGCAGAAAGATTTTGCAAACTTGGGTCGGTTTTTTGAATCGAAGTAGGTCAAAATAAGGGGACATGATTTGCAGAAAAAGTCAAGCCGTGTTTTTTTCGACTTTACCTGTTTTTTTTCGACAAAAGGCTATATAATAATTTGATGTGTGCATTGTCTCATTCAAACTATGGAGGGTTTTTAATGATAAGAAGAAAAAAAGATAAGTTCTCACTCCTTTTAACAGAAATTGCAAAGAACATAGACGAAACTGCCGAATATTTTGTGAATTTTAAGGTCACAAACCAAACGACGCTTAAAGAATTCGCAGATACGTTAAAGGAATATGAAACAAAAGGTGACAATCATGTTCATGTCATGATTAAAGAGCTTAATAAAGCGTTCATCACTCCTATTGAACGCGAAGATATCCTTCAGCTGACAAACAGCCTGGATGATGTGCTTGACGGAATCGAACATTTCTCTGCCATGATGGAGATTTTCTCAATTACCTCATCTGACGAGCATATCGATAAATTCAGCGGATACATCAGAGAATGTGCGAAAGAAATTTTAATTACAATTGAACTGCTGGCAGAAAACCGGTTAAAGGATATTCAGCCTCACGCTATCAAAATTAAAGAGTATGAGCACAGCTGTGACAACCTGCACAGAAAATCATTAAAGAATCTTTTCGGAAATGAAACAGATCCGATTAAAGTTATTCAATATCGTGAAATTTATGAAACGCTTGAAGAAATTGCCGACTCTTGCCAAAGTGTTGCCAATAATCTTGAAACCATCATTATGAAAAACGCGTAACGAGGGGTAAAAATGGATATTCTATTCATATTAACAATACTAATAGTCATTTGTGCTCTGGCGTTTGATTTCATCAATGGGTTTCATGATACGGCGAACGCTATTGCGACTTCGGTATCAACAAAAGCGCTGAAACCGCGCCATGCCATTATCATGGCGGCTGTAATGAATTTTATCGGAGCAATGACATTTACAGGTGTTGCCAAAACCATTACGAAAGACATTGTAGATCCTTATACTCTGGAAAATGGCTCTGTCGTAATTCTGGCCGCGCTAGTCGCTGCGATTGCCTGGAACCTTATCACATGGTACTACGGCATCCCAAGCAGCTCGTCCCATGCCATCATTGGAGCTATTGCCGGAGCAGCCGTTGCGGCAGCCGGATTTACTGCGTTAAATTATAAAGGCTTCATTAAAATCATTGAAGCATTGATCTTTTCACCGATTATCGCTTTTGTCCTTGGTTTTATTTTATACAGTATCGTCAAGCTGATTTTCAAAGACAGCAATTTGGCGAAAACAAACAAGCAATTCCGCAGAGTGCAGATTGTAACAGCTGCCCTGCAATCGTATACGCACGGAACAAACGATGCGCAAAAAGCAATGGGAATTATCACAATGGCTCTCATCACAGCGAATTTACATACTTCTTCTAACGATATTCCTACCTGGGTGCAATTCGCCTGCGCGACAGCCATGGGTCTAGGAACATCAATCGGCGGCTGGAAAATCATCAAAACCGTTGGCGGAAAGATCATGAAAATTCGCCCGGTAAACGGGGTTTCCGCTGACTTAACCGGGGCAGCCATTATTTTCGGCGCTACATTTATTCATTTGCCGGTCAGTACAACCCACGTCATTTCTTCATCAATTCTTGGCGTCGGTGCGTCACACCGAGTAAAAGGCGTAAACTGGGGTACGGCCAAGCGAATGCTCATTACATGGGTCATTACGCTTCCGATTTCAGCGACACTTGGTGCCATCGCCTACTTTATTTTAAATATGATTTTTTAATGTCACACCGCTTCTGTCAAAGGAGCGGTTTTTTTGATGGAAGAGGAAAACCATCCGGATCTCTCGAATACAATAAGCAGAACCTATTTCAGATGTGAGGGAGTCGAGTATGGTTTTATTCTTTCAGATCATGGTCTGGTGCATTGTGGCTGGACTGGGGTTATACGTGTATGCCACGTGGCGTTTCGAAGCGAAGGTCAAAGAAAAAATGTCCGCCATCCGGAAAACATGGTATTTGCTGTTTGTTCTGGGCGCTATGGTATACTGGACATATGAGCCCACTTCCCTATTTACCCACTGGGATCGGTATCTCATTGTCGCAGTCAGTTTTGCTTTAATTGATGCTTTCATCTTCTTAAGTGCATACGTCAAAAAACTGGCTGGCAGTGAGCTTGAAACAGACACAAGAGAAATTCTTGAAGAAAACAACGAAATGCTCCACATGTATCTCAATCGGCTGAAAACATACCAATACCTATTGAAAAACGAACCGATCCATGTTTATTATGGAAGTATAGATGCTTATGCTGAAGGCATTGATAAGCTGCTGAAAACCTATGCTGATAAAATGAACTTAACGGCTTCTCTTTGCCAATATTCGACACAGGCTGATAAAGACCGGTTAACCGAGCATATGGATGATCCGGCAGATGTACAAACACGGCTCGATCGAAAGGATGTTTATTACGACCAATACGGAAAAATGGTTCTCATCCCTTTTACCATCGAGACAAAGAACTATGTCATCAAGCTGACGTCTGACAGCATTGTCACGGAATTTGATTATTTGCTATTTACGTCATTAACGAGCATATATGATTTGGTACTGCCAATTGAGGAGGAAGGTGAAGGATAATGGAACGTGCGTTTCAAAACGGATGCGAGCCCAGAGCGGCCAAACCGTTTAAAATCCTGAAAAAACGTTCAACCACCAGTGTCGCAAGCTATCAAGTCAGTCCGCACACAGCAAGAATCTTCAAAGAAAACGAACGGCTGATTGACGAGTATAAACGAAAAAAAGCATGATCACACTAAAAGGACAAGAGAAAACAGCTCTTGTCCTTATTCCTTTTCTTAATGGGTTACATATAATAAATACAAACAGAGGATAATGTCAGGTGATACAGTGAAAAAATTGGTGAGGCGTGTGAAGTTTGTTGATTACGGTAAGTTTGGGCTTTCCGGATACTCGCTTCGGGTGAGGGAGCGCAGTGCAGGAATTTTAAAAAAGTTAAAGAAGAAAAAATAAATCCCGGAACCAGCTCCGGGATTTTTATGGTCTGTGATCAGCTTAATTGCGCTGCGATCTTGGCTTTCGTCGCAGGCCCGTAAATACCGTCAGCAGTCAGACCGTTAACAGACTGAAAACGTGCGACTGCGTCAGCTGTTTTCGGGCTGTAAATGCCGTCAATTCCGTTGTTGACAGCGCCTTTATCAGGGTAAAAATACAGAGCCGCAAGTGCTCGTTGCACCTGAAAGACGTGTTCTCCTGAGGTATAAGGTGTTGTCAATTGAATGATACCATCAGGGAGAGGATAGAGCTCTGGTTCTTCAGCGGACGATGGCGCACTTACAATTAATACTTGACCAACCTGAATAAGATTCGGATCTTCGATATTGTTCCACTCTTGCAGCTGAGCAACCGTAACACCGAATGCTTTCGCTATCGATGTGAGTGTGTCACCTTGTTTCACGACGTAAGTTTGGCTGCCGCCTCCCCCAATTCCTGCTTTGAACGAATCCCACGTATCTAACAATTTTCGCGGACATTCCTTACCTGACCAATACTTATGAGGGACGACATTGGCAAGACTGATATTATGTTCAGCCATTAATGTTTTGATGAGCAACTGGGCATTTGCTGTTGCTTTTGCAAAATCTCCATCAGTATTTTCGCAAATTTCAATACCGATAGAAGCCCGGTTGCCGCTGCCATTTCCGTCTCCCGCATGCCAGCCGTTTTCATTCAAAGGCAGATGCTGATAAATTTCTGTATCATCAACTGTAAAATGCCAGCTTGTCGTCGTATCAGGATTTTTCAAATAGCGGGCATGGGCCGCAGCATCCGCCCCTACTGCAGTATTCGCTGTATTGTGCACCGTAATGTAAAGCGGCGTCATTGCGTAGCCTGGACGGTTATTTGCGCCGACCGGAATAAAGTCTTGGATAATGTTAACCATTTTCATCTCTCCTTATTTTGTCAGATTATTGTCTCTTAACAAGTCACGCTGCTTTTTCCCTTTTTCTGTTACATAGTTGTTTTTAAACCAAGCGGCAAGTGTCGTTCCAATTGTAAAGGCAATGGAACCGGCTGAATAAAGAGCGTCAGCGAGCTGATTGACCTGCTCCTCCTGAATGTCCAATGGTGATTTGCCGAGCATCAACATGGTCTGGTTGATTAAAGCAATTAAAAGAAGCACCGTCCTGATGACCGTGCCTTTGTCAAACGTGTTCATGAAAATCCCCCTTTAATGCTGCAGCAGGCTGTACATAATGGCGATGGCTCCGCCAATGATGCCTGTAGACACTGCTGTAATGATGGCACCTGTGATGGTGCGTTTGATCCACGTTGTGTTTTCTTCAATTTTGTTTAATTTTTCGTTCAGCGTCATGATTTGCTGGCCTTGACGGTCAGACACGCGTTCTAATGCGGAAACCCTCTGCTCAAGCGCTTTGTGCTCGCCTTTCATGTCTGCTAAATCCTGCTGAAACACATTCACATCTGCCTCTTGCTGCATTACTTACTCCTCCTTCACATGCAGATCACCTCCCTTCCGAGGGCCAAAACTGTTATGAAACAGCGGTCCCTTTTACCGAAAGAGTACCGCCGGTGACACTGACGATCTCCATGATGATCTCCTTAAACCCTTTAATATCAAAGGCCCACGCCTCAGCTTTTCCTAATGTACTCAATGCAGAGCTGGAATCATCAGTTTTCACGCCTCTGATCGGTAGTTTCTGTCCTGACACCGATTTTCCCCAAAATTTGACTTCGCTCATTTCCGCTGTGCCGTATACTTCAACGAGTAAATGCCCGGCACCGTCAACAGGTAAAGCAGCACCCTCGCCGGCGGACTCTGCATTTTCATGAAAGACAAAGTCAAATGTTTTGCGAGACTCCACTTTCAACCGTCCATCGTGTATTTGATTCTCCTGAAAGTCAATCTGCAAAGGCGTATTTCCTTTGACACGCACATCCATCTCACCAGCACCGACTGATTGGTATAATACAAACTCTGATTGCTGAAGATTCCCGTTCACATAGCGGAAGCGGTAATAGCGTTTAGAAAGGTATACCCAGTCCGTCGCTGTCAGGACACCTGCTGCGACATTAACGGATGCTGTCGTCGTCCAAACATTGTTGTTGTCACTTTCTTCTATAAAGAGCGTACCTTCACGATCTGCATACGCCCAGCCCTTCACTTTCGAAATCAGAACTGCGCCAAGCCTGTCCTGCCCGAGCTGGCTGTATGCCTCAGTCGCCTTTAAGGAAGCATTTGTTAAAACCTCCGCTACACCCGACAAATTCGAAACAGGTGTCACAAAATCATTTTTTCCTCCTCGATAGGGCTTTACAGCTCCGGCTTTTCCAGTCTTATCGAGAGGAAATTCATATTGATACTTCACCATTTTCATCCTCCTTTGATTTAAAAAAAGGCAAAATAAAAAAGCCTTTACATGGCTTTACCGGTAATTTCTTTATACTGATCAGCTGTAATCAGCTTTTTGTTCACACCTTCTGCAAGATCCTCAATAGAGCAGTCTTCATATGCTAAGGCCTGTTTCACCATATCCATTGTCGCCCACTCATAATAGAGGGCAAGCACCCAATAATTCATTCAGCATGATCTCCTTTCAAAGAAAGTACGGAAAGCTTTATATCTGCCAGCTCGCTTCCCAACGTTTTGTTCAACTCTTCAAGCTGCTTGCGTGCCAGCTTCTCCTGCGACAACTCCTGAGCGAGGAGCTCCACCTGATCAGGCGGCTCGTACGGCGGGTTTTTTTGCAGCTCCTCCCACCAGGATTCGAGTTCTTTTTGCGTTGGGATGGGGGCGCGCAGGTTCCACTCAGCTATATAAGATCCATTCCCGTCATTTTGAACGATAAAATCTTTTGTTGGATCTGCACTGGGATATTTATACAATATTGCTTCTGCGATCATCGTTTTTCCTCCTGTTCTTATACTGTAGGATAGTTAAGCCCTCCAAGTTCTTGAATATCTATATAGTTGTATAGCTCGTTATAATCGGATACACCTCTTCTATCATCACCGCTATAATTGCAATAGCAATAGATCTCTATATAATCACCTTTGTTCATAGGAACGGTTACAGTACCATTTAAGTCAAGGTTCATTTCACTTTCCTTATCATTAAAGTCCCCTCTCAAATGGTCAATTGGTTTATACAATGATCCATTTAGATATAGTTTCAGATGAAAATTGATGTATGCCGGTGTATTTATCATATACAGCCCAACTCCCACTAAAAACATTCCATCATTAGGAGCAACAAATCTACTATTTTTTGTATCAAAAGCATTGTGACTATCTTTTCTTTTGCGGTTAAATAGAATTTTTGTATGGTTTTTTTTATCCAAATACTGTATGCCTGTAGTTCCTATATTTGCGTGAGCAAATCCAGAAATTTTCTGCCAAGCCGTCCAGCCGGATCCGCTCCACCAGTGCCGTATCCATGTACCAGTATTATCAAAATAATTACCTGATTCATTTCCAGTCCCATAAAAATATTGAGTAAATCTATAATCATGATATTTCTCATTTTTGACGATTCCATAACCAAGTGGATAACCTGTAGTATTTCCTTGACCAATATCCATTAGTGTTAACCCCGGAGGATATTCATTCCCTCCAGTTCTTGCGTCTTGAATTGCACTAGAGCCTGTAAGTACAGTTAACTTTTGATTTGTATAATTTGTGTCAACATAGTTTTTAGCATCAGCCAGCGCTTTATCTGCTTTGGTTTGAGCACTTGCCTCAGTCTCGATCTTATTCCAACCTTTAAACACGCCGTCTGTATGGATCGTTGCCGTCCAATAGGTTCCGTCATAACTTTTAGAGGCCAAAATTGTTTTTCGCCCGCCACTCCCTGTTTCGATTACATCATAGTTATACCATGATCCATCTCCTGAAACAGGATTGTTTATTATGACATTCCCTAATGCATAATAAAAGCCAGATGGCAGCGTTAATAAGTCAGTTCCATCTGGGATTTTAGTTCGGCAGCCTTGAGTATCAGTTAATTTATATAATTGTGCATTATTCCATTTGTCTTTATCAGATTGTGTTACATGGATATCTGTTTTATTGGCATGTTCATCTATCTTTGACTGCGCATCCGTTGTAGACTCAATTTGATACCAATTGATCGCACTATCGTTAGCGTTATAGAAAAACCACCAAGCGTTACCTCTCACATCCACAGCATATCCAATGCCTATTCCTAGCTGACCGACCAATTGCATACCTCGAAGACTTGTGTTTGACGGGTTATCTGTGACCGCGTTTGTTCCATAGAAAGTAACAGTCCCAACATCTTTGAGCGAATCATAAAAAGAGCCAGATGACAGGTTAATCTTTTGTGTCCCGTTATCGGCAGTTACTTTAAATAACTGTCCCGAATTCCATTTGTCTTTATCACTTTTATTTACATGTATTTCAGTTTTTTCTTCATGGCTCCTCACCTTAAATTGAGCGCCTTCTGAAGTTTCTAATTGAACCCAATCAGTCCAGCCGGAATCATTGAGGGTTTTTCGCCATGTACCTCCTTCATAATCCATTGCCAAAGCTTCTCCATAAGATTTGTAGCCAATATACAATCCTCTAGTGGCAAACGGTGGGGTATTGATTCCCGTCTTATCAGTATAAAAGAAAAAGGTTTGATCCAATTCTTCCACAACCTTGTGAAAATCCAGAGCGTTTTGGATGCTTGCTAGATATTTTCCTTTTTCATCAGTTAACTTAGTTAATTGTGCGTTGTTCCACTTTGTTCTCTCACTGGATGAAATGTGTATGTTTTCATCTGAAATATGCTTGTCAAAATCCTTCTTAGCCGCCTGCTGTACATTATCAACATTCCCCAGCCCGATTTGCGCCTTTGTTGTGTTGTGGGGGTTGTTCATGTCGTTTTTGTGGGCGGCCAGGTCTGTGTGGGCGTCTTTTATGCCTTTTTCCCAGCGGTTGACGTCGTCTTCGTTGATGGGGTCGTCCGGAAGCCAGTCTGTTTTTTCTTCGTATGCCATGTTTACACCACCTCAAAAGTAAATCTGAAATCGAGTGTTCTGTTTTCGCTGACGTCCAGGTCAGTCTTTCTCTCTGTGATCACATTGCCCAGCTCGTCAAAAATTTGTACCGTTTCAATATGCTTGATGTCTTCCTCACGTTTTGTCAGGACGGTGACTGTCGCTCCGTCAATGGCGAGCTCTACTATTTCTGTTTTTTGGCCGTTGAGCAGCACGTGATCAATTCTGCTTTTCAGATCTGCCGCTGTACGTTCTCTGTATATGGTTGAAATCAAGTTAAAACCACCTCATTGTTGTTAAGGGTGACAGAATAACCGACCTTCAGCTCACTGGCTGTTCGGTATCTGCGGTGATTCAGGATGACTGTGTCTTTGATTTGCAGCGCCTCGTTCAATCCGCCTCTGAGCGTATACGCCAAATGAGCGGGCTTCATGTTTTCTATCGCTTCGATCAGCTCATTCATGTGCTGAAGGTCATCAACATTGATATCCACGTTAAAGCGGTATTCGCCGGGAAGCAGACGAACCTGTGCAGACGGGTTTTTCAAGAAACGGTTCACCGCCTGCTCAATGGCCCTGTATGTGATTGGCGGGATGTTCGACATTTTGGAAATGAGCCGCAATCGTCTGATCTCATCAGTGTCACCAGATTCCCGCGGGACGTTTAAAATCTTTTCCCAGCGGCTGAGCCCCCATGTCGCCGTCGGCACGAATAGCTGATCCGTCAGATCAAATATGCTGTTATTCTGTTTGTCAAACTCAGGCGCTTCCGCTTTTAGCAGCTCAGCCATTTCTTTAAGGCTGGTGAGAAACGGCGGCAGATAAGCTCTCATGTCATCTTGTTTGCTCAATAATCTTCACCTGCCCAAGCTTAGGGATTTCCACGTCGCTCAGCACCAGATTTTCAGACGTGCCGTTGATTTGAATATTGGAGTAGTCACTAACTGACGGCGAATTATAGACAATATTGTTAATTTGAGAAAGACGGATGACGTTGTCTTCAAACGCCATTTTCTTAAAGAGATTTAAAACGCCTTCCTCAATTTCTGACTTCACTTCATCAATTGAGTGATTGATCTCTGGCAGCACCTCGGCAGAAATCTCAACTTCCTTCCAGACCGCGCTTTCCACTGTGACTACGGCTCCGATTGGCGCCTGTCCCTCTCCCTGCCCTGGTTCAGGGTCGATATAATCTTTCACTTTTTGAATTAAAATAGGAGAAGCGGGCTCAAGATTCGCATTCGTGACGACAATTTTGACCGTGCCTTCACCGTTCCAAAGCGGGAAGATCTTTGCCTTCCCCACACCGTCCACTTCTTCAGCCCACTCCTTATAATGCATTTTATTGGCACTGACGGCCTCACGCCGAACCCTTGTAAAATACCGTTCCCGCAAGCTGTCATCTCCTTCTTCCTCGCGTCCCGGAATCAGGATTTCTTTGACAATGGCCGTTTCTAAACCGGGAATGGTATCCAATGATAGTAAAGTGCGCCCGGTCAGGTTGGCATTTCCCGCTTCACCAGGTGTTTCACAGATGAGCGTCCCGTCTGCCGTATATTGAAAATAAAGATTATCGACGTAAAAGCGGGAGCCGACAGGAATAGTAACTCCAGATGTAAACTCTCCCGCTCTGACCGCTTTTGTCGCGGCTGTCCGTTCAATTCCCGCTTCCGCTGCACGCCTGTCTAAAAATTCGCCTTGCGCGGTATCAGAAAAAACTAGCTCAAGAACAGTATCCAGCCATATATAAGACTTCGCAAGCTCGGCCGCCGCCGGGGCTAACGCATTATAAATGACGCTGCCTTCTCTTGTGTCAATATCTGCAGAAATGCTGTTCAGCATACGCTCCATAATCGCTTCAAAAGTCTGATCTTCAAACATCTTTGCCAATCACCTCCTCAATCTCAAGCGTTCCTTCATCCGTCTCCACCACGAAGGACACATGAAACGCGTCGCCTTGTTTTTCAATCTCAAAATCTGTTACAGCCGATATCCGGTCATCATAAACCAGCGCTTCTTCTATCAATCTCGGAATCTCCATCTTTTTATACGCATCAGTCGTTTCATAATCTGTCAGCACGTCCTGAAGCTCATTTCCGACATTATGGCTGTATACGGAATACGCGTAGCGTTCTGTCTGTAAGGCGATATAGACGAATTGCCTGATCGCTTCAAGACCGGTAATCAGCTCATTCGTAATTCTTCCATTTTCAAAATCTATTTTGTACGTTTGCGAGGTTTCAATGACTTCGCTCTCATCTTCAAAATCCTCAAACTCTACTTCTGGTGTCAGGGCCATGATGCCCACTCCTTTTTACAAGCTAAATAAAAAACCGCTTCGATCGAAGCGGTTTGTCTATACTTTATCTAAAATAAAAAACGATTGACCGCCAGTCAGAGCCGCGGTCATGACGCGATCCCCCGGCTCGAGTGCATCGTCTCCTCCGGATTTCATCCGTTTTGGGATAATGATGGCGTCTTCCGGTATGATCAGTTTGCTGTTTTCTTTTAATTTGATTTCCACAGGAGAAATCGAAACGACCTCAGCCGGGAGCAGTTCCACCGGAGACTCAGCATCAACTGCGCCAACAGCCAACTGTTTTATAGCCTCACTTAATCTCATCAGGATACTCCTTCCGGCATCG
Source organism: Bacillus sp. LJBS06 (assembly GCF_016924995.1). Classification (NCBI taxonomy): domain Bacteria; kingdom Bacillati; phylum Bacillota; class Bacilli; order Caryophanales; family Bacillaceae; genus Bacillus; species Bacillus sp. LJBS06. The sequence goes on along the minus strand of NZ_CP070483.1, from coordinate 1,409,624 downwards.
TATTCTTTTCGACAACATCGATTGTCATCGTATGTTTCGTTCCTTTAAATTCATGCCGGTCCGTATCTACCCAATAGGTTTTCTTGATGCCGGCCTCCGGAATAGAAATATAGACGGGCAAGCCGCTCTGCACTTCCGGGATGCCCACTGCCTGAATATTTTTCAGTTCTTTTTTCACGCCCTTTTTTTCAGCTAGGCGTACATCTGCCCGCTGCTGAAGCTGTGCCTGGTTGATGTCATCTGTGACCGTTTCTGTATATTGAAGCACACCGTATTTATTTAAGCCTGAACTGTCCTTGGCAGAGGCTTTATATGTTTTATTGTCCTTCTGCCGGCGAAGCACCACCCGAGTAGCAGTGTCGTTTATAGAAGTGCTGTATTGGTAACCCGTAATATTGACACCCGTTTCAAGCACCCATACCTCTGACGGATCTGGCCACGCGCGCAGGCCGAGCTTTCCTTTTTCCGAATACAGCTGGTAATGTCGCCCTGTCTGGCTTTTCGTCTGTTTCAGCGCTTTTAATATGATGTCATACAATGTCGTATCATTTTTAATGACAAGACTTTTGATCGTGTGGCCTGTGTTTGCGATCGAGGCTGTCGGTATCTGAAAATCATTGGCAATCCTTCTGATGATCTGGTCGGCCCGCTGATTGGAAAACACGTACATATCCTGGTTTTTGACCAGGTACTGAAGCATATCATATGCGCTGAAGGCAAGCGTATGCTCGTCCGGGGTTCTTGCAAAAACAATGCCCCGAAAAAGCTCTTTTCCCTTCCATTTAAACAAGACCGTATCTCCTTCTGAGACACTGTAATACGTTTGGTCGCCCTGTTTGGTGACGATGGTCGCTTCAATGGAACGCGGCGCCTGATAACGATGGCCTTCAAGCGATACACTTTCTGCCACCAGTTCAAGCCACTCTGTGTCTTTAATGACGAACAGTTCTATCATCATACATCACCTGTTTCATTGCGGTATCTTTAATTTTTGGCCGGGAAATATCCAGTGGCCCGGCTGCCTGATGTTCCGTTTGCTTCGTTTGATCATTGCTGTTTTATTGGCGTTCCAAATTTTGCGCCATTGCGTGCTGTTCCCGTAAAATCTGCCGGCAATGTCCCACAGCGTGTCTCCCTTTTTCACTGTGTAGGTTTTCGGGGAAGCCTTCGACGGGCGTTTTGCCTTTGTTTTTTTCTTCCGCTTGATTTTTCGGGGGGAAGCGGTTTTGTATTCTTTTAGTACAATATCAAAATCCCTATCCCCTATCTCTTTGTCTCCTTCACTATATTTAAGGCTTTCAATGCTGCATGCCATATTGATTTTAGTTCCCGTAATTAAAAATTGAACAGGCTTTTTAGCCTTCATCCATTTTTCAATTTTCGCAATGGCATTTTCCGGAGACGGGAGATTTTGATATTCAGCTATCGGCGTATACTTTTTTGGAAAAAAAGAAGAAAATGAAATTTCTTTCGCTCCGGGTTCTTCAATAAACGTTAGTTCACCCAGTCCTGTTATCTTTACTGAGTCATTTTGTACACTATTCGCTATATCAATCGATTCAGGAAGAACAGGGAATCGCAGCTTTTCTTTTCCCTGTGATATCCAAAATTCATAGACAGACTTAGTCAAAAGCCACGACCCCCTTTGTTCCAGTGTTAATGTCTTTTTGTAATTCATCAAGTAATGCCTGCTTGATTTTTGCTACCAAGCTATCAGCGTCCTGATCATTATGAAAATGCTGATCGCCGTTAAACTCAATCTTTATTTCTTTCGTTCCGGCTGTTTGTATCGTTTGCCGTGAACCGGATGTAACAGCTGAAACTTGTCCTGAAGAAAGCTCAGACTGCTGGGATTGAGACGGATCTGTCACTTCCATACCAAGAGCCTGTGCCGCTCTCTGAAGAAGGTAGCGACCGCGTATGCCCCGTTCCTCTGGGATGATCCATTCCCGCTTGTTTCCTTCACCGACACGGGCGATTTGTTCTTTTGTAATCAGTCCGCCGTTGGCATAACCGACATAAGGACCTCCATGCTTCATGCTTCTAATACCAGGTACATTGTCAATAGAGCCGTATCTGCTTTTGATGTAGCCGATTGCGGCAGCAGCGTTGTGAATCGGGTTTTTAATGTTACCCATACCCGGTGCTTTGTGGTCATTAAAGGTGCTTGGGATGGTCTGCATCAGCCCTTGTGACGGATGCCCCGCTTTAGCGTTGCTGTCCCATAGGTTGATTGCATTCGGGTTGCCTCCGGATTCATGCTGCGCAATCGTCATGAGTCCCGGCAGCCAGCTTATTGGTGTCTTTGTAGCCATGAGAGCAGCCATAATCCACTGTTTTACGTCCCCGCTCATCGTGCCCATTCCGGAATAGGCAGCCGCCAGTGATCCAGCTTGTTTTTCAGCATATTTCTTTACATCTACTGAGCCAAGGCCTTTGACAACACCAATTGAAGCAAAACGCCCCAAGCTCATCATAACGCGGGAAGGCGAATGGATATCTAGCTCCTCACGGAAAGCCTGCTCCACTCTCTTTGCCATATCCTTTGCAGCTTGTTTCACTTCACTGGATTTAGCATTCATGCCTGTCACAAAGTTTCCGATCAAACCGGAGCCCCAGCTGTTCGATGTGTCTTTTGACCGCAGGAACGGTTTGTCAACATGTGTACTCACATACTGTGCAGTTCCTGTTTGGGTTGAGTTTTGTCCTTGTGTAAAGCCTTTGACCGTTCCTGTGCCCCATGAAGACGATTTGTTCACAGTGGCTTGGTACGGCGTTTTAACTTTTGATTGCAAAAAGCCGTCTGTGCCGGTTGCTGTACCGTTTTGGCCCTTGGCATACCCGCTTACCATTTGTTTACCGTAATTTGGTGAAGCAGAAATCATTTGTGTAAATGGCGTATTGATGTTTTTCTTTTTCCAGTCTTCCATTTTGACAGGTTGGTTGCTTATTCCCTTGTCAAAGCCTTCTGAAAATTGCTGTCCGAGTGTGGATGCTTGGCCTGTAAGATTTGCAGTGTCCATTGCTGGAGAGGCAGATCCTGATAACGGACTGGCAGCTGCTCCTCCTGAAACAGATACCGGACTTCCACCGGAAGACGAAGCGGCGCCCATGTCGTCTACGACTTGCATACCCAGCTTAGACGCCGCTTGTGAAAGAAGCATCTTCCCCCGGCCTCGGTTGTTATCAACTGGGATAACGAATTCCTTGCCGGCTTCACCGATCCACGAGATGGTTGGTTTGGTGATGTAGCCGCCTGTGGCCTTTTTATCCGGATCCTTCCCTTTATTCGGATCTCCGCCGCCGGTTACAAAATTAATCACTTTACTAGCTACGCCGCCAGCTTTATCCCAGATTTGCTTCACCCAGCCGAACGCTTTAGAAAAAGCATCTGAAATGGCTTCTCCAACCTTTGTAAGAGGTTCTTGAATATTCTTTTTAAACCAGCCGCTCAGACCCTTCCAAATGTTCTTGACTGTGTCTATCGCTTTTTTGAAAGCATCAGAAATTCCCTTGCCTACATCTGAGACTGTATTTTTAACCGGGTTCCAAACTGTATCCATGAACCATCCCGATACCGTACTGAAAACACTCTTAATTTTATTCCAAGCACCAGTCATTTTATCCCAGATTGTAGTTGCCGCTCCTATTACAGCAGATTTGACTGGCCCCCACACATTACTCATAAACCATGAAGCAACTGTACTGAACACATTTTTAATTGTCGTCCATGCATTTACGATTTTAGACCATATTGCTGTTGCTACACCTACAACTGCTGATGAAACCGGCGTCCAGACATTGTCCATAAACCATGTTGATACAGTACTGAATATCGTTTGGATCGTAGTCCAAGCATTCACGATGTTGGACCATATGCTTGTTGCTACACCCACAACTGCGGTTGACACTGGCGTCCAGACATTATCCATAAACCATGTTGATACAGTTCCCCAAGTATCCTGAATGGCTGACCAGGCATTTTGCGCACCCTCTGTGATGCTGTTCCATGTATCTTCTAGAGCGCCGGCATCAATTGCCTTACCTAAACTTTCACCGCCGAAAGTGCCGGCAATTCCTCCTACAACTCCGCCAATAGCGGTTCCGACTCCAGGCACAACGCTTCCAATAGCCGCTCCTGCAGCGGCTCCGGCTAAACCTCCGCCGGCTGAACCTACCTTTTCACCGGCATTATCCTTATTGATTCCGGCTAGGTCTGTAAGAGACAATATTTCGCCTAATCCTGGTATTCCTTTTGCGGCTCCTTTTAAGCCCTTCAGTCCGCCCTTCAAACCTTTTGATTCTCCCAATGTTTTCAGAAGGCCTGAAAAACCTTTGCCTGATCCGCCTTTAGCTGCTTTTGCAGATTTAGGCGTACTCACAGGATTTGATTTATTGCCTTTGTTAGATGAACCGTTTCTATTTTTAACTTTTTTGCTTTTGCCTGTACTGATTCCGGCACAGCAGCATCCGCAAGCCCCGCCCCATTTGCCGCCTGACTTCTTCGATTTAGAACCTGACGCTTTTTGGTTCATAGAAGGTTTTTTAGTGCGGTTTGAGTTGCTTGAAGTTGAGTTATTTGTATTGGCTTTTGAGGCTTTTTGTTTGCCTTTGCTTCCGCTGGATTTGCCGCCAAGCAGTCCCCCAAAATCCAGGTTCCCCAGTTTTTCAGCAATGCCTTTTATAATCTTTTCAAAAAACTCTCCCACTTTTTCAATAATTTTATCAGGGCTGAATTTCTCAAACTTCTTTGCGATTTTCGAGACAATATTATCAAAAAACTTTTCTGCTTTATTGGCGATTTTATCCGGATTCAGGAAATTAAACTTTTCTGAGATTTTATCAACAATATTTGTTACAAAGTCTTCCGCTTTATTAATAATGGCGTCTGGACTGAATTTGCTCACGACATCATCCACTTTTTTCATAAAGGAATCTGTAAACTTGTCAAGCTCGTTAAAAATGGTTTCCGGGCTGAATTTACTTACGACATCGTCCACTTTTTTCATAAAGGAATCTGTAAACTTGTCAAGCTCGTTAAAAATGGTTTCCGGGCTGAATTTGCTTACGATATCATCTACTTTTTTCATGAAGGAATCTGTAAATTTGTCCAGCTGCTTAAAAATAGCTTCTGGGCTGAATTTACTTGCGACTTCGTCTACTTTTTTCATAAATGAGCCTGTAAACTTATCCAATTGTTTAAAAATGGCTTCAGGACTGAATTTACTTGCGATTTCATCTACTTTCTTCATAAATGAGCCTGTAAACTTATCCAGCTGTTTTAGAATCGTTTCCGGGCTGAACTTTGTCGCAATCGCATCCACTTTGCCCATAAATGATGTGGTGAACTTATCCAGCTGGGACAGAATTGTCTCCGGACTGAACTTCGTTGCGATTGCATCCACCTTACTCATGAACGATGTTGTGAACTTATCCAGTTGTGCCAAAATTGTCTCCGGACTGAACTTCGTTGCAATCGCATCCACCTTACTCATAAATGATGTGGTGAACTTATCCAGCTGAGCCAGAATCGTTTCCGGGCTGAACTTTGTCGCAATCGCATCCACTTTATTCATAAATGATGTTGTAAACTTATCTAGTTGTGCCAAAATTGTCTCCGGACTGAACTTCGTTGCGATTGCATCCACTTTGCTCATAAATGATGTGGTGAACTTATCCAGCTGAGCCAGAATCGTTTCTGGACTGAACTTTGTCGCAATTGCATCCACCTTGCTCATGAACGATGTTGTGAACTTGTCCAACTGTGCCAGAATTGTTTCTGGACTAAACTTTGTCGCAATTGCATCCACCCTGCTCATAAATGATGTTGTGAACTTGTCAAGCTGTGTCAGAATCGTCTCTGGACTGAATTTTGTTGCGATCGCATCCACTTTACTCATAAATGATGTTGTGAACTTATCCAGCTCTGTTAGGATTGTTTCCGGGCTGAATTTTGTAGCGATTTCATCCACCTTATTCATGAACGATGTTGTAAATTTATCCAGCTCCGTTAAGATTGTTTCCGGGCTGAATTTTGTGGCGATTTCATCCACTTTTTCCATGAATGATGCAGCAAATTTGTCCAGTGCTGTCAAAATCGTTTCCGGATCAAACATGCTTGCAATATCACCGGCATTTCCTCCGGCTGAAGAAGCTGCTTTATCCGGTGAACCTGAGCTTCCCATGCTATCAATTCTTTTCTGCAAGGAATCCAGCTTATCTGACACCTTGTCATTAATAGCCAGCTCCAATTTGTTGTCTTTTCCTGTTAAGGCATCAATACCGGCAGAAATGCGACCGACTGTTTTCATGACGTGATCAATCACGCGTATTGTAACAGAGTAGCCATTTTGAAGTGCATTTTCCATATAACGCTGTATTTTTTGAACAGCCGGCGAAATTTGGTCTTCTGCACTCAGCATTATCGTAAATCCTTTAAATCCCGCAACGAGCTCTCTTAGTCGTTCAAATTTTTCTGTTGCTTGGTCACTGGCGCCAATTTTAATAGATACCGATGCCGGCAATCCTTGCAATTGAGTTTGAACCTTCTGAATGACAATGCTGGCGTTATCCTCAGCTGAAATGGAAATCATTTGGGCGCCAAGCTTTTTCTTTAATGATTTTTGTATGCGGTCAATTGTCCTTAACACAGTTTTGCTTTCTTTTCGTATATCGATAGCTCTATTTCGCTGCGTCATTTTTCTATACTTTTCAAGCGCTCTAAATCCATTTTGTATCTTTCTTAGCTTTTTGCTTACCCGGTCTTTCAAGTCAAATCTTGCTGTCAGCTTTGCCAATTACGATGCCCCTCCTTTCTTTGCTTGTTTTTCAAGAAGATCGAGCTTATATCCAATCAGTCCATACAACAGCGCCTTAAAATTGCGCGGCGCTTCATAAAGCGCTAATAAATCTGATGGAGAATAATGAAGCTCGTGCATCGCATAGTAGAGATACACGGCTTCTTTATGCCCATCCTTGATTAGTTTTTTGCTTCTTCTTCCAGATCCTCTAATTCATCTTCGAATCCATTAATCTCAATCGCTTTGTTTAACCAGTTCGCGTATTCGCCTCCAACTGAGAGGACGCGTTTCGCAACTTCTACCGGGTCAGCCGTTTTGTAAGCTTCTCGAAGATCTTTTGAACGGAAGTCAGGGTAAACGGTTGATTCAACTGCGATTCGGGCATAAAAGCGCTGGCTGTCTAAATCTTTAACACGGCCTCTGCCTTTGATATTTTTATACGTTGTTGTTTCTTTCTCTAATTCATCAATACGCTCCGTTGTGATCGCTTTAAAAATAAATGGCACGATGTTCCCTTTTTTATCAACAAAACGCTTTGAGATCGGCACTTTGATTTCTTCAGCTTCAATTGTTTTTCCCGGCATAAAAAAGGAAAGATCATATACGTTTTCGTTCTTCTCGCTCATGTAAAAAACTCCCTTGTCTTTTGATTGATTTCATCATGAAAAACAGACCTTTCTGAGAAAGGTCTGCGTATGGCTATTTCAGTTTTGATTAAAACGTGTCAGAAAGCTTTTCAGGGACGTCGAAGTCTTCGAAGGTAAATGGAACTTCTTCCTCTAACGCTTCTGAATCGACATCAAGGCTTGCGATTTTGGCTGAGTCAAAGTTGACGTCATACAGCGTAACTCGCTCTGTGCCCCGGCCGGAGGATTGATCATCCAGCACGGCTTGGAGTGTGAAATAAGGGTCGCTGCCTTTTTTGACATAGTCCATCATCAATAGCACGAATTTCGATGTGACTTTGTAGAACGTCGCGGTCCCTGTTCCATTTGCCCCTGTTGTTTTATGGCCTGTCATGCGGCGGCCCATAATGTTGACTTCAGACTTGTTTTTCTCAACGTTTGCTTCAAATGTTTTGATGTGCGCCATTTCCTCACCATCGAGAAATAAGCGGCCTTCTTTTCCTGAGATTGTGTTTTGTGCTTTTAATGCCATATTAGTTTACCTCCACATTAAAGTAGAATTTTTCTGCTGCGTCGACAGGCTGTACAGCCAGGTCAATCAAGAAGCCGTCACGGTCTTCATTCATTGAAATTGTGATATCTTCATCGGAATCAAAGCCAGTGATGCCGCCCGCATCCTGAAGCGTTGTCATGTATTGCGTGATCATCGTTTTCACATACTGCAGTCCGTCTTCAGACGCCGGGATATCGCTCCCGCTGCCTTTTCTTGATTTAATTAAGGCTTTCAGCTCGCGTGTTAAATCATTATTCACAGCATCCAGGACACGAACGATTTTGTTTTTCGCAAATTTCTTGTTTTTCTCAGCTGTGAACGTCACGAGTGAGTTAATATCCTTTTCTACACTGACGGATTTATCGCGGGCGTCGAATGTGAATAAAAATTCGCCTTTGCCCAGACGTTCAACAATCGTGTCGTGGTCAAGGCGGTGTAACACATCAACGGCGCCTTCGTACTCTACAAATGTAAGTGACTGATTAAAGGTTGCTCCTGCACTCGCTCCAGCTACCCAAGCTGTTGCTTTGTCCGGTGTAACTTCCGTGCCATCTTCCAGCAGGACACCTTCTGTTACGTTGATGATGCCTTCGTAGTCACCGGCATAATTGGCTGTGACGCCTTGCACTTTTTGTCCTTGGCCGTCGCGCAGGCGTTTAATGAAAGCAGCAAATGTCGCCTTTAGCTGGTCCCCCTCCGCAACAGGCAGCGCAATCACATCAAAGCTCTCCGTTTCAGCAGCGGCTAAGAAATCTGTATAGTCGGAGTTGACAGGGGCTTTATCCGTACCGCCGGATAAACGAATACCCGCGGATGCTTTCAGCGCTTCAGCTGCAGTGTCCCCTTCTGATCCAGTGAGAGGAATCGTCGAAGAAAGATCGCCTGTTCCAGTAAAAGTGACATAGCCGTTAGCTGTTAATTCTTCAGCCTTTTTGACGGTCTGTTTGTCAACCTCTGATTCGTCCATATATGTTGTCACGTCGAAAGAATCAGCATCCAGCACATTTTGATTGATGCGGATGATAATATCATTACCTTTTGTTCCGCCATATACCGCAGTCGCTTTAACGCCTTCAGCAATATCAGCAGACGCTCGGACGCCTTCGGTTAGACGGTACATCAATACCGTTTTCGCGTTTTTCTTCGCTTCACGCAGCAGCAATAAAGACGGGTCATCAATGCTGAGACCCACTTTTTTGTTTAGGTCTTCAACGCTTGAAATGGAGACGAACGTTTTCGCTTCGCCCCAGCTTGATGCGACCGGAAGTGCGACTGTTCCCCGTTCACTGAGTGATACCCGCTCCTGTGCCGTTGTTTTAAAGTTAAAATAAATGCCTGCACGTTCTTTTTCTTTGCCTGTTGTAAATGTTCCGCCATTCATGATGACATGACCTCCTTGGTTAGAAATGTTTGAATCAATTCATTGGCTTCTGATTTCGTCATACGTGTTTGATCCACGCCAAATAAAGCCCCCTGAAGAATATCCGGCTTAACACCGAACAGTTCCTTCGCGTGCTTAATCAAATCCGCTGTATCAAAAAGAGCTTCCCGGCTCTCCGTATGTACAGCCTTCTTCTGTTGTTTGTTCTTTGCCACCGCTTATTTCACCCCGCTGTTCATGTCGATATCCTGTAAGACAGGCTGTTCTGTTTTGTGATAATAATATCGGCTGCTCCACCTGATCACCATGACCGCCTCGCCCCTGTCTCCTACCCTTGTCTCAATTCGGGTAACGCGAACCATATCCCCCGTCTTCTCGCCGGATTCACTGAGCAGCGGAACCATGTTTCTCGCTTCTCTGATGGCATCCGCGAGCCTGTCCGCTTCATCCAGCGCCTGAACGGAGTCATGATGAAACAGCTTCACATTGAGACTGTAGGTTTTTTTAAATGTGGAGACCGTATCTGTTTCTTCGAAAACAGATGGCGATGGGACGTATAACGACGGCACCTGAAAGTGATCAGGAAGCTCGCGTTCATAAATGGGAACAGACCACTGGCTGTACAAAAATGCCATGATCGATCCTGTTTCACTGTTCATCCTGCTCCTCCTTTACAGCTTCTTCAGCCACTGGCGCAGTTTGCTTTCCAGCGATTTTTCAAACAGCTGTTCATATAAAAGCAGCGCATGATCCCAGTAGCCCGTGCCCGGGATCCATTTTCTCTTGAGCGCCATTCCCGTTGAAGCCGCGGGATCATAAATAAACCGCGAACCTTGAAAACGTCCCGGCACCCATCTCACATCTTGTTTTGACGTCCAATGGCCGTCATTCAGAAATGAGGCGTAATCAAGCTGTGTACCCACCTCAAGCGAAAGACCGCCGCTTTGCGCAATCCAGAGATTGTCCTTTGTGCCTCTTTCGAACGAGCGGAACAGTTTTTCTGTATTAACCGTTTGTGTGCTGATGAGCTCAGATTGGACGATCTCCAGAAAATCTTGCCCGCACTCCTCAAGCCACCGGGTCGCCTGTCGGGAAAAGCCGCCCGAAGCCGCTTCTATTAATGCCGCGTTTAGCTGTTTCAATCCCGCTATTTTCATAGGCTTTCATCCCTGACTGCGATGACTTCCCAATGATGATGTCTAATTCTTTTCGGCAGCTTTAGTATATATTGATGATTCTCCCAAATGATTTTATCGTTTACGCGGATATCCGCTGACAACGGAAAATGGACGAGAAAGCTGTGATATACAGTTTGATCCGGCTCCTCCTGAACCAGCTGCTGCGTTTTTTCGGTAAAATAACAAGGGACATCTTGTTCATCGGGTGTCTCCGGATATGAAGTCACCGGCTGCAGTCTGTCTGCCGGAATCCCAAATCGGCCAGCAGACGGCGCTTGCGCTGCTTCATGATAAATGTCACAGCGATGAATGAGCATCTGCTGATAGCTCATAAAGACCTCACCTTCAGTCTGGAGGATTCAGGGACGTAGCCCGGCGTGATAAACTCTTCGAGCAAATGATATACCTCTGGCCGCTGAATCCCGCCTTCTCCGGAAACCGTGTAGGAATAATCCCCCATTTTCTCAGACTGATAGCTTGATGAGGCAGATTCATCGCTGTTGACAAGCGCAAAATACTGGGCAAGCTTTACTAAAGCCAACTTCACCTTACCGGGCAGCGGATCATACAAGCTATCTTCAAAGCGGTGGCCCGTGATGAGAGCCGCTTCTGCCTCCGCCTCGATGATATCCTGCGCCAGCAGTTCTTCAGGCCTGTTCTTCACCCGATCATAGACCGAATAGGAGGCTACGTCAGTCGGTTCAATGAGCATGAGCTGGCCACCCCGTTTCTATTATTCTTTTACGTTAATTAATTTCGCGCAGGCATCCTCTTCCTCGAACTTGCTGTCGAGCTTGGCTGTTAAGACAATAATGAATTTACGGGAACGGATGTCTTTGTCGACTTCAATTCGGATATTGCGGGAGAAGCCGAGAATGATATTTTTCGGATGTGTGAGAATGATATCAGAAGTGTCATATTGCGCGTCTCCCTCACCGACTGTGTACGGCTGAATATTGGATACCCCTTTGACCGGCACGCCGAATGCTGTTGACAAGCCGCCCTGAACAGCCTGGTCCCCAAGGTTTGTCTGGCGGTCCGCCACGCGGTCCTTCCATTCAACTTCTAAGCCATGTGACGTATAGAATCTGAATTCCTGAGGGATGCGCAAATATTTTGGCGGAACTGCTTTTAAGCCTTTTTTGAATGTCGCTCTGGACAATTCTTCACCGTTCATGTCAACGATATGGGAAACCGCTTGTTTGCGAATGCCGTCCAGCTGCGCCAGATATGGATCAGCTGATGCAGTATCGCCGTTTACAATCAGCTCTTCAATATCAACGGCTGCGCGCTCGGCTAAAATTTGCATGATCGTCTGCTGCAGGCCATCTTTTTCAATATTGTTTTCGAGTGTGTCATACGTAATGTTGATTTCCGCAATGACTTCCTTCGTGTTCAGCTGGACAGTGCTTGTCGTTGGAACTGTCAGCTCGTCGTTTGACAATGCTTTTCCTTCTTGCGCAGCCCGCAGAATACGCTGGCCGAAGCCGATTTTCTCAAATTTTTGCGAGTCGTTTTCCATTTGAATCACACGGGATTCACTAAAGATGGTCGGCGTGTTTTGCACCATGCGGATAAAAGCCGATGCTTGCGCAGGGTTCATAAGCCCGCCGCTTTTTAAAGCAGAAAGCGACATTTCCGCTTTCCGAATGATCTCTTGATTTCTCAATTGATTTCCTCCTCCTTGACTGGCTTTACAGCAGTCCGCTCCAGATTGATTTTTTGACTTGCTCTGTATTGCCGCCCGTATCGTCCGCTGTCTGCTTAGATGCGCCTCGCGCTTTTTCCAACGCCTCGATGCGCTCGATCAGCGGGGCAAGCATGTCTTCAACGAGCTTTTTCAGACGCTCGTCATCACCCGTCTGCTCCGGCTTTTCCTCCGTGTCTGTGTTTTTTTCAATCCGCTCAAGCCGTTTGAGCAGAGGGTAAAGCGCATGCTCGAATGATTCTTTCATGTCTTCTTTTCTCATTTCTTCAGTCTCCTTCCCTGTTTTGTCAGCAAGCATTTGCTTGAATACACTGAGGAATCCCGCTTTTTCAACCGGTTCTTCCTCATACACATCTGCAGTGCCCGCCATGCTGTAGCCGGTGATGATTCCAGCCTTGATCTGTTCCCACACCTCGTCTGACGCTCTTGTCACGAGCACCCATGAGCCCTTTGTAATCCGCTTTGACCCGATCATAAAATCATCGGGCGCCACATAGGACTCGACCACGACGCCGGTTCCGCCCTCAAAGCTGTGATTAATATCAATCTCCCGTGCTTCAGCGAGAAAACCGTGCGCTGCTTTTTCAATTTCCTCGGCGGTCATAAAATCACCGTGGGCATCAGGAACATTAGGCTCATACACGATTCCGTACACGAGCTTTTGTTCATCCTGCTCACTTTTTGTAAACAGCCGAACCTTTTTTTCAAATGACGGAGGCCCGGCTGACTTCGTAAAGAAAAATTCAGTCTGGTTAGCCGCCTTGTCCACATAACTGACAAAGCTGATTTTGGCATTTCTTAATTCGCGCGCCACCTGCTTGATTCACCTCCCTTCAGGACGTTTTGATATCTTCGATGCTTTCTTTCAACTCCTGCATGAGCGCAGTCAGGTTTGTCTTTTCCGCATCCTGTCCTGCAGGCCGTTTATAAATGTCCTCCGGCCACTCCTCCAGTGTTTTGCCAAGCACCCGTCCGGCAAGGTCGCGTAAATCATTCGGCGAGACTGCTCCGGCTGTAATAAAAGGACCGAGCACCTTCGCAATCTCAAGCGGATCACGAAAGTCCGGTCCTTTTAATGTCAGCCTGACGTCATGGATATTCAGCTCCGGCAAAAGCAGCGTATTCAGTTTATTCACGAGCGTTTTTCGCTCCGGCTGAAAGACCTGCTCCTCCGTAATTTTTCTCGCCGTATCCGCTGTCGCCCGGTTGTATTCCTGGGCCTCGCCTGTATACAGCGGCGGGAGGCGGAACGCCGAGCGCAGCTTATTTCTGCTTTTTTCATCGTATTCAAGAAACAAGGCGTCGTTTTGCAGAATTTCGGCCAAGGATTTGATTTCCACGGAAACCGGCGTTATATCCTCGCCTCCGTGGAGATCCTTTTCTTTTGCGATTCCTTCGGCTTCGATCAGGAGAAATTTATGGGCGTTTTCAACGCCTTCAAGATCATTCATGTATTCCTGCAGCTCCCGGTAAGAAGCTTCTGACAGCATCCCGTTTTCCACTGTAATCGCAGCGGGGACGTGGCGCCCCTGCTTAAAATACATAAAATTGAGTTCTTCCGCTTTTCGGGCTCCGTATAAATTAACAATATTGCCGATCCAGCGGGGCACACCGTATACGCCGCTTCCGATTTTGAGGTGAATGGCTTCATTCGCTTGATACTTCTCAGCCAATGTGTTTACATATTCACCAGTGCGCATATCCATTTTTCGCGGATCGCCGTATTCTTTAAAAAATACTTTCTTTCCATTGATCATTTGCACATATTTTCGGAAGCGTTTTTGCCTTTTGATCCTTTTCATTTTCCCGTTTTCTTCATATATAAATGAGACCTCAACAGGCTCACCGGCTCCGCATACACGCATATATTTCACATCTAAATATTCGATGCCGGCCGGTTTTCCCGCCCCGTCGCGAAGCACTTCCATAAAGCCGTTGCCTGTTTTTTCTCTGTCTTCGATGGCATAGCCTAAAATCATTTCAGCTGATTCATCAAAGTGAAGACATTTATAAAAGGCTTCGAGTCTGGCCCAGTCTTTTTCCGCTCTTTTCTTTTTTGCCTGATCGACATCACTTGCGTTGACATCAAATGTGTACTCAACATCGAATCCAAAGCCTGTAATATTCACTCTATACGCATCAATGCATTGCTGAAGAATGGTCGAGTATTCGGCAATGGTTTTGAGCTCGATGATATTGTAGGGCGGAGCGATAATGTCCTCTCCGTACAGCTCAGAAAAGTCATCTTCATAGATTTGCTTTGTCTGAGGAGCAGCGGCATTGGCTTTAAATACCGTTGCTCTGACTGTTTGATTGTGCATGATTTATGACCTCCTCCTTTCTCGGTTCGGCCGGATTCGTTTGTGTGCTGTCTCTTTCATATCAGCAACCTCATAATCATCAAGCGCATACCAAATGGCAGAAAGCGTATGCGGGTCAATCGTGAATTCATCCTCGATCAGAGCTCCGTTTTTATCTTTGGCATACGTAAGTGTCTTGAGCTCATAGATGACATTTTCACAGCGGTCCGAACAGAAGATTTTTTTGAACCGTTTTACCTTTTTGGTATATTGAAGCCTGGAGCCGGGAAATTTTCTGGCTCCAACCATCCGAAAGCCCTGCTGGCGGAAATATTGGATGCTTTTCGGCTCAGCCGAGTCGGCTTTGATCAATTCCTGTGTGTCAATAAACTCACGCAGTTCCTCAGCCGTCCTGTCATCTGTCATTTTATTTTGATAATACTCCCAATAAATGTAGAGGTATTTTTTTTCAGGATCTACAGCAAGCCGGACGACGGCATTATAGGATTCCTCGAATCCAAAATCCATGCCTGTACGAAAGATTGGCTTGCTGATGGCTGCGATAGATTCATTTACTTGATCATGCGGGAGCACCTCGAACTGCGGCAGCACCCTGATCCCGTTGACGCCGAATCGTCCTTTGCGGGCAACCCGGTACAGGTCGGGATCATACTCTTTGAGTCCGTCAAGCTGTTTCACATAGCTTTCCGGGAGAAAAAGATTGTCGTTAGCGGTGGAATGGTGGTAATACGTATCACCCTTCACAATCGTCCGCTTTTCGTAAAGCTCGCTGTCGTCCAGCACAAACCGTTTATTGCGTTCATCTCGAAAAAAATGCCGGTACGTCCAATTGGAGGTGCCGACGGGATTGGTGGTACAGATCATATGAAGCTTCAGCTCAGGATGGCGAAGACGTCCGATTAATTCCTTGAATCCCTCATACTTCACCTCTGAGCACTCTTCAATCCATATTAATGAAATGTTATGAACCGATTTTAATTTTGCCGGATTGTCCATGCCTTTGAACATGATCCGGCTGCCATTGTGAAATCGCAGCTGCAGCGGGGAAGAAAGGGCTGCCACAGCTTTTGTCAGACCGAGCTCTTCAATCACCTCTTGAAACAAGGCGAAGGTCGAATCCCGATGGGTATCGAACACCTCGCGGATGACAAGGGCCGTCCGTTTTTCCTTCAGCAGCTTTAACACGATTTTCAATGCGGTATGATAGCTTTTGGATGAACCGTAGCCGCCTACGAGAAACTGGTACGTCTGCTCCCAATTGAACACGTAATTTTCGAAATGAGGGTTGATTTCTTTTACAATCATGACTTGTCCTCTTTTCGTTTGATCATGATTTCAATCGGCTCTTGACTGTCATCTGTTTTTTCCGCTTTTTGTTTGGCAAGCTTCAATTTCTCATTTTCAATTTTTTGTTTAAATTGATCTGGAAACAAATCAAAATATAAGGATAGCTTCTCAAGCGCCTTCATTTTATCTGCAAGCTTGATGGCAATGCCTTCTTTGCCAAGCTTTGCTTCCGTCACGATGGTGCCGTCAACGAGCCCGGAGTCTTTGACATCGACAAAGCTGATTTCCTTCATAATGGGGTTATCATCTTCATCAAACAGCGGGCCCGATTTCCCGACAGCCTGGACCTCTTTTTTTCCAAAGGTCACATAGTCCGTAATATCCGCAAACGCGATCTTGATATAAACCTGCAGCACATCCATTGCTTCAATAAACATCTCGTTGACCATTTCTTTTTTTATGCGTTTGATTTCAGCAGCGACCTTTTCATTTTTTAAGAGCCGGCTCCCCGTCACATGAGCGCTGTCCGGAGAATAGCCCGCTTTGATTGCTGACTGCGTGGCATTGAAGCTTTTGACGTAATACAGGCAAAACAGCCGCTGGCGTTCATTTAATTCATCGTTGTCTATCCGGCGCTGTGTTTGTTCGTTTTTGGACGCAGAAAACAGGGCCTCTTTCCATTTGTCTTGTTTTTTCCAGACGCCGATTGTTTTCGCGGAAACGCCGATGGTGTCCGCGATCGCCCGATTTGTGA
The DNA here is from genome assembly GCF_016924995.1 of Bacillus sp. LJBS06. Taxonomy (NCBI): domain Bacteria; kingdom Bacillati; phylum Bacillota; class Bacilli; order Caryophanales; family Bacillaceae; genus Bacillus; species Bacillus sp. LJBS06. The sequence continues at coordinate 1,393,016 of NZ_CP070483.1, read as the reverse complement.
TCTTTCCTTGATGTTGTTGATAGATTGCTAATGCTTGTTCGCGCTGTTGTGTTTTCATGCTACGGCATCACCGCCACCTCCAGCATGGTTGTTTATTCATAAAAGCGGCTGATCGTGCCAGCCGCTTATGTGTCATGCTCTATTCACTTATAGGTGGCAAACGTATGACAAGCTTTCATGCAAGTGATCGATTCAATTCTTCCTGCTGTCTTTGCATCTTTCCAATCGCCCGTTTGATCGTCGTTTGCACTGTCGATTTTTTTACGCCGAGAAGGTCAGCGATCCGTTCATAAGAAAAACATTCTACCTTGTGCAGCAAAAACATTTCTTTTTCTCTGTCCGTTAACAGGGCTAATGCTGCTTGAATTCTCTCTCTGTCTTCTTCTGATACCTGTCCGTCCGGCTCAAACATCATAGCGCTGGAAAATGATTCGATGATTCTCGGATCCTTAATCATAAGCCGCTGGTACGCATCACGCCGGTCAATCGCCCGTCTGATGCCGGGCTGTCTTCCTTTTTCAAGCCATTCTGTTACATATTCAAGATCAGTAATTATATTTCTGATAATTTTTTTATCCTTCAGCTCTTCAGCTGAGAGCACGGATTCATCTGCCTCAGCGAGCGGTTTATATTGTGTTCTTGTTTGTTTGAGTGTGCGTTTATATTCAAATAGTAAGTCTTGCATTCTATGATCCTCCTCATTATTGGCAATAAAAAACGGACACCAATCAACGCACAAATGCTGTGCAGTTGATCAGTGTCCGCAGGCTTTCCGTCTTGGACGTATTCTGTTTTCGCTTTAATTTAATTTGTAGCCGATTTCAAATTCCACACGGGCAAGGTCGCCCTTTCTTGTTTCAACGAGCGTTTTTCCATGCTCCGGCGCTTCTGCAATCCATGCTTCTTGCTTGATCCCGTCCACAATAATGACACGGATTTTTCCGTCTTCCAGCTGGCTCTCCAGCGTGATGGAATCAATATGCAGCAGTTTTTTAGGATGAATCATGTTTCTTTTCCTCCCTTTTTCGGTGCAGCGCTTGCTTCGGCTTTTTCTAACAGCTGAATGATGCGCTCCTTTGAATGAACAGAATTCCCCTTCAGAAAATCAAGAGCTGCTTTAGACGCTTCCAGCAATTCAGGCGCAGCGGCCATCAAAGCGGCATTGCTTTTTTGCGAATAAGAGCTAAGGTCAAATACAGCGGCAATCAGCCGGCCGTTTGAATACGGAAATCTTTCTTTTTCTTCTTCACTGTAAGCTGAATAAATATAGATTGGTTTTGTATCCCCGCACGGGACAGCATGCCACGGCGCAGGGCTTTTCTCTGTCTGTTTTGTTTTTTCCAACACTTTCACTTCCCGTCATCCTTATACCATTGTTCAATGTTTTTTTCTGTTCGCTTTGCCCGAAACAGCAAAGCGATCAGGGCAGTCAGCTGTTTAATCACGGACATTCAGCCTCGCTTTTCCCGCTGTCAGCATTTGCTCCAGCTTTTGAATGACAGGCGTTAAATCAGTGCCGGACCTGCAGTTCGGACATGGATGAAAAACGACTCCAATCCCTGTATGCTCCACAATGACTTTCTTTGTCTGACAAAGCTTGCACATTATCTGACGCCCTCCAATCTATGGTTCAGCTCGTAGGCTGCCCCTTTGATAATCACTAAATAGTCACTGCACATTTCGTAGATTCTCGTGCCGAGCGCTTCATCGATCCGTACAAGTGCTTCAATTGTCAGCTCGCTCGAAAGCAAAATCGGTTTATGATTTAAGTAGCGGTAGTTGAGTACCGAATACATTTGCTCTAATTGCCAATCTGTAGCGCGGGGTTTGCCGTTAACCGGTTTAAACAGATCATCTATGAACAGCACATCCGCTTGCTTCATCCGGTTCAGCTTTGCTTCTAATAGGTCAAAGTCATTTTTCAGATCCGTAAAGCCCTCCACAAACGGAAAATAAATGACAGGCACATAGCAAGTTCTCATTAATTCATTGGCAGCGGCGGTCAAAAGGTGCGTTTTCCCTGAACCGGGCTGTCCTAGAAGGGCAATGCTGTTTTTCCGGCAATCCTTGATTTGTCCATAATCCGCCACATACTCTTTAGTACATTCAAACGCGTCTTTTATGGCCTGCGGCTTTCCCTCCGTGCGGAATTCCTTGAAGCCCAGCTGTCTGAAAGCGTGAGTAATCTCACTTGCCCCCAGCAGCCGCTTCACTTTCCGTTCTGCCATGCAACTGCACATCGTCCAGACTTCCAGGCCATTCTGCCTGACGAGATAACCTCCCTGGTCCTTGCAGCGCAGGCAATCATACCGGCCTGCGTCTAATTCGGCCGGTTTGTCCGCCAGTAATGGACGTCTCCCTCTTCTCAGCTCGTTTAAAATCTGTTCGATTGTTCGTTTTGTCATGTTTTTTCATCCTCTCATGCTGAATTGCAACATTCTTTTTGGCTTGCTGCGCGTTAAATCGGTCTTCAATGAATTTCGAGCAGTAGCGAAAGGCCTTGATTGTTTCTGAAGCGGAAGTCCGCCGGTTTTCAAAAGCTTGAAAGCATTCCTCAAGCCATTTGATTGTTTGCGTGACAGGAACGCCGATAGCAACAATGCGGGCGATGGCTTGATAATCTCTTGAGGAAGGATATACGGTGCGTCCTTCTTGAGCCGACCGTAATTCTGTAAACCGCTTCGCAATGTGATCTACTGCCTCATCAGCAGCAGTATATTTGTTTGTTTTATCTTTATCTGTGCGGTCGCTTGTGTCCGGTGTCTGCGGCGAAAATGGCCGTTCTTTTATACTCCGGTGCACCATTTTGTCCGATCTGAAGGTGAATTTTTTGGAATGCTTGACCGAAATCACCAGTCCGTATGGCGCACGGACTGCCTTTATGTACTCATGGGTTTCGAGAAGCTCCAGCCACCTTCTGACGGTTTTTTCACTTACACCGAAGACTGCCGCCATTTCTCTCGCTTTTAATGGCTTATGGCCGAGTACGATGCCCCAGCTTACGCCGTCTTTTTCGATTTCTTTTGTTGTTGAGCTGATAAACCAGAGAAACAGCCATAGTGCCGGTCCAATTTTGTCATAATGTTCTGAATTCAATAGTCCTGAATACATCAGAAAAGGATAGCTTTTATCGTTTTTCATTGTACGCCGCTTCTCCTTTTAACATCATGTATGCTTGAAACTGCTCTTGCGTTTCAAAGTGGAACACCGGAAGGCCGCATGCCGTAAACAAAATGGTGCCGCCGGATTGTCCGAGATGGCGCTGATCTATGGGATTTTCACTAAAAACAATTTGGATTGGATACATGTGATCACTCTCCTGATCTGTTTTCGATACATTTCGTATCAACTGTTACCAAGTATAAACGATACAATCGGTATCATCAAGTTATTTTTGATACTTTTTTTATCATAACTTTATTTTGATACATATTGTATCTATAATCATAAGTAACTTAGGGAGTTTAAAAAAGAGAGGTCATAGTATGATAGGCGGCAGATTGAAAAGTCTCAGAGGGAAAAGGACACAGGAAGAAATCGCATCACACATCGGTGTGTCACGGGCACGATATTCCCACTATGAAAACGGGCGAAGCGAACCTGATTACGACACACTCCAAAAACTGGCTGATTACTTTCAAGTAACGACTGATTACTTATTAACGGGTAAAGACAAAAAATCCGACGACGATATGTTCTCAGATCCGGACCTGCAGCTTGCGTACCGTGATATGCAGGATTTTTCCCCAGAAAGCAAACAGCAGGCCATCGAATTTATCAACTATTTAAAAGAAAAAGAGAAAAACCGCAAGCCGAAAAATTAATAAATCGTTCTCTGTTCTCTAAAACATATTAAAAATAGACCGATATAAAGAAAAAGTGTTTATTTTTTAAAGAAAAGGGAAAGATTTCTACACCACTTTCCAGTCCTATACGGGCTTTTCTTTCTCGCTAAAAACAGAACACACGTTCGAAAGGGAGTATTCAATTGGGCGATTACTTATCACATCTGGAGGAATACGTTAAAAATTTGTACAGCAGACTGGGTATCACATCCCCTCATCACATTGACATGCTGAAAATCGCAAAGGACCTGGATATTTGGGTGCATTTTGAGGATATGGGGAGCATGATGGTGAAATACGACGGCATGTACAGTATCGTATTGAACCAAAAAAAGTCACGGGAAGAGCAATGGGAGGATTTTGGCCATGAGCTGTGCCACGTGCTAAAGCATGCAGGCAATCACTTTCAGATGAACAAGCTCTTCAGAGAACTGCAGGAATTTCAGGCGAATCAATTTATGTACCACTTCTGTGTGCCAACCTTTATGCTGTTGCAGATGGAACTGCCGCAATGGAGAAGCCAGGCACTCGCCACAATTGCGGCGGTATTCCGGGTAACAAAGGAATTTGCTGAAAAAAGGCTTGACATGTTTGAACGGCGTAAAGCAGGTATTCAATTTCAGAAGCGGCTCGCTTATTTATTAGCTCACAAGCGGCCAAATGCGTACGAGGAAAGCGATCAGCAGCACTTGCAAGTCGCAGAGGAAAAAGCGTTCTATCATGTCGGCAAAAACATCTGATCCAAAAGGGCTGGGGACATTTATCCTCAGCCCGGCAGAGATATTAATATTTTGACATCGGTGGAATGGTATTCTGCAGCCACATTGGCGCCGGTTTAAGATGAGGCGCAGATGCGAACGCAATCGGAGCCGGGATATACCTGAATTCACCCCGGCCATCAAAGGCTTCCCCATGTGCCCATCTTCCTTGTGAGCTTTCATCCCCTCTGGAAAAGTTAAACAGATCATAGGAGACTTCCTGCTTTTCGAGCTCACGCGGAAACGTCGTCGGGACGACAATATCCCGTTCTCTTTCCTCCAGCTCTTTAATGGCCGCATACCACATATTTTGATGATAAGTATCCCTTGCAATCAAAAATGACAGCATATCTCTTACCCCTGGATCATCGGTCATGGCATAAAGCCGTGTCACCTGAAGGCGCCCTTGGGATTCCGCATTTAAGTTGGCGCGAAAATCTGCGAGCAAATTTCCGCTTGAAATAATATATTTGGCATTCCATGGATATCCTTCGCTGTCAGCCGCCATCGCGCCTAAACCTGCGACAATCGCATGCTGCGGGTTCATTCCGGACAACACCGCTGCCACAGCAGGATCACTTTTATAAGCATTTTCCTGCACATCAGCCGGTGCATTGTCCAAAAGCCTGGAGATCATCGTCGCAAGCATTTCCACATGCCCGATCTCTTCTGTACCAACATCATAAAGCAAATCTTTATATTTCGCATCTGCACGGCAGTTAAAACCCTGAAACAAATACTGCATCATAACACTGATCTCACCGTATTGGCCGCCCAGCACCTCTTGGAGCTTTTTCGCATAAACCGGATCGGGATGAGCTGGCTTTGCTTGATATTGAAGCTCTTTTATATGATAAAACATGAATCATTCCTCCCTACACTTTCGCACAACCCCAGCGTATGAAGGAATGGGCCGACCGTGCAGGTCCCGTCTGGTTTTATTTATAAAAGCCAAGTTTGACGGCTTCCACATATCGATCAAACAAATCGTTTTGTATGTAGCTTTTATCACGGCACCCAAAATTGCAGAACAGCACGTTTCTTTGTGCAGTGCTCACCTCCAATTGGAGCCCCATTTCTCTTTTCGTCCGATTGACAATATTGTTTGGATGTACACCTGCCAGCCGATCTTTCTCACTAGTGAGTTCGGCGCTGAAACCCGCTTCATTCAGACGCTCACAAATGAGCTTGGCTTTTTTGCGATCCGTCCCGCCAACCAATGTTTTTGGGATGTTTGGATCATAATACCCGTGAAACGCTAATGCGTAATCATGGGCATTCACTTTTTCTAAAGCCAGCGGCTCATCAAAACGAATGCTAGTGAGATGCAAGGAACGATTGTTTCGCTGTTTTACACCTTCAAACAAGTAAATGGAACATCGATCGGAAAATGCCCGCACCAGTTCACTGACACCAGGCTCAATTCTGCCGCCGTGGGGACCGAGGACGATAAGTTCACTTCCGTTTTTTTCCTCATAAATAATCCGGTACTCCGATTCAGAAGCAGAAAGGGCCGCAAAGCTGTCATACCGATCTTTCATTTTGAACGCCCTCCTTTTCCAGTCAGCATCAGTTTACTCTACTCTTCTATGAATGAAAACCTTTTTATAGTATGATTTGATAGAATACGGACAGGAGGTATATGATGGGATTTATTGATGGTTTACTCGGCAATGCGTCAACACTGTCAACGGCTGCTGTGAAAGAAGAGCTTGCTCATATTTTACTTGAGGGTGAGAAGGTTGAAGCCGCGTTTAAGCTGGTTCGCGATTTGATTGTCTTTACTGACAAGCGGCTTATTCTTGTGGATAAGCAGGGAATCACAGGCAAGAAAACGGAGTTTCAATCAATTCCGTACAAAAGCATTTCCAGATTCAGCGTGGAAACTGCTGGCCGCTTTGATCTTGATTCAGAGCTGAAAATTTGGATCTCTGGCGCGGAACTTCCCGCCGTCTCAAAGCAGTTTAAAAAAGATGAAAGCATTTATGATATTCAAAAGGTGCTTGCCGCAGTTTGTATGTAAGATGAGTGACGGAAGCTGTGAAGCTTCCGTCATTTCATTACAGCTTTTCCTCCAGCTTCGCTTTCGTCTTCGGACCGTAAATCCCATCAGCCGTTAAACCGCTGACAGACTGAAAACGTTTGACTGCATTAGCTGTTTTCGGGCCATAGACGCCGTCAACGCCGTGATTTTTCGCTCCTTTATCAGGATAAAAATAAAGGGCGGCTAAAGCGTCCTGCACCTGCTTCACTTTTGTTCCTTTCGTCAGCGGGCTTGTCACTTTCATCACTCCGGATGGGAGCAGATATGAGGATGCGGCATGGCTTTTAGAAGCAGATGCCGTCTGAGGCAGTTTGATCACTTGTCCGACTTTAATGTAATTTGGGTCAGTGATATGATTGATACTTTGCAGCGTTTTTACACTGACTCCGTGGGACGCGGCAATCCCTGACAGTGTATCGCCTTTTTTTACATGATATTCAGACGCCGAAGAAGTGACTGCTGTCTTTTTCGCTGATACGCTCCCGTTTAATTCCTTTTCAATTGCCGCCTTCACTTGATCCCAGCGCCCCTCTGATAAAATGCGGTGCGGGCAGTACTTTCCGTTCCAGTCTTGATGCTTTCTCACCCGATCGATTCCCCAACCGCGCTCCTTCAAAAGCTGTGCGACAAATGAAATCGCTAAGGCTTCAGCTGCCTCATACTTTGGACCTCCCGATTTGCTGTAGCAAATCTCAACGCCAATTGATTTGCGGTTCCCTGGACCGTTTGTGCCGTCCCCTGTGTGCCAGGCGTTTCGGTCAAGCGGCAGACCTTGAATGACCTCTTTATCATCGACCGCAAAGTGAAAGCTTGTCGAGCTTGTGTTCCCGATCATATAGCTGATTTCATTGGCTGCTGACGCATCGTTTGCCGTGTTGTGGATGGTAATGTATTCAGCGGACATTGCATTCGGACACTTCAATGCGTATTTCGCCTCAGAAACCAAATTTTTCTTTACTGGAATGCTCACCTATCATCTCTCCTTTTCTTTTTTCATAAATAGGTGGCATTCGTAGGACGAAAAGCTCATATCATCTATCACTGCTATATGGTTAAATGTGTTAAACTGAATTTCAATGGGAGGGCTGAATATGCATACATACTTAATGCTCACAATGAGGACGGAGAAATTTAATCAGGAGCTTGTGGCTGGGCACTATGAATTTCTGGACCGCTTACAGTCAGAAAAGCGCTTAAAAATGTTTGGGCCATTCAGCGACGCCACAGGCGGAGCGTATGTCATCGAAGCAGATTCGCTGGAAGAGGCAGCGGAAATCGGGCATGCAGATCCGCTGGTGGCAAGCGGATCTTCTGAGCTGACGATAAAAGAATGGAAGCTGAAATAAAAAAGACCCCTAAGGGTCTTTTTTTATGCATCATGTTTGATTGCGTGCCGCAATATGAAATGTTTTCCCCTCTGTGTTTGCTGTGTCATCTGCATGAACCATCACCTGAGTAAAACTGAACCCGACCGCAACGAGCAACAAACCTGACATCCATTTAGATTTCATATAAACAATCTCCTCTCTGGATTTGTTTTTGTGCGTGCACCATTTTCTCATAAAATGAAAGTGCTTTTTCGGGCTGTCCGTTTTCTATATAGAATTGGGCAGCATCATGCGCCAGCTCTTCAATATAAGGATACAGCATATGTTCTTCAAGAAATTGAAAGGTATGTGAGACTGATTCTGTGTCAATGTTTTTTCCGTATAACGCATGTAAAAATTGAAAAAGCTCCACAAATAATTCATCATTGTATTGACGGGCGATTTCCAATCCTTCACGATACTTTTGTTGCGCTTCAGCGTCATTTTTTTGTTTATACAGAACTTGTGTTAAAGAGTAGATAGAATGCGGAAGATTATCGAACTTTTCCGACTTGCAAATAGAAACAGATTTCTCAAAGTATTCGGCTGCCTTTTGCAGTTCACCCATTTTCTCATAGCAGTTTCCGAGATTATATAGGGCGGAACTGATCAGGCGGGGATTGCCTTCTTTCTTTGCAAGATCTAAAGCCAGTTCTAAGTGGGGCAATGCTCTTTCTGGATACTGCATATCATCATAATTACCTGCAATAACGAATTCACATTGGATTCTGCGGACGGTGTACGTTTCATACATTTGGTATGTTTCTAATGCCTGAACGGCGTAGCTCATCGAAACATAGGTTTGTTTTAAATTGTAAAAAATCTCAGCCATTTTAAAAGCAAACTCGGCTTTCTCAATATCATCCGAGACGAGGGCAAGATTCTTTTCTGCCCGTTTATAATACATCATGGCACTGACAAACATCTTCTGCTTAAATTCATACATTCCTCGAAAAAAATTAAAGTAATATTCGAGAAGCCCTGTCAGCTTGTACTGATTCCCTTCGATGTCTTCTAATAATTCTGAAAACTCCAGCTGCGACGTGTCCTCTCCAAAAGGCTTAATGTAATCCAGCATGACACGATGCCTGAACTCCATTAAAGAATAATACAGCAGCAAATCTTGGTCTTCTTCCATATCCTCAATTTCTCTTTCTACTTCGAGCTTGACCCGTTCGGCTTCAGCGACGTGGAACTGCCGGATATGAGTATACCATTCATTAATTTTAAGCCCGACATAAGAGGACGGAATCGTCTGCTTCATCCTCAATTAATCCCCCCTTTTGAATTACCCGAGATATGTCATATTTTATCATATTTACAAGAAAAAGAAGAACGCAAAATAACCGCAATTGTCGAATTTCGGCTAACCGCAACAAAAAAGCGCGGGTTTTTCAGAAACCCGTGCTTTCTTTTAGTGAAAACCGACTTTGTTTCTTTCCATCCAGCTTCCCTGCCGGCTTTTTCTTTGCTCTCCTGTCATGTCTTTCACCATGGTTTCAATATGATGATTCCCTTCTTGGTGCCATTGAAGCGCTGAAGATACATATAATTCTCCCAGCTGCGCAAAGGAAAAGCCTTCTGTAAGCTTTGCGGCGTTTTTTATTTCTTCTTCACTCAAAAAGATGTCAAAGCCTCTCATTTTCATATATTCCAGCCGCAGCTCTTCATCCGGAAGCCCGATTTCATAGGCACGGTCAAACCGTCCTGCACGATTCATCAAACCTGGATCGATCTCTTCGGGATAGTTTGTCGTGCCGATGAGAAATAGCCCCTCTTTTGATGTCGCGCCGTCCAACGTATTGAGAAAAAAGGATCGCACATCTTCCGGCATCGAATCTATATCCTCGATGACGAGAACTGCAGGAGCGAGGCGTCTCGCTGCCTGAAAGACTTCTTCTATTGTCTCGCTCGACGTAAATTCAGTAATTTGCCAATAGGCAACAGGTGCATCGATACTGCCTGCGATCGACTTCACTAATGTCGTCTTTCCGTTTCCAGGAGGTCCATATAACAGAATGCCGCGCTTATAAGGGATGTCATACGTTTGATAAAACGATTTATCACTATGAAAAAACTGATCAATTGATCTGTATATCTCTTTTTTCAATAGCGGATTCATGATTACCTGACTCCGCTGAACCTCTCTGACAATGGCTTCCTGCTCTCTTGAAGTCCCTCCATCTCCATCCGTAAAAACGGTCACTTTCCGCTTGCTTTTTTCCCAGAGACGCGGTCTGACTCCCTCCAGAAATGCACGCATCTTTTCATCGTTAACCGCAAACAGACAATCGAAACTCATGATGCTCCCATCTTGAAAATAAGGAATTCTGGCAAAAGCAACTCCCTTTTCAGGATACGCGTATACGCTGTTTCTTATAGACTTATGGACGGTATAATCCGGTTCTTTTTCATCTTCATCGTAAGCAAAGGTTTTCTTTTCAAGCTTTTCAAATATATATGCCACATGCTCAGGCTCCAATGAACCGCTGCGGACATCTTCTACAAGAAGCTCCCAGTATTCCGTGTTCGGGTCATCACTGGCATAGAGCTCATAGAATACACCGTATTGATCATAAAGCGTTTCTTCAATCCGTGTGATAAGGTAACCGAAAGTGCCGTAGCCCGCTGCAGCTCTTTCATTCTCTTTTTCTTCGTACTGATAAATGAAAGGTATGGTTGTCATGTTTATACTCCATTTCATATTTTGTGAACGTTATATATACGATTGACATAGCATTTTGTTTCATCCCACAGCATATTACTTGTGAATTCGTAACCGTTGATATAGGATTTCATTGCACCATTTATTTTTACATATGGAGGAGATCATAATGAGCCAATCCAATCAAATTGTCAGCCATTTTTTATCCCATCGAAACGTGACGAATGAGCTTGCTGAAAAAATCAGCAAAGACCATTACAGCTACAAACCGGCAGAAACATCAATGTCAGCGGAAGAATTGGTCAAACACATTCTTACGTCGTTCCACTTGTTCGCAAATGTCATTAAAGAAGGCAATGCTTCACCTTTTCAAAACAAGCAGGAAGAAACAGAAACCGATCTCAATGTTCTGGCAAAAACATATACGGACAAAACGGTCGCTATCCTTGAACAGCTGACTGAAGAACAGCTGGACAGAGAAATTGATCTGACATCCGCTTTCGGCAGAAAAGTCACTGGCCGCGCGCTGCTTCAGCTTGCAATGGAACATGAAATTCACCATAAAGGCAACCTGTTCGTTTATGTGCGGGAAATGGGCCACACAGAACTTCCTTTCTATCAGCAGCGCATGTAGCGTACGAAAAAAAGATACCTGTTAAAAGGTATCTTTTTTTGTCCTTCCGCCTCACTTCCCGGTTTCGACCAGACACTCATTATAGGGCAAATGAATAAAGATATGGAGCATACCAAAATTTCAAACAGCTAACGTGCAAAAATTCAAAAAATTTAATTGATTAACATGACCTAATCATATATAATCTGATAAAAATAGTCGGGTTTTCAGGAGGCCTTTATCATGAGTGTAAGCATCATATTGATGGGTTTGTTTGTCGGAGCCTTAGTCGGATTGACGGGTGTGGGCGGAGCCGCCTTATTGACTCCCCTTTTAATTGTGCTTGGAATTAACCCTTCCATCGCGGTCGGTACGGATCTTGTATATAACTCGATCACAAAGCTGTTTGGCGTTGCCTCCCATTGGCGGCAGAAAACGATTAACTTTCAATTGGTAAAATACTTAGCCATCGGCAGTATTCCGAGTGCTTCGCTAGCCATTGGCATCTTGCATTTGTTCCCCGCCTTCCACCAGCATCAGGAAGAAATTATTAAGCACGCTCTAGGATATGTGTTAACGCTTGTTGCCATTTCAATCATCGTTCGTTTGTTTTTGGATAGAAAGCTTCGCCCGAACCGCTGGCAGCTGATGCCGCTTGAAAATAAGAGGGCGCTGACAATTCTTATTGGTGTTGTGTTTGGATTTATTGTTGGATTAACATCAATCGGTTCCGGGTCATTATTTGCAATTGCCATGATCTACTTATTCAACATGAAAGCATCACAGATTGTCGGAACTGATATCGCGCATGCATTTCTTCTTGTTACTGCAGCAGGCATTTTGAACGCAAGCTTCGGAAGCGTGGATTACATGCTGGCAGCTAATCTGCTCATTGGTTCAATTCCCGGCGTGCTGATTGGAAGCCATCTTTCGCCTCGATTCTCCCCGCGTCCACTGCAATTTATTATGGCGTCCATTATTTTAGTCAGCGGTTTAAAATTGATTTAATGAAGAAGGCTATCCGCTTGAAGGATAGCCTTCTATTATTATAGCGTTACACCCGATTTAAAAATGGCGAGCTCTCTGAAATCATTTTTTTCATGGTTCACAAGCTGGCCGCTCGCCACCTCAATCATATAGTGGATAAACTCCCGCAGCACATATTCCTCATGAACATCATCCTCCGCTAAAAGGCCTGCGTTAAAATCAATCCAATGCGGCTTCGCCTCATACAGCTCGGTGTTTGTTGCTACCTTCACGGTCGGGACAAAGGTGCCAAACGGCGTGCCTCTCCCCGTTGTAAAGAGGACAATTTGGCAGCCGGCCGCCGCCAATGCGGAGGAAGCGATTAAATCATTGCCCGGCGCGCTCAAAAGCGTCAGCCCTTTTGTCTTGAGTACTTCCCCGTATTTCAGGACATCCGTGACAGGAGAAATCCCCGCTTTTTGCGTACAGCCCAGCGATTTATCCTCAAGTGTAGAAATGCCGCCCGCTTTGTTGCCCGGTGAAGGATTTTCATACACCGGCTGATCATGTTTGATAAAATATTGTTTAAAGTCGTTGATTAATTGAACTACCTTATGAAACACTTCGTCATTGGCAGCCCGCTGCATCAGGATGGTTTCCGCACCGAACATTTCCGGAACTTCCGTCAGCATCGTGCTCCCTCCCTGTGCAATGAGATAATCTGAAAAACGGCCAAGCAGCGGGTTTGCGGTTATGCCGGAAAAACCATCCGAACCTCCGCACTTCAGTCCGATCTTCAGTTCGGACAGCGGAATGTCTTCTCTCGTATCCCCTTTGGCCGCTTCATGTATTTCCTTTAGGAAAGCAACGCCTGCCTCCATTTCGTCGGTCACCGACTGGGATTCGAGGAATTTCACTCGATTCAGATTTACATCCTGGAGTGCTTCCTTCATTTTTGCCAGTTCATTGTTTTCACACCCTAGCCCTAGCACCAAGACGCCGCCGGCATTTGGATGGCGAATGGCGTTCAGCAGGATTTGCTTCGTATTTTCGTGATCATCGCCAAGCTGCGAGCATCCGTATTGATGTTTCAGCACGAGTACGTTATCAAATGGAGCGATATCTCCCGTTTCTCTGACAAAACGCTGCAGCATTTTTTCTGCAATTCCATTGACGCAGCCGACAGTTGGCACAATCCACAATTCATTGCGTACACCCGCATCACCGTTTTCTCTTCTAAAGCCTTTAAATGTCCGGTTCTCATTAGAATACGGATTTTCATCAAATCTCGGTGTATAGCTGTATGATTGGATATCTGACAGGTTTGTTTTCGTATTATGGACATGAATATGCTCTCCGATCGAAATATCTTGTGATGCATGCCCAATTGGAAACCCGTATTTAATGATGCTGTCGTTTTCTTTAATAGACTGCAATGCAATCTTGTGGCCTCTTTTTATATCATCCTTTACTTCAATCGACACGCCGCCCGTATGCAGCCGCTCTCCCTTTTGGATATCCCGTAAAGCAAGAAGGACATTATCTTGCTTATGAATCTTTATAAACGACTTCAACGTACCTCTCCCCTTTGTATGCTGTATTGTTCAAGAGCCCGCTGCATGCCCAGCTCATGAATATGATTCAAGTAATAAGCGACTCTTTCAGTCAGTTTCGGTATCTCGTTGAGATCTGTTCCCCACAGCCGCTGTTCGCCTAACACTCTTGATGCAATTCGAAGCATGTCTCCATCCTCCTGGCTCCAAACCTCTTTGAAAAATTGAAGAACTGCCGGATCATCCTGCAATGTCTCGTATCCCTGATAAAAATACAGAAGAGCGCTGAAAGAAAACACCAAGCGTTCAGGGAGCTGTCTCTTTTGTTCAGCATATTCCTTAAGAGTCGGCAGGTTTCTTGTTTTGAATTTGGAAACGGAGTTCAATGCAATGCTTTCCAGGTAATGCTTTATATACGGGTTTTTAAAACGGTTCAGCACATCGTCAGCATACTGAGAAAGACCTTCCATTTTTAAAACAGGAAGAATTTCGTCATTGATCAGCTCTCTAATAAACCGCCCCACTTCCGGATGCTCGACAGCATCCCTAACAGTTTTTAAGCCGTACAACAATGCCACTGGCGTCATTGCTGTGTGAGCGCCATTTAAAATTCTTACTTTTTTTGTCCGATACGGGGTGAGGTCGCTGACGATTTTTGTATTGAGCCCTGCAGCCACAAAGGGAATTTCTTTTCCAATCCAATCCGGCCCCTCGATAACCCATAAATAATACTGCTCTCCCACAACTATCAGTTCATCTTGATAGCCCAGTTCTGCCGTGATCTCATCAATGCTGTCGACCGGAAAACCCGGGACAATCCGGTCTACTAAACTATTACAAAATGTATTGGCCTCATGAATCCACTGTGTAAATCCTTCCTCCAGCTTCCACAGATGTGCATAATGAAGAACCGTTTCCTTCAGCTTTTCGCCGTTCTTCTCGATCAGCTCACATGGGATTAGGACACACCCTTTTGTCTGATCTCCTTTAAAAGCCTGATAGCGGAAGTAGAGAAATGCAGTTAATTTCCCAGGGAATGTTTTTGGCGGCCTATCCTCTAAACGATCTTTTTCATCACATACGATCCCGGCCTCCGTCGTGTTGGAGATGATAAACCGCAGCTCTTCGCTTGATGCCAATTCTTTGTATGCCTCATAATCAGAAAACAGGTCAATTCCCCGGCTGATTGAGTTGATAATCATATGCTCGTTTACCGCTTCTCCGTCTTTCATTCCTTGTAAAAAGAGCGTATATAGCCCATCTTGCTGATTTAATCGTTTGATTTTTTCTGAGCCTCTTGGCTGGACAACTGCCACGCTCCCATTAAAATCAGTGTTTTGATTCAATTGATCAATCTGCCAATCGACAAATCCCCGAAGAAAGTTTCCTTCTCCGAATTGGAGAATTTTTTCTGGATACTGAGTATAGTGATCGTACACATGTTTATTCAGCTTCTGCATCCTTATTGCCTCCCTCTCCTTTTATGCACACGTTAACATTTTTCTGTGTAAAGAATGCCCGCTAAAAAATCGGGGCATCACGTTGTCAATCGTCTGACTGAATCACGCACGATGAATTCTGTGTTTTCCAAGATTTTCTCCGCTTTTGTTTCCGGCTCGCTGATCAGCGACAATAGTTTTTGCGCGCCGAGCACGCTGATTTTCTCCACTGGGCGCTTTACTGTTGAAAGCCTTGGCGTGATGTATTGTGAAAACCCAATATCATCAAACCCGATCACCGAAATATCATCAGGGACGCGCAGGCCCTTTGCGAATATCGCATTCATCGCTCCGATTGCCATGTCATCATTCGAACAAAAGACAGCGGTTGGAGGATTCGGCAGCGCCAGCAGCCGCTCCATCGCTTGAAAGCCGCTTTCCATATCGTAATGTCCTTTGACACTGTATTCATGCTTGATTGGAATATGATGTTGAATCAGTGCGGATAAGTAGCCTTCCTTTCGCTGCTGGGAGGATTTAAAGCCTTCCATCCCCTCGATGATGGCGATGTTTTGATGTCCGTTCTTAATAAAGTATTCTACAGCTTCCTGGGAGCCCTCCTTATCATTGGATAAAATATTCGTGATGGTGCGGTCATCAATATCACGATTTAGCACGACAAGCGGAATGTTTTTTTCTCGTATATGGTAAATGAAAGAATTATCAATATCACTTTGGCTCATTAAAATGATGCCGTCATACCTCATCGATGTAACGGAGTCATAGTTTTTTAGATCATCAATGCCGCGCACATAGAGATTGTAATCCTCACTTATGGCTTGATTGACGCCTTTGATTGTGTCTGCAAAGAAGCTGTGTGAGGTTCCGTTTGTGATGCTTGTAAAGAAAAGCCCGATCGTATGTGACTTTTGCATCGCCAGGCTTTTCGCATTTACATTTGGTGTATAGTTGAGCTTCTCTGCGAGCTCTACTATTTTTTTCTTCGTATGCTCTTTGATGTAAGGGCTATTGTTGAGTGCTCTGGAAACGGTTGTGTGGGATACGTTTGCAAGTTTTGCGATATCTTTTATGGTTACCATCTAATTCCCTTCCTTATCATACCGGCTGCGATTAATTACTGTATATTGTATCATCAAACATACCTCCTCTCCCACTATATTTCCAGATTAATAAGACACCGGATTCTCAGCTTCTGTTCCTGTTGGTTTGCCGATGATCGGACGGACAAAACGAATTACAGCAAGTGACGCGAAGACAGCTAACCCTCCGGCAAGCAAAAACGCTCCAGAAAACGTGCCCGTTTGGTCAACAATAAAACCTGTTAAAGCCGGGCCGATAATTCCTGCCGTGTTGGCGAGGAAATGCATGAAGCCGCCAACAGAACCGACATTGTTTTGATCAACCACATCTTGAATCACAGCCCAATAGATAGCACCTGTTAAATATAGAAAAAATACTGACAAAGCGACCAGTGTGACAGCGCCCGCAGTCGTTCCCACCAGCCCGGCAAAACCAATTAGGACAGCTGATGAAAACAAACACGTGACAAGCACAACCTTGCGTGAGAACAGCACGCCTTTTCGAGACGTTTTTTTGTACACATAGTCAGAAACAAATCCTCCTGCAGCAAGCCCGATAAAGCCTAAAACCCACGGTATGACCGTGATAACACTCATCGATTCAACACTTAAGCCCCGCTCTTCGACAAGATAGCTCGGAAACCACGTCAAAAAGAAGAAGAGGATGTAGTTGTAAGCGAAAAAAGCGAACGCCGTGAACAGGACCGTTTTTTTCAGGTAAAAGGTGAGCGGCATTTTTTCTCCAGGAGACGTTTCTGCTTTGATTGCCTGTGCTTCCTTCACCCTCTCTGACGGCTTTTCTTTGACAAACTTGAACCAGAGCACTGCCCATATCAAACCAATGATCATAATGAGAACGAAGGATAGCTTCCAGCTGAACGCCACTGCAATCATGCCGACAATCGGACCGGAAATGGCTCCTCCGAGCGGGGTGCCGCTGTTGGTTACACCGATAACGGACGCCCGCTGGGTCGGCGGGAACCAGTTATTCACCATCTTGTTGATGGTCGCAGACAGCGGGCCTTCTCCCATTCCAAAAAGGATACGGATAATCAGCAGGCTGACAAAACCAAAAGCGAGGGCGACTGCTCCGCTAAACAGCGACCAAACGACCATCGCGACAAATAGGGTCAGTTTTGCCCCGTAGCGGTCGGATGCCACGCCCCCAAGAAAGTTAAAAATGGCATAACCAACCGAAAAACTGCTGAAAATCAAGCCCATTTGCGTGGCTGACAATGTGAGATCATCCTGAATAAAAGGAGCTGCAATGGAAAGCGCTGAGCGATCCAGGTAATTAATCACCCCTGCCAGGAACAAAAAAAGGATAATGGGAAGCTTATCTTTTGAAAACATCTCAACCTCACCCCTATGTTGGTTCAGTTTCTGTTGCGCCGCTTTCGTTACACACCTGAATAAGCCATAAATCCTCCATCGACAGGAACGGTGATTCCGGTGACAAAACCCGAATAGGATTCATCCGCCAGCCAAAGAAACGTGCCAATCAAATCCTCCGGTTTTCCGAAGCGCTTCATCGGTGTTCCCGCGATAATTTTGTGAGATCGGCTGGTGAACGTTCCGTCTTGGTTAATCAGCAGATCATGATTTTGTTTTGTCAGAAAAAAGCCTGGGGCAATCGCATTGACCCGCAGCCCGGTTTCGGCAAAATGAACGGCCATCCACATCGTAAAGTTATTGATAGACGCCTTGGCAGCACTGTATGCCGGAACCTTCGTCATAGGTGAATAAGCACTCATGGAAGAAAGATTGATAATCGCCGGTGAATCCGCCTTCAGCAGCTCTTTTCCAAACACTTGCGAGGCCAGAAACGCACCGGTGAAGTTAGTGGAGAAAACAGTTGAAAAGCCTCCCTCATCCATATCAAAAAAGGATTGGCCTTCTCCCGCTTCTTCATATGTCTCCACATCGGTTATCGCGTCAGGATGATTGCCGCCAGCCCCGTTAATTAACAGATCAACAGCGCCGAATCGGCCGAGGATGTCTTTCTTTGCCCGCTCCAGTGACTCCCTGTCCAGCACATCCGCTGCAACAGCGCACGCTGTGCCGCCCGCCGCCGTTATCTCCTTTACGACCGCCTGGCCTTTTTCAGCCGTCCGATTCAATATCGCCACCCTCATGCCATGACGGGCTAGCTCCCTGGCCATCGCAGAGCAAAGCACACCGCTGCCGCCAGTGATGACAACTGTTTTACCAGCAAGGTTCTCATGCAGCGGGATCATATGTCCACCTCTTTTTTCACCATTGCTTCATAGGCGTCCCACAGTCCGTTCAAATACATGATGCCAAGGGCACGATCGTATAAGCCATATCCCGGGCGGCATTGCTCACCCCAAAGATGGCGCCCATGATCCGGTCTGACATATCCTTCGTAATCCTGCTTATGCAGTTGTTCCATCACACCTTGAATGTTGATCGAACCATCCTTTGTTACATGCGATGTTTCAATAAAATCGCCATTCTCATAAATTTTCACATTGCGAATATGTGAAAATGGAGCGATGCCGGCATACGTTTTAGCGATCTCCACCATGTCGTTAGCGGGATTGGCTCCCATTGAACCTGTACATAGGGTGATGCAATTAGACGGTGAATCTGATATCGCCCGCAGTTTCTTATAGCTTGCCTCCCCCGTGATAATGCGCGGCAGTCCAAAAATCGGCCATGGCGGGTCATCCGGATGAATGGCCATTTGAACACCGTGACTTTCTGCAACAGGAAGAATTTCCTGCAAAAAGAATGATAAATTGTCCCATAGCTGTTCTTCATCGATCGTTCTGTAGGCCGAAAAAAGCTCTTGGATCCGAGCCAATTTTTCGGGCTCCCACCCCGGCAGTGTCATGTCAGATGCTTGCTCCACCGTCCGAATCAGCTCTTGGGGCTCAAGGCTTTCCACCTTGGCCTTTTCAAAAAACAGAGCGGTTGATCCATCTTCCAGCGGCCGGAACATGTCCGTGCGTGTCCAATCAAAAACCGGCATAAAATTGTAGCAGATCACTTTCACGCCAAATCCGGCAAGGTTGCGGATCGTTTGTTTGTAGTTTTCAATATATCGGCCGCGTTCTTCGTTCCCGAGTTTAATCGCTTCGTGAACATTCACGCTTTCTACAACTTCAGCATGAAAACCATAGGATTGAATATATTCGGTCTCGGCTCTGATTTCTTCTTTTTCCCACACGTCGCCGACAGGCTTTTGATGAAGAGCCCAAACGATGCCTTTGACACCGGGAATTTGCTTCACGTGTTCAAGTGTGACTGTATCGTTGCCTCGGCCATACCATCGAAATGTCATATTCATGCTTTCACCTCCGGATTCAGTCGATTAATCAAACGCGATGACGGCTTTCCGTACCTGATCTGGATGCTCCTTAATAAACTGAAATGCGTGATGGACATCATCCACTGAAAATGTATGGGTCACAAGCCCGTTATGCGCTAACCGGCCTTTATTCAAAAGCTCTACCACCTTGGGAAACTGATTGGTCTGCAATCTCGACCCGGTTATTGTGACTTCTTTTTTTGTAATCGGCAGCTGAGAAATCTGTGCCGCTCTTTCATCAAATCCAAGTACAACCACACGTCCCGCAGGTGAAACGGCCTCAACGGAAAACGCAAAAGTCTCCGGCAGGCAAACAGCATCAATGACCACATTTGCTCCCTCATGCCCAGTCCATTCACGGACCCGCTCGGCAACATGTTCTGCTTGGACATTTACAACAGCATCGGCGCCGTTTTCTTTTGCAAACGCCAGCCGCTCGTTGTTCAAGTCAGTTATCATGACAGCAGCACCCGCCAGCTTTGCCATTTTTAACACACAGATCCCAATAGGCCCCGCTCCTTGGATCAGAACGGTATCACCTTTTTCCACCTGGCCTCTCCACACTGCCTGGGCCCCTATCGTATAAGGCTCGGCCATGACCGCTTCCTCCCAAGGCAAGTCCTTTGAAACCGCGTAAAGCTGCCTTTCCGGAAGCACAATATATTCCCGCATGCCCCCGTCTTCATGTACGCCAAACACAGAGAGCTTGGCACAAACATTCGGCCGCCCTTTGCGGCAGGCATAGCAAGTTCCGCAATAAGAAATCGGCTCAATTACCACATGGTCACCGGCTTTTAGGCTCTGTACATTCGCCCCAACTGCCTCCACTTGTCCCGTTACCTCGTGTCCGATGACTCTCGGGAGGGTAGCGAGCGGATTCGTCCCATGATAAATATGCATGTCTGATCCGCAAATCCCGACTCGCTTGACTTTCACGAGCACTTCATCATCCATAGAAAGAACCGGCTTCTTTATCTCCTCTGTCACCAGATCATACGGTTTTCGTACTTGAACCGCTTTCATTTTTCTCACCTGCTTTTTAAGAATTCATACACACTCCGAGCAATTGATATTCCGTGTTCCTTATTTCTTTCTTCATGCAGCTGCTCGATCTCACCAGGCACAAACACTCTCTCGACTCCAGCAGCTGGAGGAGACTGCTGCAGTTCATGAAGCATGGCATCCATCTGCTCTAAAAACGTATCCCGGTCGGTAAAAAAGGAGGGATTGATCGCGCAAACGTAATGCCCCAGCTTTCTTTTTTGATCAAGGCCGCTGTACATTTTCGCAATATGAGGGCCAAAAGCCGCGCCAGCAAGCAATCCGGAAAACACATCCACCACAATCGATAGTCCATAGCCTTTCGGGCCTCCGAATGTTGAAAGTGAAACAACCTTGTCAGGATCCGTTACTGCTTCTCCGTTTTCATCGACTCCCCATCCTTCAGGAATTTCCTTGTCCTCTTCACGGGCCTGCAGAATCTTCCCGAAAGCCACTTTGGACGTCGCCATATCGAGGATAAGCGGTTTTTTATGCTTAGCCGGAACACCGTAAGCAATCGGATTTGTCCCTAAAAAAGGAGCCCTTCCTCCAAACGGGACAACGATACTGTCCGTATGCGTCATTGCCAATCCGATCAGTTTTTCGTCAGCCGCTTTTTGCACAAAATAGCTTAGCGCCCCGCAATGGCTGCTGTTGACGGCTGTGACCATGCCGACACCATTTTTCTTGGCCATGACAATTGCATGGTCCATTGCCATATCACAAATCACATGGCCGAATCCGTCATCACCATCCAGCACTCCGGTCACAGGCCCCGTTTCTTTAAAAACAGGCTGTGCCTCAGGGTTGATCCCTCCCGCTAAAAGCCTGTTCACATAGTGTTCTGTGCGCAGCACGCCATGCGAATGTACATTGCGCAAATCAGCGTGCACGAGGACATCTACTACTTTTTCAGCATCTCGTTCATTCAAACCGGCACCGGCAAGCTTTTTCCGAACGAGTCCCTTTGCTTCTTCAGCTGCAATTGTTATCGTTTTCAATTAAGTGCCTCCTTCCTTTTCAGTGCTTCCGGGCACCCATTAGTGAAAACCCCTACAAACACATTTTATTTACGGATTATTTCAAATATTCTTTATATTACATCGTCAGCTCTTTTGATGAAGATCCTGAACAATCTGAGCATGCTGCTGGTCTGTGAGTTTATAAAGAAAACCAATAATCATCATCGCCAATGCCAAAGCAATGGCCGGATACAGAAGCAAAAGCGCTTTGATGCCGATCAGTGCCTGTGCTGTCTGAACTGCATTCGGCACGTAGCCGATTATCCCCAAACCGATCCCCGAAAGAAACCCAGACAAAGACTGAGCTAGCTTTCTGGAAAAATTGAAAAGTGAATATGTCGTTGCTTCTTTCCGTTCACCGGATTTCCATTCGCCATAGTCGATAATATCGGAGACAAGAGCCCACGTGATGCCGTTTGGGATACTGATTCCGATAAAGGCGATACTGGCAAGAATGGTAAACACATAAACGTTAGATGGAAGCATAAAGTTGACCAGGTCCGCGGCCACACTGATGGCAAATCCAATCATTGCCGTTCGTTTCTTTCCAAACATCTTGACGAGCTTTGGAAGGAATACGACGCCCAAAAAGGAAGAACCAATAATGATGAAGTTCATATAAGCCATTAATTCAACCTTGCCCAAGTTATATTGTGCGAAATAGACGAGCATGGCGGATTTGATGTTGTATGCGGAGATTGAAAAAATCGTCATTAGGACAAGGGTTAACAGCGGTTTATTTGTAATAAATGTTTTGACGACAGATGAGAATGTTAATTTTTCTTTAGGAGCTTCCGATATGACAACGCGCTCTTTGCAATTGCGGTAGCAAATATAAAACCAAAGCACACCGAGTAACGCGAACAAGCCCATGACCACGGGGTAGCCGACCTTCGGATTATCAAATTTGACGAGAAGCGGCATTACGGCCACACTTGTGATAAACAAGGCGCCAAGTGATCCGATTTGGCGGAACGTCGAAATGGAGGTTCGGTCCTCAGAATTTTGAGTCATTGCTGCTCCTAATGAGCCGTAGGGAATATTCACAAACGAATAGCCGATGCCCCAAATCATATAGGATGCATAGGCATAAATCAGTTTTCCGGTCGTTGATACATTTGGAGACAGAAAAATAAGAACAGTAAGCACCGCGAGCACGATGCTGCCGATTAATAAATAAGGCCTGAATTTCCCCCGTTTGCCGATGTTTTTGCGATAATCGATTGATGAGCCGACAATTGGATCTGTTATCGCCGCAAACAGCTTGCTGACTAAAAAAATGCCGCCGGCCATCGCAGCCGGAATTCCCGCTACATCAGTGAAATACTTCAATAAATAAATCTGGCCGAGATCAAACATAAAACCGTTGCCAAAATCACCAAAACCATAGGAGATTTTTTCCTTCAACGAAAGCCTTTTTTCCGTTTCGACGGACACAACATTATTTGCCAGTTCAGTTCGCATGTTCCACCTCTGTGTCTTAAGAATTTTCGGGCAGTGGTCCGCTCAGCGATGCTGAGCGGACACTTTGTTACACGTTTGCTTTTTCTTCTTGAAATTGAAAGTAGTGTTTCGCATTGTCATAGCAAATTCCCTGAACGATGTTTCCCAGAAGCTCCATATCGCGCGGCACTTCGCCGTTTTCCACCCATTCCCCAATCAAATTGCAGACGATTCGCCTGAAATATTCGTGGCGCGTATACGAAAGAAAGCTTCTGGAATCGGTAAGCATGCCGATAAAACGGCTGAAAAGACCAACGTTTGATAACGCTTTCATTTGGTCCAGCATCCCGTCTTTAGTATCGTTAAACCACCAGGCTGTGCCGAATTGTATTTTTCCCGGGGTTATACCGTCCTGAAAACTGTTGATCATGCTGGCAATGACATAGTTATCATTGGGATTCAGTGAATATAAAATCGTTTTCGGCAGCTGGTTCTTCATCTCAACTGAGTTCAGCAGCTTGTATAAAGGCTTCGCAATTTCTTCATCGTTCATAGAATCATAGCCTGTATCAGGACCGAGCCTTTTCATCATTTTTGTATTCGTGTTTCTTAAAGCGTTGATATGAAACTGCATCGCCCAATCGAGCTCCGCATACAACCCGCAAAGAAACTGAAGCGTATATGTCTTAAATTTCTTCTCATCTTCATAAGAAACCTCTGTTCCTTGTAATCTGTCAGCAAAAATCCGTCCAGCTTCTTCTTTTGTCGTTTCGGCAAATACCATTGAATCTATCGCGTGATCAGACACTCTGCCGCCAGCTGAATGGAAGAATCGCACTCGTTTTTCCAACGCTTTTAAAAACTCATCATAGGTTGTAATGGATATGGCGGCGGCATCTTCAAGTGACTGCACCCAATCCGGAAAGCCTTCACGATTGATCTCAAGTCCTTTATCCGGCCGAAATCCAGGCAGCACGCTGACAGGAAAATCTTTGTCTTCTCTTAATAATAGATGGTATTCAAGAGAATCGACAGGGTCATCCGTTGTGCACACAACCTTTACATTTGATTTCATGATTAAATCCCTTGCACCGAAGCCTTCCCCTTGGAGCAGCTCATTTGTCCGTTTCCATATAGCCGGCCCGGAGTTCTCGTTTAAAATCTCATAAATGCCAAAAAAACGCTGCAATTCTAAGTGGGTCCAGTTATAGAGCGGATTTCCGATCGCCATCGGCACGGTTTTCGCCCAAGCCATAAATTTCTCCTCATCTGGCGCATCTCCGGTGATGTATGTCTCCTCAATTCCATTGGCTCTCATGATGCGCCATTTATAATGGTCACCATACAGCCAGGCTTCCGTGATGTTTTGAAATGTTTTATTTTCATAGATTTCTTTCGGGCTTAAGTGGCAGTGGTAATCAATAATCGGCATGTCTTTCGCATACTTGTGATAGAGGCTGACAGCGGTTTCATTTTTCAATAAAAAGTTTTCGCCCATGAAGGGTTCCATGTCCTCACCGTCTTTCATTCTATTTCAAAATGTTAACGTTAACATTTTGATTTGTTTTTATTTTACCTTTATATTCCTCTGGGATCAATCTCTTTTTTGAAAATGAAATGTTAACGCTGTCATAAACATAAAAAAAGACATTGCCAGAAAGCACTCGGAAAGGAATGCTTTTGGCAATGCCAGATTCATTAAAAGGATTAGTAAGCCAGGCTGAAAAGTCCTTTAATATGTGTCAAATATCGTACATTACTTGCTTCTTTCATCAAGGAAGCAGGAAGACCTTTAAGCGGTGTAGAATTAGCACCAATAATGGCAACCGCGTCTTTGCGTCCAAGGCTTGCAAGTGTACCAGAGTTAACTGGCTTGAATGTTTCAAGTGTTTTGCCTTCTAGGTAAGCGAATAGGTTGTAACCGATCAGCTCACCCATTTGCCATGCGATTTGTGCAGTTGGCGGGTATGGACGGCCGTCTGGTCCGAAGTAAACGGCGCTGTCTCCAGCAACGAATACATCTTCATGAGATGTAGATTGCAGGAAGTCGTTTACAGTCGCGCGTCCGCGGTTCACTTCTAGGCCTGATTCACCGACTAATGGGTTACCTTGTACGCCGCCAGTCCAAACAAATGTGTTGGCAACAACTTTAGATCCGTCTTTCAGATCAATTACGTTTCCTTCTACATTTGTAACAGGGAGACCTGTTAAGAACTCAACGCCGCGTTTTTCAAGGCTTGCAGTTGCACGCTCGATAAGATCATCCGGAAGAACAGGAAGGATCTTAGGACCAGCTTCAACAAGTTTTAATTTGATTTCTTTGTGGTCTACGCCGTATTTTTTCGCAAGGTTAGGCATGATGTCAGCAAGCTCACCAACAAGCTCAACACCTGTTAAGCCGCCTCCGCCGATAAGGATTGTTGCGTCTGCTTCGTTTTTCGTTTTAGAGTACTCGCGCACACGATCTTCAACATGCTGGAAGACTTTGTTCGCATCAGCAGCAGATTTCAACACCATGCTGTTTTCTTCAAGACCTGGGATGCCGAAATAAGCCGTTACAGAACCAAGACCTACAACAAGCGCATCGTAAGATAATGTAGAACCGTCACCAAGCGCAACTTCTTTTTTATCAACAGAGAAAGAGTTTACTTCCGCGATTTTAAGATCAATGTCTTTGCCTTTGAAAAGTTTTTCTAATGGCATAGCAACCGCTTTTTCAGACACGTTGCCTGCAGCAAGACGGTGTAATTCCGTAATGATTTGGTGAGTTGGGTATTTGTTTACCACTGTCACGCGTGCTTGTTCTTTTGTGTAATGTTTGCGAACTGTTAGAGCAGAAAGAACTCCGCCATAACCAGCGCCTAGAATGACAATATGTTTTGACATCGTATATCCTCCGTCCTTTATATCAATTTGAATCTGAGATTATTTTTGGTTTTCGCGTTCGTTCATGACTTCAAGGTAGCTGTTAGCAAAACGGAACAGCTTTTGAGCTTGAGGATCTTTCAGCATACGCAGCAGGCCGAAAAGACCAATTGTTTCGTTGCTTGCTTCCGCGCGGTCTTTTGCTTCGATCGCAGTCGCAGCTACTTCTTTCGCTGTTTCTTTTACAGGCTCAAGAATTTCAGTGATCGCACCGACTGTGTCGTTTTTTAACACTTCGTCAGTCGCTACAGACTGAGCGAAATCATAAGACTTCGTTAAAATATTGACTAACTCAGTCAGCTTCGGAAGCTGGTCAACTAAAACAGTCAATGATTCTTGAACTTCTGGCTTTAATAGCTGATCAATAAGATCTTGCTGGCTTTGGCTGACAGACGCATTTGTTTGATCGATTGTTTCTGGCATATCCAATTCTCCTTTACTATAAGCAGTTTGCTGATTTGTTTGGAAAGGGTAGTGCCTCTCCCTGTCTCACGCTTTTAAGGCATAAGAATAAGGATTGTGAATTCGTGCACAATCATTTACAAAAATAAATGTTTACTACCCAGTTTTTCATCTTGCCATATTCAGTATTATTTTTATCAAAAAATAAACAATTGAATAAGTCAAAATCCTTTACTCTCTCTGAAAATAGCAAACACAAAAAACTCCAATTCGATTACCTTCTATATGATAACACTTTTTGAACAAAATTTGAACGTGAATTGCTTCGATTATGAAATTAATTTATATGGAGCCCATGTCATAACGTTTCTGTGACACTAGTTATTGACAATGCAGCAATTTCTCCCCTTCACTTTACCCATATTTCCAATAAAGGCTCTCTTTTTCCTGTGATCGGATCATTCGCCGGCAACGCCGCCTTCTTTATCTGTTTGACCGCTTCCTCCCGCTCATCAGGCTTTCCCGTCTTCATATCATACTGAATGCCTCCGGGATAGGCGCCAAGGACAGTAAAATCGGGACTTGAGCTTAGCTTTTTATGACCGACTCCGGCTGGAATCACGACTGCATCGCCTGTTTTGAAAGGGATGACAGCTCCTTTTTCTCCCCCGAACTGAATGACAGCCTCTCCCCTAACCGCAATCAGGACTTCATGCGTATTGCTGTGATAATGATGGTATGGAAAAACACTTCCTAACCAGCTGTTTGACCAGCCATGCCGGGTGACGATCCGCTCTGCCTGACTGGTATTCTTAATCGCGTTTTGATATACCACGAGCGGATACTCAGGGTGATTCGGAATCCTGCCGTCATCCGGAAAACAATATGTCTGTGTCTTTGCTTCCATCAATTTCACCTCCCTTTTTTATCTTCCACACATAGCGGTTCGCAAAACATGATGTTTTTCTCACGATTCCATTGATCTGCATGATACCAAATAGTATAGTATAAAAAATAATGCCAGAATGAGGGATACCATGAAAGCTATTGTTATCGGAATTTTAGCTTCACTCTTTTTCGCCGTTACCTTTATATTAAACAGAGCGATGGAGTTATCTGGAGGCAGCTGGCTCTGGAGCTCTTCGCTGCGCTTTATTTTTATGGTGCCGTTTTTATGTGTGATTGTCATCATGAGAGGGACATTCACGCCTCTCGTACAAGAGATGCGGAAAAAGCCGTTCTTTTGGCTCAAATGGAGCTTTGTCGGCTTCGTGCTTTTTTACGCGCCGATCACATTTGCGGCTGCATACGGTCCTGGATGGCTTATAGCCGGCACCTGGCAAATTACAATTGTAGCCGGTGTGCTCTTGTCTCCTTTGTTTTATGTCAAACAAGATATGCCGGGCGGTCCGCAGCTCGTTCGGCAAAAGATTCCTCTGGTTTCACTTGGCACTTCCGTGATCATCCTGATTGGGGCGGCTCTGATTCAGCTTCAGCATGCGGAATCGCTTTCAGGAAAGATGCTGCTTTTCAGTGTGCTGCCGGTTGTCATTGCGGCTTTTGCCTATCCGTTAGGAAACAGGAGAATGCTCGAGGAATACGGTGGCCGGCTTGATACATTTCAGCGCGTGCTTGGAATGACATTGGCAAGCCTTCCGTTCTGGCTTCTATTAGCAGCTTACGGTTGGTGGTCAGACGGCCTGCCGCCAGCGGGGCAAACCGTTCAATCCTTTATCGTTGCCGTCAGCTCAGGCATCATTGCGACTGTTTTATTTTTCTGGGCCACTGATATGGTAAGAGACAATCCGCAAAAACTCGCAGCCGTTGAAGCCACTCAATCCGGTGAAGTAATTTTCGCGCTGCTTGGTGAAATTGTTCTTCTGTCAGGCGTTTTCCCATCTCTATTATCATTTGCCGGTTTGTTCATTATTATAGCGGGGATGGTGTTACATACCTTCGCTTCACAGCCGAGAAAACCGAAAAAGAAAGCACAGTCAAACCTGACCGCGTAGCATTTGCAGGAGAATGGGTGAAAACCTGTTCTCCTTTATCTTTGCTACCAAAAGGCATCTGTTTCACGGTATAGTTAAATATAATATCTGCCTATTTATTATTGAAAGGTGATTATTGGAATGGAAGCAAATAATCAAACACAAAACATACCAGCGATCTCCTTCAGATCAGTCAGAAAAAGCTATAAACAAGATGGACAAACCTATGATGTACTGCGGGATGTCACCGGAGACATTCAACAGGGTGCAATCGTAGCCGTTTTAGGCCCTTCCGGCTCAGGCAAAAGCACCCTCCTTTCCTTGTGTAATTTAATGAGAACGCCTGACAGCGGCGAAGTCAATATATATGGAAAGGAAATCAGAGAATGGAATGTCAATGAGCTGAGACGAACGGCTGCCCTCGCGTTTCAATCGGCCCCCGTGCTCGACGGGACAGTGCGTGACAATCTAAGTCTGGTCCAAAGGCTGCATCAATCCCAGCTGTACCCTCCAGAAAAGCTGGCTTCTCTTGCAGGGCTTTCGCCAGAGCTGTTAGACAGAAGCGCCAGAGACTTATCGGGCGGACAGCGGCAAAGGCTGTCACTGGCAAGAACGATTTCAAATCCTTCCTCTATTTTATTGCTGGACGAAATCACGTCGGCCTTGGACCCGGTTTCTGCTCTTGAGATTGAAGAACTGATCAAACGTCAGCATCGAGAGAAAAAATGGACAGTCATGTGGGTCACTCATAATATGGAGCAGGCAAAACGAGTAGCCGATACCATTTGGTTTATGGCGGATGGCCGGCTGCTTGAAATCGCTGAAACCGAAACATTTTTCTCCGCTCCGCAGCATGAAGCAGCCAAAGAGTTTTTGAAGGGAGGCACTCGGTAATGGATTACCTCTCTCTCTCTTTAACGATGATCTTTGTTTTGATCGCCTTGTTTTTATCAAAATCCTTTAAAGCCGGCGTAGAAAAAGACATGATCATTGCCACCATCCGGGCCGCGGTGCAGCTGCTTATCATCGGCTATGTTTTGTCTCTGATTTTTCGCGGAGACCACCCTGTTTTTATCCTGCTGATGGTGCTGTTAATGCTCGCGGTGGCGGCACAAAATGTCATCAAACGAAAGAAAAATACAATCGGTTCGTTCTGGAGGGTGTTTGCTGCATTAGCGATTGTAGAAATTGTGACGCAGGGAATTCTGCTGTCTCTTCATATCATTCCGCTTACAGCACGATATGTCATTCCGATCAGCGGGATGGTCATCGGAAACTCGATGGTGCTTTCGAGTTTGTTTTTAAATCGGCTCAGCTCAGAAGTTGGCGTTCGCAAAGAAGAAATTCAATTAATATTGTCGCTTGGCGGCACACCGAAGCAATCCATACAGCGCATTCTTACTTCAGCAATGAAAATGAGTATGATCCCGACGCTGGAAAGCCAGAAAACACTGGGACTTGTCCAGCTTCCGGGCATGATGACAGGCCAGATTCTAGCCGGAGCGGACCCGATTCAGGCAGTGCGCTTTCAGCTCTTAATCGTGTTTACAACAATGGCCTCAGCCGCGCTGACTTGCGTAATCTTAAGCGTGCTGACATACCCGTCATTATTCACCGTTCATCAGCAGCTAAAGGAGAATGAATAACAGACAAAAGCCGCTTTTCCCTTGGAAAGCGGCTTTTTGTACTTGTTATTCCTTTTCTTCATAATATTTGGCCAGCTCAATAATCATCGCGCCCATCCGCTCAATCTCTGGCGCAAGCAGTCTCGTGATGCCTTCTTCCCGCAGCGCCTCAGCAGTCACTTTTCCAACAGCAGCTGCGATGGTGCGCTCTTCGAATACTGTCTTCACTTCATTGATATAGCCTCGCTCCCTGGCAAAATCAAACAGGGAACGAACCTGAATGGCCGTTGTAAAACAAACAGCGTCGATATCATTATTCATCAGCTCCCCGCATAACCGCTCCACCGTTTCCTCCTCCGGCGGAATGTGCTGATAAGGAAGAATCGGCAGGACAGACGCGCCCTTTTCTTTAAGAAATGCGATAAGGGCCGGCGCATTTTCTCCATGAAGCTGCACCATGACTTTTTTCCCTGAAAAGTCGTGAGGCTCCAAGGAACGGATTAAGCCTCTTGTTGTCCCATCTGCATCTGAAGCTTCCGGTGTGATCCCAAGCTTTTTCAGCGCAGACAGGGTTTTGTATCCCCGGCATGCCGCTTTTGCCTGGCGAATCGCCTGCAGAAACTCGTCTTTCAGACCGATTTTCTCTGCCATATCGATCAGAGTTTCCGTGCCGATGCCTGTCGTGAAAATGACCCAGTCAGCTTTTTCCTCGACAAACGTTCGCAAGTCCGGTTCCACCTGCTTCTCTGCTAAGTAAACCGTGCCTTGGAGAGGCCTGATGACAGGTGTTCCGCCCTGTTTTTCAATGATTGTACTGATTTCTTCCGTTTTTCGGGAGCCCCCGATTGCCACGCGCTTTCCATGTAACCCTTTTCCCATACCCGATTCCTCTCCTCTTTGTATAGGCTTTTTATGTATACAAGCTTAATAAAGCTATTTTGGCGCAAACCAAAGGAGAAATCAAGATAAACCCAAACCTCCAAAATCCATTTGAATACAACTGGAGCTTGCTGTAAGATAAACAACAGACACGTTTTGACGGAGGATTAACATGGAAACAAAAAAAGAAGAATATGAAACAAAAGGCTACGATACATCGATCGTTTACGAGTTCAATGAATATCCGGATGCCCGCAGCGGGCGCTGTGACAATTGTGATTACACATTGTTCAAAAGCTCTGTAAAAGGCGGAAAATTCCTTAGAGAATGCCGGAGATGCGGGATGAAAAAAAACATTTAAACAAAAAACCGAAATCGGATTGATGATTTCGGTTTTTTGTCGTTTACTGCGGAACAGCGGATTTTTTCATAAATGCTTCAATCTCAGCTGCCGCACGCTCCGCTCCGCCAGCTTCTTTGACATCCTTTTGCATATTCTTAACGCGGCTGAGCAGCTCTTGATCACCGGATACTGCCTGAACCGCTTCCTTCAGGCTGGAAACCGTCACTTCCTCTTTCGGCAAATAAACGCCGAGGCCTAAATCATCGACACGCTTAGCGGTGAGCTCCTGCTCATACATTTGCGGAATGACGACAAGCGGTACACCGGCATTCATCGCTTCCATCGTACTGTTCATCCCGCCATGGGAGATGAACAAATCAGCTTTCTCTAACACCTCAAGCTGGGGCACGCTTTGGCGAATGGTAAAGTGAGCAGGGATATCATCCAAGCTTTCTGGATCAATTGATTTTCCGACCGACATGACCACCTGCCATGAAGAATTCCGAAATGCCTCAATGCACATCTTGTAAAATTCCGGCCAGGCGTTAAACGCCGTTCCCAATGAAATCAGCATAAGCGGTTGATCGCCCTTTTTCATTTCCAAGCTTTCCTGTTCCGTCCGTTTTCCAAGGGATGGGCCGACAAAACAGAAACGGTCATCGAACGTCTCATGCTGTATTTGAAAAGATTTCGGCATAAAGACAATATTCAAGGCCTCCGGCACAGCTAATTGTTCAAAAGAAACAGCCGGCAACTGCTCTTTTTCCAAGTAAGCTTTGAATTCAGCCTCTGCTTCTTTTATTTTTTTCAGCATGTCTTCATTTCCTAACTGAAAGGATTCATTTTGGGCATATGACGAACAAAGCTTAATGACCGGAACATTAAACTTGTCAGCAATCAATTTTCCAGCCAGCGCGACAAAATCATAGATAATCAGATCAGGCTGATCATCCTTATATAACGCTTCAAGCTGCGGCAGAATGCTGAGTGATTCTTTCAAAAGACTGAGAGGCGCATCATTCTTTTCCATCATCTCCCTGATTTGCTTAGGATCAATATTCAAGGATGTATGATAGATCAATGCTTCTCCACCCGCTTCCTGAACAGCGGGCGCAAACTCCTCAGTCGTCGCGTACGTGACACGATGCCCTTTCTCACAAAGCTTCTCTACTAAAGCAAGCGTAGGGTTGACATGACCGTACGCCGGGATATTAATCATCGAGATATGGTACTTTTTCATGAATCTCCAGTCTCCTTATCTATTACATTTTCACACGGAAGCTCTTTAATCCGTATATCACGCTGTTTTCAATCGGAGTGATACTGAGGCACTCCATATGAGGAAAAGCAGAAATCAAAGACGTTAACGCGATATTTGCTTCAAGACGGGCAAGCGGCGCACCAAGACAAAAATGGATGCCGTGTCCAAACGCGATATGCGGATTGGGATGGCGGCGGATATCAAACATGTGCGGTCTGTCAAACTTTGCTTCATCACGATTTGCCGATGCCACAAACGCCAAAACCATATCACCTTCTTTCATCAGGTGCCCCCCGATCTCCGTATCCCGCTTGGCAATGCGTCTCAAAACCGGGGCGGGCGCTCTGAAACGTAAGGCTTCCTCAACTGCCTGAGACATCAATTCAGGATGGCTGCGCAGTTCCTCGTACACACCTGGCGTTTCTAATATGCTGTACATCGCATTTGAAATCAGGTTTGTTGTGGTTTCATTTCCGGCCACAAGCAGCAGCGTGCAAAACGGAATCAGCTCTTCACCGGAAAGCTTCTCGCCTGTTTCCTCCGCTTCCACTAAAATAGAAATAATATCCTGTGCCGGTTTGTTTCGCTTTTCTTCTATGATGCCGGCAAAAAACGCGGCCAGTTCTTTCTCACATTTATCTCGTTCTTCCAAATAGGCTTTTTCCGCTTCTTCACTTTTATCCTTTGGTGTGCTGACCAGAAGATCAGACCATGCTTTAAACTGATCCATATGCTCTGAAGGCACTCCCAGCAGCTCAGATATCACAATAACCGGAAGCGGGTATGAAAAATCGTGAACAAGGTCAAACTCACTACGCCCCTGAAAACTTTGAATCAGTTCATCTGTGATTTCCTGAATTCTCGGTTCCCATTGCTTCATCACGCGCGGGGTGAAGGCTTTATTCACGACTGAACGGATTTTTGTATGCCTCGGCGGGTCCATGTTAATGATGGAATTTCCAATAGAGCTTGTCTGCTGCGGCATGTAACTGGAAAACAGCTCTTTATCCCCAATAACTTTTTTGACATCATCATAAAGAAAAACGCTCCACACTTGGTTTTCTTCATCAAAGGAAACAGGCGCATCTTTTCTCATCGATTCGTACCATGGGAACGGATGATAAGCATCCTGTTTGTTTTTCCCATTGAGCAGCGCTCGCTGCAAGGCTTGCCGGCGGTTTAACACATTCATGTATAGTCACTCCCCTTGAAAGAATTTAGCAATTGATGTGCCACTTCACCTCCCGTTTTCGTAAAGAGAGGGACTACCACATATAATCAAATTAATAACAGCAGGCAGGCGATCACGATGTTCGATGCAGGCATCATATATTCCCCCTCGAATTTCGTTCATCTTACCATAATCTTTCAATTTTTTTCTATTCTGCGCTGCTGTTTTGGCTCACAACGTGACCTTAGGCATAAGCACGCACATCCAATATGCATTCAATTGCACCGCTCCGCTCAAAAAACATCTCTGTTTTCAACCAAATGCACTAACTCCCAAAAATGACTTTCCCATTATGTAAAATAAACTGGTTCTATGATTAAATAGAAGGTAAAAGGTGAAGGAGAGAACAACATGGCAGCACAGACTGATTACAAAAAACTAGTTGTCGGCATCCTACTTTCACTGGCATTCGCACTGTTTGTGTTCTCTTTTTCTGAGAGACATGAAAAACCGCTTGTTGAGGGGAAAAAGCAGGAAAACTGGCATGCTGTCGTCGACAAAGCCTCTGTCAAAATTTATGGCAGCCGACTAGTTGAGGAAAACAAATTAAAGCAAAAACTCGGCCATAAAGAAGCCGATTCTATTTTGACCCTTCTGAAACTCGCCAACGAAAAACACATTACATTATAAAAAAGAAAGAGCCCGGAGGCTCTTTCTTTTTTAGTCGAATATCGTTTTCTTGTCCGGATGGCGCAAAAAGTCAAACAGCATGCCGAGCTGTGAAGGTGTGTTTCGTTTTGGAGAAAGCGGCGGGAGTCTGTCTTCCGAAAAAAAAGCGGCATGATTCGTTTCAATCCCTGTTTCCCCCTGCCCGCCCGTTATGCTGCATGCGATGAAGATTTTATAATAGTGATAAGGCTGAGGGGGATGGGAGTGCTTATGGCTGTCTAGCACGGCAAGCAATCGAGACGGTTCCGTATCATACCCCGACTCTTCTTTGATTTCCTTGACCACGTTTTCAGCTGGCGATAAACCAATCTCGCAAAATCCACCCGGGAGCGACCACAGCTCATCATGCTTCTCCCGAACAAGCAAAATCTGATTCTCTCTGAATACAGCGCCGCGAACATCCGCTTTCGGCGTCGGATAGCCGCTCTCTCTATTCCATAAATCAGTGATAACTTCCATGTCCGTCTGTGAGTAATCCGCCATCATTTCCGCGCTGAGCTTCATTAGCTCTTCGTACCTCTCCCTGTCGTACACATCCTTGGAAAAAGCAAGCCCCGCCTGTGCGATCGCCCGAATCCGCTGTGCCCGTTCCAGCCATTTGGTTTGCACTTTTATCACTCTCCCCTTCACATTATTTGTCACTATAAAAAAGCACGCTTCTTCCCTGATGAAAACGTGCTTTTTTTTAATCTATTTTTCTAATTTTATCAAATAATCTTTATTGTATTTTGCGCTTTCTTCAATTCTATCACTTCTAGTATCTGTTAAAAAAGGGTTGTACACTAATGTGTAATTTTTCTGTTCTCCTTTGGGTATTACATAACTAACTACTCCTGTCACCTTTTTTCCTGACGCCAGATTCCCCCCCAAAAACATTTTTCCTTTATCCTCCAATGAAATGACTGAGCGAACTGATTTATTCTTCTTGTCTTTCAGATCTAATCCTAATCGGCTGTATTCCATTGAACCTTTTCCAACGTATTCTAGGGTCACTTCTATAATTAACCGCTCTTCATTACCTTTTAGTGTTTTTATTTTATCAGATTCTTTTCCACCCAAATCTCCATATTGGCCATTCTGTTCACGATCCACTTTATTCACCGTGAAATTAATATCATTTACTTTAATTGTTTCTCCTATTTTATGTATTTGATCATCTTTTTTGATCTTCGGCTCACCGCCTTTTTTCAATTCCTTATCAAGTTCCTTTTCAAGCTCTTCTTGCGATTTTTTCTCTTTCGGTTTTTCCTTCTCTGATGCATCGCTCGATTGGCTGCACGCGGAAAGTGAAAACCCAATCACCAGTACAAATAATAGTAATAAGACTTTTTTCATGATTGTTCCCCCATCTAAAGTAATCGATTTCCATTATAATCATATATCTCCTTTTCCTAACAGGTAAGAAAGTAACAATTATTCCTATCTCATTCATCACAATCTTACTTCTTCCTAGTTTTTGAATATTTTTTACTAGTCCATTAGACCTTTTCATCAAAAAAACCCGAGCTGGCTGAAGCCGGCTCGGGCGGGAGGTCAATCTCGCTTATTCATTCCTCTTTTCTCTCGTGGTTCCTGATGATGTTTTTGATGCTCGGGGGGCTGCGTCGTGCGTTCCATCTCCTTTGTATCTTGTCCCATTCCTTTTAAAAAGGAAAAGAGCAGTGTAATTGATTTGTTGATTTCCGGGTCTTTAAGCGAGCGGATAATATCAAAATATCCTGTCTTTTCTTCGCTGTTTTTCTGTTCTACAGCGCTTGCCACACCCGCATTCACTTTTAAAATGAGAGGCTCCAGCTGTTTCACGTCCAGCATGCCGAGCGTCCCAAACAGAAGCAATAGATTTTTCAGCGTGTTGGCAGTTTCCTCTGTATCTGCTTTTTTCACCAGGATATCAAGAACTTTATCCCCTTGGCCAAAAAGGCCGCGGAGCAACGGCAGGACACCGCGCTCGTTCATATGGCCCAGCATATGCAATGTTTCGAGAATCGCTTCTTTGTGATCGACTAAGGCATCTTCAATTTCCCGCAAATCACGCTTTCGCTGATCCTCTTCGGTTACCTCGATTTTCTGAATTCGTTTAATCGCTTTAGCCATTATGGCCAATCCCCCTTTTCACTGCGTCGCCAGGGAAAATATAATCCTTCCGCGCCCATTTCTTTTGAACCTGCACACCGATTTGCGGCTGCGGATTGCCGTTGCGGTGATTGATCTTAGGCAGCGGGTTGATTCCATCGCGCTTCAAAATTTCCATCTTGGCTGAGGTTTCTTTGTAAGCTGGCGTATCGGTATCCTTATCGGCATGGCTGCCTGTTAACAGGTTGATCGCCGCTTCCCCTGAATCGTTCATTGGCAGATACACTTCCTTCCCTTTGACACGATCAGTCATCACACACTTCACTTTAACATTGCCAAAAGGCGATGTGAGTCTGACGAGGGTTCCGTCCTGAATCCCTCGTTCTGCCGCAAGCTCAGGAGAAATTTCTAAGAACACTTCCGGTGTTTTCTCCGAAATCCCTTTCGATTTGTAGGTGAGGTTCCCTTCGTGGAAATGCTCTAAGAGCCGTCCATTGTTGACGTGAATGTCATATTCCTCACCAAACTCCTCAGGCTCTGTCCACTGAACGGGGTAAAGAATGGCTTTTCCATCCGGGAAAGGGAAGCGATCCGTAAAGAGTAAAGGCGAATCCTTTCCATCAGCGCTTACAGGCCATTGCAGGGAATTGTAGCCTTCAAGGCGTTCATAGGTGACACCGGCATAAATTGGCGACAGCTTGGCTGCTTCCTCCATAATGTCTGCAGGGTGCTCATAGTGCCAGCCGGCGCCAAGCTTATTGGCTACCTCCATAATAATCTGCCAGTCAGGCTTTGATTCGCCCAGCGGTTCAAACACCTGATACAGCCGCTGAATCCGGCGTTCTGTGTTTGTAAAGGTTCCTTCCTTTTCAAGGCTCGGGCTCGCAGGAAGAATCACATCAGCAAACTCGGCTGTACGTGAAAGGAAAATGTCCTGCACCACAAAGAAATCAAGCTTTTCATATGCGGCGTGCACATGATTGATATTAGAATCCACCAGACCCATTTCTTCACCTTTTACATACATCGCTTTCAGCTGGCCGGAATGGATTTTTTCGATCATTTCGTGGTTAGTCATACCCAGCTCCTTCGGCAGCGGCACACCCCACACCCGTTCGTATTTTTGGCGGACTTGTTCGTCCGTCACCTTTTCATAGCCCGGCAAGCTGTCAGGCATGCTTCCGAAATCGCTTGCTCCCTGCACATTGTTATGGCCGCGCAGTGGGTAAGAACCTGCTCCCGGTTTTCCGTAGTTTCCTGTCACAAGCAGCAGATTAGAGATCGCCGTGCTCGTGTCGCTTCCTCCAATATGCTGTGTCACGCCCATCGCCCACAATGCGCACACACTGTCAGCTTGCCCAATCATCTCGGCCATCTGGATAAGGGTCTCTTGATTGATCCCGGTTTTCTCCTCGGCATATTCAAGTGTGTACGGCGCCAGGCTTTTTACATATTCATCCCGTCCGTTCACTCTTTCCTGCAAAAAGCGCTCATCAGCTTTGCCGTTTTCAATTAAATATTTGGCGATCGCATTCAGCCAGACGATATCCGATCCGGCACGCGGCTGAACAAATAAATCGGAGCGCTCTGCCATTTCGTGTTTTCTGATATCCGCGACGATCACTTTCTGCCCTCTCAGCTTATGGGCCCGTTTAATGCGAGTGGACAAGACTGGATGCGACTCAGACGTGTTCGAACCAATAATCAAAACAAGGTCGGCTTGTGCGATATCTGTTATTGAGCCTGAATCACCACCATAGCCGACTGTCCGAAACAGGCCGGCAGTCGCAGGAGATTGGCAATAGCGCGAGCAGTTGTCCACATTGTTTGTGCCAATGACTCCTCTGGCCAGCTTTTGCATGAGATAGGATTCCTCGTTCGTACATTTAGACGATGTAATAAAAGCAAGTGAATCCGGTCCAAACGCTTCTTTCAATTCCGTGAACTTGCTGGCGATCAGCGATAACGCCTCCTCCCACTCTGCTTCACGAAAATGCTCGCCTTCTCGGATCAGCGGCTTTGTCAGGCGTTCTTCACTGTTGACGAAATCCCAGCCGAACTTTCCTTTCACACAAGTAGAAATGCCGTTGGCCGGCGCTTCCTCTTGGGGCTCGACTTTCAGAATGTCTCTGCCCTTTGTCCAGACATCAAAGCTGCAGCCGACGCCGCAATAGGTGCAGACTGTTTTCGTTTTTTTGATTCGTTCATCACGCATAGCGGATTCCATATCAGAAATAGCGAGAATTGAACCGTAGCCTGTCTCTACGCCTTTCGTGATCTCGATCATCGGACGCAGCGATTCGTTATTGATGCCTGTTAAATATCCGGCTTCCCCTTCCATTCCTTTTTCCATCATCGCGTTGCACGGACAGACCGTTGAACAATGGCCGCATGACACACATGACGACTCATTGATCGGCACGTCGTTATCCCAAATGACGCGCGGGCGTTTCCGCTCCCAATCAATGGTCAGCGTTTCAGTGACCTGAACGTCCTGGCACGCTTCAACACAGCGTCCGCACAAAATACATTGATCTGGATCATACCGATAAAACGGATGGGATTCATCCTTATGGTATGGCTTGTGATCAAACGGAATGCTTTGGTGATTGATTTTCATTTCCTTCACCGTATTATGTATTTCGCATCCCCCATTGTTGTAATCGCAAACTGTGCAATAAAGCTCATGATTATATAAAATCTTGTCCATGCCGATCACCTGCGCTTTTTTTACGTCAGGTGAGAGCGTATCAATGACATCCCCATCCTTTAATTCAGCGGAGCACGACCTCTTCAGCTCACCATTGATGCTGACGATGCACGTATCACATGTTTCAATCGGCCCTAAGCTTGGATGATAGCAAACTTGCGGCACTTCAATCGAGCTGTTATTCAAAAGCTGCAGAACCGTCTGTTCCTCGGACGCTTCCATTTCAACGCCGTTTATTGTGATTTTTTTCTTGCCAGCCATCTCCATTCCCCTTTCTTGCTTTATATACCGAATTACCTATTTCAGTTCCCTTACAACAACTCAATAAAACATACAAAGCGCACTCACATGTTTTGTTGCAAAAACACGGGGAAACGGAATGGTAGATGAATAAGGAGGGATTAACATGAAAAAGACAATGTCTGCTATAACCGCGGCAGCAGCAGTAACAAGCTGTTTTACCGGCTTTGGGGCTGCGTCCTTTTCAGCACCGGCAAAGGCCGCAGCTCAAACAAATACACTCTCTGAAAATACAAACCAATCAGCCGCTGAGCTTGTCAAAAACCTTTACAACACCGCCTACAAAGGAGAAATGCCTCAGCAGGCGCAAGGCCTTACCATTAACAAAAGCACAAAAGGCGATGTCCATGCTGCGTTTGGGGAACCGGAAAGACCAGTCGGGGGAGACAATCGATTTGATTTATATCACTGGAATATGGGGCAGCCGGGCTACGGATTTTCCTATCATAAAGACATGACTATTTCAGAAATCCGCTATTTTGGAACCGGTGTGGAACGGCATCTGAATTTAGGCGGTGTTACGCCGGAAGTGCTGCAGAAGCAAATAGGCCCAGCGAATCGAGTGTTGACCGTCCCGTTTACCGATGAAATCGACTATGTATATGACACAGGCCGCTATGAACTTCATTTTGTAATAGGCACGGATCAGACAGCCGACCATGTAAACTTAAAAGCAAAATAAACACCCTACGCGGCTAATTCAGCCGCTTTTTTAGTGGACAAATAAAAGATATATTTCTTACAATACAGGGAGATGAAGCAGAGACGGGGTATCAATTCGCAATGAAGCGAAATCGATGGATATATGCAGCTTTCACCATACTGATCATGGGGCTCGGGCTTGGATCCAGAGCATTCGCCAGTGCTCTTCCTGATTCCCTCAATACTTATCTGGGAGACTCGCTGTGGGCCGCCATGATCTTTACGGGATGCGGTTTTCTATTTCGGAAGCTGAAGACAATGAAAACGGGCATTATCAGTCTTTCTTTCTGTTTTGCCATTGAATTCAGCCAGCTCTATCATGCCGAATGGATCGACCAGATTAGGGATACTTCTCTTGGCGGGCTTGTACTGGGGTACGGTTTTTTATGGAGCGATATCGAAGCATATACAATTGGAATTGCAGCCTGTGCCGCCATAGAACTGCTCGTTTTGGGAATCAAAAAGCGCCGCTGTATGTGACGCTTTTTTCATGTAGAAAACAGCCCGCATTGAGAAAGAATGGTCTTCGCATCCAAACGTGTGGCCTCGCTTATCGTGATATGATGTTGATTCATAAATGACTGAACGGCATGATATCCAACCGCATAACCTGCAAAAGCCGATAAACCTGCAGGCTTAAAACCTTGGTCTTTAGCAATTGGATCACCAAACATATAACGGCTGACTTCCGAAAAGCCTTTCATATCCAGCACCTCATTGATCACATCAATGGAATACTGCAAATCCTCATGATCAAAACGAGTTACCCAAGGCCCCAATCGTTCTGTGCCAAATAGCTCACGGGCGAATGATTCAGCCAATCCTTCAATCACAAGATAATCCCCGACACTTATAGAGCCATGATCAAAATCAGTATACGAAAACCGCACATTATGATGAAACTCATGAGCAATAATGGAAGGAATCCTTGGCAGGTTATAACTGTTCGGATGAATCCATACATGAATAAAGCCCGGTATCCCACCAAACCCGCAGTAGCCTTTTTGCAGCTGAAGCTTATTTGGATCGGCGATATAAAGGCCGAATTTGATCTCCTCTGCATTCACCCGCAACTGTTCACGCTCAGCAAAAAGGATGCATTGTCGAAGTGCAGATTCCGCTGTCTCTAAAGCATGTGATTCCTTCAGTATTCGCAATGCTTTCTGCCCGATTTCAACATCACGGACATCCAAATAGCCAAGCATTTTCGCAGCCATCATCACATCATAGCCGTTTGGCTCCTTCGCTTTCAGCGGAACATGGATGGCGGTCCACATCTTTTCAAACGGCCTCATCATCGTATACCGAAATTCATCCTTTCTTTTTTGTTCTTCCATTAAAAACAGCTTTTCGTATTGCTCAAAGGTCTTTTCCATGACAAGATTCATCCTGATCCCTCCTTGTCAAAAACATACGGTATCCCGCAGCGTAAGAGTCAACAGGAGAAATTAAGCCATTTTTCACTGTAAAATCATACAAACCCGCCGATAGGTAAGGCATAGGAGGTGGAACCATGGATATTCCTGCTTTATCGGTTGCGATGCATCAAGCATCCCTTGCCCAGAATGTAAATATCGCTTTAACGAAAAAAATGCTGGACACCGCCCAGCAAAATGCTGATCAAACCTTAAAGATGATTCAGCACCCGACTCTCGGACAAACCATTGATGTAAAAGCATAACCTCACACCAGAGGCGGCCAAGAACTCCATCCTCCCGGCCGCCTCTATTGTTCACAAAAAAGCATGCATGTTTTGATTGTTCCTCCATATGATTTATTGTTTGCCATATTAAGGAGGTCATAAATTGAAAAGACTGTTTATGAAGGCTTCATTGGTGTTATTCGCAGTAGTATTTGTTTTTGCCGTCAAAGGTGCACCCGCAAAGGCGGAAACCCATGCCTACGATGGTAAAAGCCCTTATTACAATGATTGTGCGTCCAGCGGCTCTACAAAAAAATCCTCAAACTTAGTGAATGCCAGCAATCAAGTCATTGGAGTAGTCGAGCTTAAATTCAGCAGTACATGTAAAACGGCTTGGGCAAAAATCACGATGAATAATACATTGACGTCAGGCTTTGAAGCAAATGCGGAGATTACCCGGAACACGGACGGAAAAAGATATAACTGTGATTCTGCAGGCGGCAACGGAAAAGCGGTCGCCGGCCAAAAATCTTGTTATACACCGATGGTATATGATTTAGATCCAAGGACTTCTTACGCTTTCGGCAAGTATTCAGGGCCGAACTTGAATGTTTGGGCCACCACAGGCTCTTATTAAATAGAAAAAAGGCTGTCCATACGGGCAGCCTTTTCCTACTGATTTGCTTCTCTTTGTTTTTTAACCTCTTCAAGCTGAGAAACTGTCACCAATTGATAACCTTGATCGGTGAGCTTTTTCATAATTTCATCGGCCGCATCAGCAGAGGTGCGGTAAATATCGTGAATCAAGATGGTTCTTCCATCTCCCGCCTGGCTCATGACACGGTCAACGATTGTTTTTTTGTTACGGTCTTTCCAATCTTCCGGGTCAACGTCCCATAATGCGACATCCATTTTCATTTGACTCCGCAGCTCATCATTAATGCCGCCGTATGGGGGTCTTACAAGCGTCGGGCGGTACCCGCTTATTTTTTCAATGATGTCTTGCGTGTCATTGATCTGCTTTAGCGCTTCTTTCACTGGAAGCCTTGTGAGAAGCGGGTGGCTCCACGAATGGTTCCCCACCTCATTTCCTTCTTTCAGCATTCTGATTAGCGTTTCCGGATAATATTGAACCCTGCTCCCCAAAACAAAAAACGTGGCATGCCCCTTATATTTCTTCAAGGAATCCAGAATCTGATTTGTTGTCGCAGGATTCGGCCCGTCATCGAAAGTAAGTGCAATGACTTTTTGATGTGGATCAACCGTTTCCTCTTTGGGTAAAGAAATCACTTCATGCTTCGGCTTTTGTTCTTTGATTTTATTTTTATTTTTTGCTTTATCAATATATTGTTCTTTCAGTATGTCTTTCAAAAGACTTTTCTTAATGGCAATTGATTGCTCTCCAAGATAGCCTGCTGCAACCTGATATGTATCAAAGTAAAGTTCGATATAATCTTCCTTGATGGCAAACCGGCTGAAGTTATCTTTTTTCGGAGCCGTCCCTTCCTTTAACAGCGCATCATCCGCTGCAATGTCCTTATTCTTTTTCAGCTCGTGATAAGCGATTAACGAAAGCTTGTGTAAGTAGTCAGCGTCCTCTTTGAAAATATCATCAATGGAAAGAAACGCTTGTTTACTAAAATCATAGTTAAACGTTTTTTTCACGGTTTGACCGTGTGCGCCCCCGATATACTTATATTCATTAAATACAATCGCCACTGTCTGTTTGGCATAATGGACAATTTTATAATCAACATTTAATTCGTTGCGCTTAGTCGTATGCTCTTGGTCAACGTTTTTTGTTTCCTTTTGAAATTGGCGAACCTCTTTTTCTGCGAATCTTTTTAATACCGAATCCATTTTTTTATTTTTGAAAACGGGATAGTTTACCGCGTAATTAAACGTTTTCCCGTCATTGACTAGCGTTGCGATCTCAACATTCCCATACTGAGAATCAGTTCTTACTTTATTCATGACCGTTTCTTTTTTCAACGAATGATTATGGAAAAAGCCGATAAGGCCCACCACAATTACAACTGCTATTAATACATGAAACCATTTGATTCTTTTTACTAACAACAAAAACTCCTTCTTTCGTAGCCATTTCGATTTATTCTTCATCAGTTAGAACTGTATCTATTTAGAAACACTATTGTAATATTTAAGTAACATTTATTTCACATTTGTAATACTATGAGATTTAGAAGTTCATGTCAATCCTTTTTAAGGAATTTCATCATAAAATAAACCGGGTTTCATGAATGTACATACACCCAACTTAAGCATCAAGAATATGGTAAAAGGAATAAAAAAAGCTAGGGAGGTTTTCCTCTTGGATTATCCTTTGAATGAACAGATATTTGAACAAATGACACCTTATGATGAAAGACAGCCTTATTATTATCCGCGTCCGAGACCGCCATTTTATC
Source organism: Bacillus sp. LJBS06 (assembly GCF_016924995.1). Taxonomy (NCBI): domain Bacteria; kingdom Bacillati; phylum Bacillota; class Bacilli; order Caryophanales; family Bacillaceae; genus Bacillus; species Bacillus sp. LJBS06. The sequence goes on along the minus strand of NZ_CP070483.1, from coordinate 1,348,644 downwards.
CGCCTTATTATTATCCAAGACCGTATTATCCGTTCTACCCGTTTTATCCGCGTCCGCCTTACTATTACCCGCGCCCGCGGCCTTACTACCCTTGGTACGGTTACGGCGGGGGTTATGGCGGAGGATTCGGCGGCGGTTACGGATATTAAGCGTCGCTTGCTAAAATGGGGGCAGTCCAGCTCCCCATTTTTTTTATTAAAAATGACAATATCATGACAAATATAGGAAACAATTGTGATTCCATAGCCCTCTTGTTACGATAACTAAAGCATGCAGTTTTGGGGGAGGCGTCTATTTTTTGGGGAATACAAGAGATTCGGCAGCCATATCTGAAACGAAATACATAAAAGCTTCGAACCGGGTAACCATTTACGATTTTATCAAACTTGCAAAACCCGGCATTATCATATCAAACTCGATAGCAGCCTTTGGCGGATTTTGGATCGCGTTTGCAAGCGCAGAAAAACAATTAACCGGAATGGCTTTTTTGATGACAATGGTGACAGCAATGTTGGGAACCGCGTTTGTGATGGCTTCCGGCACTGTCTATAACAACTATTTTGATCGGCATATGGATGCAAAAATGGCACGCACTCGCAGCAGGGCCTCGGTCACAGGGAAAATGCCGCCAGCCTTGATCCTAACATATGGCACTGTGTTAGGAATCGCAGGTCTAGCCATGCTTTATTCCCTTAATCCATTAACGGCCCTTCTCGGACTGGCCGCCTTTATTTTTTATGCGATCATCTATACAGTATGGGTGAAACGAACGTCTGTGTGGAGCACATTTGTCGGGAGCTTTCCTGGAGCTGCCCCGCCATTGATGGGGTATTGTGCCGTAACCGGAGATTTCAGTATGGCAGCAATGCTGTTGTACACGATTATGTTTTTGTGGCAGCCCCCGCATTTCTGGGCAATTGGGATAAGACGCAAAGAGGAATATCGTGCGGCTGGCGTTCCGCTTTTGCCAGTAGTCAAAGGCAATCATGTAACAAAAATAAAAATGATGCAATATATTGCCGTCCTGATGCCGATCACGCTATTATTTCCTTTTTCTCTCGGCACTGGCCATATGAGCCCATTTTATTTCTTAGCCGCCTTGGTTCTTGGGGGCATATGGATCAAAAAAAGCATCAAGGGATTCAAAATAGACGATGACGTGAAGTGGGCGAAAGATATGTTTGTCTACTCGCTCATTTATTTTTGTTTGCTGTTCTTAATAATGATGATCGATTCATTTGTGATGTTTCTGATCAGATGATGCAAAAAGAGCCACACATTAATGTGACTCTTTTTTGTTTGGAAAGACAGCCTCTAATAGAAATGTCACAGCAAAAAACACTGCCATGCAAATCAAAAACCGTACGATTTCACTCAAAATCCAGCTATCAGCAATGCGCATGCCATCGGTTTCTCGGAGGGTTGCGCATATTGAAAAAATCATGAGTATGTTTTTTAGAGTTTCTTTGTTCATGAAATACCATCGCTTTCTTGAATAGGATGACTTAAAAGCAAAATAAATGATCAGGTCAGTCAGCCAAATATGAAACATGTCGCCATCGTTGCATGTTGATGTTTTTTTGCAGCCCATTGCAAAGTTCAGCAAAACAGATGAAAACCGTTCAGTGATTAAACAGATCTTTTGCGATAGACGAAGCGGAGAAAAGGACGAACCGTCTGCTTCTGTACTTTCTCCTACTATCAATACGAACATTTAAAAATTCAGTAACAATTAGCAAAAAGACTGCCGTCCCCCAGCCTACTTTCGGGTGTTACTAAAGTACATAAGTAAAATCGCTAATATATGATTCTCCAATCCATAAACCCGAACGCTTTTTCCATCATCAGGTATTATAATCCAAACACAAATAAAAAAATAGACTTACGTTCGAGTTGCGTGAAAGAGAAATTGCAAGAATAACCCAGAGGGTGGTAATATATTGTTTGATTTTCCCATATTTAGATTTGGAGGTCACACAAAAGTGAAGGGAATATTTTTAGTTGTTCAGCTTGGATTTTCTATTATGGTATTTCTGTTTTTAGCCGCTGTTAATTGGTATCAAGGAAGCGAGCTTGTTTCAGATCGATTTGATTGGAACTATACTGCTAAAATCTCAAAACTGCTTAATGGAATGGATACCGTCAGCAGCCACAAACAAATTTCACAGCTTGATTTTTTCATCTACTCCGCTAAACACTACCCTGTAATGAGTACGTTAATGATCATCTCTTTCTTATATGTTCTGGCCGCTCTTTTTTTACTTATATACTCAGTCAAATGCAATAAGCAAGAGATTCATGTTAATAATCCCTGAGGTTTTCGGAACTTCTTGCTCAATCTTCCGTATATCCTAATAGGAGGGATCAAATGATGAAAGAATATGAATTCGTAAGAGTTGAGCTGAGTACGATGAGAAGAAGGCCTAAAGAAGACTACCAGCAAATCATCCATGATTATGCGAAAAGAGGCTGGAGATTCGTTCAGATTTTCGCGCCCAGTATAGATGGGTATGGGGCAGCTGCTTATTTTGAAATCATATTTGAAAGGGATGCGGAAAAAGCTTAATCGATACGACTAAGCTTTTTCGTTTACCCTATATCTGCTATACAATTTCTGCAAATTCGGCATCACATGATTTGGCTAAATCTTGCGGCGCCAACTTTATCTGCATACCGATTTTCCCTGCACTGACAATGATAAAATCAAGCGTTTCTGCAGATGCGTCAATATAGGTCGGGAACAATTTTTTCATGCCAATGGGTGAACAGCCGCCGCGAAGATAGCCAGTTACCCCTAATAGCTCCTTCATTGCAATCATCTCTATTTTCTTTTCCCCTGTCACCTTTGCTGCCTTTTTTACATCTAACTCTTCTGCTACAGGTACAACAAAGACATAATATTGATTAGTTCCTGCTGCTGCCACCAATGTTTTATATACATACTCCAAAGGATAACCGATTTTCTCCGAAACAGAGATGCCATCTACAGGCTGGCCGTCTGTTTTATACCCTAATAACTCATAAGAAATGTTCTGCTGTTCAATTAGACGAACCGCATTTGTTTTTGCCATTTTTTTCGCCATCGTTTTCACCCGCTATCAAAATAAATGTAATCTTCTTTTTTGCAGTTAATATGTAAATTCTATCATCCTAACCTGCATTTTCAAGGTTACTAGCATTGAATCAACGAAAGGACAAATTGATTAACCTGGATTCCTATAGCTCATTATTAATCAACATGAAACAAAACAGGAATGAACGAATGACAACCACATACAATTTGTATGAATGTAAAAATAAGGAGTGGTTGCTTTGTATCATTACTTGTATGGTCCTGCGTTAATTCCTTACTTTTCACATACTCATACACCTCAAAGAAATCCAGACTTTTCAGAAAGACAGCGAAGAAGAGAAATCACATTGACTGTAGACGGCATTATCCCCCCATCTTCCTCCGAGGATCTCGGCGACGGCTTTTATTCTTATGCATGGACGAACCAGCAGGTCATCAATCCAGGCGAATACCTAGTTTGTCATCTTGAAGGAAGGGATATCAATGTGGTAAATGGCGGGTTCACTCCGCGGGATACTGCTCCATTGTATGCGGTAGCAAGCTTTCCAAGACGAAGAAACCAATGGGTCATTATCATTCATAATCCTGTTCAAACCCAAAGAGCCCTATCGCTTTATTTGATTGCGAAAAGGTAGCACAACATGTTATCAGAAACCCTGCATTCAGCACAGAAAAACGGGTAGGAACACTTTGACATCAGCATTTTCCTACCCATTTTGGTACTGGGCTAGCTCTCACCTATCAATCCCCCTCAAGTTCCTCATCTTTTTCTACTGCCAAGGTACCAGAGAAAATTATTATATGTTATCATGATTTCCAGTAAAAAGAAAAGAGGATTAGATATATGGTTCTCCTTGAAACGAATCGATTACGATTACAAACAATTGATATTCCCCTTCTCGACGCCGCGTCTAAACAAGATCATCAAGCGATCAAAGACTTAGGATATGAAACAAATGGTGAATGGCCAAATTATGATTTTTTTGAAGCGATACCTTATTTCCGTGAAATTTTAGTGAAAAACAATGGAACAAACGGATTTGATTCATGGATTATTGTAAAGAAGGACAGTCATGAAATTGTTGGAGGAACTGGATTTTTAGGTGACCCAGACGAGAATGGCGTAATTGAAATCGGTTTTGCGACAAATAAAAGTCATCGCCGCAAAGGTTATTGTGTGGAAGCCTGCCAAGAACTAATAAACTGGGCATTAAGCCAAGAAGCAGTGAACCGGATTACCGCAAGATGTGAACATGATAATCTAGGATCACAAAAAACTTTGGAAAAGCTAGGGTTCACATTGAATCATAAATCAGAGGATTATATGCATTGGATATATGTTACAAAGTAGAGGCGTAATTACAAAAGCAGGCTCAGTGCCTGCTTTTGCTGGATTATTTACCTCTGTGCTTCTTTTTCGCTTTTTGCTTTTTGAGCATATACCTCTGCTCTTTTACATGTTCTCGTTGTTCTTTCGTTATTTGTTTTTTCTTTTGCTTTCTTGCATCAAGCTCTAGTTTTATTGCCTCTTGAGCTTTTGAAGTTACTCCGGCATTTTTCATTTCTTTTGATACCTGACGCTGCAATCTTTTTGGATTGATCTTTTTCTGACGTCTTTCTTGTAAACGAACTCCTTCCTGCTCTGTTTGGGCCATCATATTCAAGAGTTGGTTATGAACAAACGCCAGCACTTCAGAATCCTTCGGCTCTTTGCCAAAAAGATGACGAAAGGCTCTTAGCTTTCCATTGTTCACAGTTTCAACAACGCCTACCCAAAACTGACCATCATAGTAAACCGTTAATTTCATAACGATTCCCTCCTCATAAAAGATACAAAAGAATGATGGACATCCCGAGGAGGGGAAGGTTACTGACATGATCAATCATGCATCCGGACTACCAACCGAATCGTGTTTTTTCATTCTTTACCATATACAGAAAATAGTGTAGCATTTCTTCTGCGACTATTAAACTCTTATTTGATTTAGTTCATCGCTGGAGAATAGGCGTCTTCACTCTTAATTGTATTTCTCAAGCCCTGCCATGTTACAGATGGGAGACGATACATTCGGCATACCCCTCAAGTTTAAATTCTCCAAAACCATGAGGCAGCAACATATGATCTCCTTTTATGAAGGGATAGACATACTCACCAGAGTTCATATGGCCCTCCCCTTCAATCACACTGATAAGAAGGAATGGTTTTTGCTGCATTAAGCTTGCTGATCCTGATAAGTTCCATTTCCCCACCGAAAAGTAAGCGCATTCAACGAATGTCGTTGTAAGCAAGTCCTCAATTTGTTCATGATGAACCGTTTGCCGCTCTGGAATAGACGGGATCTCTATCACTTCGATGCTCTTTTCCAGGTGAAGCTCGCGCAGCTTGCCTTCTTCATCTTTTCGGTCATAATCATATAATCTGTAGGTTGTGTCTGAATTCTGCTGCGTCTCTAAAGCCAGAATCCCTTTTCCAATCGCATGAACAGTGCCGCTTGGCACATAGAAAAAGTCCCCCGGCTTTACCCTTACTCGGCGCAAGAGCTCATCCCATTCTCCACGCTCTATCATGGCAATTAGTTCTTCCTTTGTTTTTGCATTGTGGCCGTAAATAATCTCTGCATCTTTTTCGCAATCAATAATGTACCAGCATTCAGTTTTTCCAAGCTCACCGTTTTCATGTATTTTGGCAAATTCATCATTGGGATGCACCTGAACAGATAAGTCTTGGTCAGCATCTAATATTTTTGTAAGCAGAGGAAAACGGTCCCCTTCAAGCTGTCCAAATAAATGTCTGTGATGTTCCCATAATTCGCTGAGCGTGAGCCCCTTATACATTCCGTTTTGAACAACGCTTTGACCGTTTTGATGCGCGGCAAAAGCCCAGCACTCCCCTGTTCGTTGTGACGGAATGGTATAGCCAAAATCAGCTAAAGCGGTTCCGCCCCAAATTCTTTCTTTGAAAACAGGCTTGAAAAATAACGGTTCAATCGTCATGAAAATCCCCCCGCTTTATTCGATTTCTTCCAGCAGTTTGTATGCCTCTTCTGTTGTTTGCACAGAGAGCAGTCGCTTCCTATAATTGTCATCCATTAGCTTTCGAGATAGCATCTGCAATATTTTCAGATGCTGGTTCCCTCCGCTTTCTTTTGGTACAGCAATCATAAAGATTAATTTAGCTTCTGATCCATCCAGGCTGTTCCAGTCAACGCCTGATCGTTTGATTCCAAAGGCAACACTTGGCTCCCTGACCGCCTCAGACTTTCCGTGCGGAATAGCAATATTCATGCCAATCGCCGTTGTTCCCTGTTGTTCACGATTCAAAATGGATTGTTTAAACCCGCTCTCTGAAAGCAGCGCACCTCTGCGGGACAATTTTTGAATCATTTCCTCAATGATGTCATCCCTGGTTTCACCCGATAAATTTGGTTCAATTAATTCCGGGCTGATAATGTCTGTCAATTTTTTTATCTCCGCCATCTCAGCTTTTGGGCTTTCGACTTGAATTGGCTGCTTTATTTCGTTTGCTGCCGCAGCTTCACTTGGCGCAGAGGACGGTACAGTTTCACTGAGCACAGGAGATGCCGTAATATCTTTTTTTAGGACATTGACGAACAGAGCGGTGACAAGGGAACCTGCAATCACAGCAATAAAAAACATCAAGACATGATCAACTGCGCCAAGCACTGCAACAATAGGTCCGCCGTGTGCCACTCTGTCTCCCACATTGCCAATCATGGCTATCACAGAACCTGTCATTGAGCCTGCCATAATACTTGGAATGACGCGCAGAGGGTCCTGCGCCGCAAATGGAATCGCTCCTTCAGTAATACCGAAGAGCCCCATCGTAAATGCCGCTTTCCCCATTTCTCTTTGGGATGTCTCGAATTTTCTTTTTCCTAAAAACGTCGCAATGCCAAGGCCAATCGGCGGGATACAAATGGCGACAGCAATTGGTCCCATAATTTCATAATTTCCTTCTCCAATCATTGCCGATCCAAACAAAAATGCGACCTTATTTACGGGACCGCCCATATCAAATGAGATCATCGCACCTAAAATCAATGCCAGAAGGATCGAGCTCGAGCCTTTCATTCCCGCCAGCCAAACCGTTAATGAGGCGAAAATTTGAGCTACAGGCGCACCGATCAAAAATACAAACGCTAAACCTACAATCAGAGATGCAAATACCGGAATAATAATAATCGGCATAATCGGCTGGATGGCTTTTGGCACCTTTACTTTTTTTATCCATAGTGCAGCATATCCCGCCAAAAATCCGGCAATGATTCCCCCAAGGAATCCGGCGCCGCTTGCGCTGTCATAAAAACTGCCAGTCGCCGCAATATATCCGCCGATCATCCCTGGCACAAGACCCGGTTTATCAGCGATGCTATAGGCGATATAGCCGGCTAAAATCGGAATCATAAATGAAAATGAAGCACTGCCGATCTGTTCAATCGTTTTCCAGAAGGAGTCATCCGGAATAACTAAGCCTTTAGGTGTTTTCTCCCCTCCAAGCGTTAATGCAACCGCTATCAATAATCCGCCGACGACAATGAAAGGAACCATAAATGAAACGCCGTTCATTAAATGACGGTAAATAGGATTTTGCTTCTTCTCCTGGTGATTGCCAGATTCCGATTTTGCAGCGGAACGATAGACCGGTATATCCCCGTTAAGAGCGGTTTGAATCAATTCTTCCGGTTTGCGGATGCCGTCCTGTACCCCGACAGACAGCAGTTTTTTGCCTATAAACCGGTCTTTGTTTACCGAGCGGTCTGCAGCAATAATGATTGCGTCCGCTTCGCGAATTTCCTCTTCGGTTAGCTTATTTTCGACACCAATTCCCCCCTGGGTCTCAACTTTGATGCTGACGCCCATTCTGTCAGCAGCTTTTTGCAGATTTTCCGCTGCCATATACGTATGGGCGATTCCGTTCGGACAAGAAGTAATCGCTAACAGTTTCATAGGAAACCTCCTTTAAAGTGTGAATAATAAGATCTTGTCTCAACTGTATACCGAAATCAGCACTTAAAAATCGCTTTTTTTACCATAGGTTCCGGAAATAAAGGCATTTTTCCCTATAACAAAAAAAAGCAAGGAATAATCCCTGCTTTTTAATAATCCAAATGAGATAAAAATGACATGACATTGGTTTCTTTCGTCAGCTTTTGGACAAAGGCCGGCTGCTCGCTAAGATATGAAAGCTCGCTAAACAGCTGCTTTGTCATGGTTTGATCCTCGTGTTTGACAGCCAGCATAAAGACAAGCGAAACTTTTTCATTTCCCCATTCAAGCGGCTCCTTTAATGTGGCAATCGCGATTGCTGATTGTTTAATAAATTTAGCGTTCGCATGAGGAATGGCAATGCCTGACCCAATGTTTGTCGCCGACATTTTTTCCCTCATCACCGCATGAACCGCATAGTCCTTTTCAACATAGCCTTTCTCAAACAAAGCTGTCGCCAGCTGTTCAATTAACTTGTAGCGATGCTCCGCCTCCTGCTGCAAAAAAACCAAAAAAGGAGTCGTATTGTTCAGCATCTGAAACGTTTTTTGTTTTTGGCGGTGTGGTTCGCCCAGCTGACGTATAAATGCACTTAATTTCTTCTCTTCGCCAGGCTCTAACAGCGGAGACACAACAATATGGGGGACCGTTATATTCTCCAGCGCAATGGTGGATATGACAAGATCGATATCCTCATGCTTTTTGATATAATCCTTTAAATCGGCCTTTGCAATACATGCCATTACAGCGATTTGGTGATATTTCCGTTCAATTTTCGTCCGCAGCAATTGTGACATCCCGATTCCCATGTGGCAGACGACGATCGCCTTTTTATGTGCCTCGCTGCTGCACTGCATCCGTTCGATGGCTGCTTGAAAATGCAGTGTCAAATATGCTGCCTCTTCCTCAGGAATATGAAGATCAAAAGTTTGATTGATATCTTCCAAAACGTCAATGATAAGATGAAACAAATAAGGATACATCTTTTTAATATCATTCAGCATAGGATTTGATACTGAAAGATCGTAGCTCAGCCGCTGTAACACTGTATTGACATGAATGTTCAAACCATTGATCAAATCCAGGTCTTTATGAAAATCCATCATTTTCAGCTCTGAAACACGATTGATTAAATGCTCTACAACCTTAGGAAGCACAGCATTTTCAAAGTTTTCTTCTTTCTGTAATGGATAACGAACTTTACCGCCCAATATATGTAATGTTAAATACACGGCTTCTTCTTCTGGAAAACGGATTGCAAAAACCGGTTCAAGCCGTTGTAAACAAGCAAATGTCCATTGATATTCTTTCTTCTTTTTTACTGCCGCCATTTCTTTCGGGGACAAAGAGATCGGCTGCTTCATTTTGATGCGGCGGACCATTAATAATGTATGCAGCAGCAAACTCTCAAACGTTTCATCTGTGAAATAGAGAGAATGCTTTTTTTGCAATGATTTGATTTCTCTCGTCACAAAATCTACTTCATAATGTAAAAACTTACTTTTAATAAATTGGCTCGTAAACTCTGTATTGTGAATCAAATCAGATATTCTTGCCAATGCCTTTCTTTTATTTCTTTCGTTCCCTTCAACCTTTAATCCAAGCCTCTGCCTAGAAACGAGCGTGAGATCAAAACGCTTCAGCCACTCTTCTACTGCGTATAAATCCTTTTTAATGGCAGATCGATTGACAAAATGCCGAGCGGCAATTTCTTTTGCGGAAACAGGCTTCGGATTCATTAATAAGTCATAAGCAATTTGCAGCATTCTTTCTTCATCGGTCCGCTGCCTAGAAGAAAAATGTTCAGTATGTAATTGTTGGCTTAGCCAGGTCCTTTCCTGTTCTTCTATATGTAAATAAACGCCCAACCCTGGTTTTCGAATAAGCTGTGCATGAGAATGCTCATTGAGATAATCCTCGATCACTTTCAAATCATTCCGGATTGTTTTTTCAGAACACTGTACCCTATCTGCGAAATCTTGCACAACTAAATAGTCATCAGGTTCAGATAACAACAGATACAAAATCTCTTTTTGTCTTGTATTTATGTATTCCATCTGTTTTTCTATCCTTCCTGTCAGTATCCACTTGAGCAAATTCATAGTATAAGTATACTATATAAGAAACCGTTTACATTATAAAATAAAATCATAGAGACAAAAGTTTTGTTTTTTACCGAAGCTTCCGGAAAAAAGCGATTTTATGATTTTGAGTTAACTGCTAGAATCGACCTGATTCTGTGATGTGATAGTGTCAGCTTAGTATACGAAATAAAAAACGGACACCAACCAAAGCACAGCGTTCTCTGTCCAGTGATCAGTATCCGCAGACCTTTCATCCCGGGCATTTTTTTTACGGCCCGGTTCCACAGTCTACTTTGTATTTACCGTTTGATGCTTTTTTTGAATAGCATAAGTGAGGCGTTTGTCCCGTTTCACCTTTCCAATCTAGCCAATTCACGTAATAAAGACTCCCAGATTCATTGTCAGCTTCTTTTTGGAGAACTGCAAAGTAGCTCTGATAGGGATATCCTCTTTTATAAATTTCGTGTCTGATTGCTCCTTTTTCAGAAGCAGCTGTAAAAACAACAGGAGATAGAACTGGTAGTGCTATCAATATAACTATAAGTGCTGCTACAAGAGAAAGGATAATTTGGGTTTTCTTTTTCATTTTTTTCTCCAAGCTTTTATTATGAATAATATGTATTTAATTCTCCGCATGATATTGTTGGCGGAGTTGTACAACAATCCGCCAACAACTTTCCGATTCTTAGTTTTTGAGTGTCTCTTTTGAAGACGCCTTTTTAATCATTCACATTGCTTTTCATTAACCATTCTACTTCCGTTAATTCTTGTTTTTGAACGGCTATTGTGTGTTTTTTCGTGAAATGGGTTTTCACAGCTTCTTCGTTTTCCCAAATCTCCCAAAGCATTATTTTACGTTCTGATGGCTCAAGCGGATAAGCATGGAATGTAATACAACCCTCTTCTTTGTTCGTTTCTTCCTCAAGTTTTTTGAATTCCTTCATTATCTCATTAAGGTCTTTATCACTGATGATTTTTAAACATGCCGTTATGTAATGCATCGAAAATCCCCCTCCTATCATTTTATGGCTTTTCATTATAACATTTTCTTGAAAAATGCAGATGCCATTTATAAATCATTAAACGACTTCAAGTGCCTTTTAGATCAGCCTCCCTAAATTCTAAAGCAAGCTAAAGAGTTCGTATCAGACAATACGGTCCTTATTTATGTTTATTCTGACTTTTTTTAGTCTAAATAGATGGACTTTTCAAAAAAATAATTCTATTAGAGGGTGTCCTTAGTGATATAATATTAAATATATGTAAAAAAAAGGAGGTATTTGATTGTCTGTTTCGGATTTAATCCCATATCATTATGTAACTACAGACATTAATCATTGGTATGTTGTCATAAAACAGGGTCGAGTTGAGAAAGCAAAAGAAATGAAACAAAAAGTTGAAAAAGCATTCGATATGATGGAGAAAAATGAAAAAGTAGCAGTCTATCTCCAGCTATTAAAGCTGCGGCACGAAATAATGCTGTCGTATCTCGAACCTGACTCTGTTGAAAATATAGATGGTGTATATGCTGACCTCAAAAAGACAAGGGAAAATATGGCCCCTGAATCCTTCACGAATACAATAGAGTTCTATTATCATTTTTTTACCGGCATGTACCATTTTAGAACGAGAGATTTAGTTATTGCTTTAACATATTATCGCGAAGCCGAAAAATATCTTGATTTATTAGATGAAAACGCAAATACAGATAAGGCAGAGTTCTATTTTAAAGTGTCAGAAGTCTATTACTATATGAAAGAGACTCATTTCTCAATGAATTATGCTCAGCGAGCATACTCTATATTTAAAGAGCAAAAAGATGCTCAGGGGAACCTTACATATGGCAAAGAAATGGTCCAATGTCAGTTTGTTATCTTTGGGAACTGGCTAGATAAAATGTGTTATGAGGATGCTTTAGAAACAGCTGAAAAAGCCTTAAATGATGCTATAAAAATAGGGGAGCAACATTTAATTGGTTCAGCTCATTTTAACGTGGGATTATGCTATAATAACCTTGAAGAACTTGACAATGCTGAGAAACATTTTCAAATCGCCTATGAAATTCATAAGGATCGAAAACACATTTATGAGTCCAAAGCGATTTTTAATCTGGCATATGTCAAAGCAAAGAAAAATGATTTAAAGGCTGCATTAGAATTATACCAGGAAGGTCAGGAGGTTGCTGCCCGACACAACAACCAGGAAGTAACCGAGAAATTAAAACTGGTTAAAGGCCTTTATTTATCATTCGACTTACAAACACTTAGAGAAGTGTTCAAGTTCTTCGAAGAGAAAAACCTTTACGGTGATATGGAAGAATACGCTGTTGCTGTTGCTGATTTTTTGACCAACAAAGAAGAAAAGGGGGAAACATTTAAATGAAAAAATGTAAAATTGCAATTTGTTTAGCGCTCTTGCTTGGCATTGTTGGAGTATCCAGCGCTTCATACGCTCTTTCTGAGCAGTCCACTTATAAGGTCGCAGATAGAGCAGCAACTTAATATGATATTAAAAAATAACCCCATTTTGGACTTTAAAAATGGGTTTTTTATTTTATCTTCTCAACTCAATATTATTCCTGGTTTTTCATTTAAATTCTATACTGCATTAATAAACCGACAGCCCCTACCCTTTATGTAACATTCTAACATTCCCAAAAATATGTATGTCTGAAAAAAACCGCAAACTTTTTCATGACTCCTTCTATCAGACTCTTTGCAACAACTCCACAATCATATGTAGCTTCTGAAAATAACATGAATAATGACACTTGAAATCTACATCCGCTTATAGATTACACTAAGACTAAAGCCTATAAAAGAAAGGTTGATGGGTTTGAACTTATATTTAGTAACAGCCCTTGTCATATCAGTATTATTAAACGTAATTTTATGTATTCAGCTAGGAAAATTCAGAACAAGTCGATTTTCCAAGTGGAAAGAAAGCACAGGAATTAACACTCCATTTGCTGCGTTAGTCTGGGCTTTCCTTGCTATAACAATTGTTTTGAGTCTTATAGGTTTACTGGCTGGTGTAAGTGATTTATAAATATTGTGATCATTGTAAAAAAAGCATAACAACATTTTTTTCTTTTGTTATAAAGCCCGCCTTTTATGAGACGGGCTCTTTTTGCATGGTAATTTGCTTTTATCGCAGTAGACCCCACAAATGACTCAACGAGGGCTGAATTTAAAACAATACCAGCCATTAAAACCTACAAAACCTACAATGGATTCAACTTATAACGTGTTCTTCTTTGTTAAAATAATAACTGGATAAGGTTCTTATACCATTAGACATATTACGGATTGCTTAATTTTTATATAACTGTTGGAAACGGGTTTTCAGCCTGCGATAATTAAATAAGAGGTGAAATCAATGAATGGTATAGAATTTTTAGAGTCCGTGTCGCAACTGGGACAAATAATTTTATTGTTCTCCGGCTACGCCCTTTACTGGAAATTAGGTAAAATAAAAAAAGAACGGAAACTTACAAAATATGAAACTTTTCTTAGATTCTTTGTAACGTTCGGCATATTTGCATGGGCACTTTCGTTTCTTGCTTTGCATTTGTGGTAACAATCTTCTGTCGATACTTCATTAATTATATCGAATTTTTTTAATCATTAATTAAACTCCCTTTTTATTAAAAAACGGAAGAGTATCACTTTTTTTGACTGTGTAAATGCCCCCAGAAGCTTTAGACGCAGATGATAACAGTTTAGATTTTGTCTCTCCTCCCAGCACCTTCAATTCTGACTCAATGGCTGACTTAACTTGGTTTCATCTGCCCTCAGCTAAAATGCGGTGCAGGCAATACTTTCCGCTCCAGTTCTGATGTGTACGGACACGATCAAGTTTTTCCCCAGCCGCACTCTTTAAGCAGCTACGCTACAAACTTGATAGCTAGCTTTTCAGCAGTGTAGTATTCAGCGCATCCTGACTTGCTATAACAATACCAACACCAATCAAATTACGGTTCCCGGGACCATTCGAGCTTGGCCTATCACCAATTGCTTAACAACACAATAAATAAGAACAAAGACCTAGACCGAATTAATCATTTTCCACTTTCGAAATACGTATATGTCTTTTTCTTCTTTCTTCCATGGTAATATCTTGGTTAGGAATTCCGATGAAAGGATATGAACATGAAAGTATTTGAAGCTAAAACGTTGCTTTCCGAAGCAGATAAACGCGCAAAGGAATACAAAGAATTAAGAAGTCAGATGGTCAATCTCAAGAAGGCCTTTAAAGCCGTAGCTGATTTAGATGACAGTGAGTTTTCCGGCAAAGGCGCCGACAACATTAAAGCATTTTATCAAGACCACGCAGGTGTAGCTGACAATTGGATTGACTTACTTGATATGAAAATTGCTTTCTTGACAAGCATTTCAGGCACTCTAGAGGACGCCAGCTTATCTGATGCATATATAGAAGAATCCTTCTTAGAACACGAACTGGCCAACGCCTACACAAAATCAAAATCCATAATGTCTGAACAAAAGAAAGCGATGAAAGATATCTTACATGATATCGATGACATCCTCCCACTTGATTTGTTCTCGACAGAAAACTTCAAAGACGAACTCGCCAATGCGGAGGCCAAGCGCAAAAAAACAGTCGACAAACTAGGTAGCGTGGACGAAGCACTTGTTACTGAATATGCCCAGTCAGAGCCAAACGAGCAATTCATCAGGAAGGACTTCCAAAAGCTTGAGGAATCCACAGGCAAAGGGAAGAACGCCACACCCATTCACTACAACGCCAAGGCGTACCGTGAAAGTGACATACATAAGAAAAAAGGCGATATTGAGAAACAGACTGAAGCTTATTTGAAGATCAAGAAAGATGAAGCGAAAGAACGAGAAATCAAAGATTTAAAGAAGAAGCTAGCTGACGGAGTGACGGATCCGGATGAATACTTAGAAATTGCCAAGAAGGTCGGCTATGAGAATCTTACCCCTGAACAGCTTGAATTTGTTTCATTTCTTGAACAGCGTAAAGCTTTCATGGATAACGGAAAAGAAGTGTTGCAAATCATAGGTGATGGCGCCAAGGGTGCGATTGTTGGTATATACGATCTTGCCAAGGATACCGGTGAAGGAGCCATTCAATTTGGATGGAATATCGGTTGGACGATTGATAACTTAAACAAGGATCCTCAAAAAGTGCTGGATACCGTTTTGGAATACGACTATCAAGCTGCCTTTCAAAGTATGGTTGACACATTGAAGGATAATTGGGATACAAAAATGATTCACGGGGATGCATACACACGGCTGCACTATGTTACTTATTTGGGCGGAAGTCTTCTGTTATTGAAAGGTGGAAAGTCCTCTGTCTCAACAGGCTCGAAGGATCTTGCTAAAGTTGGGAAAACAGCTAGTGATACAATTAAGAAAGGTGGAAAGTCTGTAAAACAGTTTGTCAAATCTCCTGTTAACCGGTATACTCCTGCATTAGAAGGAATCCTTCAAGATGCTGAGAATACCATTAATGTGAAAAATACTCCGCTGCTAAAAAGTATTGCGGAAGATAAAAAAGAGAGTGTTCTCAGAAGATCTGAAAGTTCTAACAACATGGGTACAGGTAATGTCAAACAAGGTGATAGTACCCCTCTCGCACCTGGCGGTGGATTAGCTGCTCATGAAGCAAAAGGCGGGCATCTTATTGAAAGACACGTTGGGAAGACCGACGAAGAATTAATAGAAAGACTGAGAACTGATCCTAACCCACATATTACAGCTTCATCTACTTTTAAAGATAGGGCTACCGCTGAGAGAATTGCTAATTCAGTCTTAAACGATCCAAAAAATATAAAGAAAATCGAAAATTGGATTGATGATCCTAAAAAGCCTAAATTAATGTTAAAATACAAGGGCGATGGAGAAATAATCGGCAGAAGTGTAACAAGAAATTCAGAACTAGTAGAAAACGTTACAAACGCAAAAATTATACTCAAAAAAGATAACAACGGTAACTTTATTCTTACAGGATATCCAACCAAATAGAAAGAGAGGAAGTATCATGGATGAAAGTTATGATTTCTTAGACGAATTAGAAAATTTTTTAGGTGCAACATTTCATCAAGATATCAGATCCCCTGAACACGCATTAGACGAATTTATTGAGGAAATTAGTAAAGAAGGTTTGCTATTTACAGTTAAGTTTTGCGAAGAGTTTCTAAATAGCGATCTAACTAAAGAAAAAAAGGAAGACATTATAAAGTGTAATGCAGAAATATATTTTCCGACAATTGGATTACCACCTATAGAATGGTTGAAAAGTGTAATAGAAAAACTAAAAAAAGCTATTTAAAAGAAACACTGAAAGGCCCCCATTTTAAGAGGGCCTTTTTATATTACTTCAATTTCGCTTTTGTAGCTGGTTCATAATAGCCATCGATACCTGAGGAAAATACAATTAGCTATCTAGAAAATCAGTGAAGTATTTGAAAATTTAGCTGAAAGTTTACAAAGTAAAGAACTTATTAATTGTTTAAGAAAATTAGATGAAAAATACCCTGACTTAGAAATGACAAATGATATTGATATAGCAGAAAGTTATATAGAATAAGATACGCACCATTTCTCAGATTTGAAATTAACATTTCTTGGTGGTGATAAGTAATGATTGAAATCGAAATATCTGAACCTGTATTTCAATTTCTAGGAGGTATATTTCATCAAGATATAGAAGCTCCAGAGTCAGCACTGGACGAATACTTAGAAGAAATTCCAAAAGAAGAGCAAGAAACTGATATAGCTGCATTGAAAGATTTTCGGATGAAGAAAAGAATGATTTTATCGATGAAGCTGCTGACGGAGTGGACATTCTTAGTTACGGCGTATCTCCAATCATATGGCTCGAACAAGTTATTCAAAAAATCGAAAAGAATATTGAAACTTTATAATCCATTATAGAAACAGAGCTGATTTTGAATTCACTTCAAAATCAGCTTAAAAAACTTCCGCCCCCAATTCGATGAATGATGACAAAATTAATAAATAAGCAAAATAAAAACCCTTGCGCAGCAAGGGTTTAAGCTATGATTCCGACTGGGCTCGAACCAGCGACCTCTACCCTGTCAAGGTAGTGATTACCTTCTGAGCTGTTATTTTTATTCCTAACAAATACTTATCCATCAAGGGATTTCAAAATAGATGTCTGATCCATTCTGAATAAAAATATTAATTGTTGGCAGGTTTGGACAACAACTCGCCAACAATTCCCCATTTAAAACCAATGAGTAGAATTCACAGGCTTACCATTATTTTCTCCGTTGATAAAAGAACATTTGTTTGCATATAATTTATTCAAGGAGATGATCGGAATGAGTCAAGGAATTTACGACAAGAGATGGGAACAAAAATTCATATTGCCTGAGCAAAGAGCTGCCCTTTTAAACAGAAAGAGAGAAGTTCAGAAAATCGAAAAACCCATTCTCGATGAATACCAGCTAGAGGAAATGGCACGCACTATTTGCGAAGCGATGGAATTCAACTCAGTTCTGGTCATCAGTGTATACAGAGACGGATTTATTGAAGAAATAACAGGGCATGTGCATTACATAGATGAAGTAAAACAGAAGCTGCATGTGAAGGATTTAAAAAGAGATACATGGTTTATTGCATTTGATGCTCTTTTAGCCATTAGAAGAATATCTAATGACTGATAAGTATAGAATCCAACTATGAATGATTTTTAAAAAGAAAAATAGGAAAGAGCGAAGAGGATATTCGTGCAGCAGTGAAAGCTTTTTGATGAAAGGTGAATTGAAGTTTAAAAAAAGAGGAAAAATGAATCTTATTCAAGCTAGAAAAAAAGAAGCCCTATATAAGCTTCTTTTTTTATGAAATCTTCAGTGTATCTATGTCATGTGCGTCTCTTTCAATTGGATTACACAATATTTTTAACAAGTTTCTCGTATTAGTTTTTCATATTTGTCTAGTTTTTCCGCAAGAATGGAATATTGTCCTAATGCTAATATAAATAACTCTTCGTTTTCTTCAATGTTATCAGTACCTTTTTGACTCAAAAGTTCCAGTTCAAATCCATTTTGTTCACGTATAACATTAAATAATTCAACTAGATATTCATCAATAGTTCTAAGCATCAGTAAAAAAGAATAAAGTGTGAATGTTTCGTCATAGTTTCCTCCTATTACAAGATCTTCTTCTAATATGTGAGAAATGGATTCTGTTTTAGGATGTGCCCCACTACTTAAATATGAATATAGTACCTTCATCTTTTCATCTTCATCAATTGCTTTTCGAACTTCACGTGGTGCAATATAATTTTTTTTAGATGAAAGCCAATCTTCTTGTTTTTCAGGATATTTTATAAAATATTGAGCCAACCATTTAACTTCGCAACTTTGACGGAATAAAATAAAAAATTCATCTACCATAGAATTTAAAAGTGCATCATAAGCTGTTGCAGTATGATTAATAAACTTTGTAGATAAAATTAATAAAGACATCCCTGGTTTTTTATCCACATATATTTGATCAGCACTTAGATGTACTAAGCTTAAGTAATCCCAAAAAAGATCGTCATTTTTTTTTAAAAGATTTACGGCATTTTCTTTTCTAGTTTTTGAACTAAATGCCTTTTTTAAATCACTTACAACTTCGTAATAATTTCTCATTTTCACGTATCTCCTCATCAAATATACACAATTGAATTATAATCTAAAAAAATAAAAGACCACCTATAGAATAGTAGTGAACTCGCAATCTTTAATTAAATAGGAAATTCCGGTTCATCTTTTTTGCAAACGGTTAAACTTTTTTCAAAACGGTGCGACTTTATTTAAAAGCCACAGAGAACCTTTATTATATTAGGTGGCAAACTTACGAAAGCTCCTCTCAAAGTAAGAGGAGCTTTATTCATCATACGGCCGGTATTTCTTCCGGCCGGCTTCTAATTCTCTTTTAAGGGCTTGTACATGTCCAAGCAAAAACAATGCGACTGTCCCAACCTTTTTAACCGGCTTGAGCTTTCCGGAATTGACAAGGGTGCTTAAACGCTGCCGAGTGATTCCCAGCAGCTCCCCCGCTTCCGCTGCCGTCAAAACTTCATCCTGGATAAACTTAATTTTTTCGCTTTCTTTCATGTCGGCTTTCTCTCCACATCATAATGAATCCTTTTAACAAGGTAATAACAACGGCTATCATCAATACAGTATGCGCAATCTTTCCAGACATACCCTCATCGGTTAGATCAATTGCGACGATCCCAGCAACCAAAATGAGCAAAACGGCAAAATCTGCTGTGCTGTACTGCTTAAAATATTTTTTCATATTATCGTGGACGTGATATAATGGTATAAGCAAGGGGATTTCTCCCCTTGTCTCACTAGTATCAGCGCTTCTTGCTTGTCCGGCGGGAGCGCTTTTTCTTTTTCTTGCTATGCTTTTCGCTTTCCTTCTGCCATATGTCGTAGATGTGTTTTATAATGGTCACGATACCAGCGATAGCAAGAATCCAGTTTCTCACCTCGTCCACTTCAGCACCTCCTTTCTATACTTTAATTATACAATATCTATTTACAATCGTCAATAGATTTAACAAAAAAAGAGCAGGTATTACACCTGCTCTCTATCTTAATAAACTGCTATTAAGGGTTTAGTCCTCAGTACGGTGAGTTCTGTAATAATTCTCAGCGGTATAGATTCCCCAATCCCAAAAATTCGATCCCTGAGATAAAATATACCGATCTAAAAATATCTCAAAATTAAGTTGCAGTGGTTCATAATCTACAAACCTGAGGAACCATAAATAGTTTGGATCTGTGGAAATTCTGGTTTTGTCAATTAACAAATAACATCCGTCTAACAGATGTGCGACGGGAATAAACTGAGGCTTTAAAAAACCATTTTGCATATACTTTTCAATCTCTTCTAAATTAAGAATATGCAATCCCCCACCTACATTCTCGCCGTAAATCAACAAATCAAATATTCTGGCCCCGTTATGCAGTTTTAAAAAGGTTTTATAATCTTCAGGAAGTGACACTTTTATTTTCTTCTCAAAACTCTCAATCTCTAGATCTGTTGCACCTTTAGAGAAACTACATTCTGTTTCTAAAATAGCTCCTTCATCCCCTAAAATTTTCAAACGTCCTTTTTCATCAATTAATTCTTTTAGACCTTGGATCGTTTTTTCAACAAAAACTGTCATTGAGCCACCTCTTACTTACTAATATTTATCCCACCAACGATTTAATACGTTTTGGTGTATATCACGAGGAAGAGGAAACAAATTATCAAAGTTATTCTTTCCCCCATACTTTAATGGAAGTACATGGTGAACATCTAATGCTGACCAATTCCATTTTGGATTACCGTATTTGTCGATGTACTTCTTTATATAGTTACCTCGATCCGTTGAAGTCCATTCTTCTCTTTTATCTGCAGGTACAACTGGGAAATTCGCTTTAGCTGGTACTGGCATTGTCTTTTTGCTGTGGTTATTTTTTATTTCTGGATACAGCCATCCTATTTTATTAGCAAGAGCAGGAGCCAACGTTCCAGTGGAAGTATCAGGTACTGATCCTTTCCAACCAGCTACCGTAGTATGTTGGGACATATAAAACTTTGTCTTTTTAGGATAATAGGACTTTGAATAAGATTTACCTACTTTAATATCCTTCCCTAAGAATTCTCTGCTATGGACAAAAACCCTTCCGTATTTTCCGCTATAAGTGTTGCTATCGTATAAATCATTTCTAGCTTCAATAACTATCGGCTTTTCGCCAACTATGCTTGCTATTTTAATTGTTGTTGTGATGGATTGTTTGTTGGGGTCATATATCGTTGTGTAGGACATCGAAACTAAGCTAGCTGCTTTGGGTTGTGCTTTCTCATCTTTTTTCTCAGCGACTGGCACATTAACAATATTTTTTTCTTCTTTAGCTGCAGGATTTTTATAAGTTATTTCATTGTGAACACTCTGGTTAGCAAGTTGTCGTGCGTTCTTAATGACAGAAGCTTGGTCATCATTTGTGCTCTTAGCCACACCATTCTTATCTACTGTTAAAGTTTCTTTTTCCTCAATGGTTACTGGTTTTGCCAATCCAAATGAGTTCTCTTCTGCTGCTTTCGTTTGTGGTGAAAATCCAATAGTAGCAATCAATAGAGTTAAGACGAGCAAACAAATTGAATTCTTTAACAATTTCATACAAATCCTCCTTAATTTGTTTTCTGGTCTAATATACTATATTTTTACTTTTATTTCAACAATATGTAAATTATTTGACTACTAATATTAGGTCTTCTCAAAAGAGAAGACCTAATAGACCTATTTTAATAGAGATTCAAGCTTCGCCTTCGTTTTCGGTCCATAAATGCCGTCAGCCTTTAATCCATTCATCAGCTGGAACCGTCTGACGGCATCAGCTGTTTTCGGTCCGTAATAGCTATCGATACCGAAGTTTTTGGCTTTCTTATTCGGATAGAAATGCAATGCCGCCAGCGCTGTTTGGATCTGCTTGACGGCATCGCTGTGCATCAATGGGCTCTTCACTTTGAAAATGCCGGAAGGTAGATTAAAGGATGATTTCTTTTTGCTTGAGCTTGATTTTTCAACTGTCTTAGATGAAGTTGTTTTCTTGCTTGATGTTTTGCCGCCAAGTGCTTTTAATTCAGCATCAATTGCAGCTTTGACTTCATCCCAGCGTCCTTCTGACAAAATACGATGCGGGCAATACTTTCCGCTCCAGTCTTGATGCTTCCGCACACGATCAATACCCCAACCGCGTTCTTTAAGTAGCTGTGCCACAAACTTGATAGCCAACTTTTCAGCAGCGTAGTATTTAGCGCCTCCTGACTTGCTGTAGCAGATTTCAACGCCAATAGACTTACGGTTCCCGGATCCATTTGTGCCGTCGCCTGTGTGCCATGCATTGCGATTTAACGGCAGTCCTTGAATAACCTCTTTGTCATCAACAGCGAAGTGAAAACTCGTTGAACTGGTGTTTCCAGTCATGTAACTGACCTCGTTAGCAGCTGACGCATCATTCGCTGTATTGTGAATGGTAATATATTCAGCGTCCAAGTAATTCGGGCATTTTAAAGCGTATTTTGCTTCTGATACAAGGTTCTTTTTCACTGCAATTGTCATGAAAATCTCTCCTATTCTGTTTTTGAAATAAAAAGAGCCGCTGGATTACCCAGCAGCTTGTTCATCTTTTTTTGTTGTTTGTTCGTTTTCTTCTTCAATTACATGAAGTCGGTCCGTAATCGCAGCCGGAATCTTAACGCCGATTTGTGCCAGGTTCTCCGTAATGGAAAGCCCCTCATTGGCGATATAAAAAAGAACGGTTCCAAATGTCAGGACGCCGTTCAGATTGAGAATTGTATCTATGATATTTGCCACAATAACCACCAAAAAGCTGAGCATTTTCCGGACGTAACCGAACCAAGCGCTCCGGCTCCGCAGCTTCTTAAATTTCCATGCCTTGATTACGCCTGTTATAACGTCAATAATGCTGAGGACCAGTAATAAATCGAGATATTTCACACCTCCGAACAGATAAATCCTCGCTAAATCCAATGTTTCAAAATTAATAAACACAGTCGTTTCCTCCATTTCTTGTTATCACCTCCTTAGAGGCAAAATAAAAACACCTATTCTTTTACAGGTGTGCTTTCTGGTTCTGACTGATTTTCAGTTTGTGCTGCCGCTGCTTCTCCTTCTAACTTTTCCAGTTTGTTTACTGCGACCGTATACAAGGCTTTATATTCAGCCAGTTTTTCGTTCTTCTCATTTAATTCAGCCAGCAGGGATGCCGCTTTGTATGTTGCAATTTCAAATTGTTCCTGTAATTGTTCTTTTGTCATTTCTTGCATTCAAAACACTCCTTATTCTTGGTCAGGATATGCGTCTCCGCGAGTCAGAGCAGTTATATCATCATATTCACTTTGTGATATCCAGCCTTTTTGAACCGCATTCCTCATTTCCTTCGTTAATACAGTCCCATTAATCCAGCAGTCTTCGAAAAAGCCATAAAGAACACTGCGGTTTTCCATGCTTCATCCCCCAGTTAACTTTGATTCATCAGCATATTGCACACACGTTGAAGGTCAAGAACCTGCTCTTTTAGTTTTTCCACTTCCGTTTTCTCTTCCTCGCCTTTATTCCCCAATTCAATAGGTTCAAGTTTCATTTTCCGCCTCCTGTTCTTTGGTGAAACTATAAATTGCGCCATTTATTTCTCCTGTAGGATCAACAACTACATCAATAATTTTATAAAGGAGACGATACTTTTCGCTTTCTTCATAGCTTGGATAATAACCATCCTGATCAACAGTTGATTTGTACAACAAATAATCAACCTTATCATTCTCTGTGTCATAAACCAGATGCAAAATATATGCTACTTTTCTCGTCTCTTCAGCATTAATAGTAAATTCCGCTGGGTCTATAACATATGGTTTCCCTAAGCTTCCGTCATGATAGGTGCCACTCGTTATAGAAAAGCCAGAGTCTGTTTTTGTAACTGCCAAATTTTCTGTATATCTATAGTCATTTGTCAAATTTATTTGCTCAAGCAATGTTATCACCTTCTATTGAGCTTCATATAAAACTAACATTCGCACTGTAATTTTGCGCCCTGCAACACCAGTCGATGTCCCAGTTCCTCTCACATGGACTTCAAATCCTCCAGAGCTTTGATGTTCTATGCCAACAGTAACTGCATTAGAATAAGCACCGTAAGGAGTAGCCATAACTGCAAATATGTTCTCAGGTGTATCATAATAAGCATCAACCCAAGGGTTAAGTGTTACTTTCGCATAGGCTGTTGAACTTCCATTATCGGGCATAGAAACATCCACACTTGTAACACACATACTTAAATTATATTGCAAGCCACCGTGAATATCTGAGATGTAAGTTGTAACATTCCCGGAAGCCAGAGGCTGTTTATTTTTAGTTACGTTCCCTGGATAAATATTTGATCCAGCCGGCAAAGTCACAGGTCCACCTTCAATAAGTGTTCCATTTTTTGATTTAAGGCGTATTCCACCTGTTACGTCAGCTTCGAAATTTGCTGTTTTAAAAGTCGCTAATGTTGAAGAACCGCTGAATTTCGCTGTATTGTACGCATAGCTAAAAACGCTTGAGTTTTCTGAGTTAGCTGGCGTATTTGAGGCAGTTATGCTCAGCACATCACCTGGAACGCTTGCAGCTTTATCAATAGACATGTCTATCACGGATTGATAAGAACCGTTTGATCTGATGCCATATAAGTCTATCTTCGGGATATCCTCCAGAACATAATCATATCCTGATCCGTATATACTCACTTTCCCATCGCCAATTTTGACTGATCTATACACAGTTCTTTTACCGCCAGAGTCTTGACCACCGCTTTCTTGTGAAATGGAACTAGAAGTGATTTTCAACTCTGTATAATCCCCGTAGGTACCGGAAGCAGTGCTCCTGTTAAACTGATAAAATTCCTTACCATCAAAGTACGATTTATAGTTATCAGTGGTATTCAAAGCTTCAAATTTACCACCTTTGATTAAAGAGCCCTCAATCGTGATCCCTTTTATAGTACCGGCATTGATTTTATCGGCAGACAAATCTTTTATTTTTGCGTTAGTGATTGCACCGTCAATGATTTGAGCAGTATCAATAATAGCTGTGCCAAGATGAGCTTTTTTTATTGCCGCGTTCTGGATGGCAGCTGTACCAATAGCCGCTTCAGCAATTTGTGCGCTCGTTATGGCTGCTTTTTGTATGTGTGTTGTGCCAATAGCTGCCGATTGAATATATTCTCCATAGATAGCGCCATCAGTAAGCATGACGTCATAAGGGCTGTATCCGTATTCCTTGATCTCCTCGCCCTTTCTGACTTGAATCTTGCGAAAAACAAAACTGCATGGTTCTGTATTTCCGTTTGTATTTCGGCCGCCGATTCCAATAGTATAATCAGATCCAGTTGCTGGCGCTGTGAATTTGATATTGACCCTCACGAATTGATCGGACGGAAAACTGGATATGTCGTTCAGGTCTGCTCCGCTTATCAAGGTGAATTCTTTGTCCTTTTTCAAATGAATGAAGTTTAAGTTAGTCGTGTTGTTTCGCTTTACCTCAAATGATAGAGTGTATACTTGCCCCTCAACTAAAGACATCCGCTGTATGTTATTCGGTGAACCTCTGTAGCCAGCTACTCCGAATACAGTAGTATCGCCATTGATCACTTGTGAAACAGTCATTTCATTGAAAGTCTTTTGTTCAACACTGAGAGTAGAATCGCTGTAGGTGTAGAATTGATTTGCTTTCAGCAAAGACCCTGGGAATATATTACCTTCATCAAAATCTCTGGCTATCTTATCAGCTGTAACTGCCAAGTTAGCCAGCTTTTCGGCTGTAACTGCACCGAAAACAATATCATTGGTCAGTATTCGCTTAGTAGTGGCCGAGAATTCGGCTGTAAAATCACTTGCTGTACCCCTTGTATTGATTGCTCGAATACGGTAATACCAAAGTTCATTGACGCCTGTAAAATGCTCGTAGCCTCCTGTTTTCCCTCTGAAAATTAGATTCTCTTTTAAGGGTGTGAAGCCCTTAATCTGAGAAGCATATACCTCATAGGCAGCGATGTAACTGGATGGGATATAGTCCCAAGTAAGAGCAATATTTTGAAATAGCGCTTTTACTTGAACGTTTGTCGGGACCGGTGGTTTTGTATCCGGGAAACTGCCATCAGTGACTTCACCAACGTCTGGCTTCCTCTCCCAAGTACCTCGGTTCTTGTCGAGTATATTCTCTATCTGATCAATCCGATCATCACCTTGGAGCACTGATAAAAACTGCCCTATTTCCACAACGCAGGTATTGTCTGGATCTGTTATGTCATATTCCATAGAAATAATGCGCTGTGATGTTTCTATTGGAATAGCAAAGTTTCGGTCTATGGCAATTGTCGTATCGCCCAGTTCTACGTGCTCGTGCTCATAACCTGGTACATTCTGAAGCAACTGAACTGAAAGCTCATAATTCACCTCAGTTTTTGATGCTGTCGTAATGAGATGATTGTATGTGGCTTTTAAAAGCTCTGCTGGATCAGTGATGTCTTCGTTGTTGTATTGCCCTTCTCTGTGGATTAATTCACCGTTTTTAAGGCGTCCCAGCCTTTTTAATAGATCCGGATCGCCAACCCATTCCTGACCCAGTGGTTTATCAACAGGATCACCTTTTGATTTCTTCCACTCTACTTCCGAGAAGTCAATAAACCTCGAATAACCGCCCGTCTCTTCTCCGTCTTCGTCTGTTGAGGCAATAGAGGCTCCATATCCCCAAAGAGCTGTCAATGGGTAGCTGATGACCGTTCTTTTAATATTCTCTGTATCTTTATCTATCTCAAAGCGTTTCCCGCTGTCTTTTCCTCGTCGTGGCAATATCTTGATAATTCTCTTAGTGATCTTGTTTCCATCAAATTCGATAGAATCTTGAAGTTCGCCGCCCCATAGGTTTATCACTTCAGCAATACATTCCAAAGCTGTTTTCTTATAAAACGTGGTGGAGTTTGTACCGAGTTCAGCACTTACCTCCGCAACCCACCGAGAACGGGCAAGCACGTTGTCCAGAACATATTGTGCTGTTTTGTCAGTTGGCCGGAAGTCTTTCACGAAGGTTTCTGCTAGCTCCATCATGGCAGCTTCACATGTAACCAGTGTATCAACCTCTGAGTTTTCATCTGTATCATCGAGCTCTTTGATTACAAACAATCGGAGAATGCCGTCTTTATCTCTAAAAATGACTTGATTCTCCTCAAACAAATAGCGCGCATCAGGATGAGAAGCATCTGCTACAAAAGAAAAAGAAGAGCCTTTATTCAGCTCTTCTTTGTATTTTGCATCCCAAAATCTGCACGCTTCTTGTCCGTCGCTGGACAGCACTGTCAGCACTTGATCATCTGGTGAAAGAATATACATGTCAGCCATTAACGGACCCCCTTACAAATAAGCCTCATCAAATTTGATGCTGCTTGCGTGGCTTAACTTCAATTTTGTTGGTACTTTTGGTGGCAGCGTGAACCACTCGGATTGTATTTGCAGAGCAGTCATGATTAATTTGCCGCTGCATGTCACTTTTCTCTTTGAAGAATCAATAATGAGAGTGTCGCCGGCGATGAAGTTGTACACGACTTTTATTGTCTTAGAGACAGATCCATCACCATTTAAAAGAGCCACCTCATATGAAGTGGCCGCTTCTTTAAAAACACATTTGATTTTCGGTTCAATCTCCGCATACCCCGGGTTTGTGAAAACCTGCACCCCAGCATTTAGTTCAGATTCCGCAGCCGCTCCATACTTTTTAGGATCAGGACAGATAAAGGTCAATGTAGCCTGTTGGAAGCCGTCCTGTTCTTCGCCTTCAGATACACTCTCAAAAATTGCATAATAAGTTCTGTCGGGTTCATCATGGAAAATGAGTGGCTTCGGCTCCTCCGCATGCAGAATATAAGTCAGTTCCTCTTGCTTCTTCTTCAATTCCTCTTCACTGCTGAAAGCAAAAAGGACATCTATTGTTATCGTTCTAATCGGTATTCTAGTACCACGATAGAAACCGCCTGGACGGTTCCCGATCGTGGCTGTATTTACCTCTCGGCTCATTACTCCCCGCCCAGTGGTTGATTTCACATAAAAGAAGGGTGAAATATCGATCCCATTGAATGTGATTTTCCACTGATTGGGTAAAATCTCCTGATATTTGATCAATTAAATCTCACCCTCCTTGCATTTGATCTTCTTTGTGCGTCTGTTACAGGCTTTTCTACGCCCTGTCCGACTTTCTTACTGTCCATTTCGACAATGATAGTTCTTTCAGGTAACTCAAGGTTTTTGACATCTGCACTTAGTTCTTTTCTGACAGTGCCGAGATCGCTTCTAGATATGGATGTATCGTAAGCAAGATTCATATCTTTCTGCTCGATATACATGGCATCGCTGACAGCAGTCATCGCCCGCTGAACCGTTCCAATACCGTTCTGAATACCAACAGCGATTCCCGCTGGCACCATCACGCCAACTTGATCCCTCATTAATCGGGAAGGCGAATGGATCTTCAGCTTTTTCTTTATTGTCTTTTCAATTGTGGAG
The DNA here is from genome assembly GCF_016924995.1 of Bacillus sp. LJBS06. Taxonomy (NCBI): domain Bacteria; kingdom Bacillati; phylum Bacillota; class Bacilli; order Caryophanales; family Bacillaceae; genus Bacillus; species Bacillus sp. LJBS06. The sequence continues at coordinate 1,320,358 of NZ_CP070483.1, read as the reverse complement.
GCAATAGTGTTGGCTTCCTTCGCAAGCTCGCCTTTCATATTTCTCATTCCAGAAATAATGCCGGCCATCGTGTTATAGCCGATTGCTCTCCCGCTGTTCTTAAGGGAGCCCAACTGCTTCACATTGACAGTAAGCTCGCCAATTTTTCTCATGTAGTCGCTCTTCAGGAGACTCAATTCTTTATTGGCAGCTGATCGAAGCTCATTAATTTTCTTGGCAGTCTCATTCTTCAGGCCAGTTAATTCCTGAGCCGCCTGTGTGCTTGCGAGTTTATGCTTCTCTGTCCAAAGTCTGACGTACTCATCCAATTCAGACGAAGTCATACGAGCAATTGCATTGATCTGATCTGCTGAACCGACTCCCATTTCTTTCAGTTCATCAGCGAATGCTTTCGGCGCCCTGCCTGCGATGCTCGCAATGTCGCTGTCAAATTGCTTTAATTTTGCCAGCTGATTTTTAAGGTTTGATGTCAGTTTTGAGCCATTAACCTTCTCGCTTGAAACATCGTCAAATAGACCGATTGCGTTATAAATCGCATTTGTTCGGTCTTGGAGCTCCTTCTTATAGGCATCGTTTGCCGCTTTTATGTCTGAGGTTAGTTTGTCATTGATGCTTTTGAATTTGGACAGATATGTGTTATTGGCTGAGAGAATACCTTTGTTGATTTTATCTGCCGCTTTTCTTTCATTCTCTTTTTGCTTCCTGACCTTATCAGCCATTGCTTTTTGAGTTTGATAAATTTCACGCTGTACCTTGATTTGCTGATCAGAAGTCAGTTTGTTCTTCTTACTGATCTTCTGGAGAGTCTTGACATATGTGTTACCACTGATTTTCCCTGTATCGTACTTGGCCTCAGCTCGTTTAATCTGATCAGACACCTTTTTGGTGTACGCAAGCTTTGCTTTCGCTTCCTTACGTTGCTGCTCTTTCAAAAGCTTTTTCTGTTTGTCAGAGGCGTTTTTAGCAGCTTGATAGATTTCACGCTGGATTTTCCGGCTTTGTTCGCTTGTCAGCTTGTTTTGCTTCTGGATTTTCTGCAACGTCTTGATATAAGTGTCAGCGCCCATTTTCTTGGTGTCATATTTTACTTCAGCGTTTTTAATTTTGTTGGTCACTTTCACTTCAGCAGCTTTTTGAGCCGCTTTAGCCGCTCTCGCCGCAGCAGCTTTTACTTTGGCCTGTGACTTATCAATACCCGCTGCCATACCGGTGCCGACGTGATAACCAACCTGATCGCGCATAACCCTCGATGGAGAATGAATTCCAAGAAGTTTTTTCATGCCGTTAGGGATTGCATTTGCCATCGATTTAATTTTGCTGGCTAAAGCCCCCGCCATGCCGCTGATACCATTTATTAAGCCTTGGATAATGTTACGGCCAATGGTTTTCAGGTTGATGCCTTTGAAAAACTTCATCACGCTATTCCAGATACTCACTATCTTTTCCCGGGTGGCAATTATGCGATTTGCGATCTGATTTTTCATGTAGAGGAATGCATTTGACGCCGCAGATTTTATCCCGTTATAAATTGAAATGACCTTATTTTTTGCTGAATTCCACAAATTTACAAGTTTTTCTCTCGTAGCCAGGATATGTCCAGTCACCTTATTTTTCATATAAAGAAACGCCGTTGATGCTGCATTTTTCAAGGAATTCCAGATTGAAGTCGCCTTACTCTTGGCAGAATTCCATAAATTAACGAGTTTTTCACGCGTTGCTAATATGTGCCCAGCTATTTTATTTTTCATAAATAAGAATGCAGTAGACGCTGCAGACTTCAAAGAATTCCAAACTTTTACAACAGCACCTTTTATGGAATTCCATATTTTAGAAGAAAAACTTTTTATTGCATTGTATACTGTCAGGACGACATTTTTCTGCAACTCAAAATTTTTCTTAAGTAACGTGAGAAATAACTGCCAGATTTTCGATGCTGCGTTTTTTATACTTGTCCAAGTTGAAGAAAGCCATTTCGACAAAATTCCCCAAATTTTTACTGTATAAGCCTTGATCTTATCCCAGTTCGCAATGATGAGGACAACCAGACCCACTACAGCCGCTGTGATCCATGCAATAGGACCCATAGCAATGACCCAAGATGCCGCCATTCTCGCCGCGTTTGCAGCCGCCAGAGCCGCTAAAACAACCAAACGCGCTCCGAAAGCAATCATCTGTTTGATTCCAGCTGCCAACATAGATGCAAATGAGCTTATTTGAGCCGCTGTCCACGCTGCTGCCATTCTTGCTGCCTGCGCAACAGATTGAGCCGCCATGACAACCATCTGTTTGATCCAAAGGCCCATCTGCACTATCCCAGCTTTAAGGGAAGTGACAAAAGAGCTTATTTTCATAATTGTCCATGCTGTTGCCGTTCGTGTTGCTTGCGCAATTGACTGTGCCGCCATAACAGTCATATTCTTGATCCACAAACCCATTTGAACTATGCCGCTCTTTAGGGAAGATACAAGAGCAGATATTTTCATCACTGTCCATGACGCTGCTATTTTTACTGCGTTAGCAGTAGATTGTGCTGCCATAACAGTGTATTTTGCAATGAATTGACCTACAGCTACAGTTGCCCCTTTTAATTGGGATATCAGTCCGGCCAACTTAATTCCGGCAGCTGTATCTTTGAACCCACGCAAGTATTGAGCAGCATCTTTAAAATCTTTAAATCCATTTGTTACTGCACTGACAGCAGCCATCGCAGGAACCATCGCTCTTAATGCACCTAATAATGAAATGCCAACCGCAATGAATTGTCCAATAGCAGGATTAGCTTGCATCGCAGCATTAGTGAATTTTAAAAACCCGTTTACCGTTTGTAAGATGGATTGCCCTAACGGAGCCATGCCAACAAGCAAATTGATGATTGTTTTGGCGATTTCACCAATCGTACTCCAAACAGTCGGACCGTTCGTTTTGATGTAGTCAATAAACGACTGGAATTCTTTTGTTTTCGTGACGCTGCCGGCCCATTCATTAAACCTTTGAGTCATGTTGACAAGGGATGTCATCATGTCCTGAGACATCGGGGCAAAACCGGTAAACAACTTGGTCAGGCCGCCTGATAAGTTCCCGATGATCTGTAGCAGTTTAGGACCGTTCGTTTTGACATATTCTATAAACGTTTGGAACTTCTTCGAAGAACCTAAATTGGCTGACCACTTCACCCATGAAGCTGTGGCCTTTTCAAGACTGGCCGACATGTCATTTCCAAGAGGTCCAAAAGCAACAATCAGATTCATAACTGTTCTGAGGACGTTGCCGGCTATTTTTCCAAACGTTACGAAAGCCTGGCCAGCATTTTTGTTCATGTAATCTATAAAGCGCCGCATGTCGGTGTCTTTAAAAGCCGCATTCATGCTTTTAGCTAATGTAACGCCGCCATTTGCCACGCTTTTGAACATAGGTCTTAAACTATTCAGAACGCCCTTAAACGTCGTCAGCGAGCTCGTGAACGTTTTTAAAATTGGTTTCTGCACAGATTGAGCAATGCTCTGCCAATTCGCTTTAAAATCTTCTAAAGTATCAAGTGCCTTCTTCTCTTCTTTTCCGAGAGATTGCTGGATGACCTTGATCTTCTCCATGATTTTCGCGCGTTCCTTGGCGTCAGTGGTTTCATCGAGCTTTTCTTGAAGCTTTTTCAAGTCCTCAGAAGCTTTAAATACACCGCTTAATGAAGAAACCGCCAGCGCCCCGAATGAAGCCGCCCCTGTTCCTGCTACTGCAAAAGCACTCCCGAGCCCCATAACTCCACCAGCTGCCACACCAAGCATCGGGCCCAGTGAGCCTATAGCGCCAGTAATGCTGGCAAGAACCGGAGAAATCGCAGGCAACGCAGATGTGAAAGCCCCTGCAAGTGAATGGCCTATTACAGTAGAAACGGAGTTAGTGATTTTCGCCAGACGATTCATAGAGTTTTCAAATCGATCAGTTCGGGCCTCAATAAAGATCCATACTCTGTTAGGTAAGGATCTCGTCTCAGTTTGTGCAGTAGCGACTGCGCGAGTTAAATCTGATGAATCGCCGTTGATATTGGTCGTAACCCGGTTGGGCAGCGAGGCAATCTCAGCCCTTGCTGCTGAAACCGCCCTTTGTACGGGGTCAGCATCTGCGTCTAAATCGACTCGGGTTCTTTCGTGTCGATGAATAAAGTTGTCGATCTGCTGCTCTGCTTGTCTGACTCGCGCTTGGAAGCTTGCAATTTCTGCTTCCACTTCAACAGTATGGGTATCAGCCATACGCCGCATCATGTCATTGACTCGATCCATACTTCTGTTGAACCTCTGCGTCTGAGCTTCTATAACAGCAGTAAGCCTCTCGATCATGCCCTCACCCCTTTTCTTTGGATTGTTTTCCGAAATAAGACCGTACAGCGTCGTTTAACATCTGCACGCCTTTAGCTCTCGGACCGAGCTTGTTTACGTCTGTATCACGCCATTTGTTTTCCTCGCTTGTCAGAGAACGCTCAAGCTCTCTGCGCGCTTTTCCGGCGTCAAACATCTTTGACTCTTTTGGTCTCTTTTCGTTTAGTGCATAGCGATGAAACATAGCATTTCTCGCCAACTTTTCCATCTCGTCAATTTCACGGAGTTTGGCTGCTTTTAGCTTTCGTTTATACTCGTTTGGAGTCCATGACATAATGACATCGTTGTCATAGACACCCATCCAACGAGCTGCATTTTCAATTACTTGGAGATAGTCGATCCCGTCTTCTCTTTGTACGCTTCTTCCATCGTCTCCAGCATGTCCTTGTTCATTTCGTCTTCCTCCAGACGCTTCGCTTCCATTTCCGGAGTCTCGTTCGGGCTGACCTTCTTCGGTTTCGCCAGCTTGTTCATCATCTTCCATTGCTGACGGATCTTTCCTTTGAAAAAACCCGCTGAATCCAGTGTGTTAAAAGCTTCTTTCACCATTTCATCAACGGCGTTGCCAGTTTCATCTTCTTCAATGATCTTGGCGATCGCATCCTCAATCTGCTCGACAGACGGCTTGCCTTTTTTCAAGTGAGCAAGTGCGCAATCCCAAAATGCAGAAAGGTAAACCGCATCATCATTCAGTAAGCTGTTGTAAATCGTTAATGTGCCGCCTGATTTATCACCGTTTTTATCTTCTTTCGCATATTTCTCATTCGCTGTTCTGTCGAATGCAAAATCACAGCGTGCAGCATAATCTTTTCCGTCAATTGTTAAGTGAGCCATATATAAAACCTCCAAATATTTTGTATTAAAAAGAGCCCAGGCAACAGCAGGGCTCCTATGCTTCTTCTTTATTTGTGCGAATCGTGAATTTCTCTGACCAAGCCGATTCCCCGGCGTCATTTACCGCGGAAACATTGAAAATGTATGAACTATCGGGTTTAAGAGTCGGATTGGAGAGATATGAGTTTATCGTGACAGTTGCTATCTTTGCATAATATCTGTAAATGTTGTACGAGGTCGCCCCTTTCACCGCGTCCCATTTAAATCCCACTTGATTTGAAGTGACGCTTGTCATGGTTATGTTACGGGGTGTATCAGGGCGCAGTCGCTTGAGTTCTCGTAATAATCTCGGTCATCGGTGATTCCCCTGCATCGTTAACCGCAGAGACATTGACCGTCAGCTGGGTATCTGCCGCAATGCCTGTCAGTGTGTGGGATGTGCCTGTGACAGTAGTATCAAGTTGCTTGTTGGCTCCTCTGTACACTTTGTATGACGTTGCCCCATCTACCGCATCCCATTTCACGGTCACGCTGTCAGTAGTAGCCGTGAACGATAGATTTTGGGGCGCCTTAGGGTGTAGTCGTACTGCCGAAGTCCTCAAATTTAGTCGCGCCGGCGGATGATTCAATTGCTGCTAACACGTCGTCCGGCAGAGGAGGCAACTCGCCTTTGAATGTTTTTCCGAGTACAGGAAGAGTTATCGAAACTTCAACAAACCCATCTTGCGGCTGACTGAATTCCAAACTTTCAATAATTGCATGACCATAGACAGCGTTGTGCTTATCATTTTTATTTTTGTTTTTATTGACCTTCCAGACCTTAATTGCTTTTTCGTTATCATAAGCGTTTTCAATCGCTTCCTGCCCCGGGTCTGAAACAGCAGCATAATAAGTCAGCTCAAAAGATTCGTTTTTTGTTCCGTAGCCGACAATGCGACCTGATTTAGTGGATTCATCCAGCGTGTCCTGTTCTTTGGTATGTGAACCTTCTGTTTGGAAGGCAATGAACAGCCCTTCTGTTCCTTGGGCATCCATCGGCTGAACGAAATAAATCTCATCTTTACCATTCAATAATTCTGGCATTTCTTTCATCCTCTCAATTGTTTATTGTGTATCGCATCCTGAGAATGCCGTGTCTGGTGTATCCGTCGATGTCGGTGATCACCTGCATGCCGCGCATCTCAGAACGGCATAAAGAAAAGCCCTCTATTTCTAGGGGCTCTCTGGTTATTGCTTGCAGCATCAAATCAAGGATCTGCATCGCTTCTTTTTTGCCGTTATAGTCGCTCCAGCAATGGAGAACAACATTGATGATTTCGCCTTTAGACGTTTTTGTTTCAAATGGCGAAACGTCATCATCGCCTGTTGTCACATATGGCTTTTTCTGATCTTTCGAGACTGCATCAAGCACACCAGTGACGCGTGCATTCAGCTCTTTATCAGTTGATAGCCTTTGAAATATAGCCATTTGCAACGGCCACATGGCTGACCGCATAATGACAGCCCCTTTCTATCACATTTGACTGGCGAAATACCTCATACCTTCCTCAATAGACGGATTCCAGAACGGCTGGGCCCGCATGCCTCGTGTCATAACCCATTGGTTAAGCTTGGTGTCATAATAGACCCAAGGAGTTTGCCGGCCGCCTCCGTCCTCCGCATAGATTCCGGTTCCGTATTCGACATAAATTGCATAATCGGCACCAACAGAAATAATGGCCGTTAAGCCGCCGTCACGATAGTCGACTTCTATTGAGTTTTTTAAGTTCCCGCCGTCTATCATGGCAGTTGGAGCATTTAAAACGGCGTTGCTATAAATCAGCTCGGCCGTGTCAGTTACAATTCGTTTTGCTTCTTCAATTACATTGTTCCTGAATTCTTCAGTAGCCCTGCGCATTTGCCTGACCCATCTGCCGCTAACTCTTGCCATCAGACTCCAGCACCCCCGATACCTGGCATTTCAGATTCAAGACTTCATGCATGCCGCCTTGATCAATTGGCTCTGATTTGAGGATGAGAATTTTGTTTTCGTAAATGATCCTCATTGTCTTCTCGATATCAGTCCGATAAGGGAAATACACGTTGCATTCAACCGGGTTTTGCAGCTGCTGAGCCTGATAATATTCCCGGGAACTGACGCCACTGACTAAAGCTTCTGTTGTGATGTAGTCAACGTAACCTTCTTCATAACCACCGCCGCCGTCCGGCACCTTACCCATCCGCTGAAACGTGATTTCGTGGGGGAATTCTTCATAGATCATTTAACTCTCAGCCTTCGATATGGCGTAAGGTGTTTTGTAATGTGCCGAGGAAATTCAGTATTGTACGAATACGACACATCACCCATGCTTCTTCCCGAGAGTCCAGAAGGAGTCATATTATATTCTGCAGCCTTCGCAACAAAAAGCTTCACGCCAGCTGGTAAAGCCTCCGGATCGAAAGTGTTGCTACAAAAATCACTGGCAGACTCAATCAAAATAGGGACTATTTCAGACAAATATTCGTCATGCCGATCTGTCTTAATCCCTGTCATTCGCTTTACTTGTCCGATGTCCACTGGATCACCTACTCTTCACCTAAGATAATCTTTATCAGTTCGTCTTTAGGCGCTTTAGGGTCAAAATCATATTCATTCTCTTTCAAGAAAGCAATAATCTCATCTTTGTTTACTTTCTGCAGTTGAGCCTCAGTCATATCAAAAAGATCGGCAGCTGGCTTATTGATTTCATCCACTCTCTTAAAGCCAATATGTGAGTAAACCACCTTAAAAGCCTTTTCAGTGCATTCAATTGTTTTGGAACCGTTAGATGCTTTCATATCACGCGCTTCCTCCTTCCAGTGCTTTCAGGCGGTTTTCAATATCAGTGAGTTTGGCAGTTACATCATCACCAAGCTTAGCTAACGTAACAGCCTTTGCAGCGATATTTGCGTTTTGTACACTGCCAGTTCCGATATTTCGACTTTGAACAGAGCCATCACCAATATTGATGTTTTTCACTTCTCCGTCGCCAATCATTTGAGAAGTGATGCTTTTAGCAGCAGGCATTGAACCGGGCAAGCCGGTCACTTTTGCGCCTGATTTGATCTCTAATTCGCCGCCGATCACCAATTTATCGCCGTTATTTGTCTTATAGTTTTTAGATGTGTATCCCATACGCTTACGCCCCCGTTGCTGGAGTAATAGCTGCAAACGCATCATCAGTCAATGTCATGAAACCGACTTGCTGAGTGACACGAAGAGCAACCATGTCACGCTCATACAAGTTGATAGGTTCGCCATTTTCGTCGACAATAGTAGTTAACGTTGCATCCTCAGAGATTTTATACTCCATTCCTTGTGGGATACCGTACCGAGTATAATTCCAGTCAGCCGCCAGTAATGCCGCTTTTTCGTAATCCCATGACTTAGAATCCACATAGCCGATCGGAAGACCAAGAGCCTGTTGAGGTGCGCCGCCAGTTGCATCGTTGAAGATCGGAAGCCCGTTACCGTCCTTAGTGCCGCGAAGTTTTTGACGGAATCGGCGTGTTGTTGTAAAGCCGTTTACATCCTTATCCGCATCCTCAACTAACGCCATTACTCCATTAAGCTCGTCATATAGGTTGCCAAGTGAGTTTAAAGCAACAGTGTTCCCAGATTCCTTGATTTTTTCAAATACAGAAACACCTTGACCAAATGGTGAATCGACACCGAATAACGCAGCCTGATCGAATTTAATCGCAAAGGCTTCAGCGATAGACGAACGCATTTGTGTAAAGAAATCTGTTACAGAGTAACGCAAGAATTCTTTAGAAACAGGGATGATGACACCCAATTTCTTTGAAATCATTTTTGCTGTTAACCATTGGGCCTTAGACGTTTGAATTCTATCGCCCTCTCCAACCCAGTATGCTCCTGGCCCAGAAGCCAAGTATGTGAATTCTTTCTCCGGCTTGGTCATTTCTTCATATTTTGCGAGTTTCGTGACAGCAGATTGAGTCATAAACTCTTTTAAAACTAGAGTTCCTTGTTCGGACGGGACCTTCCCGTTTACTGCGTCTTGCATCAATGCATTGTTTGGATTAAATGTTGGCATAAAGATAGCCCTCCTTATTTTCTAATACTTGCTTCAGCTGCAAGCGAGCTAATATCTAAACTTTGATTTGTCGGTTCATTGCTGCCGGACTGAACATCACGGCCATTCTCTTGGAACTTGGATTCAATCGCCTTTTGAAGCGCAGCATTGTATTTCTCTTCGAATGCTCCAAGGTTCTTCATCGTTGATTCTTCATCCTCACCGATAAAGAACTCCACTACATCTGCCGGCAGTTGCTTTTCAGAAGCATAAGAGACAGCTTTGTTTAAAAGCTTTTCACGTTGTGCTGCTGTCTTCTGATCTTCCAGCTCTTTTTCTAGCTTCCTGATGCGCTTTTGTTCCTCTGTTTCTTCCGGATAAAGCTCTTTTACCTTTGCATCAACCAGAGCATCGAGGTTGTTCGCCTTCCATGTCTCAAGACCTTTCGTAAAATGGGAATCCAACCGAGGCTGAATGAGGCGTTTCCCTTCGTCTGTTTCGAGGAACCCTTCCACCTTATCTGCTGATACGGCCGAAAGTTCTCCTACAAATGCTTTTACTTCTTCGTTCTCTTTATTTTCTTCGAGAAATTTTTTCACTTCTTCTAATGTTGGCATTACAGTTCTTCCTCCTTCGCCCTCTACAGTGCGCGCCTGTTATGAGTGCATGAAAAATAAGCCTTTTAACGTCATGCTCAGGACGGGGATAATTTATTACACGTAGTTTTCTATATAATTTTCTAAGTACGCTTTGACTTTTTTATAATCTGGAAAGTACTCTGTATCAAAAATGGCATAGACAGCTCCATGCGTATTAAAATAAACAGCATAGCTATCTAATGTGCCTTCATAGCCCATTTTTTTAAAGGCTTCTATTAAATCAATACTTGCTTTGTTAAAATAAATGCTTCCTAAATACGTGCTTTCATCCAGAATAATCCCTTTTTTCTTCAGTAAATCCAATGCATGTTTAAATGCCTTTTCAGGAATACAGCTGATATCATACTCCATGTCCACACTCTCCAATTAAAATGAATTTAATAAGAGAATAACATAGTATCCTTCAACTGTTATTTGTTTCCTTGGAAATCTTTTTATACCACTCTTCATAGGTTTGGTACGGGATAGTCTCGCCGGTCCCATTCCCTCGCTTACGGGCCCTTCTTGTATCCGGCAGCACGCCGTTTACTTTGAAAGCAATTGTGCAACGGCAGTTAATATCATCCTTGGCATTATTCATGTGCCCCGGAGCCGGTCCGACGCCGCCATATATTGATTTGAATAGGCCGTTTCGTCCAACAGTCTTGCCATCAAGCTTCCTGTGACCGGAACGAGTCTTTAGATCAAGAGTCGCATTCCACATCTTTTCGAGTTTGCTCTTTTTAGAAGCCTGCTCAGCGCTTTTCATCCTCGCCGAGACTTGTACCCTATGAGTCTCTGTTCTCGCCGCGTCACGAGCCTTTCTGCGGGCAAATTCGGTCGTTTGCTCAATACGCCGGGCAATCTTGGAGTAATCTTCACCAGCTTGAATGCCTTGAGCAATTGAAATCTGTATTTGCCGGACGTAGTCATCTCTGTGGCGCTTATATAAGGCTGAGAGAGTCAATTCAGCTATCGGGTTTAATATGGCCTGCTGGATTACTTCGACTGTAGGGATGCTGAAGCCTAAATCAACCGCAGCTTCCATCTCGTACAAATAGGCAGAGCGCATGTAATTCTCAAGGAATTGTTTAGCAGCCAAAGCCTCAACGATTGTGAGGATAGTTTTGAATGCCTTGCTGGATTCCTCAGTCATGCGCTCCATTTCTTTTTTAAACCTGTTGTATTTATTCATATCAGCCATGGAGAGCTGACCATCTCTGCTGTATTTCGCATAAAGGGCCGCGATTTGTTGATTGATCTCTTTCAGCCGTTGAGCAAAAACGACATCAATCTTTTTCGCATCCTCTGTGATCATGTCATCCAGGTACTTATCAATATCATTCTGGTTCATCTTCATCACCGCCCGTATCTGTTTCGATATCAGTCAACGGTGGCATGCTGTTCCTGTACTCCTCTTCCTCCTCTTTCATCTTATGAAGCTCATACTGAACATCATCGACAAAGGACAAGAGAGAAAGGCGTGTTTCTTCGCTGATTAATCCTTTAAGCTGCGATGTTGTCTGTGCCTCTTCAAGAACGTTGGCTGGTAAGTTGCGTTTGAATCCGAACCATACTTTCAAATAATCTTCTGCTTTGGCTTGATTTTTCGTTGCCCAAGCCGAAAAGATCAACTTGTATTGATAACGGAGGGCAGCAGTCATTTTCCGTTCCATCGTGATGCATTTATTCTCAAGCGCCATCAATTTAAATTTCATTGCAACGCCAGTGACATTCCCGCCAAATGATTCATCAGAGAAATTGACCGACTTTGCAAAACGGAGAATGTTTTCTTCCAGACGGTTTAAGTGATTTTCAATGATCGCGTCGTTTATATCCTTTGTCAGATAACTGACATCGTCTTTTTCATCGTAGAGTTCAAGAATCCCAGTCTTTTTAAGCTGTTGGAGTGTGTCCTCATCGGCTCCCAGTCCCTTTAGGATCAAGTACGCCAGTCTGTACTGCTCAATTTCATTAGAGGCGTCTGACAGTGTCCGGTCATAGGCATCAATAAGAGACAATACCTTCTCGGCATCGCCTTTGAGCTCTTTATTGTTTGCCAACCCAAATAAAGGGCAGCCATCGAACATATGAGGCTGCTTGCGGTCCAGGGTAAAAGCTGAACTATCTTTTGTACTAAAATAATAAATCGTTTTGCTATCGTAAAATTCCGCTTTTTGCTGCCCGTTATATGTCTCGTAATAACGCAAAGCATATTCTGGTTCATGAATATTCCCATCACTGAGGAAAACCGCTTCCCATGGTTCAATGTTTTTGACTCTTTCATTACCGTTCCGGTCTATATATGCAAGCCGCGCTCCGTAACCGCAAATGGTAGCCATCTTCCCCCATTCGCTATCTTCGTCAGCAATATTATTCAGAGTGTTGAAATCATCAATCATTTGCTTTCTGGTTGAAGTAGTGCCAGTCTCTCGCTTATCGTCAAACTCATAAGTAATCGGATGCCCGAAGAGATAGCCCACTTTTGTATCAACTATGTCTGAATCAAACGAGTTATTGAGTTTGTTATTGACCTTATGATCTATCCGCTTAACATGGCCGGTCTCGAAATCCTCGTATTCAATGGCTTCTCTGGTTAAGATCGGCACGCCCTGAACTTCAGCCTGGTAACGATCATATAGTTTTTTCATTCTGTCATGATCGTTCTTATGTGCTTCGATGATTTCTGCAATCAATTCAGGTGTAATGCCTGAAGCTCTGATCTGATCTAAGAACTTTATCAACCTCTAAACCTCCTTGTTACCCCATGCCCTTTAAGGCTAGATACCTCATAATCATCTAAGCCGTACCAAATGGCCGAGAATGTATGCGGATCAATGTTGAATTCGTCTTCGATGATGTTTCCGTCTTTGTCCACTTTGAACGTGAGGTCCTTCAGTTCCCTAACGACATCGGGACATTGATCGGAACAGATAATTTTTTTGAATCGTTTTACTTTCTTGGTGTATTGCAGGCGCGAACCTTGAAACTTCTTTGCAGGTTTCATGAGGAAGCCCTGCTGCCTAAAGAACCGAATTGTTTTAGGCTCTGCACTGTCGGCCTTGATCAAAACACGTTTAAGTTCTTTTAAATCCTCAGCTGTTTTGTCATCGGTCGTATCGTTTTTGTAGTACTGCCAGTAGATGTACAGGATCTTTTCCTTATGGTCGATAGCCATACGAACCAGCGCGTTATATGAATCAACAAAACCGAAGTCCATACCATTCTTCAGAACCGGCCTGTCAATTGCTCTTATCGCATTCATAACTTCTTCATGTGGCCGCTCTTCAAACTGCGGCAAAACAAGTTTTCCGTTAACGCCAAAACGACCTTTCCGGGCAATGCGGTAAAGGTCTGGGTCATGTGTTTTTAAGTCTTCTAGCTGCTCGATATAGCTTTCAGGCAAAAATAAATTATCATCAGCAGTCGAGTGATGATAATAGGTTTTGTTTCTTATGATCGTTTTCTCTTTGTAAAGTTCTTCGTCATCCAATACAAAAAACTGATTCGTATCATCTTTAAAAAAGTGTTTATACGACCAATTCCCTTTGCTGACGGGGTTTGTAGATAGAATCATATGGAGTTGCAAAGTCGGGTGCCGCAAACGCCCTAACAGCTCTTTAAAGCCGTCGTATTTTACTTCTGAACACTCTTCAATCCATACAATTGATATGTTGTTGATCGATTTCAGCTTCGCCGGCTTATCCATCCCTTTAAAGATGATCTTGCTGCCGTTTGGAAAGCGTATCTGCATCGGTGAGGTAATGCATCGGATTTTATGATCCAACCCTATGTCGGTAATGATCTCTTCGAGTAGGGAAAAAGTCGAATCTCTATGGGTGTCGTAAACCTCCCGAACCACCAAGGCTGTTCGTTTTTCTTTGAGCAATTTCAGAACAATCTTCAAAGCAACATGATAGCTTTTGGATGATCCATAACCACCAACAAGGAAATAAAACTTTTGTGACCAATCAAAAAGAAAGTTTCTAAAACGGGGATTCACCTCTTTTTCCATCAGCGTCCCCCCTTATCCTTGATGATAATTTCAAATGACGAATCATCGTCTTTATTTGTCAGGCGTTCTACTTCTGCCTTTGTCTTGTCGATATTCAAGCGCATCTGCTCCAATTTAAGGCGCCGCTCATCTTGCTCATGTGCCAGCTGGTCAAACTGCTTGATCAAGCTCCTGAGTTCCCCCATTGCCCGAGATTGGGCGTTTAGGAAGGTTGCATGACGATCCCATGCGAATTGGAACTCCCATTCTTTCTCATCACCAAACATACCTGGCTTCTCTTTTTTCAAAACCTTAGTCATATCGTCTTGATCCTGCACGTGCATAATGCGCTGCGCCCGGATAATAGCTGCATACTGAATCTGTATTTGATCCCATATCATATCAGCAGGCGAACGCTCCTGAATCTCTTCCATGATTTCAAGCGTCTCTTCTGGCAGGAATTTAGAGAAAAAGCCGTGAGTCACAGCGTTTTGATTCTTCTGTGGTGCTCCGCCATTGTTCCCTAATGCATTTTTATTGCCAGGTTGCCCGCCTTTTTTTGGGTGCACACTTTTTTCAATGGGTGCACCCTTTTTTCTTTCCCAACCATGCCGCTGCTTCCAAGATTTAATGGTGTTCACTGACACCCCGTATTTTTCGGCAAGGTCCTTGTATTTCATGCCTTTGACGTAATCCTTATACGCCTGAATGTACTTTTCGGCCATCTACATTCACCGCCGCCCCCTTCTGATTCGTGTTGTTTTGGAAAAGATATTCCCTCTAAACCACCACCGTGCTCAAGCCGTTAACCGCCAATTGTCTATCCTGAGACTTACCGGAAGCAGTTTACAGAGAATATAAAAAAGCACCCCGAAGGATGCTATAGTTCACTTAAGAAATTAGACTTATTAACAATTCTTGAAAGTTGTCCTTTTCTAGAACTGTCTCTTTACTATCATTTTTTGATCTATTATCAACAAGAAACCATGTCCCCTGTCGAATTTCTAAATAGAGATCACTTACAGGTACAGTCGTTCCTCCTAATACAAAGTGGACTTTAATTTCATCTTTTCTTTCAAAGTCTTTTCTAGGCGAAACTACCAGTATCATTTTTTCCTCAAAACGAAGGACAAGACCGATTACATCATCAAACAATCCATATTGATGGTTTGATTCATCGAATGTGACAAAACCATTATTTTTTGACTCTTCAAGCCAGAGTTTCATGGAATTTATAACACTTCGAAATTTTTCTATGTTGTTATCCCATGCCAGCTGGGTAATATTTTGCGCATTTTCTTTTTCTCTTTTTTTATCTGCTAAAAAATCAGTTAACTTATCACTCATCTTTTCACCTCCCCATTCTATTATCGGATAAGGAGTGTGACAAAGAAATATTTTGCAAAATTTGTCGAACGAAACTGTTGAATAAAACCATAATTTGTCGGGGATATTAACATGTACGCAATACTGCTGCTGTTTTATCACCGATTCACTATGTAAGACCTCCCAGTTGAGTTGATCCTCGCTTACCGCTGGGAGGTTTTACTCATTGTATGAAATTGGTGGTGACGCAGGAATAATCCGCCGCGCCGATCCTGCCTCCCATTTTACACCGCCGATTTAAACGAGTTCAAATATTGCAGAAAGTTGGCTTCTTTGACTTTATTGACGATGTTGCCGATTATGGCTGTTTTGATCTTTCTGATGGTATCCCGGGAGCAATCAAGGTGGTTTGCAATAGCAGTGTAGCTCATGCCTTCCATCATGCAATCATAAACGATACGGTGCTTTTCTTCTTCGATGTGTTCCATAGCGTTGTCCAGGTAATGCACAATAGATTCATATTTGTGGAGCCGTCTCTCCCTTCGGTCCATCTGTCGCAATTCTGCCTGACTGACGCCTGCTGATCCCCTTGGCATGCCCGCTTCATCCCCGTATGTTGCAGTGAGCTTTCCGCCAATAAAATCTACTTTGTTTAAAACACGGTTGAGCCTTTTGATCTCCCGCAGCATGAATTTATAATCACGAATCCATTCCTCAATCTCCCATGCAATCATTTGATCTGTCATTGCGCTTTCCCTCCTGATAGTTAAATAGAGTAAGTGTCATTCCAGTTGTTTGCTTTTTGTTCTGCGATATATTGAGGCCTCGATACCTCTTTCACGCTGATACTGAAGGTTTTGACCATGAAGGCTTTCAGCTCGTTATAGAGCTCTTCTTTGCCGCAAAAGATATTTACAAGCTTTCCGTTTTTATAAGCGAATCCGTATTTCATCCTGAAACTCCCCTTTTACTTTCTGCGTTTATAAGCGCCGCCTTTGCCGCGTCTGAGTGTTTGCATGTGTGTGTTCATCATTGATTGCCAGAAACGATCTGAGCGCTCCTGTTGTTTCTGTGATGGTTTCTTTTTGGACTGTTTCATGTATCATCACTCCTTTCACCGTTAGTAATCGCGATAGACATCCAGATAGTTGCGAAATAAAAAACGGACACCAAACAAACAGCGCTTATGCTGTAAGTTCAGTGTCCGCAGGCTTTCCGTCTTGGACTTATTCAGTTAAAGCAGCACGTATGTAACGATATTGCCGATGATTGCTGCGATACATATTGCAGTTAAGTGGCTTCTCAGCTGTAAATCTTTTTCCTCTCCTACAACACCCATAAGAGAGATTATCAGAACCAGCAAGAGAGCAATTTTAAAGGCTATTAACATCATTCTCCTCCTAATTAAGACCCATTTGGTTCATTCCGGATTTAACAGCTAGAGACACCACGTCCGCCGGCTCCACATATGGATTCTTCTTGTATTCCTTATAGTAAGCCACAATCAGCTTTGACGTATGGCTAACAAGCTGCAATTGCAGAGGCATACCCTTTTTTAATTCATCAACAATCATTTGCAGTTCAATCTCAGAAAATCCGTTCATTTGTCTTCCCTCTTCTCTATATACTTATCAATATCTTTAAAGTAAGCCGCAGCCGTGAATGAAATGATTGCTCCTATCAAAGCAAGGTTCGCTTTCATGTCCGGCCTATAATCGTGTTGGAAATATATCCAGAATCCGCATCCCATCAGCAGAAACAGTATCCTGAGAATCATAGGTTACTCTCCATTACTCCGCGCCCTTCCACTTAAATAATTCTTTCAACTCGTCCACTGACGACTCGCCTTCAAACCAATCGCCATTTTTCAAAGTTAGCCGCACCACCCCAGAAGGCTGTTCCTCGATAGATTCTATGTCGACTTTATCAAAAGCAAATACGACGCTATCCCTTAACCAGATTTTAAACTCTTTATCTGTGCCGTTCAGGTGATCAAGAAGTATCTGCTCGGCTTCTTTTTTCATTTCATCAAAGTTGTACAATGATTCTTTCGGCAAAGGTTTGAACATTAAGGAATTGCCTTTGTGCTCTATTTTCATCACTCCGCGCCCTCCAATAACTCAGGATTTTGATAAATGTCACCGATTATTTTTAATGGAACAGTTTTTCTTATTGAGTGTCCCGTCCATCCTCCATTACCTGCATTTTCAAGGTAGAACAGAACCGGAACGATTTTAAACGTAGCTTGATGCGTGTCGTAACAGATGACCCCATTTTGATAATTAAAAGTCCCATATTTGACTATATCTCCGTCATAAAGACTTTTATCCTTCAACCCTGTTCCCCACATGAGAACGGATTTTTCATCCTGACTGGATGTGACTATATCAGGACATAAACCTGCGGAATCTTTATACAGCGTCCATTCCTTGCCTTTTATGAACAGGTTCAGATTTACGTCATCCCAATAATGCATCTGCTCGCCGTCCCAAACTCTGTATGCTGTGTTCATAGAAGCGAACCGTCCATGATAAGGACTTCAATTTCAGGGTTGTTGAAATCCTCTGAAATACGAGTGTAAGAAACAAGCTTCCCATCTTCATCCTTTGTTTGCGAAAACATAATGAGTGCATAGTCGCGTTCTACTTCTCGGATTTCATCGTCTTGAAAATTTTCGTAATCGTCCGTGTCAGCAATTTGCTCGTTGTAAATCCTTTCAGCATCCGCCTCGTCTTTCGCTTTGAGTAGCGCGTAATATGGTTCATTGATTTCATAGAATTTCATTGTTCTTCCCCCTTCAATTGTTTGGATAGCCGCTTCCAGATAGACTGCATGATCAAGAGTTTCTTCAAGTGCATGCTGCAACCAGCCGCGCAGGTCATAGGCACTAACTTGGACGGGCTGGCCGTACTTGGCAAGCCCCTTTTCCTGTTGTGCGTTTAGTTTGCTTGTAACTGCTGAAATGATCGGGTTGTCAGCGTGGTTCATCAATACCCCTCCTGCTGCCGCTGATGATTGCGGCATTTTTTAATGAAAATTAACTGCTCCGTTTTCTGATGCCATTTCGAAAGCTTTTTTCCAATCACCATACAAGTAGAGCCACACTTCCCCTGCATCGCCTAATGTTCTGGCGTATTCGCGAGCCGCATCGGCGTGTTCGTTGAAGTCTTTTGCCAACTTTTTAGAGACAACCGGGCCTATCGTACCCTCGTTATCTGCGAAATTGATCAGCTCCTGAAATGCGGTGTTTCCCTTGAATTCTTCTAATTTGCGACGCCACCAGCCATACCCGCTGTAACTCCCTGCGCGGAAGCTGAAACTCTCTTCCCATGTATAAAATTTGTCAGGATCAACACCTTCGCCACGTCCGGGAAAGTGCTCTTCCGACCATTTCATACTCTCACCCGGTGTCCATTCCGTTTTCCAATTTTTAATGTCGCCGTATTCATCCAATTGAGGATTTTCAACAACCTTCAAATTTTTATACGCAGTAATATCTAATCCCATTTATATCTCTCCCTTTTCCGTCCACTGACGGTTTTTTTAGAAATTCACGAGCATGACACATCAGCAGATTGCCGCTGTTTCACGCTATTTCCTCCTCAACGCCCATGCTGCAGCCGCATTTCGGGCAGCGTGCATCTGGGCGGATTTTTATATCTAATTCGTTGTGACCACATTCAGGGCAGCTGTATTCGATCATGCTGTCATCCCCCTATCCCCGGAAAAATTGCAATTCCAAAGAATAAAACCACCGCAATCCCACCGAGAAGCCAACCATTTGTCTTGTCTCTTTTTGCAATAATTGCTTCATTGCCTATCATTTTCAGATCATCAGCCTGAGCAACGATCATAGGCACTTCCTCGACATTAACCTCTAAGTGTTCGGCCGCCTCGTAAATGGTCATCGCTTCGTCTTTCGTGGCTTTGACTGCCCGCTGAAGTTCAACTTGTAAAGGAATCATTATGCATCCTCCCCCATGTCATAAACCTCAACCGGTGGCATTTCGCCAAGCCTGCTGAACGTGTGCTTTCTTTGCTCCATGAGACATTTATCAAAAACAGCCGTACTGTGCTTATTGATGATTTTGATTAAATCCTTACCAACGCTCTCGAAAAATTTCAACGTGTCTTCTTTGTTGAGTGTCATCTGATAGATTTTAGAGGTCATCGGAATTTTAAGAACTTGTAGTCCGGTTGTTACCTCTGATACGTTAATATGATCAAACGATGGAATAGCACAGAAACGATATTTTCCAACTTGAATTTCATGACCAACCGCCGGCTTCCATTTGCCAGCCTCTGGCTTACGTGTATTACTAAGGGCTAGATAGAACTTCTTCACTTTTTTGTCTACTGTAATTTTCATTCTGCATCACCCTCCATTCCTCTGCCTTCAAGAAGCTCTTGCGCATATCGGGAATACCTTTGAATTACTAACTCAGGCGCAGTTCTAACTGTTTTCATATTCGTGAATTGATGCAAGGCTTTTCTAAACCTGTCGTTCTCTTTATTAAGCCGCTGAAGCTCTTCCTGAGCCTGCCGGAATTGATGAACTGTTACATCCTGTTGACGCTTGTTTTCCTCAATGATTTCCTGACGCTTTTCAGCCAGTTCAGCTTGTTCAATCAGAAAGTGCCAAGCTTTTTCTAAACCTTCCCCGCATTCGGCGTATTTCTTTAACCAACTCGTGAAGATGGTAATATCAAATTTTTTAACTTCCTGTAACTTATCCATGCCGTTCCTCCCCCGCAGGGGAAAGCCCCTGCTATTTGATTTTGAAACCTATTTCGTGATCGACTCGAGCAAAGCTGCCCTTTGCCGTTTGAATGATTGTTTTGCCATGTTCCGGGGCTTCCAAGACATGTGCGGTGCCCTGGCTCCCGTCTAAAACGATGATCTGTATTTTGCCCGGCTCAATTGCCTGTTCGATTGTTGTATCTTTGTTTAAATTAATTTCTCTTGGGTTGTACATTCTTAGCGCCCCCTGTGCTATGATAGAAGTACCAGTTCATATCAGAGCATCGGAGCCCCGCGCTTCGGTGCTTTTTTGTGTTTAATAGTGATCCGGTTTCCATCGGGCCATTGTGAATGTTGGAGATGGTTTCAATTCCTCCCGGTAAACGATCGGATGTTTTTTCAAGTATTCAGCCAGCTGTTCCGGCGTCATCTTCCATTCTTCAACCGGTCCTGGCAGGTAAGGATTGGTGCTTTGCTGTTCCATAGTATCTACCTCCTGAATTGATTTTGGGAATTTCCGTGCCGCCGAGCTTCTTGCAATCAGAACCCATTCGGCTGGCGCATGCCTTAAACTGAGAGCAACGTGTCATACAGGCCATGAGCTTATCTTCTTCCTGCACCCACAACGGCCGATCGTCTGCGATTACCACGTTTAGCAGTGGACTTTCCCGCCTTTCTTTTGAGTTTTTTCAGCTTTTTAAGCTCGTCCAGCTCGATGAAGCCGAGTGACTTATCCAGAGCCAGCACCTTGAGTGGCGTATCATAAAGCCGCTCATACAGCTTGCGTTTGATGGCAAATTCCTTTGTTTCCACGCCCTTGATGTCAATGATCTCGATGCTGCCGTCCAAATTATGAACCTCGAAGTCTGCAATATATTCAATCTTCCGAAAAGTTTTGCCGTTCTTTTTGAATGCTTCTTGCAGCAGGAACCGTGGCTGCAGCTTAAAATCTTTGATCTGCTTGCTCATCTTGAGCCATTTCAGCTGTTCATAGTATTTGGCTTCGGCGATGCTGTGGAACATGATGCCGTCTACCTGTGTTTTTCTTGCGCCGTACTTATTTGCTGGCATGTGATGCCTCCAAAAGCTCAGGATCTTCATAAATGTTGCCGATGACTTCCACATAACCGTTAAAAAGCAAATCGCCCAGGCCATTTTCTATTTTTGAAACGTTCCAAAATCCCCATTTAGTTAACCATTCAACTTTTCCTATACCGGTATCAACTCCGCCTAACTCTTCCGCGCCGTTAGTGACTTTCACAATATCTCCCTCATAAATTTCTCGATCGTTCTTGTCCTTAAATCCGGTGTATCGCCGAACTGCTTTCAAACTTTTATCAGCAAACGAATACTCATCACCATCTTTATCTGTAACGTAATCTATTTTTCCGTTATCAAAAGAAATGTCATGAACATCAACAATTTCTTCGTAACTGTCTATACCTGCCCAATGCATATTAGGGCCCAAGTTGCTTAATTTATGTTTAATTACGAACGCCTGAAACTTGATTTCCCTCATTTCCCTTACCTCCCGTCATTCTCTTCCCATTGCTGAATCTGCTTTTCTTTTGCTGGCGCCGTGAGTATGATTGCTGGCAACAGGATCACCGCTTTAAGCACTTCGCATCAGCTCCATTTGTCTGATCTTTTCCTCAAGCACCCGGATAGCCGGTGTGAGGTCCTTGCCGCCCTTTTGTTCAGCAGGCCCGAACAAATACATTCCTTTGGATCCTATAACGTTCGTTTTCTCCTTCAATCCCAATCACCCAATCTATGGTTTAATTCCATCCGGTTGCCCTGAATGATCACTGTGTAATACTTGCACATCTGATAAATCCGTGACCCCAGCGCCTCGTCAACGTCCAGCAGATCGTCCGTTGTGAGCTCAGAAGAGATCAGCAGAGGTTTATGGTTCAGGTAGCGATAATTCACAACTGACTGGATCTGTTCGACTTGCCATTCAGTTGCCCTTGGCTTCCCGTCAACTGGCTTGAATAAGTCATCAATGAACAGCACATCTGCTTTTCTCATGGCGTTCAGCTTTGTTTCCAGCTGGTCAAAGTCATTTTTCAGATCACTCATGCCCTCAACGTAAGGGAAGTACAGGCAGTGAGTTGATTTCTTATTAATGAGATTGTTCATGATGGCCGTTAACAGATGCGTTTTGCCGCTGCCCGGCTGTCCCAGCAGAGCAATGCTATTGGCACGCTCTCCCTTGATCTTTTCAAAGTCTTTGAAGTATTCGACCGCACATTCATAGGCATCTTTAATCATTTGGGGTTTGCCATCTAATTTGAAGTTGCCAAACAACAGCTTTTCGAACTTTTCTGTAATGCCGCTGGCTGCCATGAGCTTCGCTATTTTCTTTTGTTTCACACACTCACATTGTTTGGAATACGTCGTTTTCCATTCCCGAGCCTTATCCGGCGTGCAAACCTTTCCTGCAAGGTAATCATCTTCAAGAACCATTTCATCAAGTGATAGGCTGTCCAATGGCTTGTGTTCTTTTCTCAACCGCAGCTCAGTGTCTTTGTGGATGCGGTAGATCACAACGCCGCGATCCTTGCACTCGGAACACTCATACTCAACCTTTTCTTCTGATGCGGCCTGTTCTGTTTCCCAGGAACGCGATCTTGCTTGAAGACCCTTCATCATTGCTTGGAACGCTGTGTCTATGCTGACTGCTTTGTTTATTGCCATATTGTTGTTTCTCCTTTCTCTTTTGGCTGAACGGGTTTGACAGGATCGCCTCAATGTAGTTCAGGCCAACATTGCTGCCTTTATTTCTGAAAGCCAATTTCATTGCTTCCATGACCTTCTCTTCGCCGTAATCATCCACCATGTAGCCGATTCTTTGCGCCTCAATGGTACCAATAGAACGAGCGACCTTATTTTCAAATAGCTCAAAAGCATTTTTCATTTTGTGATCAACCTCCTGCGTTTCCTGTGGTGCTGGTGCAAGTTCAGGAACAGGCTTTTCTGATGGTTCCTGCTCCGATACAGGCGTTTCAAAAGAGATCAGCCTGTATTGCCCTGCCTTCCTCCCCTGCGGCTTATATTCAATTCTTTTAAGATCAATCAGCATCTTTCGGTGTTTGATCAACGTATTTTCGGAAATCTCAATCTTTGCTTGCAAAGTGGTATTTGAAGTGGTGAACCACTCCCGCCACCCTGCCTTGTTGTTGATGTGCAAAAGATGAAACCATAATGCTTGAGTTGTAGCAGACAACGGATTCGTTTCCAACCAATTCATGAAGCCGTTCATTTCTTTCAGGTAGTTCATGGCTCACCTACTTCCTTTCACACAGTGCTGTCAAAGCTTTGAAGTCTATTTCAACTAATCTCAAAGTAGGCTCATTTCTCTTGAGATAGTCAGTAACATATCGGGCGTACAAGTCTTTTCGCATATCTCGTCGGACCGTCTTCACAAGCCAGACATAACAATGAGGGATAGGGACTTTGATCACTGCCCTTTCCATTAACTAACCAGCTCCGAAAAATGTATGATGCTGTTGAGTTGATTAGTGGCACGGCAATACTTGCATTTTTCACACCGTAAGGGCTTCTCCCCGCCGTATTTAACCTGAATAATGCGCTCCATTCTCTTTTCAATTTCTTCGAGCTCCACTTCCATTCGGCCCTCGTCTATATTGATAACCGCTTTGTCCGGTGGGTCTTCTTTAGACACTCCAACGATCAGAGGTTCAAGCCATTCGTTACGCCCAGTCATCCGTTTTTCAATTTCTGCGTAAAGCGCCATCTGAGCGATGTATCCGT
Organism: Bacillus sp. LJBS06; assembly: GCF_016924995.1. Taxonomy (NCBI): domain Bacteria; kingdom Bacillati; phylum Bacillota; class Bacilli; order Caryophanales; family Bacillaceae; genus Bacillus; species Bacillus sp. LJBS06. The sequence continues at coordinate 1,296,624 of NZ_CP070483.1, read as the reverse complement.
ATGCCTCAACAAAAGAGCAATATCCTATTTCCGGGTCCCAAACCTTTTCACGTAATGACCTTGCTGTTTTTAGATCGGAGAAACGGCCGCCAGCTGGGTTGTATACGTCCAGCTTTCCTTTCCACGGAACACCGAACAATTCAGCAGTTACGATGACTTCCTTTTCTCCTTGAAGAACAAACATACAGAGATCATCATGTTGAATTGCCTCAATCATCAAATCAGCTAACTGATACTGCTTGTACAGTTGGCCTTTCTGAGTAAATAGTGAAGGTGTGTTCTTCTTAAATTCATCAAAAGCCTGTTCACCTTCAAGCCAGGCATGAACGTATTGACCGAAGAGAAGGGCCTCCGATGTTGGGGGCGTCCATTCTCCGTTAATCTTTGCCATCGTTGCTGCCTCACATTGAAGAAAGCTTTTATATTGAGAGTTCGACATGTAGTATCTATCAATCTCGTTAGAATAATAGTTCTCCTTGTTTAGCGCCGGTATCCGCATTAGCAGGATCACCCGCCTTTTCTTTGCTATCAGCAGGCTTGTCGGCTTGCTCTTTTTGCTTTTTGAACTCTTCCTCAGCCTTTGATTTTGTTGCACCTGTAGCCTTGGCATTGAAGTAATCTTCCTTCTTTGCCATACCGTCACGAAGCGCTGTATAAATGCGGCCTATTTTGAGAAAGTCTTGCTCTGTGAATGCATCTAAATTGCTACCAATGTACTCCTGAATCATTTCCTTAGTAACACCAAACTCTTTTTTAAAGAGAGACAGCGCGCTTCTGAGACGATCTTCCAAAGGCTCTTTATATCCACTAATCAAAGTTTTTTGACACATATCAACCGCAGCATCAACAATGTCACCAGGTATGACACCGAGAATACAAGCCCGGACACGTCGAGCTCCTTGATTGGCAACCATTTCGTAAATATCACGTGGATCATCTAGTTTTGTGATTTTCCCCTTTGCCTTTCTTTCATGTTTCACAGTGAAAATTTTGGTTTGTCTTGTGTTTGTTTCAAGGTCCCAAGCGTAGGCCATGACAGAGGATTCTCCGGCTTTCTGCTCAAGCTCCATGATTCCGTAATCAATGTTGCCCCAATTCTGTGCCAGTGCTTCAGCCAACCTAATTGAAGGTCCTGACACTTTACTTCCGCCGCGTGGGTATTCATAGACAGCATTTTCAGCTAACAATCGTCTTTCACAAGCTTTTCTGATGCGTTCGAACGCCGCATAAACGTCACGCGGGAATTTCTTTGCAATAACCATAGCCGCCTGTACTTCTTGCGCCTGCCGGCTTACCATTGCTTCTGTAGTCACGCTGGATGCCTGCTGAGAGGCCGGCATGTAATCTGAGTAATCTACCTGTGATAATCCATTCATTGTGCTTCTGCCACCTTTCTTTTGTACGCTTCTGTTCCAAGCCGCTGCCATTCCCGATAGTGATCCATTGAAGGGAAACTAAACTGAGCTTTACCGTTTTTGGCGAATACAATTGAACCGCCGACCTGTCTTAAACGTTGCTGATCCTCCGCACGCTCGCTGAATGCCACTTTTATTGATTTAGCCATGTATAAAACCTCCATTGATTTTTATGAGGCGTTTTGGTATAATTAAGTAAATATTTCAGTCTAAACGCCTTACCGAGTCCACTTTGCCGAGTGGGCTTTTTTATTGCTCATTTTTAAATTTGAAGCCAAGCTGCTCCCTGAGATAACGATCAAGGTTCTCTCTCAAGATCACCGCACCGCAATCAATTACATAATCATCGACTGGGGTAACTTCATCCCCGAAAAAATCCTTTGGTGTTTCTGGCTCAGTCAGCTTATCGTGCCAGTTGTTTAGAATCATTGGATTTTCGATCATTCATATTCTCCTTTCTGTAATTCGCTGTGCGTTCATCCCAAATCAAGTGCAGTTCGCTATGATTTCGGATTCTTTCACACCATGCTCTGACCTCCAACGCTGTTGCAGGTTTGTGGACAAAGTGAACCATCATCCCAAACACCTACTTATCACTGCCAAGTTGATGCCGCGCTGTTGCATTTTCATAGCTGTTTCATACAACCGCCCTTTATTCGCCAGTCGGCTGATATCCTCTGTAAGAACTTTGATGCTTCCCGCGAGACTAATTGCCTCTTCATAATCACCATCACGTAATGCTTCTGAAAGCATGATAGAGAGCTCTTCCGCTGATTCGATTTTTCTTTTAGCTGAATCTACATCTGTCTTTAAAAATTGATTGGTTTTCATACTAATACCGCCTTCCTTTCCTCTTGTTTTGACATAGCAACCTGATCCATTAATGCTTTACGTGTCCACCTGTCAGCCAGCTCTTGCATATTCAGTCCGTGATTCCGAACTAATGAGTAGATCAGTGTTTTATTTGCTGGTATCAGATCAAAGATCTGCTTGATATCTCCCATCGGTAAATCATTTGAACGGCCCGGTCGATCACTTGCCAACCATCGTGCCAACTGCTTAGTAGCCTGCAATGCTTCTTCAAGCTGATGAATCATATTTATTACCGCAGCACTTGCGCTTTCATTTAATGCAGGATCAATCGGTGCAACCGCTGTCGGATGCAACTTAAACAGGTAATGTACGAGATCAATGTGTTCATAGGCTTCGCAGGCTTCAAACCACTTAATGCACAACTCAGGTGTTAGTCTGCTAAAACCGTTTTCAACATCTGAGACATAACGCTGATCTTTTCCTCCGATTAAAATTCCGATTTGATATTGTGCTAGACCTGCCGCCTTTCGGGCTCTGCGCATAATCTGCGGTAAATTCCGCAAATTGTATGGGTTGTTCTCCATATGTTTGCCTCCTGATATATAAGTTATTTACTGGTAAAATTTAATTAATGAAGGGATGGTGGTTGTCCCTTTGCCATAAATGACTATTTCAATCTCCCCAAAATTGTGGAGATTAGTACCTCACTCCTCAAAGTTGTGGAGTGAAGCGCGATTAAGCCGATTGAGACGACATGAATTTATTTACAAAATAAATCTGACCTTTACCGGTTACCTTTGGTGTGCGTGTGGTCCTAATAGAACCGTCAAGATTGCTTACAGTTCTTTTCTTGATTTCAAACAGGCCCATATCCATACTGCGTTGAGTTGGAAGATTAAATGACTCACCTTTTTTGCGAATCAGATACCCATTGTCACGCAACCATTGAAATAATTTGTTTGGCCCGATATCTACACCGTTTTGCTGGATGATTTTCGCTAATTCACCAACAAGCACAGAGGACTCGGACGATTCAACCGCCTCAGCGAAAATCACTTTCGGTTTCATGGTTTCAATTTGCTTGCTTTGCTCTTTCATAGTGTGAAGAGTAGTTTTGAAAAGCAGCTTTGTATTTTCATCAGCTTGCGGCAAATATGTTTGGATGAATAAATCGTCATTTGCTACGTAACCGCCCGTTTTTCTGATAGTCGGGATAACATCAATTGCTAACCAGTCTTGGAATTGCTCAGCAACTTGATTAGATGCTTTAAAAGCTAGCTTGTACACCAGTGGTTCAGGGATGAAATCACCTTTCCCCACTTCTGGGGAAGACTGTGGTAAATACTCATTCACACGTTCCCAACGGATATATTGTTTGTTGTTCTTTTCTTGTACGATCCCTAATGATCTTGCAACTCTTTCAGCATCAAAAAGGATTTGGTCATTTTCAATCTTGGCAGCAACTTCGAATAAATCATTCTTGAACGTTTGTAATTGATTCATTCATGAACCTCCTTAATAGAGTTGTCATTCACTAAACGGAAATTTTCGTTCAGTAGGTCCTTTGCTATTGCGCTTGTTTCATATTTGCTTGTTCCTGTGCTTCAATCCACGCATCTATGTTGTGCTTAGTGAAGAAAATACGTGTGCGCACTCGGAAGTGAGGAATTTCTTTTTCACGAACCATTGTGTAAATCGTGTCATGATGAACACCGAGGTATTCAGCAGCTTCCTGCACGGTCATTGTGTTGCGAGTCATTTTCTATGCCTCCTATGCTGTGATCTTCTTACCCTGCATTTCGTGGTGTTGATTATCAAAAAAAATTTGTTGAACAGTTTTTTGATAATAATCAGCCAATTTAATTTTTATTTCATCCCGTGGAATACGCTGCCCAGTTTCATACATTTGCAAAGCACTTACGCTTATTTTAACTGCTTCAGCTACCTCGCTACGGGACTTTTCGGCTCTTAAACTAAGAAGCCTTTGACCAATAAGCTTTTTGTCCAATCAATTCACCTCCTACACGATTTGTGGTGTTCTTGATTATTATATTAAACCACGCGATTTGTGGTGTCAACACTTTTCGTGGTGTTTTTATAAAAAACACGTTTCGTGTGGTATTATCAATACAGGTGATGACTGTGAGATTTAATGAGACTCTAAAAAAATTGAGGCGAGAAAAAAACCTCTCCCAAAAGGAATTAGGAAATAAATTGGGTTTAGCCGAGAGTACGATTGGGATGTATGAACAAGGCAAAAGACAACCTGATTACGAAACGCTTCTAAAAATTGCTGATTTTTTTGAGGTTACTTTGGACTTCCTTTTAGGCAATCCAAGAGGTGGTTCAAGCGTCAAAGAAACAGGGGCCTCTTACAACATCAGCGATCCAGACTTGCAAATAGCTTTTAAAGATGCATCTGACTTTTCAGAGGAAGCACGTAGGCAAGCTATTGATTTTATCGAGTACCTGAAAGAGAAGGAAAAAGCAAAAGGACGTAAAAGTGCAAAAGATGAAGATTAACCTAAATGATACAAATAATGATATAACGGGTTCATTATTCTTTATTTATTATTATTGTTTTGTTTAGTTTAATTAATGCTGAACACTTCACCTCAAAATTTGAGGTAAACTATTCAGTTGAAACCATTTCAACCTCAAAATTTGAGGTGATCTTTGAGGTTATATTCTCTTTCAACCGCAAATTTTGAGGTGATCCGCTAAGTGAATTCACCATCTTACCCCCGTTAATTTTATGAATCCATTAACATTTTTGGCAAAATCCTCTTGAATTTTTGACAGTTTTAGCCGATTATTAATAGGTATTCTAATTTATGAACTGGGGGAATTAGGTTGAAAAAGTGGTTCGTTTTATTCATGTCTTTCGGACTGGCACTTGCGCTAGCAGCATGTAGCTCTACGGATGATGTCTCTACTGGTAGCAGTGATTCAAAAGACAAAAAAACTGAAGAGACTAAAGATGACGGTTCTAAAAAAGTCGATGCGAGTAAGCAATCTGCTGAAGTTCTCGGAATGAAAGTTAACCTAGGCGACGTAAAGATCATGAAAGACAAAATAAACGTTGGACTAAACATTGAAAATACTACCGACAAGGTCCTAACTTTCTATCCTGACCAAGGAAATGCAGTTATTGGCAGCATGCAGTTATCTGCAAACATGTTCTTAACAGATGGAGAAGTTGGCGGAGAAGTTCAAGGTGGCGTTAAACAAGAAGGAGTTCTTGAATTCACAGCTCCTGAAGGAAAAGAGATTGACGTTGATAGCGTTAAAGAAATCAAATTGAACTTTGGTGAAGTTATAACTGAAGACTTTATGCATAACAAAGCAGTATCAATCACAGTACCAGTTAAGTAAGGAGATTTTGAAATGAAAAGAACAACTGAATTTGTTTTAGGTCTAATCGGGAGTATTTTTGGTTTTTTCGGAGCAATAATCGCTTTATTTGTAGGTGGAATTGATGCCTCTATTAATTCGACTGGAACAAGTGAAATTATTGGATTAGGTTGGGGCGCCGTGTTCCTATCAATTCTTGGTATTGTTGCCTCTATCCTTGTCAAAAGCAAACCTAAACTAGGTGGAGTTTTACTTATTATTTCTGGTGTTGGCGGATTAATCTGCATATTCTTGTTCTACTTACTGCCTGCTGTACTTCTTATTATCCCTGGTATCATGGGACTCGTTAGAAAAGACAAATCTCAGACAACAGCAGCGTAACGAAGAGCCCTTCAAAGGGCTTTTCTTTCACACTAAAAACAGAACATACATTCCCATACGTCGGTGTTTATTATGACAATCCAGTTATCGCATCTTGAAGAAGAAGTAAAAAAGATTTATACAAAATTAAATATGCTTACGCCTGAAAATATAGATCTTGAACGCATTGCCGCTGCTTTTAAGATATGGATTCATTATGAGAAAGCTAATAGCAGCATGTTTTGTATCAATGGGCTTTATAGCATGGTTTTGGATATTCGAGCTTCCCCACAAGAGCAATGGCAAGACTTCGTTCACGAACTCGCCCACGTGCTGAAACATGCCGGAAATCAATTTAATATGAACAGAATGTTTAGAGAGCTTCAAGAATATCAAGCCAATAGTTTCATGTATCACTTTTGTGTACCGACATTTATGCTCGAAAAGATTTCGTTGCCGCGCATGCAATCGGAGGCTATAAAGTTAATTGGGGATACCTTTAACGTCACATACCCTTTTGCAGCTAAACGGCTTGAAATGTACAAAAGAAAACTGTTTTCAGAGAAACTTTATTTAGTGAGGTGTTAATCATGGGTCATTGGATGGCTAGAGGTCAAAAATCATTTTTATTAGTTGTTGAGAACGGTTATGATTCAAAAGGCAAACGCAATAGGAAGACTAAAACAATCAAAATTGAAGATCCAAAAATTCTAAACAGCGTTAGAAAGCGAGAAAAATATTTATCACAGCAACTCCTAATGTTCGAAATGGAAGTGACGTCTGGTGAATATATATCGCCCGAAAAAACAACCTTCGAGTCTTTTGCAAACGAATATAAAGAACGAATTTTATATAAGAAATTTGCCCACAGAACATCTGAAATGCATGAGAGTCATATTAAAAACTATATTCTTCCAGCGATCGGTCACAGGAGATTAGATCAGATCAAAACAATGCATATTGTTGACTTTATGGATTCACTTGAAAAAGACGGAATTCGAAAAGACGGAAAACCAGGAGGTTTATCAAGTTCAACCAGATACGACATATTCAAAGTTCTAAAGGCAATGTTCAAAGTTGCTGTTAAGCAATGGAAACTAATCAAAGTAGATCCAACCGAAGATTTAGATCCCCCTTCTGTTGAAACCAAAGAAATGCAATTTTATGATTCAGAAGCAGCTAAAGAATGCATTGAAGCTCTTTATCAGATTGATATAATGTGGAGATTGTACTTTTTGGGTGCAATGATTGGCGGTCTAAGAAGAGCAGAAGGATTAGCCTTTGAATGGCATTTAGATGTTGATTGGGATGCAGGAGGTTTTTATGTAAATCGTTCAATTCCAAAAACAATTGATGGAAAACCACTTATCAAAGATCCTAAATCAAAAAAGTCCAAGCGCTTTGTAAAGATGCCTGATTGGTACATGGATGAGCTTGAGAAATACTATAGAATGTGGAAAAAAGAGAAACTAAGATTAGGTGATGCTTGGGAAGGTGGAGAACATCAATACATTTTCCATAGTGGGAAAGGTAAGCCCTATTATTACACAACCCCCACTGCAAAATGGTCCAAGTTCACTAAAAAGTATGGACTGAAAAAAATACGACTTCATGAGTTGCGTCATACAATGGTTACTTTATTAATCGAAGCTGGTGCAAATTATAGAGCGATTCAAGAACGAGTTGGACACGCCAGCTATCGAACTACATTCGATAGATATGGCCATGTAACAAAAAAATTAGCTGATGAGACAGCTGAACTATTCAACAATTTTGACCCTAAAAAGAGATACGGTCAATGAATTTCGAAGCCAAAAAATCAAGTTCGCCAACAGTTTGCCAACAGCTCGCGAATTTGATAAACCGGCTTTATTAAAGTAAAGTAAAAAACCCTTGCTATGCAAGGGTTTAAGCTATGATTCCGACTGGGCTCGAACCAGCGACCTCTACCCTGTCAAGGTAGCGCTCTCCCAGCTGAGCTACGGAATCATGATATGTATGTGTTGCTGGGTATGTTGTTGTCTTTCTGACAAGTTCTATTATATAACCTTCCCTTTTATTCGTCAACTGCTTTTTTAGAAAAACTTTTTTTCGGACTTGCTGTTCTGTTCCCCGGCTATTATAATATGTCTAAATTTTCTAATAACAGGGGTGATGGGGTTTTGCATTCTTTGATTTCTTCCGATGATGTTTGGGTATTGTGGGGGTTTATTGCGGTGTGGGCGGCAGTGAGCATCGGGCTGGAGCAGCGCTTTAAGTGGGCGTCCGCTGTGTCGGGCGCTATTATCGCGCTTGCAGGTGCTATGGTGTTTACAAATGTAGGACTGCTTCCTGTTGAGTCACCTGTATATGATACCGTATGGTCTTATGTAGTGCCGTTGGCGATCCCTCTTTTGCTGTTTCAGATCAATGTGCGGCAGATTTTCAAGGAAAGCAGGCGTTTGCTGTTTATTTTTCTGATTAGCTCTGTCGGCACTGTGCTTGGGAGCATTCTAGCTTTTTTTCTTCTCAAACAGCATATTCCTTATCTCGATAAAATCAGCGGTATGATCAGCGCCTCTTATATTGGCGGCGGGGTCAACTTTGCGGCGATGGCGGCAAAATTTGAGACGCCTGGTGAATATGTGTCAGCTACCGTTGTGGCTGATAATTTTATGATGGCGCTTTTGTTTTTTATTTTAATCAGCATTCCTGCACTCAAATGGTTTCAGCGGCATTATGCCATGCCGTTTGAGGATAAAGTGAAAGCCGATGGAAGCAGCAAAAACAGTGCTGAAAGCTATTGGAAACGGAAGGGTATCTCCTTAAAGGATATTGCTTATAATGCCGGCGCTGCTTTTGCGCTTGTTGCGGTTAGTGTGAAGGTTTCCGGCTATTGTAAAAGCGTTTTTTCTCATCCTCTTTTGACCGGAACGCTTGGCGATCAGTATCTAATGCTTACGTCTTTAACTGTTCTTATCATTTTTCTTTTCCCGCGTTTTTTTGAAAGGCTCAATGGATCTCAAGAGCTTGGAACCTTTTTGATTTATTTGTTTTTTGTGGTGATTGGCATTCCTGCAGATCTGCGCTTAATCGTTACCAATGCGCCTCTTATTCTATTATTTGTGTTTATCATTGCGATCAGCAATTTAGCGGTTTCCTTAGCTGTCGGAAAATTGTTCCGCGTTCGGCTTGAAGAAATTCTGCTCGCCGTCAACGCTGCTGTCGGGGGACCGACGACTGCGGCTGCGATGGCAATTGCCAAGGGATGGCGGGAGCTTGTCGCTCCGATCATGCTTGTCGGTACGCTCGGCTACTTAATCGGCAACTATGTTGGCACTTTTATGGGAAATTGGTTTTCTTCCTTATAAAAAGGATATTTGCATTTCCCTGAGAATAATGTAAGAGGAATCTGACATGAGAACGGAGAGGTCACTGTATGCTAAAAGGAAAAACCATTTATGTTAGACCTTTAGAAGTAACGGATGCCGAAGAAAATCTGCGGCTGCAAAGTGAAAATCGAGATTTCTTCGAACAGTTTTCTATGATACGCGCAGACGATTATTATACGGTTGAGGGGCAAAGAAAACGAATAACCGAGTATCAGCAAAGACTTGAGAAAGATGAAGAATATCATTTTGGCATATTTACAATGTCAAACGAAAGATTAATCGGAACGGTTTCACTCTTTCAGATCCTCCGCGGATCGCTGCAAACTGCGTTCATCGGGTATTTTTTAGACAAAGCCCATAATGGAAAGGGAATTATGACAGAGGCAGTCAGATTGGTTGTTGATTATGCGTTCCGCGAATTGAGACTTCATCGAATTGAAGCCGGTGTGATGCCCCGTAATCTCGGGTCCATGCGTGTTTTAGAAAAAGCGGGATTTCATAAAGAAGGCATCGCCCGAAAAAACGCAAAAATTAATGGCGTTTGGGAGGATCATCAAGTCCTCGCGATTTTGACTCCTGATGATGAACAATAAAAGAAGCCGGGCCATCCCCGGCTTCTCAGCGTGTCGACAAACCCTCGCATTCGTTGTCAGTCCTGCGCGTTAGTGCTCACGAATTATATCATTCGCTCCGCTCCAATGCTCGTCCTTCCTAGACTTCAAAGGTTTTCAATCACGCTGAAAAGATGACAAAATCCTAAAACAGAAACTGTTTTAGGACTTTGTCTACAATCTGAGAAGCCGAGCCACCGGCTTCTTTTTAACGAACCGCCACTGGTGCAATTTCTTTCAGCGCTTGTTCGAAATCGTGCTCTAAATCGTCTGCATGTTCGACTCCCACACTAAGACGGAGCAGGCCATCAGTAATGCCGCGTTTTTCACGCTCTTCCTTAGGCATTGCCGCGTGAGACATCGTTGCCGGATAAGACAAAATCGATTCCACTGCGCCAAGGCTGACAGCGAAGACCGGAAGTGACACATTCTCGACTAATTTCTTAACGGCCTCTTTGCTTTCAAGCTCAAAAGATAGCACTGCGCCCGCTCCCTTCGACTGGCTTTTATGGGTTTCAGCGCCGGGATGATCAGACAACCCCGGATAATACACGCGCTTGACCGCCGGATGCTTCTGGAAAAATTCCGCAAGCCGCTGGGCTGTTTGGCTCGCTTTCTCTAAACGAACCTGTAATGTTTTTAATCCGCGCAGGACAAGCCAGCAATCCTGAACGCCAAGGACGGCGCCGAACGCGTTTTGCAGCTTATATAGCTGCTTCCCAAGCTCTTCATCCTTGACAGCAGCCAAACCTGAGAGCACATCGCTGTGTCCGCTTAAAAACTTGGTTGCGCTGTGAAGTACAATATCCACGCCGAGATCAAGCGGACGCTGCAGTGCCGGCGTCATAAATGTATTGTCTAGAAAGGTCAGGCAGCCGTTTTCTTTTGCAAGCTGAACAACTGCTTTAATATCCGTAATCCCAAGTGTCGGATTTGATGGTGTTTCCATATAAATGACCTTTGTGTTCGGCTTGATATTCCGCGCCACTTCATTACGATCCGTCATGTCGACAAACGTATGCTCAATGCCAAACCGAGTCAGCACCTCTGTCACCATACGGAAGGTTCCGCCGTATACATCTTCTGTCACAAGAACGTGATCACCCTGTGACAGCAGTAAAAACGCTGTTGAGATGGCAGCCATGCCTGAACTGAAAGCAAATCCCCTTGTTCCGCCTTCCAGTGCGGCAATTGTTTCTTCAAGAGCTGTTCTTGTCGGCGTGCCAGAGCGGCTGTAATCAAATGCGCCGAATTCTTCAAATGAAGATTGATGAAAGGTCGAGGCGTGCTGAATCGGCACACTGACCGCCCCGGTTGCGCCGTCTGTTTTAAATGGATTGTGCACGAGCTGGGTTTCCAGCGTCCAATTGTGATTACTCAAATGAAACAGCTCCCTCTTTGACCTGAGATAATGCCTGTTTTAGGTCCTCTTTTAAATCTTCCGCATGTTCAATTCCGACAGAAAAGCGCAGCAACCGATTGCAGACCCCGTTTGCGATACGGATCTCTTCAGGAATATCCATGTGCGTCTGGGTCGCAGGGTATGTAATGAAGCTTTCCACCCCGCCGAGGCTTTCTGCAAAACAAATGGTCTTCAGCGCTTTTAAAAATGGGTTGATCCACTCTTCTTTTTGCAGACGGAAGGACAGCATGCCGCCTTTTCCGGGATACAGTACATCTGAAATTTCTTCCTGCTCCTCCAAAAACGCCGCAAGCTCCTGCGCGTTTGCCTGATGCTGGCGCATTCTTAGGCTCAGCGTCTTCATTCCTCTCATCAAAAGCCACGAATCAAATGGCGGCAGAACGGCGCCGATCGCATTTTGATGCTGAAACATTTCCTCTCCGAGCTGCTCATCCTTTACCACGACAAGTCCCGCAAGCAGATCGTTATGCCCGCCTAAATACTTTGTTGCGCTGTGAATGACAATGTCTGCCCCCAGCTCAAGCGGACGCTGCAAGACCGGTGTATAAAATGTATTATCTACGATCAGCAGAAGACCGTGCTCCTTTGTAATCCGGGCAATACGTTCAATGTCCGCCTCCTGCATGAGCGGATTTGTCGGCGTTTCCACAAACACCGCTTTTGTATTCGGCGTCAGCTTAGAGCGTAAACAGTCCTCATCGCTAAAATCATCATAATGAAAGGTCAATCCATATTTTTTCCATTCATTTTCAAACAGACGGTACGTGCCGCCATATAAGTCCGATGAAACGATCAGTTCATCTCCGCTTTTAAACAGCGCCATAATCGTTTGGATGGCAGCCATTCCTGAACTGAAGGCAAGCCCTCTCGCTCCGTTTTCTAAGCTGGCGATCGCGTCCTCGACAAGCTGGCGTGTCGGATTTTTTGTGCGGACATAATCAAATCCGGTTGATTCTCCGATCCCTCTGTGGCGGTATGCTGTTGATAAATAAATAGGAGCACTCACTGTCCCCGTGACTTCGTCGCTTCGGTTCCCAATTTGGGCTAATTTCGTTTCAACGTGCTGTGACATATAGCTGACACCTTCCCTTTTCAAAATAAAAACCCCTTCTTCATAAGAAGAAGGGGTTTAACGCTTCTTCTTATCTTCCAAGCATAAAAAACGCTTGCTGGATTTAGCACCTTGGCGCTTTGCACATGCAAAACAAGCCGGTTGCTGAGGTTTCTAAGGGCCAGTCCCTCCACCTCTCACGATAAGAAATATCGATTTCAATTTTCTGATTGTTTTATATTAGCGCAATTCACAGTATATTTCAATACTTTTTTCTTCGTGTGCCGAACCGTTTAAAGAGAGAAATTTCTAATAATTCATGGTACAATAATTGAAAATGCAAGAAAGTATAGTGATGTCCTGGAGGAATGTTTTTATGGCACCGAAAAACGGCACAGTGCAAGAAAAGAAATTCTTTTCAAAAGAGCTTAACGAGGAAATGACCTTACTTGTTTATTTGCCGTCCAACTACTCCCCGCTTTATAAATACCATGTCATTATCGCGCAGGACGGCCACGATTATTTCAGGCTGGGGAGAATCGGCAGACAGGTCGAGGAATTGCTGTCGAAACACGAAATAGACCGGAGCATTATTATCGGTGTTCCTTATAAAGATGTAAAAGAGCGCAGAAACACCTACCATCCGGAGGGTTCAAAATTTTCGGCGTATAAACGGTTCATCGCCCATGAGCTCGTTCCTTTTGCAGATGATGAGTATCCAACCTATCAGGTCGGTTACGGCCGAACGCTGATCGGTGATTCGCTCGGAGCAACCGTGTCACTTATGACAGCGCTTGATTATCCGAATATGTTTGGCAACATCATCATGCAGTCTCCCTATGTTGACAAACACGTACTAGAAGCCGTGAAACAGTCTGACGATATCAAACACCTCTCTATTTATCACCAAATCGGAACAAAAGAAACTGACGTCCACACGACAGACGGGAACATTCTGGACTTTACAGAACCGAATCAGGAGCTGAAACAGCTGCTGGAGAAGAAGCTTTCCGATTATGATTTTGAGCCATTTGACGGAGACCACAAATGGACATACTGGCAGCCACTCATCACCCCGGCGCTGAAAAAAATGCTTTAACACTCTATCATACTTTATTTCCAGGAGGGACAAAATATGAAATACGGAATCGTTTTATTTCCATCAAAAAAGCTCCAAGACCTTGCAAACTCTTACAGAAAGCGCTATGACCCAAGCTACTCTCTGATCCCGCCACATTTGACGCTGAGAGCATCGTTTGAATGTGCGGAGGAGAAAGCGGATCAGCTCGTATCGCATTTGAGAAACATCGCAAAAGAGTCCCACCCAGTCGTTCTCAAATTGACAAAATACAGCTCATTTGCGCCTGTCAATAATGTCATTTATATTAAAGCAGAGCCGACGGAAGAGTTAAAAACACTCAATGAAAAGCTTTACACCGGTGTGTTGGCCGGCGAACAGGAATATAATTTCGTTCCGCATGTGACGGTCGGCCAAAATCTTTCCGACGATGAGCATTCAGATGTGCTGGGACAATTAAAAATGCAGGAAGTGTCGCATGAAGAAATTGTTGACCGTTTCCACTTGCTTTACCAGCTGGAAAACGGATCGTGGACAGTTTACGAAACCTTCTTGTTAGGCAGAGGAGAATAATGTTTGGAAGCAGTGATCGCAAAAAATGAAGAACAAATGAAAGATGCTTTTTATGTAAGAGAAGAAGTTTTTGTCAAAGAACAAAACGTGCCTGCTGAAGAAGAAATTGACGAACTTGAAAATGAGTCGGAGCATATCGTCGTGTATGACGGCGAAAAGCCTGTCGGCGCCGGAAGATGGCGTTTGAAGGACGGCTACGGCAAGTTAGAGCGCATTTGCGTATTGAAAAGCCACCGCTCAGCCGGTGTCGGCGGCATCATTATGAAGGCGCTCGAAAAAGCCGCTTCAGACGGCGGCGCTTCCGGTTTCATTTTAAACGCGCAAACACAGGCCGTGCCGTTTTATAAGAAACACGGGTATCGCGTGCTTTCCGAGAAAGAATTCCTTGATGCCGGCATTCCCCACTTACAAATGATGAAAGACTAAACAGCATCCGGGTCTATTAAGATCCGGATTTTTCCGCATATAAAAAACCGTTCTCTCGTATGAACGGTTTTTTATACATATCGATTAATATATGTGCCCATTCCTTTTTCTCGCAATCTCTTATAAAGAGAGCGCTTACGTTTTGCCTCGTTTACTTTTCTTTCAGCAGCCGTTTGATTCTCCTGCTGCTTTTCAAGTTCTTTGTATACCCGCTGAAACGGGACATAGCTGATTTTTTCGGTTCCGGCATAATCCTGCTTATGTCCAATCGTTCTATTAGCATATTGAGCGTATTGCTGGTTCTGAATGTGACCTGCATATATCATACGATACCCACCCCTCTGCTGTCTCTTTTCCCTTAAACTTACTTTTTGAAACACATTTCTTTTGATATGATAGTCATTGTCTGTAATGAACACCTTTTGATTGGGAGGACCCCTTTTTGAAATGCGCCCGACTGAATGATCGAATTATACATTTACATACATATTCGAGAGAACATTATCAATTCCTCTTTGAAGAAGGAATAAAAGGACATTTATTTTGTTCTCATTGCGAAAAGCCCGTTTTGTTACGGCTTAACATCGCCGATCCGCCAGAGTTTATCCATCGCCAGCCAGGCGATTTCCCGGCATGTGAGGAGGCGTGTGCTCCGAAGCCCGCCAAAGAGGAAAAAAAAGAAGATGATCAGGAATCTGGTGTCATTCGTTTGCCCAAGGGAAAAGCGATCGCCGCTGACTCGTCCCCAGCTGTCACGGAATGGCACCGTCCAAGAAGCATTAAACCAGGAACACCATTTGTTTCAAAAACAATAGAACCGGATACGAGCCTTTTTCCGTCTGTCGGTTTAAACACAGATCAGCTGAAAGCTGTCACGGAAACAGAAGGCCCGCTGCTTGTGCTTGCAGGTGCGGGGAGCGGAAAAACACGGGTGCTGACAGCCCGTGCCGCCCACATGATCGAACATTTGGGCATACCGCCGGAAAACATGCTGCTTGTCACCTTTACAACAAAAGCTGTCGCTGAAATGAAAGAGCGTATGGCGAACCAGTACGGATTACAGCCGGCAAAAGTCAGAAGACTTGTCACAGGAACATTCCACAGTCTGTTTTATAAAATCTTATATCACTATGATTCTGCTAAATGGAACGGTGAGCATCTGCTGAAAATGGAGTGGCAGCGAGAACAATATATCAAAAAAGCACTCTATGAGGAGGGCATCGATGAGAAAGAGTTCCCAGTTGACCAAGCTCTGCAGCAGATCGGTTTTTGGAAAAACACTTATGTCCCAAATGAACGCATCCCTCTAAAAGATGAGTGGGAAAAACAAGTTTATCGTTTATATGAACATTATGAACGCCAGAAAAAAGAACATAGCCAATTTGATTTTGATGACATGGCTTCAGCCTGCTATGAATTGTTTATCGAGCGTCCTGACCTTCTGGAACAATATCAAGCTCGGTTTACGTATATCTTAATCGATGAGTTTCAGGACATTAATCCGGTTCAATACAAAATCATGCAAATGCTCGCCAGCCCAGAGCAAAACCTGTGCTGTGTCGGAGACGATGACCAGTCCATCTACGCGTTTCGCGGCAGCAATCCATCTTTCATTCTTGATTTCCAAAAGGACTATCCCGGAGCGAAGACGATTTATTTAACTGCGAACTACAGGTCTACACACCCGATCGTCTCTAGTGCTGACATCGTCGTGAAAAAGAACAAAAACAGGTATGCCAAAACGCTTGAAGCCGCTCGTGATGACATTCAGGTCCCTGTGCTTTTTTATCCTTATGACGAAGAGGAAGAAGCCACAATGGTCGTTTCCGATATCAAAGAAAAAATTCAAAACGGCGCCAGTCCAGAGGACTTTGCGGTTCTTTACCGCACAAACAGCGGAGGCCGTGCTATATATGAAAGGCTTCATCAATCGTCAATTCCGTATACAGCTGACCGCGGCGTCCAATCGTTTTATAGCAGACGGATCGTCCGTCAGATTCTCGCCTACTTGTATGCAAGCCAAAATGAGGATGACACTGAAGCGATTAAGCACTTGCTTCCCGCCTTGTTTTTAAAGCAGTCCGCTGTGAATACGCTGAAGGCGCTCTCGATTACCGAAGATTGCTCGATGATTCAAGCGCTGGCCAAACTGCCTGATCTGAAGCCGTTTCAGCTTGACAAAATCAAGAAAATCGTACCGTTTTTCGCAAGCCTGCGCACGATGAAGCCTGTAGAAGCCATCACCTTTGCAGAAGGAAAAATGGGCTTCTCCGAGTATCTAAAAAAACGGGGCAATGAGGGCAACAAGCTAGAAAAAGGCTCCGATGACCTGCGTGATATCAAGGTCGTCGCCAAGAAGTTCAAAACGATTCCTGACTTTCTTGCCCACGTGGATCATATGAGGGCCGCTGAGAAAAACAGAACGGATGAACATGGCGTTCAGCTGATGACCATTCACCGGTCAAAAGGCCTTGAATTCAAAACAGTCTACGTGTTAGGCACTGTAGACGGCTCAATTCCGCACGATTTCTCATTAGAAACGGCAAGAAAAGGAGACGAGGCCGCTCTTGAGGAGGAAAGACGCCTTTTATATGTAGCGATGACCCGGGCGAAACAGCATTTATATTTGTCTTGCCCCGCAAACAGGCGCGGCAAAACAGCCAACCGCTCAAGATTTTTGTATCCCCTGCTACAAAAAGCAAGACAGCCCTTGCATCATTAACAGCCCGGCAGATTACTGCCGGGTTTTTACCGTAAAAAAAGGCCTGCTGCAGTGAATCAGCCAGGCCATCTGCTTATTTATTATCCATCATTTTAGAAATCGTGCCAAAATCAAGCTTTTCTTTTCCGCTTGTAATAGATTCCACGATTTTATCTTCTAATTCTTTTGGCACGCGTCTGTTTGCCAGCTGCGCTACGCGGTTAATGACACTGCGCACTGTATTTTCATCTTTAAAATTAGCGTTTTGGAGTGATCCGGCAAGATTCATTACATCCTGCATCTTCACACCTGTTTTCTTTTCGATATTCTTAAAAAATTGATTATCCATAATGCGCCTCCTTTTGGCGGAGTAATACGGTATTGTATGAATGCACATAATACAATGTGCTTTTCCAACATTTTTAAAAATAAACACAAGGCAAGGAAGTACGGGTTATAACCCGTACTTCCTCAATACATCTTAAAAGAAAGATGCACCTACGATGATGAGGAGAATGAATAATACGACCAACAAAACAAATGTTGAACCATAGCCGCCGCCGTAACCGCCGGCATAGCCACCGTAGCCGCCGCAGCAGCCACCACCACCGAATCCGTATCCAAAGCCCATAGATAAGCACCTCCTTTACTCTCTATACACTATGTGAGCTGCTTGGATTGGCTTGGATATTCGCATAGGGCGTTTGCGGATTTACGATTGATCATATTGAGCTTGATGTTTTTTAAGTAAGGCCTCTGTTTTTTCAGCCAACGCTTCAATCTCATCTTCAAATTCCAGACCTGCTTTATCAAATGCATCCAAGTCTTTTCTGATGCTGCCCATCGTGTCTTCATGCTCTTTTTGCTTTTGTTCGTGCGGTTCATACCTTCCTTCTATCCATTTTTCAAACTCATTCACTTTGATCCCCCCGCTTATGATATATGCCGGTTGCGGCCGCCCTGTTAAAAAACAAAAAACCGGAGTTCTCCGGTTTCTTTGCCAGGCTATTGAGGCTTTTTCTTTTTATTTCCGCACCCGCAGCCCTTCTTTTTTATCTTTTTTGATTGATACGACGAATCTGTATATGGAGATTTTTGGGAAGGTTTATTATATTGATTCATTTTTGCTCCCTTCCTTTCCTTATGTCATATATGCTACTTTATGCGTATCCTGACGGAAAGTTGCTGGTGGGAATGCCTCATTCCTGCAGCCATTTTGATACAAGCGTTTCTATGATGCCGGCAAGGCCCGCGATCGCCAAAAGTAAAATCAGCCACTGCGCTGCTTGCGGGATCAACGCCTGGCATAAAATCAAAAAGCCGGCGCACCATACGCCTGTGCACCAATAGCAGCTCAGCAATTCACCTATAAACGCCCTGACACCAGTTCCCTTAATCACGATATAAGTTTCAATGTTCCCGTCCGCATCCTTTTCCTCCTTCTCTTCATGAAACAGACTGCGAAGCGGCGCCATAATCGTGTCAAACACCAGCAGGCGGGCGAGCCGAAAGACCGCAAGCGATAGAAGTACAATTGTCAGCCCATTAATAACCACTCGTTCACTCCTTTGCCAATCATGATCCCTTCACATATATGCCAAAACCCTATTCTTCATGAATTGTATCTTGTCCGGCGGAAAATTGGTTATTTTTATTATTCCGCTCTGCACCCCATTTGCATTATATAGAGTATGGATAAGAAAGGAGTGAAGGTTATGTCATTTGAAACAAAAATTGAATCCCTGCATCCTGACATATTGGAGCAATTATCAAGCGAATTCGAGCAGCAGATCGAAGTGATTGATTGCGAAAATATCACAATAGATACATCACATATAACATCTGCCCTTTCTATACAAGCCTTGGTTACAACATTGATTATCCTGCTGACACAGCTCGTTATTGCCGACGAGGACTTGGCCGACACAGTAGCAAGCGAAATACTCATTCTTGATAACTCTCAAATCAAAAAAAGAACCATCATTAAAATTATCAACAGCCGAAACATCAAGATTACTTTGTCTGCAGACGAAATAATAACCTTTGTACAAATCTTGCTTCAGGTGTTAAACAGTATGCTACTTGAATTCGACATCCTTTAATCCTTTCTTTTCACAAACTAAAAGTTGAGGTGAGAACAAATGTCAGATAACGATAAAATCAAAGAAGAGCTTGAAAAGCTCCCAGAAGTTGATCCAATGATGAAAATGCTGGTCCAAAACATATTTCTAAAACACGGCATCACAAAAGACAAAATGAAAAAAGTATCAGATGATGAAAAAGAAATGCTTTTGAATATGGTAAAAGACCTGCAAGCGAAATCAGCGGAGCTAGCTGAAAAACACAAGAAGAAAAAAGAAGAAGAAGCCGCACAAGAGCAAAAGAGCGATAAACCGCTTAGCCGCAGAGAACAGCTCATTGAACAGCTCAGACAAAGACGACAAAACAATAACAATTCAAATTAATCATAAAAAATAGGGCACATCATCAAGATAAATGCCTCAGTCAAAGTAAGAGGCTCGCTCATTTAATAAAAGTAAAAGTAAAGGAGGAATAGAAATGGAAAGCAGACCATATTCTTGGGTTGCACTTGATCCTGACTGTGACCATCCATTAGAGCACAAAGAGAAAGAAAAAGAAGAAAGAAAATGCAATTGCGATATTTGCTGCAATAACAATGGGTTTGGCAATGACAACGCCTTTATCGACCAAGATCTAGCTCAGGCAAACCTCAACAAACAAGTCTCAGATGAGACGATTATTATTAGAGACTCTTGTGACATCAACGTTTCATCTACAGACGTTCAAGCCGTAACATCTATTGTAACAGCACTTAATGCAGCTGTCCTGACAGTAGCCCTCACCTCCATTGCAGACGGCGTTATTGCTGAATTAGTCGCACAAGATTTATTACAGCTTACAGCCAACAAGCAAGTAAACCGCCAGAAACTTCTTATCGAATGCTCCCGCGGCGTAAACGTCACAACAGTAGATGCCGATATCGCAACGCTTGTCTCTACAGCTACAAACGTTCTGATCGCCGTCCTAGTCATCACTCTTGTCCTCTAGGACCTAAAAGCAGAGCCAAAAACGCTCTGCTTTTTCTTATTTTCCAAGCATATGATGAATTTATAGACGTTCACCCACACCAAGTGGGGCACGGGTACATATGTTGTTAAGGACTAAAGTCAAATACCCTATAAAGAAGGAGCTGAAATCAATGAGCTGCGGAAAAACCCATGGCCGGCATGAGAACTGTGTATGCGATGCAGTGGAAAAGATTTTAGCAGAGCAGGAGGCAGTTGAGGAACAGTGTCCGACTGGCTGCTATACAAACCTTTTGAATCCGACAATTGCAGGTAAAGACACAATTCCGTTTCTCTTGTTTGATAAAAAAGGCGGATTGTTCTCCACATTCGGAAACGTGGGGGGATTTGTGGATGATATGCAATGCTTTGAGTCCATTTTCTTCCGCGTTGAAAAATTATGTGATTGCTGTGCAACCCTGTCGATTCTACGCCCGGTCGATGTTAAAGGCGATACCTTAAGTGTTTGCCACCCTTGTGACCCGGATTTCTTCGGGCTAGAAAAAACGGATTTCTGCATAGAAGTGGATCTTGGATGCTTCTGTGCCATTCAGTGCCTGTCGCCAGAGCTAGTTGACAGAACTTCGCCTCATAAGGATAAAAAGCATCATCACAATGGATAAACACTTGTAAAGAGGAATCCCCTTCCAAACTCTATTACGGGTGTAAATCATTCAGCTGCTTCCAGCGTGAGGCAGCTGACTCTCCATCATTTCGCCAGTCTCAAATTTATAAGGCAGGAGGGATAATATGAGCCAGAAAACATCATGCTGCGTGCGTGAAGCAATAGAAAATATTGAAGAACTGCAAAACGCTGTTGAAGAGGATTGCCCGACAAGCTGCCATTCAAAGCTTTTGTCACCAACCCATTCGCTAGGCGATACAGTGCCTTTCGTGCTATTTACATCAAAATCAAATCCTTTGGTCGCTTTCGGAAATGTCGGCGAACTCGATAACGGCCCTTGCTTTAATACAGTATTTTTCAGAGTAGAAAAAGTTCATGACAGCTGCGCAACTCTGTCATTATTAATCGCATTTGACGAACACAAACACATTTTGGACTTCACCGATAAAGATACGGTTTGTGAAGTGTTCAGACTTGAAAAAACGAACTACTGTATTGAAGTAGACTTAGACTGCTTCTGCGCAGTCAACTGCTTAAATCCTCGATTAATCAATCGTACACATCATCATCATCATTAATCATAAGCTGGAAAAGCTTGCAGGCCTGCAGGCTTTTCTCTATGTAAAAAAGCTGCCCGGAACATCAGCCGGGCAGCTTTTTTCTGTTCATTTCCATTAAAAACCGAGTGGGTGCAAAGAGGTGATTTCATCGATTGCCAGCTCGGTCGGGGCTCCGTTTCCGGTTGTTCGAAGCAGGACGGAATCATTTCTTCTTCCGACAATCACGCCTCTATACGTTCTTCCATTGGCTTCAATCAAACAAAGCGCTCTCGGCATGTTATGAGGCAGCTTTGTTAAAAAGTCAATTTTTTCGTGAATCGTCATCTTGCTCATTGGTTTTTTCACTTTTCGTGCCGGCGGTGCTTTTTCCTCCGCTTTATCAGCACTATGGACAGCTTCCGGTTCTTTCTCAGGCTTCCTGGCCTCAAGTGCAGGCTCTTCCTTTTTTTCTGCTTTCGGGGGCTCGTGTTCGACGGGATCTTCTACGGCCTGCGGCTCTGCTTTCTCCTCCGGCTGGTTCTTTATGTTCTCTGGCTCCCTCACCTCTTGTGTATACTGACTCACTGGTTCGGCTGCAGGCTTTTGGTCTGCTTGCAGGACATCCTGTGCCACGGCTTCCTCCTGCTGCTTCTCATGGTAAGCCGGCTTTTCCTCAGCTTTTGGCGGAGCGGGTTTGTCGGCCTTTCTTTTGATGACAATCTCCTGCATGGATGACCTTGTGGTTTCTGCATAATCCGGCTGAACAATATACATGAGCGGTTTTTTATCCGCGTTTCTTTTCTTATTAGACATCTTCATCCCTCCGATTGTGTCATATTCTATCTATATGACAGAAAGCTGAAAATCAGAAGAAATAAAAAAGCAATCCCTATTCGGGATTGCTTGATATAGATCCTGCTTAGCGGGCAGTGATATGGAAACCTGAATCAACGTGAAGATTTTCACCTGTAATCCCGCGGGACATATCGCTGAATAAGAACGCAGCTGTATCGCCCACTTCTTCAGGTGTTGTCGTGCGGCGAAGCGGCGCACGCTCTTCGATATCTTTTAAAATGGAGTTGAAATCGCTGATGCCTTTAGCAGATAATGTTCTGATCGGACCGGCAGAAATGCTGTTAACCCGGATATTTTCTTTTCCTAAGTCAGCAGCTAAGTATTTCACACTTGCATCAAGAGAAGCTTTCGCTACACCCATGACGTTGTAGTTTGGCATTACAAGCTCTCCGCCCAGGTACGTCAAAGTGACAATGCTTCCGCCTTCAGTCATCATCGGACGTGCCGCTTTAACAACAGCAGTCAGAGAATATGAGCTGATGTTATGAGCCAAAAGGAAGCCATCACGATTTGTGTTTAAGTATTCGCCGACAAGCTCTTCTTTGTTGGCAAACGCGATACAATGCGCGATACCGTGGATTACACCGACCTGCTCCTTAATGCTTGCGAAGCAAGTTTCGATTTCTGCGTCGTTTGTTACATCGCAAGGAAGGATGATGGAATCGTTGCGGTCTAACGTTCCGGCAAGCTCATGAACAGATTTCTCCAAGCGTTCGCCTGCATATGTGAAAATCAAACGTGCACCCGCTTCATGCAAGGAGCGCGCAATGCCCCACGCGATACTGCGTTTGTTGGCTACCCCCATTACAACAATGTTGCGGCCTTCAAGTGAAAAATTCATATGTATAAAGCCTCCTATATTTAATAAAGACATAGTATTAGTACCTGATCTTAATTCCTATCATATCATAACCTTGTCCAGATGAAAAGCGCATACCGTAGCAAAGCGAAAGAGATCACCATCAGCTGGTGATCTCAACGGCTTGTTTTTAAGCTGTTTCGTTTAAAAGCGAAATGGTTTGTCGGCCCGTGTCCCGATCCGATGCCGAGCGTATTTTCCACCGCTTCGCGGACAAAGTTGGCCGCAACCTCAAATGCCTGATGGATGCTGTCTCCTTTAGCCGTTTGGGCCGATAGAGCCGCAGCAAAGGTACAGCCCGTGCCATGCGTATGCTTCGTATCAATATAAGGATGGGTGATTTGCATAAACATGCTGCCATCAAAAAGAAGGTCAGTAATGTGATGATCCTCAGGCTGATGCCCGCCTTTGATAATGACATGCTCCGCACCCATCTTGACGAGCTGCTCCGCTGCTTTTTTCCGGTCATCCAGCGAGCTGATTGTCATTCCTGTCAGCGTTTCTGCTTCCGGGACATTCGGTGTAATCGCGTAGCTTCTTGGAATGAGCAATTCCTTTAAGGTGGCAACTGATTCATCATGCAGCAAGGATGCACCACCCTTTGCGATCATAACCGGATCAACAATTACACGATTGAAACCGTACTCGTCAATTTTTCTCGCCACTTCTTCAATCATGTCGGCATTCCAGAGCATTCCCGTTTTTACTGCGTCCGGTCTTAAATCCTCAGCAACAGCATCAATTTGCTGTCTCAGCGCCTCTACAGTCAGCGGATGCACCCCATGGACCCCAAGCGTATTTTGAGCGGTTACCGCCGTAATCGCAGACATTCCGAATACATCAAGCTCTTGAAAGGTTTTAATATCTGCCTGTATCCCTGCGCCGCCGCCTGAATCGGATCCGGCGATTGTCAATGCTTTATATATACTCATTACCTACACTCCTTTTATTACCCGATCCATTTATGATAAATGGATTTTGCCCGGGCAATATCATTCGTTCCATGGATCAAAGCTCTGCCGTCCCGGAACAGCACCATTTTCATATCATCCGATCGGCAGGAAATCAAATACGGGTTCGCGGCTACTTCAAGCCCGGCCTGTCTCAGCTGATCGGCAAGCACTTCAAGATCCGCTTCTTTTGTAATGGATGATCTGATCTGCACCGTGTTCCTGCCGCACAATACAGCCGCTTTTGTTTGATTTTCATATGACAAAAACGGAAAATCCCTTGTTCCGCAGCTTGGGCATGCGTCATGTTTGAGACTCGCCGCTCTCACTTCTGACCGCTCGTTTTTCCACAAGTCAAAGGAGCGCAGCACCGGCTCGCACTCTTCTCCCGTCAGCAGCTTCAGCGCATCTGTTACCTGAAAGACTGCTACCTGCAAAACTGCCGGACTGATGATGCCGGCTGTGTCACACGTTGCTCCGCCAATCGGAAGTGTATCGAGCAAGCAATGCAGGCAAGGGGTAGATCCCGGCACCACGGTAAAGGTGAGGCCGTAGCTCCCTACACAGGCACCGTACAGAAAAGGAATCCCTTCTTTGACCGCAGCATCATTTACGATCAGGCGGGTTTCAAAATTATCAGCCGCATCCACAATAATCGAAGCACCCTTAATCAGCTCGAAGACATTTTCCGCTGTCACATCCATGACAAGGCCAGTCACATCGACATCGCTGTTAATCGAACGGAGACGATGCTCCGCAGCGGCTGCTTTCGGCATTTCTTTTTTGACGTCATCTTCTGTATAAAGTTGCTGGCGCTGGAGGTTGCTCCATTCCACATAATCTCTGTCGGCAATTTTCACAGAGCCGACTCCCGCCCTCACCAGCATTTCTGCACTTGCTGTTCCGAGTGCGCCGGCGCCGATAATCACGGCGCGCGCTTCCTTCAATTTTTTCTGGCCGGATGGGCCGATCGGAGCAAATAGCTCCTGCCTGGAATACCTGTCCGTCATACAGGAAGACCTTCTCCCGGACTGCTTGCCGTTCCGTATTGCTTAAGCGGGATTCGGCCCGCCTCATAAGAAAGGCGTCCTGCTTCCACCGCGAGCTTCATGGCGCGAGCCATTTTCACAGGATCGTTTGCGCCTGATACAGCCGTATTGAGAAGCACGCCATCCGCTCCAAGCTCCATTGCATATGCCGCATCTTTAGGCGATCCGATCCCCGCATCCACGATGACAGGCACTTTCGCCTGTTCAATAATAAATGACAGATTCAAAGGATTTAAGATTCCTTGTCCCGATCCAATCGGAGATGCACCCGGCATGATGGCATGAACGCCAAGCTCTTCCAGCTTTCTCGCCAGCACAACGTCATCCGACGTGTACGGGAGCACAATAAAGCCTTCTTCAAGAAGCTGTTCAGACGCTTTTAATGTCTCAACAGGGTCAGGCAGCAAGGAACGGCTGCATCCGATGACTTCAACTTTAATCATGTCACAAAGGCCTGACGCTTTCGCCAGCCTTGCAATCCGAACCGCTTCTTCAGCAGTGCTGGCGCCCGCTGTATTCGGCAGAAGCGTATATTGGGATAAATCAAGCTGTTCCAAAAAATTCGGCTGAGATGCTTCAAAGATGTTCATTCTCCGCACAGCAAATGTTAAAATATCAGACTCGGAAACAGCTACTGCTTCCTTTTGAGTTTCAAACGATGGGTATTTCCCCGTGCCCAGCAGCAATCTTGATTGAAATGATTTTCCGCCAATTGTTAACATGCTCATCCGCCTCCTACAAAATGGACAATTTCAATGACATCGCGATCACAAAGCTCAACCTCGTGATAACGTTCTTTCCCGATTATTTCTTTATTTCTTTCCACGATAACGATTTTATTTTCGAGCTGATAAGACGCCAGTAGGTCTTGAATTGTACCTGCGTCTTTTTCCCACTTCACGTCTTTACCGTTCAGCTGTAGCATCATATCTGAACCGCCTCCTTGCGATCAATTCGGAATGCGTGCAGCCAGTCTTGGTTGGCCTCTTTATTCATGATGAGATCACTGATCAAAGCGCCCGTTGCGGGAGCAAGCAGAATCCCATTTCTGAAATGGCCCGCCGCAAATAAAATACGGCTGTCCTCAGGATGTCTGCCGATGTACGGTTTTCCATCCTTTGTTCCCGGCCGGAGTCCCGCCCAAAAACGATCCACCTTCATATTTTGTATAGCCGGCAGCATGGTTTTCGCTTTTTTCATAACCGACTCCAATCCGCCAAGATCAGGTGTTTCACTCCAGTCCCCAGGCTTCATTGTCGCGCCGACAACCAGTCTGCCGCTTTTTCTCGGTACGATATAGCAATGGTCATGATAAAGCGTTTTTGTCAGCGGGATATCATCATTCCAAACGGACAGGCACTCCCCTTTTACAGGAAAAAATGTGTTGTTCAGCCCGAGCTGTTTAAAAAACACCCCGCTCCACACCCCGCTGGCAACGACAACATGGTTAGCCCATACATCTCCGCTCGGGGTCTTGATGGACAGAGCTTCACCGTCACGTTCGACATGCAGGACGGGCGTATGCTCAAAAATCTCCGCCCCAAGCGCTTTCGCTGCTTTCGCATATGCCCTGCAAACGTAATAAGGCTCAACATGCACATCATTCTGAATAAAAGATGCACCCAAGATGTCACCAGACGCATACGGCTCTTTTTCTAAAACCTCTTCTTTTGTATACCAGCTGACAGAGTCCAAATCGTCCATCTGTCTCAGCCGCAGCACATCTTCTTCAGAAAATGCAAGCTTAAACATACCGCCGTTATGCTGCCTGATGTCCACACCGGATAATGCATAAAGCTCTTCTTCCAGGCCTTTGTACAGACGCTGGCTGTGCATAGCGAAATCAAAAAATGCGTCACGTTCCTCGCATTCGGCATGGGCGCCCAGCATTCCGGCAGCGGCACTTGTCGTTCTGCCGCCCACTGTTCCGCTTTCAAATAATGCGGTGCTTTTGTTTTCCTTTGCCAAATGATAAGCAATCGCGGAACCGATAATTCCGCCTCCAATCACCACTGCATCATAATGCCTTTTCATAGCGCATCTCCTTTAGCTTGCGGGAATATCGTCTGGCTGCTTCCAAGGGCTCAGCGGAAGAAAAAATTCCTGACATGACAGCGATGCCGTCCGCCCCTGTTTGTTTTACGTCTCTTAACCTTTCCGGTGTCATCCCCCCGATGGCTATAACCGGAATGGAAATCCGCTGTTTGATATCTGACAGCAAAGACACTCCTCTGCCTTCAAGACCCTTTTTGCAGTCCGTTTCAAACACATGGCCGAACAGCACGTAGTCTGCATCTTCCTTTTCTGCTTGAACCGCTTCCTCCAGTGAATGCACAGACCTCCCGATATGAAGGTGTGGAAACCTGGCTCTGACCTGCTTCGGTGAAAAGCTGGTGCTTGGCAGCTGTACGCGATGAATGGTAGAAAAAAGTGCAATATCCACGCGCCCGTTCATCACCAGTTTTCGTTTATCTATACCGCCTTCAAAAATAAGCTCGAGCAGTTTCAAAATATCCGCCGCCGATTTTGAGCGTTCCCGAATGTGAATAAAATCAACTTCATTCTGAATCGTAATGATGATTCTCGCTAGCTTTTCTACCGGCTTGCTGTCATCCGTTATGGCGTGAAGCTCCACATTCCTCCACCTCTTTTATGGCGCTGTCAGACCAGCCTTCTTTTCGATAGGCCATTCCCCAAAATTGATATTCATAGAAGCTGGAGATGACAAAATTCTCTTTCATCTTGGCACGCACTTCCTCCGTGCTGTTTTCCGCCAGCTCATCAAAGCGGTTGATTTGCTCCTCAACCTGTTGTCTAAACCAGTCACCGCCGTACGTCCCAATCCACTTTTGATAAATCGGATGCCCTGGATCGCAATGCAGCAATTTCTCACCAACCTCGTAATAAAGCCAGTAGCATGGCAGCAGGGCCGCTAAGATTTCTGCGAAATTCCCGTTCAAAACCGAACGATACATATGGGATGTATAAGAGTACGCCGTAGGAGACGGCTTAAACGCCTTACGCTCTTCCTCGCTGATTTCCAACAGCTCGGCAAACTCGCGATGAAGAGCCATTTCCGCCTCATATGTACCTTGGGCATGGCTTGCCATCCGCCCCGTTGTATAAAGGTCCTTCGCATAAGCAGCGCCAAATGACTGCACCTTTGCAAAATGCGTTAAGTAATAGGAATCCTGAAGCACATAGTATTTAAAACGGTCAATCGGAAGCGTTCCGTCACCGATTCCTTGAACGAACGGATGTACAAAGCTCCCTTCCCACCATTCTGCGGCTGCGCTGCGGCATTCTTCTGAAAACTTCACAAATCATTCCCCCTCTGATAAATAAAAAAACCACTTTCCCGCAAGGAAAAGTGGTTTGGAATTGGCATAGTAAAATAACACAAATACCGCTCCACTTCCCTACGCAGGTCTGAACCTGTTCAAGTTATGAGGGTCTAAAAGTCACACTTTTATCTCAGCCCTTATGAAGGACACCCCTAGTGGTTAAACGAATACATATTGAATTGTTCTGCACCTCTATATTAACACGAATCCTTATTTGGTCAAGATTTATCCTTCCAATGTTTTCTTAAGATCCGTTACGTATCCCCGAGATCCGGTGACAATTAAGCGGTCTCCAAGTTTCAGCCTTGTATCCCCATGAGGAACGATGCTGTCCACACCTCTGAAAATCCTGACAAAGATGACGTCGCCGGTTAAAGGGAATTCCCGTAAAATCACACCGTCGTATTTACTGTTCTCCATATTAATTTGATACAGGGAAGACTCCTGGTTCGTGAGCAGCTTCATGACGCCAGGCGCTTCAATCAGAGCGCGAAGCAGCGTTTTTGTCGACAGCAGAATAGAAAAGATGCTGATTCCCTGCTCCTTCAGAACTGCTTCATGCTCCGGTGATCCTACGCTTGCAATGACTCTTTCTGTGCCTTTTTCTTTTGCAAGTAATGCAATGTCTGCATTCATATCTTCATTCCCGGTCGCCACAACGAGGATATCCGTTTCAAAAATGCCGAGTGATTCAAGCGTCTCGTGTTCATAGTCAGAAATTGTTTCAACAGCAAACACTGATTCCGACAGCTTTTCCTCTGCATTCTCTTGATAAACGTGCACAACACGCACGTCATACTCTTCCTCTGGCAATTCAAGTGTGACAGGCAAAGTCATTTGGTTGGCGCCGATGAACGTAATCGTCTTTTTCTCCTCCGGCTGCTCTTCCCGTTTGTATAACTTTTTAAAACAGATTGGCGTAAAAATACTTGCGATGACGGCTACTAAAATGAGCGCTCCCGACATATTTGCGCTGATCACGTGAAGCTGCTGGCCGATTGTTGCAGCGGCAATCACGAGCGAAAGCGTTGATGTCAGCAGGAAACCGGACGCGAAAATGGTTCGGTTATCATACCACTTCTTTAGGTACATGACAGGAATGATTTTGCTCACTAACAGCGCCAGAAGCAGAAGCGGGATCATGATTAAAATTGTTTTATCCTGGAAAAGAGTCCAAATATCAAGCTTCACACCGACCATCACGAAGAAAATCGGTATTAAGAACCCATAACCGAATGAGTCCAGCTGCTGAACAAGTTCTTTGTTTGGCGAAAGCAGGGAAACAAGAACCCCCGCTAAGAAAGCGCCGAGAATATTTTCCGCCCCAAGTGATTCAGACAGGGCAACGAGTACAATAATTAACGTAAAAATGGCACGCGTCCCGATCTGGATCGTCCCTTTTGACATGGATTGAACAAAAGAGCGATGTTTGAAGACCCTGCCGAAAAAGTAAAGCACCACTCCGGCCGCAAACAGGATCATCAGGAGCCACATGTTTCCGCTGTCCTCTCCGTATAAAGAAGAAAAAACAGCAAGAAGAATCATCGTAGCCAAATCAGCAATAACAGCAACGAGCAAAATAATCTGCCCGATATTCGAATTCATGATCCGTTCTTCTTTTAATGTTGGAACGACAACGCCTAACGAAATCGTTGAAATAATAAGGGTCATCAAAAATGCATTTTGAATAAAACCCGCCAAGACGAAGCCATAGGACAGCAGCAATGATAAAATAAAAATACCGACGAAAATAATAGATGCCGCAGCAAACGTATTAGGCGCTTCCTTGCCGTTCGGCAGGAGCTGCTTTTTCTTCCCTTTCTCAAAAGATGAAAAATCAATTTCAAGCCCGCTTAAAAACATTAAAAAGATAAATCCGAGCATAGAGAGTGTTTGGAGCCAGGTGTCACCCTCCACAACTAAATTAAGGCCGCTTTTCCCAATAATCAGCCCCATAATGATTTCAGCAACAACAACCGGGATGCTGAGTTTAAACCGATGCAAAAGGATGGGTGTCAAAAATGCAACGATAAGTACAACAACTAAAGATGCGACAGATGTATGCGCCATAATCAGAACCTCCTTTTTTAGTCAGGGTTATGCTAGTTCTCAATCAAAGAACAAAACCTCATTTTTAAAAAACATAACGCGATTTTAACAAGGGTCATGATGAAAAATAAAGTGATAAGGTCTTAATCCTGTTTAGAAAATGATTCTTCTTCTATAATTTGCACATAAAAGCTTGTGATGACTCACAACACTTTGCTTCATAATAAATAAAACAATCGGTAAGGAGGATACCGCATGGCTTACGATATCATCAGCGATATTCATGGCTGCTATGACGAAATGACTGTATTAATCCAAAAGCTTGGTTATACAATCAAAAATGGAGTGCCTGTCCACGAAGAAGGCAGGGTGCTTGTTTTTGCCGGAGATTTAACTGACAGAGGGCCCAAATCGATAGAGGTCATCCGATTTGTAGCCAGCGCTTACGAAAAAGGCGCTGTACGTTATGTCCCGGGAAACCATTGCAATAAGCTGTACCGCTACTTAAAAGGCAATCCGGTAAAAGTGATGCATGGTCTCGAAACAACAGCGGCAGAGCTTGAGGAACTTTCCAAGGATGAGAGAAAATCAGTCAGCGAACAGTTTATGAAGCTGTACGAAGCAGCGCCGCTTTACGACATCTTACATAATGGAGAATTGGTTGTCGCCCATGCTGGCATAAGAGCTGACGATATTGGCAAATATACCCGCAGAGTGAAGGACTTTGTGCTTTACGGTGATGTGACAGGTGAAACATATCCGGACGGCAGACCCGTCAGGCGTGATTGGGCGGCAGCCTATAACGGAAAGACATGGGTGGTATACGGCCATACACCAGTGAAAGAGCCTCGGAAGGTTAATCGCACCATCAACATTGATACAGGCTGCGTGTTCGGAAATAAACTGACAGGCTTTCGCTTTCCAGAAATAGAAACCGTCTCTGTTCCAAGCTCCCTTCCTTACGACGAATCAAGGTTTCGCCCCATATAAAAAGGAGAGAATCAATGATTCTCTCCTTTTATCAGTTCTCTCATATCCTGAGGCAATGAAGCATGAAACGTCATGTTCTCCTGTGTCAGCGGATGGATAAACGAAAGATGCTCGCTGTGCAGAGCCTGCCGGCCAATGTCCCGTCTCGTTCCGCCGTACAGTGTGTCGCCGCACAACGGGTGCCCGAGATAGCTCATATGAACACGAATTTGATGGGTTCGTCCAGTCTCAAGCTGCAACGTCACCGAGCTCATATCGTCATGTGCACATGTGACATAAAAATGCGTAACAGCCTTCTGGCCGTCTGGCGTTACCGTCCGTTCAATTATACTGTCAGGATGTCTGCCGATCGGGGCATCGACTGTTCCCTCCATCTGCGCCATCCGCCCATGAACCACTGCCGCATACCGGCGTTTCACGAGTCCGTTTTTTTGCGCTGACGATAAAATGGAGTGGGCAAATCGATGCTTGGCAACAAGCATGACTCCCGATGTATCCCGGTCTAGCCGGGTGACAAGATGAACTGTCGCCCTCACTCCGTTTTTTTGATAATGATCAATAATTCCATTGGCAATGCTGCCAGAGGGGTGCTCTCTCGAAGGGATTGATGACACATACGGCTGCTTGTTTATCACAAGCACATGTTCATCCTCATAAAGAATATCGAGCGGAACAGGCTCTGCCAGCAGCGTCTCGCTCACCTGTTCCTCAGGAAACTTCACGATAAGAAGATCTCCCTCTTTCAAAATGGCTTTAACCGTCACATGCTCGCCGTTGATCAGCAGGTCTCCCCCGCCAAACTTAATATCGGTCAGCAGACGTTTTGAAATTCCGAGTTCACCGGCATATTCTTTTACAGTCATCCCGTCCTCGGCGGAAGTAATGTTCTTTCTGATATAAAAATGCTCCACGATACGTCCTCTTTCTATTCACCTTTTCCAATAAACGAATCCTGGACTCTTTTCCAAAATGGAAACGGGCGGAATCTCGCAAACCGCACTTTTTCGGATGCAACCTGGCAGCGGATCGACTTCACATCCTTATGAAGAAGGGTTAAATGGTCAATCGTCACTTGAAAGTCAACTTCGTTTCTCGGCTTAATCATGCAATCATGATGGGATGGGAGAAGCAGAGGTGATCCGACCGTACGGAACACGCGGTTATTAATAGATGCCATTTCCGCAAGCTGGATCGCCCTGATAGACGGATGGATTATCGCTCCGCCCAGCGCCTTATTGTAGGCTGTGCTGCCTGATGGCGTTGACAGGCAGAGGCCGTCGCCCCGGAAGGTTTCAAAGAGCTGCCCCTTAATTTCCACATCAGCAACAAGGCTTCCTTCTATGCTTTTAATCGTACATTCATTCAAGGCTAAGTATCTTTCTTCCCGCTCGTTTTCGTGATAGGTCACAATGACTTCGAGAAGCGGATATTCGACAGTATGATACGGCGTTTTCGCAATGGCGAGAACAAGTTTTTCAATTTCATGAGGAACCCAGTCGGCATAAAACCCCAGATGACCTGTGTGAACACCGACAAATGCTGTTTTGTCCAAGCGGTCGCTGTATCTGTGAAAAGCATACAAAAGCGTTCCGTCGCCTCCGACTGAAATAACGATTTCCGGTTCATTTTCATCCAGTTCCATATCAAAATCCAATAAATACGCCTGTATTTTGCTTTTCAGCGTATCAGAAACTTGATCTCCTTTTGATGATACGGCAAATTTCATGCTCTTCTTCCCCTTTACCTATTGTTGCTCGCTTCCTTTTTTCTTTCTTGAAAAGGCAGCTTGAGCTTCCTGTACTTCACCCCTGATCTCCGACATCTCTTCATCAAGTCGGGAAGCCGCTTCAGAAGCGCGCTGAAGCCTTAGTTTCACTTTTTCAGGAATGTTTCCGCTGTATTTATAATTCAATGAATGCTCAATGGTCGCCCAAAAATTCATCGCCAGTGTACGGATCTGTATTTCCACGAGAACATGCTTTTCACCGGACACCGTCTGCAAAGGATATAGTACAACAAGATGATAAGACCGGTATCCGCTCTCTTTATGTTCCGCAATATAATCCCTCTGATCCACAACGGTGAAATCTTTTCTGGCAAAAAGCATCTCTTTTACGATTTGGATGTCATCGACAAATTGGCACATGATTCTAAGGCCAGCGATATCCTGCATGGTTTCAATTTCATGCAGCGGTATGCTTTTCCGTCTCGCTTTTTCAAGTATGCTTGCCACAGGCTTGACGCGTCCGGTCACAAATTCGATCGGTGAATGGTCGTCCTCGTATTCATATAGTGTGCGGATCCCCTTGAGCTTCACTTTCAACTCTTCGACAGCCTGGCGGTACGGCACTAAAAAACGCTCCCATTGTTTGTCATCCATCATACATCCCCCAATTCCGAACCAGTTTCTATAAAAACACGCGTTTCACTTTTTCTTCCATCTCTTCTCCATAGTTTGCGTTATCTTTTATATTTTCTAAAAGATATTCCAGCTCCTCATGCAGGCCTGCCAGTTCAATCGTTTGGTCTCCTGCCTCTAATAAGACCGGTATTTTTTGTGCATGGGCCTGCTTCAATTCCGGCCATATATGTTCCTTTATAATGACATATTCAAAAGAATCAGCTAATTCAATTATGTATACAAAAGCAAAGTGGTCAGAATCAACAAGCATTTGACCTGACGGCTTGCGTTCCGCTTCGTTTCCTTCTGTCTGACAGGCAAGGCGAAGCTGATCATCCGATAATGTTGCGTTCAAAATTTCGATTCTGTTTTGCATAATGCTCTCCTTTTTAAACAAAGTTCAGATTCATTTTATCATATCAAGCTCGATATTGATAAACCAAACATCTAAAGAGATAATAGTAAAAATAAGATTTTCAGGGCGGAAAGGAAGAGTATCATGACCCAAGAAATTGAAATCGAATTTAAAAATATGCTGACCAAACAAGAATTCAAAAACATAACAGCGGCACTCCAGCTGACAGAAAAAGATTTTACAGATCAAAAGAATCATTATTTTGATACAGACAGCTTTGCGCTGAAACAAAAACATGCAGCGCTTCGCATCCGCAGAAAAAACGGAAAGTATGTCCTTACATTAAAAGAGCCGGCTGATGTGGGGCTTCTGGAAACGCACCAGCAGCTTTCAGAGGTATCAGATCTAGCAGCATTTTCAGTTCCCGAGGGCCCTGTGAAGGACCAGCTGCACAAGCTTCAGATCGATACGGATGCCATTCGATACTTTGGATCTTTAGCAACAAACCGAGCGGAAAAAGAAACAGAAAAAGGCTTAATAGTTTTAGACCACAGCCGATATTTAAATAAAGAGGACTATGAAATTGAATTTGAGGCGGCGGATTGGCATGAGGGCAGACAAGCCTTCGAGAAGCTGCTTCAGCAATTCAGCATTCCTCAGCGCGAAACCAAAAATAAAATTCTGCGTTTTTATGAAGAAAAACGAAAGTCTATATAAGGTGGAATGACATCGTGAATGTAACGAATTGGGCAGCTTTACTTCAGCTTCAGGCACTACAGTCCATATCTAATGCACGCAGCAGCTCGGACACTCAGAATACGGAAAGCCCGCTTTCAAGTTTCAGCTCTTTGCTCAGCCAATATACAAACGGTCTGGCATCTCAGCAATCAGCACCTTCTTCATCGCCAAGCCCGCTCAGCATGCTGAACAGCGCGAATACAACAGCGCCGTCACTGCTTTCAGCGTATGGGCTCAACTCATATACGAGCAGCAATTCAGGTTCAATCACAAAAGCGGCAGAAAACACCGAAACAGCTGCTGCAGATTCAGCTTCAAACAAACATGAAGCAAATCAGATCAGTTCGGGAGACTTCTCCGTTGACAGTGCGATTAAAAAAGCCGCTGATAAATATGGCGTCGATGAAAAACTGATTCGTGCCATCATCAAGCAGGAATCAGGCTTTAATGCAAAAGCGGTCAGCGGAGCAGGTGCGATGGGCCTCATGCAGCTGATGCCATCAACAGCAAGCTCACTAGGCGTTTCCAACCCGCTTGATCCGCAGCAAAATGTGGAGGGCGGAACAAAATATTTAAAACAAATGTTGGATAAATACGACGGCAATGTGTCTATGGCATTAGCGGCTTACAACGCCGGACCGGGGAATGTTGACCGGTACGGAGGTATTCCTCCTTTCCAAGAAACGCAAAACTATGTAAAAAAAATAACTTCAGCTTATTACGCGTAACCAGAGGGCTCCCCCTCTGGTTTTTTTGCGAAGTGAAATCTTACGCATTCCTGATTTTTATGTGATATGATATGAAATACAAACCCCGGCTGTCAGCCGAAATGAGTTATCATACGCAAAAAAGGCAGTTTGTTTGTAGAAATGATGCCTTGTTGCTAAAATAAACCTAGATGAAACAATGAAATACAGAAAATTACTTTTTGCAATAGGATTTATGATTCCTATTAGCCATATTTAAAGGAGTAGT
Source organism: Bacillus sp. LJBS06 (assembly GCF_016924995.1). Taxonomy (NCBI): domain Bacteria; kingdom Bacillati; phylum Bacillota; class Bacilli; order Caryophanales; family Bacillaceae; genus Bacillus; species Bacillus sp. LJBS06. The sequence continues at coordinate 1,260,633 of NZ_CP070483.1, read as the reverse complement.
CAACATGGGACAATCGTTTAACGCACCTTATGAAGCGATTGGAGAGGAACTTCTATCGCAACTTGTTGATACTTTTTATGAGCGTGTCGCGTCTCATCCTTTGCTGAAGCCGATTTTTCCGAGCGATTTGACAGAAACCGCCAGGAAACAGAAGCAATTCTTAACTCAGTATTTAGGCGGGCCTCCTCTTTATACTGAGGAACACGGCCATCCTATGCTCAGAGCAAGGCATCTTCCCTTTCCAATTACAAACGAGAGAGCTGATGCGTGGCTCAGCTGTATGAAGGACGCAATGGACCATGTAGGGCTGGAGGGCGAAATTCGCGAGTTTTTGTTTGGCCGGCTGGAGTTGACAGCAAGGCATATGGTGAATCAAACGGAAGCGGAGGATCGATCATCTTGACAAACTATCAGCATGAGCTATACTTCGCCCATTGCCACGGTCATCCAAAAAAACCGCTTGAGATTTATATGTTTGTAGACCCTTTATGTCCTGAATGCTGGTCCTTAGAGCCCGTCATCAAAAAGCTGAAAATTAGATACGGACGTTTTTTCACCTTACGCATTATCGCTTCCGCAAGCCTTACCGCTTTAAATAAAAAGCGAAAAAAGCATCTTCTCGCAGAAGCATGGGAAAAGATCGCGAGCCGCTCAGGCATGTCGTGTGACGGCAATCTCTGGTTCGAGCAAGATCAGCCGCTTTCATCACCTTATATGGCTGCTCTCGCTTTTAAAGCAGCCGAATTGCAAGGAAGAAAAGCCGGTATGCAATTTCTCAGAAATATGCAGGAGAGCCTATTTGTTTCAAAGAAAAACATCACCGATGAAAATGTGCTTTTGGAGATTGCTGAAAATACAAGTCTCGATCTTGAAGAATTTAAAAAAGATCTGCATTCTCAAAGCGCGGTCAAGGCGCTTCAATGTGACATGAAAATTGCTGCTGAGATGGATGTTTCTGTTAATCCGACACTGACGTTCTTCAATACGCAGCATGAGGATGAAGGGCTTAAAGTTCCTGGAAGCTACTCATATGATGTATATGAAGAAATTTTATTTGAGATGCTTGGCGACGAGCCGAAGCCGTCGGAAACACCGCCTTTAGAATGTTTTATTGAATATTTCCGCTTCGTTGCCTCGAAGGAAATTGCTCTTGTGTATGACCTGAGCCTTGAAGAGGTAGAAAAAGAAATGAAAAAATTGGCGTTTGCTAAAAAGGTTGCCAAAGTGGAAGCCAAACACGGAATGTTTTGGAAGTCTCTCAGCACTTATTCTGATGAATATCAATCATGTGAAAAATAGCCGCAGGCGTGCATATGCTTGAGGCTGTTTTTTTGCGCCAAAACCAAACGTATGTTCTTAATTTAATACTAAAGAAACCGCGCCGGGATAAGCGCGGTTTCATATGTCTTAACGACAACAAAGGGGATGGGAGAAATTTTTCACGGTCAAACAAAGGGGTAATGTTTGTTTGTGATCAATTTCACATCCTTATGATAACAAAAGATGTCGACTTTTGACAACCTCTATGCTTAATGTTCATATTTTTGTCACAAAACATAACGGAGTCCATTCACTCATATCCTTATAAGGAAAAAGGACGAGGAGGACCGCCATGATGTCTACTTTGATCTCGATTGTGTGCATTGCCGTTTTTTTCTGTCTGAATATCTTAGGCATGATGCATATGCTGCCGCTTTATATTACCTCTCCTCTGCTGTTTCTGTCTATTTTGTTTACCCTCTACCGCTTGAATCACCGGAAAACCTTTAAAGGGTTTTAAAAAAGCCTGTGCGTCATTTACGCACAGGCTTACTTTTTTTAAGACTGCTTGACTTTCATCAGCAGCTCTTCCATTTCATCGAGTTTTTCTTCAAACATTTTGCAAGCAGCTTCGATTGGCTCTGGAGACGTCATATCAACGCCCGCTTTTTTCAGGACATCAATCGGGTATTGTGAGCTTCCCGCTTTCAGGAAGTCAATATAACGGTCAACCGCAGGCTTCCCTTCCTTCAAAATCTGGCTGCTTAATGCTTGGGCAGCGCTGTACCCCGTCGCATACTGATACACATAGTAATTGTAATAGAAGTGCGGAATCCGCGACCATTCAAGGCCGATTTCCTTATCAATCACCATGCCGTCTCCGAAATACTTTTTATTCAGATCGTAATAAACATTTGTCAGAAGCTCAGGTGTAAGCGGCTCGCCTTCTTGCGCCTTTGTATGGATCAGATGTTCAAACTCGGCAAACATCGTTTGTCTGAAGACCGTTCCCCTAAAGCCTTCAAGCATATGGTTGAGAATATATAAACGCTGTTTTTCATCCTCTAAATTATTCAGCAGATATTCGCCAAGAAGCGCTTCATTTGTCGTAGAAGCAACTTCTGCGACAAAGATGCTGTAATTGCCGTATGGATATGGCTGGTGCTTTCTCGTATAGTAGCTGTGTACGGAATGTCCAAACTCGTGCACGAGCGTAAAGAGATTATTGACGTTATCATGCCAGTTCATCAAAATATACGGATTCGTGCCGTAAGCTCCTGATGAATAAGCGCCATTGCGTTTTCCTTTATTTTCATAAACGTCCACCCAGCGGTTTTCCAGCCCTTCTTTTAGGATAGAGGCATATTCCTCCCCTAAAGGTGCGAGGCCTTTCAGCATGTAATCTTTGGCTTCCTCGTATGTCACCTTCATGCCCGCATCCTTCACAAGCGGTGTATACAGATCATAGATATGCACTTCATCAAGCTCTAGCACTTTCTTTCTCAGCGCGATATATCGGTGAAGAAGAGGCAAATGCTTATTAATCGTCTTCACGAGGTTATCGTATACTTCCTCAGGAATGCTGTTGTTAGAAAGCGCAGCCTCACGCGCTGAATTGTACTTTTTCACTCTCGCGTAGAAGTTGTCCTTTTTCACAGTGCCGCTTAGTGTCGTGGCCATTGTGTTTTTATATTGTCCGTACGTTTTATACACTGCGTCAAACGCATTTTTGCGGACTTCGCGGTTTTCACTTTCCAAGAAGTTAATAAAGTTGCCGTGAGTGATCTGTTTTTCATTCCCATCTTCGTCTTTAATGGACGGGAACGTAATATCTGCGTTATTTAACACGCTGAATGTATTTGAAGATGACCCTAATACCTCGGAAGCCTCAGCAAGCAGCGCCTCTTCCTTCTCGCTCAGCACATGCGGACGTTCCTTTGTAATCTCCTCAATCGCATGAGAGTACAGCTTTAATTCTTCTTTTTCAAGAATGAACTGCTGCAGTTTGTCTTCTTCTATGGATAAAATTTCAGGAACCAAATAAGCTGTCGCGCTGGCGGCCTGTGTATACAGGTTTCCCGCCTTGTCATTCAGCCCTTGGTAAAAGGAGTTCCCGGTATCCTGGTCAGAGCGCATATGCGCATATGTGTACAGCCTTCCCAGCCGCTCCATCACTTTATCTTGGTACGTAAGAGCCTCGTATAAATGATCAGCTGAATCGGCCAGCTTTCCTTTATACTTAGATAAATTCGGAATTAATTCTTTTACAGCTTGAAATTCTTTATTCCAGGCCTCATCACTAGGAAAAATATCCTCAAGTCTCCATGTGTCTTCTGCCTTTACCTCACTTCTGTCAGGCAGTTGATTTGCTTTTTTTTCCTCAGCCATGGTGATCCCCCTCGTCTTCTTTGATTCAAGCCAATTGAAAAAGCAACTGTTTCCCAATAAACTTGTGTTGTGAATATCTTCCGGTTTTTCACTGCCTTTTGTCAAATCATATGCAGTAATGAAGAGAACGAATGCCAAAAAAGCAGTAAAAACACGAAAAACCTTTCCTTTTGTGCCGTTCACAGCCAGCCCACCACCTTTGTCTTAGGGTGAGCCAAATCAGACAAACTCATTCTATAAAACAGCTGCGGTCTCTTTCTATGAGATCCTGCATTGAGCGAATGCCATCTGCAGGCTGGTTCAGCACATATACTTCTTTCTGAGTCTCCCTTAAAAATCCCTTCTTGCACAAAAAATCAATGTACTGTTTAACAGCTTCTGAAAGACACTCTTCGCTGCATTCGAATCTGAGTGCAATGTTCTTTTTATGAATGTGCAGTTTGCATTGCTGTAAAACGGCTGAAAAACGAATTGGCGCATGTTTCTCTCCAAGATCCGTGATAAACAGGTAAAGAAACCCCTGCCACACAAAAACCGGACTCTTAAAAACTGCCCCTTTTACAACAGGAACAAACACTTCAGTCGGCAGAAAAGAAAAGGGTGTCTGCCGCTTCTCATAAAACAGCTGCTTAAGGCGGTTTGTTTCCTTTGAGTTAAACCGATGGGGTTTATGGCGAAAACGGTGTATCGCTTTCGTCCAGCCTGAATATTGAATTGAGGATTTCGGTTCAGTAAAAAAAAGATCGTCTATACCTGCCCGATGGATAGGGATCGTTTGGACTGAGGAATAAGAATGGGTTGTGTAGAATGGAATGATGTGGCTGAGCCGGAGAAAAGAACGCCTTTCCGGACAATAACATATCAGTTCTCTGTATGGGTTTGCATTGATAAATTGCCAATGAAAAGCTGAAAGCTGATAAAAGGACGAAGCAGTCCGTTGTAAGCGGCTGTGTCCCATAATCCACTGCGGGATGATCCCTGCTTGTTTGAAGCCCTCTGTCCGCTTTTGAAAGACATCCGGACTGATCGTGGCACATTGATATTCAACAGCAAGCATACGCTCCTTGATCCTTGCCAAGACGTCCGGTCTCTGGTTGATTTCCTTTATATACGGTTCCAATATGGGAGAAGCCTTTTGCGTTTTCAGCCATACGTACAGCTGCCTTTTTCCTTCTAAATGGTAGGCACTTTCCGGTTCTATGTCTATGGAGCAGGACTTGTTCTGTTTATGGGCGAAATGCGGCGCTTTTTGAAGTCCGAGCTTCACAGCAAGCTCTTCTCCGCATACCGGACAGAAGAATCGTTTCCGCTTTAATTTTTGGCTTTGCTGAGCGCCTAAAAGGTGAAACATTTGACCGTCTTCAGTCATAGCACTAAACAATAGTCATCTCTCCTTTCCAGATGAGGTATACTTTCTGGATAAATTGATCAACTCCTGTTCGCTGTATTTTCGCTTGTACGTATGTTTTCGATTTTTCACATCTTAAAATTGCATTTTAGTGCATAAAAAAACCGATTTCCGGAAAGAAATCGGTTTGCTATGATGCAAAGTGTTTTTTTATCGTTTCTAGAGCATGCTCTGAAATAATCAGCTTGCCGTACTCTTCAAGACGGTGTATGCTGATTGAGGATTCATTTGCGTACTCCAGCAGGATGCTTAGCTGATTTTCAACCTCTTCATCAGTCATATTGCAAAAATCCACATATAAATAATATCGGTTCTCAAACGAATATAAAGTCGTTTTGCTTCCGTTAACGTTCAAATTAGATAGAGAAATAACATCCTCAAAATCGCCAAATCGCAAGACAAATTGAAGCTTTTGCTCCTTCTCTTCCTGATTGATGGCCTGCTCTTCTTTCTGGAAATCATCCAGCAAGGCGTCAAGGTCCTCAGATGCTGGTTCTTGCTTTTTATCCTCAGGAATCGGCAGTTCGAGCTTTTGTCCGTCTTTGGAAAGCTGGGCTTTTGTGACGATGATTTCTAATCCTTTGTCAAGCGCCTGAACTTGAATCCAAAGAGGGCCTTCCACAGCGAATTCCTCTTCTTCATGAACTTCATCCATGACTTCCCAGAACAGTTCTTCACTGCGCTCACGGTTATACCAAATTTCTTCTCTGTCAAAACCGCGATCTTCAATATCTCCGTAAGACATATAAAATTTTACTGTATGCTCGTTAATTCTTTCAATTTCCATTTGCCAACCTTCCCTTCTATATAAGATGTTGAAGGGACATCTAAGCTCCCGATTAATTGTACTTTACTACACTTTACCCATTCCGTCCACATCTTAACCTTAAGCAAGGCCAGTGTGAATTCCTTTGTATTTCTATTTTATGATAAAACAGTCACAAAAGAAATAAAAATGCACCTTTGCCTAAAAAACGGCAGTTCAGGCTGCTGATATCATAAAATACGGCCTGTCTCATATAGTAGTAGTACAAGCGAAGGACTGAAAGCGAGGTGCCGATTCATGGAGCATGACTATCTGATTTCTCTGCTTGTTATTGTTGGGATCGACCTGATCCTCGGCGGAGATAATGCGGTCGTCATTGCCATGGCCAGCAGACATTTGCCGGACAAGCAAAGACAGCAAGCTATTATTCTCGGAACATTTATAGCCGTTGCCATGAGAATCGGATTAACAAGTGCAGCAGTATATCTTTTGAACATTCCGTTCTTGCAGTGCGCCGGCGGAATTTTCCTGCTGTATTTAGGATATCAGCTGCTGATCGAAAAAAAAGATACGCAGCACATTAAAAGCAGCACCTCTTTGTGGAGAGCGATACGAACGATTGTGCTTGCAGATCTCTTTATGTCGCTGGACAATGTCATCGCAGTTGCAGGAGCATCACACGGTGAGTTTTCTCTCGTCGTCATAGGTTTGTGTGTATCGGTTCCGGTTATTATTTGGGGCAGCAAACTCATCCATATTGCACTAGGGAAAATACCGCTTCTGATTTACGCGGGAAGCGGGCTGCTTGCTTATACTGGCGGAGAAATGATTGTCAGAGACAAAAAGCTGTCTCTTTTTATGGCGCAGCACGGCACAGTCGAAACACTCCTCCCCATTTTGACGGTTGCCTTTGTCATTCTTGCGAGCATTTATTACCAGCAGGTTGAAAAATAAAAGGAGGCTGATGACCCAGCATTCTTTCAGCGTGTCGACAAACCTTTGCATTCGTTGTCAGACCTGCGCGTCGGTGCTCACGAATAAACATATTCGTTGTGCTCCAATGCTCGGCCTTCCTAGACTTCAAAGGTTTTCAATCACGCTGAACTAAAAAGGTAACAAAATCCTAAAACAAAAAACCGTTTTAGGATTTTGTCAACTATCTAAAAAAGAAGGCTGATGACTCAGCCTTCTTTTGATGATACGATCTATTAGTTTGCCAAACGCTGTGCTTCTCTTAATTGGAAAGAGCGAACTTTTCTTGGCAGGAAACGTCTGATTTCGTCTTCGTTATATCCGACTTGCAAACGTTTTTCGTCGATGATGATCGGACGGCGAAGCAAACCTGGATGCTCGTTGATCAAGCGGTACAAATCTTGCAGCGGCATAGATTCAACGTTCACATTGAGTTTTTGGAATACTTTTGAACGGGTTGAGATGATTTCATCTGTTCCGTCCTCAGTCATTCGAAGAATTTGTTTTATTTCATCAATTGATAAAGGTTCAGAGAAAATGTTTCTTTCTACAAATGGAATCTCGTGCTCCTCGAGCCACGCTCTCGCCTTTCTGCATGAAGTACAGCTTGGTGATGTGTATAGTGTAACCATTCATCTTCACTCCTCTAATTAGTAGGATGAACATCTATTTTATTCTTAAATTGAAATTACTCTAAAAAAGGAATCTTTACAGGTATTATACTATAAAAAAGTAAGTGTGAACAGTATCCTAAGAAAAAAATGTGTCAATCCAGCAAATTTTTAATGTTCATGATATGTTCTTATTCTCAATTAGCTTAACTGATCGAAAATATTTTTTTGTTTTTCTTCATCGATGATTTCCAAGACTTCATCCGTTTTTTCGTACGATTCTCCGTACCATTTCTCATCTTTATAAGTATGAATGTTTTCATATGTCTGTTTCATGGCTTCAAGAATTTCTTCTTCTGATTCTGTTTTCGGTGACCAGTACAGAATCTCCATCTTGTTTACTTCATTCGTAGCCAATGACCGGCGACGGTACCCAATTGACTGAGCATGCTTGAAATGCTCTCTTTGATAAAATCTCAGGCGTTTTTCTGTATCAGTATCATCTTCATCCACAGGTTCCACCTCGAGCAATATGGGCTTATTTTTCTTTTTCAGCTTTGCGATCAATTTGCCGCCAAGCCCCTGCCCTCTTGCATCCTTAGACACATACAGATAATCAACGAAAATAAAAGAATCGAATTCCGCAAACATTAAAATATGATGTTTGCCTTCATCTTTATGGTAAATATCGCTTCGCTCTTTCAGAAGAGCTTCCATATGCGCTTTTGATTTCATTTCTTCAATTGGAAAGTACTCGCTAAGCTTTTCATACCAGTTCATTGATTTGCTCCTTATGAGTTCATTGTCTTCATACTTTTAGATATACCCCATTTCTTCTTGTTTAAACAGCCTTACATCTATAAAGACGTACGAACTTCCGCCATGGTTTCATTTTTTTTCAGAATGAACGGAGCCAGCTGCTCCGTTTATTCTGAAGTGCATCTCATTGAACTCGGTTTTCCCGCCTGTAATGAACAAGCCGGGGCTGTGCCAGTGCAATCAGAAACGTCATGATATATAATGCAGCAGCTGCAATAAAAGCTGTTTTCGCACCAGCCGCATCAGCCACTAATCCCATAATGGAGTAGGTGACGCCTGCCCAAGGAGTTAAAATTGCATTTTTTGCAGCCATGATTCCGATACGTTTCTGTTCGGGAATAACCTCCTGCAGCATGGTTTCCTGGCAAATATCACGCACCTGATAAAAAGGCCCCATTGCGGCACAAGCCAGCGCGCATAAAAACGGGATTGTGGAAATTGAGAACAGAAGGGTCAGCGCCGCCATCACAAGCGAGCAGAAAATAATAGCGCAGCCCATGTTCCGCTCAAAAAAAGCAGAAAAACGAATCGCAATCACACTACCGACAATGGCACCTATAAAATAAGAAGCGTTAAACATCCCCCACCACGCTTCTGTTTCATGTAAAACAATCGCAGTAAAGGCGAGAAGAATAGCAGACGACCAAACAGAACCCGCCAAAGCTTCTATCATGTCCATAAAAGTAATGTCTCTTACAATAGGAATAATCATTAAATCCTTCCATATACTTCTGCCAGATGCTTTTTCATCTGTTTCATCAGTCGTTTTTTCATTTATATGAAGCCCCTTGAGGGAAACTCCCGAAAGAACAAACAGGCAAATGGCTGCACCGACAACGACTTCAAAAGGGACGGCATACGTCAGAAGGCCTCCAAGGCCCCAGCCTGCTGTTAAGAACAATTGATTCGAGAGGGAGATCACGCCATTCGCTTTTACATAGTGCTCTTTTGGAACAATAATTGGCAGCAGCGCGAATCTTGCCGGCTGAAAAAAAGCGCCCGCGAAGGAAAAACAGAACACAAACAGCAGCGTAATCCAAAAGAATGCCTGTCCGTGATGAGTGACACTGTATGACATCAGGATTGTAAAGACCGCTCTCAGCAGATTTGCGCCCGCAAGCACCTTTTTAAAACCGAGATTGCGAAGCACCGGAGAGACGCAAAAGCTTGCCGCTATACTTGCAAATGACATGAACGATAATACGAGTCCAGCCAAAAAAACGGAGTCAGTCATTTGATAAACACGGACCATTAAAACGATTGTGACAAGGACTCCTGCTAAGGATTGTAGAGATTGAGACAGCAATAGCGCAAAAACATTTTTGTTATGCAAAAATTGAATCGTATTTCGCCTCCGCTTTTTCCTCTAATTGTAAATGTTATCATTCTCACTTTCTATGGAGACGCAAAAAAATCCTTCAAGAGATTCTCTTGAAGGATTGATGAATCATGAAAAAGCTTTAAATTCGGCTTCCGTGCACATCACAAAATGTCCCGGTTTGACTTCACGGAATTCCATCGTTTCCCCATCTTTTAATTGATGGACGGACGGATCATATTTCTGGCGGACGCGATTTCTCTCATAGTCCGGATCTGGAAGCGGAATCGCAGAAAGCAATGATTTTGTATACGGGTGAAGCGGATTTTCATAAAGCTCATCTGCCGGCGCAAGCTCAACCAGTTTCCCGAAATACATGACTCCAATGCGGTCGCTGATATATTTGACCATCGATAAATCGTGGGCAATAAACAGGTATGTGAGCCCTTTTTCTTTTTGCAGTTCTTTCATTAAATTCACGACCTGCGCTTGAATGGATACATCCAAAGCGGAAATCGGCTCATCCGCGATAATGAATTCCGGATCAACAGCAAGCGCTCTGGCAATCCCGATTCTTTGGCGCTGGCCGCCGGAAAATTCATGGGGATAGCGATTCGCGTGTTCCTTGTTCAATCCCACTGTTTCCAATAGTTCATGAACCCGCTGCATCCGCTCTTTTTTCGTTTTCGCCAGCTTATGAATATCAAGCCCTTCAGCAATAATATCAGCAACTGTCATTCTCGGATTCAGGGACGCATATGGGTCTTGGAAAATCATCTGCATTTTGCGGTTGAATTCCAGCAGCTTTTTCCGCGATTTTTTCCCGTGCACATTTTCGCCGTTGAACAGCACCTCACCATCGGTTGCTTCGTACAGCCGGATAATGCTTCGGCCTGTTGTCGATTTACCGCAGCCAGATTCACCAACCAGCCCTAATGTTTCACCTTTATAGATATCAAATGATAAATCATCTACAGCCTTAACCGTTCCTCTCGGTGTGACAAAGTGCTGTTTTAAATGTTTGATTTCTAATAGTTTTTTAGCCAATTTATTCACCTTCTCTCACTAAGACAGGTTTTTCATACGTATTTGCCAGCTTACGCATTTTCGCTTTTACCGCTTCAGGCGGCTCTACCTTTGGCGCGTCGGGATGAAGCAGCCATGATTTGACATAATGAGTATCAGATACCTTAAACATTGGCGGCTCCTGTTCAAAATCGATTTTCATCGCATAAGAGCTCCGCAGGGCAAAAGCATCTCCTTTTGGCGGGTTTGTCAAATCAGGCGGCGTGCCCGGAATGGCAGTCAGCTCTTCCTCTCCTGAACTTTCCAGTGTCGGCATGGATGCAAGAAGCCCCCAAGTATAAGGATGTCTCGGATCGTAGAAAATTTCGTCTACCGTACCTGTTTCTACAATCTGTCCCGCGTACATGACAGCGACCCGGTCAGCAACGTTTGCCACAACACCAAGATCGTGTGTGATAAAGATGATGGACGTGTCAATTTTCTTTTGCAAATCCTTCATCAATTCCAGAATTTGCGCTTGAATCGTTACATCAAGTGCAGTGGTCGGCTCGTCGGCGATCAAAAGCTTCGGATTCGCCGCAAGCGCCATGGCGATGACAACCCGCTGCCTCATACCGCCTGAAAATTCGTGCGGAAATTGGTTCACCCGCTTTTCCGGCATTGGGATACCGACTAATTCCAGCAGTTCAACCGCGCGTTTTTTAGCCGCTTCCTTTGAGATCTTTTCGTGTTTAAAAAGCACTTCCGTAATTTGTTTACCGACCTTCATCGTTGGATTTAAGGAGGTCATCGGATCTTGGAATATCATGCCGATCTCTTTTCCCCGGACATTTTGCATTTCTTTTTCGGACAGCGGCACCAGATCCTTCCCTTCAAACAGGATTTCACCGCGTTTGAAATAACCCGGAGGCATTGGAATCAGCTTCATAATCGCCTGAGAGGTTACACTTTTTCCGGAACCTGATTCTCCGACGATAGCCAGCGTCTCTCCTTTTTCCAGATGGAAATTCACTCCGCGGATCGCTTGGACCTCTCCGCCATATGTTTTAAATGAAATTGCTAAATCTTTTACTTCTAATAGGCGTGTCACCCGTATCACTCCCTTATTTACGTAACTTAGGATCCAATGCGTCTCTTAATCCGTCGCCGACAACGTTAAAGCCAAACATTGTAATGCAGATAAATCCGGCAGGGAAGAACAAACGCCACGGATAATAGGTCAATGCAGGCAATCCGTCAGAAGCCATCGTTCCCCAGCTTGCCAGCGGAGCCGGGACACCGAGTCCCAAATAGCTTAAAAAGGCTTCTGTGAAAATCGCAGTAGGAACTGTCAATGTCATCGTGACCAAAATGGAACCCATTGCGTTTGGCACGATATGTTTAAACAGCAGACGGGATGTTTTTGCACCCAGTGTCTGTGAAGCAAGCACATACTCTTGATTCTTCAGCTGCAGCACTTGTCCGCGCACGATTCTGGCCATGTTAATCCAGCCCGTAATCGTCATGGCAATAATAATCGTAAATAGCCCTTTCGGAAGAACAACCATCAGTAAGATAACCATTAATAATGAAGGAACTGCCCAAAGGATATCAGCGATACGCATCATAATTTCATCTGTTCTTCCTCCGCGGAAGCCTGAAATGCTCCCCCAAATGACGCCGATCAGCAAATCAAGAACAGCGGCTGCGACACCGATAAAGATTGAGATTCGCGCTCCTACCCATGTACGGACGAAAATGTCCCGTCCAAGATCATCTGTGCCGAACCAGTGATCTTTTGAAGGCGGCTTATCCGCATTTAAGAGATTAGTAGTTGAATAATCATACCTTGAGAACATCGGCGCAAAAATGGCCATAAGGATAATGAGCACGATAATGATAAGCCCGACCATTGCAAGCTTATTGCTGCGGAAGCGAAGCATCGCATCTTTCCAGAGGGAAAGGCTCTTTTTACTTATTTTTTCTGCATCGCCGGCATTCGCTGCGGCTGGTTCAAACATGTTTTTCGGAATGTTCTGCATGGCCTAGGCTCCTTTCTTTGCTTTGGAAAGCTTGATTCTTGGATCAATAATGCCGTATAACACATCAACGATTAATACACACAATAGCAGGATGACACTGAAGAACACCGTTACACCCATAATGACCGTATAATCACGGTTTGTAATACTGTTGACGAAGTGTGCACCAAGCCCCGGGATCCCAAAAATGGTTTCAATAATGAAGCTCCCCGTTAAGACCTGTGCGGCCATCGGGCCCATATATGTAACAACCGGCAAAAGCGCGTTTCGGATGGCGTGCCGCACAGTAACCGCTGGGCGGGACAGCCCTTTCGCTTTCGCTGTGCGGATATAATCACTGTTTAACACTTCGATCATGCTTGAACGGGAAAGTCTGGCAATAAACGCCATCGGCATGGAAGCAAGTGCGATTGAAGGCAAAAAGGTGTATGCCCAGGAATCCCACCCCGCGACCGGAAATAGCCCAAGCTTCATGGAGAACACATATTGCAGAACAGCCGCCATGATAAAGCTCGGAACCGAAATACCAAATATCGTTAAAATCGCGACGGTATAATCCTGCCACTTATTATGGTAAAGGGCTGCAATGACCCCAAACAATACACCTAACGCTAAAGCGAGGAGAATAGCTTCTGCTCCAAGAGTAAATGAAACGGGGAAACCTGAACTGATCAGGTCGTTAACACTCTGACCTTTATATTTAAATGACGGTCCGAAATCCCACATTGCAACTGATTTCAAATAACTGACATATTGTACAAACAGCGGCTTGTCCAAGCCATAATGCGCATTTAAATTTGCTTCAATTTCAGGCGGAAGCTTTTTCTCACCTGAAAATGGCCCGCCCGGTGCTGCTTGCATTAAGAAGAATGTCACAGTTACAATCACAAATAGTGTGATAATCATATAGACTAAGCGTCTTCCGATATATTTTAGCAAGGGGGAACACCTCCATGGTTTTTACATTTTTATACTCCATCAGTAAGAAAGGTATATGGGGCTTTTCTCCCCATATACCTTGAGGTCTTTTATTTTCAGACATAGCCTTATTTAAAATATGCGTTTCTGAAATAAACCTCACCAGTACCTGGCATGATAACACCTTTTAGGTTTTCATCCTGTACCCAAGTATCAGTATAGAAATAGATTGGGGCAACCGGCATTTCATCAATGAAAATACCTTCTGCTTTTTTCAGCAGCTCTGCACGTTTTGTTTTATTTGTTTCAGTTTGTGACTGGTTCAGCAATTTTTTGAATTCTGGATTTTCCCAGCCCGTATCGTTATTTCCTCCGTCTTTGTCACGGAACAATTCTAAAAAGTTAATAGGATCGTTAAAGTCGCCAAGCCAGCCCATGCGGCCGATTTGATAATCTTGGCTGTGGAGCTTATCAATATAGACATTCCATTCTGAATTATCAAGCTCAACATCAACGCCTAAATTTTTCTTCCACATTTCTTGTACGGCTTGAGCGATTTTCGCATGTGCATCATCAGTGTTATAAGACAATTTGATTTTCGGCAAGTCAGATGCCTTGCTTAAGCCCATTTCTTTTAGGCCTTTTTCAAGGTATTCTTTTGCTGTTTTGATATCGTTGTCTTTGAAGTAGCCTTCTTTGTTATCCTCAAATCCCTTCATTGTCGGCGGCACCGCAGCCATTGCCGGGATTTGCTCTCCTTGCGTAACGTTTTTAACAATCGACTGACGGTCAAGCGAATATGTTAATGCTTTACGGATATTGACGTTGTCTAGCGGCTTAGCTTCAGTGTTGAATTTGTACCAATACACACCTGCGATCGGCTCAACATGTAAAGAACCGTCTTTTTTCAAGGAAGGGAGAGATTCTGTCGGAAGCTGCCCGAGCGGCATACCGGCCCAATCAAGTTCGCTAGCTTGGAATTTTTTCAATTCCGTATTGTTATTGTTGATCATAACCATATTGATTTTCTTCAGTTTGACTTTGTCTTTATCCCAATACTGGTCATTTTTTTCGAGAGTAATAGAACCGCTGTGTTTCCATGCTGTCATTTTGAACGGCCCGTTTGATACATAATCATCCCCAGCATTTGTATTCCACTTTTTATTTTTCTCTGCAATTTTCTTGTTGATCGGCATATACGTATAGAACGCAGTTAATTCAGTGAAATATGGAGTCGGGTTATTTAATTCAACCTTCAGCGTTTTGTCATTCACGGCTTTTACTGCCACATCATCTAGGCTGCCTTTGCCTGTATTCGCCGCTTCAGCACCTTTTATGTAGTAGAGCTGGTAAGCGTATTGTGATTCATTATTAGGGTCAAGCGCCCATTTCCAAGCATATTCAAAATCTTGTGCTGTTACAGGGTCTCCATTAGACCATTTCACACCATCACGAATAGTGAATGTATATGTTTTACCGTCCTTGCTTGTTTCGATTTTAGATGCCATGCCTTCTTCAGGCTCCCCATCTGCATTAATGCGTGTCAATCCTTCAAAAGTCTGACGGATGACACCGCCTGAAACTGAATCATTTGCCAATCCCGGATGTAAGGAGAACGGCTCAGTTTTAATATTAATGTTAAGTGTTGTCTTTCCTTTACTGTCCTTTTTCCCTTCACCGTTTGATCCGCTGCCGCCAAAGCCGCAAGCGCTCAGCACGAGAGTGAAAATGAGCATCAACGTGACAATCGACCAACGTTTTTTCATATTCGCAAACCCCCTAATAAGAATTTTTCAGCTCCTTACGGCTAAATCCTCAGAAATATCAGACAAATGAACCTAAGTTTCCATAACTTTTATTCTGTTCCGTCTTTTCTGATTATTTTTGTAAAAAAGCTGTAACAATAGAGTGAACAAGTTCATTATAATGAAACAAATAATTTATTGCAATATTATTTTATCAATTTAAAATATTTAAACTTCGTTAGTTTTTCTTCCACGAACATAATATCCTTCTACCATTTAAAGCATAAATTGATTAAAAACTTTTTCATGAGTTTTCTATCCATATTGCTTTTTACATATAATATCTGCCTGTTTTCACACTGATAGCAGTTATCATTTAAGGGTTTTACAGCACCCATGTTATTTATATCATTACAATGTTACTGGGAAAAAGAATGTTTTTTCATGATGACAATTGGTTATAATTGATTTATAATGAAGCAATCAAAAGAAAAGCGTGCTATGAAGAAGAGTAGTACACATTTCACCTGTTTGAAGAGAGTCTGCGGTGCTGGGAGCAGATAACGGGCAATGTGGAATGGACTTTGGAGCAGCTGACCGAACCCGAAAAAAGTAGGCTCAGCCGGAGCAGACTCCGTTACAAACGTCAGAGTGATTCCATTTTAATGGAATAATCAGGGTGGTACCACGGTTCATTCGTCCCTTTTTTATAGGGGAAGAATGAGCCTTTTTTATTATGTTTTAAGAAATGAGGTTGATGTTTTCATGAAACAAACGATTTTTTCAGGCATTCAGCCAAGCGGCTCTGTTACGCTCGGCAACTATATCGGTGCAATGAAGCAGTTTGTCGAACTGCAGCATGATTATAACAGCTATTTTTGCATCGTCGATCAGCATGCGATAACTGTTCCTCAAGACCGGCTTGAGCTTAGAAAGAATATCCGCAATCTCGCGGCGCTTTACTTAGCTGTCGGACTTGATCCAGAAAAAGCAACATTGTTTATTCAGTCCGAGGTTCCCGCGCATGCGCAGGCCGGATGGATGATGCAGTGTGTCGCTTATATCGGCGAGCTTGAGCGGATGACTCAATTTAAGGACAAATCCAAAGGCAATGAAGCTGTCGTCTCCGGCCTGTTAACATACCCGCCGCTGATGGCCGCTGATATTCTGCTGTACGGAACGGATCTTGTGCCTGTTGGTGAGGATCAAAAGCAGCACCTTGAGCTGACGCGGAATCTCGCAGAACGCTTCAACAAAAAATACAACGACATCTTCACGATTCCGGAAGTGAAAATTCCAAAAGTCGGTGCACGCATCATGTCTCTGAATGATCCGCTGAAGAAGATGAGCAAATCTGATCCGAACCAGAAATCTTATATTACACTGCTGGATGAACCAAAGCTTCTTGAAAAGAAAATCAAAAGCGCTGTGACAGATTCCGAGGGCATTGTAAAATTTGACAAAGAAAACAAACCGGGTGTTTCCAACCTTCTTACGATTTATTCAATCCTCGGCAATACGACAATTGAAGAGCTTGAAGCAAAATACGAAGGAAAAGGCTACGGCGAGTTTAAAGGTGATTTGGCAGAAGTCGTGGTGAACGCATTAAAACCGATCCAGGACCGCTATTATGAGCTGATAGAATCTGAAGAATTAGACCGGATTCTTGATGAAGGCGCGGAACGGGCGAACCGGACAGCAAACAAAATGCTGAAAAAAATGGAGAATGCCATGGGTCTTGGAAGAAAAAGACGCTGATCAAAAAACCGCTCTTTGCAAAGAGCGGTTTTTTTCAGTTTACCTTTGATTCATTTTCCATTTCCCACAGCTTTTCGAAAAAAGGCTGTCCTTTTATTAGGTTTTCGCAAAAAGCCAGGTGCTTATCCGACCAGCCTTCAATTGTTTCGTTATACAGCATGTCCCAAATCTCTTCAAAGCTCATCCGTTTGATTTGTTCATACATATGCGGATTCCACTCTGTATACCAATAGCCGATTTCAGCGCGGTTTTTCAGCCCTTTTAATTGGTCAAGCGCCATAAACATCAGCTGCTTGATTTGCCGTTCTTTTCTTGTCAGACCCCTGACATGTTCTGGTGCTAATGATAAGATGTGATATTCTTTAGAGGATTCCAGTTTCTTTGGTTCAAATTCATACGCTTCAGGCTCTACATCTTTTACCATTTCATAAACGAGCTGCTCTTGTCTTGGGATCAGACGGCTTTTCCTGACAGGGATGGTATAGCCGATCGTGTCGACAGCCAAAATGCCGATTCCGTCTGTTACAACAAAACAATATTCAAGCTTTGTCCGCTCATGATTTTTCCGAATGTACGATTTCTGATGTACGTCTTCAAGCAAACCTTTCGGAAGCTCTGACAAATCGTTTTCTATATAATGAAACAGTACTGACGGCACCCTTAACAAAGGCACCTGATCCAAAAGCTCAACCGTATCTTCCTTGCGCCATTCGTGAAAGTGGCATACATTGTAGCCATTTTCTTCCCCTTCAAACCAATTGACCCACACATCATGAAGAAATAACATCTCTAACCCCTCACTTTATAAAAACTGTTGTCCACAGTATAGGCAAGGGACAGAGAAATTATTCCAAAGAGATTGAGGAAATCTGGAATCACTGGTTTTATGCAAGAATCACAAAAAGCAGATCTCTTTGTATATTTTCTGACAAAGGGAGACCTGCTTTTTTTCTGATTTGGTGATATTTTATAACAGATATTATATTCATTTTTATTTAATATTTTTCGGGTCAAGCGCATCCCGCAGGCCATCACCGACAAAGTTGAAGCATAAAACGGTCATTAAAATAAATAGCCCGGGAAATAACGGGTACCACCATGCTTGAATCATTACTGTGAAATTCTGTGCATCTTGAAGCATGTTCCCCCAGCTAGCGATTGGCGGCTGAATTCCAAATCCCAAGTAGCTTAGCGCCGATTCAGCTAGAATAACAGACCCTACTTTCAGCGTAGCTGACACAATAATCGGCCCTAACGCATTGGGCAGGATATGAGAAAAAATAATTTTGTGCGTCTTTGTTCCAATTGTTTTAGCAGCAAGAACATATTCCCTTGAACGAAGCGATAAGAATTCTCCCCTTACTAATCGTGCTGTTGTGGTCCATCCTGTGAGACAGAAAATTAAAATCAATTTGTCCACACCCGGCTTGAAGATGGTGACCAGCGTGATCAACAAGAAAATATCAGGAATGGATAACACAATGTCAACTACACGCATAATGACAGCATCCACTATTCCTCTGAAATATCCAGCTAATGCTCCTAAAACCGTTCCAATCAAAATAGAGCCGACTACGGACGCAAAACCAACCAATAAAGAGACACGCGCTCCATACAAGATTCGGCTGAAAATATCACGTCCGAATTTATCCGTTCCCATCAGGTGTTCAAGGCCCGGCTCCTTATATTTATCAAGCAGACTTTGCTGCTCTTGGGGATAAGGTGCAATGAAAGGGGCGAAAACAGCCGACATGATAATGATAAAAAGAATAACGGCACCTAAAATGGCCAGTTTGTTTTTCGAGAATTTTTCCCAGAAAATCTTTGTCATTGTTTCTGGTTTTTTCGAAATATTTTCTTTCAGCCTGATCTCCGGCGTGGGAGTTGTTTGCAGCTCTGACATCTCTGTTTCCCTCCTTTTAATATTCGATCCGCGGATCAACAATCGCGTAAAGGATGTCTGCAATGAGGTTTCCCACAACGACAAGAACCGCCGAGATCACAGTCATTGCCATGATAACCGGATAATCGCGCTGGAATGCTGAATCGACAAACAGCTTTCCTAATCCCGGCCAAGTGAAAATTTGTTCGACAACGACAGATCCGCCGATAAATGAAGGAATCATCAAACCGAAAATTGTAATGACGGGTAATAATGCATTCCTCAATCCATGTTTAAATAGCACTTTGTTCTCTTTAAATCCTTTTGCTCTCGCTGTGCGAATATAATCTTGATTTAATACATCAAGCATATTGGATCTCGTGTATCTCGTCAGTCCGGCCATGTCAGCTGTAGCTAGAACGAATGCAGGCAGAATTAAATGATGAATCCGGTCAAATATATTGAATTCGGTATTCAGTGTCTCGACACCCCCGGTTGGAAACCAGCCGAGATTTACCGATAACACCATAATCAAAATTAATCCAAACCAAAAGTTTGGAATAGCCAGACCTATAAACGAGGTAAATGTAATGCCATAGTCGATTTTTGAATACGGCCGCTTTGCCGACAGGACACCGAACGGAATAGAAATCATAAGAGCCAAAATCGTTGAAACCAGCATCAGCAGGAGCGTATTGGGCAGTCTTGCCATAATCAATTCTGAAACAGGCGTTCCTTTTCTGACAATAGACGTTCCGAAATCACCCTGCACCATGTTGCCTAGCCACTTTAAATATTGAACGTACTGAGGATCATTCAGACCGTATTTTTCAATAAACTGCTCTCTGTCAGCCTGGCTGATTTTCGGGTCCATCATTAATGTCATCGGATCTCCGGGCGCGGCTTTCATGATAACAAATGATAAAATCGTAATTCCCAATAAAATCGGGATAGACATTAAGGTTCTTCTGATAATATATGCAGCCATATACTTGTCCCCCTTTACTTTCCTTATTAAAAACAGAAGAGGGAGAAAACGCTCTCCCTCCCCTTTAAGGGAAATTTATTTTGCAAGCCACCATTTTTCAATATTATACAAATCACGTTTCGGATGATATTTGTATCCTTCAAGATTTTCCGGCATTGCCATATGGTTGTTAGGATAATACAAGAACGTATACGGCTGATCTTCCGCAATTTTTTGATAGATCTGCTCATATTCTTTTGAATACTGCTTTCTGTCACTGATTGATTTTGCATCTTTCATGAGTTTATCCGCCTCGGCATTTTTATACCAAACGTAGTTCAAACCCTTTTTAATCTGGCTTGAATGGAAGATATCATATTGATCCGGGAATGTGGATAAACTCCATCCCATGACCATTGCATCAAAATCCCAATTCGGAGGATTCATTTGTTCAACGAGAGCGCTCCATTCAACGATCTGGGTTTTCACTTCAATGCCGATTTTTTTCAGCTGTTCCTGAACGACGACAGCGATGTCTTCACGGACTTTGTTTCCTTGGTTCGTTTTAAGGGTAAACGAGAATTTCTTTCCGTCTTTATCCAAAATGCCGTCACCGTTCGTATCTTTCCAGCCGGCTTCTGCAAGCATCTGTTTCGCTTTTTTCTCGTTGTACTCAAATTTCGGAACATCTATATCTTTAGGATAGTTCCAAGATAAAGGGCTTTCCGGAATGTAAGCTACTTCGCCGTCTCCATCTAATACTTGGCTGACGATTGACTCGCGGTCAAGAGCGGTTGTCAGCGCTTGACGAACCTTTTTATCCTTGAATAATTCATTTTTTTCATTCCATCCGATGTACACATAACTTAATGCCAAATCAGTAACGATTTTTAGGTTGTTGAATTTTTCAGCCGTTTTGTAGTCAGTGGCGGGCACATTAAAGAAATTAATATCGCCTGCCTGCAGCTGAGCAACGGCAGCATTTGCGTCAGGAATGACTTTATACGTCACAGTATCTAAATACGGTCTTCCTTCAAAGTAATCATCATTCGCTTCGAGCTTAATATATTGGCCCTGCTTCCATTCCTTAAACTTAAATGGTCCTGAACCGATTGGTTTCTTTCTGTTAAACTCATTTTCTTCTAAATCGGCAATCGGAACATTACCGAGAATATGTTTCGGCAGAATAGCTGTGCTGTCTAACGCATTGTTGTAGAAATTACCGTCTTTATATTTCAGCTTAAACAAGACTTCGTAATCGCCTTTTTTTTCTACGGATTTCAGCATTTCATATGTTGAACCGCGTTCTCCCTTGTAATCTTTGCTTAAAGGGACACTGTACGTAAATACGACGTCGTCTGCAGTCAGTTCTTTTCCGTCATGAAACTTAACGCCTTTTTTAATTTTCACATCATATGCAAGGCCGCCGTCTAATTCTTTAATACTTTCAGCGAGTGACAATTTCACATTTAGTTTTTCATCCGTTTTCGTTAAAAAGCTGTACAGCATATTTTCAATATCCGTACTTGCGTCATCCGTAGAATACAGAGAGTTAAAAAGTGTGGGTTCTCCGATTGACCCTACAACCAAATCCCCGCCTCGCTGAGGTTTGCCTGCTGATTTTTTCTCACTGCTGCTGCTCGATTTTGAGCCCGAGCAGGCTGATAAAAAGATGGCCAGGACCATCAATACACTTAGCATCATCAGTGCGGTTTTCCGTCTTTTCATTAGATATTCCCCCTTTTAAAATGTTCGTTCTTCTCAGCTGTTGTTTATGTAGTATGCATACCCCCTCTCAAAGCTGTGCGGGCAACATTAGCTATAAAGGTGACAAGCCACAAAGTGGCTGGGAGCAGCTTCTTTAAATTCTGGTATTTGTTCCTTGCATATCGGTTTTGCAACAGGGCATCTTGTGTGGAATACGCAGCCTTTTGGCGGGTTGGCCGGACTTGGCAGCTCTCCCTTCAGGACAATGCGTTCACGTTTGACAGATCCTTTTTTTCTTGTAACCGGAACGGAGGATAAAAGCGCTTGGGTATATGGGTGAAGCGGGTTGTCATAAAGCTCATGCTTGCCGGTCAGCTCCATCATTTTGCCAAGATACATCACTCCGACTCTGTCGCTGATATGGCGGACGACACTTAGATCATGGGAGATAAATAGATACGTAAGATCAAATTCCTCCTGTAATTCCTCCATCAAGTTAATCACTTGGGCCTGGATGGATACATCAAGTGCGGAAACCGGCTCATCAGCAATGATCAGCTCTGGATTTAAAGTGAGTGCTCTGGCAATGCCGATCCGCTGACGCTGGCCCCCGGAAAACTCATGGGGATAACGGCTGGCAAACGACGGATGAAGGCCAACTCTCGCAAGCAGCTCTTCGACTTTCTCGTTTCGTTCACGCATCGTATACATGTTGTGCGTATTAAACGGCTCCTTTATGATAGACCTCAGTGTCTTTCTCGGGTTTAACGAGGCAAATGGATCTTGGAACACCATTTGAATATTTTTGCGGACACTCTTCCGCAGCTTCTCCTCTGACAGATTGGAAATATCCTGCCCTTTAAAAAGAATTTGGCCTTCTGTCGGTTTGTACAGTCTGATCATCGTTCTGCCGGCAGTCGATTTTCCGCAGCCCGACTCTCCAACGATTCCGAGTGTCTCTCCTTTTTTTAACGAAAATGACACACCATCTACCGCTTTTACATCACCAACTTTTCTTTGAAAAAGGCCTGAGCGGATCGGAAAGTATTTTTTTACGTCACGAAGCTCTAAGATTGTTTCTTGATTAGCTGCTGTCATGATTGTTCTGCACCCTCTTCCTCATATAAAAAGCATCTCACCGTTCTTCCGCTTTTGTGTGTCAAAAGCGAAGGCTGATTTGTCCAGCACTTATCCATAGCTTTCGGACACCTTGGGGCAAAACGGCACCCCGGCGGCAGATTATCAGGTGTAGGCACGCTGCCTTTAATTGCATTTAATTTATCAATCTCTCCATCTATAACAGGAATTGACGTAAGCAGGCCTTCTGTATAAGGATGAAGCGGTTCTAAAAATAAGTCGTCAACCGTGGCGTTTTCTACGACTTGTCCGCAGTACATGACAATCACTCTATCCGCCGCTTCGGACACGACACCTAAGTCGTGTGTGATCAGAAGAATCGATGTGTTGAACTTCTGGCAGAGATCTTTCATGAGTTCCAGCACCTGGGCTTGTATTGTCACATCCAGCGCTGTCGTCGGTTCATCGGCAATGAGCAATTTAGGATTACAGCTTAGTGCGATGGCAATCATCACCCTCTGTCTCATACCGCCTGACAGCCGATGCGGGTACTCCTTCATTATTTGCTCCGCCCGGGAGAAACCGACCATCTGCAAGAGTTCAACAGCTCGCTGACAGGCTTCTTTTTTCTTCATGTTTTTATGGTAAATCAGCACTTCGGTAATTTGTTCTCCGATTGTTAACACCGGATTAAGGGAGGTCATTGGTTCTTGAAAGATCATGGATACTTCGTTTCCGCGGATTTTGCAATAATCGTTTTCAGTGAATGAGGTGAGGTCTTTGTCTTCGAGTTTAATAGAGCCGTCCATGATTTTTCCGCCTGAGCTTTGGACGAGGCCCATAATTGATAAGGAAGTAATGCTTTTTCCGGAGCCCGATTCACCTACAAGCGCGACGGTCTCGCCTTTGCTGATGTGAAAATCGACTCCGTCAACCGCAGGGATCGGCTCCTTTTTCCGGAAAAAATAAGTCTTTAAATTATTCACTTCTAATAGTGTGCTCATGCTAGCTCCCCTTTCCCCCTCTTGTGGTCAATCGTTTTCAAGAGAAAGCAATCCCTTTATTCAGAAATAATAAATAATATTGAATTATCGAAAAATTTTATAGTTGTATATTATTACAATCATTTTGCAAAATCAAGAATTTTTTAGGATAAATGTAATATTATTAACGAAATTCCATTATTTTATCCTTTTAAAGCATTGCATCCAAAAAGGTTTCAGCAGGAATGGAAAGTCCGTCTGCGGTGCTTGCCTTGTTGGCAGTTAAATACTTTTTTACAATATTGAATCCAACTGCGTATCCAAGCATTTTCGGCTGATATCCTTTGCCGAATAACAGCTGGGGAAATAATCGATCATCCCGTTTGATATCCTGATGGGGCGCAATCTTTTTTTCATATAAAGCCTGAAGCTGCTCTGGGGTATACCAAGTCGTCCATTCAGCCGTTTGACTTCGGCCGAACCTCTCATAAACAGCATATTCCGCCAGCCCTTCCATGATGATTGTATCAAGTAATGTGACATCCTTTTCCTCTTTTGTGAGATGACCTAACCGGCAAACATGATGATACTCATGCGTCATCAGGGCAGATACTGATCCAAAATCTAAATCTGACGAAAGAAAGAGGAACATTTTGTCTTGAAACGCGAGTCCTGATTTTGATCCAAATTCTAAACGAATTCTCCTATTTCGTTCATCAACCGGCAGCGGAACAATTGGTACATCAGGACCTTGCCATTTGTTTTTGAGATACTGTTCTTCCTTTTGGATATGATCGTAAAAACCTTTTTCCTTCAGCTTGGAAGCAGTCTGAATACCCTCTGTCATGTTTTTAAACATCCCATGATGCTGAAGATGCCCCAAAATGCCCTTCCAGTTCTTTTTCCCCGCACCTGAAAAAAGCGGGATAATGTAAGGTGCCAAATCATCTATTGAAGCAGCCTTTCTGAGCCAGCTATGTGTTTGTTCTACACTCATATGATCGCCTCCTCTTTTAATCTATGCACACAAAAAAAACCGGCTACCCTTTAGGGGCAGCCGGTTTGGCTTGATTATGATTGATATTTTTTAAAGATTAATGTTGCATTGTGCCCGCCGAATCCTAATGAGTTGCTGAGAACATAATTGAGCTCCTGTCTGCGAGCTTCATCAGGCACATAATCCAAATCGCATTCTTCGTCAGGTGTTTGAATATTGATTGTCGGCGGGATCACGCCTTCTTTAATGGCAAGGATAGAGAAAATGGCTTCAATACCGCCAGCTGCACCTAAAAGGTGACCTGTCATTGATTTTGTAGAGCTTACCGCAAGTTTATGCGCATGCTCGCCGAAAACGGTTTTAATCGCCATTGTTTCATATTTGTCGTTGTAATACGTGCTTGTTCCGTGAGCATTGATATAATCAATTTCTTGTGGCGCAATGCCCGCATCTTTAATAGCTTCTTGCATCGCTCTCGCTCCGCCTTCACCGTCTTGGGCCGGCGCTGTGATATGATAAGCGTCTCCTGTTGAGCCGTAGCCGACAATTTCTCCGTAGATTTTAGCACCGCGGGCCAGGGCATGCTCAAGCTCTTCAAGAACGATAATCCCTGCACCTTCACCCATGACAAAGCCATCACGGTTTTTATCGAACGGGCGGCTCGCTGTTTTCGGATCTGGATTAGTAGACAGTGCTTTGTTGGCACTGAAGCCCGCGAATGACATTCTTGTCAGCGGCGCTTCTGTTCCGCCTGTGACCATCACATCTGCATCGCCGCGCTGAATGACTTTAAACGCGTCACCGATAGAGTTCGTTCCTGTAGCACATGCTGTAACCGTACAAGAGTTGACTCCTTTCGCTCCTAGCGCAATAGAAATCTGGCCTGTTGCCATGTCAGGAATCATCATTGGCACGAAAAACGGGCTTACCCGTCTCGGGCCTTTTGTTAGGAAGATTTCAAATTGAGATTCTAGTGTTTCAAGTCCTCCGATACCGGAGCCTACCCAAACACCGACTCTCGGCGCGATCTCATCCGTAATGTTAAGATCTGCGTCTTCAACTGCCATTTTCGCAGCTACAACCGCATATTGTGTAAAGCGGTCCATTTTTCTGGCTTCTTTTTTATCCATATAATCTTCAACATTGAAGTCTTTTAATTCAGCGGCTACTTTTGCCGGATATTCTTCAGCATCAACACGAGTGATCGGACCGATTCCGGACACACCGTTGATTGCGTTATTCCAACTTGTATCGACGTCGTTGCCAAGCGGAGATAATGCTCCAAGTCCTGTAACAACTACTCTTTTTTTAGTCATCTTGTGTGCACCTCACCTTTTTTTATCGGCCCCAGCGGATTGCAATGGCGCCCCATGTTAGTCCTCCGCCGAACCCTACCATAACGACCACATCGCCGTCTTTGATTTTACCGGCTTCCAATTCTTCTACAAGAGAGATCGGAATGGATGCGGCAGAAGTATTTCCATATTTATGAACGGTTTTAGACATCTTTTCGACAGGAAGCTCTAAACGCTCGCGTGCAGCTTCCATGATGCGGATGTTCGCCTGATGCGGAATCAAAAAGTCGACATCCTCTTTTGAAAGTCCAGCTTTTTCAATGACATTTACGCATGATTCTCCCATTTGGCGGACTGCAAATTTGAAAACTTCTCGTCCATTCATGATTGTATGTCGTTTTTCATTCAGATACAAGTGCTGACCGCCTGTGCCGTCGGCTCCTAGCTCAAATGAAAGGATTCCTTTGTCATCACTGACTGGTCCGACTACCGCCGCGCCTGCCCCATCTCCAAACAGAACGGCAGTATTGCGGTCTTCCCAGTCTGTAATGCTTGAGAGCTTCTCTACACCGACAACTAGAACATGTTTGTAGGTTCCGGATTCAATAAATTGTTTTCCGGTTACAACGCCGTACATAAAGCCCGCACAAGCAGCGCTAATATCCATAGCACACGCTTTTTTAGCGCCGAGCTGTTCTTGAATCATACAAGAGACCGTAGGAAATGACTGATCAGGTGTAACAGTTGCAACCAGGATCATATCCAAATCCTCAGCAGCCACTTCAGCTTGTTCCAGCGCATGTTTCGCTGCTGCAACAGCCATATGTGATGAATACACATCATCTGCGGCAATTCTTCTTTCTTCTATTCCAGTTCTTGTACGAATCCACTCGTCAGAAGTTTCAACCATTTTTTCAAGATCATGATTTGTTAAAACCTTCTCAGGAATGTAACGTCCAACACCAAGTATTCCAGCTTTCATAAGGGAAGACTCCTTTATATCTTAAATTTAGAAGATCAATCAGGTTGTGATCAATTATTAGTATCAGGTACTAATTCTATCCTATTTTTTTTCGCATGGCAATATATTCGTCTAAACTATCAGTTCAACTTACTCATAGAGTATTGTATATAGAAAGGAGGCGTATGCAGTTGGATGTATTTTCAAAAATGATGTTCGGCGATTCCGCAAAACCAACAGAAGAGAATGAGGAACAGCAAGAGGAGGTTTCTCAGACCAACGACGAAGAGACGATTCATTACATGCATATTATGGACCAAATCGGTTCAATTATGAACTCTCTTGATCAAATCAAGCCCGCTCTAAAGGAGCTTGCGCCCATGATCACCGCGATTAAAAAGAAAATCATGTGAAAAGCCACTTTCGCAAAAGTGGCTTCTTTTTATTCGGTTTCAGATTTAGCATCAGACTTGCCAAGCTCGTAAGCTTCCGCCATTACCGTTGTAAATAGATTCATAAACGGCTGTATGGCCTCCATTGACAGCTCAATGCCTGATTTTTCAAGCTGTTCTTTCGCTTCAGGGAGGTATTTCATGGCAATTTGCAAGAATTCAAGTGATTTTTCGTGCTGCATGTGACGTCACTCCATTACTCGTTTTTTGGCAGATCGCCTGTTTTGTTGTACGTTTTGATCAGCTTGGCGATTCTTTGCTGAAAGTCTTCATCGACGAGCGGGCTGAATGTTCCCATCTCGACTACTCCCGTATTCAGGTCGTAGTAATGATCGCCGCCTTCAAGGGTGCCTTTGTTGAATTGCTCAGCAATGATTTCATAGGCCTTGTCCACATTTTGCACCGTGCTGGTTAATACGGTATTCTCGCCCAGGTCCGATTGATCTGTAACGTAGCCGATGGCATAAAGCCCGTCTTTTTTGATTTGCTGAATAACAGGAACATTATACCCGTCTCCAGCAGGATACACAACATCCGCACCTTCGTTCTTCATTTTCTGATAAAGCTTTACTGCTGTCGTATCATCATCCCAATGATCCGTATATTTCGTGTTTACTTCTATATCTGGATTTTCATACTTGGCTCCTTTGATAAAACCGTCAACCTCAGGCTGCCACGTAAAGGAAGCAATGACACCGACCTGATTCGTTTTCGACATATGGGCAGCAGTCATTCCTCCAAAAAAGCCCATTGCTTCCCCGCTAAAATGGACACTCGTCACATTGTCAGCTTTCGCTTTCGCATTGGAAATGACGAATTCCATATCTGGATAATCTTCGCCGACCAAGTTAAACACCTCTGCATATTCACTCCCATGGCCGTAGAGCAGATTGACGCCCCTCTTATGAAAATCCTCAATCGCATTTATGATATCTTCTTCTGTTTTAACGCCTTCTTTATAGTAGACGTCCACATTGTATTTGGATTGTATATTCAGTAATCCTTTATACCCTTTTGTGCCCCATACGAGGTCATTAATCGTATCAGGAAAGAGCATGCCGACCTTCTCAATTTTTCCTTTGAACGGAGTTTGTCCACATCCACTCAATAAAAGGAGGACAGAAAAGATCATGACAAGCCTTGTGATCAAGTCATGTTCAACTCCTTTTGACAAGCTATAACATGTATTGTTTTATACGTTTATTGTATCTAGAAAACTCGAAACATGGAAGGTTTTTCTTAATATTTGTCGAAAATTGATGAAAATTGTCTTTTCCACTCGATAATTTTTGTTTTTGCTTCTTCTTTTGAGGTTTTTTCTGATACTTGTAATTCAAAAAACTGATCTTTGCTATGACGGCCTGGTTCTAACAGGAATTTCAGCAACTCGTCAGCCACATCGTCTGTGTAATAGCCTTCCTCCTCTGTTTCTTCTTTCCATGGCCCATACATTTTCGGAAGGAATACGGCTTTTTCCGAGCCTGTTTTTTCACGCTTCTCCCATTCTTTCCGGTCTTGTTCATATACTAAAATATAAGAAGAATCATATTGCTCCAAAGGCAAAGAAACTCCAAACTGGATACAAATTGTATCATACTTTTGATCTCCAATGCGTTCAAGCTGGCGAAAGAGTTCATTTCTCCCAAGCCACATGAGTCTTTCTTCTAAGTACATTTGTCTCATTTTATCTTCTGTTTCCGCCAGAATAACGTCAACATGTATGCCTTCATCCATCATTCGTTCACATAATGAAAGGCCGAAAAATTCGTCCGCACCTACAATCAGCGTTGATTCCATTACATCTGCCGCCCTTCCGGTTTTTCATTTCCCAAAACAAAACAGCCTCCGCAAAAGAGAAGGCTGTTGTCATTATATTCTCTATAATTCTTTTTCATGACTATGAAAGAATTTACAGATTGATGCATAAATTCTGCTCGGATGCTCAAATAAATGAAATGTCATGTCGACCGGTGAGCCTTGCTTTTGCTGTTTTTCCTTGAAAGCTTCCGCATGTACGCTGTAGGGATATGGAGCTCCGGTCATACGCTGCCATATATGAACCGGAACGCCGCTCGGATAGCTTTGAATGGTTTTGTAACGAAGCGCTTCCGCTTCTTTTTCAGAAATTCCGTAGCTTTTCGATACTTCTTTTAAAAATTGCTTATAGAAAAATTTATTTTCTTTTTCTGATTCATAATGTGCCTGAAGATCGAGACAAGGATTCAACATTGCGGCTGAGCGGATATGATCCGGGGAAAAACGAAGCAGTTCATCGGCCACGAGAGCACCCATGCCTTCTGCTAAAATATGAATCTTCGGATTGAGGATTTCCTGCTTCATTACGGAATGGATCAGCTGTTTAGCATAGGTGACTGCTTTTTCCGCCCCCCAATGCCTTCCGAACAGATTGCTGTTAAAAAGAGTATATCCTTCATTCCTCAACATATTCAGAAGCTGATTTCTGCCGTAATGCTGCAGCCAAAAGCTTGAATCTTCCCCGACAAAGTGGGTTCTGTCTCCCAAGATAAAGATGCCGAAGCCGTTCGGGCGATAGGGCAGATGAATGACATTATGCTCCGTTCCCAGTTGAAAGTATCTTTCCGTTATTCCCATCGCTTGCCCGCCTCCTTTCACACTTCATCTCACGCTATCTTATGTAAATAGAAAAGAAACGAATAAGGTAAAGTCCTAGCCTTTTACATTTTTGGCTATTACACTGATTGACGTTTTTTATATTTTACCATTAAAGTGTGACGAATCAGACTCTTTTGTCACCTCACTTTCTGCTAAAATTGGATTCCCCCTTCGCTTTTTGTATGGTATGATAACTTTTAGAATAGAATGAGAAGGACGAGGTGGAAACGTGCGATATATTATTGCCTTTATTTGGACGTTCCTTTTATCACATATGGCATGCTACTTGGTTGCAAGCATGAACAGCGTTACGTATAATTTCAAAACATCATCTGTCATTGCTGTTGTACTGTATGTCTTAATCATGGTTTTAGCAGAAATCATGCCTATGAACAAAAATGCAAGCCAGCATTAAGAAGCACAAAAACCCAAAACATTGATTGTTTTGGGTTTTTTAGTGGTCACGGCTTTCTTTTGTATGTCCACAGCCGGTTGTGATTTGATGTTTCGGGGAACATTTCCCCTGCTGACAGATGGACCTTTTGAGGGTTTTTCACCATGCTCCCTGTCTCGCCGATCTCTACGTAGACACCGTTATTAGGCGCTTTCTGTCCGGGCCGGAATTGATGCTGCTGTCCCACAGTTTTTCCTCCTTTTCCTTTTTGCTGTAGTATGCGCCTAAGCGGCTGTGAATATGTTGCCATCAAAAAAACTGCTGAGTTTGACTCAGCAGTTTTTTGATGATTCCCCATTGTATAAAATGGCCTTCAACAGTGCTTTTTGCACATGAAGACGATTTTCCGCCTGCTGGAACACTGCAGAATTCGGCCCGTCAATAATCTCCGCAGTCACTTCTTCCTCGCGATGCGCAGGGAGACAATGTAAAAATGTATAGTCAGGCTTGGCATGGCTGACCAGCGCCGCATTCACCTGATAAGGCGCAAAGACAGCAAGACGTTCTTGCTCTTCCGCTTCCTGTCCCATGCTTGTAAACACATCAGAATAAATCACGTCCGCGTCTTTTACCGCTTCAATCGGATCTTCTGTCGGCGTGATGGAAGAGCCGGATTGAAGCGCATATGTTTTTGCCGCTTCAGCTGCTTCATCTAACACTTCATATCCCTTTGGGGAAGCGATTGAGATATCACAGCCCATTTTCGCGCAGCCGATCATCAAGGAGTGCGCCACGTTATTTCCGTCACCGATGTATGCGACTTTTACGCCTTTAAGCTTTCCTTTTATCTCCTTAATCGTCAAGAGATCCGCGAGCGCCTGGCATGGGTGGTATTTATCCGTCAGCCCATTGATCACCGGAATATCAGCTTCTTTGGCAAGCTCCTCCACCTTTTCATGTTCAAAGGTCCGGATCATGATGGCATCCACATAGCCTGACAGCACTTTTGCCGTATCAGCGACAGTCTCACCGCGCCCCAGCTGCAGATCTTTCTGGCTTAGGAAGAGGGCGCTCCCGCCCAGCTGCGCCATGCCCGCTTCAAATGAAACACGGGTCCGCGTTGATGATTTTTCAAAAATCATCGCCAAGGTTTTGCCATGGAAAATAGGCTGGATTTTGTTTTGCTTCAGCTCACCGGCTTCTGCAAGCAAGGCGTTTATATCCTGTTCACTAAGATCTTTTAACGTTAATAAATCTTTTCCGTATAAACTGGTTTGCGTCACTGTGTGCATGATGCCACTTCCTTTTTATAGAGATCTTTGAGAGATACAGGCTGCGGATGGCCTGAACCGCTTTGTAAAAACGCTCGCACGGTTTCTTCTTCTGTAAAGACGGTGATGCCGTGCGTCATGGCTTCCAGACGTTCTTTGCGCGCTTCTTCAGAACCGCTCAGATTGATGTGGAGCGATTTTCCTGTCTGTTCCATCCAAGAGGCAAATGTCCCTTCATGAACGGTGAAACCGGCGTTTTCCGCTAATTCCTTCACATCTTCCGGACCGTTTTGCAAGTATATGCTTCCTTTTTGATTCCAGACACGTGTATAGATTTTTTTCAAGGCGCTGTCGGCATCATATGCGACACACATGCCTTCTCCCGTTGATTTCATTTCCGGTCCAAGCTTCACATCCACATCCTGTATCGCATGAGAAGAAAAAACAGGGAACTTCACGGCAACTCCATGATGATTTTGAACGGCCGGGTTTAGATCTTTTAAGGACGCACCCGCCAGCAAACGTGTGGCAAGCGGAATCATCGGCACGCCCATTACTTTGCTGACGACCGGAACCGTGCGGCTCGCTCTCGGATTCACTTCAAGCACGAGTATGTTTCCATTGTCGATCACAAATTGGATGTTCATGATGCCTTTAAATGAAAGTTTTCGGGCAATTTTTTGTGCGGCCTCTTTCATGCCCTGCTGCAGCCCGCTTGTGATTGATGGTCCCGGAAGGATGGCAAAGCTGTCTCCCGAATGGACACCCGCCCGTTCAATATGCTCGGTATATGTCGGGATAAAGACATCCTCGCCGTCGGAAATCAAATCAATTTCGACTTCTTTTCCAGACACATACTGATCAATTAAAATCGGATATGGCATACTGTCCTCATCATTCAGCAGCTGAGAAAGCTGGTCTTGCGAGTCAACAATGATCATGCCCATTCCGCCGATAACGTAAGATGGACGAATTAACACCGGATAGCCAATCTCACTGGCTTTTGAAGCGGCTTCTTCTTTTGTATAGGCAATTTCTCCTTTTGCGTGCTTCAATCCTAGTTCATCAAGAAGCTGATAAAACTGATCACGATCCTCTAACACATCGAGCGTTTCAAACGAAGTGCCGAGAAGGGTAATGCCGGCTTTTTCAAGTGCTTCAGCAGCATTGATTGCAGTTTGGCCGCCGAATTGCACGATTGCAAAATCAATATTTTCCTGCTCCGCCACGTTTACAATATGCTCCGTTGTCATCGGTTCAAAATACAGGCGATCCGCAATTTCATAATCTGTGCTGACCGTTTCCGGGTTATTGTTAATCATGATGGTTTCGAACCCAAGTTCTTGCAGTGTCAGCACGCCGTGAACCGCACTGTAATCAAATTCAACGCCTTGGCCGATCCGAATCGGACCCGATCCGATAATCAGCGCGCGTTTTTTCTCTTTGCGGCTGATATCTCCATCGGTCTCTCCGAAATATGTGGAGTAAAAATAGTTTGTTTTCGCATCAAACTCAGCCGCGCATGTATCGACAATTTTGAAGGAAGGTGTAATGCCCATCTCCTTGCGAAACGCGCGCACCTCTTCCTCTGTTTTGCCGATCAGCGAGGCAATCGTTGCGTCTGAGAACCCCTTTTCCTTCGCTTTTTTCAATAAGTCAAAAGAGAGATCGCCGCCCTCTTCCATCAGGCGGTTTTCCAATTTGATGATGTTGTTAAAGGTATACAGGAAAAACGGATCAATTTTTGTTTTCGCATGAATGTCATCAATCGAGACGCTGCGGCTCAACAGCTCCATGACAACGAAAAATCTGCGGTCATCCGGAATGACTGCCAACTCCCATAGCGCATCAATTGACAAGCCGCTGAGCTCTGGAAGGTGTGTGCCGATATTTTTTAATTCAAGGGACGCGGCTGCCTTCTGTATTGCTGCTTCTAAATTCCGTTCAATCGCCATCACTTCACCGGTGGCTTTCATTTTTGTGCCAAGCTTGCGGTCTGCGTTTTTGAATTTATCAAACGGCCAGCGCGGAAATTTGACGATCACATAGTCCAGTGCCGGTTCAAAGCTTGCGTAAGTTGAGCCTGTGAGCGGATTTTTCAGCTCATCAAGTGTGTATCCGACTGCCAGTTTCGCAGCCATCTTTGCAATCGGATAACCGGTCGCTTTAGATGCGAGAGCCGATGACCGGCTGACACGCGGATTCACTTCGATCACGTAATATTGCTTGCTGAAAGGATCAAGCGCGAATTGAATATTGCAGCCGCCTACGACATCAAGTGCTGAAATGATGGTCAGACTAGCCGTCCGCAGCATTTGATAGTCTTCATCTGTCAATGTTTGTGAAGGCGCCACAACGATAGAGTCACCTGTATGCACGCCGACCGGATCGATATTTTCCATGTTGCAGACGGTAATGCATGTGTTATTGCCGTCACGCATGACTTCATATTCAATTTCTTTAAAGCCCGCAATGCTTTTTTCGACAAGGCATTGATTGATCGGACTTGCTAATAGCGCCTGTTTAATCATAGCTGTAAAGGCTTCTTTATCAGGGGCGATTCCTCCGCCCTTTCCGCCTAATGTGTAAGCAGGTCTGATAATAACGGGAAAACCGATGGATTCCGCAAACCGGATGGCGTCGGTTTCATTATCAACAATTTCACTCTCTGGCACGGGCTGGTTCAATTCATTCATTAACGAACGGAATTTTTCCCGGTCTTCTCCTTTTTGTATCGTTTCAACGGATGTGCCGAGAAGCTTGACGCCGTGCTCCTTTAAAACACCCGTTTCTTCAAGCTCCACTGCTAAATTCAACGCGGTCTGACCGCCTAAATTGGCAAGAAGCCCATCAGGCTGTTCTTTCTTAATGATGGCTGTCAGGCTTTCTGCTGTCAGAGGCTCAAAATAAATCTCATCAGCGAAGGCTTCATCGGTCATAATTGTCGCCGGATTGCTGTTGACGAGAATTACCCGGTAGCCCTCCTCCTTCAGCGCGATGCACCCTTGAGTGCCTGAATAATCAAATTCTGCCGCCTGCCCGATGATGATCGGGCCTGATCCGATTACTAATATGCTTGAAATACTGGTGTCTTTAGGCATGCGCGATTTCTCTCCTTGCTGGTATCACATTCTTTAGATAATCATCAAAAATCCATTCGCTTTCCGCCGGTCCGGGATGGGCTTCCGGATGGAATTGAACACTCATGACTGGCAGTTTTTTATGAGCAAGCCCTTCAACTGACGTATCATTGACATGATGAAATCTGATCGTGAGCTCTTTTTCATTAATCGACTGTTCGTCAACCACATAGCTGTGGTTTTGGCTTGTCATAAAGACCCGTTTCGTTTCACGGTCGATGACCGGATGATTTGCTCCCCTGTGTCCGAATGGCAGCTTGAATGTATTCCCTCCGAATGCGAGCGCGATCAGCTGATGCCCGAGACAAATGCCGAGAGTCGGAAAGCGGCTGATGATGCTTTTGATTTTCCCTAGATATGGATGAATGGCTTTCGGATCTCCAGGGCCGTTCGACAGCACAATGCCGTCCGGCTTTATATTGTATACAGCTTCCATTTGCTGATACGGCACCACGGTGACCTTGCAGCCCCTTTTGACAAGTGATGATGCGATTGACTTTTTATAGCCAAAATCAATGAGAGCGATATGTTTATTCCCGTCGCCAAATGTGCTGATTTCCTGTGCGGAAGCCTGCTCTGCCACATTCTCTGGTTGGAGGGCAATCTCTGCTTCTTCTTTAGAGGCTGTGACTGTCGCACCCATTGTTCCATTTGCCCGGATTTTTTTCACGACAGCCCTTGTATCAACATGGGTCAACAGCGGAATGTTCCATTTCTGTAGATACTCCTTGAGGCTGTATACCGCTTCATGATGTGAAAAATGATCACACGCCTCATAGACAACCACGGCTTTTACTTGCGGTTTCTTGCTTTCAAAATCCTTTTCATTAATGCCGTAGTTGCCAATCAGCGGATAGGTAAATACGATAATCTGCCCTTTATATGATGGATCTGTCAGCACTTCCTGGTAGCCTGTCATTCCTGTGAAAAAAACAGCTTCTCCCGTGCAGTTTTCATGACCGTCCAGCTCGCCGCTAAACGATGTCCCATCTTCTAACACT
This sequence comes from Bacillus sp. LJBS06, assembly GCF_016924995.1. Taxonomy (NCBI): domain Bacteria; kingdom Bacillati; phylum Bacillota; class Bacilli; order Caryophanales; family Bacillaceae; genus Bacillus; species Bacillus sp. LJBS06. The sequence goes on along the minus strand of NZ_CP070483.1, from coordinate 1,224,862 downwards.
AAATAACCTTCCATCTAACAGCCCACCTCTTGATGAATAATTAATTATAAAAATGAATTTTTATACCTTTATATCGAAAAAAAATCACTGGTTTACAGCGGTATGCTGAGCGATTGCCTGTTTCAGCTTGCTGACAGCTTCTGCTATTTCATCCTTAGTCACGGTGAGCGGCGGCAGCAGACGAATCACTTTCGGGCCGGCCGGCAATACAAGCAAGCCTAATGTTTGCAATTCTGCAATAATGCCAGCAACCGGGCCATCACACTCAATTCCAAGCATTAATCCTTTACCGCGGATCTGTTTAACAAAAGGGCTTTTTAGCTCCGCCTCAAGCTGTTCTTTTAAAAACGCTCCTTTGTCAGCAGCCTCTTGCAGAAAGTCAGGCTCGAATACAATTTGCAATGTGGCATTCACAGCAGCCATCGCCAGCATATTTCCTCCGAAAGTCGTTCCGTGAGAACCAGGGGTAAACGCTTCTCCAAGCTGTTTCTTTCCGATGACAGCGCCGACTGGAAAGCCATTTCCCAATCCTTTGGCGGCTGTGATGATATCCGGTGAGAGTCCAAAGTGCTCATATGCGAAGCCTTTTCCCGTCCGTCCGATGCCGGTTTGAATCTCATCAACAATCAGAAGAGCCTCTTTTTCCTTGCAAAATGACTGAACGGCTGTTAAAAATTCAGCGCTCGCCGGATTGACTCCGCCTTCTCCCTGCACTGTTTCAAGCATCACCGCGGCAATATCGTCTTCCGCCCCAAGAGCTTCAAAAACAGAAGGATCGTTGTATGGAAGGTAGTGAAAGCCTTCAAGCATCGGGCCGAAGCCTGTTTTGATTTTATCCTGTCCGGTCGCCGCCATCCCTGCATACGTGCGGCCATGAAAAGACTGAAGAAAAGTGATGATTTTTGTTTTTCCAGTTGCTTTTCGGGCGAGCTTTATCGCACCTTCATTCGCCTCCGCACCGCTGTTGCAGAAAAAGACGAGATCACCCGCACTGTGTTCCGCCAGCTTCTGTGCCGCTTGCTCTTGGAGACTGTTCTGAAATAGGTTGGATACGTGCCATACGCTATCGAGCTGTTTTTTGACTGCCTCTGTCACCGCCTCATGGCAGTGGCCTAGATTTGATACCGCAATCCCCTGAATGAAATCGAGGTACGTTTTGCCGTTCTGATCCTCAACATGCGTTCCCTTTGCTTTTTTAATGTCAATATCCCAGCGGCCGTAGGTTTGAAACAAGCTGCTCATGAAACAGCCTCCTTTGCTTTGACGATTTTTGTCCCTTGAAAGGTTTGTTCTGCGAAGAATGATCCTTTTCCGTTTACGATCATGACTTCAGACACCTGATCTGATAAAGCTGACAAGGCTGAATTGACCTTCGGGATCATCCCTCCTGTGATCACTTCCTGCTCGATTAGCGTCTGAATCTCTTCAGGGGTCAGGACGTCCAGACGCTGCTTTTCCTTCATGATTCCATCAACATCTGTGACGAACATCAGTTTATCGGCTTCAAGTGCTCCGGCAACTGCTGAGGCAGCCAGATCGGCATTTACATTCAGCGTTTTGCAGTCGCTTGTCATAGACAGCGGCGCAATAACGGGGATGATGTCCTTTTCCATCAGCGCGTTCACCATGGATGCATCGACTTTTTTGATTTCTCCGACTTCTCCGTATGCTTCCGAATCGAGATAATCAGCCTCCAAAAGACCGCCGTCCTTACCAGAAATGCCTGCGGCTCGCAGTCCGTGTTTGGCAAGCTCTGCAACGAAAAATTTATTGACAGAACCGGATAAAACCATTTCCGCCACTTCCAGCACCGGCTTCGTTGTTTTCCGCTGTCCGCCCGAAAACTCTGTTTTGATATTTAACCGCTTCAGCATATTTGTGATTTCCGGGCCGCCGCCATGTACGATCGCCAGTTTCCAGTCTGACGCCGTCAGCTCTTTCAGATTTTGAAAAAATTCCTCCGACAGCTCGCGGATGACACTTCCCCCGCATTTAAAGACAATTATTTTCTTCATAATGCTCCCCTTTATTACGTGCGATAGCTCGCGTTAATTTTGATATAGTCATAGGTCAGGTCACAGCCCCACGCTCTTCCGTTCCCGTCTCCTTCATCCATCTTGATGACAATGGTGATTTCATCTCCTTCAAGGTATTCCTTGGCGAGAGATTCAGAGAATGGCTGAGGCTCGTTATTCTTAAACAGGCATTGGCCCCCAAGATAAACCTCTACTTCTTCTGCCGTCACTTGAGCTGCGGAGTGTCCGATGGCTCCGATGATCCGCCCCCAGTTGGCATCTGTTCCGTATACTGCCGTTTTCACGAGATTTGAGCCGACAATCTTTTTGGCAATGACGTTTGCATCAAGATTGTTTTTCGCTCCCTGTACTTGGGCTTCAATTAGTTTTGTCGCGCCTTCTCCGTCTCTGGCAATCTCTTTAGCCAGATCCTCACAAGTGAGCAAGAGCGCTTTTTTAAAGACCGGCCAGTCTGGATGATCCTCTGACAGGCACTCGTTTTCGGCGCAGCCATTCGCCATAACCAATACCATGTCGTTCGTGGATGTTTCTCCGTCAACTGTGATTTGGTTAAATGAAACATCAGTGATTTCCCGAAGCGCCTTTTGCAGCGCTTTTTCTTCGATTGCCGCGTCAGTTGTCACAAATCCCAGCATCGTGGCCATGTTCGGATGTATCATCCCTGAGCCTTTAGCCGCTCCGCCGATCGTGACTGTTTTGCCGCCGATTGCCAACTCATAGCACGTCTGCTTAATCACCGTATCGGTTGTTAAAATCGCTTCTTCAAAATCTCCTGATCCCGCAGGTGTTTCTTTCAGCAGCCCGATCCCCGCCTGAATTTTTTCCATGTCTAAATGTTCGCCGATGACGCCCGTTGAAGAAACAGCGACAAGCTCCGGCTCAATGCCAAGCTGTGAAGCAAAGCTCTCCCGCATTGTGTATGCGTCCTTTAGTCCCTGTTCTCCCGTGCAGGCGTTGGCAATGGCGCTGTTGACGATGACGGCTTTCAAGGCTGGCCCGTGCTTTAAGCTGTCTTGTGTCACTTTGATCGGCGCAGCCTGGAAGTGGCTTTGGGTATAAACCGCTGCACTTACGGCCGGAGTCTCGCTGATAATGACGCCGAGGTCTTTTTTCGAGTAGCGCAGCCCGCAATGCACACCCTTTGCCTGAAATCCTTTTGGCGAGGACACATCACCTGTTACTTTTACAATTTGATCTTCACTTAACTGAATCATGGTTCGATTCTCTCCCGTTCTATGGATAAATTGGCGTAATGGCGAGACCGGTCTCTTCATTCCAGCCATTCATTACATTAAAGTTTTGCACTGCCTGACCAGCGGCACCCTTCATTAAATTATCGATGACCGAGACGATCGTGACTCTGTTCGTTCTCTCGTCGAGGGTCACGGCGATATCACAGAAATTGCTGCCATACACTTCCTTCGTTTGCGGATAATGACCTTTTGGCCTCACTCTCACAAAATATGAATCTTGGTAAAATTCCGAATATAGGTTATGCAGGTCATCTGCCGATAAATCACAGGTTAATTGCGTATACATCGTCGCCATGATGCCCCTTGTCATCGGAACCAAGTGAGCCGAAAATGTAATGGGCCCGAGACCTGGCTGCCATTCATTCAGCGCCTGTTCAATTTCCGGCGTGTGCTGATGTTCATTGACTTTATAAATTTTAAAATTGTCGTTCAGCTCAGAAAAATGAGTGCCCATGGATGCTTTTCTTCCCGCTCCGGAAACCCCGGTCTTCGCGTCAACGATAACGAAAGATTCATCGAGCAGTTTCTTTTGAGCTAAAGGCGCGAGTCCAAGCAAAACAGCTGTTGGAAAACAACCCGGATTGGCAATGAGTTTCGCCTGTTGAATTTGCTTTTGATTCAGTTCTGCGAGACCGTATACCGCCTCTTGAATCACCGCCTTCGGTGCCGCTGTCCGTTTATACCATTTTTCATATTCAGCAGGCTCTTGTATCCTCAGATCACCTGACAGGTCAATAACCGGAATTCCCGCATCTGCCAGCTTCGGAGTCAATTCACTTGATACTCCGGGCGGCGCAGCAAGAAACATGATATCTATTTCGTGTTTGATCGTATTCATATCAATTGGCTTCAGCCTCTGATCCGCTAAGCCGATAAGATGAGGATAAACCTCGCTATAGACATTTCCTTCTCCACTGGATGAATAAAGTATGCATTCCTCTGCATGAGGATGATGCGAAAGAATCCTGACAAGTTCGGTGCCTCCATACCCTGTAGCACCTACAATTCCTATTTTCAAAACAAGTTCACCCTCTTGGTCTTTGTGAAATTATTTAACATTATAACATGAATAAAAATTAATTCAATCGTATATTTAATATTTTTATTCATTTATAAATTTTCTGTTCAATGGAAATTCCGCTCAAAAAAATCAACACATCCACACCAAAAAATGTTGATATGACGCCTCTTTTCAGGCGCATACAAAAACAGGCTGACCGCGTCAGCCTGTTTTCATCATCATCAATCCACTCAAAAAATATAGAATAGAGCTTGCATAAAAAATCATTTGCACTGTGAAAAAGTCAGCGAGAAAACCCCCGAGCATAATGGCTGCTGCTGAAAAGACAGCTGTCCAAAAATGGTAATTCCCGATCTTCTTTCCACGTTCTCCACTGTCTGTAAAATCAGCTATCAGCACTTTTTCTCCATGCTTTTGCATCGCTCCAAAGAGCCCTAACAGCACTTGGACGATATACACGTGAACGACGCTTCCGATATGCGGGACATATAAAAGCAGAACAGCCATCCCCCAAGAGTTCGCAAGCAGAAAATAACGGCTGTCAAACCTTTCAGACAGCCGTCCGAGGAGCGGATAAATGAGCGCGCCGCTAAGCCCGAACAATCCGTAGGAAAAACCGAACTGCGTGTAGCTTGAGCCGATATTTTTCACAAACAGTATATAAAACGGAAAGATTAAGCTGCTTGCGAAAAACACGCTGCTTTGTGATAATGTCAGCCATTTTAATTTGTTTTTCCCCATTATTTATACCTCTGATAAAAGTAATTCATAAAGCGTTCATCCGGGTCATAGGTTCGTTTTTTCTGAAAAAACGCTTCGCTTTTCGGATATGCCTGTCTCATTTGCGCCTTTGTCTGGTAGGTCATATAAGGCAGATAATAGCTGCCGCCGTGCTTGATAGCAACGTCTGTCATGCGCCTGATGATTCGGGCAGTATCTGCCTGGTCTTCTTTTGAAAAGCCCTCATTTATTAATAACACGAGCGAAAACATATCATCCTTCGCATAGGAAAGGTCGGCCTTTTCATTTTTCTGCACGTAGCGGATCGTAATGTTCAGCAGGTTGAGATCTTCGCCCGACAGCGTTTGTCTCAGATCGTCTATATAAGCCGTATACTCCTTCACAGGCACAAAGTATTCTTGCAGAACATCTGTGTTGTCATTGTTTTCATACTCAAGAAATTTTGATTCGGACCGCATGACATTATTGCGTGAGATCTCTGTGCCGTTTTGGCTTAGGAAATAGGATTGCTGCGTGCCCCACAGCCAATTCCTTCCCCATTCATACCGCCTTGACAAACCGAGTGCAAACTTTGTGGCTCCCGTATATTCATCTTCTTTGAGATCGCTGTATGAAGTCAGCTGATCCTGTTGATCAGCCAATACGTAATTCGTGACATACATGTCTTTCAGAAATCCTTTTTTCGCTGTTGATATTCGCGCCAGATGCATTCGGACTTCTGGATTTCCTTTTACGTGCTTTGTAAAATAATCTGCGTATGCGTTGTAATTCATTTTTTCAGTCTGCATGACATACAGCTCATCATCCGTCAGTTCAAGCGTTACATCAAGAATCACACCAAAAAGACCGTACCCTCCGATGACTGCCGTGAACAACTCGTCTTTTGGAGTGACGGTGATAATTGTCCCATCAGCTTTTAAAAGCCGAAATGATTTGACTGTATCAATCAGCGAGCCGTAGCGGATATCACGTCCATGGGCATTAGCGCTGAGAGAGCCGCCAATTGTAAAGATGTTTTGTGACTGCATGACTTTTACCGCGAGTCCGTATGGATTCACGTATTTCTGGATGTCATTCCACGTTGCACCGCTTTGCACTCTGATGGTTTTCTTCTCTTTATCGAGTGACAGGATTTTGTTGTAGCCTGTCATGTCGAGAACGATGCCGTCCTCATAATATGTATGGCCGCCCATGGAGTGCTGAGCACCGGCGATTGAAATTTTTATGTTTTTTCGGTTTGCCTCTTTGACTGTGTCAAGGAGTGTTTCCTCTTCCTGCCCTTTCACTGTCTGCTTTATTTTCACAGGCATCAGGCGGCTGACATCCGTCATCTCGCTTGTGTCTGTTTTTTGCTCTGAGTGCACAGAGTACGCAAACAGGGCCGCATACGCGCCAATACAAAGCGCGAATGCAAGCAATTTCTTTTTCATAGTGCTCTCCCTGCTGTTTTTTTACAACCATTATACCATGTCTGCGCCCTCATTTTTCCATATTATCTTCTTGCCCGTTTTTCGGCACGGCGGTCGGCGACGATAAAGCAGGCGTGAATCGCGCCCGGCAGCCAAAAGATACAGGTCAATATGAGATTAAGCAAGGCCTGAAACGGTTTTCCCGAAAACAAAACAGCAAGCGGCGGGCACAAAACAGCAAGCAGGTACATCATTTCCTTTCACTCCTTTCAGCTGTAAAAAAGGACAGCCTCACATATCAGGCTGTCCTTTTTTGTTTTATTGAATGCCAAGCGCAATTTTTGCGTATCTGGACATTTTATCTCTTGTCCAAGGCGGATTCCATACAATGTGAACCTCTGTCTCTTTCACTTCAGGAAGGTCCGCTAATGCTTTTTTCACTTCATCCACGATAATCGGCGCTAAAGGGCAGCCCATCGATGTCAGCGTCATCGTCACGTGCGTTAAGCCGTCCTCATCCATATCAACGTCATATACCAAGCCAAGATTCACGATATCAACGCCAAGCTCAGGATCGACAACCTGTTCCAGGGCGCCCATGATGTTTTCTTTTAATGCTTCTTCCACGTTCCCTCACTCCTTTTTTCTACAGTATAACGTAAATTAAGCCCTTGTTAATAACGTAGTGCTTTATAAATACGTTTCAAACCATTCAATCGTTTTTAACACTGCTGTCCGCGGGACTTTATGGTCGGCGTTTTCATCTCCGATAAATTGCAGGCGTTCCGGCTGCTCGCTGTAATGGGATTTAATCGTTTCATAAAATGTCCGGGTCGGCGCGTAAGGCACGACTTTATCTTTTTCACCGTGCCAAAATAAAAGCGGCCGCTGGCGCAGTTTCTCCGGCTGAAGGCTGAGATCTCGCGTTTTAAGACGTTCCATCAGCTCCTGTACCTTCTCTTCCGGCACGTCGATATCAATTCCCTGAGATTGAATATGATCAATCTGCCGCTGAAACAGCTCCACGTAATTCGGGCTTCCCATCAGGCTGACGCCGGCTTTTATCCAATCATATGCAGTCAAAGCGCCAAGCGTTGTGATGCCGCCCATTGACGTGCCTGCGAGTCCGATGCGGCCGCCGTCTACAAGGTCCTCGTTTTCAAAATGGTTTTTAAGCACGCCGATCTCTTCAATCTCGTTGAGGACGATGTCCCAAAAATGGCCAGCCAGCTCTTCAACAGCCATTTCTTCTCCCCGTTCACCATGGTGCAGAGCCTCCGGCAGAACGGCTCTGAAGCCCTTCTCCGCAAGCAGGTAAGCAATATGAAGGTTGTGTTCCTTCGCGCTTGTAAAACCATGGATAAAGAATACGAGAGGAACAGCGCGGTGCCTGTTCTCTTCCTTTACAATATGTAAAAAAGGAATACCGGAAACGGTTTGATTCTCAATTTGTATCACAATGTGCCCTCCTTAGGATAACCATAATCATAAGTGTAACATGTAGACAATAAAGATGGTAAAAAGCTACACTGTAAGTAAGGGAAAACAAGCAAAATCTAAGGTTAAAGGAGCTTTTCATGGAGACAAAACCCTATTTAATCGCATTAGATTTAGATGGAACGTTATTAAAGGATGATAAAACCATATCAGAAAACACTCTTCGGACGATACAGCACCTAAAAGATAGCGGGCATTATGTCTGCATCTCAACAGGGCGTCCGTACCGTTCAAGTTCTATGTACTACCAGCAGATGGAATTGACAACGCCGATTGTCAATTTTAATGGAGCATTTGTCCATCATCCGCTGGACGACAGCTGGGGACGGTATCATACGTCACTCCCGCTTGATGTTGTCAAACAGCTCGTGGATATCAGCGAGAGCTACAACGTACATAACGTGCTTGCTGAAGTCATTGATGACGTATACTTCCATTACCATGATGAGCACCTGATTGATGTCTTTAACATGAACACAACAAATGTAACGGTCGGAGACTTGCGGGAAAATCTCGGTGAAGATGTGACGTCCGTACTCATCCATGCAAAAGAAGAAGATGTGCCGGCAATACGCTCTTATTTATCGGATGTTCATGCCGAGGTGATCGACCATAGAAGATGGGCCGCTCCGTGGCATGTCATTGAAATTATCAAAAGCGGCATGAATAAAGCGGTCGGCCTGCAGAAAATCAGCGATTTTTACGGCGTGCCGAGAGAGCGGATCATCGCTTTCGGAGATGAGGATAACGATTTGGAAATGCTTGAATTTGCCGGCTGCGGCGTCGCAATGGGAAATGGAATTGACGCGGTCAAGCAGATTGCAAACCGAACAACGGCTGCAAATGAAGAGGACGGCGTGGCAAGGTTTTTGAAAGAACATTTCTCACTTTAAAGACGGTCCGTATTAATTTTTCCCACTCATAAACCTTACTTTACCCCACCATACTATTGAAGACGACTCATCTCGTCAAAGTATGGAAGGGGGCAGTCTCAAAATGGGTAAACGAAGCAAATCCAGAAGGTTTATTCAGCAGGGTAAAGACTCCATCGGGCTACACGCCGCAAGATTTCCATATCGGTCTACTTTAGAAGAAGCTCACCAGCATGCCGCGGCACGAGACTCGGCCGAAAGACAGGTTGAATATTAAATGAGAAACGAACTGTTTCAGCAGGCAAAATCATTTGTTCAACAGGCGGTCATGGTGACAAACGGCTTTGAGGAGGGCGATCAGGAGCAAGCGATTCTGAGAGCCAAAAATGCTGTATCTTCTGCGTATGCCAATTCGACAGATGCGGAACGTCGCCAGCTGCATCAATTCCAAAATCAGCTGGACAAACTGCAATAAAAAAAGGCTATGGCGATTCGCCATAGCCTCTTATTTGACTTCAAACTGCTGAACAGCCTGAACTTGCTTTAGATTTTCCGCCCTGCCCTTAAATGTCACCTTTACCTCATAGGTTCCGGGCTCAGGGACTTCCTTCCACACATCAGAGAAATCATATGTTTCTCCGGGTTCAAGTGTCAGGTTTTGAAAAGCCTGCGTAAACATTTTGTCTTTCGAATAACGGTATCTTTCTTTGTGCCCAGAATCATACACGACAAGTTCAAATTTTTGCCCTGTGCTGAATTGAAACTCGACAGCACGTTCGCTTTGGTTCTTCAGCGACATGTTAAACTTGATTTGTTCAGGCTCCTGAATTGCGTCAACAGATAAAACAACCTCTTGATTCTCCATTCCGCCTGATACCTCCTTATCGGGTTCTGTCTGCTCATCTTTCCCGCAGCCTATCAAAAACAGCACGGGGAGGAGCATCACAAGCAGCCGTTTCACGACTTCCACCTGCTTTCGTCAGTCTTTTCTAAAGAAACCAAAAATCCCTGTCGTTTGAACAATGTTCGTAAATGCTTTCGGATCAACTTCTTTGACGATTTTCTCTAAATCGTACAGTTCGTACCTCGTAATGACGATAATCATCATTTCCTTCTGTTCGTTCGTAAAAGCTCCTTTTGCCGGAACAGTTGTGATGCCGCGCACCATTTTTCCGTAAATGGCTTCCTTGATTTCGTCCGCTTTTTTCGTCACGATCATCGCCGTGAGTTTCATGTGGCGGGTGTGAATGGCGTCGATCACCCTCGTTGTCACATATAGTGTAACCAGGGTATATAATGCTTTCTCCCAACCTTGCAATAATCCTGCCGTCAAGATGATAATCCCGTTTAGAATGAAGAAATACGTGCCGACGGGTTTATCCTTCCACTTTGCAAGGACCATGGCGACGATATCAAGCCCGCCTGTCGAAGCCCCGTATTTTAATGTTAAGCCGATACCGACCGCTGAAATGACGCCGCCGAACACCGCGTTCAGCAAAATATCATGTGATAAGCTTGTTTCCGGCAGGATCCCCATAAACAGAGTAGTGAGTGCGACACTTAAAATGCTGTACACCGTAAACGATTTGCCGACCTTCAGCCATCCTAAAATACCGACCGGAATGTTTAAGAGGAACAAGAGCGTTCCCGTCGATATGTAAAAGGGGGCATATTGATCAACGACGCTTGATAAAAGCTGGGCGACACCTGTAAATCCGCTGGCATATACATCTGCCGGAATCAAAAATAAGTTCAGCCCGGCTGCATTGAGTAAAGCGCCGATGATGACGATGAGTAATTTTTTTGTTTGATCTAGTACCATGGCATGTTCCTCCGCTCTTTCTTCTTTATTATGTTTTCCCTTAAAACAAATATTTGAACACGATTTTGGCAAATTAATATGATATAGTTGGCTTAAACTCTCATGATAACGAGCGATAACGGAAAGAAGGGAAGCAATATGACAGTTCATCTCATCGCTGACAGCGCAGCTGATTTGCCGCGTTCTTATTTTGAAGAAAAAAGCATTGGCTTTATTCCGCTCAGGGTTTCACTCGGCGATAAAGAATTCGAAGATGCAGTCACAATTCATGCGGATCAAATATTTGAAGCGATGCAAAATGGAGAAACGCCCAAGACGTCCCAAGCCTCACCGCAAACGATTAAAAATGTATTTTCGCAATATGCCGAAACAGGTGATCCCGCTCTTTACATTGCCTTTTCCTCAGGTCTCTCAGGCACGTATCAGACAGCTGTAATGATCGCCAATGAAGTGAAGGAGGAATTCCCTGATTTCGATTTACGGGTCATTGATTCCAAATGCGCTTCATTAGGATACGGCCTGGCTGTCCGGCATGCTGCCGATCTCTGTATCAACGGGAATACAATACAAGAAATTGAAACGTCTGTAAAGAACTTTTGCAACCAGCTTGAACATATTTTTACCGTTGATGATTTAACATATCTCGCAAGGGGCGGCCGGATATCCAAAACATCCGCTTTTGTCGGCGGCCTGCTGAATATAAAACCGTTGCTTCAAATGGAGGACGGCAAGCTTGTGCCGCTGGAAAAAATCCGCGGACAGAAGAAACTTTTCAAACGGATCATCGAGCTTATGAAAGAGCGCGGGGATGATTGGAGCAATCAAACCATCGGGATCAGCTACGCCGCGAACAAAGAAAAAGCCACGGACATGAAACACTTGATTGAGGAAGCCTTCAAGCCGAAAGAAATCATTATGCATTCTATCGGTTCTGCAATCGGCTCGCACGCCGGTCCAGGTACATTGGCGATATTCTTTTTAAGAAAATGAGCAAACAAAAACAGTCAGACTCTGTGCCCTGACTGTTTTTGTTTGCTTATAAAATGCCGACAGCCTCATACGCTTTTTCGACTGAAGCTGATTGCTTCGATCCTTCACCGTATAAATCATTGGCGGCTTCAATCGCCGCTTGCTTCATCATGCTGAAATCGGTAGATGCCGTTACATAATATGTTAAAGCCCGATAGTAAATTTGTTCACATGCTTCACGCCCTATCCCTTCAACCTGCACATTGTGGTGCACGCCTCCTTCTGCCAGAAGGTAAGCTGCTTTATTGTGGATGGACGAATTGATATGGACTCCGCCATAATCCTCTGTTCCTGTGTAGCGGTTCGAGTAATGATCTGGATTTCCCTGCTTAGATGGGTCCTCTAACGACCGCAATGAATCTCCTGCAATATCCGGAGTATAGACATCCTCGCCGATTTCCCAATCATCACGGTCAGCCATTGCGCCCATAATATCGGAAATGGACTCATTTAATGCACCGGGTTCTCCTTGATATAATAGGCCGGCGGAATACTGTGTGACTGCGTGTGTAATTTCATGCGCGACAATGTCGAGCGATCCGGACAGCGGCTTAAATTTTGAACCGTCTCCATCACCGTACACCATCTGGACGCCGTTCCACGCTGCATTGTTCCATTGTTTGCCGACATGCACGGTAGACGTAATCCTTGCTCCGTTTTGATCAAAAGAATCACGGCCAAATGTCTTGCTGTAATAATCGTAAACGGCTTGCGCATTTGCATGCGCGTCTACAGCCGCAAGTTCATTAAATACGGAAGTGCCACTGACTATTTCTTTGCCCGAATATCCGATCAGTTGAGACAAAAGCGTAAACAAGGTTTCGTTCAGGTTCTCCGCGTCAAACGTATTGATCCCTTTTCCCCTTGTTTCGTCGGCCAAATAAAAGCGCCCATCCTGTACTGTGACGTCAAAGCTTTTTTCATCGCCTGACACGCCGATTCCTGTACCTGCCGCTTCATGAATGGCATTAAAGGACTCGATGACCTTTCCGCTATTGGCATCGATGACATAATGCCAATAGCCAGGCTCAGGTTCAGATGTCGAGAGTCTCACAAGATAGGCAAGAGCGAATTTCCCGTCGTGTGGATAGATATATAATTCGCCCTTTGGTTCCCCATCAAGATATTTGATTTTCCCAATGGCAGCCTCGAGCTCACGCTGCGCTGTACGTATTGCTTTTTTCTCAGAAATAGACGGTGTGACAGAGACGTCCTTGATTTGCGGGTGCACCTTTCCAAAGAAACTTGTCACTTGTTTGTTATCCTTCATCGCGACCGCTTGTTCAAAGCCGTAAATCGGAATTCCTTTGTAAACCTCCGTTAATTTAAAAAACGTTTGTTTTGTTTTTGGATCCTTTATGGTTTTTGAAATACGAAAATGGCTGTTCGCATTCCCTTTGAGCTTAAAATGCGATTGATGCTTATCAAGATAGGAAAATAACGATTCTTTCTGAGTTGTGTTTTGTACCGGCTTCTGTGATGGCTTTTCGATGATGTATGAAGGGGTTTGATACGTATGGTCGTATTTGATGCTTTGATCAGCTGAGGCATGTGTTACAAAAACCATTTGGGCTGCCGTGCATAAGCCGGCCAGTAATAGAGATGTCTTAGTCAGATTGCGCAAAACACCACATCCTTCCTATTTTGGAATCTATCATTTTTCTTCATCCTATCAAAAATACAAAAACTTGTATGTGGTGCTTCGTTCTTATTTTCCCAAAAAAAGAAGGGCAGAGATATTTCGCTCTGCCCTTCTTTATCTACTCTACTAATTTTTTATTGACATAAATTATAACCCCTGCGCCATATGCCAGTATAAGCGGTGGTATGAGCTGCTCCTGGCCTTGAAATGAGATAAAACTATTCAGCAAAATAAACAAACCGGAATTCAAGAAAAAGTAGCCTGCTATTCTGGCCAGCCGATCTTTATCCCGTATGCGCGCCTCGTTAAATCCGGCCAGCATCCAGGTTTGTTTTTTGATCCCGACAAAATAGGCAACCACAAAGAATAAGAGCGCGATGACGATTAATAGATAATTGATGCTGATTTCCATCTTACAGCCTCCTACACATTACTTGATGTTTAGAAAAAGAAAAAAAGCGGCGCAGCTTACTGCAATCAGCAGCAGGACGACAAACGCCTTGAGGAACGGGCTCAAAAGAAGCAGCACTGCTAAAAACAGCAGATAAGCCGCACCGACTCGCGAAATCGTGACAATCTCCTTTTGAGAGCGCATTTTGTTTTTTCTGACGCCGGCAAACATCATCAATTTTTTCCGCTTCCATACATATCCGGCGAGCACCGCTAAATAAACAGCCAGCGGCAGATGTCTGAAATCGGGCGGCAGCAGCGGCAGGTCGATAATCGCGACAATGAGAAGAACCGAAAGCCAGCTTTTGCCCAATAAAGACCTCCTCCTATTCAGCTCTTTCCCATCACCCATCATCACTTCGGCAAGCTCCTTCGGATGAGAAAATTCAGATTCAATAGCTTCCTGCAGTTCCTCTTCACTATGGCCGGCTTTGATTCTGTCTTGAACGAAAGCGGTGATATGCCCCTTTAATTCGTCGATAGCGTTTTCTCTCTCTACATCAGGCATATTCGCCAGCTCTGCATTTAGTTCCTCCATGTACCGGTCAATGATATGCTGGGCATTCATAGCAAATCCCCCGATAAAGACAGTAAGGCTTGATGGGTTTCCAGGTATTTTTCCAGCCGTTCTTTTAACATTTCTTCTCCTTTTTGCGTCATTTTGTAATACTTTCTTTTCGGGCCGTCCAGTGAATCTTCCCAAAAAAATTCGATCCATCCCTTCTCGGTCATTCGTTTCAGAATCGGATAAATCGCTCCCTCTGAAATAGCGAGCGCCGAGGTGGTTTTTAAGGATGACGTCAGCTCATAACCGTACATCGGTTTAGATCGCAGAAGGGAAAGGATGGCCAGCTCAAAAATCCCTTTTCGAAATTGAACTATCCAGCGGTCATTCACTTGATTCGTTTTCATGGTTTCAATATATCGAAAAAACCACTATATATCAATCATATATAGCAGTGTAAAATGTCCTGTTTTTTCTTTTGGCAAAAATGGAATTTCTCATACTTTTTAACCTTTTTATTACATAAATGTTTTTATATTATGAAAAGTGTAAAAACGATTCTTCAGGTTAAAAGGAGCAGTCGAATGCAGAAATCGATATCATTTTTTATCATTTTTTCAGTCCTTTGGGGTTCGATATTTCTGTTTTCTATTATTGGCAGCTTAGGGACAACCCCGATCCCGCTGACAAAGGACTCCAAATTTCTCATGTCCAGCATCCTTCCTCAGGGCTGGGGCTTTTTCAGCAAAAATCCGCGCGATACTTCGATCGGCTTATATAAGGCTGAAGATGCCAGCGCCAAGGTCAGATGGCCTAATATGAGGGCAGATAACCTATTCGGCCTGTATCGTTATGGGCGGTCACAAGGCGTTGAAATGGGCGTGATCTACAGCCAAGTCGGCAAGGAACAGTGGACCGCATGCAAAGAAAAGAACCTCGGCGCATGCAAAAGCAAAGCAAAAACCGTGCAATTAAAAACACCCGCTCCCCGCCCGCTGCTTTGCGGCAGCTACTATTTGACGAAAGAGGATATTGTACCTTGGAGCTATTCTAAATACACCCCTTCGTCTTATCAGGTAAAAAGCATAGTCAAGGTTGTGATCTCATGCTCGAAAACATAAAAAAGACCATCACCAGTTGGGACGATAGAAACCCGTGGACGAATGTATACGGCCTCGCGCGAAGCATCATTGCGCTATCCAGCCTGCTGACGCTGCTCATCAATCACCCGAGCCTCATCATGAAGCCAGCCAGCGGAATCAGCAGTTATCCTGCTTGTAAAATGAATCTCAGTCTCTTTTGCCTCGGCGAAAATAACTATATGATGTTAAATCTTCTCAGATGGGTCTGCATTGCCATTCTGGTGCTTGTTGTCATTGGCTGGCGCCCCAGAATCACCGGGGTTCTGCATTGGTATGTCAGTTACAGCCTGCAGTCATCGCTGATCGTCATCGACGGAGGCGAGCAGGCAGCAGCTGTCATGACCTTTTTATTGCTTCCCATCACGCTGACCGATCCGAGAAAATGGCATTGGAGCACAAGGCCTCTAGAGGGCAAAAGAACACTTGGAAAAATAACAGCTTTTATTTCTTATTTTGTGATCAGAATTCAAGTGGCGGTGCTTTATTTTCACTCTACCGTCGCTAAGCTGTCTCAGCAGGAATGGGTGGACGGAACAGCCGTCTATTATTTCGCCCAGGAAAAAACCATCGGCTTCAACGGCTTTTTTCAGGCGTTAACAAAGCCAATTGTAACAAGCCCGTTCGTGGTGATTCCGACATGGGGGACGCTGCTGGTTCAAATCGTCATCTTCGCGGCGCTGTTTGCGCCGAAGAAGCATTGGAGATTTATTTTGATCATCGCTGTTTTTATGCATGAGATTTTTGCAGTCATGCTGGGTCTGATCAGTTTCTCGCTTATCATGGCCGGCATTTTGATATTGTATCTCACACCTATCGATTCCACGATTCACTTTACATATATTCGCAGACTGTTGTGGAATAAAAAACAAAAGAAGGGAGAGGTTTCAGTTTGAAGAAGGCGTTTCTAGTATTTTTGTCGGTTGTATTGGTGACGACTGTGTTTTTGGTGAAGCAGCAAGAAAGTGTGGCCCAGGCAAAGCAGCTTGAGTATTCAGGTGAGGAAATTTTTAAAGGGTTTGTGTTTGCCCAAGGGGAAGTTGGCAAACAGCTTCCAGAGGTCTTTAATAAAGCGATGACAGACAAACTCAACACAAAACAGGCAAAGGCTTTTGCCAATCAGGTTGTCGCTGATATTAAAAAAGAGGATGCTGACTTTTTTGACAACCTGAAGAAAGCTGTTTACAGCAAAGATGCATTGAAAGTGGATGAACTGCTGAAAAAAGCAGGTCAAATCGTTGAAGAAAAAGTAGAAGCTGCAAAGGAAATCGCCGCTTCCAAGGATGATACATCCAGAGTTCAGGCCGAGCTTGTCAACACTGTTGATACCGCTAACTATTTCTATTATGTTTCTTATGTTGCTGCAGCCGGTGCCCTGATACTGATCATTCTCGCCATCGATATTACGCCGATTGCGATTTCAGACAATGTTGATCGCGAAATGGCAATCAGAACGCTTGTTGATGAATTAAACTAGACATAAAAAACGGCTCGCTCCGCAGTTCTGCTGCAGGCGAGCCGTTTTCATGCTATTTTTTCTCGTATGTCCATCCATTTTCCTGATACACTTTTCCGTTTTTCATTAAATGGCCAAGCGCGCGTTTAAAGGCGGCTTTGCTCATGTTAAAACGTTCTCTGATATCGTCAGGCTCGCTTTTGTCACTGTACGGCATGGCGCCGTTTCTCGTTCTCATGTACGTTAGAATGTACTCGGCATCAACAGACATTGCATCCTGTTTTCTTGGAAGCAGCGACAAGTTGACCGAACCGTCTTCTTTCACTTGAATCACCCGCCCTGTGACTCTTGAACCGAGTCTTGGCTCCTCTTTTCTTTCTGATGGGTGAATAAAACAGCGGATCCCGTCATCCGTAATCACGAATGAACCCGATGCGATCAGCCTGTACACCGTACCTGTCAGTTCTTTATTCATCAGATCTTCTGAAGCGTCGGTAAACAGTTCGCTGATGATATCTTCCGGCGCTGGTTTCGCAAACATGCGCCCCCGGTTCGTCACCTTCAGCATACAGTAAAGCTTGTCCCCTTTTTGCGGCCAGACATCTTCGTACGGCGGCAAATGCTCAGTTGCGACTAGCGCGTCCTTCGATAAGCCGACATCAACGAAAACGCCCATGTCTTCCACTTTATCCACCACTTCAACCCAGCCATATTCATCCGCGCTGATGACCGGAATTTTCATCGTGGCCGCAAGCCTTTCCTGCTGGTCGACGTATATAAAGACTTCTACTTCGTCTCTGTCCTCGATATCCTCAGTCATTTCACTGTTATGTAAGAGAATCGTATCTTCCCCATCGGTTAAAAAGTAACCGAAGTCGGTTTGGTGATCTATACTCAAGGTTAATTGCTGCCCTGGTCTCATGCTATCGTCCTTCCTGTTCCGCTTATTTTATACGGATTTTGTTAACATTTTTTCCAATCATCCCAAATTGATTCTTTGTTCTGTTGGAAGTTTCTCTTTATTCTACTATAATCAACACATAAGTTAAATGTTATGGAGGTTTTCATATGGCAAAAGAAAGTTCATTTGATATTGTATCAAAAGTGGAATTGCCTGAAGTGCAAAACGCGATCCAAATCGCACTGAAGGAAATCAGTACACGATATGACTTTAAAGGAAGCAAAAGCGATATTTCCTTAGATAAAGAGGAGCTGGTCCTCGTTTCCGATGACGAATTTAAATTAAGCCAGCTGAAGGATGTGCTGGTCAGCAAATTGATTAAACGCAACGTACCGACGAAAAACATTGATTACGGCAAGGTGGAAAATGCGTCAGGCGGAACGGTACGCCAGCGTGCAAAGCTTGTTCAAGGCATTGACAAAGACAACGCAAAAAAAATCAATACGATCATCAAAAACTCCGGACTGAAAGTGAAATCTCAGGTGCAGGATGATCAAGTGCGCGTCACCGGAAAAAACAAAGATGACCTGCAGCAGATTATTTCAGCTGTGAGTGAAGCAGATCTGCCAATTGACGTTCAATTTATAAATTTCAGATAAATTTTCTGATTCCTATTGATTATTGTCTTTATTTTCGATAAATTTGGAGAAAGGGAAAAACGCCAGGTATCTTACGGCACTTCCTGACACGAAAATTTCATATCCGTTCTTATCAAGAGAAGCAGAGGGACTGGCCCGACGAAGCTTCAGCAACCGGTGTAATGGCGATTAGCCATAACCAAGGTGCTAAATCCAGCAAGCTCGAACAGCTTGGAAGATAAGAAGAGACAAAATCACTGACAAAGTCTTCTTCTTAAGAGGACTTTTTTTATTTCTCTTTTTTCCTTGCTGATGTGAATAAAGGAGGCAGACAATGGGACTTTTAGAAGATTTGCAAAGACAGGTGTTAATCGGTGACGGCGCCATGGGGACGCTCCTCTACTCCTATGGCATTGACAGGTGTTTTGAGGAGCTCAATATTTCAAAGCCGGAGGAAATTCAGCGCATACATAAAGCGTACGTTGAAGCGGGAGCCAACATTATTCAAACGAATACGTACGGGGCCAACTATATTAAATTATCCAGACACGGTCTTGAGGATGACATCAAAAAAATGAATCAGGAGGCCGTAAAGATCGCGCGGGCTTCAGCAGGTGATGCATACGTGCTTGGAACGATGGGCGGCATACGCACCTTTAATAAAAACGCATACAGCCTTGACGACATTAAGCGCAGCTTCCGCGAGCAGCTGTACCTGCTGCTGCATGAAGAGCCGGATGGCTTGCTGTTAGAAACGTATTATGATTTGGAAGAAGCCCGTGAAGTGCTGAAAATCGCGCGGAAAGAGACTGATCTTCCGATTATGCTCAATGTATCCATGCACGAGCAAGGCGTATTACAGGACGGAACGCCGCTTTCTGACGCATTGCGCTCGATTGCGGATCTCGGAGCTGATATTGTTGGCATTAACTGCCGCCTCGGCCCTTATCATATGATTGAAGCGCTCAGCGAAGTGCCGATTTTTGATGACGTGTTCTTATCCGTTTATCCAAACAGCAGCCTTCCTTCGCTTGAAGAGGGACGGCTCGTCTATGAAACAGATGACACGTATTTTCAAAACAGCGCGTCAGAATTCCGTAAGCAGGGTGCGCGGATTATTGGCGGCTGCTGCGGCACCACGCCAAATCATATCCGGGCGATGGCAGAAGCGGTTAGCGGGCTGGCTCCGATTACGGAAAAAGAAGTCAAAACCCGGGCGAAAGAATTCATTTCTGTGCAGCATGAGCGAACCGAGCCCGGCCTGAATGAGATCGCGGCGAAAAAACGCTCTATTATCGTAGAACTGGATCCGCCGAAAAAACTGAGCTTTGACAAATTTCTATCGGCGGCCGCTGAATTAAAAGAAGCCGGAATCCATGCCTTGACACTCGCCGATAATTCTCTGGCAACCCCACGGATCAGCAATGTTGCCTGCGGCGCCCTTGTCAAGCAGCAGCTCGATATGCGTTCCCTCGTCCATATTACGTGCCGCGACCGTAACATTATCGGCTTGCAGTCACATTTAATGGGCCTTGATACGTTAGGGCTGAATGACGTGCTTGCCATTACAGGTGACCCTTCTAAAATCGGGGATTTTCCCGGTGCGACGTCTGTGTATGATTTAACATCCTTTGATTTAATCAGGCTGATCAAACAGTTCAATGAAGGTCTGTCTCTGTCTGGAAAACCGCTTGGCAAGAAAACGAATTTCTCAGTCGCCGCCGCATTTAACCCTAACGTCCGCCATTTGGATAAAGCGGTAAAACGGCTGGAGAAAAAAATAGATTGCGGCGCGGATTATTTTGTTTCTCAGCCTGTCTATTCCGAGCAGCAGCTTGTCGATATCCATAACGAAACAAAACATCTGAAGACGCCGATCTATATCGGCATCATGCCGCTGACAAGCAGCCGGAATGCCGAATTCATCCATAATGAAATTCCCGGCATTAAGCTGTCTGATACGATTCGCGAAAAAATGGCCCATGCCGGTGAAGATAAAGAAAAGCAAAAGGCGGAAGGCCTTGCAATTGCACGCTCCCTGCTGGATACGGCGTGCGAGCTGTTTAACGGCATCTACTTGATTACGCCTTTCCTCAGATCTGACTTAACCGCCGAGCTGACGTCATATATTCAGCAAAAAGATGAGCAGCGCCAAAATATCTTTTTGCATTAATTCCTAAAAGACTGCCTGATCGAATCGGGCGGTCTTTTTCAACGAGATTCGTGTTACGATATAGAAAAACAATCATAAGGAGGAGGAAATTATGCTCGAAGTCAAAACCATTTCTGCGGAAGATACATATGAAATCCGGCACCGAATTCTGCGTCCCCATCAATCCATCGAACAATGCAAATATGAAGAGGATCATGCAGAAGGCTCCTTTCATCTCGGCGTGTTTTATGATGGAACGCTGATCAGCATCGCTTCTTTTTCCCCGCAAAGTCAGCCTTTATTAACGGAAACCCCTGCGTATCGGCTGAGAGGCATGGCAACGCTCGAAGGATATCGCGATCAGAAAGCTGGAAGCACGCTGATCAAACACGCGGAGCACAAACTGGCGGAGAGCGGCGTTCAGGCGGTATGGTGTAACGCGAGACACCATGTCAAGGGCTACTATGCCAAGCTTGGCTGGGAGGAACTTGGCGAACCATTTGACATTCCCGGCATTGGCAATCATATTGTCATGTCCAAAACACTTAGAACAAGCAGGTGATCTTATGGACATAGTGGATGAACTGATTGAGCTTCATGAAGAACACGTTTCCGGCTTATTGCGGCTTTGCGGGCAAGCCGGGTGGCCGGATTATGGCGAACAAGAGCTGAAACTGCTTGTTCAGCAGGGACGCTTTTTCGGTTATCAAAATGTCAGCGGTGAGATGATTTCCTGCATCGGCTTGTTTTTGTTTGGCCGTCTTGCTTCTATCGGCCTTGTTATCGTTGACAAGGAATATAAACGGCTTGGTCTCGGCAAGCGTATGGTAAACGCCTGTATCACCCAAACGGATGAAAACACCGCCATCAGGCTTTGCGCCACAAAAGAAGGTTTGCCGCTTTATGAAAAAGCAGGCTTTCATACGGCAGGAACAGTGCGAAAGTACAGCTGTCACAGTTTTCAACCTTATACAAAACAGCTTGACACTAAACTGTCATCCTTTAGAGAACAAGACTTTCAAGACTTAGCGACGGCGGATCTTGCCGCCTTTGGCGGAAATCGATCAAGCCTTTTGCAGCAGCTTATTTCCACTTCATGCGAATGTGTCATCGCCAGAAAACCTGACGGACAGTTCATTGGGTACGGACTATCTGTACAAACACCGGCCCATTTGAAATTCGGCCCCATTATCGCTCCATCATCAGACATTGCTGCACAAATAATCAGCAGGCTGGCGGCCGGAAAACAAGGCCCGATGCGAATCGATATACCAGGTGAACACACGTCTCTTCATGACAGCCTGATAGAAATGGGATTTCATAAAGATGATGAACCTCCGCTTTTGTTCTATCAGAAAAAAGCGCCTATTCAAAATGGACACTTATATGCTTTGATTTCACAGGCTCTCGGTTAGCCCTCTTTTTCCCGAACAGGTATCTTCTGTTCGGTTTTTTTGCTGTCTGATTACTGAATAAACGAAGTCATCAGGGACATTCTAAGCAGAAGAAAAGGAGTGTGCTCTGAGATGGAATCATCAAAACAAAATAACGGAATGACGATTGTAGCAATCGGTTCAATCCCTTTAATATTAACCCTCGGAAACTCGATGCTTATTCCGATTTTACCAAAAATGAAATCTGAACTTCATTTATCACAATTTCAAGTCAGTCTCGTGATCACAGTATTTTCCTTGATTGCAGCATTTACGATTCCGATCGTCGGTTATCTCGCAGACCGATTCTCAAGGAAAATCATCATTATTCCCTGCTTAATTTTGTATGGTGCCGGCGGTTTGTTAGCCGGGTTTGCGGCAGGTTTTTTTGACAATGCCTTTCCTTGGGTCATGGCAGGACGAGCGCTTCAGGGAATCGGGGCAGCCGGAACAGGCCCAATTGCCATGGCACTGACGGGAGATCTGTTTAAAGGCGCCCAGGAGAGCAAGGTGCTGGGCCTTGTTGAAGCTTCAAACGGCATGGGGAAAGTGCTTTCACCAATCATCGGCTCGCTTATCGCCCTGCTTGTCTGGTATGGCGCATTTTTTGCCTTCCCTGTGTTTTGTATCATTTCAATCGTGCTGACTTGGATTTTTATTAAAGAGAAGAAAAAGGAAAAAGAACCGCCACCTATCGGAAAATATGCGAAAGGGCTGTTAAGTGTTTTTAAACATGAAGGCAGATGGCTGTTTACCGCTTATTTAGCCGGTGCGACCTGTTTGTTTACTTTATTCGGCATCCTGTTTTACCTCTCAGATGTTCTTGAAAAAACATACGACACCGACGGCGTGAAAAAAGGCTTGATTTTAGCGATTCCACTTTTGGTTATGTGTGTGACGTCTTATACAACAGGAAGCAAAATCGGGCAAAAGCAATCGTTAATGAAAAAACTGATCGTACTCGGATTGGCGTTCATGACCGTATCTTACGCGGCACTGTCATTCATTGAAAATCTTGTCCTCTTTATCAGTGTTCTCGTGCTGAGCAGTATCGGCTCAGGTCTTGTTCTTCCTTGTGTGAACAGTTTCATTACCGGGGCTGTCGGCAAGGAAAGACGGGGATTTGTCACCTCGCTGTACGGATCTGTACGCTTCTTAGGGGTAGCAATCGGCCCTCCGATTTTCGGCCGCCTGATGCAATGGTCCAGACCCGGCATGTTTTTAAGCATTGCAGGATTGACTCTCGTTGTCGGCATTCTTGTGATGATGTTAATCCATGTGAAGCAAAACAATGAAGAAGCAAAAGAGAAAGAAGACCCTAAAATGGCTGGCAATCGGCTGCAGCCCGCTGAGGAAAGGTAGCACACGGTTTGAAGATTGTACGAATTGAAACCTTTCCGCTATTGCACCGATTAGAAAAGCCATACGGAGACGCCAACGGGCTTAAACGATATCGGACTTGTTATCTTATCAGGATTATCACCGAAAGCGGTATAGACGGCTGGGGAGAATGTGTTGATTGGCTCCCTGCTCTCCATGTCGGTTTTACGAAACGGATCATCCCGTTTCTTTTAGGAAAACAGGCCGGCAGCCGCCTTTCATTAGTGCGCACGGTTCAGAAATGGCACCAGCGGGCGGCCTCCGCTGTAAGCATGGCGCTGACAGAGATTGCGGCCAAAGCTGCGGATTGTTCAGTTTGCGAATTATGGGGCGGGCGATTCAGAGAAGAGATTCCTGTGTACGCCTCTTTTCAATCGTACTCAGACTCCCCGCAATGGATCAGCCGCTCGGTCTCCAACGTTGAAGCCCAGTTAAAAAAAGGGTTTGAGCAAATCAAAGTCAAAATCGGCGGGACCTCCTTCAAGGAGGATGTCCGGCACATCAATGCGCTGCAGCATACAGCCGGCAGCTCCATTACGATCATTCTGGACGCAAACCAAAGCTATGATGCCGCTGCGGCGTTTAAATGGGAGCGCTATTTCTCCGAATGGGAGAACATTGGCTGGCTTGAGGAGCCTTTGCCCTTTGATCAGCCGCAGGATTACGCTTTGCTTCGCAGCCGTTTATCTATTCCTGTTGCCGGTGGAGAAAACATGAAAGGCGCGGCGCAATTTGCGCCTCTCCTTTCACAGCGCTGTTTGGATATCATTCAGCCTGATGTCATGCATGTCAACGGAATCGATGAGTTTCGGGACTGCCTCCAGCTCGCCCGTTATTTTGGCGTCAGAGCATCCGCCCATGCATATGATGGATCACTTTCACGGCTCTATGCTTTATTTGCACAAGCCTGCCTGCCCCCATGGTCTAAAATGAAGAACGATCAAATTGAACCGATCGAGTGGGACGTCATGGAGAATCCTTTTACAGATCTCGTCAGCCTGCAGCCTTCAAAAGGAATGGTCCACATCCCGAAAGGAAAAGGCATTGGAACAGAGATCAATATGGAAATCATCAATCGCTGCAAGTGGGATGGCTCAGCCTATTAAGCTGGGCCATTTCTTCATTTTGAGACATAAATCATGGACAGCCTCATAAAATGAAAACAGCGGACAAGTCTTTTCATAAAGGAGCAAATGACTTAATGGCTGAACTGCTGATGAAAGCAAAACTCACGTTTATGATTGTCGTAGGCGGCGTACTACAGGGACTCGGCATGTCCTTGTTTTTATTTCCGCATGATATTCCGACAGGCGGTGCAGCAGGTATTGCGGTGCTATTGCATTATCTGTTTCAAATTCCCCACGGCTTTTCAGTGTGGGCTGTGAATGTATCAATGCTTTTTACTGCTTTAAAGTGGCTGGAGATGAGGACATTTACCGGCACCCTCGCTTCTATCACCGTCACCTCTGTCTCGGTATTGATCTTTGATGCGGTTTTTCCGGATATCACTTCAAACCTGTGGCTTGATCTGGCAAGCGGCGCAGTGTTATTGGGACTCGGCATCGGACTTTTATACAAATATAAAATTTCGAACGGAGGATTCGGAGCCCTTGCTCTAATGATTTCTATCTACCGCGGCGGAAATCCCGGAACGATTCTGCTCATCATGAATTGCATCATTTTTATGGTCACCGCGTCTATTATTGACTGGGGCATCGTCATTCAAGCCCTCATATGCCAGGTGATATCGACAAGAGTCATCGACTTCATCTACAACATCCGCCTGACCTCTCTTCCCTATCTCACGCCTATGTACCGCCATAAAAAATAATAGGCAGAGGCTCTCTTCACGACGAGAGCCCCGCAGCCGCTGTTTTACAGAAAAAAGGTATCGGATCTTAGCCCTAAACGCAGCGTCTCCAACGCGATGGCATCATGAAATGGAATATTGGCCAGATTCACATTCGGCCCGATTTTTTGAATAAACCCTTGCTGAAGCGTTTTGTTAGGCGCTTCAAAAATCAGCCTGTTGATATCAATATCCGAGGAAATGATGTCGTCAACAATTTGAAACCTGACATCGCCGCTGCTGGAACAGATCCCTCCCGTCCCGCTTTCTCTGGCTTCTGTAATCACTTTTTCCGCGCCCGCTTCCAAATCTTCAACGATATATTCAAGCCATTCCTCAGAGCTTTGCCGGCTTGCTAATTCCGCATCCTTGCTGCCCACCTCACTAAGCACAAGAAATTCATCAGAAAAATCGGCAATGTAAGCCGCTTTCTCTTTATTTGTCATCGGGAGCGTACCGTTTGAAATCTCAATATATTCACAGCCGAAATAGGTGCAGTACCGATGAAACTCATTCACTTTTTTCTGGCTTACGTACTTTTCGAACAGTGTGCCGCCAAAGAAAAATGAAATGTCATGCTCTTTTAGCGTGCTGATTTTTTCTTCAAGATCTTTCGTAAGTAATGATGTGCCCCAGCCGAATTTCACAAAATCAATATAGTCGGACGCTCCAGCTATCGCATCTTTGAAAAATTGCAAGGGATAGCCGTTATCAATTAAAATGGACTGCCCGGTTTCTCTCGGCTTATTTGTTCTCACTGGCAATTCTAGTGAAAAATCATTCATATTATGACCCTCTCTATCGTTGGAACTTCTCCATCTTGTTTCACTTTCATCACAAAATCGCCCGTCAGTTCTTTTGCACAGTAAGCGATGTCCTCCGAATCAAATAATGGCTGGCGGCGGTCAAAAAATTTCTCTGCAACAGAAGAGCCTTTTATTCTTTGAATCGCCTCCTCAGCCGTTACCGCATTTGTCCCTTCAATGATGCCTTTGATATACTCCGCACACGCCATATCGTCATCACCGGATGGGTGGGAAGCCACAATGTTTATGACACAATCGTTTGTGGCGAGCTTTTTTACATGCTGTGCCGTTGTTTTGGCATTGGAAAATCCAGTTACGAACAGATGCTTTGCATTCAGCGCCCCCAACGCCGCTGTGACGCCATTAGTTGTTTTCTGGATCAGACGCTTATCCGCCATATCCTGCTCAGCCATGCGCTTAGGAGAATTATCTAAATCAAATCCGCTGATACCGACCCCCTTTTCCTCTCCCGTCAATACATAATCCGGATAGGTGCCTTTCAGCGCAAAGGCTTCATCAGCCGTCCGGACCAACAAAATCTCTTTCGCCCCGCCGATAAACGCATAATGGGCGACCGTAAAGGCTCTGATGACATCAATGACGATGTTAATATCCGCCGGGGCAAGCGAATGATGATGCCCCTGATAAATGGAAATCGGCATAATACCTCTCCTTGGGCATAAAACCATTTTGCTTAAAAGCATATTCAGCCGGGCTCTTAATGGTTCCGCTCCTCATTTTAGGCGGGCGCGGCACCTAAAAACCCTGAACCTTTATGCAAAAAATGAATAGTCTGCCTATAACTCGATAAATAGATAAAAAAGCAGATGCAAACGGGGGGAAAACGTTGAACGAAACCATCACGTATGACACATGGAACGACATGCTATCCAAACAGGTAACGGATCAATTGATCGATGAGCTCGATGTGTTGAAATGGGCTTACCGAACGTACGGGGAAAAGATTGTGTACGCCTGCAGCTTTGGCGCAGAAGGGATGGTGCTTCTCGACTTAATATCAAAAATCAACAAAAACGCACACATCATCTTTTTGGATACAGGGCTTCATTTTCAAGAAACATATGAGCTGATCGAGGCTGTCAAAGAGCGGTATCCGGGATTTACAATCCAGCTGCTCGAACCCGAGCTGAGCCTGGCAGAACAGGAGACGAAGTACGGCGGAGAGCTGTGGAAGCATAACCCGAACCTCTGCTGCCAATTGCGGAAAATCGAACCGCTCAAAAAGCACCTGTCCGGCATGACAGCTTGGATTTCAGGGCTGCGACGGGAGCAGTCGCCAACGAGAAAGCATATTCAATACGTAAACCAGGACCAGAAGTTTAAGCTCATCAAAATTTGCCCGCTCATCCACTGGACATGGGATGACGTTTGGACGTACATCCGCCTGCACAATTTGCCTTACAACAAACTGCACGATCAACATTATCCGAGCATAGGCTGTGAAATGTGTACATTGCCTTCCTCGGACCCGAACGATGAGAGGGCTGGAAGATGGGCCGGACGGGAGAAAACAGAATGCGGCCTGCATCAGGAATAGCGGATGGCAGGTTCTTGCTGTGAGAATCGAAATGATGTTAAGGCGCTGATGTAAAGCTTTCATTGAAGTGCAGAAAAGAAAACAAGGAAACGTATAAATGGAGGTTGAACACGTTGAATGGAAACGAGCCCCATGGAGGGGTATTAATCAACCGCTGTGATCCCGCATGCCGTTTTGAAGGGTGCACGTGCGAAGCGGAGCTGGATCAGCTTGCACTGAGCGACCTGGAGCTTATTGCGATCGGCGGCTACAGCCCGTTAACAGGTTTTTTGGGAGAAAAGGATTATCATCGTGTTGTGAAAGAAATGAGGCTGGCAAACGGCTTGCCGTGGAGTCTGCCGATTACGCTGGCTGTCGGAGAAGAAACAGCAAAACAGCTGTCTGCCGGAGATCACGTCAAGCTTGTGAAAGACAGCGTTACCTACGGCATGATCACAGTCACCGATATATACCGGCCTGATAAAACACTGGAAGCACTGTCTGTTTTTAAAACAACCGATCCTGCCCACCCAGGCGTAAAAAAATTGCTGGCGCGCCCGGATTATTATATCGGGGGGCCTATCACGGTCAGCCGCCTGCCTGACAAACCTTTCGAACAGTTTTATGCAGCGCCCGCAGAAACAAGAGCGGCCTTTCAAAAACTCGGCTGGCAAACGATTGTCGGCTTTCAAACCAGGAACCCTGTTCACAGAGCGCATGAATATATACAAAAAACAGCGTTAGAAACGGTCGACGGTCTGCTGCTTCACCCGCTTGTCGGCGAAACAAAGTCAGACGATATCCCGAGCGATATCAGAATGGAGAGCTACCAGGTTTTGCTTGATCACTACTATCCAAAGGATCGTGTCATGTTATCGGTTTTCCCTGCCGCCATGCGTTATGCAGGTCCGCGGGAAGCGATTTTCCATGCGCTCGTCCGAAAAAATTACGGCTGCACCCATTTTATTGTAGGCCGTGATCACGCAGGGGTCGGCAGCTACTACGGGACATACGACGCCCAAGATATTTTTCAATCATTCACAGAGGAGGAGCTTGGCATCAAGCCGCTGTTTTTCGAGCACAGCTTTTATTGCCGAAAATGCGGAAACATGGGCACCTCCAAAACATGTCCGCACAGCTCAAGAGACCACATCCACTTATCAGGCACAAAAGTGAGAGAGCTTCTCCGCCAAGGCAAAAAGCCGCCTAAAGAGTTCAGCCGGCCTGAGGTCGCAGCCGTGCTGATCAAGGGACTTCATCAACAGCCTGTTGCCATCCAGCAAAACAGCGGGGAATTAAAATGACACACAATCCGAACATCATTTGGCATCCCGCTGCCATCTCAAAGTCTGACAGACAGTCCTTAAACGGACACAAAAGCTGCGTCCTCTGGTTTACCGGCTTATCAGGCTCCGGAAAATCGGTGCTGGCCAATGCAGTCGATGAAAAGCTTTACCGCAGGGGCATTCAGAGCTACGTGCTTGACGGTGATAATATCCGCCACGGCTTAAACAAAGATCTTGGATTTCAGACTCGTGACAGGATTGAAAACATCCGCCGGATCGGAGAAGTGGCAAAGCTATTTGTCGACAGCGGACAAATGATTTTAACGGCTTTTATCTCTCCATTCAGAGAAGACCGGGACATGGTTAGAGCGCTCTTTCCTAAAGATGAGTTCTTCGAAATTTATGTAAAGTGCCCGCTGCATGTTTGTGAACAGCGCGATCCAAAAGGACTTTATAAAAAAGCGCGAAACGGAGAGATCAAACATTTCACCGGGATCGATTCTCCGTATGAAGCGCCGATTTCACCCGATTTTATCATTGAATCGGACCAGATCTCTATTTCCGATGGAGCTGACCTCATCATTAACGAACTGCAAAACAGAGGAATTATATAAAAAACCCGATCAATGTCGGGTTTTTTCTTATGAGTCGGAGAACTTTGCAATCAAACTGTTAATCTTCTCTTTTTCCTCATAAAATGCTCCGTGCCCGCTGTTTGCAAACGGAACCAATTCTGACTGTTTGATGCCGCGCTTCAATTCTTTCGCAAAATCAAACGGCGCAATTTTATCTTTTCTCCCGTGCAAGATCAGCGTCGGCACCTTGATTGCAGTAAGTTCCTTTCTGAGATCCTCGTCTCTTAATGCAATGCCCGAGTGGATCGTCCCGTAGGAGGAGGCCTCCAGCATCAGATTGAGAAACCACTGTCTAAGCTCTGGGGACACTTTTTTCTCAAAAAACTGTTTCCCTAAATCCGCCAGTGTTTTGGGCCGATCCGTTTTGAACAGTTCAATCATATCGTCAATATCCTGTTTCCTCATGCCGTACGGATAACCCGGGCGTTTTGTAAACGCGGGTGCCGCTGCTGACAGTAATATCAGCTTATCAACATCGGCTCCCTCATGCCTTGCCATATAACGGACTGCAATGGCTCCGCCCATTGAAAAACCGGCAAGAATCGCATTCTCAAGCTGCAGCGTATAAATGACTGCTTTCACATCATCGGCCATCGTGTCATAATCATAGCCTTCCCAAGGGCGATCAGATAGTCCATATCCCCGTAAATCAATGCCGATAAAACGGAAGCCTCTTTTCGGAAGCTCATTCATTTGATATTCAAACATCTTATGATTCAACGGCCACCCGTGCAAAAAGATGATTGGCCTTCCATGTCCGATATCCTCTACAAACAGTGTCACATGCTCCTCGGTTTTGACGTAATGTCCCATTCCGCATTCCTCCTGTTCCCTTTGGCTTTCCCGGCCTGTAAACGCCTTGACGTACAGGAAGCTTTCCATTTATGCTTACAAAACAAGCGGGCTGCTGTACCAAGAAAGGCTCTTTACGATTTACTATATGTATCAAATTCCTTAACGATCTACTAAATTGAACCCGGAAGCCTCTGTTTTTCGGGCAGCAAAGGATGTCATCACATGAATAAAATTACAATTCAAAAACCGAATATACCGGAAAACCTGCAAACCGCAGATTTTCATGATGCCGTGACGCAGGATGATGTAATCAGCAAGCATTTGTTTGAAGATTGTACAATCTTCGGCGAAGATATCGAAAGACTTTGTGTGGAAAAAACGATCTTTAGAAATGTCGTGTTTATCGATGTGTCTTTTCGGCATATTGAACTGACCGATGTAATCTTTGAAAAATGTGATTTATCAAACGCCGATTTCAGCGGAGCTGTCATTCACAGAACTTCTATTAAGCAGTCAAAAATGGTTGGAATGAATGTGGCGGAAGCAACGCTGCGGAATGTTTCATTCGAGGAATGCCACGGACATTTCAGCTCATTTTCGTATTCAAATATGAAACAAGTTCGATTTGATCACTGTGCTCTTATGCAAAGTGAGTGCAGCAATACGGTGCTCCAGCAGACACACTTTGACAGGTGCGAATTGGAAGGCGCCAGCTTTTCCGGCACGTCCCTTCAAAACATGGACATCAGCACGTGCCGTTTTGAACAGCTTCATGTCTCCCTCGACAAATTGAAAGGCTGCAAAATCGCACCTGAGCACGCGATTTCTTTCGCCAGGGCGCTGGGAGCTGTCATCGTATAACAAAAGCTTAGGACATCATCAGGCGGCGGGCTGTTTCGGCTGCCGCCTTAATGCCAGTTTCCAAATCTCCAAGAGATGCATAGGAATATGACAGCCTGATGCTGTTTCGGTCTTCGCCGTCATAAATGAAACCGGGATTCACAAGCACTTGCCGTTTCAGCAGTTCATAAAAGAAACGGCTGACAGGCAGGTTTTTATGAAATGTCACCCAAATATAAAAGCCGCCGGCAGGAATCCGCCACGAGGCAATGTCCCCCGCATACCGCTCGAGAAAATGAACGGCGGCGTCTCTCCTTTGTTTAAGCACCCTTCGCACCCAAGTCAGATGCTCTTCATAATACCCCTGCGACAGCCACTCGGCAGCCGCCCACTGGGACAGTCCACTTGAACCGTAGTCTGTCTGCATTTTAATGTCCGACAGCCTTTCAATGACCGGTTCCGGACCGGCAATCCAGCCGATTCGCAGACCGGGACTAACCGTTTTTGAAAACGTGCCCAAGTACAGAATATTGCCCTCGTGATCCATTGCTTTCAACGGCCGCGGCGGTTTTTCTTCGAACCATAAATCACCGTACGCATCATCCTCAATGATGGGCAGCTGCTCTTTTTTTGACAGGCTGATGATCTCTTTCCTTCGCTGCTCTGACATGACTGTGCCAGTCGGATTATGAAACGACGGAATCGTGTAAAGCAGCTGTCCTCCATATTGTTTTCGATAAGAAGAAACGAGCCCCGCCTTGACCCCTTCTTTATCCATCGGCAAGCCGCGAAGCCGCATCCCCGCTGATTGAAACACATGCAAAGATTGAAGGTAGGACGGCTTCTCCGTCAAAATGACAGAACCCCGTTTTAGAAGCCCGATTGAAATAAGCTGGAGCGCCTGAAGTGCGCCTGACACAATTAAAATCGCTGACGGACTGACATGGATCTGCTTGCCTTTTAAATGCTCCGCCACCGCCTCCCGCAACTGACGGTTTCCTTTCGGCTGCTCGTATCCTAAAGACAGAGCCTGCGGATTGATCTTCTGAAACATCCGGCGCATTGTATCAGCAGGCAGCAGATCCGGTGAAAGCTCTCCTGTGCCTAATCTGATGATATCCGCTCTTGGTTCGTTTTGATTAATTTCCTGAATGATAGAAGAATTAGGGTGATGAATTCCTGAACGGACGTAATCGCTCCAATCAAGCGGAGGCTCAGCCGCCAGCACGCTCCAAGTACTGTTTACAACCTTCGTACCGCCGCCTCTTCTTCCCTCTAACAAGCCTTGAGACGTGAGTTCATCTATAGCTGCTGTGACTGTGCTGCGGTTGACTTGAAACATGTCGGCCAGCGTTCTCTGCGCAGGGATTTTCGTCCCTACAGCCCACTCTCCGTGAAGAATCTTGTCTTTCATATATTGTTCGATCTGCCGATGCAGCGGAACATCTAACTTTCGGCTTGGCTTCCATTGCGACAAGGTCATGCCCCCTTTTTTCACATTATACATTTGGCTGGGTCTAATCCCAACCAAATGGCTGGAGACTTTGGTAAACATCTCTTTTATGATTGAAAAAAAGATGTGAAGGGAGCTTTTATCAGCATGAATGCAATCATTCACGGAATTGTGCTCGCGTTTGGCTTAATTTTGCCGCTGGGAGTGCAGAATGTATTTATTTTTCAGCAAGGCGCGTGGCAAAAGCAAGTTTGGCGAGCACTCCCCGCCGTCATCAGTGCTTCAGTCTGCGACACCCTGCTCATTGTATTAGCTGTTGCGGGCGTATCTGTCATTGTGCAGCAGCTGCCCATGTTTAAGGCAGTAATGATGGCCGGCGGATTTTTATTTTTGCTTTATATGGGCTGGGTAACTTGGAACAGCCGTCCAAAAACAAGCCAAGATGAAAAACATACGTTTACAGCAAAAAAGCAAGCCGTGTTTGCGGCCGCTGCTTCACTTTTAAACCCGCATGCCATTCTGGACACGATCGGTGTCATCGGCACGAGTTCTCTTCAATATTCGGGGCTTGAGAAATGGCTCTTTATGGCCGCCTGCATCGCTGTATCTTGGATTTGGTTTAGCAGTCTTGCAATAGCGGGCAGGCTGTTTCAAACAATGGATACGAGCGGCAGGCTAATGGTGATCGTAAACAAATGCTCTGCAGCGGTCATGTGGGCAGCGGCAGGATATTTTGGGGTGTCACTCTTTTGCAATTGAAGGAGAAACAGATGAAAAAAACGAATTTCTTAGAAAAGGGGGCAATGCTGATGACTGATGCAAAACAGTTTTATGACTATCATTCTTGGGCAAACAAGAAAATATTTACCCATATCGAAAACCTGCCGGAGGAAACTGCCTATCAAGAAGTAAAGAGCGTATTTCCTTCTGTCAGCGACGTGCTGCTTCATATGTGCAGGGCTGACTACATTTGGCTGAATGTTCTTTCGGGAGTGGCCTACCAAGAGATTATAGAAAGCGCAGGTAAATTAGAGTCCGCGCAAGGTAATATGGCAGCGATTAAACAGCACGCTGCCGAGCTGGAGTCACAGTATCATGATTTCTTCAGCCGCCAGACGGACTTAGAACAGACCTTCACAATGCAGCATCCGAAACTAGGTACACTGGAATCAACCTATGCAGACACCATCCTGCATGTCGTCAATCACGGCACTTACCACAGAGGGAACGTAACCGCCATGCTGAGACAGCTGGGCCATTCAGGCATACCTACTGATTATATGTACTATTTATATGAGAAAAGAGAAAGCAAGGGCTAAAATGTCCTTGCTTTTTTTGCGGAAAGCCTCAAATGCAACATATTAGCTTTTACATACCTGTATAAGCACCCTTCACATCAAGCTGTACGGGCCTGCCGCTCTTATAGGAATTGGTCGCCGCGATGCCCACTTCTAAATTGATTGCCGCATCGATATCTGTCACAATCGGCGTTTTTCGATCCCGGACACACTCGGCAAAATGCTGAAGCTCCAAGCAGTAGGCTTCATGAAAACGAGTTTGAAAGTCTGGAATGATATCAAAACTGCTCCCTTTAGCCGAAAGGATGGTCACATGTTGATTTCTCAATGTTCCTATGAAAATACTGCCCTCTGTCCCGATCACCTCCGCCCGGATGTCATGTCCGTATGGAGAGGTTCTGCTTGCCTCGACATCCCCCGCTGCGCCGGAGTCAAATTCAATATACGTCAGCGCCTGATCCACATCGCCGTACTGTTCCATAAACGGATTGTTCAGAATCCTGCCGTGTCCTGAAACAGATGTGATTTCCGCCCCTAGCAAATAACGGGCAATATCATAGTCATGGATGGAACAGTCAATAAAAATCCCACCGCTGTGTTTGATAAACTCTGCGGGTGGCGCGCCTTGATCGCGCGTAAAGCCTTTATAATAGATAGGTTTGCCGATTTCACCTGCGTCAATCCGCCGCTTGGCATCTGCGTATGCAGGATCGAATCGTCTCATAAAGCCGACTTGGCAAATGACACCTGTCTCCTGCACTTTTTTAGAAACTGCTCTAGATTCCTCAAGGCTTAATGTCAGCGGTTTTTCAACAAAGATCTGTTTGCCGTTCTCGGCTGCTTTGATGATCATATCACCATGTGTGCTTGTCGGCGTTACGATAATGACAGCATCAATACCGGGATCTTCTAACACCTCATATGGGTCCTCTGACCATTTTTCGATACCGAATTCTCTGGCAACCTGCTCCGCTCTCCCTTTCAACGGATCACTGACACAGACCAGCTTTGCCCCTGGTACACTGGTAACGAGATTTTTCGCATGATAATAACCGAGCCTTCCTAATCCCAATACTGCGCATCTTACTTGATGTTCCACTCCCCATCCTCTCCTTTGTCTCATTTCAGGATCGCTTGGAGAAAGCGCTTTCTCTTAACAGTTAAAAAAACAGCGGCAACTCCGCTTTCATTTATTGCGCAAGCGCTTTCTCAAAAGATGGTTTCATTTTACACTGCCTTTTGTTGACACGCAATATGTTTTTTAAATCAAAAACCCCGCTCATTAGCGGGCTTATGTGTTAGGCGGTGATGTAGAATGTCTGATTACAAGTTCAGGCGGGAGCACTATTTTATGTTTCGTCTTTCGTTTTCCCTCTATTGCTTCTGCCAGCAGTTCAATGACGCTTCGCCCCATATCTTTTATCGGCTGGGCTACGGTCGTCAGGGGCGGAGCCGCCATTTCTGCGAGTATCGTGTTATCAAAACCAATGATAGAAAGGTCGTCCGGCACTTTTATGCCTCTTATTCTTGCAGCTTGTATGGCGGCGCAGGCCAATACGTCATTGAAGGCAAAAATAGCCGTCGGAGCGTTTCTGTCAAGCAATTTACCCGCTTCTTCCTTGCCGCTTTCCAAGGAAAATCGAGTCGGGATGATCAGTGACTCATCAATGGGCACGCCCGCTTCCTCCATCGCCTGGCGGAAGCCTTTGATTCTATTTTTTTCACCTGTCGTTGACCCGTCTCCGACAATACAGGCGATGTTCGTGTGGCCGAGTGACAGAAGATGCTTGGCAGCCTCGTACCCGCCGCGAACATCATCCATGACGACAATATCCATCGGAAGCAGCGGTTTATCCTGAGAAATCATGGCAAGCGGAATCTGTTCATTGGCGATTTCCTCCAAAGCAGACATACTGTCATGGTTTTCAATCCCTGTCGCAAAAATAATGCCGTCCACCTTTTTCTGCTTCAGAACAGAAAAATATTTCGTTTCTTTTTTCGGATCGTAATCGGTGCTGCAAATCATCATTTGAAAACCAAGCTCATCCGCTCTTTCTTCAATGCTTTTGGCAAGTTCGCCGTAAAACGGATTTGAAATATCAGGCGCTACGAGAGCGATCATATTCGTTCGTTTTCCCGTTAACGCCGCGGCGTGGACATTGGGCGTGTATGCCATTTCATTCATGACATTCATGACCTTCTGCCGCGTTTTGTCGCTGATTCTCCCCGTATGGTTAATCACACGCGACACAGTTGTAATCGAGACACCCGCCGCCCTTGCCACATCGTAGATTGTTGTTTTCATGTTGATCCCTCGTTTGGTTATTGAACTTTACGGCTGACAATTTTCCGGTATTCAATTGGTGAAATCCCTTCTATCTGCTTAAAGAGTTTTGAAAAGTATGTCGGATCTTCCATTCCAACCGTTTCTGCAATAACACCCATTTTATCATTTGTAGAGGATAAAAGACGCTTCGCTTCTGTCATTCTCACCCGGTTCGTGTATTGTGCCGGCGTTACGCCGAGCACCTGCTGCATGCAGCGGCTCACATAATCCTGATGATAGTGAAGGGCGAGTGACAGATCCTTGATTGTCGTCTTTTCCTTATAATGCTCCTGTAAGTACCGGGCCGCCTCCCAGGCTACCCGCTCTTTCGCAGACGGTATTTGGAACGCTTCTTTTTGCAGATGCAGCATCAGCTCCTCAAATAAGATTTGCTTTCTAAGCGGCAAATCGGAGTTTTCCGCGGAGTAATCAATCAGTCTTTCAAACTGCTGCGCCATAAACTGCGGGCGCTGCACCTTGCCTTTTCTCGGCAAAGCCAATCCGTAGCGGGCCGGCTCTTCGAAGCTCCCTTTTTCCTGCTGAAGCTCAGACCAATTGCTGCCTCCCTTAGCTGTAAATTCATAACGGTGTTCATCGAAGTGAAGCCAATAGTAGGAGGTTGCTTCATCACTGCCCTTCGTTCCATAGTGTTCGAGACCGGGAGAAAGCAGAATGTACTCGCCGCCTTCAATGGAGAATGATTTCTCATTTTCCGTAATATATAACGTTCCGTCTTTGACATATATCAGATCAAACACGGAGAATACACGTTTCACATGGGTTTCTCCCTTTTTAAAAACCCCTTCTCCGGCTGCGATAAATACCGGAAAAGGCGGGACTGTAAACAGGATGCGAGGCATTTGAATCATCCTCCTTTTTAAGTCGGATTTTTACAAGAAGTATCGTTTCTCTCCCTTTTTATTATAAGGAAATGGAGGTACACTTTAAAACGTTGATTTTATTTACGAAAGGGGTTAGACACGATGAAACAAGCTGTCTTCAAATCAACTGCTTTGAAAAAACCCGCTGACAAAACGTTCTCATTATTTTCGCTTACTTGGCCGATCTTTATTGAGGTCTCATTATATATGTTTATGGGTAATGCCGATACACTGATGCTCAGCCAATACTCGGATAACAGCGTGGCAGCAGTCGGCGTCAGCAACCAGATTTTGAATTTAATTATCGTGATGTTCAGCTTTATCGCCACAGGAACGACCGTTGTGATTTCACAATTTTTAGGCTCGCGGCAAAAGAAAGAAGCCATGGAAGTCGCTTATGTGTCAATCGGCGCCAACTTCTTCATCAGCCTTGCGATCAGTGCCATCATTTTTTTCGCGGCGGTCCCTCTGCTTCATATGATGGGATTATCAAACGAGCTGATGCCTGATGCGAAAGTCTTTTTACAAGTTGTCGGAGGTCTGTCCTTTATTCAGGCTTTAATTATGACATTCAGCGCGGTCTTAAAAAGCTACGGCTACACAAAAGATACAATGTTTGTCACTATCGGCATGAACATTTTAAACATTGCCGGAAACTTTGTGGTGATTTTCGGTTTGTTCGGCTTTCCTGTTCTCGGCGTTGCCGGTGTGGCGCTGTCTACATCTATCGCCCGCGTCATCGGATTAATCGCGATGATTGTGATAGTCAACAAACGCATTCAGCTGAAGATGTCGCTGAAAAAAGTATTTCATATGCATAAAGAGCATTTGCGCAAGCTGCTGAAAATCGGCATCCCTTCTGCGGGAGAGCAGCTGTCATACAACCTGTCGCAAATGATTGTCACGTATTTTATCGCGATCATGGGCGCGCAGGCGTTGACAACAAAAGTGTATACGCAAAATATTACGATGTTTATTTTGTTGTTCGGCACTGCCATCAGCCAGGGTACGCAAATTTTAATCGGCCGTTATATCGGCGGCAAACAATTTGATGCCGCTTATGAGCGCTGCATGAAGAGCTTATATTGGGCACTCGGAATTGCTGCGGCTACCTCAGTTTTAATGACGATCTTTTCAAAAGACCTGATTGGCATCTTTACACAAAGCCCTGACATTATTGCGACTGCGAGCCTTTTGATTGCCATGACGATTATCCTTGAACCAGGCCGCTCGTTTAATGTCATTATCATTAACTCCCTGCGTGCAGCGGGGGATGCGAAATTCCCGGTTTACATGGCAATGATTTCAATGTGGGGCATCGGTCTCCCGCTTGCTTATCTATTCGGCATCCATCTCGGTTTCGGTCTTGCCGGCGTTTGGATTTCCTTTATTGCGGACGAATGGGTTCGCGGAATCTTAATGTACAGAAGATGGCGCTCCCGCATCTGGATTCAAAAAGGTATGGCATAACACCCGGCTCAATAAGGCCGGGTGTTTTTTTATATGTCAGACAGAATCCGCTTCACTTCATTCTCTGTGAGGGCGTATTGATGTTGAAATACATCATACTGCTCCGCACGGATTTTTTCTAAAACAGCCCGGTACAAATGAAGAGCGGCTTTCACCGTTTTTTGTGAATACTGCGGAAATAGCGGCAATGCATCCAGACACTCCTCAAGATAGGCTTCCGCTTCAAAAGCGATATACTCCCATGTCATAGTAAACGCCTTATTCACGACGCCATTTTGAAGGTCGTCCTCTGTATATCCAAATTGCTGCATCACCTGCCGGGGGATGCGTTTTTTTTGCTGTTGGCCAGTGCCGATATCTCTCAGAATCCGAATCAGCTGAATCGCTAAACCGAGTGAACCGGCTGCATGTGTCAACTGTTCCCGATGCCGGCGCGTCATGATCGGGAGCAGCATCAATCCGGCTGCGCCACCTGTCTGGTATGCGTGCATGAGCAGTTCATCAAGATTTTCGAACGGTTTATCTTCCGCTTTCTGTGCGGCCATAAACTCACGGAATGGCTCACTGTCCAGAGTAAAGGTTTGGTACGCATGACCAAAAGCCTTCAACAAAAAGTGATTCCCGTTATACGTCCCGGAAAAAACATCTTCCGCCTCAGCTTCAATGGCAGATAACGCCTTCCCATCCGCATTGGCTGCCGTATGGCAAAACGCCACAACCGCCCAAGCTGCCTGCCTTTGCTTCAGTGGAAGAAACGAAAATGCTTTGTAGCAGGCTGGTTCGCGGGCGCTGACAATCTGGCCGCATTCAAGATAGGCTTCTTTTATCTCTTTCATTTCTTTTCACTCCTATGTATCACTGCTTCTTCAAGTCTATTATGTTTTCTCGCAATTGTATATGAAGAAAAAGCCGATTCCTTTTAGCAGAATCGGCTTTTTCTTTATCCTTCATCAATATCAATGCGATACGCTTCAAACCATGTATGAATTTGGGCAAGGTGGGCGATCAGCTGAGGCCCCTTCATGAGCTGCCCGAACCACGGAACCTTGAAGGAAGAACCTTCCGTTTCTAAAAGCTGATCTAATTGTTTTCTGTCCAGTAAGGTATGGAGCACAGAGTCCTTTTGGCTTCTGATCGTTTTCAGCCATTCGCTGACGCCTTTTGTATATTCGGGGTGGTGCGTTTTCGGATACGGGCTTTTTTTGCGATACAAAATGTCATCAGGCAAAATGCCCTCAAGTGCTTTGCGCAAAATGCCTTTTTCCCGGTTGTCATGCATTTTCATTTCCCATGGGATATTCCAAACATATTCCACAAGCCGGTGATCGGCGAACGGCACCCGCACTTCCAGGCTCGCCCCCATGCTCATGCGATCCTTCCGATCCAAAAGGTTCGTCATAAACCAAAGCATATTTAAATAGAACAGCTGCCTTCTTGCTTTATCCACACCCGTTTCTCCATCTAATAATGGCGTTTCCGCCAAGGTTTCTTCGTATTTGGCATTTACGTATTCTTTCAGATTCAATTTTTTCTGCCATGAGTCAGAAAGCAGCTTGATCCGCTCCTCTGTCGACCTCATCCATGGAAAGCCTGACTCGACATCAGCCATATGAAACCACGGATACCCGCCGAAAATCTCATCTGCGCACTCTCCCGACAGGCTGACGACAAAGTCCTTTTTGATTTCCCGGCAAAACCACAGCAGGGACGAGTCGACATCCGCCATTCCCGGCAAGTCTTTGACCAGTACAGCTTCCTCCAAGTGATCAACGAGATCCTTTTGGCTGATGACACATTTGTGGTGCGTTGTGCCGAAAGCGTCTGTCATTTTTTCAATCCATGGTCCGTCATCATTCGGCTGAAAAGCGCTTGCTTGAAAAAATTTATCGTTCTCTTCGTAATCAATCGAATAAGTATGAAGCGGTGCTTTTCCTTCCTTTTCAAAATGGCCCGCCGCAATCGCTGTAATCGCGCTTGAGTCCAGACCGCCTGATAGGAACGTACAAACCGGCACATCCGACACAAGCTGCCGCGTCACCGCGTCTTGAAACAATGATCTGACATTGGCAACCGTGTCATCAAAACTGTCCGTATGTCTTTCGCTTTCAACATTCCAATAACGCCAAATTTTAAGCCCGTCTTTGGAAAACGTCAGCGCGTGAGCCGGACGGATTTCTTTTATGCCTTTAAATACGCCAGTGCCCGGGGTTCTGGACGGTCCAAGCCCGAAAATTTCAGAAAGTCCCGTTCTGTCCACCCGCGCTTTTATATCAGGGTGTGCTAGGATCGCTTTGATTTCCGACCCGAAGAGAAATGAAGAGCCTTCCTTCGTGTAAAAAAACGGCTTTACGCCGAGACGGTCTCTTGCGGCAAACAGCAGATTGCGCTTTTCATCCCACACAGCAAAAGCGAATATGCCATTGAGATGGTCGACACAGTCTTCCTGCCATTCAATGTAGCTGTGAAGAAGCACCTCGGTATCTGATGTGCGCTCGAATTGATGGCCCCGAGCCCGCAATTCTTTGCGCAAATCTTCCGTGTTATACAGCTCGCCATTATAAATAATGGTGTACGTATCGCCTTTATAGGTACACGCCATCGGCTGGCGTCCGCCTTCAATATCAACAACAGCAAGTCTTTTATGTCCGAATAAAACATGGTGCTCTCCCCAAACGTTAGAATCATCAGGCCCTCGTTTGGAAAGAGTGTCTGTCATTCTGTTCATCGTTTGTTTTTCCTGGACGAGCTGCTTTTTAAAATCGACCCAACCCGTAATTCCACACATGTGATATCAGCTCCAATCCCGTTTCTATCGTAACAATTTCGTTTCTTTCAGCACCTTAGTAAGTTTATGCATCTATAGGCAGATAGTTGATTTGTCCATAAAAGAGTTGTATGGGACAGGCTTGAATTGGAAAGAAAAGAGAGGAATGAAGAAAAAGGAGACAGCATGCATGAAACGGAAACAATTGATATATACAGGAGAACGAAAATGGGAATACGGCACCATCCTCATCGAAGACGGCATCTGTTTAATCGAAAACGGAGAAGGTGATATACTTTTGGCGGACACTCTCCAACACAGGCAAATCTGGGTCCATCATAAAGGAAAGTGGGAGCAAGCCGGCTTTCAGGATCAATTGGTTCTGGCATGCGGTGAAGAAAACATCTCCCTTTCCGGTGGAGAACGCATCCGCTATGAGAAATCAATCAAGCGGCCGCTTATGGCACTTTTGGATTCGCTTGACGACGAAACCTTTCTCGCATTTCTGCAGCA
Source organism: Bacillus sp. LJBS06 (assembly GCF_016924995.1). Taxonomy (NCBI): domain Bacteria; kingdom Bacillati; phylum Bacillota; class Bacilli; order Caryophanales; family Bacillaceae; genus Bacillus; species Bacillus sp. LJBS06. Next base: position 1,183,033 of record NZ_CP070483.1, on the reverse strand, counting down.
CTTGCACAGCTTCGGCTTATCGGTATTCGATTGCGTCTTTTCTTATAATAAAGGAGTCTTTTCAAATACTTCGGAGGAGCAGGGTGTGTCCTTTTATCACTTTTCAAATGATGCCGCCCAATGCGCGATGCAGCATCACTACAGCAGCGAAGGGACAGGAGACCGGTTTGAATGGACGGCCTCAAACGGAAAGCGATCCATCATGTATTCAGCAGTCCAACGGGGGCGCAAATAAAAAAAGCGGTGCATCGAGCACCGCTTTTTGGTTACTTTTCTACGACAACTTTTGCTTCCTTGCTTTCTTTTTTATCTGTATCCGCAGCCGTGACGTACAGCACCGTTCCGGCTTTTTGTTTTTTTATTTTCACCGAAAACGCTCCTTTTGCGTCAGCCTTGGCAGAAGCAATGACTTTCTTTGATTTATTTTTCACTCTGATCATTGCTTTGCTGTTCGCCTTCCCTTTTACTGCCGTATCCTTCGATTTGACCGCGTTTACTTTCGGTGTGCCGGAAGGTTTTCCTTTGACGACAACAACTTTATACGATGTTTTCGCATCGCCTTTTGTTGCTTTCACATACAGTACTTGATCCTGTTTTTGAGTCGCGATATTAACCTTGAACGCATTGTCTTTTCCGGCTTTGGCGCTGCCGAGTTTCTTTTTGCCGTTCATCACCTCGATCAGCGTGCCTTCCTTTGCGTTTCCTCTGACAGCTGTTTGAGTGCTTTCGAGCTTGTTGACCTTGAGCTGTAAATCAGCTGCGCTGACAGCCTTCATGACATTCAGACGCCCGTAGCCTGAGTGCCAGTCTACTCCAGGTGTCTTTGGAATTTCAATCGGATCGCCATAATCGTCATATAACTCTTCTTCTTCGCCATCGACACTTTCAAAGGAAATATCATCTGCAGTCTTTTTCAACATATCCTCTACTTCTGTTCTTTTCAGCTTAGGATTTTGAGCAAACAGCAGTCCCGCAGCAGCGGCAGCATATGGCGTCGCCATGGATGTTCCGCTCATATATGTGACATTTCCGTTCGGCACTAAGCTCGGGATATCAGACCCTGGAGCAGAGATGTCCAGGCCTTTTCCATAGTTAGAAAAATCCGCGGTCATATCCATGCGGTTTGTGGCGCCGACTGACATCACATATTTAGAAGATGCAGGATAAGATAAAGAATTGGCTCCGTCATTCCCGCTGGCTGCGGCAATCAAGACATTTTTGTCAGCTGCGTATTTCAAAGCAAATTCAAGCACGCGGCTGTAGCCTCCGCCTAAACTTAAATTAATTACCTTTGCTCCTTTATCAGCAGCATATTTGATGCCGAGTGCGATTTGTTCAGTATCTCCGGAGCCCGTGGAATCAAGCACTTTGACAGGGATAATTTTTGCTTTGGCGTTCAATCCAGTCATTGAGTAGCCGTTATCGCTTTGGGCGGCGATAATTCCGGCGACATGCGTTCCATGCCCCTGATCATCCATTGCGTTGTTATTCCGTCCGACAAAATTGCGTCCGAGATCGGTTCTTACTTTTCCTTTTAAATCGGCAAGCGTGCTGTCAACGCCTGTGTCTACTACTGCAATGAGTGTATCGTTAAGCTTGCGCTTGGACAGCAATGTGCTGGCAGGCTCGTATTTTACATCCGCGTTTTTAACACCGCCGTTTTCGCCAGTGTTTTTAAGCGGCCATTGGTAAGGATACTGAATATCGTTTGCCAGGCTCTTGTATTCCTTTACAGGTTCCGCAAATTCTACGTTAGACATCTTGGATAATGTCGTGGCAGCGCTTTTGACCCGTTTGGCGCTTGCCGTATATGTGCCGTTCTGTTTCTCATCTTTTGGCAGTTCAAATGAATATAGATTGTCAAACAGTTTCTTTGCCTTTTTCACATTAGAAATATCTTTTTTCGATTGCGCGCTTGCAGAAAAGCCCTTCATTTCGTTATGTACGGATGAGAGGCTTTTATTATCCTTCACCTTGAAAATAACCTTTGTTGTCTGAACTTCACTTTTTGCTGCAATATTGTTTTCAGTTAAAATTGTTCCTGCTGTTTTGCCTTGCAGCTGCTTAATATTTAATCGATCCGCCTGATTCTTTATTTCCTCTTTAAGGAAAGACGGTACCGACTGTAAAGCTTTGTCATATAGCCGATTGATCGCTTTTTGATCCTTTTCAGTGACCTTATATGAAGATGACGTTCCGTTTTCTGACACATCGTCAAATAACGGCTTTAATGTCACAAGGTCCTGATAGATTTCATTTCTTGCTGTTTTATTGAGTGCGAGCTTTGCAACGATAAACGGTGCTGCTTTGTAATAAAGGCTTGTCAGTTCTTTGCCTTCTGCTGTTTGGCTCAGCTGCTCATCCCGAATCGCTCTCAGCTTATCCAGAATGCCTTTTCCAGATTTCTTCTGATCGACACTCATTTCAACCGGACAAGCTTCTTCCTCTTCTAAATCTGATGGCTGTTTTTTGGTGCCTTTATACCCAATCGTATACTTGGCTTCCGCAGCTGCTTTTGCTGTTCCGCCGTCCTCTGGTTCTTCTTCTCCGAGGTATTCAACTTTTACATAGTAAGGGCCGCTCCACGCGTATGGAAAAATGATTTCGCTTTTTCCATCCTCCGCTGTGAAAGATCGATACATCTCAAACGTTTCATCTTTAAGCGCTTTTTCCTTACTTGGATATACAGATACATTCAGTACTGAATCACTCTTTACGGTCAGTGCCATATGTGAGTTTTTCTGAATATCCGTCTTTCCCGGAGTCACTTTGTACCATTTCACCTGTTCCGGCTCCTTCATGGCGCCTGTCTGCTCTTTGCCGTTTTCCAGAGCAGCCGCCTGATCAATCGCTCCGGCCGCTGCGGCTTTGGTTCCCGGAGAAAACAGGCTGAAAATCAGTGCAAAAATAAGCACTGCCGCCACAAACGAGCTGAATTTTCTACGTTTCATGATATCCCTCCTGCAAAATAATGAATCTCCTTGAAGGTATCATAATTTCATAGGACGAGATACCGCTTACAGGGAATTTTAAGGTTATTTTAAATGATTTGGTATATAAGGGGATAATTATAAAAAAACCCAACTCTATCAAAGAGCCGGGTTCACGGGATTTTCGATTAAAATAATTGAAAACCGATTGGCAAATGCAGACCAAGCAGCACTGTCAGCACAAGAACAATGACAAAGCCGATCCACAGGCCTCCTGTTGATTTTTCTTTTTTCTTGCGGATGAGGAGCATTTCCATCAGTCCGATGGTGATAATGCCCAGAATCATTTTGCCGGCATATTCTCCGTTCCAGTTGGCAAAGCGGACAAACAGCTCAGCTCCTGTCAAAATAATAAGGATATAGAATAACCGCAGAATCATATGAGTGATCTTTGCGCCCTTCGCACTTCCTGAAGAATACAGCGAGTAGCTGACGAAAAGCAGAATCAGCGCCACTACCCATGTTGTAATATGTAGGTGTGTCATATATGTTCCCCCTATCAGATAAATTACCCCACTTATAGTACCATGAACATGTCCTCTGCCACAAAGAAGATTGTCAGAAAAAACGGGCGGGTCCAGGTCCGCCCTCCAGTTTTATTCAGCCGATTTGGTTTGACAGCGTTCCGATCGGGTCGATTGTAATATCAATTTTGTCGCCTGGCCGCAAAAATTTTGGGGGCGTAAACCCCTTGCCGACACCAGACGGGGTACCGGTGGCAATGATGTCTCCCGCTTCAAGCGTCATCCCCTTTGAGAGGGTTTCAATTAATTCAGGAATAGAAAAAATCATATCGCTTGCTGAACCGGATTGGCGCAGCTCACCGTTGACTCTTGTTTCAACCTTGAGGCGCTCCGGCTCCTGAATCGATGATTTATGTACAAGCACGGGTCCCATCGGACATGTCGTATCCAGGCTTTTTCCAATAAAAAACTGCTTATGCCTTTTTTGCAGATCACGCGCCGTGATATCATTCACAATCGTATATCCGAAAACATGGTCATATGCGTCTTCTTTTGAAATGCGGGTTCCGCTTTTTCCGATCACGACAGCAAGTTCTCCTTCATAATCAAGCTGGGAGGTGACCTCTTCATGTCCCTTGACGATATCTCCATGCCCCGTAACCGTTACCGGCGATTTAGTAAATACCATCGGATGCTCCGGAATATCAGCCTCACTTCCCATTTCAATCGCGTGATCCCGGTAGTTTTTGCCGATGCAGATGATATTTTTTGATGGCTTCGGAATGGGTGCATGGAGCTTCACCTCTGATAATGAATACATAAATGATCCAAGCTCATCATTCGGTTTCTTCGCCCACTCGGCCAGCTGCCTTGCATGCGCAACGAATTTATCCCCTTCTGCGATACATTCAATCAGCGATCCCGGAATCGTCTCAAGTTCAAACAGTTTTTTTTCAGCCTTTTGCAAATCCATAATTTTCTCATCATCAATGATCAGGCCGACAAACATTCGGTTGTAAAGTTCCCCTGTCGCAAATTTCATGTTATTCCTCCATCATCTTTTAAATCAGAATGCTCCTTCATGTATTCTCTGTCGAATGCTGAAATCCCTTTTTCTCATATTCGTTTTCATTTCGTTTCAGGACGGGCTTGCTGTACATATCATACAAATGTCGTTTTGAGAAGGAGGAAAGAATATGGAGAGCGTGCATTTATTTTTTCACCGGGAGCAGTTGAAAAGGAAAGGTACTGCCAAGGGGCTTTTCGTAACAGACCGATCTGTTTCTCCCATTCTTCTCACACAGCGTGACAGAGCGGAAAAGGCATCCTATGAAATCAGCTGGGAAAGGTCTCTGCTTGGTGAAAGGACACTTTTTTTGAATGCGGAACAGGATGATCCGTCCCTGATGCGGCGCAGACTCGCCTATTGTTTTTTTGACCAGATCGGCGTACCTGCTCCCGCTGCCTCGTACAGCTTCCTGACCATCAATGGCCAGCCTGAAGGCATTTATTTGAACATTAAGAACCATCAGCCAGCCGGTAGAACGAGTTACGAAGTGAAGACCGCCGATCCAAGGATTCCAGTGTCTGTTTTTAACGATGATTCTTCCGCATTCTTGCATGAATTTTTCATACTGATCCGCACAGCTGGAGATGACGAATTGGCCGAACGCATTAAATTGTATCTGGATGTCAAGCTGTTTTTTTTGTGGCTGATTGGCAATGCCTGCACCAATCAAGGCTTTTATTACACATTTTGTTTAAATGAATCCAGCCGGATTTACGTTTCTCCGATAGAGACTAGATCACTTGCCTTTCAAGGAAGGTATAATGAGGACCCGCTTCTGGCAAAAGGAGAGACACTTTCGTCAAGGCTTCTTTCCATTCCCGCCTTCCGTTCGCAATATCACACATTAATGAAAAACGTGCTGAACCGGTCGTTTACTATTGAACGATTGTCTCCTTTCATCAGCGAATGGCATCTTGACATTTGTCAAAGAGCTGATGATGATCCTTTTCTAAAAAAAATCCCCTTTCAAATCGAAAAGGAGCAGACAAACATACTTAGAGAAATTGAGGAACGGCAGGACTTTTTACAAGCACACTTAGCAAGACTATAGTCCTTTCTCCTTCAAAAAAGCCGCAGCAAAAAATGTCGCTTTTTTAGTCAAATTGACGAAAGGCAACCTTTTCAGCCAAAATAGGTTATACTAACGATATCCTGTATTTATATCAAAATAAAATCTAGAATTGGAGATAGCGTAATGAACTGTAAAATTGAAGAAAAGAGAATCACACTAATTGAAACAGCACAAAAATACGGCATGAATTCAAAGGAAACGATTCAATGCAGCCAAGAGCTGGATATCCTGCTGAATACCCGGATAAAAGAAGAAATGATGTTTTCGGGATATCTTGAAAACTCCCGTATGTAAACCATTTTCGATAACGATTCGAATACACCACATGCAACTCCGCTTTTTGCTCAGCACTTCTGGGATATACCTCAGGGCGAGAATGTGCCCGCCCAACAATCGAATACCGCAGCACGACATACTCCAAAAAGCATTTCTACACGCAAAAACACCAAAGAAACAAACCAAAATAACCATAGGCGGATCGCGGCATCCTTAGCCGCATGTCCGCTCAACTTATACACAAAACATAACGGCTCGAAAAATTAAAGCGTTTTCATCAAGAGCCGATATGTCCCCTTTAAATTTCTCTCACACATATGTGCGTTTGTCATAAGCTATCGTGAATAGCCCAAGTGAAATCAGAATTGTATTTTCACTTTACTTGTTTTTTTAAAATTTTTCAACAAAGGATGTGCTCGTATGCCAGCCATTGTCGGAGCGTTTAAAATTAATGCGATTGGTACGAGCGGAGTCGTTCACATTGGGGACTGCATTACGATTTCTCCTCAGGCTCAGGTCAGAACATTTGCCGGCGCTGGCAGCTTTAATACCGGCGACAGCCTCAAGGTGATGAATTATCAAAACGCGACGAATGTGTATGACAATGATGCGGTTGATCAGCCGATCGTAGCCAATGCGTAAAAGGAGTGAGGCTCATGAACTTCTATATTAATCAAACCATTCAAATCAACTATCTCCGGCTGGAATCAATCAGCAATTCCTCCATTCTGCAAATTGGGAGCGCCGGATCAATCAAGTCTCTGTCAAATTTGTATAATACGGGCAGCTATGTAGAACCGGCACCAGCGGTTTCAGGCACAGGGCAACCGCTCCAGTTGCAGGAACCCGACACAGGTTCATTGGTCCCGCTCCAGCCTCCTGGCCGTTAATCATATGAAAGAGGTGAAGAACATGTATGATCAATCTGTTTCCTCTTACTTGCAAAACTTGAATTCCTTTGTTCAGCAGCAGGCGATTCACATTCAGCAGCTCGAACGCCAGCTGAAGGAGATTCAAACTGAAATGAATACGATGAAACAGCGGCCGGCCACTACCATTGAGCGTGTGGAATATAAGTTTGATCAGCTGAAAATTGAAAGGCTCGACGGGACTTTGAATATCGGCTTAAATCCGACTGATCCGAACAGCGTCCAAAACTTTGACGTCAGCCAGTCGACACCGCAAATCGGGATGATGCAGCAGGAAGAGAGCGCTCAGCTCATGCAGCAGATCCGCCAGAATGTCGACATGTACTTAACCGAGGAAATCCCAGATGTTTTGGAGCAGCTTGAAAACCAATATGACAGCAGACTTGACGATACAAACAGACACCATATCATTGAAGACATCAGAAAACAAATGGACAGCCGAATCCATTATTATATGTCCCATATCAAAAAAGAAGAGCATATACCGCCTGCACAATATGCAGAACATATCGCTGAGCATGTGAAGCGTGATGTAATCCGCGCTGTAGAACACTTTCTGGAGCATATTCCATCCGAAATGAAAGGAGATGAGCAAGCATGATCTTTACAGTCATCAACCGCAGCTTGGAAGTCGGGGACATCCGGATGAACGGTGTGTCCAGTTCCTCCGTTTTCCACATCGGAGACACTGAATCCATCTACCTGTCTTCTATTTTTGATACACCGCCTGAATCTCTTATTATCGGGCCGTTTGCTCCGCTTGCGCCAGAATAATGCTTAAACGCATATCGCGCATCAGGCTAGTTAAGTTTAATTCTCTCGGGATCGCAAGTGTGTTTCAAGTTGGCGACACAAATGAAATCGATATGAGTGTAAAAGTATTTGCTGTGCAGCGTTCTCTGTCCACGTTTTACCATAATGAAGGCTCATTTAACAAAAAGGAGTATCAGATCTTTCAGCAGCAGGCCGTGAAGCCGCTCCCTGAAACAGGTGTACAAAGCGCGTTTTGCCACGAGGTGCCGGCTATTTATGTTCGCAGCATCAAAATTCAAGGGGTCTCAGCCTCTTCTGTTTTACATGCCGGATCAGCTTCGCATATTCGCGGTGATGCGAGACTCAAACATATCAGACAGATTCAGTCTCCGCGCTCACAATCGCCCGCCAAGAACATATAATAAACAGAGACTTCGATAAAGGGTGTCGTTTATGCCAGCAATTGTCGGGCCTATAGCTATCAATTCCATATCGGGCGGAGTCGTAAACTTTGGTGATTCCTTTTACCTTTCTCCGAAAAGCTCTTCAAAATCTGCGCTCGGTTCGGGAGCAGGAAACACGGGAGATTTCCTTCTATTAAATAACGCAGTCAACGCGACAAATTATATAGACCCCGATGTCAACGATCAGGATATGGTTGGAAACGGATAAAAGCAGCCGCTCTGCAAAGAGAGGGCTGCTTTTTAGTCATTTTTTCTTTTTTCGCTCATTTGATTTCTTGGTTTTGATCAGTTTTTCAGGCGGCTGTTTTCTGATCCATTTGACAAACCGGGCAAGCTCTGGATCGCTTCTGAGCTTTTCTATTCCGTTTAAGCGTACAGCGATCTCTTGATTGGTATATAAGGCATGAATTTGTTTATGGCAAGGAATACAGAGCATCGCTGTCGGCAAAAACGTTCCGCCTTCTTCTTTCGGTGTGAGATGGTGCTCTGTCAGCTGGACATCGCTCCGGCCGCACAGCTCACATATTCCGGCAGTCTGCTTTGCCATATCAGCTCCCCCTTTACATCAACTCAAGTGATACCCGTGTACCGCGGCCGCTCGGTTCAGCCGGATGGACGATCAGTTTTTTCGGAAGCCGTGCACGCAGTTCCTGCACATGGCTGATGACACCGACAGCCAGATTGTCTGACTGAAGTTTTTCCAAGGCCGTTACAACCGTATCAAGCAGATCTTGATCCAGTGTGCCGAATCCTTCATCTAAGAAAAAGAACTGGAGCGGGTATTCTCCGCGAAGCTGGATCTGGGCAGACAGCGCAAGAGCGAGTGATAGCGAAGTGAGGAAGGTTTCTCCCCCAGACAAACTGGATACCGGGCGTCTTACGCCTCCGTTCGCATTATCCCGCATCACAAAGCCGCCCTCAGAATCTACTTCGATGGCATAGCGCTGTCTCGTCAGCATACCGAGTCTTGCTGAGGCGTCCCTCGCAACGCTTTCAAGCTGCTCCTCAGCTAAAAATTCGACGAAGGTATTGCCTTTAAACACAGCTTGCAGCTTGTCCAGCCTGTCGATATGCGTCTGCCACTTTTTCAGTTCCGCTTCAATTTCTTTAAATCGTTTATGATGGTCGCGAATGACGGCCAGTGCTTTCGCAGCCGCGCCTTTTTCCTCTATAGCAGCGCTAAATGCGTCCTCAGCTTTTTGTAATGCTGCAACGGTTTCGCTCCATTCGCTCTCTGATATCGCTCTGCCGTCAAGTATCTCTGCTACTCGTTTTAAGTTTGCAGCATTTTGCTTCAGTTTATCCATAAACTGGTCTATGCCGGTTTTCATCTTTTCAAGTTCATCGGCTGGGATGAGACTTTGTTCAACCTCCTCAGTCCGGGTAAAGCAGGTGTTTTTGGCATGCTCAAGCCAAGCAGCTTTTGCTTTTTCCAATCTCCCCTTCGCCTCTTGAAGAGTGAGCTCGCTTGCCGAAGCGCGGCTTTTCGCCTGATTGAGGTTCATTTGGGCGCTCTGCAGTTCTTCATATAAAGATTGTTCTTTTTCCTTTAACAGCTTTAGATCCTGCTGGACAGAGCGGAGTTTGACTTGAATAGAATCTCCTTTTGCATAATCTCCAAGTTCGTTCTCATAATCAGCTATCACGCTCTTGATGCGTTCAGCGGCATAATGAAGCTCCAGTTTTTCCCGTTCAAGCCGATGCCCCGATTCCCGCAGTTTTTCCTTTTGTGCTTCATGCTCAGCAAGAAACGCGATACTCTTCTCAATTCGTTTTTCACATTCTTCTGCAGCCCGGTCCTTTTCTTCAATGGCTTGCTGCCATTTTTCTGCTTCGTCCACAGATTGATCCTGAAATGCTTCTTTGAACATGTTCAGACGGCTGTCCAATGAGGTTTGAAGCTCGGTGATGATGCTTTCAATACGGTCAGCCTCTCTTTTTTCAAAACCGATTTTTTCATTAACCTGCTCGGCCTTTTTTAAAGACTCCTGATAGGCGCCGATCATTTGTGCCATCCGTGTTTTAACAGAAAGAATGTCCTGCTTGATTCGTTTCCATTCAAATTTGGCAGTTTCAAATGCTTCATACACCGGCTGATTCTCGAAGGAAGCCGCCGCTTCAAGGTTCTGCGCTTGACTGGTCTGCAAAAACGGACACTGTTCCATAAAGCGCGCGGACTGTTCTTCAAGCGTAATTTTGGCTGAAAGAATCTCCTGGCTGAGAGCTGCTGCTTCCGTCAATAACACATCTGTCCGTTTGATGTCCTCTTCAAGATGCCTGTCGGCTTCATATGTTTCATGTACTGACGCGGATGGATCGTGATCGGTTGAACCGCAGACCGGGCAAGGCTTGCCGGCGGTCAGTTTTTGCGCTAACTCTTTTGTCAGGAGTGCCATCCTTGCTTTTTCACGCTGTAGGTGAAGCGTATGTTGATTCTTTCTAGCCTCTTCAGTCATACGTGTTAATGAGTGTTCCGCCTCGCACACCAAATGGTACACGGTTTGCACAGCCTCATATGCCTGAATGATGTTGTTTTCTTCCGCTTCCGTCCTTTGAACAAGTGTATTCTTCTCTTCATTCATCTTCTGCAGCACGAGGCTCAATTCGTCACTTCGATTTTTCTCTTTTTTGATTTGCTCTTCAGTTTGCCTGATGTGCAATGCCATTTCTGCGGCCTGCTGGCAGCTTCTTCGCTCATCGGATGTCACCTGCAGGGATTTGAGCTGCTGCTTCAATTCCGTCTGTCTGTTTTGCCCTCGTGTCAGGCGGTCTGTTACCGTCTCCAATTCACTCATGACAGATTGAAGAGCCTCTTCTTTCTGCCGGAGTTCAGCCTTTTTGCGCTCTTCCTCTTGCTTGGCCTCACTCAGTTTCATTTCGATTTCCTGCAAACGGGAAAGCTGTTCCTGCTTAGTTAAAAGCTCAGGCTCTTTCTCGCTTTTATGCTGGCGCCACGCTTCATACTCTTCATGTTTTTGCTGAAAGAAAGCATTCCGGCCTTCTAAATCCTTGCGGGCTAGCGTTTGTTCCTTTTCAGCTTTCGCTTCATGCTGGATCGCTTCTGCGTATCGGTCCGCATAGGGCTTAAGAGCGGCGGCTGTTTCTGCTTCCAGCAGGCGTTTTTGCATAATGTCTACATGCGGCTGTTCTTCCGCGAGACGTTTTTTCTCTTCTTCATAAGCGGATTGTTCCTTTTGGACATTCCAAATCTCCTGATGCTCCGTAAATCGCTCTTTCGCCTGATCACGGCTCTTCCTCATCGCTTCCAGCCTGGTTTCGGCTTGTTCGAGAGCCTTTTCCGCTTGCTCAACTGCCTCTGAACTCGCCTCACCGAGACCAGACTGCTCAGCGAGCATTTCATTTTTTCTCGCGTTGGCCTCCTGTGCCTGCCGCCTCAGTTTTTTCACAAGCCTGTCTCCGTATTGCTCCAAATGAAATAAACGCTGAAGCATATGCCTGCGCTCTGCCCCTTTTAAAGACAGAAACTCAGCAAATTTCCCTTGCGGCAGCACCACCGCTCTCGTAAAATCGTCGATCGTCAGCCCCAAGAGCTCCTCCACTCTTTTATTCACTTCGCTGGCTTTATCAGCCAGCACCGTATGCTCATCCTTGATTTCGATGAAGCGGCAAAGTGCCGTTTTCACCTTCATTTCATCCGTTCTCTTAAACACACGCTCAACTTTGTATGAGATTTGATGATTCGACTGAAGCGCAAAGGTAAAGGAAACAGACAGCGTATCTTCGGCGTGATTTAAGATTCCGTGCGTATTATTTGCCGCCCGTTCCACCTTTCCGTATAAAGCAAGCGTCATTGCGTCGAGAATAGAGGATTTACCGCTTCCTGTCGGGCCGAAAATGCCGAAAACACCAGCACCGGAAAGGCCTTCAAAATCTATCGTCTGCTCCTCTCTAAAGCTGTGGAGCCCCTTAATGCTTAAGGCGATTGGCTTCATTTCGCATCCTCCTCTTCAACGCCTGATGCAAGCTCTAAAAACAGCTTCACCATTTCTTCATCCGGCACCGCGCCGCCAGTTTGTTTTTCATAAAATTTCTTAAAGCGGTCCTCGATTGAGACATGTTTAACCTCGATCCGTTCCCGGTCTTTATTCTGTTCTTCAAAAACCGGCCTGATATGGATAAAACCCGGGTGCGCCTTCCGCAGCCTGTGAATCTCTTCAAGTGACAGCTGGTCCGTGACACGGATTTCCAGGTCAATCCAAGCATTCTGATCCCTGCCTTCATCCAGCCAGCTGTACACCTCACTTAATCCATTTGCCGCTTTCCACTTCACAAGGGGCTTGCCGCTTGATAATAATACCTCACGCCAAGTGGCGTCTTCCTCCGGCTTTGCGTCCACAATCGTCACTGATTTAGCGTAGCCTGCTTCAGAAAAGCTGTAGGCGAGCGGAGATCCTGAATAACGCGCAAGCGTCCGCGCCCGCTTGATCGTTTGCGGGCGATGCAAATGGCCGAGCGCGACGTAAGCGGCATCCGCAGGCAGGCTTTCAGCAGCCACCGTGTATGCACCGCCGACTTCAATCGGCCGCTCTGAATCGGTTTGGTTTCCGCCTGCGACATAAATATGGCTGGCGGCAATCTTCACTGCATCGTTCCGGAAACGGCTTGTCATATGTTCAAACGCCTGCCTGATTTTCACGTCATAATGATCACGGAGCAGCTTTTCATCAAACGTATCGGATAGCACTTCATTCAACCGCGCTTCTGATGGATACGCCAGCGCTCCAACCGCCAAAAGCTCCCCTGCTGAGGGCACTTCAATATGAATCGGCTCTGTTGTCGGATAACCGATTAAATAAATGCCGTTTTCATGTGTCAGCGGTGAAGCGGCGGACAAACGATCAGGATTATCATGGTTTCCGGCAATGACAACGATCGGGCGCTTTCCTCTGTCACTGAGCGCAGACAGGCTTTCATAAAACAACTGCTCAGCTAAAGCCGGCGGGTTCACGGTGTCAAACGCATCTCCCGCCATTACAATGGCATCAATTTGCTCATCCTTTACAATCGTATTCAGTTCATCCAGCACATCGGCCTGCTCACTCAGCCTGCTTCTTCCTTCAAGCGTTTTTCCAAGATGCCAATCAGCTGTATGTAAAATCCGCAAATGCTTTCACCTCTCTTTTATATAGAAAACGAGACCCGCTCCGCCTGAAATCCCGGAGCTTACGGATCTCGCTATAATGTGAGAATGTGCCCTCCGTCAAAGAAATAAAGCGCACATCCCTTTACCTTTGTTTTTGCAATTTGCTCAACTGCCTTCGTGTACAGCTGAATTTGGGTATCATATCGTTTCTTCAAGATCGGGGCCGCTCCTTCAAATCCATGTTGGAATTTGCCCTCAATCCGGTCCGACTTATAATCCAATAAATATAATCCGTCCTCAGTTTCATAGAGACAGTCAATGATCCCCTGCACTAAAAGCGGCTCATCCGCCTCGTGTGCATCAGGATAGATCTCCTTAGCCGGAAGCGCCAAGCTGAAAGGTATTTCCCGGTCCTTCCATTTCGCACCGATCAGCTGTCCCCCGATCTCTGTATGGAAAAATTGCACGATTTCTTCTATATCAATAGCGTCTTTTTGTTCTTCAGTAAGCAGCTCTTTTTCATAAAGCCTTTGAACCGTCTGCTCAGCTTCTTCTATCGACGGCACATGTGACAACGGGATATGCTGCATCACCGTATGCATGGCAGTTCCTTTCTCTGCCGCTGTCAGGCCTTTTTTCATCATAAAAGCGGGACGTCTGTACAGAATGCTTCCGTCAGCCGGTTTTACAAGGGCCCTGCCGCTGTATTCATCCTCGTACTCTCTTTTTCTCTTGATCTCAGAAACCGACTGCTTTGTCCGAATTTGTGTCACCTCTTGATGCGGGTAGGTCCAGTTCAGCTGCTCGCGGGCTTTTTCATCAAATGCAAACGAGCCGGGAACTGGTTCCCCTCGGCGGATCGCTTCCAGACGTTCACTTTTTTCTTCCATTCTTTCTTCCACATCATCATCAAGCAAATCATAGGAATGAATCATTTGAACGGCAAAACGAGCTGGATGGCCTGAGATATCAGCGTGTACTGGTGTACCGTTTCCAGCCAAAGCCTCCAAGTCTCTATGTCTGGCAAGAGCCGATCCGATGAAATCTAAATATGTTTTCGCCTGATAGCGGTCAAATTCCGGAAGGAGCCAATCAGTTTGGGACGCGGATGCCTGCCATTTTGCGAGCTGTTTCTGATGATTCTTGCACGAGCCAATCAGAAACAGCTTTTCCTTCGCTCTCGTTAATGCAACATAGAGAACACGCAATTCCTCTGACAGCAGCTCCCTGCGCATTTTTTTCTTCATCGCAATGAGAGGCAGCGTCGGGTAGCTGATGCGCAATTGCGGATGAATATACTTCGTGCCGAATCCGAGCTCCTTGTCCAGCAGGTACGATTTATTTAAATCCATCATGTTAAAATTCCGGCCGAGACCCGCTGCAAACACGACTGGAAATTCGAGCCCTTTGCTGCTGTGGATCGTCATTAAGCGGACAACATCCTCCTGCTCGCTGAGCGCTCTCGCCGTACCAAGATCATCGCCCCGCTCTTGCATGCGTTCGATAAACCGCAGGAAACGAAACAAGCCGCGAAATGCCGTTGATTCATATTGGCGCGCCCTGTCATAAAGAACACGCAAATTGGCCTGGCGCTGTTTTCCGCCCGGCATCCCGCCGACATAGTCCATGTATTTCGTGTCGCGGTACACTTCCCAAATCAGCTCAGATACTGAGTGGTTTTTCGAAAAGACGCGCCATTTTTGCAGATGTCCGTAGAACGTTTGCAGCTTTTGATAAAGCTCGTCGTTCCGGTCACCAGCAGCCAAGTAGTCTTTCATCGCTTCATAGTAAGGCGCTTTTGTATTTTCAAGCCGGATCAAAGACAGCTCGTTTTCATCTGCTCCGACAATCGGTGAGCGCAGAACAGAGGCAAGCGGTATATCCTGATACGGGTTATCGATCACCTTCAGCACTGAAAGCGCGACGGCGACTTCGATCGCTTCGAAATAACCTGACGTTAAATTGGCGTAAACCGGTATGCCCTGTGCTCTCAGCTCCTCCATGATTTGCGGAGCCCACGGCATGGAGCGGAGCAAAATCACAATATCTCGGTATTGAATATTGCGATGTGTTTTCGTTTTTCCGTCATACACCTTAAATGGCGATGAAATCAGCTTGCGAATTTCCTTAGCGATGGCTTTGGCCTCAAACTGCACGGTTTCAAGCTCTTCTGCTTCCTCGCTTGCATCCGTATCTTCTGCGTTGTCGATCAGCAGCAGCTCCGTATCCGTCTCGTCATTGTCCGGATACGCCGCACCAAGCTTCAGCTCAGCCTGCTCGTCATAATCGACCTCACCGATTTTGCCGCCCATCAGCTGTTTAAATAAAAAGTTTGTGCTGTCTAATATATCTGAACGGCTTCGGAAATTTTTATTCAAGTCGATTTTCCGCCCCGTGCCTTTCCCGCTCTCTGTAAACCGTTTGTATTTAGAGAGGAAAAGAAGCGGCTCCGCAAGCCTGAATCGATAAATTGACTGTTTGACATCGCCTACCATAAACAGGTTGCCAGTCTCCTCCGGCCCGCTTGTGACGAGCTGCAGAATCGATTCCTGTACGAGGTTGGTATCCTGATATTCGTCAACGAGCACCTCATGAAACTGTTCTTGATAAAACCTTGCAGCCTCGCTCGGCTCATATTCACCTTTGTCATTCTGAGCTGTCAAAATCGCTAAACAGTAATGCTCCAAATCAGAAAAATCGATGATTGATTTTTCCTGCTTCGCGGCTTCGAACCGTTTTCCATAGCTGATAACAATCTGTACGAGCGTTTCAATGACAGGCTTCATCTCGGTTAGGCTTTTCAAGTGCTGTTCAGGACTTCTCGTAAAGTAGTCGGTTTTGAGCTTTTCGAGCAGTTTTTTTGCGCCGTTTCTCAAATCTGTCGCCTCATCAAGGAGCGCCGGATCGAACTCATCCCCTTTTACTGCTTTGGCACGCTTAAAAGCGACGGCTGGCACACGACGATATAGTTCACTAAAATCGTCCTGGTGCTGAATCAGTTCATCAATCTGCGCTAGATCATCAAGAAAATTGTCAGCACGCGGCGCCGGGCCGCCCGGCGCTTTCGTCAGCTCAAGCGCGCGCAAGAGCTTTTCCTTCGCCCCGTTAAGCACCATTGCAATATCCTCTTTGACATATTGATAAAACGGCAGGTCCTCGATGGCGCTCTTTTCTGATACATCATACAAATGAACAAAGCTTTCCAGCCACGCCTCCGGGTTGGGATGGGATCGGGAATACTCGTACACTTGTTTAACGAGAAATTGCAGATCCAGATCGTGCCGGTCTGTCGTGTAGCGGTCAACAAGCTCAAAAAATGCCTTTTCGCCCTTTGCGTATTCGTCTTCAAACAGCTCGTCAAGCACTTCATCCCCAAGCAGCTCGCCTTCCGTCTGATCAGCTATCCGAAAGCCCGGATCAAGATCGATCAAGTAGTAATATTTCTTCAGCACTTGCAGGCAAAAGGAATGAAGCGTCGAAATGCTGGCCCGGTTCAAAAGAGAAAGCTGCCGTCTGATATGCAGCGAGCCGGGGCGTTGTACAAGCTCTTTTTCCAAGGCATCCGCAATTCGGTGTTTCATCTCTGCCGCTGAGGCGTTTGTAAATGTCACAACGAGAAGGCGGTCTACATCAATTGGGTTTTCCTCTGCGGTGATTTTCCGAATCATTCGTTCAACAAGCACAGCGGTTTTACCAGAGCCCGCAGCCGCTGCCACGAGAATATCCTGGCCGGTTGAAACAATGGCATTCCATTGGTCATCTGTCCATGTGCTGTCTGCCGGTTTAGGAATGTTCATTGCCATCCGCCTCCTTTTTTATCCACTCAAGTATCGTCTTGTCTTTTTCAGCTTTTAATGTGCGATACTCGTTTTCCTCTAGTGATTCATCAAATTGGCACACTGATTTGAACGCACAGTATGTGCACGGCGTCTTGTTCTTCATTTTGTACGGCTCAATGGATACGCGGCCGTCGGTAATTTGTTCGCCTGCTTCTTGGAAGGTACGGCGCACATGCTTTGTCAAAAGATCAAATTCCTTTTCACCGACTGCTGCCGAGTCTGATCTGAGAGAGCCGTCTTTTTTCAGACCGGCGTTGATGATATTTGACCGTCCCTCTTGAAGGGTTGTATCCATAAGGCGAACCACTTCCTGATCGCCGAGGAGCAGGCCCTTCATTTTAAATTTCTTAAAAATCTCCTGTTCAATCTCGTCAAGCCCGAGCGGGAGATTAGATTGAATCATCGGATCATGAATATGGAAATACAGCACTCCTGCAGGCGTTGCCCTCATTCCGAGCCAGTCGGCTGAATGTGTAATCGATAAATCAAGGTACGTCAGCATTTGCAGCGCCAATCCGTAATATACTTCCGCTAAGTCAAGCCCTTTATCGCTTGATTTATAATCGACAATTCTGAGGAGCAGGCCTTTTGAGCTTTCAGCTTTATCCACACGGTCAATACGCCCGACGAGCTCCATCGTACAGCCGTTTTTCAGTTGAAAGGTCAGCGGCGGAAGCGGCCCTTTTCCTCCGAAGCCCAGTTCAAGCCCGATCGGTACGAATCCGCTCGCTTTCGCATGCTCGCTTAAAATACCGGACACACGCGTCACAATTTTTTGCAGTTTTTCCTTTACATAATAATGCCGGTTTGAGCTGAGCAAAATTTCCTTTTGCAGTTTCGGTGCCAGCCGCTCTACCGCATCATAAGAAAACAGCTCGCACTGCTCTTTCGTTAAATCTCGCCAATCCAGCTTTTGCTCACGCAGCCTGTCTGAAATCAGCTTTAAGCTGGAATGAAACAGCTGGCCGATATCCGGCGCTTCAAGCTTGAAAAATTGCCGTTCCTTCAGATGCAGCCCGTGTGACGCAAAATGGGAAAACGGACATGCGTTAAAGGTTTCCATTCTCGATACGCTGCCCTGAATGCGTTCACCATAGAGCTGTCTTGACACACTGCGTTCAAGCTGCTTTACTTCATTCCGGAAAAACAGGCTTGAGAACAGCTTTTTCGATTGCAGCCTGTCCGGCTCACTCATCAGCACATTGTACGTGCTCCACCAGACGTCGCTGATGTCATATTCCCGGGTCCATAATCTGAGCTGACTCGCAGTAAAGGACTGTGCCACGCTTTGATTGACAACATACTTCAGCTGTTCCTCATCGCTGACCTGCTCAGGTTCATTTGTCAACAGGCGCTCCTTATGATGCGGAAACAGTTCTTCCAGCCGTTTAACGACAATCGACGGCAAAAGCGTTTTTCCTTCCGCATCTGCAATCGGATACGATACATAAAGCCGGTCAGACGGACTTGAAAATGCCATGTAGATGAGGAAATGCTCATCAAGCAAACGCTCCCGTCCGCCTGAGGAAAGCTCAACCCCGATCGTTTTCAGCCATTCCCGGTCATCATCCGACAGAACCCCGTTTTCATCAGGGCGTGCCGGCAGAACGCCGTCGTTTGCCCCGAGCACAAAGGTACAGGATGTGCCATACATTCTGGACAAATCCATATTGCCGACAAATACCTGGTCAAGCGCAGGCGGAATAAGCGAAAATGTAAGCGACTCCGCGCCGGCTTCTATCATTTGCTGAAACAAATCAAGAGAAATCTCATCATCTCCCATCATTTCAACAAACTCCTCAAGCAGCTGAATGACTGCGTCCCACGCCTGCTGATGCTGCTGCGCTTCAATGATTCTGCCGTCTTCCTCAGCACGCTGCCTTTCCTGATCCAGCTTCAGCGGCACCTCCGTCTCTTCTAAATAGCGATAGAGCGCCTCTGCCTTCTCCTGTACCGTCTTTGCTTTTTTCATTCGTTTTTGAAGCTGAAAAAGCGGCGGAACAATCCAATCGCGGGTGTCATTCAACATGTTTTCCATTTCGATTTCCTGATCGGTCTGCGCAAAATCATCATCCAATGACACAAAGCGCCTATATTGGAAACGGTCGCCCTTTGTCCAGCGGTCGCCTTTGATCCCATAAGCGATACAGTAATTTTCGAGCTGATCGACCTGTTCTCTCACTTTGGCCTTCGGTTCACTGAGCGGGAATAGCAGTTCGGTTTTCACACAGCGAAACACCGCTTCATAACGCCAATTCCCTTTCAGAACATCAAGGCTTGACCGGATAAATTCGATTAACGGATGGTTCAGCATAGATGCTTTTCCGTCAATGAAATAAGGAATCTCGTAATCTGCGAAAACTTCCTTCACCATATCCTTGTAGTCTTCCGGCTGGCGCGCAAGAATTGCTACATCTTTATAGCGATATCCTTTCTCTCTGACGAGGGCGTGAATTTCCCTGGCAATACCTTCCAGCTCAGCTCGTCTGTTCGCGGCCTGCATTACAGTCAGTGCTTCTTGTTTTTCTGTGTAAGGAACGGCCGGACGCGCTTCATACTGCGCCTCTAGATGGGCCAATTCAGGTGTCTGTGTATGCCGCTCAGTCCCACTCAGCTCTTTATACGTAATGTCTAAATTCAGTTCCTTCGCCTTCTGATGCAGGCGGTAATAGGTTTTCCCCGTCATTCTAAACAATTCCAGTTCATGCGGCTCCCGCTCATATGACGGCTTGTCCGCTGTGAGCGAAAACGTGATATGCTCTGCATGAACCATAAGCTGCTCCAGCACCCTGAATTCCTGCGGTGTAAACTGATAAAAGCCATCCACATAGATATGCGCGCCTTTTACATCTTCCGCAAGCGGGATATGCTCTGCCAGCAATGTCAAATAATCCTCAGAGTGAAGATATTGATCTGCGAGGCTTTTTTCCATTTGCTGATACAGAATCGATAAGTCATGGAGCTTTTCAGATAACACACGTTCTCCGCGATATTCGGAAGCCGTTCCGCTTTCCGCCATCCGGCGGATATCCTCCGGTTCCAGACAATACCGCTTAAACTCTGTCAGCATCCGCTCAACCTGTGCGGTAAACCCGTTTTTGTCACTCGCTTTTTGATAGACTTTGAACTCCTGTTTATGCTCCTCAATGAGCTTCCGCAGGAGCATTTGTACGCCGGTGCTCGTCAGAAACGGCCTGCTCATTCCTCCCGTATGCTGAAGGACGCGCCAGGCCAATCGTGAAAAGCTGAACACTTGAGCGCGTATCATTCCGCCCATATCTGGCGTTTTAGCAAGCTCATATTCCATTAAAAACGTCATTTGATCCGGGACTAGAAAAATGATCGGCTTCCCGAATGGAGCCCGGCGCAATTCATCCTGAATGCTGTTGATGATCAGCTTCGTTTTTCCACTCCCGGACCTGCCTACTAAAAACTCTGCTCCCAAATTAGAAGACCCCTCTCTTTTTATCTTTATATATTTTATCGAATGTTGACGAAAATGACCAATCTGATCTATTGGTAAAAACGGCCTTTTCACATATAAAAAGCTGATTATCCCCGCACATCTCTCCTTGCCCAACATATACTTTTACAAAAGCCCAATTCCTAGGAATGGAGTTGAATCCTCTTGCATTACAGTTACTATCCCTATCCGGTGCCATACCGGGAAGATCCTGTTTTGATTCGGAATTTGCAGAAGGCCATCAACGGAGAATTCAGTGCAATTCAATGCTATCGCAGGCTTGCCGAACTAGCCGACCGCGATGAAGTCAGAAAACAGATTGAAGAAATCAGACGTGACGAGATCCGCCACCTTCGTGAATTTTCCACACTGTATGGATCGATTACCAGCAAGCACATCATGCCGAAACAAACGGAAGAGTGCCCGGACCATTTCACGAGAGGACTGGACGCCGCTTTTAAAGATGAACAAGAAACCGTCGACTTTTACTTGCGTGCAGCCGAGGAAACGTCAAACTTAAAAGCGAAAGGCGTCTTCACGCGCGCCGCACGTGATGAACAAAATCACGCTGTCTGGTTCCTATACTATCTGGCCAAACGTTAGATATACCCGTTTTAGGGTATATGTACATATCTCCTCAGCTAAAAACACATTCCTCCGTTTTTTTCAAATGCAGCCGGGAAACATAAAACCATACATTGCCATACAGGGGGAATCAACCATGGAGCAATATTCAGAAGCTTGTATTGAGGCTTGCATTGATTGTATGGAGGCTTGCAATCATTGTTTTACAAAATGTTTGGAAGAAAGCGCGCACCACGATCTCAGCGGCTGCATCCGGCTTGACAGGGAATGCGCGGATATTTGCGCCCTGGCAATTAAAGCCATGCAAACGGACAGCCCGTTTTTGAAAGAAATTTGTGCACTTTGCGCCGATATTTGTGAAGCGTGCGGCACTGAATGCGAAAAGCATGATCACGATCATTGCCAAGCATGTGCGAAAGCCTGCTTCGCCTGCGCTGAACAATGCCGCAGCATGGCGGCGTCTTAAAAGACGGAGAGGGTTCAATGATTGAACCCTCTCTTTTTATTTGGACAGCCACACGGAGTACAAATCAATCCATCCCTCTTCATCAAGCACCAGGCCTTTTACATTGTTACTTGATGTCACCTGTAGCACATTTTGATACAGCGGAATTGCATTCAGCTCCTGTGTAAGCTGACGGTCAATGTCACGCAGGATATTCATTCTCGAACAGCGGTCAGGCATGGAAAACATCCGCTCTATCATTCCCGAGCAGAATTGTGTCAGCTTTTCAGATAGATGCTGGCACAAGAAACTGTTCTCCGACAGCAGCAAATGCAGAAAACCAAACTCGGTATCTTGATAAAACGTCGCACTGTCATGAATGATATCCGCCATCTGCACGACTTCCGGCCGTCGCAGATCATCAGCATCACAGAATCGAAGTGTAAGCTTGATCCCGTGTTGGGCGCACATATTTTGAATCCATTCGGCGTCCTCACGATGATCCGTTTCCGAAAAGGTATACAGCACCATTGTTTCGCCCTCGTATCCGCTTTTCTTCAACAATTCAGATGGCGTAACGCCCTCTAACTCAAAAGAACTCGGATGCCAAAACGACGTAACCGGGATTCTTCGGTGCCCTCCCGCTTCACGAACGAGCCGTTCAGAGGAAATCAACAGCCGGAGCGCTTTTCTAAAGCTTCGGTGCTGAAGAGGCCCCTTCTTTTTCAGATTGAGCGACAAATACTGGACATGCCGCTCATCAAAAACAGTTTGCTGCTCAGGACATGTTTGTTTTTCTTGAATGGTAAATCCGTTCATCTCACCGGCTTGTTCAGAAAACACAAACTCCACGCGATCCAAATAGGGGTGCCCCTTAAAGTAGCGCTCATAGGCTTCAAGCACAAGCATCCAGCCGTGATGCTGATTCACCCGAAAAGGCCCTGTTCCATTGATCCCGCCGTCCTGTTCGGCCGACAATATGGACAGCCGTTCGTCACAAAGAGCATACGGCAAAAACTCATTCGGCTTATCAAGTATGATCTCCACACAATAAGGGCCCTTTTCTAAGACTTGTTTCACTCCGTGCAGCAGCCATTTATACGGGTTGTCAGCCACTTCCAAAAAGCGCTGAAACGTAAACGCAACGTCCCGCGATGTCAGCAGCTGCCCATTATGAAACGACACACCTTTTCGAAGAAAAAATCTCCACCGTTTTTTTCCGTCCTCTTCCCATCCATGAACCAAATGAGGCTTCGGCTCCTGCATATCCGGATCAAACGTGAGAAGCGTATCAAATATCTGTTTGGCGAAATGGCCCTCAGACCGCAAAAATATTTGGCATGGATCAAAACTGCTGACAGATTCAGGGGAGATGAACATCCGGAGAACATCCTTTTCTCCATCCCGGCCGGACTCTGTCACAAAACCAAATACCTCAGAAAACCACATACCATATTCATTTTGAAGCTCCGGAAACGCGGACTGATACTGCTGAAGCAGCTCCTCTGCCTTTTTAAGCTTTCCAGCCATGGTATATTCCTTGGCAGTTTGAAGAAGCAGTTCCTCAGGCCTCCGAAGAAACGCGATTTTTGATTTACGCCCACGCCCCGCCCCGCTTTCCCGGGTAATCCAATTGCTGTTCTCCATCTTATGTAAAATGAGCTTTGCATTTCTTTCCGTACAAAATAAACTGGCGGCAATCTCAGTGAGCGTCATTTCGTTCATTTGCCCATACTCAGCCCGTCCTGTTTGTACAAGTGCCACGTAGTGCTCAATTAGCTTCAATCCCCGCACCTCCCGACAAAAGGGGAACTTTTATCTCTTCTTTTCTTCACTTTTTGGGTCGCCGTCCCTTCTATACACTACTACTATATCAAACACCGAAAGGCGGCGATCACATGCTGACCAGCTTTCAATCTATTAAATCAAGATATACCGCTCCCGTTTGGCTCCGCTTTTTCGGCGAAATGCTGACAAGCCTGACAGGTGCAATGATGGGACCTTTTATGGTGCTGTATCTGCATGAACAATTAAACGGCAATGTCATGATGCCAATGCTGATCATCAGCCTTCAGCCATTTTCTGATCTTTTCCTGACGCTCGCTGCCGGACGGGTGACGGACCAGCTTGGTCGGCGTACAGCGATTTTGATCGCATTGCTTCTGCAATCATCTGCAATGACAGGGTTTGTATTTGCTGAGCATGCGTATGTTTTCGCCATTCTTTATGTCGTGAATGGCATCGGAAGATCGTTATACATTCCCGCTTCCCGCGCCCAAATCGCTGAAAGCACGCCAGAAAGCAGACGTTCGGAAGTATTTGCGGTCATCAACGCGATCTATTCAGCCGGCCTGACGGCAGGGCCGCTGCTCGGAATGCTCCTGTACAAACAAAATCCTGAATGGATATTCGCTTTAGATGCCGCAGCCTTGTTCATCTACTTTCTGGCAGCTGCATGGAAACTTCCTGAGACAAAGCCGCAAAACACAGCTGTGACACAGGAAAAGTCTGCGAGCTTTACGATATACAGGCCCGTCCTGCTTCTTTTGCTGCTTTCTCTCCCCATCAGCATGTTATATGCGCAAACAGAAACAACATACCGACTGTACAGCAAAAATATGTTTTCTGATTATCTGTCCATGCTGACCATCTACTCAGCAGCAAAGGCTTTATTCAGCTTTGTTTTCCAGGTTCCTCTTGTCAAAGGGACTGAAAAACTTACAATGAAAACGATTCTTTTCATTACTTATATCTGCTACTCCCTTGCGGCTGCCGGCTTTGCATGCTCAACATCCCCGACAATGCTTTTAGTGACGGTAGCGGTGATGACGGTTGGCGAAAGCATCGGATTAACTCACATCCAGACCTTCATCTCAAAATTGGCACCGCCTCATTTGCTTGGCCGGTTCTATGCTGTCTATGGTCTGCATTGGGATATATCCCGCTCAATCGGACCGCTCGCGGGCGGGCTGATCCTGACATCGTTTGGCGGAGAAGTGATATTTTACGCCCTTGCCGTGTGTCTGCTGGCAGCAGGTTTATGCCTGACTTACACAATAGAGAAGCTCGAACATAAGGTCATAAGAAAAGTGAATCACTAATAGAAAATAATTCATAATTTCTTTATCAACAAAAATATACTATAGTAATAAATACATTCACTACGTGAACAATTGGAGTGTTACGCGAAAAGGAAGAAGGGTTTACATTGAAGAAAGACGAAAATCTCCTCAAAGATCTATGGTTTATCGCAATCAGTGCAGCCGGGGGGTTTATTCTTTCATTAACCGGAATATCAATTGGATGGATGATCGGAACGCTGATTGTCGCCTGCTTCCTCGCCATGATACGGCCGGCATGGCTGATGATGGCACCAGACCAAAAAGGAATTAACCGACGATGGCTCGCCCTCGGGCAGATGATCCTCGGCATCGAATTGGGCCAAAAGCTGAATTTATCCGTTCTCTCTGTTCTCAAAGACCATTGGTTTTCAGTCGGCGTTATGCTGATATTGTCTATCCTGCTGGCCATGCTGTCAGGATATGTGCTTTGGCGTTTCAGCAAAACGGATATGATGACTAGCTTTGTCGGCACAGCTCCCGGCGGGCTTTCCGCCATGCCGAGCATCGCACAGGAGGTCGGCGCCAACACCGCCATTGTCAGCCTCGTGCAAATGATGCGGGTGCTGCTCGTGGTCCTTTCCATTCCGTTTTTGGTTATCATGATCTATACAAAACAAGACAGTTCCACAAGTGCTGCGGCAGGGCTTTCTTCAGCAACGACAGATTTTAGGCTCGCTCCCGTTTTGTGGACCGTCATTCTGATTCTCGCTGCCTGGGGAGCCTGTAAAGCGGCGAAATGTTTAAAGTTTCCGGCTCCATGGCTGCTTGGCAGCATGCTTGGTGTAGCAATTGTACATGTTGGCGGAGCTGCGGCGATAGGGCACGACATGACGGCATGGTGGCCGTCACAAGCGAACCATGTATCACAAGTATTTCTCGGGGCAACGATCGGCTCTAAAATGTACAAAAGCATGTTTGCCGGCGTCACCCGCATTATCATCGTCGGGTTTATCTCATCCGTCGGTTTAATCGCAGCTATGTTTTTGAGCGCCGTGATCGTTTCCGAGCTGACAGGAATCTCGCTCATCACCTCTGTTCTGGCATTTGCGCCCGGCGGGATTGCAGAGATGGCGACGACGTCAGTTACATTACATGCTGATTCCACCTTTGTCGTTGCGGTTCAGGTCATCCGCGTCATCCTTGTCATTGCCCTGCTGCCGCCGTTTTATCGTCTGCTTCACCATCTTCATGGTGAAAAAAAAGGAAAAGAGAGCTCGATCAGCAGCAATGCATAATTGGAAACAAAATCCTTCCATGATACACTTATAGCAGATGGGGAAGGAGTGACTCTTTTGCTGCGCGACAATCCAGAGAAGGCAATGCACTTATATTATGGCATATGCTTAGGAATCTGGCTGATTTATAATTTGGTGGCAACCGGCTCCCCCGGACTGCCGCTTACGATTTTAGTCGGAGGAAATTTGATTTACCTCATCATCCTGAAAAAGAAAGAAAAAACGTAAAAAACACGCACCTCAGTGCGTGTTTTTTATTTGAAAATGCCGGGAAGGCCTCCTTCAATTTCTTCTGACGTCGGATACCATTTTGTCACAAGATCACGAAACAGCCGTTCCGCAAAAAGAATTTCCTCCTCGGTATAGCGGTCAAAAAATGACAGAAAACGCTGTTCAGCCTTCTGATGATAATATTTGTGCAAATTGTGCAGCTTTTTTCCAGCAGGCGTCAATCGGAAGTAGACTTCCTTTTTATTATCGCTGAGCTGTGTTCTATGCAGGAAGCCTGCGCCGAGCAATTTTGTGCTGATGCGTGATACAGTCGCTTTTGTCGTATTCATTTTTTCTGCTATCGACGTGACATTGATTGGTTCATTGTCCCCGACACAGGACAGAACATGAATTTCTGTCATCGTCAATTGAGATTTACTCCCCTGCTCTACATCCAGCTTCCTCAATTCGTCGGATAAAAAAGCTTTAATAAGCCCCTCCCATTTCTCCTGCTGATGAATGAGTTCCGCATACAATTCAAAAAGATTGCGTTTCGTATGATCTGTGTTCATCGGGTTTTCCATCCTTTTTCATTCGATTGTTTCTTCTATCATACCGTTTTGTTACAGACGAAACAATCGAATTGAATTATACTCGGCTGGTGACGGAAAACCAGCGGCTGATCCCTTTTTGAATCACCTCGGCACAATCGGGCGCTGATGCATCTACCGCCCAGGCTACATGTCCATCAGGACGAATCAATATGGTATGCACATCCCGCAACTTTTCATTCGGTTCTGCAAGCGAGGCGTTTACCGTTCGTAAGCCTTTCACATTGATATGATCATCAGCTTCCTGCATCAACGACAGCAAAACGAATGTCCCGTTTCGGAGAAGGCTGTACAGCCCTTCCGAACTGGCGTCGGAAAGAATCAGCTCCATATCAGGGAGCCTTGCCCCGTTCAAAGGATGCGGCGGCATGATAAGATCAGCTTCATATCTGACATCGAGCGCAGAAATTTGCCCCGCTACATATCGATTCACATCAGGGAAGGCCAGCAGCTCCGACATCATCCCCCGCAAATGGAGGCCTGCTTGAGTAAAATCAATCAGCCTTGTCTGTGCCTCCGTGTTCCTCAAGAGCCCTTCAGCTGCCGGGTGCCGCTCGTCATGATAGCTGTCCAAAAGCCATGAAGGCGCAGAGCCCTTGATCGCCGCCGCCAGCTTCCACCCAAGGTTCATCGCATCCTGAAGGCCGACATTCAATCCTTGCCCTCCCGCTGGAAAATGAATATGTGCGGCATCACCTGCTAGAAAGATTCTGCCGTTCCGATACCGTTTTGCTTGGCGCGCGGCGTTTCCGAACCGCGACATCCACGAAGGATCGGTTAAACCGAAGTCAGTCCCGCAAATTCGCAGAAGGTCAGCTTTCAGCTCCTCCTCAGTCACCGGCACATCTTTCGGCGTTTGTGTGCGATAAGGGCTGACGACAACTACACGGTATTGGCCTGGTGATAACGGAACAATCATAGCACCGCCCTCTTTTGTGCAAAGGGACAGTACTCCTGACGGCGGCGGAGAAAGGAGCACCACATCTCCAAGCGCAGCGGTGACAGTACTGTCTGTTCCCGGAAACTCAATTCCAGCCTGTTTCCGAACGGTACTTCCACCGCCATCGGCACCAACGGCAAACTTACTTGTGATCGTCCGTACACTGCCGTCCCGATCCTTAAAAATCGTTTGCACCGCTTCCCCGTTTTGCGTTACCGCGAGCGCCTCTGCCCCCCGAAACACCTCTGCACCCAGACGTCGTGCATGATCTTCAAGCAGCTTTTCTGTTTTGGACTGCGGGAGCAAAAGCGTGTAAGGGCAACTCGTATCCAAGCCTGAAAAATCCAGACGGGTATCCAGCATTGAAAAATGTCCGGAAGGTATCTTGCTTCCCTTGGATACGAACCGCTCTAAAATCCCTCTCATCTCAAGGAGCTCCAGCGTTCGGGGATGCAATGTCAACGCTTTGGAATGTGGAACAGGTTTTTCAAGCCGTTCAATCACACATGTTTTCACCCCGGCCATCGCAAGCTCAGAAGCCAGCATAAATCCGACCGGCCCTCCACCTATAATCACTGCTTCATATTTCATCATCATTCACCACTCCTTTTGTTTCATAAAAAAACGATTAAAACCCAATAAAAATGGAACTTCAATCAAAAAGTATACGAATATTGTTACACTCGTAACAATATTGATTATAGCTCCTTACAAATTTTTCTTCAACACATTTTTCCAAACGGCATACAAAAAGACGCCTCTTCAATTAGCGTCTTTTTATTCGGCATCAGAAATCACACCGACAATATTTTTTTCTCTTATCGGACCAAAATGCCGACTGTCGAAGCTGTATATGCGATTATCTCCAACGACAAAATATTTTCCTTTCGGCACCTTGCTGGTTCCCGTCACATCTTTCAAAGAAAAATCACCTGTTACATGGCTTCCGGCAGAAACGGATTTTAAATGCTTCAAAAATGGCTCAGCAACCTGCTTTCCGTTCACATACAGCTGATCATCCTGATATTTGATCGTTTCACCGGGCAAGCCGATCACCCGTTTAATCAGCACTTTATGATCAGGGCCTTTAAAAAGAACGATGTCAAAACGATGGATGGTTTTAAATCGATGTGAAAATTTATTGACCAACAATTCGTTCCCTTCCTGAAACGTCGGGTTCATACTGACACCTTCTACCTTGTAATCAATAAAGACGGCATTTTTAACCTGAATGGCGAGAACGACGGACACTACACCGGCAAGAAACAAAAACCGTTTTTTCATGTTACTGTCTCCCTCCATCATGCTCACGCTGACTGGCTCTTACATGCAGATGCCGCTCCACCTTTTTGCCGACATACCATAAGACAGTGATCACCAATACGGCGATGACCGTTCGAATCGGCTGTGTAATCAGCGCGTGCAGATCATATCCGATGAAGCTGATCATAAAAATCATGACAAGCTTCCCTGAGGCTGCCGCCAAAATAAACGGCCGCGTTCCGATCCTTGACAAACCGGCAACAACATTCACCGCGGCTGACGGTGTAAATGGAAAACAAAGCAGAAGAAACATGGGGCCGAAGCCGTGTCTTTCCACCCATAACATCAGCTTTCTGACAGACGGATGACTGCGGATAAATCCAAGCAATTTTCTCTGTCCGTATTGACGGACGATCAAAAATACGAGAATGGAACCAGCAGTTGATCCCGCCCAGGACAGGATGAATCCTTCCCATAAGCCAAACGAGTTCGTATTCGCCACCACAAACACGATCAGCGGCAAAAACGGGAGAAACGCTTCAATTAAAGGCAGCAGCACAGCTATGAGCGGACCGAAAGCCCTATAGCTTTGAAATAATTCAGTTAAATGTTCTTGTGTCAAATAGGATAAAAAATGCTCCAACATTTATACTCCTTACCAGGTTTGTCTATCCTTATTCTACACATTATCAGCAGAAAACTAAAAAGTTTTGGTGTTTTTTTCTGTCTTGAAACATTTCACCAGCCGATATAGAATACAAATAGAACAAATGTTCCCTTTAGAAAGAAGGAGTCAACATGCCGAATCTGCAAGAGGAAATATACGATTTAATTGAACGTGCTCTCTTTTTGCCCATGGCCATTACGATTTTTAACCGTGATCTCGCCGCAATTGAAGAAAGCACATTAAAATTGAAGCATCCTTATAAACAGCTTATCAGCGAATCATTAAAAATAGCACAAAAGGATTTGATAGAGGTCAGAAAAGAACTGAGGAAGAGGAAAATTGCGATCCGCGAGATGGAGCGCGATGAGGCGTTTACGCTCTATGTATTTGTCATGGATGGTTATGAAGAAAAGCACCGCTATTTTAATCCCCGAATCCGTGAGCAGGTCAGCGAATTATTAACATACTATCTATTTGCCCCGGACAGGACCTGAGCCTTTTGAATCATATTGTCCGTTCCCTCTTCGGGGCGATCCCGATCATAAATTTCAGACAATTCGCACTATACAAACAAAATAAATTTATTTATAATTCGAACCACAGCCTTTCACCCCGAAATATGACATGTACTGCCATATCGACGACACCATTTTCAGTACGGCCGGGCTTGTACACCCCCAATCCTAATGAGAAGGAGGATTTTATGAAACTGATTCACGTTCTCGCCGCGTTGCCCTTTATCGGAATCTTACTCGGCATCCCTTTTGCAAATAAAGTGACCCCCTATGTGTTCGGCATGCCGTTTATCCTTGCCTATATTGTGATGTGGGCTCTTTTGACCTCTGCGCTGATGGCAATTGTGTATGTCCTCGACAAGGAAAATAAAAAGGAGGAAGCAGAATGAACGCAGCTCTCATCATCATTTTTGGCGTCCTGCTCTTGAGTATTTTTCTCGGTATACGCGCCCAAAAAGGAAAAGACATGAACCTGGAGCAGTGGACGGTCGGAGGACGCGGCTTCGGAACTGTGTTCGTCTTCCTTTTGATGGCAGGCGAAATTTACACTACTTTTACGTTTCTCGGCGGCAGCGGCTGGGCCTACGGAAAGGGCGGTCCAGCCTTTTATATCATCGCCTACGGATGCCTGGCCTACATCCTGTCTTACTGGCTTCTTCCGGCAGTTTGGACGTACGCGAAACAGCATAAACTGATGTCGCAGTCTGATTTTTTCACAAAAAAATACAACAGTCCGCTGCTTGGCATTCTCGTTTCACTGGTCGGCATCGCCGCACTCATTCCCTATCTTGTACTGCAGCTGAAAGGCCTCGGACTGATTGTATCGGAAACCTCGTACGGCAAAATCACCCCGACCGCCGCCATCTGGATCGGTGCCATTTCCATTACGGTTTATGTTATGGTTTCCGGCATTCACGGGTCAGCCTGGATATCGGTTGTGAAGGACATCATGATTCTGGTTGTCGTTCTGTTTTTAGGTGTGTATTTGCCAATTCATTACTACGGCGGATTTCAAGACATGTTTCAGCAGATTGAAACGGCAAAGCCTGGCTTTCTTACGCTGCCCGAAACAGGACAAAGTACGGCGTGGTTCAGTTCAACCGTACTCTTGACAGCGCTCGGGTTTTACATGTGGCCTCACACGTTTTCCGCTTCGTATTCAGCTGAAAATCCAAAAGTCTTTCGCAAAAACGCCATCATCATGCCTTTGTACCAGCTGGTCCTGCTCTTCGTCCTTTTCGTTGGCTTCGCGGCTATCCTGCAAGTTCCAAATCTGAAAGGCGCAGACGGGGATCTATCGCTTTTGAGACTGTCCCTGCAAGCATTTGACCCATGGTTTGTCGGAATTATCGGTGCTGCCGGACTGCTGACAGCACTTGTGCCAGGCTCTATGATCTTAATGTCCGCCTCCACGCTGTTTGCAAAAAATGTGTACAAGGTGATCGCACCCCGCACGACAGAACAGCAAGTATCGGCGCTTGCTAAGTTTTTAGTGCCGGTGATCGCGCTGATTTCGGTGTATTTTACCTTCAAAGGCGGGAATACCATCGTTACGCTGCTTTTGATGGGCTACAGCCTTGTCACACAGCTATTCCCCGCCCTTTTGTTCAGCCTGTTCAAGCATAATATGGTGACAAAGCAGGGAGCCTTCGCCGGCATTATGGCAGGTGTTGGAGCAGTTACTTATATTACAATGACGGAAACGACGATCGGCACTTTATTTCCGGCGCTGCCGCAAGCCGCAAAAGACTTGAATGTCGGCATCGTCGCCCTGCTTTTGAATATCACGGTCATGACGGCAGTCAGCCTTATGACAAGGAAGGCGAAAAGCGCTGCGGCCGATCAGGCGGCTTAAGCAATAGAAAAAGCAATCTGGACATCAGATTGCTTTTTCTTATTTACCGTTCACAGGCGATAAGATCTTTATCGCGGTCTTTCTTTTTATTGGCATCATAAAGGTCCTTAGAGACGTAAGGCTTGTACTTCGTTTTTCCGCCTTTATTTTTCACCTTCGATGTGCGGGCCACTCCGCCTTTGTATACTTTGTTTAACTCCTTGCAGTTCTTATAGACCTTCACCTTTGTTTTGGCTTCCGCCACATGGTCAGCTCCGTATGAAAAACCGAAAACGAGACCGAGTGACAGCAAAAACGCCGCCGCTTTTTTCATGACAATTCACTCCCCCAACACCCAATATTTAGTTGATTTATAGCTCGAATTCATCATAATTCATATAGTCTTATTTGACAAGATAAATATGGAAGAAGGGTTTGTTTTTCTTGTTTTCTTTTTCCTTCACTATTCAAACTGCCAACACATGTTTTTCTCTACATGCTCAGGGGTACACATACGAATGTACACCAAACAGAAAAGGAGCGTTGATGATGTCTGATTCAAACCTTACGAATCCTATAAAAGCATTTTTTCATGATGAATTTCCTGAACAATATCAGGAGCCGCCAGGCCTGCAAAAGAACATGAAGCCTCTCCCTGATTGCGGAGAAAAAAGCTACAAGGGGTCAGGTAAACTAATCGGCCGAAAAGCGCTTGTCACCGGCGGCGATTCCGGCATCGGCCGCGCTGCCGCGATCGCTTACGCCAGAGAAGGCGCCGATGTGGCCATTAACTACTTGCCCGAGGAACAGCCAGATGCTGAAGAGGTAAAAGAACTGATCGAAGCAGAAGGCCGAAAAGCAGTGCTGATCCCCGGGGACTTGAGTGACGAATCCTTTTGCCAGGATCTGGTCAAACAAGCGCAAAAGGAGCTCGGAGGACTTGATGTGCTGGCGCTCGTTGCAGGCAAACAGCAAGCAGTCGAAAACATCGAAGATCTGCCTACTGAACAAATCTATAAAACATTTGAAGTGAACGTCTTCTCCCTTTACTGGGTTGTAAAAGCGGCGCTTCCGTATTTGCCGGAGGGAGCTTCAATTATCACAACTACCTCAGTTGAAGGCTACAATCCAAGCCCGATGCTGTTAGATTACGCAGCAACGAAAAACGCCATTATCGGCTTTACCGTCGGACTGGGAAAACAGCTGGCTTCCAAAGGAATCAGAGTGAATTCAGTTGCGCCCGGACCCATTTGGACACCGCTGCAAATTTCCGGCGGACAGCCGACGGAAAACATCCCGAAATTCGGACAAGGCACGCCTCCAGCTCCATTAAACCGCGCTGGACAGCCAGCGGAATTGGCGGATGTTTATGTATTTTTAGCTTCAGAGAATTCAAGCTATGTAACATCTCAGGTATATGGCATCACCGGGGGAATTCCGACGGCATAGCTTTATGAAAGGAGCTGCCCTGTGGGTCAGCTCCTTTTTATTTTCTAATACCGCTCCTCGAGCTCACGCAAAATAAAATCATAAATCATCTTCGTCCGCTCTTCCTTCGGGTACAGCATAAATTCCTGCCTTTTCGGCACGCGGTGGTCGATTCTGTCTTGGAATTTGGTTCTGAGCCACGCTGTTCGGTATACCTGGTTCTCGAACGAATTATAGGAGATCGGCAGCTCCATCGTTTTCCCATTCGAAAACGTCACTTCCGTATCGTCGAATTCAGTCGCTTTGAATTCTTTTACATGCACATGGGAAATCCAGCCGCATTGAGGTCTTGTCGAAGAAAGTGTAGGGAATAAAAAGATTTGGTTCGAAGGATCCACCATGATTGGCGGCTTGTGTGAAATTTTTGTCACTTCATAAGTTCCTGCTTTTCTTCCCGCATAGCTTGATCCAAAAAATCGGCAGCTTCTGTCGACAATTTGCAGCGGCTTCATGCTGACATAAAACACACAATCTTTTTCAATAATTTTGGAACAGATTTTGCCGTCTATTTCTTCTGGCAGCACGGCAATTGTTGCGCCGTTCACTTCATACGATTCTAAAGGTGCGTCTGTTTTCTGACTCATATTTTGGCCTCCATCCTTTTTCTGCAAAATTTATACTAATAATCTATCATCTGTTTTTATAAAACGACAGGTTTTTTTAACAATTAAGATAAAATCATCTTTTAATGATATTTAATGGTACTAAATGACTAGTAATAAACCGATTTTACTTTGATTAGACTTGCCGGTTTACGGCATTTTGCAGGATATGTCGATAGATTGCCAAGTATTAGTTGTCTAAAAATTATAAAAATTTATTGATTTTTTCGACCGTTATCCATATACTATAAAAAAGGCATTGGGGGGATTCTTTATGAAAGAGAAAAAATCGTACAC
Organism: Bacillus sp. LJBS06; assembly: GCF_016924995.1. Lineage (NCBI taxonomy): Bacteria > Bacillati > Bacillota > Bacilli > Caryophanales > Bacillaceae > Bacillus > Bacillus sp. LJBS06. The sequence goes on along the minus strand of NZ_CP070483.1, from coordinate 1,148,796 downwards.
TGAGCTCATGAAGTCCCGCAACACGCAAAAAACAAAAGAACTTGATGTCACAATGACGGATGTCTATATTCAAATGGTGCTCGATGAATCCTTGTATAAGCGTCGGCTGGCCATGCTGACGGACCAAATCAACAAAGCCTTGGACGAAAAAGATAAAGATGCGTTTCTGACGCTCTCTAAAGAATATGCAACGCTCAAGCAGAGCGAATAAGCCAATCCTTAAGGATTGGCTTTTTATTATCCATTCACAATGGTTCCGCCATTGACGTGAATTGTCTGTCCTGTGACATATGTGGAATCGTCGCTGGCTAGGTATAAATAGCTTGGCGCCACTTCGACCGGCTGTCCCGGGCGCTCCATCGGCACGTCTGAACCAAACACTTCCACGTCTTTTGCGGCAAAGCTGGCCGGGATAAGCGGTGTCCAAATGGGACCCGGTGCCACCGCATTTACCCGTATGCCCTGCTGAACAAGCGACTGGGAAAGGGATCTTGTAAACGTGACGATCGCTCCTTTTGTCGCTGAATAATCGATCAGCGTTTTATTGCCTTTATAGGCGGTAATTGAAGCGGTATTAATGATAGAGCTCCCTTTTTTTAAATGAGGCAGCACTGCCTTTGTTAAGTAAAACATGGAAAAAATGTTTGTTTGGAAGGTTCTGAGCAGCTGGTGGCTGGTGATTTTTTCAATGCTGGGCTGGACATGCTGCTCAGCTGCATTGTTAACCAATATATCAATGGATGGAAACGCTTGGCTTGCCCGCCCGACTACATCATTGCAAAACGCTTCATCCCCGACATCTCCTGCAATCAGCAGGCATTTTCCCCCTTCCTTTTCTACGTACTGCTTTGTTTCCTCGGCGTCCTGATGTTCATTCAAATATACAATGACCACATTAGCCCCTTCTTTTGCAAATAACACCGATACAGCGCGTCCAATTCCGCTGTCTCCTCCAGTAATAATAGCGGTTTTGCCCTCTAATTTTTTCGCTTTCTTCGGCTTATCAAAAACCGGACGCGGGTCCATGAGATATTCAAAACCAGGCTGCTGGTTCTGGTGCTGGGGCGGTAAAGTTTTCTTTTTTTGATTCGCCAATGAAATCACTCCTTTTCAACCTTATTATGTTATGAACAATGCCTGCTTCCTATGTATGAAAAGATAGAATATGGAAAAATTAAGAATAAATCTGATTGGAGGTATAACGGCTTGGCTAATCAACATTTTGCAAAGGAAGCACCTGAAACATACTGGAAAACATCAACTGACCTGCCTTCTTTTCCTGCGCTTCAAGAGGAAACTGAATGTGACGTCACCATTATCGGAGGCGGGATTACAGGAATTACAACGGCATATGAACTTACGAAGAGAGGCTTCCGTGTTGTCTTGATTGAAGCAAATCAGGTTCTCAACGGAACCACTGCCCACACAACGGCTAAAGTTACCGCACAGCATGACATGATATACGACGAATTTATCCGCAATTTCGGATTAAACCATGCGAGGCTTTATTATGAAGCAAACCAAAATGCAATTGATTACATAAAAGGGATTGTGGATGAACATCAAATTGACTGTGAATGGATTGAGCAAGACGCATATCTTTACACAGCAAATGAAAACGCTGTTCAAAAAATCCGCACTGAGCATGAGGCATACACAAAACTCGGAATTGAAAGAGACCTTATCAAGGATCTTCCGATTCCCGTAGGTTCTAAGCTGGCGCTTGTCATGAAGAATCAAGCTCAATTTCATCCGCTGCAATACTTAAAAGCGCTTCTGGAGCAAATTGTTCAAAAAGGCGGCCGAATTTATGAAGAGACCGTTGCGCTTGATATCAAAAAAGGCGAAAGGCCTGAAGTGATAACAAAAAGCCGGCACGCCATTAAGAGCCGCTTTGTCATATGCTGTTCCCACTTCCCTTTTTATGACGGAGGCGGATTATATGCTGCGAGAATGTATTCTGACAGATCTTATGTCCTCGCCATCAAGCCGAAGATCGAGTATCCCGAGGGCATGTATTTGAGTATCGATCAGCCGTCAGTGGCCCTTCGCTATACGGTTGCAAACGGCGAAAAGCTGATTCTCTTCAGCGGAGTAAGCCATAAAACAGGCCAGGGAAAAGACATGTCCACACATTATGAAACACTGAGACAACTGGCCGAAAGCACCATCGGCATCGAAAGCATCCCATATTATTGGTCCACCCAAGATCTTGTGACGATCGACAAAATCCCGTTTATCGGGCCGATGTCGGAAAATGAGGACAATATTCTAGTAGCGACCGGGTTCAAAAAATGGGGCATGACTGCATCGGGGGTCGCAGCCACTTTATTATCGGACCTTGTAGAGAAAAAAGATAATCCTTACGAAAGCATTTTCACGCCGTCCCGGTTCCATCTGAACCCCGGTTTGCAGAAAGTGATTTCCTACAATGCCGATGTCGCCAAGCATTTAATTAAAGGAAAGCTTGAAAAGCCTGATGTCCAATTTGAAGACATTTCGCCAGGAGAAGGAAAAGCTGTCACCATAAACGGCAGGCGGGCGGGCGCATTTCGGGATGAGACAGGCTGCCTCCATCTCTTTGATACAACCTGTACCCATTTAGGCTGTGAGGTCGAGTGGAACGACAGCGAGCATACATGGGATTGTCCGTGCCACGGATCACGCTTTAAGCCTTCTGGCGAAGTTGTAGAGGGTCCGGCCATTAAACCATTAAAGCAAATAGATCTCGATTAAACCGTTCATTTTAATGAACGGTTTTTCAAATATTTTTCATCTGCAGCTTCATTCATGTTTCCCTTGGCCGATAAAAAAGTAAAAGGCTTAAAAAGCCAAAAAGTAAAAATTATATTTTTTCCCAAGGGGGATCATTGTATTGTTATTTAAAAAAGAGAGAAAACAAGAAACTGCTTACTTTTCTGATTCAAATGGACAGCAAAAAAACCGCATCCAGCTCACAAACAAACATGAAGATGTCAAAAAACAGCTCAAAATGGTCAGGCTGGGAGATGCTGAGCTTTACGTGTTGGAGCAGCTTCAGCCATTAATTCAAGAAAATATCGTATTCATCGTCGATGCGTTTTATAAAAACCTTGACCATGAAAGCTCATTGATGGATATCATTAATGATCACAGCTCAGTTGACCGTTTAAAACAAACGTTAAAACGGCATATTCAGGAAATGTTTGCAGGCGTTATCGATGATGAATTCATTGAAAAGCGAAACCGAATCGCCTCCATCCATTTAAAAATTGGCCTTCTGCCAAAATGGTATATGGGCGCGTTTCAAGAACTTCTTTTGTCAATGATTGACATTTACGAAACATCTATTACAAATCAGCAAGAACTGCTGAAAGCCATTAAAGCGACAACAAAAATCTTGAATTTAGAACAGCAGCTTGTCCTTGAAGCATTTCAAAGCGAGTACAGCCAGACCCGTGATGAACAAGAAGAAAAGAAAAACCTTCTTCATCAGAAAATTCAAGAAACCTCTGGATCGATTGCCAATCTGTTTTCAGAAACAAGCAGATCCGTTCAAGAGCTTGTGGACAAATCTGAAGGCATTTCTCAAGCATCCAAAGCCGGCACGGTGACATCCAGCACTGTTGAAGAAAAGTCGATCGGCGGGAAAAAAGAGCTAGAAGTCCAGCAAAAACAGATGAACAAAATTGACACAAGCCTTGTCCAAATCGAAAAAGAAATGGTCAAGCTGGATGAAATCGCGCAGCAAATTGAAAAAATCTTCGGCATCGTCACAGGCATAGCTGAACAAACAAACCTTCTCTCGCTCAATGCCTCCATTGAATCCGCCCGCGCCGGAGAACACGGCAAAGGCTTTGCTGTCGTGGCAAATGAAGTGCGGAAGCTTTCTGAGGACACGAAAAAAACCGTCTCTACTGTGTCTGAGCTTGTGAATAATACGAATACACAAATCAACATTGTATCGAAGCATATCAAAGACGTGAATGAGCTAGTCAGCGAAAGTAAAGAAAAAATGACGCAAATTAACCGCTTATTCGATGAAATCGTCCACAGCATGAAAATCAGCAAAGAGCAATCAGGCAAAATCGACGTCGATCTGCAGGCCTTTCTTGGAGGGCTTCAGGAAGTCAGCCGCGCCGTTTCCCATGTGGCCGCTTCCGTTGATTCGCTTGTCATTCTGACAGAAGAATAACCATCAAAAACCGGCCTGCCATTCGGCCGGTTTTTCTGCGTTCATTATGTAAACTTAATTTAAAAATAAGTTGACATAATAATAGCCTGCATTTATTGTATAACCATATTTGATTACTGTTTGGAGGATTCACAATGCTGAAATTAATTGACATGATGCATATTGCTATTTTCACCGCACTGATGGCGGTGCTCGGCTTTATCCCCCCTCTCTTCTTATCCTTTACACCCGTTCCGATTACATTGCAAACGCTTGGTGTCATGCTGGCAGGCAGCATCCTCAAGCCAAAGTCTGCTTTCTTAAGCCAGCTTGTCTTTTTGCTCCTCGTCGCCTTCGGAGCGCCGCTGTTGTCTGGCGGACGAGGCGGTTTTGGTGTGTTTTTCGGACCGAGCGCAGGTTTTTTGATCGCTTATCCACTCGCTTCATGGCTGATCAGTTTAGCCGCTAACAGACTGCGAAAGGTGACAGCAGTGCGTCTCTTTTTCACTCATATCGCATTCGGCATCATCTTTATTTATCTGCTTGGTATACCGGTACAAGCTTTTATGATGCATATTGATTTGTCACAGGCCGCCTTCATGAGTCTTGCATATGTGCCCGGTGATTTGATAAAAGCGGCTGTATCTGCATTCCTGGCAATAAAAATCACTCAAGCCTTGTCTCTTTCTGATACGATGTTTACAAAAGGAGGATGACACTGCATGACAATTACTCATACCTATTCATCTACTGCCGAAACATCGCCCGGCCGTGTAGCGATCCTAACTGAATCGGAGCAAATCACGTACCAAGATTGGGATCGGCTTGTCGCCCAAACCGCAAATTGGCTGCGGTCACAGCCAAGCATGCCGAATCGTGTGGCATTTTTGCTCCCAAATAGTCTGGCGTTTTTACAGCTGTTTGCCGGAGCCGCAGCGGCTGGATGCACGGCCATTCCCCTCGACACACGCTGGAGCCCGGCTGAATGTATGGAGAGGCTGTCCATAAGCGATGCGGATCTAGTGGTTACTTCAGCCTTTTACAAAAACAAACTGATACATAGCAAGACACCCGTTGTTTTGCTGGATAACTGTATGGCAAATATTGAAGAGGAATCCGCTGCTCCCTTACCTATCATTGACCCGGAGCACCCCTTTTACATGGGATTTACGTCAGGCTCGACAGGAAAACCAAAGGCCTTTACGCGGTCTCACCGCTCATGGATAGAGAGCTTTACCTGTACAGAAACAGATTTTTCGATCTCATCAGATGACACGGTATTGATTCCCGGAACGTTAATATCCTCTCACTTTTTATATGGGGCAGTCAGCACTTTATATCTCGGGGGAACGGTTTGTTTGCTGAATAAGTTTTCTCCTGCTCAGACAAAGGAATGGCTGAACCGTGAAGCCGTCAGTGTTCTTTATACCGTACCGACAATGACAGACGCACTCACCCGGATTGAGGGCTTTCCCGACAGCCCTCTCAAAATCATTTCATCTGGTGCAGACTGGCCGGCAGAATCCAAGAAAAAGCTTGCCGCTATATGGCCCCAACTCAGGCTGTACGATTTTTACGGCACTTCAGAGCTTAGTTTTGTGACGTTTTCTTCACCGGAAGACAGCAAACGGAAGCCGCATTCAGCCGGCCGCCCTTTTCATAATGTCCAGATCGAAATCCGCGGCGCCAAAGGAGAACGCTGCCAGCCAGAAGAAATCGGAAAAATATTTGTCAAAAGCCCGATGCGGTTTTCCGGCTATGTGAACGGCAGCACACCAGATGAATGGATGACAGTGGATGATATGGGCTGCGTTGATGAGGAAGGTTTTCTATACATATCAGGAAGAGAAAACGGGATGATCGTGTACGGAGGATTAAATATTTTCCCAGAAGAAGTTGAACGTGTGCTACTCTCCTGCCCAGAGGTTGAAAACGCGGCTGTCGTTGGAATGCCGGACGAGTATTGGGGAGAAATCGCTGTAGCTGTCATTCGTGGAAGCGCTAATGCCAGAAAGCTGAAAGCCTGGTGTAAACAGAAATTAGCCTCCTATAAAATCCCGAAAAAATGGGTGTTTGCAGACAGCTTGCCGGAAACGAGCAGCGGAAAAATTGCCCGTTCCAGAGTGAAGAAATGGCTGAAAGAGGATGTACAGTATAAATGAATGCGGTTATTGTTGATGCAAAACGAACGATCTTCGGAAAACAAAATGGACTGCTGAAGCCTTTCCTGCCGGAGAATTTGGCGGCTCCCATCATCCGTTGTCTCAGCCGAAAGCTGGAGGATCAAATTGACGAGGTCATTCTAGGAAACGCTACCGGCAGAGGCGGCAACCTCGCCAGACTGTCAGCTCTTCAAGCCGGACTGCCTCTATCGGTTCCCGGGATGACAATTGACAGACAGTGCGGTTCAGGCCTTGAAGCCGTACGCTATGCCTGCAGCCTCGTTCAAGCGGGAGCCGGCACGATGTATATCGCGGGCGGCTCAGAAAGCAGCAGCCAATCTCCTTTTTCAGAACGGGCCCGCTTTTCTCCAGATGCGATCGGCGATCCCGACATGGGCATTGCCGCAGAATATACGGCGGCACGCTATTCCATCAGCAGAAGCATGCAGGATGAGTACGCGCTTCTCAGCCATCAACGCAGCAGGAACGCGCATGATGAAGGATTCTACCGTGAAGAAATTGTTGCTCTCGGGGAATTGGAGACGGACGAAGCATTTTTGAAGACGCGGCCGATAAAAGCAATTATTCCCCGTGCAAAGCCGGTTTTCGACACCAGCTCCGGAACAGTCACAGCAGCCAACAGCAGCGGCATAGCAGACGGAGCAGCCGCTCTTTTAGTAATGGAAGAAGAAAAAGCGGCAGCCCTCGGACTTAAGCCTGTGCTTCGGTTTATCGGCAGCGCTGTCAGCGGTATTCACCCCAACTATCCGCCCGCGGCACCGGTTGATGCGATCCGTCAGCTCTTACATACACACGATGTAACACCTGATGATATCGATTTATTTGAAATCAATGAAGCCTTTGCCGTCAAAATTTGTGTCTGCTCGCAAGAACTCGGCATTCCCTTTTCAAAAATCAATGTGCGCGGCGGCGCATTAGCTCTTGGCCATCCATACGGTGCATCAGGTGCAGCTCTGGTAACCAGATTGTTTTATGAAGCGAAAAGACGGACAGACTGTCAATATGCGGTTGCAGCCATCGGAAGCGGCGGCGGAATCGGACTGGCTTTATTATTTGAAGTGCTTGCATAGGCTTTTTCATAGGACGCACGCTTTCAATTTAGTATAATAGCAATATGAATAAAGTCAGGAAGGGGATTTTATGACAGCCGTTTGTTTAGTAAGACATGGAGAAACCGATTGGAACCTGCAGCAAAAATGCCAAGGCAAAACCGATATCCCGCTAAACGCAACAGGTGAACGCCAAGCAAGAGAAACCGGAGAATATGTAAAGGACTTTTCTTGGGATATTATTGTGACGAGCCCGCTGAAAAGAGCGAAAAGAACCGCGGAAATTATTAATGAATATCTGCATCTTCCGATTGTCGAGATGGATGATTTTAAGGAACGCGATTACGGCGACGCGGAGGGCATGCCGCTGGAGGAACGGACAAAGCGCTATCCAGATAACATCTATCCGAATATGGAAACCTTAGAAGAACTCACTGACAGACTGATGGGCGGGTTGGCAAAAGTGAACCAAGCGTATCCAGACAAGAAGGTGCTGATCGTGGCGCACGGTGCGGCAATTCACGCCCTGCTGACGGGAATATCCGGCGGTGACCCTGAGCTTAAAAGCACCCGCCTCGTCAACGCCTGCCTCAGCAACATTGAATTTGCAGAAGAAAAATGGCGGATTAAAGACTATAATATCAACAGCCACTTATCCGGCTTTATCAAATAAGAAAAAGACAGGCGTCAGCCTGTCTTTTCTTTTATTTCTTATCAGCCGGCATCTCTTTCTGAAGCTCGTCCAAAATGGCATTCGCCCCGTCTACACTGCGGCGCAGAGACCACACTGCACGGTCCACGTGGTATACATGCCCGTTTTTCACTGCCTTCAGCTTTTTCCAGAGGACATTCTTTTCGATCGGGCGTTTCCCGTCGGCGTCGAGGTCATCTGTTTTTCCTGTCATCAGGATGATCACATCCGGATCTGTTTTCAGCAGCTGCTCCAGTGTCATTTTCATATTCACGGAGTCGCCGCCATTGCTTGAATCGCTATTGCCTGACGTACTGATTGCATATCGATAGCCGACCTGTGTTAAAAGTCTTGATGTAAAGAAGTTTTCATCCCTGGCCATAATCGTATCATTTGTATTTCCGATCAAAAGCACGGACTGGCTGTTCGCGCTGATTTTCTGCTTTGTCTCGCTAAGCTTTTCTTCATGCGCCGTCAGCTTTTTCTCCATTTCCTTCTCCTTGCCGACTGCTTTTGCAATCGTAAGGGAAGCGTCAATTGTATCCTGATAATCGGCATTTAAATTATTAAGCGCAATCGTCGGCGCGATTTTTTTCAGCTGATCGTACACCTTCTTATGCCGGGTCGTGTCAGCAATAATTAAATCGGGTTTTAATGAAGCGATTTTTTCCATGCTTGGCTGTGAGCGAGTGCCGACAGATGTGTAGCCGTCAATTTTCTTCAGCACATCCTTGTTGATCAGCTGCTTCGCTTTGTTGTCATCGGCAACCCCGACAGGCGTAATGCCAAGATCAAGCAGTGTGTCGATAAAACCAAGCTCAAGAACAACAACCCGCTTCGGATGCTCAGGCACATTCGTCTTTCCTAAATCATGTGTTATCGCCACTTTATGTTCTTTGCTGTTTTGATTGCCGCTTGAAGACGAGCAAGCAGCCGTTAAGACAGAAAGAAGTAAAACTGTAAGAATAATCAGTGTTTTTTTCATAGTTCCAGTCTCTCCTGTTAGCAGTTTCTATGATTAAGATGTCCAAGAGTAGTATAACACGGAATGAGAATCATTATCACCAATTATTTTTCAAATGAGAAAAGAAAGTTCCGCTTTCCAGGTCAATCTTGTTTCTTTAACATAGCGCAAACAAGAAACGGAAGATTGTTTCGGGGCACAGCTTAACACCCTGTTCACAAAAAAGCTTGCAGAAACATACATTCCCTGCAAGCTGATCCTGTTAAAGCTTCACTATCACTCTTCCTTGAATGCGATTTTGCAAAATCTCTTTTAACGCACCAGGCGTTTCTTCCAATGAGACTTCCCTATCCACAATGGTCAGCAGCTGATCAGGCTTGAGATCAGAAGCCATGCGCTCCCAAACAGCGGATCTGACGTCCATCGGACAGTATACTGAATCGATCCCGAGCAGGCTTACTCCGCGAAGAATAAAAGGATACACCGTTGCAGGAACTTCTCCTCCTCCGGTTAAGCCGCTCACCGCGACAGCTCCGCCATATTGAATTTTGCTTAAAAGCGAGGCAAGCTGTTTTCCGCCGACTGGGTCAACCGCTCCCTGCCATTGCTGCTTGGACAGCGCCTTAAGCGTTCCGTCATAGACATCTTCCCTGCTGATTACTTCGCTTGCACCGAGCCGATTCAAATAATCAGCCGCCTCCCGGTTTCCGGTGCTTGCCACCACATCATAGCCCCGCTTGTTCAGCATTGATACCGCAATTCCGCCGACACCGCCGGTTGCTCCTGTGACTAGCACACTGCCTTTTTCCGGAGACAGGCCGTTCTGTTCAAGCCGATGCACTGATAACGCCGCAGTAAACCCCGCCGTTCCGTACACCATCGCTTCTTTTAACGAAAGATTCTGTGGCAAAGGCACCAGCCAGTCACTGGGCACCGAAGCGTACTCACTTAATCCGCCATCACGGGAGACGCCGAGCTCATAGCTTGTCGCGATCACCTCATCCCCCTCTGCAAAACGCGGATCATTGGAAGAGACGACCGTACCCGCAGCATCAATGCCTAAAATAAGCGGATACTCTCTGACGATATTGCCTCCTGCTTTTCCGGCCAGACCATCTTTGTAATTAATGCCGGAATAAGCAACTTTAATCAGGACACCATCCTTCGGCAAATCCCCTGTTGATATGGTTTTCACTTGGACTGAAACATCATCGGCATTTTTTTCTGCCTGCAATGCTTGAAATAACGTTGACATTCGGCACACTCCTTTTCATTTATATCGTAACCGAAGAACGTTCCAAAAACCAAATCATCAAGCCGCCATTTTCACTTCGCCGGCACATTGAGATGATAGTGGACAAATGCGGTATCCTCTTCATAGCCATTTTGCTCATACAAGCTTCTTGCCTTCCGGTTGTGGTGCTCAGTTTGAAGCGTTAAACTTTTTGCCCCGTTTTCCGCTGCATAATCCTTTGCGGCCAAAAGCAACTGGCTGCCGGCTCCCTTTGTACGCGCATGAGGAGCAACAAATAAGTCATTTAATATGTAGATTCTTTTCATTGACACAGAAGAAAACGCGGGATAGAGCTGGGAAAAGCCTATGAGCTCTCCATTTTCTTCTGCTATCAAAATAATAGACTCGTGATTTTTCAAACGCGCTTTCAAAAAAGCCTCCGCCCCTTGCAAATCGGATGCCTGTCTATAAAATTCCCGATATTGGTTAAACAGCGGCGCGATCGCTGCCGCATCTGAAATCTTTGCTTGGCGAATGTTCATCTCAGTTCTTCCTCCCTCTCAATCATTTTTTCATTCTATCCCTAATCAAATTTTTCTGTAAAGTTTATTTTTCAGAATACTTTTATCATCATACATTGAAAAAATATCACGATAATATCCATTGTTCTCACGGAAACATATGCAGGTCATTCGAACGAATTTTTTCGACAGGAATTTGCCGGGACTCAGGAGCATTTAACCTGAAAAAGCATGACATTTCAGCATAATGAACATTTACTCATGTCTATTTTCGTTTTTTTCTGTATGAAAATAGTTATTTCGAGTCTCTACGGAAATAGCGAGAGATGATATACCTAAATAGAGATAAAATCATCTCAAAAAAATGGGTCTACTAAAATATTATTCCATCTATTACAATAAATTCACAGAATAGTCTTTTTAGTAAGTCTACTCTGAATTTTTTAAAAGGAGAGGGTAAAGAGTGAGAAACAAAAAATTGTGGATCAGCTTGTTGTTTGCGTTAACGTTAATCTTTACGATGGCGTTCAGCAACATGTCTGCGCAGGCTGCCGGAAAAAGCAGTACAGAAAAGAAATACATTGTCGGATTTAAACAGACAATGAGTGCCATGAGCTCCGCCAAGAAAAAGGATGTTATTTCTGAGAAAGGCGGAAAAGTTCAAAAGCAGTTTAAGTATGTTAACGCAGCCACAGCAACATTGGATGAAAAAGCTGTAAAAGAATTAAAACAAGATCCGAGTGTTGCATATGTGGAAGAAGATCATATTGCACATGAATATGCGCAATCTGTTCCTTACGGCATTTCCCAAATTAAAGCGCCGGCTCTTCACTCTCAAGGCTACACAGGCTCTAACGTAAAAGTAGCTGTTATCGACAGCGGAATTGACTCTTCTCATCCTGACTTAAACGTCAGAGGCGGAGCAAGCTTCGTACCTTCTGAAACAAACCCATACCAGGACGGCAGTTCTCACGGTACGCACGTAGCCGGTACGATTGCCGCTCTTAATAACTCAATCGGTGTTCTCGGCGTAGCGCCAAGCGCATCATTATATGCGGTAAAAGTTCTTGATTCAACAGGAAGCGGCCAATACAGCTGGATCATCAACGGCATTGAATGGGCCATTTCCAACAATATGGATGTTATCAACATGAGCCTTGGCGGACCTTCTGGTTCTACAGCGCTGAAAACAGTTGTTGATAAAGCCGTTTCCAGCGGTATTGTGGTTGCGGCCGCAGCCGGAAACGAAGGCTCGTCCGGAAGCTCAAGCACAGTCGGCTATCCTGCGAAATATCCTTCTACCATCGCGGTAGGTGCGGTAAACAGCAGCAACCAAAGAGCTTCATTCTCAAGCGCAGGTTCTGAGCTTGATGTGATGGCTCCTGGCGTATCTATCCAAAGCACACTTCCTGGAGGCACTTACGGTGCTTACAACGGAACGTCAATGGCGACTCCTCACGTTGCCGGAGCAGCAGCTTTAATTCTTTCTAAGCACCCGACTTGGACAAACGCGCAAGTCCGTGATCGTTTAGAAAGCACTGCAACATACCTTGGAAGCTCTTTCTACTATGGAAAAGGGTTAATCAATGTAGAAGCAGCTGCCCAATAATATCAAAAAGAAGCAGGTTCCTCCATACCTGCTTCTTTTTATTTGCCATTATCCTGTTCTGTGGCAGGATGTTCCGGCGTTTTCTCTTCTTTCTCCGCATGTTGAATCCGTTCCATGATCGAAGGGTGGCTGCCTCTGAAAATCTTCACAAGCACCGGAGGATCAACCTGGCTCAGCCCCGTCACGGCCAAATTCTGAAACGTTTTAACAGCGGCTTCTCTGTTCTCTGTCAACTCGATCCCATACTGGTCAGCCTTATTCTCCTGATAACGCGAGACAGCATTAGAAAAAGGCGAAATCGCAAAGCTCAAAACAGAAAACAAAAGCAATAACAGCGGAAGTGCCGCAAGATCATGCCGCCCTTCTAAATGAAACATGCTGCGGGTTAGGCGCACCGTCCGCTTGTATAGCTTATCAATGACATAAAATCCGGCGAGCGACACGAGCAAATAGCCAGCCAGACCGATGTAAACGTGCTTCATGACATAATGGCCCATTTCGTGGCCCATTATAAACAGAATCTCTGAATCGTCAAGTTTGTTCAGCGTCGTATCCCACAATACAATCCGTTTATTGGCCCCAATTCCCGTAACATAGGCATTCAGCGCATTTGTTTTTTCCGACATGTTCACTTCATATACATGATCAGCCGGAATATTGGCTTCTTCTGCCAGCTCTAAAATTTTGCTTTCAAGCTCTTTATTTTTCAGCGGATAAAAATCATTGTATAAAGGATCGATAATGACCGGCTGAATAAAAAACAGAAACAGCGAAAATGGCACTGTTAACAGCCAGGCATATAACCACCATTTTTTTTCATGCCTTTTGATCAGCCAATAAAACACGAGAACGCAAAGCGCAAAGATTGGAAAGCTGATCCAAAAGCTGATAACCTGATCCTTAGCCCAGCTGGCCGTAGTCTGTGTGGAAATATTGTAGTCAAGTGACACCTGATAGCCTATCCAATCTAAAGGCAGCGTCACCAATGTGGTAATCAGCGAAAGTACAAATACAAAACCAACGATCTGCAAAAACCGAAAAGGCACGGCCGCTTCCATCCATTTCTTGATTTTCTTTGAAACGCCGCTGACCAGCAAAACAAAAAACAGAAACCAATCAAGAGGTACCCCGATAAAAAATAAAAAATTCTTGATATTTGAATACTGCTCGGCCACCGCCAAATCAGACGGCTTCATGAAAGAAGCCGGATCAGCCTGCGTCCCTTTCACGGCTTCCGGTATTGCGGAATCACCGGACAGGAAGAAATACCAATAAAAAAACAGCCCGTACAGCACGTAAGCAAGCCCTGCTGCCGCAATCCATTTGCGCATAACACCTCACTCCTCACATCAACCCGTTACTTCTATTGTAATCATAAATTCAAATTCTTAGAACCAAGCTGTGTTCCGCACTTTTCCATCCATTTAAGCATGGAAAGCCCGATCACTGGGAAAACTAACAATGTTTGGAGTGATGCAAATGAAAAAAATAGTGGCAGCCATCGTGGTAATCGGTCTTGTGTTTATTGCATTTTTCTATCTTTACAGCCGGTCAGGCGATGTGTATCAATCGGTAGACGCGGATTTGATCACACTGTCTTCAAGCGGCCAAGAAGATATTAAGATTGAAAAAAGGCAGCACGTCAAAGATATGCTGGACATTATGAATCAGGGAAAACAGGTGAAGACAGAAAAAACATCAGCCCCTGATTACGAAGGGACAATCAAGTTTCATAAAGACCGGTACGACTCATTCAGGCTATGGATTGACGGCAGCCAGCAAGCCGTATTTTTGAAGGATGGCACATACTACAAATTAAGCAAAAACGATACAAAGGCGCTGCTAAACATTATGAAAAAAGAAGCAAAGGATTGAAAATGAAAAAGCGAAGCTAGCTGCTTCGCTTTTTCATTTTATTGAGGCAAAATATCTCTTAGCGCCCGTCTGAGCATTTTCCCCGTCGCATTTTTCGGAATGTCGTCAAGAAACGTAATGGCGGCAGGCCGCTTGTATTTCGCCAGATGCTTTTCACAGTGCTGCATGATGTCCTCTTCTGTTATGCCAGAACGTTTCGGTACCACATATCCCTTTACCGCTTCCCCGCTTTGGGCGTCCGGCACGCCGATGACAACGGCCTCCTTGACGTCCGGGTGTCTGTACAGCACCTCCTCCACTTCCCGCGGATACACATTGTATCCTCCTACAATGATCATGTCTTTTTTCCGGTCAACAATGTAAAAATAGCCGTCCTCATCCCGTCTTGCCAAGTCCCCCGTATAAAGCCAACCATCTTTTAACGCATGCTCTGTTTCCATCGGCATTTTATAGTAGCCCTTCATCACATTGGGTCCTTTTACGATCAATTCGCCGACCTGGTGAGCGGGCAGCTCGCGTCCGAGCGGATCTACGACCTTGTTTTCGACATGTAAGATACTTGTCCCGATGGAGCCCGGCTTTCTGCCCCTGTCAAACGGGTTAAAGCATGTGACAGGTGATGCTTCCGAAAGCCCGTAGCCTTCCAAAATGGTAACGCCGAATTTTTCTTCAAATGCCGTCAGCAATGCGACTGGCATGGCCGCTCCCCCCGAAATGCAAAGCCGGACGGAAGAAAAATCATCTTCTTTTCCATTCTCATGGTGAAACAAGTAATTATACATCGTAGGAACACCGGCAAAAATGGTCGCCTGCTGCTGCTTAACAAGTTTAAAAACAGATGCCGGACTGAATTGAGGCTCAATCAAGACAGTTGCGCCGCTCATCAGCGGTGCATTCATGCAGACAGTTAAACAAAACACGTGAAACATAGGAAGAGCACAGACCACATTGTCCTTCTCATCCATTCCCAAATAGCCTGCGACATCGTTGGCATTGCTGTACAAATTCTGATGAGTCAGCATCGCGCCTTTCGGTTTTCCAGTCGTTCCTGACGTATATAAAATAACCGCGGTATCATCAGGAGCAAGCTCTTGGTTTTGTTTAGCGGCAGATGTCGGCCGCACTACTTTTGCAAACGTTGTCATTTTCATCCTGATCTCTGGGTCCGCGGCTTCCGGCTCAGCCTCTCCCGTCTGGCATAAAATGACGAGCTCAACCTTTGGCAGCGATTCATGCATGCTCTCATAAAGCGGCAAAAGCTGGCTAACGCCCACGATCGCCTTTACATCGCCATTTGTCAGCATATAACCAATTTCTGTCGGCGTGTACAACGGATTGATGGGAACAACCACGATCCCGGCTTTTAAAGCACCAAAAAACGCGATGATAAAATCAGGCGAGTTGCCAAGCAGCAAAGCTAGATGGTCCCCTTTCTCCATACCGGCTTCCTGAAGGCCGTCCGCAAATCGCTGAATTTGTTCATTCAGCTCTTGATACGTCATCATGTGATCCTTAAACCTGCATGCGATGCTGTCGGGCTTCTCAGATGCTGTTTCTTCCAATTTTGAAACAAGATTCATTCTCCCACCCCTTAAAGTGAATGAATAGTCATTCATTATTGAAGCCAAGCTTTCTCCTCCATTATAGAGAAACAGAAAAAAACACTCAAGAGCAAAAAGCCCCGAGTGTCAGTTCAGTCATAGTTTCTTCAATGCTTCAGCAATCGGCGTATCTCCTTCTGTCAGATCAAAGGCCCGATTTTCCGTATTGTTTTCATCTAAAGAGGCAATGACCGTTTTTGCAACGTCATCACGGGAAATATAACCCCGCTCCAGATCCTTCGCAGCTGAAACAGTTCCCGTTCCAGGCTCGTTGCGAAGGCCTTCCGGACGGATAATCGTATAGGTTAAACCGCTTGCTTCCAAAATTTTATCGGCATAATGCTTGGCCACATAATAAGGTTTGAGTGCCTCATTCCAATTTTCACGGTTATGGGCTTGCAGGGCGCTGACCATAATAAACCGTTTGATTCCGGCAATGTCCGCCGCTTCAATGGCTTTTGCCGCTCCATCAAGATCCACCAGCAGCGTTTTATCATAGCCTGTGCTGCCGCCGGAACCCGCTGTGAAAATGATGGCGTCGCAGCCTTTTGCCGCGGCGGCGATTTCTTCGGGGCTGCCCTCCAGATTCGCAAGCACAGCTTCTGCACCGGCAGCTTCGAGAGACGCTTTCTGTTCTTCTTTTCTGACCATCGCTCTAATGGAATGATCAGGATGATCCCGGAATAAAGAGACGAGTCTTTGCCCGATTTGTCCGTTCGCTCCGATTAAAAACACTTTCATCTGAATCCCTCCTGCCTCCATTATTTCAAACACACAACCGCTCTTTCAAACGAAGTGCTTTGCCTTAATAAATCAGATCAAGGAAATCCTCTTTCGTAATGTTCCCAAAGTAATGTTTGAGATTCACATCTTCGAGCACCTCAGCGATGACGCTCCGTTCGTATTGTTTTCCGACCAGCAGGTTTTCAATATCAGATACATCACCGACACCGAAGAAATCTCCGAAGATTTTGCAGTCCTCAATTTTGCCTTTCTTGACTTCCAGGCGCAAATCGATCGACCCAACCGGATAACGTTTCGAATGATTAAGGTTAAATTTCGGTGAGCGGCCGTAGTTCCAATCCCAATTCTGATAGCGCTCTTTCGAAATTTGATGGATGGTCTCCCAATCTTTTTCTGTCAGCTTATACTCCGGCACGTTTCCAATGTCGTTTGTGTTAAAAATATGGCGAAGCAAATGGCTGCGAAATTCTTCGGTGGTCATTTTATCATCGAGAAACTCACTGATGTTTGCCACTCGGCTTCTGATCGATTTGATGCCTTTTGATTCAATTTTATCCTTTTTCACCTTTAATGCTGACACAACATGATCAATGGCTGAATCAAACATGAGGGTGCCGTGGCTGAAAATACGGCCTTTCGTTGCAAACTGGGCGTTTCCGGATATTTTCCGGCCATCCACTACAATGTCGTTCCGGCCGCTTAATTCCGCTTCAACCCCGAGTTGATGTAACGCCTGAATCACCGGCTCAGTGAACTTTTTAAAGTTATGAAAGCTGTCCCCGTCATCCTTGGTGATAAAGCTGAAGTTCAAGTTCCCCAGATCATGGTACACAGCGCCCCCGCCTGATAAACGGCGGACGACGATAATCCCGTTTTCCTCTACATATTTTGTATTGATTTCTTCTATTGTATTTTGGTTTTTCCCAATGATAATAGACGGTTGATTCACATAAAAGAGCAAATACTGCTGCTCAGGGTCTAAATGCTTGACACAGTACTCCTCGATAGCAAGATTGATCCGCGGATCATTGATATTTTGATTGTCTATAAATAACATGGTGCTCCTCCTTTATCCTTCCCACACAAAACCTGATTTCGCAATATTCACTTCACCGTTAAAAACGGTTTTCGCTTCTTTGCGAAGATTGTCATGCACGCCAAAATGCGGCAAATGTGTCAGCAGCAGCTCTCCAGCTCCCGCTTCTTTTGCAATGCGCCCGGCTTCCAGGCTGTTCATATGGCCTGCGCTTGTCCCGTCTTGATCCGCATAAAAATTACATTCTGAGATCAGCAAATCAGCATCTTTCGAAAACGGAATAAATGAATCCTGATAGCTGGAATCAGCAGTATAAACGACAGTGTGGCTGCCGTCAGTAATCCGCATGGCATAACACGTCACCGGGTGAATCGTTTTTAAAAATGTGATCGTAAACGGACCGGCAGTCAGCGGCTGATCCGGCTGATAGGCAATGCCTTTCGTATGTGTTTTATATGTAAGCTTTTGAAACTGTTCTATATCAGCATCATGTCCGTAAATCGGAAGCGTATGCTCTCCTTTGCCGAGAAACGAACCGACTTGCTTGGCAAATTGCAGCGGCCCGATATCAGCAATATGGTCATGGTGATAATGAGACAGAACGACCGCATCCAGCTTTTCCGCCGGCACATAGCCGAACAGCTTAGACAATACGGCACTGCCGCAATCAACAAGCAGAGAGTAATCACCTGACTGAAATAAATAGCCTGACGTCGCTTCATTTGCGGCCGGGAAACCGCCATAGCATCCGATAACTGTAACTTTCATAATGTCCTCCTATCTTTTCAAGAAAATTGTTCCTCCTTCAATATACCCATTTTTCTTGAAAAAAGCATGTTTTAAATATTGTATCAAAACAGTTATTGATTTTTACAATCTGTTATATTACAATGAAGTCACTACAAAGGGGAAAGAGGGATTGGTTATGCTGGGAAAAATCACAGAATTTTTTAGAAACCTGCCTTCGAAAAAGTGCGCGGAATGCGGAAAAAAGATAGAAGAGCAGCATGAGTGCTATGGTAATATCTGCAATAACTGCATAAAAGTAAATGATTTGTCATAAGCAAAAATCCCACGCCCTGCGCGTGGGATTTTCTTATTTATTCACACATATCTTAATTTTGAAATAATAGTCAGGTTAGGTCAAAGCTCACCCGATTTTAGATAATTCTGGTGATTATTGCTTCATCACTGAATATTCTTTATTTTCGAAATATAATTTACTGTAGACGAATTCATTTCTTATCTATTATAATTTGATCTAATAGTGAGATTAAATATATGTCTATTCATGATATATGTTGATACTTTGTTTTTTGGGAGGTAATCTATGAAAAGAATTAAGTTTGGATTAGCCACACAAATATTCGTTGGACTTATTCTAGGTGTTATTGTTGGCGTCATTTGGTATGGCAACCCAGCATTGCCTACTTACCTGCAGCCAATTGGGGATCTCTTTTTACGCTTAATCAAAATGATAGTGATTCCTATTGTTGTCTCCAGCTTAATCATCGGTGTAGCCGGTGCAGGAAATGGAAAGCAAGTCGGTAAACTAGGCTTCAGAACGATTCTGTACTTCGAGATCATCACGACTTTTGCCATTATTCTCGGACTAGCCCTTGCAAACATCTTCCATCCGGGTACAGGAGTTAATATACACGAAGCTCAAAAATCGGACATCAGTCAATATGTTGAAACCGAAAAAGAACAAAGTAATAAATCAGTGGCGGAAACATTCCTCCATATTGTGCCGACAAACTTCTTCCAGTCGTTGGTCGAAGGGGATCTTCTAGCCATCATCTGCTTTACAGTACTATTTGCATTGGGTATTTCCGCGATCGGTGAAAGAGGCAAGCCAGTTTTAGCCTTTTTTGAAGGCGTATCCCATGCCATGTTCCACGTTGTAAACCTTGTGATGAAAGTGGCGCCGTTCGGCGTTTTCGCGCTAATCGGAGTGACTGTGTCTAAATTCGGGCTCGGTTCTCTTATCTCTCTCGGAAAGCTCGTCGGATTGGTGTATGTCGCACTTGCTTTCTTCTTAATTGTCGTATTTGGAATTGTCGCAAAAATGGCCGGCATCAGCATCTTCAAATTCCTTGCTTACATGAAGGATGAGATCTTACTGGCGTTCAGTACATCAAGCTCTGAAACGGTTCTTCCGCGCATCATGGAAAAAATGGAGAAAATCGGCTGTCCGAAAGGCATTGTTTCATTTGTGATTCCGATCGGATATACGTTTAACTTAGACGGTTCCGTTCTCTATCAATCCATTGCCGCGCTGTTTTTGGCACAGGTATACGGAATTGATTTGACAATATGGCACCAAATTACGCTTGTGCTTGTCTTAATGGTGACATCTAAAGGGATGGCTGCCGTGCCTGGTACTTCTTTTGTTGTCTTGCTTGCGACGCTTGGCACCATCGGCGTTCCGGCTGAGGGACTTGCCTTTATTGCCGGCGTAGACCGTATCATGGATATGGCACGTACAGTTGTCAACCTGACTGGTAACGCGCTTGCTGCTGTTGTGATGTCTAAATGGGAAGGCATGTTTAACCCTGCGAAAGCAGAAACTGTTATGTCCCAATCGAAAACAGAGCAAAACGCAACCATTTCCGGTTAATGAAAAGCCTGCGGGATTCTTATCCCGCAGGCTTTTTTAGTCTTGAACAAGCTCAAAAAGCTCTGTAATCAAAACCGTATCTTCATTCAGCTCCAGGTCACCGTTTTTAATCAGCTCCGCCCAAGCCATCCGATGATCCTTTTGAAATTCGTCAATTCGGTCTCCATTTCCCTCTCCTTTGACTAACCTCATATCAGGCGCACCAAAGGTGGTTTCAAAGACGTCTGTCACTTTTATATTGCATCTTGGATTGTCATGTTTATCATAAACGGTAACAAGCTGACCAGCTGTTTGATAAACGTCCCTCAATTCATCTTTTGAATATAATGATCTCGGCGCGCACGTGGCTGTTTTTTCTCCGGCAATGATCTGCTGAATCAGCTGTTCTCCCAGCCCGTCATCACCTTCCCAGCCGAATATGCTTTTCAGCTTATAAATCTTCATTCGCCCTTCCCCCCTTATACCATTTGTGACTGTACATAGTAATACAGAAGCTTAGCGGTATGGCGAAGAGATGATTTATGGGTGCGTTCAAATGCATGGGAAGCGTCAATTCCCGGCCCGATGAGGCCATGCACAATATCATGCCCGGATTTGATTGCTGCTGACGCATCAGACCCGTAGTACGGATAGATATCAAGCTTATAGTCAATATGATGCTTCTCGGCTAATTGAACTAAATGTTTTCTGAGCTGGTAATGATACGGCCCGCTCGCATCCTTCACACAGATTGATACTGAATATTCATCTGTGGCCTGTCCGTCTCCGATAGCTCCCATATCAACCGCCAAATATTCGACCGTTTCAGGAGGAATATTCGAATTTCCGCCGTATCCGATTTCTTCATTATTGGAAATAAGAAAATGGGTTGTATACGGCAGTTCAATGTCTTCTGTTTGAATTTGATGAATTAAGCGGAGCAATAAGGCGACGCTTGCTTTGTCATCCAAATGGCGCGATTTAATAAATCCGCTTGATGTGATTTCGACACGGGGATCAAACGACACAAAGTCTCCGACACCAATGCCAAGCTCCTCCGTATCTTTTCGGCAGTGAACAGGTTCATCTAGGCGGATCTCCATATTCTCTTGATTCCGCTCGGCCTTTCCCGCGTCTTTGTATACGTGCACAGACGTTTGATGCATTAAAATGGTGCCTGTGTACGTTTTTCCTGAGGCGGTTTCAATTTGGCAATACTCCCCCTCAATCGAGTTGTAGCGGAACCCGCCGATTAAGTCGATTTTCAGCCGGCCGTCCGCTTTAATTTCCTTCACCATAGCGCCGAGGGTGTCAACGTGCGCCGTCAGCATGCGATGCCGGGATGTGTCGCGTCCTGGAAGCGTTGCAAGTAAGCCGCCCTTGTGGTTCCGAACCGTTTCTACCTTCCATTCTTTTAAAAGGCTTTCAATATAATTAATTACCTCATATGTATTTCCTGTCGGGCTTGGGATCGATACCAGTTCTTTAATGAGCTCCATCGTTTTACGTACGGACGTCATAGGGCATTCCTCCTTTTATTTTCTACTTAAAATATACTCTTTTACCGAGGGACCCGTCCAATCTTTTCCTATCAATCTCTCATATGCTGTAGAGAGCATGGGAAGAGGAGGGATTTCTATGTGCTGTCGTCATTCACATGAACAGAAATGTCGTTGTCACGATTGGTTCGATGATTTTTGGTTCTTTGACGAGTGGTTCGATAAAGATTTCCACGACCATTGCAAGAAAAAGAAAGAATGCCATGACCCTTGCGAGAAGAAGAAAAAGAAACACCATTGTTTCTCTTGTAAAAAACACAGACATTCTTGCTGTCATTGCTAAAGACTGAATCAGAAATATTCTGATGACCCATGCTTAATGAATATTTCCATTCACATTTTTCCAAGCGGGCTTTGCTGCTGCTTGGACCTTTTATTGAAACAGCCTTTTTGCTTTTACAATCCAATACACTGATAAAGCAGCCATAAAAGCAACAATGATTTCAACAGCAGCGGCATGCTCTACGATTCCTCTTTGATATAAAACCGCCGGGACATTAAACAGTGCATGTAAAAGAATAGAATACAGCAAAAACAGCGGCCGGCGGCTTTTAACCGCGTACAGGACTAGCAGCGACAGCCCGATTTGGACAGCAATGGCGCTGATTCTTTCTATTCCGCCCAGCAGCCATTCATACGAAGGGGTATGCAGCAGCTGCTCCTGTATCGGCAAAAGCGCCTGTTTGACGTCGCCATTGACCAAAAGCTGTTCAAACGTCCCGCTATTGATAGCAAATGCGTATACAATAAGTGAGATAGAGGACAAACCTGTAATCAGGATGGCTTCAAGCCCGCCATGGCCTGCCCCGAAAGCCAGGCCATCCGCCCAAGTATGATGGCGCTTCATAAAAAATCGCATCATCAAATACCTTCCGCACTCCTCAAAAATGCCGGCCATCAAGCAGCCGTAAATGCCATACCACAAAGGATGTTGCATCGCTTCTTTCGTCACTTCATTCACTTGCAGTACATACAGATGAACGCCGCCTTCCAGCAGCTGTGCGAAGACAAAAAACGTAAGAGCGCCAATAAAGAACACTTTAAGCGAGGCGCCATATTTCCGCTTAAACCACACAATCAGCCCGATCGGCAACAGAAACGCAATAGCCCCGGATAACGCCAAAAAGACTACTGCTTCTTGACTGACCATTTTTCAGCCTCCTTTTTCTATTTCATAGCTTCCCTATCCTACACTTCTCTTTTTTTATCAAAAAACCTTCTTTTTAGTACCAGATACTAATATCTAGTGTTATAATCTGATCATAAGGAGTGATTCATATGTCAAAAGCAAAAATTACAGCTATCGGCACATATGCGCCGAGCAGACGCTTAACCAATGCTGATTTAGAAAAGATCGTTGATACATCTGATGAATGGATCGTTCAGCGTACAGGCATGAGAGAACGCCGGATTGCAGATGAACAGCAGTTCACCTCTGATTTATGCATCGAAGCAGTGAAGGACCTCAAGAGCCGCTATAAAGGCACACTTGATGATGTCGATATGATCCTCGTTGCCACAACAACATCCGATTACGCCTTTCCGAGTACGGCATGCCGCGTACAGGAATATTTCGGCTGGGAAAACACCGGCGCGCTGGATATTAATGCGACGTGCGCCGGACTGACATACGGTCTTCATTTGGCAAATGGATTGATCACATCCGGCCTTCATCAAAAAATTCTCGTCATCGCCGGGGAGACATTGTCAAAGGTAACGGATTATACCGATCGAACGACATGCGTTCTGTTCGGCGACGCCGCGGGTGCGCTGTTAGTGGAGCGAGAGGAAGAGGCGCCAGGATTTCTTGCCTCTGTCCAAGGAACAAGCGGGAACGGAGGCGATATTTTGTATCGTGCCGGACTGCGAAATGAAATAAACGGTGTGGAGCTTGCTGGCTCCGGGAAAATGGTCCAAAACGGCCGCGAAGTATATAAATGGGCCGTAAGAACGATCCCTGGCGAATTTGAACGGCTTTTACATAAAGCAGGACTCAGCTCTGATGGTCTCGATTGGTTTGTTCCTCACAGCGCCAACTTGCGCATGATCGAGTCAATTTGTGAAAAAACACCTTTCCCGATTGAAAAAACGCTCACTAGTGTTGAATACTATGGAAACACGTCTTCGGTCTCCATTGTTTTGGCGCTTGATCTCGCAGTGAAAGCAGGGAAGCTGAAAAAAGATCAAACCGTGATGCTTTTCGGATTTGGCGGCGGATTAACCTATACAGGATTGCTTATTAGATGGGGAATGTAACAAAAAAAAGAACTTGTTTCCAAGGAAACAAGTTCTTTTTCTTTATGAAGCCGGCTGTTCTTCCGATGTTTTTTCCTTCCGGCTTAACACTGTAAAGTAGGTAATGCTTAAGATAATCATGACAAGGGCGATGCCGATTAAGACGCCGGCCATCTGCCACATGTAGCCAAAGTCCCCGTTTGAAATGACCGCTCTGAATCCGTTAATGCTGTAGGTCATCGGCAATGCGCCGTGAATGACCTGATAGAAATTCGGAAGCAATTCCAGCGGGAAGGTTCCTCCGCTTGCTCCCAGCTGCAGCACTAAAATAATGACTGCGATAAAACGTCCAGGGTTGCCCATTGTGGTAGCCAAAAATTGAATCATCGCTAGGAAAGCGAGACTTGTAATAATCGTAAACACGTAAAATCTCCACGTGCTCTCTACCTCGAGCCCAATTCCCAATAGAAGAACTGTCGCCACAATCAGCGATTGAATGATTCCAACAAGCATCATGACATTGAATTTGCTGAAGAACCACTCAAAACCGTTTCTCGGACGTCCTGATGCCTCCTTCAGCGGGAAGACAACCGTCAGCATGATGCCGCCGACATATAAGCCCATTGACAGGATATAAGGTGTCAGCCCTGTTCCATAGTTAGGAACGGAATGAATGGCATCATCTTTGGTTTTCACCGGATCCGCAAACATGCCGTATGTTTGATCATCAGCATCGATATCTCCTGTTTGATCTGCCGCATCCTTCAGCTTATTAGACAGCTCCCCTGTGCCGTCCAATAGCTTGCCTAAGCCTGTATCAAGTGATGCAGATCCGTCGGCCAGTTTTGATGATCCGCTTTGGACCTGTTTAGACCCGTCTAACAGCTTAAACAATCCGCCGGATACTTGGCTGCTTCCTGTCACCAATTGCTCTGAGCCCGCTTTTGCTTTTGCGAACTGCTTATTATATTCACCAATGCCGGCTGTCAGTTTAGTTTGGCCATCTGTCACCTGCTGTGACGCATTGTATATTTTCTCAGATCCAGCAGATAATTGGTCAATCGCGTCTTGAGTGGCTTTTGCACCGTTATAAAGCTTAGAGGTAGCTTCCGGCAATGCCTTCACCTGGGCAACCTCCGCTTTCACATCTTCCAATGAGCTTTTTATCGTTGCGATGTCAGGCAGCTGATCAGCTGTAGGAAGTCCACTTAAAATTTCATCAAAATCAGGCGCATCAACTTGCGGAAGCTGCTTTTCAACAGAATTGATCAGCTGGCTTTTTTGCTCCGCTGTTAAGAAATCACTCGAGTTGATGAGATTTTTGAATGCCTGATCACGGTTTTTCAAGCTGTTTTCAAAGTCAGACAGCTGTTTTTTAAATTCCTTCATCGCAGTTTCTGACTTTTCCAGATTGTTCACAGCTGTTTCAAGCTGTGTTAAATCGAGCGCATTTATGAGTTTTTCCGCTTTTGCTACTTTCTCCGACTCTTCTTGCGCTTTACTGTTGAGCTGATCCAGCCCGTTTGTAAGATTAGGCAAGCCCTGCTGCACCTTTTGAAGGCCGGCATTCAATTCATTCAGTTTGCCCGTCAGCTTGCCTGATCCTGCTGCAAGCTGACTAGATTTATCATAAATCTGGTTGCTGCTGTCCTGGAATTTACCGAGCGAGCTGTCAAGTGATTGGATGCCGCTCGTCACCTGAGCCGCTCCATCTGCAAGCTGCGCTGTTTTGTCACTGATGGTAGCGGTGCTTTCCTTCAGCTTCGCCAGATTTTCTTTCAGCTGAGCGCTTCCGTTTTTCGCATCCTTTGTGCCGTCATCAATTTTTTTCGCGCCGCTGCTCGCGTCGCTCAACCCTTTTGCGATATCTTTAAAGTTATCAAAAATAACTTTCGTATATTGCTCGGTCACTTCTTTAGACACAGAGGCTTTCAGTTTATCAATCGCTTTTTCGCCGATCGTTGCCCCTACATAGTTGGAACCGGCATTTGTATGGTATTTCAGATCCAATTTTTTCGGGTTTTTGTCCAACACAGTGCTGGCATTCTTAGAAAAATCCTCAGGAATCTCGACAACTAAATAATATTTTTGATTTAATAAGTCCTTTAACGATTGGTCTAGATCATTGGAAAAATGCCAATCAAAGTTTTTATTATCCTTTAATTCTTTGACCAGATCATCACCGATTTGAAGTTTTTCTCCTTCATACGTTGCGCCCTCATCTTGGTTGACGACTACGACAGGCAGCTGGTCAACTGTGCCGTACGGGTCCCAATAAGCCTTTAAGAATACGCCGCTGTAAATAAGCGGAACAAACAAAATGGCGATGATGGGAATCAATAGTTTTTTACTTGTTACGATGTCTTTCCACTGACTTCGTATTGTGTTCATCCTGATGCCTCCATTCTAAAACTGACTCATCATGAAAAATGGTCATTTTCTTGCAAAGAGAAAGGATTATCTAGTTGGCTGACAATCCATTGACAACATACAATTCAAGCAGTTCCGCAATTGTCTCTTTATCAAGCGGGGGATGTTGTTTTTCCCAATCAAAAATGAGCGCGATATAAAGCTTCAACATCACAAAGGCCGTCAGTTCAGGATCGCAAGGCTTGATTGCGCCGCTTTTAATCCCGTCTTCAATCTTACTTTTGATATAAGACAGTATGGCTCGCTCCATTTTCTGGATCACTTCCTGAACTGCCATTGTACCAATCTCGGCATTTTCTTGGAAAATCTTAATCGTCAGCTGATGTGTTTTCCTGAACTCCAGAATGGCAAACAGCGCTCTGTGCACATTTTCATGGAACGGAAGGTTCGGCTCCATTGCTTCATCCGCTTTTTGCTTCATTTCCTTCAATAAAGTTGTGAAAATCTCGTCAAACAGCTCTTCTTTGTTTTTGAAAAAAGTATAAATGGTTCCCTTCCCCACATTCGCAAGCTTTGCGACAAGGTCCATTGTCGTCGCTTTATACCCGAACTGCGTGAAAGACTTTGTAGCCGCCTTCAAAATGAGCTTTTTTCGATCTATTGACATCGTATATCACCCCAAAACTGACCGTTTGAACATTTTAGTCATTAAGTACATATGCAAATGTATCATAACCTGCTGCTCAATTCAATCATTTTTTTACACAATATTGCCATCGCACAGCACAAAAAAACCTCCCCTTTATGGCGGAGGTTTTAACTGAATAAATAGGTAAGCGCGTCAGACACGGCAGCTTTTCCTTGATCAATGCAGTCGGGTATTCCGACACCTTCAAAAGAAGCGCCTGTCATATAAACACCCGGATATGCGGCTGCCAGTGATTCACGCAGTTCCTTGATGCGCTGCTTATGGCCGACATGATACTGCGGCATGCTTTCATGCCATCGGGTGACACATGTCATTTCCGGTTCGCCGTTTATGTTCATGACTTTCTTTAAGTCTTCTAACACAATGTTGATAATGTCATTATCTGATAGATCGACAATCGATTCGTCTCCGGCTTTTCCGACATATGCCCGAAGCAGCGTTTTGCCTTCCGGCGCTGCGTGCGGCCATTTTTTGTTCGTCCACGTACAGGCTGTGATCGCAAAATCACTGTTTCTTGAAATGACAAAGCCCGTTCCCTCATGCTCCATTTGGACGGCGCCTTCCGGGAAGCCTAAAGCGACGTTTGCCACGGAAGTGGAGTGCATATTTTTCAAATTTGAAATGGCAGGGAGCTCAGAAAGCATTCCCGCAGCCGCTTTATGCGGAGCAGTCACAATTACTGAATCAGCATCAAGTGTGACACCGTTATCCAGTTCAAGCGAGTAGCCAGAGCCGCCACGGCTGAGCTTGGTCACTTTTGTGCCTTTATACACCTTCGTCAGCTTTAATTGCTTTTCGATCTCTTCAACAAGGGTTTGCAATCCGGTTGACAGAGTCTGGAACTGTCCTTGTTTCTTTGCCGTCAGCTGCTGGCCTGAGCCTTGAGGCCTTGTTTTTTTCATGCCGAGAATCAGGCTTCTATGCTTTTGTTCCGTCTGGTAAAACTGCGGGAATGTCGACATCAGGCTGAGCTTATCAATGTCGCCTGCATAGATCCCTGAGAGAAGCGGCTCGATTAAGTTCTCGACCACTTCATCTCCGACACGTCTGCGAAAGAATTCTCCCAATGACTGATCATCCTTTGTTTTGCTTGCAGGCAGGATGAAATCCATAGCAGCTCTCGCCTTACCGGACAAGGAAAACAGACCCGTAGAAACAAACGGCGCAATTTTTGTCGGTATCCCCATTACAGCGCCCTTCGGCATTGGATGCAGGGTGCGGTTTACAAGCACATAGGATTGTCCGGTCGCATTGTTGACAAGTAAATGCTCAAGACCTAAATCTTTAACAAGCTGCGGGGCGCTTTTCTTCCGTTCCAGAAATGAGTCTGGCCCTCTTTCGATGATATAGCCGTCTTTCTTGACAGTCTGGATTTTTCCGCCGACTCTCGGACTTGCCTCAACAAGTGTCAGTTCAAGCGGCAGATTCTTTTCTTTGATTTCTTTTTCCATATAGAAGGCGGCGGCTAAACCGGTAATGCCGCCGCCGATGATGACTACATGTTTTTTTCCGTCACTCATGTTCATCGCCTTCTTTAACGTCCTAATTTTTTTAATACGACTGTTGCCAAAGCATCAATAAACTCAGGCTTGGCATTCGGCATTTCCGGCCGGTAATAGCTTGCGCCGATATCGTCTGTAACCACTTTGCATTCATAATCATTATCATAAAGCACTTCTAAGTGATCCGCGACAAACCCGACAGGAACATATACAAACGCTTGATAGCCTTTTTGTTCAAATAAATGGCGAGTTAAATCCTGAACATCAGGTCCGAGCCATGGATCAGGCGTGTTCCCTTCACTTTGCCAGCCGACAGCATATTCGGAAACGCCTGCGCCTTCAGCAATCAATTTCGCCGATTCATGAAGCTGGTCCGGATAAGGGTCTCCAAATTCTTTGATTTTTTCCGGCAGACTGTGCGCGGATACGATGAGCATCGCATTTTCTCTTTCATCCTCAGGCATTGACGCATATGTTTCCTTCACTCGGTCAACCCAATATTTAACGAACTTCGGTTCATCGTACCAGCTTTCAACAGACGTAATCGTTAAACCGCCGAGTTTTTCAGCCTCTTCTTTGGCACGCTTATTGTAGGACTGAACGCTGAACGTGGAGAAATGCGGCGCCAGCACGATGCTGACTGCTTCTGTAATGCCGTCTTTATGCATCTCTGCTACAGCGTCTTCAATAAACGGCTCGATATGCTTCAGTCCGATATACGCTTTAAACGTGATCTCGTCCTGAATCTCATTCAAGTGCTGTTCCAGATTATGTGCCTGCTCTTCTGTGATTTTCGCAAGCGGTGAAATGCCGCCAATTGCTTCATATCTGTCTTTCAAATCTTGAAGCATTTCAGGTTCAGGCTTTCTGCCTCTTCTGATATGTGTATAATAACGTTCGATATCTTCTTCTTTATAAGGCGTGCCGTACGCCATCACGAGAAGCCCCATTTTCTTTCTACTCACTGTTTACACCCTCTTTAATGATCTGATACAAACATTTTGACAGGATATCATCATGATACCAAAAGATATGCTTAGGAATATTGACCCATTTTCTTGTTTTGTGAATATTTATGGACAAATGCTGTCAGTTTTTTCAAAACCTCAGGACTGACGTCTGGAAATACCCCGTGTCCCAGGTTAAAAATGAAGTTGTCCGATTTCATTCCTTGATCAAGTATTGCCGCCGTTTTCTTCTCAATGACGTCCCATGGCGCAAGCAAAATGGACGGGTCCAGGTTGCCTTGCACTGTTTTGGTGATTCCTTTTGATCTGGCTTCATCAATGCTGAGTCTCCAATCCAGCCCTACAACATCGAGAGGAAGGTCATGCCAGTCACCTGCCAGATGGCTTGCACCAACGCCAAACATGATCAGCGGCACATTCTCCCCGGCAAGCTCTGAAAAGATCCGGTTCATCACAGGTTTGATGTATGTTCTGTAATCTGCCTGATTCAGCGCGCCGACCCACGAATCAAAGATTTGAATCGCTTTTGCGCCTGCTTTAATCTGCGCTTTCACATACACAATGATCATGTCGGCAAGCTTGGACATCAGCAGATTCCATGCATCCGGCATGCTGTACATGAAGGCTTTTGTTTTATTGTAATTTTTAGATGGGCCGCCCTCGATCATATAGCTGGCAAGCGTAAAAGGCGCACCTGAGAAACCGATGAGCGGGACGTTCAGCTGCTCATTGACAAGCAGTTTAATCGTCTCAAGCACGTACGGCACGTCCTGTTCCGGATCAATCTGGCCGAGTTTTTCAATGTCCGCCAGAGACCGGATTGGCTGATCAATCACAGGACCGATCCCGTTTTTGATTTCAACATCCACACCAATTGACGGAAGCGGAGTCATGATATCTTTATATAGGATTGCAGCATCGACTCCGTATTGCTCAACCGGCAGTCTTGTGACATACGCACAAAGTTCGGGCTGATGGGTGATCTCAAACAATCCGTATTTTTCCTTCAGCTTACGATATTCCGGCTGTGAGCGACCTGCTTGTCTCATATACCACACAGGCGTGTGATCCGCTTTTTCTCCCCGCGCAGCTTTTAAAAACGTCTCGTTAAACGTTTCTCGTTTACTCATCTGATTTCCACCTTTCATACTGCAACCATACGTTCGTATTTCTTGACTTATTACACTATACCTTGTTTTAGGCAAATGGTATAGAAATGAAGCTCAAAGTTCAAAAAATCGCCGAATTCCATTAAGAGGAAAACAATTTCGGCTGAACGTAATCGGTTCCTTCCCCTTCTCTTTTTGTCTGTGAATTATAAGGCACAATTTTATATGACGCGCCCGAAAACAAGTTGGCATAAGGGATTTCATAGCTCCCCTTCGCTTCAACCGAATCAAGAAGCGTCTCCTTTCCGTCCTTGTTTACATAAATTCTGTATACAACCCGATCATCCTCTTGGGCATCCCACTTTAATTCAATAGTAAAGAGCCCCGCTGCTTTAAATGTGTAATCGGCTGTAAGTGTTTTGACCGGCTTCAGCTCAATCGGACTTTCCAGTTCTTTGACGTTTTTAGGCTTTGTGAACACAGCACCGGTTTCTCCTGCCTGTGTCAAAATATCCTTAAACAGCCGCGTCGGGTACGAGCTCCCGGATTTTAAATAATGATTTCGGTCCGTTTTGTCATAGCCCATCCAGACTGCCCCGGTTATTTTCGGCGTATAGCCAGCAAACCAGGCGTCCTTTGTCGCGCCGGAGACGCCTGTATAAGTTGTAGAACCTGTTTTTCCCGCCAGGTCGCCGTGATAGGTGCCAGACGTGGCCGTTCCTTTTTTGACTACCTGCTGCAGCATTCTTGTCATATTCCAGGACGTCTGCTTGCTGAATACCCGTTTTCCTTCTCCTTTATGATCGGCTATTGTTTCCCCGTCTTCATCTATTATGCTTGAGATAAAGAACGGTTCAGTATACGTCCCATTCGCGGCAAATGTATGAAATGCGCCGGCAAGCTGAAGCGGTGAAACGCCTTTTTCCAAGCCGCCTAGAGCAAGAGCAAGCCCTTCATCAGGAATATCAATGCCGTTTGCTTTCAAATAAGATTTTCCTGTTTCGACGCCGATCTCATTCAGCGTCCAGACAGCCGGCGCGTTTTTGCTATACGTAATGGCATCAGACATAGTGACTTCGCCCTCATACCGGCTGTCGTAGTTTTTCGGCGTATAATCTCCGTAGGACTGCAACTCATCCTTCAATAGAGAATATGGCTTAAATTTCTTTTCCTGCATCGCCGGTCCGTATACTGCGAGCGGCTTAAATGTGGAACCCGGCTGGCGGACAGCTGTGACACGGTTATATCCTTTGGATGTGTAATCCCTTCCGCCGATGGCCGCTTCTACACCGCCTGTCTTGTTATTAATAAAGACCGCGCTTCCCTCGGCATTCTGATCTGTTCCGGGATAATAGCTTCCCTCTTTCATCACCTGATAAGCCGTCTTCTGCAGCTTCGAATCAAGCGGCACCTTGATCGTGTATCCGCCTTGAAGAAGCTGCTCCCCGGAAATGGAATACTTGTCTTCTGCCTCACTGATCACAAGGTCAATGTAACTGTCAAACCAAGGTGTTTCCGACTGTTTCTTCACGTGCAGCCCAAGCGTCCGGCCCTGCGCGGTGACAGCCTCCTTCGCACTGATATAGCCTTGGTCATTCATCATACCTAGAATTGTATCACGCCGCTCCTTACTTTTATCAGGGTGCAAAATCGGAGAGTACGTAGAAGGCGCCTTTGGAATAGCGGCCAAAACAGCGCCTTCAGATACAGTCAAATCTTTTACTTCTTTATTAAAATAATAGTGGGACGCCGCTTGTATGCCGTAGACCCCGTGTCCGAAGTAAAGCTGGTTCAAATACATTTCAAGCAGCTTGTCCTTGCTGTAATCCCGTTCAAGATTGATCGCAATGATCACTTCTTTTGTTTTTCTTAGAAACGTTTTGTCATGTGTCAAAAAAATATTTTTGGCAAGCTGCTGGGTGATTGTGCTTCCGCCTTCCACCTTTCCGCCTGCTAATATATCGCGGTACACTGCCCTTCCGACAGATTTCGCATCAATGCCGTGATGCTCATAGAATCTTTTATCCTCAACAGCGATAAACGCTTCTCTGACTTGCTTGGGAATCTCATTGATCGAAACCGGCTCGCGATTTTCTGTATACAGGCTTGCAACCTCATCGCCGTTTTGATCAACAATTTTTGAAGAGGCATGAAGTATCAGCTTCTTTTCATCTATGACATAATGGCCGAGAAAAATAATTGAAATATATCCTATTAAAGCGAGAAAAGCAGTTAACACTAAAATAATGATAGGTATAAAAAGTTTCTTTTTCTTTATCTTAAACATGAACTCACCTCGCCTTTCTAAGGGTAGTATGGGAAAAATTGTTTGGAATTATGTTCGAAGCACTCGCCAATAGAAACTTATACCATTGTTTTGATATACTAGCAAGCAGGAGGTGGCTGATATGAAGGTTTATATTACATATGGGACAGCCGATTTTTTAAAAAAGATCGTTGAGAAGCATCCCTCAGAGCGTATCCTTTTGATGCAGGGGCAGGAAAACGCGATTTTGATTCATGAAACAAACGGAGATACCGTTTTCCAGGCACCACATGCTTATGAAGTCATTGACCAAGTCGGAGAGATCAAGCATCCCGGTTTTGCAGTATTGAACAATATTGCCGTCACTCAGGAAGGGAGACCGCTGTTTGAAAACAGATTTAAAAACAGAGCGGGAAAAGTTGAAAATGAGCCTGGCTTTGAAGCAATTCGAGTGCTCCGTCCGCTTGACAGTGACACCTATGTCATTCTGACATTGTGGGAAACGGAAAGTGCCTTTCAAGACTGGCAGCAGTCCGGTTCTTACAAGGAAGCCCACAAAAAACGTGGCACGTCTGCCGGAATTGACACGACGTCGATCTTCTCCCGGCCTTCGTACGTCACCACATATTTCGCTGTCGAATAGCTGCCGGCATGTACGGCAGCTTATTTATTGGGAGGAAAGCATAATGAAGCATACTTGCCCAGTCTGCGGGTTTAAGGGATTGACGGAACCGCCATATGATCATGAAGGCCATCATTCTCATGAAATTTGCCCGTGCTGCGGTTTTCAGTTCGGATTTGACGAGTACGAGATGCAGCACGAGGATGGTTCATATTTAGAACCTGCGGAAAGCATCATCGCCTACAGAAAACAGTGGCTTGCTGAAGGGTGCGTCATTTTTTCTCCTGAATGCTTCCCAAAACATCTGCAAAAAGCGAATAGAGTATTAAGGCATCATCTGATTGAGCAGCTGAAACAGATCAATGTTCATCTTCCATCATAACCCAGCCTTCTGTCCCGGCACCTTCCGCCCGCCTATGAATAATCTGTAGGAAGCGGAAGGAGTGATTAATGATGGAAGTCGGGATTTTGCCTATCCATGTTCTATACGTGTTGTTTATCGGGGCGATTATCCTATTTATGCTGCTGCGGAAAGATACGACCTTTATTTCCTTATTCGGCATTTTTATCATATCGCTATGGGCCAGCCATTCACTTTCAGCTTCTGTCAGCAGCTTGTTCCACAGCTTTATCTATGCGGCCGGCGAACTGCTGCCCACGATTTTCATCATTTGCTTTATCGTTTCGATGAGTGATTTATTAACAAAAACAGGGATAAATGAAGCGATGATTTCTCCCTTTACAAGCCTTGTGAAAGGGCCCGTGACTGCCTACTGGCTGATTGGAGGCCTGATGTTCGCCATTTCTCTCTTCTTCTGGCCTTCTCCGGGTGTCGCTTTGATCGGCGCCGTCCTGCTCCCGGCAGCCGCACGCGCCGGTTTGACGCCTCTTGCAGCAGCCATGGCCATGAACTTATTCGGACATGGTTTTGCCTTGTCAGGAGACTTTGTCATTCAGGCGGCGCCAAAGCTGACTGCGGATGCAGCAGGCATTCCAGTGGGTGATGTCGTCTCGGCCAGCATTCCGCTTGTGCTGATTATGGGTGTGACAACAACAACCGCTGCCTTTATCATGATTCAGCGCGAGAACAGAAAACAGGAGCATCCCGCTTCTTTTTCCCCCGTTTTTTCCGGCGAACAAGACAACTCACTGTACTTGCCAAAACGCATGCGGTCCATTCTGGCTTTTTTGATTCCGCTTGTCTTTCTTGCTGATATTGCCTGCATGCTCTTGTTTAACCTGCAGGGAAATGATGCAACCGCGTTAATTGGCGGGTCTGCGATTTGTATCCTCCTAACCGTTCATTTTCTCGTGTATAAGCATAAAGGGCTTGAAAAAATCACCGGCTATTTTATTGACGGGTTTAAGTTCGGTTTTAAGGTTTTCGGCCCTGTCATCCCGATTGCCGCTTTCTTTTATCTTGGGGACTCGGGCTATGAAAGCATAATAGGCGCTTCACTCCCTAAAGGTTCCCACGGCATTGTCAACGATCTCGGCATTGCTTTATCCCATATGATGCCTATGTCAAAGGAGCTTGCCGCCGCTGCATTAACTGCCGCTGGAGCCATAACAGGCCTCGACGGCTCCGGATTTTCAGGCATTTCTCTCGCCGGCTCCATTGCAAAGCTCTTTTCGTCCGCTCTCCATGCCGACCCCGCCGTCCTGACCGCACTCGGACAAATCTCCGCCATTTGGGTGGGCGGAGGCACACTTGTCCCATGGGCGTTGATTCCCGCTGCGGCCATTTGCAAAGTTGATCCATTTGAATTAGCCAGAAAAAACTTCATTCCCGTCGCGATTGGCCTTTTCGTGACAACAATCGCAGCCGTGATGATGCTTTAAAACAGCGTAAGTTGAAGTTTTCAGAATTTTCCTATACAATCATGGAAAAGCATAGAAAAGGGGGAAGCGGCTTTGTCCATATCCACACTGCAGAAAGAGATAAACAAACAGCTCGACAGCTGTTTTGAAGAAATGGTTGAGATCAGGCGACATTTCCATATGTATCCGGAGCTCTCGTTTCAAGAAGAAAAAACCGCCGCATTTATTGCTTCCTATTATGAATCGCTAGGAGTCCCAATCCGCACGAATGTCGGCGGCAGAGGGATTTTAGCATATATTGAAGGAAGCGAACCAGGTCCTACAGTCGCTTTGCGGGCTGACTTTGACGCTCTCCCCATTCAAGATGAAAAAGACGTCCCTTACGCCTCCAAAGTGCCCGGTGTCATGCACGCATGCGGCCACGACGGCCATACGGCAACTCTTCTCGCAGTCGCCAAGGTTCTTCACCAAAACAGACATGAGCTGAAGGGAACTTTTGTGATGATCCACCAGCATGCGGAAGAATATTATCCAGGAGGCGCAAAGCCAATGATTGATGACGGCTGTCTCGAAAACGTTGATGTGATATTCGGCACTCATCTTTGGGCAACCGAACCGCTCGGAACCATTCTTTGCCGCCCCGGCGCCGTAATGGCAGCGGCGGACCGATTTACGATTAAAGTCCTTGGAAAGGGCGGCCACGGTGCTCATCCGCATGATACAAAAGACGCCGTCCTGATCGGTTCACAAATCGTTTCCTCTTTGCAGCACATTGTCAGCCGCAAGGTCAATCCCATTCAATCCGCCGTCATTTCGACAGGCTCCTTTATCGCAGACAATCCATTTAATGTCATCGCAGACCAAGCAGTACTCATCGGTACAGCACGTTCTTTTGATGAAAATGTCCAAGACATTCTGGAAAAAGAAATTGAAGCGGTTGTAAAAGGGGTTTGCAGTATGCACAGCGCGTCCTATGAGTATAACTATGAACGGGGCTATCCGGCGGTTGTGAACCATCCTGCAGAAACGAGCCACTTGGCCAGCATCGCCAAAAACATAGAGGGTGTTCAGCAGGTCATTGCCGGTGAACCGCAAATGGGCGGCGAGGATTTTGCTTATTACTTACAAAACGTGAAAGGCACTTTTTTCTTTACAGGTGCCGCTCTTGAACAGCCAGAGCGGGTCTATTCCCATCACCATCCGAAATTTGATATTAATGAAAAAGCAATGCTGACAGCAGCCAAGGTCCTTGCAGGCGCTGCAATCACCTATCATAAGCTATAAAAAAACAGCCGGGAATGTTTATTCTCCGGCTGTTTCCTTTATTATCCTCAGATGAAAAACGTGTCTTGCCGTCTCACCAAGCTGAGCCAGCAGTTTATAATTGGCAATCCCGCCGACTGCCGCTCCTACGCCCGGCAAAAGCTGAAAAAACTTCACGACATCGATATAATCGCGATATTCCTGCTGGAACACTCTCCAGTCGATGCTCTTTTTCTCCGTCTCCCAATTTTCGATGACAGAAAAAAGCGATTTTCGGCCATCATCACTCGAAAACGCAAGCTGAAACACGAGCAGCAGGAACATTCTTTCTTGTGCATCCTTCACATCAAAGCCATATATTGAGGATAAAGTAAATAAACACTTCATCTTAATAGAAAGCAGCAGCGGGAAATCGGCAATGCCTAAAAATATGCCGCCTGCTCCAGTGCCGACTCCCTCAGCAGCCGCCACCTTCTGATAAGAAGCAATCGTTTTTTTCGCCAGTTCGTTCTTTTCACTTAGCGAAAGTGTGCTTGTATCCTTCTTATAGGTAATAATATTGGAGCCCGCCATCGTCGCTTCCACCATTTTTTTCACGCTCTCAGTGACGACCGTATGGATTTTTTCAGGAATCCGCTCATTCACCTTCGTTTGCACACGCTTCGAAAAGCGTTCAAACATGGAATCCTTTCGCAAAAAATGCATTTTCCATTGAAGGGCTTCCTGCATCAGCTGATTATCTGTCATTTAACTACCCCTTTTTTAAGCTCACAGCTTGCCATGTTTTTTCAGTCTGGTTGTCATATAAGACGGCAGAACAACAAAAATCAGAACGGCAGAACCGATCAGCGCGTAAACAAAACCGGTCAAGCCGGCTGCATAGGCAGATGCAGCAGACATCAGCAGCGCTTGAACACTAAGTGCAGTTTTTAATAGAGAGAAATAGCTTTTCAGCTTCGTTTCTTTTTTCACAGGGTACAGCTCTTGAAGCGCCAGATGGTCAAAGTGGCCGAAGAGCGGCAGAAGCTGAATACCCGTAATGAAAATGGCAAACACAGTCAAAACCCCTGCAATCAGCGGGCTGGCTGAGACATACATGATGATCAGCGCGAAAATGATCGTTAACCTGACAAGAATGCCCAAATAATCACTCGACCGCAAAAAGGCGCGGGTAAACATATAGGCAAATGTTTTGCGCTGTTCAAACGGCACGAGCCGCAGCAAAAAGTCAAGATACGCTCTGCGTTTCGCTTGCTTTCGTAAATGCGGCACATCAGTGAACAGGTTGGCAATCCGATAGAAACGCTGCTTGCGTCTCAATTCGGACTCGATATGGCTCTCCCATTTAAACGTTTTCCGTTTTGCTGCCGAAGACATATACAGATAAAGAGCAGCCATAATGACATAGACAAGAAGCGCATACATATAAACAGATTGCAAAACAAAATAAAGAACGAGCGTATTCGCCGCAAAGCGAATAATGACATCCATCCGCTTCATGCTGCGGTCGTTTTGGAAGGTCATGCGCCATTCCATCACCTGATTCCACGCTTTCAGCAGCAAAAGCTGGACAAAGACCGCGGCATACGAAACGAGTGAAGCCCCCAGGGTGACTGCAAAATAAAGCGGCATCGCAACGATGCTCAGTGCAATCAGCGGAAACAGCTGAGACACATAGCTGTAGACAAACGCCTGCTTCAAGTAAGGCTCCATTTTTGATTCAAGAGGCAATAAGAAAACAAGGTCAGCCTCCTTCAAAAGCGTCCGCACATAAGAGCTTGTCAACACGAGCGAAAACAGCACGGCCATCACCCAAAAGGATGGAAAGTGAGCGGGGATGTCCCGTATCCATTTGCTGTACCAGCTTGCAGCGCCCGCTAGAAAAAAGATCAAAACAATGACGAGGTGATCGTTGAGCATATATTTCATGTATGTTCTTGTTTCTTTGATATGCTCCTGCAGCCGCGACTGCCAAATATCAAGCATATTATTCATGGCCAGCGTCTTCCTTTGTAAGCTCAAGATACAAATCGTCCAGCGCCGCGTCTTTCATTCCAAACTGCTCTCTGAGCTCTGACAGCGTGCCGCGCGCCCGCACCTCGCCGTTATGTAAAATAATAAACGAATCACAATAGCGTTCTGCCGTTGCCAAAATGTGCGTTGACATCAGCACGCTCGCCCCGCCTTTTTTCGCTTCATTCATCCGCTCAAGCAGCGCGTTAATGGCAAGCGGATCAAGCCCCAGAAAAGGCTCATCAATAATGTAGAGCGCAGGCTCTGCCAAAAATGCACACATAATCATAACCTTCTGCTTCATTCCTTTGGAAAAATGGGCCGGGAACCACTTCAATCTCTTTTCCATTCGGAATTCCTTTAAAAGCGGAGGCAGCCTTTTCTCCATCGTTTCTTTTGACAGGCCATATGCCATGGCTGTCAATTCAAGATGCTCCATCAAAGTCAGTTCTTCATATAAAACAGGTGTTTCTGGTATATAGGTGAATTGTGAACGGTAGCCTTCCGGATCCTCAGCAAAGGTTTTACCGTTTAATTCGATTGAACCTTTATGCGGGTCCATCAGCCCGATGATGTGTCTGATTGTTGTACTTTTGCCAGCACCATTCAGCCCGATTAAGCCGACTATTTGATTCGGTTCAAGGGTGAATGATACGTTTTTCAAAACCGGATTTCTTGTATATCCGCCGGTTAAGTCATTTACCGATAGCAGAGACATAGTTTCTCCCCTTATAGTGTTTTTCTTCATAGTACCAAAAACAAGGCTTGATTTGAAACAATTCCCTTTTAACAAATGATGAATTTGCTGTCATAAAGAGACAGGGTTCTGGACATCATAATAGTCGTAGAGGAAAAGCATATCAACTGAAAAATGAGGTGTTTGTCAAAGACGTCTTAGAAACAGTTGGATAGAAAATAAACATGTCCAATGCTCAAACCATTTCTCTTCACTGAATTGATGAATTCTTCATGTATGAAGCAAATTGTCAAATGAGGTGTTTATCGCAGGAATCGTTAGGCATTAAACAAGTCTTCATTTTATTGACAAATGAGGTGCTTACCAAAGGCATAACACATTTTCTTCATATAAGCTCTTCCTCTGCATTCAGGGTGAACGCTCGCCGTTCATCCTGTTTTCTATTTTCTGCATTTCTGTGGTACGATGAGTGTATACATATTAAACAATTTCATAAGGAGGAACCCTCATGCATTGTGCAGAGAATTGTATCTTTTGTAAAATTATCGCCGGCGACATTCCATCCGCGAAGGTGTATGAAGATGAACATGTACTTGCCTTTCTTGATATCAGCCAAGTGACAAAAGGCCATACGCTTGTCATTCCGAAAACACATATTGAGAATGTGTATGAATTTACAGATGAATTAGCAAAACAATATTTCCATGCTGTTCCGAAAATCGCCCGCGCTATCCGGGATGAATTTGAACCGATCGGCTTAAATACGCTGAACAATAACGGAGAAAAAGCTGGACAATCTGTGTTCCACTACCATATGCATATTATCCCCCGCTATGGAAAAGGAGATGGATTCGGAGCGGTTTGGAAAACGCATGCTGATGATTATAAACCGGAGGATCTGCAGAATATCTCTTCCTCTATCGCAAAACGCCTGGCCTCATCATAAGATGAGGTTATTTTATTTGTGAACATTTCGCAAACATCCGTCAATTTCTTTTGATAATTCTAATTTTTTATCAAAAAACTGAATTTTTGTGATAGGATAATTGTATTATTTTATACATTAACGTGGAAAACAGGGAGAGATCATGATGGAACGTACAACGAATTTTAACGCAGGTCCTGCAGCGCTGCCATTGGAAGTTCTGCAAAAAGCACAGAAAGAATTTATTGATTTTAACGAATCCGGCATGTCTGTTATGGAGCTTTCCCACCGCAGCAAAGAGTATGAAGCGGTGCACCAAAAAGCGAAAAACCTCTTAATCGAACTCATGGGCATTCCGGAAGATTACGATATTTTGTTTCTTCAAGGCGGGGCGAGCCTTCAATTCTCAATGCTTCCGATGAACTTTTTAACACCTGAAAAAACCGCGCATTTTGTCATGACAGGCGCTTGGTCTGAAAAAGCACTGGCAGAGACGAAACTGTTCGGGAACACGTCTATCTCCGCTACAAGTGAAACAGACAATTACAGCTATATTCCGGAGATTGACCTTACGGATGTAAAAGACGGCGCATATTTACACATCACATCCAACAATACGATTTTCGGCACTCAGTGGCAGGAGTTCCCGAATTCCCCAATTCCGCTCGTCGCCGACATGTCCAGCGACATTTTGAGCAGAAAAATCGATGTGTCCAAATTTGACGTGATCTACGGAGGCGCCCAAAAGAACCTCGGCCCTTCCGGCGTGACTGTAGTTATCATGAAAAAAAGCTGGCTGCAAAATGAAAATGCGAACGTCCCAAAAATCTTGAAATATTCCACTCATGTCAAAGCGGATTCACTCTACAACACTCCGCCGACATTTGCGATTTATATGCTGAGCCTTGTTCTGGAGTGGCTGAAGGAAAACGGCGGTGTGGAAGCCGCTGAACAGCGCAATGAACAAAAAGCGCAGGTTCTCTACAGCTGTATTGATGAAAGCAACGGATTCTATAAAGGACATGCCAGAAAGGACAGCCGCTCACGCATGAATGTGACCTTCACGCTTCGGGATGACGAATTAACGAAAACATTCGTTCAAAAAGCAAAAGATGCGAAGATGGTCGGCCTTGGCGGACACCGTTCAGTGGGAGGCTGCCGCGCTTCTATTTATAACGCGGTGTCTCTCGAAGACTGTGAAAAACTAGCGGCGTTCATGAAGAAATTCCAGCAGGAAAATGAGTAAAAAGTCTGGCTATGCAAACCGTTCGTTTGGTATACTGTTTGCATAACACATTCTTATAAAGCCTTCGCAATAAATGATGAGCATATTATTGGAGGGCAAAAGCTTAGCAGAGGAGAGCATAGATATGAAAACAAAAGAGTTAGTCATTATGGCTCTGTTTGCCGCAATCGGCGCAGCGCTTCATTCCATTATTCCGCCCTTTTTAGGCGGCATGAAACCAGATATGATGCTGATCATGATGTTCATGGGCATTCTGCTGTTCCCGCGGGTGCAAAACGTACTCGTCATCGGGATTGTGACCGGAATCATTTCCGCGCTTACAACCGCATTTCCAGCCGGACAGATCCCTAACATCATCGACAAACCCGTATCAGCGTTTCTGTTCTTCTCCCTGTTTCTCTTGTTCAGAAAGAGCCGGAAAACAGGCGCAGCCGCTGTGCTGACAGTAATCGGGACCATCTTATCGGGAATTGTGTTTCTATCTTCAGCTTTATTGATCGTCGGTTTGCCTGGCGGTTTCGCCGCATTGTTCGCAGCTGTTGTTCTGCCGGCCGCGGTGCTGAATACAATCTCAATGATCATTATTTATCCGATTGTGCAAACCATTTTAAGACGTTCGAGCTTTATGGAAGCTGCTAAATAATTGTCACACAAAACCTCTTCCGCTTCCGGGAGAGGTTTTTTTAAAACAGAGCGCCCGCAGCATGTCAGCATGTTTTAAGCGAGGAGTTTTGTGAAAAAGATAAGACATAGTGTAAAGGCGGTTCCGGTTGAACAAACAAGCGCTTTTTGCCGGATCACCTTCTTGGGCGGATAAGAAGCAGCCTGGCTGAGAAGTCTGATATAGTAAACAGCGCCTGTAGCGAAGGCAAGGGTGATGCAGGATAACACAATCAAAAAGACAGACAACCTTCTCCCTCCTTTTCACTTAAAAAATATGCTAAAATAAAGCAAGCTATGTATAGAAGTTCAGGCTTTCAACAAAAATGAAAAATGCTGAATGAATCCTATTTTGAAGAAAAAGACGGGGTGATTGTAATGGCGAGCGGACGTTCTCTATTAACAGGACTATTCGTAGGCGGCATCATCGGAGGAGCAGCGGTTCTTCTTACTGCACCTTCCTCAGGAAAGCAGCTGCGTGAAAAAATGAAGACCAATTATGATTCTTTAGAAGAAACGATCAAACGCTTAAAATCAGACGGGCTTGCGTTAAAAAACCAGCTGATCAAGGCGGCAAAAGAAAGCACAGATGTGATTAAAGACGTAGGCGGCGAGCTCCAAACGTCAATTAAAAAATGGCAGGAAGAGATCAAGCCTCACCAGCAGGATCTGCAAAAAGAAATTGCTGATATTGAAGAGAAAATCAGACAGCTGGAGAAAACCTTACAAAACTAATATCCTATTCAAAAGAAAAAAATGCGGGCCGAAATTGGACCCGTATTTTTTTAGGCCGATAAACCCTTCCGCCGCAATGGTTTGTGAATTTATTAAAAAATTCTTACATTTTCATCTTTATTAATCTTTATTTTATTGGCATAATAGAGAAAAAGAAAAAGAGAAGCAGGTGACGTAATGAATCGAGTGGAACCGCCCTATGATGTGAAAGAAGCTCTGGTCTTCACCCAGAAAATGGCTCAGCTTAGCAAGGCTCTTTGGAAATCGATCGAGAAGGATTGGCAGCAATGGCTCAAACCGTATGACCTGAATATTAATGAGCATCATATTTTATGGATTGCGTATCAATTGAATGGAGCTTCCATTTCTGAAATCGCGAAATTCGGGGTCATGCACGTATCAACCGCATTCAACTTTTCAAAAAAGCTGGAAGAACGGGGATATTTAAGATTCTCCAAACGGCTGAACGATAAACGGAACACATACGTCCAATTGACTGAGGAAGGCACCGAGGTATTCTGGAGCTTGCTTGAGGAATTTGATCCGACACGAAACGCTGTTTTTAAAGGGTCACAGCCTCTGTACCATTTATTCGGAAAATTCCCTGAAGTGGCAGAAATGATGTGTATGATACGCCATATCTACGGCGATGATTTTATGGAAATTTTCGAAACGTCACTCACCAATATTGACAATGACTTTGAAAGCGTAAACGGAAAACTGAAGAAAAAAGCAAAGGACAGTACGGCGGATGAACCGGCAGAAGAGCTCGAACCTGTAAACAGTTAATCAAAATGCTTCATGATGTCGATAAAGACTTCCATCAGCTCTTGGTAAAGCCCCTGCTCGTACAGGGCAAAAATCGTTTCATGAACATCTAACTTTTCATTCAGCTGTCCGGCAAAAAGCGCAAGGAGCTTATCAAAGGTTACAAATCCTTGCGCTTTTTGTGTTGCCAGCTCTTCCGACAATTCATCGCATATCCCCATAACCTCTTCCCCTTCTTCCTTGCTCAGCCCTTTATCAATGAGAAGCGCATAGAAGGGGTACCTGTCCATATCTACTGTTTTCACTAATAATTGTATGTAATATTCTAATCGCTCAATGCGATGATCCATCGAATCCATCCACACCACTTCTTTCTATCTTTAATCTTATTTTAGCT
This sequence comes from Bacillus sp. LJBS06, assembly GCF_016924995.1. Lineage (NCBI taxonomy): Bacteria > Bacillati > Bacillota > Bacilli > Caryophanales > Bacillaceae > Bacillus > Bacillus sp. LJBS06. Next base: position 1,104,672 of record NZ_CP070483.1, on the reverse strand, counting down.
GATAATTCACTGAGAAGAAAGTTCTAACCCCATATTTCGCAGTTTGTTTGCTTGTTTCAAAAAAATACCTGCGGGATGATATTTTTTCTTAAAAAAGCATTGATTTTTTCTCTTGGGAGGAGTAAATTATTTTGAGATTCTACTCAAGATGTATGGAAGGATGACTTTGATGAATTGCTGGAAGACCATAAATCTCATGAAGGATTATGGCGCCGTTCGCATAATATTAACTGCTGTATGTTTTATGATTTTGGTTTTTATCTCTACCTTTTTAGCTTTTGAGCTGCTGCGGCCTGGCACAAGCTTAAGCGATGAATATGTACCTTTATTCGGCGGTTTGCTCGTCGTTATTTTATTTGTACATAAAGTCATCCATGTCCTGCCAATCATCTGCAAAAAAAGAAAAATAGAAAAAAAGTTTTACATATTGCGCATGCGCACATGGAAACGAATACCAAAAACAACAATGCTGATTTCACTGGTAAGCCCGTTCTTGCTGATTACACCGGTATTGTTTTACGCCGCACTGGCGTTTCCGAATCACGCTCATTATTTCTGCATGATCTCGGGCATTCACGCCGGCTACTGTCTGCCTGACTTCCTGCTGGCTCTCAAGCTGATAAAAGCGCCGAAAACCGCTTTTATTGATCAGGAAGCAGACGGCTTGGATATTCTTGTTGAAAAGTAGCCACCGCCTGGTGCTGGCAGCGATTTTTCAATTTACATTCTATCTTTTTTAATAAATATTTGGTAATGTAATATGGGACAGTTCAGAGAGAGGGGGAATCTCCCATCATTTTATTCTATTTTATCGTGGCTGCCGTGTTTATTTTATATTTCATAAACAGGCTCACCAATACATTATGCCTTGTCAGAGAGATTCCTGAAGAGCGGCAAGATAAGGTATTCCGATTTATTAATGTATCTATATTAATTTTACTGATCTCTTCGTTTGTGGAGATCTCCTTTACAGTGTAAAAACGAAAGAAAGCATAGCTGCGATTGAGCAGCTATGCTTTTTTATGTTGATTAGTACAGCCAAGAAGCGCCGATGATAATCAATAAAATAAATAACACAACCAATAAAGCGAATCCGCCTGCAAAAACTTCACCCATCTTAAAAAGCACCTCCTGTAAAAAGCTTTATTTACCAATTACATGTTATGCAATTCATGTTTGAAACGATTAGGCGCTAGTGAAAATAAAGGATCGCTTATGTTGCAAGCGATCCCCGGGCTGCTTAGTAGATGTAAGCTGCACCTACGATGATAAGCAAAATGAACAGTACTACGAGCAACGCGAATCCGTTAGAGTATCCTCCGCTCATGTTACATACCTCCTTTTCTTGATCAATATATAAGTATGCCATCAGCAAAAGTTTGACTAGACGAATGCCCTTTATTTAAAATCTTTTTACAGAAAGCCACAATATGTTATGATACGCATAGGTAATTTAATTTGGAATGATTAGGAGTGTTTGAAAACCATGAAAAAAATCGCAATAGCAGCTATCACTGCTACAAGCATCCTCGCTCTCAGTGCTTGCAGCAGCGGCGACAAAGAAGTCATCGCAAAAACAGACGCAGGCGATGTAACTAAAGGCGAGCTTTACACAAACATGAAGAAAACTGCTGGCGCAAGCGTCCTGACACAGCTGGTGCAAGAAAAAGTGTTGGACAAGAAGTATAAAGTTTCGGATAAAGAAATTGACAACAAGCTGAAAGAATACAAAACGCAGCTTGGGGATCAATATACTGCCCTCGAAAAGCAATATGGCAAGGATTACCTGAAAGAACAAGTAAAATATGAATTGCTGACACAAAAAGCGGCTAAAGATAACATCAAAGTAACAGACGCCGATATCAAAGAGTACTGGGAAGGCTTAAAAGGCAAAATCCGTGCAAGCCACATCCTTGTCGCTGATAAAAAGACAGCTGAAGAAGTAGAGAAAAAGCTGAAAAAAGGCGAGAAGTTTGAAGATCTTGCGAAAGAATACTCAACAGACAGCTCTGCTTCAAAAGGTGGAGATCTTGGCTGGTTCGCAAAAGAAGGCCAAATGGACGAAACATTCAGCAAAGCTGCATTCAAATTAAAAACAGGTGAAGTCAGTGATCCTGTCAAAACGCAATACGGCTACCATATCATTAAAAAGACCGAAGAACGCGGCAAATACGATGATATGAAAAAAGAACTGAAATCTGAAGTGCTTGAACAAAAACTAAATGACAGCAATGCCGTTCAGGAAGCTGTTCAAAAAGTCATGAAGAAGGCTGACATCGAAGTAAAAGATAAAGATCTGAAAGATACATTTAATACATCTTCAACAAGCAACAGCACTTCTTCATCTTCAAGCAGTTCTAAGTAATAAAAAAAGCTGTGCAGGCTCATTGAGCCGCACAGCTTTTTTTATGCGATGGAATGGTTTTGATTTTCTTCTTCATGCTGCTGAGAACTGCGGCGTTCTCGCTCCTTTTCCATCCTCTCCATATAAATCTGCCCTTCTTTTTCAATAAAAGCCTGGTCTACTTTTTCTTCCTCTTTGGCTGCCGCCACAAGTTTATATGCGCTGAAAATGATGCCTACAATACAAAGATACACCCACCATGGAAAAAATAACACGGGCTCCTCCCCCTTTTGCATAAATTCTTTATTCTTAACCATATGCGGGAATGAGACGAGTTATGAGCGGGAAAGACGCATCAAAAAGGACTGAGCTGAATATGTCAGCATCAGTCCTTTTTAAGTTATTTATGAAATGTCGGTTTATAAAAGGAACGGTTTTCCAGCGCAAATACACGTTCAGTGTACTCGCCCGGCTTCACGCGCTCAAGCGCTCTGTCCATCATATTCATTTTTGCATCCAGGTTGTCTATATAGTGAAGAATTTCCGCTTCTTTCACCATCGGCGGTTTCGGGCTGCCCCATTCCGCTTTGCCATGGTGACTCAAAATCAAGTGCTGAAGAATTAACACCTCTTCAGAATCGATTTGAAGCTCCTCAGCCGCTTTTGAAAGCTCTGTCACCATAATCGAAATATGGCCGAGCAAATTGCCTTCAACCGTGTATGAAGTGGAAACAGGGCCGGACAGCTCCTTCACTTTTCCAAGATCATGCAGAATAACACCGGCATAAAGCAGATCACGATCAAGAGACGGATATAAATCTGCTATTGCTTTTGCCAGGTTCAGCATAGAGACAACATGATACGCCAAACCTGAGACAAACTCGTGGTGGTTTTTCGTAGCCGCCGGATAATCCATAAATTCAGCTTCATGTTTTTTCACTAAAAACCTTGTGATTCGCTGGATATTCGGATTTTTCATTTCAAATATATATTGAGTGATGGTATCCATCATTTCATTTTTCGGAATCGGTGCAGTTTCTAAAAAATCATCAATATTGACGTTTTCATTTTCGCTTACTGGTCTGATATTTCTTAGCTTCAGCTGGGTGCGTCCGCGATAATGGTGAACATCGCCGACAACCTTGACAATCGTCTGCGGCGCATAGGTCACTTCATCACTTTGCTTGGCATCCCACAGCTTTGCTTCAATATCGCCTGACTGGTCTTGCAGCATCAGCGTCAAAAACGGTTTTCCATTGCTTGCAATCCCTTTCGTCGAGGATTTAATCAATAGATACTGGTCCACCTGTTCGCCAACCTCATGTAGCATAATCCCTTTAGCCATTCTATTAAAGCTCCCTCCGTATCTTACATAATACCAGTATATCACATACCGATTTTCAGCTATAGAACCTCTTTTATGACACCAAATGGATAGTTTGGCTGCTATGAAATGCATCCTTCACATGGTCATGGCATGTAAAATACAAAATCTGCCTTCCGCCTTCGGTTAAATCATACAGAACATGTAATACACGTTTCAGCCTTTCCTGATCAAAATGAACAAAGCTGTCGTCAAGCTGAAACGGAAGCTTTGACCCATCCTGGCGCGTAACAGCCAGAGCAAATCGGATCGCTGTATACAGCTGTTCACACGTCCCTTGTGACAGCTCTTCCGCATGATAGACAGTTCCATCGCGATGCATAACCATGATCGAATCATCCGTTTCGGAAAAATAAATGGTTTGGTAGCTTCCGTCAGTCAGGGGGCGGAAGAATTCTCCTGCTGTCTCCAGAAGGCGCGGAAGCTCAACCTTTTTATGCCGCTCCAATTTGTTTTTGATCACCTGTTTGACCATTTGTATGGAGGCCCATTTTTTAGCCGTTTCTTTCACACGTTCTTTTTGCATTTCGGTTTGAAGCTTGAGATCTGACACCAATCCCGATGCCTCTAATTGTTCCTGTTTGACTAAGAGCAGTGCGATTTGGCTGCGGAGCTGCTCGATCTCCTCAGTCAGCCGCTCTTTTCTTTCATTCTCGGTGACTTGCTTGTTTTTCAATTCAGAAAGCGTATTGGAATCCGCCAGTTCAAGCTCCTCTGGGTGCCCGCCTTGAAGCTGTGCGTTTACGTGATGAAGCTTGTTCTCCGTATCCTTCAATTGCCTGCTGATGTCGGCTGTGGCAAAAAACGCATCCCTGTCTTTTGCAGCAGCCGCGGCAAATAACTGTTCGATCTGTACGTGAAAATACTGTATTTCTTGCTCAAGCTCAAGCATCTGTTCCTTTGTATAATGAATATCTGTTTCAATTTCCTTTTTTTGCTTCTCAATTTCTTTTTCACGCTCAATGTTTTTCCGCAATGTGTGAAGGGCGTCCGAGATGGAGATGTCCTGACTATGAGGATGCAGCATGCTGATGCGTTCTTCGAATGTTCTCCGGTGCTTTTTCAGCCTGCCTGCTTCAATAGTCAGCTCATGCTTTTTCCTCACTTCTTTTTTGACATCCTTCATTAAACTGTATGCATCAAGCAAAAACGATGGATCTTCGTTAAATCTGAGCTCATTCATAAAACGCTCGACCTGTGTTAAGGACGGGGCCATATCGGCTTCCCACTGTTCAAACTGCTGGATGACCCTTTCATACGCCGCCTCTTTTTGCTGAAGCGCTGCTCGCTGCGTGAGAAGATGCTGTTTATTGCGGTCGTCCTCCCATAACGCTTCTCTCAGCTTTTCAGCTTCTGCTGGTGAAATATCCGTCATTGGCTGTCTTGTCTCCCGGCTGTTTCGAGAAGACGTTTTTTTTCCTGATAAAAGCCAATACACAATAAGTGCAGCGCCGATACTGATGGCGGGAATCACCTGCTGCAGCAGAAAAAAGAGAACGATGAAGAACATACCAGCTGCAATGACAGTCTTTCTCTGTTTAGCCTGCTGTCTTTCAAAAAACGTTAGCTGCTCTCTCAGCTGTGCTTGCTTTTGGTGCTGCCCTTGTGTTTCATCATATGCGCTAAGTGCCGCTTCTTTATCTTTTCTTTGGCTGTCTTCAAGAATGGCTGACGAAGCGGCATGAACGGCTTTTTCTGCGTCTTCCAGCTCTTGCCGGGCAAGTTCAAACGTCTCGTCAAGCTGCCGTTTTCTGTCTCTTGCCTGTACATATTGCTGCACCGCTTGCTGAAGCTGCCATTCATAATCATATGACGTGTTCATATTCAGGAGCTCATTTTCATCTGTTTTATTGAGCTGTTCGAGACCTGCCGCTGTCTGTGCAGACGACTGGCGCAGCTGTGCCTGAATGGCTGCCAGCTGTTCTCCCCATGATTGGTACACATGAAATGATGCCGAAAGCTCTTGTATCAGCGTTTCTTTCGCCAATAGTTCTTTATCTGGGGTAAGCTTTTGCCTCTGTTTGTCCAGCTCTGCCATCTTCACCCGAAGCGCCTCAAGCTGTGCGGATTTCGGGTGAAGGTGGGATTCATATTTTTCCAGCTGGTGCAGTGCGTCAGCCGGAAATTGTCCTGCATGTTCCGGAAATTCCGCAATCACCTGTTCGAGTGTCGCTTTTTCATTCAACAGCGGCTTTCGCTCAATCGCTCCCTCTATCATTCGGATATGCTTCGCCGTCTCTTTCAATTCGGTTTCCGCGGCTGCAAGGCGGGCTTCAAACGTTCGTTTTTCCTCAAGAAGCTGATGATAGCCCGCTTCCTCTGCTTCAGCCTGTTTTAGCTTCACTGCCAGCTGCTTAAGCGTTTCCAGCTCCTGATTCAATTGAGGGTTTCGTCCGTTTGGTTTATAGAGCCTTTCGCTTTCCTTCGTCAGCCTTGAATCAAGCTTTGATACGGCTTCAGCTCCAAACAAACTGGAGAATAGCAAAAATTCCCCTATCTTGTCCCGGTTAAAAGCATGAATTTCCTGCAAGCCGAATACATCAAACGAATAAATGGCTTTGTACAACGACCTGTCTGTGCCCTGGAACAGTCGTTTTAAAACATCTCCATCCTTTACTTCGCCCTTTTCTGTATACACTCTTAACTTTTCGGCAGTCCCTTTCGTCCGTTCGATCTTCAGCACCCCATACTCAGGATGTTCAGCTTCAAGAATACCACCGTAGACACCGCCTGATTTCGGTTCATATTTTTTCGTTTTCGGAAAACCGAACAGCATGCTTTCAATAAATGACATCATCGTCGTTTTTCCTGCCTCATTTAATCCGTAGATAACTTGGACAGGAGAGGCGGAAAAATGAAAGGTTCGATTAGAAAATTTTCCATATTGGTAGATGTGTAAAGATATAATTCGCAAAGCTGTCACCGCCTCATGGTTCAAGCACCTTAAGCTGCTTTTTCAATAAAATTTGTGCCTGTTCTTTTATTTCCTTTACTTCCTCTTGGCTAAACCGGTCTGCGTGCCTTCTATACACTGGATGCCGCTCAAGCCCTTCCAGCACGTCTGACAGATCGCTGCGATCTATGTCTTCAAATAAACCGCCAAAAAAAGGATCAAGATTTGTTACGTTAGCTTCGTTTTCTGTCTCATCATCCAATGCAAGAGGCCAAACGAACAGTTCCTCCTCCGCTTCTTGCTCCTGAAGCGTTTCAAGAAACTCTTCCAAGGTGCCTTTTGGCGCCTTCAGCAGCCATTCTGGCGCAGTTCCTTGTAAAACAATCCTTACACAAACAGGGCTCCTCTTTTTTCGCAGCTTCGAAAACGTGTCCTCCACCATTTGGAAGAGAACGGTCATATTCTTTGCCTCCGTCACATCTACCGCTGCTTTTTCCCACAGGACATCATGAGCTCTCTGAAATTCATAAGATATTTCTCCGTTTGTCACATGAACGAGATAATAGCCTTTTTCTCCCGTCTCCTTCATATGGCGTGCTTGCGTGTTTCCCGGGTAAATGACTGCCGGGTGCTCGGCAGATAGAACCTGGCGTTTATGTATATGGCCAAGCGCCCAATAATCCATCCCGCTTTTCACGAGGTCATCATGTGTAAACGGGCAATACGGATCGTGTCCTTCAGATCCAGACAGCGTGCCGTGGAGCATACCAATATGAAACGGTGCGTCAGTTGATCTCCGATAGCGGGCGGCTTGGTTTTCCGTCACGGCTCTGGCCTGATAGCTGAAGCCATAAATGCTCGCTATGCGCCTGCCTTCTTTAAAAAACGATTTTTCTTCTGGAACAGCGGACGAAAAAATATGGACATTCTCAGGCCATTCAATCGGCGTCCATTCCCCGCCAAGATGATCGTGATTCCCAAAAATGACGTACACCGAAATTCCGCACTCTCTGAGTCTTTCAAACTGCTTTTTCAAAAAGAGCTGGGCCTTTAAGCTTCGGTTGGCTTCGTCAAACAGATCCCCCGCCAGCAAAATGAAATCAACGTGTTCTCTCATTGCGGCGTTTATTATATGTCTCACGCTTGCAAACGTGCTTTCTTTAATCCGGGCAAAAATCGGCTCCGGCAGATGCGATATCCCGTAAAACGGGCTGTCAAGATGAAGATCTGCCGCATGAATAAAGGTTAGATCAGTCAACATTCTGCTCCTTTCCAGGATGAAGTACCCTTATTTTAGCACCGAATTCTTGCGAATGCACGTTCTGTCAATAAAGAAACAGCCTGAGAATCCCCAGGCTGTTTTCCAATCAGTTTTTCGCTAAACGAAGCGCTTGTTTGATCGCTTTGAACGCGCTTGAATTGCTGTAAATCAATACACCGCCTTTATAAATTCTGGCGCCGATAACAGCCAGGATGACAATGGTGAGCAGTGTGATTCCGATTCCGGCTGCCGCCTGCCAGAATGGAATATCAAGCATGCCGACGCGCAAGAACATAATCATTGGCGTAAAGAACGGAATAAACGAAGTTACCGTAATAAATCCTGCGTCAGGCGCATTCAATCCGAACATCGCGATCATAAAACCCGCGACAACCAAAAGCGTCATCGGCGTGATCGTTTGCTGCACGTCCTCTATTCTGCTGACAACGCTGCCGAGAAACGCGGCAAGTGTCGCGTACAAAAAGTATCCGAGCAAAAAGAAAATGACAGCATAGATGACAGTGGTTGCAGATACGTCGGTCAAATTAAGGAATCCGCCGACAGATGAAGCCGTTTCGCTCTTTTGGTTCAGCTTAAGCGACAGAGAGCCGGCTCCTATAATAATAGCAAGCTGTGTGATCCCGACAAGCCCGATACCAAGCAGCTTTGCAAACATTTGCTGGATCGGCGGCATACTTGAGATCAGGATTTCCATGACCCGCGAAGATTTTTCAGTTGCGACCTCCATCGCAATCATGCTGGCATACATAATCACTGAAAAATAAATGACAAACAGCATAATGTAAACAAGCCCTACCGTCTGGCCAAGCTCTTCCTCAGACTTCGCTCCTTCTTTCAGCGCCTGCTGCCCAACAGTAACGGGCGCATAAAGGCTGCTGATCGTTTCCTGCGACACGCCGAGCTCCGCCGTTCCGACAGCCGTTTTGGTTTGCGTCAGCGCCTGCTGCAGCGTTTGATACGTGCTTTCATCAGAAATCGTTAACGCTTTATATGTTCCTGAAATGGTCCCTTTTTCATCTCGTTTGATGATGAGCATGCCATCGAACGCTTCATCTTTGACTTGCTTTGTCACCTCATCCTCCGATTGCTTCGACAGCTTCACCTCAAGATCGCCGTCTGTATCGACCGCTTTCAGCTGCTTTGAAAAAATCGGATATAATTCGTTTGTTTCATCAATAACAGCGATTTTCTCTTTCGCATCGTCACCTTGAAACAAAGAAATGATCGACTCCAGATTCGTTACAGCTAAAACAAGCAGCACCGTGATGACAGTCGAAATAATAAAGGATTTTGCCATAATCTTATTTTTGTATGTATGAGAGAGCATGATCCAAAATTTATTCATAGACGGCCCCCACCTTTTCTATAAAAATATCATGCAGTGACGGCTCTTCAAGCTCAAACTTTCTGATAAACCCTTTTCCCTGAAGCATCGCAAAAATCTCTTGAGAGATGTCTTCATTGGCGATCTGCAGCTTGACGCCGTCGGCCGTTTCCTTCCATTGAAGAATACCCTCATGAGACTGCAAAAAGCGCAGATCGTCATCGGAGTGAATGGTAACATTCTTTTTACCGAAGGAGCGCTTTATCTCCTTCAGCTTACCTTGCACGACCGGTCTTCCTTTCTGCAAGATGCAAAGGTTCTCACAGAGCTCCTCCACATGTTCCATCCGATGGCTTGAAAATAAAATAGAAACGCCGCTGTTTTTCAGCGAGATCACAGCCTCTTTTAACAGCTCAACATTGACAGGGTCCAGACCGCTGAAAGGTTCATCAAGAATCAGCAGCTCCGGCTTATGCAAAACTGCCGAAATGAATTGGATTTTCTGCTGATTCCCCTTTGAAAGCTCTTCCACCTTCTTATTCTCGTAATCTGTAATATTGAAGCGTTCAAGCCATGTCCCAAGCTCTTTTACAGCCTCCCGCTTCTCCATCCCTTTTAATCTGGCGAGATAGACAAGCTGATCCTTTACCTTCATTTTCGGATAAAGACCCCGCTCTTCCGGCAAATAACCGATTTTGTTGCTGATATGATAATTCACAGGACGGCCCTTCCAGCTGATTGAGCCCTCCGTAATGCTTAATAATCCTAGGATCATGCGAAACGTCGTCGTTTTTCCCGCTCCGTTTGCGCCTAACAGACCGAACATTTGCTGTTCCGGAATATCTAAGTCCAATCCGTCAACAGCTTTGTAATCTCCGAATGTCTTCGTTACGTGATCAATTGTAAGCACCGAATCTCCTCCTTCCTTGACCCATTATATACTAATTTTGGATGAAACATAATAGAGGATTTTCATTTCCTGGTTAGAATATAAATGAAGAAAGACTGATAAATCATGAAAATTGGAGGAGAAACCTGATGGCTGATTATTTTCTAACCGTTTTTGATCCTTCGGGGAACACACTGGTAAACGAGCGATTCGAGGCGGAAAATGAAGAAGCGGCTAAAACGCATGGTGAAGTTATCTTAAAAGAAAAAGAGCTTCACAGTCATACTCATCGTTTAGTCAATGCAGCCGGAAAGCTGATTTTGTTTCACAGATGATCAGCTTTCCGGCTGATCTTTTACGCTTGAAACTTCGGCTCCCGTTTCTCTAAAAAGGCACGGATTCCTTCTTGGTGATCCTTGGTCATTCTCATTTTCTCTTGGGCATTGCGCTCAAGAGAAAGCACCTTTTTCAGTTCTTCAAGATGGAGGCTTTGAAAGATGGCTTTCGTTTCGATCATCGCCAAAAGAGGTGAAGCCAACAGGGTTTCGATAATGGGTCTTGCACCTTCGGCAGGATCTCCGGTAAATGTTCCATCTAGAAGCCCCATATCGGCAGCTTCAGAGGCAGATAGTTTTTTCCCGCTCCAAATCAGCTTTTTCGCTTTTGCTTCGCCGATTCTTTTCTTCAGCAAATAATGTCCGCCGCCGTCCGGAACAAGCCCAATGCCAATAAAATTCATCGCGAGAACGGCGTTTTTTTCAGCGAGCACAATGTCCGCACAAAGCGCCAAACTCAGGCCCAGCCCCGCAGCAGCACCGTGAATGGCTGCAATTGTCACTTTCTTCATCTGGTATAACTTCAGGGTGACAGCCTCAATCGTATCCATCAATCGTTTAAATTGATCAGGTTCATGCTCTGACGTCATCATCCTGATATCACCGCCGGCGGAAAAGCCTTTCCCGCTTCCTCTCAGGAGAACAATGAGCGCCTCGCTTGCAGCCGCCATTTCGACTGCCTCCTTCAATTCAGCCAGCATCTGTTCATTCAGGGCGTGATGGGCATCAGGGCGATTCAGGATAATCTCCGCAACAGCCCCATCACATTCATATTGAATAAACTCCATATGAAGCACCTCCATGTATACGCTTTCTTTTTTCTTTCTCCTATACATTCCCCGTCATCCCCAAATAAACCTTCATATTTTTCAAGGTCAATAGATACTGAAAAATGCATATTGTTTGAATGAACACATAAAGTTTTATATAGTGAAAAAGAAGGTATATCTTGATGGGAAAGGAGGAAAGAAACATGGATAAATTGCTGATCAGTTTTCTGTTAAGTTTATTTATGGTGTACTTTCCCCCTTCGGACGTGGTTCTGCCTTCCCAGCTTGAAGCAAGCTCTGACAGCTATGTGCCTATGTCTTCATATCCGCAGGAAACACAATCGGCAAAAACACCGTCGCCGGGCAGCGTGCACCCTGCTGAGCTGATCAACGCGTACAGCCCGCTGTCGCACTCTATCAGGCAGCTCTCTGTCAAGCCCCTTGACGAACCGCTGATAAACAGGCTGGAAAAAGCTTTTGCCGCCCCTGTCAAATACCAGTCTAATTACCTCCGAATATAATTTGCTCAAGTTTTATTTGTAACTCACCCCATCTTGCCAACACGACATTCGGAGGGACCTTCATTGAATATTAAAGAAAACGATCTGCCGGGCATCGGCAAAAAGTTTGAAATCGAAACGAGAAACCGCGAAAAAATGACGATAATCATTCATGATGACGGAAGAAGGGAAATTTACCGGTTTAATGACCGAGACCCGGATGAGCTCCTTTCAAATATTTCATTGGATGATTCTGAGGCAAGGCAAATTGCAGCTATTCTTGGAGGCATGGTCTATAAACCGCAAGCTCTGGAGTCCATCGAAATGGCCTTCAGCGACCTTATTATTGAATGGTTTAAGGTCGAAAAAGGCGCCAAATCGATCGGGCGCACACTCGGAGAGCTTGATGTCCGCCAGAACTACGATGTCACTGTGATTGCCATCATCAAACACAATCAGGAAAAGCTCCTAAATCCCGGAGCCGATTCGATTATTGAAGAAAATGACACCCTTGTCCTCTCAGGTGAGAGAAAGCATCTGAAGAAACTGATTCACGATTTTCTTTCTGGAGAGGGCGTGTGAGCGCCTATGGACCATCTTGTATTTGAAGTCGGAACTGCACTTGTGCTTGTGGCAATCGCCAGTGTGATCGCCAACAAAATTAAATTTTCAATTATTCCATTTCTGATTGTGCTGGGCATGCTGGTTGGGCCGCACGCGCCGAAAATGGGAATTATTGATCTTACATTTATTGAAAGCAGTGAAATCATTGAGTTTTTCGGGCGAATGGGCGTACTGTTCCTCCTCTTCTATCTCGGGATCGAATTCTCCGTCGGGAAATTAATCAAATCAGGAAAATCAATTGCGGTCGGCGGAACGATTTATATCTTGATTAACTTCACCCTCGGGCTGCTTTACGGGTTTATCACCGGGTTTTCCTTTCTGGAAGTCCTCGTCCTCGCAGGCGTCATCACAATCTCGTCAAGTGCGATTGTCGCAAAAGTGCTCGTTGATTTAAAAAGAACCGCCAATCCCGAGACCGAACTGATTCTCGGCATCATTATGTTTGAAGATATTTTCCTTGCCGTATATCTGTCGGTTGTTTCCGGCCTTGTGCTAGGTGATGCGACATCCGCAGGGAGTGCGCTCTTGTCCATTTTGATCGCCTTCGGTTATATGCTGCTGTTTTTTATCGCAGCCAGAAAACTCCCGCCGCTGCTGAATAAACTGTTGGACATTCGCTCAAATGAAGTGTTTATTATTGTTATTTTCGCAGCGCTCTTTTTTATCGCCGGGTTTTCAGAGACGATCCATGTAGCGGAAGCCATCGGCGCGCTGCTGCTCGGTTTGGTCTTTTCAGAAACAGAGCATTCCGATAGGATTGAGCACCTTGTCATTCCGTTCCGCGACTTCTTCGGTGCGATGTTCTTTTTCAGCTTCGGCCTCAGCATTGATCCGTTTTCGCTCGGTGAAGCGGTTTGGCTTGCGTTAGGTGCAGTGATTTTGACCATTGTGGGAAACTTTGTCGCCGGAATGGTCGCAGGACGACGCGCAGGGCTTTCTCATAAGGCTTCATCCAATATCGGGCTTACGATCGTATCACGGGGAGAATTTTCGATTATCGTTGCCAATCTTGGGATAGCCGGCGGACTGTCAGCCACATTAAAGCCGTTTGCCGCATTATATGTCCTCATTCTGGCCATTTTGGGACCGCTCGTAACAAAGGAATCAAAACGGATTTATCGCTTGCTGAACAAGGTATTTAAATGGAAGCCTGATGTTCAGCAAGCAAAAAAACAGGGATAAAAAAAGCAGCACTGTGATCAGTGCTGCTTTGTCGTTTTCTCAAACATCTGCTCTAAATATTTGATTTTTTCGTCCGTATAGTGTTCGAAGCGCTCATTATACGATTTCGGATCTTTCGGATTCGCAAAATGTGTGATTTTCCCTGTATCCCGATCAATAAATTTACTGGCAGCTCCGCAGCCGATGCCGATAATCGTCTGCACCTCTTCCATAATCATAATGTTGTAGATGCTTTCTTGCCCAGGCAAAGAGTATCCGACGTTTTCAAGGTTTCCAAGAATGTTTTTCTGGCGGTATAAATAATAGGGCACATACCCATGCTCTTTCGTCCAAGCTACCGCGTCTTCCATCATTTGAGAAACCTCTTCCCTGCCGGCGACTTTGTACTTATGCTTGTTTCTCGTCATTTCTGACGCCCGTTTAAAAGAAAGAGTATGAACGGTCAGGGATTCCGGCATCAGCTTTTCCGTTTCTGAAAGACTGTGCCTAAACTCCTTCACGCCTTCCCCAGGCAAACCGATAATCAAGTCCATGTTGATATTATTCATGCCGTGCTGGCGTGACAGATGATATTTCTCAATGGTCTCTTCAACCGTATGGTGCCTCCCGATCGCCTTTAGCGTTTCGTTTTCATAGGATTGCGGATTGATGCTGATCCGGTCAATGTCATATTTGTTTAAAACGGCAAGTTTTTCTTCTGTGATCGTGTCAGGGCGGCCGGCCTCCACCGTAATCTCGCGAATGTTTTTCACATTCGGGAAGGAGCGGACCATTTCTTCATACAGCAGATCCATTTCTTCCGCTGTAATGCTTGTCGGCGTTCCGCCGCCAAAGTAAATGGTTGTCACCTTAACATCATGCTCCTTCAGCCATTCACCGATTTTCTGCATTTCGTAATGCAGCCCCCATAAGAATGAGCCGACTCTGCCCGCCTGTCCTTGAATGGCGTACGCAGGGAATGTGCAATACGCACATTTTGTCGGGCAGAACGGAATGCCGATATAAATGCTGACTTCATCCTTTACTCGGTACAAATCCGGAACTGCCGCCAGCTGACGGTCAACAATTTCCTGCATGAGCTTGATTTTTTCATCGTGAATTAAATAGTCTTTTTTCAATTCAGCATGCGCTTGCTCCTTGGGCATTCCGCTTTGCAGCTTTTTATGAAGCAGCTTTGTAGGCCGGATTCCTGTGAGGATTCCCCACTTCTGCGTGATGCCCGTGTGCGCCTGAAGAAGATTGAGATACACATAAGACATTGTGTTTTTCACTTGCTTAAAAGCTTCTTTTTCATTCAAGCCGGGAGAAAAGGATTTTGTATGCTGCTCCTTTATGCCCGTTCCCTTTACTTCTCCCGAAACCGTCACATGCTCATTCGTTTGTGAGAACGCTAAAGAAATGACAACATCTGCGGGCTCGTCTCCGCCATACACAAGCTCGCACTCTTCATAAAACAAATTTGCAATATTTTGAAGAGGCCGATGCAAGCGGTCATCATGTATGCCTTCTATTTTTATTTGCAACTTCATCACCTAATTTATCAGATTCAAAACTTTCTTTAGTGTACAGAAATAAACCGCTAAAATCAATCCGGCAAAAAAGCCGCCGCACCTATTAGGGCGCGAGCGGCTTTTTTACACACGTTTCATGTGGAACTTATCAAGAAACCCTTTTCGCTGCTGCATTCGGAAATATTCCTTCATCATGTAAGCGACACCTTGCTCGTCATTGGACCTTGTGACCCAGTCTGCCTTTCTCTTCAATTCCGGCACGGCATTCCCCATCGCTACCCCAAGACCGGCAAGTTCGATCATCGGCAGATCGTCATACTGATGCCCAATGGCCACGACATCCTCCATATTCAGGCCCAGTTCTGAAGCGACGAGGGCCAGACCCGCTTCCTTCGAGACGCCTTTCGGAACGATATTCAGCTTCTCATCGTTCACGCGAATCACATCAACCGCAGGGAAAGCTTTTGTAATCGTTTCTGTAATGTCATGCTGAATGTCGTGCTCCGTGTACACCTCGATGACAGGTGCACTCACTGGCTCATCCATGAGGAGATCGCTTAATGATTCCACGAACTGGACTGGATAAAAGATCGGGTCAGACGGATGAATGAGTGCTTTCCCCAATAAATTCGAATTGACCTTCTTTTTGTTTCCGATGGAATACTTTTCGTGAAGAAGCCGAATATTGCATTGGTAGCTCTCCAATACTTGAACAATGTTAAAGGTATGATCATCAGAAATTCTTTTTTCAAAAAACGGGGCGTCTATTTTCTCAGCGATATATGCCCCGCTATGGGTGATCAGCTTGGCATCAAGCTTTAGCGATTTCGCTATTTTCTGTGCTGAACGAAAGTGGCGGTTGGTCACGAGTGTGACGTAAATCCCTTTTTTCTTTACATATTCAATGGCGTCTTTCGTTGCCTGATGAATCTTCCCGTTCGACCGAAGCAGCGCTCCATCTATATTTAAGGCAAGCAATTGTTTTGACACAGAGATGTCCCCCTCCTTGATGACTGTACTTGTGTATAGGATATGACCCTGTCTCTGTGTTTAGAACAACCTTTTCTTAAAGCAAAAAAAGCCTGGCTCAGCAGACTTTATGTATGGCTTGTTGATAGGATACGATCGAAGCAGCCATTCTCCCTAATATCGTTATTTCGATTTACGAAAAATCATGTATCAGGAACCCCTTGTTTGACCAATGATGCGCTCCGAACACTTACTCTCTGTTGCTTATCCCCTCAATATAACGGCATGATATGCGACCGTATCCATTTGAAATAGGTAAGTGTAGGCGCTTTCAATGCTATTATCTCAGTTTTCCTTACCGATGACAAGGGTTTTTTTAACTAAAAAAAGTAATCAGCTTTTGTATATCCCTGGTAGGACTCGTTGTTAATTATTGGGATTCACCACTTGATTTAGAACATACATTCCCATACAATATAAATACTAAACAAAAAAGCGGTGTTGATATGGCTGATTTAAAAGAAATATTTAATGAAGAACTGTTAACTCGTTTGATCCATCATGTAAGGTCATCCTATCCTGACTTTAACAAAGACCAATTCAAGGATACGTTGCAGCTCGAAACCTGGCCTGAATTCACTTTAAAAGAGCGGATGCGCCGCATTACAGTTTCCTTATACGAAACTTTGCCAAAACAATACGTTGAAGCTCTGGCCATTTTACGGGAGACAGCTCCTCATTTTAAAGGTCTCAGCGGAATTTTATTCCCTGATTATGTGGAGCAGTACGGGTTGGCGCATTGGGAAGAATCAATAAAGGCATTGGAATACTTTACACAATATTCGACCTCAGAATTCGCTGTAAGGCCTTTTTTGCTGTTAGACCAAGAAAAAATGATTGCACAATTGCGTACATGGTCTGAGCATGAAAATGAACACGTGAGAAGACTTGCGAGCGAAGGAAGCAGGCCCCGCCTACCATGGGGAAAATCGATACCGGCTTTGAAATCGGACCCTACGCCCGTATTGCCGATACTTGAGAAGCTGATGCAGGACGAGTCCTTATATGTAAGAAAAAGCGTGGCCAACAATCTAAATGATATATCAAAAACGCATCCTCATTTGCTGGAAAAAGTCGCGGATCAATGGTATGGAACACATCCCCATACAGATTGGATTATCAAACACGCCTATCGGACCTTATTAAAAAAGGGTGATAAACAGGCCTTAGCGCTTTTTGGTTATGGAAATGCTGATTCGATACATCTACATGATTTAACATGCCGGCCCAGTCGGATAGCTATTGGCGAAAACCTTGAATTTTCTTTCTATATTCATTCAGACAGGGATCAAAAAGTAAGAATTGAGTACGCAATTGATTTTGTAAAAGCAAGAGGTCAGCGTCATCAGAAAGTATTTAACATAACAGAAACAAATATAAGAAAAAACGAAACGAAGTCATACACAAGAATCCAATCCTTCAAGGATTTGACTACCAGAAAGCATTACAAAGGAATCCATACATTATCAGTGATCATCAATGGAGAGGTAAAAGATTCATTGGATTTCCAAGTTGGCTGATGAATAAAAAATCCCTTCTTTTCCAAGAAGGGATTTACTGATTAGCCTTCAACACTGCCGTAAAGCTCTTCTAAAGGCTTCATAATGATTTTGTTCAATTCACCGATCAGCATGCTCATGCGCTGCTCCGCTTCCATCAGCTGAGAAATTTTTTCGTGCTGCTGTACAAGCGCAACTGTTTTTTGAGCCTGTGTCACTTCTTCTTGTGTAATTTCTTCCCCTGCCATTTGTTTTTGCTGGAGTCTAAGCTGCACATCACGGAAGTTTTCAAACATGCGCTTCGCTGATTCATCTGCGTTCACTTCGTCGTAAAGGTTTTTTAAACGGGTAAACTCTTCGCTCCCGCGTAATGCATTTTCCAGATCATACGCTACATCATAAAAATTAACAGCCATTGTAAATAGCTCCTTTCATCATTGCCGTTTGACATACCACTCCACTATAACAGACTATGGAGCTCCTTTCATTAATCAAAGACCATTTCTTCTTAAAAAAGGATGACAAACAGTGCTTGAACCGCGCCTATCATTCCGCCAAGAAGGCCTCCCAAATAGGTAATCATTTTAAATTCTTTTTTTGAAATGGACAGCACCATTTCTTCAAGACGCTCCACCGGGAACTGATCCACCTGCTCCTTGACGATTTCCTCAAGACGCAACCGTTTAAAGACACTTTCAAGGTTGGCCGAAACCCCTTCAAGCAATTTGTCTAACAGTGCCGGCAGCATGTGCTGGGTCAGCTCAGATTCATAACGAACGGTAAGCGTCCCAATCGTATTGTCGAAGAAAGGAGCAGTCGAAAATGCTTGCAGCACGCTTCGTTTCAAACTGAAAATAAGCGCCCTTGCATTCCATTTTTCGTCTGCTTCATTAAACGTATAC
This sequence comes from Bacillus sp. LJBS06, assembly GCF_016924995.1. Classification (NCBI taxonomy): domain Bacteria; kingdom Bacillati; phylum Bacillota; class Bacilli; order Caryophanales; family Bacillaceae; genus Bacillus; species Bacillus sp. LJBS06. The sequence continues at coordinate 1,086,204 of NZ_CP070483.1, read as the reverse complement.
TCCCTCAGCTTGCCCCATTCGTTTTTTAAGAGATCAGAAAGCAATTTATTTGTTTCCTCATTCCGCAAAAATTTTAGCAGTTCCGGCAGCACGCGATCCGCCAAGCTTGAATTGCCGAGAAACATTTGCACCATGCTCCCAAGCATGCCGCGCTCTTTTAAAAAGTCATCAATCATATTGCCGAGACGCATTTTCCCTTCATCACTTTCAAAATAACGGACACTCCGTGACAATATATATTCTGAAATCATCGGAATCTTTTCTTCAAGCTTTTCCTGCGCCTCTAAAGGCACCAGCTCTTTTAACGATTGATTCCCGTATCGGCGGAAAAGCTCATGCAGCTTATCATCCGTCCAACTGCTAATCCATGCATCTGCCGCTTCATCAGGACGCTTCACCCCGGCTTTTTCAAGCGCCTCTTTGACTGTCACCTCAGAAAGTGACAGCTTTTGAATCAGCTGTTCCCCCACTTGAAGAGCCTTCGTTTTAGCGGCCTCAGAGACGAGCCGCTTTTTAATGCCCTCAGGGGTTAAGAGATGATTGACCACCACCAGTCCCATTTGTTTTGCAAGCTCATCCCGCCGTCTCGGGATCAGCCCGGGCGTAAAAGGAACTCGTTTCCCAAACAAATAGTACGCTTTATACGGCCTAAACAGCATTTGAATTGCTAAATGATTGGTCACCGCTCCAATGGCAGCACCGATCACGATCATAAAAATAAAGGTTCCTGCAATACCCATTCCTATTCATCTTCCTCCATCTGTGCTTCAGCTTTTTTCATATAGATCATGTACCTATACGTATTATAGAGGCTCATGCAATCACTTAGCAAACAAGGAGACAAATTCCTGTTCTCAGAAAATCAGCTTGTTCTTTTGGAATAGGGCAAGGTAAAGAATCGTAATCTGTAAAGTAGAATACTGTCAGCTGCGTTCGTCCTGAATGTTTTTACCGTAAAGCTGCTGACACCCGCCGGCAGCTTTTGAATAAAAGGGGGAGTCTCATCATGATAACACTCGGTTTTATGTCCTTATCCCGCCAGCATGAAGCGGATTATTCCGCAGAACTGGCCAAAAGAGCACCCGAATTTGGCATACGTTTCGTTCGGTTTACACCATTTGATATTTTACCTGACACCTTGCGTGTCAAAGCATCGGTCTATCATTCCGCCAGCAGCACTTGGAACGAAACTGAAATGGCGATTCCAGATTATATTTATGATCGCTGTTTTTACGGCAAGGATTCACATTCCCAAAAAGCAAAACCGATCGTTGAGTGGCTTAAAAAATATCCGAAAACGGAATTTATCGGGCGGGGGCTTCCCGATAAATGGACCGTCCTTCACGATTTGCAGCAGAATTCTGTAATCAACCCCTATATTCCGGAAACAATGAAGGTGAGCCGCTATGAACAAATTCATTCCTTTTTATCCAAAGAAAAAGCCTGTATCCTTAAACCGGCATTCGGCGCAGGAGGCAGAGGCGTGATTCTTTTGAAGCTGGGCAAGAAAAACATCACCGCTACTTATCACATCGGAAAGGATAAGCAGACAAAAACGTTTTCCAACCAAACTTCTTTTAAAACATGGTGCAAAAAAGTGCTTCAGCATCAATATTTGCTTCAGCCTTACTTAAACATTCAAGATAAGGAACAATACCCTTGTGATATTCGCCTGTTTATGGAAAAAAACGAAGCAGGTGAATGGAATACAGTCGGAAAGGCAGTGAGACGCGGCTATAAACACGGGCTGCTGGCCAATTTGTCAGGCGGATCTGATGCGCTGACATTTGACTCATGGTTTGAGGATATACCGAAAAAACAGCAAGTGGTCTTACTGGATGATGTGTTTTCGATTACCCAATCGGTTCCGTATTATCTTGACGAGCGCTACGGGCCGCTGTTTGAACTTGGTCTTGATATTTGTCTTGCGAAGGACGGGAGAATTTGGATTTTAGATATCAATTCCAAACCGGGCAGGAAGTCAATCCTGCGTGTCTCTCCCGAGCAAAAAGAACAGCTGTACACTTGTCCTCTAAAACGCTGCCAGTACCTGTTTTCTGAGCAAAGCCAGAAAGGAGTTCTTCCGCGTGAATCGTAAACGGTTTTTGATCGGCATAGACAAAACCAGTGAAAACACCCTGTTTCTGCCCTCTTCGCTGAAGCAAGACGGACTTTTGCATGCCGCGTTCGGAACGAAGGTTGTCAGATGCCACGTTGCTTACAGACGGCATCTGGAACAAACCGTGCTTCTCTCTGAAAATCTGTTTCATGAGCTTTTGCTCCCCCACCGAAGCCGGGCCGATATACTGATTCATGATCATACAGTACATATCGGGCCGTTAGTCGGCATCTTTACGGCAGGGTTTACGGTATCTCTTGAGCGACCTTTTAAGGATCGTTCCCTCTTTTTTTCTAAGCTTGTCACATTACATGAGCAAGCCGGAGGCTACTGTTTCGTTTTTGGCGCACATCAAATCAATTGGGAGGAAGGCACGATTGAAGGCCTCCTTTACAGGGAAAACGGCTGGGTGAAAAAAATCGTTCCATTGCCGAATGTCGTTTATGACCGTTTGCCTAACCGAAAAATTGAAGATTCACTTCTCTTGCAACATACAAAAAAGAGACTGATCGATGAATATCAAATCCCATGGTTTAATAAAACGTTTTTCAATAAATGGAGCGTCCATCAATTGCTCGAAAAAGACCCGAGAACAGCTCCTTTTTTGCCTCGATCCGAGCTGACACCGTCTGTAGAGCTGATTGATGAGCTCTGTGATGCATACAAAAAAGTCTATATCAAACCGGCAAACGGGGCACTCGGCACCGGCATTTATCAGCTGACAAGGACAGATGAGAGTCTGACGGTGAAGCACACGAATGACGCCAAAACATTTACTTCCATTGATTATCCTGATGCCGCCGCTTTTCTTGCAGAATTTCAAAAACAGCACAGCCCATCTGACTTTCTCATTCAGCAAGGTGTTGATCTCATCGAATTTCAAGGCAAACCAGCGGATTTCCGTGTCCATACCAATAAAAACAGAAAAGGGAAATGGACAGTAACAGCAATAGCCGTAAAAATTTCCGGAGAAAACAGCATAACAACACATCTTTCTAACGGCGGCACTGTAAAGACACTTGCGGAAGTTTACGATGATCCCGCTGAAAGAGTTGAGGTCATTAAAAAGCTTTCTGCAGCGGCGCTGACTGCAAGCCATGTGCTTCATGATCATATCGAGGGGTTTATCGGCGAGATCGGTTTCGATTTTGGCATTGATCAGAACGGTAAAGTATGGATGTTTGAAGCAAATTCGCGCCCGGGCCGGAGCATTTTTTCTCATCCAAACTTGCATCATGTTGATTCTCTGACAAAACGAAGAAGCTTTGAATACGCGTCTTATTTATCTGAAAAGGCAATCACATCCCCTGAAGCGCTGTGGCCTTCGTAACCTGTCCGCTTTTTTAATAAAGCGGGCTTATCTTTATCCAAAGCTGGGACAAACTGCATCAGTAAGACCCTTCAGTGATGTTATGAAACAGTGATACAATGAACATAAGCCGTTTTAGATTCAGGTCAATTGATACTAAATGTAAGGAGCGTGGCCGTTATGATTTCTCATTTCAGCTGGAAACCTTTGTTCCCAAAAGAAAAGCTGCCCGGATGGAAAATTTCATTTTATTTTAAAGGTACTCATTATGAAGGTATCTATCATAAGAGCGGTGAGATTGAATGGGGAGATTTGTTTCCCGCCCGCGCTGACGAGCCTGCTCTTACAAACGAGATACATGAACTGATGCTTTTTCATATTTATGACTAGCTTAGCCAAATCGGCTAGGCTTTTTTTATGCTTTCTCAACATTTACCATACAATTCTCCGCATGAGTTTCCGGCCATTTTAACATAATACGTAGTAACAAGCCGGCAATGCATTGGGTTACGCCGAGGCGGCAGTGACACCCGAGAAGGGTTCACAGATTGGTGCAACTCCAGTTAACCCAACCATACTAAACAAAAAAGGAGATTTTACACATGGCTAACCAAAACTCTTCAAATGAATTACTAGTTCCTGGCGCAGCTCAGGCTATCGACCAAATGAAACTTGAAATCGCTTCTGAATTCGGCGTTCACCTTGGAGCGGACACAACTTCCCGCGCTAACGGTTCTGTCGGAGGAGAAATCACAAAACGTTTAGTATCTTTCGCTCAGCAGCAAATGGGCGGCAGAGTTCAATAACAACTCAATATATGGCTATAGAGGGCGCGGTTTCCGCGCTCTCTTTATTTTGTCACCCATTTTTCCCACTCCACATATCCTAGAAAGAAAGGGAGGGAATCAGGGTGTCATTTATCACCATTGTGAATTGGGAGCTGGTTCAGTTCGTAAGTGTATCCATGATTCATGAATATGTTTCCCATCGTTCTGTCTATTGGTACAGGTATTCTTTCCCGCGCTGTTCAAACTGAGAACATCCTTTTATAATGAAAGGCGAGGAGGTTTTTTGATGAAAATCGCTTTATTAGGAGCCAGCGGCCGCGTCGGACAAGCCTTTTTAACTCAGGCTGCAGCAGATGAACGGTTTGCCATTCACGCTCTGATCAGATCTCAACATGCTGATCTTCCCCTTCCAAAAGATCGAATCGTCATGGGGAATGCCCGCCGCTTAGAAGATGTGAAAAAAATATTGGAGAATGCCGAAATTGTGATCAGCTGTCTAGGCACAGATGGTGATGATACCTTGTCAACTGCTATGGCACACATTCTCTCCACGATGCAGGAACAGCATATCAAACGGATTATTTCGATCGGCACCGCAGGCATTCTTGATTCCCGATATGAGCCGGGAAAATTCCGGTTTGAAACAAATGAATCGAAACGAAAGCAGACCCGCGCAGCCAAGGAGCATGCAAAAGTATACGAAATGCTTAAAGAATCATCATTAGACTGGACAATCATCTGCCCCACTTACCTCCCGGACGGAACAGCAACCGGCATTTATCGTACGGAGCGTAACGTTTTGCCTGAGGGCGGCACAAGCATTTCAGTCGGCGATACTGCTGACTTTCTATACCGTGAGCTCGTTACAGGAGAGTATGTCGGATTCCGAGTCGGGCTGGCTTATTAACTACATAATCAAAAACCCAAAACACGATTGTTTTGGGTTTTTAGCGTTATGCAATGGAATGTTTCTGTCCCTTTTGCAGTTTATACATTTGATAATATTGGCCTTCTAATGCCATCAATTCCTCGTGGTTCCCTCTCTCAACGATTTCTCCTTTATCAAGAACCAAAATCTGATCTGCATTTCTGATTGTTGAAAGCCGGTGAGCGATGACGAAGGTAGTGCGTCCTTGTTTGACGACATCAAGCGCCTTCTGGATTACGGCCTCTGTCTCTGTATCAATGTGCGCCGTTGCTTCATCTAAAATCAAAATTGCGGGATCAAACGCCAAAGCTCTTGCGAAGGAAATTAACTGCCGCTCGCCAGAGGATAGCGTGCTGCCTTTCTCAATCACGGGTTCATTCATGCCCTTTGGAAGCTTTTTTAGAAGCGGCTCGGCACCAACTTGCCGCAGTGCTTTTTTCATTTCTTCTTCAGTCATTCTTTCGTCATCCAGACTTACGTTAGATCCGATTGTGCCCGAAAATAAGTACGGATCCTGAAGCACAATGCCCATATGAGATCTGAGTTCCTGTCTTGACATGTTGTAAATGCTTTTTCCATCAATCAGAACATCACCTTTTTGCGCATCATAAAAACGAAACAGAAGATTTAAAATCGAGCTTTTTCCTGATCCGGTATGACCGACGAGCGCTACGGTTTCGCCTTTTTGCGCGGTAAAGGAAATATGTTTTAATACCTCCTCACCATCTTGATAGGCAAATGACACATCACGAAACTCAACCCGTCCCAGCGCACGCTCCTTCGCCGGTTGACCTGCTTCTTCCGTATTCTTTTCTTCAAGCAGTTCAAAAACACGCCCGGCGGAGACCCTAGCAAGCTCCAGCTTTGAAAACTGATTGACGATGCCAGTGATCGGCTGAAACAGCCGGTTCAAATAATCGACAAACGCGTACAGCACTCCGATAGAAACAATCCCAGCCGCATTCAGGCTCGCACTGCCAAAATGCCAAATTAGACAGACGAACGCAAGATTGCGGATGACATTGACCAGATTATGGGACATTAAGGAGTTTAAATTCAGCATTCTGTTTTGGAAATAAAAATGTGATTCATTTAATTCCTCAAATTCTCTCATCGTTTCCTTTTGATGGCGGAAAGCCTGAATAATGGTCATGCCTTGGATGGATTCATTCATTTTTGCGTTAATGTCACTGTTGATCGAGCGAATTTTTTGATTGTAATATGAGGCGTATCTTCGGTAAATGACCGACCACAGCCAGATCATCGGCACAATTGCCAGACATACAAACGCAAGCTTCACATCAAGCAGAAACAAAGCCGTGAATATCCCGAACATATAGATTCCGCTTGTCACAAATGTAGAAAGCACTGTGACATATAAATCCCTGATAGCCTCCGTATCATTGGTAATCCGCGCAACGACTTTTCCGGCCGGAAGGTTGTCAAAATATCGAATCGGCATTTTCTGTATGTGCGAAAACACGTCCTGCCTCATCTTTTGAATAATCCGATTGGCGCTCATCTGCAGCAGATAATTCTGTCCGTATTGAAAAAATACCGAAAACACCAGCAAGCCTCCATACAGGCAGATCAGAAACACCATTCCCTTTATTTCCGGCTGATAGAACCCGAAAAGTTCCTGCTTTGTCAGCTTTTCGGCAGTATATGTTCGGCTCACGTCTCCATTTGAAATCGTCAGCTTCCCGTCAGAAACCGTTCTATTCCCGTCGAAGCTGACAGCCTGATCAACAAAATAAAACGCCATTCCCACTTGATAAATATGCGCTTCTTTTGCTTTTGAAACAGGTTCCTGCATTCGGTCCTCTCTGACATATGAGACGCCGTGAAACTGAACGGCATTTTTATCTTTTTCCGCAGCTTCATACCATGTTTTCTCAATGCCGAGGATATGGTCGTCTATCATTTTCTTGCCGATAAACGGCCCGGTCAGTTCTGCACCGACGGCGACAGCTAGCAATAGGACGGCCGTGATTAGCAATTTTCGATAAAGGAGTGCATATCTCCATAACGTTTTTCCTATTTTCATGCCCCTGCTCCCCCTTCTTCCGCAGTGAACAGCTGCTGTCTTTCATATTGTTCCCGGTACCACCCATTATTGGCCAGCAATTCTTGATGCGTGCCTCTCTCTGCAATGACGCCGCCGTCCATCACAAGGATCAGGTCAGCGTGCTCTACAGCGGATAATCGGTGCGTCAAAATAAATGTCGTTTTTCCTTTGCGGTTTTCTCTGATGTTCCTGATAATCGCAGCCTCTGTTTTGGCATCTACAGCGGAAAGCGAATCATCCAGAATCAAGATCTCTGGATTCGCCATAAGTGCTCTTGCAATCGAAATTCTTTGTTTCTGTCCGCCTGACAGTGCCACGCCTTTTTCGCCGACCATTGTCTCCAGACCTGCTGGAAGCATGTGCAAATCTTTTTCAAAGTATGCTTCGGCAATGGCTTGCTGAACCTCTTCATCACTCGCATCCTGTTTTCCGTATAAAATATTTTCTTTTACAGTCCGCGAAAACAGCAAATGATCCTGCGGCACATATCCGATCCACCCGCGGACCCGGTCAAGAGGGATCTGCTGAATCGGCACGCCTGAAAATGTAATGCTCCCTTCACCTGGAGGGTACTGGCGCAAAAGCTGCTTAATAATTGTCGTTTTTCCGCTCCCGGTTTTACCGGCAATTCCGACCGTCTGTCCTTTTCGCACCGCAAATGAAACATCCTGAATATTGCAGCTTGTTGAGCTTGGATATGTAAAGCTGACATTGCTGAAAACGATATCTCCAGGCTCTTTAAGATCAACGGGCCGTTTTGGATCTGTCACGTCCGGTTGAGAAGAAAGGGTTTCATTTACCCGGTCTAATGACGCATTGCCGCGCTGCATCACGTTAATGAGTTCACCAATTGCAAACATCGGCCAAATCATCATACCGAGATAAACATTAAAGGACACAAGCTCTCCAAGCGTCAGTTCGTTCCGGAACACAAGAAACGCTCCGTAGCCGAGCCCAATCAGATAGCTTGCCCCGACAAGCAGCTTCACCGTCGGCTCGAACAGTGAATCAATAAAAGCCACTTTCATATTTTTCTGATAAACATCAGCGGTCATTTCATTAAACCGGCGAACATCGTTTGTTTCCTGTACATACGCACGAATCACCCGCACGCCGGAAACAGATTCCAGCACCCTGTCATTCAGCGCCCCGAACGCATTTTGGGCCTCCGTAAACCGCTCATGAATTTTACTTCCATATAGGCTGATTGCAATCGCCATGACTGGAAGCGGGATAATCGCGGCAAAGGTCAGCTTCCAGCTGATCAAAAACCCCATCGTCAAAAAGATCGTCATCATAAACATCGTAGAATCGACTAACGTCAAGATGCCAAACCCTGTCGTTAAGCTGACGGCCTGAAGATCATTCGTCCCCCGTGCCATTAAATCGCCTGTCCGGTTTTTTTCATAAAACGGCGGCGACATAGTCAGCAGATGCCCCATCAGCTTCGTACGAAGAATTTTCTCCATCAGATTTGCACCGCCAAACAGCTGGTGCATCCAAAAATAAGACATCATATACACGACTGCTGTCAGTACAAAAAAGATACCGATATAAAACAGCAGCCCTTCCTGAGTAAACGCCCCCGATTTCATATCATCTATGGCGTTCCCCAAGAGCTTAGGCGGAAACATTTCAATGACATTGACTGCTAATAAAAGGACAATCGCAATCGTATAGCGCAGCCAGTACGCCTTAAAAAACCAGCCAAGCTTTTTCAATACTGAAAACATCTATCCCCATCTCCTCATCAGCCGCCTTCTATTTTTTCCTTGCAGCTTTTTTCATCCAATTTGGCATGAACAGCCCTCGCCTCTGTATTTGTCTTCACATCCCATACACCTGTCTTTCCTTAGATTTTGTATATAAAAAAGGCATGAAGCGTCAGCTCCATGCCTTTTTTTACCAATATGTTATGCACAGCGCTTTTCAGCGCGCGGCCAAGCCTAAAAAACCGTTCACGAAAACAGAACAAAGGGTTTGCCGCGCCAATATGAAACTGTTTGATAAACACGCAAATTCCTTGGCATAGCAAACCCTCCTTCCATTCTGATTTCATCTTTTTATCATATAAACAAAACCTTTTTTTGTCAATCATTACTTGAATAGGAAAGGGTTAATTGTGCTCAAATTCGGGTAGTAGTGTTGTAAGACGCTTTGAAAGGGTGAGAAGGATGTTCCATGCTGACCGTATCATCGTTGCGTTTGACGGAAGTGAAAATAGTAAGAAAGCGCTTCAGACAGCCATTGATCTTGCTAAAACCGTAAATGCCGCTATTACCGTCGCCCATTCACATGATATGAAAGACAATCAGACCGTCATCGACCCGCCCAGACCCGCAGCTGAAGCAAGCTATATCAGCGGAGGCATGACAGGTGTTCCCGATCCGCTGATATCAGATGTTGCTTCACCTGAACCAATCATCTATGAAGACCGTACGGAAGAAGTCGTCGCCGAAGCCAGAATGATGCTGAATGAACAGCAGGCAGATGGAGATATCGATATATTAGAAGGCGATCCGGCTGAATCAATTATCGAGCATGCGAATCGCATTTCTGCCGATATGATCGTAACCGGAAGCAGAGACCAAAACAGGCTGAAAAAATTAATATTCGGAAGTGTAAGTGAAAAGCTTTCAGCGAAATCGGATATACCCGTCCTGATTGTAAAGTGAGCACGCCCTGTGCTCACTTCTTTTATATTCATAATTGTGAAAAAACATAGATTTTCGTTTTTTTCTGTTATAATGCTTTCGTGCCCAAAAGCACAAAAGCATTAAAGATAATTATGGGGTGTTATTTTGGATTCTCAAAAAAAGCTGACGTTTCCGTTAGCCGTCGGTTTATTTATATTTATGTTATGCATTATTATTTCTTGCTTATTTTTTCTTCACGTGGAACCGCATATCCCGCTGTTTTTATGTGTTGTCACGCTTTCAGCAGCCGGATTATGGTTGGGATTTTCCTGGAAGAGTATTGAAAAAGGGATTGTAGACGGGATCAAAAACGGCGTACAGCCGATTATCGTTCTGGCGCTGATCGGCATCTTAATCGGCGCATGGATGTACAGCGGCGCAATACCGTCTGTGACGGTGTATGCCCTATCCTTTATTGAACCAAGCCACCTTCTGCTGACCGCTTTGTTTTCATGCATGATCATCAGCACACTTGTTGGCTCAAGCCTGACAACTGTAAGCACAATCGGAGTAGCACTGATTGGCGTGGCGAGCGCGGCAGGCGTCCCGCTTGAATGGACGGCAGGCGCAGTCATATGCGGCGCTTGTTTTGGTGATAAAATGTCGCCGCTGTCGGACACAACCAACTTTGCCGCCGGAATAGGCGAAATACCGATCTTCGAACACATTCGCCATATGACAGGCACAACCATTCCAGCTTTGCTCATCACTGTCGTTCTGTTTTATTTTCTCGGTTCATCAGTGTCAGTGGACGCTGCTTCAACCGATGATATTCAACAAGTCATAACCGCAATCAAAGATGCCGCAAACGTGACACCGTGGGCCCTTCTTTCCCCGCTCTTAGTCGTTTTGCTGGCAATTAAACGGGTATCAGTCATTCCCGTTCTGGCTGCCGGAATTATTTCCTCGGGAATTTTGACTGCTATATTTGTACCCGACAGCAGCCTGCAGGCGTTTATGACAGCTCTGCAAAATGGCACGAGTTTTGACACTGACAATGAGGCAGCCGCTAAAATTATCAACAGAGGCGGACTGCAATCCATGATGGGCTCAGTCTCTCTTATTATGATTGCTTTTGCACTAGGCGGATTGATGGAGAAAATCGGATTGATTTCAGCACTATTGGAAGGCGTCATGAAAGGCATCCATTCAAAAGGCCGTCTTGTTGCGGCAACTGTCTGCTCAAGCATCGGCGTCAATTTGGCAACCGGCGAACAGTATTTATCGATATTAATACCGGGACAATCATTTAAATCCTTATATGACAAACAAAACATCCAGCGAAAATTTTTGACAAGATCATTAGAGGACGGCGGAACATTAATTAACCCGTTAATCCCTTGGGGCGTCAGCGGCGCTTTTATGGCGAGCGCGCTTGGTGTTCCCGTCATAGACTACTTCCCGTTTGCGTTCTTCCTCTATATATCGCCAATGATCTCCATTTTGATTGGATTTGTGAAAAAATAAAAAGAGCTCCGCTAATAGCGGGCTCTTTTTTTGTTGTTTTATGAAATGCTTGCAGCCTGTTGAATGCTTTCTTGAAAAGCAGCCTGAAGCTTTTTTGTCACTGGTCCGGGTTTCCCGCTTCCGACCGATTGTCCATCTAGCGTCACGACCGGAATAATTTCTGCCGTCGTTGACGAAATAAAGATCTCTTCCGCCTGTTTCAACTCTTCCTCACTGACAGGATTTTCATCCAGTTTGATCCCATTCTTTTCAATCAATCCTAAAATATTCATCCGGGTAATTCCATTGAGAATGAGCCGGTTAGCCGGATGTGTTCGCACCGTCCCGTTGATAACGGCATAAACGTTAGAGGATGTGCCCTCCGTAACAACGCCGTCCCTCAGTAAAATGGCTTCAAAGGCTCCCGCTTCATAGGCCTTTTGCTTCGTCATCACATTATACAGTAAATTCAGACTTTTGATATCGCATCTAAGCCAGCGAAGATCCTCATCTGTAATGGCCGCCACTCCGTATGCCTGCTCTTGCTCCGGTTTTTTCACAGCAAACGTGTAAGCAGTGGTTTGCGGCTCAAGGCCTGCTTCATATTGATGTTTTCGCGGGGCCACGCCTCTAGTTGTCTGGATGTATACCGCTCCCTCACTGACCGCATTTTCCTGTATAAGCTTTTGCAGGTCCCACTCGAGATCTTCAATGCTGAACGGCAGTGAAATTCCGATTTCAGCCGCACTTCTGAAAAAACGCTCTGCATGCTCACGTAATCCAAACAATACTCCTTTGTACACCCTGATCACTTCATAGATGCCGTCACCAAACTGGTAACCGCGATCTTCCAAATCGATCGATGCTTCACTGCGCCCAATCAGCCTGCCATTGACTAAAACCTTCATAAAAGCCCTCCCTTTTCGAGATTTCCCTGATGTATTTCAAGCTGTCATTGTCACTAATTCTATCATATTGGACATGCTGAAAAACAGAAAGATCAAGAGATCTATAGCGGAAAGGAGTTTATTTTTTCCTTAAAATCTGATATTTCGACAAATTTTCTATGTTCTTTCCAGTTTTATTCCTGTATACTTGATTGGTAATACATAGGTTGTAATCATATGGCATCTTCATAAGCTGCCTGCTGTACAGCATTATGTAGAGATTTTATGCCAATGGAGAGATTGTTATGCGACAAACGAGAGGAGAAGCTTCTCCTTCTGCAGTTTCGCTTGCTTTTAAATTTGCAAGTTTAGCAGTTTTATGTGTACTGCTTTTGCTTATGGTGATTTTGGGTTATTCCAACAGTTCAACGAAAGCAAAGGAAGTCACTGTCACAACAAACGGCCAGCTTCGAGATGAGAAGGAAAGCCTTAAGCTGAAAAACGACTCCCCTGACCTGCTGATAAAACATCTGCAGACAAAGCAGAACATGGGAGATAAAACAGTTTACTTAACCTTCGATGACGGCCCGTCAGCCGTTACAACCCGCTTGCTCGATGTACTGAAAAGCGCTGATGTAAAAGCGACATTTTTCATGCTTTCACCGCGGATGAATGAATTCAAGCAGGCGGTGAAAAGAGCAGAAAAGGAAGGCCACGCACTCGGTTTACATGGCGTGACTCATAATAACAGATTGTTCTATCAAACAGAGACATCTCCGTTAAAAGAAATGCAGGAGGCGCGTGACACGCTGCAAGACATTACAGGATATAAAACCGATCTTGTCAGAACGCCATACGGAAGCAAGCCGTCACTAACCGCCCCACAAATCCGCAACCTGGAAAAAGAGGGGTTTGTGTACTGGGATTGGACGATCGACAGCATGGACTGGAAATACCGGAATTCACAGTATGTGACCGCTGTATTACAGCAGCTTGAGAATATGGAACACAGCTCTTCAAGCCGCCCAAATGTAATTCTCATGCATGACCTTCCCGCTACCGTAAACGCGCTGCCGGTGCTAATCAATAAATTAAAAGAAAAGGGCTATTCCTTCGGAGTGTTAGAGGACACAATGGTTCCTGTTCATGAATAAAAAAGTGAGGCGCATAAGGCGGCTCACTTTTTTATGCCCAAATTTCGGGCAAACTCGCCGATTTTTTGATGGATCACCATGTCAAACAGGCTGTCACAATACGTTGGTTCAAGGTTTATGATGACTTTCTTCATGCCGGGAATCAGGCTTGCATCCTCAGGCACAAATCTCGCAGGAGCTACTTCGAGAGACGTGCCGATAACCAATAAAAGATCTGCTTGATCCAGCTTTTCATAAAGGGTGTCAAAGTGCAAGACGGCATCGCCAAAGAGAACAACATCGGTTTTTAATACCCTTCCGCAAATGTCACCATTATTTCCGGCGGCCGTGCACTCCGGCACCTCCCGCTCCAGTAAATGAGGAAGGTCATATCGGGCGCCGCATGCCGGACAAGCTGCTGTCTGGATTGAACCATGCAGCTCGTATACATGCCTGCTCCCGGCTTTTTTATGAAGACCGTCAATGTTTTGCGTGAAAATATCGACCTGCTTCCCTTGTTTCTCGAGCTCAGCTAAAAGCAAATGCCCTTCATTCGGTTCGAAGCTGCCGCTCATTTTCATCTGGAACAATTCTTTGAATTTGGGCCAAAACAGACGCGGATGGCTTAAAAAATAATCAAGGCTCATCGCTTCCATTCTTGAGGCATCCTCCGTCCAAATGCCTCCTGCTGAACGAAAGTCAGGAATTCCTGATTCTGTGCTCATCCCCGCTCCAGTCAGCACGACAATTCTCTGTGCTTCATTTAAAATTTTTTTGATTGCTTCCAACTCAACACCGCCTTTTTCTCTTATTTTACCATGAAAAAGACTCCGCCTCTGTCAGACGAAGTCTCTCTTTTAAGCCCGTTCCTTTTCCTCTTTATTTAGATTCACTTGGAATGGGTCGCTTTCGTGCTTTTGCTTTACAACAACCATTTGGCCGGGATATGCAAACTGGACGCCTTCCGCACCTAAAATATCAATAATTTTATAGTTGATGTCCTCTCGAATATCAAGGTTTTCAGCCCAAACCGTCGTTTTTGTATAGAAATTAAAAAATAAATTATAGTAGCTGTCGGCAAACGTATCAAAGTTGACCATGATTGTTTCATTATCAACGCCTTCATGCTCCAGCAGCATTGTTCTGAGAGAACGAATGGAACGTTCAAGATTCTCAATCGGCGTAGCGTAGGACACATGGATGGAAAACGTAATCTGACGTTTGGTCATTCTTGTCCAGTTCGTGATCGCTTCCATCGACAGCGTAGAGTTCGGCACTGTTACAAGCGCCCCCTGTGCTGTTCTGAATCTCGTGCTCCTAAAGGTAATATCCTCGACTGACCCTGTTACCGTCGACGTCTCCACCCAGTCACCAATCGTAAACGGCTTTTCAGTAATAATAATAATACCGCCAAAGAAGTTGCTGATGGTATCCTTCGCAGCAAGCGCAAAAGCCAGTCCGCCAAGACCAAGGCCCGCTACAAATCCGTTGACATCATAATTGAATTCCTGAGCGATCACACTGACACTGAGCGCTATGATCACAAAACGGAGCAGCTTGGATAAAAACGGTGCCAAAATGTCATCCATTTCCAAATCGAAGCGCTGATTCACCTTATGGAAGATAAACGACGACGTTGCGGTCAAATTACAAAGCCCCCAGGACAAGAGCGCCACAATCAGCGAACGGTATATTTTGCTGATGACAGGCATTTGCTCGTCAAAAAACGGTGAATACCGGATCGCTAAAAACAGCCCAAGGGCAACAAAAAACCATCTGGCCGGCTTATCAAACGCCAGAACCACCTGTTTAAAAATTTCTGTTTTCGGCCGGTTTGTCAAATTAAAAAGCAGGTTAAAGAAATATCTCGTGAACAATTTTCTGAGTATAAGAAACACCAGCAAAATCGCCAAGCTGATGCCGATTTGTATGATGTTATCAAGCGTAAAATACTGCTGCAAATAATCTAGCATGACTGTCTCCCCTCTATCCCAATCGATTGTTTATTATACTAAAATATTCGTAATGATGCTTATTTAAATGTCTTTTTTCAAGCACAAAACCCCGGCGAAACGCCGGGGTCATTTCTCAATTCATCTATCAGCCAGATTCAATAGGGACAGTCACTTACTTTTTTTCGTTTGTGTCTGATCAAGGAGAGTTGCTTTTTGCATTTCAGCATCCGTTTCGGCTTTAATTCTTTCCTCCACTCTGATTCTCCCTTTTCCCATGATCTCGCCTCCTTTTTTGCTATTATAAAGGATCATATTTTGTTGTGAACATGTCGAAAGACCTAATTTTCTGACGAAATGTGTTCTGATACGCTGAATGTCTTTTTTTAGTTATACGCATTCCTCAGCCCGGACCATTCCGATATGGCAGAAAAAATTCACCACTTTGTATCGCTGTGCATATATGGATTTGATACAATAACAGAAATACCCATACGAGGAGCTGACTTAGCTTGTACACCATTGCCCATCGCGGAGCATCAGGTTACGCTCCGGAAAATACGATTCCCGCATTTGACCTTGCGGTGAAAATGAATGCAGATATGATTGAACTGGATGTCCAGCTTACAAAAGACAGGCAGATTGTTGTGATACACGATGACAGAGTTGACCGAACGACAAACGGGTCGGGCTTTGTTAAGGATTTTACCTTGGAGGAATTGCAGAAACTCGATGCAGGAAGCTGGTACGGCCCCGCTTTTCAAGGAGAGCGTATTCCGACCCTGGAAGCGGTGCTCCAGCGCTACCACAAAAAAATCGGCCTTTTAATTGAGCTAAAAGGCCATCCGTCTCAAGTTGGAATTGAAGAAGAGGCGGGACAGCTGTTAGGGCAATTTTCTTTTTCTATCAACAATATTGTCCAATCCTTTCAGTTCCGTTCCGTTCAGAGGTTCCGCGAGCTTTATCCATCGATTCCGACAGCGGTCATTACAAGACCCAATTTTGGCATGCTGTCCAGAAATCAGCTGAAGGCCTTCCGCTCTTTTGCAAACTATGTCAATATAAAATACACACGGCTCAACCGTATGATGATCGGTTCCGTCCATAAAAGCGGCTTAAACATATTTGCATGGACTGTCAACAATGAAAAGACAGCGGCAAAATTACGAGCCATGGGCGTGGACGGCATCGTTACAGATTACCCGGATTTGATCATAAAGGATGGCAAACATGAAAAGATATAGCGCGGTTTTTATCGGAGGCGCGCTTGGCACCTGCCTCCGATACGGATTAAACTTATGGATACACACTGGTCAGTTCCCTGCGGCAACCTGGCTGGAAAATGCGGCAGGCAGCCTTCTATTAGGCATTCTAACCGGATTTTTTATGATTGGGGCAAAACGCCCTCTGCTGTCAGCTTTGTTAGGCACCGGCTTTTGCGGAGGCTTCACAACAATGTCCACGTTTTCTAAGGAAACAGTGATGCTTTTGCAAGGACAACCCTCACTGGCTGTTTTGTATCTGGCAATCTCATTGATATCAGGGATCATATTTGCACTGATTGGTGTTTTTGCAGGACGGCGCATAGCAGACATTCAGCAAAGAAAGGGGCTGCAGGAAAGATGACACTAGCGGGTATTTTCATTGGGGGCGGACTTGGCGCCATGCTTCGCTTCTGGCTTGGCAATGTGATAACCGCCAGAGCCAAAGGTCTCAGCCTGCCCATTGGCATACTGACAGTCAATATTCTCGGAGCTCTCGGGCTCGGAATATTTACAGGGCTTCACGTTACAAATGCTTCGGTTTCGCTTATCATTGGAACGGGTTTTTTTGGCGCCTTTACGACCTTTTCCACTTTCAGCGTTGAAAGTGTTCAACTCCTAATGGCCAAACGTGTAATGGAAAGCCTCCTGTACATCGCCCTGACACTTTGCGGGTCGCTTTTGGCGTTTTGGTGCGGCTGGACAATCGCAATGTAAAAAAAAACCTTGAGCTTATTTCTCGCTCAAGGTTGCACTGTTCAGCATCACAGGCTCGGGCAGCGGCAGCTTGCGGTGCGCCGTAATCCCTGTTGTGCTGCCGGCTTCTTCTTTTATATCGATTTGCTTGATTAATCGGCCGTCCATCTTCAGCACCTTTATCGTATATGAACCGATGCGAATGGATTCACCAGCCTCAATATCGATGTTTTCTTTTAATATCAATCCGCCGATCGTATCGACGTCTTCTTGAATCGATGCGCCAAGAAGGCTATTCACCTGATCGATCCGAACCTTTCCATCCATCACATAATGGCCGTCGCCAAGCTTTTGGATCAGCGGCTGTTCATCTTCATCAAATTCATCTCTGATCTCGCCGACAATTTCCTCAAGAATATCCTCTGTCGTCACAAGTCCCGAGGTTCCTCCGTATTCATCAGACAATATAGCCATATGAATGCGCTCGCGCTGCATCTTAATCAGCAAATCATGAACCGGGATCGTTTCAATCACTTCGATGACCGGCCGCACATACGGATGGATCGTCATCTTCATTCGTTCTTCTTCTGTCATAAACAGCAAATCTGAAAACAAATGCTTCGTATTGACCAAACCGATCACACTGTCTTTGTCCCCAGCTGTGACTGGCCAGCGCGTGTATTTTTCCTTCAGCATGACTTCAAGCATTTCAGCCATCGTCATCTCTGTGGAGACGGCGGCCATTTCCTTCCGCGGTATCATAATTTCTTTGGCGATCCGATTATCAAATTCAAAAATCTTATTCACATATTTATATTCAGACGGATTAATCTCTCCGTTTTTTAAACTCTCAGATAACAGCATCCTGAGTTCTTCCTCAGAATGGGAACCGTCATGTTCTGACGCAGGCTTTAAACCGAACATTCCGCATAAAAGCCGCGCCGATCCATTGAGGATCCAAATAAACGGAAACAGGAGCAAATAGAATAAACGCAAAGGACCCGCTATCAGCAAGGTCAGCTGCTCTGCCTTTTGAATCGCGACCGTTTTCGGGGCCAGTTCACCTACAACGACGTGCAGGAATGTGATCAAGCCATACGCGACTGCAAAAGAGACTGCATGAGAAACCGAGTCCGGCAAGCCGAGCGGTTCAAACAATGGATGCAGAAGCCGTTCAAAGGCCGGTTCACCCAGTACGCCAAGTCCAATTGATGTCAATGTAATGCCCAGCTGGGATGCTGATAAATATTCATCCAAATCTGTAATGACACGCTTTGCGAGTATCGCCCGTTTGTTTCCTTCTGTGATAAGCTGATCTATTCTGGATCTCCTTACTCTAACAATCGCAAACTCGCTTGCAACGAAAAACGCGGTTAAAGCAATGAGCACGCCAATTAAAATCAGACTGTCAATATCGTCCATTTAACCTTATCCCTCTTATTAAAGGATAAGGAGTCACCTCCTGATATAATCATTTTTCCTTAACATTGAGGTACGCGGTGTATTGTTGCCTAAGCAGAGGGCCCCATCATACCACCTCCAAAAGTCAAAGTTTGATTATAAATTGTATATTTTATTGTAACACAACTCATTCCAAAAATGATTTTTAATTTTTAGACTTTTATTATAGGGAAAGCCTTAATTGCACGCACTGCTTGGCAATTCTGCTGACTGCCTGAATTGGAGGAGTAAGGATTTTGTGAATATAAAAAGAAAACAGCATGGAAAACTGTTTTCTCTTTCTTTGCCTTCTTAAGCAAAATCTTTATATAAAGAAATGAAAATATCCCGTGAGTTTTTAATCTGCTCGATCGGCACACTGAAGGATAAGCGGAAATGCCCGCTCATTCCAAAACCGCTGCTCGGCACAATTAATAATTTGTATTTTTGGGCGGCATGCACGCAAAATGCGACTTCATCTTCAATTGGCGATTTCGGAAAAACAAAGAAGCCTCCCTTTGGCATTTCAAATTCAAAACCGGCTTCTTTTAAAATGTCTACCATTAAATCCCGGCGCTCCTTATAAGCGCTTGCGTCTACTCTTAAATCATCCATTCGTGCCACAGTCCGCTGCATCATAACAGGGGCATTCACAAATCCAAGCGTTCGGTTACAATACACAAAAGCGTTGATCAAAAGGCCTGCATCCGGCATTCGGCTGTCCAATCCGATATACCCGAGCCGCTCTCCGGCTATGCCGAGATCCTTACTGAATGAGCTGGCCAAAATCACACGATGATACGATTGAAACGGATTTGCCAGCTCTTCATCATAGATTAATTGACTGTACGGTTCATCAAACAGCACATAAATCGTCTGGCCGCTTTTTTCTTCTATTTCTTTTAATAAAGCGCCTAAATCGTCTATATTTTTCTGACTGAGAACAGTGCCTGTCGGGTTATGCGGTGTATTGAGAATCAGCCCTTTCGTCTGCGGGGTGATCGATTGCCTTACCGCTTCAATGTCGATCTCGAACTGGTCTGTCAGCGGGCAGCTGACGGCCTTGCCTCCATAGTTCTCAATATACAACTTATATTCGGCAAAATAAGGTGCGAGAATAATGACTTCTTCCCCAGGATTTATGATGCTTTTTAACGCAACATTCAAAGCGCCGCCCGCGCCCACCGTCATGACGATGCGCTCCGCTGAGAAATCAGCTTCAAAACGCGACCCCAGAAATTGCGCGACTTTTTCTCTCGCTGCCGGAAGACCTTGGTTTTGTATGTATCCGTGGCTGCCTTTTTCAGCTTCCGCTATTAACGCTCTCTTAAAAGCTTCAGGAGGTTCAACAATCGGGTTGCCGAGTGAAAAATCAAATACCTGGTCTTCCCCGAACTCTTTCTTCAGCCTTGCACCTTCATCAAACAACTTGCGAATCCAAGATCCTTTATTTAAGTTTCCTTCAACTTCCCGGGATAACCCAGCCAATTTCATCTGTCCCTTCCGCATATAAAAATTTGAAAATTCTATCTTCCTATGTTACTTCAATCAGATCATGAATTCCACAACTTCCAATTCCCGTCTGGGAAAAAACAATAAACTTGTGCAAGACACCGTTCATATATTAAACTATTCTCATAACTATAACGTGATGGTTGGGAGGGATATAGATGGGGCTGAGACTTATCGCATCAGTGAACTAGCGGCGCTCGCCGGAGTAACGAAACGGACAGTTGATTATTATACGAATCTCGGTCTGCTTACGCCGGCCAGATCCTGTTCAAATTACCGTTACTACGACGAAAATGCACTCAAACGGCTTATATTTATTGTAGATTGCAAGAAGCAGCGATTGGCCCTGTCCGATATTAAAGATCGACTGGAGAACCAGTTTCCCTCTTCAGCTAAAATTAATGATGAAATTGGAAATCTGGCATTAGAAATTGATCATATGAATCAAAACATCTCCGGAATCTTGCATCGGTTTGAACGGCTGAAGCCTGAGGATCGTGACAAGCTGAAAAGCAAGCTCCCGCCTGAAAAGCTCGCCGTGTTCCAATCATTAATGCTGCTGTTAAGTTAAAACCATTTTATCTAACAGGAGGTGTTACCTTCATTCTCATTGCTAGAGTGAAGGTTCTAATTGGACATAGTGAATTTGATTTTAGTTGCTGTTTTAATCGCCCTGACGGCATTTTTCGTGGCATCTGAGTTTGCCATTATCAGAATCAGAGGCTCACGGATCGATCAGCTGATCGCGGAAGGAAATAAAGCAGCAATAGCCGTAAAAAAAGTGACCACGCATCTTGATGAATATTTATCTGCGTGTCAGCTCGGAATTACACTGACTTCCATCGGATTAGGGGTTTTAGGTGAATCAACGATTGAAAGGCTGCTTCACCCGCTTTTCGTAAAATTGAACGTTCCAGGTTCCCTTTCACATGTCATATCGTTTATTTTTGCGTATGCCATTATCACGTTCCTGCACGTTGTTGTCGGAGAACTTGCACCTAAGACAGTCGCTATCCAAAAGGCGGAAGCAGTGTCTATGCTGTTTGCGAAACCGCTGATTTGGTTTTACCGCATTATGTTCCCGTTCATTTGGCTTTTGAACAATTCCGCACGGTTATTGACAAAAGCATTTGGCCTGGAGACCGTTTCAGAAAACGAACTGGCCCACTCTGAAGAAGAGCTGCGAATCATTTTGTCTGAAAGCTATAAAAGCGGTGAAATCAACCAGTCAGAGTTTAAATATGTGAATAAAATCTTTGAATTTGACGACAGGCTCGCGAAAGAAATTATGATTCCGCGGACCGAAATTGTCAGCCTTCCGCATGATATCAAGATTTCTGAAATGATGGACATCATTCAGATTGAAAAATATACCCGCTACCCTGTGGAAGAGGGCGATAAAGATAACATTATCGGGGTTATTAACATAAAAGAAGTGCTGACCGCCTGCATCAGCGGCGAGGTATCTGTTGATTCGACCATTTCTGAATTCGTCAATCCGATCATTCATGTCATCGAATCTGCGCCGATCCAAGACCTGCTTGTCAAAATGCAAAAAGAGAGGGTCCACATGGCCATCTTGTCTGATGAATACGGCGGCACTGCCGGGCTTGTAACGGTTGAGGACATCATCGAGGAAATTGTCGGTGAAATTCGCGATGAATTTGATATTGATGAAATTAGCGAAATCCGCAAAATCGGCGAAGGCCATTATATTCTTGACGGAAAAGTGCTAATTGACCAAGTAAACGACCTGCTCGGCATTCATTTAGAGAACGAAGAAGTCGATACAATCGGCGGCTGGTTCCTTACTCAAAAATACGATGTTGAAAAAGATGATTCTATCATCGAAGAAGGCTGCGAATTCATCATTAATGAAATTGACGGCCACCACGTCGCATATATTGAAGTGAAAAAGCTTCAAGAAGAAGAACTTCTCGAGACTGCTAACCAGCAGGAAGCATAATAAGAAAAGCACCTTATACAAGGTGCTTTTCTTATTTTCACAGTTTCAGGCTAACGCCTTATAGCTGATCAAGTTTATTCTCTAATTCTTTAATCCGCTGATTCAAAGCCTCTGTCATTGCTGCAAGTCTTTCCTTTGACGGCAGGTGGGCAAAATCAGCCTGGTGAAGAGGCTCACCGATAATCAGCTTCATTTTTCCTTTTTTGAACAATTCTTTTCCGCTTGAAGGGCCCTGATATGCAGCAGGAACAAGCGGCGCTTTCCCCATTTGCGCAATTGTCACCGCACCTCTTTTCAAAGGCACGTCCTCAGAGGTTCTTGTTCCGCTTGGGAAGATACCGACAATCTCTCCTTCTTTCAGCAGCTTAATCGGTGTTTTAATACTGCTTGGCCCGGGATTTTCCCGATCTACCGGAAAGGCATGAATTTTCTGCAGAAACGAACCGATCCATTTATTTTGAAAAAGCTCTTTTTTCGCCATGTAGTGTATTTGATAAGGAAGAATCCCGACTCCGAGTGTAATCACATCAACCCAGCCGGAATGTGTACACGCGATGACAAAACCTGAATCGGCCGGAAGGTTTTCTTTGTTATACACCTTCACTCCTCCGCGAAGAGAAAGAATAACTTTTAAAGCATTTGCACAAAACTTATACATATCGCACTTCCTTTGTCGTAATCAATGATTCTTTCTGTCATCTATTATAACAATATTTTTTATTACCTGGTACTAATTTTTAAGATTTCTCCCGTTAAAACGCCAAAAAGCTGAGGATTCGCCCTCAGCTTTTGTTATATTTCTTCTCTGGTCGGCGGAGCCATAAACTCCGGTCCGACTGGGTCTGAAATTGTATTTTCCAATATGGTATTGATATCTTTCTGATCTTCACTATTCAGTGTCCAGCCTGTAATCTCAGATAGCGCCTCAAGCTGCTCAGGCTTCCTTGCCCCCCATAGAGCGACATCCGCTCCCGGCTGGTCTAAGATCCATCTGACAGCCAAGTGAATCACTGATTTTCCATAACGAGTCTTCGCCAGCTTATCCAATTGATTCACAGCAGAAAGATACTCTTTAAAGCGGGGCTTCTGGAATTTTGGATCGTGATTACGCAGATCATCGCCCTCAAATGTATATTCTTCGGTCATTTTGCCTGTTAACAGCCCTCTGCATAAACTGCCGTATAATAAGGTTGTCACCTTGTGATCTCTCGCATACGGAAGAACATTCTCTTCCATTTCTCTTTCAAACAAATTATAAGGAGGCTGAATCGTATGGAGTGATGCAACAGCGCGAAATGTATCCATTTGCTCAATCGAAAAATTGCTTACGCCAATCGCCCGGATTTTTCCCGCATCATATAATTCCTTCATGACTTCCGCTGTTTCTTCAATTGGCACAAGCGGATCAGGCCAATGCACCTGATAAAGGTCAATATAATCTGTTTGAAGCCGTTTTAAAGAATCCTCAACTTCCTCTACAATTCTCGCTCTGTTCGCATGGCGGAACAGTTGGTTGTTCCTCCAGTCCAAAGCCGTTTTCGTTGCGAGAATTACCTTTTCTCTTTTGCCGTACTCCTTGATTGCCTTTCCGACGATTTCCTCGGACTGCCCGAAGCCGTAAGCCGGCGCGGTGTCAATCAGTGTAATCCCCTGATCAAGAGCGGCGCGGATTGTTTTAATCGATGTTTTTTCGTCAGTGCCTCCCCACATCGTGCCTCCAATCGCCCATGTGCCGAGGCCGATTCTGGAGGCTTCTATTCCTGTTTCTGCGATACTGGTATATTCCATTGTGCCACTCCTTCACTTTTTCACTGTCTTTTCCCCTCTGGAAAAATTGTTAAACATTTCTCCGCACTATCTTTTGCGGCCATTTTTGGGTACTATATAGGAATGGTGTTTGATTAGGTATAAAAAAGCCGTTTGCATGTAATGTGCAACTTTAAACCTTTCTTATGCGTGTATAACATAGAGGGGAGAAAAGGCAGTGACGATCGATGAAATTTACCAAATGTACATGAATGATGTTTACAGGTTCCTGCTCTCCATGACAAAAGACAAGCATCTTGCTGAAGACTTGCTGCAGGAAACCTTTATGCGGGCATACATACACATTCACTCCTATGATCACAGCAAAGTAAAGCCCTGGCTTTTTCAAGTGGCGCGAAACGCCTTCATTGATTACGTCAGAAAGCATAAGAAAGAAGTAACCATTTCTGATGACTTAATCGGAAGCCTCTTTCAAAATGCTGTTCAGAGCCCTGCCCATCAGGTAGAGATAAAGGAAGTGCTGACTGGTTATATGTCCGAGCTCCCCGATAATTATCGGGAGGCCTTAACGTTATATTATTTAAAAGAGTTAAATTACAAAGAAGCATCCCATATTATGAATATTTCAGAGGCGAATTTTAAAAGTGTTTTATTTCGTGCCAGACAGCGGCTGAAAGCACTTTATAATAGAGGTGTTAATGATGAATGAAGAATTTAAAAAGCGTTTTGATCAATATAAAAATGGGGAAATGAGCGACCAGGAAATGAACGCATTTGAGGAAGAACTTGAGAAGCTCGAAGTATATCAGGAATTGATTGACAGCGAGCTAGAGGACGATAACGATTGGGATCTCAGCATCAGTCCTGAAAAACAAAAAGCGATTTTAGCCTACGGCAAACGCAAATCTTATTTGCGAATTTCTGTGCTTGCCGTCATTTCGACATTGATGATTTTGCCGCTTTGCACGCTGGGAAGCTACCTCTATTACGGGATGGGCGGAAAACACAGCACTGGCAATGAGTTTATGGAAACCGCCGCAGTCACTGTAGCCCTGACCATGCCGAATGTTCTTGTTGATACTTCCGGGCTGAAAAGCCAAGTGAAGCTGTTTGGCATGAATACGGAATTCCCGCTGCAAAAGCAGATTGGCATGAAGACGGCTGCCGTAGGGAATGAACGGGTTGAAATGTTTTATAACAAAGTAAAAGCGCCGGCTGTAAACTACTATGACTTAGAAGCGAATAAAACCGGCCATTACTTCACACACCCTTCAAACACGTCTGAACAAACAACCGCAAAAGCAGAAAAAACATTAAAGACATTGCCTGAAGGAACGGTATCCGAGGTCTACCTTTCATATGACCGCGCATATCCGACAAAAGACGTGTATAACAAATTCAAAGGCTATGATGTGAGCTTTTTGTGGAACGCAATCGAAACAGAGAAAAACACAAATAAGACAGCTTCAACAGAACCTCTTGGCTATCCTGGAAAGGATTCAAAGTTCTTGGCTGCCCTTAATACAAAAGGCAAGTCGAATGGCGATCAGTTTATCAACGCCCTGAAATTTATGTCCAAACACGAAAAATGGGCTCAGGTCATTTCAAAACGCAAAGACCTGAATGTAGATAACCGATTAGATTATGTAGAGAAAAACGGTGTCAATGTTTACGGTTCGGTCGTTACAGGACCAACCAAGGAAATCCAGCGGATGCTGAAAAACAAATCTGTAAAATCAGCGAATGTCGGCGAGGTGGAATTATGGAACTGGTAAGAATTTTTAAAGAACACAATGTATTCGGCTGGATCTCTGTCGGGACAGCGGTTCTGTCCCTGCTCTTGCTGAATTTGGCGATTATCAGCAATGTCACGTTTTATTCCTATCAAATGCTTCCGTTCGCCATGGCTGCCGTTCCGTTCGGCGTTGTTGAACTCTTCATCAAGAGAGGACGCACAGGCCCCGGCCTGCTCGGCGTCATCCTTAATCTCTTTGTGATTATTTGTGTGTATACCATTGTATCTGTAGATACAAATTTACAGTTTGGCTTTTAAAAAAAGACGCCTTTTCAGGCGTCTTTTTTCATTTACACCGGTTTTCGGAACAAATAGCTTTCTATAGCAAAACCCATTTTTTCTGTATAAAATCGATGTGCGTCTTTACGCTGAAGGCCAGATGAAAGACTGACAAAGCCAAGTCTGGCTTTACTCGCCCAGTCTGCGGCATAATCCAAAAGCATTTTGCCGTATCCCTTTGATCGGCTAGGTGCCGTTGTAACTAGATCCGCAACCCACAAGTGCTCTCCTTTATGAATGGAAACCCTCGGCTGAGCGCCGCACAGCGCTCTGATCTCTGTATCTTCATATAAGGCAAAAAGCATATACGATTCTTTCTGCACACAGGCTTCAAGCCTTTGTAAATATGTCTCGATATCTAGTTCTGTTCTCAATTCACCCATGACCGGATACGACTCAGCCCATTCTTCTTTCGTGGTTAATTGTTTGATATGAATCATCTTCTCAATCCCCTTTCCTTTCGTTACAATGATCATAGCTAATAAATGGCATTTACCAAATAGCCAATATCAGAAAAAATGACCATGCCAGATAAAAAGGAGACATGAGATGGATATCACGCCGTTTCTTGATAAAAAGAGCAAAATACCGCTGTATGAGCAGCTCTATACCTTTTTCAAACAAGAGATTTCACATGCGCGAATCACAAAGGGAACAAAACTTCCTTCAAAACGCAGGCTCTCCAGCTTGCTCGATGTCAGCACGGCAACAATAGAACGAGCTTACGAGCAATTAACTGCTGAGGGCTATGTCAAAAGCAAGCCGAAAATCGGCTGGTTCGCCGCGGAAGTAGAACCAGATTTTCCGTCAGCTCCTGACCATTTTCAGCAGTCTGCACAGCCTGGCTCACATAAAAAGAACGCACCTGCTATTGACTTTCATCAAGGCAATGTTGATCCGGCCCACTTCCCGTTTACCGCTTGGAGAAAAAGCATAGTAAAAAGTCTGGATCGCTATTCCGATTCGTTTCACACCTCTGGCGACCCTCAGGGAGAATACGAACTCAGACACACGATTGCCCGATTCGTCAGGCTGTCTCGGGGAGTCAATTGCGATCCCGGCCAGATTATCATTGGTGCAGGAACCACCGTGCTTCTGCAAATTCTTTGCCTTATGCTAAAACCAGGGACAAAAATCGGATTTGAAGAACCGGGCTTTCACCGTTCAAGAAAGATATTTGAAGCAAATCGCATGAATGTCATTCCGATTTGTACTGATGCAGAAGGCGTCCTGCCGGATGAGCTCTACCGCCGGAATCCTTATTTCATGTATACGACTCCTTCGCATCAGTTTCCGCTTGGGACCATCATGACGATAACCCGCAGACAGGAGCTGCTTGCATGGGCAGCAAAATCAAATTCATTCATTATAGAGGATGATTATGACGGGGAATTTCGCTACAGCGGCCATCCCATTCCGTCTTTACAGGGCCTAGATCCGAATGGCAGAGTCATATATCTTGGCACTTTTTCAAAGTCACTTCTGCCTTCCTTGCGGCTTAGCTTCATGATTGTGCCCCCTGAACTCATGAAATCGATCAAAAACAACGCTCAGTTAATGAAGCAAACCGTCTCTGCCCACTCGCAATTCGCGCTGGCAGACTTCATCGAAACCGGAGAGTGGCAAAAACACATAAATAGAATGAGAGGCCTATACCGAAAAAAACACGCTGTCCTGTTAGAAGCCATCCGCTCTGAACTAGGAAACACCGTTGAGATTCTCGGTAAAAACTCAGGGCTTCACATTCTGCTGCGTCTTTTGTTTCCAGCAAGTGAGGACGAAGCAATAAAAGCAGCCGCAAACAACGGTGTAACCATCTATCCCGTCTCCCCTTCATATAAAGAACGAACGCCTTTTGTTTCTGTCTTAATCGGTTATGGCGGTTTGTCAGAAGAGGACATCAGGCTCGGCATCCAAAAACTAAAAACGGCATGGGCGCCGTTGATATCACCTTATTAAATAAAAAACAGGCTCCATTCCCGGAGCCTGTTTTTTTAAAATGATAAAATTCCGATTAAATTTAAGAACACGATAATAATGGCAAGCGGCACAATAAAACGAAGCAAATAAAACCATGTGTAAAAGAATGCTTTACCTGCATTTGATCCATTTCTCATTTCTGCCAAGAGCTCGCTCTTCGAAATTTTAAGCGGGATAAACAGAGAAATTAACAGAGCGCCTGAAGGCATTAAAACATTGCTGACGGTAAAATCGGCAATATCAAAAAACGTTTTGCCAAATAGGTGCACATCACTCAATACGCCATAAGACAAGCAGCATGGGATTCCGACCAAAAAGATCAAAAGCCCGCTCGTCCATGACAGTTTTTTTCTCTTCTTTTCGTCCCCTTTTCCGATTGTGGCGACAATAATTTCAACCATCGAAAACGCTGAGGTTAAGGCCGCAAATAAAAATGCAACGAGAAAACCGATAAAAAACAACGTGCCAAACGGCAGCTGTTCAAAAACGGCTGGAAGCACTGTAAACAACAGTGTCGGTCCTTCATTCGGCTGAAAACCGAATGAGAAAACCGCCGGAAAAATAGCTAGACCTGCCAAGAGTGTCACAATGATATTCATCAAGACAATGGAGGCTGCCGAACGAGGGATATTTTGTGTTTTCGGCAAATAGGAGCTATAGGTCACCATCACCGATACCCCCAATGTTAACGTAAAGAAAGCCTGTCCCAGAGCGAATAATATAGATTCCGGAGTCAGATCGCTGAAATGTGGCACAAGCAGAAACTTTACGCCTTCCATTCCACCGTTAAGCGTAAGAGACCGGAGAACAAGCAGAATAAACAACAAAAACAAAATCGGCATCATCACCGCGCTGACCCGTTCAATTCCTTTTTGAACCCCTCTGGCGACAACGATGACAGTCAGTACCATAAAAACAAGCTGAGCCGTGAGCGTCTGCACCGGATTATGGATAATAGAAGCAAAAAGAGCGCCATACTGTGCTTGGGAAAGCCCGGACAGTGAGCCTGACGCCGTTTTTACGATATACAGCAAGATCCATCCTCCGATTACACTGTAAAACGACAGCACTAAGAAACACGCGGCTACACCGATCCACCCGGTAAGAAACCAAGCTGATCGCGGCGCTTCTTTTTTATATGCATCAATGGCATTCGTCTGGTTCCGTCTTCCAAAAATAAATTCCCCCACCAAAAGCGGATAGCCTAAGAGGATGGTAAATAACACGAAGATAAGAAAAAAGGCTCCTCCCCCATTGGTCCCCGCTACGTAAGGGAACTTCCAAATCGCGCCCAAGCCGATAGCCGAGCCGGCCGCTGCCATGACGAAACCAATTTTCGAAGCCCATTGGACTGGTTTTTGCTCAGACAATAAACGTCACTTCCTTTCCAGCCTATATTATCTCTTATTTTTGTCTTCATTTCTATAGATTCATTTGCCAAGAACAGAAAAGAGAGCGGCCTGTATGGCCGCTCTCTTTATCAAAGGTTATTTATTGATTTAATTTTGAATGCTTTCTTGAATACAGAAAATAGATGACCAAGCCGATTAACAGCCACACCAGGAAGCGGACAATCGTCACCCATCCCAGATTTAAAATCAAGAACAGGCAGAACAGAATCGCCAGGCCTGGGATCACGGGAACTCCCGGGCATTTAAAAGCTCTCGGAAGATCAGGCTGTTTCTTTCTCAAAACGATAACTGCCACAGAAATCAGGACAAATGCCGACAACGTCCCGATGTTTACCAGCTTTGCAAGTTCATCCAGCGGAACAAGTGAGCCGAGAAGCGCCGACATCGTTCCGAAAAACCAAGTGGCTACATAAGGTGTTTTGTGCTTTGGATGCACTTTAGAAAGTGAGCCCGGCACAAGTCCGTCACGCGACATGGCAAACATGACGCGGGTCTGCCCGTAAAGCATCACGAGCATAACTGTTGTCATTCCCAGCACGGCGCCAATATCAATGATGCCAGCCACCCAGTTTTGCCCTGCGCTTTGAAGAACAAGAGAAACCGGATGATCCACACCCGCAAATTGAGCAAACGGGATAACCCCAGTCATGATTGCTGATACGGTGACATATAAAATCGTGCAAACCAATAAAGAGAAAATAATGCCTTTTGGCAGATCCTTCGCGGGATTTTTCGTCTCTTCCGCAGCAGAGGATACAGCGTCAAATCCGATAAAAGCAAAGAATACGAGCGCCGCTGCACTGAATACGCCGCCAAAGCCCATTGGCATAAACGGCTGCCAGTTATGCGGCTTTACGTAAACGGCTGCCACCGCGATAAACAGCAGAACAACCAGTATCTTCAAGATAACCATGATATTGTTGACTCTTTTTGATTCTTTGATGCCTAAATATAGCAAATATGTGATCGCCATTACAATGACGAATGCAGGAAGATTAAACAGAGTAAAGGTGCCTTTCACTGCGCCCGGTGCCGCTGTTAAAGCAACCGGAAGATGAATGCCGAGCCCTGATAAAAATGATTGGAAATAACCAGACCAGCCGACCGACACTGCACTTACCGCCAGCATGTATTCTAAAATTAAATCCCACCCGATAATAAAGGCCATAAGCTCTCCCAATGTCGCATAAGTGAATGTATACACCGAACCTGAAACAGGCACACTTGACGCAAACTCCGCGTAAGACAAGGCGGCGAATAAACAAGCCAGCGCCGCCACAACAAATGAAATGGTCAGTCCGGGACCTGCCGTGACTGCGCCTGTTCCCGTCAGAACAAAAATTCCTGTACCAATAATGGCGCCGATTCCAAGCAACGTTAAATCGAACGCCCCTAATTCTCTTTTTAAAGACTTTTCACCGCTCGTCGCAGCGATTAAATCCTGAATGCTTTTCTTCCTAAAAACGCTCCCTTTCATTCCCCTTCAACTCCCGATCATCTATTTTTATATATTTTATTTGAATTTTCTGAATTCATGAGCGGCAATGGTCATTTTTCTGTTTTTCTACTATATTTGTACTGGTCGTGAATCATTCCTTTCTCCTACTCAATATTATATATAAAATTGCAAAAATGAAAACAGAATTGTTAGAAAAATCGACAAATTTTTTATTTTCCAATTTCTAACCACACAAAAAAACCAGCTATCAAAGCTGGTTTTTTCGTTGATTACGTTGAAATAAAACGGCCGCCATTCACATGAATGGTCTGCCCTGTCATATAGGAAGATTCGTCAGACGCCAGCAGAACATAGGCGCCCGCATGCTCAACCGGCTGTCCCGGTCTTCCCATTGGGGTATCCAAGCCATGCTGTTTCACTTTTTCCTCAGGGAATGTCGCCGGAATAAGCGGTGTCCAAATCGGACCGGGCGCCACCGCATTCACTCTGATGCCTTTATCCGCAAGCGACATCGCCATGGACCGCGTAAAGGAGACAATCGCACCTTTTGTGCTGGAATAATCAATTAACGCCGTATCTCCTTCATAAGCGGTAATCGATGTCGTATTGATAATGGCACTGCCCCCTCGCAAGTGAGGCAAAGCTTTCTTCGTCATATGAAACATGGAAAAAATATTTGTGCGAAAGGTTTTTTCCAGCTGTTCTGTTGAAATATTGAGAATGTTGTCCTGGGGATGCTGTTCAGCGGCGTTGTTCACTAAGATATCTAGTTTGCCAAAATGGTCCACTGTTTGCTGCACAGCTTGTTCACAATGGTTCTCGTCCCCGACATCTCCCGGGATAAGCAGGCAGCGGACATTTTCCTTTTCGATCCGTTTACGTGTTTCCTCTGCGTCCGAATGCTCATCTAAGTAAAGAATGGAGATATCAGCCCCCTCTTTAGCAAACGCAATGGCTGCTGCTCTCCCTATCCCGCTGTCGCCTCCGGTAATGATCGCGACTTTTCCTTTCAATTTTCCGCTTCCTCGATAATCCTCGTCATCTGACAGGGGCAGCGGATTCATTTCTGATTCAATGCCCGGCTGTCTGTCCTGATGCTGGGGTTCTTGTCCTTCTGTTTGTCTGTCCATTGGGTTCACATTCATCACTCCTAGACATGTGGTTGATACTGAACGTTACCACACGATAGAAGTGAATAAACGCCAAAATATGCTAAGAAAGAACTTCCTCAGGAATGGCACCTGTATATTTCGCTGACGGGCGGAAAATCATGTTGTTTTCTGCCTGTTCCAGCACATGGGCGCACCATCCCACCATTCGGCTTGCTGAAAAGGTCGGTGTAAACAATTCATCGTCAAAATCGATGGCCTTCATCACAGCAGCCGCATAAAATTCAACATTTGTGTACAGCTTTCGTCCCGGTTTGTAGATTTCAAGCAAGCGAATCGCTTCTGCTTCTACATGCAGGGCAAGATCGAGATCGCGGTCATTGCCGGCCACCTCTTCTGCTTTCTGTCTCAAAGCTTCTGCCCGCGGGTCTTTTGTTTTGTACACCCTGTGGCCGAATCCCATCAAGCGCTCTCCTTTTTCGAGTTTTTCTTTCAGATATGCTTCAGCATGTTCTTTTTCTCCAATGTCTTCAAGCATTTTTGTCACAGCAGAAGGGGCGCCTCCGTGGAGCGGGCCTTTCATCGTGCCGAGAGCAGCCGTGACGGCTGACACTAAATCACTTTCTGTAGATAAGGTGACCCGTGCCGAAAAAGTGGATGCGTTCATGCCGTGCTCCATGGCCAGAATCATATAGGTTTCAAGCGCTTTCTTTTTTGCCTCTGAAGGCTGTTCACCTGTGAGCATATAATAATAGTTTTCGACATGTCCGTACTGGGAAGAAGGTGTTATTGCTTGTTCACCGCGCGTCCATCTTTTTCTGTAGGCAATGATGGAGGGCGTGATTGCAATCAGCCGGATTGCTTCTTCTGTTTTCGGATGGAATGTGTACGTATTTTCCCCCAATGCTGACACAACCGTTCTCAGCACCGACATATCGTCCATGTTGTTTGGCAATGACTGAACCAAGCGCTCAATGTGTTCCGGAAGGTGCCGGTCCGCAGCCAGCTTATCTTTAAATACCTGCAATTCTTCAGCTGAAGGCAGTTTCCCAAATAAAATCAAATAAGCCGCTTCTTCAAAGCTATGATTCAGTGCGATGTCTTTTGCATGATGGCCTCTGTAAATCAGACGTCCTTTTTCACCATCAATATGGCTGATGGATGTTTCCACACATGTAATTCCCTTTAATCCGTAATGTACCATTTGTATTCCCCCTATCCTTTTCTGTTATTATAGTAAATATAATATTTAAAAAATAATGAATATTTTAAAGGAAATTAATTAAAAATATTAATCAGAGGGAGAATAGAAATGGATTTCAAATGGCTTCATACCTTTGTGACCGCTGCGAAATATGAAAACTTCCGAAAAACAGCGGAAACGCTTTTCTTATCTCAGCCCACTGTGACTGTGCATATCAAGCAATTAGAAAAAGAAATCAGCTGCAAGCTGTTTGAGCGAAAAGGCAGACAGATCCAGCTGACTGATGAAGGCAGGGCTTATTTACCGTATGCGCTCAGGCTGCTTGATGATTATGAAAACAGCATGGCAGAGCTTCACAGAGTGCGACAAGGCTACTCTCAAACCTTACAGCTCGCGGTTTCTCCGCTTATTGCAGATACTGTGCTTCCTTCTGTCATGAAGCGGTACACAGCAATGAACACGGAAACAGAAATGGCGGTGACGATTTTCGAATCAGCGAAAATCGCGTCACTGATAAAAGCCGGGGAAGCTGATATCGGATTGAGCTGTCTAAAGGTACAGTCTTCCTCTTTAAGCTGCCACTGCCTTTATAAAGACCCTGTCGTCCTTGTTGCCCCGCCCGATCAGCGTTTCATAGAAGACAAAGAAATTGATGCCAAAGAGGTGCTCGAGCAATACCTGCTTTTGACCCACAATCATCCTGATTACTGGGACGACTTGCTCCGTCAAGTCAGAGTGACATTTCCATTTGTGAGGACAATGAAGGTCACACAAACACATATAACGAAACGGTTTATCAAGGAAGGACTCGGGGTTTCATTTCTGCCTTTATCTACAGTAAAGCGGGAGTTAGCAGAAAAACAGATGATCAGAATCCCTTATCAGTCTGCTCAGCTGCCCTATGCCGGCGCTTATGCAATCGCCCTTTATGAAAATAAGAAAGAAAAAAAATTCTTGGATTTTTTATCACATTTTCATTTTTAGGAGCAACCAAAATGGATGTGCTCCGTCTAATGAAAAAAACCCGTTCCAATGAACGGGTTTCCTCTAAAATTAGAATCTTTTCGCACCGAGGTAACGAGGCTTCCAGTAGCTGTTGTCCAGGCTGCTGATTTGTACGCCGTCAGATCCTGCATGAATGAAGCTGTTGTTTCCAATGTAAATCCCCATGTGAGAAGGGCCGGATTTATATGTTGTGAAGAAGACGAAGTCACCAACAGACGGGCTGGCAATGCTTTTCATAGAACTCCAGTATCCCGCAGTGCTTGTTCTGCCCACACTTGTTTGTTTATTCAGTACATACCAAATGAATCCGCTGCAGTCAAAGCCAGAAGTTGTCGTTCCGCCCCATTTATATGGCGTTCCGACTAACGCTTTCGCATCAGAAACCAGCTTGCTCACATTCAGTGATGTAGTAGATGATGCTTTGCTGCTTGAAGATGATGAAGAAGAAGCAGGTTTGGAGCTGCTAGTGCTTGTTCCTTTCACCTTCAATACTTGGTTGACATAGATTACATCTGATTTTAAGCCGTTTAAGCTTTTTAATTTGCTAACCGTAGTGCCGTATTGTTTTGCGATTTTAGACAGACTGTCCCCGCGCTTCACTTTATAAGTGGAAGTTGAAGACGTTGATACGCTCGATGAGCTGGAGCTGCTTGAACTTGATGAGCCTTTCAGTTTCAGGACTTGTCCAACACGAAGCAAGTCTGATTTTAAGCCATTCAGTTTTTTCAGTTCATTGACTGTCATGCCGTATTTTTTTGAAATTTTCCACAGGCTGTCTCCGCTCTTTACTTTGTATGTAGAAGAAGAGGAAGAAGAACTGCTGCTTTTTGAACTTGTAGATTTGCCGTTAATCGATAAAGTCTGTCCCACATAAATAAAGTCCGAACGAAGGTGGTTCTCTGATTTAATTTTACTGATCGTTGTATCGTATTTTCTTGAAAGATCCCATAACGTGTCGCCTTTTTTCACCTTAATGCTTTGTGCAGACGCCGCTCCTGCAAATAATGTCGATCCTAAAACAACTGCTGTCGTAGCTGTAATGATTTGCTTTTTCATATTTTCCTCCCCAAATGTTAACTCTCTATATATGTATCTCTTTTTTTAAAATTAATCTTATTGGTTTCTATTATAAGGATAGATTCCCATTAGAAATAGTCTTGACTTCATGTGACAAATTTCTTAATTATTCGTTCTAAAAAAAAGTTTTTAAGGGTATTAAATATTTCATTTTCGTTGCAAAGGTGACAAAAAACGAGTGCTTTTGTCATGTTTTATGGGATGTTTTTCAACATAAAGGAAATAAATGAAAACTTTCGGGGGTCAACTCACTTATGGAAGAATGTATGATAAAGAATATACGAGGAAAGCTGCGGTTATCCGCAGTTTTTTTATTTAAACAAACATATCATGCAAGGACAGAGAGGTAAAGATTTTTCTGAAAAATGAATGCTTTGAACCAACTAAGGCAAAATAACGAAACGACGTTTTTCATTTCCTTCCAATGCTTTACTTAATGTTTACACGATCAACAGATGCATTTAACAAAATTTCCCTAACATGACAAACATAACACATTAAAGGAGGCATGCTAAAAATGAATTTGTTTCAAAATATGAAATCAAAACTTCTGCCAATCGCCGCTGTTTCTGTCCTTACAGCTGGAATCTTTGCCGGAGCCGAGCTGCAGCAAACCGAAACGGCAAGCGCCAAAAAACAAGACAAAGCTGAGATCAGAAATGTCATTGTGATGATAGGCGACGGCATGGGGACGTCTTACATAAACGCCTACCGTTCCATGAAAAATAACGGTGAAACACCGAATAACCCCAAATTGACTGAATTTGACCGGAATTTGACAGGCATGATGATGACGCATCCGGATGACCCTGATTATAATATTACAGATTCAGCAGCTGCCGGAACAGCATTAGCGACAGGCGTTAAGACATATAACAATGCAATTGGCGTCGATAAAAACGGAAAAAAAGTGAAATCTGTGCTTGAAGAGGCCAAACAGCAAGGCAAGTCAACAGGGCTTGTTGCAACGTCTGAAATTAACCACGCCACCCCTGCCGCATATGGGGCCCACAATAAATCTCGGAAAAACATGGACCAAATCGCCAATAGCTATATGGATGACAAAATAAAAGGCAAACAAAAAATAGACGTTTTGCTTGGCGGCGGAAAATCGTATTTTAACCGCAAGGACAGAAACTTGACAAAGGAATTCAAACAAGCCGGCTACAGCTATGTAACAACTAAAGAAGCATTGAAGAAAAATAAGGATCAGCAGGTGCTCGGGCTTTTCGCGGATGGAGGGCTTGCTAAAGCGCTTGATCGCGACAGCAAAACACCGTCTCTCAAAGACATGACGGTTTCAGCAATTGACCGTCTGAACCAAAATAAAAAAGGATTTTTCTTGATGGTCGAAGGCAGCCAAATTGACTGGGCGGCCCATGACAATGATACAGTAGGAGCCATGAGCGAGGTGAAAGACTTTGAACAGGCCTATAAAGCCGCGATTGAATTTGCGAAAAAAGACAAACATACACTTGTGATTGCAGCTGCAGACCATACAACCGGCGGCTTTACCATTGGCGCAAACGGCGAAAAGAATTGGCATGCAGAGCCGATTCTCTCCGCAAAGAAAACGCCTGAATTTATGGCCAAAAAAATCAGTGAGGGCAAGCCGGTCAAAGATGTGCTCGCCCGCTATACAAATCTGAAATTTACATCAGAAGAAATCAAAAGTGTTGAAGCTGCTGCACAGGCTGACAAAAGCAAAGGCGCCTACAAAGCCATCATCAAGATTTTTAATACTCGCTCTAACAGCGGATGGACGAGTACGGATCACACCGGCGAACAAGTGCCGGTATACGCGTACGGTCCCGGAAAAGAAAAATTCCGCGGATTGATTAACAATACCGATCAGGCAAATATCATATTTAAGATTTTAAAAGCTGGAAAATAAAAAGGATGCAGAACGCAGCATCCTTTTTTTTATAAATACCTGCGGTGAACACCTTTTCCATCATACGAAAACATGACTTCCTTATCCTCAAGCACAGACTCAATGTGCACGCTTCTTCCCCAAAGCTGGAATAAATAAGGGAGCACTTTCTCCAAGTATTTCAAATCAAGCTCTATGCCCTCATACCAATGCTTAATATAGAGTTCGTTATTTTTCATATAATCGCCGTCGTTTACCGTCAGATATGGAAAGCCGCCATTTACCCGCATGCTTACGAGCTGGTCACGCACCGACTTCCACTCTTTATCAATGATCTTATAATCTCTGCCCTGTTTTTGAAACAAATAAAGATCTTCGCGCATGACTAAGTCTTTGGTTAAATAATTGCGGATGAAAGAGATATCGGATTCAATCTCCCTGACCTCAAACATTTTCTCCCGGCCGGAGTCAGGCTGCACGCCCATTTTCTTCATTTCCTCCGTCGGGTTGTTGTACCGCTCCTCAATGTCTTCAAATATTTTCAGCCCTAAATAATAAGGGTTAATGCCTGTTTTGGACGGCTGAACGACACCTGCATTCAGCTTGGCGAACTCGATCGCTTCATCAGAGGTTAAATCGAGCTCACGTATAATTCGCTGGTGCCAATAGGAAGCCCAGCCCTCATTCATAATCTTTGTTTCCAGCTGAGGCCAGAAATAAAGCATTTCCTCCCTCATCATCGTTAATATATCACGCTGCCATGGCTCCAGCTCCCGGGAATGCTCCTCGATAAAAAGCAGGATATCTTTTTCCGGCCGCGGCGGGAACGGTTTTTTCGATTTTTTCACTTGTTTTTTCGGTTTCTTTTCATCCAAAGACCATAAATCATCGTAAGGTGTGGCTGCCTCTTTAATCTCCTCTTCCTCATCATCCACACTCCATTGGAGCTTTGGGCGGACCAACGACGGATCGATATGCTCCTGAATCGCAAGGATCGCATCTAAAAATGACTCTACTTCTTTTATCCCGTGAACCTGTTCATAGTGTTTTATCCGTTCAGCCGTTGCCGCCATGCTTTCCACCATATCGCGCTTCGTGTTTTGGAAACGGCAGTTGTTTTTGAAGAAATCGCAGTGGGCAAGAACGTGAGCGACAATCAATTTATTTTGGATCAGTGAGTTGCTGTCCAGCAAAAAAGCGTAGCATGGATCTGAGTTAATGACCAGCTCATAAATCTTGCTTAATCCCAGATCATAATGCAGCTTCATTTTGTGAAACTGCTTGCCAAAGCTCCAGTGGCTGAATCTTGTCGGCATCCCGTACGCGCCAAATGTATAAATAATTTCAGCCGGGCAGATTTCATATCTCATCGGGTAGAAATCAAGGCCGAATCCTTTTGCAATTTCGGTAATTTCCTCAATTGCCCGCTGTAATTCTTTCTTCTCCTCCGCGTTCAACCGAATCCCCCCTACTTGGACTTATCTATAATGTATGAGCCCGCCAGACAAAAGATGATAGCCTCACTCTGGCTAGAAAAAAATTTCCCGGCACATTCAGTAGTTTGCTTATTGGATCAGTGGGTAAACACACACCATACTACGAAAAAAGGAGCGATACCAATTGAATGTAGCGGACGTGCTTTCTTCTTATCTCAGTAAGCTGCCAAACGTAATTATTGCTTTACTTGTCTTATTAATCGGATGGGCTATCGCTAAAATCATTGAAAAAGCGGTATACAAAGGACTCAGCAAAACAAAAATCGATGACAAGCTCTTTGCTGGGAAAAAGCCTTCACGCTATTCCTCGGAAAAAGTCATAAGCAAGGTCGTTTATTTTATCGCATTGATCATCGTCTTTATTTTATTCTTTAACATTTTGCACCTGACAACAGTGGCATCACCATTTGTCAGTATGCTGTCGGCGATTGCAGCGGCGATCCCAAGCGTGCTGAAAGCCGGACTCATTTTGCTGTTAGGATGGGCTGCAGCCTCTGTTTTGAGCTTCCTTGTCAAAAAAATCGGGATGAAGCTGAACACGAGTGACAAACTGCGCAAGTGGAATTTGGTGTCTGAAGGAAAAGATATTCATCAGGCTGTCAATACCGCTTCACAAATTGTCTTTTATCTCGTGCTGCTTGTTTTCCTGCCAGGGGTCTTATCTTCTTTAAAAATAAGCGGCATTTCAGGTCCTTTTACAAATATGATGGAAAGCGTGCTCGCTTTTCTGCCGAAATTATTTGCAGCGGCGCTTATCGTATTAATCGGCTGGCTTGTTGCCCGCCTTGTACGTGATATCGTTACGAATTTCCTTGCAAGCATCGGCACTGAAAGATTCGCGGCACGTATGGGTTTATCCATTTACTTAAAAGATACAAGCCTTTCTGCAGTCATCGGAACAATCGCTTATGTGCTGATTATGATTCCGGTGGTCATTTCGGCGCTGGATCAGCTGGATGTCGCCGGCATTTCAAAACCGGCTGTCTCTATGCTGAATACGATTTTAAACATGCTTCCGAACATCATGATGGCCATCGTGCTTGTTTTAGCTGGTTTGTGGGCAGGAAAATGGGTGAAATCCATGGTGTCCGGACTGCTCCATCGCGCAGGCTTTGATTCTGTCTTAGGGAAAATGGGCATGGAAGCCGGAACGCCTGCAAAGCTGTCCTTGTCTCAAGTTGTCGGTTTGATTGCGCAAATCATCGTCATTCTGCTGTTTACAGCCGAGGCGCTTCAAATTGTTCGGCTGCACTTCCTCGTAGAAATTGCGACTGGCATCATCGCGTATCTGCCGAATGTCCTTGTCGCCGTATTCATTCTCGGAATCGGCCTTTACGCCGGGGAATTGGTGCGGAAAGTGCTCGCAAGCATGATAAAAGGCAAGGAATTCAAATCTTTAGCGGCCATCGCTAAATACACCATTATCGCACTTGCTTTCTTTATGGCCCTGGATCAGCTTGGTGTCGCTGCGACAATTGTCAATTCCGCGTTCATCATCGTTCTTAGTGGCTTCGCACTCGCTTTTGGTTTATCCTTCGGCCTTGGCGGAAAAGATTTTGCATCACGTTATCTGTCTACATTTGAACGCAAAATGCAAAACACCGAAATTGAAAAAAACGGCCAAAACCAAAATCCGCCAAATGACATGTAAACAAAAGAACATGCACCCAGCAGGGTGCATGTTTTTTAATTCCTTTTTTTTCATTTTTCAATCGATTATGATAAGATATAGAAAATGTCTTATTCTGAGGTCTTATTATGAAGTTAACCAATTATACAGATTATTCATTAAGAGTGTTGATTTTTCTGGCTGCAGAGCGTCCCGGAGAACTTTCAAATATAAAGCAGATTGCTGAAACGTATTCTATTTCAAAAAATCATCTTATGAAAGTCATTTACAGGCTCGGCCAGCTCGGCTACGTAGAAACGATACGCGGACGAGGCGGCGGCATACGATTAGGCATGTCCCCTGAAGACATCAACATCGGTGAGGTTGTCAGAAAAACGGAGGACGATTTTAATATTGTTGAATGTTTTGATGCGAACAAGAATCTCTGCATTATTTCCCCGGTGTGCGGCTTAAAACATGTGCTTAATGAAGCGCTTTTGGCCTATCTTGCGGTTTTAGACAAATATACACTGCGCGACCTCGTCAAAAACAAAGAAGATATCATGAAGCTTTTAAAAATGAAGGAATAGATCCATGATTCCTTCTTTTTTTGTGCCCTTTTGCCCCTTTTGTATTAAGATAATATAGCTATTTTAAAAAAAAGGCAAAACGATAAGAAAAATGTGCCGATATAAAAAAGAAACAGCAAATTCAAAATCATTGGGGGAAAAAGGAGAGCTAAGATGAAAAAGAAATTAGCAGCAGGGCTGACAGCATCTGCGATTGTCGGCACAACTTTAGCAGTAACACCAGCTGAAGCAGCAACGATTAAGGTCAAAAGCGGAGATTCTTTATGGAAACTGGCCCAAACCTATAACACAAGTGTGGCGGCCCTCACATCCGCCAACCATCTTTCGACTACTGTTCTGTCGATCGGCCAGACGCTTACCATTCCTGGCAGCAATTCCGGCACTTCATCTACTTCAAGCTCAACAACCAAGAAGAGCGGAAGTTCTGTTTACACTGTGAAAAGCGGCGATTCACTTTGGCTGATCGCAAATGAGTATAAAATGACGGTGCAGGAACTGAAGAAATTAAACGGACTAAGCAGCGATTTGATTCGTGCGGGGCAGAAATTAAAGGTGTCCGGCACAGTTTCTTCAAGCTCTAGTTCCAGTACAAAAAGCAACTCTAATAAGAGCTCAAGCTCCAGTTCAAAAAGCAGTTCTAATAAGAGCTCAAGTTCTTCATCTGCTACGGGAACATATAAGGTGCAGCTTGGAGATTCACTTTGGAAAATTGCAAACAAAGTCAATATGTCCATCGCTGAATTGAAGGTCTTGAACAACTTAAAATCAGACACCATTTACGTGAATCAGGTGTTGAAAACAAAATCAAGCGGCTCTGATACGTCTTCCAAAGACACTTCATCCAAACCGAACCAAAATTCGGCAACAACGAAATATACTGTAAAAAGCGGTGATTCACTTTGGAAAATCGCAAACAACTATAACCTGACTGTACAGCAAATCCGAAATGTCAACAATCTGAAATCAGATGTGCTTTATGTTGGACAAGTACTGAAGCTGACAGGTAAAGCATCTTCAGGCACTTCATCATCGTCGTCTTCTTCGTCAAATGCAAGCTCAGGCACGACGACTACATACACGGTGAAAAGCGGTGATTCCTTGTGGGTGATTGCTCAGAAATTTAATGTAACAGCTCAGCAGATCCGGGAGAAAAACAATTTAAAAACGGATGTCTTGCAGGTTGGCCAAAAGCTGGTCATTACCGGAAAAGCATCATCATCGTCGTCTTCATCCGGTTCTTCAAACACCACCATCTCAACGAGCGCGAAGATTAACACAATGATTGCCGCCGCTAAAGAGCAGATTGGGGTTCCGTATCGATGGGGAGGCACGACACCGTCCGGATTTGACTGCAGCGGATTCATTTACTATGTACTGAACAAAGTCACATCCGTATCTAGATTAACGGCAGCTGGATATTGGAACACAATGAAGCCCGTCAGCCAGCCTGCTGTCGGAGATTTCGTTTTCTTTACAACATATAAAGCCGGCCCTTCCCACGTTGGAGTTTACCTAGGAAACGGGGAATTCATAAATGCCAACGATTCCGGAGTTGTCATTTCCAATATGAACAACTCTTACTGGAAACAGCGCTATCTCGGTGCAAAACGATATTTCTAAAAACAGAAACTGTGCGGCCTTAACGGCTGTACAGTTTTTTATTAGAGCCTAAAGACGTTGATGCTGATCATATGATTTGTCACCGGGTGAAAATAGACTTCGGCCCGAACAGAAAAAGTGTCATCTTTCTGTCTGACTGTCACCCGAAAGACATCTTTCGTCTGCTGATCATTCACCTCGGTCCGCCCCATATAAGCATAGTCAGAAAATGAAGCCCCCTTGTATTCATCCTGAATTTTGCTCCAGGCAAGCTGTTCCCACTTTTGAACGGACTCGTTTGTGTCCGTTGAATGACCTTTTGCAGCCATTGACACGATGATCAATCCGCAAAAAAGAAGCGCGATGGTATACGGCAGAGATTTCATATTTACAGTCTCCTGTACCAAGAATGTGTTCCCTCATAGGTTTACCAAAAGCGCTATCTTCATTCAGGCATTTTGATTTTATGTCTCCCTCATATTGCTACCCCTTTACTGCCGCAGACGCCAAGTTTTGCCCCGTCAATAACAGAGGATGCGGCATAAACTAATCATGAACTTCTCATCCAAGAAAGGAGAAGCGATTCATGGATTATGCCGATTATGATAAAGCGCTTTATTACACCCATCGTTCTCAATGGGATAATTTATTAATTTTAATGGTGCGTACAGAGGATGATTTGTTGTCAAAACGAATCGAGCATTTTCTGCATGCGTATCATTTTGAACAGGATTACGCCGTTTTAGAAAAGATGCTGTATTCCCTTCTCCGTTATATTGATCATGCCACAGAGCTGACTTATGAAGATCAACTAGCCCTGCTCACATAAACAAATCCCGGCGTTTAGACG
Organism: Bacillus sp. LJBS06; assembly: GCF_016924995.1. Taxonomy (NCBI): domain Bacteria; kingdom Bacillati; phylum Bacillota; class Bacilli; order Caryophanales; family Bacillaceae; genus Bacillus; species Bacillus sp. LJBS06. The sequence continues at coordinate 1,042,898 of NZ_CP070483.1, read as the reverse complement.
CCGGGATTTCCTGCTTTTGCGAACATGCTGAGTTCTTCGACAAGCTCTTTTAAGCTTTCCTTAATATTTTCAGCCACTGTAGCATTTTCAACATCAATATGCACCGGATCAAGCACCAGCTGCTTCGGAATGACATTGGTGTAGAGTCCCCGCATCACAGTTCTCATATTGTTCAGCGCATTGATGCCGCCTTTTCCGCCCCCCGCCACTGCCAATAATGCGACGGGCTTATATTTGAATTGTTCGCTGCTAAGAAAATCCAAGGCATTTTTTAAAGCGCCGCTCATGCCGCTGTGATATTCAGGCGATAATAATACAATCGCATCCGCTTTAGTAACGCGTTGCTTAAGCTCCTGTACCTGCAACAGTTCAGACTGATCCGCTTCACCATTAAAAATCGGCAATACAAACTCGCTAAGATCAATCAAATCCGTGTGATACAGTGCTGAAATATAAGATGCGGCAATTCTTGTTCTCCCATGTTTTCTTGGCGTGCCATTTATGACTAACATGTTCATTTCGAGATCTCTCCATTCAGGTTATATTTCACTGCGAAAAGCGCTGCTTGCGTGCGGTCGGCCACTTCAAGTTTTGCTAACAGATTCGATACATGGGTTTTCACTGTTTTTTCTGAAATAAACAAGGCTGCTGCGATTTCTTTATTGCTTTTCCCGTTCGCGATTTCAGTCAGAACGTCTTTTTCCCTTCTTGTTAATTGATAATATTTTTCTTTTTCCGGGTCGTGCTGATTTTTCATATGTGTCAGCACATGGGGCATAATAGCTGAAGAAAGCTTGTATTCGCCGGCATGCACTTGCCTTAATGTTTTCACCAATTCCTCGGGCTCCGTATCCTTTAATTGATACGCCTTCGCACCTGCCTGAAGAGCCGGGATCACGTGCTCCTGATCAGAGTAGCTCGTTAGCACAATAATTTTAATCTCCGGAAATTGCTGTATTGCTTTTTTAATGGCTTGAATGCCATCCATCTTGGGCATGGACAGATCCATTAAAACAAGATCCGGCTTTGTCTCTTCGATGACGCGGAGAGCTTCTATTCCAGTTGCGGCTTCCCCGGCCACTTCAATATCATCCTGGGTGGCAAAGAAAAAACGCAGACCCTTTCTGACAACATGGTGGTCATCAGCAATGACAATTTTCATTCCGCCCCTCCTTTTTGGCTTTTTAGCGGAAGCCTGATGGACAGCTTTGTTCCCGCTCCAAGCGCTGAATCAATCCGAAACTTCGCGCCGGCTTTTTCCGCTCGTTCTTTCATGCCTTTGATGCCAAGTGAAGGCAGACCGGCATGCGCTTCATAACAAAACCCCGCCCCATGATCGATAATATCCAGCTCCGCATGGCCCAAAGCAGCAGTCAGACTGACATACGCCGTATCTGTTCCGGCATGCTTTTTGCAGTTATTTAATGCTTCCTGTACGACACGCCATAGCATATGCTCCTGTTCATCAGTCAGAACAGGACAGCCTTTTTGGGTAAACATGACCTTCAATCCAATAAGTGCGCCATAGCTTTTGATGGCTTCAGCCAGCCCTTTCTCCAACCCTCCGGGGCGAAGCTGCCAAATTAACGCTTTCATTTCCGCGAGGGCGTCCTGTGATAGGTTTTGAATGAAATCAATCATCTGCTGCAAATGCTCGTCTTTTGTTAGTGTCTTTGCAGCTTTGGCAGTTAAACTGACGGAAAACAGCATTTGATTGACAGAATCGTGAAGCTCCTGAGCGAGGCGGTTACGCTCCATTAAAAGAGCATTTTTTTGTTTATATTCGGAAAGCCTCATACGCTGGATTGCCGTTCCGATCTGAAAGGCGACAGACTCGAGTAAATGCAGCTCTTCCTCATCAAACATGGTTTTTCCGGCCGCCGCTACATTTAACAATCCGAATCTCCTGTCCCCGTCTTCTAAAGGCACAGTTGCATGATGCGTAATCCCTTCTGTGTCAAAACAATGCAGTTCTTCGGCTGATTCAATGCGTTTGCAGTTCATGATATTAGCAGCCCTTCTAAGCCCTCCGTTATTGAATTTTGTCAGGCAGTAACACTCCCCTTCGCACATCAGCACTTTTTCCTTGCGGCTTAAAGCGGGAGGCAGAAAAGCGTCGGCCGCTAACGTATAGGATCCATCTTCTTCGATCAGAAAAATCCATCCGGATTGAAGATTTGTCAGACTCAGCAATTCCTTTAGAACCTCATCTAGTGTTGCATTGATATCGTGTCCTTGATTTAAGGTTTCCGCAATCGTTTTCAGCGTTTTTAATTTCTCCATCCTCGTTTTGCTCACGTTTCTCACTCCGGCATTAATCTTGTATTTAAGATTATACCAGTTTTTTGTATTTCATTACTTCATATGTGGAATGATTTTCTTTCAGACTTTTGGATGAGAAAAAGAAAAAACCGGATCATTTACAATGATCCGGCTGATAGTTAAATTATTTTTTCGTTGACTCAACAATTTCATCTACCGTTTTCATTACATCCTCAGAAAGGGCGGCAAGACGCTTTTCACTGTCTTCTAAAGATGATCCTTTTACGGCGAAATAAAATTTCACTTTCGGCTCTGTTCCAGAAGGACGAAGACAGAACCAAGACCCGTCTTCCAGGAAGTATTTCAGCACATTTGATTTTGGCAAGTCGATGGATTCTTCTTTGTTTTCAGTCAGAAGCGTCCGTTTGCTCACAGCGTAATCTTCTGCTGTAACAACCTGTTTGCCGGCCATTTTCTGCGGCGGATTTTTTCTGAAGGAGGCAAGAATCGCTTCAATTTGCTCTGCTCCTTGTTTTCCTTTCAGTGTCAGAGATTTCAGCCCTTCACGATAAAAACCATACTCGTTAAAGAGATTGATAAGGGCTTCATATAATGACATTCCCTGCTTTTTATAAAAAGCGCAAACTTCAACAGCCAAAAGCGCAGCCTGAATGGCGTCCTTATCGCGGGCAAAATCCCCGATTAAATAACCGTAGCTCTCTTCATAACCAAATTGGAAGGTATACTGGCCTGATGCTTCGTATTCCTTAATCTTTTCACCGATAAACTTAAAGCCTGTCAGCGTATCAATCGTATCAAGGCCGAATGATGAAGCTACGGCACGGCCGATTTCGCTTGTGACAATCGTTTTGAGAACAACACCGTTATTTGGCAGGATGCCTTGTTTTTTCTTTTCAGAAAGCAGGTAATGAAGCAGCAGCGCTCCGGTTTGGTTTCCTGTCAGCACTGTATATTTGCCTTGATCGTCTTTCACCGCGATGCCGAGGCGGTCAGCATCAGGGTCTGTCGCGATGAGAATATCTGCATGCTGCTCCTCCCCAAGCTTAATGGCATATTCGAATGCCGCATGCTCTTCTGGGTTTGGCGATTTAACAGTGGAAAAGTTTGAATCCGGCAGTTCCTGTTCTTTGACAACCGTTACATTTTTGTAGCCGAGCGCTTCAAGGCCGCGTCTGACCGGTTTATTCGCAGTTCCGTGCAACGGTGTGAAAACAACCTTTACATCTACTTCTTTTGATAATTCAGGATGGACAGAAATGGACGTCAGTTTTTCTGTATAAACTTTATCAATGTCTTCACCGATGATCTTGATTAAGCCTTTTTCTTTTAACGCATTTTCTTCGTCCACTGTGATTGTCAGCTCATTTTCAATCGCGTTTACCTGTTCAATGACGATGTCCGCTTCCTTCGGAGGCAGCTGGCCGCCATCATCACCGTATACTTTGTAGCCGTTATATTCAGGCGGGTTATGGCTTGCTGTTACCACAATCCCTCCATAAGCGTTTAGCTGTCTGACAGCGAATGACAGCTCTGGCGTCGGGCGAAGCTCATCAAACACGTATGTTTGGATGCCTTGTGTCGCAAGTGTTTTTGCTGCTTCCATCGCAAATTCCGGCGATTTATGGCGAGAATCATAAGCAATGACAACTCCCCGTTTTTTTGCTTCCTCACCCTGCTTCGAGATGTATGCCGCGAACCCGGCTGATGCTTTGCGCACAGTGTAAATATTCATCCGATTCGTCCCAGCGCCGATTTCTCCGCGCATTCCGCCGGTACCGAATTCAAGGTCTTTATAGAAACAGTCCTCAAGAGCCTGTTCATTCCCCTCTAATTCAGTGAGGCGCTCTTTTAATTCCGGATCTAAATGTTCTGTTTGTTTCCAGCGTTCATAGCTCTTTCTCCAAGTCATGTTCGTCCTCCTATGTATCAGCATATGCCATTATTTTATATGAAGCGGGTGCCTCTGTCACTTGATAACCTGAGATCTGGCACTTTCGGCATCTAAAAAGAAATAACGGGCTGCAGACAGCCCGTTATGATTTATTGTTCAAGCGGCACAACCGCATCGTGTAAAAGTATGTTGAGGTTTTCTGTATGTTTGTTTTTCGTCTGCTCATCCCATTGGAATCGCTCGCTCATAAAATCAATAACGGCATCTTTATATGTTCTTACCCAATTGATATCAAAGAATAAACGTCCCGTTCTGCGGACAAAGAAGTCTGCAGGGGTTGCAGTCATCTCTTCTTCTATACTGTATTCTGCCTCAGCAAGAATATGAACCGGAATGTTGCGTTTCGCGGCCTCATCTTTCAGCGCTTCTATCCGGTCAAAGACGCGATCTACGTTAGAGCCGTATCTGATCGCCAGCTGTTTTGCGTCTTTTTCTGATAAACCTGCTGCAATTCCTTCTTTTGTTTTCGCGGTAACGAAGGACATGAGATTTTTCGAACCTCCGACGTGCCCGCCTGAGATTGGCATGTTTTTCGTTTTACACGGGCCAAAATCCTTTGCGCCTTCTTCTTTTAAGCGATCACGCACAAGATCAACGATGTGCTCCGCCATTTTTCTGTATCCAGTCAGTTTTCCGCCGGCAATGGTGATCAAGCCTGAGTCAGATGTCCAAATCTCGTCTTTCCGTGAAATTTCAGAAGGATCTTTGCCTTCTTCATGAATCAGCGGACGCAGCCCTGCCCAGCTGGATTCGATGTCATTCGCAGTGATATTCAGTTCCGGGAACATATAATTGATTGAATTGATGACATAATCACGATCCTCCGTTGTCATCCGCGGATGCTCCAGCGCCTCTTTGTAAACAGTGTCTGTTGTTCCCACGTATGTTTTGCCTTCACGAGGAATCGCAAATACCATCCGGCCATCAGGTGTATCAAAATATACAGCCTGTTTGAGCGGAAAGACAGACTGGTCAAATACAAGGTGAATGCCTTTTGTATGCTGCAAATGCTTTCCGTTTTTCGAATGGTCTTTTTCTCTGAGCTGATCGACCCAAGGACCTGTCGCATTGACAATTTTATTCGCATACACTTTATATTCTTTCTTTGTCAGCACATCTTCAATTAATACGCCGACGGCTTTGCCTTTTTCGTAAAGAAGCTCCTTCACTTTGGAGTAATTCACTGGCTCTGCCCCGAATTTCACCGCTTCCTTCATGACTTCGATTGTCAGTCTCGCGTCGTCAGTGCGGTATTCCACATAGTACCCGCCGCCTTTTAAGCCGTCTTTTTTCACCAAAGGCTCTTTTTGCAGCGTTTCTTTTGCTGAAAGCATGCTTCTTCGTTCTGACTTTTTCACACCTGCAAGGAAGTCATACACTCGTAACCCGATGGATGTTGTAAATGAACCGAATGTGCCGCCTTTATGAAACGGAAGCAGCATCCATTCCGGTGTTGTGACATGCGGACCGTTTTCATACACAATCGCCCGTTCTTTCCCTACCTCAGCGACCATTTTCACTTCAAATTGTTTTAGATAGCGCAAGCCGCCATGTACCAGCTTCGTTGATCGGCTTGATGTCCCTGCCGCAAAGTCCTGCATTTCGCTTAGTGCGACCTTCATACCCCTTGATGCCGCGTCAAGAGCTGTTCCCGCTCCTGTAATTCCTCCTCCGATAATAAATAGATCATATGTTTTTTTCGTCATGTCTGTCAGCATGCGATCTCTTTCAAGACTTGAAAATTGATGTTTCATCATTACGTTTCCTCCTTGTTGTCACGGTAAATAGAAAAAGAGACCACAACAGCCAAAGTGCATGCTTACACTTTGGTGCTGTGGTCTCTCCTCGTCTCAGGACCGTTCTTATTAACTTGTAACCATTATACCATAGTATTGCATTATTTAAAAGCCATAGCTGCTTTCACGGCTTTTTGCCAGCCTTTATACAGCTCATTTCGTTTTTCTTCTTCTAATTCAGGTTCAAACCGTTTATCCAGATTCCACTGGTTCGCGATTTCAGAACGGTCCTTCCAGAATCCCACAGCGATACCTGCCAAATAAGCCGCGCCAAGTGCAGTCGTTTCATTAATTTCCGGACGCTCCACAGGAACATTCAGCAGATCACCCTGGAACTGCATCAGGAAATTGTTTTTCACAGCTCCTCCGTCTACACGAAGCGTCTTTAATGAAATGTTTGAATCTGCTTCCATTGCGTCAAGCACATCTTTTGTCTGATAAGCCAATGACTCCAGTGTCGCACGGATAAAGTGCTCTTTTGTTGTCCCTCTTGTCAGGCCGAAAACCGAACCGCGCACATCGCTGTCCCAGTAAGGCGTTCCCAATCCGACAAATGCCGGAACAACATACACGCCGTCAGTTGAATCTACTTTTTCTGCATAAGATTCGCTTAGCGATGAATCCTGGAACATTCTCAATCCGTCTCTAAGCCACTGGATGGCAGAGCCTGCGACAAAAATGCTTCCTTCTAACGCATAGTTCACTTTTCCGTCAATGCCCCAAGCGATTGTCGTCAATAGCCCGTGTTCGGACTTAATTGCTTTTTCCCCGGTATTCATCAGCATGAAACATCCAGTGCCGTATGTGTTTTTTCCCATGCCTTCTTCAAAGCACGCTTGGCCGAACAATGCTGACTGCTGGTCGCCTGCCGCTCCCGCAATCGGGATATTTTTTCCGAAGAAATGATAATCAACAGTCTCCGCATACACATGGGAAGACGGCTTCACTTCAGGGAGCATGGATTTAGGTATGCCTAAAATGTCGAGCAGTTCATCGTCCCATTTTAAATCGTAAATATTAAACATCAGCGTTCTGGAGGCATTGGAGTAATCGGTCACATGCGCTTTTCCGCCTGACATTTTCCAAATGAGCCATGTATCAATCGTTCCGAACAGCAGCTCGCCTTTTTCCGCTTTTTCTCTTGCGCCTTCCACATTATCTAAAATCCACTTCACCTTCGTGCCGGAGAAGTATGGATCGATTAAAAGCCCAGTTTTTTCTCTGAATTTATCATTATATCCTTTTTCACGAAGTTCCTCACAAATGCCGGACGTCTGTCTGGACTGCCAAACAATTGCATTATAGACAGGACTTCCTGTATCTTTATCCCACACAACCGTCGTCTCGCGCTGGTTCGTGATGCCGATGCCGGCAATTTGAGAAGCGCTGATTCCTGATTCAGAGATGACTGACGCGATAACCGCGAGCACAGAGCCCCAAATTTCATTGGCATTATGCTCAACCCAGCCAGGATTCGGGAAGTATTGTGTAAATTCCTTTTGAGCGGAGTGAACGATTTTGCCTTCTTTATTAAACAGAATCGCTCTTGAACTTGTTGTCCCCTGATCTAAGGATAAAATGTACGTTTCCATAAGATGTCTCCCCTTTGATTAAATATATTTTGAATTTGATAATGTTTTAGCAGAATGTGATTTCGTATAGACATAGAGTCCTAACAATACCACAACCAATATAACGCTTACAATCCAGAAACTGCTCGTGATGTGCCCTTTAAATGCAGCGTTGTAAAATACGCCCCCGAACGATCCGCCTAAAATCGGGCCGACTACCGGTACCCATGCGTATTTCCAGTTTGATGAGCCCTTTCCCGGAATCGGAAGAAATGCGTGGGCGATCCGCGGACCTAAGTCACGCGCAGGATTAATGGCATAGCCGGTGGTGCCCCCTAGAGAAATACCGATCGCTACAATGAGGAAACCGACGATTAAAGGATTAAGTCCTTCTGTAAATTGATTTGCCCCAATGGCCAAGATTCCAAGCACAAGGACAAATGTCCCAATCACTTCGCTTAAAACGTTTGCAAATGTATGCGGAATGCTTGGTCCTGTTGAGAAAACACCCAGCTTGGCAGCGGGATCATCTGTTGACTTCCAATGCGGCAGGTAATGCAGATAAATAATCACCGCACCGATGATCGCTCCGATCATTTGCGCCGCAATATAAACCGGAACCTCTTTCCATGGAAAATCCCCAACAAATGCAAGCGCTATCGTTAGCGCCGGGTTCAAATGGGCGCCGCTGATACCGCCTACCGCGTAAGCCGCCATGGCAACACCCAATCCCCATCCAAATACAACAACAATCCAGCCAGACTGGAATGAAAGCGATTTCTTTAAATTGACACCTGCACAAACACCTGCACCAAAAATAATAAGCAGCATCGTACCGATGACTTCTCCCCAAAATGCTGTCATAGCACATTCCTCCTAAAGTCACGATTAAAAAGCATGATAGAGAAGAAGAGAATAAAAAAACCACAACAAACCGCTTTACGGGTGCATAAACATTTGCCGTAAAGAGCTGCTGTGGTCTCCGAGTTCTCCATCACAATGTATTAACCTAGTGCAATTGTATCAGTGTATGAAAGCGGTGTCAATCACTTTCTGTCAAAAAGTTTTCATATTTTTTCCACAATTTGGTATTAGATGTTGTGACAGCTACAGCCCCCGCTTTCAATGCCTGCTCTACATCCTCTTCCGTACGGATGAAGCCGCCGGCAAAGATGGGAATCCCCGTTTTCTCCTTTATTTCCTGAATGAGTGACGGAACGATGCCGGGAAGCACTTCGATGAAGTCAGGCTTATGTTTGCCGATAAACTCCATGCTTTTCTCCATCGCGCTTGTATCAAGCAAAAACAGGCGCTGAATAGCATAAATTTTCTTCTGCTTCGCTTTGGCAATCACGTTCGATCTTGTTGAAATAATCCCAGCGGGCTTGATATCCTGACATATAAATTCCGCTCCGTATTCGTCATGCTTAATCCCTTGAATGAGATCGACGTGCACCATCATGTTCTTTCCATGCTTTTGCGCTTCTCTGATCACGCCCTTCAGCTGGCCGAGATGGATATCAAGAATAACACCGTAAGAGAATGAACTGTTCAAAAACTCATCAAATTGCTTCATATTGCGAATAGCCGGTAAGATCGGCTGGTTGTGAAAACTCATCATGTGCTCCTTTAATCAATCACTTTTATATTATATCGTTTGAAAGCTTTCTTTCACCGTTTTCACGATAAAGGAAAGGTCCTCTTCTGTCAGGCAAAATGGCGGTGCGAGCTGGATGACGTTGTTGTAGCCGGCAACTGTATCTCCGTTTTTGCCGATAATCAGCCCTTTTTCTTTGCATGCCGCAACCACTTGATTTACTTTGTCAGCATCAGCCGGCTCTTTGGTTAATTTATCTTTGACGAGTTCGATTCCGATCAGCAGCCCTTTTCCTCTGACGTCTCCGACTGCCGGGTGTTCTCTCAGAGCTTGAAGCTCACCTAAAAGCTTTGCTCCAAGATCGCGTGAGCGCTGAATCAGCTGTTCGTCCTCCATAATTTGCAGGTTTTTCAATGCCAAGGCACAGGCAGCCGGGCTTCCGCCGAACGTGTTCACGTGGCGGAAACGGTCATAAGGAGCTTCTCCCTGATACGCTTCAAAAATGTCCCGTTTCACAGCAGTCGCTGACAATGGCAGGTACGCGCTTGTGATTCCCTTCGCCATCGTAATGATATCAGGCTTCACGCCGTAGTGCATAAACCCGAACGGCTCGCCTGTCCGTCCAAATCCGCAGATCACTTCATCGCAAATCAAAAGAGCTCCGTGGCGCCGGCAAATGTCCTCCACCTTCTTCATATATCCGTCAGGCGGCATTAGGATGCCTCCGCCTGTAATAATGGGCTCCATAATGACCCCGGCAATCGTTTCGCTTAATTCCCATGTCATGATGCGGTCGATTTCATTTGCGCTTTCAAGCGTATCAGCATCATCAGGATTCCGGTATATATCTGGCGGAGCTGCATGCAGGAACCCTTGGCTTAAAGGCTCGTATTTATATTTCCGCTGCGCCTGTCCGGTAGCTGAGAGCGCTCCCAATGTATTGCCGTGGTATGCCCGATATCTTGAGATGAATTTATAACGGCTGTGGTCGCCATTTTGCAGATGGTACTGGCGGGCAATTTTAAAAGCAGTTTCGTTAGCTTCCGATCCGCTGTTGGAAAAAAAGATCACATAATCGCCGCCAAGCCATTCATTCAGCTTTTCCGCCAGTTCAATTGCGGGTGCGTGACTTTGCGTTAACGGGTAATAAGGCAGCTCCTTTAATTGCTCATAGGCAGCCTCCGCAAGCTCCTTTCTGCCGTAACCAATATTGACGCACCACAAACCGGACATCGCATCCAAATAGCGTCGTCCGTCTATGTCGGTTACCCAGGCCCCCTCAGCCTTCTGGGCAATCAGGCTTTCCGCTTGATGCGCTCCCTTCATGGCATGCCACACAAATTGCTCATCTTTTTGCTTTAATCCCTGATTTTGCTGAATGTTTTCCATCCCCATCATCTCCATTTCATTAGCGTACCCTAAAATGCCAATTCATTGAAACAGACCTTCTCTTTATGTGATGTCTTGGTGATGATTTCCCTGCCTTCAATATAAAGCCAGACGGGGTCAGAGTCAATAAACCTTGTGAATAATAAAACGTCCTCTTTCCTCATGAAGAAAGAGGATGCAGCATTGTATTGATAAAGGTCGCACACGAAACGACTTGGACAGCTATTGCAATAGCCATGTGAAACCTAGCCGTTTTCTGTATGATATAGGGAATTGGAAGAAACTTCATAAAGCGCCTTCCAATATACAATTTACTTTAAAGAAAACGTATCAATCCGCTTTTGTTTTAAAAAAACCCGCCAATTCAGGCGGGTTTCCGGATTATTTCTTATAGTGAATATGATAAATATCACGCCGTCTGTCTTTTAGCTGGCGCACTGTGCCGTTTTGGCGTTGTCTTCTGAGAATTTCCAAGTCAACATCACCGATGACGACCATTTCAATATTCGGGTTTGTTTCGCCGACAATACCGTCTCGGGCGAATTCAAAATCAGACGGGGCAAAGATGCCTGACTGGGCGTATTGGATATCCATGTTTTCCGTTTGCGGCAGGTTTCCAACCGTTCCCGAGATAACGGTATAAATTTGATTTTCAACCGCCCTAGCCTGCGAACAGTATCTGACACGCAAATAGCCTTGACGGTCTTCTGTACAAAATGGCGTAAAGATGATTTTGGCGCCTTTGTCAGCCGCAATCCGGGCAAGCTCAGGAAATTCAATGTCATAACAGATCTGGATCGCAATTTTTCCGCAGTCTGTATCAAACACGCGAACCTGGTCTCCGGCGCTGATTCCCCACCATTTGCGTTCATTCGGCGTAATATGGAGTTTATATTGCTTTTCGATCGTTCCGTCCCGTCTGAACAGGTAAGCGATGTTATAAATTTTGCCTTCCTCTTCGACGAAATGGGACCCGCCGATAATGTTGACGTTATACTTCACAGCCAAATCAGTAAAAAGGCTGATGTAATCTTCTGTATACTCGGTAATTCTCTGTACCGCCAAGCTCGGTGACCTTTCTTCAAGGAAAGACATGAGCTGGGTTGTGAAAATTTCCGGGAACACCGCAAAATCAGATCTTGCGTCAGAAGCAACATCGACATAGTATTCTACTTGATTCGCAAATTCCTCAAAGGAATAAATTTTCTTCATTTCGTATTGGATCACACAAATTCTCACAGGGAACGCTGACTTATAATAGCGCTTTGTCTGCTGCGGAAGATAATCGACATTATTCCATTCCATCAGCGTCGCATACTTGATCGAAGCTGTATCATCCGGGAGATAATTCGGGTTAATTCGCATAAGGGTAAAGCCGTTCATCAGCTGAAAAGAAAGGACCGGATCGTAAATTTGGTGGCGTGTCACCTGTTCAACATACTCTCTGGCCGTCATTTCCTCTGCATATTTGTGATAGTTCGGAATCCGTCCGCCTATGATGATGCTTTTTAGGTTTAAGCGTCTCGCTAAATCCTTTCTCGCCTCGTATAAACGATGGCCGATCTTCATCCGTCTGTATTTCGGATGCACCATGACCTCAATTCCGTACATATTCAAGCCGTCCGGATTATGGTTGGTGATATAACCGTCATCGGTAATGTCCTGCCACGTATGGCGGTCATCATATTCATCAAAGTTAATCAGGAGACTTGAGCAAGAACCGATAATTTCACCTTCGAATTCTGCACAAAACTGCCCGTCTGGAAAATGCTCCAAATGGCTGATTAAATGCTCTCGCTTCCAAGGCTCCATCCCCGGAAAGCAGTCCTTTTGAAGATCGATAATCTTGTCGATGTCTTTCTCTTCGATATTGCGGATAACCATTTTCTTTTCAAACCGGGTCAAATCTAATTTCTCAGACAACCTACTCGCTCCTTTCTAGTTTTGTGAGTTCAGATGATCAAGCAATAGGGCGAGCTCCATTTCCGCCATTGATTCAAGCCTGTGATCATAGTCTTCAAACATCAAGGTGCCCGTTACTTTATTCGGGACAATGACACACTTCATTCCTGCGCGTTTCGCAGCAATCGAACCATTGACAGAATCCTCAAACGCGAGACATTCCGCTGGCGATACCCCGAGATTCTTTGCCGCCAATAAATAGAGCTCAGGATTCGGCTTTACCTCTTCCACATCATCCGCCGTTTGAATAACCTCAAAATCATCAAACAGGCCGATTTGCTTCAAATGGCCCGACACCCATTTATAATCGGAGCTGGAAGCAAGGCCTACTTTTAAGCCTAAATCCTTTGCCGCATTCAAATACGCTTCGACACCAGGTCTCGCTTTTTCTGTTTCCATGCGTTTGGCAAACCGCTCTCTTCTCAATTTTGTGAGCTCTTCATGATTCAGCTTTTTCCCGATCTGCTCTTCTAAATATTCAAAAGGCCGGAATCCCGCTGCAGTTCCGATGACCTTCCCCCAGACAGATAGCGGCAGCACTGAGCCGTGCTCTTCAAATATTTCCTGAAGGACCTCATATTCGTGTGTTTCTGTATCTAGAATAAGTCCGTCAAAATCAAAAATTAACGCTTTAATCACTCGGTACAACTCCTTTAGTCCGAATTGAGACATATGTATACATTTACTATACCCCGAAACAAGTCTGCTTTCAAAAAGTAAGGTGTATGTGAAGAAAGAGCCTGCACACTGCAAGCTCTTTCTATTTAATGAATGTTTTGGTGAGAAATGTTTGTCAGCGCTGCTCCCGCAGACTCGTTCGACATCTGATTGACTGCCAGGTCTCCAAGCGCAACGATCCCGACTAGATTGTTTTGATCTACAATAGGAAGGCGGCGGATTTGGTGCTGGGCCATCAGCTGCGACGCGTCTTCCAGACTCATATTAGGGTTTCCTGATACGAGTTCTGTTGACATCACTTCTGAAACGGGTGTCTGGCCATCACGGCCCTGAGCTGTAGTTCTTAATGCAATGTCACGGTCAGTCAGCATTCCTTTTAAAACACCTTGCTCTGCAACGGGAATCGCCCCGACGTTATACTGTTTCATTAGAGAAGCCGCTTCCTGAATCGTTTGATTCGGAGAAACGGTTGCCACCTGCGTTGTCATTGTATCTTTAACTGAACTCATTGTCAGCACCCCTTTCAATCATTAGTATGTTCAGACACGAGCCGTTTAAAAAGGGAGTTAGAGGAAAGGTTTTATGATATGATTTCTCTGATACAAAAAAGAGCTTTTCTGAAAATAGAAAAGCTCTTGCCACCTGATTATATCAGCCTTCTGTGACCGAAAAAGGCTTTGTTTGCCTTCTTTTGAAAGTCAGAAAAAGCAAACGGAAAATAAATCCCAAAATCATTCAGCATCTTGCTGTTTTTTTCAAAAATCGCCTGATCACTCACATCAGAGTGCGGCGAAGGCTTTGTCAGGATAATATGTATCATTTGCAGACAAGCCATAATTTGAAATGCTTCTTTTAATGTTCCTTGGTAATAATGGTTATTTAAAGATAGAACGCCTTTCTTTTTAAAGCGCTGAATGTCCAGTTCGGAGAAATAAAGAGGAAATACATCATGGATCAGCTCCATAGACAGCTCCTTGATAAAGCTCTCCTGTTCTGCAGTTGCTGCGTTCACAATTCTCACGTCAATCACCTTTCTTGCCATCGAATATCCTAAGTCTTACTCAAGAATAGCACAGAAAAAAACGCGAAAGCTAAGGTAAGTGTTTCCTATGAGAAACAGCAGCCTTCCGCTTCGAAAAGGAGCCATTTGACATGAAACAAAAAGGCAGAGGGCTTGAGGTCCTCATCAATGAAAAACAGGACGGCCAATGGCTGTTTTCCATACTCAAAACAGGGCTCAAAGCTTCTAAACCTGTGATACAAGACTGGATGACACATCATCAGATAAAGGTCAATCACGAATCCGTCTTAAACAATATGATTGTAAAAAAGGGAGACCGCGTGTTCATTGATCTTCAGGAAAGTGAAGCATCTTCGGTCATTCCGGAGTATGGAGAGCTTGATATTTTATTTGAGGACAATCACATGCTCATCGTCAATAAACCAGCTGGCATAGCGACGCACCCGAATGAGGATGGGCAAACAGGCACACTGGCTAATTTGATCGCGTATCATTATCAGATAAATGGCGAAACATGTAAGGTGCGCCACGTCCACCGTCTGGATCAGGATACATCTGGCGCTATCGTCTTTGCCAAGCATCGTCTGGCACACGCCATCTTAGACCAGCAGCTAGAGAAAAAGATGCTGAAGCGTACGTATACCGCCATCGCTGAAGGAAAGCTACGGACGAAAAAAGGAACAATTGATTCACCGATCGGCAGAGACCGATCACACCCGACAAGGCGCCGGGTTTCACTCAGCGGGCAAGCAGCCGTTACTCATTTCAAGGTAATGGCCAGCAATGTGAAAGAGCGTCTGTCGCTCGTTGAATTAGAGCTGGAAACAGGAAGAACACACCAAATTCGTGTTCATATGGCGAGCATCGGCCATCCACTGATAGGAGACTCGCTTTACGGAGGCGGGAACAAGCTGTTAAACAGGCAGGCGCTGCACGCCAATAAAGTACAAGCGGTTCACCCGATAACCGGCGAGCTGATTGTTGCCGAAGCGCCTTTCCCGGCTGATATAGAAATCCTGTGCTCTACATATTTTTCATAAAGAAAAGCCGCAGGTATTTCCTGCGGCTTTTTAAATGACTCGCTTTCCATATATAATATAGCGCTTCGGGGCATTTCCCACGTATGAAAACGGATAACAGGTCGTCAGAATCAGCTCTTCCCTTTCATGCTGAAGCGTGATAATAGATGTGTCATCCTTATCAACAATTTTTGTTTTTACAATTTCATATGTGAATTCTCCATAAGACAGGAGAATGCGGAGCCGATCTCCCTTTTCCAGCTCTCCCGTCCGGCGAAACACGGTATCTCGATGCCCTGACAGCACAATTTGTCCGTTTTCATCAGGATAATAGCTATCCTTATAATGCCCGACACCTTTTTCTAAATCATCAGCATCAGTGCCCTCCACAATCGGAAGCTCTGCATTGATTTTCGGTATTTCCAAAATGCCGCTCGCTTGGCCGGTTTCAGGCTTAAATGATGCTTTGTTCTTTGCCTGCTCTGCGCTATTTTTCGTTCTCGAAGATTCCTGCGGATTTTCCGCCGCCAGTTTTGCTTCTTTTAATGTCTGTTCCGTTTTCATATTCGTATCGATCAATTTAAAGCCTCCATAGCCTGCGATCACTAGGCCGGCCGCAATGATAAGGAGTGGAATAACTTTTTTCACGTTCTGGAGGCGCTCCTTTTTCTTCTGACATATAAATAAGTTCCGGACAATGTCACCGCCGCACCGATCACCATAAAGTTATAGTAGTTTGCTGATGTATCCGGAAGCGGATGCTCTGACCCGCTTTCCCCGCCCTCGTTTCGTAAAGGCAATGTGCTGATGCTATTGGCGGCGTTTTTTGTGTTGTTGATAGGTATTTCATCGAATCTCAAAATGGCTGAAGGTGGCAGCTGATGAACCGGTGCTGTGCCCGGAGTCTCTTTTATATCAGGCAAATCCACATCAGGCTCTGGAACCTCTTTCATTGGATGCTCCGTCCCCGGGTCATCTCCAGGCTCTTCCGTAACCGGGGCTTCTGTTACAGGGTCTTCAATATCACTGGCTGAAGCGAGCTTAATCCTTCCCTCTTTTGTATACGCAATAGGCTCATCAAAACTCTTCACGTACTCAACTGTCGCTTCCAAATCCTCTGGCCCTGTCACCGGATTTTTCCCGAGCAATCCGATCGGCTGGTATTTGGTGCCTGTCGCCGTCGCCATAAAGTTGTTGACGGTTAATGTATATGTGGCATCAGGCTGGATCTCGGTGCCATCTGCCATTTTCATATCGACTGCTTTTCCAGTTTCTTTATCCCACGTGTACGTAAACCCGCTGATGCTGTAGTCAGGCCCAAAAACCGGCGAGATTTGCGCATTGATAATCTCTCTTAAATCTTTTCCTTTAATCTCAAGCTTCGTTAACACATTTCCAAACGGCTGAATATTGTAAAGGTCTCCCCACGTAATTGGGCCCTTCTTCAGCGTTTCACGTATGCCGCCTCCATTCATAAGGGCGAAATCCGTTTTCATGGCAGTTCTCATTCCATCCGCAATCAGGTTTCCAAGTGGTGTATCACCGTCATTTGAATACCCTCCTTCCATATCAACAGCTGCTTCGCCGACTACTTCGCTGATAATCGGTTCAGCAATAGTTTCGTATTTATTTAAAATGGCTGAAGCGCTGGCGTCCGGTTCGATTTTACTTTGATCCACATATACGATTTCCGCTGACTTTTTGACAATGTCTTTTGTCGTTTTATCAATCTCTACATCAACGACGCCTATCGCTTTTCCATATTCATACGCTTGAACAATCAGTTTTCCATTCACTTCGCCGTTAACAACCTTATGATTATGCGCGGCAAAAATCACGTCAATTTCAGAATCTGTTTTGTTTGCAAGATCAGCAGACTCACCGGTAATGGCGTTGCCGTTTTGTTCAGCTGACATATGTGCGAGAACTGCGATGGCCTTTACGCCTTTTTTCTTCAGCTCTTTGGCCGCCTCATTCACCGCTGTCGCTTCATCTGTAAACTCGATATTTTTTATTCCTTCAGGCATAACCATACCAGCTGCCGACTGTGTGACAACTCCGATAAAAGCCACGGGTACGCCCTCCACATTTATGATGTCGTAAGCCGGCAAAAAGGGCTCTCCAGTTGATTTCACTTTACAATTGGCACATACAAGGGGAAAGTTCTGTCCATCATATCCGCTTGTGCCTTTCGGGTGATCACCGCCATTTAAAATTCTCAGCAGTTCATCGGTGCCTTCATCGAATTCGTGGTTTCCCACAGTTCCGACATCAAATCCGATGTCCTCCATTAATTCTACAGTGGGCTCATCCTGAAGAAGAGATGAAACTGGAGAGCTGCCTCCGATCATATCTCCCGCGTGCACCATTAGCGTGTTTTTCTTTTCAGCCTTTTTTTCTTTTAAATATGCGGCGGCATAGTCCATGCGTCCAAATGTGCCGTCTGCAGTTCCGTTCCCATCAAGATCAAGCTCATATTGCTGATCGATCTTGCCATGCAAATCATTCATGCTGAGAATTCTTAGCGGCACATTTTTTTCAGGTGCCGTTTGCCTCATTTTATATCCTGCGTTCTCCGCTTCCTTTGCTGATGCAAAGAAAATTCTGTTTTCCACCGCGACCCTCTTCCAGTCAGCCGGCTGCACATATGTTTGATTCGACGAATCCCCTACATATCTTGTCAGGCCTTTCCCTTGCTCTCTGGCTCTGAATTCAAACGGCATTTCCATGAGCGGATCGTTTTCATTCCAAATTCCTTTTTGTTCTTTTTTCGCAGCAGCTACTGCGGACTGAAACTGCTGATAATCCTCTTCATTGTCAACCGGCCAAATAAAATATGTCGGCGCATAGCCTTTTTTCACAAGCTCTAAGTTCACGTTTGAACCTGATTCAGTTATGACTTGTCCGAGCAGCCTGCCATAGCTGTCCTTGGCTTCACTCCCGACCTTAACAGTGATTTTATCCCCTGGGGACAGAACCGTTTTTAGATAGTCAGATGCCTTTTTGCCAAATCTTAATTGATTTTCGTCTGCGTCATTTTTTGGTGTGTGATATGTTTCAGGTGTATCTACATTTACAAACCTGATTTTTGTCGTTCCGAGAACCGGAGATTTGAGATGAATGGTATCGCCGTCAACAACCCGGTCAACAATCCCTTCATATTCTCCCTCAGCAGACGGAGGTGCGGGCTGCTCTTCAAGCAGCTTCAGGTCAGACGATTTTCGCGGAAGCAGCTGAAAGGATTGGTATCTGCTTAACACCCCAGTAAATTCATACCACTTGCCCTCATTAAGTTCGTCTATCACCCCTGTTTCATTCATAACCCGGAGCGTCATTGCATGATGGTCGTCATCAATCATCGTTACATTGTAACCGCCGCCTGAAGGAGAACTTGGAATTGAGGAGACAAATGCAGTTAATGTCACAAGGCGGCCTTCATACTGATCACCCAGGCTGCCATTAATGAGTTCATTGATTGTTAATTGTTTAGGGGCGGGGAGAGGCTGGTTTGACTGATTGATTTTAATCCCTGATAAGATTGGAACGATTTCTTTCAGTCCCTGGTAAGTCGTGATTCTACCTGTCACCGTGACATCCATGCCCTCTTTTAATTCAGGAAATTGTTCGGGGGAAGGCGAAGACATGTTAATGCCTCCGGTTTCATCTTGCAAAAAGGTCGACAGCTTCCCGCCTCCGATTGCGTTTTGATCAGCTGTGACGATCCCTTTTATCGTTACTTCTTCATTCAGCCTTCCCCGCGCTTCATTTATGGTCATTGGGTGTTCAGCCGGCGGAGTTTTCGTGTCATCGGTTAGGTTCATCGACTGAACGTTTTTAAGTCCCGTCGTGTTAAAGTAATTTTCAAGCTTGCCTTGAACCGTTATCTTTTTTCCAAGAAGAAGCGGATTGGTTTGCAGCCCGAAATGGTTTCTGAAAGCTGAAGGGATTTGCACAGGAAGGATATGATCGGGCGATATCTCATTTTTGCGGTCTGCCAGCGCGACATTATAATCATTTGAAAATGGGCTTGTCAGCTTGTAATGCTGCGGGGAAACAGCCTGGCCGACTGCATATCCTTCGACAAGCGCCTGTCCTTCTTTTTGCTGTTTTGCCTTCTCAACTGATATAGCCTGCTGCGGTTCAGCTGCAGTTACCGCTTCGCACGTGTACATGACATTTAAGAATATCAATGCCATGATCAATACCATATGCATCATACGCCTCATCATATTTCCTCCCTTAATATACACATAATGACAATGACTTTGTCTGCTTACCATTTCGACAGCCAGCATATAATTCCTTTCAGGCTTCTGCATAATACGCGGCGGACTGGCACAAAATACAGCTGATCTGAAAAACAAGGAGGAATTCGGTTTGGATCAGTTAAATCAGCAGCAGCAATCCCAAATGAACAAAGGTATTCCTGGAAAACCGCATAAAAACCACGGCGGACATGAAATGTTTGATATGCACGAGGTGCTGTCCGGAACACTTACTGTGCTTGATCAGTTTATGATGCTGAGACAATTCTGTAAGGATCAAGAATTATTAAATATCCTTGATCGTCAATATCAATTCATTTCTTCTCAATACAATATAACTGCAGAATGTTTCAAAACAGGAAGCGAACCTTCACAAAAAACAGCAACTTATATGATGAAGGAAGACAACCAGACTGTTTATGGCATGCAGCCGTCACAGCCTAAAAAGCCTGTTCAATCCATGAATGATATTGATGACAGCATCATCAGCAGACAAATGCTTTGCGCGATTAAAGCACAAGCTTCTATGCTGACGATGGCTTCTCTGGAAATGACAAATCCGGCCGTAAGACGCGTACTGTCTGCGCAAATTCAGGAGTATGTTGAAATGGCATTTGAAATTTTCCTATATCAAAACAAACACGGCTATTACCAAGTTCCTCAGCTTGATGCGCAGGATATGGAACAGCTGAGAAATTCATTCGCCCCTGCACAAGGACAAATGCCTCCGACACAAGGCGGTATGGGCCAGCAAGGGCTTCATTAATACAAAGGCATTGGATAGTTACTATCCAATGCCTCACTTTTTTCAAATTTTTTCTTAAAGTCTTTTTCAAATTGATCAAGACTTTCCTTTGTTGCTGATTTAAACCCTTTTTTAAAGTCCCCTTTTTTTGCCGTTTCCTTTATCAGTTCAGATATAATGTCTTTCCCGTATTTACCCGTCAGCTCATCGATCATATAAAAGCTTTGCAAATAGACATCAGTTTCATATTCGGCTCTGGCTTCCTGCCAGTCTCGGTCTGACTGCAAACGGTCAAAAGGGACAACAGAAAACGTGATCGGATCGATAAGCAATTCATAGTTCGCAATCCACTCGCTTAACCCTTCATGAAACCATAACGGAAACTCATCGGGGTCCGCCTCAAGCTCCTTCAGTTTCTGGTGAAACGCATGATGTGTGTATTCATGAATCAACAATCTCTGGTACAAATAAACCGCTACCTCGTCCCCTTCTAAAAGTTTCTTTTTCTCTTCAGGCAACAATCCGATCAGCTGCTCCCGCTCAGAATAAAAACCAACGACATCCAATAAACCGGAGTAATCCTCCATCTGTTTTTCATTAGAAAAAAAAATAATATCAATAGGCTTTTGATTCGAATATCCAATCATAAACTGATTAATACTGACCGCATATTCAAGCGTTTCTTTCGTCAATGGCAGTAAGGACTTTTCCTTAGAAGTGTAATAAATATCGGCCTGTTTAAATGACTCTTTCTTCATGTGCTTCGTCACTTGTTCTTTTGTGATTCCAGATGCCTGCCCTGGCAAAGACAGGATATACATCGTGCTTGATACGATGGCTGAGCTTACAGCCAGCATCACAAGGACTCCGCACAGGAATAGAGCGGATGCCGCACGCTTTCCTATGCCACCCCGCAAACGTCTCCCTCCCTGAGCCGGTCCGTCTTGTACCTTTTATTTTTACTCTATGCAGCCTGAGTTCACAGTGTGTCATCAACGCATAGAAAAAGCCGCACAATTTGTGCGGCTTTTTTCATTTATTCAGCGTTAGGGAATACGCGCTGTACAGTTTGTGTAAATTCATCAAATAACCCGGCGATTGGATCACCATTTTGAATACGTTTTCCATATCCTTGCATACGCTCTACAAAATCAGGGTTAGCTGAAACGTAAACATTATCAATGTTTTTGTCAGTAGATCTTACCTTTTTGGCTATTTTTTTCTTCAGATTGTTTTCTACTGCACCTTTATTTCCATTGGTTAAAACGACTGCAACGTAAGCTTGATTTCCAGCAACAATGACATCGGCATGCTTTACTTCTTTTAGATCTGTTACTTTATCAGCTGCTTCATCAGCAACCTCGAGTTTCCGGTCGTTGTTATTATCGTCATTTACACGATTGTTATTGTTATTGACATTATCAGTAACATTGTTGTCAACGTTATCCCGGTTGTTCACATTGCGCATATCGTCATTGGCCGGATTTCGATAATTTACATTTCTTACATCATTATTGTCACGTCTGCCCTCACCTTGGTCGGCCATACTGCAGCCAGTCATAAGCAAAGGGATAAGAAGCACAGACGCAAGGACTTGTTTTTTTCCAAGCATGTGAATTCCTCCTTTATCACTTTACTTATAGGTTTTTCTAACTGGCTTTAATTATGCATGAAAATCTGAAGGAAATGCTTTCCCGGGAAATATAACGGTTAATTTGTCTAATGAGGGGGAAAATATGAATACATTGCAAAGGAGGGATCATGTTGTTCAACCAGCGAAGAGGAATCAGCCCCGCAGCATTGATCATCGGATCAACTATGCTTATTGCTGCATTATCACCTCAGATCCGCCAAAGAATCAGCGGGTTTATCACAGGACAAATGAACAGACGACATTCAGGAAATAACACATTTGATGCTTCTAATGTAGGAAACATGGTCAAACAAGCATTAGGCGGCGGTAGCGGTGATAACCATGACCGTTCACAACATCAAAGCCAGCGGCAAAACGGCCGTCAGCACCAGAATGCCGGACAACAGCAAACACAGCATCAGCATACACAGACACAATCGAGGCAAACTGAAACAGCCCCGAAAAAAAGACAACCTCATTATGCTGAACCCATTCATTTTGAGCAAAGCGCAATGAATGTCATGGACGACAACACGATGATGGAAATGCTGGAGGACTTAGAACCCGGCCGTTAAAAAACGTGTAACCTGGCTCAACATTGGCCTCTAGGTGTTTTTTTCTTTTAAACTTCTTGTTTTCTATATTTTTTCGCCTATTTTGGAGTACAATTGGCGAGCTAAAAAAATCCTTCTTTCGTTCAATTAGAACGTTTGAAGGATTTTTTGTTTATGCTGCCGCTCTATCCGAAGCAATCTTTATCGATTCATTATTAATCAAAAGGCTGAAAAGGACAGAACACTATTCATTTTGTTTCTTGCTTCAACACTCAACATTTAGAATTTACTCGAGCGTTGGAAAATGCTGTTGACTATTCAGTTGAACTGTATTACATTATTATTAAGTTGAACTATATAGTCAAACTGAATAGAGGGTGCGGATATGAAACACAAATTATTACCGTTGTCTGAAACCATGCATTATATTTTATTAGCTCTGCGCGAGCCGCTCCATGGCTATGCCGTAATGCAGAAGATAGAAAAGATAAGTAACGGTACTGTTATTTTAGCAGCGGGTACATTATATGGTGCGATTGAAAACTTGAATAAGCATGGTTGGATTGAACCTGTCGGAGAGTCAGGCCGGAGAAAAGTTTACATGATAACTGAAGAAGGAAGCGCTATTTTAAAAATGGAACAAAATAGGTTATTGCATATTTTATCCTTGTACGAAGGAAGTGAATCGAATGAAGAAATTTAAGATGTTTTTTGATATTGAAAAAGAGGAACAATGGCTGAACGAGCAATTACAAAAAGGCTATCGGTGTACAAATATTAGTGGATTAGGAATATACACTTTTGAAAAAACCGACAAGAGATATGTGATCCGACTGGATTACCAAGATATTTTACCAAAGAAAAAGTTCAAAGATTACAAAGGGATATATGAAGACTTCGGTTGGATTTATATAAATGGCCCCTGGCTTAGTGGAATTCGATATTGGCAAAAAGAAGATGATGGTCAAAATGAAATCTTCTCGGATCGCCAATCAAAGAGTAATTATTATAAAAGATTGATGAATTATTCTTCTGGTTTAGGTTTCATGTGTTTGTTTTTTTCTTATATGATCTATAAGGATTCAGGTTTATATTTAACTGAAGGTCTTTGGAGTATGAAAGGTGAATGGTTTTGGAAAGCATTTTTATTTGAAACTCCATTTGCTCTTTTGAGGTCGCTTCCCGCCCTTATGGTTGTTCTTTTTGCCGCCAGTTTCTATAAAGTGTATCGAAAGTATTCAATGTTAATGGAAAAATAATGCAAAGAGGTTCATTATGAACTTTTTTAATTCAATGAAGAATTGAAGGGAATGCATCTACCACAGGCGAGCGCTTTTCTTTTATTCGTTTCCGAAAATTAGACATCACAGCATAGCGGGGTATACACTTGCGATGCTATACATGTAATCGCCTTTTTATGTTCAGGCACGATTGAATTAGATTATTAGCCAACTCACCTTCTAAGAAGGAATCTATTATGTGTGTGTGCCTCAGATAAGTTAGCGTCTTCAAGATACCATGAATATAATTTTCATTTCAATTAGATCAATCCATTGATCAGTAATGCCGGCTTGATCTTCCCAAAAAAACAAAAAAAGAAACCCATGAAACCTTTATATTACAAGGTTCATGGGTTTTATTAATGTGTACTTCCTGACGATTACACGTTTTTCATATGTTACGCTTCTTCAGCTTCAATCACTCTGGATTGATCATGAAATGTACCTCGATCAATTTCCTTCGTGACCTTACTTGTAATAAGGCCGGATGTCATACTTCCGCTGACATTCAAAGCAGTACGCCCCATATCAATTAACGGTTCAATTGAGATTAATAAACCGGCAAGCGCTACAGGCATGTTTAATGATGATAATACAAGAAGCGCTGCGAAAGTCGCTCCGCCGCCGACTCCGGCAACACCGAAGGAGCTGATGGCAACGACTGCGATAACAGTGATAATAAACACCGGGTCGAATGGATTTTGACCGACAGTCGGGGCAATCATCATCGCCAGCATCGCAGGATAAATGCCCGCACATCCATTTTGGCCGATCGAAAGGCCGAACGAACCGGCAAAGTTTGCAATCCCTTCGGGCACACCCATGCTTCTCTGTGTTTTAATATTCAGCGGCAAAGCACCTGCGCTTGACCTTGACGTAAATGCAAATACAAGTACAGGCAGCGCTTTTTTCAAATAAATCACAGGATTCAATCCGCTGAACGTCAGCAGCAGCAAATGAATGATAAACATAGTGATTAACGCGGCATATGAAGCAATCACGAACATGCCCAGTTTTAGAATGCTGTCAAGATCACTCGTTGCAATCGTT
This sequence comes from Bacillus sp. LJBS06, assembly GCF_016924995.1. Classification (NCBI taxonomy): domain Bacteria; kingdom Bacillati; phylum Bacillota; class Bacilli; order Caryophanales; family Bacillaceae; genus Bacillus; species Bacillus sp. LJBS06. The sequence goes on along the minus strand of NZ_CP070483.1, from coordinate 1,018,104 downwards.
TTTGTCATGATAGCCAGCACCCCATAAGGCGTCAGTCTCAAAATGAGCGTGACAACACGCATGACAATGGCATAAACGGCATCAACCAGTTTTTTAAATGTTTCTGCCTGTTCCGGCTGTTTGTTTTTTACGCCGAGGAATGCCACTCCAAGGAAAGCGGCAAAAATAACGACAGCGATCGTTGAAGTCGGTCTAGCTCCCGTAAAATCTAAAAACGGGTTTCCAGGCAGCAGTTCAACAATCTGCTGCGGCAGCGTTTTCGCTGTCATATCCTCTGATTTCTGCTGAAGCTCCTGCCCCCGTGAAAGCTCTGTACTTCCTTGGTCAACCTGAATCGCCTGCAAATCAAGTGAAAGTGCGGACACGATACCGACAGCTGCTGCAACAGCTGTTGTTGCTACTAAAATCCCGATAATCAAACCGCTGATTTTCCCGAGATTTTTTGTCAGTTTCAGCTTTGTAAATGCACCGAGAATCGAAATAAAGACAAGAGGCATGACAACCATTTGAAGCAATTTGACATATCCGCCCCCGGCAATATTAAACCAGTCAGCTGTTTGAATAACTATATTTGAAGTCGGGCCGTAAATCAGCTGAAGCGCAAATCCAAATACAATCCCCAGTCCCAGCGCAGTAAATACACGTTTAGAGAAGGAAACATGTTTTTTCTGCATAACAAAGAGCCCTAAGATAAGTAAAAATAAAATAAATACATGTAATACAACTAGTAAAGTCTCCAAAGCAGGTAAACTCTCCCTTCAAATTTTCTCATTTACTATATTACACTAATTCCGATGGGTCAAGTGCGAATTATTTTAACTTATCAATTCAAGCAAAAAAACCTTATATAATGCCTTTTTTTTCTTTTCTTTCCCTTCCATCTTTAGTACCTTATATAAGGGTGATAATATTTGCTGAAAGAACTGTTTGTAAACTTGACGATTTTAATCACATTTAATTATCTCTTCACCCACCTGTTTAAAGAAAGGTTAGTACATAAAAAAGACAGCATATCCTTTCAAGCTGTTAAAGGACTGGCCTGCGGTTTGCTCGGGGTTATTCTGATGGTGTTTGGATTTACCTATCAGCATTCAATTATTGATCTTCGAAATATCCCTATTATGATTGCCGCTCTTTATGGAGGCTGGGTTTCAACGGCAACGGCCCTGGCTATGATCGCTGCTGGCCGCATGCTGATCACAATGAACACATCTGCACTTTACTCGGTTATTATCATTTGTATCGCTGCCATCCCGTCACTCATTGTTTCTAGAAGAAAAAAAGTTCAACTAAAACATGCTTTCTATCTTATAATAATCACAAATAGCTTGATCTCCTTTGCCTTTTATTTTCTTATAGACTTACATTCATATGAACTTCATTTATATTTTTGGATCATCTCAATAGCGGGCGGTATGCTCAGTTTATATATTATTGATCATGAAACAAATGCACATCTTCTTTATAAACAATATAAGTTTCAAGCGCACTTTGACTTTTTAACAGGCGTGTATAACCGAAGAAAGTTTGAAGAAATCACAAAAGCTCTGTATCGACAGGCGGCCGATACCCCGCATTTTCAATTTGCACTGATTTATATGGATATCGATCATTTTAAAACCATCAACGACCAATATGGCCATCATGAAGGAGATCAGGTGCTCAAAGAGCTGGGCTTACGTCTGAAGCAGAGCATCCGAAATAGTGATCCAGCCGCTAGGATCGGTGGTGAAGAATTTGCCGTGCTTCTGCCGAACTGTTCTCTAGATAAAGCAGCCCAAATCGCAGAACGGATCAGGAGCGCTGTCAGTCATGAACCGATTATATTAAAAAACGGCGAAAAGCTTTCAGTTACGATATCACTGGGGGCCGCTCATTACCCCAATAATACGGAACGGCCAAGATCCTTGCCCATTCTTGCCGATCAAATGCTTTACAAAGCGAAAGAGACGGGACGGAACAAAGTGTGTTTTTCAGAAAAAAAAGAATGAATTCAATGTTCGAATTCATTCTTCCAATCTGAAAGACGTTTCAAAGGCAGAAAAGCCGGGACAAGATCTCCCTGATATTCTTTTTCTATAAATGCCGCTGTATCATCAGCTTGATAAAGCTCAAGAATGGTTTGCAGCGCTTCCCGATCTTGATCCTCCGCTCTGACAACAATCAAATTCATCTCTTCCCCCGACATGAGACTGCCGCTCTTTATGGTATGCTTTTTCGGGTTCAGGCCCGCTTTTTTTGCTTCAGATGGTTTCATGACAAACACATCCCCACCGCTCACTGCATCCTGTTGCCGGACAGCTTTCAATTTCAGGTGTCTCGGATTATCTTTAATCATATCAACTGAACCTGTACCGTTAAATCCGTTTTTCAACGTTAGCAATCCCGCCTCCTGAAGCACAGTAAGCGCCCTGCCAAAATCGAACGCTTTATCGGGAACAGAAACAACAGCTCCCCGCGGTATATCTTGGATTCTGTCATATTGTTTTGAATAAATGCCCATAGGCGTTATGTATGTCGTACCGAGCGGTGCAAGCTTAAGTTTGTGTTTTTGAGTGAACGATTGAAAATATGAAATGGTTTGAAAGGCGTTGGCATCAATTTCTTTGTTAGCAAGTGCGATATCAGACTCCGCATAATCAGAAAAAGGGATCAGCTGAATATCCAGCCCTGCCTCTTCAGCCTTTTGAGCAATATAGTTCCATATTGCCCCGTCAGACTCAGCAATCCCGATTTTTATCGATTCATGTTCTGCAGACGGTGAGCATGCAGTAAATGAAACGAAAAGAACAAGGACGAAACTGCATATAAGCCACTTTTTCATTGTGACCATACTCCTATCTATGTATTAGAGCATGCAAGCAATATCAGACAAAAAAATCATACGCTCTCTTAGTTGATAAACGTTGTCATTTGTAATATTGATTAACTTTTACCTTACTCATATCCAATCAGGTTGTCAATTCCTATGACATTATCTTCCCAAAATGAAGGCATACGAAGGCAAACGTATGATCACATATCGAGAAAGCAGATGAATTTCCGTAAATAAATATCAAATTGAAAAATAAATATGGTATTTTCCCAAAAAATTTTCAATAAGCAGTTGTTTTTTCTGAAGATTACTGGTAGAGTAAAGGTAATTATTTTTGTTCGAACTATCTTTAAGAAGAAAGTTTTGTAAGAGTTTTCGTCTTGAAAGTTTGTTAAGAGCAAGAATAGTGAATTTAAGCGTTATGATCGCTTTAGGAGGAAATTTCATGTTAGAAGGTAAAGTAAAATGGTTCAACTCTGAAAAAGGTTTCGGATTCATCGAAGTAGAAGGTCAAGACGATGTATTCGTTCATTTCTCTGCTATTCAAGGCGAAGGCTTCAAAACTTTAGAAGAAGGCCAAGCTGTTTCTTTTGAAATCGTTGAAGGAAACCGCGGACCACAAGCTGCTAACGTTACTAAAGAAGCGTAAGCATAAATTGATATGAAAAACTGCAGGTTTGCACCTGCAGTTTTTATTTTGGACAAAAAAGCTGTTTTGCTTATGCAAAACAGCTTTTTCATTAGTTTGCAATATCCCGTTTCATGAAGATTCCAAAAGCAAGCAGCAGGAAACTGATAAAGTAGATCGCAAGCATGACGATAGAAAACGTCATAGTCATCCCTTCTATTAACGGTGTGCCATCCACATACTGAGTTAAATCGACATTAGCAAACAATATATACTTTGCCCAGTCAAATTTCGCTGCAATAAATGCAGTGGCTGTCGTACCGGCAACCAATAAAAAGATGGAAAACCCTACTGCAAGAGAGCTGTTTCTGAATACTGCAGACAGCATAAACGCCATCGTCGCCACCATTAAGGCCGAGACGGATTCAGAAAGATACGTTGTAGCCAAATGACTCATCATGTTTTGCTCAATGACATGGCCATCCTTATAGATTAAATGAATATTCGCGGCGGTTTCACCACCCGTCCCGAAGAAAATCAACCCTAACAAAGTAGAACCGATAAATAAAATCAACAGCAATAGGAACCCAAACAGGAGAACTGTAATATATTTTGACATCAAAATTTGAAAACGGCTGAGCGGGCGGATCATTAACAGCTTAATGGTTCCCCAATTAAATTCGTTCGCGACAATTCCGGCTGCGATAATAATGGTAAACAGTCCGGTAAGGATGGTAAAACCTGCTGAATCCGTTACATAAGACCATACCGTATAGCCCGTGTCATTTGGGATGTTATGTTCAATGCGATAGTTGTTGAGTGTGATTATTTCTTTATATCCATCTTTCAGTGAAGGATCGTCTTTGATTTCTTTCTTTAATTCGGCGTTTTGTGCTTGAAGTTCTTGTTTCCAATGAGAATTTGCTTCACCGGCAGAAAAATGATTCGCCAAAAATGCAAATCCAACCATTGTTAGCCCCAGAATTCCGATCATCACCCATGTTCCGGCACGGCTGAAAATTTTGATCCACTCATTATAAATCAAATTAAGCATGCTGAACCTCCTCTTTTGTTTCACCTGTCATTTCTAAGAAACGGTCCTCTAATGATTTTGTTATAATCTTGACCTCATAAATGCGGATTTGCTGCATCACCAGCAATTCAATAACCGCAGGGACTTCGTCTTTAGCCAGTTTGAGTTCTACACCATTTGTCTTACTCACTAAATCGTACTGTTTTAGCACGGAAGCTGCTTCATTCGGCTGCTCAACCTGGAAGAAATATGTATCGTTCTCATCAATGTTTTCATCTTTTACATTTTGAATATCGATCAGCTTTCCTTTTTGCAGAATCGCAATGCGATCACACATCAGTTCCATCTCTGACAGCAGGTGGCTTGAAACGATGACAGCCATTCCTCTTTCTCGGGTCAGCTTCTTTAAATGATCTCTGATTTCCCTGATTCCCGCCGGATCAAGGCCATTTGTCGGTTCATCCAAGATCAGCACTTTCGGATCATGCAGAAGGCATTGTGCCAAGCCAAGACGCTGTCTCATTCCTAGAGAATATGTTTTCACCTTGTCGTGGATTCTGTCTGTTAAACCAACCAGCTCAACAACTTCATCAATTTTTTCCTTCGTGACACCCTTGACCATCCTTGCGTATTGCTGGAGATTTTTATATCCGCTCAAAAATTTATACAGCTCTGGATTCTCTACGATCGCCCCAATATGCTTAATCGCCTTGGCATATTCTTTCGTAATGGATTGACCGCAAATGAGGACATCACCTTTCGACAGCTTCATTAAGCCTACCATCATCCGGATGGTTGTCGTTTTCCCAGCTCCGTTTGGTCCCAAAAAACCGAATACTTCACCTTCACGAATCGTAAAACTGAGATCATCAATGATCGTTCGGCCTCTGATGTTTTTTGTCACATTTCTCAATTCCAACACTGTTTTCATCATATTCCTCCTCTTTCTAGCAAACTTCCATTTTTGATTTAAACCATTGCAAAATAGACATGCCTTCCTGTTCACGAATATCTTCTACTTCGCGCTGCGCCACTTTTTCTCCATTTGCGAGTATGATGACTTCGTCTAACAACGTCTCAATTTCATCAATTTCATGTGTCGCGATCACGACAATCTGCTGCTCAAAATCAATGTACGACACAAGGCTGTTTACGATGGAGTCCCTCACCATCGGATCAAGCCCCGAAAAAGGTTCATCAAGCAAGATGACGTCTGCCTGTCTCGCTAAAGCAAGAACGATTTTCAGCCTGCCCCGATTTCCTTTTGATAGCTTTTTGATCTTTTTTTCCGGATCCAGCTGCATCTCTTTCAATAGCCTATAAGCTTGTTCTGTTTGAAAATCAGGAAACTGCGACTGATAAAAATTCACCATATCTTTGACAGTGAAATCCGGATAAAACATATCAAGCTCAGTAAGATAAGCCGTTTGACGCACCATATCTCTCGTAGCTTGTTTTCCATCTACTTTTACAAACCCTGAAGTCGGAAACAAAAGGCCAGCCATCATTTTCAGGGTCGTTGACTTGCCGCTGCCGTTCGGTCCGATCAGACCATAAATCCGTCCAGATGATAGGGTAAATGACACATCATTGACGGCCGTATGGCGGCCGTATTTTTTTGATACGTGTTCTAGCTTGATTTCCATTTTAGCCTCCCTCTGTGAATGTTTTAATCCCCTCTACCATTTCCTCTTTCGTGAGCCCCAGCTCTTTCATTTGCTTGACAAAGCCTTCCAGGACTTCTCGTGTCAGCCTTTCTTTCAACTCGTCTACGATTTCAGCTTTTTCCGCAATAAACGTCCCTTGACCTCTTCTTGTCTCCACAATACCCAGCCTTTCCATTTCACTGTAAGTTCTTTGAATTGTATTGGGATTTACCTTAGTTTGAATCGCCATTTCTCTTACTGAAGGAAGCTTGTCTCCTGGGAGCAGCTCCTTCCTGACCAGCCTATAAAAGATCTGATCAGCGATCTGCAGATAAATCGGTTTCGAGGATTGAAATTGATTATCCATATTTACACCTCTACTTTACGATCAAGCAGTTTTGAAGCCATGATGAGCAGCAAGAACGTGATGACTAAGGTAATAGGAAACCCTAGCACAGACAGATGGATAGGTTTTAATTCCAATCTCCAAACGTTATGGAAGTGGAAATCAAAATTGCAATAGACTGTTACCGGCCAGAAATGCTTTTGAGATTCAACCAAAGGGCTTATGATGTATTCATCGAAGAATAACCACACTGCGACCAACAGAACCATCGCAGCCCATCGCATTCCGCGCCAATTCCTGAGAGCGTGAAAAACAGTCCAAAACACGATGACTGTTACTGACATATCTAACGAAGAAATAAGCCCATACATATTCAGCAAAGCCACTGTACTCGTTATATCAACTTGATGCTCCAGCAGATTTTTTACAGAGAGCATATGATACATCCATATCCCATAGGCTGTTAATGCCAACTGAATCACAAATTGATAGAGCAAAGATGCTGCCAATTTAGAAGAAAACAGCCAGAAGCCGCCATTTGGATTGTACAGCCAAAGCTGTGATTTCCCTTCCTTGCGAAGGTGATAAAAAACAAAAACAGGAGATAAGAAAAGCAGAAAAAAAGCAACTGCAACAAAAAAACCAAAAATGACTAGAGGTTCTTTCGTGCGAGAAGCTATAATATGGCCTGTTCCCAATAAGAAAATGATTCCGCATATCCATAATAGCAGCCACATTCTTGAAAGCTTGATATCTTTCTTTAATAAACCTAAAAAAGAATTCATGTCTTTACCTCCCGGAAAAAATCCTCGGTGTATGAGTAACATAGTACACTAGATCAAGATGGAATACAACATATTCCATGGATTTATTTGATAAAAACATAATTGATGGAAACAGCAAAAAAGGCAAACCCGCATGAGTAAACGGATTTGCCTTTTTCATTACTTTTTCTTATTTTTCATAGAGAGCAGCGCATCACGATAGCTGCGGTCCTGCATTTTGTCACTTTCCTCAGTGACCTCTTCTTCTGCATGAACTTCATCAGAATGCTTAAACTTTTGCAGCGCCTGCCTGTAAATATCATCACCCATTGTGTCACGCTTCTCTTTTGGAGAATCGTTTTTGACAACGGATGGCGTATGCTCGGCAGCCCTTGCTTCAGCAGGGTAATGCGCTTCGTTTTTTTCCTCTTCTGGAGGTGCGATTCTATCAGTTGCTTCTTGCTTCTCAGGTCCAGGTGAGGCGTTGCGGACGTTAAATGTAATAAGGGCCGCAATGACAATGACAGCAGCAATTATTGCTATAATAATGGCCATTTCAACCTCTCCTTACTGTCCTGCTGTTAGGTTTCCTGTAACTTGGCTGACACGTCTTCCCAACGCGCGTCCAAGCTGAATACCTTCCTCAGACATTAACTCATCACTGTCTACCGGACAAGTGACACCTGCTCCGTAATAAGAGCCATAAAGTGCGTTTTCAGGAACGTTGCCAGGCAGTCCGACAACGATCATGCCTTGGTGAAACATCGGCGTGATTAAATTGTGCATTGTCATTTCCAAGCCGCCGTGTGTTGTTGCCGTTGTGCAGAAGACAGCACCGACTTTGTTGATCAGCTCGCCTTCAGCCCACAAGTAGCCAAGTCTGTCGATCCAAGTTTTAAGACCGGAGCTGATTGTTCCGAAATGCCCTGGGCATCCCCAAATAATCGCATCCATATCTTTAAGCTTGCGGATATCCGCCTGGTCTACATGGTCGATGAACACTTCAGCCGCGTCGTTTTCTCTCGCGCCGTCAGCAATCGCTTCTGCAAGCACTTTAGTATGTTCGCCTTCACTATCATACACTACATAAATTTTCATTCAGGAAACCTCCCTGTACAGATTAAGATTCCTTAGCTTCTTTAGGAGCAGGAAGTAATGAAAGCTCCTCTTTTTTCTTCTTACGCAATTTATCTTTTCTGACGTCACGCAGGAAGATACTTAAAATCAAACCTGCTACACAGAATAAGGTTGCCCACATAAAGGCATCATTTATCCCCATGACATTGGAATCGAGTGACGCGTGTTTATAAATATGTGAGTACACATACGTTTTCGCTGTATCATAAGACACATTCATATTCACCATTAAATTCGAAACTGCATTTTGGAACGCATGGAGGAAGTTCGGGTCCGCCGTGCTCGTTTTATCTGCAATTTGTGAATAATGGAATGTCGTCCGGTTTGTATAAATCGTCGTAATTAAACTTGTACCGATTGATCCGCTGATTTGGCGAAGCGTGTTGCTCATCGCCGTTCCGTGGCTGTTCAGACGGGCAGGAAGCTGGTTCATCCCGGCTGTCATGACTGGCATCATTAAGAGAGACATACCAAATGCACGGATTGAATAGATCAGCATGATGTGCGTATATGGTGTATCAATTGTCAATTGCGTGTATTGATAAGTTGTTACCACTGTCACAAGAAGCCCGATAATCGCAAGCGGTCTCGGTCCGAATTTATCGAACAAAATACCTGAGATCGGTGACATAATCAGCATGACAATCGCACCCGGAAGCAGAAGCAGACCGGATTGAAGTGCCGTAAAGCCGACCAGGTTTTGCAGATAGATCGGTAAAAGAAACATACCTGTGTAAAGTGCCACTGTAATAATGATATTAATGACACTTGAGAGTGAGAAAATGTCATATTTAAACACTCTGAAATCAAGCATCGGATCATCATGGCGCAATTGCTGAACAACAAAAGCAACAATTGCAATGACGCCGATAATAACTGTAGACAGTACAATCGGGTCGGTCCAGCCGTCAGATCCGGCTTCACTGACTCCGTATAATAAGGAGGCGAATCCGACAATCGAGAGAATGGCTCCCAGAGTATCGAGTTTGATTTTTTGCGGCTCCACCATATTTTTAAAGATGAAGAAAGCCACAATGATAACAATTGCGCCGATTGGCACAAGTCCGTAAAACATAATGCGCCATGTATAATGCTCAATAATCCACCCGGAAAGAGTCGGGCCGACCGCTGGAGCAAACATCATCGCAAGCCCGAAAATCCCCATTCCTTTCCCCCTGCTTTCAGGCGGGAAAATTAACAGAATGGTTGTCATAACGAGCGGCTGCAAGATACCTCCGCCCACGGCCTGAATCAAACGGCCGATCAGCATTGTAGAGAAGTTAGGTGCGATACCGCAGACTAACGTACCGAGCGTAAAACAGAACATCGCAACGAGAAAGAGACTCCGTTGGCCAAACCGTGTAATCAGGAAGGCAGATAACGGAATCAATACGCCGTTAACAAGCATGTAACCTGTTGTCAGCCACTGAATCGTCGTTGCACTTACGCCAAATTCAGTCATTAAATGCGGCATTGCAACGTTAAGCAATGTTTGGTTGAGAATTGCCAAAAATAAACCCGCCATTAGCACAATCAGCAATGACATAGGGCTTTTTGCATTTTTTTCTTTGCCTGTAGCCATCTAAGACAACCTCCTTTCATGGTTTGATGACTGATCTGTTTTACTCAGAAATTTTAACAGATGCATTCATACCAGGAAGCACCTTATCAGATGGGTTTTTGATTGAAATTTTCACTGGAATTTTTTGTGTTACTTTTGTGTAGTTTCCGCTTGAATTTGTAGAAGGAAGCATATCAAAAGTTGAGTTAGTCGCATATCCAATTTCTTCTACAGTACCGTCAAATGTTGTATCAGGGTCTCCGTCAACTACTACGTCTACACTATTTCCTACTTCAATATCCGCAATATCTGTTTCTTTAATATTTGCTGTGATGTATAGGTTGTCCATGTCAATCGTTTGTGCAATTGTTGTACCAGCTTGTACGGTTTGTCCGTTTTTCACTTCGTTTTTCACAATTGTTCCATCCATAATGGATTTTACATCAACAGTTTGTTCACCTTTGATTTTTGCAACTGTGTCGCCTTTTTTCACTGTTTTTCCTTCGTCCAGATCCCAGTCAGATACTTTACCTGCTGCTGGAGCAGTAATAGCAGCCATATCGCCGGCTACTTTTGCTTCATCTGTTTTTACGTAGTTAGTGCTTTGATAATAGTAGTAAGCACCTCCAGCTATAATTGCAAGAACAACAATCAAACCGATAATGTTGGTCAGAATTAAACGTCCTCTGTTCATTTTGTTTTCTCCTTTCGTTTCATCCTCTATCATTTTGCGGAAAGCTGGTGAAAATATGTGAGAAGTTTTTAATTACCGCTTTTTTCTGAACAGCCTTCAGCAAGCTTCGTTAAGCTTCCGGCAAGTTTGCGCAAATACTGCAGCTGGGAGGTATCAAGCTTTTGGTACAAGCCCGCACCCATTTTTGCATATTGCACAGCGGCTTTTTCTATCAGTTCTTCCCCCTCTTCGGTTAACTGAATCATGACGATACGGCGGTCATCCGGACTGTCATATCGATTCATCAAGTGGCGCTTATACAGAATATCTGTCATCCGCGTCACAGAAGCAGGCTTAAGATCAAGCGACATTGCCAGCTTGCTTAGCGGAGTGCTTCCGCTTTGATGAATTTTAAACATCAGCAAATATTGAAGGACTGTAATATCAAAAGGCTCAAGCACAATCTCCAATATCTTCTTCTGTTTTTTATAAATCGCCCGAGACGTATCGAAGAGCTGTTCAAAAGTGAGCAAAGCACGTTCTGATTCAGTCAACTCCTTTTCACCTCATTCCTCAATAATAGTTCACAAGATAAAATATTAATAAATGAAAGAAGATTTGTCAAAGGAAAAATTTCTTTTTCTCCCGTATTTTTTCCGCAAGCGTTTTCTTACTTTTATTAAATAAAAAAAAGCCCTGAAATGGGCTTTTCATTACGAAAATTGATGGCTTACACCAGACTCTTCATTTCTGAAAAAGCTCTTCAGCGCCTGAAAAACATCAGATTTCTGTTTTAAAATATAGTACTTAAATTTATCATCTTTCACATTTTTATATGCAGACATTAACGTTGAATGCCTGTTGTACTGATTGACCTCGCCGTAGCAGAATAGATTGGCCTTCTTCATAATATCATTAACCAATTTCACACAGCGCGCGTTGTCAGATGTCAGGTTGTCACCGTCAGAAAAATGAAACGGGTAAATGTTATAGCGAGCGGGATTGTACTTTTCATCAATAAGCTCAAGCGACTTCCGATATACGGAAGAACAAATGGTTCCGCCGCTTTCTCCCTTTGAGAAAAAATCCTCCTCCGAGACAACTCTTGCTTCTGTATGATGGGCAATAAATTCAATTTCCACAGTCTCGTATTTCGTCCGCAAAAAACGGGTCATCCAGAAAAAGAAGCTTCTGGCCATGTATTTTTCCCAAACCCCCATACTGCCGCTTGTATCCATCATTGCTAAAACGACAGCTTTTGATTCAGGCTTTGTGATGTCATTCCACGTCTTATACTTCAGGTCCTCCGGATAAATTGGATAGAACGACGGCTTTCCTGACATTGCGTTTCGTTTAAAGGCTGACATCATTGTTCTTTTCTTATCAATGTTACCGGTTAACCCTGTTTTACGAATATCATTAAACTCAATATCTGTATGAATAATATTGTCCCGCTCTTTTTGCTGGAGATTCGGAAGCTCTAATTCTTTAAAAAGCGCTTCTTCTAAATCCATTAATGAAACTTCCGCTTCATAATAATCCTCGCCTGCCTGATCACCGGCACCCTGCCCTTTTCCTGGCCCTTGTTTTTTGTCTGATCCATCCCGGGCCACAACATCACCAACCTGGCTGTCGCCGTCTCCTTGCCCTACATGTTTATTCTTATCATAGTTGTAACGGATTTTATACTCATCAAGTGAACGGATTGGGATTTTCACTACATCTTTTCCATTAGACATAATAATGCTTTCCTCAGTTACGAGGTCCGGAAGATTGTTTTTGATCGCTTCCTGCACCTTTTTCTGGTGACGCTGCTGGTCATCGAAGCCTTTGCGATGGAGGGACCAGTTTTCCTCAGAAATCAAAAAATGGCCGCTGTCATTTTGGGACATGAATTCCCCTCCTTAACCATTTGTGGTCGTGATACATACGTATTCCGGCTTGTGCCAGATTATGAAACAAGTCTTTCGAAAAGATTTATATTCATCATATGCACAAAAGCACGTTTAATTGACAAACTATTTAGAAAATGGGACAAAATAACCCGCCCTATTCGGACGGGTCACGTTGCTTATCGGTTCAGCAGGCTGCCGACATATTTCAGCAGCTCATTGGCGCTCGTCGAGTTGTAGCCGTGCTCATCAATTAAACGGGCCACGACTTCATTTACCTTTTTCAGCTGCTGCTCATCCGGCGTTTTTGTTGAAGTCGTAATTTTAACGACATCCTTCAGATCAGCAAACAGCTTTTTCTGAATTGCTTCACGCAGTCTTTCATGGGAATTGTAATCAAACCGCTTGCCTTTTCTCGCATAGGCCGAGATGCGGATTAAAATTTCTTCGCGGAACGCTTTTTTGGCGTTTTCCGAAATGCCGATCTGCTCCTCGATGGATCTCATTAGCTTTTCGTCAGGGTTCATTTCTTCTCCTGTCAAAGGATCACGAAGCTTATTTTTATTGCAATAAGCCTCTACGTTATCGAGGTAATTGTCCATAAGTGTTTTTGCTGATTCTTCATACGAATACACAAACGCTTTTTGGACTTCCTTTTTCGCAATGTCGTCATATTCCTTGCGGGCGGCAGAAATAAAATTCAAATACCGCTCCCTGTCCTCGCTTGAAATTGATGGATGCTGATCAAGACCTTCTTTTAAGGAACGAAGGACATCGAGAGAATTAATTGACTCCATATTTTTTCTGATAATCGTTGAAGAAATCCGGTTGATCACGTACCGCGGATCAATGCCGCTCATTCCTTCATCATTATATTCTTTTTTCATATCCTCAACGTCGACGGAATTATATCCTTCCACACTTTCTCCATCATACAGTCTCATTTTCTTGACCAGATCAATATCCGACCGCTTTGGCTCTTTTAACCGGGTAAGGATTGAGAACATCGCGGCGACCTTCAAAGTATGAGGGGCAATATGAACATCCGACACATCGCTCTCTGCGATCATTTTTTCATAAATTCTCTCTTCCTCAGACACTTTTAAATTATAAGGAACCGGCATCACGATGATTCTCGAGTGCAGGGCTTCATTCTTCTTATTAGAAATGAATGAGCGATATTCCGTTTCATTCGTGTGCGCCACGATCAGCTCATCAGCAGAAATTAACGCAAACCGCCCCGCTTTAAAATTCCCTTCCTGTGTCAATGAAAGCAAATGCCAGAGAAATTTCTCATCACATTTCAGCATCTCCTGAAACTCCATCATCCCGCGGTTCGCTTTGTTCAGCTCTCCGTCAAACCGGTAAGCGCGCGGATCTGATTCCGAACCGTACTCGGCGATTGTCGAGAAATCAATACTCCCGGTCAAATCGGCAATATCCTGAGATTTTGGGTCAGATGGACTGAATGTTCCAATTCCCGTACGTTTATCTTCTGAAAAGAAGATGCGCTCCACCTTCACATCCTCAATTCTTCCTCCGTACTCTTCCTCCAGCCTCATGACATTTAAAGGAGAAAGACTTCCCTCTATTCTAATACCGTATTCTCTGTAAAAGTCATCACGTAAATGGTGGGGGATTAAATGTAGAGGGTCTTCGTGCATTGGGCAGCCTTTAATCGCATATACAGCGCCATTATCTGTCAGCGTGTATGCTTCGAGACCTTTTTTAAGCATCGTGACCAACGTGGATTTACCGCCGCTCACAGGTCCCATCAACAATAGAATCCGCTTTCTGACATCTAGACGTTTGGCAGCCGGATGAAAATACTCTTCCACAAGACGCTCCAGAGATTCTTCAAGCCCAAACAGCTCACGGTCAAAAAAACTGTACTTCTTGCGTCCGTCAATCTCCTCTATCCCGCTGTCTTTTATCATATTAAAAACTCGAGAATGAGCAGATTGCGCGACCATCGGATTTTCTTTAATAATCTCCAAATAATCGGCGAAAGTTCCTTCCCATTTCAGCCGCTGCTCTTCCTCTCTGTACTGTTCAATTTTCTTTAATATATCCATAAGGACCTCCTCTATCATGTTTGATACACTATGCAAATAAGGTACTTTGTTACAATCTATGCCGCCAACTCGTGATACATGCTTTGGTTTCTTAAAAATAAAGATACTTATACATCGTTGACAAGGCCGACTGCGACCGTTCATAATAAAGAAAAATACAGAATCATCCAGACTCGGACAGCACGGAAAAATTGAAGAGGGGGAGAGACGGTGAAAACAATCATCATGATGGGGGTCATTGTCACTTTTTTAGTATCAATTTTTACTGCAGGATACGATAGCAAGCCTGGAAAAGAATAAAAAAGGGTGCTCCTGAAAGAGCACCCTTTTTGTATAACAGAACAATGTTTTACAGTTTTGTTTTTTCTTTAATCTGTGAATGTTGATCACATTCGTATCTGTTTTCGTACTCAATTGTTCCGATACTGCATCCCGGCCCGATAATCACTTCTTTTCCCCTGACAACTGCCGCATCGGTATTCTCCAAATAAACCTGATCTCCTTCTATGACGTCTGCGATCAGTTTCACTTTCTTCCGGTTAAAAAAGCTCGTGTGTCTTTTCACAGTAATTGTTGTTCCGCCGATTTCGCGCACATGGCTTATATCATGGCTCAATCCTAGCTTGATGTCACCAGCATTTAATAACCCCGATACATCAACACAGCCTGTTCCATGGAACCTTTCTGTTTCACAATCACCTTTTACGCTAAGCTTCCCTTTCACATCGCACGATTCTCCAGTCATACTCCCGGAAATCTCTGTCAGGCCCTTCAAATTAAAGCGATCAAATTGAAGTGAGCCGCTGACTTTCATTGTGCCAAAAATATTGATTCTTCCCGCGGTCAGATTGCCTTTAAACTCACTTTCTCCGAACACACGCAGCCGCTCAGTCTCTGCAGTCCCGAGAAAGCAGCCTGTTCCGAATATGCGGCAGCCCGCAGCAGACAGCCCATCACCGACCACACCTTCACCTTTGATGACGACATTGTGATACGTGCCTCCGGCGGCATGGCCAGCGCCATATAATTTTAAATTTCCCAGTTTTGTTGTCTCCATTACGATCCTCCTCACACCTTCGTGCATGTTTCTACCAATGCGCTTGGATCACAAGTATAGTCACCGCTGTATTCGACGGTTTCAATCCGGCAATCCGGACCGATTATCACTTTATTTCCGCGCACGGTTTTCGCCTTTGTATTTGTCAATTCAATCACGTCACCTTCGATCAGCTCTGCCGTTAGAACAGGCTGCGGCATCAATCTGAGTAATGTCAGCATTCCTTTTCTGCAGGTCACTTGAAGATGGCGGCAGCCGATCTCCCGTACATCGCTTTCCCCGGAACAAAGCTTAATGGTCACTTGGTCTGCATTTAAAAGACCGCTGATTTTGCATTTCCCTTCTGATTGAAAGGTTTCCGTTTCGCAATCCGCTTCCATGACGGTTTTTCCGCTAATGTCAATCTCATCAGCCTTGACAGTCCCGCCAAATGTTGATGATCCAGCGATTTTTAATTGTTTAGCTGATGCCTCTCCTTGAATAAAACCAGTTCCATTAATCCGAATAGATTCAGCTTCAACGTCTCCATGTATCTTTCCAGAACCGCTGATGGTTACCGCTTTCGCTTTGACGCTGCCGTCAGCTTTTCCCGTTCCATTAAAAGAAAAAGTGTCACACTCCACGTCTCCAGCCACTGTCCCGCTTCCGTTAATCTCAACTGATTGAAACGTTCCTCCCTTTGAACTTCCCGATCCGTTTATCACCAGCTTTTCCACTACATCCATTGTTGGCCCTCCTGCATATATGTTGTTTTTAATTCCTCTGAAGCTTTTAATAAATCTACCCGTTCCACAACCTTGACGGATGATTCAAACAAAATGCTGTCTGCCGCAGCCGCTATAAAACAAGTTGTAACACCGAGCTTGCGCAGCACAATCAGTTCCGTCTGTTTTTCAATCTTTTCAGAATCATGCTTCTTTAATACCTCTGCAGCCATTTTTGCTTCTGCCAAGCTGACATTTCCAGACTGCAGCAGTCCTTCAAGCACATACAGCGACAGCAAGTCGCGGGATGAAAAAACCGGACTACTTCCGTCTTCTGAATAGACTTCAAGTGCAGGCTTTGAGATCAAACCTTTACGCAGCAATTCATCAGCGGTCATGCTGACATCCTTCATCTTCGGTGACAGCATTTCCCTCATTTCATCCAGAGACAAGTTTTCCTTCATTTTTTGAATCATTGAGATACGTTTTAAAATATCCTCCCTCGGAAAAAACGTCTCCTGCCCTGTGAAAGTGGATTTGCGAATAAACCATTCCTCGGGTATTAAATTTTTTCGCTTCCATCGATACAGCTGACCGTATGAAATCGATGTTCTTTCAAGTAATTCTTTTTTAGAGATTAATTGTTCCTCCATAAGTCCAGCTCCTTTGATGGGTACATTGTAACATAACACTGTTACGTTGTTAAGCCCGAAAACGAAACAAAGTATTTCAACAGGCACAAAAAAACCGCCCATCAGCGATGAGCGGTTTTTTCACTATTTTAAATCACGGTAATTTTGCTGACGCAGCGCTTCATAAACGAGAATCGCGGCAGTGTTGGACAGGTTTAACGATCTGACGTGCTCTGTCATTGGAAGACGCAGGCAGCGGTCCATATTATTTTGAATTAAATCCTTTGGCAAACCGCTTGTTTCTCTTCCGAACACAAAGAAATAATCCTCGTCAAGATCAGTGTAATCAAATGATGTATGAGGCTGCTGGCCAAATTTCGTAATAAAGAAAAATTGGCCTTTTTCATATGCCTCAAACAATTCCTCTAACGAATCATGATACACAACATTAACAAACTCCCAATAATCGAGTCCGGCACGCTTCAGCATTTTATCATCCGTTGAAAAGCCGAGCGGACGAATCAGGTGGAGCATAGTATTGGTTGCTGCACAAGTACGCGCAATATTCCCTGTGTTAGCGGGAATTTCTGGTTGATATAAAACGACATGTAATGCCACAATGTTCACCTCTGTTTTTCTTATCCGCCCATCATTATAACATTAATTACTCTTTTGTCGTATCATCAACGATATGAAAAAAAGCATATCGTATCGACGGCGTATATGCCGTTGAATCCTCATATGACCAATACCTCATTCGGCTGTCATAGGTCTGGGCGTTAACAAGCGGCATATTGCCTTTGTCCTTTGCCACGACAATCGTTGTATGATTAAACCGGCCGTCTCCTTCGAAGTCATAGCAAATCACATCGCCCGGCACCAGCTCTTCCGCTGATTTCACCCGCACCGCACGCAGTCCAGCTTTTGAATTCGACAAATACATTTTCATCGAATGAGCCACCGTCCAGCTGTAGCTCCATGAGCTTTGTTTCATCCACCAGCCTGATCCTCTGTTCGGATGGCCGCGCATTGGCGCGCCTCCCGCATGAAGACACTGAGAAATAAAATTGGTACAGTTATCGCTGAAATTTTTATAAGCAGGATTGCGCTTGTTCCAAAATTTCTCGGCATATTGCACAGCGCCGAGACGATCGTATTGAAAAGCCCTGCCAAACGCTTCTCTTTCCTCTTCAGAATAGTCAATAATGCTGGTCCCTTCATGAAATCCAGCCGGCTTTTTCGCAACTTCCTGATCACTAATCAAAATGTGATCATACAGGAAAGCCATTCGCTCCTCTATGTGCTCCTCCATATACAAGCTGTCGTCCTGTTCCTTACACACGTATTCGTAATGGATGGTATACGTAAGGCAGGTCGTTCCGTCATCCTCAACCCGCACATGATTAATCACGGCCTTTGCTTTCGCTTTTATGATGTCAACTTTACGTTTTTCCAGAAGCTTTTTCTTACGCTCCATGACTTTAAGGTCTCCGACTTGAGACTCCTGTCTCATATCATGCCCGTTAACCAGAAAGCCCAGCCGCTCCTCCGCTAATTGTTCTAAAATGTGCTTCAAGCTCACCCCACCCGCCATACTTTTTTATAGAGAAAAAACACTTGGATGATCTCAAGTGTTTTTTCCTTCTGCTCTATACGTATGTCAGGACAGGCCTTGTTTAGTCATGCCTGAAGCTTTTAGCAACTCAATTCCTTTTTCAATTTCCAGCTTTGCCTCTTCATCCTTCTCTTTTTCCAGCGCTTTTTCAAGCTCTTCCATGTATACGGTGTCTCCGATTTTACCGATTGCCCATGCGGCTGTCCCCCTGATGACAGGGCGCGGGTCCTTGTGCATCAGATCCGTCAACTCGGGCAGTGCGGAAGTATCCTTAAAATGCGCAAGGGCGAGAATGGCGTTTCGCTGAATCGGTTTTTTCCCGCGCCAAGAACCTGAGACATGTCCGAATTTCTCCTTAAATTCCCGATTGCTGATGGTCAAGAGCGGCTTCAATAACGGTTTGGCAATCTCAGGATCAGGCTCCATTTCCGGATGAAGATGAAAGTCCTTCCCTTTATTGAGAGGACATACCGTTTGGCACGTATCGCACCCATACAGGCGGTTTCCGATCTTTGTACGGAATTCATCAGGCAAAAACCCTTTTGTCTGGGTCAGAAAAGAGATGCAGCGCTGCGCATTAAGCTGTCCCGGATTCACCAGTGCTCCCGTCGGACAGGCGTCCAAACATTTCGTGCAGGAGCCGCACATATCTTCAATCGGCACATCAGGCTCAAAAGGGATATTTGTGATCATTTCCGCCAAATACACATAAGAGCCATACTCTGGCGTTGTGATCATACAGTTTTTCGCACTGAATCCGATGCCGGCACGTTCTGCAACGGCGCGATCAGACAATTCACCTGTATCAACCATTGACTTCGTTCTGATATCCTCATGCTTGCTTTTTAGAAATTCCTCCAGCAGATCGAGTTTTTCCCTCAACACATCATGATAGTCTTTGCCCCAGGAGGCTCTGCAAAAAATGCCCCTGCGCTCAGTTCTCGTGCTTCTTGGCGCATCCTTCATTCTGGAAGGATATGCGAGAGCAATCGCCACTATTGATTTCGCTTTCGGCAACAGAAGCTTCGGCGTCACCCTTTTCTCGATATCCGGCTCTTCAAAGCCGGAGAGATAGCCGAGTGATTCTTGAAGAATCAAACGGTCTTTTAAACTGTCAAAAGTATCAGCGGTCGTAAAACCAATCTTGTCCACGCCAATGCTTTTCGCGTATTCAATTAATTCTTCTTTGAGCTGATAAACGTTCATGTTTTGCACAGCCTCCTTTCTTTGTGATAAAACGATACAGCGTTTATAATAGGTTGATATCACGTAACTGGAGTGAATGCTAGTGAATATCAAACTTGATTCTGTTATTACTGAACGTGCGGCTGGCTTACATGCAGCAGCTGTCATTTATGAGAATATCGAAGTCGGCTCCTCACCGCAAATGCTGAAAGGCAGACTCCGCCTATTCCAGGAGTCCCTGTTTTTCGACTATGCAGACGGCGGTATACCCGATGAACCCTTCGTCAAGGAATGGCGGGAACTCTTTAAACAGCTTAACCCTTCATTTGAGGGAGAAACAACCCCAATGGAGGACATGCTGATCCCCATATCCAAAGAACAATTCATGGAAAGTAAGGACTCGGCCCATGACACAATCGATTTTTTCGCTTTAAAATATTCTCTGCCCATTATGATTTATGATGCCGGAAAGCTTCATGAGCCTGTCCGGATCTCATTGGGAGAAAAAGAAAACATCCTGCTTTTCTCTGATGAAAACGGCATTTTTGGCGATTTTAAAAACAACTTCAATCAACATCCCGTTTCAAACGAGACCAAAAATATGCTGCAAATCATTTTTTTCCCGCCATCCATTGAGAAAAGCAGCGCTGTTAAACTCTTATCATCATTAACGAAAATGTTTGAACAAATTCACGGCGGCACCCATACAGTACATTGGGTTACGTAAAAGAACACGAATAACGTGTTCTTTTTTACATAAAAAAACGCAATACTTCGTTTATCTGAGAAACGAAACACTGCGTTAATAACGTATGTATGGAGCGGGTGATGAGAATCGAACTCACGACATCAGCTTGGAAGGCTGAGGTTTTACCACTAAACTACACCCGCATTTGTGAATGTCAGTAACAGTACCGCTTTGACTGTTCTTATATTACAGGTTTATTTATTTTTCGTCAAGGGAATATAAAAATTTTGTCGAAAAAAAGTTATCTTTTTGTAAAGTTGTTAAGTATCATTTACATAATGTTAAGTATACTATACAATATAATGAAACAAGAAAGTGAAGGGGACAGACGTCATGATGAAAAATAAAGTAAAAGAGCTGAGGGCACGCTTCGGCTATTCTCAGGAAAAACTCGGAGAAACGGTCGGCGTCACAAGACAGACTGTGGCAGCCATTGAAAAAGGCGATTATGTTCCCTCACTGCTGTTAGCATTGAAAATCTGCAAAGCCTTCTCCATGAAAATGGAGGATGTCTTTTGGTTAGAGGAGGAAAACTAAGATGAGCATGAAAACAAAAGCAGCTTTTCAACTGGTGTTATTTGGCCTTGCATGCTGGACGCTGATTTCATACTTTGAAGCCTCGGAAGGCATAGCATCTTTTTTCCGCACAAAGAGCGGCGGGACGGTGTTTGAATTAAACCTCACCCCCTTTGTTCTGTTTATTGCGGCGACTGCGGTTTATTTGTACTTACAGAAAAAAAGCCGCCCTGCCAGAAAGCAGCTTCTTCTGCCTGATGAATTTGAAGAGCAGGATGAAAGAGAGCAGATGATGACGGCAAAAGCATGCCGCGCTTCATATATCGCTGTCTACTTCTCGCTGCCTGCCGCTGCGGTGCTTCTCATTTTTTATCCGCTTTTTCAATCGCGCATGCCGTTTTTCCCTATTATTATTGTGTTTGTCATCATGATCATCCAGCACCTTTCCTACGTCATCTCTTTCAAGAAAAACGAAAAAAACTCCGGCGCACTGTAATCGGCCGGAGTTTTTTCTTACCAGCTTGCTTTTTTCACACCGGGAATCTGGCCTTTATGGGCCAGCTCCCTAAAAGCGATTCTGGACATTTTAAACTTTCTCATATATCCTCTCGGGCGCCCCGTTACCATGCAGCGATTGTGGAGCCTTCCCGGCGCTGAATCTTTTGGCAGCTTGCTGAGTGCCTCGTAATCTCCTTTTTCCTTCAACTCGCGTCTGATATCAGCGTATTGTTCAACAAGCTGTTGTCGTTTTAACTCTTTTGCCACTTTTGATTTTTTAGCCAAGTCACATAGCCCCCTTAACAAATCGAAATTATTACGATTTAAAATGTATCATGCACCACTCAAAAAAGCAAGCATACCGCTTTGTAAAACAGACGGCCTGAAGCCGCCCGTTTCTAATGATGCAATTTCACATAATACAGTAACGCATCTTGATGCTTAATGAGCTCTTTTTTATGTTCAGAGGTATGCATTGTCTCGTCAGTCCCTCTAATACTGCTACCAATCAAAACAGGCTTCTCGAAAGAAATCGGTTCCGGCGATGAAATATTCTGAGTCATTTCCTGTGTTGCGCTATCGTCACGTTTCACCGATGAATCAGCTGCTATATTTCCCTGTTTATCCACAATGCCAAAATGAATGGTGGTGTGTTTATCCTTTCCTTCCCCCTCTTCATTCACAAAATAAACGAATTGTATAGTATCGGTTTTTTCCTCTGAATAATCTGCACGAACTGGGCCAACCGTCTCAACAAGCTTTCCCTTTTGATAATGTTCGATGTACATGTCAGCTGAAGAAATACCTTCACCGATATTGACGGCTTCAGCAGTGAATGCCTGTGAAGCTGCAACATCCATTCTGTTTTTTTCAAAATCTGATATGTCCGCTGCTTTGATTTCCATCTGTTTTGAATGTCCGCATGCTGACAGCATAGCTATCAGGCAAATGACTGCTGCGCTTCTCAATGTTTTCAGAAAAACATCCCCCTTTTTGAAAATCATACCATATTCGGGGGCTGTATTTTAATTAAACTCATGCATTTTTCTCTTTGACAAAATAAGTGTTTCCTACTGCTTCTCCCCTTTTGTTCTGAAGCTTTCTCGTCCGATCGTTTTCAAACGGCAAAAGTGGAAATACAAGCTCTGCAAAATAATACGCTTCTTCTAGATGCGGATAGCCGGAGAATATAAATGATTCTATGCCGAGTGCCTGATACTCCGCTATCCGGTCGGCAATAGTCTGCGGATCACCGACAAGGGCTGTTCCTGCCCCTCCTCTGACCAGACCGATCCCCGCCCACAGATTCGGGCTGATTTCAAGCTTCGTCCGATCGCCTTGATGAAGAACGGCCATCCGCTGCTGGCCTGAAGAGTCGTAACGGCTTAAAGCAGCCTGCGCTTTGGCAATGGTGTCATCATCCAAGTGGCTGATCAAGCGCTCAGCCGCTTCCCACGCCTCTTGTTCAGTTTCACGGGCAATGACATGCAGCCTAATGCCAAACCGGACAGATCTCCCTTCTTTTTCCGCCTGCTTTTTGACTCTCTCAATCTTTTCTTTTACTTGTTCAGGCGGCTCCCCCCATGTCAAGTACACGTCTGTATGCTTTGCGGCAGCTTCAATCCCTGCCTGCGACGATCCACCGAAATAGATAGGCGGATGCGGCGCTTGCTGCGGGGCGAAAAGCAGATTGCTGTTTTCCACTTTTATATGCTTTCCTTCATAGGAAACCGTTTCTCCCTGCAAAAGTTTTCGCCAAACGGTTAAAAATTCGTCTGTTGCTTCATAGCGCTCATCATGACTGATAAACAGGCCATCACCTGCCAGCTCATACGGATCGCCCCCTGCCACAACGTTGATCAGCAGCCGTCCGTCTGAAATGCGGTCTAGGGTGGATGTCATTCTGGCTGCTAAAGAAGGCTGCATTAAACCAGGTCTTACCGCGACTAAAAATTTCAAGTCCTTTGTTTCTCCTGCCAGCGCCGACGCTGTAAGCCACGGGTCCTCGCACGATCTTCCCGTCGGCAGAAGAACCCCTGTATATCCCAGCCTGTCTGCCGCCTGCGCGATTTGTTTAAAGTAAAGATGATCCGCAGTCCGTCCATCACTTTCAGATCCTAAATATCTCGCGTCTCCATGAGTCGGTATAAACCAAAGAATTTCCATATTCATCCCCCTTAGATACTCTATCCTTCGTAGCTGTTTCTCCACTTTAACAGCTTTCGTTCAAGCAGCCTGACGAAGGAATCCGTCAGCTTTCCAACCACTGCAAAAATGATAATCCCTGCAAAGACTTTGTTCGTTTGTGAAAATTGTCTCGCATCCATAATCATATAGCCGACTCCCGAGCTTGAGCCCATCAGCTCTGCTACAACGAGCCCGAGCCATGCAATGCCGAGCGATAAGCGAATGCCTAGCAATATATTGGGCAGGGCTGCCGGCAATATCACTTTGGTTATCTGCTGATGCCATTTAAATTCAAGGACCCGAGCGACTTCAAACAGCTTCGCATCAACTCCGCGGATACCGTTAAACGTATTGATATAGACGGGAAAGAAGGCACCGAGCGCAATCAGCAAAATTTTAGATACTTCGTCAAATCCGAACCATAAAATAAACAGCGGCGTGACGGCCAAATGAGGTACCGTTCTAAGCATTTGCAACGACGGATCAAGATACAGCTCCGTTCGTTTCGAGAATCCGGCCAAAATCCCGATCATCAATCCAAGTCCCGCGCCAAGCAAAAAACCAAGCGCCGCCCGATAAATGCTGATTTGCAGATGGCCGAACAGCTCACCGGACAAAATAAGCTCCTTAAAGGTCAGGGCAATCGTAACAGGCGTAGGCAGCACTGTAGCGGACACAAGCCCCAGCGCGCCGATAATCTGCCAGATGGCAATGATGACAGCGGGCAGTAAAAGCCCCTTCGTCCAGCCATACTTCTTCCTTCCGAGCTTTTTTCGCACTGCTTCCGCATTCGTTTTGGGCAGCGAGCCCGCAGCCTCTGCTTTCATCACTGATCACCTCCTGAGGAATATTCCTTTAATGCTTTTTTGATAAAAGTGTTATCCACAACATCCTTCACATCAATCTTCTTATCTATTGCCTGCGTTCGAAATTGAAAATTTGCTGTTTCCTGCTGTGCTTTCACAATATCGTCTCTAATGACCTCATTCAGGGGCTCAGTATTCTTCAGCACATTTTCGACGACCTTTTTATCGAGATCTTTAATGTCTGCATACAAGTCCGCTGCTTCATCCAGATGTTCCTTTTGCCATACAACGGCTTTATTAAACACCTTCAGAAAACGGACCACTTCGTCTGGATGCTCTTCTGAAAACTTGGTTCTTACTAAAGTAAAGCCCGGTGAATATAAATCTGTGCTTTCTCCGTTCACAAGGATTTTTGCTCCGTGTTTCATAGTTTCTAATGACAAGTACGGCTCCCAAATGGACCAGGCATCAACAGATCCGTTTTCAAACGCCGAAGCCGCTTCATCAGGCTGGAGCTGAATAATTGTCACATCATTAGCTGACAACCCGACTTGATCAAGCGCTTTATACAAAAAATCAAACCCGCTGCTGCCTTTGGCGACTGCAATTTTCTTCCCTTTTAAATCCTTGACGTCCTGAATGCCGCTGCCTTGATTCACAAGGATGCCGTTTGCTTTCAATCCGTCCTGAGACAAACCGATTTCTTTAAAGTCAATGCCTGCCGCCTGTCCAGCGATCACAGGCGAATTGCCGACCTGAGAAAAATCAAGTTTGTCTGCCGCAAGGCCTTCAAATTGGGGCGGACCGCTTTGAAACTCCACCCATTTCACTTTGATGCCTTCTTTTTCAAATACATCTTCGAACCAGCCTTTCTCCTTCGCGATCAAAAGCGGGCTTAAGCTTTGCTGAATACCAATACGAATTTCCTTCAATTGTTTGTGATCACCATTAGCTCCGTTTGCTCCGCAGCCTGCGAGCAGAAAAATAACGGCAGCCAATACAATGAGCCTTTTTTTCATTTCCGCTTCCGCCCTTTCTATATCCCTGATCCTTCAGCGTACTCCAAATCTTCTGTTTTCTCGAATTCCGACAGCACTTTCTGCCTGATCGCTTGGAAATCCGGAGTCGTCCGGTTCCGCGGATACGCCAGGTGAATGGGCATCAGCTTATGGATTTTCCCCGGTTTGGCCTTAAGGATCGCAAGCTCATTTCCTAAATAAACAGATTCATCTATATCGTGAGTCACGAGAATCATCGTTGTTTTTTTCCTCCTCCATATCTCCAGCAGCACGTCCTGCAGATGTTTTCTTGTAAAAGCGTCAAGTGCACCAAACGGTTCATCTAAAAGAAGCACCTCAGGCTCCCGCAGAAGGGCCCGGGCAATGGCAACTCTTTGTGACATGCCGCCTGACAGCTCGCGCGGATATGCTTTTTCCGATCCTTTCAATCTGACAATCTCGATCAGTTCATCCACCTTCTGTTTGACTTTTGGGTCCTTCAAATTCAAGTCGGCGGCAATATTCTGCTCAACTGTCAGCCAAGGAAAGAGGCGGTGCTCCTGAAAAATAAATCCTTGCTGAATCCCCGGAGCTGTTACGCTGCGGCCGTTGATTTCAACACTCCCGTCATATTCAGAATCAAGTCCCGCAATAATCTTTAACAAGGTGCTTTTCCCGCACCCGCTCGGTCCGATAAGCGTTAAAAATTCACCTGGTGCGATTGATAATTGTATGTTCTCTAAGACCGTGTTTTGGCGGCCCTCTTGAACAAATGACTTTTCTTTGATGCTGATGGTCACAGCCACTTTTATCCCCTCTTTCTGCCAACCCCGCCTTCAAAAAACAAAAAGGCCCCCATCTCTGTTCTTGTAGAGATGAGAGCCTTCGGCGGTCCGATCAGCTGCCCAATTGTTTTTTGTTTGAATAACATGTTAATTCAAATTATTCCGATATGTCAACTCTTTTTTAAAATGCGGTTTTTAATCCTTGTTTATCACTTACTCTGCTTGTTTCGCAAGTAGAGTAGAAAAAATGATTTCTCCGAAAATTATTAAATGCTATGCAACAGCTGATATAACAAGGTTTTTCACCATTTCCAATACTAGATATCGCTTAATATAGATAACTATTTTATAATAATTATAAAATGATATTGACTTTTTAATTAGAGGTGATATTATGTTCTTATAAATTCCAAGAGGTGATAACATGAGTTCAAATAAACTGACAACTAGCTGGGGCGCTCCGGTTGGAGATAACCAAAACTCAATGACTGCCGGTTCTCGCGGACCAACTTTAATTCAAGATGTACATTTACTCGAAAAATTGGCCCATTTCAACCGAGAACGTGTTCCTGAACGTGTTGTTCACGCTAAAGGAGCAGGCGCACACGGATATTTTGAAGTGACAAACGACGTAACAAAATATACGAAAGCCGCTTTCCTTTCTGAAGTCGGCAAACGCACACCGCTGTTCATCCGTTTCTCAACAGTTGCCGGTGAACTTGGCTCGGCTGACACAGTTCGCGACCCACGCGGATTTGCTGTTAAATTTTATACTGAAGAAGGAAACTACGACATCGTCGGCAACAATACGCCGGTATTCTTTATCCGCGATGCGATTAAGTTCCCTGATTTCATCCATACACAGAAAAGAGATCCAAAAACACACCTGAAAAACCCTACGGCTGTATGGGATTTCTGGTCACTTTCACCAGAGTCGCTGCACCAAGTGACAATCCTGATGTCTGACCGCGGAATTCCTGCGACACTTCGCCACATGCACGGCTTCGGAAGCCATACATTTAAATGGACAAATGCCGAAGGCGAAGGCGTATGGATTAAATATCACTTTAAAACAGAACAAGGCGTGAAAAATCTTGATGTCAATACGGCAGCAAAAATTGCCGGTGAAAATCCTGATTACCATACAGAAGACCTTTTCAACGCAATCGAAAACGGTGATTACCCTGCATGGAAACTATATGTGCAAATCATGCCTTTAGAAGATGCAAATACGTACCGTTTCGATCCGTTTGATGTCACAAAAGTTTGGTCTCAAAAAGACTACCCGTTAATCGAGGTCGGACGCATGGTTCTAGACAGAAATCCGGAAAACTACTTTGCAGAAGTAGAACAAGCGACATTCTCACCTGGAACACTCGTGCCTGGTATTGATGTTTCACCGGATAAAATGCTTCAAGGCCGACTGTTTGCTTATCATGATGCACACCGCTACCGTGTCGGCGCAAACCATCAAGCGCTGCCAATCAACCGCGCACGCAACGAAGTGAACAATTATCAGCGTGACGGACAAATGCGCTTTGACAATAATGGCGGGGGATCTGTATACTACGAGCCTAACAGCTTCGGCGGCCCGAAAGAGTCACCTGAGGATAAGCAAGCAGCATATCCGGTACAAGGTATCGCTGACAGCGTAAGCTACGATCACAACGATCACTATACACAAGCCGGTGACCTATATCGTTTAATGAGCGAAGATGAACGTACCCGCCTTGTTGAAAATATTGTTAACGCTATGAAGCCGGTAGAAAAAGAAGAAATCAAGCTTCGTCAAATCGAGCACTTCTATAAAGCGGACCCTGAATACGGAAAACGCGTCGCAGAAGGCCTTGGATTGCCGATTAAAAAAGATGCTTAACTAAATATAAAAAAACCCGCTGTAATCAGCGGGTTTTTTTATATTTAGTTAAGCATTGCGTATGCTTCTCATCAATCTTCATATAAATTTCCTCCATGAGCTCCGCGCTGTTTATAATCTCTCGTTTGTTTTTTTCAATCAGCAGCTCGAGCGGCAAAATCTGATTCCCGTAGGTTTTTCGCTTCCTGAATCGTTTTCTTCCCTTTTCTTTTTTGACTCCCATCAATAATCCCTCCTTTTTCATACAAAAAAGGCCCTTATCTAAAAATAAGAGCCTTCGGTGTTCCGATCAGCGCGACAGTTTTGAAAATTTGTACTGACCATGTTAATTCATATAATACCGACCTGTCAACTATATTTTGAAGATATTGACGCTTTATTAGATTATATCCACGCTTTTTCCTTATACACTCTTTTACCCTGACGCATAAGCTAGAGAAACTAGAATACGTGAGAAAGAGATGTGGGAGTGTGGAAAAGACAAAACTGACCGGACGTATCGTGACAAGGGATGATCCGGACTATAACGAAGCAAGAACCAATATTAACCTGAGCTTAGAAAGGTATCCTGACATCATTGTGTTTTGCCAAAACAAACAAGATGCACTCAATGCGCTGAAATGGGCGCGTGAAAACCGTGTGCCTTTCCGTATTCGAGGCGGCAGGCACAGCTATGAAAACTTTTCCCTTTTAAATAACGGTCTTGTTATTGATTTAAGCGAAATGAAAAAAATAACTGTAAATCAGGATAAAAAGCTTGCCTATATTGAAGCAGGCGCTGAATTGGGAGAAGTCTATCGGGCACTTTGGCAATACGGCCTGACGCTTCCCGCAGGCACCATTGCTAATGTAGGGCTCACAGGTTTAACTCTCGGAGGAGGTATTGGACTTTTAACAAGGGCTGCCGGTCTTACTTGTGACCGCCTCGTGAATCTCGAGATGATCGTAGCAGACGAAAAAGAGGGCGCTGATTTGGTTACAGTCAGCTCTTCAAACCATCCAGACTTATTTTGGGCGTCTCAGGGAGGCGGAGGCGGCAATTTCGGCATTGTCACCTCCATGACATTTCAAGCAGTGCCCATCTCTCAAGTGTCGATTTTTTCAATTACATGGGGCTGGGATGATTTTAAAGAAGTATTTAACACGTGGCAGCACTGGGCCCCCTATACAGATGACCGGCTTACCTCATCAATAGAGTTTTGGCCTAAAGAAGTAAACCGGATAGAGGCCCTCGGCCAATTTGTCGGTCCAAAAACAGAGTTAAAAAAACTGTTAAAGCCTTTATTGAAAGCAGGAAGCCCGACAAGCGGAATGGTAATCGCAATGCCCTTCATTGA
Organism: Bacillus sp. LJBS06; assembly: GCF_016924995.1. Taxonomy (NCBI): domain Bacteria; kingdom Bacillati; phylum Bacillota; class Bacilli; order Caryophanales; family Bacillaceae; genus Bacillus; species Bacillus sp. LJBS06. Next base: position 988,590 of record NZ_CP070483.1, on the reverse strand, counting down.
AGCGGTAACCTTTTTTAACAGCCCGGGAGGCAATCAGCCTCAAAAAATGAAACGCTCCGGCTCTTTCATTGAAAAGCCATTATCAGAACGTGCGATTTCAACGATTAAACACTTTTTGGAGCACGCTCCGAATCAAAACGCCAGCGTCTGGCAGCAGTCGCTCGGCGGAGCAGCCGGACGGATCGCTCCAGACCAAACAGCATTTTATTATCGTGATGCAATCATTGCCCAGGAATACCTAACAAACTGGACATCCCCTGAAGAAAAAAGACAAAACGTCCGCTGGATTGAGGAGCTGAGAACATCCCTTTCGAGAGAAACGATGGGGGACTACGTAAATTGGCCAGATATCGAAATCAGAAACTGGCCAAGAACATATTACGGCGAAAATGTTGAACGACTCCGCCGTGTCAAAACGAAATATGATCCAGAAAATGTTTTCCGCTTTGAACAGAGTATTCCTCCGCTTCGACGTTCTCTGTTTTTCTAAAAAAATGAAGATGGAGCATTCTCGATCTTCATCTTTTTTATTGATATAAATTGCTTCCCGTATCGACAAATTCTTTTGCTTTTTCTTTTAATCCTCTATTTATGGCTTCTGCTTCACTGAGATCGTTTTTCTTCGCATAATCTCGAATATCCTGAGAAATTCTCATGCTGCAAAACTTTGGACCGCACATGGAACAGAAGTGAGCGGTTTTTGCTCCTTCAGCCGGCAGAGTTTCATCATGATATTCAAGCGCTCTTTCCGGATCAAGAGATAGATTAAACTGATCCCGCCAGCGGAATTCAAAACGGGCTTTCGATAACGCATCATCGCGGATTTGCGCTCCGGGATGCCCTTTTGCAAGGTCTGCAGCGTGCGCAGCGATCTTATATGTAATGACTCCTTCACGAACATCATCACGGTTTGGCAGCCCTAAATGCTCCTTCGGCGTTACATAACAAAGCATTGCTGTCCCATACCAACCGATCATCGCCGCTCCGATCGCTGAAGTAATATGGTCATATCCAGGGGCAATATCCGTTGTCAACGGCCCTAATGTATAAAAAGGCGCTTCTTTACAAATGTCCATTTGTTTATCGACGTTCTCTTTGATTTTATGCATCGGAACATGTCCAGGACCCTCAATCATCACTTGAACATCATGCTTCCACGCAATTTGCGTCAGCTCTCCAAGCGTCTCTAATTCAGCAAACTGTGCTTCGTCATTAGCATCGGCGATTGATCCGGGACGCAGGCCATCCCCAAGAGAAAACGCAATATCATATGTTTTCATGATTTCACAGATCTCTTCAAAATGAGTGTATAAAAAGCTTTCTTGATGGTGAGCCAGACACCACTGTGCCATAATGGCGCCCCCACGGGACACGATACCAGTTGTCCTTTTGGCAGTCAGCGGCACATACCTAAGCAAAACACCCGCGTGAATCGTAAAATAATCCACTCCCTGTTCTGCCTGCTCGATCAGCGTATCACGATAAATCTCCCACGTTAAATCCTCCGCTACGCCGTTTACTTTTTCAAGCGCCTGATAAATCGGAACAGTTCCCACAGGCACAGGACAATTGCGAATAATCCATTCACGCGTCGTATGAATATCTTTTCCTGTAGAGAGATCCATCATTGTATCTGCTCCCCAGCGGATGGCCCACGTCATTTTTTCCACTTCCTCTTCAATGGATGACGTAACAGCTGAATTCCCGATATTCGCATTAATCTTCACATGAAAATTCCGGCCGATAATCATTGGCTCACTTTCAGGGTGATTAATGTTTGAAGGAATGATTGCCCGGCCGCTTGCCACCTCGTCTCTTACAAATTCGGGAGACACATGCTCTCGAATAGCGATAAACTCCATCTCAGGTGTAATGATTCCCTTTTTGGCATAGTGCATTTGGGTGACATTATGACCAGCCTTCGCCTTCAGCGGTTTCCGCTTTAGCCCTGGGTAGCTTACGTTTGGATTTGCTTTTTTATAACCATTATCTTCTGGTTTTATTGCACGACCTTCATATTCTTCCACATCACCGCGCTCTGTAATCCACTTTTGGCGGAGCGGCTTTAATCCTTCTTGAATATTAATAGTAACTTCGGGATCCGTATACGGTCCGCTTGTATCATAGACACGCACAGGTGCGTTTTCCTCCTCGCCGAACGATCCCGTCGTCGGACTCAATGTAATCTCCCTCATCGGCACTTGGATGTCTGAAGAAGAACCCTCCACGTATACCTTTTTGCTGCCAGAAAAACTTGACATAATAGAAATGTTGGCTTGCTGCACTGAATTGTTTTGCATTACTTATCCTTCCCCTCTCTACGTTTGAAAGGACAAAATCAAGCCCATAACCAGCACAAAAAACCGGATTCATAAAAATGAACCCGGTTACAGTCAGAAAGAAACATATTATTGCCCAGCACGACAATAATAAAAACAATTCCTCTACTTCCCCACGCTGGTACGAACCAGATCAGGTCCAAAGGGTTAAGAAGCTTACCTTCTCTCTCAGCCCGAAAGCGGGCACCCCCAGTAACTATTGATTTCGGACTCATCTTAACATAAAACCAATCGAAAAAAAAGAGGAATATAGAAAATATTCAGCTAATTGAATCCAAATATGTGACGGGCAACGGGATTTCAGATATCCCATGTTCATCCCTCATCACCCGATATGCCTTTGCATCCGATCTTGAACTCACAGTCTGAAACAGCTGATCATTTATGAAATGGAGAGCCGCTCCATCGTCCGCCGCATAGCCATTGCACAAGAATTCGTTAGCTATCAGCAGGTGGTATGCCGGTCTCCGATCCTTTTCCCCGTCATAATGAGGACAAAAGCTCCCTTGCAAAAAACCTAAACTTTTCATACTTGTCAGCGGCCCGGCCGAATCTGTCACGCCTTCTTCAAACCAGCATATCGCACCTGCACTTAATCCAGCTAAAATCACTCCGTTCTTCCATGCCTCTCTGAGAATAAAGTCCAGCCCCCATTCCTTCCACAGCACAAGCATATTGCGCGTATTTCCCCCGCCAACATAGATCACGTCCTTTTCCATAACAAAAGAAGTTAAATCTGTTGACGGCGGCTTAAATAAGGATAAATGAGACGGCACACAATCCATTGTTTGAAACGCATGATAAAACCGCTGAATATAGTTTTGGGAATCTCCACTCGCGGTCGGCAAAAAACAAATACGAGGTGACTCCCGTTCCGATTGATTGAGGATATATTGATCGAGGGACAAATTTTCCGGCTCCATCGAAAAACCCCCGCCTCCCATCGCAATAATCTGTTTCATCATTACACTCCCCAACAAAATTTGTTGTTTATTATAGCATTTTGAATAGAAGCAAGAAACAAAGCAAAATACTTTCTTATCAGGAGCTGCTATAAAAACCAAAGGAGGTGGCTTGCTCATTGAGTCTTTATCCCGAAGACATTTTTGATTTGTTAACAACAATAAAAACCAACATTAACAACTACACTGTCGCAATAACAGAAGCCGCAAATCCCCACATCAGAAGAGCATTGCATGATAAATTAGATACCACTGTCCATCTCCATGATGAACTGTCAGATCTTCTGTTGGAAAAAGGGTGGCTTGGGTGAGCAATTTCAATCGATTCACTTTAATCTTGCAGCAAAGACCACAAAAAGAGACGGGATCTCAAAGATGAGATCCCGTCTCTTTTTTATTCCTCCACTCTTCTTAAAGCCTCGTTTACCGTTTCTTTTATAAACGCGTCTTCACCGCTTAATCGGTCTAAACTGAGATCGCCGTTTCTCAGCCTTTCGGAAATATGGTTTATATCCTCCTCTACTGTGATTTGCAGCTCACCAGCCAAAAACATTCTGTGTAATTCATCTGCAACCAAATGTTCTTTATTCACTTCCACCTACTCCTTTGTTTTCAATATTATTCTTAGTCTGCCCCTAGGCTTAGTGAATAATAGGAAAAAAGTATGAATCAAATGAATCTTTTTTGCTCCTTCTTGCGTATATCTGTTGAGAAAAAGAAAAAGGGGAAGATCAAACATGTCATTTTTTAAGAAACTTGCGGCAAGTGCCGGAATCGGAGCTGCAAAAGTCGATACAATTTTAGAGAAAGATGCATATTTTCCAGGAGAAGAAGTCCGGGGAACTGTACACGTCAAAGGCGGAAAAATCGCTCAGGACATCCGCTATATTGACTTACAGCTTAACACCAAGTACGTCATTGTAAAAGACGACGAAGAGCACCGGAAATACGTTACAATTCATTCTTTCCGGGTCACTGGTTCATTTGCCATTCAGCCTGGAGAAGAGCATCAATTTCCGTTCGCATTCACTCTGCCTCTAGATACGCCGATCACTGTAGGAAAAGTAGAGGTTGCCGTGGTGACAGACCTTGACATTCAAGGCGGTATCGACAAATCTGATCATGACCGCATTTTCGTTGAAGCGCACCCTTGGATTGAAAATGTTCTGGGAGCTATCGAAAACCTGGGCTTCCGTCTTAACGAAGCAGACTGCGAACAAGCACCCTACTTCCAGCGTCGCCTCCCGTTCGTTCAAGAATTCGAGTTCGTCCCGACTTCCGGATATTATCGTCAGATGCTTGATGAATTAGAGCTCATTTTCCTTTTAGACGAAGACGGTTTGGAAATCATTTTCGAAGTCGACCGCAGGGCAAGAGGACTGCGAGGATGGCTGGAAGAGATGTATAATGACGGAGAACAGCTTGTTCGTATCCGTTTCAGCCAATCAGAGCTTGAAGATGCAGAAGAGCTAGAAGAGGTACTAGAAGAGATCATAGACCAATACGCTGAGTAAGTAAAAAAAGGAGCTAAGGCTCCTTTTCTTCGATAAAATAAAAACCCGTTTCTAAATAAGAAACGGGTTCTTCAGTATACCGGTGGTCGGGGTCGAACCGACACTCCAGAAGGAACACGATTTTGAGTCGTGCGCGTCTGCCAATTCCGCCACACCGGCAAGTTTTTTACGTCGTATCTAACCGACGAATATAAATATATCATGGATCTCATAATGTGTCAATGTATTTCAAAAAAGTTTTTTTGGAAATATAAAATAGAAAGTGTTAAGAGAATCTCTATCATCGATTTCTCATAACTTAGCCAGTTATGAGAAATCAAAGCAATAAAAAAATGATCTACATAAGTAGATCATTTATAGATTAGTTATAATGATAAAACACAAACACCAATTCAACTTACCATGTAAGTAAAATTGGTGCCGAGGGCCGGACTTGAACCGGCACGGTAGTCACCTACCGCAGGATTTTAAGTCCTGTGTGTCTGCCAATTCCACCACCCCGGCAAAAGAAAGGCGACACCCGGATTCGAACCGGGGATAAAGGTTTTGCAGACCTCTGCCTTACCACTTGGCTATGCCGCCGTAATTGGAGCGGAAGACGGGATTCGAACCCGCGACCCCCACCTTGGCAAGGTGGTGTTCTACCACTGAACTACTTCCGCATTTTAAGGGACTTAATACATCATATGCAGTTGATATGAAAAGTGAGACTGGGCTAGCTGGATTCGAACCAACGCATGACGGAGTCAAAGTCCGTTGCCTTACCGCTTGGCTATAGCCCAATGATAATATGGGGCGATTGATGGGAATCGAACCCACGAGTGCCAGAGCCACAATCTGGTGCGTTAACCACTTCGCCACAACCGCCATAATCTCAAGATGTCATAAATTTGGCAGGGGCAGTAGGAATCGAACCCACACCGGAGGTTTTGGAGACCTCTGTTCTACCGTTAAACTATGCCCCTATAAATGGTGGAGGGGGGCAGATTCGAACTGCCGAACCCTGAGGGAGCGGATTTACAGTCCGCCGCGTTTAGCCACTTCGCTACCCCTCCACATTAAATTTTGAAAAACAGTGCCGGCAAGAGGACTTGAACCCCCAACCTACTGATTACAAGTCAGTTGCTCTACCAATTGAGCTACACCGGCATAGGTGGTGGCTCGGGACGGAATCGAACCGCCGACACACGGATTTTCAGTCCGTTGCTCTACCAACTGAGCTACCGAGCCTAAGTATTTAAATGGCGGTCCGGACGGGACTCGAACCCGCGACCTCCTGCGTGACAGGCAGGCATTCTAACCAACTGAACTACCGGACCATTTTAAAATTTGGTTGCGGGGGCAGGATTTGAACCTGCGACCTTCGGGTTATGAGCCCGACGAGCTACCGAACTGCTCCACCCCGCGATAATAATGGTGGAGGATGACGGGCTCGAACCGCCGACCCTCTGCTTGTAAGGCAGATGCTCTCCCAGCTGAGCTAATCCTCCATCATATAATGACCCGTACGGGATTCGAACCCGTGTTACCGCCGTGAAAGGGCGGTGTCTTAACCGCTTGACCAACGGGCCCAGACTTTCAATTGTAATTATGTATAAGTATCAGTGGCGGAGAGCAAGGGATTCGAACCCTTGAGACGGAGTTGACCGCCTACACGATTTCCAATCGTGCTCCTTCGACCACTCGGACAGCTCTCCAATAATGGCTCCGCAGGTAGGATTCGAACCTACGACCGATCGGTTAACAGCCGATAGCTCTACCACTGAGCTACTGCGGAATGAAGTCTGCCTGGCGATGTCCTACTCTCACAGGGGGAACCCCCCGACTACCATCGGCGCTGAAGAGCTTAACTTCCGTGTTCGGTATGGGAACGGGTGTGACCTCTTCGCCATCATCACCAGACAATTTCAGTGACATTTAACATTATACTATGTATTCTTGAGAAAATCAAGTGTTTTTTTGAAAAAACTTATTCTCTCAAAACTAGATAACAGGTATGACATCATTCAAAATGTGGTTAAGTCCTCGATCGATTAGTATCTGTCAGCTCCATGTGTCGCCACACTTCCACCTCAGACCTATCAACCTGATCATCTTTCAGGGATCTTACTTCCTTGCGGAATGGGAAATCTCATCTTGAGGGGGGCTTCATGCTTAGATGCTTTCAGCACTTATCCCGTCCGCACATAGCTACCCAGCGATGCCCTTGGCAGAACAACTGGTACACCAGCGGTGCGTCCATCCCGGTCCTCTCGTACTAAGGACAGCTCCTCTCAAATTTCCTGCGCCCGCGACGGATAGGGACCGAACTGTCTCACGACGTTCTGAACCCAGCTCGCGTACCGCTTTAATGGGCGAACAGCCCAACCCTTGGGACCGACTACAGCCCCAGGATGCGATGAGCCGACATCGAGGTGCCAAACCTCCCCGTCGATGTGGACTCTTGGGGAGATAAGCCTGTTATCCCCGGGGTAGCTTTTATCCGTTGAGCGATGGCCCTTCCATGCGGAACCACCGGATCACTAAGCCCGACTTTCGTCCCTGCTCGACTTGTAGGTCTCGCAGTCAAGCTCCCTTGTGCCTTTACACTCTGCGAATGATTTCCAACCATTCTGAGGGAACCTTTGGGCGCCTCCGTTACCTTTTAGGAGGCGACCGCCCCAGTCAAACTGCCCACCTGACACTGTCTCCCCGCCCGATAAGGGCGGCGGGTTAGAAGGTCAATACAGCCAGGGTAGTATCCCACCGATGCCTCCACCGAAGCTGGCGCTCCGGTTTCCAAGGCTCCTACCTATCCTGTACAAGCTGTACCAACATTCAATATCAGGCTGCAGTAAAGCTCCACGGGGTCTTTCCGTCCTGTCGCGGGTAACCTGCATCTTCACAGGTACTATAATTTCACCGAGTCTCTCGTTGAGACAGTGCCCAGATCGTTGCGCCTTTCGTGCGGGTCGGAACTTACCCGACAAGGAATTTCGCTACCTTAGGACCGTTATAGTTACGGCCGCCGTTTACTGGGGCTTCAATTCGCACCTTCGCTTACGCTAAGCGCTCCTCTTAACCTTCCAGCACCGGGCAGGCGTCAGCCCCTATACTTCGCCTTACGGCTTCGCAGAGACCTGTGTTTTTGCTAAACAGTCGCCTGGGCCTATTCACTGCGGCTCTCTCGGGCTTGCACCCTAACAGAGCACCCCTTCTCCCGAAGTTACGGGGTCATTTTGCCGAGTTCCTTAACGAGAGTTCTCTCGATCACCTTAGGATTCTCTCCTCGCCTACCTGTGTCGGTTTGCGGTACGGGCACCTCTCACCTCGCTAGAGGCTTTTCTTGGCAGTGTGGAATCAGGAACTTCGCTACTATATTTCGCTCGCCATCACAGCTCAGCCTTATGGGAAACGGATTTGCCTATTTCCCAGCCTAACTGCTTGGACGCGGATATCCAATACCGCGCTTACCCTATCCTCCTGCGTCCCCCCATTGCTCAAATGGTGAGGAGGTGGTACAGGAATATCAACCTGTTGTCCATCGCCTACGCCTTTCGGCCTCGGCTTAGGTCCCGACTAACCCTGAGCGGACGAGCCTTCCTCAGGAAACCTTAGGCATTCGGTGGAGGGGATTCTCACCCCTCTTTCGCTACTCATACCGGCATTCTCACTTCTAAGCGCTCCACCAGTCCTTCCGGTCTGGCTTCACAGCCCTTAGAACGCTCTCCTACCACTGTTCGAAGAACAGTCCGCAGCTTCGGTGATACGTTTAGCCCCGGTACATTTTCGGCGCAGAGTCACTCGACCAGTGAGCTATTACGCACTCTTTAAATGGTGGCTGCTTCTAAGCCAACATCCTGGTTGTCTAAGCAACTCCACATCCTTTTCCACTTAACGTATACTTTGGGACCTTAGCTGGCGGTCTGGGCTGTTTCCCTTTCGACTACGGATCTTATCACTCGCAGTCTGACTCCCAAGGATAAGTCATTGGCATTCGGAGTTTGACTGAATTCGGTAACCCGGTAGGGGCCCCTAGTCCAATCAGTGCTCTACCTCCAAGACTCTTACCTTGAGGCTAGCCCTAAAGCTATTTCGGAGAGAACCAGCTATCTCCAGGTTCGATTGGCATTTCACCCCTACCCACACCTCATCCCCGCACTTTTCAACGTGCGTGGGTTCGGGCCTCCATTCAGTGTTACCTGAACTTCACCCTGGACATGGGTAGATCACCTGGTTTCGGGTCTACGACCACGTACTCATGCGCCCTATTCAGACTCGCTTTCGCTGCGGCTCCGCATCTTCTGCTTAACCTTGCACGGGATCGTAACTCGCCGGTTCATTCTACAAAAGGCACGCCATCACCCGTTAACGGGCTCTGACTACTTGTAGGCACACGGTTTCAGGATCTCTTTCACTCCCCTTCCGGGGTGCTTTTCACCTTTCCCTCACGGTACTGGTTCACTATCGGTCACTAGGGAGTATTTAGCCTTGGGAGATGGTCCTCCCGGATTCCGACGGAATTTCACGTGTTCCGCCGTACTCAGGATCCACTCAGGAGAGAACGAAGTTTTGACTACAGGGCTGTTACCTTCTATGGCGGGCCTTTCCAGACCTCTTCATCTACCTCGTTCCTTTGTAACTCCGTACAGAGTGTCCTACAACCCCAAGAGGCAAGCCTCTTGGTTTGGGCTAATCCCGTTTCGCTCGCCGCTACTCAGGGAATCGCATTTGCTTTCTCTTCCTCCGGGTACTTAGATGTTTCAGTTCCCCGGGTCTGCCTTCTCATATCCTATGAATTCAGATATGGATACCACTCCATTACGAGTGGTGGGTTTCCCCATTCGGAAATCTCCGGATCAAAGCTTGCTTACAGCTCCCCGAAGCATATCGGTGTTCGTCCCGTCCTTCATCGGCTCCTAGTGCCAAGGCATCCACCGTGCGCCCTTTCTAACTTAACCGTTAAAAAGAATCACTATGTGATATCTTGTATTACTAATTGAATGTGATGTCTACTGTTATCTAGTTTTCAAAGAACACGTTTCGAAGGAATGATCCTTCAAAACTAAACAAGACAGGGAACGTTCTGTTTATAAGACCCAAGGTCTTATATTCCGTATAATATCCTTAGAAAGGAGGTGATCCAGCCGCACCTTCCGATACGGCTACCTTGTTACGACTTCACCCCAATCATCTGTCCCACCTTCGGCGGCTGGCTCCTAAAAGGTTACCTCACCGACTTCGGGTGTTACAAACTCTCGTGGTGTGACGGGCGGTGTGTACAAGGCCCGGGAACGTATTCACCGCGGCATGCTGATCCGCGATTACTAGCGATTCCAGCTTCACGCAGTCGAGTTGCAGACTGCGATCCGAACTGAGAACAGATTTGTGGGATTGGCTTAACCTCGCGGTTTCGCTGCCCTTTGTTCTGTCCATTGTAGCACGTGTGTAGCCCAGGTCATAAGGGGCATGATGATTTGACGTCATCCCCACCTTCCTCCGGTTTGTCACCGGCAGTCACCTTAGAGTGCCCAACTGAATGCTGGCAACTAAGATCAAGGGTTGCGCTCGTTGCGGGACTTAACCCAACATCTCACGACACGAGCTGACGACAACCATGCACCACCTGTCACTCTGCCCCCGAAGGGGACGTCCTATCTCTAGGATTGTCAGAGGATGTCAAGACCTGGTAAGGTTCTTCGCGTTGCTTCGAATTAAACCACATGCTCCACCGCTTGTGCGGGCCCCCGTCAATTCCTTTGAGTTTCAGTCTTGCGACCGTACTCCCCAGGCGGAGTGCTTAATGCGTTAGCTGCAGCACTAAGGGGCGGAAACCCCTAACACTTAGCACTCATCGTTTACGGCGTGGACTACCAGGGTATCTAATCCTGTTCGCTCCCCACGCTTTCGCTCCTCAGCGTCAGTTACAGACCAGAGAGTCGCCTTCGCCACTGGTGTTCCTCCACATCTCTACGCATTTCACCGCTACACGTGGAATTCCACTCTCCTCTTCTGCACTCAAGTTCCCCAGTTTCCAATGACCCTCCCCGGTTGAGCCGGGGCTTTCACATCAGACTTAAGAAACCGCCTGCGAGCCCTTTACGCCCAATAATTCCGGACAACGCTTGCCACCTACGTATTACCGCGGCTGCTGGCACGTAGTTAGCCGTGGCTTTCTGGTTAGGTACCGTCAAGGTACCGCCCTATTCGAACGGTACTTGTTCTTCCCTAACAACAGAGCTTTACGATCCGAAAACCTTCATCACTCACGCGGCGTTGCTCCGTCAGACTTTCGTCCATTGCGGAAGATTCCCTACTGCTGCCTCCCGTAGGAGTCTGGGCCGTGTCTCAGTCCCAGTGTGGCCGATCACCCTCTCAGGTCGGCTACGCATCGTCGCCTTGGTGAGCCATTACCTCACCAACTAGCTAATGCGCCGCGGGTCCATCTGTAAGTGGTAGCCGAAGCCACCTTTTATGTTTGAACCATGCGGTTCAAACAAGCATCCGGTATTAGCCCCGGTTTCCCGGAGTTATCCCAGTCTTACAGGCAGGTTACCCACGTGTTACTCACCCGTCCGCCGCTAACATCAGGGAGCAAGCTCCCATCTGTCCGCTCGACTTGCATGTATTAGGCACGCCGCCAGCGTTCGTCCTGAGCCAGGATCAAACTCTCCGATAAAGTAGTTTGACTGACTACGCACATCGCTGTGCGATTTATAAAAATGAATTAACAGGTACGTTTTGTCTTGTTTAGTTTTCAAAGATCATTTTCACTTCTTGTTGAAGCGACTTTATCAATATAACATTTTGACTTTCTTTTGTCAAATGTTTTTTTGATTTATTTCCCCGCCGCTGTGAGCTTATTTTCTCAGAAGCGCATCAGCGACGTTTAATAATATAACACGGTCAAGAAACAGAGTCAACACCTTTTTTAAAAGAATATCCTCGGTGATAGACAGCCTGTCCTTTCGTTTCTATTTGGCTGACGTTGATAAGTCCCTTTTCTGTCAAGTAATCAAGCATAACGCCAAGATCCTGTGTAAAGTGCTTTAGGTCATGATGTTGAAGAAGCTCACCGAATTGCCAAATGTCTTTTTCTTTCATTACTTCGAAAAGATGCGCCGAACCGATCTCTGCTTTAGAATGGATTAGAAAATCATTTGCTAAGAATAATAATTCTAGTCTTTTTTCCAAGCTCTCGTGACTTTCAATCAGCTCGGAATATAATTTGTACACTTGGGGCTCCATCTGGCGCACTTGGCTCCACACCGTGGTTTCGGGATGAAATCCTCTGTCGATTACTTCAATACGTGCTAAATGATGCAACGCATGAACAACTGCGTTGTAGGCATCTAAAAATTGATTGGCTTCAAAAAAAGCTTTTCCTTCAACATACCTTCTGATTAATTTTCCGTATTCGAGTCCGATCTTCAGTTTACGTTCGGCAAACGGAAATGTATTCAGCCTGTCAATCAGTTCAGCAACGTATTCATTACGGTCAAACAAGACTCTGCCATTTACAATCCAATCTATGATTCTTCTATTTGTTCCAAGCAAAATCCATTCTTGAATCTGAGAATCTGTTACCACATGCAAAGAAGCTGTTTGATGATCGAATTCATAGTGCTTTATAAAAACTGGCTCATCAGCATCCTTTACAATCACCAGCAAAGCTGCGTCAAAGTTATCTGTTAAGGAAGATGTTTTGTTTCTTCTCTCAATCATAATGACAGCTAATGTATTGGGGTGACTTGCTCTTTCTTGGTAAATTGGGCGGAGAAGATTTTCCATCACTATTCCTCCAATGCAATTGTTCAAATTTTTTTATTCTCTATTTGATTCAATTCTATGGTTAAAACGAAATTCCTTTTTTCTAAACACATTGAACTATTATAAACAATTTCACAGTAAGTCTCCATAAGTAAATTCCAGTTCAACCGAAAACATGAAGAAAATCCCATCGGGTTTGTGCTATAGTTAAATCAGAGGGGGATGGACATGGCGAAATACTCCAGCAAAATTAATAAAATCAGAACATTCGCGTTAAGTTTGGTTTTCGTTGGGTTTATCATTATGTACATCGGGATCTTTTTCAAAGAGTCAGTTTTGCTTTCTAGTTTGTTTATGATACTTGGGCTTTTATCGATCGGTCTCAGCACGGTTGTTTACTTTTGGATTGGAATGCTTTCGACTAAAGCGGTTCGCGTCATTTGTCCAGGCTGTGATAAAGAGACAAAGGTTTTAGGAAGAGTCGATATGTGCATGCATTGCCGAGAGCCGCTGACTTTAGATAAGGGATTAGAAGGAAAAGAATTTGATGAGTCTTATAATAAAAAGAAAATGTCGAAATAAAATAAGCTGACCGTTTCGTGCGGTCAGCTTATTTTTAATGATTTTCTTTTTTCGAACACTCTTGGCAGACGCCGTAAATTTCTAAACGGTGGTGGCTTACCTTGAAACCAGTGACGTGGGCAGCAAGCTGCTCAACTTCGTCAAGGCCCGGGTAATGGAAGTCCACAATTTTCCCGCAGTTTTCGCAAATCGCGTGATAGTGATCGGATGTGACAAAATCGAATCTGCTGGAAGCATCACCGTATGTGAGCTCTTTTACCAAACCCGATTCTCGGAACACACGCAAATTGTTATATACCGTCGCTACGCTCATGTTAGGAAATTTCCCTTCCAGAGCTTTATATATATCGTCCGCTGTTGGATGAGCCATAGAGTTAACGAGATATTCCAGAATCGCATGACGTTGAGGAGTAATGCGAACTCCGGTTTCCTTCAACGTTTCTAAGGCTTCTTTTAGTTCATGTGCAGCCATCCGTCATGCACCTCTCTTCTAAAAAAAATTCTTACATTGTAATGTTTATAATTAGTGTAACTCTTTCTACGATAATTTGTCAATTGATATCAGGGTAAAAGTAAGGCATATCATTTGAGGCTGATAGACGAATTTACTTTTCCGACATATCCTTGAGGGTTTGAAGCGCTTCGGCTACATGGTCTTTCACTTTTACCTTTCTCCATTCTTTAACGAGACGGCCTTCTTTATCAATTAAAAAAGTGGAGCGCTCGATTCCCATATATTCTTTTCCGAAGTTTTTCTTCAGCTTCCACACATCAAACGCTTCCGCCAGCATATGCTCATCATCAACAAGAAGCAGAAATGGAAGATCATGCTTCTCTTTAAATTTTCCGTGTTTTTCCTGGCTGTCCGGGCTGACACCGATAATGACGGCATCCAGTTCACTGAAGCTTTCGTGATTGTCCCGAAAATCACAGGCTTCCGTTGTACACCCCGGTGTCATGTCCTTTGGATAAAAATAAAGCACGATATACTTTCCTTTATAATCCGATAATTTTACTGTTTCCCCATGATCGCCTTTTAACTCAAGACCAGGTGCTTTTTGTCCGATTTCTATAGTCATTACGTTACCTCCGGATGTTTTTTTATTAAGCGTATCCAATTCTTGTCCAGATTACAACCATCTCAGCTGCATCTGAAGCCCAAAGCCATTGTTCTTGTTCGGAAGCATGCTACAATAGAAAGGACGCATGGAGATATAGGAGGTTTTTATTCTTGCATACAAAATCAATTGAACTTCACAATGAGGCATTAGAGCACATTGTCGGCGGTGTAAACAGTCCGTCTAGATCATATAAAGCAGTCGGCGGCGGTTCTCCCGTTGCAATGGAGAAAGCAAGCGGCGCTTATTTTTGGGATGTGGACGGCAACAAATACATCGATTATTTAGCGGCGTATGGTCCGATTATTACAGGACATGCCCACCCGCATATTACAGAAGCGATTAAAAAAGCGGCAGAGAACGGTGTATTGTATGGAACACCGACGAAACATGAGGTTACATTTGCAAAGATGCTCAAAGAAGCTATTCCCGCTATGGACAAAGTAAGATTCGTCAATTCGGGAACAGAAGCCGTTATGACGACCATTCGCGTGGCCCGCGCATATACAGGCCGGACAAAAATCATTAAATTTGCAGGCTGCTATCACGGGCATTCGGACCTTGTGCTTGTCGCTGCAGGCTCCGGCCCGTCCACTCTCGGCACTCCGGACTCAGCCGGTGTACCAAAAAGCATTGCAAACGAAGTGATCACTGTTCCATTTAATGATATCGAAAGCTATAAAGAGGCTCTTGATAAATGGGGCAGTGAAATCGCGGCAGTTCTCGTTGAACCGATTGTCGGCAACTTCGGTATCGTTGAGCCAAAAGAAGGTTTCTTAGAAAAAGTAAATGAATTGACGCACAATGCAGGCGCTCTCGTTATTTACGATGAAGTCATTACGGCTTTCCGCTTTATGTATGGCGGCGCGCAGGATCTCTTACAGGTGAAACCGGATTTAACAGCGCTCGGAAAAATTATCGGCGGCGGACTTCCGATTGGCGCCTATGGCGGCAAAAAAGAAATCATGGAGCAGGTAGCTCCGCTAGGGCCTGCTTATCAGGCTGGAACAATGGCAGGGAACCCCGCTTCCATCCTATCAGGCATCGCTTGTCTGGAAGTGCTCAAAGAGGAAGGCGTGTATGAAAAGCTTGATCACCTTGGCGCAATGCTGGAAGAAGGCATTTTGCAGCACGCAAAAACACATGGCATCACAATTTCAGTCAACCGGTTAAAAGGCGCACTCACGGTTTATTTCTCTGATGAGAAAGTCGAAAATTATGAGCAGGCTGAACGTAGTGACGGAGAAACATTCGCTGCGTTTTTCAAACTGATGCTGGAACGCGGAGTTAATTTAGCACCTTCTAAGTATGAAGCCTGGTTTATCACGACAGCACATACAGAGCAGGATATTAAAGACACGCTTGAGGCGGTCGAGGATGCTTTTAAACATCTTAAAAACTAGAATTTGACACCTTGGACAGGAGCATTGAGCTCCTGTTTTTTTATGGATTCATATAACGTGTAAGATTTTGGTCTTTTTCTAGAAAAATAGCTTGAATATTTGTATCGATCCCTGTATATTACTTAATTGTTTAGCAAATAAACTAACCGGGAATTTTAAGGATTAGCCCATTTGCTATGTCACACAATTTACTTATGTCACACAATTTACTATAGAAAGGAATGCACGCACAAACCAATGAAACTTGGTGCCCGCATTTTCAAAACCGGGATTGCGATTACACTTGCCCTTTATTTGGCTTCGTGGATCGGGCTTCCCGCGCCGATTTTCGCTGGAATTGCAGCGATATTTGCGATTCAGCCGTCGATTTACCGCTCTTTTCTCATTATTATTGACCAGGTTCAGGCAAATATCATCGGAGCTGTGATTGCCACAGTGTTCGGCCTTATTTTCGGACCCAGCCCGATTATGATCGGGTTAACAGCAGTTATTGTCATTACAATCATGCTGAAACTTAAAATTGAACATACAATTTCAATTGCTCTTGTAACAGTCATTGCGATATTAGAATCTGCCGGTGACGACTTTTTAATGTTCGCGCTGATCAGAACAAGCACAGTCATTTTAGGGGTGCTTTCTTCTTTTATTGTCAACCTTGTGTTTTTGCCTCCTAAGTACGAAACAAAGCTGATTCATAATACCGTCGAAAACACCGAAGAAATTATGAAGTGGATCAGATTGTCCATGCGGCAGTCGACAGAGCATTCGATTTTGAAAGAGGATATTGAAAAACTGAAAGAAAAAATGATCAAGCTTGATCAGACATATCTTCTATATAAAGAAGAAAGAAGTTACTTTAAGAAAACGACTTATGTGAAATCAAGAAAGCTTGTCCTGTTCAGACAGGCCATTATTACTGCAAACCGGGCGCTTGATACATTGAAGAAGCTGCATCGTCTGGAAAACGAGATCTATCATATGCCGGAAGAGTTTCAGGAAACACTGACTGAAGAGCTTGATTACCTGCTTTACTGGCATGAACTGATTTTAATGAGGTTTGTCGGCAAAATCAAGCCGCATGATGACGCGGATGAAGAAGGCATTCGATATAAGCAGCTTTTAACAAAGTCCTTTTTAAAAAATCAGCAAAATACGGATGAGGAGCTTATTGATTACAACATGCTCAATATTATGGCAAGCGCCGTAGAGTACCGCGAGCAGCTCGAACATTTAGAAACACTCATCACAAGTTTTCAAACGTATCATCCGAAAGACTGCGAAATAGAAACAGAAGAGTAACCCGGTTAAACAGCCGGGTTTTTTTATACAAAAAAATCTTATATCCTTCGTTAAAAGGATATAAGATTGATGTTTTAGTTCAAATTTTGAATGGTAAATAAGTGCTTGTACTGGCTGTCATAGTCCATGAGTTCATCATGGGTTCCGGTTTCAATGATTGTGCCGTTTTCCATGACGACAATCTTATCCGCATGTGTGATCGTCGATAACCGGTGTGCGACAACAAAAGTTGTTCTATCCTTCGCCAGTTTGTCCATCGCTTCTTGAATGTAATGCTCACTTTCCAAATCCAGAGCCGATGTCGCTTCATCTAAAATGAGGAGCGGCGGATTTTTCAGGAATACCCGCGCAATTGAGATCCGCTGCTTTTGTCCGCCTGAAAGCTTAACGCCTCGTTCTCCCACCCGGGTCTCATATCCTTCTGGAAAACCCATGATAAATTCATGGGCATTTGCAGCTTTGGCGGCTTCAATAATTTCTTCAAGAGTGGCATCAGGTTTGCCGATTGCGATATTCTCCCGAATCGTTTCACTAAATAGAAAGGTATCCTGCAGCACCATGCCAACCTGGTTACGAAGGCTTCGCGCTTCATAATCGCGTATATCCTTCCCGTCAATCAGCAGTCTGCCGCTTGAAACATCATAAAATCTCGGGATCAGGCTGACGAGCGTTGATTTTCCTCCTCCGCTCATGCCGACGAGAGCTACAGTTTCCCCTCTATTTACTTTTAAAGAGACGTCATGGAGAATGTTATCTTTTTCCTTTTCATATTGAAACGAAACGTTTTGAAACTCCACTCCTCCGCGAATCTGATCGGCCTTTATCGCATTTGGTTTGTCAGTGAGTTCATAGGGCTCGTCGATAAATTCAAACACCCTGTCCATTGATGCGATTGACTGTGTCAAGGTTGTAGAGGAATTGATCAGTCTTCTAACTGGGTTGTACATTCTGTCAATATATCCGACAAACGCGACCATTGTTCCGACTGTCAGCGGTCCATTAATGACAAAATAGCCGGCGCACGCAATGACGATGAGCGGCGCCAAATCTGTAATGGTATTAACGACCGCAAAGGTTTTGGCATTCCAATTCGTGTGGCTGATGGCCTTATCTAAGAAATGACCATTTTTCTCATTAAATTGAGCCTGTTCATGGTCTTCTATTGCAAAGCTCCTGATGACCGGCATGCCTTGAATGCGCTCGTGCAAATGCCCCTGTACTTGAGCTAGCGCCTGTGAGCGCTCCCTTGTGAGCTTTCGTAAACGGCCGTAAAAATACTTCACTGATATGCCGTATAATGGAAATAAAACGATAGAGATCAGTGTTAATTTTATGTCCAGCGTCAGCATGATAGAGATCACGATCAAAATCGTCAGCATATCTAGCCAAATATTCATCAGGCCTGTGATGACAAAATCCTTTGTTTGTTCTACATCATTAATCACTCGGGAAATGACTTCCCCTGTTCTTGTATTCGCGTAAAAACGAAGGCTGAGTTTCTGTATATGGTCAAACAGCTTGGCTCTTATGTCATAAAGCACCTTGCTGGCCGTCCACTGGGCAAAATATTGCCGATAATATTCAACAGGCGGGCGCAAAATTAAAAATAAGGCGAACATGATCGCCATAATCGTGAACAATGACGTTGTTTTGTCACTAGCCGTGCCGCCTCCTTGAATAATGTCGTCAACTACGTACTTCAGAAGCAATGGGAGAGCAAGCGGAATGGAGAATTTTACGATCCCGATTAACACTGTAACGAAAATTTGCTTCTTATAAGGTTTGACGAATTGCATGTAGCGTTTCATAACCCCCACGTTGATTCCCCCTCTCTCTTGATCATGATGTGTGTGAGCCCATGTGAAAAACCTGTTGTACCCCGCAACAGGTTTTTACGTAACCATTATTTTGTATAGCGCAAATACCGTTCATACCACATATCAACAAACTCGGGCGCAAACGGTCCCTGACGCTGGTGAATCCAATGGAGCAGCGTGTTTAAGTAGTCTCTTAATATACTGTCGATTTCTTTTGGATAATTCATGGCTTTCCGGTGATCATCATATTCGTCTTCATCAAGAATATTGTAGGTCATGTCAGGGAAAACCTTAACGTCTAAGTCATAATCGATATATTTAATTGCTTCGCCATCATAGGCAAACGGAGAACTGATGTTGCAATAATAATGAACCCCGTCTTCCCTCAGCATCCCGATGACATTAAACCATTGTCTTGCGTGAAAATAACAGATTGCGGGCTCTCTGGTTATCCATGTCCGGCCGTCTGATTCGGTTACCATCGTCCGGTCATTGGCCCCGATGACACACATTTCTGTACTTTTTAAGATTGTTGTCTCATTCCAAATTCTATGAATCAGCCCGTTGTGCTTATAGCTGTGAATTTGAATGGTTTCTCCTTCCTTGGGATAGCCCATATTTCTCCCCTACTTTCTATAAAGCCCTACAGTTAGTATGTCCAAATTTGCTTACCGACAACGTCTTTTACCTATTATAACGTTACAATTTGAAAAATGAAAATAAAAGAGCCATTCCGGCCGGGGAATGGCACATTCCTGCACTACACAAAGGAAGACGGCTTTTCTGAGCTGCGATAAGAACGAATGACCTGCTCTGTCTGCTTTTGAAACATATCTTGTATATCGGCAAGGTGTTTCCGTTTTACCGCAATTTCAGCCTGAATCCCCCGCAGCCTTGCATCCCTTTCCAAATGCCTGAGTTCCGCTTCAATTTGTTTGCAGCGGTCGAGCTCTGATTGGAGATCGAGAAGCTTATCCATCGTTTTCATCTGTTCACTTACCAGCTTTTCAAATTCCGTCATCGGTTCCTCCTTCAGCCTGGTGAAAGTATAAACGTTTCCTCCTTTAATCATTTCGATCTCCATAAAGCAAACCCTTTGACTCATTCTGTAGACCTTCCACAAGTTTTGTCGTTTTTCAAACAGAAAAAAGCACTTCCACCCGAAGATGAAGTGCTTTTTTCTGTTTCAGTGATTAGCTGTTTTGTTGTTTGTTTTGTTCAGCAGATTGGTTTTGTTGTCTTACCTGCTGTGTGTCAGTTTCACTAGCGAATTCAGTGCCGAATTGACCTTGTTGGCCAGCTGATTGCTGGTTTTGTTTTCTAACTTGCTGAGCGTTTGTTTCGCTAGCAAATTCAGTGCCGAATTGACCTTGACCAGCAGCTGATTGTTGGTTTTGTTTTCTAACTTGTTGAGCGTTTGTTTTGCTGAAATTATTTGAGTTAGCCATTGTTATCACCTCCACGGTCATTAGAATGTGCAGGTGATCGTATAGCTATTCCTCTTTTTTAAAAATTTTTAAACGAGCAGTGAGCGTCCGCCGTCAACGATAATAGTCTGTCCGCGGATCATGTCAGCCTTGGAAGACACTAGAAACTCAACGGTATCAACCATGTCTTTAATTTCGACCATGCGGCCCGCCGGTGTGTTTTGGCGCGCATCCTCAAGCAAATCTTCTCTATTCGGGAAGTGTTTCAGCGCATCTGTGTCGATCGCTCCGCCTGAAACAGCATTGACGATAATTTGTTTTGGTGAAAGCTCAACCGCAAGATAACGTGTTAAAGCCTCTAACGCTGCTTTTGATACACCAACCGTGGTGTAGTTTTCAAGGTAGCGGATTGAGCCTAATGAACTGATGCTGACAATATGCCCGCCTCCGTTCTTCTCCATTAGCTTGGCAGCTTCCTGAGCGCAGAAAAGCAATGCTTTCGCATTAATGTTCATCGTCCAGTCCCAGTGTGTTTCTTCTAGTTCCATGACAGGTCTCAGAACGCCTGAAGCGGCATTATTGACAAAAACATCAAGTCTGCCGAACGTTTCATCAATTTGCTGAAACATTTCTTTGATTTTTGCAGGCTGTCCTACGTTTGCTTTTACGACAAGCACTTTAACACCAAGCTTTTCGATTTCTTCTGCTGTTTCTAGTGCTGCTTTTTTGCTGCGGGCATAGTTAATGACGATGTTATAGCCATTCTCAGCAAGTCTGATCGCGGCCGCTTTTCCGACACCGCGGCTGCTTCCTGTTACGAGTGCACATTTATTTTGTTCCATTTTTCCTCATCTCCTTGTAGCGTATAGTTCTTTTATTTCCACAAACAATAATGGCAAGAACTTTAAAGGGGGTCTTCTGTTATGTATGTCGGACGTGATATGAGCGAATTGAGCATGGTTTCCAAAAAAGATTGGAAGAACAGTGAACTCGCTTATTTTCATCATGCCTTTCAGCAAATTATGCCTTACTTGAACGAAGAAGGCCAATCAAAATACCGGGAATTAACGCAAGAAATTGAAGCGCGCGGCGGAATGAGGCGCAATGAAGCGGACTACAGCCACGGCACGCGCGTCTCTTACGATTAAGAATGGTTTAAGGAGCAGCCGAGTATGAGGCTGCTTCCACTGCCATCTTCCAGATTTTTTGATGTGACACCGGGAACGCAAATTGTTCGAGCTCTTCTTTCGTTACTTTTTTCAGCTCGGCAGTATCCGACACTTGTTTTACTTTACCGAAAAACACAGAAATATTCCATACCAGGTGGGTGAAAACGTGCTCGACTACACCTTGCAGATCACTGATATCAGCTTGTATCCCATATTCGTTTTCTAGAAATGCAATGAGCTGTTCACGCTCAGTTTTGATCCCTTTTTGGGTTTCAAGATTAGGGAATTCCCATAGGTTGGCGAGCAAACCTTTAGACGGCCGTTTGTGGATATACACTTGTCCGTCTTCATCGGTCAGTACGATTGCAGCCATTGTTTTGATCCCGGGCTTTTTCTTTTTGCTTTTGACCGGAAGCTCCCGTTCAGTGCCTTCTTCAAATGCTGAGCAATGCTGCTGAACCGGGCATAGCAGGCATGAAGGTGATTTTGGCGTACAGATCAAGGCTCCAAGCTCCATCAAGCCCTGATTAAATTCTGAAGGTTTTTCTTTGGAAATAAAAGCTCGTATAGCGTCTTCAAAGATCGTTCTTGTTTTTGGTTTGGCAATATCATCCCAAATAGAAAGAATTCTGGACATGACACGCATCACATTTCCGTCAACCGCGGGAATGGGTTTATTGTAGGCTATACTGAGCACCGCTCCCTTTGTATAAGGGCCGACGCCTTTTAACCCGCCAAATTCTTTCTCGTTTGGAGGGACAATGCCGCCGTATTCCTGTTTTACTTCTTTTACTGCGCTTTGCAGGTTTCTGACTCGGGAATAATAGCCGAGTCCTTCCCATGCTTTCAGCACCTTTTCTTCATCTGCATCAGCGAGCGCTTCCACTGTCGGGAATTGTTCCACAAATCGCAGAAAGTAAGGAATCACAGTCTCTACTCTCGTTTGCTGCAGCATGACTTCAGATACCCACACTTTATACGGATCTTGGTCCTCTCTCCACGGAAGAACGCGCTGCTCTCTTTCAAACCATGTGATTAAATCATCGCGAAATTGCTGTATGTCTTTTTGTTTTAATTTGTCTTCAAGTACGTTCATATGTGTTTCTCCCCAGTCTTTCGCGCCCCGCTTTTCTTTAGACTGTTTTTTGTTGTACACTAAGGGCACAGTACGATAATATGTTACATTAAATAGTAGTAAAGAAAAAGCGGAAACATATGAGAACGATTGAATCAGTTTAAAAATTGGGTATATGAAAATGGGGAGTTTCTTACAAAGTGAATGTGCAGGATCATCCTGCAAGGAGGTCACCTATGGATACGGGCACACATGTCGTTATGGGCATCGCACTGGGCGGTATTGCGACGCTTGATCCTGTTGTCGCATCAGATCCGGCAATGGCTCACGCTGTTATGATCGCAACGCTTGCGGGCTCTCAGGCTCCGGATATTGATACTGTGTTAAAGCTTAAAAACAATGCTGTTTATATAAGGAATCACAGAGGATTTACCCATTCAATTCCCGCCGTTTTGTTTTGGTCTGTCATCATCCCGGCGATTCTGTATTTATTTTATCCTCAGGCCAATTTTCTGCACCTGTGGCTGTGGACGCTGCTGGCCGTTGTTCTGCATGTCTTCGTCGATATATTCAACGCCTATGGGACACAAGCCATTCGTCCGTTTTCGAAAAAATGGGTTGCGCTTGGGCTGATTAATACGTTTGATCCGTTTATTTTTATCAGCCATCTGGCAGCTATTGCGATTTGGTATGCAGGCGGCAGTCCCGGCATCACGTTTCTCAGCTTATATATCATATTGGCAGGCTATTATTTGGTGCGCCTGATCATGCAGCTGAGAATTAAACGAAAGCTTCATGAGATGATTCATGATGAGATTGAAAGCATTATTATTTCTCCAACGATGAAATTCAGGCAATGGCGAATCGCAGTGACAACAGCACATGCTTTCTATGTAGGAAGAAGCATGGAAGGACACGTCGTGATTCTGGATACATTTAATCGAGTGCCTGTTCCTGAAACCGATGTAATGCATGCAGCAAAGCAGGATGATAACATCGCGGCGTTTCTGTCCTTTTCTCCAGTTTACCGGTGGGAAGTGGATACGTTTAAAGATCATTATGAGGTGAGATTTATCGACCTGCGTTATCGGAGCAAAGGCCATTATCCATTTGTGGCAATTGTTCATATCGGCCATGATCTTACGATTCGTTCGTCCTATACGGGATGGATATTCAGCGAAGAAAAACTTCAGAAAAAATTAAAGCTCGGCTCTATATAGAGCCGGGCTTTTTACGTCTTATATATAAAACAGCAAGCAGCAGACTGACGAGAGATATGATCGCCGATATGTTGAAGTATGGCGGATAGTAAGTCAGCTCAATGTGATTGTCTCCCTTTAGCGCCTTGAAGCCTATAAAAGCATAATCCGCTTTTTCAATCTTCTGTGTGTGTCCGTTGATTTTCAGCTCCCAGCCTTTTTCATATGGGATCGGAAGCATGATGTACTGGTCTTTTGACAGATGATATGCAAAGGTCAGTTGATTTTTGTTCCAATTCAGTTTCTCTGCTTTCTCTGCTTTCTCTGTTTTATGTTGCAATACAGCGTTTTTCAGCGTTTCATAATTCTCTTCATAGAGCGCTATATTTCTCAGCTCATAGGTTCCTTTCGGAAGATGGATTGAGATATGGCCTGATTTAGGCACTCTGACCGTAATATCATTTACACCGGTTTTATAGATCGATTTGTTCGATTTCCTTGTTGTGACATAATCATTTACCTTTAATGTAAATCCTTTGTCTTTTGCTTTGCTTTTCAAATAAAAGCTGACATAGTAGTCTCCCGGAGCGGATGATGGCTGTTTAGGAGTGATGGTCAGCTCTCCTCCGTTTTCTCCAGTTACGGTGAGCAGTCCGTTTTGATAATGGGCTTGTTTTGCGGTGATGTCCGACTTGGTGATCAAATTGGCCGGTTTTGGTGTCTGCTCGGTTTTTCCAGATGGATCTTTTAATATGATTCCTTTCAGCATCGCCTGTTCTTTCGCAAGAGCGGGCAATTGGTCCAGCTCACTTTCGCTGTATATGGCATCCGCTGTTTTGACGAATGGAAGCATGTACTCATTCTCATAAACCGCATAATGCTCTGTTTCTAAATGCTTTTTGAAGCCGTACGGGACGCTGGCTGCGTTTGTTTTTTCCGTCATATAATATTTGCCGTAAAGCAGGCTGTATAAATTCGCCCTGTCTCCCAATGACGCATAACGGCTGACGCTTTCCCTGCCCATATCGATGCTTAAATCATTCCAATAGAAGGCCAGCAGATTTTTATTTAAAATGCTGGAATAGGCGCTGAAGCCATTAAATCCGTAAATGATTGGCGTATTATTGCGGACACCGTTCATCCAGTCGATTCTCATGAGCGGGTCATTGTCTTCCTTTTGTAAACGTCTGATGAGCTCAGATGATTCTTGCCCTCTGTATTCCTCACTTGTAAGATATTCTCTTGTCACACTATCCAGATCGCCGCCTTCTGAGAGTGCGTATTTTTGATAGGAGTTGGCAACAAACAGCGAAGAAAGAATGATGATACCGTACACAGCCACTTTTGCCTGTTTTTTCGCAAAAGCTGCAGCAAACAAGGCTGCGATTGTCATGAGTAAGAGTAAGAGAATGCTTTCATTCGCAGGCTTCCATATATCGAGCTTATACCTTTGGATATGATACAAGTAAAGAAGCAGGACGATAGCTATGGCCGGGAGCAGTTCTTTCAGTTTCAGTTCAGACAGCTGTGACAAACCAGCCGCCGCTGCTCCCGCAATGGTAAAGGCCAGAACATATTCAAAGCGGTTTTGCGGGGCGGAAAAGCCGTTAAAAACGCTTGCCGCATACGGACTGAAATGAAAAAGAATAAACAGCAGGCTCAATCCGGCAAAAAGACGAAACACACGGTTTTTGTAAAAAGACATCATAAACAAAAACAGCAGAAAAGCGGCCGGCACAATAATAATCCGGCTCGAAAATAAGATATTATCATCTAAATTGAGCCACTCTATTTTCTGGCTGTATGGGGGGCGCAGGTTGTTTAAATAACCGTATACCACCGGCACAAACACCGCCGCACTGATGCCAAAAGAAATGAGGCCCGAAACCAGAAACAATCTGCATTGAACCCATCTTTTCACTTCATCCTGTTCCAGTCTGATCAGCCATCTGAACAGCACGTAGATTCCGATGAATATAAGGTTTATGTATGCAAAGTAAAAATTGTTGATGAACGTCAGCGAACACGCAACAATAAACCACGCCGGACGCCGCTCTCTAATAATTTTTTCTGTGCCGAGCACAAGCAGCGGAAGCCAAACCATTGTATCGGTAAAAAATTCCCAATACGCTTCGTGACGGAAATAAATAATCGAGACGCCGTATAACACGCCCCCCGTAAACGAAGCCGCCCTATGCTTGAGAAGATAGTGAAAAACAGAAGCGGACGTAAAGATGATCAAGCTCAATTTGAAAATACTGATAAAAACAGCTGACTCTGCCCAAAAAAGCGTATCCGCTTCTCCGATAAACTGAAGGGCCTGAAGCAGCCAGACAACGGCGGACACAGCAAGAAATAGAAAAGAAGCAGAAAAATAATAGCCGAGCTGACTGAATGTGCCGCCGCCAAGTCCGAATGAATAATTGTAGAAAAAATTCCCGTGTGTATATTGGTCAAATAATAATTTTTTAAATACGATCATTTGCGCAAGTCCGTCACCCGGACCTGTCATATACCTGCCTTCCGCCCATTCTTTCACAAAAAAGGCGTGTGCCAGAACGGACACCAGCAGACTGGCCGCATAGATCATAACATGTTTTCTTTTCATATACATTCTCCAGTCTTGCTATTAAGATGATAGACACGCAAAAAAAAGCACTGCCAATGACGCTTGGTGATTTCAGTGCATTTTTGTCAGACGCCGCACGCTTTTTAATTCGTTCGTTTCAGGCAGGTCTTTGTTTGGGATATTCGCTTCTTTGATCAAATAATGCGGGCGTTTTTTTGTTTCATAATAAATTCGGCCGATATATTCGCCTATGATCCCGAGGCTTAACAGCTGTACTCCGCCGAGAAATAACACAGCTGAGATAATTGTAAAATACCCAGGCACAGAAATACCGTTAGTTAGAATTTTAACGAATGTGGCAATGATATAAATGATGGAAAGCAGCAAGATGAAAATGCCGGTGTAAAAACATAATCTCAGCGGCTTATGATTAAATGAAACGACGCCGTCCATGCCGTAATTAAACAGACTGCTGAACGACCATTTGGATGTGCCGTTTTTCCGTTCGACATTTTCATAAAACACAATTTTCTGATCAAAGCCGATCCAGCAAAAAAGGCCTTTCGAGAAGCGGTTTCCTTCGCTCAGCTTCAAAAGAGCATTTACAGCTTGGCGGCTTAACAATCTGAAGTCACCCACACCATCACGCAAATCGACTTCCACCGCTTTATTAATGAACTTGTAATACATTGATGATAAGAGTGAGCGGACAAACCCGTCCCCTTTTCTGTTCCTTTGGGCAATGACCTGGTCATACCCTTCTTCGTAGCCTTTGATAAATTCCTTCAGCAAATATGTCGGATGCTGCAGATCGGCATCCATTACAATTACCGCCTCGCCCTGAACATGCTCAAAGCCCGCCAAAATCGCGGCTTCTTTTCCAAAGTTCCGAGAAAAAGATATATATTTCACCCGGCTGCACGTCACTGCCAAGTCTTTGATCTGCTGAAGCGTGTCATCAACGCTTCCGTCATTTATGAAGAATATTTCATAGTCATAATGAATGTTTTTAAATTCCTTTTTTAAAGATTCATGAATGAGTTTGACATTATACCCTTCATTGTAAGACGGGATAATAATCGAGATTAATCCTTGCTTCATTAAGGCACCTTCTTTTTATTATTCTTTTTAAGTACTGCCTTAGGGGGAGTTTTACACAAATCTTCAGTAAGGCTATTCCTTTTTTTAAAGTCGTTTAAACCTGTTTTTTGTTACAATTTTATGGTGACATTCATGATTTTTAATGTTATTTTGTCATGTTTAAAACAGACTATGAAAAAATCGCACAGAAAAAGTCTGCCATTATGGCAGACGGATGGAGAGAAATTTTCCTTATTGGTTCTTAAGATATTCCAAAATCAGCTGATTAACGATGGCTGGTTTTTCGTGGTTAATCCAATGGGAAGCTTCATCTACAAAGATGAGATGTCCATTCGGGCATTGCTTTTCCGTCTCTTTCGCAAGCTTTCTGCTCAAAAAGTGGTCTTCCATTCCCCAGATCATCCGGTAAGGTGCTGTTTCACAAGGCGGTTTCTCTGCAAGGCTTCCTTTTCTGAGGGCTCTGTACCAGTTCAGCATAGCTGTCAGTGCACCCGGCTGTTTCCACGCTTCTTTGTACCTGCTGACATCATCGGACGAAAAAATCTCCGGACGGGCCGATAATCCAATCGCTTTGTCTAATGTTTCATAATCATTTTCCCTTAGTGATGCCTCCGGTATGTCTGGCAGCTGAAAGAATGCGATATACGAGCTTTTCAGCCACTGCGGCGGATAAAGCGGCGTTACGGTTTTCATGACGTGCGGGTGCGGGATGTTGATCGCGATCAGTTTTTCAAGATATTCCGGGCGTGTGGAAGCCAAATGCCATGCGACAGCCCCTCCCCAGTCATGCCCGATGACAATTGCTTTTTCATCAGTGAATTGCGTAATAAGTCCGATGATATCATCTCTTAATGTATCAATTCGGTACGAATCAATTCCTTCCGGTTTGTCACTGAGATTGTAGCCCCGCTGATCAGGAGCAATGACCCGGTAACCCGCATCAGCAAGCGGTTTGATTTGATTTTTCCAGCCGTACCAAAACTCAGGAAATCCATGAAGCAGGACAAGTAACGGACCGTCTTCCGGTCCTGCGCTTGCAACATGGAGCGTGATTCCGTTTGTATTGACAAACTGGCATTTAACTCCGTCCACTTCTATCTCCTCCTTGACTGTGCATCATGGTTTTCAGTCTTTTTTCCGTTAGCATAAATATGATGACACAAGCGGCAACCAGCAGGATTAGCTGAAGAATGATCCAGCTTGATCCCAGCAAAAATCCCATTCCCGCAATCACCAAGCCTGAAAGGATCATTAATGATGCACTGTAACGGTTCGCTTCATTCCATAATCTTTGATCTGACATTGAGCGTCTTGTTCTGTATCCGTACACACTGTTGATGGATTTGGGAGGAAACTGTTTGATCAGTATGCCCGCAATGATCATAAGCCCTCCGCTGACTAAACCAGCCATATTATCATCTCCTTTCTCATTGTTACGTGCAGAAAGAAGAAATGTTTCACGCATAGACAAAAAGACAAGCCTCGGCCTGCCTTTTATCGCATTTGTAAATCCTTTGTGTGAATATAGCCTATAACACCGCCATAATCCACGAACGCCCAAGTGAAGTCAAATCCTCCGTTTTCACTAAATCCCCACCCGAGTATTGTCACCTCTGTTCCAGATGAGAGCTGCTTAGCTTTTCCGTTTTCGGGTGTCGGTGTATAGAAGGCTGTCTGTTTCGTTGTTTTCGCTTGGCTTGCGGTTTTCATTAAAAAGTGAGTTGAAATATATGCTTTTTTTCCTTTGAAATGAATTTGAGCCCAATCGGCATTTACGAACCCATCGACTGTTACCTTTTGTTCTGATGATACAGTGCCGAGAATATCACCTTCATGATTTGGCGCAGTCCGGACATTCAGTTTTCCTGCTTTTATGATGTAAGTATCGGATGATGGCATGCTGACAGATATGTCGTGAAGGGGCGCAGCTTTTGCTGCGGGAGCGGAGTGAAGTGCTGTCAAGCCCATTCCTATGGCAGCTGTTAAAGCGAGCATTACTTGTTTCTTTTTCATTTAAAGCTCCTCCTCGCATTTGACAAGATATAAGTGGTATTCCCTTATTGACAGGCTGGCGAAACATGTTTTATGTGAAAAAAATGAAAAAACCTGCCGGTCGCTAACGGCAGGTTTTTAATGCAAAAGGCCTCTGCTTTGATGTAAGTAATCATTCACGTCGTTACGGGAGCTTTGAAAAAGGTGGAGCTGGCCTCCATAGTTTTCGATCCATTGTGTGACGATTTTTTCAGTCATTTTTTCACCCTGATAGGCGTGTCCGGCTTTTGCATAGGTTGCTTCGAAATCGCTCCATAGCAGTTCCACCCATGTTTTCGCCTGTATATAGCTGATCATATCGTTCTTTTCCAGAAGCAGATTCGTCAGTTTCTCAATGTACATATTCATGTGTGCAGTCTCCTTTCTTCAGGAAAAAAATAACGCTTTATTACGTGGTGTTCTCCATATACTAACCTTACGTCTTCATCTGGAAAGACGCAACTTTTTGATCTCGAACCTAGGGGGATATGACATGGTCCGGAATAAAGAAAAAGGATTTCCTTACGAAAACGAAAACAAATTTCAGGGTGAACCGAGAGCAAAGGACGACTATGCTTCAAAGCGTGCTGATGGATCGATTAATCAGCACCCTCAAGAAAGAATGAGAGCCTCTGGCAAACGGTAAAGAAGAACAGCTGCATACACTGCAGCTGTTTTTACCCTTTATTGACTTGATATTCGTAGACGCTCTTCTTTTCTGATAAGTGTGCGAAGGTAGAAAGCACAAGTCCGCATGCGGTCATAAGCGCGCCGCCTGCAAACAGCCAGGAATAAGAGCCTGTTCCGCTTAAAATCATTCCGCCGATCCATGCACCAAGGGCATTAGCAAGGTTAAATGCTGATACGCTGACAGCTGCGGCAATGGTTGTGCCGCCCTCAGATGAGGAAATGACCTTTGTTTGCAGCAGAGGCGGCGTGCCGAATGCGCATGCCCCGAATAGGAACGTGGCCACAATAGCTGCAGCCGGGTAAATGGCGATGTACGGAAATACAGCCAGAACACCAATTAAACCGATCATTACGCCGATCATCGTCCGAGTCAGCAGAGGCAGCGGCACTTTTCCCGCAAAGAAATTCCCTGCAACGCCTCCCAAACCATACGCAAAGAGAGCGCCTGTAATGCCAACTGTGCTGAATCCGGCTGAATGTCTCAAGATCGGTTCGATAAAGGTGTAGGCGATAAAGACACCGGAATAGCCTAAAATGGTAATCGCGAAGGAAAACAGCACTTGTTTGTGTTTAAAAACCCCCCACTCATTCATTAGCATAGGGATCACTTTTGGTTTTCTGTTTGGCACGGCAGCCATAAGACCTAAAAATCCGATGACACCAAGTGCCGTAATGATGGAAAATACCGCTCTCCAATTCAGGACATCTCCGAGATAAGAACCGAATGGAACACCCAGCATTAGAGCTACTGTCAGTCCGCCGTTCATTGAAGCAGCGGCTGCAGCGCGCCTTTCCGGCGGAACCATTTCACTGGCGAAGACCATGGCTATCGCGAAGAATGCGCCGTGAATGGACGCAGATAAAATTCTTGAGACGGCCAGTACCGCAAAATTCGGTGCCAGTGCGCTCATCAGGTTTGAAAGGATAAAAATCGCCATCAGCCCAAGAAGCACAGGCTTTCTCGGGAGTTTGACAGAAATGATGGTGACGAGCGGTCCTGTCAAACAGACGCTTGCCGCGTAAGCCGTGACAAGAAGCCCTGCAGATGAAACCTGTATATGAAAGTCATTGGCAATCGACGTCAAAATACCCATCACCGCGTATTCTGTATAGCCGATTGAAAATGTACAAATCATAAGAACAAATATAATAAATTTTACAGATGGGCTTTTGATACTCAACGTCATCGCCTCCTTTGATATTAAAAAACAACGATTTCCATACTAAAAGATTTTTAAAGTCAATTCAATGATTTTTTCTTTAAGACCTCGTGTAAATGTGCTGCACAAAAAAAGAGGCTGATGATCAGCCTCCCTGTTACGCTTTATTCTTTTTCTTTCAAAACTGAGATTGGCAGCGCTCCCTCTTGCTGAGGAGAAGAGGTTCTGTATCCCCATGCGAAAACGCCATTTAAATAACTGATGGTAAACTCGTCCTCAGTGTCTTCAACACGGTACGTTTCTCCCGGTGAGTAATCTTCCGGGTTCAGCAAATATGCTTTTGCCATCGTAATTTTCCGTTCGAGCACTGCCAGTTCGTTTATAATTCCATGCTGTTCGGCTTTTCTTGCTTTTTCAGAAAGTAATGCGATTTCAGTATTGAGTTCGTGCGGTGTCATTTGACTGTATCGTTTCTCCATTTTTTCAGCTACTCCTCTTCGTGCAGAAATTGTTCGATTAAATCGAGTGAGAATCCTTTGCGGAATAAAAATTGTTTGACCTTCATGGCGCTTTCATAGGAGCCGTCATAGCGGTATTTTCTAAGCGCTTTTTCCGCGTGAATGCGCAGCGCTTCTTTCTCTGTGTCTTCATCATTTTCATATTCAATCTGCTCTAGCGCCGCATTGATGACATCAAATGAGAAGCCCTTGCGCTGAAGCTGCATCTGGGCGCGCTGTTTGAGTTCTTTTGTCGAAAGCTTTTTATCTTTTTTGAGAAGCTTTTCAACATGCTTGACCGCTTCTCTTGTCTGATCTTCAAAGGAAAAAGAACTTAGCGCCTCCTTAATTGTATCGTCATCAATTCCCTTCGCTCTCAGCTCTCTGAACAAAACATCAGGTCCTTTTCCGTTTGTTTTTTTGTGGGTGCTGACATAGGCTGCGGCAAATTCCTGGTCGTTTAAGTACTTGTAATCGTTGAGCTTATGGATGACCTCCGCAATGACGGGTGGCGAGGTTTCTTTTTTCTTCAAGTGGTCCTCGACCTCTTTCGTTGACCGCATTCGATAGGATAAAAATTCAAGCGCGCGGTTGAAGCCTTTCTTCACTTCATCGCCGTATTGAATCTCAATGATGTCAAGATCATCAAGTTCTTTTCCCTTCTTGAGCTCATATTTCACAAGCACATCCGCGTCCACGCTGAAGGCGTATTTATCATCCAGAAAAATATTGAAGCGTTCCGTATTCTTTTTTTGCGCTGATATTTTTGTAATAAACGGCATCTTAATCTCCCTTCTCAGGCCTGAAACGTGTTTCCTTTTATTAAAATGAGGTAAAGTATATTTATTAGAACGATGAGGAGAGATGTTGATGAATATCGCAATGACGGGCGGAACCGGTTTTCTCGGCCGGCATCTGACAGGCGTTCTTACCCGCCAGGGACACCATGTTTATATTTTATCAAGAAACGCAAGGGAAACTGAACAAAAAAATATGACATATGTCCAATGGCTGACGGAAGGAGCCGCCCCGGAGCAGGAACTTCCTCATATTGATGTCTGGATAAACCTTGCGGGAAAATCGATTTTTGGCCGCTGGACAGAAAAAACGAAGCAGGACATTCTCTCCAGCCGTATCAATGCGACGCGTGAAGTGCAGCGGCTTATTCGTAAACAGAAGGAGAAGCCGAAGACATTAATCCAAGCCAGTGCTGTGGGTATTTACGGCACAAGCCTTGAGAAAACCTTTACAGAGGATTCTGCAACGTCAGATGAGGATTTTCTCAGCCATACTGCGCACCTGTGGGAAAAGGAAGGACAGAATATTGAGGCGATGGGCATCAGGACGGTTTATGCAAGATTTGGCGTGATGCTTGGAGAAAAAGGCGCTCTACCGCTTATGGTTCTCCCCTATAAGTTTCTGGCCGGCGGAACGATCGGAACAGGCAGACAGTGGCTGTCATGGATTCATGTCGAAGACGCAGCCCAGATGATCCGATATGCGGTGGAAAACGCCGGCATCTCTGGCCCAATGAATGTCACCGCGCCCAATCCTGTGGAAATGAAACAATTCGGCAAAACGATTGCACGGGTGAAGCACCGCCCGCACTGGCTCCCCGTCCCGGAATTCTTTTTATCAAAAGCATTGGGTGAGATGAGTCTTTTGATTGTGAAAGGTCAGCGCGCTCTTCCTAAAAAAGCGATCACCTCTGGATTTCGTTTTACATATTCGGATCTTGCCTTCGCACTCTTACAGCTGATAACGGACCGAAAGACTGTATAAAAACAGCAGGAAGCGTCAACCTTAAGGATAACATGGTTGAAGGAGGTCCTTTTTATGGAAAAAAAGAGGGAGAAGCACCAGCAAGGCGCCAACCTGAAGAAAATGCAGGAAGTTCTTTATTCAGGCGAATTTAAAAAAGCGGAAAAAGCTGCTAAGCGGAAGTAGGAATACATAGCCCCTTAAAACCAAATACTATCTTTGTTTGATATCACTTTTTAGGGGGAATTTGATATGGGCAGAAATCATATCCACAAAAACCGTGATAAAAACAAACAAAAGCTTCCACAAGTTCCCGATGCATTAAAAAGGGAAACTGACGGCGTTTACGAAGAATATTCAAGCGAGCTTGCTGATGCAAATGACCGCGAAGCGCAAGAGCGTGCGAAAGCAGCCGACAACAGAGCGAAAAAGAAATCTCGTTAATAAAAACCCCTTGTCTCCGTTTGAGACAAGGGGTTTTTTACATTTCAGTGAACCGGTCGCGGATCGGTGTGCGTTTTTTCACTTCCGGCGATTCGTCAGGATAACCCGTTTGTATGATGGCGGCGAAGCGTTCATTATCCTGTAAACCAAAGGCCTGATGGACTTCTTTGTCGTATAGGATTTTTCCGCTTTTCCAAACCATGCCGATTCCTTTTTCCCAAGCAAGAAGCTGAAGGTTTTGAATCAATGAGCTTGTTGCCGCAAAATCGTCGTCTCGCGCTCTTTCGTTTTCATCTTCCTGAAAAACGACGAGCAGAAAACCCGGAACGCGCCCAAGTGTGTTTTTGAAATTTTGAAGCTTTTCCTCTGTCATATCCGGCTTGGATTTCTTAGAAAACGCTGCAAATGTATTGATGAGGTTCGCTTTACCTGTCTCACTGGAAACGTAAATAAATCTCCATGGCTCTGTTACTCTGTGATTTGGCGCATATTTTGCCGTTTCAAGCATGTCAAGAATAACTTCTGCAGGTACTGGCCCTTGTTTAAACTTTCGAATCGATCTTCTGCTGCGTATGATGTCCCGCAGTTCTGAGTGCTGATGTATTTGTTCGGTTTGAGGCATACCGTTTCACCTTCCTATTCAATTGAAAATGATTATCATTTCATAATGATAACGGAAAGTGCATCTTGTTGTAAACCATCATCCGTATTAGATGTTAAAAATACGCGTTTCTGAGTAAACGGCCGTTCCTGTCATCTTCACTTTCACATGGCCGTCCGCTTCGTTCATTTCGATTTCGACTTTTCCGTCCTTTCCGATTTCCTGCCCTTGTTCAATGATAAATTTATGCTGCTCAGCATTGCCATAATGTTTCATATAAGCCCCCATCACGCCTGACGCTGTGCCGGTCACTGGGTCTTCAATTGTTCCCGAATACGGGGATGAAAAGTGGCGTCCGTGCAGGTCGCTGTCGGGATGAACGGTTTCAAAGGTAAACGGATGGACTGAAGCTTTTGGCAGATCAACTAACACTTTCGGAAATTGTTTGTTATCTGGCACCATCTTTTTAGAAGCCTCTAATGATTTAAGCGGTACGATGGCTGTCCATATGCCAGTGCTGCCAAATACAATCGGAAGATCTTCATGAAAATCTTCTTCGGTGATTCCCAGTGCGTGCGCAAGTTTTTCCCGATCGCCTGTAAATGGTTTGAATTGCGGGGAGGCCTGTTCAAGCGTAATATGAATGCGGCCATCTTTTTCAGAAATGTTCACAGGCAGGATTCCGGCTTTCGTTTGGATGCTGTACGTTTTACCGCTCTCCAGCATTCCTTTCTCACATAATGCGTAAAGAGAAGCAACTGTAGCATGACCGCACAAATTCATTTCGTGTCCAGGGGTAAAGTAACGGAGTTCAAGATCGGCCGACTCGCTTTTTCGGATAAAGGAGGTTTCTGAATACCCGGCACGCTCGGCTATGATCTGCATTTCGTTTTCAGTAAAATCGTCTCCCTGCAATACGACGCCTGCGGGGTTTCCTTTTCCGGGACTGCTTGTAAATGCTTCATATTTTAATACCTCTGCTTCTTTCATTCATCTGCCGCCCTTTCTTTATCAATGTCTCTGTCAGTATAGCAAAAATAATTACGAATCTTCAGTTATTAATAAAAAAACCCATTTTCTTCTTCAAGAAAATGGGCGTAACGATCAAGAGTTTCTTGTTTTATAGAGCAAATAAATAAAATAAGGGGCGCCGATAGCCGCTGTAAATACGCCGGCTGGCACTTCCACCGGAGCAAATAAGGTTCTGCCGACAATATCAGCTGTTAAGACGAGCAGAGCCCCAATAAGTGCCGACGCCGGAAGCAGCGCGCCATAAGATGAGCCGACAAGCCGTCTTGCAATATGGGGCGCCATCAGCCCAACAAAACCGATTGTGCCGGCAACTGAAACTGCACAACCCGTAAGAGCCGTACTCAAAAGGAGCAAGAAAAAACGATTTCGCTGCACAGCGCTTCCCGCACCCGCCGCAATATCTTCACCCAGCACCTGTATATTCATATTTTTCAGCGCGATCCAACAAATGAATAGGAGAATGACAGATAAGATAATAGCTATTTTTACATGCCCCCAGTTTGACCCATAAACTGACCCAGTGATATATACATTGGCTTGTGATGCCCGATAAATCGGACCTTTGATCATCAGCAGGGTCGTCATCGCCTGCGCCGACATAGAAAATCCGATTCCGATAAGCACCAGCCGAAATGTGGAGGCGCCATTTTTATATGCCAGTAAATAGACGATGAGACCGACAGCCGAGGCGCCGATAAATGCGGCCGCTGGAAGCCATGACAGGCTGATCGTCAGTGAACTGCTGCGGTCTGAGAAGAACATCATTAAAAGTACGACAGCTACTGCCGCTCCTCCCGTTATTCCGATAATATCCGGAGATGCGAGAGGGTTTCTGACGAGTCCCTGCAATATCGCGCCTGCCGCTGCCAAACAAACGCCGGCGCATAAAGCCGTCAAAATTCTTGGCATGCGGAACGACATGATCATCAGTTCATCCAGCTTGGAACCTGCACCAAAGAATGTTTTTGCTACATCCCAGGGAGGAATAAACCTTTGTCCAAGACCGGCGCTTATGATGAGGACAGCAGCTGTGAATCCCAGTAAAACCAAAAAGACGATCCTCGCTTTCTTTTCAGCCGCAGTAACGCCAAAACGAAGTTTCATAGCTTCGCCCCCCTTCTTGCGATGTACACAAACACAGGCATTCCGATGATGGCGGTCATGACCCCGACAGGAACTTCCTGAGGCATAATGATATATCGCGCACCGATGTCCGCGGAAACAAGCAGAATGGCACCCAAAACAGCGGAAAACGGCAGAACCCAGCGATAATCATTACCGACGACGAACCTGGAAAAATGCGGAATAATGATGCCGATAAAGGAAATCGGCCCGGCAATGGCGACAGCAGATCCTGCTAGCAAGACAACACAAAGCGCCATCACGAATTTCAGCAGGCCCGTTTTTTGGCCGAGTCCTTTTGCCACATCTTCTCCCATCACAAGGAGATTTATTTTTTGGCCAAGAAAAAAGCAGATTACCAGCGCTGCCGCTGCATATGGAAACATCGTCATCAGCAGATCCAGACTCCTGCCCTGCACAGAGCCAGTCAGCCAAAATAGCACCTGGGCAAGCTCAAGTTCGTTGACAGACAGCAAGCCTTGCGTCAGAGAAGAAAACATGGCTGCCATGGCAGCGCCCGCCAGCGTCAATTTGATTGGTGTCAGCCCTTCTCTCCCAAGCGAGCCTGCTGCGTAGACGATCGCAGCGGTAAATGCTGCCCCGAGAAACGAGCTCCATACTAGTGCCTGAGGTGATTGAATATGCAGAAAAAACGATCCGGCCACAATAAAAAAGCCGGCACCGGCGTTTATTCCGAAAATTCCCGGTGACGCAAGCGGATTTTTTGTGAGCGCCTGCATGAGTGCTCCCGCGGCTGCAAGCGAGGCGCCGACGACTGTGGCAACCAAAGCACGCGGAAGCCTGACGTCCTTGATGATGACATGCTCATTTGTACCGTTGAAGGAATGAAACGCTTGATAGACCTGTCCCCATGACGTACCTGTATAACCGTACACAACACTTGCGCAGACAGCTGCCAGTAAAATGAAAATCAGACATAATAACGTAATCCATTTTGAAGATGCCTTTTTGCAGATCATGATCTCATTCTCCCAGATTTACTATGTATTGTTTGTTTTTGAGAATAATCCTCAATTAGGGATTGACACTCTCACCACTGCTTATTATGATCTAAATGATAATGAATTTCAATATCGGGAGGAAAAAGATGAAAAAGCATATCAGCATGCTATTCGTATTTTTAATGACCCTTGTCGTACTTTCTGCCTGTAATAGTTCAGAAAGTTCAAGCAACAGCGAGGAGTCAAACAGCAAAACCAGAACGGTTAAACATGCAATGGGAACATCAGACAACATTCCCGCAAATCCAAAACGGATTGTTGTTTTAACAAACGAAGGCACAGAGGCGCTCTTAGCGCTTGGCATCAAGCCGGTTGGCGCCGTGAAGTCATGGAAGGGCGACCCGTGGTATGACTATCTGAAGGATGACATGAAAGGTGTTCAAAACGTCGGCCTTGAAACAGAACCGAATGTGGAAGCCATCGCAGAATTAAAGCCTGATTTGATTATTGGAAACAAAGTGCGCCAGGAAAAAATTTATGATCAGCTAAATGCGATTGCACCGACTGTTTTTGCTGAATCCTTGGCCGGGAATTGGAAGGATAACCTGACTTTATATGCCAACGCGGTGAACAAGGCGGATAAAGGCAAGAAAGCCATTGCCGATTTTGATAAACGCGCTGCCGATTTAAAAGAAAAACTTGGCGACCAGACCAACAAAACAGTTTCTGTCGTACGCTTTTTATCCGGTGAATCAAGAATCTATTATACTGATTCATTCTCAGGAATTATTTTAGACCAGCTTGGCTTCAAACGCCCTGAAAAACAAGTAGAACTGTTCAAGAAGCAAAAGGACCAATTTACGTTCTCAACAGACAGTAAAGAGTCCATTCCTGATATGGATGCCGATGTGCTGTTTTATTTCACATATAAAGCCGATAATGCAAAGGAAAATGAAAAATGGGCCAATCAGTGGACAAGCAGTTCACTATGGAAAAACCTAAAGGCCGTGAAGTCAGGTAACGCACATGAAGTCGATGACGTCGTATGGACAACCGCAGGCGGAATTAAAGCCGCAAACTACCTGCTTGATGATATTGAAACCAATTTCTTAAAAACGAAATAAAAAAAGACTCCGTCTTATTAGACGGAGTCTTTTTTGCTTTTGCCAATCAGACGTGTAACGAGGAACATGGTGACAGAAAGAGATCTGTTTTTCCGATACGCCAGGTATTTCCCGCGCCACTCCGGTTTGTACTTTTCTTTAAAGGCCCTTAGGCCGCTGAAGCTGTACATGTATCTGACATTGTTAAAAATGACAGCAGCAAACCTTTCTGACCAGAAGGATGTAAAGGCAGTGCCGACATTGGACAAGGGTGCCATTCCCATATTAAATGACGTGCAGCCCTCTTCCTTTGCCCATAAAAACATGCGGATGAACAATGCGTCCATAATGCCATTTGGAGCGTCGCCGCGATAGCGCATCAGATCAACCGATATCTCTCCTTCCTGGTACATCGGCATGACATTTGCGAATGCAACGATCTCTCCCTCTGCATTTTTCATATAGGCGATCGGCGCTTTCTGTAAATAGGCAGGATCAAAAAATCCGAGCGAGAATCCCTTCTCCTTTTTCGAACCTAGCCATTCGTCTGAGATTTGTTTCAGCTCCTCCAGAAACGCATCAGAAAATGGGGGATGATCCACATGGAAAGTATACTCCTCCCGCTCAAAGCGGTTATTGATTGCCCGAAGGCCGGCTTTTTTCTTCCCAGTCAAGGTAAATGTATGTAAATCTACATATGCTTCCTCGCCCAATTTAAAGAAGTTGTAGCCAAAATCGTGATACAGCGCCATGTCCTCTCGTTCAATTTGATAGAACAAAACACTGAATCCCTTCTGATGCGCTTCGTTCAGAAACTCTTCCAGCACGAGCGGGAATGATTCTCTTTGGCCAGACGGGTCGCCGAGCACGACCAGCCTTCTGGCGATTTTCCCAAACAGAAGCAATGCATTCCCGTCACTTGAAAAATAAAACCGCTTATCTCCAAGAAAGCCGAGATGGCTCAGCGCGTTGCCGCCTTTTTCATTGAGAAACGCAGCAAGACGCTCAGGGTCAGCTTTCTCTCCGATCGGTCGCGTTCTCTTATGATAGACCACTGTAAATATAAAGAAGAACAGCGGCACAATGATGATTGCCATGATGGTTGCATGTGTAATATGCGAGGTGCTGTGGACGAAATATTCATGACGCAGCACCTTCTTCATCCGATCCCAAATAAAGCCCGCAATCAGATTGTAGTTAAAGAGTGCCACAGTAAACAGCGCTACAGCGAAAATCAATTGTCCCAGTGTATAAGATGCCTGTTCGCGGACAAATTGTTTTTTCAATAGCACAAGCAATACGATAATCATCGGCAGTATGAATATCGCACTGATGTTAAGTCCTTTTAAAAAGCTGAACACAAACCCGCCGACAAGTGCTGTAATGGCCATCGTATAGGAGCGTTTTGTCCGTTTATAAAGCTCGATCGGCAATATCAGCAGAATGAGCGCTGAGCTTAAAGACAGACCGTTAAACAGCAAAAGAGCCGGGCGCGGAATGTGCGGTATAACCGTCAGCCTGTCAATCGGCAAGGAAACTGAGGCCAGGATAATCAGGCCTGCTACGAACACAATAAGCGAAAGCGAGCCTTGCAAAATTCTCACTAATACCGCACGCTGAACAACAAGCAGAACGTTTG
Organism: Bacillus sp. LJBS06; assembly: GCF_016924995.1. NCBI lineage: Bacteria > Bacillati > Bacillota > Bacilli > Caryophanales > Bacillaceae > Bacillus > Bacillus sp. LJBS06. Next base: position 948,225 of record NZ_CP070483.1, on the reverse strand, counting down.
TCGTCTCAATTGCCGGTGCGATGCGCGGGTTCGTTTCGAGCCGTTTCATTGTATTTTCCGTCAGGTCGCCTGCGGCAAAGAATAGTCCCAAAATGAATGGGATAAATGAATAGGCGAGTCTGTACAACACAATAGAAGTAACGATGGCCTCCTGATGATAGCCAAGCTGCTCCATCCCCAGCAAAAACAAAAGGTCAAACGAACCAAAGCCGCCCGGCACGAGGCTGATCATCCCGCCGATCGCCGCAATGACGAACACTCCGAACACATACCTGATATCAGCATGAACGCCCATAGCGAACAAAGCAAAATAGATGACGATCCCGGCCATGAGCCATTCAACAACGGAAGCTCCAATATATGCGAAAATCGGATTTTTCACTTTATCCGCATTTTCTTCGTCCCCAGCTTTGCGGTCTTTTATTTTGGACACTGCCAAGGATAGCGGCAATATCAGCGCAAAACCGATAACGACCGCCCACAGCCAAGGCTTTTCATGAATGACTTCATCCACCGGCAGCACTCGGGCAACGACGAAAATGCTGAAAACAGATAATCCGAGCAGCATAGAGGATGTGAGCCAGGCGATTCCTTTCACGAGAGCCTTATGGTCTTTCGTATGCTCCTTATAAAACATCATTCTTAACCCGACTCCGGCTAAACCGCCGAATCCCAGCACATTATTAAATGAATTGGCGATCCAAGAAACCCTGAATACTTTTCCGTTTGTGATCGATAGGCGCAGTGAGTATTTCAGGACGTAATCATACAGAGACATGGCCGCTACAGCCAGCAAGCCGACAAACACAAGTATGAATAAGTCTGTTCGTTCCAGCCCGTTGATGACCATGAGCGTACGTTTGAAAGACAGATTTGTCAGTTCTTTTTTTGATTGATAAATAACAAATAGCAAAACAGCAATAGGAAAAACGATTTTTAATATTGATAAAGCATTCTTTTTAATCAGCAATGGTCTCTCCAATCATATTCTAGTTCGAATCTCTCCCCCAATAATCTCCAACTCATTATACACTACCGTTATTTCTCGGACAAAGTCCCGCATGCAGTTTCTGCTCACTTTCTTTCAGGAGTAGAAATCGAGTAATATGATAAGAGGAGTGAATGATGAGGAAGTGATGAAATGGAATATAATTTACATGATACAACAGTACTAAACGAAAACATTCTTTCATCGGAGGAGCGGGAAATATGGGTGCTCTATATGAAAGTCTTAACTTCTGCCGGGCTCGGTGATGTGTCCGAATGGATGAAGCTGGATATGAGCATGCCGCAAATGAAAGTGCTGATGCTATTAAACAACCATGGAACACTGAAAGTGAGTGACATTGCTGAAAAAATGGGAGCTTCCCTGTCTAATACAACAGGGCTGCTTGACCGGCTTGAAAAATCAGGATTTGTCAAACGCTCACATTCTGAAGAGGACCGCCGCTCAGTGGTTGTTCAGTTGACAGAAAATGCGAAAAATATTTTCCGGGGTTTGTATGAAAAAGGCCACCTGAAATTGAAGCGTTCATTGGAGCTGCTGTCCCCTGAAGAAAAGCAGGCTGTTTCCGAAGGGTTGTCTATCCTTTCAAGAGCATTAGAGAAAGCGAAAAAAGAATAGATCTGCAAGTCTGTCATCCGCAAACTGCGGAAACAGGCTTTTTTTATTTGACATTTAGTTCATTTAAAATGAATAATATATTTTGAGTGAACTAAAGAGGAGTTGATGAATATGTCTGAAGCATTAACAAAGCAGAAAAGCCAAAAGTGGGCAATCAGCCTGTTTACGATTGGCGTGTTTATGGCTGCTTTAGATAACGGAATTATTTCGGCTGCTTTAACAACGATAAACGAGTCGTTTGCTGTTTCTCCTTCTTGGGGATCATGGGGCATCACCCTTTATACGCTCGGTCTTAGCGTCAGTGTGCCAATCGTCGGAAAGCTTTCCGACCGCTACGGCAGAAAAAAACTCTTTCTCATTGAGGTTTGCCTGTTCGGACTTGGTTCTTTGCTTGTTGCTTTGAGCCAAAGCTTCCCGCTCTTTCTGATATCGCGGCTGATTCAGGCGCTTGGCGGCGGCGGGATTTTCATCATCGGAAGCTCGCACATTCTCGCTACGCTTCCAAAGGAAAAACAGGGGAAGGCGCTTGGGCTGCTTGGCGCAATGAACGGCATGGCCGCTGTGCTCGGGCCCAATATCGGAAGCTTTCTGCTTGATTGGACCGGGTCTTGGCATTGGCTGTTTTTGATTAATTTGCCGATTGCCGTGCTATTGGTTGTTTTCGGCGCATGTTTTATTGCGGAAACAAAAGCGCCTGAGGCTAAACGCCTCGATACGGCTGGCATCTTTCTTCTGTCCCTGTCGATTTTAGCCGTGATGTACGGCATGACAAACCTTGACGGGGCAAATCTCTTAAACAGCTTGGGACATCCGGAGGTTTATGGATGTATTATTTTTGGCCTTCTTTGTTTTGCAGCGCTTATCACGTATGAAAAGAGAGTTGAAATGCGCGGGGGCGATCCGATTTTAGCGTATTCTCTGCTGCGAAACCATATGTTTCAGCGCACGCTTATCATCGGTTTGTTATCCGGGGGACTCTTGGCGGCAGTCATTTTTATCCCGTCATATGTCGAGCAGTATTTAGGAGTCCCTGCCTCAAAAGCAGGCTATTGGATGACACCTCTAGCGTTGGCTTCCGGAATCGGCGCTTGGCTTGGCGGAGCGCTTACCGACAAAAAAGGTCCTGTAAAAACCGTTATTCTTTCGGGAATCATTTCATGTGCGGGGTTTGCTTTATTTCCGCTCTGGGTGACGGAAAAATGGGAGTTTGTGATCGCAAGTGTGGTGGCTGGGATCGGCTTTGGCTTTCTGTTAGGCGCTCCGCTGAACGTCCTTGTATCAGAAACGGCTAAAACAAATAAAGGCACAGCGCTTGGCACGCTTTCATTAGTAAGGCAAATTGGACTGACCTTGGCGCCTACTCTTTACGCAGGTTTTATCACGGCCGGGTTTGACCAAATCGGTGATGAAATCAAGAGCCGCTTATCGGACAGCGGGCATTCAGAAAAGGCGAGGCAGATGATTCCGGAGATCGACAGTTCTGATGTTTCTACTTTACAAGAACAAGTTGAACGCATTCCCGTTCCTGAAGTCAAAGCCGCGATAAGCGATGCCATTCATGCGAGTGTCGCCAGCGGCTATGACCATTTATATGCAGCGGCTGCTGTGATCTCACTGCTAGTGATTGCCGCTATCAGTATTCCAGCTTTCCGCCGGCAAAAGCGTTAAGACCACCCCATCCGTTTGGAAAGCTCTGTAATATGAGCGGTATGGTGATGTGAGTGCCAGACATACAGGCCGAGTGCGTTCTCCAGGGTAATAACTTCCTTTGTATCAGGGTGATAAAACCCGCGCTGAAATTGCTGATCCGTCAGAGTGCGGAGCAGAGCCGTCCATCTTCCGTGAAGCTCCTGCAAAAGGGCGAGTGAACCGCTCGGATCTGCCGTTTTCGAGTCTTTTAACTCCGACCATGCTTTTTCATCATACGGACGGATAGCCGGCGTCTCTTCCGTCAAGCTCAATTTAAAACGAATATAGCTGTTCATATGACTGTCAGCCAGATGATGAACAACTTGCCGAACGGTCCATCCACCATCCCGGTACGGTGTGTCAAGCTGGCTGTCCGTCATGCCCTCTACGGCTTGCTTCAGTTGGGCAGGCACTTTTTCAAGGGCTTGTATCCATTCATCTTTTTGCTCCTTCGATATGGATTCCCTCGGCTTGTATTCTCCTATTGGGTAGCTTAGGTTGTCTGTTGTCATGCATGTTCCCCCTTCTTTTCACTCTTCTCCTTTATTTTACAAGAAAAAGATTGTGTCTTGCGTCTTTTTCCCATACAATAAAAACGACACTATTGTCATTTTTATTATTCAGGAGGATGAATCATGGAAAAACCGTTGTTTCGCACTCAAAAAGGGCTGATGACACTGTTAGCCTCACAAACCATTTCTTCACTTGGAGACTGGCTTCACATTTTGGCCGTGCTAACGTTAGCCGCTTTTCAGATGGATGCTTCACCATTAGATATGTCGTTTTTAACGATGTCATTTGCTTTGCCTGTCATTGTACTTGGACCTGTATCGGGCCTACTCGCCGACCGTTTTGACAGAAAAACGATTATGTTTCTGTCTGAAATCGGCCGTGCCCTCACCGTTATCAGCTGCGTTTATGTCAGTGAGCTTTGGCAGCTTTACGTATTGCTATGCGTTCAGAGCTGTTTTTCTTCACTTTTTTCACCTGCTAAAAACGGAAAGCTTAAGGAATTGGCGCCGGAAGCACACCTCCAGCAGGCTGTTTCCGTCAGCAGCATCATTGATAACAGTTCAAAAATCTTCGGCCCTGCCCTCGGCGGCACGCTGATCGCTGCTTTCTCGATACATTCTGTTTTTTATATAAACGCCGGCGCCTTCTTTCTTTCCGCTGTCATTTTGTTTTTCCTCCCCAGAGATGCTTTTTTACAAAAAGCCAATACACCTCAAGAAAAAACATCAGCACTTACTTCTATCAAGGAAGGCCTTCAGTTTTTGAAACGGATGCCGCTGCTTTTAACAGGCTTACTCACAGCTTGTGTCGTTCTCTTTGTTTTGCAGATTGGTGATTCCCAAGCGATTATTCTTATCCGCTCCTTTTCAGGAGCTCCGCCCGAGCTTGCAGGCTGGTGCATGGCCGTAAGCGGTGCCGGAATGCTTTTTACGGCGGTCATTGCCGGCAGACGGCAGATCACTTCTTATTTGCTTTATTTCTCAACTGGGACCCTTCTTCTTGGACTAGCGACTGGAAGTGTGCCATTTCTAACCGGCATGGGCATTGCCGGCATGGCTCTTTTTATATTTGCTTTTTTCATCATGGGGGCGGCTTTCGGCCTCGTCCATATTCCATTTCAAATTCTCGTGCAAACAACAGTGCCTGTCGATTACAGCGGCAGGGTGTTCGGCGCCATTCAAAGCGCGACAACCCTCGCCTCCATCCTCGGCATGGCGGGCGGGGGCGTGCTGGCGGAATGGATCGGTGTTTCACTTGCTTTTCTTGTCTGTGGCTGCTTGCTGATCATGAGTGGGTTGATTACACTTATAGGTAAGAAAGTTTCAGAAAGCAGGCGATATCTTGTCACCGAAAGTAACAAAGGAGCACAAGGATAAACGGCAGGCAGAGATTTTAGAGGCTGCCAAAACGGTTTTTAAACGAAAAGGATTCGAATTAACGACAATGAAGGACGTTGTGGAAGAATCAGGTTTCAGCCGAGGCGGTGTCTATCTTTATTTTTCAAGCACTGAGGAGATGTTTCGCCGCATTATTGAAACAGGGCTGGATGAAGGACTCCGAAAGCTTGATAAATCAGCTGAACACCAAAGTGTTTGGGCCGCCATTTCAATCTATTTGGACGAACTGACTGAGGGTCTGCGTGATGTAGCAGATACGCTGGCGCCGGTGCAATTTGAATATTTAGTGACAGCTTGGCGGAATGAAGAGCGACGGCAGTACTTGGAGAAGCGGTATGATCTTTTTGTGGAAAGGTTTTCAAAGCTATTGCAAAAAGGGATCGATCAGGGAGAGTTTCAGCCGGTTCAGCCTCTTGCGACTATCGCCAAGTTTTTCCTCAATATGAATGACGGCATCATTCAAAACGCCCTGTATTTCGATGAAGAAAAGGCTGATGTATCTGGACTTGCTCAGTCTGCAAAACTATATTTAAAAACAGTTCTGCAAGCGGATGAGAAATAAAAAAACGCGGCAGGAGCCCCCTGCCGCTTGTTTTTTACCCTGCGTGATCACGCACTTCGACTATTACCTTCTTCTGTTTTGGCTGATAAACCTTCCCCACAAATAAATAACCGTATTTGAACTTATTCAGCGCCCACGAGGTCAGAATCGGCCCGGCTGTACACACGGCAAACAACAGGAGAACAGCCGGTACGGCGGGAATTTCGGGCATATTCAAAAGCAACACGTAGCCTATCATCATAAAATAGGCATGGAGCAGATAAATCGAAAAGGAATAGTTGCTGATAAACATCATGATTTTCGGCACATGCTTCATTTTAGAAAACAAGTGAAAGCACAGGAAAATCATGCTTGTCGAATACAGCATGATATCAGGCCGCTTCGAGCTGATCATGCCGATTTCGCCGACATAAGAAACAGTGACAACCAGCGCACCAGAAGCAATTGCGCAACCGTATACGACCCAGCGGTATTGGTTCAGCAGCGCTAAGAAACGCTTGTACTCTTTTCCGCAATAGTAGGCTAGACAAAAGTAGAAAAGCCAGCCTGCGAACGGAACCCAGAAGAACGGAAATGACCCGCCCTCTTCAGAAGCAGGAGCCGGGCTGACTGCGGAGAAATAGCTTAAATAAGCGGCTGTCACCACAAATGAGATAGACAGCACCCATTTCAGAGATGCTTTTTTCAAATACTCATGAAACATCATATGCAGAATGTAAAACTGAAAGATGACGAGAATGAAGTACCCGATAAAGTTTCCTAGGAATACATTCGCCAGATACTTTTGCACAAACGCGAGAAAGGTTATCTCTCCCCCCATCGCACTGGTCATCAGCAGGGCATCAATGGCCGCGATAAATAAAAAAGGAACAAAAATCACTTTTCCCCGCTTCTTTAAAAAACCTTCTGGCACCCCGTCAGGATAAGAACGCGCCAGTAAAAATTCAGAGATGAAAATAAAAGCGGGCGTGCTGAACATCAGGAGAGTACGGAAAGAATCAACAGTGTGAGAAACATCTGCAAGAGCTTCTGCCTGAAGCATCAGGACCATTGAAATGATATGGAGCAGGACGACACTTAAGCACGAAATGCAGCGGATCATAAAAATTTCTTTAATTTGCATGACAGCGCTCCTTTTATTTCAAATTGACAGAAATCGATGGTTGTACCTTAACATGTCTGTTCTATTTGAAAAAGTGCCTGATGTCATATAGTGACGTATGCATGATAGACTAAGGTCATAAGACCCTATGGCTTTCTCAGACGAAAAAACCCGCTGTAACGGAGACAGCAGGTTGTTTTATGGAGATATAGATATTGCGGCTCATATTATTAGAGGATTCCCCATTATACATAAAAAAAACAATATCGTTTATATTTTTCTAAAAATTAAATGCAAATCTCTTTTATCACATCAATGGAGATGAATCGGATACGTCTGACATACCTTTTATTTTCATTTCCCAAGTGGCCCGGTTGTGTTCCCTTCCACCCTTTTCTATAATAAGGGGAATAGGCAGTTAGAATCACAGTCGAGCACCGGCTCATCTGTTTTTCGAAACAGCCATAGACACGGAGGATAGCATGAGAGTATTAAAATACGCCATATTAGGGCTTTTGCGAAAAGGCGAATTGAGTGGATACGACATTACGAGTTATTTTAAAGAGGAGCTTGGCCAATTTTGGAGCGCCAAGCATAGCCAGATTTATCCCGAGCTCAAAAAGCTGACGGATGAAGGATTTATCACGTTCCGGACAACGATTCAGGGCACAAAGCTGGAGAAAAAGATGTACACCCTGACAGACAGCGGAAAGCAGGAGCTGCATGACTGGCTGATCCGCCATCAGCCGATACCGGAGACGGTGAAGGATGAATTTATGCTGAAGGCATACTTTATTTCTTCTCTATCACGGCAGGAGGCTTCTGATTTGTTCAAAGACCAGCTGCAAAAACGCCAAGCCAAGCTTTCTGACTTACAGGGAAGCTATGAAAAGCTTATGGCTTCAGCAGAGCCGATGTCATTTTCTTCACCGGACTTCGGCCACTATCTTGTGCTGACGAAAGCGCTTGAGAGAGAAAAAAATTACGTTTCTTGGCTGGAATCGATTTTAGCTATGATCGATAAGGATTAACCGGGAGCGTCCTTTACGTAATGCATGGGTTTACCCACATGAAAAAATCATCTGTCCAAGGGACAGATGATTTTTTTAAGCTCGGAGCGCTTTCAGCCCCGCTGCGAAAGTGATCGCCGCAAATGCAAGCAAAATGCCGCAGATCCCGAGAATATCTGTGACGCGGGCACCGTTAGCAATAATCTCAGTCAGCCCGCTCATTGCCCACTTTTGGGGAAGAAATTCAGCGATGGATTGCATAAATTTCGGTTCAATGTCGATCGGCCAATACATTCCGCTCACCATACACGTTGCAATGACGAACAAGTTGCCAAACGCAAGCTGCTGTTCTGGCGTTCTGACATTGGCTGCAATCATCAATCCAATGCCGACAACGGTCAGCAGAAAAAGCGACACCAACACCATAACCGCAGCCGGATTCCCCCAGTTGATGCCAAACAGCCAATGGGTTGCGAGAAGCAAAATGCCAAATTGAATCCAGCCAATGACAAAGAAGGACAGCACATACCCAGCACCGATTTCTACTCGGCTGACAGAGGCTGTAAGCAATCTGGACCAGACGCCGTTTTTTCTTGCTTCTAAAATGGTTCCAGCCGCTCCCATCATGGTCAGCATGACAAATAGGATGGAAAAGCCTGCTGCTCTGGAGGCTGTATCACTCGCTTCCGCACCCTCTTTTTTATCGCTGAGCGTCTGTCGTTTTACAGCCGGAGCTGAATCTTCATGTTTTTTGGCGAAAACTGTTTTATACGCCGCCTTCCAGCTCTCTCCCGCTGTCTGAGCTGCCGTTTTCGCTGCGGTAACCTGAATATTGAGCGTTGCCAATGTGCTTTCTGCATATTGTTTGACCATCGGCGCTTCCGACAGCTCGGGGCCGTGACGGAAAATCAGCTCAGGATGTTTGCCTTTTTCCAGCTGTGTCTGAAACGAGCGGGAAATGACGATGATCCCGACAATTTTCTTTTGTTTCAGCTTTTCTGACGCTTTGTTTTCAGACATGCTTTCGAATGTATACATATTATCGTGCGCCTTCAGCTGCCGAGTATAATGCTGTGAGAGAATCGTGTCGTCCTGATCAACGATTGCAAGCCGCACTTTATCATCATTTCCGCTGAGCATGCTCCCAAATACAAAGGTAAGCAAAAGCGGGGCAGCAAACATGATTAAATAGTTCTGCGGCTTCTTAAAAATGAGAGAAAGCTCAATGCCGCAAATGGCTATGATTTTTTTCACCCTGGTGTACCTCCTTATCTTGTATGAAGCCGTCTGATACCAATTACAAGTGAGCAAAGCCCAATCCCCGCAAAAAGAAGCACAGGCTTTTGAAGGTCAGCCCAGCCTCCCCCTTCCATTAAAGAAAGAAAGCCGTCAAGCGCCCAGCGATTTGGCACAGCTTTGGATACAGTCTGCAAGACGTCCGGAAATTGGTACAGCGGTAGCATGGACCCGCCGAGAACTGCAAGCAATTGAATACCGAAGCCGCCGATCGCATCCGCAGATTTCATATCGCTGAGGAAGGACGCAAGCAGCATTGAAATGCCGGATACAGCAGCGGCGTAAGAAAGCCCGAGAACACTCACAAACAGCAGATTGCCGCCCCAGTCCACACCAAAAACATTGATTGTGACGATCAGAAATATGAAAAATTGTATGATGGCAAACAGATATGTCCCAAGCCACTTTCCGAAGAGAATGACAGATTTTTGCGCGGGCGTCATCAGCATTCTGGCAAGCGTCTCCGTATCCTTTTCCTGTAAAAATGATTTCGCCCCGACTGTCATATGAAACAGCATAAACATGCAAAGCATTGCAGCCGAATAGTATTGAAAACTGGTAACTGCCTTGCTGCCAACAGATTTTTCCTTAATAGTAAGTTTGTCGCCCGTTTCTCTTTCAAGTGTCTTTGTCAGCTTTTCTGCAAACTGTGCAGTGTCAAGTTTTCCTTGCTGTACAGCTGCCGTTTTGCTGACGTAATCCATTGAAGCTGACGCGGCTTCTTTTACCGCTTTATATTGGTCTATAAAAGAGCTGGCAGCTGTTTCGATGATGGAACTTTTTAATGTTTGATCAGGAGCGGCATAAACAACAGCTGATGTTTTGCCGGATTCCCAATGTTTCGGAATGACAATACCTACATCGATTTTCTTTTCATCAAGCAGTTTCTTCATCTTGTCTTCGCTGGTTGCTTGTGTGGCCTTTATCGACTTCATTTTTTTGAGCACATCTTTCGTAAACATGTTCGCTGCATCTGACTGATCTGGTTGAACGTAGCCGACTTTGATCTCATCAATCCCGCTGCCTCCGTCAACAACTGACCCGAGCGCCGCTCCTAAAATACAGGTTAGGATCAGCGGCATTAGGATAAGCATCATAAACCCTTTTCTGTCCGTGATTCTGATTTTGACATCTTTCCATGCGATCCATATGCTTTTTTTCATAGCCGTTCCCCCTTAATCCCGCAACGTGCGGCCGGTCAAATTCAGAAACAGGCGCTCCAGATTTGGTTCCTGCACCTGAAGAGACAGCAGGTTTATATGATGGGCAGCGGCTTCAGCAAGCAGGCTTGTGACGACTTTCTCATGATGGGCCGCAGCAATGTCAATTTTGAGCTCTGAATCATGTACTGTCACATCATTCACATGGGCCAAAGAACGGATTGCAAAAAGAAACGCTTCATCGATCCCGCTGACTGTGAGCTGAATGATGGTATCGCCTCCAAGACGGCTGCACAAATCAGTTTTTGTACCGATCGCAATCATTTCGCCCTGATCAATAATTCCGATCCGATCGCATAAAAACTCAACCTCTTCCATGTAATGACTCGTATAGATCACCGTCATGCCCGATTCGTTGAGCTGTTTCACCGTTTCTAAAATATGATTTCTTGACTGAGGGTCAATACCGACAGTCGGTTCATCCATAATCAGCAGCTCGGGCTTATGCATTAAAGCCGCACCGATGTTGATTCTTCGCTTCATCCCTCCGGAGAATGTTTCAATTTTATCTTTGGCACGCTCAGTCAGGCCGACGTATTCGAGGACCTCTGCCGATCTTTTTTTAGCCTCACCGTGCGTAAGTCCGTACATTTTCCCCCAAAACATAAGATTCTCATGAGACGTGAGCGTCGGATATAAAGCAATTTCCTGCGGGACAACACCGATTTTTTGTTTCGCTTTGGCTGTTTCTTTTCCGATGACACAGCCGCCGACTGTGATGTTTCCGCTGTCATGCGGCACAAGGCCGGAAATCATCGAGATGGTTGTGGATTTTCCCGCACCGTTTGGCCCGAGCAGTCCGAATGACTCCCCCTTTTGTAGGGAAAATGAAATGCCTTTCACAATTGTTTTTTTTCCATATGCCTTTTTGATGTTTTCTGCTTGCAGCACGTTGTTTCACTCCTTTTTTACTCCCATTGCCATTGTAGAAAAAAGAAAGGCGTGCGGCATGTAGCGCCGGATAGAATGTAAGGCATGAAAAAAAGGCCTGTAAAAGGCCTTTTTAGAGAAATACATATGCAAAACGTCATATGTCAAAAGACAGATACACCATATCTGACCGAGTAAATGGCGGCTTGGGTTCTGTCCCTGACAGCCAGCTTGCTGATGATATTTGAAACATGATTTTTGACTGTGCCTTCTGTAATGTACAGCTTTTCAGCAATTTCTTTGTTATTCAGCCCGTACCCCAGCTCAGCCAGAACCTCGATTTCGCGCTCGGTCAAGTCGAGCAGCTCCTTAGGTTTTTCTATGTCGCTTATTCCTTTCAGCTGTTTTTCACGCTTCCATTCATTCAGCATTTGGGCGGTCAGTTCCGGAGGAAGCACCATTCCGCCAGAATGAACAGTCATGACCGCTTTTACAATCGTATCTGCCGACATGTCCTTCAGCAGGTATCCGCTCGCTCCTTCTTCAAGCGCTTCAGCAATCAGCTCTGAGTCCTTGAAGGTTGTCAGCATCAAAACCTTTACGCCAGGCAAAGAGCTTGTAATCAATTTTGTTCCTTCGACACCATTGGAGATTGGCATGCGGATGTCCATTAACACGATATCCGGCTCCAGCTCTTTCGCCTTTTCGAAGGCTTCCTGTCCGTTTCGCGCCGTTGCGATCACATCGAGCTCTTCTCGGAGCTGAAGCAGGGATGCCAGCCCTTCTCTGACGATATCCTGATCGTCGGTAATGATGATCTTAATCATGATAAATTCTCCTTTTGCTGCGCGGGCCCGAAGCTCCATTTTTTATTAGCCAGTGAAAATTCGGCGATTACAGTAAACCCTTGATCCCGTTCACTCTCAAAGCGGATCGTTCCGCCATGCTCCGCTGCCCGCTTTTTCATATTCAAGAGGCCAAAGCCAAGTGCCGTTTCTGGATTTCCTTTGCCGTCATCCTTAATGACAAGGCTTACGCTGTCCGTTGTGCAGGCAAGCTGTATCGAACAAGCTGTGGCGCCGCCGTGCCGTTTGGCATTGGTCAGTGCTTCCTGCACCGTTCTGATCAGGGTCGGATGAAGAGACAGCGGGATAATTGCAGGATCGCCGCTGACCGCAAATTCAGTTGTGACTCCTGCATTTTTGTAAAAGTCTTCTGTCAGCTGTTTCAGCGATTCGATTAGCGAAGGATCGTTTTCCGTTTGCAGGGTGCGTACTGATAAGCGGACATCATCAAGCGCTTCACGGGCAAGCGTGTCACAGACACCGACTGTCTCATCCGCTTTTTGGCTGTCTCTTTTTTGCCATTCACGCAAAAGCTGCAGCTGAACGAGGAGCGCCGTCATTTTGTGTCCGACTGTATCATGGATTTCCCTTGCCATTCTATTCCGCTCATGAATGGCGGTCAGCTCCTCAACCTGCTTCGCATATAAATGCAGCTCCTCGTGGGCAGCAGACAGCGCCAAGTGGGATTCTGTCAGTTCCCGGTACTGCTGTTTTGCCGTTTCCTGCGCATCCAACAGCTTGCGGATTAATTTGCCGACGACACCGCAAAAGACAACGAATGTCATGCTGGTCAAATGATCAATGACAAATTCATTGCCGAACATCGCATATGTACGGATGAGGACGATCAAAAACAAAATAGAGCAAAGACATAAGACAGACCAAGCTGTTCTTTTAGGAAACCCCCGCAGAAAAAAGGCGACCGCAACCGGACAAAGCATAATAATGAACAAACCTGTGCCGGGAAAGATAAATCCGAACGAAAAGCCGATTGCAATATCAATCAGGCAGAACCAGATGGCATTTGTCTCTTTTGTCAGCAAAACATGATTGGCTGCATACAAGACAGCACCTGCTGCGATAAATACATATCCAAACCAGTTATCCTCTTTGACAATGGACAAATACATTAAACAACTCACCATTAAGGTGAACATTCTCGTAAAAAAAAGAGCCTTCACGCTCATCACTCCCGATACCCAATTCCCTTCTTATCATACCTGCCTCAGGGCATTTTTGACAGGAGTTTCTGGAAAATAAAAAATCCCCCTGCCGTTTTTTCGGCAAGGGGATTGCAGTCAAATCACAAATAAAATATGGGCCCCGGAAACAGGATCTTTCACGCGGAAGCTGTTTTCCATTTCTTCGATCGAATATCCGGCGCGTTTGACTCGGTCAGCCACTTGATCCAGCTCCTCTTGATGAGGCAGGACAACCGTGTAATAGTCTAGTCCGCTGGCATTTGTCGGTTTGGGCGGCGCGTTTCTTCCCGCCCAAATGTTTAAGCCGATATGATGGTGGTAGCCTCCGCCTGAAACGAAGAGAGCGGACATGCCCGCATAGTTTCCGACAATGTCAAAGCCCAGCACATCTGTATAAAACGCTTTTGCTTCATTCAAATCACTGACATGCAGATGAATGTGTCCGATGATTGTATCGTTGGGAAGCGCTGTTTTCCGTTCATCTCCTGCCTCTTCCAATAGGCCTTCAATGTCAACAGCGGTTGTCGTCATGACGTAGTTCCCTTCCCGGTCACGCTGCCACGTGCTGCGGGGGCGGTCAGCGTACATTTCAATGCCGTTGCCATCAGGATCAGACAGGTAGAGCGCTTCGCTGACAGCATGGTCCCCATGTCCGATGGCAATGCCGTGTTCAATCAGGCGGGCGAGCGCGATCCCAAGTTCCTTCCTGTCCGGAAGAAGAATCGCAAAGTGATAAAGACCCGTCACAGACCGTTCAGGCAAGACGACGGCGCTTGGATTTTCTTCAAGAATAAGCAGAACGCGCTTCCCGTCAGCCGTTAATTCAGCTCGATGATCCGTCTTTTTTAAAACTTGAAAACCGATGACGTTACAGTAGAACTGAAGGGAACGCTCCAAACTGCGGATTGTGAGTTTGGCATAGCCAATGTGTGTATCCTCATGAATGCTGGTCATGCTGTATGCCTCTTTTCTTATGCTGATACGTTTGTGTTCTTTTTTCCTTTAAACACTAATGGGTCCAGTGCCAGGAATCGGCTTCCAGTTAGCGCAAGGTGGATGGATGTCAAAAGCAGAAGGTAATCAAATTCTGCATTGCCCATGAATGGCGCTTTCAGCTTAACTGTGATGATGGCGCCGATCAGTGTAAGTGCGAACAGTACACCGACAATACGTGTAGCCAATCCGAAGAAGACAAGCACTCCGCCAATGAGTTCAATCGCTGCGATGACATACGCCATAAAGCTTGGAAGGCCTATGCTGCCGAAAAATTGGATGGTGCCCTCCATTCCCTGAAACTTAGACAAACCGTGGACAAAAAAGATAATACCTGTAATAACTCTTAAAAGTAATGTGCCAATTTCAAATGATTTATTCATTTGTTCCTCCTTGATAAATGTTATCACTTACTTAATGTAAGCTAGTATATATACATAACTTGTTTACGTCAAGTAATTTTGTTACATTTTACGAAAATGACATAAAAGTACTATAAAACTGTAACAAAAAAGACCTCTGTGCAGGACAAAGGTCTATTTCTCAAATTGGCTTTCATATAAGTTGCTGTAAAATCCTTTTTGCCGGATCAGATCATCATGGCTGCCCTTTTCAATCATTTCGCCGTCTTTCAGCACCACAATCTGATCCGCTCTTTGAATGGTATTCAGCCTGTGGGCAATGATGACGCTTGTTCTTCCTTCCATTAAACGGGCAAGCGCTTCTTGAATGTTGACTTCCGTTACGGTATCAATGTTGCTTGTTGCTTCATCCAAAATGAGAAGAACCGGATCGGCAAGCACCGCCCGCGCTATAGAAATTAACTGTTTCTGTCCTTGACTGATGCCCGAGCCGTTTTGCGTCAGCACGGTGTCGTACCCTTTTGGCAGCCTTTCAATAAAACTATGGGCATTTGCTGTTTTTGCAGCTGCTTCTACTTCCTGATCAGAAGCATCAAGCCTGCCGTAGCGAATATTTTCTCTGATCGTTCCTTGAAACAAAAACGAATCCTGAAGAACAAATCCCATGTTTTTTCTCAGGCTTGCTCTAGTAAGGGTTTTAATATCTGTACCGTCGATTAAAATTTTTCCTTCGTCAGGCTCGTAAAAACGGGCGAGTAGGTTGGTGACGGTCGTCTTTCCCGCTCCCGTCGGCCCGACAAACGCAATGGACTGCCCGGCAGGCACGGTAAACTGTAAATGCTTCAGTGTATGTCGCCCTTTATCGTAACCGAAGGACACATCCCGAAATTCAATGCTTCCTGTTTGGATAGGCTGATGCACGGCGTTCTTTTCATCCTCGCGCTCTTCTTTTTCATCAAGCACGTCAAATACCCGTTCAGCGCCGGCAATTGCGGACAGCATTGTATTAAACTGGTTGGCCAGATCGTTTAAAGGACGTGTAAATTGTCTTGAATACTCGGCAAAGACGACGATTGAGCCGATCGAGATCCAGCCTTTCAGCGCGAACAGACCGCCAATTGCCGCAATCATTGTAAAGCTTAAGTTATTCAAAGAGTTCATGACTTTCGGGATAAACCCTGAAATCGTCTGCGCCCAAAAGCCCGACGTTTTGAGAGCAGCGTTTTTTTCGAGAAATTCAGCAGTAATCTGCTTCTCACGCGAATAGGCTTTGATGACCTTTGCGCCGGAAACAGATTCCTCAATATACCCATTCAGATCACCAAGATTTTTCTGCTGTTCTTTAAACAGCTTTCCCGTTCGGTTGGTGATCCATTTCAGGCTCGCTGCCATCACCGGAATAATGGTCAGCGTAATCAATGTAAGGAGCGGGCTCATGTACAGCATCACCGCAACGGTCCCGACAAAGGTGATCACGCTTGACAAAATTTGAATGACTGACGTATTTAAGGTAGAACTGACATTTTCGATGTCATTCGTCACCCGGCTCATCAGCTCGCCGTGCCGCTGTTTATCAAAAAACGGAATCGGCAGCTCATGCAGATGGGTGAACAATTCGCTTCTCATTCTGAAAACCGTGCCCTGCGAGATCGTAATCATCCAGTAGTTTTGAAACCAGAGCGACAGGGACTGAATGATATAGATAGCGAGCAGAAGAAGCAAAACAGGAATCAAGCCATTGACCGTTTTCCCAACGATAAAATGGTCAATGGCCTTTCCGATCACAAAGGGGCCAAGGAGCCCGAATATCGCGCTGATGACAACCATCAGCATGACAAGTACGAGAAGTCCTTTTCGTTCAGCCAAGTAAGACCAGATTCTTCTCAGTGTACCCTTTGTATCCTTTGCTTTCGCCCGCTTTTTCGCGCTTTCTTTTTTGTCAATTGGCAGTTTGGGATATTGGAAAGGCTTGCGGATGTCTTTTAGCATGACTCGCTCCCCTCCCTTCCGAATTGTGACTCGTAAATGCGCTTGTATAACTGAGATTCAGAAAGCAGCTCACTGTGAGTGCCTTTTTCAATCAGTTCGCCGTCCTCAAGCAGCAAAATCTGATCAGCTTTCATTGCTGTGGTCATTTTTTGCGTAATGATCAAAGTTGTGCACTCGTATGTGCTGATTGCCTCAAGCAGCTTCGCTTCCGTTTGCAGGTCAAGCGCGCTTGTGCTGTCATCCAAAAGAAGGATGGCCGGCTTTCGGATCAGCGCCCGCGCAATGGAAATCCGCTGTTTCTGGCCGCCGGACAGATTGACGCCCCTTTGCCCCAAAACTGTGTCATATCCATTTGGGAGCTTCAAAATCGTTTCATGAATTTGCGCGTGTTTGGCCGCATCCATTATTTCATCTAGTGAAGCATTTTCTTTGCCCCACGCGATATTTTCTTTGATTGTGCCTGAAAACAAGAGAACCTCCTGCGGTACATATCCAATTTGCCTGCGCAGCCCTTCAGCCGGAAAATCTTGAACCGGCTTTTCATCTATGTAAATGCGGCCTGCATCCGGCTGATAAAGCCGTGGGATGAGCTGAAAAAGCGTGGATTTGCCCGAGCCCGTCGCACCGAGAATCGCGATCGTTTCTCTTGGCTTTGTTGAAAATGAGACATTTCTGAGCGCTTCCCTGTCCATTTCAGGATAGCGGAAGGATACATGCTGAAACTCAATCCGTCCCGCCAAACGATCAGATATGATGCCCTCCTCCCGCTCGTCGCCTTCTGTTTCAAGCACCTCGCCGATTCTATCTCCTGAAGCCTTCGCCCGGGTGAAAATCATAATCAAAAACGGAAACATCGAAAGCGCGCCCGTAATTCGTGTGGCATAGTTAATAATCGCAACAACATCGCCGACCTGAGTGCTTCCGCTCGTGATACTGTAGGCCCCCGCCCACAAAATCAACAGGATGCAGAGATTCATCAAAAGCATCAATACAGGCATCGTGAATTCCACAAGCTGAAAGGCAGAAACCGTTTTTTCCATCAGCCTTGTGTTGGCTTTGATAAATTTTTTGACCTCGTGGCTGCCGCGAAGCAGCGCTTTGATCAGCTTGATTGCGGTTAAGTTTTCCTGCATGATGGTGTTCACTTGATCCAGCCGTTTCTGCACTGAACGGAACAGCGCCCCGCCTTTCTTTAATACCCATAGCAAAAACAAGATCAGGATCGGAATCGCCACAAGCAGAAAAAAGCCGAGCTTCACATTAACGGCAAGCGACAGCACAATGCCGCCTGCAATCATTAAAGGAGCCCGCAGCATAAACCGCAAACTCATAAAAATCATATTTTGAACCTGTGTGACATCGTTTGTCAGCCTTGTAATATAAGAAGAGGATGAAAACTGTCCAAATGTAGAATAGGAGAAGGACTGGATTTTTTGAAAAAGCCCTTTTCTCGTATCATAGGAAAAGCTTTGGCTGACATGGGCGGCATAAAAGGAATTCAGCATCCCCGCCGCAAAGGATAACACGGTCAGTCCGATCATGACCGCGCCCCATGTCCAAACATGCCGCAGATCTTGCTTCAAGATCCCATCGTCGATGATTTTCGCAATCAATAAAGGCTGCATCAGTTCAACTACAAGCTCCGTCAGCATAAGAATCAGCGCAATTCCCGCCAGCAATGAATATGGTTTTAAAAACGACAAAGCCTTTTGCATGTAAAAGCCTCCAAACCCCTTTTAGCAATATGTACTTTTTATTTTAATTGTTTATAGAACTTGATGAAAGAATTTTACTGTAATGATGTGTTATAAAAACATGAACAAAATCACCTTATCTTTTATTCGAGAGCTATTTACTGACTGATCTAAGTTCATTAAACACATATCGAGATAAGTTTATCTCTAGTAAAGTTGAGGTGATGGATGAACTTAGATAGATTAGGGAAGTTGCTGAAACCATAGGAATAATGAAAAGTATAAATATTAAAACGAAGATCTTTTTGCGAGGAATTAATCTGATAAAAATGTAGTGAAAAATTTCTAAAACCTAACTAAGACACTAAATAGAGTGCATGATTAAGCACTCTATTTAGAATCTGTACATTTTAATTTACCGAATAAATACTAAAGCCACTCCATATCCCTTACTCTTGTCGAACTCTTTAATGACTCTCATGACCTGCCACCCTTGTTTAGGAGATTCAGCCTTTGTTGCCATTCCGTCATTATGCGCTTGAATAAAGTCTCCAGCTTTTACTGTGCTGTCGCATCTGACATAAACCTGGCCTACAAGGCCCACAACATTCCATTCATCTCTCTCTTCCCTAGAGGCATAGTTCTTATCTGGCTTATAATCAGGATTTTCCATAGGCGCCATGACGATTTGGCCATTGGCATCTTTCTGTTTTTCATAAATATATCCGCCAAAATCATTTTTCAGGTATCTTCCAGACCAATGGAAGCTTGACTCACCAAGTATTACACCAGCTGTTTCAGAAATAACTCCAAGCATGAAGTCACCTTTTTTTGCGGGTCTAATTTTATCTCCCTCCAAAGTAACTAGGGTTCCTGTCGGAATTTTTTCACCGCTTAGACTCTCAAAATATTCAGCGTAATCCGAGAACGTTTGGGAACTTTTTATGCTTCCTGAAGCCTTAATTGTTCCATCTTTTGCATGAAATTCAATCTTTCTGTTTGATGAGGATGGTGTGCTCCCGCTTGCCCATCCTAGAGCAACTGAGTCTGAGTTCGGATTGATTGTATTATATGAGGCTATCACAGAAGATTGGGCTGCTCCAGTTGCTCTGCTTCGAACAGATCCAGCTACAAAATTATTATTTCCAGTAGCATGGGAATCACGAGAGCCAATAACCCCGCTTCCTTTATGTTTAAACAAAAAGTACGGCGTCACGACGCCTCCAATCTTAAAATCTGTTTCGTAGCCTGAAAAGTCACAATTAGAAACATTAAGATCAGGGTCAACAGAAAAAATCCCAACTGTACCACTGTTATTTTTAGGCGATCTTTGCCCCCATACATTACTAACTACAGACTCGTACATACCGCTCCCAAAAACAACACCCTTTTCGGCTGAATCGATCAATGTCACACCATCAATCATTACCTTGCCGACAGAATTGTCGCCACCTACAATATAAAGATCATTATCAGCAGTTTTAAATCCTCTAATCGTTATATTCTTTAAATTGATTAGACGCCCTTTATAATACACGCTTACGACTGAATTTCCCTTATAGTTAATGGAGGAATCATCGCATATAGCATGAAAATTCACCACATTGACGCCATCGTAACCTGAAATTTGCAATGCATTCGGCCCTGCCCCTTTGTACAGATCACTCGGCTTAGGATTATATGCGATACAGTTAGCCAGCTGAACGTCATGAGCTGATGCTGATTGAGGATCACTTGCTGTGTGGTGTCCTATATGCCGAATGCAAAAACTAATTGCATTTTCATAGGCACGGCAGTTCACAAGTTGAACTCTTTTTGCAGCCGGAGCATAATCATGAGCTTTAATTTCAAATCCTCGAACTCCTCCAATTGCGATGCAGCTATCAACCATTACATCCTGAGAGCCATCATCGATTTCAAAACAGTTTGTATTTGAAGACCCATCATTTAACCCCATCGGATGGTAAGAAAGACAATGACTGAAAGTCGTATGCTTTCCAAAGTGACATGTGAAATTATCATCGCCAGAGCCTGTTGCTTCGCAATATGAGAAGGTTACAAAGTTGCAGCCACCAGGCTGATAAAAGGTAGGATCATCATGTTCTCCGTGTCTGTTATAATTCGGGCTTGTAGCATCAAACCCGTGAAGGCCGGCATTTTTTGCAAAAACATGCTCTACAAAAGAGTAATCCACATTTGCAAAAAGCAAGCAGCTTGAAGTGGGCCCCTTAGGGATCTTCCATCCAGCAGGACGCGTATCTTTATTCCAGTCCAGTGTCAAATGTCCAATGTAGATATTTTCATTACCATTTGTATGATCACTATTGGTGAGTACAGAGTGACCAACTGGCGTATCGTCTAATAACTTGATGATGGTCCTTTTTTTACCCGCTCCAACCAGCATTGTATTCGAAGGAACGAGCAAGCCAGATACCCTAAATACGCCTGCAGGGACTTTTATGAGATAACCGCCTTCGGCCATCGCATCATGAAATGCTTGCGTATCATCTGTGACTCCGTCTCCTTTAGCTCCATAATCCATTACGTTTCGTTCATCAAGGTACTCAAATCTGTTCTCATACATTTTGAGTCTTTCATTTAAGTTTTCAAAAGTTGTTATTCCATCACTTAAAGCAATCCCAATTTTACTATCAATCGTTTCGAAATTCTCGGCAAGCTTGGAATCAATTTCAATACTTTCAGTGCTTTCAGGTTTGTAAAGACCTAAAAACGTTGTATGATTTTCCATTTTTACTCCCCCTATTGGTTTCAGTTTTTAAGAAACATAACATCCCTTGCACTTATAAGTGGCAAACGTATGACAAACAAAAAAGCGCTGTCTTTAAACAGCGCACTGATCAAATAATTTCACCTATTTAGTATTTTTTCCACACGCTCCCGCATCTGCGGCACGCTTAATCCGATAATCACCTGAAACGCCTTCCCGTTTCTGACGATGCCATGTGCGCCAAGCGCCCGGAATACGCTGTCGGGTTCAACCTTTGTTTCGTCCTTGACACTGACTCTAAGGCGGGTGGCGCAGTTTGTGACTTCAGTGACGTTGTCTTTTCCGCCCAGCGCTTCAATATACAGAAAAGCAGTGTCATCCGCCGTTTCTGCAGCGGAGGCCGTTTCATCCTTGTTTTTTCGTTCTCTGTACTCCTTTTTCGAATACAGCTTTGTTTCCTGCTGTTCATCCTTTTCCCGTCCTGGTGTAGCGATATTGAATTTGAGGATTAAAAATCTGAAGACGAAAAAATAAATAGCTGTAAACGAGAGTCCGATCAAAATTTGATATACATATGTCATACCGTGGCTGCCAAAGAGCGGAATCCAATTCAAGGTCACCGCTTCGATCAGTCCGCCTCCCATGTTTCCGACGACGCCGGCCATATACATAACTGTCGACATTGTGGCGGCAAGCACGGCGTGAACCGCAAATAAGAATGGTGAAATGAATAAGAAAGTAAACTCAATCGGCTCTGTAATTCCCGCGACAATCGCTGTCAGTGTGACAGGAATCAGCAGCCCTGCGACGAGTTTTTTCTTTTCCTTTTTGGCTGTCACATAAAAAGCAAGAGCGATACCCGGAATACCGAAGATTTTCGAGTTCCCGTGAAGCGCGAATCCGCCTTGCGGGAAGAGCTCCTTCAGCGGTTTGGCGCTTTGCGAATATTCGCCGAGATGCTGTGCCCAATACGTGACGATCCCGCCTTCCGCTACAGCCGGGCCATAAATAAACGGCGTGTAAATAAAATGATGAAGGCCGGTCGGAATTAAAATCCGTTCCAGAAACGTGTATATCCAAACGCCCACCGCCCCGGAAGCAACCAGGAAGCTTTGAAGCGAGCCAATTCCAGATTGAACCATCGGCCATATATAAGACACTGCCAGAGCAATCGGGATCATAATAAAGAAGGAAATCATCACGATATACGTTGAACCCTGAAAGATGCCGAGAAAATCGGGCAGTTTTTTATCAAAATAGCGGTTATGCAAAAAGACGACAATCGAAGAAATAAAGATGGCTCCGATAATGTTGGTATCGAGCGTTTTTATGCCCGCAATCATCGTTAATCCACTCGTTCCGCCGACCTCTTGATTCATGTCGACGCCAAATGCTCCTCCCCATACCGTCAATATCGAGCTGACAAAATAATTGAAGGTCAGGTAAACAGTAAGCGCTTCCAAACAAGCGCGTGCCTGAGCTTTCTTCGCCAAAGCAACCGGGATGCCGATGGCGAATAAGAGCGGCATTTGGTTAAAGACAGTCCAGCCGCCCTGCTCAATGATATACCAGCACTGATACCAAAAACCGTCAGGATCGGCGAGCGATCCCATGAGGGTTTTATTTTTAAAGAGCGTGCTGATACCGACGATAATGCCGGCGAACGCGAATAATAAAACAGGCACAAACATCGCGCTTCCAAAGCGCTGAATTTTTTGCATCATACCAAAACCCCCTGCTACTCATTGTCATTTTTTTCTGCCTCTTTGTAATCAACATATGCGCGGAACAAAGCTTCGCCTACGAGAAAAAACGGTGCAAAAGCGACAATTTCCGTCTTATCGCTTAATGTCACAGGTTTGCTTGTCGCATAAAGATTATGCGGAGTCAGCTGGGCGAGGACATTGTTTTTTAAATTCGTAATGGAAATAAAGGGAATGCCCTTTGCAGAAAGCATTCTTGCCTGAGGAATCAGCTCCGGTGTTTCTCCGGAAAGAGAAATGATGATAAACAGATCGTTCACTTTAAAATCCCCGCGCATCAGATTAAATTCATTCGTGTCTTCAATCAAAATAAGATAGCGATGGCGCGGAATAAACATTCTTTGCAGGTCGCGGGCGCATATCTTTTGCGCATTTCCAGAACCGTAGACGAAAATGCGGTCCGCTTCATCAATCAGCTGGCACATGTCCGTCATGTCCTTTGTCCGTAAGAACTTCAAATTTGCTTCAATATCATCAAGCAGCTTTTCAAAACTCATACTCTCGCCTTCTTCCGGCTGATCTTCCCACTTTAAAAAGACGCGAAATTCACTGTAGCCGCTGAAACCGAGCTTTTGGGCAAGTCGCAAAATTGAGGAACGCGATACACTGCAAGCTTTGGCCAGGGCGTCGATTCCAAGGTGATAGCACGTGTGCTTATGATTCAATATATATTTTAAAATATGAAAATCGTTGTCATTCAATTTGCTGTAGTGCTGATTGATCAGTTCTTCGAGCTGCATATCAGATCCCCCCATTTTCTTTCTATTATATACAATTACAGATTCGAAAATGGGGGAATTTCATTTATGATATGCGGGTTGGGCTTTGATCAAGCTCAGGCCAGAAGTCTTTGTTGGCCTCCACTAAATCCTCAAGAATGAGTCTTGCCACACGCGCGTTCGGCACTGTTTTTGACAGGATCAGCGCCTGCCACAGCTTTTGGAACGATTTCTCCGCCCACGCTTCAACAGTCAGCTTCTCAACGGATACCTGCTGCTCCATGAGCCCTTTCTGGAATTGCGGAATGGTGCCGACGGTAATCGGTTCAGGCCCATTTGAGCCGACGATGCATGGTACCTCAACCATCGCAGTCGGGTCAAAGTTCGCAATTGCACCGTTATTTTCAACAATCAACAGCATTCTTTCACCTGTGTTGTAGGCAATCGCCCGGGCAAGATCAACGATATACGATGCGTGGTCATCGATTTTAATTTCGCTGTTTTCCGAGGACTGTTCACGTGTGATCATGTCACATTGGCTGAAAATAAAAGCTTCGCGCCCTTCCATGACTTCATTCGCCCGCGTATGATTCGGATTTGATTTTTTCACCATATCATCTGGGAACAAATAATATTGCAAATACGTATTTGGCAGTGTGTCAGGATCTGCGGCCTGCACGTCACGCGCTTTGGCGAACGTGTCATTCCAGCTTGCCTCCACCGCTTCAGCCTCTGTTTTCGGAATATAGCCGTATTGAGATACATGCTCCTTCAGCTTCGGCATTAAATCGTTGCCCTCTTGATCCTGAATTGATGTCCACCAGCCGAAGTGATTTAATCCGTAATAGCGGACCTTCATTTCTTTTCTTGAGGATAAGCCAAGAATTTGCGCCATCCGGTCTTCGATTCCAACAGGCATATCACAGATATTGAGAATTTTAGAATTCGGTCTAAGGCGTCTCGTAGCTTCAGCTACAATCGCCGCCGGGTTGGAATAATTGAGCATCCACGCTTCAGGCGAGTATTTTTCCATGTAATCTAATATTTCAAGCACACCGCCGATCGAACGCATACCGTATGCGATCCCGCCCGGCCCGCACGTCTCCTGGCCGACAACTCCGTACTTTAACGGAATTTGCTCATCAAGCGCACGCATCGCGTATTTCCCTACTCTGATGTGCGCCATAACAAAATCGACATCTGTAAAAGCTTCTTCCGGGTCAGTCGTCGCTGCAAATTCAATATCCGGCGCTTTTTCTCTGATAAAAACGTCACAGGCGCCTGCAATGCGATCCTGTCTCTCTTTATCATTATCATACAGCTTCAGCTTTCTGATCGGAAACTCCTCCAAATGGTCCAAGAGCATGAGTACGATCCCTGGAGTGAAAGTGCTTCCTCCGCCCGCTATTACAATTGAGAATGATTTTTTCTTCATATGACGACCTCCTTGATAACGTTTACAATTTCATTTATACCATGGGAGAGCCCGGCCCGTAACACGTTTGGCGCACTTAGGTCATTTGATCAATTTTAGTGTTTTTTCCCATAGAGCGGGAAATTTCTCATTTGCCTTATGTCTGAGGGATTTGTTTTTTTTACCTTTTTTGTAATCTTAAAGTCTCACCAACTGTGAATTTTAAGTGAATATACGCCCTTCCAATTCTTATGAAAAGGTTCTTTTGTACGATTCGGATACATGCCGAATTATTTATAATCATTTATATAAAACATCCAATTGTGCGTGAATTTAGAAAAGGCAGGGGACAAAAGTTGGACTCATATAAAGTCATTGAGCTGGCAAACAAGTACAGTGCGGCCGCAGAAGAGGTCAGAAGCTCCAAAATGCTGCTTGCATCCCGGTTATCTGCATTGGGAGATGCT
Source organism: Bacillus sp. LJBS06 (assembly GCF_016924995.1). Taxonomy (NCBI): domain Bacteria; kingdom Bacillati; phylum Bacillota; class Bacilli; order Caryophanales; family Bacillaceae; genus Bacillus; species Bacillus sp. LJBS06. The sequence goes on along the minus strand of NZ_CP070483.1, from coordinate 922,766 downwards.
TGGCAGGGCAAAGCAAGAGATTCGTTTGACCAGGATTTCGAGGAAACGAAAGCCGCCTACGATCAATTCGAACAGGAGCTGCTTGAAACAAGCCAAGAGCTGAAGGCTGCCGCTGTCAAAATAGAAGAACGAAAAGCTGAAATTGCCAGAATGGAAGAACTGGAGCGTAAAGCAAGAGAGGAAAGACATAAACTCGGGAGGTGAACGGTGTGTCAGGAAACATTGCAGTTGATCCGGATAAGCTCGAACAGCTTGCAAATGATGTAGTCACTGAATTAACTGATATGGAAAACAAATATAAGGATCTGCATGTGGAGCTGGGGCAGATGATTTTGCAATGCGATCCCCGCTACAGCAGCTGTTTTTCCGGAGTGGGCGATGCGTGGAGCTCAGGAAAAGCGCTCGTCACCAAGCTGAGTGACAATGAGATTTTCATCAGAAAAACGGGCGATAAATTTGTGGAGCAAGATGATATTTTGCGAAAGCTCTACAATGCCTACGACAAATACGGCACGATGACAAGCTTAACCGCCCTTATGCTGACACAGGGAAAATATTATGGATTAGGGCTTACGAAATTTGTGAAACAGCCAAGCGGCTTGCATACCGCCCAGCACTCAAAACTTCTATTGGATATTTCTAGGGCCGTTGACAGCTCCCGTTATCAAAAAGCGGCAAGAGTGCTTTTGAACCCTAAATATTTGTTAAAAAAGACAAACCGACCATTTTCAGATTTGGTACATAAAAAGTTTACAAAATACTTCCCTCAGGACACGGTCGATTTTTCAAACAGCGTCAGAAGCTACACAAAAGGATTTCTTAATGAAGCCGGCGTACGCTCAACTTTAAAGGATGTCGGAAAAACGGGCTTAAAATTCGCGAAAGGAAATGCCATTACCGCCACACTGATTACCGGTGCGACCGAAACGTTCGGAGCGGGCTTGAAAATAGCTGAAAATTACGCGAAATACCAGGACAAACCGGAAGTTCTCAAGCGTGAAAACGCCAAGGCCGTCGGGAATGCTGTGAATAACACCATTTTTATTGCGGGAGGTGCGACAGCTGGTGCTGTTGTAGGCGGTGCCGTAGGAAGTGTGTTAGGCCCTGTCGGCACCGTAGTCGGAGGCACAATTGGTTCGGCGGTAGGCGGATTTGTTGGGGAAAAAATCGCAAAATTCACATCAGTCTATGCTGAAAAAGCAGCGATAAAGCTGAAAGAGCCGATCCATGCTGTCGTTGATACAGCCAAAAAAGGGCTGGAATCAGCCGGCAAAGTCGTCAAATCAGTGAATGATGGCATAGATGCGGCGAATAAATCGATACATAAAGGGATAGACAGCGCGAAAAAAGGAATAGAAAAAGCAAAGAAAACAGCGGATTCGCTTATACACGGCGCAACCCATTTCCTTAAAGGGAAATTTTCATTTGGATAGGAGAATAAACAATGAAGCAGTTTACAATTAGCATAGAAGAACTCTTGTTTTGTTTTTACAGCGAAGGGTTTTTTGAACAGGGAATGGCCTTAAAACAAGCTTATTTTCCCGAAATAGAAGATGAACAGCTCGGCTCCTTATTTGAAGCTGCGTGCCGCTCACTCTTAGCCAAGGAGGCGGCGGAATATCGGAATCATCAATATCGGTTAAAGGACGAATACTGTCCGTTTATCCACGTGTTAAACGATGCGGACTATACAGTGAAGCTATCCAAATTTGATGAACAAGCCAAAGAACAGAATATATCCTGCCATGTTTCGAAGTTTGGCACTTACTCTCATGAATTGCTGTTTGATGAACAGGTACATAGAATCAAAAAAATGGATTCAACTAATGGAGTACTCTCTAAAACATACGAGTTTTTAAATGTAATAGATGCAGAAGATCATAAAGAATCAATGATCACCCTGACGTCAACTGAATTCGAATGGCTCCTGGAGGGCGCTTCAGACACTCCCGCATATCTGAAGGAATTTCTAGATAAGCATGATCACCAAGAGGACGTGACCCGTTTTGTAAATGATCTGGCTTTGCGAAAAGGAAAAATGGATACGCTGATGCGGCTGGTTTATGACAAAGACAACTCGCCGGAAGTGGCTGATATGGCTTTCGTCCTGCCTGGCAGCCGTCATACTTGGCTGGTAACAGGCATTACCCAAAATGAATTTTCTATCGTAACAGCAAATAAAGATGTGATAAAAGGAATACTTTTTTGCTAAAGAGCGATAAAGGAGAATAGCAATTGAAAAACAATGAAGTAATTAAGGTCAAAAGCAGACTGTTTTTTAGAATATGGCTGTTCCTCGCTACAGGAGGCGCTTTTATTGTAGGAGTATGGCTGGTGTCTGAAGCTCTTACATTTGAATCTAAATATGCCCTGCTTTATTTGGGCGGCGGATTAATGGCGATCGTTTATGGATTGATCACATTTTTTATGGCTTTTCCGGCGTTCACAAGCCGGGGAAATGTCATTTTCAGCGTAAAAACAGGGCCTGATGGCGAGATTTTCTCTAGAAAGCGCAGCGTGATGTTTTCTGAGGTAAAACGGATTTATATGGGACGGCATCATTACAGCTTGAAAGGGATCTTTTTTGAAGATATTATCATCGAGAAAACAGACGGAAGAGTCGTTCGCATCCCTACTTGGAACATTATCGCGAATCCATTGTTTTTTGAAGCGGTGGAACGCTATATCCTCCCTCATCTGAATGAAGAGGCGAAAAGCAACTGGATCAGCCAATTTACGGAGATTCAGCGCAGCGCGTATTTAAAGGAATTTGAAAATCATCCAAAGCTTTAACAGCTCTCCTCCTTTATAATGAAAGAGAAAAGCAACTTGAGGAGTGCTCATGAATGCTGGTTACCATTCTTTTATTTCTCGCGGCGGGGCTTGCTGAAATTGGCGGCGGATATCTGATTTGGCTATGGCTGAGAGAGGCAAAGCCAGTCGGCTATGGGATCGCCGGAGCATTGATCTTGATTGTCTACGGCATTCTTCCGACATTCCAGTCCTTCCCTTCCTTCGGCCGTGTATACGCCGCTTATGGCGGGGTATTCATCGTGCTTGCGGTCCTGTGGGGATGGCTTGTTGACCGGAAAACACCTGATCTGTATGATTGGATCGGCGCATGCATTTGTCTCATCGGTGTCTGCGTCATCTTATTTGCGCCGCGCGGATAAACAAAATGGCCTGCTTATGAAGCGGGCCATTTTTGTTTAATCCTCTTTTAAGCTTGTCAGCTGCACTTCATGCTCATCTTGCGGTTCGTCAAGCGGATAAATTCTTGCTGTTCCGTTTTCTTCATTCACGTGCTGAATGTAAATAGGAACACCGTTGTACGTTACTTTTTTCATATCGGGAGATTCTACAATTTCTTTCGCCCTTTGTATATTCATCGTAACACCCTCCTTCAATACATAATGTTTCCATTTCCTGAAGGAAGTATGCTTTATGATTCAGCGGACAAATTGAATTTTTTCAGGCGTTTGTAGAAAGTGCTTCGCGGGATCCCGCTGATTTTGGCGGCTTGAGAGACGTTTCCTTTTGCGGATTCAAGCGCTTTGATCATCATATCCTTTTGGATTTGCTCACGAAGTTTGACCACGCCGGCAGCAGCGGGCTGTTTTTCTGCAGTGCTGACCGGCAGTCCAGCGGCTTCCAGTAAAGCGGAAAGCGGCTCATCTCCAAGCCGGCCGTCCGGAAATCTGATGGAAAGACGTTCAAACACATTAAATAGCTCACGGATATTTCCCGGCCACTTCCAATGCTTCAGCACCTCACAAAAATCAGAAGGAAGTTCGCCTGGCCAATGATTCTTCTGTTTGTAGTACTCGAAGAGGTCCGGAATATCCTCGGGGCGATCGCGCAATGGAGGAAGTTCAATTGGATAGACATGAAGGCGGTAAAACAAGTCCTCTCTGATTTTTCCGCTTTCGGCAAGCTCGCGTAAATCACAATGTGTGGCGGCAATGACTCTGATATCAACCGGAATTTCTTTTGCCCCGCCGATTGGCGTAATCTTGCGTTCCTGAAGCACGCGTAAAAGCGCAACCTGCATCGAGTGGGAGATTTCTCCGATCTCATCTAAAAATAAGGTGCCTTGATTCGCTTTTTGAAAGGCGCCTTTATAGCCATTTCGCTTCGCTCCCGTAAAAGCGCCTTCCGCATAGCCGAACAGTTCGCTTTCAATCAAATCAGACGGAATCGCTCCGCAATTGACAGCAACAAACGGACCGTGCCGTCTCTCACTGTTCTCATGAAGCGCGCGAGCCGCGACCTCCTTCCCCGTACCCGTTTCACCCGACAAACAGACCGTTGCATCCGTCGCAGCTGCTCGTTCAAGGTGCATCAGCATCGCTTGCGATCGGCCGCTTTGCCCGATCACTCCATTGAATCGAAACGCCTTCTTTTTCTTTTGTTCCGATAGATAAAAACAAGTGCCGCCATCTCCTATAGTGACAGCTTTTTCGATTGAATAGCCCCGTTCCTTCAACTCGTACAGATGCCGGCCCTGCCAATCCGGCATTGAGGTTCGAATCGGCATGCTCGCACTGATGATGTGCTGCTTGGTATTACAGAGCACCATCGGCACACTGGATGCAGCTCTCTCCCCAAAACGGCTGATCAGCTCCAGCTCTTTCTCACGGCTTTTAGCTGCGAGTTCCCGTTCAGCGGCATAGGCAATCGCCGTGGCAATACCAAGCATATGAGGATGCGCGCCTGCCGCCGGGCATGATATGTCAATTACACCCGCAAGGCTGCCATCCTCATGGTGAATCGGAGCAGCTGAACAGTTCCAAAGATGGGAAGCGATAGAGTAATGCTCTGATCCTTGTATTGCAACCGGCTCGCTGATGTGGAGCGCCGTGCCAATCGCATTTGTTCCGACAGCCGTTTCTGTCCAGCATGCCCCTTCGACGAAATTGATGCGTTTGGCTTCATAGAGCGCGCGGGGATGGCCGTCCAATGCCAGTACAACACCATCTGAATCAATTAACAGCGCCATCATTTCCATTTCTTTTATGGCAGGCAGCAGTTTTTCGAGGTAAGGCTTTGCGGTCGTCAGGAAGAATGAATGCTTTTTTGACTGCTGATCCAGCTCCGTTTGCTGTAAAACCCTCGGGCCTTTTTCTAAATAAGGATTGACCTCAGCTTTTTTGCAGCGATGCCATGACTCGGCGATCCGTTTTCTTATTCGGGCTTCGTCAAGCACACCGTCTTTCACAAAACGTTTCCAGGTTTGCAAATCGTTTGGGACCGAATTCATTTCCTTGATCGCTCCTCCCTTACACGCCGTTTTCATCTATTGTAGGGGAAAAATAAAGCGCTTTCAACAATAAAAAAAGCAGACGCCTTATATCCATGCGCCTGCTTTTCCTCTTATTATGCATGTACTGCAAGCCCGATCGTGCTTAGCAGCGCCTCGTGCAATGTTTCCGATAAAGTCGGATGGGCGGCGATAAAATGCTCTGCCATATCAGCCGTCATCTCACCATTCATGATCGCTGCCGCCTGGCCGATAAGCTCGGTTACATCCGGACCAATCATCGAAACACCTACGATTTCGCCGAATTCCGGTTCAGCTATGATTTTGACCTTTCCTTCCGCTTGCTGTTTAATGAGCGCCTTTCCGTTTGCGGAGAAAGGAAATTCGCCAATCTTCACATCCCCGTATACGCTTCTTGCCTGTCGTTCTGTCATTCCGATACACGCGATTTCCGGGGACGTGTAGATGCAGCGCGGCACATGTTTCTCATTGATTTTGACATCCCTTCCAGAAGCATGAGAAGCAGCAATGATGCCCTCATGGAATGCGGCATGTGCCAGCTGAATGCCTCCTATTGCATCTCCGCACGCGTAAATATGAGGCACGTTCGTCTGCATGTGCCCATTCACCGGAATGCCTTTTGGAGAAAAATCAACTCCCGCCTGCTCCAGCTGTAATCCGTCAAGACGGGGTTTTCTGCCGATCGCCACCAGTATATAATCGGCCTTTGTTTTAAACTCACGCTGGCCGCTTTTCCATATAGCCGTTTTCGCTGTTTGATCCACCCGCTCTAATCTGGATGAAATATGCACTTCAACACCGTCTTCCTCAAGCTTTTCTTGAAAGAGACGGGCGATATCTTCATCTTCAGCTGGGACCAGCTGTCCCGCTGTTTCAATGATGGTCACCTTCGATCCCAATCTGGCAAACAGCCCTGCATACTCACACCCGATGACACCGCCGCCGACAATGACAAGTGAAGACGGAATCTCGGAAAGAGAAAGCGCGTCTTTGCTGTCGATGATCCATTCGCCGTCAAAAGGAGCGAACGGCAGCTCGATTGGCTCTGATCCTGAGGCAATCAATACTTGGTCCGCCTCTCTGATTTCTTTTCCGTTTTGTCCTTCGATCAAAAGCTTTCTTTCAGAAAGAAAGGAGGCTGTTCCCTTTACAACCTGTATTTGATTTTTCTTCATTAGGTACTGAACGCCTTGAACAAGCTGTCTGACAACCTGCTGTTTTCGGTTTTGCATTTTACTCCAATCGACTGATATCGCACCTGCGGGGAGTTCGATTCCAAAGCTGCCGGCATGCTTGATTTTATCAAGAACGTTTGCGCTTTCTAGCAAAGACTTCGTGGGGATGCAGCCTTCATTCAGGCAGGTCCCCCCAAGCTTGCCTTTGTCAATGAGCAGCACGTTTCTGCCCTGCTGTGCCGCGGAGACCGCAGCCGCATAGCCTGCAGGTCCGCCGCCGATAATGGCTAGTGTCATGTCGTTTTCACCTGCTTTTCCTATAAAATTAATGCCGCGGGTTCTTCCAAATATGTTTTAATCGCCTTCAGGAATGCAGCTGCTGGAGCGCCGTCACACGCTCTGTGATCAAATGTCAGGCTGAGCGGCAGGATCGTGCTTCTGACGATCTCCTCCCCTTGGTACACCGGTGTGTCATAGCTTGCTCCGATACCGAGAATGCCTGCTTCCGGCGGATTTAATATCGGTGTGAAATGCTCAACTCCAAAAGCGCCAAGGTTTGTAATGGAGAAGGTTGAGCCTTGCAGCTCGTCGCTTCCCGCACGTCCCTCGCGTGCTTTTTTGGCATTTTCTGAGATGGATTGAGCCAGTTCAATCAGCGATTGCTTTTCAGCATGGCGGATGACAGGCACCACTAAGCCATTTTCCAAGGCTACAGCCATACCAAGGTGCACATGAGGATGTGTGATGATGCGCTCATTTTGATAAAAGCTGTTCAGCACAGGGTGAGCTTGCAGTGCGAGAACGGCGGCTCTTGAGACAAAATGAGTGATTGTCAGTTTTGTGCCGTACCGTTCTTCCGCAGCTGGTGAAAGCTGTTTTTGAAGAGTGGCAAGCTTAGTGATATCAGCCTTCATCGTAATCGTCAGCTGCGCGCTGTTTGCCAAGCTTTCCTGCATTCGGGCAGCGATGACTTTTCTCATGCCTGTCACCGGGGTTTCCTGCGCTTTCTGATCAGAAACAGGTTTTGCCTGAGCTTTTTTCTGTTCAGCCAGCGCCTTTGTCACGTCATCCTTCACGATTCTTCCGCCTGGTCCGGTGCCTTTCAGCTGTTTCAGGTCTACCCCCGCTTTTTCCGCTATTTTTCTCGCAACTGGAGATATTTTCAATCGATCTTTTTTGGAGGCTTCGGGTTTGTTTTCTTGTTTGACGGGCTGTACGGCTTGCGGCACGCTGTCTTCAGCAGCAGGCCTGCTTGCCTCTTCCTGCACCGACTCATTGGCGTCTCCGATGTAGCAGATTGCAGTGCCGGGCGGAACCTCTTCTCCCTCTTTCACTTTGATGTCGATCAGCGTTCCTTTTTCAGGCGCCTCGATCTCCATTTCAATTTTCTCCGATTGAATGCTGGCAATGCTTTCTCCCTTTTCAACCGGGTCGCCTACTTTTTTATTCCATATCGATACTTCCCCTTGTTTCATCGCCATTCCTAATTTTGGCATCACTACTTTTACTGCCATTTGTGTCCCCCCTTTAGTTCATTGCCGGCTCGCCAAGCAATTCAAGCGTGACGCTGACAATTTTATCTGGTGTCGGCAAATATTGATCTTCAAGCACCGGTGAAAAAGGCACTGGTGTATGCGGTGCTGTAATCCGTTTAATCGGCGCATCAAGCAAATCAAAGCCTTTGTCTGCGACAATCGCTGCAATATCTGTAGCAATGCTGCATCGCGGATTGGCTTCATCAATGATGATCAGCCGGTTTGTTTTTTCTAACGATGTGAAAATCGCATCCTCATCAAGAGGAGACAGACTGCGGGGATCAAGCACCTCAGCTTCGATGCCTCTCTCTGAAAGCTGTGCAGCTGCTTCAAGCGCGGTATTGACCTGCTTGCCGACTGCAAATAGCGTGACATCATTGCCTTCACGTTTGATGTCGGCCTTTCCGAGCGGAATTGTATAATAATCTTCCGGCACCTCGCCCTTCATGTTGTAGGACGTCTTGTCTTCAAAGAAGAACACCGGATCATTGTCTTCTATTGCTGCAAGCAGCAGACCTTTGGCATCATACGGGCTGGATGGAACAACCGTCTTCAGTCCCGGGATGCTCGTGAAAAGGCCATACAGCGCTTGTGAATGCTGGGCAGCGGCCCGAAATCCCGCTCCGTATGTGGTGCGGACGGTAATCGGCACTTGCGCTTTACCGCCGAACATATAGCGGAATTTCGCCCCTTGGTTGATCACCTGGTCAAAGCATGTGCCGATAAAGTCATTAAACATTAATTCTGCAATCGGTCTCAGCCCCGTGGATGCCGCAGCCATAGCTGCACCCATGTAGCCCGCTTCAGAAATCGGTGTGTCCAGCACTCTTGTGCGCCCGAATTCCTGTACGAGCCCCTTTGTGACTCCTAATACACCGCCCCATGCTTCATCATCCTGCAAATGATCAACAGCCGCTCCGCCGGCAACATCCTCACCGATCAAAAGCACATTTTCATCTCTTCTCATCGCAAGCTTCATTGCTTCATTGATCGCGTCTGACATGCTTATGACTCTCGCCATCTCTTACATTCCTCCTTTTTCATATGACACGTACACATCTGTCAGCAGCTCCGAATCTTTTGGATATGGGCTGTCTTCGCTGAACGAGACGGCTTTTTCAATCGATTCGCTGACACGCTGTTCAATGTCTGACAGCTTATTAGCATCTGTTTCTTTTAAAAGGTAGTTTTTAAAGCCTTGAATGGCATCTTTTTCTTCAAGGTGCTCAACTCTTTCATCCTTCGTTTTATAGGTCTGGGCATCCCCTTCGAAATGGCCGTAGTTTCTGTAGGTCATACATTCAATCAAAGACGGGCCTCCGCCGTTTCTTGCTCTTTCTATCGCTTCCTCGGCTGCCTGGTAAACTGCTAAAATATCTTTCCCGTCAACTGTAACCCCCGGCATGTTATAAGCAGCCGCCCGATCGGCGATTGAATCACAGGCTGATGCGTACTCAAATGGGGTAGCTTCTCCATAGCCGTTGTTTTCAGCAACAAACACGACAGGAAGGTTCCATACAGCCGCTAGATTCAGCCCTTCGTGGAAGGTGCCTTGGTTATTTGCCCCGTCTCCAAAAAAGCAAACGCTTACATTTTTAGTCTGTTTATATTTAGCCGTGAGCGCTGATCCGCACGCGAGCGTAAATCCGCCTCCGACGATTCCATTTGCCCCTAACATGCCTTTATCGAGATCCGCAATGTGCATAGAACCGCCCTTGCCTTTGCACAATCCGGTCGCTTTCCCGAAAATTTCCGCCATCATGCCATCCAGATCACAGCCTTTGGCGATACAATGTCCATGTCCCCTGTGTGTGCTTGTAATGCTGTCGCCATCATGTAAATGAGCGCACACCCCAACAGCCACGGCTTCCTCACCGGCATATAAATGAACGAATCCAGGAAGCACTCCCTGGGCGAACAGGTCATGCACTTTGTCTTCAAAGCCCCTGATCTCCAGCATCTTTTGGTACATCCACAGCGCTTTTTCCTCAGTTAATGACAAGCCTTCTCGTTTTAACAATTCCATTTTGTGCGCCTCCTTCTATTTAGGGTTCACGATTATAAAAGCAAGAAGTGTGCCAGTATTTGAAGCCCGTCAAATCAGCCTTTTCATTTTTACACTGGAGACAATTTGAGACGGGTGTCTCGTTTTGTCTCAAACTGATCCATTTGTCTCGTTTTACAGCATACAAAAAAAGACCGGGCATCACCCGGCCTTTGACAATGATCGACGTATTTATTTCCTTGGAAATGATGTTAACTTCCTAGTTCCTCTGCATCGTTTGATTGAATAGCCGCTTTTGAAAGAAAATCAATCAGTTCATGCTTTTCTTCAACAGCCCGATTCAATGCTTGAAGCATATAGCCAATGCCTTTGTACGATGACAGCGGCCAGCTGATATGCTGGTGCTCTCCGATGACGGCGTTGAGAATGTTTCGATATTTTTTCCCGCCAAGCATGACTAGCTCTTCAATATCAGAAAAGCCCTTTTCGTAAAATTGGCGGCCCAGCTCCTCCGCTGTCATGATTTCCGGATGACCGGTGCCAAAAGTGACATCGTAATTTTCCGATACGATATCATCAGGGCGAAGAAAGCCGTGCTTCGCCGACAAAATCACCCACTCATCGAAAAATGCTTTCGCATACCGCTCGCACGCCTGATGAAACGGGCTAAGATAAGCGTCCGCCGCTCTTACCGGCTCGGCATCAGGCTGGACATCCCAGATTTTTTTCTTGCCGCAGGGGATGATGCATAGCCGTTTCATTTTTCTCTCCCCCTTTATGAGATATCTCCACTAAATGTACCATTATTTTCTTATTCCTGCATGACTAAACAATACATGCGAGAAAAGACAGGCTGAGTAAAAAGCTGCGTACAAAAAAGACCCGGAAATCGGAATTGTTTATTTTACCGAACATCCAGGTTTATTTTAGTCAAGAATGGTGTGAAAATCCCTTTATTTTGTTAGCCTTTTTTGAATCAAGCACTGCTGTTACTCTATCCCATCAAGATACTTTCTCTCAAAGTCGTCGAGCAATGCACGCACTTCATCTGTTGACTTTGTGTTCATGCATTGATTTCTTAATTCACTTGCTCCTCGGAACCCGCGAAGGTAAATCTTGAAAAAGCGAGGAAGAGGTTTGTACGGACGTGCTTCTAATGCTGAATACTTATCATGAAGATCCAGATGCAGTCTTAAAAGATCAAGCAATTCCTTGCTGCTATGCTCTTTCGGCTCCTTTTCAAAAGCGAAAGGATTTGTAAAAATACCGCGCCCTATCATAATTCCATCGACGCCGTATTGTTCAGCAAGTTTCAAGCCAGTTTGACGGTCAGGAATATCCCCGTTTATTGTTAACAGTGTATCTGGTGCCACCTCGTCACGAAGTTTCTTAATCTCCGGGATGAGCTCCCAATGCGCATCCACTTTGCTCATTTCTGCTCTTGTACGCAGATGAATAGAAAGATTGGCAATATCCTGCTTCAAAATGTGTGTCAGCCATTCGCGCCATTCGTCTACATCCGTGAAACCAAGTCTTGTCTTTACGCTTACAGGCAATCCCCCTGCTTTTGCTGCTTGTATTAACTCTGCTGCAACTTCCGGCCGGCGGATAAGACCGCTTCCCTTACCGTTCTGTGTCACATTAGGCACAGGACAGCCCATATTGATATCTAGACCTTTAAATCCTAACTCTGCCATGCCAATACTCATTTTACGAAAGTTTTCAGGCTTATCTCCCCATATATGTGCTACCATTGGCTGTTCATCCTCTGTAAAAGTCAAACGGCCGCGTACGCTATCCTTCCCATCCGGGTGGCAATAGCTCTCTGAGTTTGTGAACTCTGTAAAAAACACATCCGGTCTGCCTGCTTCACTTACTACATGCCGGAAAACAACATCTGTCACATCTTCCATTGGTGCCAATACAAAAAATGGCCGTGGTAATTCACGCCAGAAATTATCTGTTATCATACATTCAAATCCTTTCATGATGGGATACAGTCAAACCTTTATCCCAAAATTAAAAACTGACCATGCTTCTTTTTACACTTATAGCATGCGAAAGCATTTCTTATCAAACTATAGGAAATGTTGAACATTTCACTTTTACACGATCAAAAGTGAAACAGCAAACTGAAATAGAATAGATAAGATAGAACACCTTAATTGGGTTAACGTAATGGAGTATCGCTATAATTATCCCCATATAGTTCTTCAACTCCTGAACCTTATAATCGGTTCGAAAGAGAAAAAAGTGTGATGATTATCTACACCTATTTTTTATATCTATATTGTGGTTTATTAATATTACAGCTGACCTTCATCTTTCTTAGTGGCCTTACTTTTGAACTTTTTGGATAAAAAGTATTCCAACCTAAATAGAATATCATATGAGTTCTCCCTATTACAAAAGCAAAATAATTGTACTGTTATTGAAGATAAGATATTTAACGCTACACCATATCCGTATCTCAATATCATTTGTGGAAAAACTAATTTCAAGAGATAACCTGATTAAGTAAATTGAGTTGGGGTGGCATATCTGAGTACTCGAGAGAATGAAAAAGCTTTAACTTACCGCTTGAGGGTGAGGACGGTAATCCTGATCCAGAACCAATAAAATAGACTGCTGACTAAGTGTCGCAGTCTTCACTCATAAGATTAATAAGAAAGTGTTCATTTCTTTCATCATTAATAAGGCATCAGAAATTATTGCTTTAATTTCAAATATCCTTTGTTATCCCTGTGATTATTTGTATAATAGTGAAAACTCCCAAGAAAACAGTAATAATATTAAACCATGGATTATCATAGAATGAAAGATATGTTTGAAAGAAATCCAGTTCAACTATGTTTGCTGGGAACCCATTCATTTCTCTATAATTAGGACCCCATCCCGTTAATTCTACAACATTAAAATAAAGCTGCAAAACTAAAAATGCCAACAACGTTTGAAACCAACTTCTTTTATATAACGGTCGTTTTTTGTATACTTTATCCATTTAACGCCATACCTTTCCTTACATTTCTATAAACAATATTTCACACATACTAACTGCAAGTCAATATATGATTTTACAAATTATGAAAATACATCTTTTGTTTTACATTATTCTACTCATGTAATTCAATCATACTTAAGCTAATTTTTTCGGGATAATTACTGCTAATTAGAAAAATATATATTTAATGTTTTGCTTATATTTTATTTTTTAGAAGGGGGACAAATTATATACAATCTTATTATTTAATAAAATGCATAAAGGAAATAGAGTATAAAAAATGAAGAATTTCGATGGTTTTCATATTTGTAATTGTATCCAGTCAGCCTATAAGCTCTCACGCTGAAGAATCAAATTATGATGAAGATATACACAAGACTTTTATGGGCGTTGATATGAACGTAATTAATTTAAGTTTATCTACTTTCTTATCAAAAAAAGATAAAGAAGATAGAGATCGCTAAGTAAGTCACTAGTGAATTGAGAAAGACAGTCAGAACTAGGGCTGCACATGAAAAAGACCCGGAAATCGGCAATGTTCATTCTACCGAAATCCAGATCTGATTAGGACTTAATGAGACGATTTTAATACAAGCCTCGCCACTGCTTCCACATGAGCCGTCTGCGGGAACATATCGACAGGCTGAATATAGTCCACGCGATAGTCCTTTGACAGCGTCTGCAAATCCTTCGCAAGCGTGGATGGATTGCAGGAAACGTAGACGAAGCGTTTCGGTTTGACTTTTTTGATCGTGTCCAGGAACGTGCTGTCACAGCCGGTTCTTGGCGGGTCTACGATGACGACGTCCGGGCGGAAGCCTTCTTTCGTCCATTTCGGGAGCCAGTGCTCGGCTGTTCCTGTTACGTATGTGGCATTTGCCATGCCGTGTTTTTTGGCATTTTTCTTGGCATCGTCAATTGATTCCTTGATGACGTCCATGCCGCGGACTTCCTTCGCTCCATCCGCCACCCACATGCCGATAGTGCCGACGCCGCAATACGCATCTACGACTTTTTCTTTTCCGGTCAGCTGCGCCGCTTTTTTCACTTCGTCATACAGCTTGACGGTCTGTTCGGGATTGAGCTGGAAGAAAGCGCGGGCGCTCAATTCAAAGGCTACATCGCCGAGCACCTCTTGAATCACTGTTTTTCCTGCGAGCGGTTTCGTTTTCTCACCGAAAATCACTGAGGTTTTCTCCCCGTTTACATTCTGAATAATGGATTTGACCTCTGGCAATCGCTTTTGAATCGCTTTGACGATTTCTTCCTTGTGCGGAAGCGTTTCTTTTGCGGTTACAAGCACGACCTGCACTTCGCCTGTTTCAAAGCCGACTCTCGTCACGATCGTGCGAACGTCGCCTTTTCGTTTTCTTTCATTATAAACAGACACATTGAAGTCCTCTAAAATGCGGCGGACGATGCCTGTTGTTTTGTTGGTTGCCGGATGCTGAACGATACAATCTTTAATCGGCACGATGTCATGAGAATCAAGGCCGTATAAGCCGGCGATGATGCTGCCGCTTTGCGAGCGCCCGATCTGGAATTGGCTTTTGTTGCGGTAATTCCACGGATTGTCCATGCCAATCGTTTCTTTGATTTCCATGTTCTCTACTTTAAACTTCGTATGGCGTTCAAGAGACTGAATGACGATGTCGCGTTTTTCCCGAAGCTGCTGACTGTATGCAAGGTGCTGGAGCTGACAGCCGCCACATTGTTCGTACACGGGGCAAGGCGGTGCCACCCGGTGCTCAGACGCTTTGCGGATTTTCTTAATGCGGCCCTCCGAAAACTTAGGCTGGACCTTTGTGGCCTGCACAACAACCTCTTCACCAGGAAGCGCGCCGGGCACGAAGACGACTTTTTTCTTAAAATAGCCGACACCTTCTCCGTTAATGCCGAGACGCTTAATCGTCAGCGGAAAGGTTTGTCCGACCTTCAGTTCGACGGGCGCCTGTTTCTTTTGTTGGTTCACGTTTTTCTCTCCGTTTCTATATGAAGCTTTCTGCGGATGGCAGAAAGTGAAATGTTTTTTCACATCTAACTAGTATAACACGTTTGCAGGTTTTCCTTCATTGTCAGATGAATTATTCAATACTCCTCCACAAATATAAAGACGCATAGCTTAAATAAGGCTCCCACTCCTTGCTCATCGCCAGCATGACATCCTTTGCCGGCTTATCGTCCAGCTGAAAATGGCGTTTGATGGCATTCTGGAGGCCGATATCGGCAAGCGGGAATAAATTGGGACGGCCAAGTCCGAACATGAGGACGTTTTGCACGGTCCACGGGCCGATGCCCCTGATTTTAATCAGTTTTTTCATAATGTCTTCATCCGCCATATGCGTCAGTTCTGACAAGCTGAGT
Organism: Bacillus sp. LJBS06; assembly: GCF_016924995.1. NCBI lineage: Bacteria > Bacillati > Bacillota > Bacilli > Caryophanales > Bacillaceae > Bacillus > Bacillus sp. LJBS06. The sequence continues at coordinate 907,405 of NZ_CP070483.1, read as the reverse complement.
GTGCCTTCTGCGATCATCCTTGATGTATCAATGGTGTATTCCGCTTTTCTCATACTGAATTGCAGATCACGCAGATCCTGATAATCGAGTTTTGCAATTGTTTCCGGCTTTGGATAGCACCACACGCCATCCTTCTGCTCGCCAAATGCATGAACAAACCGTTCTGTTAGCGTGTAAGCGAAGGACAGATTGAGCTGCTGGTGGATGATGCATTTCATCATGCAGTTGTACACACTGTAGTCCAGAACAAGCGGTGTCCCGGCATGCTCTTCAAAAATGGCGGACAGACTCGTTTTTGAAAAATGATCCAGAACGTGCTGCAAATGATGTTCCCATTGAAAAATCCGCTTGATTTCCTTCATCATCTCATCCTGATCCGTTTCCCCGCTAACGAGAAACTCAGGCTCGTCAGCATGGCCTAACGCCTGTACTTTTACAATACAAACGTCTCCCGCAAGATTTCTGATCGGCACGCGGACTTCTCTCGCCTCTCGATCGACAGCATTGAGGGGGTCTAAAGACAGCCTGTCCAATACGCGGTCAAAATGATACGGCGGCGTGACAGATACTTTTTCCTTCCACATGTGATCCACCCTTTTTCCGTTTTTTTTCAGTATAACATGCCACTGGAATTAGGCAGAGAGTACCGTATACTTTTCTCATAAAGACCGCATGATATAATGGCAGGTGGAGGGTTGTTTATGATCAACATTACCGCAATCACAACAGAGCATCAGCTGCTGAAAAATATACCGATTGAACGAGTGGAACAGCCTGATATTGCATGGTACTGGGTTGATTTTTACGGCCCGGAGGATACGGAAACGGCGTTATTGAGAGATTTTTTTCATTTTCATCCGCTTGCCATTGAGGATTGCTTCCAGCACATGCAGCGGCCGAAGCTTGACCATTATGACGGCTATCGTTTTTACGTGATTCATGCGCTGAATAAGGAAACACTTGAGACGGAGGAAGTCGATATTTTTCAGGGCGAACAATTTATCGTCACCTTTCATTTACACGAAACGCCCGGTATCGCCAAAGTCCGGGAGCGTTTGTATGCTTCACCGGACATATTGAAAAAAGGGCCTGGGCATATTTCTTATATGATCATGGATCAGCTTGTCGATGAATATTTTCCCCTCGTGTATAAAATTGAGGACCGGCTGAATGAAATTGAAGAAAGCCGCCCCCACAAAACGTATGGAACGCTGATGAACGAGGTGTTTGAACTCAGAACAGATCTATTGCATTTAAGACGGACAATTATCCCGATGCGTGATTTGCTCTATCGGATTTTAAGTCTTGACCATGTGAAAGAGCAGCGGGAAACGAAAGCCTACTTCAGTGACATATACGATCATTTGTTAAAGTTGTCTGAAATTGTGGAATCCAACCGGGACATGACGTCCGACTTGCGTGACAGCTACGTGACGCTAAACTCAAACCGGATGAATGCGATTATGATGACACTGACGATCGTGTCGACCATTTTCATCCCGCTCACCTTTATTGCCGGTGTATACGGTATGAATTTCGACTTCATGCCGGAGCTGCATTGGAAATACGGATATTTTGCTGTACTTGGCCTGATGGGCGCGCTTGTGATCGGGATGCTGATTTGGTTTGTACATAAAGGATGGTTCAATATTTTTAAATGAGGGCAGCAGGAAGCTGTTCTTTTTTGTTGTAAGCCGATTGCTATGCATATTCTGTTTATATTGTTTATAATGGAAAAAATATTCAGGGAGTGATCAGATTGAAAATTGCTGTCATCGGACTCGGCAATATGGGACAGCCCATTGCCCGAAATGTTCTTCAAGCAGGCTACGAATTGACTGTATATAACCGGACGAAACAAAAGACGGAGGAACTTGTCACAGCAGGCGCACAGGCAGCTGATACGCCGCGGCTGGCGGCAAAGTCCGCTGATATTGTCATGACAATGCTTGCAGATGATGATTCTGTCAGCGCCGTGACATTTGGAGAAGACGGGCTGCTTGAAGGATTAGCAGAGAATGGCATTCACATCTCGATGAGCACGATCAGTGTTGAATTCTCAGAGAAGCTCGCAGCGGCTCATGCAGAGAAAGGACAATCTTTTCTCGCCGCTCCCGTCCTTGGCAGACCGGATGCCGCAGCCAAAGCCGCGCTTCGCATCATAACAGCAGGACCGGCGGAAGCGAAGCAAACCGCCAAGCCTCTGCTCAATAGCCTCAGCCAGCAGGTATTTGACGTCGGCGAAGAAAGCAAGATAGCAAATGCAGCGAAAATCAGCATCAATTTCTTACTCGTGTCTATGCTGGAGGCGTTATCTGAATCTTTCTTAATGATGGAGAAGTACGGCTTAGAACAAAAACAATTTTTAGAAATTGCCAGCGCGCTTTTCGGCTCCCCTGTCTACCAAAATTACGGAACCATCATGGCCGAGCAGAAATTTGAGCCGGCCGGTTTCAAAATGTCATTAGGGCTGAAGGATACCAACCTGGCACTCGCCGCCGCAAAACAAGTTTCTGCAAATCTTCCTCTTGCCGAGCTGGCCAAGAGCCATTTTGAAAGCGGGATTGAACAAGGCTTCGGAGATCTGGATTGGGCCGCACTGATTAAATGTATAAAATAAAGAAAAGCCTCTCCGTTTCAGGAGAGGCTTTTCTCATTACAAGGACGGCATCTTCATTTCTTTCTCAAACATCAGATCATCAATGCTTTTAAAAGTGTAGCCTTGTTTTTTCAGGTCTGTGATCGCATCATCCAGTGCTTCAGCATTGTCCCTTGATACAGTGTGAAGCAGGTAAATAGCTCCCGGGTGCGCCTGCTTGATCATATGATCGTAAGCATATTTCTTCCCCTTCTGGTTATTGATTTTCCAATCAACAAAAGCGACCGACCAGAAAACGGTTTGATAGCCGAGGCGTTTCGTTTCTTTCAGTACGTACTCACTAAACACGCCGCGCGGCGGGCGCAAGTACAGGTTGTCCTGCTTTCCCGTAATTTTATAAACCTCTTCGTTGACTGAATCAAGCTCATCCTGAATCTGATCAGCTGTTTTTGTTGTTAAATCCGGATGGTGAAAGGAATGGTTGCCGATAATATGGCCCTCATCTGACATTCGTTTAATCAGCTGAGGCTGGTCCTTTACGAAATGCCCAGTGACAAAAAACGTTCCTGTTACGCGATGTTTTTTTAAGACATCAAGCACTTTTGGCGTATAGCCATTTTCATACCCGTTATCAAACGTTAAGTAAATCGTTTTTTCCTTTGTATTCCCTAAATAAAACGCATCATATTTTTCAATTAAGCGGTTCAGCTGCTTCCCGGCATCTGGCGGCTGATGATTGACACTTCGTTTAAAGCCCCAATTAATCGGCTCATTCGGCACCGCTTCCGCCTGTGCTGCACCTCCGGCAAGCAATACGGCGGCGCAGCATATTGAACACATCCACTTCATGGCCAGCGCTCCTTCTGCATTTTTTCTTATTTTACAGATAGGAGCTTTGTTTTATACTGTTGCTTTATGCCAATAGAAAAAACCGCGCCGGCGCGCGGTTTTATTCCCAATCTTTTTTAAAACGTTCGTATTTGGCTTCCAGGTCATCAAGCATGCTGATGAGCCTGTCTATATCTTCAAGATCGGTTGCTTCAGGGTCTAATGAATCGATGACGTTCATAAACATGTCAAGTCTGTTCTTTAAATAATCAATCTGCTGGTCTTTATTGTTTACGGCGTTCCCCATGCTGTTCCTCCATTCATTTTTTATTATGGTAGCTCATTTTTTGCGGTTTTTCAATCGCCGCGCTACTTGCGATCTTGGCAAATCAGGTCTAAAATTAACTGTTGGCAGCGTTAGTATGCCCATTTATAAAGGAGTTAGATAGTCATGACACAAAACACGAAGCTGCGTCCGATTACGCCTGAGTTTGATCCTTGGGAAGCCTATATGGATGTTGACCAATACGGAGACATGCAGCTGACAAACGTTGAATTCACAACGACGACACTTTGCAATATGAGATGCGAGCATTGTGCTGTAGGCTATACATTGCAGCCTAAAGACCCGAATGCTCTGCCAATAGATCTTCTGTTAAAACGGCTGGAGGAAATCCCTCGCCTGCGCTCCATCAGCATTACAGGCGGAGAGCCGATGCTATCGTTGAAATCAGTAAAAGAATATGTCGTTCCTTTATTGAAATACGCCCATGAACGGGGTGTGCGGACGCAAATTAATTCAAACCTGACCCTCGACATCGAGCGGTACGAATGGATCATTCCGTATCTCGATGTGCTACATATTTCTCATAACTGGGGTACAGTTGAAGATTTTGCTGAAATCGGCTTTGCCATGATGGACAGAAAACCGACCTTCGAACAGCGCGCGCGCTATTTTGAAAAAATGATCGAAAACAGCCGCACGCTCGTGGATGCCGGAGTAATGGTATCTGCGGAAACGATGCTGAACAAACGAACTCTTCCGCATATTGAGCATATTCACCGCCAAATCACAGAAGATATGAAATGTCAGCGTCATGAGGTCCACCCAATGTATCCAAGCGATTTCGCAAGCGCTCTTGAATCCCTCAGCCTGAAAGAGATGAGACAGGCCATTCACCGCTTGCTGGATATTCGTGATGAAAATACGTGGATGCTGTTCGGAACGCTGCCGTTTTATGCCTGCAGTCCGGACAAAGACGACCAAAAGCTGCTTCGCCGGCTTCGCGCGGCAAAAAACGTTACCGTGCGAAATGACCCTGACGGCCGTTCTCGCCTGAATGTAAACATTTTTGACGGAAACATTATCGTGACCGATTTCGGCGATACTCCGCCGCTTGGCAATATTCAGACGGACAGCCTCCCTTCCGCCTATGAAAAATGGAGAGAGACCAAGCTTGCAAAAGAACTGAGTTGCCACTGCCCGAATGTCCGGTGCCTCGGACCGAATGTTCTTGTCAAAAACACTTATTATCAGGATACAGATTTCACAAAACGTCAAGCCAGGAGTTAGATGCGGATGGAAGAAACACTTACAGAGATTTTCCGGAATAAAATCGTCGATATTGTCCTCGTTGCCGTTATCCTTTGGATTGGTGTTTTTATCATCAACCGGCTGGTACAGCTGTTTTTTAAACGGACGGACTTTATTGAAGAAAAAAAGGAAAAAACGATTGAAAGCCTTGTCCGTTCTGTCACCCAATATACAGCGACGATTGGATTTATCTTTTACGTTATTTCTTTATTTGTGCATGATTTCGGCAAGATATTAGCCGGAGCGGGCGTTGCAGGTATCGTGATCGGTTTTGGCGCCCAATCTCTGATCAAAGATGTGCTGGCCGGCGTCTTCTTAATATATGAACGCCAGCTGCACAAAGGCGATTATGTCACCGTCAACAACTTGTTTAACGGGACAGTGGAGGAGATCGGCCTTCGCTCGCTGCAAATCCGGGAATGGAGCGGCAAACTGCTCACCATCAGCAACGGCGAGGTCAGGCAGATAGAGAACTATAATATCCATTTTATGCGGATTATCGAATCCTTTCTCATCAGCTTTAAAGAAGATCCAGACCGCGTGTACAGCGTGTTGGAAGAGGCATGTGACATGCTGAATGAAGAGCTTCGTGATTCATTGAAGCGAGATGAATTCGGCAATCCGGCAGAACCGTTTCAAGTCCACGGCATCACCGCTTTGAATAAAATCAATCGCGGCGTCGAATTTACGGTGAAAGGCATGGTGAAGGATGATGATTATTTCAGCGCCAGCCTTGCAGCAAGACGAATACTCGTTCGCCAGCTGTACCAAAACAATGTGCAAATGCTTGAGGAAGCGGTCCGAATTGAGAGAACCCAATAAACAAAAAAACTGATTCCGAGTCGGAATCAGTTTTTTATTTATCTGATCAGTGAGGAAAGCTGAAAGCCAAACGTGACATGATCTTGAACCGGAATCCATGCGCCGATTCCCTGTGACGTGACATTTTTCACGACGAGTTTTCGTTTATTTCCTTTCAGCACTAAGTACACTTCTCCGTAAGTCACTTTTCCTTTTTCATTCACAGCCGGTGCATATGCATGTAGATAACCGATTTTTTTAGGAGCGACTTTATAAATCTGATCCCGTTTTGTGCCAGCCCCGATGACCGTCTCAAATGCTAGCGGAAGGTTCGTTTTCTTCATCGCTTTTTGCATCATCATGCTTTTGACATCTTCAGCATTCGGAACTTTAGCTGTCAGGCCGCCCTTCACTTTGTACTGCTGTTCCTGGGCATAATGCATTTCAGCCGTTTCTTTCCCGCCGCGGTTATCTGCACGGTTTGTATTGATTTTTTTATATTCCCAGTTTGCGACCGTTTCATTTGATTCATAGCCGAGCGCCCATTTCCCGAGAAATATTGTCGCACGGTACCCTACCGCAAGCGGTGTGCCGGATATGTTGGATTCATTCAGCATTTTGATGAGATGCGGGTTTTCAATCTCCACCTCAGAATGATCGAGCAATTCCTTTGCCAGCTTGCTCGGCTGAAGCATTGGCTGATCCTGTGAAGCGTTCGGATACGTGTTTTCCTTTGAAATGCTTGCGACAGAATTAGGAACCTTAAACTGCTTTTTCGCGTGGATGGGCTGAACGCCGAAAAAACTAAAGAATAACAACACGATAAGTGTGGAATGAAATAGCTTTTTCATCATATCACTCTTTCTATGGCATTTTCCCTTAGTCTTTTCATCCCGCTTTGTTGTTATCCAACATTTTTTCAGGTTAAAGAAGGAAAAAGCCGATCGCCATAATGACATATGCGGCAAGCAGTGTTGCCCCTTCAAACCAGTTGGAATCCCCGTCGTTCGAAATAGCGATCATCAAGAGAACCGCTGATACCATCGCGACGAGCTCCGGCAATGTAAAGACAAGCGGCATGCTTGTCGGGAAAAAGATAGAACAGATGACGAGCACCGGTGCGACAAACATAGCGATCTGCAGCGTAGAGCCGACTGCGATTTCAACCGCAACGTCCATTTTATTTTTGAAGGCCATAATAATCGCTGACGCGTGCTCCGCCGCATTTCCTACAATCGCCACAATGATGACCCCGATAAACAGCTCGCTCCAGCCGAACTGCTCAGCCACAGAGTGGAATGTGTGGACCAGGTTTTCGGATATGTATGCCACGACAATCGTTGCCGCAAACAACACAATCGTCGCAATCTTCCCTGACCATTCCGGCTGTTCCTCCTCTTCATGCTGGGCGGCATTGTTTGGCTGATAAACTCCGCGGTGCGTGACGAGTTTAAAATACAGCGCCGCGACATATAACAGAATCATGATAATGCTGATGCCAATGCTTAAATTGAGCTTGCTCGCGTCTCCCATTCCAATAGAAAATACTTCGGGAATCACGAAGGCGACAATGACGGCAAAAATCAAAAGCCCCGAATTATGGCGCGCATCATGAATATTAAACTCTTGGCGCTTATACTTTAAACCGCCGACAAAAAACGATAGGCCCGCGACCAGCAGCAGGTTTCCCAGCACTGAACCGGTTAAAGAGGCAAGCACGATTCCTGTCAGGCCTTCCTTTAATGCAAAAAGGGAAATAATCAGTTCAACCGCATTCCCGAAGGTTGCATTCAACAAACCGCCTATTCGCGGTCCTGCAATAATGGACAGTGATTCTGTCGCCCTTCCCATATAGCTTGCAAGCGCGATAATTGTCACGCAGTAAACGGCAAAAAGAACCGCGGAAGGCCAATGCATCAAACTGCCAATCACAGAAAGCGGAACACCGGCCGCCACTAAAATAAAAAAGATACGATTCATGGTGAAATGGCTCCTTTTTTATGACTTGTTTTATTTTTATTCTTCTCAAAAACCTTCATGATTACACGAGGGCAAATGTTTAGCGTGATATAGGCTTTTTTCAGGTTGCCTGCTTTTGGAAAACGTTGTACGATCAACATAGATCCCACATAAGGAGAACGACACGATGTCACGATTTCATTTCTTTATCCTTGTCTTGCTCGTTTCCATTTCCGGGTTTTCACAAGGCATGCTGCTGCCTGTCATTTCAATCATTTTTGAAACAAATGGAGAATCCGCTGCTGTCAACGGCCTGCATGCGACCGGACTGTATATCGGCGTGCTTTTGGCTTCGCCGTTTATGGAAGCGCCGCTTAGAAAACTCGGATTCAAGCCGCTGATCGTCATGGGCGGAAGCATTGTCATTTTAAGCTTATTCGGATTTATTTGGCTTCAGTCAGTTTGGGTCTGGTTCCTGCTTCGCCTGTTTATTGGAATCGGCGACCATATGCTTCACTTTTCTACGCAAACGTGGGTAACCTCCATGTCATCAAAACAAAATCGCGGAAAAAACCTGTCTATTTACGGGCTTTCCTTTGGCCTTGGATTTGCCGCGGGTCCGTTCATGGTGCCACTTGTCAAGCTGAGTCCGCCGCTTCCTTTTATCGTGTCCGGCTGCATCAGTCTGTTTGCGTGGCTTTTTGTTTTCTTTCTACAAAATGCATACCCGCAAACCAGTCCTCATGAAACCAAAACTGACAATAGTTTCAGGCGGTTTTATCAGGCCATGCTGTTTGGATGGGTTGCCTTTATGCCTACATTTGGCTACGGGTTTCTGGAGACGGCGCTGAACGGAAGCTTTCCCGTTTACGCGCTCCGTTTGGGGATATCAGTAGACGCAGTAGCGATCATCCTTCCCGCATTTGCGATTGGAAGCATTATCTTTCAGTTTCCTCTCGGCATCCTCAGCGATAAATACGGCAGGCGGAATGTGCTGCTGGTGATTTTACTGACTGGGGCTCTTTGCTTTTTCATCGCCGGTGTATTCCCTTTGCCTTACGTGATCGGCGGCTGCTTTTTTATTGCAGGAATGGCAGTCGGATCAACCTTTACACTTGGCATCAGCTATATGACAGATCTTCTCCCGCCTCATCTCCTGCCGGCGGGAAACCTGCTTTGCGGCATTACATTCAGTCTTGGCAGCATTCTCGGCCCAATTGCCGGCGGCTGGTATATGCAGACATTTGAAAGCGCAAACTTGTTCTACTTCATTACTCTTACGCTTAGCGCTGTATGGCTGGCCCTTGTGCTGGGCAAACCGAAAAGCTGGTCACCGGCTGAAACCTATTCTTCATCTTCCTAATCAAAAAGCCTCCCGACATGATGTCAGGAGGCTTTGATGCTAATGGTAGCCGTTTTGTCCGTTGGCGCTTCCGCTTGTTTTATGGCTCGATTTGCTTTTCGAGTTTTGTTTGTTATGGCTTCCGCCTTTTTTCGTATGCTTGGTCATCACGATATCCCCCCGACTTCTTTTTGAACCGAAGTTCGTTTATAGGATGCACTAATGGTAGGGGTTTTCATCAGGAAGCTTTTTACGTTTATGTAAAAGAGCGTTGATTTCTCCGCCTAGGATAATTAAAATACCGCTCAAGTAAAACCAAATCATCAGAACGATGATTCCCCCGATGCTCCCGTAAGTGGCGCTATAGTTCGCAAACGTGCTGACGTAAAACGAAAACAATGTGCTGACAATGATCCAGCCGAGGGTCGCAAAGACCGCACCCGGCATGACAAACCGGAGAGACAGCTTTTTGTTCGGTGCAATCACATACAGCGCGGAAAAAACAATCAGAAGCACAAGAGGGCTTACACCCCAGCGAATGGCGGCCCAGACGGATAAAAACAGATCCGACGCCCCGACAAAGTCAGAAGCGAGCCTTCCAATCTCCCGGCCAAATACCGGCAGAAGCAAAGCCACTAAAATCGTAAATACCATGGCAATCGTCAAAAAAATCGAGGTTAGACGAACAATGATAAAAGAGCGGTTTTCTTCCACATCATACGCGTGGTTTAACGACCGGACGATCGCGTTCATTCCATTAGACGCAGACCATAATGCGGCGATAATCCCGAAGGACAGCAAACCGCCATTTCGATTATTTAAGGTTTGATGGGTAATGGATTCAACGAGAGACATCGCACTGGCGGGAGCATATTGTTCTATGACTCCTAAAACATCATCGGTAGAAAGCGGAAGATACGCGGTGAGCGTCAGCATAAAAATCAAAAACGGAAACAGTGACAATAGAAAAAAATACGCCAGCTCCGCTGATTTGCTTTGTCCTTCGTGAAGGGTGTACCTGCTGAAAAGCTCTTTTAAAAAACTCATGTCGCCTCACCTCGCATGTTTAATCATTTTTTTGAAAAATGCTCTTTCGTTTCTTGCACAAGTTCCATCACTTGCGGTGTTGTTTTCTTCAGCTCTTTCACCTGCTGATTCACAAAGTCGACTTCCTTTGAAAGCGTTTGGGCGAGCTTTTTGGCCTCATCCACTTTTGTGATGACAGTGTTTTTTAACAGCTCCGGATTGCTTTTATACAGTGAAAGTTTATGCTTGCATGTCAGCCATCTCATGCCGCACGCCTGTCTTGTCGGCTTATGGAGCAGTGATAACGCCGCGCCTGCCGCAGCTCCGAGAAATATCCCTTTCAGCATTAAACGTTCGTTGTTCATGCAAATTCTCCTTTCACTCACAATTGTTTTTCTTTTTGAATCGACGCAAGCAGATGCTCACAGCCCGATTTGATTAATTGGCAAGCCTCTTCAAAATTCCCCGTGTAGTAAGGATCGGGAACATCGGCCAGATCTGAATCTTCAACATAGTCCAAAAGCCTTTTGATATGCGGGGGGTTTTTAAATCCCGCCATGCTTCTGAGACTTCCGATATTTTCTGCATCCATTGCAATGATGTAATCAAAATCGGCCAGATCCTGTTCGCTGACTTGACGCGCCAGCATGCCATCAAAGCTGATTCCTTCTCTTCGCAATATCTCCTGCGTTCCCTCATGCGGGGGATTGCCGATGTGCCAGCCGCCAATACCGGCTGAGTCCGTCTTGATTTTCCCCGCTAATCCTTTTTTGGCTGCCAAGTCCCGAAAAATCGCTTCCGCCATCGGAGACCGGCAAATGTTTCCTAAACAAACAAATAACACGCTTATCATGTTGTGCAACCTCCCTATTCTTTGCCCCTATTTCTCTAAAAAGAAACCTTCATGAATATCTTAGTAGGATGTTCATTTCCTTTTCAACTGATGTCTTCACTTTTTTGGAATAAACAGCCTGCTTTTAGAATAGGGTTTTTTTCTGAAGGAATTCTGTTAGAATAAAACATACCTATATTGCGCAAAGAAAGGATGGAATCATTTGTCCAGCCCAAATACAGAGACATTAACTCAAATGATTGAAGAGATTTCCCAAAAGCTGAACATGCTGAACGTCGGCGTGATCAAAGCGGAGGATTTCAGTGATGAGAAGATCGAAGACCTCACGTACCTTCACCGCATGGTGATGAAAAAAGAATCATTCAGCCCAAGTGAAATGCAGGCAATTGCTCAGGAACTAGCCTCGCTTCGCAAATAATGGAGACTGGCCGGAAACTCGGCGAGTCTTTTTTATCATTGCCTCAAAACCAATTTTCCTTAACAGGCGCCATTTATATCTGCTTAATTTTTGCATTCGAAGAAACAGGCTGCCAAACATGATACTCATGACAGTGTTCGAATAAGTTGTGAAGGAGTACAAGCATGAAAACGTCACATATCAAAACAGCATCCGGAATGTATATCAACTACTTCTTTCTGGGGATGGTCAATATCATTCTCGCATCCAATATGCCCTCTTTAACAAAACAATGGAATACCGATCCGACCGGCATCAGTTATGTCATTGCCGCTATCGGATTTGGCAAACTGCTGACATACGGCATTTCCGGAGTTTTATCTGATAGAATCGGCAGAAAGCCGCTTGTTGTCGCTTCTGCGGGAATTATGGCCGTCTTTTTAGTCGGTATTCCTTTATCACCGAGCTATGAGCTGGCGTTTGTGTTCGCCTTATTAGCGGGAGTTGCAAATTCAGCGATGGACGCAGGAACATATCCCGCCCTGACCGAACTCTTCCCGGCTGCTTCCGGTTCGGCGAATGTCTTGGTCAAAGCCTTTATGTCTGTCGGGGCAGCACTTTTGCCTCTGTTGATCACATTTTTAGCAGACCACAGCATGTTTTACGGATTTGCTTTTTATCTGCCGGCAGCGGTCTATCTCCTGAATATTGTTTATTTATCAACGCTTTCGTTTCCTAAAAAACATAAGAAACCAACTGATAGCGGCCAACAGGAATCTTCCGTTTTCTTGTCTGAACCTGTTTTTCAGAAAGAAGGCACCGCACTGATTATCATCGGTTTTACATCCACGGCTTTATTTACGGTTTCTCAAATCTGGCTCCCGAGCTACGCGCAAAAGGCAGCCGGGTTAGCTGAATCAGCATCCGTACAATTGCTGAGCTATTATAGTATAGGGTCTCTGGCATCTGTTTTATTATTAGCCGTTTTGCTGAACAGATGGGTCAAACCTGTCTTCATAACGCTCTTATATCCCATTATTACTTTATGTACGCTCGCAGTTATGCTGACGGTTCATACCCCAGTCGTGCTGGACATCACTGCCTTTTTCTTAGGCTTTTCTACTGCAGGTGTGTTTCAAATGACCATTACGTTAATGACAGAGCTGTTCTGGAAGCGAAAAGGAACCGTTACCGGAATTGTAGCGACCGCTTCAAGCCTTGCATCGATTCTGCTTCCGATTGCAACAGGCCTTATCGCAAAAGCGGGAGGCATCGCCCATATTTTCATGTTCGACTTCGGCATTGCGGTCATCGGAACGGCTGCAGCGGCTTTCTTGTATTACAGGTACAAGAAGCTGACTGGCGCTCAAGCCTAAGCAACAAAAAAACGGACGCCCGCGGGCGTCCGTTTTTATCTTATTTCTCAAGCAATGCCAAAGATTCGCGGTTAAATGCCGGAATGTCGTCCGGTGTTCGGCTTGTAACCAGTTGATCCTGGCAAACAACCACTTCCTTGTCCACAACGTCGGCACCGGCGTTTTCCATGTCAACACGAATGGACGTATAGCCTGTTGCTTTTCGGCCGTCGAGCGCTTTCGCATTGATTAAAAGCTGCGGGCCGTGGCAAATGGCGAATACCGGTTTTTTGTCAGTCATAAACGCTTTTGTAAATTGGACGAAACGATCATCAGCGCGAAGCTGGTCTGGTGAAAATCCTCCAGGAATCAAGAGCGCATCAAAGTCTGAAGGGTTTACGTCGTCAATGGAAGCGTCAACTGTCACTTCCGCTTTTCCCTGCTTGCCTTTTACTGTTTTTCCTTTTTCAGTTTCGATGACAGTCAGTTCATGTCCCGCTTCTTTAAAAGCTTTCGCAGGCTCAGTGTACTCGCTGTCCTCAAAGTAATCTGTCAAAACAACTGCAATTTTTTTCCCCATGGTTCATAACCTCCCGCTTTAGATGTCTACATAAAACACTCTACCCCAGCCACACTAAAATAAACATTTTGCGAATATGGACAAACGATAAGCATAAATACCCAGCATTTGTCGTTTGAAGCTGCTACATAGTACTCATTTTTCTCCCTTTTACAATAATCATAAAGAAACACCTACAAATAGTTACAAAATATTCTTACAATAGGAGCTGTAACACAAATTTCGTTGAAAGGTGGAGAACTGGTGAGAATACAGAAAAGACGAACACACGTCGGAAACATTCTCCGTATTCTTTTGCCCCCAATTATGATACTTAGCCTAATCCTCCCAACACCACCCATTCATGCAGAAGAAAGCGCGGCTCCTCAGGTGCATCTGAGTATTTTGGCCACGACTGATATTCATGCCAATATGATGGATTATGATTACTACAGCGACAAAGAAACGACGGATTTCGGGCTGGCGAGAACGGCGCAGCTGATCCAAAAGCACCGCGAGCAAAACCCTAACACTCTGCTTGTCGATAACGGCGACTTGATTCAAGGGAATCCGCTGGGTGAATACGCGGTGAAATATCAAAAAGACGACATTATCTCCGGCGCGAAAACCCATCCGATTATCAGCGTCATGAATGCGTTGAAATACGACGCCGGGACGCTTGGCAATCACGAATTCAACTACGGACTTGACTTTCTCGACGGCACAATCAAAGGAGCCGATTTCCCGATTGTCAATGCCAACGTCAAAACAACTAGCGGCGAAAACCGTTATACGCCGTATGTGATAAAAGAGAAAACGGTCACTGACGGAAACGGCAATAAACAGAAAGTAAAAGTCGGCTACATAGGCTTTGTCCCCCCGCAAATCATGACATGGGACAAAAAGAATCTTGAGGGGCAGGTTCAGGTGCAGGATATCGTAGAATCCGCCAATGAAACAATCCCGAAAATGAAGGCAGAAGGCGCAGATGTCATTATTGCTCTCGCCCACACCGGCATTGAAAAGCAGGCGCAATCATCAGGCGCAGAAAACGCCGTGTTTGACCTTGCCACTAAAACGAAAGGCATTGATGCGATTATCTCGGGCCATCAGCACGGGCTCTTTCCTTCCGCGGAGTATGCAGGTGCTGCTCAATTCGATGTGGAAAAAGGAACGATTAACGGCATTCCTGTCGTCATGCCAAGCAGCTGGGGCAAATACTTAGGCGTGATTGACCTCAAACTTGAAAAGGCGGACGGCTCATGGAAGGTTGCAGATTCCAAAGGCAGTATTGAATCTATTGCCGGCACCGTCACATCCAGAAACGAAACCGTTACAAACACCATACAGCAAACACACCAAAACACACTGGAGTATGTTCGAAAGCCAGTCGGCAAAACCGAAGCCGATATTAACAGCTTCTTTGCCCAGGTCAAAGATGATCCTTCCATTCAAATCGTTACTGATGCGCAAAAATGGTACGCCGAAAAAGAAATGAAGGATACCGAGTACAAGGACCTGCCGATTTTATCCGCCGGAGCGCCGTTTAAAGCAGGCGGCAGAAACGGAGCCAATTACTACACAAACATTCCGGCCGGAGATCTTGCGATTAAAAATGTCGGTGACTTGTATCTTTATGATAATACTGTCCAAATCGTCAAGCTGACAGGCAGCGAAGTGAAGGACTGGCTGGAGATGTCAGCAGGCCAATTCAATCAAATTGATCCGGCTAAAGGCGGCGATCAGGCCTTGCTGAACGAGAATTTCCGCTCCTATAATTTTGATGTGATTGACGGCGTCACATATCAAGTCGATGTGACAAAACCGGCTAAATACAATGAGAACGGAAAAGTGGTTCATGCGGATTCATCCCGGAT
This sequence comes from Bacillus sp. LJBS06, assembly GCF_016924995.1. Taxonomy (NCBI): domain Bacteria; kingdom Bacillati; phylum Bacillota; class Bacilli; order Caryophanales; family Bacillaceae; genus Bacillus; species Bacillus sp. LJBS06. The sequence goes on along the minus strand of NZ_CP070483.1, from coordinate 892,215 downwards.
CATCAATCTTTCCTATGAAGGCAAGCCGATCAGCCCAAGCCAGGAATTTCTCGTGGTCACCAATAATTATCGTGCGTCCGGAGGCGGCGGGTTCCCTCATCTGACGAGCGATAAAATTGTCCACGGCTCTGCTGTTGAAAACAGGCAGGTGCTGATGGATTACATTATTGAACAAAAAACAGTCAATCCAAAAGCAGACAACAACTGGTCAATCGCGCCTGTTTCCGGTACGAATATGACGTTTGAATCCTCACTTTTGGCCAAGCCATTTGCCGATAAAGCAGACGACGTCGCTTATGTAGGCAAGTCTGCGAATGAAGGCTATGGTGTGTATAAGCTGCAATTCGATGATGATTCAAATCCAGATCCTCCTAAAGACGGGCTGTGGGATCTAACTGTCATGCACACGAATGACACGCACGCCCATCTCGATAATGCAGCGAGACGAATGACGAAAATTAACGAAGTGCGCAGCGAAACAAACCACAACATTCTCCTTGATGCGGGAGATGTGTTTTCCGGTGATCTGTATTTCACAAAATGGAACGGTTTGGCCGATTTGAAAATGATGAATATGATGGGCTATGACGCCATGACCTTCGGAAACCATGAATTTGACAAAGGCCCGACAGTGCTTTCTGATTTTCTAAGCGGAAACAGCGCGACCGTTGATCCAGCGAACCGCTATCACTTTGAAGCGCCGGAATTTCCGATTGTCAGCGCAAACGTAGATGTGTCAAATGAGCCCAAACTGAAATCATTTGTCAAAAAGCCGCAAACCTTTACGGCAGGTGAAAAGAAAGAAGCCGGCATCCACCCTTACATTCTGTTAGACGTTGACGGGGAGAAAGTCGCCGTATTCGGACTGACAACGGAAGATACGGCCACCACCTCAAGTCCGGGCAAAAGCATCGTATTTAATGATGCCTTTGAAACAGCACAAAACACCGTCAAAGCGATTCAGGAAGAAGAAAAAGTAAATAAAATTATTGCATTAACCCATATCGGGCATAACCGAGACCTTGAGCTCGCCAAAAAAGTAAAAGGCATTGACTTGATCATCGGCGGACACACTCACACCCTCGTAGACAAAATGGAGGTCGTGGACAACGAAGAACCGACGATCGTGGCACAGGCAAAAGAATACGGCCAATTCTTAGGGCGCGTTGATGTCGCGTTTGATGAAAACGGCGTTGTGCAAACAGACAAATCAAATCTGAGTGTGCTGCCAATTGATGAACATACAAGAGAAAACGCAGAAGCAAAACAAGAGCTCGACCAGTTCAAAAGTGAATTAGAAGACGTCAAAAATGAAAAAGTCGGTTATACGGATGTGGCGCTTGACGGCCAGCGTGAGCATGTGCGTACGAAAGAAACGAATCTCGGAAACTTCATCGCGGACGGTATGCTTGCAAAAGCGAAAGAAGCAGCCGGCGCCAGAATAGCGATAACAAATGGCGGCGGCATCAGAGCCGGCATTGACAAAGGGGATATCACACTCGGCGAGGTGCTCAACGTGATGCCGTTCGGCAATACGCTTTACGTGGCCGATTTAACCGGAAAACAAATTAAAGAAGCCCTTGAACAAGGCCTAAGCAATGTGGAAAACGGCGGCGGCGCTTTCCCTCAGGTAGCCGGAATCGAATATACCTTTACATTAAACAATGAACCTGGACACCGTGTGTTAGACGTGAAAATTGAATTGCCTAACGGAGACAAAGTTGCTATAAATACGAATGATACCTACCGCGTGGCAACAAATAATTTTGTCGGCGCCGGAGGAGACGGATATTCTGTCTTTACACAAGCCTCCCATGGTGAAGACCTTGGCTACGTTGATTATGAGATTTTCACCGAACAGCTGAAAAAACTAGGAAACAAGGTATCTCCTAAAATTGAAGGACGGATCAAAGAAGTATTCCTGCCGACAAAGCAGAAGGATGGCAGCTGGACACTTGATGAAGACAAATTTGCGATTTACGCTAAAAATGCCAACACGCCGCTTGTCTATTACGGAACACATGAAGGATCACAAGAGAAGCCTATCAATCTTAAAGTGAAGAAAGATCAGGTCCAACTTTTGAAAGAAAGAGAGTCAGATCCTTCATTGACGGTGTTCAACTACTGGTACAGCATGAAGATGCCAATGGCGAACCTTAAAACCGCAGACACTGCAATCGGAATCAAGTCGACGGGAGAGTTGGATGTGTCATTGGCAGATGTATATGACTTTACAGTAAAGCAAAAAGGAAAAGAGATAAAATCATTCAAGGAGCCCGTTCAGCTTTCTCTTCGCATGTTTGATATTGAAGAAGCCCATAACCCTGCCATTTATCACGTCGACAGGAAAAAGAAAGCTTTCACAAAGACAGATCACGGATCAGTTGACGATGATATGGTGACAGGATATACAAACCACTTCAGCGAATACACGATCTTAAATTCCGGAGAGAACAACAAACCGCCGGCATTCCCGTCAGATCAACCGACAGGCAGGGATGACGGCAATCATGGCGGCGGCTCCGACAAACCAGGCGGAAAACAGCCGACTGACGGGAACGGAGGAAATGATACGCCTCCTGGCACTCAACCGACTAACGGTTCGGGCGGGTCAGGAACAGACGGCCCGGCTGGCGGCCTGCTTCCGGACACAGCCACATCCATGTACTCGATCCTGTTGGCCGGATTTCTGATCAGTGCACTCGGCACGGCATTGTACTTACATCAGAGGAGAAAACAGAATAGAGCGAATCAGGCATAAAAAAAGAGCTGCTCGCTATGCGAGCAGCTTTCTTTATTTAAACCCACTTCACAACATCTTCAACAGCAGATCTTGTTTTCGGACGAGGGTCTCTCACTCGGTAGCCGAATGCCACCATCACAGAAATATCAAAGCTTCCGTTTTCCAGAAGCCCTTCTTCTTCAAGAATGCGGTGAATGTGATCATACTGGAAACCTTCGATCGGGCAGGAATCAACACCAATTTGCGCAGCGGCAGTCATCATGTTGCCAAGCGCGATATAGGTTTGTTTTGATGCCCAGTCAAACAATGTTCTGTCACTTTCAAGCAAATGCAAATCGTTTTTCTGGAATTCTTCTGTTTTGCTTAGATAGCCTTCGTACACGTCTTGAGGCATTTGTTTTACTTCTTTTAAATGACGTTTGATGTAGTCCGCATTATATTTCATATCCTTCGCTGTACGTGCGAGAATCAGGACGAAATGGCTTGCGGTCGGCAGCTGCTTTTGCGCGCCCCATGTGTATTCGCGAAGCTTCTCGCGGAATTCCGGATTTTGGACGACGACAAATTTCCAAGGCTCAAGGCCGAGTGAGCTTGGAGACAGTCTTCCTGTTTCTAAAATAAATTCAAAATCGCTGTCTGACACTTTTTTATTCGGATCAAATTCCTTTGTCGCATGTCTGAAATGGTATGCATCCAAAATTTGTTTCTTTAGATCTGCCATGTTAAACACCTCTCCTTTAGGTTACTCTCATCTCTATTGTAGCCATTATGATAAAAAGTAAAAGTACGCACATTTTTGTTGGATAGTATCAATTTTGATACCAAACAAAAAAGCGCACTGCCGCAGGCAGGCGCCTCTTTCACTTTCCCCGCCGCGCAAAATCGACAAACCGGAATTTGTCGAGACGGTGTCTGCTTTCCGTATATTGAAACAAACTGGTATCCTCCAAAAAGACGTAGTTTCTCACCACGACCATATGGTCATAGCCGCGTAAATCGAGCAGCTCTCTGTCCTCGTCCGTACACGGCTCGGCGACAATTTCTTTTTGGGCGTAACTGATCGAAAGACCGAGTTCTCCTTCTATATATTCATATATGGAGTTTTCACAAATTTCTTTCGTCAGGTGCGGGACATGCTTTCTGAAAAAGTAATCCTTGTCCAAAATCACATGTTCCCCGTCAATCTTTCTAGACCTGATCACTTCCCAGATGTCGTCATCCGAATTGGCCCGGAGCTGTTTCTGGATCAGCTCTGACGGAGGCTCCAACCCGAATTTGTGTACAGTTGTTTTCGTTTCTTTGCCAAGCGTTTGCGCGAGCTCCTTGAAGCTGACAAGACCCGAAACGGGAAACTGCATTTTTTCACGGTTGAGAATGATAGAGCCCTTCCCTCTGATTTTCTGAATATAGCCGTTTTGCGCGAGCATATGAAGCGCCTTTCGGACCGTTTCTCTTGATGTATCATACTGTGCGGTCAACTCATGTTCTGACGGAAGAATCTCCTCCGCTTTCCATCGGCCGGCTTCGATTTGCTGCGCGATGTCTTTATAAATTGTGATGAATTTATTCACCTTCATTATGGACCACCCAGCTTAGTTTAACACGGTTTCGTTAAACGATAAACAATGGACTCATACGGACGGAGCGTCATGTTCTGAAGCCCTTCCCTTGCTTCATCGTTCGTCAACAGCACCTCTGCCTTCCATTCGTCAGGCGCTAAAGAGTCCGGCAGTGTAAAGGCCGCCTCTGTCCCGTAAAAATTATTGATCACGAGCAGCTTTTCATTGCGGCCGTGTCTGAGATACGCAAAAATGCTCGGGTCATCCTTTGCGATTAACTCATACGTCCCCTCTGTCACGATGTCATACATTTTGCGAATCTGAATTAATTTTTGATAATGGTAAAACACCGAATTTTGATCCCTCAGCGCCGCTTCAGCATTGATTTCCCGATAGTTGCCTGCAACCGGTATCCATGGTGTGCCCGTTGTAAAACCGCCATTCTCCGTAGCATCCCACTGAACGGGGGTTCTGGAATTGTCACGGGATTTCGCCTGTAAAATCGCTGTGATCTCTTGATCAGCCATTCCTTTGTCCTTCAAGGCGTGATACATGTTCAGCGATTCAACATCCCGATAGGAGCTGATGTCAGTAAACTTCGGATTCGTCATCCCTAGCTCCTCACCCTGATAAATATAAGGCGTGCCCTGCATCATATGAATGGCCGTAGCAAGCATTTTCGCCGATTTCACCCTATACGGGCCATCATCTCCATATCTTGATACAACGCGCGGCTGATCATGATTGCACCAGAACAGAGCGTTCCATCCCCCTCCTGCGTGCATCCCCGTTTGCCAATCGGATAGGATCTCCTTCAGCTTTAAAAAGTCAAACGGCGCCAAGGCCCATTTTTCGCCGTTTGGATAGTCAACCTTGAGATGATGGAAGCTGAACGTCATGTCTAGTTCCTTATTGGCAGGATTCGTGTATCGGATGCAATGGTCTACCGTCGTTGAAGACATCTCACCGACCGTCATGCTGTCATAATGTGAAAACACCTTTTCGTTCATTTCATGCAGATATTCGTGCACCCGCGGCCCGTCAGTGTAATAGGCACGGCCGTCTTCTCCGGCTTGCGCATCCGGAAAGCGCTGGTCTTTAGAAATCAGGTTGATGACATCAAGCCTGAAGCCGTCTATCCCCTTTTCAAACCAAAAATGCATCATGTCATAGACATGCTTTCTGACCTCTTCATTTTCCCAATTCAAATCAGCCTGCGTCACATCAAACAGATGCAAATAGTATTGTCCCGATGCTTCATCAAGCTCCCATGCCGGGCCGCCGAATTTCGATTCCCAGTTCGTCGGGTGAGAACCGTTTTCCCGCGGGCTTTTCCATATATAAAAATCACGGTATGGGCTGTCGATTGAAGAAATCGCCTCGCGAAACCATTTGTGCTCTGTTGACGTATGATTGACGACAAGGTCCATGACGACTTTCAAGTCTCTTTTATGCGCTTCGAATAGTAACCTTTCAAAATCCTCCATCGTTCCATATTCAGGATAAATCGAGTAATAATCACGAATATCATACCCATTATCCTGCTGCGGAGAATCATAAATCGGCGTCAGCCAAAGCACATCCACCTGAAGTGTTTTTAAGTAATCGAGCTTTTCGATGATGCCGTTCAGGTCACCTACACCGTTTCCTGTCGTATCGTTAAAGCTTTTCGGATAAATTTGATAGACCACAGCTTTTTTCCACCATGGCGTTTGTTCTGTTTTCATCTGTTTCCACCACCGATTTTTAAATGATAAACGGGAAAAGGGAACGCTAAACACGTCCCGCTCCCCATTGGTTATTTATGTTTGAATCTTGCATACGCGTATGTTCCGGCAAACGGTACGATCAATACAATGGCCATCCCGATAGCAAACGCGCCCCAGTACTGGCTCATGATTGAGAAAATCCCCGGCACGCCGCCCACACCGACGGAGCTGGCCAGCACACCTTGAGAAGAAATATACATTCCGGCCAGCCCAGAGCTGACCATTGCGATGATAAATGGGAATCTGTATCGCAGATTCACCCCGAAGATGGCAGGCTCTGTAATGCCAAGATAAGCAGAAATCCCTGACGTGAGGGAGAGGCCTTTTTGTTTCTCATCCTTCACGATAAACATCATGGCCAGCGCGGCCGAACCTTGGGCGATATTAGAAAGCGCCAGCATCGGCCATAAAAAGGTGCCGCCGAGCTTTGATCCGATGAGCTGCAGGTCAACGGCAAGAAACGTGTGATGCATACCGGTAATCACGAGCGCTGAGTAGAAGCCGCCATATAACAAACCGCCAAGTGCGGCAAAAGAACCGAACACCGAGATAAGCCCTGAAGTCAGCACATTCCCGATCGCAAATGTAACCGGGCCGATCAAAATAAAAGAGGCAAACCCAGTTACGAGAAGCGTAATCGGCGCGACAACGAGAAGCTGTATGCCCTCAGGTGTGCGTTTTGTTAAAAACATCTCAATCTTCGCCAGCATATAAGAAGCAAGCAAAATGGGGAGCACCTGGCCCTGATAGCCGACTTTCTGCACCTCTAGGCCGAATAAATTCCATACCGGGATCTTTCCGCTTTGTTCTGCGGCGCCATATCCCCACGCATTTAGCAAATCAGGATGCACGAGCATAACCCCGAGCACAATGCCAAGAAGCGGATTGCCGCCGAACCGTTTGACGGCAGACCATCCGATTAACGCAGGCAGGAACGTAAAGGCCGTGCCTGCAATCAGGTTAATCATATTAGCAAGATCTGCCCACTGCGGATAGACCTGCACAATCGATTTTGTGCTGAAGAAAATGCCTTCCGCCGTTAAAATGTTATTGATCCCCATTAAAAGACCCGCCGTGACAATTGCAGGCAATATTGGAATGAAGATATCTGCAAGCGTTTTCACAGCACGCTGCAAAGGATTCATATTTTTTTCTGAAGCCTTCTTCACATCATCCTTAGTTGACTCGCCAATCCCCGTTTCCTTGACCAGTTCAGCATATACTTTGTTGACCGTTCCCTGGCCGATGACGACCTGAAACTGTCCGTTTGTCGAGAATGAGCCCTTTACCACATCAATTTGATCAAGCGCCTGTTGGTCAACCTTGCTTTCATCTATTAATGCAAAACGCAAACGTGTAACACAATGAGTTGCCGCTGCAATATTTTCAGCACCGCCGACTGCTTCGACAATCTGAAGTGCCGATTTGTTCAGTTCCCCCATGCCAACCCCTCCGTATCCGTTTTTATAACTTGTATATACAACTTATGATTATATTGTATTCCTGTATATACATGTAGTCAACCATTTTTTATAGCGCTTTCATCCTAGTTCGGAATATATGAAACAGACAAGGTTACCCTAAAAGTCACAAACCCTTATTGAATAAGACATAAAAAGCAGGGTAAGCTTCTATGAATAAACGCGACAAAGCGCTTCAGCTCATCAAAGAGCTTGAAGACAATCAGGACAGACCGAACTCTCCCGATTTGAAGGAAAGACATCGTATTTAGACAATTTGACTTTGGAAATGGGCTGTGCGGATTTATTGTTTATGAAGAAACATTGAAGAGTTTATAACAGAATCGACCATCAGAGGATCAAGAGAGGGCTTCACCGAAAGCCTCAAGGGATAATGTTCAGCGCGGCGTCTGCCCGCTAGCGATTTCTTTCCATCAAGCTGAGGCTCTCCGTGAAGAGGGAGTGCGCCTGCCGAAAACCGTTGGCCAGACGGTCAGCATTCTCGGCGCTTTTGTTATTGGGACAGCTACTGAAGCGAAAATTGTGTCTGCCCCATGGTGATCTTAGATCGTTCAGACATGATCAGCGCGGCCTTTTGGATTCCGGTCATTACGGTGAAGATCGCCGGTTCGCTTTATATTGTGGTGTACGGCCCTTTCGTTCTTACACTCAAAAATCGACCTGAAAGCCATGTATACACTAACCGGCATGTTCTCAGTCGTATGCACATTAATACAGTGATTTCTCTTTTGCTGCCTTTTCATTTATTGATCGTGAAAAGCAAAGCATTGTTCGGCGCAAAAGCAAAACACTAGGAATTTTTAGCTTCTTTTGTTGGATAAACAGGCTTCTGTTTCGTTTTTCTTATATCTTTCAGGTAGTACTGTTCAGATGTAAAGAATTCGGTGTACAGCGCTTTTACCTTTCTGCTCAATAACAAGAGCGCAATCACATTCGGGACAACAATAAAAACCAATGCTAAGTCCAATACGCCCCAAATGGCTTTTGCTCCGCCTGCGGCACCTATGATAATAGCCGCTAAATAAACGAATTTAATCACATGTCCTGCCAGCCGCCCGAACAGAAATTCAGCTTGCTTTACGCCGTAGAAAATGACAACCATGATGGTTGATACAACAAAGAAAACGAGAGAAACTGAGACGAAATACCCTCCTCCAGAACCAAAATAGTGCTGAAATGCGGCCGTTGTCAGTGCTGCCGGGTCATTTGAGGCGTTCTTCCCTGTCCATACACCGGATGCAAGGACGATAAAAGCGGTAGTCGTACAGATGATCAAGGTGTCAATGACAATGCCGATCACAGACCAAAACCCTTGCCGCACAGGGTGATCAGTCATAGCTGCCGCGTGTGCAATCGGGGCTGTGCCCATTCCGGCTTCATTAGAATACAGCCCGCGGGCAAATCCCCAGCGAACGGTTTCAGCCAGAGCAGCACCAGCGAATCCTCCAACTGCTGAAGAAGAAGTAAACGCATTTGAAAAGATAAGAGAGAAAAACGCCGGCACTGATGATAGATTCATGAGAACAATCAGGAGACCGGCTCCCGCGTATGCCCCTGCCATAAGAGGCACGACAAACTCTGTTACTTTTCCGATCCGCTTTACTCCTCCGATCACCACTAACCCGATCAAAAACGCTATGCCGATTCCTGCGTATATTTTATTGAAAGAAAACGTCTCGGCAAGCGAGACTGAAACCGAATTTCCCTGAACCATAATACTCGGGATCAGCTCCACAATCAGCGCAACAGAGAAGAATACGCCGAGCCATTTCATGCGCAGCCCTTTTGTTATGTAATACATCGGTCCCCCGACGAATTCACCCTGCTCATTTTTTTCCCTGTAATGAACAGCAAGAACACTCTCAGAAAACTTAATCGCCATGGCAAATAAGGCAATAAGCCACATCCAAAAAACCGCTCCGGGCCCTCCAAACATAATAGCGGCAGGCACACCGACAATGTTCGCCGCACCGATCGTTGAACTGAGGGCCGAGGTCAATGCCTGGAGCGGTGTGACCGTCCCCTCTCCCTTCGGCTTTTTTCCTACACTGGCGATTGTCTGTTTGAAAATGTATAAAGGATAGCGAAATTGAAAACCTTTCAGCAAAATCGTGAAATACAACCCCGTCCCCGTCAGCAGAATGATTAGCGGCGGCCCCCACAGCCAATCAGATATATGCTCTATCCACTCTAATAGTCGTTCCATCCCATCACCCTTTTTTCGTTTATGAGTCATTTCCCATAGATGGAAAAACATAAACCTTTAGACATAGAACTTGGAATATAAAAAGGATGGCTTCTCTCAATCGCCATCCTGGAGACAAGACAAATCAGCTGGAAGAGGGTCTGTTTCGTCCAAGCCGGTCATATACTTTATTCTTATAAAAAGCGGATGCTGGCTTTGAAAACATGTCTTTTTTGTCAACAAGCTTATCAAGCAGCAATTGCTTTTCAGATTTTGTTCTGATTAATTGCTCCCGTTCTTTTTCGTCATAGCACTTTTCGATTAAATGGTCGATGGTCATAAGCTCTTTTTTGAGCGCGCCCTCGTCCTCAGCCATTCCCGCATTTTTCATAATACGGTAGCCCATGCGCAGCGATTCCGGCAAGTGTGCCGCGTCATCTTTCGGCAGCGGCTTTCCCATTCCCGGGAGGTTTTGAAAGTCTCCGTCTTTGATGGCGCGCTTAATTTTATCTTCAGACACAATATGGGAAAAATCCATCCTTCCACCTCTTTTCATCTATTCCGTTTATTTTATCATATAATGATCATTGTACCATTTTATTCCTTTATTTCTAGAAAGATACCTTGTTTTACATTTGGTCATTTCAAAGCGAAACGTTGATTCGACGGCGTTTTTCGCCACTTTCTCCATCATACGATTTTCACTTTTCTAATCTGCTGATTCGTGTTATATTGGATACGTTCGTTTTTTCTATCGTTTCGCTCGAACTGGATCGGAAAAAAGGAGTGTAACAATGAAAACATTTATAAAAGAAAGAGGACTGGCCTTCTTCTTCATCGCGGTCGTCCTGTTATGGATCAAAACGTATGTCGGTTATGTCCTGAACTTCAACTTAGGAATAGACAACACGATACAAAAAATATTGCTTTTTGTGAATCCTCTTAGCTCAAGCTTGTTCTTTCTTGGCTTTGGACTCTTGTTCAAGAAAAAATTACAGCGGACAGCCATTATAGTGATTCATTTTTTAATGTCTTTTTTACTGTACGCAAACATTGTGTACTACAGATTTTTCAATGATTTTATTACAATTCCGGTCATTATGCAGGCTAAAACAAACGGCGGCCAACTCGGTGACAGCGCATTTTCGCTGATGAGACCGACTGACGCCTTTTACTTTATCGACACGATCATCCTAATCATCTTGGCGATCAAAGTGAACAAGCCTGCCGAAACGTCAAGCAAAAAATCGTTCCGAATTATTTTAGCGTCTTCGATTCTTGTGTTCTTGATCAACCTGGCAGTTGCGGAATCAGACCGTCCTGAATTGCTGACAAGATCATTCGACCGGAACTATCTTGTGAAATACTTGGGAACATACAATTTCACAATTTATGACGCTGTACAGAATATCAAGTCCAACAGCCAGCGCGCGCTTGCCGATTCCAGCGACGTGACGGACGTAGAAAACTATATGAAAGCCAATTACGATGTGCCGAATAACGTGTATTTCGGCAAAGCGGAAGGAAAAAACGTCATTTACGTTTCACTTGAATCTTTGCAGTCATTTATCATCGACTATAAAATTGACGGCAAAGAAGTGACACCGTTCTTAAATAAACTGGCACATGATAACGAAACGTTCTACTTTGATAACTTTTTCCACCAAACGGGACAAGGTAAAACATCTGATGCTGAATTTATGATGGAAAACTCTCTGTACCCGCTGGCTCAAGGTTCAGTTTTCGTAAACAAAGCGCAAAACACGCTGCAATCCGTTCCGGCGATTCTGAAGTCTAAGAATTACACATCTGCCGCGTTCCACGGGAACACGCAGACGTTCTGGAACCGTAACGAAATGTACAAAGCGGAAGGCATTGATAAATTCTTTGATTCTGCCTACTATGACATGAACGAAGAAAACACGAAAAACTACGGCATGAAAGACAAACCGTTCTTCAAAGAATCAATGCCGCTGCTGGAAAGCCTGCCGCAGCCGTTCTATACGAAGTTCATTACCCTGTCCAACCACTTCCCATTCGGAATGGATGAGGGGGATACAGACTTCCCGGCTGGAGACTTTGGTGACTCTGTCGTCGATAACTACTTCCAGTCAGCCCATTACCTTGATCAGTCCATTGAACAATTCTTCAATGATCTGAAAAAAGACGGGTTATATGATAAATCGGTTATTGTAATGTACGGAGACCACTACGGCATCTCTGAAAACCACAATAAAGCGATGGCGAAAGTGCTTGGCAAAGATGAAATCACTGATTACGACAATGCCCAGCTTCAACGGGTGCCGCTCTTTATCCACGCTGCCGGCGTGAAGGGCGAGAAGGTTCATAAATATGCCGGAGACGTCGACGTGGCTCCTACCATTCTGCATCTGCTCGGAGTGGATACGAAAGACTATCTGATGTCCGGGTCTGATATTTTATCGAAAGAACACCGTGAAGTGATTCCGTTCCGAAACGGAGACTTTATTTCACCAAAGTACACGAAAATATCCGGTAAGTATTACGATACGAAAACCGGCAAAGAACTCGATGAATCCGAAGTCGACAAGTCAGAAGACTCACTCGTCAAGAAGGAGCTTGAAATGTCTGATAAAATCATAAACGGAGACCTGCTGCGGTTCTACGAGCCGAAAGGTTTTAAGAAGGTAAACCCTTCTGATTATGATTACACAAAACATGACGAAGATTCTTCCGAAACGTCAAAGGATAACGAAGATAAATAAGAAAAAGCGGAGAGGTTGCCCTCTCCGCTTTTTTATTTGACGGCAGCTCTCAATTCCTCAGCTGCAAATTCCACATTCGGCCCAATAATGACTTGAACCGATTGCCCGCCAGATTTGACAACCCCTTTTGCGCCTGCTTTCTTCAAAAGCGCTTCATCCACCAAAGCGGTATCCTTCACAGTCAGTCGCAGCCTTGTGGCGCAATGATCAATGGTTTGAAGATTTTCTTTTCCGCCGAGCCCTTTCAGCATGATGTTTTCATTTACATCCTGAACCGTATTTTCATCCAGCACTTCATCCACATCATCATCTTCCCGTCCCGGCGTTTTTAAATTCAAAGCCTTAATCAGTACATAAAACACGATAAAGTATACTGCCGCATAGCATATACCTACAAAAAGCAGAAGCAGCGGTTTTTCTGCGATTCCGTAGCTGAGCACATAATCGATAGCTCCGGCTGAAAAAGAGAAGCCTGAGCGGATGCCTAGCCAGTTGACGATAAATAAAGATAACCCTGTTAAGATCGCGTGAACAGCGTATAAAAGCGGAGATAAAAACATAAATGCAAACTCAATCGGCTCCGTAATCCCTGTGATAAACGCCGTTAAAGCAAACCCAATCATCATTCCAGCCGTCGCTTTCCGTTTAGACGGCTTCGCAGTCACAACCATAGCCAGACACGCCGCCGGAAGACCGAACATCATGATTGGAAAGAATCCGGTCATATATGTGCCCGCTGTCGGATCTTTCGCGAAAAAGCGCGCCAGATCCCCTGTCACTCCGTTATATTCTCCGAATTGGAACCAGAAAATATTGTTCAGTACGTGGTGAAGGCCAAGCGGAATTAACAGCCTGTTGAAAAGGCCGAATATGCCCGCTCCGATGCCGCCTAGTCCCAGCATCCACTCTCCAAACGCGTTTATGCACGATTGAATCGGCGGCCAGACGACTCCGAATATGCCGGCTAAAATGATCGTAATGATGGCAGTTATAATCGGCACAAGCCGTCTACCGCTGAAAAATCCGAGATATTCTGGCAGCTTTGTATCCTTGAAGCGGTTATAGGTGTAACCAGCAATTAAACCGGCAATAATTCCCCCAAACACCGCCATGTTATTTGTTTTGTCAATTGTCTTTGTCGCCGCGTCAAGCATCAGATACGATATCGCCCCTGATAAACCCGCGGCCCCATTGCTGTCTTTTGAAATGCCGATGGCAATTCCGATCGCAAAAATAAGCGGCAGATGATCAAAAACCGCCGTCCCCGCCTGATAGACAAACGGGATATTAAATACATCCTCTCTGCCAAGCGCAAGGATAATTCCAACCGCAGGCAGAACCGCAATCGGGAGCATAAATGACTTCCCGAGTTTTTGTAAAAATGAAAGCATACCCATCCCCCTCATACCCTTTTTTTTCAAATATACCATATAAGATATCTAGTGATCTATACCAATTTTCCCAAGGCATTTCTTTTTTCCCAGGTCCGTGTGTTTCCTATTTTTAAGACAGTTGTGGTAAGCTTAATCTAGATTATTTAAAAAGAAAGCGGGAATGACAGATGATTGTAACAAACGATCAAGAATTAGAAGGCCTGAAAAAAATCGGAAGAATCGTCGCGCTTGCGCGTGAAGAAATGAAGCGAAAAGCAGAGCCCGGCATGAGCACAAAAGACCTTGACCTTATCGGAAAAGCTGTGCTTGATGAGCATGGCGCCGTTTCAGCTCCTGAGAAGGAATACGATTTTCCAGGTGTGACATGCATCAGCGTAAATGATGAAGTGGCTCACGGCATACCAAGCACTTCCAAGATTTTAAAAGCAGGGGACCTTGTCAACATCGACATCTCCGCTGAATTTGGCGGGTTCTATTCCGACACAGGCATCTCATTTGTACTCGGTGAAGGAGAAGAACGCCTTCATAAGCTTTGCCAATGCGCGGAAGACGCTTTTCAAAAGGGCCTTCAGCAGGCAAAAGCAGGCAAGCGCCAAAACCAGATCGGAAGAGCCGTTTATCATGAAGCACGCTCTCAAGGCTTTACCGTCATCAAAACACTGACCGGCCACGGAATCGGCCGCAGCCTGCATGAAGCGCCGAACCACATCATGAACTATTATGATCCGTTTGATAACGCGCTTTTCAAAAACGGCACAGTGATCGCGCTTGAACCGTTTATTTCTACGAAAGCGGAAACGATTGTTGAAGCTGGAGACGGCTGGACGTTCAAGACGCCGGATAAAAGCATGGTTGCCCAAGTTGAGCACACGATCGTTATCACAAAAGACGAACCGATTATCCTGACGAAGCTGTAAAACACATTCCGGACTTCCGGCAGGTTTAGCCTCCTCGAATTGCAGGTAAAACAACATTATTCTGCACGAGGAGGACTTGCAATGAACAGAGATCAAGAAAAAATCCAAATTGAAAACGAAATGAACGCGATGCACGGCACAACAAAAGAAGACATTTTAAAAGACTTTGAGGAATTTAAAGACTACTTGAAAAAACAAGTCAATCGAGGCAAAAAGCTGGGATTGGATGACGGCAAGCTGGTGAAAAGCGCCGCGATCCTGGGAGACTACCTCGCAAAGCATGAAGAGCCGCAAAACGGTGAAGAAATGCTGCTGCAAGAGCTTTGGAGCATTGCGGACGAAAATGAGAAAACACATTTGGCACAGCTTCTGGTCAAATTGGTTGATAAACAATAAAACATGAGCCGGGCGATATATGCGCCCGGCTTTCTTGATATTGTCACAGCCCGGCTCTTCCAGATATGCTACACTACTATTATGTCTGTGAAAGGAGCCTCTATCTGCATGTGGTTTATCATTTTTGGCATCATTTTTTTCATTGAAGGCATCTTAATAACCGTTTACGGCGTAAAGAAAAAAAACGGGATGCTCACATATATCGGCATTGTTTTCGCCATTATGACATTTGGCGTTGTTATGCTCAAATTGACCGGCCATTAAATCATATTCGGCTTTTACTCCGCATATACATACAGAAGAACATTCGCATATCTAGTGCGAAAGGCTCAGTTTTCCCCACATCTCTTTTCAGCATCTTTTTATAGATGTTACAATGCCAATCGTTTCGAAATCAGATAGGGAAAGGAGTTTTCTGACATGCATTACGGCAGTAAAGGCTGGTATGTGGCAGAACTAAAAAAGCAGGGGATCACGCACCATGAGGGAAGAAAGCTTCAAAGCTATAAAACCTATTTTCTTGCCAACCTGCTTGAAACAAAGAAAAAACAATCTTAAAGATGTCAAAGCCGCGCACGTTGATATGCGCGGCTTTTTTCTATTCAACCGGCAGCAGCCTGGCCTTTTTTTTCTTAAAGGACGCTCTCCAGCTTTTCGATAGGGCATCCTCACTTAAAATCCGGTCAATGGCGGTGAGATTTTTTGCATCATGATAGTTGATGCGGTTGGCGAACTGGACGGAGATGCCTTTCTCTCCTCTGGACAGCAATTCAAGCTTGGCGCCTGGTGACACCCTGCCCTCCTCCAGCACGCGAAAATAATACCCTGTATAGCCTGTTTGCTGAACCTTCAGCACCATTTCTTTTTCGCCAAACTTTTTCGCCAGCTTTACACACGGCTGGCGCGGCTGGCTGACCTGAACAACAGCTTCATCAAGCTTGAACACATCCCCTATGCAAACTGTCTCCTCAGTCAGGCCCGCGACCGTCAAATTTTCTCCAAATGCGGCGCTTGGCAGCGGTCTTGAGAGGAACTCTTCCCAAAACGGATAATGCTCCGCCGGGTAGACGCAAACAGCCTTATCAGGTCCGCCGTGGTTGACGATGTCCGCCTGTCCGTCTCCTTCAAAATTCTCGCGGTGCAGCATAACGGCGGAATCAGCCGGCCGCTTCATGATGCCGGTTTCGATCTTCTTTCCGTCATATTCAAGCGTCTGCGGTTTTCCCAGATTAAGAGAAAGAACTGTATAGCGCTCTGGTTTCATGCGAACACATCCCCTTTACAGGCTGTAAAATAATTGATTATCATAAAAAGAAAAGGTGGTTTTTACATGCTTCAATACCGAATCATTGTAGACGGCCGGGTTCAGGGTGTGGGCTTTCGCTATTTTGTTCAAATGGAAGCTGATAAACGAAAACTGGCCGGCTGGGTCAAAAACCGTGATGACGGGCGTGTTGAGATGTTGGCAGAGGGGCCGGAAAACGCCCTGCAATCGTTTCTTGAGGCTGTAAAGAAAGGAAGCCCTTTCTCAAAGGTTACCGACATCTCTGTCACTGAATCCCGCAGACTCGAAGGCCATTATCGATTTGCCATTGTTTACTCATAAGGCTTATCCTGATAAAAGTAATTCGGCTTAACGATTGAGTTGTCATAGGATCGGTGGAAGATATGAGTGGCGGCGGGTGAGATCGGCGGAATCAGCCACGTCCAATCCCCCGTCAGCTTTCTGCCCGCTTCTTCCTCCTGTTCTTCAAACCGTTTAAACTGGCTTGCGGCTGTATGATGGTCAACGATGCTGACCCCCTGTTTTTTATACGAATGCAGCACAGCCTTATTCAATTCAACAAGCGCTTGATCCTTCCATAAATCCGTATTGTAATCAGCGGCGATGCCGATCACGGACGCTACTTTTTTGAGCTTGTCGTACCGCTTTTCATCTGCGAGGTTTCTCGCTCCGATCTCCGTGCCCATATACCAGCCGTTAAACGGCGCGGCATTATAATGAATGCCGCCAACCTCAAGCTTCATATCAGAAATGATAGGCACGCCGTACCACTTCAGCTCCAAGTCAGAAAACGCATCGATGTCGGGATGTGTGATTGGAACCTCGATCACAAGTGAACGCGGCAGCTCATACCAGACCGGCTGCTCGTCGCCTTTCATGCGAAAAATGAGCGGCAGCAGGTCAAAATCCGTTCGCTCTCCGCGCCAGCCGAGCTCTTCGCAGGCTGCTGTCAGGGAACGGGAAGCCGGGTCGCCGATTCTTTCTCCGTCTGACTCATATCCGGCATACCGGACCAGCTGATGATTCCAGATCTCGACTTGCTTTTCACCCTTCTCTTCCGGAGGGAGAATCGTAATGGTCGGCCTGATTTTCCCGTTATTGGTGGCGGTTTCAATATGGTGAAAGAGGGCGTCACGCACTTCCTCCTTCGTCCGAACGTCTCGTCTGTCGATGACATTTAGCGAATTCCAGAACAACCTGCCGATGCAGCGGTTGCTGTTTCTCCAAGCCATTTTCGCTCCGTGCTCCAGCTCTTCCTTCGTATGTACATAGCTTCCGGTCCGGTCAATTTCACTTTTAATGTCAGCAAGACGGTCTTTCACTTCCTCCTCCTTTCCCAATTCCTGATAGCATGCGGCAATAAACGCTTTCGCTTCATTCCAGAGTATTTCTTTTTCTTCCAACAAACTCTCCCCTTCACTTCACTTCATGCTTTTCATTGTATCGTTTTTAAGCGGCAAGACAATGATTTTTCTGCAACTTCTTGGAAAACAATAAAAAACACCCGCGTAGTGCGGGTGTCAAATAGACGATAAACGGTTTGCCAATTCAGTTAAGTCACGACGAAAGTTTTTGCCGGTCATCGGTATGCCGTGCCCGGTCAATAACGCTTCCGGTTCAAGAGCGGCCAGCTTTAGAATGGACTCCGCGGCCGTCTCTGTGTCAGGCGTGAAATAAGCCGGCGGCCCGTGAAGCTCCTGTTTTTGAATCAAGACGTCAGCCATTTTCTCCTGCTCCACCGTAATAACAGCATCGCCTGCCACAAGCACGCGGCCATCATCGCGGAATAACGAAATATGGCCCGGCGTGTGTCCCGGTGTCGCAATCCACATCCACTCATCAAGAAATGGAACTGAGCCGTCTTCCGGCAGTTCATGCACCTGTGAGGAAATATCGATGGAATGCCGCGGAAACAGCGGCGACAGCTTGGCGACCAGCCCGCTCTTGCTGTCAGGACGAGCTGGAGGATACCCCTCTTTGCCTGTTACATAAGGCATTTCCCTCGAATGGACATAAACAGGTACATCCCAATGCTCAAGAATCTCTTCGATTGCTCCGATATGGTCAAAGTGCCCGTGTGTAAGGATAACCGCCTTCAGCTGAAAACCTTCACCAAATCTTTGCTTGGCTTCATTGACAATCATGCCGGCTGATTGGGGCATACCGGCATCAATTAAAACAAATGAGTGAGGATCAGAAGGCAGCTGAATAAAATAGACATTCGCAATTTGCACAGTCAGGCCGTGCACCCCTTTTGCCGCTTCGAACCCCGTTCCGCTTCTGACCGAAGTCAGCGGCATATAAGGATCACCCATAATGACACCTCCGGAATGTTGTATGCCGTTAGTGTGTGTCATTACGCCTGAATTATCATAAGGAAATAGAGATCGCACCGATCAATAGAGCGATAGCCGTCATGACGATCACTGCGAGAACCGCCCATTTCAATGCGAATTTTTGGTGGTCGTCAATAGAAACCCCGACAAGCCCGACAAGCAAATGAGTGGATGGCACAAGCGGACTCAGCATATGAATCGGCTGGCCGATAATAGAGGCTCTGGCAATTTCAACTTTATCCACACCGTATGCGACAGCTGTTTCTGATAAAATCGGCAGCACCCCGTAGAAATACGCGTCATTCGGCATCAAGAATGTAAAAATGCCGCTTGTTAAGGCCACAATCGCCGGGATCAATCCACCCATTTGTTCCGGTATCATGGACACGAGCGAGATCGCCATTTCATCAACCATTTTCGTGCCTGTCAAAATACCCGTGAACACCCCGGCCGCAAAAATCATTGAACCAATAGCCAGCACGTTGCTGGAATGCGCCGCGATGCGCTGTCTCTGATGCTCGAGATTGGGATAATTCACAATCAGTGCAATACAGAACGCAATGACAAACAGAACGGTTAAACTGATTTTCCCTGATACTAAACATCCTATTAAAGAAAGCGTCAACAATAAATTGAACCACCAAAGCTTCGGCCGCTTCCACTCATCTTCAACCGCTGCCGCCGTTTCATTGGCATTGGCCGGCTGTTTCAGTTCAATCACACCAAGGCGCTTTCGTTCCGCTTTTCCAAGCACATACGCAACCGCCACCATGCAAAGCATCCCGCTTGCAATGACAGGAATCATCGGCCCTGTAAGCTCAGCCGGATCAACCCCCAGCGCGCTCGCCGCCCGCGGCGTCGCGCCACCCCATGGAATCGTGTTCATGATTCCCATGCCGACGCCCGCGATTCCCGCCAGGATAATTGGCCGGATGCCAAGCAGCAAATAGAGCGGGAGCATGGCGCTTGTCGTAATCATATACGTTGTCGAACCGTCGCCGTCCAATGCGACGAGCATCGTCAGAACCGCTGTCCCGACAACAATTTTTAAAGGGTCCCCTTTGACCATGCTTAAAATTTTGCCAACCATCGGATCAAACAGTCCTGCATCAATCATAATTCCAAAATATAAGATCGCAAACATAATCATGACAGCTGTCGGCGCGACTTGCTGAATCCCCGAAATCATCATGTCCCCAACTTCAGTAAATCCAAATCCGGCGATCAGCGCAAACACAATCGGCGTTAAAACCAATGCTGTTAAAACAGAAAGCCGTTTTGTCATGATCAATGCCATAAACACAAGCATCATGAGAAAGCCTAAGATTGCTAACACATCCATTCCCCCTTAAATGAATCCGCTTACATTTTTTATCCCTTACTCCCCTTTTGTCTTGCCTTTTTGCCATCGTATGGGAAAACCAACCGCAAGTAAATAATTTGGTTTTTTTGTATTTTTAATTTTTTAAAACCGTTTTGTTCTTTTTGATCATTTTCCGGCATGAAAAAGATCCCGACATCCGGGATCTTAATTTCCTGTCATTATACTTTGATAAAAAGCGGATTGCTGTTCAAGAAACCGTTTCGTTTCCCTGCTGTTCAAATAAAAGCTTTCCCAGTCCTGTTCGTTTATTTTCCGCCTCCATTCAGGTGAGGAGGTGACCTTCTTGAGCGCTTGGTCCCAGTAAGAAATCTCTTCCTCGGACATATTTTTCGGGCCCAAAATCCCTCTCCAATGAGAAAAAACAAACGGGATTCCCTGCTCCTTCCACGTCGGTACCTTTGGAAAACCGGGAAGTCTTTTATCAGATGTTACAGCGGCTAACGTGATATCACCGTTTCGTTCATATGGTTTCGCTTCAGAAAGGGTCATGGAAGCTGCTTCTATCTCATGTCTGATCAGCGCCTGAATGAGCTGTTCACTGCTGTCATACTGTAAAAATTGAATGTCAAAAGGGTCAATACCGTACATATCGGCCGCTCTGGCGAACGAAAGCTGATCATCATTGCCAAACCCCGGGGCAAAGCCGATTTTCACCTTGCCGGGATGCATGTTGATCTCATTTAGCACATCCTTGCCGTTTGTTAACGCTGATCCTTTTGGCAATGCAACTGTCTGCCATTCCTTGGAGAGAATGGCGAGCGGCGTAAAATCGGACATTTTTAATTTGCTTTGCCCGAGAAGATCATTGCTCAATATTAGGCTGGACGTCATGCTGATGGTTTGTTTGCTGCTGTTGTTGACATATTTCCAGCCTTTCTCTCCCCCGCCGCCTGGTTTATAGACGATATGAACATCCCCCTTCACAATCTGCTTCTTGCTCAAAACAGATTGAATCGCCTGCGCTGTGACATCCCAGCCGCCGGAAGGCTCAGCGGGGACAACAATTTCTATCGGCCCGTCCGGCAGGCGCGGCGCAGCCGCCTGCCTGATATCACCCTGCATAAAGATCAATAGAAAAATCAATAGGATTATAGATTGTTTCATATCTATTTCGCCGCCAAATAATATTTTCTCTCCGGCCTGCCGATAATCCCGTATTCAAGCTCGGCTCTTGCTTCTTCCTTTGACACAAGGTACTCGGCATAACGGCGGGCAGTTGTTCGTGACGCCCCCATTTTTTCCCCGAGTTCCTCCGCTGTCAATCCTTCTGACGCCGTCCGAAGCGCTTCCTTAATTTTTCGCAGTGTAATCGAATTAATGCCAGTCGGCAAATTCTCTGCCGGCAAAGATGTCTTCACACCGTTTCCAAAAATATGATCGATCATGGACTGGCTGACCTCCGGCTGAGACATGAGCAACTTTCTTTTTTCTTTATACTGAAGCAGCACCTGCCTGAACTTGTCAGCCGTTACGGGTTTGATTAAATAGTGGGCAATCCCCGCCCTTAGCGCTTCCTGCAAATGACGGGTTTCTGTTGCCGCTGTGATAATCATAATGTCCACTTCAGGAAATCGGCTTCGTATTTCAGGAATCAATGCGGTCCCAAGCTCGTCCGGCATATAAATATCCAGCAGAAGCAAATCAGCCTTGTGTTCCTTCAAAAGCGCCATTGTCTCTTTGGCGTTGGCCGCTTTGCCGATAATCTTGAATCCATCAAGCTGTTTAATCAATCTCTCATGGATTTGCGCAACTCGAAAATCATCCTCCGCAATCGCGATGTGAATCAAATGGATTCCCCCCTTGTTTCTCCTTCGGTATAAACACAGTGAAAACCGCCCCGCCGTTTTTTTGATTCGCCAGTTCGATCCAGCCGCCCAGTTCACGCACTGAGTCTTTCACATTGGCCAGACCGTAGCCTCTCTTCATCCCCTTTGAAGAATAGCCTCTCTCAAACACAGCTTCCATCTTATCTGGCGGCACACCCGTTCCTGTGTCTGATACTTCGATGACAATGTCACGGCCCATATCCGTGATAAAAAACAAAACCTCCTTCACGCGTTGCTCCGCTACAGCTTCGAAAGCGTTATCAATTAAATTGCCGATAATCGTAATAAGATGGGACAAACCGATATGTGCAGGAAGAGGCGCGAGTGAGCTGTTTTCATCAATCACCAGCTTGACCTTCTTTTCCGATGCCTTGCTTATTTTCCCTAACAAAATCGCCTGCACCTGCTGCGAATGGATGTTATGGAATAAAAGATCATGCTGCTCATTTTGTATCGCGTATTCCTCTTTAATCAAATCAATGGCTTCATCATATTCCCCAAGCTCAAGCAGCCCTAAAATCGCGTAAAGCTTATTTGAAAACTCATGAGTCTGCGCTCTGAGATCCTCTGAATATTTACGAACCTCTGTCAATGTGTCAATCAGCTTCTTCAGCTCTGTTTTCTCCCTGAAGCTGACGACAATCCCATGCGCCTGCCCGCCTTGATTCATCACTTTTGTATTGATAATAAACACCTGATCGTTGACGCTTACCTCCTGATTCGGCGGTATTTCACCTTGTTCAAGCACAGACATCAGCCCGGCTCCCGGCATGACTTCATCTATGGGAAGATGGATCACAGGCTCGGGCAGCCTCAGCATCTCGGCCGCCGACACGTTCATCATGGTGACGACGCCTTCACGATTGGTGGCAATGATCCCTTCTCGAATCGCCAAAAGCATTGCGTTCCTCTCACGATATAGCGCCGCGATCTCATGCGGTTCAAGCCCAAGCGTATCCTTTCTGATGCTTTTGGCCAGCACGGCGGCGCCGGCAAATCCGAGCAGCAGCACAAGCACGGCAATCACGCTCAAATTTCTTAAATGTTTTTTGATGCTTTGCTCTGTCTCCGTTTGCAGAAAATCAACAGACACGCTGCCAATCACTTGGCTGTATCCCTTCTGCTCTTTCATAATCGGCGCGCTCCCTCTGATCACTCTCCGTCCATCCGCTTTTGTTGCAGAAACATGCGAGCCGCCAAACAAAATCTCTCTGCTGCGCTCCAGCTTCTCTAGACCGCTTTTTCCAGAGGCGCTGCGAATGTCTCCTTTTTCGTCCAAGATATAAATGGCATACGCGCCAGTCTGTTCTTTCATTTGTTCAATGACGTCTTGCGTCTCAGCGGCATGTCCGCCTTTTCTCTCAATGAGCTCTTTAGCCGGCGGCATATAGGAAATGGTTCTCGCCGTTTGAACCGCCAGCTGCTCCGCCTGCCTCCGTTCTTCCTGTGTATGCTGAACGGCTAACGTAATGGTCAGCACACCAATGACAAAGACCAGCAGAGCCGCAATCAGCCCCATTATTTTTGTTTGCAGGGAAAAATGGAACCGCTTTTTCACCAAGCACCAGCCGTCCTTTCTACCTAGATCATACCATTTTTCACAGGAAATTTTCTCATTTTTCAAAATCCGTTTTCTTGCGAAGGAGTGAAAATAAAAAAAAGGCAGACCGCGTCTGCCTTTTTCTTTCTACCATATTCCTAGTACTTTCCACCATAATCCGCCGATCACAAGCCATACGATGATATGAACAATCGACAGGATAAATCCGATGGACCACCATTTGCCTTGCGGGATATAGCCTGCTCCGAAGAAGACCGGCGCCGCTCCAGAACCGTAGTGGGTCGTTGATCCAAACAGGTTGCTGAAGAACGCGAGACTCAGCGCTGCTAAAAGCGGCGGTGCGCCCGCTGCCACGACGACAGCCAAAAATGCAGAATACATCGCACTAATGTGTGCTGTCGCACTCGCAAAGAAATAGTGTGAATAGAAATACACAACAATTAGGATTAAGAATGCTACAATCCAAGAGAATCCTGATACTGAGGATTTCATGGCGTTACTGAACCAAGACACCATGCCTAATTCATTCAGGAAGTTGGCCAGCATGACAAGCGCCGCAAACCAAGTGAGCGTATCCCAAGCGCCCTGTTCCTTTTTGATATCATCCCAAGTCAGAACCTGTGATAATAAGAGAACGGCCAAACCGATCAATGCGGTTGTGGTTGCGTCGATGTTGAAGCTGCCGCCAAAAATCCACAGCACAAGCACTAAAAGAAACACAATAACCATGGAAAGTTCTGATTTTTTGAACGGTCCCATTTCTTTCAGTTTTTCTGTTGCGATTTTCGCTGCATCCGGTGTTTCTTTAATTTCCGGCGGGTACAGTTTGTAAATCACAAGCGGCGTGATGATTAAGCTTACAAGTCCCGGTACAATCGCGGCAATTGCCCAGCTTGTCCATGTTAAGTCCACCCCTGCGACATCATGGGCCAGTTTGGCAATCAGCGGGTTCGCCGCCATCGCTGTCAGAAACATAGCAGATGTGATCAGGTTCCCCTGAAAGCCGGTTTTTAATAAGAATGCACCGATTTTTCTCTCTGTTCCATTTGCCGGGCTTGATCCGAATGTTTCGGATAATGATCTGATAATAGGAAATATAATGCCTCCTGCACGCGCCGTATTACTTGGAATGGCAGGTGAAAGTATTAAATCACTGAACAGCAGTGAATAAGAAAGTCCAAGGGTTTTTTTCCCGAATTTCTGAACGAATACATACGAAATTCTCGCACCGAGCCCGGTTTTGATAAATCCCCGGGAAATAAAGAATGCGATCACGATAAGCCAAATGGTCTTATTCCCGAATCCGCTTAATGTATCCTCAATGGATAGTGTTCCAGTTAGTGCAGTAACCGCCAATGCAAAAATTGCAATTGCACCCATTGGCAAGGGCTTGGAGATAAAGCCGATAATTGTCGCGACAAAAATCGCAAACAAATGCCAAGCTTTAGGTTCAAGTCCGGACGGAGCGGGAATAAACCAGATGATTAGTCCCACAGCGACAGTAATAAGCAATGGAACAAGCTTTACTGCTGACTGTTTTCCTGCGTCTTTTTCTGAAGCCATAAATAGGTCTCCTCCTATATACTTGTTTTCCGATCCCCTTTTCCATTCTACTCCTTAACTAAGTTAATAAACATTTTAATTAATTAAAAAACACAAAGGTTAGCACCCTTTGTGTTTTTCACTTTCTTAATTTAATTTACCCGCACCCGCTTGATTTATAACATTCGATTTCACATTAGCAGAAGCATCAATCGATCCATGCAGAGACGGCGTCCAGCCGACAGAAGAGCTCAGCCCGTTTGCAGCCGATGCGTTGATCTGTGCGCCGTTCAGCAATGTGCCTGAGTCATATAAAGCCGTTCCCCCGCTGAATACGCTGATCGTTTTAGCAGCTGACAGTCCCGGTACGTCAATGACATTGTTTTGGGCATAGATTTTAGAAGACTTTCCGATTCCCCACGCGTAACTGAAAGGATAACTTGAAGAGCTTGTGCTTCCTTCATAATAGTTGTTGTACACGTGCACTTGCCCGAAGCGGACTCTCGGCGCGCGCTGGACAATATTTTTATAGCGGTTATGATGCAGCGTAATTTTTAATTTGCCGTCATCAGAGGTTTTGCTGTCACTCGATCCGAAGATGGAGCTTTTATCATGATCGTGATAATAGTTGTAAGACATCGTAATATAGTTAGCACCGTTGGAAGCATCCGTTTGGCCGTCATGGTGCTGATATTTTCTTCCATAATATTTCGGTGATGTGCTGTCCGGACGCGAGCCGTCGTTAAACGTACAGTGATCGATCCAAATGTGCGTACCGCCGTTTATCGTGATGTTGTCGTATTGTGAGTTCCAGTTCCCTGAGCTTCCGTCAGTCGGATCCCATTGCGGAAAATAATCATAGGCATCCTGGAATTCAATGTTGCGGATAATGACGTTATCACTCTTGATTTGGAAATTTCCGCCCACGACTTTGGCGTTAGTCCCTGAACCGACGATTGTCGTGTTTGCAGGAATATCCACCATGACCCGTGCTTTTTGGTTTTTTTGAGAGCGTGCTCTCGCTTCTTCTTGTGTGCCCGACGGCTCTTTTTTGCCCCACGTGCTAGGATCATAGGCTTTCAAATATTTGTCCAAATCGTACTCCGGATCTTTATAGTCATTTAGGCCAAGCGGCTTCAGATTGTCATCTACGTTCATGTCAATCGTTCCCTTGATATAAATGATTTTTGGTGTTGTGTTGGTATCCTTCCCTAATGCCGAGACAAGCTGGTTTCTGTTGCTGACGGTATATACATTCGAAGATGACGCTTTTGATCCGCCTGTCGTACCGGTTGAGTAGGCGCCCCAGCCATCATTGGATCCTAACGTCTGGTGGCCTAAATCAGCTGCGTTCGCGCCAGCTGGAGTCAACCCTAAAAACAGAGCCGTAGCTAACATCACTTTTTTCATTCACTATGTACCCCCATTTTCTGTTTTGTGAGATTTTATTCCAGTTTCTCACAAAAATATAATAGCAAATTGAGGGACATCCAGAACCGAAAATGTTCCGCTATCTTATTGCGGCATTCTGCAGAAGATCCGCCGCAAAGACCGCAAAAAAAACCAAAAGGCCGTCAATTGGCCTTTTGGTTTTTTCCCCTGCTTTATGCCCAAGCTTTCACTTTTTCATTATCTGTCACAAAGAGAAGCACTTTTCCTTCATCTAAGCGTTTTTCAAATTGAGCGGCTTCATCTTCAGAAAAACCGATTTCGTGAATTTTATTGCGGAGCTCGTCTCCTTTTTTATTGAAGATATTTCCTACCGCGTGCTTCAAACCTGTTTCTTTGGCTCCGATCGTGTTGGCATTCGTGTTGTCTGCCAGGCGTTCCGTTCTGTCATCGTCGTGAGCTAAGACGTATACATCCTCTTTCGCCACACCCATTTGCTGTAATTCCTCTACATCCTTCATGAGCTGTTCGTCATTTGTATACTCTTTTACAACTGGTTTCATTTCGATATTCCTCCTTCTTGTTTTCTATATTTCTTTCATACCCGTTCGTCTGTACCTGAAACAGATTCCAGAACATTGAAGAGAAAAACAGGAAGAATGGTAGTAGCTATTTATTTTCCGTCCATGGTAAAGTGATAGGACCGGGACCCATTTTCAGAAAAGTCAAAATCTAAGAGAAGCCGCTGCACGGAGCACACGACCATGAATTGCTGCCTTTATCCGTACGAGCAGGAGGTATGTCTAATGCAATATTTTTCACCAGAACAGCAATACAATGCTTGGATTGTAAGTGATTTAGTCAAACAGATTTTCCATAAGCGTGCCGGATGTTCGCCAGGAATTCACGAGCTTGCAGTTTTTGCCGAGGAGCATTTTGATATCGATATCGACTTTGTTTTCTCGATTATTATGAATATCGGCGATATTGAGTTTGCGCTTGCGGACGAAATAGAAATGAAATTGTCCGGTTATCTCAACACTCTCCTCCCTTATGTCACTGCTGAGATGTTCGAAACCTCTAAAGCCAATGCCCATGCGTTTTTGTCTCGAAGACACGGTAACGCTGCATACCACTTATTTGTATCTGATGATGCTTTTATGAGAAAGCAGTGAAAAAGCGGCTTTCTTTACTAAAAAAATATTGACATGATAAGCCATGCTATTATAGTGTTACATGTGATAATGATTCTCATTACTAAAACTAAAAAAAGGAAGAATGACATGCGCACCTATTCTAACAAGTTGATTGCCATCATGAGTGTTTTATTGCTCGCCTGCCTCATTGTATCCGGCTGTTCATCAAGCCAGAATAACAACGGAAGCAGCGAAAGCAAGTCTAAAGATTCCAGAGTGATCCATGACGAAGAAGGAAAAACGACAATAAGCGGCACACCTAAGCGGGTGGTTGTGCTTGAGCTTTCATTCTTGGATGCCGTTCACAATCTCGGCATGACGCCGGTGGGCATCGCCGATGACAACAAAAAAGATATGATTAAAAAGCTTGTCGGCAGCTCCATTGATTACACATCTGTAGGCACACGCAGCGAACCGAATCTTGAGGTCATCAGTTCATTGAAGCCTGATTTAATCATCGCTGACGCTGAACGCCATAAAAACATTTATAAACAGCTGAAACAAATCGCCCCGACGATTGAATTAAAAAGCCGTGAAGCGACATATGACGAAACAATCGACAGCTTTACAACCATTGCAAAAGCATTAAATAAAGAAGATGAAGGAAAAGAAAAGCTTGCCGAGCACAACAAAGTCATCAACGGCCTGAAAGCCGAACTTCCGAAAGATGAAAACCGCAACATCGTTCTCGGCGTTGCAAGAGCGGATTCCTTCCAGCTTCATACATCATCATCCTATGATGGAGAAATCTTTAAAATGCTCGGCTTTACACACGCTGTGAAGTCAGATAACGCCTATCAAGAGGTCAGCCTCGAGCAATTGAGCAAAATCGATCCTGATATTTTGTTCATCTCAGCCAACGAAGGCAAGACCATTGTAGACGAGTGGAAAACGAACCCGCTCTGGAAAAATCTCAAAGCGGTGAAAAATGGACAAGTCTATGATGCGGACCGTGACACTTGGACAAGATTCAGAGGCATCAAGTCTAGTGAAACAAGCGCCAAAGATGTGCTTAAAAAAGTGTATAATAAATAGGACAAATGAGAAGCGAGGGGAAATCCTTGCTTCTTCGTTTTTGCAACCAGACGCAGTAAGGAAGTGAGACTGTTGTATCATTCAGCCAAACGGCGCTCATCATCAAGACTGATGATGTTCATCATTGCACTGATCATTTTTATATTTGGGCTTGGGCTGAATCTTTCAGTAGGAGCCTCAGACATCGGCATCATAGATTCATTGAAATATCTTTTTGTATGGGACGGTTCAAAGGAACAGCTCATCATCTCTACTCTTCGCCTTCCCCGCACATTAATCGGCGTTTTTGTCGGCGCCAGCCTAGCTGTAGCAGGGGCGCTGATGCAGGCTATGACGAGAAACCCTCTGGCTTCACCCCAAATTTTCGGTGTGAATGCGGGTGCATCGCTTTTTGTCGTTGCTTCTCTCGTCATTCTGCCGGCATCGCCCTATTCTTCTGTTCTTTTCGCTTTTGCGGGTGCGGCGGCAGGCGGCGCGATTGTGTATATGATTGCCTCATCCGGCGGCATGACACCTGTCAAACTGGCGCTGTCAGGAATGGCCGTGCACTTGTTCCTCTCCTCCATGACACAGGCCATCATTATTTTAAATGAGTCAGGTGAGGATGTTCTGTACTGGATGACAGGCGCAATCGACGGCAGCAACTGGCAGGACGTCTTGACCATCGCTCCGTTTTCTGTCATTGGCATCGGGCTTGCTCTCGTATTTTCCGGTTCTATTTCTGTTCTCGGTCTCGGAGACGAAACAGCAAAAGGGCTTGGACAAAATATGAACGGCATCCGGATTCTGATCAGTTTGATTATTTTAATCCTTTCCGGCGCTTCCGTAGCCGTCGCCGGGCCGATTGGCTTTGTCGGGCTGCTCGTCCCGCATATTGTCCGCAAGCTGATCGGAGAACATTATCAATACGTGCTTCCGTTTTCGGCACTGTTCGGTGCCATTTTGCTGGTGTACGCAGATGTTCTGGCCAGATGGATTGCATTTCCTTATGAATCACCGGTCGGCATTGTCACCGCGATTATCGGAACGCCGTTTTTCTTATATTTGGCAAGGAAAGGGCGACACCTGAAATGAAGAAAACAACCAGAAAACAAAAACGCCCCTTGCTGGCGATACTCATATTGGCCGTGATTTTGATCGTTCTGTCCGTCATCAGCATCGGAATCGGTGCATTATACATTTCACCTGAGGCGGTGGTGACGAATTTGCTGGGTCTGGATCATTCCTTTGAATTTATCATCCAGCAATATCGGCTTCCCCGCATTATCTTAGCGATTCTGGCCGGTGCAGGTCTCGCCGCTGCCGGAGCGATTTTACAGGGCGTGATCCGAAATCCGCTTGCTTCCCCGGACGTTGTCGGCATTTCAAAAGGGTCCGGACTTGCGGCGATGGCTGTGATTCTCATCTTTCCTGAGTCGCCGGTATACGTGCTTCCGTTCTCCGCATTTGCCGGAGCAGCCATTATTGCTGTACTATTGTTAATGATAGCCCGAAAAAAGAGCATTCAGCCCTCTTCACTGGCTTTATCAGGCATTGCCTTAGGCGCGGTCTGCCACGCCGGAATGCAATATATGATGGTCAAGTTTCCGGGCGACGTGAATGCTGCACTCATTTGGCTGACAGGCAGCCTCTGGGGAAGAAACTGGGAAGAAGTCAAGCTGCTTGCGCCATGGCTTTTGATTCTTTTTCCGATCGTCTGCATTCTCATACCGAAGCTGGATCTTATGTCACTCGGTGATGAGCTTGCGCAGGGTCTCGGAGAAAACGCAAACCGGCTGAGATTCATCCTGATTTTCACCGCGGTTGCGCTGGCGGGAAGCTGTGTAGCCGTCGTCGGCTCAATCGGTTTTATCGGCTTGCTTGCTCCGCATATTGCCAGACGGCTTGCCGGAGAAAAAGCTAAATATTTACTGCCTGCATCGGCATTGATTGGTGCTATTATATTATTAATTGCAGATACTCTAGGGCGCGGCCTCATGCCTCCGGTTGAAATACCTGCCGGAATACTGACAGCCGTGATTGGCGCGCCTTATTTCTTATATTTATTGAAATTCGAAGCGAGGAAACAGTAGGGAGAGGATACCATGGGAAAACTGGCTGCAGACCAGCTCACTCTTTCATATGACAGCACAGTGATTATTGACGGAGTCGACTTAAAGATAGAAGAAGGAAAAATCACTGCGCTCATCGGCGCTAATGGCTGCGGTAAATCAACAATCCTCAAATCGCTCGCCAGGCTGATGGCCCCGAAAAGCGGTACAGTGCTATTAGAAGGGAAAGACATCCACCGCCAGCCGTCAAAAGAAGTCGCAAAAAAGCTGGCCATTCTTCCACAAGCTCCTCAGGCTCCTGAAGGATTAACGGTAGAGGAATTATGCTATTTCGGCAGACATCCTCACAAAAAGCTGTTATCCAAGCATACGCAAGAGGATCACGACATGGTAGAGTGGGCGCTGGAAGCAACAGGTTTGATTGAACTGAAGGATCGGACACTTGATGCCCTCTCAGGCGGCCAAAGACAAAGAGCTTGGATTTCCATGGCACTTGCCCAAGGAACCGATTTGCTTTTGCTTGATGAGCCGACCACGTACTTAGACATTTCACATCAAATTGAAGTGCTTGAGCTGCTGAAAAAGCTGAACCGCGATCATGGCCGCACCATTGTCATGGTGCTCCATGATTTAAACCAAGCCGCTCAATATGCTGACTATCTGATCAGTGTGCTGGACGGAAAAATATATAATGCCGGAACGCCGGAAGATGTATTTACCCAGCCATTTTTCCGTGAAGTCTTCGGCTTGGAATGCTGCATCATGAGAAGCCCGATCGACCAGAAGCCAATGTGCCTGCCGACGGGACTATGTCCGAAATTACGGGCGAAATGAAAAGGAGAGGTAGATCCTCTCCTTTTTATTTTGCCAGCTTACCTTTTGTATTTCCTCTCCTGTCCATGTTACAGTGGTGTCAACCAAGTGATAGGAGGATGAAAATGACAGCATCTCAGCAGCAAATTCAATTAGCAAGACGTCCGCAAGGTGTTCCTGTTCATGAAGACTTTCGCTTTGAAACCGTTCCGGTTCCTGAACCGAAGCAAGGGGAAGTGCTTGTCAAAACGCTATATATATCGGTTGATCCCTATATGCGCGGCCGTATGCAGGATACGAAATCATATGTTGAGCCATTCGCTTTAAATGAAGCGCTCTCTGGCGGGGTTATCGCTGAAGTTGTGTCAGACGGGAATCATCTAAAAAAAGGCGATATCGTCATCGGAAACCTCAGCTGGCAGGAATATTCCGCGGTAAGCGAGTCTGCCTTGCGAAAAATTGATACAAGCCTTGCTCCCGCTTCTGCCTATCTCGGCATTTTGGGGATGACCGGCTTAACGGCATACTTCGGATTGCTGGACATCGGGCGCCCGAAGGAAGGAGAAACCGTGGTTGTCTCCGGAGCTGCGGGAGCCGTCGGTTCAACAGTCGGGCAAATTGCCAAAATCAAAGGCGCGCGAGTTGTCGGTATCGCGGGCTCTGATGAAAAAATCGACTATTTAAAACAGAAGCTTCAGTTTGACGAAGCCATCAATTACAAAACAGCGGATGATATCCAAAAAGCGCTTCAAGACGCATGTCCTGACGGTGTCGATGTGTATTTTGACAATGTCGGCGGACCGATTTCAGACGCGATCATGAATCTGCTCAATGAATTTGCCCGCATTCCGGTGTGCGGCGCCATTTCTTCCTACAATGCAGAAAGCGAAGCAGATGACATGGGCCCGCGTGTCCAATCAAAGCTGATTAAAACCAAGTCGCTGATGCAAGGCTTTATCGTCAGCGACTACTCCGATCGTTTTCCTGAGGGAGCAAAACAGCTGGCCGAATGGCTGAAGGCTGGTAAACTCCATTACGAGGAAACCATCATAGAAGGCTTCGAAAATATTCCTGATGCGTTTCTCGGCTTATTTAAGGGAGAAAATAAAGGGAAACAGCTGATCAAGGTCAGCGATCCGAGCTGAAGATGAAAACGGGAGGGCTTTTTGCCCTCCTTTTGTGTTTATTGAGGTCAGCTGCGAAAAATCAGCGTAAGAAAACCATCTTCATCTGGTTTCGTGTCCTCCAAAATGAACCCTGCTGCCTGAAAGCAGGCTAAACTGATTCGATTGTCTTCTTCGATGCATGCCACCCATTCCCGCACTTTAGTAAAATCAGGTTCGGTCAGCAGCTTTTGTAATATCCGTTTTCCGTACCCTTGAAGCCGGTACAAAGGATTGACGATCAATCCAATATACGTCCGCTCCTCCCCGAACTCAATAACGGCCATTCCTGCCGGCAGCTGCCCATCATACGCCATGATGATGGTATCGTGTTCATCTTTATTTACTCGTGCATACCACTCATCTAATGGCAGCATCCCATCCATTCTCCGCCTGGTATCCTCATTTTCAAACCAGTGTTCAAGGATTTTAAGCTCTGGCTCTTTCACTGCTTGAAACCTGTCTATTGAAGCCATCTTCCCACCTCCGAGCGAAACCTTTTCTAGTATTTTACAACAAAAAAGAAGGGCTTTTCGCCCTCCTTTTTATTTCGTCTTCAGTTTTCCGCCTGCATACACAGCTTCACTCAGCTCAACACCAAGCTTCTTCGCCGTTTTTTTCAGCTTTGATTCCTCCAATTTTGTCACAAGGCTCAGCACGTTGCCTTCTTTTCCGGCCCGGCCTGTTCGTCCTGATCTGTGTACATAGCCATCTTCATCAGGAATATCAGCATGAATCACGTATGGCAGGTTTTCTATGTCTAAGCCGCGTGCGGCAATGTCAGTCGCCAATAAAAGCGGGAACTCTCCGTCTTCGAATGCGGCAATGATTTTAGCCCGCTCCATTTTTTTCGCTTCGCTGTGCAAAACGCCGAGTTCAACGTGGTGATATGCCAGCTTTTCGGCATATACGCTCAGGTTGCCGATATCTCTCACAAATACGAGCGCCTGCATGCCTTCAAGCCTTGACAGCTTTTGCAGCAGTTTTACTTTGTCACGCTGGTCGCAAATGAGATATTGATGCTTCACTTTCCCAGCTTCCGTCTTGCTTCGCTGCACCTTCAACACCTCAGGCTCTTGCGCCAATTCGCGGAGCACATCCTCTGTTTCCTTTTTGAGGGTGGCTGAGAAACAAAGAAGCTGGCGGTCTCTCAATGTTGTCTTAATGATTTGCTTAATCGTTTCGCGATGCTCCGGCAGGACGAGCTGATCCGTTTCATCAAGCACGATCGTTTTCACTTCATGCATTTTGAGTTTTTTTGCTTTAATCAGTTCAAATACCCTGCCCGGCGTGCCGACGATGATATGCGGGTGTTTTTTCAGCTTTTCGACCTGCTTCTTCACATTCGCCCCGCCGATTAAGGAAGCGGCGCGCAGCTCTGAGCCCGCTTTCCAATCCTGAATCACTTGAAAAATCTGCATGACCAGCTCACGCGAAGGCGCTAAAATGACTGCCTGCGGATGCTTCTGGTCCGGCTTGATCCGCTCCAAGACCGGCAGCGCATACGCCAGCGTCTTCCCTGTGCCTGTCGGCGATTCCGCGATGACATCCTTTCCGTCCATGATCAGCTGGGCAGCCTGCTCCTGTACAGGAGTTGGCTTTTGAAAGCCGGAAGCCTTCCAATTCTCTTGTATAAATGATTGTGCATTATGTAAAAATGGCCAAGTTTGCGTCATTTTTGTTCTCCTCAATTCCTGAAATCTATTCCATAGTATCTCAAAACCTCGCCCGGAACGCAATTTTTCTTTTTCTTTCCTATACCTTTCAACATTCCGAATCCTCCTTTATAATCAAAAGGGTGAATATTACACGCCGATTGAGCGTGTTTGATAAACGATAGAGGTGTAAACATGAGTATTTTATCTGTAAAGGATTTAAGCCACGGCTTCGGGGACCGGGCCATTTTTAATAACGTTTCCTTCCGCCTGTTAAAAGGCGAGCACGTCGGGCTGATCGGCGCAAACGGTGAAGGAAAATCAACCTTCATGAATATTATTACCGGAAAGCTTGAACCTGATGAGGGAAAAGTCGAGTGGTCAAAAAATGTCCGTGTCGGCTATCTTGACCAGCATACCGTGCTTGAAAAAGGAAAATCCATTCGTGACGTCCTGAAAGACGCGTTCCATTATTTATTTGCGATGGAAGAGGAAATGAACGAGATTTACAACAAAATGGGCGAGGCTGATCCCGATGAGCTCGAAAAGCTGCTTGAAGAAGTCGGCGTCATTCAAGACGCGCTGACTAACAATGATTTTTATGTCATTGATTCCAAGGTGGAAGAAATCGCCCGCGGCCTCGGCTTGAGTGATATCGGTTTAGAGCGAGATGTCACTGATCTAAGCGGTGGACAGCGCACAAAGGTTCTTCTCGCCAAGCTGCTTCTTGAAAAGCCGGAAATTCTGCTTCTCGATGAGCCGACCAACTATCTTGATGAACAGCATATTGAATGGCTGAAACGCTACCTGCAGGAATACGAGAACGCGTTCATCCTGATTTCCCACGATATTCCGTTCCTAAATAGCGTCATCAACCTGATTTATCACGTTGAAAATCAAGAGCTGACACGCTATGTCGGCGACTACCATCAGTTTATGGAAGTCTACGAGGTGAAGAAACAGCAGCTTGAAGCGGCCTACAAAAAGCAGCAGCAGGAAGTCGCAGAGCTGAAGGATTTCGTTGCCCGCAACAAAGCGCGCGTCAGCACGAGAAACATGGCGATGTCCCGCCAAAAGAAACTCGATAAGATGGATATGATCGAGCTTGCGGCTGAAAAGCCAAAGCCGGAATTCCACTTCAAGCCGGCGAGAACGTCAGGCAAGCTGATTTTCGAAACGAAGGATCTCGTGATCGGTTACGATTCCCCGCTGTCCCGTCCGCTCAACCTCCGCATGGAGCGCGGCCAAAAAATCGCCCTTTACGGCGCGAATGGGATCGGAAAAACGACGTTGCTGAAAAGTTTACTTGGCGAGATCCAGCCGCTCGAAGGTTCGGTTGAACGCGGCGAGCACATCTATACCGGCTATTTCGAGCAAGAGGTCAAGGAAACAAACAACAATACGTGCATTGAAGAGGTATGGAGCGAATTCCCTTCTTATACGCAGTATGAAATCCGTGCCGCACTGGCAAAATGCGGACTGACGACAAAGCATATCGAAAGCCGCGTCTCCGTATTAAGCGGAGGCGAAAAAGCGAAAGTCAGATTGTGCAAGCTAATCAATTCGGAAACAAACCTGCTGGTGCTCGATGAGCCGACAAACCACTTGGATGTCGATGCCAAGGAAGAGCTCAAGCGCGCCCTCAAAGAATACAAAGGCTCGATTCTGCTTATTTCCCACGAGCCAGAGTTTTATATGGATATCGCGACAGAAACATGGAACTGCGAGTCTTGGACAACGAAAGTGCTTTAAACCGAAGAAAACCCGCCTGCTGAAGGGCGGGTTTTTTACTGCCATTTTTTCTGAACGATTCTCAAAAGCTCTCTGTCTTTTAAAATGAGCTGCAATGGCGATGTGAATTCATCTAGTGTCAGCTCTCTTTTGGCAGACAATTCAAAGTCCTCCTCATCAGCCCAAGCGGTGAACCACTCTACAGAAAAGCTGTTTTTCATGACGCTGTGTATGTATTGATAGAGCGTTTCTAAACATTTCTGTTCATATTCGTCAGGCTTTGCCTTCATGGCAAACGTCCCCTCTACAGCATGAACCATCACTTGAATTGGCAATCGTAAATGAACGGACACATTCTCAGCTCCTACAAGATAAATCCCAGCCGCATCAATGCCTGACCGTAGCGGATGCCCTTTCCGCGAACGCCGTTCTTGCTGACCGAAAAAACCGGTTTCTAAAGGGTTTTTAGCTGTTAAGTAGTAAAATTGTGTCATAAAGACTTTCCTTTCCTGCACCAATTCGATTATGATGCATTATAACAAATAAAAAGACACTGCATATGCGCAGTGTCTTTCTTTATTAATGCCCCGCCTTAATTCCGGCAAGATGTTTACGTCCCATGAGAAGGACAAGCATGCCGACAAAAACGACGATACCGCCGACTGTATATGGTGTGCTTGCGGTGAAGTGTTCTGACAGCATTCCCGCAATCCACGGAGCGAGTGCGCCGCCGATGAAGCGGACTGAGCTGTAGGCTGAAGACGCGATTGAGCGTTCAACCGGCGCAGAACCCATCACAGCGGTTGTCATGATCGTATTCACCATACCGAGGACAGCACCAGCGACAACGATACATGTAATAATCAAAGTCTGATGGTCTGTCCAGATCCCCATAATAACGAGAATGGCCGCAAAGGCGATAAAGAGAACGACGAGCGAACGCACTGTGCCCAGCGCTTTGTGCACGAGCGGCGCCGTAAAGACTGACGTAAGCGCCAGCAGAAGGCCCCAGCCGAAGAAGACATATCCAAGACCGTGTTCATCCAAATCCAGAACGAATGGAGAATAAGCAAGCAAAATAAAAAATCCAAAGTTGTATAAGAATGCCGATACGGCCATCGTTAAAAGGCCTTTATATTTGAGCGCCTTCATCGCATCAAACACACCGACGCGTTTCACCGGTTTCGGTAATCTTGGCAGCATGAAAGAAATCGCGATTAACGCTATAAACATCAGGACAGATACTCCGAAAAACGGTGCGCGCCATGAAATGCTTCCAAGCTCTCCGCCTGCAAGCGGTCCGACAGAAATCCCAAGACCGAGCGCAGCCTCATACAAAATAATCGCTTGGGCGCTTCCGCCGACTGACACGCCGACGATAACCGCAAGCGCTGTGGAGATAAACAAAGCATTACCTAATCCCCAGCCGCCGCGATAGCCGACTAGCTGAGCAATTGAACTTGAGCTGCCGCCAAGCCCCGCAAACACAATAATAAAAATAAGTCCGAGAATTAATGTCCATTTCGCGCCGATGCGGCTGGAAATGGCTCCTGAGAAAAACATCATAAATCCGGTAACAAGCAAATAACTTGTAAACAAGAGTGATACTTCACTAGGTGAAGCATGTAATTGTGCGGCAATTGCCGGAAGAATTGGATCGACCAGCCCGATTCCCATAAAAGAAATCACACAGGCAAACGCGACAGCCCATACCGCTTTCGGCTGGCTGAGCAAGCCCGTTTTCTGATTCACTTGTTTTGTCTTATCCATTTGACCTGACCTCCATCTTTATTCCATTAAAAGAAACGCTACAAAAATAGCGTTTAACAAACTTTTCATTCGATTGATTGAATGCCACGTTCCGCTTTTTCTTTCATGCCCTGCAGATGTTCTTTAAAGCTTTGAAATGTGCGGATTTTCTCATCAATCAAACCCAGCTGGTGATTCAGGGTTTCCTGAATTTCCTCCAGTTTTTCTTTCCGTTCCTTAGGATCCAGTGACAACAAATACCCCTCTTTGTTTAACTCTAGCTGACGGCTGGTTTCCATGAAATGCTGAAGCTCCTGAAGGGAAAAACCGAGCACCTCTTTTGTGCTGATGACTTTCTCAAGCTCCTCCATATCATCCTCTGAATAAAGCCTTACACCGCCGTCTGTCCGTTTCGGCGCCGGAATCAAACCGATTTCTTCATAAAACCGGATGGTCCGCTTTGTCAGCCCGCTTCTTTTGGCCACTTGATCAATCTTCATCCATTCCAAGGTAAATCCCCCTTCGCCGTTTCTGTTACCATTATACACCTTTTGAACCTTAACGTAAACGTTAACTTTTGAAAAGCAATAAAAAAAGACGAGCAGCATAAAGCACCCGTCTTTCACTTTCCTGTTTAAGCTAAACTTCCCGCCAGTGACAGAGACTCTTTTTGAAGGCTTTCTGAAAGCACTCGATACGCAATCACTTTCTTCTTGTACTGTTTTACGACGTCGATATGGTCGTCGTAGCGGTATACAAACAGCCTCACATCATGTTTGCCTTTTTTCGTATCTATCACCAGCGGCGTGCCGCCGTTTTCCGGATATAAATAACGCTCTTCGTCACCTGGGTAAATATAATATTTCTCCAGGAAGACAGCTTCGTTAAATTGATCAATCACTTTCTGCTTCTCTGTACCCTCGAGACGTTTTCCGTCTAGAGAGAGGCTCGCATTTTCATCACTAAGCTTGGCGTGCACTTCAAATTTGCTTAGCAGCCATTCTATGACGCCTGTAGGAAGACAGGTTAATACGATTTTCACCAGACTCATGAGAATTAACATCACGATCGCCCATGTCATACTTCATCATCTCCGTTAGTTTTCCATGTGCCGCTGACACACAATTCCATCCTATCATAAGCAGGCCGATTCGTTTTTGTACATTATGTGAAAAAAAGCGCGGCCTGCTGCGGCCACGCTTTTTAGCTTTCCAGTTCTTCGATCATGAGGGACAATTCTGTCCAGCGGTCCATCGCAGCCTCAAGCTCTTCCGCCGTTTTCGCCTGCTCGGCCATCAGCTCTTGGATTTTGCCAAAATCACTGCCTGCTGCGGCGATGTCAGCTTCGAGCTGTTCATGTTTTTCTTCCAGCTGAGCAATTTTATCTTCGATGCCGTCCCATTCCAGCTGGTCTTTGTAAGAAAGCTTTTTCCGTTTTTTCTTTGGCTCGGCTTCAGCCGGTTTTGCTTCAGCAGCCGATTTTTCAGTTGTTTTTTTCGCTTTTGACTCTTCCATATAATCGCTGTAGGAGCCTTGGAAGCGGGAAATGACACCATTTCCTTCAAACACAATCAAACGGTCGACGACGCGGTCAAGGAAATAGCGGTCATGGGATACGGTAATGACGACGCCAGGGAATTGGTCGATGTAATCCTCAAGAACGCTTAATGTTTCAGTATCCAAATCGTTCGTCGGCTCATCGAGAAACAGGACATTCGGCTCCTGCATGAGAACCTGTAGCAAGTATAAACGGCGTTTTTCCCCGCCGGACAACTTGCGGATATACGTCTGCTGCATTGAACGCGGGAAGAGGAAACGCTCCAGCATTTGTTCAGCTGTAATGATATCGCCATCTACTGTTTTTACGACCTCCGCCGTTTCTTTTATATAGTCAATGACCTTTAACTCACCATTCATTTCACTATGATCCTGGGTATAGTAGCCGATTCTGACCGTCTGTCCGATCGTAATATCGCCTCCGTCCGGCGTATGACGGCCGGCAAGGGTGTTTAACAGCGTTGTTTTCCCGATGCCGTTCGGCCCGATGATTCCGATCCGTTCACCCGGTATGACAAGTTCATTAAAACGGTCGACGAGCATGCGGCCATCATAAGCGATCATGACGTTCTCCGCTTCAATGACCTGTTTGCCGAGACGGTGCGAGCCAATCGCAAAATCGAGTGAACCCGATGACTGAGGGCCTTTCTGCTCTTTAAGCGCTTCTACCCGGTCAATTCTCGCCTTTTGTTTTGTGGATCGGGCTTTCGCTCCTCGTCTGAGCCAAGCCAGTTCACGGCGCAGCAGGTTTTGCCGCTTCGTTTCCTTTTGCTCAGCCTGCGCTTCCCGTTCCGCGCGTTTTTCTAAAAACACTTCATAGTTGCCTTTATACGTGTAGAGGCTGCCTCGTTCTAGCTCATAAATGCGGTTCGTGACACGGTTTAAGAAATATCTATCGTGCGTGACCAGCATAACAGAGCCGGGATATTGGCTTAAATATCCTTCAAGCCACTCAATCGTTTCATTATCCAAATGGTTTGTCGGCTCGTCCAAAATGAGCAGATCAGCGGGCTGAATTAAGTTTTTGGCAATGGCTACCCGTTTTTTCTGGCCTCCTGAGAGCTCGTTGACCGGCTTTGTTACATCGCTGACACCCAGCTTAGTCAGTACGGTTTTTGCCAGGGTGTTTGCATCCCATGCGTTGTTCGCGTCCATTTTCGCCTGCGCTGCCAGCAGGTGTTTCTGGCGCTGTTCATTTTCGGGATCTTTCCCCAATTCATGCAACGCTTTTTCATATTCACGCAAGGTTTTCATCACAGCCGATTCACCGGAATAGATATGCTCCAACACTGTTTGCCCCGCGGGCAGCTCAGGGTCTTGATGAAGAAATTCCACGTGCACGCTTCCGGATTTCGTGATTACTCCTTCTTCGATAGATTCCAAGCCGGCAATCACTTTCAGCAGCGTTGATTTTCCTGTTCCGTTCGGCCCGATTAATCCGATTCTCTCATTCTCTTCAATATGAAAGGAGATATGGTCGAATAATGTTTTATCTCCGTATGTTTTATAAAGGTTTTCCGCTTTTAATATGCTCATGGTTCCTATCAATCCTCACGTAAGTTCATGTGTACATTTTAAATCAGCCGCTGGAATAAAACTAGTAAAACGTCAGACGAATTTCATGGAAATGCGGGATAAGAAAAAGACCGGGGACGTTTGTCCCCGGTCTCTTACTCTTCCTCAAGCGCTTTTTCTGCCATTTTTGCAAGATGCTGCGCGCTTCCTGAAATCTCCTGCATCGTGGCGGAAATTTGTTCAACGGCAGCGGCTTGTCCGTCTGTATGCTGATTAATTGACTCAATGGATTCCTCCAGCCCTTTCAGCAGGCTGTGGATTTTTTTCGTAATCTGGTCAATTTGGCCGACATTTTCTTTTGAATGCGTCGCCAGCTTTCTGATCTCATCTGCAACGACAGAGAAGCCTTTTCCGGACTCCCCTGCTCTTGCCGCTTCGATCGCGGCGTTCAAGCCAAGCAGATTGCTTTGGTCAGAGATGCCTTTAACAGTGACTGAAATATCGGCGATTTCACCGGCGCTTTCGCTTACTTTTTTCGCCTGAGAGGAAATGCCTGACATTTGAGTTGAAAACCCGTTAATTGATTCAGAAATGTCGGAAATGGCCGCGGCCGTTTGTTCAACAACAGCCGATAAGCTTTCTGCCACATCATGCAGCTTCGATGACTCCTCAAGGCTCGTACCGAGGCCAACGCCTCCAATGACTCTTCCATTCTCGTCGTGGAGCGGGATGGCACGGGCGATCAACGGGAAGCCGAACAATTCTTTCGGAACCATGCTCGTTTTCTTCTGATTGCTGCGGATGGCATCTGTGATGATATCCCCTTCCTGCAGCGGATCGCCGGCTTTTACATTCAGCGAAAAGGTTTTGGCCGGTATGTTCACGAGCAGCTTTTCCGTATCATAAATGCCGATTGTAATATCATCCTGAACCAGGCTGTTTAAATAAGGGGCTACTTTGATAAATGCGTCCAGAATATCTGCCGTTTCTTTTTCCGTTTTTATGCTCAATTCCATTCACTCCTATTCATTAATAAGGGAAGCTGCGTTTTTCGTGCTGAACCGAGATCCATTTCAGCGTTGTAAATTCTTCAAGGCTCCACTCACCGTTCAAACGGCCGAGGCCTGATTGCTTTTCACCGCCGAAGGCTACATTCGGTTCATCATTAATGGTCGTGTCATTAACGTGTATCATGCCTGTTTCAATGCGTTTCGCAAAAGCCACGCCGCGCTCAAGATTTGACGTATGTACGGCACCGCTCAATCCAAACGGCGTTTCGTTTGCGATATCCACCGCTTCGTCTTCTGAATCAAACTTCATAAAGGAGACGACCGGCCCGAACAGCTCTTCCTTGGCAATGCTCATGAACGGTTTGACGTCTTTTAAGATCGTCGGTTCCACAATCGTCCCGTTAAATCCGCCAAGCTTCACAGGTACAGCGCCTTCTTCAATTGCTTGCTCAACAGACTTCATCAGCCCGTCCGTCTGTCTGCTGTTGATTAATGGCCCGATAATCGTATCAGGGTCCATTGGGTCGCCGACTTTCAGCGATTCCACTTTTGCCTGATAGAGCTCAAGGAACTTATCATAAATAGATGAATGGACAAGCACGCGATTGGCTGACATGCAAATTTGTCCTTGATGTGTAAATCGGCTGAACACCGCCGCGTTGACCGCATATTCTATATCTGCATCCTCAAGCACGATGAAGGCGCTATTCCCGCCAAGCTCAAGAAGCGGCTTTTTAAAATGCTTCATCGCAAGCTGCCCGATGTAGCTGCCGACTTTCGTAGAACCGGTAAATGAGATAATTCGCGGCACTGGATGCTCAACGAAGCTGTCTCCGATTTCAGCAATGTCTGTGACAACAACATTCAGCAGACCCTCTGGGATTCCCGCGTTCTCAAAAATTTTCGCAATCAGCGTTCCGCCGCATATCGGCGTTTCCTCATGCGGCTTTAACACAACGCCATTGCCGGCTCCGAGTGCAGGCGCCACTGATTTCATAGATAAAAAGAATGGGAAGTTAAATGGACTGATGACACCGACAACACCTGCCGGCACGCGATATAATCTGTTTTCCTTTCCGTCTATTGTGGACGGAAGAATTTTACCTTCCATGCGGACAGGGAACGTTGCCGCTTCTTTTATGATGTTTTTGACAAGACCGATTTCAAAGGCTGCTTTGAGCCTTGTTCCCCCAAGCTCTTCCATAATCAAATAAATAATGGCTTCTTCGTTTTCTTCGATATACGTGACGGCTTTTTCTAGAATGGATCTTTTTTCGAACGGATTGACCGCATCCCATTTTTTCTTCGCCAGCGCCGCTGCCCGGTACGCTTCATCTACATCGTCAGCAGTCGCTTTACGGAATGTTGTGAATGTTTTTTGAGTATAAGGATTTTTGTTTTCCAATACATTTGGGCTGCTGCCCTCCTGCCATTTCCCGCCGATATACTGTTTATTCAACTCTTCATATTGAAAC
This sequence comes from Bacillus sp. LJBS06, assembly GCF_016924995.1. Taxonomy (NCBI): domain Bacteria; kingdom Bacillati; phylum Bacillota; class Bacilli; order Caryophanales; family Bacillaceae; genus Bacillus; species Bacillus sp. LJBS06. Next base: position 848,754 of record NZ_CP070483.1, on the reverse strand, counting down.
ATGGTCAGCATCTCCTTTATAACCGCAAATCAAAATATGGGCGAATCTATTTTTTCTATCGGTTCATCCTGCATAAAATTGAATATTAGATTAGTAAAAATTGCTATCCTATGATACGACAACGCTGTTTCGCTTCTATCGTTTAAAGCAGAAAAATATTTTATTGACTGCGTCAAATTTCGACAATATAATACAACAAGAACTGTATATAATGATTGGAATATTTTGAATATTTACAGGAGGAACTTTTGATGAGTTCATTATTTAGAAAAAAACCGCTTGAAACATTGAATGCGCAGAGCAAGTCAAAAAGCCTTGCCCGTACGTTAAGCGCATTTGATTTAACCTTGCTCGGTATCGGTTGTGTCATCGGTACAGGGATTTTTGTCATTACAGGAACAGTGGCAGCGACCGGTGCAGGTCCCGCCCTCATCATATCGTTTATTTTAGCAGGGCTCGCCTGTGCGCTGGCTGCATTCTGTTATGCTGAGTTTTCGTCTTCCATTCCGATTTCGGGAAGCGTGTACTCATACTCATACGTGACACTTGGAGAGCTGCTCGCCTTTTTGATCGGATGGGATCTCATGCTTGAATATGTCATTGCACTGTCGGCGGTTGCCACCGGCTGGTCTTCCTACTTTCAATCGCTGCTTGCCGGCTTTAATCTCCATCTTCCGGCTGCACTGACAGGTGCGCCGGGAAGCACGCCGGATGCCGTATTTAATCTTCCGGCTGCAGTGATCATTCTCCTCATCACTGCGATTGTCAGCAGAGGCGTCAAGGAAAGCACACGCTTTAACAACGTCATCGTACTGATGAAAATCGCGATCATTTTATTGTTCATTATTGTCGGCATCGGCTATGTGAAACCGGACAACTGGTCTCCTTTTATGCCATTTGGGATGAAAGGCGTCATTCTGAGCGCTGCCACTGTTTTCTTCGCGTACCTTGGGTTTGACGCGGTTTCTAACGCTTCAGAGGAAGTGAAAAATCCACAAAAAAACATGCCCGTCGGCATTATTTCAGCTCTAGCCGTCTGTACGGTTCTGTACATCGCGGTATCGCTTGTGCTGACAGGCATGATGCCTTACGCCAAATTGAATGTCGGAGATCCGGTGTCCTTCGCGCTGAAATTCGTCGGACAGGACGCTGTCGCCGGAATTATTTCTGTTGGTGCGATTATCGGGATTACGACGGTGATGCTCGCTTTGCTGTACGCTCAGGTCCGCTTGACATTTGCCATGAGCAGAGACGGCCTTCTGCCTGGCTTGTTCGCAAAGGTTCATCCGTCATTTAAAACGCCGTTTCGCAATACATGGCTCACAGGGATCGTTGCAGCGGGAATCGCCGGGTTTATTAACCTCGGAACGCTGGCTCATCTGGTGAACATGGGAACACTTGCCGCGTTTACGGTCATTTCCATTGCTGTCATTGTGTTAAGAAAGAAACATCCTGAAATCAAAGCGTCCTTCAGAGTGCCATTCGTTCCGGTTGTGCCGATTATCAGCGCAGGCATCTGCCTCTGGTTCATGTACAGCCTTCCCGGCGTCACATGGCTTTCATTTGTCATCTGGATCGCTGTCGGAACACTGGTTTACTTCCTATATTCGAGAAAACACAGTTTATTAAACAAATAATCTCTTTTTCAGCCGGCGCTGCCTCACTCATCCGCCGGCTTTTTCCTTTTTTTATGTGCTATACTTTGAGTACATATGAGAAGGGAAGACACACAGATGAAACAATACCGCACTTTATTATTTGATGTAGATGATACCATCCTTGATTTTAAAGCGGCAGAAGCTTTGGCCCTCCGTTTGCTGTTTGAAGATCAAAACATTCCTTTAACAAGTGACATGAAGTCGCAATATAAAGCCATCAATCAAGGTCTCTGGAGAGCCTTTGAAGAAGGAAAGATAACACGGGATGAAGTCGTGAATACGCGTTTTTCCGCTTTGCTCAAGGAGTACGGTTACGAGGCGGACGGCGCTTTGCTTGAGCAAAAATACCGCTGCTTTCTTGAAGAAGGACATCAGCTGATAGACGGTGCTTTTGCTCTCATCTCAAATCTGCAGCATCAGTTTGATTTGTACATCGTGACAAACGGCGTGTCTAACACACAATACAAGCGTCTCCGTGACTCAGGATTATTTCCGTTCTTCAAGGACATTTTCGTTTCTGAAGACACAGGCTTCCAAAAGCCGATGAAAGAATATTTCGATTACGTGTTTGAACGGATTCCCCAATTTTCAGCAGAGCACACATTAATCATTGGGGATTCGTTGACTGCTGACATTAAAGGCGGCCAGCTCGTCGGGCTTGATACTTGCTGGATGAACCCTGAGATGAAGCCGAATGTGCCAGAGATCATCCCAACCTATGAGATTCGTAAGCTTGAAGAGCTATATCACATTTTGAATATCGAAAATACCGTCAGCTGCTAATCGGCTGACGGCGTTTCTTTCATAAAAGTCTTTTTTCCTCTTGATAAATTCTTCACCTTATGAATAATATGATGGTATGCTTTGGCTATATATGTAAGGAGGAGACTCAATTGGCTATCGCCGCCCCGTTAAAAGAAAAAACAGTTCAAAAACCCGGCACCACGGTGTATCCGATTTTGATTATTATCGGAATCTGCCATATGCTCAACGATTCGCTGCAGGCCGTGATTCCGGCCATGTTTCCTATTTTGGAACGCTCCATGAGCCTGACGTTTACACAGCTCGGCATCATCGCTTTCACATTAAACATGGTGTCATCCGTGATGCAGCCTGTCGTCGGCTGGTATACCGATAAACGGCCGCGGCCGTACGCGCTTCCAGTCGGTTTGACCGCCAGCATGCTTGGCATTTTGGGTCTTGCATTCGCCCCGTCATTCATCACGATCTTATGCTGTGTGTTTTTCATTGGATTAGGCTCAGCCATTTTCCATCCGGAGGGCTCTCGTGTGGCGTATATGGCCGCCGGCACAAAACGCGGACTCGCCCAGTCGATTTATCAAGTGGGCGGAAACTCAGGCCAAGCGATGGCGCCGCTGATCACCGCGCTGATCCTTGTGCCGCTCGGGCAATTCGGCGCTGTTTGGTTCACGCTTGTCGCCGCGCTTGCTGTTATGTTTCTCATGTATATTGCGAAATGGTACGCCTCACGTCTTGGCAGTCTCGCCCAGAAATCAAGCAAGCAAAAGAAAACGGCTGAAAACACAGCCATCACCAAATCTGTTGTATCTGCTCTTATTATTATTATATTTCTCATTTTTGCGCGTTCCTGGTATACGAGTGCGATCGGCAACTTTTACACGTTTTACGCGATGGATACATATCACGTAAGCATTCAGCAGGCACAAAGCTATATTTTTGTCTTCTTGCTGTTTGGCGCGATCGGCACGTTTCTCGGCGGCCCGCTTGCAGACCGTTTTGGAAAACGCTTCGTTATCCTCGGTTCGCTGTTATGCTCGGCGCCGCTGGCGATTTTGCTGCCATTTGCCGGCCCGGTTCTCGCCTATGGCGTGCTCGCATTGATTGGCGTGGTTCTGATGTCGAGCTTCTCCGTAACGGTTGTCTATGCACAGGAACTAGTTCCTGGAAAAATCGGCACAATGTCTGGGTTAACCGTCGGTCTTGCCTTCGGGATGGGCGCGATCGGCGCTGTGGCGCTGGGCGCTCTGATTGATGCAGCGGGACTGACCCCCACGATGATCGCCATTGCCTTTCTCCCTGTCCTCGGCATCCTTGCCTTCCTATTGCCAAGTGACCAGAAGGTGAGAGAATGGCATAGCTAAAAAACCCTGCCCAGCAGCAGGGTTTTTTTAATCAAGTTGTATAAAATGAGTGTCAGGCACTGCATGCTTCGGGATAAATCCGTCCGCAAAGTCTGGAAACGCGGACTGTATTTCATCAATCCATTTTTTCAGATTTAATATATACGGCATATAAATCATCTCAATTGTCGCTTCATCTTCAATCCGGTAGTACCAGCAAAGATTAAACTCTTTTTCTGTCACCAGTGTAAACCCAGAGAAATGATAGAAAATCAGCGGCGTTTCATCTATATACACGCGGCCGTCCTTTTGCCCGACCTTATAGTTTTCGATATTCCAAAGCGCTGTATTGGCTCCTATTGATTTGACAACATGAACACCTTTAAACTGCGCCGGCCATTTCTCCACATATCTTTGATCACCATATGTCTTTCGTTCCGTATCCATTTCGACCGTGCAAAATGCAATACAGTCCTGTCTCCACTGCCATACCGCTTCATATGCTTCCTTTGTATTACCGGCACCGACAAAGCCTGTATTAAAGCGTCCGGTTCGGTCGTAGTAGGACGTGAAGCGCGGCGAATTACGATGATCAGTCAAATACAGAGACGCCGTTGGGTTTTCTGCAAAAATACGTGCCGGATCAGAAAAGAAAAATAGATCCGTATCCATATGGGCAAAGTATTCAGCGTCATCCCACTTGCTCATCACATGAAACAAAAAGGCCGGTTTTAACGTCCAGCAATATTCATGAAACGTTCTGTTGCTTTTTGCTTTCAGCAGCTCCGGGTCTTCCATTTCATGCAGCTGCACAAAGCTGACATGCTCCCATGGAACGTGCTGAAGCAATTCGTACGCTTTCTGGTCGACACACAGCACATATAAATGAAAATCATCGCAATGCTCATGGAGAGAATGAATCATGGGCATGAGCTTAAAGATATGTGTCCTTGACACTATCGTTGAAAAATGAAATGTACTCACTTATACCACATCCAATGATCTAAGATCCACGTGCAGCAAATCGTTGACAAGCGCATACAGTGCGTTGGCGAAATCGTTCACGCCTAGCTTTTTCTTCGCTTTTGGCAGAAGCTTGCGGACAGTTTGTAAATCAAAGCTTTCCGCCGTCACCCTTGGGGATTTCTTTCGCCAATCCGGATCAATATTGCGCTCTTTAACAACATGCAGAAGCTCAAGAAATAGATTCAGCAGCAGATCATATTTCTGAGATTCCAGCAGCTTTTGAATATCATCCATGATTCTGTTCGTCATGTCAGGCGGGAACGGCCCATTAAAAGCGAGATGAACGTCTAAGGACCGGATATTGTTGTATTTATCGCACATATAGGCAATGTTTGCCCGAATATCGTCTACAGACTTACAATTGCTTGGATGCTCCTGATGAACACTGACAATATCGCGCCGAAGCCTGAAGGTCAATCCGGCCTGATGAAGCCTGATGCCGAGATCATAATCCTCAAACCCGTACCGCACAATGCCCTCATCAAATAAACCGAGATCAACGACATGCTTGCGTTTAACAGAGGAATTATTTGTGATAAAAAAGCGCCATGGCATATGATAGCCTTCCAGATCATCTCCGTACTCATCTAAAATCTGCTTGAGCACGTCAATAAAGTCGGTATTAAGGTCAAAGCTTTTATCAAGAAAGCTTCCGTTTTTAATGTCCGCTTCCTCCAGCAGCTTTTGTTTGTCTTTTTTCGGCATTTCATCTGTGAGCTTTGCGAGCTGTTCCTTATGTTCTTCTTCAAATCGTTCATAATAAAAACTGTAGATCCGCTTCCAAAACAACCCGCACACGACGAGATTCTCTTCATTCTCATGGGCTTTAATATGCTTTGCCACAAGGTCCTTTGCCGCAAGCATATCGCTGTCATGGAAAATCAGGATATCTCCTCTGGCATTGCGCAGCGCCTGATTTCGACCGTACGCAATCCCCCTGTTTTCCTTAATCCGGGTAAAAATCAGCGGAAAATCCGCTTGAAATGATTCAAGCATTGAGAGCGTCCCGTCCTCAGAGCCATTGTCCGCTACAATGACTTCGAATTCTTCATCGCACTCCTGCTGGTTTAATGACAGAAGGCTATTATAAAGACGCTCCTTTGAATTATATGCAGGAATAATAACGCTTGCTTTCACTTCATTTTCACTTCCTGTATTTACTCATTTATTTGTTGTCATCTTTTGAAGCAAAACCGTTAAATTCAGGGTCTAATGTTTTGATGTGCTCAATGATATGCGGCAGTGTTACTTGATACAGTTCATGCACAAACGGCAGGTCTGTGCGGGTTGTTTCATGAATCTGCTTGATTTCATTGATGCCGACGATTCGGTATCCGCTGAAATGATAAAAAATCAACGGACTGCCATCCTCCAGCACGATTCGGCCATCCTCCCACGAAAACGTATGCTGCCCATAATTCCAATGACCAATGTTCACGCCGGGTGTCGTAATATCACAAACATTCGGAAACAGCCCAGACATATAATCCAAATAGCCTTGGTCACCGAATTTTCCTTCACCCGGCGCATTTTTGCATTCCTCAAGACAGCGTTCCTTCCACCACTCCAAGCAGTCAGTGCCTGCATCATCATGCTTGAAGCTGATAAACCCAGAATTATATCTGCCTAAAAGACGCTGCAGCATGTCAATCTGATCTTTCTCAAAAGAAGGAATGACAATATCCCCCCGTGAAAGCAGCACCGAACAGTCCGGCTGGTTTTCAAAAATCGGCGATGGATCTGCGTAGAAAAAGAGATCCCCGTCAATGTATGTCACACGCTCCAGCTCGGGATTGCTGTTCAGCACAGCTTGCAGAAAGATCGGCTTCATCGTCCAGCAATACTCACTTTGATCTCTAGTTTCCTTCAGCTTTTGAAGCATTTCATTTTCAAGAGCGGCCACCGGCACAAGGTTTAGCTGCTTCATCTTCAGCTTCTGTAACACGCGGTGCGTATCTTCGTCCATGCACAGCGTAAAAATGGGACTGTCTTGGTCTACTCGCTCTAATGACTTAAATAAGGCGACTGCCTGATATAATCTTCCTTTTGATAAAACGGTGCAATACGCGCTGGTCACAGTCATGTTCACCTCGTTTCACATTACTTTTTGAAGAATTCCGTATACCACTCAATCGTTTTTTCAAGTCCTTCATCAATGGTGTAGGCCGGTGTCCAATTCAGCAGCTTTCTCGCTTTTTCTGCGGATAAATATTGATGTTTGATTTCATTGCTTCCCTGATTCAGCACCTTAGGTTTCAGATTACTGTTCATTTTCTTCAAAATTTTCTCTACCAGTTCAAGGACGGTCAGCTGGATCTCATTGCTGAAGTTAAAGGCCTCTCCGGCAAGATTGTTTTCTTCCATTTTCTCTGCAAGAAGCAAATAAGCCTGAACGGCATCTTCAATATAGAAGTAGTCCCGGACAAAGGTGCCATCGCTGCGGATTTCCGGCGCTTCCCCGTTCAGCACAAGCTGAATCGTCTGAGGAATGATGCGGTTGAAGTTTAAATCCCCGCCGCCGTATAAGTTTCCGCAGCGCGTAATACAGACCGGAAGCCCGTACGTGTGAAAATAGGTGTGGCTGATCAGATCTGCGCAGCTTTTTGAGACGTCGTACGGGTGCTTGCCCTGCAGCGGCATGTTTTCGTCGTACGGAAGGTTTTCTTGATCGCCGTAAGCTTTATCACTTGAAGCGACAATGACCCGCTTAATTAACGGATGCTTGCGGCAGGCTTCGAGAATATTCCATGTGCCGAGAATATTTGCTTCAAAGGTAGAAATCGGGTTGCGATTTGCCACCCCGACAATCGCTTGTGCAGCGAGGTGAAAGACAGTGTCGATCTCATACTCGCCAAGCGCGCGTTCAATGACAGCCAAGTCTTCAAGAGAGCCCCGCACGATGTTCATTTTCTTGATATGGTCTCCCTGATACAGATTAGATTGGGGCACATGATCCCTGACAAGCCCCGTCACGTTTGCGCCCTGTTCGATCAGCTCTTTCACCAAATAGCTTCCTAAAAGACCTGTACACCCCGTAACAAATACGTTTTTATTTTTCCAGAAACTCAAATCGGTTCACCATACCTTCCATACTTGTTGTCCTTGATCCCACATCTTGTTGACTTCTAAGAGATTTTTATACGTATCGATGGCCGTCCAAAATCCATAATGGCGGTACACGGCAAGCTCTCCGTCTTTGGCAAGGTTCTTCAGCGGTTCATCTTCGAACATTGTGTTCCCGTCCTTCGGCAAATAATCGAAAACCTTGGGACTGAGAACGAAGAATCCGCCATTGATGATTCCGTCACTTGATGTCTTCTCAGAAAATGTTTTCGCCATGCCGTCCTCAACCGTCAAGGTGCCAAACTGCGAGACTTTGTCAATGCCGGTGACAGTCGCGGCAGCACCTTTTGTCTGATGATAGCTGATGAGATGGAAAAGATTGATATTGGCCAGCCCGTCCCCATAGGTGAGCAGAAATGTTTCATCACCGATATAGTCTTTCGCCTGCAAGATTCTTCCGGCTGTCAGCGTATCTTCCCCAGTCTCCAAAAACGTAATTTTCCACGTTTCAGGCTGCCCCAGCATCTGTACCTCTCCCGTAGCGCTGTCGAGTGTCAGGCTGTTGTGCTTCCATTCATAGTCGAGAAAGTATTCTTTGATTTTTTCGCCTTTATAGCCCAAAAGCAGAATAAACTCGTTTACTCCGTAGTACTGATAGATTTTCATAATATGCCATAGAATCGGTTTGCCGCCTATCATGGCGAGCGGTTTAGGAATGTCATTCGTGATTTCACTCATTCTCGTTCCTTTTCCGCCGCAGAGAATGACCGCTTTCATCTCTACCCCTCATCTCTATGAATATTGAGTTCGAAACCTGGTACGTCTTTACAATCTATCAAGGCATTTCCCCGATAATTTGTCCGATTTCAATACCGGTTTCAAAATCTACTGTAATGATATGAGAGAAAGACGGCCTTGGTGACCAAATGGAATCTATTTTTTCAAGTTGGTTATATAACCAAAAAAAGAGCCTTGAGCGAAGGCAATGCGCCCGCTCAAGGCTCTTTTTCATCTTATTTGATTTCTTTTTCCTTGCCGTAATGATAGTCTGACGGATCAACGGCTGTGAAATCATTTAGTTTATGGAACCTCAGCAAGTCTTTGTACAGGACACTGTCTGAAAGGCTCAGCTGCTGGTTCACTCTTGTTTTCAGATTCTTCGTTTCTTCATTCGCTTTCAATTTTTCACCAGTCTTCGTATCGTAAATGACATTGTCGACTGATGTGTACTTCGGCGTTACGAAGTCTCCGTTTCTGAATGCCACTGTATCGTCGTGGTCTTTAGAGAATAAGTCAGTACCAAAGTTGATATATTTCTGAGAATCAATTCCTTCTAAGTGCAGAAGTGTCGGCATGACGTCAATTTCGCCGCCATACGTATGGTTCACTCCGCCTTTTTTGCCAGGAACGCGGATCATCAGCGGCACACGCTGGTTCTGTGCGTTTTGATAATCTGTGATCTCTTTTCCAAGAATCTCTTTCATCGCTCGGTTATGGTTTTCAGAAATACCGTTATGGTCACCATAAATCATAATGACTGAGTTGTCATACAGGCCGGCTTCCTTCAGCTCCTTGAAGAATTGCTCAAGCGCTTCGTCAAGGTAACGCGCTGTTTGGAAGTAGCTGTCTACTGTGTTATCGCCGGTTGTCGCTTTTTTAAGAGACGCGTCTTTTTCATCCAGGTTAAACGGATAATGGTTTGTCAATGTAATCAAATGCGCGTAAAACGGCTGTTTAAGAGACTCAAGCTTTGGAATCGATTCTGTAAAGAACGGCTTATCCTTCAGTCCCATATTAATGACATTTTCATCTGACATATCATACGTGCTTGCGTCGAAGAACTTATCGTATCCGATATGTTTGTAAATCTGGTCACGGTTCCAGAACGATTTGTAATCACCATGCAGGACAGCGCTTGTATAGCCTTCCTTCTGGTCTAAAATCGCCGGAAGCGACTGGTAAGTGTTTTCGCCTTTCGTCACAAACGCGGAGCCTTCTGGAAGGCCGAAGATCGAGTTATCCATTGTCAGCTCGGCGTCAGATGTTTTTCCCTGGCCTGTCTGATGGAAGAAGTTATCAAAATACGTCACATCTTCTCCGCCGTGCGCAAGTTTATTTAAGAAAGGCGTTACCTCTTCACCGTTCAGCTTGTAGTCAATCAGGAATGACTGGAAGCTTTCGAGGTGAATTTTAATGATATTTTTGCCTTTGGCAGAGCCGAAGTACTCAGCGTTCGGTTTCGCATAATGAGACGTCGTGTAATTCTCGACGCTTGTTAAATCATCGCTGCTTGCATAGGCTCTTTGCGTTTCTGTTTGAGCTGTCTGTACACCGTCATAAATGGTGTAGTTGTAAAGACCTAAATATTTCACGATATAATTGCGGTCAAACGTTCTTGTCAGCAGCTGCGGACGGTCTTTTTCCGCATAGTGCAGGTTGATGAAAAACAGTGCGACCCCGGAAAGGATCACTAAAGATGCAAAGCGTTTTTTCATTTTGTATTCTTTTAATTCAGGTCTCCAGATCAATACCGCAATCAAAATGATAATATCCAAGAAATAGAAAATATCATGACCGGCCATGATACTGAAAATACCGTCTCCCATGTTTCCAACGTTTCCGGACTGCTTAATGTTCGGGAACGTCAAGAAATCGTCAAAGAAACGATAGAATAAAATATTTGCATATAAGACAAATGTCATCAAGAAATCGATAATCAGCATAATAATGGCTGATTTACGCCCTTTCGCCAGCAAAGCCAGTCCTAAAAAGAAGACGGCGCTTGAGAATGGGTTAAATATCAGGAGGATCTCCTGGGTTGTGCCTTTTACCCCAAGATTAAACTCAGTCTTGTAGGATAAATACGTTTTTGCCCAAAACAGTATAACAGCCAGCACAAAAAAGCTAAGTTTGTAAGAAAAAAGTTTCTTCATGGCAACCTCTACTTTCTTAAACACTTTAAGTTCTTCATTCATATTTACCTGCTCTTTATATCCTGCCTTCTCATTTCTTCTTTCCAAACAAAATCAAGGCATCACACAACAATAAATACACCGCGGCAAGCCGGAATATTTATGTTTCACACCATACCATTTTTATTACAACCATTTGGAAACCAATCACTGGACGAAAGAAACCTTCATTTCGTTTCACTTTTTTCCTCAGAAATAAAAAAAGGATTTCTTTTGTCATGTGTGCCTTTGAAAAAAGAAATAGATACCGAGTATAAGAATAACATAAACTAGCAAAAACGAAAAATAGGTTTTGCAGACAGCCCGCCCTTCCGGCGGACTGAAGTTATTGTATGCACTAATGTTTAGCGTGATCACCATTTTTTCGAAAGGACAAAAAAGACTGGATGTTTCCAGTCTTCTTTATCTATATCCCTGCCCAGACATCTTTGGCATACATGCCGGTATCCTGCAGATGTCTCAGCCAGTTTTGCGCTTCTTGTTCCCCGGTTCCATGAACAGACTGATACGCTTTTTGAAGTGCCGCCTCCACATCCGGGGCCATTTTGCTGCCGTCACCGCATACATAAAGCCTGCCTCCGCGGTCAAGAATCGATATTAAGGTTTCTGCATGTTCAGCCATGAGATGCTGGACATATGTTTTCGGCATGCCTTCTTTTCGGGAAAAGGCTGTATGGACTGTGACTACACCGTCTTTTTCAAACTGCTCAAGCTCATCTCGGTAAATAAAATCCCGATCGTTCCTGCATCCAAAATAGAGATGAGCCTCACCGAGCGTTTTCCCCTCCCGCTTTAAAACATCACGGGCTTGAAGGAAACCGCGAAATGGTGCGACTCCCGTGCCTGGTCCGACCATAATAATTGGAGTTTCAGGGTCTTTCGGAAGCTGAAACCGGGATTCCGGTGTGCGGATAAACATCACGACATCATCACCGGCTTGACGCTCAGCTAAATCATTTGATGCCACGCCCCTGTATTCGCCACGGCCGCTCAACGCCGGGCCGCGCACAACGCCAACTGTGATTGATGCTTGACCCGGATTCACTCTTGGAGAGCTTGAAATCGAATAATATCTCGGTTTTAACGGACGTAATAGCTCTAAAAATCGTTCAAACGGCATGTCGCATGCTTCGTACTTTTCAAGCAGATCCAGCATAGAAATTCGTTTTTTCAATATTTGTTCCTGATAAACACCCTCTGCTGTCAGTTCTTCTAATTCGCGCTTATGCGGCGGACACACTGTAAAAGCGGCCAGTTCACGTATTTGCGCTCTTGTGGCTGCTTCCTGAACCTCAACGCTGTAGCTAAGAAGATCATTCAGGCTGACAGGACGGCCCAATGGCAGATGCCCCGCACTGCGGCCGCTTGCCGACAATGTCACTTGGTCTGTTCCCTTCAGACCGAATCTATGGAGAATCCGGCTGACATTGGTTGGACTGTTTTTTGGCAATACGCCAAGGTGGTCGCCCTCTTGATATTCAACATCCGGCGGCAATGCGATTTCGATATGGCGGGTGCTTCGATCGCTGTCCGCGGACTGAAGCTCACGATTTTCGGCGATGGATGCGTGAGCCGCTTCATACGATCGGGCAAGCGGGGACTCTCCCAGCCCTCTGACAAACTGAAGGCTCAGCGTGCTTCGTTCCTTATCGGCATTTTCATTAAGCTCCAGTCCGAATGCTTTGATGGCGTCCGCCCACATGCTCTTTTTCCACTCATCAAGCTGCCCTTCGAAATCACCGCTGACATCACCTTCCCCGCGCGCAGAAAACCGAGTCGCGCCTTTCTCTGCAAGCTGCTCATCAATGAATCTCGGCACGTCTTGATACGTGCTCGCCCAGTTGTGGTCGCCGCAGCCAAATACCGCGTAATGGACGCCCTCAAGCTCACCCGGTTTGATTTCTTGGAGCCACTGGACAAACTGTCTCGCGTTGCTTGGCGGTTTTCCGTTATAGGACGAGGTCACAATGACAACCGCTCCCTCTGTCGGCAGCTTGCCAATCTGATCGTTCAGAGGTGACACTTTGGTCCTGACGCCATGAAGACTGGCTGTATCTGCAAGCTCCCGGGCGACGCCTTCTGCGGTGCCGGTATCAGAGCCGTACAGCACGAGAAGCGGGCGGTTGTTAAGGCCTATGACCGATGCGCCCTTTGTCTCCGTTTCTTCTTTTTGCTTATCAGGCCCCGGCTTTTCTGTTGCATGGATGTCAGCATGAATGGCTTCCTGATGACGGGTTTGAACCCTGATGCGAAAATCGCCGGGCTTGAGCGTTAAGGTTTGTTTGATATCAAGCTCATAATTCTCATGATCAATCAACGTGAAATATTTTAAAATCATGCCCAGCACAAGTGTGGCTTCATGAAGGGCAAACTGCATGCCGATACAGGCCCGTTGCCCATTTCCGAACGGTTTGTACGCATGATGAGGCACTTGGTCCTGATGTTCGAACCGTTCCGGCCGGAATTCCTCGGCGTCCTTTCCCCAAGCGTCTCGATCACGATGAAGCTGCGGAATCAGCACAGAAATTCTGTCCTTCGTCGTGATCGGGAACTTTCCGCCAATGACTGTGTCTTCTTTTGGATAAAGGCTAAAAGCCGGAGCTGTCGGCCATAAGCGCAGTGATTCATTTAAAATCATCCGTATGTATTTAAGCTCCAGCACTTGTTTATAGGTCGGCGCTGCATCTGTCAGCACCCGATCTACCTCTTCATACGCCTTTTTCAGTTTGTCAGGATGCTTCAATAAAAAGTAGATCGCAAAGGACAGCAGGCCGCTCGTTGTCTCATGGCCGGCAATCAAAAACGTAATGATTTGAAAGCGGATATTTTCGTCGTCGAGCTTTTCACCCGTTTCCGGATCTTCCACATTCAGCATGCGGGCGAGCAAATCTTTTTCATCCTGGTCTCCATTCGCCCGGCGCTCTGCAATAATGCTGTCGACTAACGAAAACATCGTTTGAATATCATGGTGGAATTGCCGCTTTGTTCTGACCATAAGCTTATCTTGGAAATCAAGCCGCTGCATTTGATGCATCGCTTCATCAAGCGCCCGCACCATGCTGTTGATAAACGGGTGGGGCGTTTCCCTGTAGTAGCTGTTAAAGCGGTAGTTAAACCCACACAGCCCAATGGTGTCGAGCGTCAGCCGGGTCATATCTCCCGGGACATCAACAGCTTCATTCGGATTGAGCCTGGCCCATTTTTGAATGAGCTGAACAGCGATATCGACCATTTTCTCATGATAGTCCTTCATGGCCCGCTGGCTGAACGTCGGCATCAGAATGTTGTGCGCTTTTCTCCAGTTAGGCTCATGCGTCCAGCTCGTAAACAATCCGTCACCGGAAAACGCGCGAACCTTCTCCAGGGCGCCTTCAATGCTTTTATCAAACCGTCCTTCATCACAAACCTCTTTCACCAATTCATGGCCGGACACCACAATCGTCGTGCCCGCGGGTGTATGGATTTGAAAAATCGGACCCTGTTCTTCCGCTAGCTTGATCAGTGAAAGCGTCGGTTTGTCTTTATCAATTAAAGGCAAATTGCCGAGCGGCCCAAACGTCTTCGGCTGAGGAATCGGGCTTGTTTCCTTCATCGAACCATTCCTTTCCGTATGAAATGCCTTCTATTTGACTACATTTCCCTTTCATGGTCATGATTATTCCGTTCTTCCAATTGACGCATGATCGCTGTTTTTTCTATACTTGAGAAGCTGTACAATACACGAATAAGGTGAGTTCACATATGGATTTTGAAATTCGGTTTTTATCCTTTTATGTCATACAGGTGGAAGGCAAGGATGAGCAGGCGAACAAACAGTTCAAGCACTTTCAGACCCTTGATACGGGCGAATTTGAAGAAAGCGAGCTGAAGGACTTTCTCGACGGGGAACTGAAAAAAATCGTCAAACGGAAAGCAGAACGTCATCCGCAGTCTGAGCAGGTGCCGACGAAAATCGGCCATTTTATCGTCGAGCCCGGCCACGAGCTTGATTCCAACCCAAACTACAACATGTTCAACCGCGCGCGTCTGGCGGCAACAAAAGAAGACTTCAATGAGCTGAGCGAGCAGTTCGTCCGCACGTACCTCGACACAAGCGCAGTCCGCGGCGGCGTGTTTCTCGTCGCTTCAGCCGTGCCGAGAAAATACTTTGACGAGTCATTTGTCTTCATTATGAAATGTGACTTTGAGCCGAAGGTCGCCCGCATCTCTGACGCGTCTTCTCTCATTAAAAAAGTCGAAATGGCGATCACGACAAAAAACATGAAAAGCATCCAATACCCGTACATGCCCGAGGAAGGAATGGTCGAGGAAGGCGAGCTGAAAATCCACCAGGCCTCGCACGCCCGCTATTTTGAGGACTTTCTGAAATTCGTCGAGTACGGCGAATCGATGCCGGAAATCATGAAAAACCAGGTCATGAACATGGTGCAGGAGCACGTCTACGAGACATTTGAAGACAACAGCGAAGAGCTCAAGCAGTTCGAGCACGACATTGAGATTTGGGAAGCGAGCGAAAAGCGGGAGATCCAAGAGCGCCTCGACACCCATCAAGTGATCGAAGCCTCCGCCCAAATCATCGAGCACACGCCAGAGGCCCAGCTGAAAATGAAAGTCGGAGAAACAGAGATTAAAGGATTGCTAGCGGATTTTGGCGACTCCATTCATCTCGCAAAAGTGAACGGGCGCTATGTCGCGCTGATTGAAGCCGAGACAATTTCGTTTGAGAAGGGCAGTTCGCCGGTGGAGTTTTATAAGCCTGAGGGACTGCATGAGGTGATTGAGCGGATAAGGAATAAAACAGAGCAAGACTAAAAAGTCCAGAAATCACTTTCTGGACTTTTCCAATTTAATACCCTTCCCTCAACACCGCATAGCACTCCCCAATCAGCTCTTCCGCTCCCAGCTCTCCTTTCAGCCCGCGGCGGACGATTTCTGAGGATAGGTTCTGGACTTTGAGCGCTCTTCTTTTGAAGTAGGCCCAGTAAAGCTGTTTCGTGATCGGCGTGGTTTTTGGGTTCTCCGGAGAGGACGATGGCATCCGGGATCGCCATTGCCGCTCCTTGCGCCAGGGTCGGCGCTCCGGCGTGGGCGGCGTCTCCTCCGATGACGACGGGCCTTTTCACCATGGCTCCAGCACTGTGACCTGCTCCAGTGTATTTAAAATGATAGGATACTCATCAACACTCCACCTGCCTTTTTGTGTATGGCAAAAAGCGCCTATCCAATGACAGGCGCTTTTTCATTAATCATCACTGCTCAAAATGCCGAAGAAGCGAAGCAGGTTGATGAACAAGTTGATAAAGTCAAGGTACAGCGATAATGCCATAACGGGAATTAAGTCTTCCGTAATGTGGCGGTGCTTGATTTGGTTCAAATCATACAAAATGTAAAGGGAAAAGACGATGGTTCCAATCACGGAATACGCCATCATCGCCGCTGAGTTTAACGGGCTGAAAATGTTGAAAATGCCAACCACAACGAGGGCGAGCACCGCTACCATCAGAAATGACCACAGGAAGGATAAATCCTTCTTCATTTTTGCGCCGATTGTGCCTAAGACGGCAAAAATGACAAATGTAGAACCAAAGGCTTCAAGCACGACATAGGCGCCGGCGATGGAAGCGTAATGGCTGACGATCGGAAATAAGGTAATGCCGGAAACGAACGCGAATGTATATACAAACGCATACCCGACCGCTTTTCTTCTGCGCATCCAGAAGGCCATAATAATCATCGCCACTTCAAGAATAGAAAGCGGCAGCATCAAAGCGACAGGAACAAATTGGCCGATAAAAAGGCCGACAGTCGCGATCAGCAATGTGAAGACAAAGACTGTCAAAATGCGTTGCATGATCGATTGCTTACTCTCGTGAACCGTAGCTTGCATGTCAAAAATCCTCCTAAAAAATGATCTTAAAGGTCTATTATATAAAAATTGGATGAAATATGTATATGTTTTAAGGAGAATTTAATGAAAACAAACGCCCTTTACGTTATCATTTCGATTCTTTCCTTTTCAGCGAAAAACGATGCTTTTCTATTTTCTCAATTTGGGTAACCTGAGAATCATGAACCGTAATCTGAACGGTGCCGAAATCGAGCGTTTCCAGCGAACTGATGATTTTTTCAATCACTTCCGGATCAATCGTTAATTTTGAAACCAAAAGACCTTCCCCCCTGTTGAATAGGTTTTAATTCACAGTATTCTTATAAGAATTATAATATTATGTTTTTTTTGATAAATCAATGGTGATTTCTCTTCAAATCAAAAAGGCATATGATCACCCGATGATGGACAATCATATGCCTGGAACTTCCTATTTGTTTTCTTCCAATTCCTCAACAATACAGCGGACACCCATGTTTTCTAATGCCTGCTTCAGCGTGCCATACGTTTCATATTCACTAAAATCAAGCCCCAATTGAATCGATGTTTGGGCCACATCCGGGCGAATCCCTGAAAATACGGCTTTGACGCCTAATAAGAAAAGCGTTTTAGACAGGTTGTACAATTGCTGCGCCACCATGGTATCCACAATCGGGACACCCGAAAGATCAACGACGAGGCTTGTGATTTTTCTCTCGACACAGCGGACCGGCACTGTTTCTAAAATGATCTGTGCCCGTTTTGTATCAACTGAGCCGATAAGCGGCAATATCCCGATTCCATCAGCAATGGAAATGACCGGACAGCCAAGCTCTGAGATCAGTTCCTGCTGAGATGTAAGCCTCATCAGCATGAATTTTTGGTACTGCTCGGAGAATTCAATAATCAGCTTATCGAACGACTGATTCACAATGCGGTTCCATCGGTCTGCATCTTCATTTGTGACGATCTCCTGATTTTCTTTTATAAATGTGACGACTGCGTCCCAGAATGAGATTCTAGAATTGGATATGGCTTCTACGACCTCATGCACCTGAACATCCTGCTCTACCCTGTTTTTCGCAACGGTTTGCGCCCATTTCGCCATATTTTCTTGAAAATCGGTTTGATCCTCTAGAAACGCGCTTGCAATTGTTATATTGGTAAACGTATGCTGCTCGGTTAAAAGCGTTTTCGTTTCTGCACTTAAATGGTCGGCGGAATACAGTTCGCCTTGTAGCTGGCAGCGTAAACTGAACCATTTCTCAGTAATGTCCGCAGTGTGGTCTATGATATATTGATATAATAATTGATCGATATTCACGGTCTGTCTCCTTTTTCGTAATAGAAGCACTTTCATTATAAAATGATAAATCGAAATTGTGAATAAGACTAGGAAAAAATCAAATGAATCTGCTCCCTGAACGCATTCCAGTTTATATCCATAGGCGAATGCACCAATAAGAGTCTGCCCGCATAAACTGCAGTGTACAGTTTACAATGAGAAAGGGCGTTATCACATGTATTATGTTGATCCTTATATGTTTGCAGGGCATTTTTATGAGCCTTGGCCTGCTTTTGAATATGAATATCGATATCCATGGCCTGGCATTGGCAGCGGCGCTGTTCCGGGCTTCGGCGGCGGCTCTGGCCCTGGCATTGGCGGCGGTGCCGTTCCGGGCTTTGGCGGCGGCTCCGGCCCTGGCATCGGCAGCGGCGCCGCTCCGGGCTTCGGCGGTGCGCCACAGGGACCTCCTCCTTCCCAAATACCAGCGAAACCAAAAAAACCGCAGAGTTCTCAAGGAGCCGTTTTGTTAGTTGAACCAATCACCATTCGTCCTTGCCTTTTCCGGTTTACCTATGTTTGGTTAACCAATGGCCGCTCATTTTGGTTCTACCCAATTATCCTTGGCAGAAGATCCGTCGGCGGCTTTTACTGGGATCATTCACGGCGCCGCTGGGTTTATTTCGCCTTAGACACAAATCAGATCGATGTTGTGAGCTGCTCATTTTAATCAAAAATCAGCCGGTTTTCCCGGCTGATTTTTTGTGTTACTTCGGCCTTAAACAGGTTATAGTATTATTATCTTTGCAACTTGGAGGTTTCCCCTATGATCAAACAAATTGGCACTGTAGCTGTATATGTTGAAGACCAGCAGAAAGCGAAACAATTTTGGACTGAGAAGGCAGGCTTTGATATTGCAGCCGACCACCCGATGGGACCTGAAGCAAGCTGGCTGGAGGTTGCGCCAAAAGGTGCTCAGACTCGTTTAGTCATTTATCCGAAAGCCATGATGAAAGGCTCTGAGCAAATGAAGGCTTCTATCGTGTTTGAATGTGAAGACATCTTCGGTACATACGAGAAAATGAAGACAAACGGCGTAGAATTTCTCGGTGAGCCCAATCAAATGGAGTGGGGCACCTTCGTTCAATTTAAGGACGAAGACGGAAATGTGTTTTTATTAAAAGAATAAACTGCGCACGGCGGTTCATTCCGCCCTGCGCTTTCTTTTGACATTGAGAATGAATTTCATTTACAATTATTCATATGTGAGAATGATTGGAGTGAGACAAATGTTTGTACAGTTGAGAAAAATGACGGTTAAAGAAGGCTTTGCAGATAAAGTCATAGAACGTTTCAGTACTGAAGGAATCATTGAAAAACAAGAAGGTTTAATTGATGTGACAGTGCTTGAGAAAAATGTGCGCCGCGGTGATGAAGAAGTTGTTGTCATGATTCGCTGGGAATCAGAGGATCACTGGAAACAATGGGAAAAAAGCGATGCGCATATCGCCGGCCATAAAGCAAACAAAGGCAAACCAAAGCCTGACTATCTGATCAACACTGAAGTGAGCATGTACCATGTACGTGCTGTCAAACAAGGGACATATAATCAATAAAAAGCTTGCGCCTCGCTGCAAGCTTTTTTTCAAAGAGTCATGTTGATCTGCTTTGTTCGTAGGTTACGGTATACAGCGGATTATTTTTGTGCCACTCCGCAAATAACACGTCCTCCGCCTTATCAATGTTCTTCTTTTTCAATTCTTGCTTCAGCCACTGTTCATCCACACCTGCTTCCTTCAAATTATCCTGCACAATCTCTCCATCTATGATTAAAGTGATCGGCAGAGAAACAGACTTCGAAGGAATCTGCAAATCCTTATTTATCGGTTTGTCAAAGTCGGATTTGGGGAGCACGCTGACCATCCCGTTTGTTTCAAGAATCGCATATTCTACTTCTTGGATTGAAAAGCTCCCCGCTTGCCTCAAAAGGCTTTGCAGCTGGTTAATGTCCATCTTATTTTTCTTCAATACTTTATATTGAAGCTCCCCTTTGCGGATGACGATATTCGGCTCGCCCTCTAAAAACTTCCGCGATGATTTCATTTTTTGCGTGATAAATTCAATAATATAAATCAGCACGCCCCACAATAGCGAAGCAAAAATAATTTCTTTGATCTTGATTTCATGATCGTAAACGGCATTTCCGACCAATTCTCCTAAAATTAAAGCAGAAATAAAGTCAAACGGCGTAATTTGAGAAAATTGGGTTTTCCCGAGAAGCTTTAAAATGATAAATAAAATGCCTAAACCGCAGACCAGTTCCACCGCAACACTTAAATAATTTCCCATATTGATAGCACCTACTTCTTGATAATACTATCAGTATGGTCAATGCTTTCCTTTCTAAACCGCGAAAGAAGCTCACCCTGCTAGAAAAATCGGCCTGCTCAGCTTTGTATGGTGCTTTGATGCATGTCATCAAAAAGCTGCTCTGCATCATTGCGGTCAATCATGACAAGCGGGTCATTAAGGAAGGCTTGAAACGCGAGGCCTGTATCCTTTGTCAAACCAGCTTCCGCCACTGCCTCCTGATTGGATACATGCCTAGCCGCCAGCATTTCCACACCTTTTGGAAGCGCTCCGGAAAAAATCGGCTTGACACTGTTCCTTGTGATGAATGCGTTTGTTTCGACAATGGCTTGTATAGGAAGGTTTGAGACCTGGCCTTGATTCGGCATATTTACATTCGTGACGAGTTCACCCAATCCGAGAAGGGCCGCTATGATGTTCACGCCTTCTTCTCCCGAAGCTTTCCCAGCAACACCCCGTTGTTGCTGAATGAACCGTTCTGTTTCTTGTCGTTTCAGTGCTCTGTCTTGTTTTCTGAATGATATAGGTGTGAGATGGAATTTCCATACCTCAGGCTGTTTAAGATATGGACCGGGAAGAAACTCTGCCAGGTGCCTGTCACCCGCAGCAGGGATCGCGCCATACGTTTCAAATAAATCAAACGCAACACGGTGTGCCGAATGAAAGACGCTGTCCCTCCAGCTTTCTCCCTCCAGCTCATATCCTGATTCCCCATAGTGCGAGCTGAATTCACGGAATATAGGCAGCAGGTCAATATGGCGGTAAGAGGCTGCCGTAATCCATGTAAAATGGTTAATGCCGAGCACATTAACATGGATATCTTCTCTCCGCGGCACCTCTATTCCCAGCCTTTCCGTGACCATTTCCGCCAATAGCTTTTGCGTCCCGAACACCTCGTGGCAGCAGCCTATCGCTTTGATTCCGGGAAATACTTTATACAGCGTTCTAGTACAGACAGACATCGGGTTTGTATAATTAATAACCCAGGACTCTGGTGCGTAGTCTCTTATTGCCCGGGCAATTTCCGCAAATATCGGGACAGCACGCAAGCCTCTGATGATTCCGCCCGGCCCGACAGTATCACCTACAGACTGATAAATACCGCAGCGCTCTGGCAAGTGAACATCAATTTCCATATCATCCAGAGAACCCGGCAAAATGGAAATAATGACGATATCCGCGCCAGATAGCGCCTTTTTCAAAGTAGAAACGGCCTCATATCTCCATCTGCCGTTTCCACTGTAATTGCCGATCACTT
Organism: Bacillus sp. LJBS06; assembly: GCF_016924995.1. Taxonomy (NCBI): domain Bacteria; kingdom Bacillati; phylum Bacillota; class Bacilli; order Caryophanales; family Bacillaceae; genus Bacillus; species Bacillus sp. LJBS06. The sequence continues at coordinate 827,154 of NZ_CP070483.1, read as the reverse complement.
CGTTTCTCTGGGCGGCCTCAAAATCAAGATCATAGAGCGCCACCATGCCTGACATTCGCTCATCAATCGCCAAATCACTCATCAGGCTTCTGGCCCAGCCTTGGGACCCACCGCCGATATAGGCAATTTTAATCTGATGTAACGTACTCATATGAAACACTCCCTTTCTCAGCCTTTCACCGAGCCAATCAGCATACCCTTTGCAAAGTGTTTTTGTAAAAATGGATAGACCGCCAAAATCGGCAGCGTCGCAATGACAATGACGGCGAGCTTTATACCTTGCTCAGGCGGAACGGCATGTTGCAACGTATCGCCATTGGTCGCCGTTAAATCCGATAAAATCGTGACTTGGCGAAGCACCATTTGCAGCGGCCATTTTGCACTGTCATTGATATATAAGAGAGCGTGGAAGAAATCATTCCAAATCCCGACCGCATAAAACAGCGCAAAGGTCGCGATGACCGGCTTTGACAGCGGCAGGGCGATCCGCCAGAAGACGCCGATTTCGGAACACCCGTCAATTTTTGCCGACTCCTCCAGCTCGCGCGGCAGCTGCTGAAAGAAGTTTTTGATAATAATGAGGTTGAACGGATTAATCGCCATCGGCAGAATCAATGCCCAATACGTATCCAAAAGGCCGAGTGATTTTACGACAAGGTACGTTGGGATCATGCCGCCGGAAAACAGCATCGAGAAAATTACCAGATTCAACAGCAGATTCCGTCCCTTCACATGCCGCTTCGCAAGCGGATATGCCATCGTGAAGGTGAAAAACAGCTGCACAGCCGTCCCGACCACGGTGATGAAGATGGACACGCCCATGCTTCGAATGAACGTCGGTGTCGAAAACACATACTTGTAAGCATCGAGTGTAAAGGTTTTCGGAAAAATAAAGAAGCTCCGCTGGGCAAGTTCCGCTTCTGTCGCAAAGGAACCAGCGATAATGTACAAAAACGGCAAAATGGTAATCGCTCCGACACCGCCGAGAAACAGAATGTTGCAGACGTCAAACACCCGTCCGGCTTTGGTGTTATGCATCGTGTGAATTTCAGCCATACCTCTCCCTCCTCTAAAACAATCCTTCCTGATCAAACTTTTTCGCAATGTAATTGGCGCCGAAAATCAAAATAATCCCGACAACCGATTTAAACAAACCGACCGCCGTGCTGTAGCTGTACGCGCCTTGGGTAATCCCCATCATGTACACGTACGTGTCAAAAATATCAGCCACACTGCGGTTGAGCGAGTTCGTCATCAAATACACCTGTTCAAAGCCGAGATTCAAAAAGCTGCCGATTCTTAAAATCAACAAAACGATAATGGTGCTTCTGATTGCTGGCAGCGTAATATGCCACATTCTCCTGAACCGGCCCGCTCCGTCCATGATGGCGGCTTCATACTGCTCTTGGTCAACAGTTGCCAGCGCGGCCAAGAATAGAATCGTCCCCCAGCCTGTCTCCTTCCAAATGCTTTGCATCACAATCATCGGCCGGAACCAGTCTGCATCAGACAAGAAAGAAATCTGCTCACCTGTCAGGCTCATAATCATTTTGTTGATCACACCTGTATCGACAGTAAAGAAAACGAAGGTGATGCTGACTACAATTGTCCAGGATACAAAATGGGGCACGTAAATAAAGGTTTGGATACATCTTTTATACACGGCCTTTCTCACCTCATTCAAAAGCAATGCCAAAATGAGCGGCGCGGGAAAGGCAAACAGAAGATCCAAGCTCGCCAGCATGAGGGTGTTGCGCAGCAGCCGGAAAAAATCCGGATTCATAAAAAAGTCTTTGAAGTAATCAAAGCCGACCCATTCGCTTTTCCAGAAGCCGAGATATGGCGAATAGTCTTTAAATGCGATCAGGACGCCCCACATCGGCAAGTATTTGAAAATCAAAAAATAAAGCAGACCGGGAATAAGAAGAAGATAAAGCCATTTGTCCCGTTTGAGCGCAGCCATCCAGCTGATGCCTTTTCCAGCAGTGAGAACAGGTGAATCTCCCTTCTTCGGCACTGTTTCCATATCTGTTCTCCTTTCGTGGTACCGGCGCGCCCGCCGAGCGGCAGGCGCATCGGTTTATTTTGACGATTGATACAATTTGTTCAAGTCCTTCATCAGGTCATTGCCGCCGCTTTTTTTCCAAAGCTCCACCGCATCCTCGAACCCATTTTCATCAATTTCTCCAATGATAAATCGTGTTCTCGCGTCGAGAATGATGTTGTCAAGCTGGGCTCCTTTTTGGGTATAGACATCAGATACAAGCGACTCAGCCGGGTTAAAGACGGCTATTTTTTCTCCTTCAGTTATGATGTCTTTGCGATGCTGAAAGAGCTTTGTTTTCTGGTCTTCGATGTAATACTCGCTTTTCGGGATCGACATGCTGAACTGCGCCAAGCCTTCGTGCTCATACAGGAGGGATTTGTTGTTTTTTTCAAGTGAGGTGAATACGCCGTCCTTGAGCTCGTAATTGCGCCCCTTCACTCCGTTGTTCGTGAGAATCTGCGCTTCCTTATCATTCATTTTATCGAGGAAGGACAGCACCTCTTTCAGCTCTTTTTCGGTTTTGACGCTTGATTTTGGTATCGCGATCATGCCTGAATAACCGGATGTCGGGAAGGTGCGTTTGCCATTCGGCCCCTCAAGCGAGCCGACAATATCAATGATATCCTTGTTCGATTCATCCGCCTCCTCCATCGCGCTTTGGATCTGAGACGCTCTGGAGCCTGTATCAACGATGACACCCGCTTTTCCTTTCACAACCGGATCATTCCACTTTGCTGAATCCATGACCGCAAAATCCTTATTGATCAAGCCCTCATCATAGAGCTTTTTAAAAAACTTGAGCGCCTCCATGTATTCCTTCGTTGTAAAATCAGGAATCAGCTTTCCGTTTTCAACACCGTAGCGGTTCGGGGCGCCGAACCAGATTTGCAGAACATCCCACGGGCTTCCGTTGCCGAGCCCCATCCATTTCGGCACGACCATGCCGTACGTGTCATCCTTGCCGTTCCCGTCAGGATCTTTTTCCTTAAAAGCTTTCAGCACTTCATAGAAATCATCAAGCGTTTCCGGCATATCCAGGCCGACATTTTTCAGCCAGTCGGTTCTGATGATCATACACGCCCTGATCAGGTCCCTCGTTCTGTAGACTCCGTACACCTCGCCGTTCACCGAGCTGTTCTTCAAAATCTTTTCATCTGCCTGACTTAAATTCTTGTAGTCTTTTAAATAAGGGGACAGCTCCCAAAATGCCCCTGCTTTGACAGACTTGATAAAGCCGGCTGACTTATCTTTAATGACAATCGCGTGAGGCATCTCTCCTGAAGCCATGACGATGTTGAATTTGTCGTTGTAGGATGAATCAGGCACCCATGTCACCTTAATCTCTTTGCCTGTGTATTTTTCAAGCGCTTTTAATGAAGGGCTCTTTTCACTCGGGCTTTCCGGCGATAAGAGCGGCGCCATAATGTTAATCGTGTCTTTCGAACCGCCCGCTGAACTGGATGTTTCCGAATTGCTGCATCCGGCGATCATCATGGCAGCAAGCGGCAAGGCCAGCCATTTTTTTCGCATTTTTATTTTCATGATGCGTAAGTCCCCCTTTTTTTCACTTTGCATTTCCCCTTTGCCCCTCCCAATATAAAGCGCTTACATAAATTCTTGCAATCTTCATTTTTTGCTTCATTTCTCCTATGAAATTCCGGCTGTTATCCTTTTTTGCCCAATGTTTCTTTTTTTGCCGGAAGAGAATCTCCGATCAGTTCCAGTGCTGCTATGACGTTTAAACACCATTGGGAGACGGTATTGGTTGTCACCCACGGGAGTTCCTCCAGCTGCGTCCATGTCTCGATGCGCTCGGGTTTGATCGGAAGCGGCGTATGGCTGAGCTTATCATCGAGCAAAAGATTCCACGCTTTGGCGGCGAGATGAGGATCTTGTTTTTTTCTCGCAGCGTAGGCTGTCATGGCAGCTGCGAACATCGGCCAGTGAAAATGCTTGTCATGAAGCGCGCCTCTGCTTTTTTTGCGTTTTTCCTCATCACTGAGGGTGTAAAATTCGCCGAATTCACTCAGCATTTCCTCCCATTCCCGGTCATCAAGAAGCTCAGCCAGCTCCATCCACACTTGCGGCGCGCCGAAGGCAATGATCATATGATATCCGCCCGCAATGCCGTCTCCCATATGATGAAGCATCGAAGTCGCCGGATCATATTCAAATGTCGGGCCGGATAATAAGCGGAGCGGCAGCTGCTTTAGACAGTTGATGCCCGTTTTGATTTTTTTGAGATATTCCGGATTTTCGGTACGCTCCCATTCCGCCAGCCAGTTTGAGCAAAACGCTGCCCAGTCCGGCCCCGTTCTCACGTGAGTCGGGTGCTTGCCTTTCTCGTAAAAAGCGCGCATCGGATCGGTTTTGACAAGGGCATAATCGGCATCCTTCACTTCTGTCAAAAGATCTCCCGTCCGTTCATCACCCGTCAGATAATAATAGAATTTATAAAGTCCGGCCATGCTGATTCTCGCTTCCTTGCAGCCGCATCCCCAGTGCACAACGTTATGCCGTGAGCCAAGCCCGGCGTATTCACCGAGATGAAAGCTGTCCGTTTCACTCGTGTGGCGGGTCATGGCTTCTGCCATTCGGAAGATATCCTCTCTGCCTGAGCGGAAAAACGCCTGCCAGAGCCATAGGGTCGGAACGAGCTCATTGTTTTGCCATGCGTATCCGCCGAGATCATATCGCCACATGTGCCGAATTGGATCATACGTATGCATGACATCGCCATAATGCCAAAATCCGTACCATTTGCGCTGCTCTACTTCCTTTTTATAAAACAGAAAGGCGGCGTCAAGCTGTTCCTCAAGCTCTTTTTTGAGCGGATGGGATGTGTCAATGATGCTCCAAACCCCGAGCGCTTTTGATTCGTAATAGACGTTCGGCTCACATACCAGGAGCGGCGGCGCCTGCCATTTGTCAGCGAGCGCATTTAGGACTTCATCAGACGGCATGTGCGAAAAGCACGCCAGGCTGATTTCATTTGTGTTCGCAATGCCGGTCGGATCAGAGCGCATATCATCAAAGCCTTCATACGCGCTGGCCACATGGGTATTTCCTGTATAATGCCGCAAATCCATCGCTTCTCCATCTGGGGGCCAAAGCCAGACGGTCATTTTTGGATGACTGCCGGCAAGACCTGTGATTTCTAGAGCTGACGGATATTTCTCAAAGAAATACCGCAGGCCGAGAGCCACACCGCCATTTACGCCGCCCGCATAGCAAAGCCCCTTCGCCCGGCTGCCATGCAGCATGCCGACCCACGCATAATCTTTTCCGGTCCGTTTTGACAGGCTGTAATGATCGCTTGAATCCTGAACAAGCTTCACCTCGTCCCATACCGCATTCTGTGTTCCGTGCGCAAACCATTCCTTATGCTCTTCATCTGGTGACAGCGTTTCGCCATTGATTTGTTTTTCATAAAGCGGATACCGTTCATTGAATTTACGTGTGCCAAACAGCTGGGCGGGTTCTTTGTACATCCCCTTCTCTCCCGCAAAACGAAAATGGCGGTTGTACGGCTCTCCCTCCAAAAAAAGGTCAAATTCGATGCCGAGTCCCTTAATGAATTCTTGTTTACCGCTCCTGTCAATCAGCTGCGTGTGCACAAGGCCGATCTCAGACAGCCCCGCATAAAACGTCAAACGGATGACAAACGGCAGCCATTCTTCATTCGTTTTATGGAGCACATGAACTCCCTCGATTTTGACCACTGCTTTGACAGGACCGCTTTGCTCAATCGCCGCCTGTTTGATAAGGCTGACAGACGTTTCTTGAAAAAGAACCGTTTCCGCCGCTGACTCCTTTTTCGTTTCTCTTATGGCAACGAGCCTCCCGCCTGCGGCGATCGGCTTTCCGTTGATCTGCAGCGATTGAATGAAATCAAAGCCTGTTTGATGAATGGTACAGACGAGCGTTCCTGTATCCACTTGGATGTCATGCGCTGACTCGTGAATGCTGATCGATTTTGTCGGCTGCGGTGCTTCTCCTTTTTGCACTGTAAAGCTTTGGTTCTCCTGACCGCCAAACACCGCCGCGTGCTTCGTCCACTTGATGCTCCCGTCAGGCCAATAGGCCGACGGTTCGCTTTGCACATATCGCATTTCCGCGTTTTCATTCAGAAGCGCCAGACGGTCACCCTTTTTTAATTCTCCTTTTTTCCATGGCACGCCCCACGTCACACCGCTTGTCACCTTTGGCTGTTCTGATAACCATTTGATCCTTTTCATCGGTCCTCTCCCTCCATAGAAAAAAGCTGATTCGATGCAAAGAATCAGCTGTGATTGTCAAACTGAATTACACGGTATTCATGCGGTCCCACCGCCAGCCTCCCCGCCTTTTCCAAACGTTTTTTCAACAGATCCGTTCCCGCTTCCGGCAGTGTCACGCTTCCGCCTTTTCCATCCATATTCACGATGATCCACACGAGGCCGTTATCGCCTTTGCGCGGGACAACGATCGTGCCGGGTGTCACATCCGAGCGGACAGAAATGGCTGCCTCAGCGGCGTAATGCCTGACAAGCGCCGCCAGCATCGCATCCCCGTCTTTCCCGGTTGGAAGCGAGCCCAGCATGACGATTTTCCCCTCGCCGTAATTCCTTTCCGTCAAAAAAGCATGGCCAGCCCCCGGTCCCGATTCAACCGTGCCAAGGGTGTTTCCGCTCTCTGTGTCAAACACCGCGCTCCACAGTCCGAGCGGCGCCGTGATGCCAAACGCTTTTCCTGTATTCACGTTCTCGTTCATCGGAAAGGTAAACAGCGTTTTGATCCCTGACGTTTTCTCAAGTTCGCCAAGTCCGCAATCGGTATGAATCGTATGCTCGGATGTGCGCCCTCCTGCCAGCGGCCCGGCGATCCAGATGCCGCCGGCTTCAGCGAATGCCGTAGCCTTTTTGATAAATTCAGAAGACAAATGCGGCACAAATGGCGTAAACAGCAAACGATAGCCGTCCAGCGGAGCGCCTTCCGGAATGAGGTCACGGTGAATCCCCGTATTGAGAAGGCGTTCATAAAAATGCGTCACAAGCGAACGGTGCCGGAGTCCCCGGTGAGGCTCAGTTTTGATAAATGCTTTTGCTCTGTCAGAGTACGTCATCGCCGCCTCGGCTTGAACGGGTTCAGTCGATAGAATAATCGGTTCGATTTCCTTTCTTGCCCGCTCAACCGCCAGCACATTTGGGTAGCCGATGGTGGGCTCGCCCCAGGCACTGAGAACCGAACCGTGGGAAATCTCGCTGCCTGAACGCTGCTGCCTCCACAGCCAGTAGCAAAACCCCTGGCTTCCTAAGGCGTAGGACGATACGGCTTCGGCCTGCAAATACCCGTCGGCGTGCGGGTAAGCGGAGCTTTCAAGCGAGGCGGCATACGACGGACTCGTTTCCAAAATCCAAAATGGGCGCCCCTGTTTCAGATTTCTCCATAAATCACAGTTCAATAAAAAGGCAGAGGCGTTTTCCTGCGAAGCGTACGTATCATAGGAGGCAAAATCGAGATTCTGAAACATTCGCTCATTGTCCACGCTGAACATGACAGATCCGTTATGCGTGATCGGCGCATCTGAATAGCAGCGGATGATTTTGGCCTGTTCATCCGCAAACGAAGCGATCATCTCCATCGAAAACAGCTGATACATGGTCCTTAAAGAGGCGTGATGCAGAAACGGGGCCGGCCCCGGCTGCGGCACTTGCTCAAACGTCTGATAGGTTTCGCTCCACACATCGGTTCCCCATGCTTCGTTTAACCGCTCAATCACGCCATAGCGGTTTCTGAGCCAGTCATGCCATAGACGCAAGCACGTCTCACACATGCATTCTGCGACATGGCATTTAAACTCATTGTCTAGCTGCCAGCCGATCAGCCCCGGGAGCCGGCCAAGCTCCTTGGCGATGGCTGTCGTGATGATGGCGGCTCTTTTTCGGAAGTACGGGTTGTTCGTACAGGCGTGCTGACGGGAGCCATGCCCCATGATCTCTCTTTTTTCATTGACATGCATGCGTTCGGGCCGGCCGTGTGACAGCCAAATCGGCGGGGTAGGCGTCGGCGTGCACATGATCGTCTCGATGCCGCTATCATACAGCCGGGTGATGATTTCTTTGAAAAAACCGATGTCAATTTTTCCTTCTTCAGGTTCCATGACAGACCAGGCAAATTCGCCAATCCGCACAACATTCACGCCAACTTCACGCATGATGTCAATGTCCTGCTGAATCGTCTCTTCATCCCATAATTCCGGATAATAGCAAGCCCCGTGATATAGTTTTCTCCTCACATTCTTCACCCTTCTTTGATGATCGATTCAGTCAATGGCAGGCCGAGCTCCTTTATGCCTTTTGCCACAAGTTTCGCCATTTCATTTGCGCCTTTTTTTGTGAAATGCGTGTAATCGTTAATCCCTTCTGAAACCATAAAATAGGTGTACACTTTTTCCTCGCCCTTCTCAGTAAAGAAAGCAAGGCTTTTCTCCATTAGATCTATGAGCTGGACATTCTCCTCAGCAGCAGTTTGCTTCATGGCAATGCAATAATCAGGAAAATCGTTCAAAAACACGCCGTTTTCGTAGTGAAATCGGGCTACGGGAGTAATGAGAAGCGGATGGGCGCCTTTTTCCCGCGCGCCGGCGATGTACTGTTTTAAATATTGTTTATAGGTAGTATAAGGCTCGGTGTAGCGCTCCGGTTTATTTTTCGATGCGTCATTATGGCCCATCTGCACAAACAGCCAATCATCCGGCTCGATCACATCCAGGATCGCCTGAAGCCTGCCCTCTTCCACAAATGTTTTCGAGCTTCTTCCCCCAATCGCTCTGTTGATTACTTGAATGTGCTCCGGCAGATGTGAGCCGAGAAACTGCCCCCAGCCCCCTTGATTTGTGCTGTCTCCATACGTTTGAACAGTCGAATCGCCGGCGAGATAAATATGATTTGCCATTTTTTCATTCCTCCTCGTTTTTTATACGGCTGCTTCTTATCCCTTAGTCCTCCTACAGCGTTGCCTCCGCTTTGCTGCCCGCTATGTACAGGGCGGGCCTCGGCGGTTTTTTCATCCCTGTACCGAGGTAAAAGCTCGTATGCGGGGGCTGGTTGTAGGCGGTGTTCTGCCAAACGATGCCGAGCCTGTAAACCGGATCGTGCATCAGCGTGTAAAAACGGTGGCGAGTGAGATGTGTCGTTGTATAGATACGGAGTGCGCTGCTGTCTTCCGTTCTCCATATCACTTCTTCCCGCCAGTCCCCGAACAGGTTGGCCTGAAGAACAGGATTTCCTTTCGTGCCGTTGTTGGACAGCACGCCGTCCGGCCGAAATATCGTCTTCAGACAGCTATTTTCAGCATCCCATTTTTCAATCTTTGGCCTGCCGATCGTTCCGTCCCAGTCATGATCAAGCAGTTCTCTGACCAAATCTCCGTCCCACCAGATGGCGAAATTGGCTGAAGCGGGCGCTTTGTCGCTGATTTTTTCTCCTTTGCTCGTAAAAAGCCCATACGACATGCCATCATTGCCAGGCGGATCAATTCCCCAGACGAGCGACCCATTGTAGCTTGGATCAATATGAGCCGCCATGCCCCGGCCAACATCAGTTCCAGCATGGACGCCCCATAATATCTCACCGGTTCCGGCATCTCGCAGTGACAGTCCGTACGGCCTCGCGGCATCCTCATGCACCTGGAACACTTCAAGCCCTTTTCGTGACGGGTCCAGATCCCCTACATGCATCGCGTCTCCGTGTCCGAGCCCCGTTGAGTACAGGCCGGTTCCGTCATGATCGACCGCCATTGCGCCATAGATGATTTCATCCTTTCCGTCTCCGTCCACATCTGCCATGCTCAAGCTGTGGTTCCCCTGTCCTGCGTACGCTTCATGTCCCGGATGGTTGGAGTCAAATACCCAGCGTTTTTTGAGCCTTCCGTTTCTGAAATCGTATGCCACGAGCACCGCCCTCGTATAGTAGCCGCGTGCCATTACAAGGCTCGGCCGCTCCCCATCCAAGTAAGCGATTCCGGCGAGAAAACGGTCCATCCGGTTTCCATAGCCGTCTCCCCAATCCTCCAGCTTGCCGCGGGGCGGTTCATATTCAACAGTGGTGAGCGCCTCACCGGTTTCTCCTTTAAACACGGTCAAATATTCCCGTCCGGACAGAATTCTGCCCTGTTCGTTCCTAAAATCGGCATGCTCATCACCGATGATATGTCCTTTCCCGTCTGTTGTGCCGTCAGCTGTTTTCATGGCGATTTCTGCTTTTCCGTCACTGTCCAGGTCATACACCATAAATTGCGTATAATGAGCACCCGCTCTGATGTTTCTGCCGAGGTTGATGCGCCACAAAAAGGTGCCGTCCAGTTTATAGGCATCTATGAGCACCTCCCCGGTATAACCGTCATGAGCGTTGTCTTTTGAATTGGACGGATCCCACTTCAGGATTATTTCATATTCGCCATCCCCATCTACATCTCCGACACTGGCATCATTGGCGCTGTAAGTGTACGGCTTTCCGTCCGGCGTCACACCGCCTTCCGGTTTGGCAAGCGGTACCTCAAGAACATTTTCCTGCCAAACACAGGCTTCCTTGGAAAGCTTTTCTTCCCGTCCTTTATTGACAGCCGCCACTTGATAAACAGAGTCTGCCGTTCCGTTTTGATCAAGAAAATTAGTGCTGTCAGCGATCGGATCGTGAGTGATTCGCTTTCCATCTCGATAAAGGTGAAAAGCCGTCGTCTCATGATCCGTTCCGAGAAAACGCCAGCTGACAAACACGCCCTGTTCTGTCTGTACCGCAATCAAACCTCTGGTCAAGTATTCCATTTGCCTCTTTTTTGGTTTCATTTGATGGGAACGGGCTGGGCGCAGCCCGTTCCTTCCCCCTTTCAGTTAAGGCGTATACATATTTGGTTTTGGCTGTTCCGCCATGCCGTCTCCTAAAAAAAAGCTTGTGTGCGGCGGCTGGTTATAGGCGACATTTTGCCAGGCGATGCCAAGCCGGTACACAGGATCATGCATCAGCGTGTACAGCCTGTGCTCAGTCGGAATGGCCGTCGTATAAATGCGGAGCGCGCTGCTGTCCTCCGTTCTCCACACCACTTCCTCACGCCAGTCTCCAAGCAGGTCAGCCTGAAGTGACGGCGTTGCTTTTGTGCCGTTGTTAGCGGATGCGCCTGATGCGGTCAGCACATTTTTCGATACGCCGAATTGATAATCCCACTTATCAATTCGGTTGCTGTCCAGCTGTTCCCGCAGCAGGTCGCCGTCCCACCATATGCCGAAGTTGGTCGAGGAAGGAGCCCCGCTTCCGATTTTGGCCCCTTTCGCTGAGTAAAGGGAACCGTTGGCCCACACTTCCTGCCCCGGATAACGCGGGTCGATATCAGCAGCCATTCCGCGGCCTACGTCCTTGCCGGCATAGATGCCCCAAAGGATTTTTCCGGTTGCCGCATCACGGAAGGATAAGCCGTATTTGGCGTTTTTGTCCTCATGTACCTGAAACACCTCAAGCCCCGGCCGGCTCGGATCAAGATCCCCGGCATGGAGGGCATCCCCATGGCCTAAGCCCGTTGAGTACATGCCTTTGCCGTCATGATCAACAGCCATTGAGCCGAAAATAATCTCATCTTTTCCATCCCCGTCAACGTCCGCAATGCTCAGGTTGTGATTCCCTTGTCCTGCGAACGCTTCATTTCCTGGCTTTGAGGAGTCAAGCGTCCAAAGCTTTGACAGCTTTCCGTCCCTGAAGTTATAAGCGACTAGCATGGTTTTAGCATAATACCCTCTGGTCATGATCAGACTCGGCCGCTGTCCATCAAGGTAGGCGATGCCGGCGAGAAAACGGTCAACACGGTTGCCGTAGCTGTCTCCCCAATCCGATACATTGCCGCGCGCCGGTTCAAAATTTGTTGTTACAAGTTCTTTCCCGGTTGCCCCCTGAAACACAGTAAGGTATTCCGGCCCTGACAGCACACGCCCCTGTTCATTTCTGTAATCAGCATTGGCATTTCCAATCACTTTGCCCGTGCCGTCTTTTGTCCCGTCCGCCGTTTTCATTGCCACTTCCGCTTTTCCGTCACCATCAAGGTCATACACCATAAACTGGGTGTAGTGCGCGCCCGCTCTGATGTTTTTGCCGAGATTGATCCGCCATAGCTTCGTTCCGTCAAGTTTATAGGCATCAATCAGCACGTCACCTGTATAGCCATCCTGCGAGTTGTCTTTTGAGTTAGATGGGTCCCATTTCAGGATTAGCTCGTATTGCCCGTCACCATCCACATCGCCAACACTTGCGTCATTGGCGCTGTAGGTGTAAGCTTCACCTTTTGGTGTCGTGCCGCCAGCCGGTTTATCCAGCGGGACGGAATGATACGGCTGCGCCCATACGGAGGCTTTTTCAGATGCCGCCTGCTCGGTACCGTTAACGACGGCCCGAACCGTATACGTTGAGCCGGCCGATCCGTTTTTATCCACATAGTTCGTGGCTTTGACAGGCGCAGCATTCAGTTTTTGCCCGTCTCTATACACATTGAACAAAACAGATGCGTTTTCGGTGCCAAGAAACCGCCAGCTGACAAAAATGCCTCCGTCCGTCTTGACCGCGACAAGCCCCCGGTTCAGCGCTTCCATCTGCCGCGCTGCCCCTTCAGCTTTCACAGGATATACAGAGGCTCCCATCACCAACAAGACCAGCAACGTAACAGTGGTAAACATGCGTTTCCTTCGTGTAATCATCAGACAGCTCCTTCTCATTTTTTGTAAGCGCTTACCTAAATTGGATTTTATGCGCTGTGTGAGCTGTCTTCAATTTCACTTTTTTGCATCTGCCTATTTCGGCCACTGCACTTTTTTGCGTATGTGTCATTTTTTTGTTACCCGGCTTGGTGATGCTGGGCCTCCGTCTTTTGAAATCCCCTAAGAGCAAAAAACATCATCACAAGCCCAAATAAAAAGGGGCCGTAAAATGGAATCAGGCCGGGAAGCGTATACAGCAAATAAAGGACAAATCCGCACCCGATCAGCATACAGCCGGTCGTCAGCGGGCTCATGGCGCCAAACAGCAGTGCCTGCGGAATATATTTGCGAAGCGGGAGCTGGTAATGCACATAAAGGGGAAACACATACATCAGCGCGATGATATACAATAGCCCTGCAAGCAGCGTGCAGCTTGTTACGGCAAAGGACAGCCAATCCGTACTGGCCGAAAAATAATGATAGTTCGCGGACAATATGAGCAAAAGAGCCGAAAACACCAATCCGATCGCGTTAACTTTGAGAAACTCTTTTTTATAGGTATCGAGAAATAACGGAAATACCGGTACATCTTTTTGCCCCATCAGCCATTTTCTTATCACGGCACACATCGCGGCTGTGCTCGGCGCCCAACCGAAAAGAACGCCGCCCAAAAGGGTAAATAACAGCCACAGCCCGTTGAGCCATGCGATTTTCACCACCGCTTCGCATCCTGCATAAAGTGCATCCGTTACGGTCGTCTTCATCTTCTCACCGCTTGATGTACGGCAAAATCTCTGTAAGCGGCTTTCATGGGCGCCATCTGCCGGAACCCGATTTTTCCTTTAGTTAAAACAGGCCCGTATGTGCTGCCGTCGTCCATCCATTCAAGAATGGGAAGATCATTGATTGAAAAGCGCACATAGCCTTTGTCTTTAATGAGCTTCATACGATACGGAGAATCAGCGTCGTCTGGAGAAGGCAGCGGATCGGCTCCCATTGCGGCGAGGTGGAAACCGCGGCTTTTTCTTAAATTGCAGGTGCGGAATGCTCTTTCCTCCGGGTATTTTCTGCGGAAATATGACAGGTGGAGAGTGTTGATGTCCCCTGAATGATACTCGGGGTATTTTCCCGTTCTTTTCTGGAGACTTGGATCAAATAAATCCTCGCCCCCAATCCCCGCAGCGGAAAAAAACAGCATACATAATCCCGGCTGCTCAATCGGGGAGAAATCCCATGTCACAATGATGCCGTCCGGAAAGGTTTCCGGACACCAAAAGACAAAGTGCGCTTCGTCTTGGACATGTGACAGGTGCATGCTGTGATCATCAAATGAGACCTGTCCGCCACCCTCCATCCGCCAGTTCTTCACATCGCTTTCTGACTGGAGCGAATTACGGTACAGGCACGCGCCTTTCTTATACATGTTCTTTTCCCTCCCGGCTCACAAGATGGTCCTTCAGCGGAAGTCCGAGCTCTTCAATGCCTTCTGCCACAAGCTTCGCAACCTCCATTGCACCTTTTTCCGAAAAATGCGTATTGTCCTCAATGCCGTCGGGATAATTCGGATGTTCATTCGGCTGAAACCAAACGAACAATCGCTTCGACTCCTCAGGACCGTATGCCTCATACAGCACCTTTGTTTTCGCGAGCAGATCAATCACAGGTACATCGAGCTCCTTCGCCAGTGCTTTCATCGCATCGGGATACTCACCGAGTGTATGCTCGATCCGTCCGTTTTCGTCAAAGCGGCGGCGCTGCACCGATGTGACGAAAACAGGATGCGCGCCCTTTTCGCGTGCCGTATCTGCAAACAAAGTAAGGAACTGCTGAAATGTGGAGTACGGCTTCGTCCCCCGCGGTTTTTGGTCATTGTGGCCGAATTGAATCAACAAATAATCGCCTTGTGTCATGCCCTCGGCAATTGCTTGAAGCCTCCCTTCCTCCACAAAAGAATTGGTGCTCGCTCCTCCTTTGGCGTGATTGTGCACCACTACCTCTTCAGAAAACAATTGCCCGAATACCTGCCCCCATCCCGCCATTGGCGCTTCATGAGGCGAGCAGTCACTCACAGTGGAATCCCCGGCCAAAAATACGTGAATCGGTTTCTCCATCACATGTTCTCTCCTTTCACGGCGTTTCCTGATACATTTGCCTGAAGACACCCGGCGGCATGCCGACCTGTTTTTTAAAAATCCGATTGAAGTAATTGTGGCGGTAGCCGACTTCTTCTGACACATCATGAATTTTTTTATTCGTATTGACCAGCAGTTCTTTCGCCTTTTCGATTCTGATCTGGGTCACATAATCGATAAAGTTAATGCCGGTTACTTGCTTAAATGCCTTGCTTAACGTATATGAATTCATGCCGAACGCATCGGCACAGCTTTCCAATGAAATGTCCGCCATATACTGATCGTGAATCATCGTTATCACACGTTCTACCAGCTGCTTTTGCTGTCTGTTTTTTCTGCCTTCAAGCTTGGAAAGGTAAGGCGTCACCACAATATCCATCAGCCAGGCCGCCGCTTCATTAGGTTCACGCAATTCTGAAATATCAAGAAGCAGATTTCGATGCTGAAACAGTTCGCTGGGATTAAGACCGGAATGCAAAATATCCTCCTGAATGCGGGAGAACAGCTGAATCAGAGCAGAATGCACATGCCTGTCTATGGCCGCCTTTTCCGCCAGTTCCTTCATACAGCTATTTATCAGTTCCTGGGCTTCCTGTTTTCTTTCCAGCCGGATGGCCTGAACAATCTGTTTTTCCAGCTCAAAAGGGTAATAAGGGGCAGACTGCTTATCCTGCGGGAAGTCGGCCTGCAAATCAATGACCTGATCCCGATTGGCAAACTGCCTGCGGGATTTGCCGCTTTTCACATCCTGAAATAAAGAAGGGATTTCCGTGACACGTTCCGTCCTGCTGCTCAATGTCGAGGTCAGGCATAGTCCGGTTACATCCCCAAATTGGCGTGCCAGCTCCGTTATATACATTTTGAGATCAGAGCTGTTTGTTGTCACCACAAGCACGGTGACAGAAAGCCGGCCGATATCAAGTATGGAGAGCTGAAAAACGCGTTTAGCCGCCAATTCCTCAGCGATATTAGTCAGTGTAAACACAGCGAGCTGTTCATCATCACAACAGAAGATGCTTTTTTCACAGCGGAGCCCTGTCAATTGAAGGTCCAGCACATGAAACTCGTTTTCGCCGATGTTCCAGCCGGCCTCCTCCATCCGAGATCTGAGACTTTCCTCGTTGTCGTAGTAAAAATCACCCTGCAAGAGATGCTGCAAAAAACTCTTTTTCATATGGGGCGTCTGCCGCAGGAGCTGCTCTTGGAGCTTCCGGCTTTCAAGGGATAGATCCTGCCATCTCTTTTCAATCCACTTGAATTCATCCTGCCCGGATGCCTGCCATACTTTCTTCTCTCCACCGGTAAACAAGCCAAGCAAATGCTGGATGGGACGATAGATTTTTTTTGATGCATACCATGTCATGCATACCGCCAAACCGATGCAAATAACAAGCATCACAATGATTACTTTGGATAAAAACACCATCGGCGCTGTAATGGCAGAAAGAGGCGCCGCTGACACAAAGGTCCATTGATGATGCATTCGGTTCATTTCTCCAAAGGAAACGGAATACACCTTGCCGTCCCATTCCATCTGAAAATGGCCTTTCTCATTCGGCTGTTTTTTTACCTCATGAAGCAAAGTCTTTTCAAAATCTTTTTCCCCCTCATGAAAGAGCACCTCTTGATTTTGATCCAAAAGCAGCGCACTGCCATCAGGATAAGGGGACAAGCTTTGCAGGATCGATGCCATTTCTTTCAGATCAACCGCCAGCATGATCGCGCCGAACGGTTTCTCCGCCGCGCCCGGAATGAGCTGAATCAGCATCGCTTGATTTCCCGACCGCTTCCAATAAATGCTTTGGTCTGAGGCAAGCAGCGAGCGATACTTGCGAAGCGCCTCCCGTTCTGTCAAAGCGCTGTATTCGGGACTCAGCACAAGAGGCCGGGGGCTGTTCAGAAAGATGGAAGCCCGCTCGATCAGCGGCTGCTGGTCCCGCAAAAGAAACAGCTTTTTCGTTAATTGATAGGAAAACGTAAAGTCTTTCTCCAAATCCCTCTCGGCCAATCCGTTTATCAGCGAAGAATCGTAGGCCATCTGGGTGAGAGCCAGCTCAAGCACGCCCAGCTTCTCATCCATTCGGCTGACCTCACGCGCCACCTGTGCTTCATGCGATCTCTGCAGCTCTTTCTCCACCTTGTCGATCGAAAGAAAATAGATTGCGCCGCCAGTCAGTAATCCGGGAATACAGGCAATCAGCAAAATGAAGAAAAAGTTTCTTTTGAAATACGTTCCCTTCCAGCGAGAAACCCGTTCCTTCTGTTGAGGCTGTTTTTTCATCCCTTTCCCCCCGCCGCTGGTCTTTACTGATACACGCGTTTTTTCGTTCTCAACACATCAGCAAGAAACGTCAGCGCAAGCCCCTGTCCCCATCCTTGTATTCGTTTGTAAGGCACCTGTTTGTATCCTTCGGCATTTTTCATGACGGCTGTCCCGGCCGATACCTTGCTGACCCGTCCGTCCTCTTCCACCGCATCCAAAATGGCGGCAAGCGATTTCTGCACATATTTTGTATAGAGCTTTCCGCTCGACAGCAGAGCAGAGGCAATACCGGCCGATGCCGAAACCTCCAGATAAGAATCCGGATCATCCAAAATCGTATGCCACAGCCCTGATTCATCCTGAAGCCGGACAAGCGCGCTCAGCTGGTCTCTGAGCGATCCGTCAATGATCATAAAGGAAGGATGCGTCACCTCAATGAGCGGGAGCGCCTTTGCCATTGTGAGTGCCGCCCAGCCGTTCGCCCTGCCCCAATAAATCCCCGACAGATGATTTTGCGCTTTGTTGTCCCAGGCGTGGTAGTACAAATTCGTGACAGGGTCCTGAAGCACGTCCTCATGTCCGTGAAACTGGCGCAGACCATCTTCAAAATAATCCTCACGCTCCATCACTCTCCCGATTCTCAGCATAAACAGCCCCGCCATCATCAGCGTATCTGCCCATGCCTGCTCAGGAAATACATATTCAGCCGCATTCACCGTATGCTGAAGGATGCCCTCGCCAAAGCGCGGCGCCTTATGCAGCACATATTCCGCCATCTCGCCCGCTGTTTCCAAATACACCTCATCACCCGTCACCTTGTGGAGGAACAAAAGTGTATGCCCGATAGAAACGCCATTGATCGAAAGCGGCGGCAGCCCATCCTCCAGCTGTTCATCCACCCACGTTTTTAGCAGATTGATATATTCCTCGTTTTCCGTCGCCTCGTAGGCCTCCGCCACGCCGTAAAACGCGACGCCGCCCGGCCAATCCCACGCAAAATCCATCTGAAATGTCCGTTTCACGATCCGATCAATGACGGACGCCACCTTTTCTTCATCAAAGATAAGCTGTGCCATCTGCAACACTCCTTTTTATTTTAATCCGGTCGTACTGATGCCCTGAACGATATATTTCTGAAACAAAAAGAATACAAGAATCACAGGCAATAATGAAACGGCCGACATGGCAAACATCGCGCCCCAGTTCGAAGCCGATTCCGTATCGAGAAAAAGCTTCAGCGCAAGTGAAACAGGGTAAAGCTCCGGTTTATTCAAATACAAAAGCGGCTGAATCAGCTCCTCCCACTTCCAATAGAAGGAGAAAATCGCAGACGTCGCGAGCGCTGGGGCAATCAGCGGGAGAATGATCCGCCAAAAGCAGGCAAAGCGCCCGCACCCGTCGATTCGTGCGGCCTCATCCAGCTCCTCGGGAATCGTCCGGATAAACTGGATCATCAGAAAAATAAAAAACGCATGCCCGAAAAATTGCGGAACGACAATCGGTTTAAAGGAATTCAGCCAGTCTAATTTCGCAAACATAATATACTGCGGAATCATCAGCACTTCATGGGGCAGCATTAACGTCCCCATCATGCACGCGAACCAAAACTTTTTACCCTTAAACGGAATACGCGCAAATCCGTAAGCAATGACAGCCGATGACAGGACGGCGCCGATTGTTGACAGCCCCACAATAATCGCCGAGTTTTTAATAAAGGTCAGAAACGGCTGCCCCGCAATGCCCTTCCATCCCTCAGCATAGTTACTGAGAATAAAAGGATCGGGAATGAGAGAATGAGAGGTTGTAAAAATACTGGCGCTTTCCTTAAATGAGCTGACAAACAGCCAAATGACCGGATACAGCAATAACACCGCCAGCGATGCCGTAAAAACATGGAACAGTATGCGTTTGGGCCTGACGCGCCCGTTTTTTTTCCTCTCAAAAACCGGGACTTCTCTGACAGGCTGGTTGACCGGCTCCATCCGTCATTCCTCCTTTGACTCGTAATGAACCCAATAGGACGATGTTTTAAACAGTATCAGCGTTATCAGCCCGACAATGATAAGCATGACCCACGCCATCGCCGATGCGTAGCCCATTTGAAAATAGTTAAACGCCCGCTGGAACAAATAGAGCGAATACAGAAGCGTCCCGTCAAGCGGTCCTCCCTCGCCCTTCGATATGATATAGGCAGGTGTAAATGTCATAAATGCTGAAATTGTCTGCATCACAAGATTAAAGAAGATAATCGGTGTGAGGATCGGAAGCGTGATCTTAAAGAAACGCTGCGCCCGATTCGCCCCGTCCACACTTGCCGCTTCCAAATACGCAGACGGAATGTTTTTCAGCCCGGCCAGAAAAATCAGCATTGATGACCCGAACTGCCAGACGGAAAGCAGAATCAGTGTCCACAACGCACTTGTCGGGTTCTGATACCAGAGAATTTTTTGATCAATCCCGACAAAAAACAGCAGCGCATTGATGACCCCGTCATTGCCAAAAATATTGCGCCACATAATCGCCACAGCCACGCTCCCGCCGATGATTGAAGGCAGATAAAAGAGCGTTCTGTAAATGGCCGTTCCTTTTGCTGCATTGTTTAAGATGACAGAGATAAAAAGCGCGAAGCCGAGGCGGAGCGGAACCCCGGCAAGCACATACGTAAACGTCACCTTCAACGACTGCCAATACTTTTCGTCACCCGTAAACATTTCCTTAAAGTTGTCGAGCCCGATCCATTTCGGCGCCGTAAACAAGTCATAGCTTGTGAAGGACAGAAACAGGGACGCCCCCATCGGAATGACCGTAAAGCATAGGAATCCGATGATAAACGGAGAAATAAAAGCATATCCCGCCAGATTGTCTTTTCTCATACTCCGGCTTTGTTTCATTGCGTCAGCCCCATTTCCCGTCAATTATTCCTCTCTAATATCTCATTGGCCTTTTTCCGGAACGTTTTGGCGGCTTTTTCCGGGGATACCTTCTGATACAGAATCTGATCAGACGTGTCCTTCAGCAGCTTGATGACCTCCGCGCTTCCCACAGGCTCCGGCGGATCGGCTTTGCTGATGTTTTTTGATGCGGTTTCCACATACTTCACAATGTTGGCTTCTTCCTCATTCAGTTTCGGTTTAATCGCATCCGCCACCTTGTCGGATACTGGCACTCCCCGCTCGCCTTTGATCAGCATGTTTGCCTCTTTATTGTTCACGAAGAAATCAATAAATTTGGCAGCCTCTTTTTTATGCTCAGAGCTTTTCGGAATGGAAAACAGCATACTCGGCTTCAGTGTCAGCGCCTTTTCCTCCATTTGCTCCGGCGGCAGATAGAGAGACAGCGGTGAATCTGTCAACCGGGCAAAGCCCAAATATTGATTGGAGTAGTTCCATGTAATCGCTGATTTGCCTTTGACGATAAAATCGTCCTCCATCCCTTTAATCTGTGCGCTTTCATCAGGTGTTGGGGACGTTTTCGCTTTCACCAGCCTCAGCTGCCGTTCAAAATAATCGACAAACAGCTGATCATCCTGATACGCGAGGCCAGTGCCGTCTTCTTTATAAAAACGCTCACCCTTCGTGCGCAAATAATAAGGAAAGAAAATATCAGGGGGATGCATTCCGTTGGAGCCGTAGACGCCGGCTTTTTCCTGAAGATCATACGCCAGCTTCTCGTAATCCTCCCACGTCCAGTTTTCCTGATTGATAGACACACCGGCTTTTTTCAGCAAATCTTCATTCGCAATCACAGACAGCACGTTGACACCTAGCGTAAACCCATAGAGCTTATTGTCGATTTTTCCGCCCGACAGCATATTCTCGTCGATTGAACTGACATCAATCGTTCCATCCTTTGTATACGGCGTTAAATCTTCCAGCTGGTTCTTCTTTCCGTATTGGGCTAAGTAAGCGGTATCCATTTGGATGACATCAGGAAGCTGGCCGGCGGCAGACATGGGCGCTAGCTTTTTCCAATAGTCATCCCAGTTCGCAAATTCCGCCTCAATATGGACGTGCGGATTCTTTTTCTCGTAAAGTTCAATTACCTTTGTTGTATAATCATGCCTTGGCTGCCCGCCCCACCACGCGATTCTGAGTGTAACGTCTTCTTTTTTTCCCGAGGCCTCTTCACCCGCTGAACAACCGCTGAAAAAAAAGACGCAGACAAGCGATAACAGCACGTAACAAATCTTCTTCAAACCAATCCCCCCTTTAATGTAAGTGCTTACATTTATTTTAAAGCGTTCAGATGAGGCGAAACACTCAAAAAACAGTGGCGAAAGTCAAAAAAACAGAGATGGCTATCCTGCGGAAGCGCCTCCCTGTTTTCTTCTGAATTCTGACGGTGTCAGACCGGTATATTTTTTAAAAACAAGACTGAAATACTTCGGATTATCGCCAAACCCAATTTCTTCAGCAATTTCTGATACACTCGCGTCCCGCCTTATTTTCATCTGCTTCATCGCATGCTCAAGACGCACTCGTGTAACATATTGGGAAAACTTCTCGCCTGTTTCCTGCTTAAATAACTTCCCGAGATAATCAGGATTCATAAACAGCATATCCTTCGCCGCCCATTTTAAGGACAGATTCGGATTTCCGAGCTCGTCGGCAATAAGCCTGATCATTTTTGAAATCACTGCGCTCCCATGCAGGTCATCAGCCACTTCAGCTGTGTCCCGAAACAGCTGCCCCGCGTGCCGGAGTTCTCCCGCCTGACTGATAGCCATCTTGCGGTCCGCAAAAACCTCCGCCGCCTTTTCAGCGGCGTCCTCCTCTACAGCGAGCACGGTCCATTCTCCGCTGCCGCAAACCGCAGTCAGCGCCGTCCCGAGTGCCTTTCTAGCCGCGGTATCAATAGATTGGTCCCCTTTTAAGATCAAGAGGCGGACCTTTTTTCCGGCAAGCGAAGGCGGCGGAGACAGCTGGGCGACACCGGCGATCAAGCCTTCCAAGTATTGATCGGCAGCAAAGGAACGGATATGATCAAGCTCGTGTATCAGGTGGTCTGTTTTCTTTTTCCGCACATCTTGCCGCTTCAGCTCAGCAATGATTTCCTCCAGCGAGCTGATAATCTGCTGTTCATTGCAGGGCTTCAGCAAATAATGCTTCACCCCATATTTCATAGCTTCCTTTGCGTACTCAAACTCTCCAAACCCGGACAGGACGATAAACTGCACCGACGGGCTGACGGCTGATACCTTTTTGATTAGCTCAAGCCCGTCCATGCCAGGCATTTTGACGTCTGTGATGACGATATGCGGCTGCTTATGTACAATCTTTTCATACGCTTCATGTCCGTTCTGCGCTTTGCCGATCAGTGAAGCGCCAAGCGCCTCCCACTCAATGATTCCCGCCATTCCATCAAGGATAATCCTCTCATCATCAGCCAGCAGTATTTTATACATCACACCACCTCATTTCGGCACGGTATTGTGATCACAATCCTCGTTCCCTTTTCATGCTTACTTTGAATACGCAATCCGTATGGCTCTCCGAATGTCAGGCTGATGCGCTCACGAATATTCCACAGTCCGATTCCTCTTCCGCCCGTTGATTCAAGAATCCGTTCATCCATGCCAGGGCCGTTATCTTCGACCGTCATACAGACACAGTCCTTCGCCTTTTTCGCCTGAATCCGGATGGCGCACGGCCTTGTAAAGGGTTCAAGCGCGTATTGAATCGCATTTTCCGCAAGCGGTTGGAGCGTTAGTTTTGGAATGAGACAATGCTTGACCTCATCGTCAATATCCAATGTGAAATTCAAACGCTCTTCAAATCGAAATCGCTGAATGGTCATATAGTGGAGTACGATGTCCGCCTCCTCCTGAATGGTCACGATATCCTTCTTCATATGTATACTGTTTCGCAGAAGAAAACCGAGCGATTCCACCATTTTTGAGATTTGCTTTTGCTGATTCGCCTTGGCCAGCCAATTGATGGACTCGAGCGTGTTATATAAAAAATGCGGATTGATCTGGGCTTGCAGTGCTTTCAATTCGGTTTCTTTAATGATGAGCTGTTTTTCCACATTTTCTTCCATCAGCTCATTAATCCGTTTCATCATGACAGTAAAATGGCGGTTCAGCATGCCGGCCTCATCTTGTGTATGCTCCGGCAGAGAAAGCGATACACCCGCTTCAATGCCGCCGTGCTGTACCGATTTCATCGCGGTCACAAGCTGTTCAATCGGCTCCGTGATGCTGTTGGCGATTTTCCTTCCGAAAAGCAAAACCACACAGAAAAAGAGGAGAAAGCAAGTGCCAATCACTGTTTTCATAAAGGAAATTTTTGCGAACATCTGATCAAAGGGGATGACGTTATAGTAGCTCCAATTTTGATAGGATGATTGAAGGTAAGAAATAAAGTAACGTTTGCCATTCTTTTTTATCAAGTCATAACCTGGGTGCTTCAGCGTCTCCTTTGCTGCCTCAGGAACATGCGCTGATGCATGTGCCGTATACACCAAATTCCCGCCTTGGTCAGCAATCATGATGTCTCCGACTGAATCGCCCCAATCCTTCGGCACATCACGAATCATCTGTTTGATATTGACTTGGATCAGCACCATGCCCAAGCCGTTCAAACTCAGCTGGTGAAAGGATCTGATCTGCCGTGCTGAAATCAGAACGGGATCTGACCCGCCGAGCGTCATCCAAAGATTTCTTCCATTTTTCGCTTTCGCTCGCTTAAACACCTCTTCCTGCTCCTGCTTCAAAATATCTGAAGAACTGCTTCCGGCTGAATACTCTGCGCCGCGGGCATCAATCAAATGAATGGAGTCGATGTACTTTTCATCGCTGGCATATCCCGCAAGCTGATCCCACAGCTCCTGCTTCATTTGATATTGATCATACGTATCATCCCGATTTTGCATGCTCAGGATGCGCTGAATCTGTTCGTCTGTAATGATTTCATAAGACACATCCTCTATCTTTTTCAGCTCGTCTTCGATCCTTTCAGAAGACATCCGCAGCACCTCCGAGGACTTGCGGTAAATCTGCTCATCATACACATGAAAGGCATACTGCACCCCGCTGTATACAAACAGAAAGGATACGGCCATAATCAACGATAGAAACACAAACAGCTTATCCTTAATCTTCATCCGCTTGTACCAGCCAGCAATTCTTTTCTTCATGCCGCCTTTTCTTTCTCCTGCCGCTGATCCATTGACCGAAATGCTTTAAAGGACAGCTTCGTTAAGATCAGGCTGAGTAAACTCCCGCTGAAAAACAGCAAAAATATGACATGAAACAGAACGAGACAAAGCACACCGACAGCGCCCGCCGCCATCAAAAGCGTCACCGCCGGACGGCTGAAGGCAATCAAAAAGCTGATGCTCAGCACCTCTTTGATTTTCACGTCAAAATGAGAGAACACCGGGAACACATACAGCACAACAAACGCGAAAATCAAACTGATGCTCAGGAACACGTTGACGAGCACAGGCTGATTCATCTGAGCCGCTATCCGCATATCCGCAAACAGAAACAGGGCAGCCGTCACAACGATGAGCCCGATGATCTGTGATGCCCGCCATTCCTTTTTAAACGCCCGAATAAAGACAGTAAACACCGGGGCATCAGCATTCCCCTTCGCCCATTCTCTCGCCACTGTAAACATCGCGGCAGTAGCGGGCATCAGCCCAAACACAACCAGGCCTGCAAGAGAAAACAAAATCCAAAGCACATTCAAATAGGCCAGTCTCATCACCCATGTACAAAAACGATTCAGCCCATTCGTCACACTGTGTATCATCAACATCACCTTCCCGCTACGGAAAACGCTTTCATTTTAAAGTACTATGTATTTCTCCTTTCGAAAGAAAATTCCTGCCGTTCTGTGAAAAATTCGATATGATGAGAGACAGCCGCCGCCTTATCTTTTCCTGTCACGCCGGATGGCCTTATCGATCAAATATCCGGCAATGGCTCCGCAAATGACATTAAATCCAAGCATTCCGAGCGCAGCCCCTTCCCAGCCGCGTACATACACGAGGCTGTACCAGATCAGAAACACACCAAGGACGATCAGCCCGCCCAATATCCATTCCGGCCGGCTTTTGTCAGGAAACTTCATCCGCATCAAAGCAGATACGCCAGTGAACAGACAAGCCGTCACGATCCCTGTCATAAATAAAATTGGCCACACCATCGCCTGCCCTCCCTTTTTGAAAAAGACAAAAAAGCCTCCTTGAAAGGACGCTTATTCTGTCGTAATCTCTTTCTCAAACAAATGATATCCGGATGCATCAGCACCCATGAATTCATATCCCATACGCCGATAAAAGGAATGCAAGGCGTCGTTATCAGCGACACAGTCAAGCCGGATTCGCGTTTTTCCTGGAAAGTGTATGCCCGTCTCCGCCCATTGAAGGACGCGTGCTCCAAGTCCTTGTCCCGCAAACCGGCGGCTTACTGCGAGGCGGTGCAAATAAATAGACTCCTCATGCCCATCGTCTCCCCAAAGCGTCCGGTCCCACTCACTTGGTTCAGGCAGCAGCATCACGACAGCCGCAAGCTCTTCATCTTTTTTAAACACAAACACATGTCCCTTTTCAATTGACCCCGTGATATCATGTATATCTTGCCCTTTGAGAAGTCCGCTCCATTGGTTAGACCCCCGATCCCGGAGCCATTCAGCTGTTCGGACGAGCAACCCGGTAATCGATTCTGCATCCTCATAGACGGCCGGACACGCGTAAAATCCATCTGCTATCGTTTCGTTCTCAATCTTAAAAGCTGACATAAAGGCCTCCCAATCAAAAAGTAAGCTTGCACACACACCTTGATTATAATGCAGACCAAACCGCAAAAACAGACCATTTTCTCTGTATGTAAAAGGGTGTATGAAAGAGAGGCCAATCTGCCTATTAGAAAATCTTCTTTTTATCCCGTTCTTCTTTTAAAATTTCAACCGCTTCCCTGAAGCGCATGGAGTGCACAATTTCACGCTCACGCAAAAAGCGCAGGGAATCGTTTAAATCAGGATCATCCGAGATATCAATCAGCCATTGATACGTCGCCCGTGCTTTTTCCTCTGCCGCAATGTCTTCATATAAATCGGCAATCGGATCGCCCTTCGCCTGAATATAAGTCGCTGTAAACGGCGCACCCGCCGCATTGTGGTAAAATAGCGCGCTGTCATGATTGACGTAATGATCGCCGAGGCCAGCTTCACGCAGCTGCTCCGGTGTGGCGTCTTTCGTCAGCTTATAGACCATGGTCGCAATCATTTCCAAATGGGCGAATTCCTCCGTACCGATATCTGTTAAAAGGCCGATGACCTTATCTGGAATTGTATACCGCTGGTTCAAATACCGGAGAGCCGCGGCCAGCTCGCCGTCCGCTCCGCCATACTGCTCAATCAAATATTTCGCCAGCGTCGGGTTGCACGTACTGACTTTGACAGGGTATTGCAGCTTCTTTTCATACACCCACATTCAGGCATTCCTCCTTATACTTGCCACGGCCATGGCCCTTTGCCCCAATCCCAATCCTCGCCCGCGGGGCTGTTGCCGAACTGCAGAAGCGGCCCGTAAGAGGATTCGAACTGTCTTTTTAAGTGCCTTGAATAGCCGGAATATTGATTGAATTGCTTCAGCGCATCTTCATCATGAGGATGTGTATTTAAATAAAGACTCAGCTCAACAAGCACAAAATCCGCGGCCTGTATTTGCTCAAGCTGACGATAATACTCGGCGTCAACCTTTTTTGCCATGTGCGTCTCCCCCTCGATAAGGGTTTTCATAAAAATCATAGAGATCCTTCCAAAGGGTGCCTTTCCTTAAAGCCTCCATCGGCGAAAACTGCTCCATGTGCTCAGGCTGAAAGGTCATATAAAGGTTAGGGGGCGTTCTGTAATATTTCTTCCCTATGGGCGGACAGGGATCAAAACGGCTGTGAAAGGGCGTATATGATTTGACAGGCGTAAACGGCTGCATATCCTTCATTCCGGCTCCTCCTTTCTCAAAAACAATGACCTTAATAGGTATGAGGCAGGAGGCATGATTATGACTGAAACACGACTTAGCTTTTTCAATAAGAAGACCTTCGGCTCTGCCGAAGGTCTTTCTAGACTATTCAGTCCAAAATGAGGTCAGTGTTTCCAATACGCAGCATGAGCTGCAGCAAACTTTAAGAGCGAACGAGGTTCTTTTCCTGTCACACGGTTCACTGTATCCGTTACCCGATGTTCCGCACCATGGCTGATTGCTTCATCTAGCCCCGCCATAAAACTGGCATAATCCGCCGGCAAACCAGCTGCCGTCATCCTATTTTGCAGCTCAGAACGAGAAATGCTGACATGCTTCACCCGGCGTCCCGCGGCAGCACCGATGATCTCTGCCGCTTCGGCATAGCTCAGCGCCTCGGGTCCTGTCAGGATATGATGTGTTTGATGAGGGACGGCATCAGTCAAAGCACGGACAGCTGTTTCTGCGATGTCATCAGCATCAATGAATCCTAGCTTTCCCTCACCCGAAGCCGTGACGATGCGTCCCTCATTTTGAATCGACATTTGATGCTGGACGTTGATGAAATTTTGCATAAAGTATGAGGGCCGCAGCACCGTCCATTCAGGAAATTCGCGCACTGCCTGGTGAAGCGCGCCAAACACAGGACCATTCTCGGAGACAACAGACGCACTTTGCATCACTACCCGCTTTACACCAAGACGCTTTGCTTCCTTTAAAAAGGGAAGCACATAGGGAGCCGGATCAAGCACACCGACCGGAGCAACAAGATAGATGTCTTTTACTTGTTCTAGGGCAGGCGTATAACTGGAGGCGTCCATCCAATCAAAATACACATACTCTGCATTTGCAAGCTCGCCCTTTTTTCTGCTTGCAATACGCACCCTGTATCCCAGCTTGATTAAACGGCTGGCGATTCGGCTGCCGACTGTGCCGGTCCCGCCCGTGATTAAAATCGGATTCTGTTTCATCATTTTCCACTCTCCTCTGTTTGCAAAAATGATCCTCCAAATGCCTCTTTTACAACAAGCGGATTCCAATAATCCCTATACCGCACAATGCGGCCGTCTCTCGTTTCGATGACACTGATATAGCTTTGGCGATAAGGCAGTCCAGTCTCAATCACATGCCCGTCACATTGAAACTCCGCAATCATCGTATTCGAGTCCGCTGAACGGTACACTGTCGGAGCCGTAAATGAAGAAAGATGGATCTGCTTAGGATAATCCTTAATATAATCGTAAATAGCCGCTTTTCCTTCTATTCTTTTTGGTGATCCCTCCGGCGCATAAGGAAACTCAAATACAGCATTCTCATCCCAAAGCTCCACCCAGCTCTTCATGTCCTTCTCAAGCATATAAGCCATAAACTTTCTCAAAGTTTCACATGCTTTTTCAAATTCATTCATCAACATTCATCATCACCTCTTTTTTTATTTCCAGACCATTCAGTCCAAAAAATGCACACATGGGCAAAGAATTCTTTACCACATGTTAATCAAGCACTGATAAACTCACGTCAACATGGTCCTGAAGACGATCCATATCTGCCGTCACTTTCGCAATAAATGTCAGTGACAGCCTGCTTTGATTCAGGTACCGGGCAAGCGCAGATATATCAGGATCTTCGCCATTCAATTCTCCTTGATTCTTCGCCCTTAAAAGCGCCTGATAAAAAGCGTCCTCAAGCTGCTTGGATTGTCTTTCAAAATACCGGGCAAGCTCAGGGTCATGCGGAATCTGTTCAATCGCGCTGTTAATGATATAGCACGCCTTCGCCCGTTCCGGATCCCTCAGGGCATTGACACCCTCCTGAAAAATTTCACGAATGGCTTCCATTACAGATCCTGGCGCTTCAAGCCTTTCCATAACGGCAGTGTTTTTTCCTTCAAGATACGATTTCACAGCGGACAAAAACAAATCACGTTTCGTTCCATACGTATCATACAAGCTCTGGCGGGCAATGCCTAAATGAGAAAGCAGTTCCTGAAGAGACGTTCCTTCGTAGCCATACTCTCCGAAAACCTCTATCGCCCTGTGAAGAACAAGCGCCGTATCAAATTCTTTATTCCTCCCCAAAAAACGATCACCTCCTGAAACAAATGTTATCATTTTCCGGACTGAACAGTCAAGAAAAAATAAAAAAAACACTCTTGATCTGCAAGAGTGTCCTCTTTTCACCATCATCTTTTTTATTTAAAGCCGTCTTTTCCCCAATGGCCCATATGGTGGTGATGGTGGCCATAATGACCATCATGATGATGGTGGTGATTATCCTTACCAACATGATGATGGTGGTGATGAAGATTATCTTTTCCATCATGGTGATGGTGATAATAGTGATGATGTCCATCGTTTTCATGGTGCATGCCCGGATAGCTTACAGCTCCCGGAGAGCCTCCATAACCGCCGCTTGGGTAACCGCCGCCATACGCGCCATATCCCGGATAGCCGCCGACTCCTCCATGCATGCCATAGCCTGGATACCCCCCAGACATGCCGTAGCCCGGGTAGCCCCCAGACATTCCATAACCTGGGTAACCTCCAAACATGCCGCCGTAGCCTGGGTAGCCTCCGTACATCCCATAGCCCGGATAGCCTAGTCCTCCATACATGCCAAACCCCGGACGGCCAATGCCGTAGCCTGGAAAAGTGCCAAAACCAGGTCCGCCATAGATCTGTCTTGTATCAGTATCAGTCATATTCACTCTCTCCTTCACTTAGGTTACAGTCCAGAGTATGAGAATATCTTACAGATCGTATAGGCAGCCGCCTACATACAGCTAAAACAATTTCTAGGACAAAAAAAGAAAGCAGGCTATAACAGCCTGCTCACTCCTTACTCGCCTAAATCAACGTTATGATACACCTGCTGAACGTCTTCCAAATCCTCTAAGGCATCAATCAATTTTTCAAACTGTTCCTTCGCATCATCCGGAAGCGTGACTTCGCTTTGCGCAAGCATTGTCAGCTCCGCTACTGTAAATTCCTCAACGCCCGCGTTTTTAAACGCCTCCTGCACTGCATGGAATTGATCCGGCTCCGCATAGACGATCACACTGTCATCCTCTTCCAAAATGTCACGGACATCGACATCCGCTTCCATCAGGATTTCAAGCGCTTCATCAGCCGTTTTGCCTTCCACACCAATAACAGCCGTTGCGTCAAACATGTAAGCAACAGATCCGCTCACACCCATGTTTCCGCCGTTTTTCCCGAACGCCGCACGCACTTCCGGCGCCGTACGGTTTACATTATTCGTCAGCGCATCAACGATAATCATTGATCCGTTCGGCCCGAAGCCCTCATAACGAAGCTCATCGTAATTCTCTTCCGCTCCGCCCTTCGCCTTCTCGATCGCCCGTTCAATGATGTTTTTCGGTACGCTGTAAGTCTTCGCGCGCTCAAGCACAACCTTCAGCGCCTGGTTGGATTCCGGATCAGGCTCGCCCTGCTTCGCCGCCACGTAAATCTCACGGCCAAACTTCGCATAAATCCGACTCGTATTCGCGTCCTTAGACGCCTTCTTCTCTTTAATATTGTTCCACTTACGGCCCATGATGTTCCACTCTCTTTCATATATATCAATCTAAATGCTGTTATTCACTTTATCCATTATACCTCAAATGGTTTGGTTGTTTCGAGTGTCTTGCGTTAGAAATAGAAGGAATGCCGCGGTGGGAAAATCGAACGTCTTCAGTAAAGCAAGAAAAAGCCCTAGCTAAGGGCTTTCTTCTGATCACTGAGTTTATAAGGGGAATGATCAATATACGTCGTATTTCGATCTGTTGATTCCTTAACGCCGCCCGAGTTTGTCAGGAATGGAAACGACATGCTTCCGAAAACTAGAGTAACAGCCAGACACATCATCACTTTTTTCTTAATAGGCATATAAACACTCTCCTTTTAGAATATCTTCTTGAGCTTTCAGCACTTTCCGATAAAACGCAGCAGCTTGTTCAAAGTGACAGCTGCTTTCAAACACAGCGGCAGCACTCCGGGCACATGCTTCAATGTACGCGTGCAGGTTCTTTTTTTCGAAATAGCTTAAAAGATCATGAATTTTGCGTTCATCAACAGTCTCCTTGTACACGGCCTCTAAGAACAGAAACAATTCTTTATAACATTTGTGAGAACGTGTGGTGATACGGTTTAGCCCTTCTTCTATGAAATGAAACGCCTTCTGTGTCTGGCCCGCTTTACATAATGTCCAGCTTAACCCAAACAAGACTTTCGGAAGCAGATCAGGCACTTTCTCTCTGCTCACTTTCGCCGCTTTTTGGAAATGTTCTACAGCCATCTGATCGTCTCCTGATCTGTCATAGCTGTTCGCGATGTTCAATAGTGAAATGGCGATAAACCGATCGTTTTGAATGTCCATTGCCAATTTCAGCGCCGCTTCTAAATGCGGGAGCGCTTTGCCATAGTGTTTGAAATCATCATAATTTCCGGCGATCACAAACAAGCTTTGTATCGTTCTAATGCTGTATAAGGGATGGTTTTGATAAATGTCTAAGGCTTGAAGAATATGATGCATCGACACATGGGTTTGCTTCATGTGATAATACGCTTCCGCCACTTTAAAATGGAATTCCGCTTTCTCAATTTCATCAGACACAACCGGCAGTTCTTTCTCCGCCTCGCGATAAAACCCGATTGCTTCAACATATTCTTTTTGATCAAATTCATACATGCCGCGGAAAAACAAAGAGTAGTATTTCAAAAGGCCTGTGAGTTTTTTCTGAGGGGTCTCAATCGTTTCAAGAAGCTCTGTCACGGTAGGGCGATTCCCGTAAGGTTGTCCCGGCTCCAAATAATCCAGCATCAGCTGGTGCCGAAAACACATCAGAGAATAATAGATCAGCAAATCCTGATCCTCTTCCATCTTCTGAATGTCCTGCTCAACCTCCGCTTTCAGAACCTCAGCATCCGGAACACTGAACTGGCGAATCATTTTATACCATTCATTAATCTTAACACCAACACGCGAAGACGGTATGGCTTGACTCAACGGCTTCCCTCCTTCTCTGTGAGATATGTCATATTCTATCAATCCCAAATTTTGAAAACAATACGAAAGGAAGAATTTTCTTTTTCATCCTGGCAAAAGCATTCAAAACCCCTTTTTCAAAAGCCTTTAATGAAAATAAAACAAAAGCATGGGAACACTATGAACAGATCCTATGTAAAGGAGAATGGCCGATGCCAATCACGCAACTGATCATTAGACTTTTCATCGCCTTTATCACATTGCTGGTGTTAACAAGACTGATGGGCAGAAAAGAAATCTCCCAGATGACCTTTTTTAACTTTGTTTCAGCCATATCCATTGGAACGATCGGGGCCTCGCTTGCCATTGACTCAACAATCAGTATGAGAAATGGATTCATCGCCTTGTTGGTGTGGAGCGCTTTTACAATCATCATCGGGTTTCTGGATATTACATTCCCCGCTTTTCGGTATGCGGTTGTAGGACAGCCTGTCATTCTGATTAAAAAAGGGAAAATCATGGAGAAGGAGCTTAGAAAAGCCCGAATTGATATCGATACTTTGCAAACTTCGCTTCGCAAAAAAAATATATTTTCAATTGCCGAAGTGGATTATGCTATTTACGAATCGGACGGCACTGTATCTGTGTTGAAAAAGGAAGCACACCAAAGCGTGACAAAAAAGGATATGAACGTACAAGGAGCAAACGCGAAAGTATCTCATTCCGCTTCAGTCATAGCTGATGGAAAAGTGAGAGAAGACAATTTAAAAAAATTGCATCTGAACAGGCAATGGCTGATGGATCGGCTAAAAGAGGCAGGCATCCAAAATCCTAAAGAAGTATTTTATGCAGAAGTTCAAACAGACGGCACGCTGTATATCGATCAAAAAGAGGATTCATTCCCTGAATAAAAAAGACCTGTGCCTGCAACATTGTTGCGGCACAGGCCCTTCACTTATTTCATATACGTATTCACCAGCTCGTAACAGCGCTCTTTCGTCTGTTTGGCAAGCTCTTCCGTTTGGACGACTCGGGATAATGAACCGCCGCCCTCCTCATCATATCGTTTCTGGGCCACAGCATCCCTATCCTTTATCCATTGGCGCTGTTTCCCTTTTAATGCCGCCATGTCTGAAGCAGAAAGCTGATTTTGCAGCACACCGTATATCTCGTTCAGCAATCCGTCCCACATTTGATAATTATAACCGTAATCCTCAATCATCTGATAATCACTTTGATAGTCATTGTGCTTTTCTTTCTTTTCTGCCGCAGACAATTTCGCAACATAATCTGTTTTTGTGCTTCCCGTTGTCTGCTCACTGCTCTGTGTATCCGCTGTATCAGGCGATGCGGTTTCCGCAGTCTTCTGAGCTGTCTCTTGCTCCGCAGCCTCAGTCTCGTTTTCATTATCACTTACCAGACTGGTATCCTTTGAGCTGATCGCCGCCTGTCTTTCCCCATTTGAATTTTTCACATTGAAAAGATAAGCTGTTCCGCCGGCAGCCTTCGATTCATAGGACTTCACAAATTCCGCCGTTTCACCGTTTCTCGACAGAATCGTTTTCGCTTCTTCTTTTGTCAGCTTAATATCATCCCCTTGAAGCGACTTGCTGTCCCATTTGTTGATTTTCCAATCGCCATCTTCCTTCACCAATTCAAACGTCCATAACGTGCCCATGTTGTTTAATTCTGTTGCCGGATCTATTGATGAAGCCTCTATCTTATTCTTGTTCTGTTCATATGTAAAACGCACATCGAAATCAGTGCCCGGTTGAAAAGGAGCATCACACTCGCAATAGTACTCTCCAGCCAAATCCTTTAAGGTCTGATCTGCAAACGTCTCCGTTGCATAAGGCAGCACACTAGGCCGCAACTCGCTGAAATCTGCCTTATTCGCTGTGCTCCAGCCATTTTCTGTTCCCGCTTTATCAAATGCGTTGAAGATCGCATCAATATCGTTTTTCAAAGCTGATTTTACTTCCTGCTCCGTTAGCTTCGCAACGCTCGCTTTCTTCACAGCTTGCTTTTCCTGATCCTTATCAGAAGCTCCGCTATCAGAACACGCCGATAATAGGAATAAAACAGATAAAAGCAGCGCACCCAATTTATAACTCATTGTCTCTTCTCACCCTTCTGTTCTCTCATGGTAGCTTTCTTATTTTATAGGTCTTTTGCAGGTTTGTACATTTGATTTTTACATAGGCAGAAAGAGACTGAAATGAATTCTTTTTTAGCTATGCCACAATAAAAAAGAACTTCTCAATGGAAGTTCTCACTTATTTTTCTCATAGGATTGTTTGATCAACCCCATAATATATTCAATGTGTTCGTCATCTTTTATGAAAATCTCATAGTCTCCATTTCCCCAGTGACCGGTCTCAGAGACATCGCGCATTTTCTCCTCGGGATCATGCAATTCTCCCTTTTTCATATTCACCCACACCTTAAGTCCGCTTTTTAAAAGTAGAATATCAACGAAGTTTCGCTTATTAGATGTAAACGCAATATAAAGCTTGGTCGGTTTGATTGAAATATGATCGTCCAAATTAAAAATGAATTCCTTTAGCTGCTGATAAAGCTCTATGATGTCAAACGGCTTCTCTGCAAGATGATCCTCTTCAGAAAACACTTTAATTTCTTTGCTGACCTCTTGAATGGTCTCACTTTGCCGTGAAATGGTCTTTATCGACTCGGAGACGCCATCAGCCTTCATTTGATTCAGCTGAACCAGATCATTTTCGTATCTTTTAATCTCCCACAATTCAATTGGCAGATCTTTAAAATGGATCGATTGCTTTTGATACACCGTAAATACAGGTGAGATAAAAATGACCTTCGACTGCGACCAATCCACATCATCCCGCTTTAACGAAAAATCATGATTTTCATTGTACTCAAGAATGAAATCTGCTTTATGATTGAGCATTGCTGCTAAGTAGGCGTAGCCCTGGTCAACAACACTGAAGTTTTTCGTATTTTTATACTCGATAATCACGAAAGCATTTGTCTCATAATCAAACGCTAACGTATCAATGCGGAAATTGCTGATCCTGAATTCAGATTTCACAAACCTGAGCCCCAACATCCGCTGAAGATTGATTTCACATAAATCCTGAATCTCTTTTTCTTTTTTAAACGGTTTCTCGCGAATATCTTCGATTTGGTTTTGGCTGTTTACTTTATAGAGATACATGCTGGGCTCCTTTTATTTTACTAGTTCCATCAAGGTTTCTAAGGATAGACTCGAAACCGGATTTTGCGTTTTCGTTTTCAGCGTACCGCCAATCAAATAAGAATAGTCACGGCACTCTGCCAATTGAAACCGAACTCTATTATTCGTTTTAGTGAGCTTGGCGGGTTCATCTGATTCCCAAGCGTCAACGATCTTGTAAACATTTAAAATCACACCGCTCCGAACAACAATTGCCCGTTTACATTCCTTTGCTCTGGACAATTTCATATCCCAGTTCCCGCAGGCGCGGTTCGTTAGCGTGTCGCCTTTTTGAATGTCCTTGATCTTTATGATTAAGAAATCTTTATCCAAATGAGCTCTTCCCCTTTTTATTGATCTATCATTATCTTATCAAAACTGTGCACTTAGACACATGCCAAATGACTCATTTTTCCACCAAAACATGTTCTCACCCCCACCCTCATCCCGCCCCGTGGTAAAATTTTGATATTGAGCGAACAAAAGAAGGGAAATGGTCATGAAAGTATTTGAAGCGAAAACACTGCTTTCGGAAGCGACAGACCGTGCAAAAGAGTACAAAGAACTAAGAACGCAAATGGTCAATTTGAGAAAAGCGTTAAAAAGCGTAGCTGATCTCAGTGACAGCGAATTTTCAGGAAAAGGCGCCAGCAACATCAAAGCCTTCTATCACGACCACGTCGGCGTCACCGACCAATGGATCGACTACATCGATATGAAAATCGCATTTTTCAACAGCATCGCCGGAGTCGCCGAGGACAAAGGCCTCTCAGACGCATACATCGAAGAATCCTTCCTGGAGCACGAACTGGCAAATGCCCACAAAAAATCGAAATCCATCATGTCTGAACAGAAAAAAGCGATGAAAGATATCTTAAACGATATCGACGACATCCTCCCGCTCGACCTATTTTCAACAGAAACCTTCAAAGACGAGCTGGCCGATGCCGACGACAAACGCAAAAAAACACTGGAAAAATTGGACGCCTTGGACGAAGACCTGCAGACTGAATACGCCCTGTCAGAACCAAACGAACAATTCATCAAATCCGACTTCCAAAAGCTCCAAGAAGCAACAGGCAAAGGCAAAAACGCCACACCCATTCACTACAACGCCAAGGCGTACCGTGAGAGCGACATACATAAGAAAAAAGGCGACATTGAAAAGCGGACTGAGGCTTACTTGAAGATTAAGAAAGAGGAAGCGAAAGAACGCGAGATTGAAAAATTGAAGAAAAAGCTTGCGGATGGTGTATCTGACCCTGATGAATATTTAGAAATTGCGAAGAAGATTGGGTATGAGAACCTTGAGCCTGCACAGTTACAGTATGTGGTCCAGCTTGAACAAGCAAAACAGATCGAAGAAGTTGGAGAAACCACATGGGAAGTTCTGAAAGGAGTTGGAGTCGGTCTCTACGATGTCGCTAAGGATACTGTGACTGGCGTTAAAGATTTAGCTGTCGGGGCGTGGGAGTTTTCCCAGCTCTCCGAAGAACAAAAATTAGCCAAAACAATTTCAACTGTATTGAAGACACCTTCCTATGCAAAAATCATATGGACAAACATAGCGGATTCATGGAATGATAAAATGATTAACGGAGATGCATACTCCCGCTCTCATTATATTACCTATGTGGTCGGGAGCCTCGTTGGACTAAAAGGTGCTGGCTCTGTTGTGAAAGTAACAAGTAAACTTGGTAAAGCAGGTGCTGCCAAAGTCGATAAAGTGCTTAAAGCTGGAGAAAAAGCTACTACTAAACATGTAAAGACAGGAATCCAGAAAACAAAAGATTTCAGCAGTGCTTTAAAAGGTAAAAATCAAGTCGCTTTTGCAGGGATTGCTCAGGATATTGAGAATACGCATAATGTAAAGAATACATCGCTTCTGAAAAAAGAAATTGAAGAACAGAAATCAAATGCCTTACAAAAAACTGAAAGAAAAACACAGAACATAAAGAAACCTAGAAAAACAATAATCCCTACAGTAAAAAGTGGCGAATTTAATAATTGGTTTAACTCATTAACAACGAAGCAACTTGATGAGCTTTGGACAGATAAAAAAATTAGAAGAGCAATTGAAAGACAATTGAGAGCACCCGGCGGCATGCACGAATGGCATTTAGTTTCTCGGGCCCCTACTTTCAAACATTGGGGAGTTACAGCTGAACAAATTAGAGATTTAAGAACTGCCATAAACAAAGTCGAGTTTGTGAATCCAGTTGGTAAACACGGAGGATTGGGTTCAACCGCTGCTCATAATGAATTGCTAGGAATTATTGATTCATCCTTAAACTATAATATGTTTGTCCGAAGATTAAATAATTGGGCAAACTATAGGCTAAAAGGTGGAGCGGCAGCCCTGCCAGAAGGATTAAGGATTAAATAATAGGAGGTTAATATGGAACGTCAAAATTTCGTATCATTGTGGATCGGAAGTATAAATGATGATGAATCATTAAGTAAATATGTTGAATTAGATTACAATGAAGATGAAGGTGATTTTCTTCCTTCCCAATTTTTAATTGATTTTGATATAGATATCGATGAATTAGATGAAGATTTTATAGAAAAAGTCGCACATGAAAAAAATTGTAATAATTTATCTGAACTAATTGGCGGCTGTTCGTACGATAGTGTCATCTTACCTCGATTTGAGAACATAGTAGGTACCGCAATTCCTGAACAAATCAATGCTGCTGTTCTTTTATATAATTTTGAATATGACGGCAGTGAGAAAGAAATAAACGATAAAAACTATTCATTTAAATTTATTGGTGCAGTATCCTATGTTTAAGTAAAAAATTCTAAATAAATATGAAGCCCTCTTACTTGAGGGCTTTATTTTTATCTCATCTCACTTTATAAAAGGAGCATCACCTTGACAGTAAGAAAAGAATTAATAAAACAAATAAATTTAACAATCACATCAATAAAAACAATTAATCAAAAGAATTCAACTCTAATGGTGAAAAACATATTAAAAAGGTACGAAGAGGCAAAAGAATTTATCAAACATTCAATAGAGGAACAATTCGAAGAAGACCTCTCTAAAGTTAAAAATAAACTAGATACTCTGACAAGAGCATATCTTGAATCAGCTAACGACTACATGAATCCTATGCTCGAAGAAATGCATAAGACAGAAAAACTGCTAAAAGAGTACGACGAAACTGCTCAGTCGTAATAACCGCAATCCAAGAGTTCAAAATTGAGTTCGCACTAACCTCCACAAAACCAAGTATAACGCAAAACACCAAAACTCCCTTTTGCGGACTGCACCGAAAATTTATTTTGCGGTCTCTCAACCCCTTCCTATTAAATTTCAGTATTGATAAAATTTACATAATTAGTGAGAAGAGGAAGGGTGAGAAGTTTGGGCACGATTTCGTCTCCGCACGTTGGGATGAAAATTAATGAGTGGAACCGGCATATTCAAAAGTTTAATGTGACTGACGCTGAAATGCTTAAAGCTGAGATCGAACGGGACATTGACATCATGGAAGAAGACCAAGATCTCTTGATTTACTATCAGCTCATTGCATTTCGCCATCAGCTTATGATCGACTATGTGATTCCATCTGAAGGAATCCAAATGGAGTTATCAGAATATTTAAAGAGAATTGAAGGCAGCAACAGGAAGATGGAGAAACTCGTTGAATACTACTATTACTTTTTTCAAGGGATGTATGAATTCAAAGAGGGCAATTTCTTAAGTGCCATTACATTCTATCAAAAAGCGGAAAACACAATTCCCTATATTTCAGATGAAATTGAGCGAGCAGAATTTTATTTTAAAATGGCTGAAGTGTTTTACCATATGAAACAAACCCATGTCTCAATGCACTATTCTTCTCAGGCGTATAACATCTATAAAACACACGACCTTTACTCAGTCCGCCGCATACAATGCCATTTTGTGATCGCAGGAAACTACGACGATTTAGAAAGTCATGAAAAGGCGCTCCCTCACCTCGAACAGGCACTAAAAGGCGCACGGCTTCTTGAAAGCAAAAACAAGCGGATTTACGGCCAAGCTTTATTCAATATCGGAAATTGTTATCTTAAAATGGGCGAATTGACGAAAGCAGCAAAATACATGGAGCAATCGATACTCCAATTCCAAAAATCAAATTTCAACAACTTGACACAAGCTTACCACGATTTAGCCTTAATTTATTTTCTTCAACATAAACAAGACCAGGCCATGGATTGTTTCAGAAAAGGCGTACGATTCGCATGTAAATTCGACGATGGCCTATTTAAAATTATGTTTGAAGGATTACAGGCGCTGTTTGTCAAAAAAGGAGAAGCGTCCATTTTATTAAATGTTTTCAACAAATTAGAGACATCCCAAGGATATCCTTATATGGAAGAGTTGGCATTATTAGCCGCAAAGTTTTATACTGAAATTGGGCAGATGGATGATTCTGTTATCTGTTTCAAAAAGATGGTTCATGCCCGCAAACAAATTCAGAGAGGGGATTGTTTGTATGAAATTTAAACTGACTTTGTGCGCTGTAATTGCTTTGATCGGTGTAAGCTTTATCAGTTCTTCCTTAGGAAATGAAGTAAATGTGGCATCCAGAAACATGACAAGCAAAGCTGCAAACGATTCAACGAACTCCCTAGCAGACAAAGCCATCTTTGACAAAGAAATGACGATTGCAGAAAACGGAACGCTTGGTTAAGGACAAGACGCAGCATTTGGCTGCGTCTCTTTTTCTGAAGAAATAGGTGACAAGGTGATAGAATATTGATTTTAAAACACTCATATGCAGACCAAACAAAAGCCTTAAAAAACAAGATAGGCGGAAATAAGGTTTAACCAATTAAGAGAAATTGTAAACCTCTTAGGAAAAATAAATACCACGGTCAAACAAATATACTTTCTGTTGAAGAATTCGAAGAACAACAAGACAATCTAAATGACTTGTCTACAATAATAAACGATATGGATAAACTAAGAGTAAACGCATCGATCTTAACGATGTTCAAGATGCTGATCAACTTCTGCTTGAAATCCACAAAACGATGATCTCACTTGAGCAGCACAGAGCTGAAATTAGTTATCTAACTATAAAATCATTCAAGAAAAAACATGAAGTTTAGCCTTTCCATTTAGAACAATCAAAAAAGGCAACAACCCCCAAGGGTTAGTTGCCTTCTCTAAGTTCAAGCACAGCCACACACTCCACATGATTCGTATGCGGAAACATATCCACAGGCTGCACTTCGCGCGTCGCATACCCGCCATCCTCAAGCACCCGCAAATCCCTCGCAAGCGTGCCAGGATTACAGGACACGTACACCACTCGCTTCGGTTTCATCTCCACAATTGTCCGCAGGAGGGCTTCGTCGCAGCCTTTTCTTGGCGGGTCGACGACTAGTGTATCGGCCGTGATGCCTTCTTCATACCACTTTGGAATCACGGTTTCCGCTTCTCCGACCGCGAACTCTGCGTTTGTGATGCCGTTTAATTCAGCGTTTCGTTTCGCATCTTCAATTGCTTCCGGCACAATTTCTACACCGTACACTTTTTTCGCTTGCTTCGCCAGGAAGAGAGAAATTGTACCGATGCCGCAGTAGGCGTCGATGACGGTTTCTTCCCCTTGAAGCTCAGCATACTCAAGCGCTTTGTCATAGAGCACTTTGGTTTGCTCCGGGTTGACCTGGTAGAACGATCTGGCGGAGATGGCGAATTTGACGTCTCCGATGAGGTCGTAGATGTATTCTTCGCCCCAGATAACGTTTGTTTCGTTCCCAAAAATGACGTTTGTTTTGTTCGGGTTGATGTTTTGCACGATAGATTTGACGTGCGGGAATTGCGCTGTAATGTCTTCGATGATCTTCGCTTTGTGCGGGAAATCGTTTGTTCTTGTGATGAAGACGATCATCATTTCGCCCGTAACAACGCCGTATCTGACCATGATATGGCGGAGCCAGCCTTTGTGGCGTTCTTCGTTGTAGGCTTTGACACCGTAGTTTGCGCAAATGTCTTTGACGGCTTGGACGGCTTCGTCGTTTTTGGATTGCTGGATCAGGCAGGCGCTCATGTCGATGATGTCATGGCTTCTTTGCTGATAGAATCCGGCGACGAGTCCGCCTTCCCGTTCTTCTACCGGCACCTGCGCTTTGTTTCTGTAATTCCACGGGTCTTCCATGCCGAGTGTCGGGTGCACGATGACTTCTGACAGGTCTAGCTTGCCGATGCGTTCTAGGACGTCTATGACTTGTTTCTGTTTAAACAAGAGCTGGCCTTCGTAGGTCATGTGCTGAAGCTGGCAGCCGCCGCATTGCTTGTAGATCGGGCACGGGGCATCCGTTCTGTGCGGGCTTTCTTCCTTCAGCTCAATCAAGCGTCCGAAAGCAAAACCTTTTTTGACGCGTGTCACTTTGATTTGCGCTTTTTCCTCGGGCAGGGCATTCGGCACAAAGATCGGGAATCCTTGAACCTTTGCGACGCCCGCTCCGTCATGAGTCAAATCCTCAAATGTCACGTCGTAGTATTCATTTTTTTCTACTGGGGGTTTCATTTTCATGTATGTTCACCTCTTGTTTTAAGCGAAAGAAAAACTTGGCTTACAAAGCCAAGTTTTTAGTCATCCAGCTGTTCCGCTTTCTCCTTCGGCATGACGACGTGAATGTGTCGGTACAGATTCACGAATTCGCCCGGCAGCATGCCGCCGTACTCGCCGTCGAGGTTCAGCTGCATCTTTTCTGATACATTGACTTTCACGCGGTTCGCTTTTGTATAAATAATGTGCTGGTCGTTGATGTGTTCGCCGCGAAGCGCCATCGTGGCGACCCTGATAAATTCAGCAAGGTTTGCTTTCTTTAGTATCATCAAATCAAACATGCCGTCATTCAGGCTTGAATCCGGCGCGAGCTTTTCAAACCCGCCGACGGAGTTTGTCAGCGTGACCAAAAAC
This sequence comes from Bacillus sp. LJBS06, assembly GCF_016924995.1. NCBI lineage: Bacteria > Bacillati > Bacillota > Bacilli > Caryophanales > Bacillaceae > Bacillus > Bacillus sp. LJBS06. Next base: position 784,894 of record NZ_CP070483.1, on the reverse strand, counting down.
AGCATGATTTCACCTTGAAACAGCTTGCCGTCATATTCAATCTCGACTTCTGTCGGACGAAGTGAAGGCAGCATTTCCATTCCTTTTAAATAATAAGCAAGCTGGCCTAGCATTGTTTTCAGTTTGCTTGGCACGTCGTACGTCAGCTCCGTCAGACGGCCTCCTCCGGCGATATTGATAAAATACTGGCCGTTGACCTGTCCGATATCAATCGGGCGGGCGACGCCGTTAATGACCGTATCTGCCGCTTTTAAAATATCCTCGCGCGGAATGCCGAGCGCTCTGGCGAAGTCGTTTGTTGTGCCGACTGGAATCACACCGAGTGTCGGACGGTTGTCTAAAGGCGCAAGCCCGTTGACGACCTCGTTGATCGTTCCGTCTCCGCCTGCCGCAATTATCAGGTCAAACTCACGCAATGCCGCTTCCTTGGCAGCGTGTGTAGCGTCTCCTGCGCATGTCGTCGCATGGGTGGAGGTTTCATAGCCGGCTTGTTCAAATTTTTGCAGGACCTGGGCAAGATGCTTTTTAAAGATCTCCCGTCCTGAAGTCGGATTGTATATTATGCGTGCACGTTTCATTATCTCATCATCCTACTTAAGAGTATCCGATCCATTTTTACACTAACAACCTTTAATTATACTATGAGTTAAAAAAATCGCAACAAAATGTACATAATCTTACAGGTGAAAACGCACAAAAGCCCCAGCAGAGCTGAGGCTTTTTGTTTTTTTACTCTTCTTCCGTTCCCGGTTTTTTCTTGCGGAACTTCGCCAATACTTCATATACGATTGGCACGATCAAGAGCGTCAGAAGTGTTGAACTGATTAAACCGCCGATAACCGTGACGCCGAGTCCTTTTGAAATGACCTGGCTTCCGCCTTCGAAGCCGAGTGCTAATGGAATCAAGGCGCCGATTGTCGCGATGGCTGTCATCAGGATCGGACGGAGTCGTGTAGAGCCGGCTTCCAGAAGCGCTTCTCTCGTAGACAAGCCTTCCGCTTCCTTATGAATCACGCGGTCAATTAAGACAATCGCATTCGTCACAACGATACCGATCAGCATGAGCATACCGATCATTGCGTTCAGACTGATCGTTTCACCTGATACGTAAAGTCCAACCAGGGCACCGATGATTGTGAACGGCAATGAGAACAGGATCGCAAATGGCGCTAATGCTCCGCCGAAGGTAATCACGAGCACAAGGTAAACGATCGCTATTGCTGCCAGCATCGCTAAACCGAGCTTCGTGAAGGAATCAGCGATATCCGCGGATACACCGCCTGTGTCAATCGATACGTTATCAGGATGGTCTAGCTTATCGATTTTCTTCTGTACAGCAGCTGATACGGCTGTGACGTTGTCAGATGTAACCTCACCTGTGACATCCGCATAGACTTTTCCGTCACGTTTTGACAAGGTATCTGATGTTGATCCTTCTTTCACTTTTGCCACATCGCCGATTTTGACTTCCTGGCCAGTCGCGGAAGTGATCTTTTTATTCTCTAAATCTTTCACACTCTTATACTCGTCTTTTTCTGTCTTAATGTTCACATCAAGCTCTTTGCCGTCTTTTTTCACAGTTGTGAGCGGTTCTTGTGATGTTTGTGACATTAAGGCTTGAGAAATTTGAGACGCGGTTAAACCGAGCTTGCTTAATTTTTCTTGGTCAGCGACAAATGTGTACTCATCATATGTGCTGGAAAGGCCTGAATTTACGTTTTTCAGATCCTTTTCATCTTTCATGATTTTTTCAATGTCTTTGACCGTGTCTTTAATATCGTTTTCAGAATCGCCATACACATAGTATGTTAATTCGTTGTTATTGCCTGAAGAGCTGAAGTCCTGTGACTTCCATTCTCCGCGGTCAGATTGCTTTTGAATTTCCTTCAGCACGTTGTCTTTTTCTTTATCAAAGTCAGGCGTGTCGCTTTCATATTTGATATAGAATAACGCACCGTTAGAATCTCCTCCGGCAAGCGGGCTGCCAGAGCCTAATGAATACTGAACCGTATCGACATGCTTGCGGTCAAGCAGGATTTTTTCCGCTTTTTCAGCTTCTTTTTCGGCTTCTTTTTTCGTTTCACCCGGTTCTGGGCTGTATGTGAGCTGCATCGTTTTTTCTTCCTCGGACGGCAGGTAGCTGGCACCGATTAACGGTACAAGGAACAAGCTTCCAAGGAGCATCAGAACAGCGATGATAGACGTGATCCATTTATGGCTCAGCGCCCAGTTCAATACTTTTTTATAGATGTTTGCAAGTCTGCCTGGTTTGTGTTCTTTTGCTTTCATCGGCGCACCGGTTAATGATTTTTTGAACAGGCTGTGTGCGAGCATCGGCACAAGCGTGATCGAAATCAACAGTGATGCGGCAAGCGCAAAAACAATCGTTAAGGCAAATGGAATAAACAACTCACCGATTTGTCCGCCTACAAGTGCGAGCGGCAGGAATACCGCGATGGTCACGATCGTCGATGACATGATCGGCTTAAACATTTCCTTCGTCGCTTCACGAACCAAGGCTTTTCCGCGGAGCGGCTCATCCTTGAGTCTCATGCGGCGGTAAATGTTCTCGATCACAACGATGGAGTCATCGACGACACGTCCGATAGCGACGGTCATTGCGCCGAGCGTCATAATATTCAGTGTGATATCAAGCTGCTGCAGCACAAGGAGTGCGATCAGCAATGATAATGGAATTGAAACTACCGAAATTAATGTAGATTTGATATCTCTTAAGAATAAGAGAATAATCACAATCGCAAAAATAGCACCGAAGATGGCTTTGCTTAACATCGTGTCAACTGACTGTGTGATCGGCTCCGCCATGTCGAGAGTTGCGCTGTAGTTGAAGCCTTTATGGTCTTCTTTGAACTTCTTCAGCTCAGCTTTGACATTGTCGGCAACCTCTACGGTATTCGCATCGTTTGCTTTAACGATGTTGATGCCGATGCTGTCTTTGCCATTTGTGCGTGAAACGGATTCAGCTTTTTTCACATCTTTAATTGTAGCAATGTCAGAAAGCTTGACCGTCGGCACTGCTGTGCTTGCGCTTTGCTGCGCCTGTGCTGCCGCTTGCGCGCTCTGAGCTGCTTGTGCACTTTGCGCCGCCGCTTGAGATGCTGCGCTGCTGCCTGCACTTGAAGCAGATGCCGTAGGAATTCTCATATTCTTCAAATCTTTAATTGTTTCAATATCGCCGCTGACGACGACAGATTTTTCTTCATTTCCGAATGTGTACAAGCCAAGCGGAGTTGTCACATCTGAACCTTGAATCACTTTCTTCACAGTATCTTCATCAAGGCCGTATTCTTTCAGTTTGTCTTCTTTGAAAGAGAATTCAACCTCTTCCACCTGCTGGCCTGATACTTGGACGGACGCAACGCCTTCTATGCCTTCAAGCTTAGAAACGAGGCTGTCCTCCACTTTTTTCGTCAGCTCTTGCAGGTTATCTTTATCACTGGACACGCTCAGCGTCAGAATCGGGAATGAGTTCAAGCTGTAGCGTGAAATCTCCGGATCCTTCGCGTCATCAGGCAGACTGACGTTTTCTAACGCTTCAGCCGCTTCTGTTTTTGCTTTGTCCATGTCTTTCTCATAATCATATTCAATCATGACCGACGATGCGTTTTCATAGGACGTCGACGTCACAACGCTGACACCGTCCAAGTTCTGAACGGCTTGTTCAACCGGTTTGGTCACTTCATCAGCCACTTGGCTTGGTGTCGCACCCGGATATGTCGTGCTGATCGTCAAGTAAGGCATGTTCACGTCAGGAATAGACTCTTGCTTCATATTCATACCCGCATACAAGCCGGCTGCCGTTACAATAATCGTCATCAGCCATACGGCGAATTTGTTTTTCAGAACGAAATTAATAACGTGATTCATCATATCCTCCATTACATTTTTTATTGACTGACTGGTCATTCTATATAATACTAAACGTTATAACGCAACAACGTCAACTCATATACCAGAAAATTTTACTAAATTTTTCAAGGATTAAGGGGAAGCACGTCATGAATGAAAAAAAAGAGAAAATCATAAAAGCCAGCATTCGTTTATTTGCGAAAAAAGGATTCGCAGCTACGACGATCCAGGAAATCGTCAGTGAATGCGGCATTTCAAAGGGCGCTTTTTATTTGCACTTCAAATCGAAAGAAGCGCTGCTGTTATCTGCCTGTGAATATTACATCGGTATGTCTATGACCAAAATGAAAAATATAGAAGAAGATCTCGCCGGAGAGCCGCCTAAGGAAGTGTTAAAAAAGCAAATTGGCGCTCAATTTGAAGATTTTCGCGATCATAAAGATTTTATCGTTCTTTTGCTTACCGAAAATATCATTCCGGAAAATCAAGAAATCAAGCAATACTTTTACAAAGTAACCATGGAGACGGATAAGCTGTACCGGAACGCCTTGCTGGTATCCTATGGCGAAGGAATCGAGCGGTACGTCGCGGATCTGTCTATCATGGCAAGAGGCATCGTGCATTCCTATATGAATGTGATGGTATTTAACAGTGAGCTTAATATCGGTGCAGAGGAAATCTCAGCCTTTATCATCGAGAGACTGGATGATCTTGTACAGGGGCTGAGCCGTTCAAACCTCAATCCGATCGTGCCAAAAGAAATTTTCAATCCGATGCCTGCGGGGAAGGACCAGCTGCTTGAGGACATTCAGAAGGTGAAAGAAAACAGCACGCTGCCCGAGGATATCACCGTGTCACTCGATGTGATCGAGGAAGAACTGGCTCAGGATAAACCGCGCAAACCGATTATAAAAGGCATGCTGTCCAATTTGACCGGAACCAATAACGAAGAAGTTGAAAAGCTTCGGGCTCTGATCTCTGTCTTTATCTCCATTTAACCATAAAAAAGCAGCCTCTAAGGGCTGCTTTTTTATTAGCGTTTTTTAATTTCTTCAAGCAGAATTTTGTTGACCATCGGCGGGTTGGCTTGTCCTTTGGACGCTTTCATAATCTGTCCGACCAGGAAGCCGATCGCACGGTCTTTTCCGTTTTTGAAGTCTTCGATTGATTGCGGATTGTTGTCAAGCGCTTCTGTTACAAGCTTCAGAAGCACGCCTTCGTCAGAAATCTGAACAAGGCCTTTCTCTTTTACAATCTTCTCAGCGTCGCCGCCTTTTTCAATCAATTCTTTAAACACTTTCTTCGCGATCTTAGAAGAAATGGTGCCTTTTTCAATCAATTTGATCATGCCGGCAAGGCCTTCAGGTGTCAGGGCAACGTCGGCAAGCTCTTTTTGCTCAGCGTTTAGGTAAGCTGACACTTCACCCATCAGCCAGTTAGACGCTTGTTTGGCTTCAGCGCCTTTTTGAACGGTTTCTTCGAAGAAATCAGCCATTTCTTTTGTCAGCGTCAGAACCATCGCGTCATATGCAGGCAAGCCAAGCTCTTCGATATAACGCTTGCGGCGCTCATCCGGAAGCTCAGGAATACTTGCTTTTACGCGTTCCTTCCATTCATCATCAATGTAGAGCTCGACAAGGTCTGGCTCCGGGAAGTAACGATAGTCGTCAGATCCCTCTTTGACACGCATGAGAATGGTTTTCTTCGTTGCTTCATCATAACGGCGCGTTTCCTGCTGGATGACGCCGCCGGAAAGAAGAACCTGCTCTTGGCGTTTTTCTTCATGCTCAAGGCCTTTTTGAACAAACGCAAAGGAGTTCAAGTTTTTCAATTCTGTTTTTGTGCCGAATTCCTCTTGGCCGATCGGACGAAGAGAGATATTGGCATCACAGCGAAGTGAGCCTTCTTCCATTTTACAGTCGGAAACGCCTGTATATTGGATGATGGATTTCAGCTTTTCAAGATACGCGTACGCTTCTTCCGGCGTGCGGATATCCGGTTCAGATACGATCTCAACAAGCGGCGTTCCCTGGCGGTTAAAGTCAACAAGAGAATAGCCGTCGCCTGTATGCGTCAGTTTTCCGGCATCCTCTTCAAGGTGAAGGCGTGTGATGCCGATGCGTTTTGTTTTTCCGCCGACTTCAATTTCGATCCAGCCGTTTTCGCCGATCGGCTTATCAAATTGAGAAATCTGATACGCTTTCGGGTTGTCAGGATAGAAATAGTTTTTGCGGTCAAACTTCGTATCCGTTGCGATCTCACAGTTGAGCGCCATAGCGGCTTTCATTGCGAATTCAACGGCTTCTTTGTTCAGGACAGGCAGGACACCCGGGTATCCGAGGTCAATGACGCTTGTCTGCGTATTCGCCTCCGCGCCGAATGGCGTTGGAGAGCTTGAGAAAATTTTTGATTTTGTTTTTAACTCAACGTGGACTTCAAGTCCGATTACCGTTTCAAAGTTCAATTCTTTTCACCCCTTACAGTTCAGGTTTTGCTTTATGATGGTCTGTCGCTTGTTCAAATGCATGAGCAACACGGTATACAGTGCTTTCATCAAAGTGTTTTCCGATGATTTGCAGGCCGAGCGGAAGTCCGTCTGCTAATCCGCATGGCACACTGATTCCCGGTACGCCGGCAAGGTTGACCGGAATCGTTAAGATATCGTTTGCGTACATTGTGAGCGGATCTTTCGTGTTTTCACCGATTTTAAACGCAGGTGTCGGCGTAGTCGGTCCGACAATGACATCATATTTCTCAAATACGTCTTCGAAATCTTTCTTAATCAACGTACGCACTTTTTGCGCTTTTTTGTAGTACGCATCGTAGTAGCCTGAGCTTAAAGCGAACGTTCCAAGCATGATGCGGCGTTTGACTTCATCGCCGAAGCCTTCTGAACGTGTTTGCTTATAAAGGTCGATCAGGTTGTCCGCGTTGTCTGTGCGGTAGCCGTAGCGAATGCCGTCAAAGCGCGCAAGGTTCGCTGACGCTTCAGATGAAGACAGCAGGTAATATGTCGCAAGCGCGTATTTACTGTGCGGCAGAGACACTTCTTCCCATGTAGCGCCGAGGCCTTCAAGAACTTTCAGCGCGGCAAGAACAGATTCTCTCGCTTCTTTGCCGACACCTTCACCAAGGTATTCTTTCGGAACAGCGATTTTCAATCCTTTGATATCGCCAGTTAATGAAGAAAGAAAATCAGGCACATCCACATTTGCGCTCGTGGAGTCCATTTTATCTACGCCGGAAATCGCTTGAAGCAAAAATGCGTTGTCCTCAACCGTACGAGTAATCGGACCGATTTGGTCTAATGAAGACGCAAATGCGACCAGTCCGTAACGAGATACACGTCCGTATGTTGGCTTTAATCCGACTACGCCGCAGAAAGATGCCGGCTGACGGATGGAGCCGCCTGTGTCAGATCCAAGAGAAAACGGAACTTCTCCCGCAGCAACCGCAGCCGCTGAACCGCCGCTTGAACCGCCGGGAACTGTTTCTAAGTTCCAAGGGTTTTTCGTCAGCTTGTAAGCTGAGTTTTCGGTAGATGATCCCATGGCGAATTCGTCCATGTTCAGTTTTCCGATTGTGACTGCTTCAGCGTCTTGAAGGCGCTGAACGACAGTAGCGTCGTAGATCGGATCGAAGTTTTCAAGAATTTTGCTGGAGCATGTTGTGCGCAGCCCTTTTGTTACGATATTATCTTTTACGCCGATCGGCATACCGAATAGAAGACCATGCTCAGAACGGCCGTCAACCGCCTCATCAAGCTCCTTCGCGTATGCGCGCGCTCTTTCTTCATCTAATGCCAAAAAGGCTTGTACCTTATCATCAACCGCTTGGATGCGTTTATAAGATTCATCAACCAGATCAGAAATCTTAATCTCTTTTTTATGTATCAGCTGTTTTAATTCTGTGATTTTATGATCAAACAATGACATTCTTGTGTCCCTCCTTTAGTCCAGAATTGATGGCACACGAATATAGCCGTCTTTATGGTCAGGCGCATTTTTCATGACATCCTCAACCGGAAGACCTTTACCCGCTTCATCTTCTCTCATGACATTTTTCATTTTCAGCACGTGAGTTGTAGGCTCCACATTGTCTGTGTTGACCTCATTCAGCTCCTCGGCAAAGGAAATGATGCTGTCGAGCTGTTCAGTGAACATCTTTGCTTCTTCTTCAGTAATCGCAAGTCGTGCAAGGTGCGCAACGTGCTTTACTTCTTCTATTGAAATTCGTGACATATGATCCACCTCCACATATTTCTCCGTTAAGTCATATAATACTGATCATATCAAAAACAAGCCCTTTAAAGCAACAAAACGCCTTAAGACAGGCCTGTGTTTTCGAAACAATACCCTATATATTTTATACTAAAATGAGACGAAGGAGAAACGAAATATTTTTCTGAATATTTTTACTTTTATTATTTTTTGAAAGCGTTTTATTCTTTATTCCCTTCTAGGTTTGCGGCGGTATTTCCCGCTCATGATCAAGGTTTCATTGCTTGAATGGCCGGGAATACTTTGTTAGGTTAAGTTACCAAGTGCACCCCCAAAAGAATTTCTTTTGTTTCGCGCTTACGCCAGGCTGCTTAACTGGCACCATCAATTTGAGAGGTGATGCAACATTATTAGAAATGAAGAGAGGGTAAATCGTGAGTATTGAAATTATTATATCTTTAGGAATTTACTTTACTGCCATGCTGTTAATCGGCTGGTATGCATTCAAGAAAACCACTGACATCAATGATTACATGCTTGGAGGAAGAGGCCTCGGACCATTCGTTACTGCTTTGTCTGCCGGCGCGGCAGATATGAGTGGATGGATGCTGATGGGAATTCCAGGGGCAATGTTTGCGACAGGCTTGTCGACACTATGGCTAGCACTCGGTTTGACAATCGGCGCGTATTCGAACTATCTTCTTTTGGCTCCACGTCTTAGAGCGTATACGGAAGCGGCGGATGACGCGATTACGATTCCCGATTTTTTTGATAAACGATTCCAGCATTCTTCGTCAGTGCTGAAAATTGTATCAGCTTTAATCATTATGATCTTTTTCACACTGTATACTTCTTCAGGTATGGTATCAGGCGGAAGATTATTTGAATCTGCTTTTGGAGCCGATTATACACTTGGACTCCTGCTGACTGCAGGCGTTGTCGTGTTATATACACTGTTTGGCGGTTTCCTTGCTGTCAGTCTGACTGACTTTGTACAGGGTGCGATCATGTTTGCAGCACTAGTGCTTGTGCCGATCGTTGCTTTTACCCAGCTGGGCGGCGTTTCTCCTGCTTTACATGAGATTACAGCTGTAAACCCAAAGCTATTGGATATTTTTAAAGGCGCGAGCGTCATTAGCATTATTTCTTATTTGGCTTGGGGCTTAGGCTACTATGGTCAGCCTCATATCATCGTCCGTTTTATGGCGATTAAGCATATCAAGGATTTAAAACCTGCGCGCAGAATCGGTATGAGCTGGATGATTATCTCCATTCTTGGTTCAACCGTAACGGGTTTAGTCGGTGTGGCTTACGCCCATAAATTCGGAGTTGCTGTAAGTGATCCTGAAACGATTTTCATTATTTTTTCTAAAATATTGTTTCATCCATTGATTACTGGATTTTTGCTGTCTGCTATTTTAGCAGCCATTATGAGTTCGATCTCTTCTCAGCTCTTGGTAACAGCGAGCGCAATGACAGAAGACTTATACCGGACATTTTTCAGACGTGAAGCATCAGATAAAGAATTGGTCTTGGCCGGCCGGCTGTCAGTATTGATTATCGCGGTCATTGCGATTCTGATGTCCTTGAATCCGAGCAGCACGATTCTTGATTTGGTTGGTTATGCATGGGCCGGATTCGGTTCTGCTTTTGGGCCTGCCATTCTGCTGAGCCTGTATTGGAAACGGATGACTGAATGGGGCGCCCTTTCAGCCATGGTTGTTGGGGCTGCGACAGTATTAATTTGGATTACAACTGGTTTAGCTGACTCTACAGGCATCTATGAAATGATTCCAGGATTTTTCTTGAGTATGATTGCGGGTATTATTGGAAGCTTAATCACAAAACGTCCTGCAAAAGCCTCTTACCGATTATTCGGTGTCATGGAAAAGCTGTTAAAACGCAAAAAGTAAACAATAAGCCATCAAGCGCAGCTTGGTGGCTTTTGTGCTCTTGTTTTGCTATAAATACTGTGAGAAAATCATATTTATTTAAAAACACCTTAGAAAAGGGGGAAGTTTGCTGTTGAGCTGGTATATTGATCCTGATATTTTATTAAAATTGGGCATTGCCACATTGATTGGCATGGTCATCGGGCTTGAACGCGAATTAAAAAATAAGCCGCTCGGATTAAAAACCTGTATCGTCATCGCCGTCAGCTCATGCATGCTGACGATCGTCAGTATTAATGCGGCATATCATTTCCCTAAATACTACCGCATCATGATGGATCCGCTGCGTCTGCCGGCACAAATCATCTCCGGCGTCGGATTTATCGGAGCCGGTGTCATCCTGCGAAAAAGCAATGATGTCATTTCCGGCCTGACGACATCGGCCATGATTTGGGGTGCAGCGGGACTCGGGCTGGCAACGGGAGCCGGATTTTATAAAGAAGCGTTTGCCAGTCTTCTGTTCATCCTGATCAGCGTGGAATTTCTCCCATGGGCGGTCAGAAAAATCGGTCCCGACCGCCTGCAGGAAAAAGACATCCGCATCAGAATGTCACTTTCTGATAAAGACAAAATGACAGAGATTTTAAAAGAAATGAAAAGAAAAGATATCAAAACACACTCCGTCCGGATCGACGACCTGGGCGAAAAGGATTTTCCAATTATGGAAGTGAAGGTCCGCGTCCATAAAAACAGATACACGACCGATGTCTACTATGACATTAAAGCTATTGAAGGCGTAGTCGGCGTGAAGTGTGATACCTTATAAAAGCCAATGGGGCGGAATCCCATTGGCTTTTTGCTGTCATCGAAAAAAACATTGAAGTCTCTATTATTTTCAAATAAAATACATATTAGTAAATAAATATAATAAAAGGAGATGTTCCTCATTACCAAATCACGGTTTACAGTAACTGTCACCCTCATTTTGACTGCTTTCTTAAGTATTTTTGCCATAACTGAATTCATATCCCCTCCTCATTCTCAATCATCCAAGAGCAGCAGCAAGAATCCTAAAAATATTATCCTAATCATCGGAGACGGAATGGGTATGCCGATGATTAACAGCTATAGGACATTAAAAAGCGAAAAACTGAACACTCCCGTCCAAACAGCATGGGACTCTTATTTAACAGGAATGCAGATGACGAAACCTAACGATCCCAGAGACAATATCACTGATTCCTCGGCGGCTGCAACTGCCATGGCAACCGGAACGAAAACATATAATGACGCCATTGCTGTAGACAACAATCATCAGCGGCTCAAAAGCGTAACAGAAGCTGCAAAAGAGAAAAAGAAATCCGTCGGCATCGTCGTGACTTCGGACTTAACCGATGCCACTCCCGCTGCTTTCGGCGTACATAACGTCTCACGGAAAAACTACACTGAAATTGCTGACCAATACTATGATGAACGTATTAATGGATCTCATAAGGTTGATGTTTTACTTGGAGGCGGAGCGAAATATTTCATTCGCAGTGACCGAAATCTTGCTGAAGAATTTCGAAAAGACGGCTATCATTATGTGACCACGAAGCAAGACCTAAAAAAAAATCAGCACGAAAAACTGCTCGGACTGTTTGGAGAAGTTGAATTAGATAAAGCGATTGACAGAGAGAACAGCACACCCTCTCTAAAAGACATGACGGAAGCGGCACTCACCCAGTTACAGAAGAACGAAAACGGTTTTTTCATGCTTCTGGAAGGAAGCAATATTGACAATGCAGCCCATGAAAATGACGTGGTGGGCGCTTTGAGCGAAATGGAAGATTTCGAGAAAGGCGTTCAAGCTGCTCTGGATTTTGCGAAAAAAGATCAAGAAACGCTGGTTATTATTACAGCTGATCATTCTACAGGCGGGTTCTCTTACGGCGCAGAGGGAATGACGCGCGAGACCGGCTATAAATGGGACCCTTCCCCAATCATCGCCGCTAAAAAAACGCCGGGCTATATGGCAGAAAAGATCGCTGAAGGCCAAGATGCCGAAAAGGTTCTCAGCACTTATGTTGATATGAAGCTGACGGAAAATGAGATAAATCAGGTTCAAAATGCAGCCTCACAATCGAATACAGCTGAGATCCAAAAAAGCATTCAATGGATTTTTGATAAACGGTCTTTTTCAGGCTGGACGACATTAGCCCACACCGGGGAAGACGTACCGGTTTATGCTTACGGTCCGGGAAAGGAAAAATGGAAGGGGCTTATCGACAATACGCAGCAGGCAAAAAACATTTTTGCTATTTTTGAACAAAAATAAAAAACGCCGGCTCACTGCCGGCGTTTTTTGATTAAGGAGCGCCGTCCCAAAAGGGACCGGCGCAATTTTCTTAAGCTAACTTCGAAAAATCAAATTCGGTTATCGGCGTTTGATTTTCGATATCGTTTCTGAATCCTTTCAGCATTTCTTTTTCTTCTTCTCCTATTTGATCCAGATCAAACATTTGATGGAGCAATCCATAAATCAACATATGGCGCAGGCGAAGGAAATCTGGAATTTTCTTGAGCCATTCGGCGTCAATTTCATTTTCCTCCCTGTACCCTTTCATAAAATGCGTCATGAATTCTTCTGTAAAGGCTGCTTTATTTTCATAAGGAACAACCGGATACCATAGTACATTGTAGAGAAGAATGCTGATATCATTCACAAACCAGTTGTATCCGATATCATCAAAATCAAATGTAGTGATTTTCCCATGATCCCAGTTAAAATTACCATGATGAAGATCTGCGTGAACAAGGCCGTAGCTGTCACGGTTTTTTGGCAGCTGGCGCAACTCATTCATTAAATCGTCCGCCTGCTGAAAAACCTTTGTCTGATCTTCAGGAACATATTTTCTGAGCTTCAACTGCTCTTCTTCATCCCACTCCTGTCTTTTAAATGTAGGATTGCTCAGTTTATAGCTTTTTGTCAGGCTGTGCATCTTCCCTGTGTATCTGCCAAGCTCGAAAAATAGGGTTTCGTTCCAATCAGATTCGTCTACTTTATGGCCCGGCGCCTTTTCATACACTCTCAATAAAAATGCTCCGCCCTTTCCGTCCGGCACTTCCTCAACATCCTTATCGTTTAACGACGGGATTGGTTTGGCCACTGAAAGACCGCCTTCAGCAAGATGATGGAGCCATTCCATCTCTCCCATAATATAATCCGGCGACCGGCGAATCGTGTGTGTAATCTTTAAAATATAGGATTCATTGTCTTTAGCAAACTCATACACATAGTTTTCCGCATCCGCTAAAAACTGCACTTGATCTCTAGTAAATCCATATATAACGGCAGCTTCTGCCAAAACCTTTTCTTCATCAAATATTGCTTTAATATCTTTATGCATGCTGATTCTCCCTCTTCATATATTTAGATAATTCCCTTATCGTGTGTTTTTTCGCAAGATTCAAATCATCAACATACCAGCCTTTCTTTTCCATCTCTACTTCCATTTTGACAGCGAGCAGCGAATTTCCTCCCAAATCAAAGAAATCGTTGTCAATTCCTACAAAATCCAAGTGGAGAATTTGCTTCCAGATATCCGAAAGGATTTTTTGCTGTTCTGTCTCCGGTCCGCTATCTTCTGTTTCGGCTCCTAAATGTTCCTTTACTAACAGAGCACGCAAATGCTCCGGCTGATTGGTATCTAAGGCCATTAAATATGGAGAATGCAAGGATTTCTCAGCATGCAGCACTTCCCAATGAGCGGTTGTGTTTTCCATTAAAGCGGATTGCAATACGCCATCGGCAATCGCTTTCGCCTTTTTGCGAGGCGCTGGCTCTAACGAGGACACCCATTCGATATGGCCGCTTTGATCCTCTACCTCATTGACGGATATGTGATAAACCGTATTTAACGGGTCAGCCTCTTCCATAAAACGATGCTCAGCCAAAAACTCAGAAAAAGCCCGGTTTTTCCCTGATTTTTTATACTTCAACGATATCGTCGGAAGCTGTTTATCCCGTGCATATGAAGCAAGGCCGGATAGCACCTTATGTTCAATTCCTTTGCCTAGTGCGCGGCAGCTGAGCAGAAAAGTATCTATCTTTAATGAATCTTCTTTTTGAATTCCCATGATTGCACCGACGATGCCTTCATCACTGAATCTGTCCGACGCTTCAACGACCCAGCCGATATGGCCGTCCGTATTGAGCCGCTGGGCAAGCTGCTCCTCACGATAGACTGACGGATTCATATTGAACTGATTAATTCTCGCGCTCATTTGAGCAACTCGCGGCAAATGCTCTTCTGTCATCTCAGTCAAGGCTATACGCAGGTGTAAACCGGAAAGAAACTCTTCAAGAGAACGGGACGTATTCAAATCTATTTTTCTTTCTTGTGCTGCCAAGTATCGTTCCGTGCGCTTTTGATCAGCTTCTGTCACCCTGAACCTGTCAAATGCCCAGACATGTTCTAAGAACATTGGAATAGAATCTATATCTGACGGCAGAAGCAAGGTCAGAACCTCTGGCAGGCGTTCGTTCATTTCAAGGCATTGAGCCGGATCATCATCTAAGAATATGAACCGGTCCACTGAAATGTTCAGCTCGTCGGCCATTTCTTTCATGTTTCTGGCTTTCTCGTCCCAATTAATGCGTGACAGGACAAAGTCCTCTTTCTTTAAAATCATATCTGGATGACGTTCAAACACATTCCAGACGTCTTCTTCATTATTTCGGCTTGAAAGCACAAGGAGCAGACCCTCTTCTTGTTTTCTCTTTAAAAATTGCTGCAGCGCTCGATGGGCAGGAGTAATAATGACTCCTTCCGCCCCAGCTTCAGACACGGTACCGCTCCACAAAGTGCCGTCACAATCAATGGCGGCCGCTTTAAATGGCGGTTTGAGCCATGCCGTCAACTCACGCGCCACCCGCGTTCCCATCGCCGCGTAAAATTCTTCAGTAAATGGTATTCTTGCCGCTCTTTCACTGTGCGGGTCAAATATGGCATCAAGCTGGTATGTTTGATGCAGCTGGCGAAGATCAATCAAATGTACATCCGTTTCTTTAGCAAGCTGCGCGATCCAATTCTGCTGGCATTGCACAAGGATGTCCCGGAGCTCCTGCTCTTTCACATTTTCCAGCGGCAGCAATCCAATGAAATAAGGCACTTCCTTTTTCTTTTGTTTCATGATGACGAGCAGTTCATCTGAATTATATTGAACGTGAGCTATTCTTTCTTCCAAAGAGAGACCCGCATCCCCCGCCATATCCTCCAGGCGAATCAACAGCAGGTTGGCACCGTTTTTTTGCCTTGACAGCAAGCTTTCTTCATTAAGCAATTCTTGAAACACCTGGCCGTAAGGAGACAGCTTTATATCTAAATTGATATCAAACTGTTCGCCCCACCATTTTAGGTAAGGCACAATCGGATCAGCTGTAAAATTGGAACAAATGGTTAATGGGCACGAGATGACTCGGTTTGACTCTCTCTCCCTTTTCAGCTCGGCCTCTTCCTGCTCTTTTTGGCTCAGCACAGGAATGTCCTTAATGCATTTTTCAGGCTCTTCTGCAGCTTTTTCAGCAAGAGAGATAAAATGAGAAACAAATGCCTGCATGGATTCATGAGTGAAAAGCGACCGGTTGTATTGAAGCACACATTTAAGCTCTCCTGTCACTTCCTTCACGACGTCCATTTTCATATCAAGCTTTGAAATGCCTTTTGCGAATTCGTATGTTTCAAATGTTAATCCGCCAGCCTCTATTTTTATATTCGGGTCATACTCATTATGATAGATCAGCATGGTGTCAAAGAAAGGGTTGCGGTTCGGCTTGATCACCGGCTGCAGCGCTTCTGCCATTTGATCGTATGGATAATCCTGATGGTCATAAGCTTCAAGCAGAGTTTGTTTTGTGTGCTGAAGGTTGCCGACAAACGACTCTTCAGGATTCAAATGAATTTTGATCGGCAAAAAGTTTGTAAACATACCGATCGTATTCTCAATATCCGCATGACGCCGGCCTGCCACCAATGACCCAATCATCAGCTCCTGCTGTTTTGTATAACTGGACAAAAGCATGGCATAGAGCTGAAACAGCATGACATTGTTTGTCAGCTGCTGCGCCTCTCCGATTTTCTCAAGCTTTTCTAAAACGCGCGGCGGGATAGTAAACTTGATCGCCCTGCCTAAAAAGCTTTGTTCTTTTCGTTCGTAATCAAGAGGCATATTCAGCACAGGCACTTCACCCTCAAGCTGCTTCAGCCAATACTCTTTTTGGCGTTTAAACATATCACTATTAAAAAATGTCTGCTGCCACTCCGCATAATCTTTATACTGAATGATGTTTTCTGGGAGCTGTTCCCCTCTATATAATTGGGTAAATTCTTTTATAAAAATATTCATTGAGGCGCCGTCCGCCACAATATTATGCATATCAACAAGCAACGCATGTTTTTCTTCCTCGATTTTGACGAATTTCACCCGAATTAATGGAGAAACCTTAAGATCAAACGGCCGTATAAATGAACTGATTTCGTCATCAAGCCCATCCATTTTCGCTTCGGTTTGTTCAATCGAAAATTCAAAGTTTTGATGGATTCGCTGCACAGGTTCTCCATCCTTAATTTCAAACGTTGTACGCAGTGTTTCATGCCTTTCAATCAGCTTTTTGAATGTATCCTCGAAGCGGACGGCATCAATTTTCCCGAAGCATAAAAGAGCCATCGGCATGTTATATGTGGTGACTTGCCCGATTCTTTGATGAATCAAATACGTTCTCCGCTGTGCAGCTGACAGCCTGTATACGTCTTTTTTCTCTGAAGGCAGGATGGATGTATATTGTTGTCGGTCAGAGCGATCAATAAGCGCGGCAAGCGCACGGATTGTCGGGTGCTGGAATACATCGCTTAACGTCAGCTCCGCTCCAAATTCCTTATGAATGCGAGAAATCAGACCAGTGGCGTTTAATGAATGCCCGCCTGTTTCAAAGAAATGGGTATCTAATGTGACATGTTTGACTCCGAGAATGTCTTTCCACATAGCAGCCAAGACCGTCT
This sequence comes from Bacillus sp. LJBS06, assembly GCF_016924995.1. NCBI lineage: Bacteria > Bacillati > Bacillota > Bacilli > Caryophanales > Bacillaceae > Bacillus > Bacillus sp. LJBS06. The sequence continues at coordinate 767,872 of NZ_CP070483.1, read as the reverse complement.
CTGTCTCATTAAATTGAATATCTGCTTCTGCATCAGCTGTCTGCCCGTCATTTGCTTGCTCAGGCACTAAAAGCTGAAAATGTTCTGCCGCCGGTGCTCCCTGCTGTTCATTTGTCCGGCCAATCCAGTATCTTTCTCTTTCAAAAGGATATGTTGGAAGCGGAATAAGCTGGCATTGGTCCTGGTCATAAAAGGCTGTCCAATCGACCGGCACCCCGTGAAGCCACATATCACCCAGCCTGCTCAGCAAATAACGGTAATCAGAAGCCGTCTCCTTTGGATGCCTCATCAGCTGGATTGCAATATGCTGCTTGCCCTCAGCCTGATACAATTTGCTGACAAACGAACGCAGCGCATTTCCAGGACCGACCTCTATAAAAATTGGATCCAGTTCTTCTTTTAAGCGTTTTGCGCAGTTCATAAATCTGACGGTTCCCCGCAAATGATCAGCCCAATATGTCGGGTCTTTAGCTTCCTCGTCAGTGATCCAGTCTCCGGTTACATTTGAGACAAACGGGATCTTTTGTTTTTTAAATTGATAGGCTGAGAGCTTATGTTTCATGCTTTCTAAAACCGGTTCCATCATATACGAATGGAAGGCATGTGATGTATGAAGCTTTCTGCAGCTGTGCCCTTCGGCGTTCAGCTTCCTTTCCAATGCATCAATCGCACTTGATTCTCCCGATACAACACATGAATCCGATGCATTCACGGCGGCGATTGAAATGGTTCCGTCTATATACGGTTTAATGTCTGCTTCGCTTAAGGAAACGCTAAGCATAGAACCGGACGGCAGATTTTGGAGCGCTGCCCCTCGATAGCTGACGATGTCAAGAGCATCTTCCAATGAGAGCACACCTGAAATGGCTGCAGCTGTATACTCACCGATGCTGTGTCCCGCCATTGCTTTCGGCTTAATTCCCCAGTGGATCAGCATTTTTGCAAGTGCATATTCGATGCAGAACAAAAGGGGCTGTGTATATTCAGTTTGGTTAATCAGATTCGCGTCATGCTTTTGATTGTCAGAGAAAACCACCGTGCGCGGATCTATGTCCATATGATTTTTTAATATGTCAAAACAGGCGTCGAGCTCCTCCTTGAAAATCGGTACAGTATCGTAAAGCCCTTTTGCCATATCAACATACTGCGCCCCCTGTCCCGGAAAAAGAAAGACAACGGGCCGGCTTGCAGATTGAGAACTGCCGGTTTTAACAGATTCATAGTCATTTTCATGAATAGCCTGAAGAAACTCAGGCACATCCGCTGCCACAATCGCTTTTTTATATGGAAATGAATGGCGCCCTGCTTTGAGGGTATATGCCGCGGCTGCAAAATCGGTCTGCGGATTTTGCACAAAATAGTTTGACAGCCGTTCTGTCATGCTGTTTAAAGCGGCCGGTGTTTTGGCTGACAGCAATAAGAGTTCAGCGTCATGTCTTTCCGCTGCCTTGTGCTGCGCCGGCGCTTCCTCTAATATGACATGGGCATTTGTTCCCCCAATGCCAAATGAGCTAACGCCCGCTCTGCGCGGGCATTCACTTTCTTCCCAAGGGGTGAGTTCCGTATTGACGACAAATGGTGATTGCTCAAAATCGATTTTGGCGTTTGGCTTTTCGAAATTCAGAGTCGGCGGAATCACTTTATGCTTTAAGCTTAGAACTGCTTTCATAAATCCAGCTACACCAGACGCATCATTTAAATGACCGATGTTGGATTTGACAGAACCAATTCTGCAGTAGCCGCGACGGTCTGTTTGGTAAGCTTGTTTTAATGCTTCAATTTCTATCGGATCACCGAGTGTCGTCCCTGTGCCGTGAGCCTCGACATAGGTAATGGTTTCAGGCTCCACCTCGGCCATGTGCAGGGCTGTTTTGATCGCGGTTACCTGGCCTTTGGTGCTCGGCGCTGTATATCCAACCTTTCTGCTGCCGTCATTATTGATTGCAGTACCTTTTATGACAGCATAAATATGGTCTCCGTCTGCTTCAGCATCTTCTAGCGTTTTCAAAATGACCGCTCCCGCCCCGTCTCCAAATACTGTGCCTGCCGCCTCATCATCAAAGACGCGGCAATGTCCGTCAGGAGAATGGATCATACCTTCTTGGTAGAGATACCCGGACTTTTGCGGGAGGCGGATAGAGACTCCGCCTGCAACCGCCATATGGCAGTCCCCATTTAACAAAGCCTGAGCAGCAAGGTGAATAGAGACCATCGAGGTTGAGCAAGCGGTCTGCACCATCATGCTCGGCCCTTTCAGGTTAAGCTTATAAGAAATAAGTGTTGCCATGTAATCTCTCATATTCAAAACCGCTGTTTCCAGCGTCTTTGAGTCTTCTCCGGTCTTTGCTCCCTGAAGAGCCCTCAGCACCCATTCTGCATTGAGGCCCGCTCCGGTATAAAGGCCGATCTGCCCTTTGTAAGTGAAAGGATCGTAGCCAGCATCTTCCAAGGCGGTCCACACGCATTCATGAAAGATACGGAACTGCGGATCCATCATGGCAGCTTCCTTCGGCGTATAATCAAAGAAGCCGGCATCAAACAGATCTACATCCTCCACAATTCCTTTTGCTTTGACAAATCGCGGATCATTCAGCAGCTCTTCATTAACGCCCTCTTCTCTCAGCTCCTCATCAGTGAAAAAAGAAATCGTTTCTTTCGCATTTTTTAAATTGCTCCAAAACTCCTGCACGTTTTTTGCTCCCGGAAATCGGCCTGCCATGCCGATTACCGCAATTTCAGCTCCATGATTCGCATAATGAGAATTACTCATCCTATTCGCCGCCTCTCAATCTTTTATCTCGCTGATTACGTATCCGCGTTTTTCTCCGGCCCTTGGATACAGCCGCCATTTCTTCCTTCTCCTCTTCACTTTCCTCTTGATCTGGACTGATAAATTGCGCTAAAGCAGCTACAGATGGGTATGTGAATAAAGTCACCACAGCCTCATTGGTTCCCAATTCTTTATTTAAACGGTTTGTCACTTGTACAATATCTAACGAGCTGGCTCCCAAATCAAAAAAGTTATCATGTATGCCGACTTGCTCCAGGCCCATGAAATCTTGCCAAATGCCGCATATGATCTGCTCTGTTTTGTTGCGGGGAGCGACATACGGATTATTCAATTCCGGCCTAGTGTGTAAGGCGCCTGCCTTTTTCTCCTCTTCCGCTATGCTATCGGCATTCATGGATATCCATTGCTTCATTCTGTGTCCCAAATCACCCGTTGAAACTAATAAATGGCGATTGTTGATATCTGACAGCACATATTGAAATAGAGCTGCTCCTTCTTCAGGCAAAATGGCAAGTTCAGCAATAGATTCTCCGATAGTTGATTCAAGCTGGCCCCAGAAGTTCCATGCATCCCAATTCACGCAAACCCAAGGCGTCTTGCTGCGCTGATTCACCCTCGCCGCAAAAGCATCCATATAAATATTCGCTGCGGAGTACGCTGAGAAACCGAGACCTCCGAGCAAAGCACTAATCGATGAAAATAAGAAACAAAAATCTATATTTTCGTTTTCTAATAGAGATTCAAGCACTTTCAATCCTCTGACTTTAGACTGGAACTGGTCTTCTCCGCCTTCAATCGTTACAGGTATATCTGTAATCGCCCTGAAAGACGAGCTCCCCGGAAGTCCGGCAGCGTGAAAGACACCGTTTAGCTCTCCAAACTCAGTATGAATTTTTCTCATAACAACCTGCATATCCGACAGGCTTCCCGCATCTGCCTGAAGAGCTGTCACCTTTGCGCCTAACCGTTCCAATTCTTTTATTTTCAGGATTTTCACCGAAGTCGGATCATCGTCCTCATGCTTCTCGCACCAGCTTTCCCACTGGCTGCGCTGTGGAAGTTCACTTCTTCCTGTCAGAATCAGACGGACGTTTCCTTCTTGTGCAAGCAGCTTTGATAACACAAATCCGATTCCGCCAAGCCCACCCGTAATAAGATAAACCCCTTTCGGGCGGATCATATTCGGCAAGCCGGACGCTTTATTTAACTGAACAGGCTGATACATCTGCACCCATCGGCGGCGGTTTCGGTATGCGATTATTTGATCCTCACCCGCAGCATCAGTTTCCATCATGATTTGGTCAATCAACTCCTCTTCTTTCCATGTCAATGTATCCGGTAAAGGAGGAATGTCGATGTTCCAGCATTTCAAATGGTTATATTCCTGCGGGATGACTTTCAACGGCCCCAAAATGGTCGATTTTTCAGGATTGATTCGTTCTTCTCCAGTCACCTCATGAATCCCGCTTGTCAGCACAAACATGTTACATTCGTTCATTTGTTTTTGATTAGATGCCGCCTGTGCAGTAAAAATCAAACTATAATAGCCGTTTTCACTGTACGTGCTGAACGTTTTATAGGATTCCTCTTGCTCCGAAACGCTCCACAGATGCATCACACAGTTTGGAAGAAGCCCGTCTGAAGCAAGCGAAGAAAATAAACGCTCATAATGTGTTCCATCAGATGGATTAATGACATACAATCCGCTGTTTATTTTTTTGAATTGCCGGTCTCTCGTGACAATTACGGTCTCATGTCCTTGACGGCGCATCGCTTGCACAAGCCGATCTCCAAAGGCTGTTCCTTCATGGAAAACAAGTGTTTTTCCGCTTTCAGCTGGCTGCTCTTTCTTTCGGCTGTCAGCGGACTGGATTTTCCTTTCCCATGACGGCAGATAGAACCATTGATCCATCGGTTTCTTTTTATTCCAGGCATCAACTGCGGTGAAAGCAGCCGCATTGTCAGCCGCTTCTATCCAATAGCGTTTTTTCTCAAAAGGATAAGGCGGAAGCGATATCAGACGCTTAGGCTTACCACCGCCATACTGCCTCCAGTCAATTTCACATCCGCAGACCCAAAGCTGGCCTAATTTCTTTAAGAAATAGGAATGATCATGCGCTGGTTCCTGAACATGTCTGACGAGGTTGACAATGTCATGCTGGCTAGATCTCTTCTTGTGCCTTCTGGCAAATGTGCTTAATGTGCTGCCCGGCCCGACTTCTATTAACAGAACGTTGTCATCACTCAAAATCTGTTCCAATCCTTCATGGAAGCGGACTGTGCCTCTTAAGTGCTGAGACCAATAAGCCGGGTCTGCTGCTTGTTCCGGTGTTATCCATGTTCCCGTTACATTCGAAACAAATGGAATCCGAGGGGTGTTCATATCCTGTTGCTTTACAATCGCGGCAAATTCCTCAAGAATGGGCTCCATCATATAAGAATGAAAGGCGTGAGAAGTATGCAGCCGGCTGCCTGCAATGCCCTTTTCTTCAAGGAGAACCGCAAACGTCTCAATGTCTTCGCTTTTTCCGGATACTACGCATAAGTCATGAGCATTAACAGCCGCAAGTGACAAACTGTCCGTAAGCAGCGGCTCCAGCTCTTTCTCTGATAGCTGAACACTGATCATTGCCCCAGATTCCAGCTGCTGCATCAGCCTTCCCCGCTCCATTACGAGCGTTAAAGCCGCCTCTAATGAAAACACGCCTGACAGGCATGCAGCAGTGTATTCACCAATGCTGTGCCCAATCATGTAATCTGGTGAGATGCCTGCACTTTGCAGCAGCTTTGCGAGCGCGTATTCAAAGATGAACAGCAGCGGCTGTACAACAGCGGTCTCTGTCAGCTTCGCCCCATCATTTGATTCGGGGAAGACGATCGCCTTCAAATCAATTTGATGTGACCTCTGCACGAAGGCAAAACAGCGGTCCGCTTCACTCTGAAATACCGGTTCAGCTTCATATAAATCTTTCATCATATCGATATACTGAGAGCCTTGCCCTGAGAACATAAAAGCAGTCGGGCGCCCGCTGTGTTTTTGATAGGCTGTGAGCTCTGCACCGCTTTCCCATTCCGTTGATTTTGACAGCACGACCGATTTTCGGTATGAAAATTGTTTTCTGCCGACTTGTAAGGTGTATGCCACATCCTCTAACGGAACGTTCGGTTGCGTTCGAAGAAACTCCTTCAATCGAATTGTCATCCGCTCTAAGGCTGTGTCTGTTTTTGCTGACAGAACTAGCAAATGCCGCTGACTCTCGTCAGCTTCTCTGCCTGATTCCCGCTCTTCTTCCAGCACAATGTGCGCATTGGTGCCGCCTATTCCGAAGGAGCTGACACCCGCCCGCCTTGGATCAGCGGATTCCTTCCAGTATGTCGCTTCGGTATTGACATAAAATGGCGTCTGGTCAAAATGAATATGCGGATTAGGTGTTGTGTAATTCAAGCTTGGCAAAATGGTTTTATGTTTTAGCGATAAAACGGCCTTAAAGAGTCCGGCAATCCCGGCAGCGCTGTTTAAATGTCCGACATTGCTTTTCACTGACCCAATTGGAATTGACATTGGCCTGTCACTTTTAAAAACCTGGTTCAGCGCTTCCATTTCGATTGGATCGCCCATTTTTGTACCGGTTCCGTGAGCTTCGATATACCCTACGGTGTTCGGATCAATCCCTGCATTTTCGTATGCATGTTTTAACACTTCGGCCTGGCCTTCTACACTCGGAGCGGTAAAACCGACTTTTCGGCTTCCGTCATTATTCATTCCGACCCCTTTTATGACCGCATAAATGGAGTGCCGTTCTTTAACGGCGTCCTCATATCTTTTTAAAACGACAATCCCCGCGCCATCGCCAAAAACGGTACCGCCTGCGTCCTCATCAAATGGACGACAATGCCCATCAGGTGATTGAATCATGCCATCCTGATAAACATAGCCTGACCTTAAAGGGGTGCTGACAGTTACGCCTCCAGCAAGCGCCGCGTCACATGCTCCGTTTTGCAGCGCTTGACATGCCGCTCCAATGTTGACTAAAGAAGTAGAGCAGGCTGTTTGCATTGTGATGCTTGGCCCGTGCAGGTTTAATTTATAAGCAAGCTGGGTACTGAAAAATTCTCTGTCATTTAACAGCATGGAGCTGAACTGTTCAGTCCCATCCAATTTCCCTGCGAAACGTGTAATCCACTCGAGGTTTGGACTTGTCCCAGTGTAGACGCCGATTTTCCCTGTTGTCCGCTCCGGGTCGCAGCCCGCATCTTCTAAGGCCTCCCAGGCACATTCATGTAAAAGCCTGAATTGCGGATCCATCAATTCCGCTTCTCTTGAGGAATATTGGAAAAAATCTGCATCAAACATATCAGAGTCCTTAATAATCCCCTTCGCTTTTACATAATCAGGATGCTTCAAGAGCTGATCATCAATGCCTGACGCTTTTAGTTCTTCATCCGTAAAGAAGCTGATAGATTCTTTGCCGTTTACAAGATTATTCCAAAACTCATCCAAATTGCCGGCTCCAGGAAAACGCCCTGCCATACCGATAATCGCGATATCAGTTTCCTGGCCGTTCGGACGGCTTTGCGACACCTTTTGATGCTGCGTCATTTCCAGCTGCCCGGCCTTCGTTTGAACCTGTTGATGAAGATGCTTCGCCAGGCTGCGAACTGCGGCAAATTGATAAAGCAGAACTGGTTCCACCTTCCAATTCAACTGATCTGTTACTTTTGCCGCTAATTGAGAGATATCAAGCGACGTAGCCCCCAGCTCAAAAAACGGTGCATCATCGTTAAGCTCATTGAATCCAAAATGCTTAATGACAATTTCTCTGACTGTCTTTTCAATAGCAGATAACGGCATTGCACGAAGCGGTTCTGCCGGCTGGTGAGGCTCATCTTCTTCAAGTTCAGCCGGTGCCAAGCCGTCAGGCAACGGTAAATGCTGCTTTGTAAAAGGGTAAGTCGGCAGAGCTAACCTTTTATTAAGCTGAGGTTCATGCAGGATACTGAAATCAACCTCAGACCCGAGACTCCACAACGCTCCGTATATATGTAACTTTAAAACGTCTGTGTGTCCTTGTGTGCCGAGTTCACCTGTCATGCCAATTGATTGGCGCTCTGTAAACACTGATGCCCCCTGATTCAAACGCAGGTCTATGCAAATAGCAGGTTCCTCCCGCAAACAAGACGAGATGTGTTCAAAAAACCGTATTGGCTTGCAGATTTGGCCGGCCCAATAACTGGCATCCGCTGCTCCGTCATCTGTTATCACTTTTCCAGTGACAGATGAAACGACTGGAATGTCTGGTGACTTCATGTCCAGCGTGCCAAGGAAGTGCATGAATTCTTGCGCTGCGTCAGCCAGCAGATCCGATTGATACGCAATATCCCCATCAAGTAACTCAGCAGCTATCCCTTCTTGTTCAAGCCGCTCCTTCAGCTGATACACATCCTCCGGCAAACCGGAGACGGCACAATACCGCTCATCAATCAGCGCAAGGGATAATGATTTCTCTAAGTATTGAACGATATCCGGCTCTGACAGGCTGACACCGAGCATTTTTCCTGCCGGCGACATGCTGATTAACTCTCCACGTTTATATGCAGCTGTTGCCCCTTCTTCAAAGGAAAACATTCCTGCCGCACAGGCCGCCGTAAACTCCCCGAACCCCCGCCCGATAAAGCGGTCTGGTGTTATGCCGGTGTGCTGTAAGAAACGGACTGCGGCGTATTCCATGATGAACGACAACAAATGGATCAATCCCAGGTTTTCCTCTTCCTGGTACGTTTCTGGAGCAGAAATACATGCTTTAAAGAAGCTGAGTACATCCTGCTGAAACGCATTTTGCACCTTTTCAAGACAAGCATCGACTTCTTTTTTGAACAGGCTTTCCGTGCGGTACAGCTGCGTATATCGGCCAAAGCCCTCTTGAACGTCTCCCGCAAATACAAACATGGTGCTGCTTGGAACAACCGCCGATTCTCTGATTTGTTTTTTACTCCGATGATCAGAAAGCTGATCAAGCAGATCCTTTTGATGTGAAGCTACAAAGGAGATTCTGTACTGGAATTGCTTTCTGCCAAGCTGTAGCGTACGGGCTATGGCTGGCAGCGGTGCTTCAGGGTTGCGGCGAAGAAAATCAGCCAATTGACCCATTGAACGGATAAGCTCCTGCCTTGTTCTCGCAGAAAGAACAACAAGCTCAGGACCGCCGACTGGCATTTCATCATTATGAGATGGGGGCTCTTCAAGGACAACGTGAGCATTCGCGCCGCCGATTCCAAAGGCGCTCACGCCGGCTCTTCTCGGTCCTTGCTGAGATTCCCATTCAGCCAGCTCTGTATTGACAAAAAACGGCGTGTTCTCAAACTTGATACGCGGATTCGATTTTTGATAGTGAAAAGCGGGAGGCAGCATTTTATGATGGAGCATCATAACGGTTTTTATAAATCCCGCTACCCCTGAAGCGGCGTCCAAATGCCCGATATTCGCTTTGACAGAACCAATGCGGCAATATGCTTTTTTATCTGTATTGAAAGCACGGGTCAGCGCCTCAATTTCAATCGGATCTCCAACAGGCGTTCCCGTCCCGTGAGCCTCAACATAACCAATGGTTTCCGGTTCCGTTTCCGCCATCTCCATAGCTGTGGCAATGACATTCGCCTGGCCTTCAGCACTGGGAGCCGTATACCCTGCCTTATTGTTTCCATCATTATTAATTGCAGATCCCTTGATGACCGCATAAATCACATCACCGTCAGCTTGTGCGTCTTTCAATCGCTTTAACGCCACCACTCCGGCTCCTTCACCAAAAATGGTTCCGTTCGCCTTTTCGTCAAACGGACGGCAATGACCATCTGCTGAATAGATCATTCCTTCCTGATAAAGGTACCCAGATATATGCGGCAGGCTCAGGGTAACACCTCCGGCTAATGCAAGGTCACATTCTCCCCCAATTAAGCCCTGGCACGCCATATGTATCGCGACAAGAGAAGTCGAGCAAGCAGTTTGAACTGATACACTCGGCCCTTTCAAATTAAGTTTATAAGCGATTCGTGATGCAAACGATGAATCATTTAAATGCATGATTTGAAATGCGTCTTCATTCTTATGAAGAGAAGACATATGACGGCCCATCCAGGACAAATTGCTGGAAGCACCAGCATACAGCCCGATCAGCCCGTTAAACCGTTCAGCGTCACAGCCCGCATGCTCCAGCGCTTCCCAGGTGCATTCATGCATGAGTCTGATTTGCGGATCCATCAAGGCAGCTTCTCTCGGTGAATAGCCGAAAAACGCCGCGTCGAAGTCAGAAACGTCATCAATGATCGGCTTTGCTTTTACATATGCCTCTTGACCAAGCAGCGTCTCATCAACCCCGGCTTCTTTTAATTCTTCATCGGTAAATTGAGTGACCGATTCTATTCCTTTTGAAATGTTGCTCCAATACTCATCAATATTTGCCGCGCCTGGAAACTTGCCCGCCATACCGACGACCGCTATTTCCAGTCCTGTTTCTGTCCATTGTTTCTCGTCAGCCATGGAAATCAGCCTCCCATCTATTTTCGTCTCATTCGCTGTTTTCGCCGGTTTTTCCCTTCATTTATGGCTTTTTGGCGATCTGGCTCTATTCCTTTTATGTGTAAGTCATCACCGCTTTGCTGTGCTTTGACGGCTTCGGTTAATGCTGCAACCGTCGGGTGGGCATACATCATCACAACCGGGATATCCACACCGAGCTCGTTTTTGATTCTCCCGCTCACCTGAAGCAGATCAAGTGAAGAGGCTCCTAATTCAAAGAAATTCATATTTACATCTGTCTCAGCATGAAAATAATCCTTAAAAATATTCATTAATCTTTCTTCAAGTGTATCCAAGCGGTCTTTTGTCAGCACATGCGCAGCGGTTTGTCTGTCCTCTTTCACATAGCTGTCTTTTATTCGTTTGTTTACGTCCTGCAGCGAAATTAGGACTTGCGGGTAACACAGCTGCAAAGCTCTCATAAATGCTTTCGCACCTTGAGCCGGCAGGATTCCTTGTTGCTCTCCCTTGTCCGCTATCTTCGAAAGAATGGCTGCCGTTTCTGATTCATATGCCATCCCTACTTGTTCCCAACGGTCCCAGTTAACCGACACCATGTTTTCGCCTTCTTTTCGGCATGCGTGAGCATAGCTGTCCAAGAATGCGTTTGATGCAGCGTAGCCGACTTGGCCCCCCGCTCCTAAAAATGAAACAAGAGAGGAACAAATGAAGAAGAAGTCCGGCTGTTTGTTTTTAAGCGCTTTTCTTAACAGAGCGGTTCCTGTTATTTTGGCTTTTGCCATCTGCCTCTCATCGTCTGGTGTCCTTGCGTGAATCACTTTGCCATCAGGAATGCCCGCTGCATGAATAACGCCATGAATGGCTTGTCCAAAACGAGATTCTGCCGTTTGCAAGGCTTTTTGAAGCTCTGCCTCATCTGAAATATCCGCCTGTAATACCAACACCTCGGCTCCAGCCTTCTCGAGCTCTTCAACAGCTTTGAGTTTTTTGATCGCATCGTCATTTGCTCTTAGTTTATCGGGCAGTCCTGTCCGGCTTAGCAGCACAAGCTTTGCTTGAACTGTTTCAGCTAAATGAGATGCAAGAGATAATCCGATCCCGCCAAGGCCGCCTGTAATGATATAAACTCCTTTATGCCTGAGATTGCCGGCCATATCAATCTCATCTTGCTTGCCCGGCTGCTTCGCCTGCCGAATCCATCTGCTGTTTCCGCGATAAGCCACAATAGGCTGATCATCCTCTTTTTTAAGTTCATAAGAAATCATTTCAGGCCAGTTTGATTGACCGTGCCGCGGGTCCGGACAAAGATCAACAGCTTTACAGCTGATCTGCTGATACTCTTGCGGAATGGTCAAACAGACTCCGGTCAGCGCAGCCTGATGAGGCTGAAGCTCCTCCATTCCCGTCACATCGTGAGCTTGATTGGTCACTACGGTCATGCTGAATCTTTTGTTGCTCTCTGTTCCAAGTAAACGGACAAGATCAAGGAGGGGAAGATAACCGGCTATTGTGCGCTCTGCAAGATCTCCATCACGACAATCACAGTCTTGCAGCCGCATCCAGATGATTTCATCAGGGATAAACCCCCTTGCATTCAGTTCATCCAGCAGCTTCCGGAAGTGGGCCGTATCCCGATGGTTTACCGTAAACGTGTTTTTGTCCATTTCCGCAAAGCAATCACCCGGCAGGACAGACACGGTTTCCGCTTGCTGTTTTAGAAGATATTGGCTGACATCATTGTTTTCTTCAAAGACAAGTATCCTTTTTCCTTGATGAGTGAATGTCTCATTGGCTGGTTCCATTCGTTCCCAATGCGGGACGGAAAACCACTTATCAAAAGGAAGCTGTTCTTCACTGGAGGCAATGTTTAATTTCAATTCGTTTTTGATCTTTTCTTCCATGCCGCCCTGAGCTGGTTGCGGATCGGGAAATACTTGATGCTCAAAAGGATAAGTCGGAAGCGGGACCCTTTCATATGAGCCCCTCTGGCGAAAGTCCTCCCAGTTCATGTTTACACCATGCGTCCAAAGCCTGCCGATGCGGTTTAACAGATAGACACGATCAGACGATACTTCCTTTGGATGCCTGATGATATTAACCGCAGCATGTTGCTCCGCCATAAAACCCTCATGTTTTCTCACAAACTGCGTCAACGTGTTCCCTGGCCCGATCTCAACAAATACAACATTACTCATTTGTAAAAGCGTGCTCAGCCCTGAATGAAAATCAACCTTTTCCGTGATTTGCGAAGCCCAGTATTTCGGATCTACGGCCTGCTCTGCTTGTATCCAATCGCCTGTCACATTTGAAATAAACGGAAGGTCTGGTGCTTGGAATTCTATCTCTTGCAGAATATCAGCAAAACGAGATGCTGCCGGCTTCATCATGCTTGAATGAAACGCATGGGACGTTTTTAAGTGCTGAATGGCCACTCCTTTCGACTGAAGGCGCGCGGCAAAAGTATTGATTGGCTCCATAAGGCCTGATACAACCGATAAATCAGAGCTGTTTGAAGCCGATAGCTCAACCCCTTCTGTCAATTCCATTTCTGTCTCTACGCCGGGCAGTCTGACGCTCAACATTTCTCCCTCCGGCATTTCCTGCATCAATCGGCCTCTCATCACAACCATATGAAGAGCGTCTTCCAATGAACAAATGCCTGACAGACAGGCTGCCGTTAATTCCCCTATGCTGTGGCCAATCATGTATTGCGGTTTTAACCCCTTTTTGATTAAGAAGGACGCCAGCGCATATTCAAAAGAAAATAAAATAGGCTGCGTATACGAGGTTTCATGGATAAGCTGTTCAGCTTCCTCGCTTTCTGCCTCATTATTCGGAAGCATAATGCTTCTAATATTGAGTCCTTCCTCAGTTTGCAGAATGTCAAAACAGCGGTGCAGCTCCTCCTGGAATATGGGTTCTTGTTCATACAATTGTTTCCCCATATTGACGTATTGAGAGCCTTGGCCGGAAAACATAAAGACAACGGCCGGCTTCTCCAGCGCTTTTGAAGTACTTGCCATATCGCTTGTTATCCCTAAAGGGCCAGCCGTAAACGCTTGACGATACTGAAAATGCCTGCGGCCCTCTTGCAGTGTGTATGAAACGTCTTGGAGCGGCACCTCTTCATTCTCTTTTATAAATCGCTTGACCTGATCCGCGGCCTTCTTTGCCGCTTTTTCAGAACGGGCAGAAATAAGCATAAGGCAGTCTTCATGATCCTCTTGATGACGTCTTTCCTTCATCGGCGGCTCTTCCATCACAACATGAACATTCGTGCCGCCGATCCCAAAGGAACTGACGCCCGCTCGAAACACCCGGTCAGCTACTGTCCATTGCTTTGCGGATGTGCTGACATAAAAAGGAGTGTTTTCAAAATCAATTTTAGGATTAGGCTTTTTGTAATGAAGGCTTGGCGGCAGAGTTCTCGCTTTGAGACTCAGCGCCGTTTTAATAAACCCCGCAATACCCGCGGCGGAATCCAAATGACCGATATTTGTTTTAACAGAGCCGATTGCGCAGTATTGCTTCTTTTCAGTTTGAAACGCTTGTGTTAGCGCCTCTATTTCAACCGGGTCTCCTAACGAGGTGCCCGTGCCGTGCGCTTCGACATAAGAAATACTTTCGGGCTCTACACGGCTGATGTTCAGCGCTTTTCTAATGACATCGGCCTGCCCTTCGATACTTGGCGCAGTGTAACCGACTTTACGGCTGCCGTCATTGTTATATGCGGAACCTTTAATGACAGCGTAAATATGATCTTGATCCTTCAGCGCCTGCTTTAAGGTTTTCAGCACTACAACACCGCAGCCCTCTCCCCCGACTGTCCCATTTGCTTCCGCGTCAAATGCGCGGCAGCGGCCGTCCGGCGACATAATCATTCCTTCTTGATACATATAGCCCTTTTTGTGGGGGCAAGTCACCGTTACACCTCCGGCCAGCGCCATTTTGCAGTCGCCGGTAAGCAAAGCTCTGGACGCGAGATGCACCGCCGTCAGAGAAGATGAACAGGCTGTATCCACCGCGATACTCGGCCCTTTCAAATTTAATTTATAAGAAACTTGTGTATTCATAAAATCCTTGTCCGTCAACTGAACAGCAGCAAACTGTTCAGAAGAACTGCTATTTCTCAGTAGCATTGAACTTGCCTGCCAGTACAAATTCGCAGACGCAGCGCCGAATAAGCCGATAGGCTGTGAATAGGTTTCGGGATTGTAGCCGGCGTTTTCAAGAGATTCCCACGCGACTTCATGAAACATGCGCACTTGCGGGTCCATTACCTCAGCTTCTCGCTGTGAGTAGCCGAAAAACGCCGCGTCAAAGTGGTCATGCCGGTCTACTTTTCCTTTGGCTCTGACATAATTCTCATGATCGAGCTGTTCTTTAGGCACACCGGCTTCCATAAGCTCTTCTTTTGAGAAAAACGTGATGGATTCCGTGCCCGTTTTCATGTTCTCCCAAAACTCTTCAATATTTTTGGCTCCGGGGAAACGGCAAGCCATTCCGATAACCGCTATTTCTAAGCCTGTTGTTTTACTCATCAGAAATCCCGCCTAACAGTTGTGCGACATTTTCTAAATCTTCCGCTGCCTCTTCCTCACTTTCTGTATTTGCCTGACAACCCTCAGACTCCGCTTGCCGGCTGAGCTGGGCAGCTATTGCCGATACAGATGTATACTGAAACAGCTGAACAACAGACAGCTCTTGTCCAAACTGCTCTTTCAATTTGTTCGATAGTTCTACGATATGAAATGAGTTTCCGCCGATATCAAAGAAGTTATCTTCCATGCTGATATCAGATTCAGGTATATTCAGAATGCCGGCAAAAATGGAAACCAGCTTTTTTTCAGTTTCATTGTGCGGTTTTATGACCTGCTCGTCAGATTCAGGCTCTTCAAAGGGGTCTGGGAGTGCCTTGAGATCAAGCTTCCCTGACAGGTTCATTGGAAATGAATCCACGCGGATGAATCGTCTCGGAATCATATAACCCGGCAGCTTTTCTCCTAAAAACCCTCTCATTTTTCGAGCTTTCAGTTTTTGATCGGAAATGAGATACGCCACAAGAAACGGATCATCTGATTCCTTTTGAACTGGAATAATCACCGCATCATGAACGATTTGTCCCGGCTCCCGGTAATCAAGCAAGGCTTTTCTAATCTCATCAAGCTCTATTCTGAATCCTCTTATTTTTACTTGATCATCATACCTGCCAAAAAATTCGATGAAGCCGTCACTACGCCATCTCGCCAAGTCACCGGTATGATAAAGCTTGCCGGCAGGAATATGCTGCGGTTCTGTAAATTTTTCTGCCGTCAGCTCTGGCTGACGGATATATCCTCTTGCCACCCCGTCTCCGGCAATGCACAGTTCTCCGTATACGCCGATGGGCACAGGCTGTCCGCAATGATCTAAAATATAAATCTGTTCATTCGGCATCGGCCTGCCAATCGGTACGACGGGTTCATTCCAAGAATCAGGTATGGTAAAAGCCGCTGATTGCACAGCGCATTCCGTCGGACCGTAATTATTTGTCATCACCGGCTTACCCGCACGAAACGTTTGTAAATATTGCTGAACCAATTGGGGCGGCAGCATTTCGCCGCCAGCCATTATTAACTTCAATTCGTCAACGTGATGCGGCTCTTTCTCAGCGGCTTTGATCATGAGGCGCAAATGAGAGGGTGTCGCATCTGAAATATGAATGCGGTTCTCCTCATAAAAAGACCACAACTGCTTTCCATCCATCCTTGCATGATCTGGCGCAATATATAAGGTGTGTCCAAGAAGTACTGCCGGAAATATCGTTTGCACGGATGCGTCAAAAATATGTGAAGCAAGCATGCCGATACGGAGGTGCTCTTGTGAAATTGGCTGAAAATGAAGGCTGTCTATGCCATATACTAAATTGATGACTTGACGATGCTCCACCATCACGCCTTTCGGTTTTCCTGTTGTCCCTGATGTATACAGCACATAAGCGAGATTTTCAGGAGATGGCAGGCGCCCATGCTCCGCCGCCCCTTCAAATTTCATCATTTCCTCTATACATAAGCTTTTTTGATTCTCAGCAGAAGTGCCATGACCCTTGTTCGTGATCACAAACCGCGACCCGCTGTTTGTCAGCATATAATCCATCCGTTCGGACGGCATATTTACATCTATCGGCAAATAAGGACAACCTGCTTTCAAAATGCCTAATATGCCGATAACCATTTCTGCCGAGCGATGAACCATCAGCCCCACAGGCTCCTCATGACAAACGCCTTCTTTTGTCAAAAAAGCAGCAATCCGATCTGACAATTCATCAGCCTCACCGTATGTGAAGCTGACATCTTCATACACGATTGCAGGCTGATCAGGTTTGAGAGCTGCCTGTTCTTTGAAGAGATCGACAATCGATTTTTCCTTCGGGTATGGTTGATTTGTGTGATTAAATGTCGTGATGACTCTCTCTCTCTCCTCATGAGAAAGTAACTGCAGCTCAGAGACCAGAGTCTCAGGCGCCGACAAAGCCTGATCTGCCAGCATGCAAAAATGGCCGGCTATCCGTTCAGCAGTATCGAATGTGTAATGCTTCAAATTCCAGCTCAGCTTTCCAGTCAATCTCCCTTCATCACACTGAATGGAGAAAAATAGATTCGTGTCCAGCGCTTTCAATGACACCGGCTGCTGGAGATCATTCACAGCAAGGGAAATGCCGAAGCGGGGCTCCCCTTTTTTATGCAAAGGATGAAGCTCATCCAATAGGATTTTCACAGGAAAATTTTGATGGGCATACACTTCTTGAAAAGCTTGTTTCACATGCTCTAGACAGTCTCTGAAACTCATAGAAGGATTGATTTTCACCAGCAGCGGAAGAAGATCATTGATCACCGGCTGTGTTTCCCGCTGTCTCAACACAGGGGCCGACGCCATGATATCCGTTCTTCCATCGTACCTGTGCAGCAATGTGACTGCCGCAGTCATCAAAATCATAAATATACGCAAATCTGAAGCTCCGGATGCCTTTAAGATGGCCTTTTCCAGCTGAGCCGGGAATGAAAAAGGTATTGAAGCTTCTTCATCGTTTTGATCAAGAAGCTGTGAATCATAAGGAAAACGGCAGTCCGACGGGATTTGAGTTAATACAGAAGTCCAATATTGCCGCTCCTTCACTTTTTCAAGAGCTGCGGTTTTCAATTGAAAGACATCGGTTTGGTTCATTGTTATTCACCTATTTCTGCTAGATTTTCAGATCGTCTAGTTCCAGCAACGATACCTTTTCTAAATCATTGATGCCTGAAGTCAGGTCAATATCCTTGAGAGCAGTTTGCTTACAATCAATTACGGCTGACAGCACCTTTTTAATCCCTTTCGCAATGCCTTCAATCGTTTCTCTTGTAAACAGCTCAGTGCTGTATTCAATGACAGAAGATAAACCGTTTTCGTCTTCTGAAGCGATCCAAAGCAAATCAAACCGGGAAACCGCTGTTTCATATTCATAGTCGGTTAGTGTGATCCCGTCTACCTCTAAAGAAGGCTGGCTTAGATTTTGCAGAGCAAAAACGGTATCAAAAATATGATTCCTATTTAACGTCCTATCTAACTTCAAGTCTTGAACCATATGTTCATACTGATAATCTTGATGATCAAAGTCATCAATCACCAGCTGCTTGACATGGTGCAGAAATTGAGTGAACGTCATCTCTTTTTCCGGATAAAACCGAAGCGGAAGCATGTTAACGAAGATACCGATGATCCGCTGCAGCTCCTCCTGCCTTCTCCCCGCAACCGGAACGCCGACTACAATGTCGGACTGTCCAGTGAGCTTGTGCAGCAGGACTTGATAGATTGATAAAAGTCCCATAAACAGCGTGGCGTCTTCATCGGCCATAATGGCTTTAAACGCCTCAAGCTCTTTTTTGCTTACATCAAAACGATAATGGGCGCCGGCAAAGCTTTTAACATCAGGTCTCCGGTAATCAGCCGGCAGCTGAAGCTCACGGAAGCCGTCAAGCCGTTTCAGCCAATATGTTTTCACCTCATTCAGGTCATCAGACTGAAGCATCTGATTCTGCCATTCTGAGAAATCTTTATATTGCAGTTCAAGCGGTGCAAGCTCTTTGCCGTCATATAGATCCATAAACTCGCTGACCAAGATGTCCTGAGATAGACCGTCAGAAATAATATGGTGCATATCGAGCATCAGAATATACTCGTTTTCAGAGTTCTTCATCACACCAGCTCTCATCAAGGGTGCCTGATCAAGCTGGAACGGCTTTAAAAAGCTGCTGATGACTTCTTGTTCTTTTTCGTTTTGCCCTTCCTGGCCTGCCAAATGGGATAGGTCAAAAAAGTCTGCATGAAATTCCGCATGCTCAGCTATGCACTGCATAGGAACACCGTCTATTGCTTTAAAGGATGTTCTTAAACTCTCATGACGATGAATCAATTGCCGGAACGCATTCTCCAGCCTTTGCATATCAAGCTTTCCTGCAATCCGGCCGGCAGTGAACTCATTGTAACCAGTGCTTGTTTGATCTAACTGCTGAACAAGATAAAGCCGTTTTTGCGCTGAGGACAGCGGATAATAATCCTGTTTTTCAGCTTTTTCTATCTTTCTGTAAATCTTCTTGTCGGCTTGGCTGATAAATTCGGCCATCTGCCTGATCGTCGGAATGTTAAAGAAATCCGGCAGCGCAATTTCCACATTGAACGCTTGATGAAGAATGGAAATGAAAGTAATCGCCTTTAAAGAATCACCGCCCATCTCAAAGAAATCATCGTCTATGCCGATTTGATCAATTTTGAAAAATGACTGCCAATGAACAAGAAGTTCTTTCTCCATTTCAGTTATTGGTTCAACATATTCAGCGGTAAGCTCTGGCCGCCCATACAGCGAAACGTCCTCTTCTTGCTGTTCATCGCTAGGCTGGTGCAGACGATTCACATATCTTTGTATCCTCTCCTGCAGATCCGTGGCAGACACGACAATCTGATCCATATGATCAAATGTGAAAATTCTCTCGAAAACCTCTCTGCCCTCATGCGCACGAATCAGGGTATTTTCTAAATCCCCTCCGACTGGAATATCCGGTTTTTTGCCGTCTTCAAATTCCCAGCCATCTAAATTTAGGGCTGTCCACTGAACAGGATGCTGCGCATTATGTTGATATACAAAGGCATCAACAAAATGGTTAACTGCAGTATAGGCGGTAAATCCAAGTCCTCCCAATATCGGAGACAAGGACGAAATCAAAAAGCAGAAATCAAGCGGCCGATCGTCCAACACTTTTTCTAATACCGCAACGCCTGTCATTTTTGCTTGAATGTGAGCATTCGAAAAACTTCTATCCGTTTGCTCCATCATCCTGAATGATTGTTCGCCTGTTATTCCAGCTGCATAAATTACGCCATGTATGGAGCCGTACTTATGTTCAGCCGCATGAACCAGTTCAGACATATCCGCTTCACAGCTTGCATCCGCAGCAACAGCAATAACTTCCGCGCCTGTTTGTTCTATCTCATATATTGATTTTATTTTTTTAACAGTTGGATCATCTTCAGCATGCGTGCTGATTAAGGACTCCCATTCACTCCGCGGCGGAAGGCCGGAACGGCTAGTCAGAATAAGCTTTCCTTTTGTTTTCTCAGCAATGGTTTTGGCAGCATGTAAACCGATGAAGCCCAGCCCGCCAATCAGAATATATACGCCTCCGGGACGAAGGTGCCCTTGCGATGATTCTGCAGGCACTGCTTTGTGAATAAAATTCCTGGTGTACCTTTTATTATTTCTGTAAACCGTTAGGAGATTGCCTGATTCGGTCATCAGCTCAGATCTGATGAGTCCCAGCAGCTTGTCTTCTTTCCAGGAATCTTCTTTCTGCCTGTCTATATCAATCACTCGATAGCGAAGGAACGGTGTTTCCTGAGATATGACCATACTCGGCCCCAGATGTACGGCTTTCTCTGGATATAACGTTTCTTCTCCGCCAAGCTGATACGTAAGGGACGATAATACAAAGATCGAAATTTCCTGGTTTGTTCCTTTCTTTTTCAATGCTTGCCCTAAGTAAAGCAACGAGTAATAGGATTCGTTTTGGATCTGCTCAATCCACTCTGCAGCAGCGGTTTCATTCTTCTCTGCCAGCCCCCAGAGGTGCAAAATCCGGCTGTACTGAATCTTTTCCTTCTCCAACACTTCAAAGAGACGGCAGTAATCTTCCGCAGAGTCTGGGCGAAGTGTGTACACTCCTTTTTCAACCTGCTGAAAGTTATGCCCTTTTTTAACGATGACACAAGAAGCACAGGCAGATTGCATCCCCTGAATAAGCTTATGTGAAAAATCGCCATCCTCCATGAAGACAAGCAAACGTTGTTCCGCCGCTTCAATCTCTCGGGAAATCGGCAGGATTTCTTTTTCCCATTGCGGCAGATAAAACCAATCCTGAAGCGGGAGCTTTCCTCCGGAATGTTTATTGCCTTTTCCGCTGGCAGTATGCTTCCGTTTGGGCCAAAAGGA
Organism: Bacillus sp. LJBS06; assembly: GCF_016924995.1. Classification (NCBI taxonomy): domain Bacteria; kingdom Bacillati; phylum Bacillota; class Bacilli; order Caryophanales; family Bacillaceae; genus Bacillus; species Bacillus sp. LJBS06. The sequence goes on along the minus strand of NZ_CP070483.1, from coordinate 747,046 downwards.
TTCCTTTTCAAAAGGATATTGCGGCATTGTAATTTTTTCAGGATTTCTGCCCTCATGCAGCCCGCGCCAATCAATGACTGCGCCATACATCCACAGCGTGCCAATTCTGCTGAGTAAAAATTGGACATCCGACATATTCTGCCTGCTGTGTTTCAGCACATTGCAAACATGCTGGCGCATCTCATCGTTAATCGATCTCTTCACCAGCACACTTAAATCTTGTCCCGGGCCGATTTCGATAAAAATAGCATGCTCCTGCTTCGTTAACACGCCAATACCCTCAGCAAAACGAACAGTCTCAGTCATGTGCCGCTTCCAATAGTCATAGTCCGCAGCTTCTTCATCCGCTATCCAGTCTCCCGTTAAATTCGAGAAGAAGGGAACACCCGGTTTTTGATAAGAAATGTGCTTAGCCGTGTTTCCAAATCGTTCAGCGGCGGAAGCCATGACGTGCGAGTGGGCAGCAATTGAACCTTTTACTCTCATACAAAGCACTTTTTTGGCTTTTAACTGTTCTTCAAACGCTGAAATGTCAGACTCTAGCCCCGACACAATGCAAGAAGCGTCATTCACAACAGCCAATGAAATGCAATCGGGGAGAATCGCTTTCAGTTCTTCCTCTGGCATTGGCACGCTTAACATGATGCCTGACGGCGCTTCGTGCATCGCTTGTCCACGCAAGCTGATCAGCTTGATGGCATCACTGAGCGTAAACACTCCAGATACCGCGGCAGCCGTTAGTTCACCAAAGCTGTAGCCGATCATAGCCCATGGCCGCAGCCCCCACTTCATCAATAAAAGTGACAGCGCATATTCCAGCATAAAAATAGCCGGCTGGGCATATTTCGTCTCTTGAAGCTTTATCGCGGCAGCTTCTTCATCCTGCTGATCAGGGTATAGAATATTCTCAAGCCTCTCACCAGTCGCTTCATAAAATTCTTGAAAACAGTGATCCATCGTCTCTTTGAAAAACGGCTCCTCCGTGTATAAATCCCTGCCCATGTTCACGTATTGACTGCCTTGGCCTGTGAACATGAAGATCAATTTTTTCTCCTTTTTTTCCTGAATCCGCGACATTCTACTGAGTCCTCTGTCCTTTTTCTCGGAAAGCAGGCGGATGACATCCTGCCTGTCCTTTGCCACAAACATTTGCCTATAATCAAAGTGCTGTCTTCCGGCCTGTAGTGTATAGGCGGCGTCTGCTGCATTAAGTTCAGAGTTCCTTTCCATGTGTTCAAGCAAAAGGTCTTTCGTTTTTTCTAAAGCATTCATCGTTTTTGCTGAAAGAGGAAACAGCTGATACGAACGCGAATGTTTTTCACGTTCACTGACAGGCGCTTCCTCCAGAATCACATGGGCATTTGTGCCGCCCATACCGAATGAGCTCACGCCTGCACGTCTCGGAGCATTTGTTTTCTTCCACGTCCGGAGCGTGTCATTGACAAGGAAAGGACTGTTTTCAAAATCAATATTGGGATTTGCTTCTTTAAAATGAAGACTAGGCACAAGTTGTTGATGCTTCAGAGAAAGAACTGTTTTAATGAGACCCGCCGCGCCTGCAGCAGCATCAAGGTGTCCGATATTCGTTTTTACGGAACCAATCCGGCAAAACGCGGTTTTATTCGTTTGAAACGCTTTGGTTAAGGCCTCAATTTCAATTGGATCTCCGAGAGCCGTGCCTGTCCCGTGGGTTTCCACATAGCTGATGGTTTCCGGCTCAATCCCCGCATCAGCAATCGCCTCTCTTATAACCTCTGTCTGGCCTTCCACACTCGGCGCATTAAAGCCTACCTTTTGGTCACCGTCATTGTTGACCGCAGATCCTTTTACAACCGCGTAGATCCTATCGCCGTCAGCCAACGCGCGGCTCAACGATTTCACTGCGACAAATCCGACTCCGTCGCCTCCTACAGTGCCTTTCGCGTCTTTATCAAAGGCTCGGCAATGGCCGTCTGGCGATTTCACCATATTCTCTTGATAGATGTAGCCTGACTTAACCGGGTGGAGAATGGACACACCTCCTGCGAGAGCGATATCGGATTCTCCATTCAGCACTGATTTGCATGCCAAATGCAGCGCGACCAAGGAGGTTGAACAAGCGGTCTGCAGGGTAATGGCTGGACCTTTCAGATTAAGTTTATGAGCAACCCGCGTGCTGATTGTATAGGTATCATTTAAAGAGCCGATTTCAAACAGCTCTGACATCCTGCCGTCTAATGAGTCAGCGAAATGCTGGAGCCATTGAAAATTTGAGGTTGTTCCTGTAAACAAACCGATTTTCCCTTCATATTCAGCTGAAACACACCCTGCGTCCTCCAGCGTTTTCCATACATACTCATGAAGAAGGCGGATTTGCGGGTCCATGACCTCTGCCTGCCCCGGTGAATAGCCAAAGAAAGAGGCATCAAATAAATCAGGGCCATCGATGATTCCTTTCGCCCTTACATAATCACTTCTCATAAATGTTTGTTCATCAATGCCCGCCGCAAACAGCTCTTCATCAGTGAAAAAAGAGATGGATTCCTTGCCGTTTTTCAGATTATGCCAAAATTCATCTATATTTTTAGCGCCGGGGAAACGCCCGGCCATCCCGATGATGGCGATACTGTCATTTGAAGGAGCCTTCCTTTTTGATATGAATGGTGCTTTCTTTTTTGATTGCCCTTCATCCTGGCCTGATAAGAATTCAGCAAGCAACTGAACTGTTGGACGGCGGAACATCTCAACCATAGGAATACTTTTTCCCGTTTCCTTAGAAAGCTGCTGATTAACTTGGATCAAATGCAGGGAAGTGCCGCCGATTTCAAAAAATTTATCGTGAACATTGATGCTGTCTTGACCAAGTACACGTTTCCAAACCTCCAGCACCATCTTTTCTGTTTCAGAAGCTGGGGCCTCCATAAGCACCTTCCGTTTTGTCTCTGCGGCAAGCTCGGGCAGTGCTTTTTTATCCAGTTTTCCATTAGCCGTCAGCGGCATCTCATCCATCACAATAAATCGGGATGGAATCATATATTCCGGCAAATGACGGCGCAGGTATTCACGCAGCTGCTTTTCATCAATCGTCTCATCAGTGAAAAGATAAGCAGCCAGGCACGGTGTCTGGGACGCGTCCTTCTTCACGACAGCCGCCGCCCCTTTGATCCGTCCGTACCGGCAGAGCCAATGTTCAATCTCCCCGCTCTCAATCCGATAGCCCCTAAGTTTGATTTGGTCATCATTTCTGCCTAAAAATTGAATGGTTCCATCTGGTAAAAAGCGGGCTGCGTCTCCTGTTTTATACATTTTTTCTCCGGGCTTAAAAGGATGCGCCACAAATCGCTCTGCCGTCAGTTCCTTCCGGCCTAAGTAGCCTTCTGCTACTCCTTTTCCGGCAATATAGAGTTCTCCCGCTGCTCCTCGGGGCAGCAGATTCATATGTGAATCAAGAATGTATATACCAGTATGTGCTGCAGGCCGGCCGATCGGCACATACAGATCCTTATCCATTTCAGATGAGTAGCGGTGAATCATGCAGCCGACTACCGTTTCCGTCGGTCCGTATTCGTTAAAAATTTCAATTTTCCCATCGAAGTTTTGTTCAATTTTCGCCGCAAGGGAGGTTTCTAATTGCTCTCCCCCCAGTATCAGGCACTCCATGACACTGTCCTGAAACGGCATCTCGGAAATGAAATGAAGATGGGACGGCGTTAACTTCATAACGTGGGCCCGATTATCTTTCAGTATTTGTTCCACAAGAAGCTGCTTGTTTTTATCCTGGTACACAATAATTGCGTTTCCGGTTATAAGCGGGGTAAAGATAGAAGTTACTGTTAAATCAAAAGATAAAGACGTATAAAGGGCAAAATCTCTTTTATGGCCTCTTACATATTGCTCGGCGGCCCAGGAAACATAATTTTCAAGACCCAGATGCTTAACAAGCACCCCTTTTGGCCTGCCTGTTGTTCCAGAGGTATATATGCAATACGCAATGTCTTGCGGACCGTATTGTTTCACCAGATTGCTGTCGTTTCCTTGATAAAGGTTCTGATCGGTAATATCTATTTTCACACCGTCGTACGAGTAAACCAGCCCATCGATATCCTCTGTCAGCAGCAGGTTTATCCCGCTGTCCTGAAGAAGATATTCAATTCTTTGCGGCGGATAATCGGGATCAACTGGAACATAAGCGCCGCCCGCTTTTAATACAGCGAGACAAGCGATCACCATTTCAATTGAATGTTCTGTTAAAATACCGACTCTTTGTGCAGGTCTGACTCCCTGACCTTCTAAAAAACGGGCGAGCTGATTCACTTTTTTATTTAATTGATCATAGGTCAGGGACTCCGAGCGAAACTCCACAGCAAGAGCGTCCGGCGTCTTTGCTGTCTGCCGCTCAAACAAATCAATAACAGTCTGATGTCCGTTGCCGGTCATACCTTTATAGTTGCAAAACTCTTCAAGCTGATAATGCACTTCATCTTCGGAAAGCATATTCAAGCGGTGCACAGATCTGTCTGCCGGATTGTCAATCACTTCCGATAACAGGTTGAGAAAATGATCCCCAAGCTGCTTCACTTGAAGAGCAGACATAGCACCAGGATTGTAGATAAAAGAAAAATGAATATGTTCATCAAAAGCTTGTACACTCAATGTCAAATCAAACTCAGTTTGCTCAAACATGTCATATTGTTCGATTGAAAGAGGAAGACTGTTTGACTTAAGCATTTGATCAAGCGGATAATTTTCAATCACGACAATCGTGTCAAATAATGACTGCTCAGCCGTCAGACCCGCATATGTTTTTAGATCAGACAGCGGTGTATGTTCATATTCACTTCTTTTGGCAATCTGCTCATGCGCAAGCTGAATCACATCTAAAGGCGTGGATTGAGGCGCAAAGCGAAGACGAAGCGGAATGGTGTTAATAAACAGCCCCGTCATTTGTTCTATTCCCGGCACATCCGCGCTTCTTCCTGAAACGGTTGTCCCGAACACCACTTCTTCTTGATCAGAATACTTCTTTAGCAGCAGCCCCCACACACTATATAAAATGGAAGCAAGCGTAACTTGCCGTTCAGCAGCGAGTGAGCGCAGAGCCTTTCCTGCTGAAACCGGAAGCTGTATCTCATGTTTAGAAAAAATAGCATTTCGCTTCCCTGGCCTTTCTGTATTCGGCAGCAATTGCACAGGCTCCCAGTCTTTCAATAACCCTTTCCAAAATGACGCCTGGCTGTCTTTTGTTTTACGCTGCTGTTCCTGCTGCCATTTCACAAATCCTTGATATGACGGTTTTTGAGAAACAACAGGTGTTTGACCCATGGATAACGCTTGATATGACTCCATCCACTCTTTGAGGACAATCCCCATGCTCCAGCCGTCCATCAAGATATGATGAAAGCTGATCATCATCCAGATCCCGTTTTCTTCTGTTTGATAAAGTGTGACACGAAAAGGGACTTCCTGAAGCTGAAACGGCTCTTTCCGATCACAGGCCGCAAGCTCCTCCTTCAGCTTATCCTGAGAAATCCCTTTCTCGAACGGGATGCTCTGATAACGGATATCTATATTATGATGCTTTAATATCACTTGAATTGGCTTAGCTGTTTCCTTCCACCTAAACACCGTCCGCAGCATTTCATTTTGCTGAACCGTTTGCTGCCATGCTTTTTCAAAAAGATCACGGGCTGGTTCGCTCTCTAGTTTTATCAGCATTTGTTCAAAATAGGCATTGCCTTCCGGCTCCATTAAATGATGAAAAAGCAGACCTTCCTGAATGGTTGTCAGTCCGAGAATGTTGGCTATGTTATTTTTATCTATTTTCTTCATTTGCTCACTCACAGAATCCTCTCCATCCTCTGCCTATATATGTTTGACAAAATATCGTCTCAATCCATAATTCGCTATAACTTGCTGCTGAATTTGAGATGTTCCTTCAATGATCTCCAATACTTTGGCTTCTCTGTACAGGCGGGCTGCTGAATGATCTCTGCTGAAGCCGCTTCCTCCGTGGATTTGCACATTTGAATTGGTAATCTCAACAGCAACCTTTGAAGTGAAATATTTCGCGACAGACGTTTCTGTCACGGCCTCTGGATCTTGTTTCATCCGCATTTCGCCGGCTTTCATGCATAAGGCGCGGGCTGCATGCAGCTGTGTTACGGCATCACCGATCATTCCTTTAATCATTTGATGTTTGTAGAGCTTCTCTCCGAATTGGCTTCTCTTCCGTGAGTATGTGACTAAAGAATCGACGGCTTCCTGTGCAATCGCCAATCCGGCCCATGCCACACTGTATCTGCCATGATCCAAAGCCAAGTTAACGATGTAATTAAAACCGCCCCCGATTGGCCCTAATATTTGGTCATCAGAAACCTCGACGCCGTCAAACTCTATTTCCGCAAGATAAGAAGCTCTATTGGCCATCATGCCTTCCATTTTTTTTACCGTTACTCCGCTCTGGCGGCTGTCTACAATAAAGGCTGTAACCACTTCTCCATCCCGGGCTATAACCAGAAAAAAGTCAGCAATGGCGCCAAAGGAAATCCATTTTTTTCTGCCGTTGATGACATAGCTGCTTCCGTTTTTTGCATACGATGTTTCAATGTGGTTTGCGTCTGAACCAATGTTTGGTTCAGACAATGCAAACGCTCCGATTTTCTCTCCTTTTCCGATAGGGACAAGCCATTCTTCTTTTTGGCGCTCTGTACCGTACCGCAGCAGAGATTCACCGACTAACGAATTTACAGTCAAAAGGGTTCGAATATTACAGCACGCTTTTCCTGCTTGTTCAGTAAACAAACCGTACTCGACAGGGTTCAATCCCAATCCGTGATAAACTTCCGGAATCCCCGCAGCAAAATAAGATTTGCTCCCTAACTCTTTTATTAATTCTGCCGGGATGCATTCCTTCTCATCAAACTCGCCTGCAAAAGGTCTGATTTTTTCATCGCAGTAACCCCGGAAATCTTGAATGATGTCGGCTTTCATCTCAGCTGTTTTCATTAGCAAGCGCTCCGTTCTGTTTCTTTTCAATTAGGCTGACGATTCGGTTTACTGTGCTGAAGTTGGCAATATCTAAATCTTCGTTATCAAGCTGAAACCCAAAGTTTTGCTCAAGAAATGTTACAAGCTTCATCGCAAATAAAGAATTTACAAATCCCATTTCAAAAATGTGATCATCATTGGTTAATTCGATTTCATCGTCAAAGACCACCAAATTTTGTTCAATATATTCTCTAATTTGTTCATGAAGATTCATCTATTTGCTCTCCCCGCTATTTAGATTAATTGCTGCTTCCCGCAACAGGTGATTGGCTGAATTCCGTTTTGACCTCGACATACGCAGGATACGGCTGAATCTGGCTCAGGTCATTTTCAAATAGAATGTAGCCGTCCGGGCCCTTCGTATGTTCTTTGAAATTGGCAAATTTATAGGTGATATACATGACTCTGTTGCGATCTGTTTGTTTAAAATCGGCAAACAGTTTTTTCCCTTTTTGTTTCGCTTCATTTAAAATAGCTGTCAGTAATATGGTACCGACACCGCGGGACATAACCCGGCATGACATTAAAAGAAGATTAATATGCCATTCATCTCCCTTTTCTTCTATTAAAGAGAGTCCGATCTTTCCATAAGAGCCGTACTTGTCCTCAAGTTCGCAGACTAGCAGCATATGAGAGTCTGATTCTCGGAAATAATTTAATTCCTGATAATCGTATGTTTTTCCGCTTGCATTCAGCTGATTTGTACGCACCGTAAGCTCTTCTGCCCGCTGCAAGTCGCTTTCTTGCGCATGGCTGATCGTAAACTTCATATTCAGAGTGGCAAGAAATTGTTCGGACGGTCCTTCAAACTGCTCTTCATCCTCTTTTCTGCGATCATCCTCCAGATACATCTGCCGGCGTCTTTTGGCATCCTCTGTTACGAATGCAGGCTTCAGCAACGGGTCGACGATTAGATCCTTATACCGAACGGCATCCCAGCACGAAATCTCCGGATGGGCATTTTTCACTTCTTCCCTTTCAAACGCTTGGTCGTCAATAAAGAGAAGCGTATCCTTATGAATATTGAGGTTTTTGCTGATTTTTTCCAAAGAGACCGATTTGGCATTCCAGCTGATTTCCGGATATAAAAAGAAATGGTCTATTCCAAATTCCTTTAATTTTTCCATAGCAGCAGCTTCGTCATTTCTGCTGGCGACAGACAGCAATATGCCGCGTTCATCAAGCTCAGTCAGAATCTCTTTGATATGTTCCTTCAGCTTTACATCATCTGATTCAAGCAGAATACCATCCCATAGCGTATGATCTAAATCCCAGACAACACACTTAACTCCCTTTTTCAATGGCCTGCCCCTCCTTTAACTGTATTGAAAGAATCCTTGTCCTGACTTTCTCCCTAACTTTCCTGCGTCTACCATTTTCACGAGCAGCGGACACGGCCTGAACTTTGAATCTTTGTAGCTTTCATATAGAACCAGCAAGGAGTTAAGGATCGTATCGAGACCTATTAAATCCGCAGTCGCGAGCGGACCCATTTTATGCCCGAACCCGCCGCGGAAAATTTTATCCACATTGGCTGGTGTCGCCACTTGATCTTGTACCGTCCAAATGCTTTCATTAATGGTCAGCATTAACACACGATTTGACACAAAGCCAGGCAAATCATGAACGACGACAGGGTTTTTGTCGAAAGATTTCAAAAACTCGACGGTTGCATTGACAGTCTCGTCAGAGGTGGCATCGCCCCGTATCACCTCTACAAGTTCTTTCAGAGGAACAGGATTCATAAAATGTGCTCCGATTACCTTTTCCGGACGTTGCATCAGTGAACCGACCTTCGTAATTGAGATGCAGCTTGTATTGACAAGGTAGACGGCATCCTCTCGGCAGATATCCTTTAACTGTAAATACACTTGTTTTTTGATCTCCCAATCTTCTGTTACGTTTTCAATGATGATATCAGCCGGCTCTACATTGTGCGGCTCAGTTGTGAATTGAATGTTATCAAGCACATCTTCCAATGACATGCTGAATTTTTCTTTCCGCATCAGTTGAACAAGCCTAAATGTCTTTTTAATGTTTTCCTCTGCGGCTTTCAGTTTTTCATCACTGATATCCAGCAAAATCACTTGATACCCATTCGCAGATAAATCAAGAGCCATATCGGCCCCCATGACGCCTCCTCCGATAACACCGGCAGTTCTGAAATCCATTTCATACCACTCCTGTCTGATTCAAAATATGATTGATTTTAGCTGTCACTTCTTCTGTCTTCTGATTAATGAAAAAATGATCTCCTTCAAATTCGTAAAATCTGCATGTCTGATCGGTGTACTGACTCCAATCAGATAAATCAAACAGCACTGACGGCAGATCACGTTTGCCGTAAAAAACTGAAATATCGCAGGATAATGGAGCAACTGCTGTATTCCTGTATGTTTCCAGCAACTCAAAGTCAGCTCTTAAAATAGGAAGGAAAAAGTCAAGCACCTGCTCATTTTTGCTGAATTCTTCCGGTACACCCCCCATCTCAATAATCGCTTGTTTTAAAGCGGAATTTGAAAGCTGATGAAGCACTTTCTTTTCCGGGATATGAGGCGGGAAACGCCCGGAAAAAAACATATGGATCGGCTGTTTATTTTCCATGGTTAATTTCCTTTGCAATTCGTATGCAAGCAGCGATCCCATGCTGTGCCCAAAAATGGCATAATCCGAATCACCCAAATGAGATTTTGCTTGCATAAACAGATCTTCCGTCACGGATTCTGCACGATTGAGCAATGGCTCAGACATTCTCGTTCCATGTCCCGGAAGCTCTAGGGCCACCAGTTCAACTGACGCATCAAGAAACCTTTTCCATCCGCTGAAGATGGTGCTCGAACCCCCGGCATACGGCAGACAGAATAATTTGATCATTTGACCCTCTCCTCTTTTCCTATATCCTTCAGGCATTCAATATGGGCTGCTTCAAGCTCCAGCACTTTTTTCAGTGAATCTTTGATCCGATCTTCATAACCAGAAGAAGATCCCCCCGAAAAATAAAGCTTAGCCGCAAGATGCCGCGCTGCTTCCCACTCATCAATAATGTCAGATGTCACAGCGGCAAGCTGTTGAAAATCCGGAAGAAATGCGAGGCGGTATTGCTCTGTTTTTTTCACATTTAAAATCCCATTAAATGAATGAAGGAGCTTTTCGCTGTCTCTTATGCTGTGAAATTGCTCAGTAAACCGGCTGAAGGACGCCAAACCGGATAACATCCGATCTACATGCCCGGTGATGTTATGAGCAAAGAAGGCAGCCGCATCCTTGAAAATGCTTTGCCCTGAGAGGTCCCTGCCCGGATCATAAGAAAAGGAGGCATATGAATGAAAAGCGGCAGGAGGCTGAAAATAACTGTGAAAGCCTTGATAGGCTTTGGCCAAATGCTGATATGAAATATTTCTGGCTTCATATGACAAGTTATCGGGATAACGGTTTTCAATGGCAAGAACAGACTGATCTACATCATGAAAGCCATAAATCAGTATGCTGTTCCGGTTATGCTTAGACATATATTCCTGTCTATAAGGCTGCGCATATGTATCCAACCAAATGATGACGGGTTTATGTTTAAGAACATCGCGTTTCACATCAGCTATGAGACTGCTGCTGACCGATTGCTTATCCGCGATGATTCCCTGCTGATTCATGACATACTCAGGATCATAAACTTCTGTCCGATCAACCATTGGATAACCGTCTTCATCCAATTGATACGAATACATGTCATTTAAAAGATAAGGATAGATTTCTTGCTGAAACGAGCGAACTACGGAAAAATAACAGTTAAAAAAACAGCTGCGATAAAATAGGTCGTTAAACGGCTGAATACCAAGGATGGATGTTTCACATTTCATGCGTCTCACTCCTTCTTGCGGCACGGTGATTGAAAAAACAAGCAGTTAAACCGAATAGACAGGAGGCAAGGAGCAGCAAACCATAAACCGCCGCCAAATAACGAAGAGATCCGGGCCCCCAAATAAATATCATGCTCCAAGGCAAGCCATTAAAGGCAAAGACTGAAATAAGCTTCGGCACCACTATTCCGGCTGCCAGCAACCCTCCCCAAAGCAGCGCCTTTATTCTTGTTCGCTGCTGAACGGGAACATTTTTCGATTTAACGTTTTTTAGAAAAATATAAACCCTCCACACCAGAACAATAAGCAATAAACTGAATAAAACCAGCAAGGCAGCTGCAGCTCTATCAATGACCTGAAACGGATCAGTGACAGAACCGTCCTGCTTTTGGTTTTGATCGGCAATCACTTGTAAAACAGAACGGGCAATTTTCTCAGGGTACGCGCTGTTCATATTGGCCAAAACCCCTACAGCCGCATTATCATCAGGGCTGATGATAATAAACGAAGAAAAGTTCGGGTTGGAGCCGGCATGGAACAATTCTTTGACTCTGCCCTTTTTTTCAAAAATTGACCATCCCGCACCGTAATACACGCCTGGCTCGTCCGTTTTTACGCTTTTATCAGGCAGGTGGCTTTGCTCAATCAAACGGCTTATATCACCGTCACTGTGATTCAGCTGAGATCGAAGCCATTTGGATACATCCTCTGCGTTCGTGATAATATATCCGGCAGGCGTGTTTCCCCGATACTCAGGCGCGTCATAGGCTCTCGCCTTTAAAAATCCAATTTTAAAACCTGATGATACATCACCGTCATCACCAGCGTGCCGCCCAGCATACGTGTTTGACATATCTAACTGCTTAAAAACGTGCTCAGCCATATATTGCTCGTACGGCTGGCCTGATGCCTGTTCAATGATATATCCCAGTACATCATAATTGATTGTGGCATATTCAAATGTGCTTCCCGGCTTATGACTAAGTTCAACTCCCTTTAGCCCCTTCGCCGTTTTTTCCAAAGCATCTTCCTTAGAATCAATCTTGATATCCGCTATTGATAAAAATGGAATTCCGCTTGTATGATGCAGCAGCTGATGAACTGTGATATCTGTTTTCTTTCCGTTGTAAACTGCATAGAATCCGCTGATATACCGGCTGACAGGGTCATTTAGACTGATTGCCCCCGAATGGACAAGCTTAAGTACCCCCAGTGCAGTAAATGCTTTAGAGGTTGAGCCCAACTCAAACAATGTCGAGGCGGTTACAGGGCGGCTATGCCTGTCGCCGGCATAACCAAACCCCTTTTCGTAAACCGCAGCATTTCCTTTTACCACTGTCACTGAGATCCCCGGTATTCCGCTTTCCTTCATTTGCTTTTCGATCAGAGCGTCAATGCGCTTATCAACTGACGTCTGAGCGCTTGCGTGTCCGCCGCTCCAGATTTGAACCGACAAGATACAAAGACAGAAAACCAGCCATACGTTTCTCATCATTTGAACAAGGAATCCAATTCTTCAATAGATAATGAGGCGGTTTCGAAATCTGATGGCGTATATTCGACAGACTCTTGTTTACAGCAATGTTCAGTCAGCTCTTCCAGCTGTACAGAAAATTCATCTAAAAGCTGTTCCATATCCTCTGTCTGATAAAGATTGCTGCAGATTAAATCCAACGTTAGCTGTCCGCCATAGATTCCCGCTGTCAAATCAAGACTGACCGTCAGATCATTTTCAGGCGATGACTCAGCGCCTGAATTTAAATAAGTCATGCGGTATTCTGATTTATCTGCTAAAAAACGGTCAACTTCTCCTAGATAATTAAAGCGCAGCTCAGGCTTCTTGTGATCCGGCATTCGTTTATTCAAATAGGTGAGAGCGCCGTAGCCAATCCCCTTATTGGGGATATTGCGCAGGTTTTCTTTCACTGAACGGATTTGCGCTGGCAGATCAGCCTCTGCCTGAAATACTGCGGGATACATTGCTGTAAACCACCCGAACGTCCTTGAAAAATCTAAGTCTTCCTTTAATGGCTCTCTTCCATGACCTTCTAACTCCAATGAAATAACCTCTTTGCCTGTGCAATGATGGCAAGCCCGGATTAACGCAGTGATAATCAAATCATTTGTTTGGGTTTGATACGCCTCATTTGCTTCACTGAACAGTTTTTGGGTCATCTGGCTTGTCAAAACCCGTTTCAGTTTTATGCTATTTTCAACTTTGGAATTTTCCGAACAAATCCCATAGAGCGGCTCAATTTTTTTCACTTTTTCATTCCAATAGCTGCATTCTTCCTCCGCTTCACGTGAATAAGCGTATTCATGGATCGAATGTGAAAATTCCTGATAAGAGTGTGTCTTTAAAGGGAGTTTCTGCTCTTCCTTCTTATCTAATGAATCTAAAAGAGCAAGAAAATCATCAATCAGAATTTGCCATGATACACCGTCCGCGATTAAGTGGTGGGCTGTGAATAACAAATGCATTTTTTCGTTTGCTTTGATCATGCTGGTTTTAAAAAGCACTCCATTGTATAAGTCCGTGCTTTTTCTCATTTCCTGCCCGATTACTGCTATTTGTTTGGTTTGCTCTTCCTCGGAAAAAGTAGACAGATCCCAGTATTCAATATAAGGTTCGATATCTGTATTGTGATAGACCAAGGCATTCGTCTCTTTTTCTACATTCATTCGCAAGCTGTCATGATGATTGATTAAAAGAGACAGAACCGTCTTAACGTCTTCAAGGTGAATCTCTTTTTCAGCAGTTAGCATTACCGATTGATGCCAGAAATGAGCGCACTTTAAATCCAAAGACCAGAACCATTGGGTAATCGGCGTGCCCATCACTCTGCCTTCAGCCTTCTGTTGAGAAATTGCAGGCGATTGTTTGCTGGTCACAGCACTGACAAGTTCTCTAAATACGGGATATGTCATAATATCCTGAGTCTTGATAAAAAGACCTTTTTCTTTCATTTTCGAAACGAATTGAATGGCTTTGATAGAATCTCCGCCAAGCTGATAAAAATGGTCCTCTGGGCAAATGTCTGTCTGGCCGAGAATCTCCTTCGCGGTTTCCAAAAGAATCGCCTCAGCTTCTTTCTGCTCTTCATTTAACAATCCGTAATCTGTCTGCTCTTGATAAAGTAAAGGATCAGGGAGCGCTTCTTTGTCTGTTTTTCCATTTTGCGTAAGCGGAATATGATCCATCTTGATAAAGTAGGCCGGGACCATAAAAACGGGCAGTTTGCCAGAAAGCTGTTTCCTAAGCTCCAGCACTGGCACAGGTGCAGAGCTCACTACATATGCCGCCAATTGCTTCCCGCCCTGTGAATCATCAAAATCAATGACAACCGCTTCTTCTATTTCCGCTAGAGAAAGCAAGGCTAATTCAATTTCTCCCAGTTCTATACGGTAGCCTCTTAATTTGATTTGATGGTCTTTACGCCCTGCATATTCAAGCAATCCACTATTCGTTCTTTTCGCCAGATCTCCTGTCTTATACATTTTTCTGCCCTTTATGAAAGGGTTATCCAGAAAACGCTCGGTTTGCAAATCCGGACGCTTCCAATATCCTCTGGCGACATTATCGCCTGATATATACATTTCGCCTTGAGTTCCCGGCAATACCGGCTGCAGCTGTTCATCTAATAAATAAATTTCTGTATTCTGCAGCGGAACCCCAATTGGAACCGAGGCTTGCTGATCCTGTTCTCGGTCATACTTGTGGATCATACACCCAACGGTCGCTTCTGTCGGCCCGTATTCATTAAAGATCTCGATGCGGCGATCTGATGCTTCTGTTATTTGGCGTGCTAAAGAAACAGACAGCTGCTCACCGCCAACAATCATTCTTTTAATAGAGGAATCTTTTAAGTTTGCATCTTTCAGCAACGCTAAATGCGCTGGTGTCAGCTTGATGACAGCTGTTTTCTTTTCTTTTACGATTTGATGAAGGATAAATTCCGGGATATCTTCTTGTCTGTAAATGACAATCTTATTTCCTGTCACTAATGGGGTGTAAATGGATGTAACGGTTAAATCGAAAGCTATGGATGAGTACAGCGCAAAGCTGTCCTCTTGGGAAGAAGTATAATTCTGAGAGGCTGATGTTATGTAGTTCACAAGGCTTTGATGTTCGATCATCACGCCTTTCGGCTGCCCTGTTGATCCAGAAGTGTAAATCATGTATGCGATGTCGGAAGGATCGTTCCTGATGTCTAACTGTCCCGTATCTAAATCGTTAAACATTGTGCAGTCAATACTGATTTTTTTTACGTGCCTTGGCAAACGGCAGTCTATTTTAAAAAGAGGGTCTGTAATCAAAAACGCCGCTTCACTATTTTCTAAAATATACTTGATTCGTTCCGCGGGATATTCGGGGTCGATCGGCACATAAGCGCCGCCTGCTTTTAAAATGCCCAGTAAAACAGCAATCAACTCCGGTGAGTGTTTCATGCTCACGGCAACAAAATCACCGCGGCTTATTCCTTTATGTATTAGGCAGCGGGCAAGTTGGTTGGAGCGTTCATCCAGTTCCTGATAAGTAACATGTATGCCCCCATCCTCTATCGCTGTCCGAAACGGATGCTGTGAGGCTGTTGCTTGAATTAATTGATTGATTGTCTGTTCTTTCGAATAGTCGGCCTGCGTCTGATTCCACTTAAATATCTCGTCCCTTTTTTCTTGTTCAGTTAATATAGACAAATGTCTGAATTGAATATCTGGGTCCTCGATAAGCAATAAAATCAGGCGGAGTAAACGGTCTTTCAATTGCTGAATTTGCGTTTCGCTGTAATCCGCTACCTTGTAGTCGAACTGCAATTCGATTGCCCCGCCTTCGTCCCATTCTTTAACTGCAATTTGAAGGGAATAAGGCTGTGATCCGTTATATAATTCATCATATTCGACATGGCATCCATCTATATCAGAAGCAAGGTCGGTGTTGTATGAATTGATATACATTTGGAAGAGCTGGTCATATCCCTGTTTTGCCAGCTGTAATTCCTTTATCAGTTCGTCATAGGGGTACCGTTGGTGGAGAAAGTATTTCATATAGTCTGAATTGACTTCTTGTAAAAAATCTGAGAAACGCTGGTCAAGGTCTGTTTTCTTTCTGAACGGCATCGTACTGACAGTCATCCCCGCCGTGCTTTTTTCCTTCTTTCCAGACCTGTTTAGCACCGGCGTGCCGATTATCAAATCAGTCTCTCCCGTTGCTTTGCTTACATACCAAAACAGCGATGCGGTAAACAATGCGTTTAACGAGGAGCCTTGCTTTTGAATAAATTCATAAACAGCAGCAGAATGTTCTTTGTCTAGTTTAAATCGTTTGCGTTTACCAGCAATGTTCGCTGAACTTTTTGACAAGAAGCTGTCCGGCAAATGAGAAAATTCTTCTTTCCAAAATGCGGCATCTTTTTGATATCGTGGCGAAGAAAGGTATTTTTTCTCTTTTTCTATGAGAATTGAATAGTCATCAGCGGCTTTTTCAGGCAGTGCTCCTTTTGCCAGAAGCATGTACAGATCCTTAATCTTATCAATGATGATTTTCATTGACCAGCCGTCAGCAACAATGTGATGGCATTTTATTAAATACCCGCATGTTGCTTCATCTGTTTGAAAAACATAAAATTGAACAAGCGCGCCATCAAACAAAGAGAAAGGGATTTTAAATTCCCGTTCGGCCCAATCTAGCATTCTTTCATATGGATGGTCGGTTGAAGTAAAATCGACTGATGGCACATGGGCCTGCACTTTTTCGTCTATGTATTGAAGAACTGATCCTTCCTGCTTTACGAGCCGTATTCTGAGGGACTCTGTCTGTCTGATGCAATGCTGAATGGCTTTTTTTAATGTCTCAAGATGAAGTTTTCCATTGATTTGGATAAGGCCGCCAATATGATTAATAGCTGTTTCGGGGTATAAATTTTCGATATTTAAAACTCTTTTTTGATGATGAGAAAGAGGAAATAAATTCAAGTTACCACTCAACATTTCCACCTCTTTACAAATAGTATTTTACATCACCAATTTAATCACATAACAAATAATTTGTAAATATTTATAAAACATTGTCTATATTTGTTCATTTTTTAGTTTTAAAGATAAAAGCGCTGAAACAGTAAAAATAATAAAATTTAAGAAAAATACATATTGGACACCCAGCCAATCAGTAAGACTGCTCATAATTAAGATCGATGCACCGTATACAAATGTACTTATTGTATGCTGAGCCGACAGTATTTTCGGAAGCAAAGTTTCATTTATGCTCTCCTGCACATAGGTTCTGATCGCAATTCCCCGGAGCTGAAATGAAGGTCCTAAAATAAAAACAAAAAGCAGCGATGCCAACGCATACTTATTAAGCGCAAGGCATAGTGTGCAAGCGCCGATGGCAAGTGATGTCCATAAAATCATCGAGAACAGTTTTCCATTCATTATTTTTGAAAGTTTCCAAACGATTAAACCGCCTGTAATGGTGCCGGCGAAATAGCTTGCGTTAATAAACCCCCACCATGTTTCGCTTTTATGCAGCACTTCATCGACATAAACAAGGATAATGGCTCCTGTCCAAATACTTCTGCCGAACATGGATAAAAGCTCAAGAACAGTCAGCATTCTGATAACAGGCATGCGATAAATCGCTTTCCACCCAGAAGAAATTTTATCCATAAAGGACTCGGTTTCTTCCTTTTCTGCATCTCCTTTTCCCGCATCCTTGACAAAAAATAAAGAGACTGTAGAGGTGCCATAAAGGGCAAAAGTCAACAATAGCAGCAATTGCGGCCCGAGCCATTTGATCAAAATACCGCCGAGCATCCATCCAAGCAGGAGCACGATTTGGTCAGAGGTCAGCACCAAGCTGTTTGCTTTCAACAACATGGATTTTGGAACAAAGCGGGGAATCATTGAATTTCTGACTGGAATCGTTCCTCCGTCTAACAGCGACATTAAAAATACGATAAAGAAAAAAATAAAAATAGATTTAAAATCTATCATAAATATAAGAAGCAACAAAGATAACAGAATGGTTTGCGTTAACTGTAAAAAAATCAAAATGTGCTTTAGTCTGTATTTATGAATGAAAACAGGTATAAATACTGCGCTTAATGACTGACCCACGAACTGCATCATGGCTACCAGCGATGCCAAGAAGGCCGAGTCTGTGACTTGATACGTAAATAGAGTCAGAACCAGCACGTATAAAGAATCTCCTAAATTGGCAATTGACTGGCCCGCCCATATAAAATAAAAGGATTTATTTTTCATAATTTCAACCCTTTTCTATTTTTAGAACATCATAACATAAATAAACACCCTCTCCAATGCTACTTAGCCTTCAAAAAAAACGCAAAAAACCCCTGCGCCGCAGCGGCACAAGGGGTCATCCAATATTAGTCATAAATGTGAACAGTCGGCTCTTTATCTCCGGCATTGCGGATAATGACCGCTTCTTGTCCGTCTGAGGACGTGATATTGACTTCGACATCAATTGAGCCTTTAGAGTAGTAGTCCATCACTTCACCCGTTAGGAACTGGGTAAACGCGACAACTTCACTTTTTCCGTAGAATTGCATTGGTATGTCAATCTTTATTTTCTTCATTTCATCATTATCATACAGCGCTGTACCGACAACGCCTGTATAGTTCGGGAAATATTCTTCAATTGAATTTTTGAACCGCTTAAAGACCTCGGTGTCATCCGGGTACTTTTCTGCTGTGGTTGTATCCGCTGGATAGAATACGTATTTTTCATTGATGTCATCCCAATTTGAGATATCAGTAGAGCCTGCTTTGACCTCTGTTTTGGCGATGAAGTTCCCCGGCACAATCGATGTTTTCGACGCCTGCTTGTAGAGTGCGACTGTAATTGGCACATTCTTCAAGTTATCTTTTTTACGGAGGCGGTTAATAACCTCCTGTGCGATTTTTTCTCCCTGCTGGCGGAGCGTGCTGTCCTTAATCTCCACTTCTTTTTGCGGGTCGCCCGTTTTTTCACGATAGTAATACACTGAGTTTAACGCCAGTCCGATCATGACGCCGCCAAGCTGGATAGAATTCTTGTCTTTTCTGACTAAATAATCGTGCTCAAGCATGGATGCTAAATAAATCGGGCTGCTTTCGTTCTTTTCTTCTGTTGAACCAGAACTCGGGAGCGCAGGGTTCAAGCCTTCATTTTTGAAGTTCTTATCTTCTTTTTCGGCTTTTTTCAAATCAGAGCCCGTTTTTTTCCGGGCCAGCCAGCTTAATACTGTATCCTCATCTAAATATTGTCCTTCTTGGAACAGATAATCGTCAGTCGAGAAAGAATCTTGGGCAAGACGCATCAGCCCTGTTTCAAACTCGTCAATGTCCAGTCTCGTGTTCAGCTGTTCCGTTGTTAAGCCGCGCGCTTTGCCTGCCTTAAACGGCAGCACCATTTTGTAATAGGAGTCAGAGATATTATATTTCGGGACAATCGCTTTTTCTGACGATTTCGCCGTCTTTTGCGTAATCTCTTCCTCCTTCTCCCCCCCAAAACCTGACGAGCAGGCAGACAGCATTAATACTGCCGCCGTTGCCGCCAATGCCAACGTCTTTTTCAATAGAAAACACTCCTCTTATTTCTTTAGCTCTTCCATTAACTGTTCTTCATTCCACACTTCAATGTTCAGCTCTTGTGCTTTTGTCAGCTTGCTTCCCGCCGCTTCTCCGGCGATGACCAAGTCTGTGTTTTTGCTGACGCTTCCCGTCATTTTTCCGCCCAGCGCTTCGATTTGCGCTTTGGCTTCGTTTCTTGACAGCTCTTCCAGCTTTCCTGTCAGAACAATTGTTTTACCGGCAAAGTAAGAATCACTGTCCTCTGCCTTTACTTTTTTCGGGCCTTTGTAGAGCGTGTTTACGCCCAGCTCCTGAAGTTCATTCAAGAGTTCAAGCATTTCTTCTTTATGAAAATAGGTGATGACCGCGTCAGCCATTTTCTCACCGATTTCATCAACCGCGAGAAGTTCGTCTTTAGAGGCTTTTTTCAGGTTCTCCAAGCTTTCAAACTGCATGGCGAGCGTCTTTGCAGCCTTTGATCCGATAAAGCGGATGCCAAGCCCAAACAGCAGGCGCTCTAACGAATTTTCTTTTGATTTTTGGATGGAGCTGATCAGGTTTTCAGTGGACTTTTCACCCATGCGTTCGAGCTGGATGACTTGTTCCTTCGTCAGCTTATATAAATCTGCCACATTGCGGACAAGGTTTTCCTTAAACAGCTGTGTGATCACTCGTTCGCCGAGCCCGTCAATGTTCATGGCATTGCGGGAAACGAAATGGATCAGCCCTTCCCGGATTTGCGCCGGACATTCAGGGTTAATGCAGCGAAGCGCCACTTCTCCTTCGATCCGGACGAGCTCACTGCCGCATTCAGGACATTCCGTCGGCATGCTGAATTCCTTTTCTTCTCCTGTGCGCTGTTCAACGAGGACGTTCACGACTTCCGGAATGATATCGCCCGCTTTTTTGATGACGACCTTATCCAAAATCCGAATGTCCTTCTCTTTAATTAAATCTTCGTTATGAAGGGATGCTCTTGAGACCGTTGTGCCGGCAACTTTTACCGGCTCAAGAATCGCGGTCGGCGTGATCACACCCGTTCTGCCGACATTTAATTCGATATCGAGAAGCTTCGTCACGACCTCTTCAGCAGGAAACTTATACGCGATGGCCCAGCGCGGGCTTTTCGCCGTAAAACCGAGCTCCTCCTGCTGATCGAGAGAATCGACTTTAATGACAATGCCGTCTATTTCGTACGGCAGGTCAGCGCGCTTCGCCTGAAGCTCATCGATCAGCGTAATGACTTCTTCTATGTCGCCGCATTTTTTTCGTTCCTGATTCGTTTTAAATCCGAGTTCGTCGAGAAAATCAAGCCCTTGGCTTTGCGTCTCCACACCCATCTCGTCAAGCTCCGCTATACTGTAGACGAAGATATCGAGGTTTCGTTTCGCTGCAATTTTCGGATCAAGCTGTCTAAGTGATCCTGCCGCGGCATTTCGCGGATTAGCGAACGGTTCTTCTTCATTTTTAATTCGTTCCTCATTGAGTGCTTCAAACGAACGCTTCGGCATATACGCCTCGCCGCGCACTTCGATCGACAGCTCACGGTTCATTTTGAGGGGGATATTGCGAATCGTCTTCAGATTCTCCGTAATGTCCTCTCCCGTCGTTCCGTCACCTCGGGTGGCTCCTCTGACAAAATAGCCGTCTTCATAACGGAGAGAAACAGCAAGACCGTCTATTTTCAGCTCCACATTATACGCCACATCGTCACCGACGGCTTGGCGCACACGGCGGTCGAAATCACGGAGATCATCGGCATTAAAGGCGTTGCCCAGACTGAGCATTGGTGTGCCGTGGGTGACCTTTTGAAACGCTTCAAGCACGGCTCCGCCGACGCGCTGCGTAGGAGAGTCAGGCGTTCTGAGGTCTGGATGCTCCTCCTCGATCGCAATCAGCTCCTGCATCAATCTGTCGTATTCGGCATCAGGGACGCTCGGTTCATCTAGGGTGTAATATTCATAGCTATACTTGTTGATGGTGCGGCGCAGTTCGTCTGCCCGCTGCTTGGCTGTTTCTTTGTCCATCTGCTTCTTCCTTTCCTCTTCAATTACTGCTTTTCAATAGGAGCAAATGCTGCTAACAGGCGTTTCACGCCGACAGGACTCGGGAAGGCAATATCGAGCTCCGTCCCTTCTCCTTCGCCTTTCACACTGACGACAGTTCCTGTTCCCCATTTTTTATGGCCCGCCTTATCTCCGACTGCCCAGTTCAAGGTGTCGCCGCCTGTTTTGCTGGCGTAGGATACCGGACGTGAAACAGGGCCGCGTCTCGGCTGCATTTTTCTTGCAGACGGCGCTCTCGTTTCTTTTTTCTCATTTAGGTTTTCCAATAAATCATCCGGTATTTCAGCAATAAAGCGAGATTCCGGGTTCATATTCGTTCGGCCAAACAAGGTGCGCATTTTGGCGTTGGTCAGATAGAGCTCCTGCTCCGCCCTTGTTATCCCAACGTAAGCAAGGCGGCGTTCTTCTTCCATTTCCGCTTCCTCCATTAATGAACGGCTGTGCGGGAAGACGCCTTCTTCAAGCCCCATCAAGAAAACAACCGGGAACTCCAGCCCTTTTGCGGCGTGCAGTGTCATCAAGGTGATTGCATCCTTGCCGCCTGACTCTTCCTCCTTCTGGTCGAGCTGATCGATATCTGCAATCAGCGCCAAGTCTGTCAGGAACGCAACGAGTGTCTTGTCCTCACTTTTCTGTTCAAAGTTTTTCGTAACAGACAGGAACTCGTCGATGTTTTCTAAACGGCTTTGGGCTTCGATCGATTTCTCAGCCTTCAGCATTTCTCTGTATTCGGTCTTATCAAGAATTTCTTCTGTCAGCTCCGTAATGGATAAGTAATCCTGCATATTGGTCAGGTTCTCAATCATCTGTCTGAAGCTGTCAAGCGCGTTGGCTGCTTTGGCACTGACGCCGATAAAATCAACCTGCTGAATCGCTTGGAAAAATGACAAACCGTTTATGGCCGCATACGAAGCGATTTTCTCAAGTGATGTCGCGCCAACTCCGCGCTTTGGCACATTGACAATGCGCGTGAAACTGATATCGTCATCCGGATTGGATACGAGGCGCAGGTACGCAAGAATGTCTTTAATTTCTTTTCTGTCATAGAACTTTGTGCCGCCGACAATGTTATAGTTCAAGCCCGCTTTGAGAAGCGTTTCCTCAATCACACGGGACTGCGCGTTTGTCCGGTATAAAATGGCAATATCCGACAGCTTCCGCTTGCCTGAACTGTGAAGCTGATGAATTTTGCCGGCCACAAACTGTCCTTCACCGAACTCATTATCACCGCGATAATAAGAAATCTTGATGCCTTCATCGTTTTCCGTCCACAAATTTTTCGGTTTGCGGTTAGAGTTATTTTTGATGACCTCGTTAGCCGCGCGCAAAATCCGTTTCGTTGAACGATAGTTTTGTTCTAGCAAAATCACGCTTGCATTCGGATAATCTTTTTCAAATGAAAGAATGTTGGTGATATCCGCGCCGCGCCATCTGTAGATCGACTGATCAGAGTCCCCGACAACGCAAAGGTTCTGGAAACGCTCGGCAAGCTGCTTAACGAGCATGTATTGCGCCCTGTTCGTATCCTGATACTCATCAACGTGGATGTACTGGAATTTGCGCTGATAAAATTCAAGCACTTCAGGCACTCTGTCAAACAGTTTAATCGTCGTCATAATTAAATCGTCGAAATCGAGCGACTGGTTTTTCAAAAGCTTCTTCTGATAATCAGCATATACGTCGCTGACCACCTGATCGTAGTAGCCGCCGGCAACCTTAGAGAATTCCTCCGGTTCGGTTAATTCGTTTTTCGCACTGCTGATCGTGCCAAGGATGCTTCTCGGGTCAAATTTCTTCGGATCAAGATTGCGCTCCTTCAAAATCCCCTTGATCACTGAAAGCTGGTCCGCCGTATCAAGGATGGAGAAATTTCGGTTAATCCCAATCCGGTCGATATCTCTGCGCAAGATCCGCACGCACATGCTGTGGAATGTGGAAATCCAGATATCGTCCGCGCCGGGCCCGAGGATGCTTTCCACACGTTCTTTCATTTCGCGTGCCGCTTTATTGGTAAATGTGATCGCCAGAATGTTCCACGGCGCCACATGTTTTTCTGCCATTAAATAAGCAATTCTGTGTGTCAGGACACGCGTCTTTCCGCTTCCCGCTCCCGCCATCAGCAAAAGAGGCCCGTCCGTTGTTTTGACTGCTTCCTGCTGAACGGGATTTAAACCGCTTAGTAATTGATTGCTAATATAATTCAAAATTTGTTCACCCGCCTATACAAAACATATGTTCTATCATAAACCAAATCCGTACAATTTACTACTCGCCTTTCACAGCCGCTACTGTTTTCAAAGCCCTGTCGAAATCTTCATACACCGCATTACCTACAACGATCACGTCCGCATGCTCTGCATACTGTTTGGCCGTTTCTGCATCCTTGATGCCGCCGCCATAAAACAAGGTGGACGTTTCCAATACAGCCTTCGTTTTCTTGACAGCTTCTATGTCTCCAAGCATGCCGCTGTATTCTAAATAAAAAATCGGCAGCTGCAGCAGCTCTGACACACGCGCATAAGCGACAATATCGTCAGTACTCATTTCGGCATCCGCTTCAGTCAGTGCCGCCGCTTTGCAATCTGGATTTGCGATGCAGTAGCCTTCCGCCACGATTTCTTCCATAGACATCAGTTCTCCATATTCCTTCATGGCTTTCTGGTGCATTCCGACAATCCAATCCGTGTTTTTGCTGTTTAATACACTCGGAATAAAATATAAGTCAAAGCCGGGAACGATCGCTTCAATCGCTGACACCTCAAGCACACACGGCACTAAAAACCGTCTGACCTTAGACATCATCCGCAGGACATTATCCTCTGTCACACCATCGCTTCCTCCGATAATGACCGCATCCGTTCCTGATTCGCAAAGGATCTCCAGCTGTTCGTCAGGCAAATCTTTATTTGGATCGAGTTTAAAGACATGCTTCCACTCTGTTACATCGTACACGTCATACGTTCCTCCATTCGTTTGTTACCATTTAAACATTATAACAAATTCACATAGCGCGGAAAAACGGAAAAAGCCGTTAATCTCGTTATTCACTGAAAAAGGTGTTTTGATTCTTTTTTCATAAAAAAAGAGAGCAGGCGGACGTACCTGCGCAGTGAGTCTTGTTTCTGCAAAAACGCACATTTTTCACCAGATTCCCTCTGCTATTGTTTGGAAAGTGTTCAACTGTGGAAATGGTTACATAAAAAAGGGAGGCTGAGAGATGGAAACCATTATTATTGCACTCATCGCATTTATCATCGGGATCATCGCTATCCCGATCGTCTTATTTGCCTGGATCTACATAAAGGATGAAAAACAGCAGGAGCACTCAATTCTTCGCAACTACCCCGTCATCGGAAGGTTTCGGTATATCCTTGAAAAAATCGGGCCGGAGCTCAGACAGTATTTATATAGCAATGACAATGAAGAGCAGCCTTTTTCACGAAAGGAATATGAGCAAACGGTTATCTCTGGCAAATACAAAAGCAGAATGATGGGCTTTGGATCTGTAAGAGATTTTGATAAACCCGGCTATTATATCCGTAACGCTATGTTTCCAAAACAAAGGGAAGAAATGCACGTAAATCAAACGCCAAAAATTGAAACCCAAATCTATAAAATGGATGCTAACAATCTCTTCAAACGCAAGGAACACGCCGAACGCATCAAGGCAGATCCGTATTTTCTTCATCCTGATGATGTGCAGGTGATTGGCGAGCATACATGCGAGAAGCCATTTCACGTCAAGGGATTAGTCGGCCAGTCTGCAATGAGCTACGGCTCCCTCGGAGAACGGGCAATTACGGCGCTCTCAAAAGGGCTCCATCAGGCAGGCGGCACTTGGATGAATACAGGTGAGGGAGGATTGTCTGAGTATCACTTAAAGGGCGGCGCCGATATCATTTGCCA
This sequence comes from Bacillus sp. LJBS06, assembly GCF_016924995.1. Classification (NCBI taxonomy): domain Bacteria; kingdom Bacillati; phylum Bacillota; class Bacilli; order Caryophanales; family Bacillaceae; genus Bacillus; species Bacillus sp. LJBS06. The sequence goes on along the minus strand of NZ_CP070483.1, from coordinate 721,620 downwards.
AATCGGACCGGGCCTATTCGGCGTGCGCAAAAGAAATGGGGAATTTTCGTGGGAGGAATTTAAAAGAAAAAGCAGAATTGACCAGATTAAAGCGTTTGAGCTAAAGCTGGCACAAGGAGCAAAAACCCGGGGCGGCCACGTGGACGGCGCCAAAGTATCAGAGGAAGTGGCAGACATTCGGAATGTCGAGCCAGGAAAGTCGATTGACAGCCCCAACCGCTTTTATGAATTCTCAAACCCTCCTGAAATGCTCGACTTTATTGAAAAACTTAGGGATGTCGGGCAAAAGCCAGTCGGCATCAAACTGGTCGCAGGGCATCCTGAAGAATTGCATGAGCTTTTCTCTTATATGCAGAAAAGCGGAAAGCATCCGGATTTTATCACGATCGACGGAAGTGAAGGCGGTACCGGAGCTTCCTTTTACGAGCTCGCGGATACAGTCGGCCTTCCGATTATGACAGCGCTCCCTATTGTTGACACGCTTCTTAGACAGTACGGGTTGCGCAGACAGCTGAAAATCTTTGCTTCCGGAAAGCTCCTGACTCCTGATAAAATCGCGGTCGCCTTAGCTCTCGGCGCTGACTTTGTCAACATCGCACGCGGCATGATGTTTTCGGTTGGCTGCATCCGTGCTCTCGTCTGCCACAACAACACCTGTCCAGCAGGCGTGGCGACAACAGATCCAAAATTGCAAAAAGCATTGAGCATTGAGGAAAAACAGCACCGTGTCTGCAACTATGTTATTTCACTGCGCGAGGGGCTGTTTAACCTTGCAGCCGCAGCAGGAATCAATTCGCCGATTCACTTTTCCAAGGAGCATGTTGTCTATCGAAAAGAGGATGGCAGCATTGTCGATATCGACAACCTGATCCATCAATTTGTTTCATAAAGAAACCGCCCTTGCCAAACGGCAGGGCGGTTTTTTGTTATTTAGAAGAAGACTCAGTTTCCGTCTCCTTCACACGGTCAAGCGCCATTTCATAAGCGTCATTTCCGTAATTTAAGCAGCGTTTCACACGGGAAATCGTAGCTGTGGAAGCGCCTGTTTCTGTTTCAATCTTATGATACGTGTTTCCTTCGCGAAGCATGCGCGCCACTTCAAGGCGCTGAGCCAGCGATTGAATTTCGTTAATTGTGCATAGATCATCGAAGAACCGGTAACATTCCTCCAGGTCTTTCAGCGATAAGATCGAGTTAAATAACTGGTCCAGCTCTTTGCCGCGTAATTTATCGATTTGCATCGTTACACACCTTCTCCTTTACTAATGGAAGCCGCATCAAGATCAGGTACGATATTGATCCAAGTCTTTCCTGGCACAAACGGAAGCCATTTGCCGTCTTTTATCGGCACAATTCTGCCATTCACTTGTTTCCAGTCTGTTTCAATGACGTTTCCGTGCTGAAACAACAGACCTTTCCCCCCTGATTCCAAGTCGATGTCCCGCCTTCCATCTTGATCAATAATATGATGGCTGGCTTCAACAATGAAAATATTTTGCATTGCAACCGGCTTTCCGGTTTCCCGGTCTGTCGTTATGACACCATCAGAGCTTCTTGTATAAGATTCAGCTTTTTTATCATAGTTGTATTCGACAAGATTTGTAACGTTTTTTGTTCCATAATCTACCCGAACATTGTAAGATTCATTTGCAGGTTTTGCTTCTGATGTTTGAAACAGCAGCGGATTTGTTTCCCGCTTAAGCTCATATCCCTTTTGTTCCGCCGCCTTTTTTATGTAATCATAAGACGTGTAGGAATTATGGGGCGGTTTGCTGAAATCAGCTCTCCAAAATAAGCTTCCGTCAAAATCCAATCCGTTTATATAATCGGCAGCTCCGGATTCTAGCTGCTCTTTGGCGCCGGGACTCCAGCCGTGATGGACAAATATGCTGTCAAAGCCATTGCTGAGAGTGACGAAATATTCCCGCGCGCTCCGCACAGGTCCGACAGTTTCAGGCATCTGGCTTTGGAAAATAGCCAGAAATCGTGTGATCTGCCCTTCTGCAAGCGCTTCTATGACAATGTCGGCTTTAGACAGTCCAGACTGCGGCCTCGCCTTCGGATGATTGTTCACCACAACAGCAACAGGCCGGCGTTCAGTCACCTTCTGTTCAATCTCCAGTCCAGTCAAAGGAGCTTTCGGCTTCTTTGCGGAATCCGGGACAGCGTCCTTCTGCTGGCAGGATACAAGCAGAAAAAACACGAAACACAGCACGCAAACTGTCATCCATTTTTTCATATGTCGGCTCCCCGCTCTTTTATATTTTAACGCATTATCGATGGAAAGAGTACAGTTTTTTTCATGACGTCGAAGATTCCTCTCGGCGTAATGCGTATATACGGAAGGTGCGTACTTTGCAAAAAGAGCAGCGTATAGACGGGATCACTAAATTTGTAGCCTCTTTCTGTCAAAAGATCTCTCAGCTTCTGTTCCTTCTCAAGCACGACTTCATATGCTTCTGAAGAGGCGCAGCCGCACAGCGAAAGCGGAATTTCATACAGAATGTTCCCGTTTTCCGCCAGAACGATTCCTCCCCCGATCTCTTTCATGCGGGCGAAAGCGAGCAGCATATCCGCTTTATTTTTACCAATCGCGACAATATCGCCAGTCGTCGTAAAGGAGCTAACAAATCCCTGCACGTTTGAGGCAAAGCCTTTTATCATTGTGTTGACGCGCCATTTTCCATGTTTATCAAGCATTGTCAAATAACTTTCATCATGGTCAAATGAGAGCTGTTCCACCGAATTGTCGATCTCAATCATATACGGCTCCATAATGACCGCATTCCGCATTTTCACGCCCATCGGCATGGAAAACTGCAAATCATCCATCGTCATATCATATGAAAGCTCAAGCGGGACAAGACCGCCTTTGTTCCAGTCCATATTTGTAAACGCCTTCAAATCACAGCCGTCTTCTCTCAGGATGGTCCCTTTTGACAGAACAGTCACGGGATTTGGATTTAGCGGGTCTTCCAGTATGTTCAGCGAAGCCAGTCTGCCAGGCCCGACAACTCCTAAATAATCATCCATTTGGTAATACTTCGCAATATTAAATGATGCCATATTGTAGGCGTCAATTGCAGGTACGCCTTCTTCTAACGCAATGCGGATCAGCTCGTTTGTCATGCCGCCTTTATAGAAATTCGGCGTCGCGCCGTCTGTCGTGTAAAAGAAGTGGTCATAATAGCAGAAGCCCTTTCCATGCAGCTCCTGCAAGATTTTTCTTACATCAGGGCGAATGGAAGAGTTCCGAAGGGAAACATAATAGCCCAGTTCCAGCCTTCTCATCACTTCATCACCTGTCATCGCTTCATGATCGCAATCCGCTCCGAACAGCTTCATTTTTGTAAGCGTTTTATCAGAAGCGCCGGGAAAATGCCCTTCAATGCGTTTTCTTTGTTTCTTTGTAGCTTGCATGCAGTGGAGCATTAAATCATCACCATCTACAAGGCGAGGCCATCCGGTCATTTCTCCGCCTTGAATCACATCCGGATGTTCAATCCACTGTTTTCTGACATCAAACGGAAGAACGTGGTCCTCGTTCAAAACCTCTGTCTGGAGGTCATAGCGTGACCACCAGAAATACTGGACAGGCTGCTTTTTGAGTTCATTCAAAATCGTAAGCGCTTTCTTTTTTCCGCTTTGCAAAAGCAAAAATAAATTATCATTCACAAATGTAGTGGTTCCGTATTGAGACACATATTCCGCCAGTGTTTGGGGATTATATATTTGAAAAGGATGTGCGTGCGGTTCAATATAACCTGGCACAATGTATTTTCCTTCACAATCAATCGTATGAATTTTTTCGGCTCTATTCGGAAGTTCATGACCCACATAAACAATGCGGTCCTGATAAATCCAAATGTTTTTTTTCAGCCATTGTTTTACATATGGATTTAAGACGAGAGCATTCCGTAAAAGGAGCGTTGGAAGCAGCTTTGAGTCTACAACATCAACCTGTGCCCTGATGTCTTTGTTTTTCCAGTTAAAGGTGCGTTCGGACATTCACATACTCTCCTTTATATGTATTAGACTCATGGTATCACATCCTTCCTCATCACGCACGATAAAAACGTTACAAATTTTTGAAGGTTCAATTAAAAAACTTTTTCAAGTAAAAAGGAGCGGATTTCCATGAAGCCAAACATCAGTCTCATCAATGCCGTCTTCAGAATCGCCTGCGGATTGACGATTATGTCAGCCGCGAGCGCAAAGTTTACGAAAAAACCTTGGTGCAGAATGCATCTCTTTTACATCTTTATGGGGGCCATGAAAGCGGGTTCGGGAATCCTGCGATTCTGTCCTGTGACCTACATGTTTCAAAACAGCGATTCTGGAAATAACGGCCAGCAAAACGGATAAAGAAAAAGCTTGATCACGAAACGTGATCGAGCTTTTTTTTATGCCCACCCTTTGTTTTCATATAGAAATATCCGGCAGCTGCCAGCACTGCCGGATAAAGAAGCGCCCAGCCGCTGAATGAGTAAATCACTGCGCACGCCACAAACGCCCCGAGCGCCATCCACCAGCCCGAATCTCTCCAGCTCAGGAGTTTCAGTGCTGCCGCCAATGTACATATGTAAGATGCGATGAAAGCCGCGCTCGGCCCTTTCAACAGAGTCGTCAAATCGATTTGAAACAGGCCATGGGTTGCAAGCACTAAGCCAAACACCGCGGCCATCGCGGTCAAAACACGGATAGGCGTACGTTTTGTCGCACTTAGTTTTCCAAAAAATACGGGTATGTGCCCCTCTCTCGCCAATGCGTACACCATTCTTGAAAAACCAGCAATATTGGCGTGTATGGTGGCGAATGTAATAAAGAGCGCTAAACATACCGTGACATATACACCGCTTTCTCCTGCTCCTTTTGAGATGAGCATGGCAAGCGATGCAATTTCTCCATTCTGTCCATATGAATGAGTCCCCACCGTCACAAATGACAGCATGATATACAGCCCTGCCACACAAGACGCTGCCAAAAACAAGCTAAGCGGGACATCTTTTTCAGGGCGATGAAATTCCTCAGCCAACGGGGTAATCATTTCCCAGCCTACAAAAGAGAAAAAAATCATAACTGAAACAGATCCCGCGGCAGACCAGCCATGCGGAAGAAACGGCTTGAATTCTGCTATCGTGACGTGTGGCAATGACACAGCAATAGAAGTGACAAGCAGAAATACGATGACACATATAACGAGTGTACTGATGTTTGCGGATAGTTGAATCCCTCTCATATGAAGCAAAATAGATATAGCCAGCATACAACCAGCAATCGATGTAACCTGCCAATCCGCCGCCTCTGTGACGTAACTGACGTAATGCGCTCCAGTCAAAGCGATGATGGGAACGCCGATCGGAACGGACCCTAACATGATCCAGCCCAAAATAGCCCCGGCTTTTTTCTGAAAGGCCAGCTGCACATAAGCCGTGATTCCTCCCGCGCTGGGCGCTATTTTCACAAGCCGGGCCAGCGTGCCGACAAGAAGAAAAGATAAGAAGGACATTAACACCCAAACAAATAAAGAAGCGGGACCGGCTGCGTCAGCTGTTACAGACGGCAGAATTAATATCCCGCAGCCTAAAACGGCTCCAATCGTTAACGCTGTCCCTTGTATCCAAGTAATAGAACGCTGTAATTCTGGCAACATGATGCCTCCTCTCTGATTGATGGCTTTATTATAGAAAAAATAAGACGGCATCCATATGCTACAATGAAGCTAAATCAACAGCATTACCTTATGATCAAAGGAATTTTCATTCATTCGCCTAAATATGTAAAGGAGCCAGACAAATGGACGATACAGACCTTCAGATTCTCTCGCATTTGCAGCGAAATGGCAGATTAACGATGGTTGAGCTGGGAAAGCTTGTCGGACTCAGCTCGCCAAGCGCGGCGGAGCGTGTCAGGAAGCTTGAAGACAAAGGAGTGATTACCGGCTACAGCGCGAATATCTGTTACGAAAAACTAAACAAGCATGTCACCGCTTTTATTCTCATGGAGCCGAAAAGCTGCAAGCACTACGCCGCCTTTGCAACATCGCATCCTGATGTAGCAGAAAACCACCGTATCACGGGTATGTACAGCTATGTGACAAAGGTCGTGACAGAATCGGTACATACGCTTGAGGATTTTATTGACGCCTCGATGGCCCATGGAAAACCAACCACGCTTGTTGTGCTTTCTTCTTCCAGCTGCCATCCCGCTTTTCTATAACAAAAAACCCGCAGCTTAATCTGCGGGTTTTCCTCACTTATTTTTGGGCAGCCTTTAAAGCGCGTGCCCCAATATCTTTTCTGAAAAAGAGTCCCGGTTTGAATATTTCATCAACCGCTTTGTACACTCGTTCTCTAGCCGCTTCAAACGTTTCATCAAAAGCCGTCACATTGGCGACGCGGCCCCCGTTTGTAACGAACTCTCCGCCCTCTGCTTTCGTTCCGGCATGGAAGACCACGACCTGCTCGGTTTCCGCTGCAAGGCTGCCGATCGGCGTGCCTTTTGCGTAGCTTTCCGGATACCCTTCTGATGCAAGCACAACACTTACAGCCGCGGTATCCTTCCATCTTAAATCAACTTCCTTATCATCTAAAAGATCAAGAAGCACCTGTACCAGATCAGATTCCATGCGCGGAAGCACGACCTGTGTTTCCGGATCGCCGAAGCGGGCATTAAATTCGATAACCTTCGAGCCGTTTTCAGTAAGCATCAATCCAGCGTACAAAACGCCAGTAAAGGAACGGCCTTCTTGTACCATTGCTTTGGCGGCCGGCTTGACGATAGTTTCTACAGCATGGCGGACCGTTTCCTCCGAAATTTGCGGAACTGGAGAGTAAGCACCCATTCCGCCCGTATTCGGGCCTTTGTCTCCGTCAAACGCACGCTTGTGATCCTGGGCAATCACCATCGGATACACATTTTCCCCTTTGACAAAGGCCATCAGAGAAAATTCTTCACCAGAAAGATATTCTTCAATGACAACAGACGCGCTCGCATCACCGAACTTTTCATCCTCAAGAAAATCATGCAGGCATGCGATTGCTTCTTCCTCTGTCATAGCAACAGTAACGCCTTTTCCAGCTGCAAGCCCATCTGCTTTTATCACAATCGGAGCGCCTTTTTCCTGCACATATGCCTTCGCCTCTTCAAAGGATGTAAATGTGTCGTATTCTGCGGTCGGAATGTCGTATTTCTTCATTAAATCCTTAGCGAACTGTTTGCTTCCTTCGATGATCGCCGCGGCTTTTGACGGGCCGAACACACGTAAGCCCGCTTTTTCGAATTCATCCACCAGACCTTCAATTAAAGGAACCTCAGGGCCTACAATGGTCAGGGCGACCTGATTTTCTTTTGCAAATGAGACAAGCCCTGCGTGGTCGCTTTCCTCAATGTTTACAAGCTGTGCGGAAGCTGCCATGCCGTCATTTCCGGGAGCGGCAAATACATTCTCGACGAGGCTGCTTTGCGCTGCCTTCCATGCCAGCGTATGCTCTCTTCCGCCTTTACCGATAATTAATACATTCACGTCGTTTTCATCCCCTTAATGTTTGAAGTGTCTGATGCCGGTGAAGACCATGGCAATGCCGTATTCATCCGCTTTTTTGATGGAATCCTCATCACGGATCGATCCGCCTGGCTGAATGATGGCTGTAATGCCCGCTTTTGCCGCTTCTTCGACAGTATCCGGCATTGGGAAATATGCATCAGAGCCGAGCGCGCTGCCCTTCGCTTTTTCTCCTGCTTGCTCGATGGCGATTTTCGCTGATCCAACACGGTTCATTTGGCCTGCTCCCACGCCGACTGTCATGTTGTCCTTCGCGAGAACGATCGCATTTGATTTCACATGCTTCACGACTTTCCAAGCAAGCTTCAAGTCCTCCCACTCTTGCTCGTTCGGCTCTCTTTTTGTCGGAATGCTGATCTCCGCATCATCGAAGCCGTGCATATCTAAATCTTGAATCAGCAGCCCGCCTTGAACGGATGTCAGCTGTTTTTCCTTTTGAACAGCAGCAGATACGTCAAGCGTCAGCAGACGAAGATTTTTCTTCGCAGTCAGGACGTCAAGCGCTTCTTGGCTGAATGAAGGCGCAATGATGATTTCTAAGAAAATGTTGTGAAGCGCTTCTGCAGTTACCTTGTCTACTTCACGGTTCAGCGCGATAATGCCGCCGAAGATAGATGTTTTATCCGCTTCAAACGCTCTGTCAAACGCTTCGGCGATCGTTTTTCCCGTTCCTACGCCGCACGGATTCATATGCTTCACAGCAACCGCAGCCGGCTCAGTGAATTCACGAACGATTTGAACTGCCGCGTCCGCGTCTTTAATATTATTGTAAGAAAGCTCTTTTCCGTGAAGCTGTTCTGCTTGCGCAATAGAACCTTTAACAGGAAGAGCTGTTTGATAGAATGTCGCTTCCTGATGCGGGTTTTCTCCGTAGCGAAGCGATTGTTTTTTCTCAAATGTTACAGTGAATTGCTCTGGTTCTTTTTCACCGACAACGTCTGTCAGATAGTCAGCGATCAGTGCATCATATGCCGCAGTATGACGGAATACTTTTGCCGCCAGTTCGCGTTTTTTCTGAAGAGATACGCTGCCTTCTTCTTTGATTTGCTTCAGCACTGGGCTGTAATCGGCCGGATCGACGATAACCGTCACATCCTGATGGTTTTTTGATGCCGCACGCAGCATGCCAGGTCCGCCGATGTCAATATTTTCAATCGCTTCTTCATACGTGACGTCTTCTTTAGAAATCGTTTCTTTAAATGGATAGAGGTTGACGACAACGAGGTCAATCGGCTGTATCCCGTGTTCATTGATCTGCGCCATATGCTCTTCATTGCCGCGAACCGCCAGAAGACCGCCGTGAATATTCGGGTGAAGGGTTTTTAACCGACCGTCCATAATTTCAGGAAAGCCTGTCACTTCAGAAATTCCGATCACATCCACGCCGTTTTCTTGAAGAAGCTTTTTCGTTCCGCCTGTGGAGATGACTTCAACGCCAAGCTCTGTCAGTTCTTTTACGAAAGGAACGAGATTTGTTTTATCTGAAACACTGATTAATGCACGTTTAATGGTCATGCCTTTTCACCTCTGTTATTTAATCCTAATAGCTGTTTAATCACACTCGGATACCATTTATGCTCAAGCTTGTGAATTCGCTGTTCGATTGTTTCCAATGTATCATGTTCATCAATTTCGATTGCCTTTTGAGCGATGATCGGACCTGTATCCATTCCTTCATCGACATAATGCACGGTGATTCCGGCCACCTTCACACCCGCTCGGAACGCCTGTCCGACTGCGTCGATTCCAGGAAACGCGGGAAGAAGCGACGGGTGAATATTAATGATTTTTCCTCCATATGCTTGAAGGAGCGTATCACCGATCAGCCTCATATAGCCGGCAAGAACAATCAATTCAACCTCGTGAAGACGAAGCTGTTCAATAATGGCTTGTTCAAATGCAGCCTTGTTTTCATAAGACTTCGGCTCAAATGCAAAGGATGGAATGTGGAATGCTTCCGCCCGTTCGATGACTTTCGCCTGCGGTTTGTCGCAAACGAGGAGCGCTACTGACGCATCCCAGTTCTCCTCCTTCAAACGCGTGACGATGGCTTCGAAGTTTGAACCGTTTCCTGATGCAAATACCGCTATCTTTTTCATGAAAGTGCCGCACCGCCAAATGTGACGCCTTGGCCTTTTTTCACACGCCCGATCAAATAGGCTTTTTCGCCATGGCTTTCAAGCGTTCCGATCACATCTGTCAGATACTCTTCTTTGACAGCCAAAACAAAACCGATACCCATATTAAAGACGTTGAACATGTCTTCTTCCTTCAGCTTGCCGTACTCTTGCAGGAAAGAGAAAATCGGCGGGATCGGCCATGAACCGTGATCGATTTCCGCACTTAAGCCTTCTGGAAGCATGCGCGGGATATTTTCGATAAATCCTCCGCCTGTGACGTGCGCCATGCCGTCAATTTTTCCGCTTTTGACTGCGGCAAGCACAGGCTTCACGTAAATTCTTGTCGGTTCAAGCAACTCCTCGCCAAGCGGGCGTTCAAACGGTTCATATGTTGTATCAAGATCCAGCTCCGCATCATCCAGAAGCACTTTTCTGACAAGGGAAAATCCGTTGCTGTGAAGGCCGCTGGAGCTGAGGCCGATCAAGAGATGGCCCTCTTGGATGTTTTCTCCAGTCACGATTTCGTCCTTTTCTGCCACTCCGACTGAGAAACCGGCAATATCGTATTCATCAGCTGTATAGAGCCCCGGCATTTCAGCCGTCTCGCCGCCGACTAAGGCTGAACCTGACTGCTCACAGCCGTCCGCCACACCTTGTACAATCTGTTCAATTTTCACAGGGTCCGCTTTGCCAACCGCTAAATAATCAAGGAAAAACAGCGGCTCTGCACCTTGTGCCAGCACGTCATTGACACACATCGCAACAGCGTCCACGCCAATCGTGTCATGCTTATCCATGGAAAAAGCGAGCTTTAATTTTGTGCCGACACCGTCCGTTCCCGAAATGAGAACTGGCTTTTGATAAGAAAGCTCAGACAGGTCAAACATGCCGCCAAAACCGCCAAGGCTGCCCATAACGCCAAGCCGTTTCGTGCGCTCCACGTGTTTTTTCATTCGTTTTACAGCTTCATATCCGGCTTCGATGTCAACCCCTGCGTTTTTATATGCTTCAGACATCCTATTCACTCCTTTAAGGCGCTTTTCAAAATATCTCCCCTAAAGAGGGCAGAAAGAGAAAGGCAGCCGAACTGCGCTGCCTTTATGTCATTTTCAAGTTTTATTTGGTTAATACTGCTTCTTTCACATGAGGAAGCACTGTATCCTGGTAAATTTCAGTCGGATATTTTCCTGTAAAGCAAGCGAGACACTGTCCGCAATTCGAGTCATCGTATTTTCTGCCGATGCCTTTCAGCAGCCCTTCCACACTCAAAAATGAGAGGGTATCGGCTCCGATTTCCTGACGGATTTCTTCAACAGAATGCGAAGACGCGATCAGTTCTTCATGTGTGGAAGTGTCAATGCCATAAAAGCACGGATGAGCGATCGGCGGTGAACTGATTTTCACATGCACCTCTGTCGCACCCGCTTCTCTCAGCATCGTGACAATCCGGCGGCTAGTTGTTCCGCGTACGATCGAATCATCCACCATCACGACGCGTTTGCCTTCTACAACCCCGCGCACCGCAGACAGCTTCATTCTGACGCCTTGCTCACGCAGAGCCTGGGACGGCTGAATAAACGTTCTGCCAACATACCGGTTTTTGATTAAGCCGAGCTCATACGGAATGCCTGTTGCCTCTGCATAGCCGATTGCCGCTGAAATACTGGAATCTGGAACCCCGGTTACGACGTCAGCTTCAACTGCGGATTCCTGAGCCAGCATTTTCCCAAGGTTTTTACGGGCACTGTGCACATTAATACCGTCAATATTGCTGTCTGGTCTGGAGAAATAAATGTACTCCATGCTGCAAATAGAACGGTTGATATTCATGGAAAAACGCTCTGATTTCATGCCTTCATCATTGATGATCAGCATCTCACCCGGTTCTACCTCACGAAGGTACGTTGCGCCGACAACATCAAATGCGCATGTTTCCGATGCGACCACATAAGCGTCGCCCATCATGCCGATCGACAGCGGTCTAAGCCCGTTCGGGTCAAGCGCGACAATCATTTCGGTCTCTGTCATGATCAGAAACGCGTAGGCGCCTTTCAGCATGGAAAGCGAGTTTTTAATTTGATCCTTCAGTGTGAAGTGGCCGCTTCTTTTGATCAGATGGGCCAAAACCTCTGTATCCGAAGAGGTTTGAAAAATGCTCCCTTGATTTTCGAGCTGCTGCTTCAGCTGAGTGGCGTTGACAAGGTTTCCGTTATGAGCAAGCGCCAGGCTGCCGTTGTTTTGGGAACGGAAGAGGAGCGGCTGTACATTTTCGTATCCGCCGCCTCCAGCCGTTGCGTACCGAACGTGCCCGATAGCGCCTTTTCCCTTTACTTTGCTGAGTTCGCCATTTTGAAATACTTCAGTGATCAGCCCTTGGCCTTTGTGCGCCGTCAGTTTTTCACCATCAGTCGCTACGATGCCCGCACCTTCCTGTCCTCGGTGCTGAAGGCTATGGAGACCGTAATATGTGATCTGCGGGGCTTCTTCATGCCCCCAAATCCCAAATACGCCGCATTCTTCATTTAAGCCTTTGATTTCAGCAAGCATGGGATAGCTCCTTTCCATGCGCGTTCAAGCTCTTTCGTTTGCGCATGAATCATTTGTTGTCCGTCTTGGTTTTGAATCGCCAGAATTCCGTCAGCCGTTACCTCACCAATATGAACCGCATCTTTTACAGCTGCTTCAAACGCTGCTTGGTGTTCTTTTTTCACTGAAACAACGAAACGGGATTGAGATTCAGAGAATAATAACGCTGCTTCCCCTTCTACAGTTACGTTAGCGCCAAGGTTTTCCGTCGTCATGACACTTTCCGCAATCGCTACGCCTAGGCCGCCTTCAGACACATCATGCGCAGATTGAACGAAGCCTTTTTTAATCGCTTCAAGCAGTGCTCTTTGGCGTGACAGTTCGACATCAAGATTGATTTGCGGCGCTTTGCCGTAAATGCGGCCTTCTGTCATTTTTTGCAGCTCGCTTCCGGCAAACTCTGGTTTTGTTTCGCCAATCACGTACACAAGATCGCCCGCTTGTTTGAAATGCTGTGTAGTAATGTGTGCTGTATCTTCAATTAAGCCGACCATGCCAATAACAGGTGTCGGGTAGATCGCTGTACCGTTTGATTCGTTATAAAGTGATACGTTTCCGCCAATAACCGGTGTGCTGAGAACATTGCACGCCTCGCTGATGCCGTCAGCCGCTTTTTCGATCTGCCAGAAGATTTCCGGCTTCTCCGGATTTCCGAAGTTAAGGTTATCCGTGACTGCAAGCGGTTCTGCGCCTGAGCAAATGATATTGCGTGCCGCTTCAGCAACAGCAATTTTCCCGCCGACTTCAGGATCAAGATAGAGATAACGCGCGTTACAGTCTGTCGTCATCGCCAGCGCTTTTTTCGTTCCGCGGATTCTGAGAACACCAGCATCAGACCCGGGAGCGACAACTGTATTCGTGCGCACCATGTAGTCATACTGGTCGTAAACCCACTCTTTGCTCGCAATCGTCGGCTGCTGAAGAAGCGCCTTCAGCGTTTCATTCGCATCTTCAATTTGCGGGGCAGGAACGTCCGTTTCCAAAAACTCGCGATAGTAAGCAGGCTCTTGAGAAGGTTTATGGTAAACCGGTGCTTCTTCTGCCAAGGCATCAACAGGCAGCTCGCACACAACCTCTCCTTTGTGTGTCAGGCGAAGCATTTTATCATCTGTCACACGTCCGACAGAAACCGCTTCAAGATCGTACTTATCAAAAATATCGATGATTTCTTGCTCACGTCCGCGCTCGATGACCAAAAGCATCCGTTCCTGTGATTCAGAAAGCATCATTTCATACGCGCTCATGCCTGTTTCGCGCTGAGGAATCAGGTCAAGGTTCATTTCAATACCAGAGCCGGCTTTACTTGCCATTTCTGCACTTGAGCTTGTTAAACCGGCAGCTCCCATATCCTGAATGCCGACTAAGGCGTCGCATTGGATGACTTCCAGACATGCTTCAAGCAAAAGCTTCTCCATAAACGGATCGCCGACTTGGACAGCAGAACGCTTTTCTTCAGATGAGTCTGACATCTCTTCAGAAGCAAACGTAGCGCCGTGGATTCCGTCACGCCCTGTTTTCGCTCCTACGTACATTACGGTATTGCCGACACCCTTCGCCTGGCCTTTTTTGATGTCTTCATGATTGATTAAACCGACGCACATAGCATTGACAAGCGGATTTCCTTCATAGCTGCTGTCAAACTGCACCTCTCCGCCGACTGTCGGGATGCCGATACAGTTGCCGTATCCGGCGATACCCGCTACTACTTCTTCAAACAAGTACTTCACTCGCGGTGAAGTCAGTTCACCAAATCGAAGAGAGTTCAATACAGCGATTGGACGGGCACCCATCGAGAATACGTCACGGATAATTCCGCCTACGCCAGTCGCAGCGCCTTGGTAAGGCTCTAGAGCTGATGGGTGGTTATGTGATTCAATTTTGAAGACAACCGCTTGGTTATCACCGATATCAACGATTCCGGCGCCTTCCCCCGGCCCCTGCAGCACACGCTCGCCGCTTGTCGGGAATTTACGCAAAATCGGCTTTGAGTTTTTGTAGCTGCAATGCTCAGACCACATGACAGAAAAAATTCCGATTTCAGTGTAGTTCGGCAATCTTCCAAGAATGGATTCTATCAATGCAAACTCATCATCACTGACACCCATTTGCTGATATAGTTTCTCTTCTTTTATTTGTTCTTTACTTGGTTCAAGCAGTAGTGACATGAGTTTCCCTCCAATTTTTCACGATAGACTGGAACAATTTAAGACCGTCGGCGCTTCCAAGCAGTTCATCGACCGCGCGTTCAGGGTGAGGCATCATGCCTAATACATTGCCTTTCTCATTCACGACACCGGCAATGTCGCTGACACTTCCATTAATATTAGAGCCGTATGTGAAAGCAATTTGATTGTTTTCCTTTAATGAAGCAAGCGTCTCGTCATCACAGTAGAAATTCCCTTCACCATGGGCAACCGGGATTGTAATCGATTGTCCCTTTTCGTAGGAAGCTGTGAATAATGTTTCGTCGTTCTGCACAATCAATTCAACCGGACGGCAAATGAACTTCAAATCTTTGTTGCGTCTCATTGCGCCTGGCAGAAGCCCAAGCTCCTGTAAAATCTGGAATCCGTTGCAGACGCCAAGAACGGGTTTTCCTTCAGCCGCCGCCTGTTTGACAGCTGGCATAATATTCGCAAATCGGGCGATGGCGCCGCATCTTAAGTAATCGCCGTAAGAAAATCCTCCCGGAATTAACACGCCGTCGAAGCCGTCAAGACTTGTTTCCTCATGCCAGACGTATTCCACTTCATGGCCGAGCTCATCCTTTACAGCATGATACATATCGATATCACAGTTGGAGCCAGGTAACACAATCACCGCAAATTTCACTGTGCGACTACCTCCTCAACTTCATATCTGTAATCTTCAATCACTGTATTTGCAAGAAGTTTTTCGCACATTTCTTTCACCAGCACGTCAAGATCACGGTCAGATTTTTCAATGGTAAGCTCCATGTATTTCCCGATGCGCACATCTTGAACTTCGTTGTAAGTCATACTGTGCAAAGCATGCTGGACAGCGCTCCCTTGTGGATCTAGTACACTTTCTTTTAAGCTGACATAAACTTTTACTTTATACATGATGAATGCCTCCCAGTCTTTTGAAAATCTCTTCGTATGCGTCGGTTAAGCTTCCCAGATTGCGTCTGAATAAATCTTTGTCCAGCTTTTCGTTCGTTTCTTTATCCCACAAGCGGCATGTGTCAGGAGAAATTTCATCCGCCAAAAGCACTTGCCCTTCTGCATCTAAACCGAATTCAAGCTTGAAATCTATTAATCTGACATGACAATCGTCGAAAATGCTTTGAAGCTCTTCATTTACTGTTTTTGTAATGGACTTAATGGTCTCTACCTGCTCAGGAGTCGCCGCCTTCAAAAGCCAAATATGATCTTCTGTGATGAGCGGATCACCCAGCGCGTCATCCTTGTAGTAAAACTCGATAATCGGCTGTTCAAGTTCCGTGCCTTCTGGAATGCCGAGACGTTTGGACATGCTTCCTGCCACAACATTTCTGACGACGACTTCAAGCGGCACGATCGTTACCTTTTGAATGAGCTGCTCCGTTTCCGAAATGCGCTCGATAAAGTGATTGTTAATGCCCTTTGTATGAAGATGTTTGAAAATCAAGCTTGAAATCTCGTTATTTAAGCGTCCTTTTCCGCTGATTTCTGCTTTTTTCTCGCCGTTAAAGGCAGTGGCGGAGTCTTTATACACAACATACAGCGTGTTTTCGTCATCGGTTTTGTAGATCTTTTTTGCTTTTCCTTCATATAAAAGTTCATTCTTCACAATATTCACGGAAGGCCTCCTAACCCGAATGTTGGGAATTTTCAAACAGCGGCGGCTTAGAAGAAGCCGCTAAAAGCTTCTTCTATGCTAAACCTAAACGTTCAAAGATCAGATCAACATTTTTCAGATGGTAGTTGTAATCAAAGCAGTCAGCAATTTTTTCCGGAGAAAGACGTGACGTGATTTTCTCTTCCGCTTCCACAAGCTCACGGAACGGCACTTGTTTTTCCCACGCTTCCATTGCTTTCGGCTGAACAGTATCATAGGCTTCTTCACGTGTCAGGCCTGTGTCGATCAAAGCAAGCAGCACACGCTGAGAATAGATAAGGCCTAGAGTGCGGTCCATGTTGCGCTTCATGTTTTCCGGGAAGACCGTTAAGTTTTTCACGATGTTGGAGAAGCGGTTCAGCATATAGTTCAGCGCAATTGTCGCATCCGGAAGAATAATCCGTTCTGCTGAAGAATGAGAAATATCGCGCTCATGCCATAATGGAACATTTTCGTAAGCTGTCATCATGTAGCCGCGGATCACGCGCGCCATGCCTGTCATGTTTTCAGAGCCGATCGGATTTCGTTTATGCGGCATTGCAGATGAACCCTTTTGCCCTTTCGCGAAAAATTCCTCAACTTCACGTGTTTCACTCTTTTGCAATCCGCGGATTTCCACAGCGAATTTCTCGATGCTTGTCGCGATTAAAGCAAGTGTTGCCATATAGTCAGCATGACGGTCACGCTGAAGGGTTTGAGTTGAAATTGGTGCTGCTTTCAATCCGAGCTTCTCACAGACATATTGCTCAACAAATGGATCAATGTTCGCATATGTGCCGACAGCGCCGGAAATCTTTCCAACCTCGATGCCTGCTTTGGCTTGTTTAAAACGCTCAAGATTACGTTTCATTTCTTCATGCCAAAGCGCAAGTTTTAAGCCGAATGTTGTAGGCTCAGCGTGTACGCCGTGTGTGCGCCCCATCATGACTGTGTATTTATGTTCTTTTGCTTTTTCTTTAATAATGTCAACAAATCTCTCAAGATCCTTGAGCAGAATATCGTTTGCCTGTTTTAATAAGTAGGAAAGAGCCGTATCAACAACATCAGTTGACGTTAAGCCGTAGTGCACCCATTTTCTTTCTTCGCCCAGTGATTCGGAAACGGCGCGTGTAAAAGCGACAACGTCATGACGCGTGTCCTTTTCGATTTCTAAAATACGGTTGATGTCAAATGACGCGTTCTCACGCATAACTTTTACATCTTCTTTCGGAATGACGCCAAGCTCCGCCCACGCTTCACAGGCAAGAATCTCTACCTCCAGCCATGCTTGAAATCTGTTTTCGTCCGTCCAAATCGCAGACATTTCAGGTCTTGAATAACGTTCGATCATTCTGCTTGTCCTCCGTCTCTATTCATCCATTTATTTGTGATCTCCTGAATCCATTCGTCTTCAGGCTGCTTCATAAATGTAATATGCCCCATTTTGCGGCCTTTTTTGATTTCATGTTTTCCATATATATATAGCTTTGCCTCTTTTAAAAGATCCGGGTCTTCCTCAACAAGCTTTACTTCATTGCCGAGAAGATTCACCATCATGCCCGGCTTCAGCAAATCTGTCTTGCCAAGCGGGAGCCCGCATACCGCTCTGATATGCTGTTCAAACTGGCTCGTCTCGCAAAGGTCCAGCGTATAATGCCCAGAATTGTGCGGTCTTGGCGCCAGTTCATTAACCAAAAGCTCTCCGTCCTCTGTCAGGAACATCTCAACAGCAAGCGGCCCGACAAGATTGAGCTCATCAGCAAGCTTAACGGCCAGCTCAGCAGCCTTCTGCTGAATCCCTTCCCCGGCCCGTGCAGGCACAATGCTTTGGAAAAGAATATTGTTGTGGTGAATGTTTTCAGCCGCCGGAAATGTTGAAACTTCTCCGTTTACCGATCTGACGACAATCACTGACAATTCCATTTTAAAAGAAACCCAGCTTTCAAGAATACAGGTTCCGTGTTCTAAAAGAGCGGCTGCCTGCTCCATTTGCGCCTCTTCTTTTAT
The DNA here is from genome assembly GCF_016924995.1 of Bacillus sp. LJBS06. Taxonomy (NCBI): domain Bacteria; kingdom Bacillati; phylum Bacillota; class Bacilli; order Caryophanales; family Bacillaceae; genus Bacillus; species Bacillus sp. LJBS06. The sequence goes on along the minus strand of NZ_CP070483.1, from coordinate 703,524 downwards.
CACAAATTGGCCTTTGCCGTCGTACCCGCCGCGGCATGTTTTCAGCACTGCGGGTAACCCGAGCTCCTGTACCGCCTGTTTCAATTCATTCTGTGTTTTGACGATGCTGTACGGTGCGACTTCACAGCCCGCGGCTTGGATTGCTTTTTTCTCTGTTTCTCGGTTTTGGGTAATGAGCAGCAGCTCACTTCCTTGCGGGAGATACGCATGGTCTTTCAGCCAATGCAGCGCATCATAGTCAATGTTTTCAAACTCATATGTGATGATATCGCTGATTTCAGCCAATTGTCGAATCGCTTCACGGTCATTATAATGCGCGGTAATTTCGACATCCGCAACCTGCCCGCACGGCGAATCTTTCACAGGATCAACGACCGCGACTTTATACCCCATTTGTTTGGCGGATACAGCCATCATTTTCCCAAGCTGGCCGCCGCCGATTATGCCGATTACAGCTCCCGGATAGATGATTTGTTTAGACAAGCTGATCACTGCTTTCTAACACCGTCTGTTTTGTATTTTCTCTTCTCTCATCCAGCTTACGGGCAAGATCTTCGTCAAAAGCTGACAAAATTTGCGCCGCTAACAGGCCTGCGTTCACTGCGCCGGCTTTGCCTATGGCTGTCGTCGCAACAGGTACTCCTCCAGGCATTTGGACGATGGATAGAAGTGAATCCATGCCGTTCAGCGCCTTGGACTGGACCGGCACTCCAATGACCGGAAGCGTTGTTTTCGCCGCCGTCATCCCCGGCAGATGCGCCGCTCCTCCGGCACCGGCGATAATCACCTTGATGCCTCTTTCTCTGGCGGTTTCAGCGTATTCAAACATGAAATCAGGCGTCCGGTGAGCGGAAACGACCTTTTTTTCGTATGGAACATTAAGTTCGTCAAGTATGTCGCATGCGTGTTTCATTGTCTCCCAATCGGAAGTGCTTCCCATGATGATTCCTACTAGCGGCTGCATTCTGTTCCCACCTTCTAATGCTTTAGTTTTCAGAAAATAAAAAATACCCGAATTTGCATTGCACTTATGAGGAAGCAATACAAACCGGGCATGGTACATGTATCGTCAGTCGTTCGCTTCTGCGATATATCCATGTCAGTTTTATCGATCACTTTCCTGCATAGTCCGGCAATTTACGGTTGCCGGGTAGAAACTTATGGGCCATATTCCCAAGATTATATGAGGTCGTGTTTTGATTTCATGTTTATCTTAACAACGGACATGGATAATGTCAACGATATTATCGAACGATACAAAAATTCATTCTACTAATGTTCGTGTTTTAGATCAATTTCCCTTCAAATACGATTTTTTTCCCGCACGGAACGATCTGAATTGACCCATTTTCCTTTTTTTCCATAAAAATAGGCTCTTCCATTCGCCTTACAGGCAGATAACCTTCTTCTTTCATTTGCTGAAGCACCGCATCAATCGTTTGCTGCTCTGTCACTTCAAACTTTTTCTTCTTCGGCTTTGCCATTATTCTTTAATTCTCCTCTTCTTCACCGCTTTGACCCAGAAGCCCCCGTGGATTGTTTTTGGTTCGTACGCAATAATAAAGGCCTTTGAATCAAGTGTTTTAATCGTATCATATAGCTGGAGTTCATATCTTCTAGGCGTCAGAATCTGAAGGGCTGTACGGTCACCTTCGAGTCCGCCGGCCACCCAGTTTGTCACGCCGTAGCCTTTTTCACGGAGCTGCTTCGGAAGATCAAGATCGAGCTCCTTCGTAATGACGTTGACCATAATATAGCCAAGCGCCAATTTTTCTTCTATTTTCATGCCGACAATCACGCCAAGACCGTAACCGAGCGCGTACGCGATCACGTTTTGAATCTGGTCTAGGTTGTCAAGCACAAGACTCAGCCCTGTCACATAAACCAGTATTTCAATCGTGCTGATGCCGGCCGCTAAATAACGCTGTCCTTTCAGCGTTAATATCATTCTTATCGTAAAAAATGACACATAGACAATATTAATAATGAGAATTATGAGAACCATGGCTATCCCATTTGATAAGATGGTTTGCATCATTTTATTTCATCCCCCTACTCTTCAGCTTGCATAAAGCATTCATATTCTACTAGAGAAATGAGTCGTTTACAATGAGCCGAGGCCCAAAGCCTAAGGAAAATATTTCGACACGCTTTATGAGGTTAAACAGTAGTAGTTTACCCGCTTTCTCACCTTTTCAAAATCAAAAAAAGCCCGCTTTTCAGCAGACTCACCTCTTCTCATCTATTGTCAGATCTCTTTTTTCATTTTCAGAAGGGACTTGTATTCTTTCTCAAGCTCACTAAGCGTGTAGTGAGCCAGCTGTTCCCCTCTTCCCTGATAAAATTCCGAGAGCAGTAATTTGGTTTTTAAAAATTGCTTCTTTTGATTAATTGCGCGGCGAAGTACTTCAGCCATGTCCATCATCCTCCTTCAATATAAAGGTTTTTGCGCTGGACGTTTACAGCATTTTCCCCATCATACACGGGTTAATCCTACAAATCAACTATGTTTTTTAGATATATTTGTAAAAAGTGTGACATGAAAAAACCGGCTGCTTTGAGCCGGTTTTTTCATTAAAGCGGAATAAGCGATGCTGTGAAATATTCAGAAATAAACGGCCAAGTCACTGCCGTAAACAGTAGCGCTATCCCCACCACCGCCAATACACAATAGATATAATCAATCGGCGCATCTTCTGCCGCCTGGTACACCCGCTGTACATACAGCGCGATGATAAAAAAGATGGAAAACAGGATCAGCACCGTAAACAGAACTGTCAGCATCGGGATATTCACGATCGCAAAGATCAGCCATATAATTGAAACAGCTATCACCGGTACAAGCAATGAACCCAATACGGCAGCCGCTTCTCTGAACGTCACCTTCTGCTTCATCATGTAGCGGGAGACAGCCCATATAGCAAAGACCATTACCGCGAAAAAGATCAGCAAATACACTAGAACAACTAAAAACCCGTCATAGAAAGCATGATGGCGTTCTCCGAAACCGAGCGGCCGGTTCCAGCTCGCCTTTAACTGAAACCAGTTCCCAATTGAAAAGATCACACTGAATATAAGCATTGAAATCAGACCGTACTTATAATGAGAAAAACCATCCGCTATGACGGTTTTCGCCGGTGATTTTAAAATCGAGAATGCAAAACCGCAGTATCTGTTGATGGCTGCCCATACAGACGCAAGCTTGTCTTTAACAGCCGATTCACCGCGTCCCTGGCGCGGTTTCTGCTTTTGTTTTTGCTTCTGCTTGCTTTGGCGGCTCGCCTTTCTGGACATTCTCGATAGCGGTTCTTCATCTGCATCTATTCTTTCACTCTGGTTAATTTCTTCTTCAAACGTTTCTTTTCTTTCTTCCGTCATGTCAGCAACTCCTATCAAAAAAATACGGCGGAATACCATTCAGCAAGAAAATAAAACACTTATATAAGGTACCGAAGCCTTCCTGAACAGTCAAGTCATTTCCATTTAAGTAAAGCATGGCTTCACATCTACATGACGGTATATCGTATGAAATGGTTTTATCTTTTGCAACAAAAAAACCAGCTGCACCGGCAGCTGGTTTTTCATTCCTTATTTTAAGAAGATAAAGTACAGGACAAATACAACAAACAGCCCGTACATGATTGGATGAACCTCTTTGGCTTTTCCTTTGCACACCATCGTAATCGGATAGAAAATAAATCCGATGGCAATACCAGTTGCAATGCTGTACGTTAACGGCATCATGATCATGGTAAGGAAAGCAGGAACGGCCACCTCGAACTTATCCCAAGCGATTTTGCCAAGCGGCGCCACCATCAATGCACCAACAATAATAAGCGCCGGCGCTGTTACATTTGACGTGACGACCGATAGGAGCGGCGAGAAAAACGTAGCCAGTAAAAAGAGAATCCCTGTTACAATTGCGGCAAATCCTGAACGGGCACCCGCAGCGACACCTGAGCTTGATTCCACGTAAGAAGTTGTTGTAGACGTACCAAGCACGGCACCGATCACAATAGAAGATGAATCAGCTAAAAGCGCACGCCCCGCACGCGGCAATTTGTTTTCCTTCATTAAACCAGCTTGTGTTGCCACAGCAACAAGTGTACCAGCTGTATCAAAAAATCCGACAAACAAGAATGTTAAAATAACGATCAGCATTTGTACGGAGAAAATATCAGGAAGGTGAATCCACGCTTGTCCGAAAGTCGGCGCAAGGCTCGGCACACTTCCGATGATTTGAGTCGGAACCGGGACCAAACCGAAAATCATGCCGGCAACCGCTGTTAACAGCATCCCGATAAACACGCCTGCGTTCACGCGAAGCACCATTAAAATAACTGTTACAATCACACCGAAAATGGTTAACAGCACAGGACCGCTGTGAATGTTTCCGATCGTGACGAGCGTAGAAGGGTTTGCAGTAATGATTCCTGATCCTTGTAGGCCAACAAATGTAATAAACAGGCCGATCCCCGCACCGACTGCCAATTTCAGCTCAGGCGGAATGGCGTTGATGATTTTTTCACGAAAACCTGTTAAAGAAAGAGCAACGAAAATAAGACCTGAAATAAAAACACCAGACAAAGCTGCCTGCCATGAAATGCCCATACCAAGGACAACAGAAAACGCAAAAAACGCGTTCAGCCCCATACCGGGCGCGATGGCGATCGGATATCTCGCTATTAATCCCATTAAGATACAGCCTGCTGCAGACGCCAGCGCTGTCGCCGTAAAGACCGCACCCTGGTCAATTCTCAGCGCCTCCGGAAAATCTTTCACGCTCTCCAAAGCAAGCGTAATCGGATTGACGAACAAAATATATGCCATAGACAAAAAAGTCGTTAATCCGCCAATGATTTCATTGCGATAGCTGGTGCCCAGCTCATCAAACTGAAAATACTTTTTCAAGCTATTTGACTCCCTTCACTCTTTGCTATTTATCCTGCCCTGAAATCGCCAAATAAAAAACGCCCCAATAATTTTGGGACGCTTGACTACAGACGGATTTCAGTTCGAATAAATAAACGTGTTTTATTTATATCAAACGAAAGAAATGTTTACGTAGTCAAGCCATTTACGGTAGCTTGGTAGAAACTTGCGAGCCATATCCCCGCGATTATACGAATTCATCTTATTTGATTTCTGTGTCTATTGTACCAAGTTCAATTTGAAATGACAATATGAAAAGCGAACAATAGTCACGCAAAATCCGATTTTGTTCGTAATAAACAAATAAAACCATCTTTCTGGCAAAACTGCCAAAAAGATGGTTTCCATTCATTGTTACTTATTCCCACTCAATCGTCGCAGGCGGCTTGCTTGTAATATCGTACACCACGCGGTTAATGTGCTTCACTTCGTTTACGATACGTGTCGAAATGACTTCAAGCACATCCCACGGGATACGCGCCCAGTCAGATGTCATGCCGTCGATTGATGTAACGGCGCGGATTCCGATTGTGTAATCATATGTTCTTGCGTCACCCATAACACCAACGCTGCGGATGTCAGGAAGAACCGTGAAGTATTGCCAGATATCACGCTCTAAGCCGTGATTTGCAATTTCTTCACGCAAGATTGCATCTGATTCACGAACGATTTCTAGTTTTTCTTCTGTTACTTCGCCAAGAACGCGGATTCCGAGTCCCGGTCCTGGGAACGGCTGGCGCCACACGATTTCATCCGGAATGCCGAGCTCTGTGCCAAGCGCGCGCACTTCGTCTTTGAAGAGCGTGTTTAACGGCTCGATCAGCTCAAACTGCATGTCTTCAGGAAGCCCGCCGACATTGTGGTGAGATTTGATCGTTTGCGCCGTTGCGGTACCGCTCTCGATGATATCTGTGTAAAGCGTACCTTGTGCAAGGTAGTCGATGCCTTTGAGCTTGTCCGCTTCATCATCGAATACGTAAATGAATTCATTACCGATGATTTTGCGTTTTTGCTCAGGATCAGAAACGCCTTTTAGTTTATCTAAGAATCGATCTTGTGCGTCTACTTTAATCACGTTCATGTTAAAGCCTTCGCTGAATGTTTTCATAACACCCTCAGCTTCGCCTTTACGGAGAAGACCATGATCTACAAAGATACAAGTCAGCTGGTCGCCGATCGCTTTATGAATCAAAACAGCAACAACAGAGGAATCAACGCCGCCGCTTAGCGCGCAAAGAACCTGTTTGTCTCCGACTGTTTCACGGATTTTTTGCATTTCGATTTCGATAAAGTTCTCCATTGACCATTCGCCTTCGCATTCGCAAACACCGAATACAAAGTTTTTCAGAAGATCATTGCCGTATTCAGAGTGGCGCACTTCCGGGTGGAACTGAACGCCGTACCATTTTTTGTCTGCTTTGCTCATTGCTGAGTTCGGGCAGTGATGGCTTGTCGCGTCAACAGTGAAGCCTTCAGGAACTTCTACAACCAAATCGCCGTGGCTCATCCAAACCACTTGTTCATTCGGAAGATCTCTGAACAAATCAGGTGTGCCTTCGATGTGGATGTTTGCTTTTCCGTATTCACGCTGGCTTGCCGCTTCAACTTTACCGCCAAGGTAATGAGTCATCAGCTGCATGCCGTAGCAAATTCCCAATACAGGAATATCAAGCTCGAAGATTTTCTCGTCACAGCGGAAAGAGTTTTCATCATACACACTGTTTGGACCGCCGGATAAAATAATTCCTTTTGGATTCATTTTTTTAATTTCTTCAGCCGTCAATGTATGTGGATGCAGCTCGCTGTATACACCGAATTCACGGATACGGCGTGTAATCAGCTGGTTATACTGACTGCCGAAATCAAGGACAAGAATCATTTCATTCACTAACTTTGTCATGGTTGTCACCTAATCTCCTCTAAGTTTTTTGACACAGAAAAAAACGAGGACAGATATGAAGCTCGCTCCGCCCTCTTTGGCAAGGCCGTTTGCCGGAGTCAGGCCAACTCGCTCCCAGACTCCGATAATATTCACTAATTCTAACAACACGTCGATAAGTGGTCAAGACCATCTTCTTTTAATTAAATTTTCCCATAACTCTCTCGAATCATTCCATAGCGCCGAAGAATCTTCATTTCTGTAAAGCGCCCTTTCATAGCTTAATATCAGCTTTGACATGTCTTCTATGTCGTATTTTTCATCGATTCGTTTCGCATAATCACGCAGCGTTTCACTGTCTCGTTTCGGCAGTCCTTTTCTCTTCAGTTGTTTCAGCAGTGCGCCATATGCCTCAAAAAACGCGTGCTGATCGCTGCGCCGCTTCAATTTCCTCACAGCGAAAACAGGAATCCATAACGAACGGAAAGCATACAGCAATACCGCTGCCACCAGGAGGACTGCAAGAACCACAAGCGCAGCATACCAGCCTGCACCGGCATTTGTATGCGAAGCGGACGGCTTTTTAGAAACAGCTGGCTCCCGTTTTTCCTTTGGCTTTACCTCTTTTTGCGGCTGTTTTTTCTCTTCTTTCTGTTTCTCTTTTGTTTTCTTCGGCGAGCTGCTGTTATCGCTGCCGGAGTCCTTTGTTTCAGAAGAAGTAAATTGAGCCGGATTTGTAAACCCTTTAGTCGGCTCAAATGTAACCCAGCCCTGTTCCGGGAAATACACCTCTACCCAGGAATGGGCATTGTTATTTGTCACTTCGTAGATGCTGCCATTTTTGTTTCCTGCTTCTTTGTATTCGCCGGACGTATAACCCTTTACCCAGCGGGCCGGAATACCGGCCGAGCGCAAGAGCACCACCATGGCGGAAGAAAAGTTATCACAATAACCCATTTTCGTTTCAAACAGAAATTGATCGACATAATCCTCATCATTCTTAGGAATGGTCACTTTTTCTGTTTCATATGTGAACGCATTTGACCCTAAATAGTCCTCAACCGCTTTCACCTTATCAAACATATTGTCGTGATCCTGAGTCAGTTTGATCGCAAGGGTTCTCACCCGCTCTGGCAGTGAATCTGGAAGCTGCATGTAGCGATCGCTGAATGTGTACTCCTCACTGTTTTTTCTCACTTTTACCTTTCTCAGTTCATCCAGCTTATAGACCGGGGAATTGTACGCTACTTTATAATTCCCCATATTTCTGATTTCACCGGCTTGTTCACTGATCGGAGAAATTTGCTCCGTGTTGCCGTTCATTTCAAGTGAGACAGCCTGCTTTGGCTGAATGGTGACCGCACCAATCGGATACATCAAATGGTTGTACCCATAGTGCTTATCAACCTTTACACGGACTGTGCGGCGCTCTGTTGCCACTTTATGGTCAAACCACAGATTTTCCACTTTTCCTCCGCTAAGCTGATATGACATGCCTGTGTCTGTTTCAACCCAGCCTTTCCCGGTATACGTATCCTTTGTTTCCACACGGAAATACGTCCGCTCTTTTCCCTGCCATGTAAAAACAGGTGTAGCATCCTGCTGGAACGGGCCGCCGAGTGATTCATCATGATTCCCGTATCCGATTTTGCTTTCCCCTGCAGACACGCGGTCTTGATGAGTGATTTTTTTAAGAAAAGGCACCGGATCAGGCCAGGCCGGATCTGATTTTGGAGCGGCGAGTCCGAATCCCACTGCAGCCAAAACCAATAAAGATAAAGGAAGAAACCATTTCAGGACAGATGTTTTTGGCAGTGTGATTCTTTCCATCAGCTTAATGCGTTCTAAGTATAAAAGGCCCAGCATAAAGAAGCCGATCAGCACGATACGGATGACGGCAAAAGTGGCATCATATGGCGTAAAGGTATCAAGAATCGTAATATACGCTACTGTCATCATAAAGAAAAACAAAATTCTTCTCTGGTAAATCACCCAATAATGCAGAAGATAGACCAGCAGCCACAGCAGCACAAAAAACAGCAGGGTCCGAAAAGAAGGAATCATGTCATTCCATTGCCCTGATTGAATCAGCGTGATATTCAGATAGACATCCTGCAAAAAAGAGCTGACCCAGCTCAAGTCGAATATAGATCCTTGATAAAACAGGATGTGTATCGAGAGCAATGTAAATAAGATACAAAAAGGAACGGTGACAAACCACCTCATCCGGAAAAAAGTCAGCAGAAACGTCAAGCCGATAAAGACAATAAAAAAGCCCGTATGTTTCGTTTCAGTAAAACTGTTGAGCGGCCTGAGCCACTCCCACAGCAATAAAAAAGCCAGAAAATAAAATAACAGCAAGCTCAAACGGCTTCCCTTCTGATCATCGTGCGGCATGTGAACCCGTCACCTCTCTTTCTAAACAACACGCGAAACTCGTCCGCCCATCATGACCTGAACTCTGATTTGGCGTTTCATCATGCGTTCAATCACGATATTTTCAGCTTGAGAAAGCTCAGCATCTTTCTCTTTTGCCAGTATCACCGTAACCCGGCCGCCTCCGATTTCTGCGAGGTGCAGCAGATCTTCCGTTACCTGTCCCGTGACGACCACTTGATCGGCTTGGCGAACAGATGGCTTTCCCAGCTCCTCCCGTACATATCGGCTTATCGGGTCAGCCGCATCACAATGAACCACTGCTAAATGCCGAAGCATGTGCTTAAAATGCTGATCCCCTTCCTGAATGGGGAAAATGTTTTTTTCCTTTCCGACGGAAGCCAATCCTGCGCCCGCTCCGTTTTTTAAAACAGAATAAAGGATCGAAGCAGTCGCTGAAACGACCTCTTCGAATGCTTCAGAGGGAAAACGGTCCATCAGAAGAAACAGATTTTTACTTCGGGAAGGTTCAAATTCCTTCGTCATCAGCTGGCTCCGCCGTGCAGAAGTCTTCCAATCTAATGCAGCAAACCGGTCTCCCGGCTGATAATTCCGCACACTTGCTGCGACTGAGGAATGGTGCTGATGAATAGGAGAAGAACCGCTTACACCGTCTTCCTGATGCCTCTCATTCACCTGATAGGAAAAACGCTGAAAGGATGGATAAACAAACAGGATATCCCCCAGCTCAAAAAATGCTGTTTTTTCAATCAATCCAAGAACATCTCCGGTTCGCACCCTGACAGCATGAAAGTGATGCTCTCCGCGCGGTACCCGAGCTAATTCATACGACAGCGTCATACTCCGTTTAAACCAAGGAAAAACGAGCCGTTTGGCCGCGGCTTCGTCTCGCTTCAAGGACTCAATTCCTTCTGGCAGGCAATCTTCAATCACCATATACATCAGGGGAAACGGCAGCTTCCGTCTCAGCGTAATCGTCACGCCCAGCCTGTCCCCCGCATGCAATTGTGTTTTATCCATCTGCCGTGAAGCCTGAAATGAGCGGAGCGGATACAATGCCAGCAGCCCGGCATACAAGACAAAAGGGAAAAACGCGTAAAACAAAAACCAGCTGACAAAGCCGCCCTGAAACATCGCATAAGAAAAAACAGCAGCCGTCAATAAAGTTAATATTATCAGCTTCCAACCATATACAAGCCATTGCCAATTCTTATTCATCAGCGGACCGACGACCTTTGAACCGGCACCTTCACAGCTGACATGATCTCCCCTACGATCGCTTCTGCCTGAATCCCTTCAAATTTCGCCTCAGGATGAAGCATCATCCGGTGCGGCAGCGTGAAAGGAGCTAAATATTGAATATCATCCGGGATGACATAGTCGCGATGATGCAGCAGCGCGTAGGCCTGTGCCGCTTTCATGAGAGCGATTGAGCCGCGCGGACTGACACCTAATTGAACAGAGGGATTCTGTCTCGTTTTCTGCACGATTTCAACGATATATTCTTTAATACTGTCATCGGCACGGACATTTTGCACTTCCCGCTGCAAACGGATGAAATCTTCTCTAGTAATAACCGGCTCAAGCGTCTCAATCGGATGGCTTTTTTCCTGAAGAGATAAGACATCAAGCTCTTCATTAAAGGACGGATAACCCATCCGAAGTTTGAATAAAAAACGGTCAAGCTGGGCTTCCGGCAAAGGATAGGTCCCTTCATATTCGACCGGGTTTTGCGTTGCCATCACAAAAAACGGAGCGGCAAGCGGCATCGTATGGCCATCTACCGTTACGCTTCCCTCTTCCATCGCTTCAAGCAAAGCCGACTGTGTCTTCGGAGAAGTACGGTTGATTTCATCGGCCAGCACGATATTTCCCATAATCGGACCGGGACGATATTCAAATTCCATCGTTTTTGCATTATAGATAGATACCCCTGTTACATCAGATGGCAGCAAATCCGGAGTGAATTGGATTCTTTTGAAATCGGCACTAATTGACTTCGCCAGCGCGCGGACCATCATCGTTTTTCCGACTCCGGGTACATCCTCAAGCAGCACATGCCCTTTGGCAAGAAGGGCTGCCAAGCTGAGTATGGCGATGTCTCGTTTTCCAACCATTACTCTATTAATATGTTCAACTGCTTTCCCCAGCAAAGGATGCAGGTCTTCTTGATATGCCATTCTTTTCCTCCTATTTATCTACAAAATTCATCATATCGTAACCTAACTTTACCACAAAAAGAGATTTGTATAAAAAAACGATTCTAGCAAATTGTTTCCAACCCAAGCAGAAGAAATCACGCAAAAAAGCTTCCTGTGACAGGAAGCTCCATTATTTTTGTTCCAAAGGCTCCATATGAACATGTGAATAGTCAATCGCATGCTCCTCCTTCATCCTCCGCTCAATTTCATTGGCTATATCGTGGCTTTCCGTAATATTTAAATCTGCTGATACCTCAACCACTACATCAACATGAACCGTACTGCCCAAGTATCTTGCTTTTATGTCTTTTAAACGGCTCACACCGGAGATTTTTTCAATCGTCTGTTTATAAGCTGAAATGTCCTTTGTATCGAATCCATCTGTCAAAGAGTGAGATGACTCTTTAAAAATATCCCATGCGGTCTTGCAAATGAGAAGACCGATCACAAACGCAGTGACCGTATCAATCCAAGCCAGATGGAATTGAGCAGACACAATGCCGATAAACGTGCCGATACTGACGAACGCATCTGATTTATTATCAGCAGCCGCAGCAAGGAGCGCCTGGCTCTTTACCTTCTTGGCCAGCCTTTTATTGTACTGGTAAACGATCAGCATCAGTACTGCCCCGCCTGCTGCCGTCCAAGCCGCGATCATATCCGGCGTCTCTTGCTTAGCAGAAAAAATAGATTCTCCGGCATTGAACAGCACTTGCAAACCGACAACCATCATAATAAAGGATGCGATAAGCGATGCAATCGTTTCCGCCCGAAAGTGGCCGTATGGATGATCTTCGTCAGGAGGTTTTTGAGAGATGCGCAGGCCGATCAGAACAGCAACAGAAGCAATAATGTCAGTTGTGTTATTTAACCCGTCTGCCGTAAGTGCTTCCGAGTGAAAAAAATAACCGATGATCAGTTTAATCGCAGAAAGGACAAGATACGCGGCAATACTGACCAGCGCCCCGGATTCGCCTTTTTTCAATTCATCATACCTCTCCATACAAAAACCTCCTCTCCACTCACGTTTTCCTATGATTATCATACAAAGCTGAACCGCAGTGGGTCTACAGAAACATGATTCACCTGCCACAGAAAAATAGTGATGATGGAACACTTTTTCTCTAATCCAATTTATTGTGACTCTAAAAAGCCCTTTAAACCTAATGAAAATCTACACATTAGCGATCCTTAGAATTGGAAATATCAAACAAACTTGCAAAAGTGAATTATAAACGAAATATTCATTCCAATATTTTATGAAAGCGCAAACAAATAACTACAAATTTGAAATAAAACGTTATATTTTCTCACATGAATTTTCGACAAACTGTATATTTATGATAGAGTTTCAATTATCATAATATTCAGTAATGATTTCATTCTTAAAGGAGGTAACTTATGAACCAGTCTCAACCAGGATTAAAAAAAGAATTAAAGACGCGCCATATGACAATGATTTCGATCGCCGGCGTCATCGGTGCCGGGCTATTTGTAGGCAGCGGTTCAGTGATTCACTCGACCGGTCCCGGTGCGATTGTTTCTTACGCGTTGGCCGGATTATTGGTGATTTTTATTATGAGAATGCTCGGTGAGATGTCTGCCGTAAACCCGACGAGCGGATCGTTTTCTCAATACGCTCACGACGCCATCGGACCATGGGCAGGATTTACAATCGGCTGGCTGTACTGGTTTTTCTGGGTGATCGTTATCGCGATCGAAGCCATTGCCGGCGCTGGCATTATTCAATACTGGTTCCATGATATTCCGCTCTGGCTGACAAGTTTGATTTTGACGATTGTGCTCACCCTGACAAACGTCTACTCCGTTAAGTCTTTCGGTGAGTTTGAGTATTGGTTCTCCCTCATTAAAGTTGTGACCATCATTGCTTTTCTAATCGTTGGTTTTGCCTTTATTTTTGGCTTTGCACCGGGCAGTGAGCCAGTCGGCTTTTCGAATATTACAGGCAAAGGCGGGTTTTTCCCGGAAGGCATCAGCACTGTACTGCTCGGCATTGTCGTTGTCATCTTCTCTTTTATGGGAACTGAAATCGTTGCCATTGCAGCAGGAGAAACATCCAACCCGATCGAATCTGTGACAAAAGCAACCAGATCCGTTGTATGGCGCATCATCGTCTTTTACGTGGGCTCAATCGCCGTTGTTGTGGCGCTCTTGCCATGGAATTCAGCAAATATTTTAGAAAGCCCTTTCGTCGCTGTACTTGAGCATATAGGAGTGCCGGCAGCCGCACAGATCATGAACTTTATCGTTCTCACAGCCGTACTCTCTTGCCTGAATTCAGGTTTGTACACCACATCCAGAATGCTATATTCACTTGCAGAAAGAAACGAGGCGCCGCGCCGTTTTATGAAATTGAGCAAAAAAGGCGTTCCCGTACAAGCTATTGTAGCCGGAACATTTTTCTCTTATATCGCGGTCGTAATGAACTATTTCTCACCGGATACTGTCTTTCTATTTTTAGTCAACTCATCAGGCGCAATCGCTTTGCTCGTCTACCTTGTCATCGCTGTTTCCCAGCTGAGAATGCGGAAAAAACTCGAAAAAACAAACCCGGAAGCTTTGAAAATCAAAATGTGGCTTTTCCCTTTCCTCACTTACTTGACCATCATCGCCATCTGCGGGATTTTAGTGTCTATGGCATTTATTGATTCCATGCGAGATGAGCTTCTGCTGACAGGTGTCATCACGGGAATCGTTCTGATTTCTTACCTTGTGTTCAGAAAACGCAAGGTGGGCGAGAAAGTAGCTGCAAAGCCAGTCACACAGCAGCAGCCCGATATCCTGCCTTAACGCTGATCAAATCCTAAACGGCCTGCCGTTTAGGATTTTGTTATTTTCTTCATTAGGCAGTCTTCAGCACGAAGATTTTTTGTAACCATCACGTTCTTATTGTCATTAACTATAATACCAATTTGGAAAATTTAGATAAGGACAGATGAAAATGACACTTGAAAAATTTGTGGATGCTCTCCCAATCCCAGATACACTAAAGCCAGTGCAGCAATCAAAAGAAAAAACATACTACGAAGTCACCATGGAGGAATGCACTCATCAGCTTCACCGCGATCTCCTTCCGACCCGCCTGTGGGGCTACAACGGCTTATTTCCGGGCCCTACCATTGAGGTTAAAAGAAATGAAAATGTATATGTGAAATGGATGAATAATCTTCCTTCCACGCATTTCCTTCCGGTTGATCACACCATTCATCACAGTGACAGCCAGCATGAAGAACCCGAAGTAAAGACTGTTGTTCATTTACATGGCGGCGTCACGCCAGATGACAGCGACGGGTATCCGGAGGCTTGGTTTTCCAAAGACTTTGAACAAACAGGACCTTATTTCAAAAGAGAGGTTTATCATTATCCTAATCAGCAGCGCGGGGCTATATTGTGGTATCACGATCACGCCATGGCGCTCACCAGGCTAAATGTCTATGCCGGACTTGTCGGCGCTTATATCATTCATGATCCAAAGGAAAAACGCTTAAAACTGCCTTCAGGCGAATACGATGTGCCGCTTCTTATCACAGACCGCACGATCAATGAGGACGGTTCTTTGTTTTATCCGAGCGCACCGGAAAACCCTTCTCCGTCACTGCCTAATCCTTCAATCGTTCCGGCTTTTTGCGGAGAAACCATACTCGTCAACGGGAAGGTATGGCCATACTTGGAAGTCGAGCCGAGGAAATACCGATTCCGTGTCATCAACGCCTCCAACACAAGAACCTATAATCTGTCACTCGATAATGGCGGAGAGTTTATTCAGGTCGGTTCAGATGGAGGGCTCCTGCCGCGATCTGTTAAATTGAATTCTTTCAGTCTTGCGCCTGCTGAACGTTACGATATCATCATTGACTTCACAGCGTATGAAGGAGAATCGATCATTTTGGCAAACAGCGCGGGCTGCGGCGGTGACGTCAATCCTGAAACAGATGCGAATATCATGCAATTCAGAGTCACAAAACCATTAGCGCAACAAGACGAAAGCAGAAAGCCGAAGTACCTCGCCTCATACCCTTCCGTACAGCATGAAAGAATACAAAACATCAGAACACTAAAACTGGCAGGAACCCAGGACGAATACGGCAGACCTGTCCTTCTGCTTAATAACAAACGCTGGCACGATCCTGTCACAGAAGCACCAAAAGCCGGCACAACTGAAATATGGTCCATTATCAACCCGACACGCGGAACACATCCGATTCACCTGCATCTGGTCTCCTTCCGTGTATTAGACCGGCGTCCGTTTGATATCGCCCGTTATCAAGAAAGCGGGGAATTGTCCTATACGGGTCCGGCTATCCCGCCGCCGCCAAGTGAAAAGGGATGGAAAGACACCATTCAAGCGCATGCGGGTGAAGTCCTGAGAATCGCGGCGACATTCGGGCCGTACAGCGGACGATACGTATGGCACTGCCATATTCTTGAGCATGAGGACTACGACATGATGAGACCGATGGATATAACTGATCCCAACAAATAACCCGACAAACTTGCCTCTAGCAGGCAAGTTTTTTCTTTATGAAACCTTTTCCTCAATTTATCGTATTACGTAAAAACTGCAAAAGGAGCTACTTTTTTTCTGAACACCATCTACACAAAACATTTCCATTTATGCTGAATGAAAATGAAAAGTTTCACACGATCAGATATTAATACTCATTTCCTCTGCATATATTGTGAATAAAAGAGAGTTTGATTTTCAGCGCTTTTATGATTTGAGCAGCGATATTAAATCAAACATCGGCAGCTTCACAACACTCAATACAAACACCGTTTTACTGTTGTTTCTATTCTGGACAATTCATTTTCAGCATCAGGCAAAACAAACATGTCATACTTTCATTGATGTATACAATGAAATGGTGCAGCCAGTCATACTCATGACGGAAACTAAGGGAGGAGAAATATGCCATACATCACATTAGAAGATCAGACACGCCTTTACTATGAAACACATGGGAGCGGGACACCGATCCTGTTTATACATGGGGTGCTGATGAGCGGACAATTTTTCCACAAACAATTTTCGGCGCTTTCTGCCAATTATCAATGTATTCGTCTTGATCTTAGAGGACACGGCGAATCTGACAAAGTGCTTCATGGACACACCATTTCCCAATACGCCCGTGACGTAAGGGAATTTCTAAACGCAATGGAGCTTGATCATGTCGTTCTTGCCGGCTGGTCAATGGGGGCCTTTGTCGTATGGGATTATCTCCATCAATTTGGGAATGATAACATACAAGCTGCTGTCATCATTGATCAATCTGCTTCCGACTATCAATGGGAGGGCTGGGAACACGGCCCGTTTGATTTTGACGGTTTAAAAACAGCGATGTACGCCATTCAGGCTGACCCGCTGCCATTCTACGAAAGCTTCATCCAGAATATGTTCGCAGAGCCGCCTGCCGAAACAGAAACAGAATGGATGCTGGCAGAAATCCTCAAACAGCCTGCCGCCATTTCAAGCACGATTTTATTTAACCAAACGGCTGCTGATTACCGCGGCACTCTTCAAAACATTAGTGTGCCGACATTGCTGTGCTTCGGGGAAGACCGGAAATTTTTCTCTACCGCAGCTGGGGAACACTTGCACAGCCACATTCCAAACTCGACACTCGTCACCTTTTCTAAAAGCAGCCATTGCCCGTTTTTAGAAGAGCCCGGCGCTTTTAACAGCACACTCCTCTCCTTTTTAGATGGGCTGACTGGAAAGTCATAAAGAAAAAGGAATTAGGAGATTAGGGAAAAGTATGAGACAATAAGAAATGTGCAGTAAAATACATGAGGGAAGAAGTGACTTTATGTCTTACTATAACAAACGTAATCAAGAACCGCTGCCAAAAGAAGATGTGAGTACTTGGGAATGCACAAAAGAAGACTGTAACGGCTGGACCAGAAAGAACTTCGCCAGCAGTGATACGCCATTGTGCCCTTTGTGCGGAAGTAAAATGGTCGACGGCATCCGTTCATTAGTGAATCTCCAAAACAACAGCCAAACAAAAACAAGCTAGTTCTTCCCTATAACAAACGCAGTCTCCTGCAAGCAAACAAACCTCGAACGGAGACAAAATTCTATATTTCAGAATAAAGCCTCTCATGGCAAGAGGCCAAAAGGAAAGAAGCCCAAAACTGTAAACGTTTAGGGCTTTTTTGTTTACCTTGATGGTATAATATGGATACAAAAGGAGTGATAACGTGATCTCAAACCAGCAGCAAAAAGACCTGCAAAAAAGAGCTGCCTTCAAAAAGCTGAACCTTGCAATGAACTCTTATGTTGAACTTCTGTTTTTGTCGATACCTCTAATCCATTTTTTAAAATGGCTCGGATCATTAGCCCTGCACCTCGTCCATTAAAAAACCACTCAGCCTAAGCCGAGTGGTTTTCATTAGTTGATCACAGAAAAGCTGTTAATGATGCCGTTCGGATTTTCCCATACTTTTTTGAAGGTCTTATTTTCAAGGTTATAGGAATAAATCGTCCGCACCTTAGCTTCACGCCCTGTTTCGTCCTTCAGCTTTTTAGCCCCCTTGGCTTCGGCAAGAAAATAAATATTCTTTCCATCCTTAGAGAACTGAGGCTGTGCGTCAATTAACAGCTTAAATGATTTTTGATTTGTGATGATGCTTTCATACTTTTTCGTATCCGCATTGAGCATCTGAATAGCAGCGGTTTGCTCCGTCCCTTTCTGCGTATATGATGTAAATAAAATACGTTTATCATCATCAGAAACAGCAATATCGCTGATAAATTGGTTTAAGCTTTTAAGCTCATTAAATTTATTTTGACGGCCTTCCGCAAAATGAATCGTTGTTGGTTCAGGGTCCATGCCCTTTTCATTTGCTTCATCTGTTTTCTTGTAGTCTTCTTCTACAGAATAATGAAGCAATGCAAATGAATCGTTTTTTGGGTTATAAAAGAAGCTGCTGACGGTGTCATCCTGATCATTAGCGTCAGGATAAATGTTTTTGTACTTCTTCGCTTTCAGATCAAAAGCGGCGATCCGGAAATTGCTTTCGTCCGCTTTTCCTAAACGGAAATAGATGGTTGAACGGTCCTTTGATAAAAACAAACTGTCCGCACTCTCCGCGCCTTTATAAAGCATCGTCTTTTTATTAGACTTTAGATCCAGCCTAAAAAGCCTCATTTCATTCTGATCATTATTGCCCGTATAATAGAGCACCTGCTGTTTTTGATCCAAGGCAAATGCCGGATAGCTGGTCAGCTTCTCCTCATGGATCACCTTGTCATTTTCATAATACTTTGTCAGCAGATCCGTATCTGTAATGGAAACCAGCAGCTCATCACCGCTTTCGGTATTGACTGTCACATCAGCAGCCTTCTGATGGCCTTTATCCTTTGCAACATAAAACGCAACCCCCGCGGCAGCTGCCGCTATTATCACTGCTAACAATAATATGATACTTTTTTTCATCTTTTATCTCCACCAATAGAAAAAGCAAGAATGTGACTTCTTGCTTTACAGATTATATATGTAAATTAATAGCTGTAATGCCCCGCTACCTTACCTTTGCTTAATGGATATCCAAGCGCTTTAAACGCTTTAGGGCTTACATCAAGCACCGCATTAGGCATTCTGCCAACATCATTTTTATAAACCGTAATCACCTTTTTAGGCTTCGCTTTTGCATAAGCTCTGATTTTTGTCCCGTTTCTAGGAACATCAAATCCGATTTTGGTCGCACAATCCCAATGTCCAAGTTTCTTACCTGAAGAGCCTTTTTTCCCGACTCCATTATACCAAGTAATATTTCCGTTCACATGTTTCGCACTGGCATCTGATGAAAAACTAAAAGCTCCCAAAGTACTTCCTACTAAGATAAAAGCGGCTAAAATGACTTTCTTCAACATTTCGTCCCCCTGTTTGTTAACATCTAGGAAGATTATACACGATCAACCAGCTATTTTTTATTTCAATATCCTTACAGTAATGTTACAAAGTCAAAAAAGTTACCTCTGCTAAAATAAACCATGGAAGATTATCCTATTATAATAGCGGTATTAGCGTTATAATTATTAATAGAGTAGTTGTCGCATTCAATATGAACGAACCATTACCGTATTGTTCAAACCAAATTCATAGCTATGTAAACGATTGATGCTCTCATATAAAGAAAAAAGAGTGTGCGAGACTCTTTTTTCTTCAAAGTTTCTTTTTTCAAAAAACGTAGATTATATTATATAAAAATTTCATTTCTTTTTTGGTTTTAAAAATGGCGATTTTGTGAACAGTTCATATTGACCGGTGCGGAATTACTCACATCAAAAGTTATAGGAGTGGTAATCCATGAAGGCAGCAAGATGGCATAACCAAAAGGATATCCGTATTGAAAATATTGAAGAGCCAAAAACGGAGCCGGGAAAAGTAAAGATCAAAGTCAAATGGTGCGGCATCTGCGGGAGTGATTTACACGAATATCTCGGCGGACCGATCTTTATTCCGGTTGACAAACCGCACCCATTAACAAATGAAACAGCACCTGTCACAATGGGGCATGAATTCTCCGGTGAAGTTGTCGAAGTCGGAGAAGGCGTTGAAAATTATAAAGTTGGAGACCGCGTCGTAGTTGAACCGATTTTTGCTACACACGGCCACCAGGGCGCTTACAACCTTGATGAACAAATGGGATTCCTCGGCTTAGCCGGCGGAGGCGGCGGTTTCTCTGAATACGTCTCTGTAGATGAAGAGCTTTTGTTCAAACTTCCTGAGGAATTATCATACGAACAAGGTGCGCTTGTTGAACCTTCAGCAGTCGCTCTATATGCTGTCCGCTCAAGCAAACTCAAAGCCGGCGACAAAGCGGCTGTATTCGGCTGCGGCCCGATCGGACTTCTGGTGATTGAAGCGCTGAAGGCTGCCGGTGCTACTGATATTTATGCTGTTGAGCTTTCACCTGAACGCCAGCAAAAAGCTGAGGAGCTTGGCGCGATCATCGTTGATCCATCTAAAACAGACGATGTAGTCGCTGAGATTGCAGAACGTACAGGAGGCGGAGTTGACGTAGCATTTGAAGTCACTGGTGTTCCGGTGGTGTTGCGACAAGCCATCCAGTCCACTACAATTGCCGGTGAAACAGTCATCGTCAGCATTTGGGAAAAAGGTGCTGAAATCCATCCGAACGATATCGTCATCAAGGAACGTACAGTAAAAGGAATTATCGGATACCGCGACATCTTCCCGGCTGTATTGTCATTAATGAAAGAAGGCTATTTCTCAGCCGACAAACTCGTAACGAAAAAAATCGTGTTAGATGATTTGATCGAGGAAGGCTTCGGGGCTCTTATTAAAGAGAAAAGCCAAGTCAAAATCCTTGTCAGACCTAACTAATCAGCATAAAAAAGAATCCGCGCTCGTATGCGGATTCTTTTTTATTTTATCCAATCACTTCAGCGCCAGAATCTTTATTGGCCCCGCCGTGATCATAAGCGCGGAAGTTTTCTTCCAGCTGCTCAAGCGAAAGTCCTTTCGTTTCCGGTAAAAACTTCTTCACAAACAGAACAGAGCAAATGCCTAATCCAACGAAGATAAAGAACGTTGTGGACAGCCCAATGGCGGCCAGCAATATCGGGAAAGTGAAACTGACTGCAAAATTCACCATCCACAGACAGAATACCGTGACACCCATTCCCAGTCCGCGAAGGCGAAGCGGGAAAATCTCAGAAAGCATCAGCCACGTCACTGGTGAAATGGCCCCCTGCTGAAAAGCAAGGAATGTAACTGTTAGTGACAGAACCACATACGGAAGTGCCGGTGATCCTTGAAGTACAAGTGAAAATATCCCGATCAGCAATAATGCTGTTGTCGTACCGATCAAGCCCGTCATCAGCATCGGCCGGCGCCCCACTCTTCCCAACAGCCAGATTCCGACGAATGTTGCCAATACTGAAATCACGCCATTCGCAATGTTTCCGATTAAAGCGGCTTCCGTTTGGAAACCAGAGTTTCTTAGAATTTCAGTCCCATAATACATAATCGAATTAACACCTGTAATTTGCTGTACAATCGCAATCCCTAATCCAATAAACACAATACGGCGCACCCATGGGACTGAAAGATCTTTAAACGTTGCTTTTTCAAGCTGATCTTCTTTTTTGAAAGCGAATTCAATTTCTTGCAGCTCAGCTGCTGCCCGCTTTTCATCCCTGATTTTTTTCAATACACGCAAAGCATCTTCTTTTCTCCCTTTCGATACAAGCCAGCGGGGACTCTCGGGCATTCTGATCATCCCGAAAAACAGGAACACGGCTGGAAGCGACGCAATGACCAGCATGAACCTCCACACATGGGAGTTGTCTCCCATTGTTGTTCCAAGGATTGCATTAAAAACAAAGGCCAAAAGCTGTCCTGATACAATCATCAATTCGTTCTGCGTCACCATCCGTCCCCTGCTTTCCACAGGAGACATCTCTGCTAAATAGGCAGGCACTGTTACTGATGCACCCCCTACCGCAATACCAAGCACAAAACGGGAAATGATCATGACCGTAACATTCGGAGCAAACGTACACCCGATCGTCGAAATAAAAAATATAACAGCGAGGAATAAAATATTTTTGCGGCGGCCGTTAAAATCAGACATCCTGCCGCCAAACACAGCACCCAGCGCGGCTCCAAAAAGAAGTGAACTGGTGACAAGGCCCTCTGTGAAGGCATTGAGATTAAGCTGATCCGGCTCTCCCATATACGGCAAAGCTCCATTGAGCACACCGGTATCATAGCCAAAAAGAAGCCCGCCGAAAGTAGAGACTAAAATAATCGTGCGTAAAAATGACATTTGATTGCCTTGTTTATTCATACTGTTTCCCCCAGTCTTTTTCAAAATCGATCAATGCGTATTTCAAAAAACTTATTCCAGGGCTGCTGCCTTCCTCACATTTCGTCATCAGGCTTCAGAAAAAAGTTCTTTATGTTTTTATCCAATAACCTTATAACCTTCCCTTCTTATTAGCATTCCAGCCTCCTTGGAAGCGATTTCATTTCTAGCTAAAAAAACAATGAGTATTTCTTTGAGCATAACCTTGCTATTTTGTTATCTTATAGTCACTTCATAGTCCTATTGTAGTAATATGATAGTGACATTTTTGTTACATCTGATATTATCATAATTACAAAAACGTTTTCAGTCAATATAAATTTCTGAAAATTTTTTATTCAACAAAAGGAAAATCACTAATTCAAGGGGAAAACGAACGGAAAATGTGTGAATTAAGTCAAAATATCTGTGATTTTCTGTTCATATCGATAAATGAGTAAGTGTTGGTTAACTTCATCTAAAATCAAACATTCGGTCAATTGTTTCAGACTCAAGATAAAAGGAAATAGAAAAGAAAATAAAAGAAGGCTGGCTTAAGGGAGGCAACCAAAATGAATGAGGGTTATATCATTGCAGGCCTTTTATTATTGACAGCGGGGATGATTGATTTTTTATGGACCACGTTATGGTTAGAGAGCGGCGCAGGCCCGATCACAAGATGCCTGTCTGCTTGGCTGTGGAAAGGCTGCCGCAAAATCAGCGGAGACCACGCAAAGGTTCTGAGTACGGCAGGTCCACTGCTGTTATGCCTGACGTTAGTGATATGGATCAGTCTGTTTTGGAGCGGATGGGTGCTGATTTTCTCGAGCGACCCTCACTCACTTGTGGAAGTTCAATCGAAAGAACCGGCTTCCTGGTCAGACCGAATTTATTTTTCCGGCTATGTCATGTTTACTTTAGGAAATGGCGATCTCGCACCAAACGGAGGCCTATGGAAGCTTGTCACGGTTATTGAAACAGCTCAAGGACTGCTTACCATCACTTTTTCCGTCACGTATTTGATTTCCGTCTTGAGTGCGGTGAATCAAAAGCGTTCCTTTGCCCAAAGTGTATTAAGTCTAGGGCATGACGGAACAGAAATCGTCCATAATGCATGGAATGGCAAAGACTTTCACGACATTGATTTTCTTCTTGTCGCCGTCTCATCAGAGCTGGGAAAGCTGACCGCTCAGCATAACGCCTTCCCCATCCTTCATTTTTACCACAGCACGCAGCATCAGGAATCCTCCATTATAGCTGTTGCTGTATTGGATGAGGCTCTAACCATTTTCAAATACGGTATTCCTGAACAATATCAGCCGAATCAGCTTCATATTAAAGAAGCGCGCTCGAGTATCAAAAACTACCTGGACACCGTTCATACTGCCTATATCCATCCTGCAGAACAAGCGCCGCCGGAACCAGACATCTCAAAGCTTCACCAATCAGGCATACCGGCTTTATCTAAGCAAACATTTCAAATTGCCGTCAATTCAATAAAGGAACGTCGTCAATTGCTGCTGGGAATTGTCCAAGCGGGTGCTCGAAAATGGCCTGTTCAGGAGCAAGCAATAGATAACGCATATTCTCCTAAATAAAAAAGTCCCGAGTGCTGATCACTCGGGACTTTTCACTGTATGATTCTTATACAAGCTTCTGGCCGCAATTCGGACAAAAATTGGCTTCGCCCGTTTTTGTTCCGCAGTTTGGACAGAAATTCGGTTTGCTTCCACTGCCAGTTGACTGTGGGCCTGATGACTGTGCCTGCTGACTCTGATTCATTTGATTCATCATCTGATTGGCCATATTCATTCCCATCATCATTCCTGCCATATCCGAAGCCGCTCCGCCTCCGCTCATCTTTCCGGATGCCATTCCATCCGCCATCGATATTTGCTGGTATCTGTTCACATCCCCAACCATACCGTAGGAAGCGTTCTTTGTTATCATATCCTGAACCTCTTGAGGATAATTAAAGCTCATGATTTGAAAACCAGTGACCGTCATCCCGTCACTTATTAATTGCATATCTAAGTCCTCTTGAATTCCCTTAGCAATATCAAAAGCGTTTGCTTGAAGATTAAACATATCTTTCCCTTCTCTTGTGATCCACTTCATGAGAAGCTGGTCCAGAATAGAAGTGATACGGGTTTTAATATCCTCTACATAATATTGATCCTTCACGCCAGCGATTTTATCAATCAGGCTGATATAGTCCTGCACCTTGAAATTAAATGTGCCGTTTGCGCGAATGGGCATCCCGCCAGGCATTCCCGCTGCCGGAATATTTATCGCCTGTTTTGTTCCCCATCTTACGGTAAATTCCTTCGTATTGACAAACAGCACCTCGGCGCGCATGCCGCTGTTAAAACCAAACTTAAAGCCCTTTAACGTTGAAAGGAATGGAATAATTTCTGATTCAATATCATAATCGCCATCATCTTGAAAAACCCCTTCAACCCGCCCATTGTTCAAAAAGACAGCATCCTGTCCGGGACGAATGATTAAACGGCTCCCTTTTTTGATTTCACGATTGTTCCATTTATAAAAAATCATATCATCTCTAAATTCTTCCCACTCTATTACATTTGCTAATTGGTTTCTGAAAAACGACATGTTACCTCTTCCCTTCTCTATTTTCTACTACTAGAAACTGCCCCGGCTTCCACTGTATGACGTGCCGCCTTTCGTCACACCGCCATCGCTGCCGCTGTCTTTATCATTTGATGGTTTTCTTTCTCTTGTTACAGTCGTTCTGATATAAGTGTCATATTGATCAATCACATCAGACGTACGCTGATCCATATATGTATTCCCATTAACCGTTACTTTGCCGCCCGCCTGATAAAGCATAATTGAAACCGCAATTCCCCCGACTGCGATGGCAGCAATCAGCTGAAACCACCATGTGAAGAATATGTTGTCGGGATTGATTCCCGGTTTTATGCCCATATCTTTATAGGAAAGCTGAATATATGCCTCAAAAGCTTTGAAATAATTTTCATTGGATAAATCAGATGAAATCGTATTTCTGATGCTGTTTAGCCTGCTGTTGTCCAAATACTTTTCAGCTTTTTTGTAGCCCGAGATGAATACTTCTCTATCCGCCATATCAATCGTTAAAATAGCTGTACTGCCTTTTCCGTAACGATCATAAAAATCGCCGGCATAATCGGCAATATCTTCACCATTTGTGCTTTTAGTCGTAATAATAATGAAATCAGTGTCTCTCTTTGCACCTAGCTCTGCCGAGAGAGATTCAAGTTTTTCGATTTCTGTTTTTGATAATAGATGGGCATGGTCATATACATGCTGCTGTGATTCAGAAGCTCTTGCCGCTTCGATCCCCAGTAAAGGCATCATGATGAAAACCGCCAGCACAACAAAGATCGCTTTCCCGAAAAATCCCCGCATCAAAATCCGCCTCCCATCATCAATGAGACGAGCTTCAATGCAAGAAATGTCCCGCCTGCTATTCCGCTAAACCATGCCGCTACTTTTCCTGAACTGATCGGCGGCTTTCCGACGACCTTACCTGTTTGCCCGTTCATCGCAAAGATATGCTCCGCTCTTTCATAATCGTAACTGACCATCCAAACGGGAAGCAAAACGTAAAAGCTGTTCACATTTTTCGTGTGAATATGTTTGTCCCTCACATTGACTGACGTATATCCGGAAAAAGTAGAATGGATGTATGAATCTATATAACTGCTTATTTTCTCTTTTGCCCTTGGAAAAAGCTCCTCATCGGTATAATTGTACTTTTCCGCAATATAGCCGGCCAAATATGCCGTTTGAAAGTCCTTCAGCTGATCGTATGAATATGGCTCCAACTTATCCATTAACTCATCATTCATTTTTTCTGAGGCATCAACAGGAATTTTCAAATAATCGAGATTGATATCACGAAACGCTTCAAAATGCTCTGTTTCTGTGCATATATAATCCCCTTCTTCATACTGGTGGACTCTGGTACAGTTTGCTCTCACCTGTACTTCACTATTTAAATCAAACATCCAAAACGGAATATACATGCCGGTGATGCTTTTAATTCGATCAGCCGACATGAAACCTCTTGGTGTCAGAAGGCCTTTTTTGCACCACTTTCGAAATGCCTGTTCGGCTTCTTGCTTGCTGATTGTAAATGGGATGACTTTCGCCGGTGCCAAATGTCCTGATAAACGATCGGCAAGTATTGCAGCACCCCCGCAGAAGCTGCACGTCGTTGCTGTCGTTTCAGCTTCCGTGATCAAAACGGCGCCGCAGTTTTCACATTGATATTCTTTTGCCTCGTCTTCAGAAAACCGCGCCGCAATGTTTTCTTTCGGAAGGCTTTCAATATTGTCCTGTCTTCCGCAGCTGCCGCAGGATAATGAGCCGGTTTCACTGTCAAATGCCATATCACTGCCGCAGTTCGGACACTTATAAGATATTATCATTACCGTTCCCTCTCACATCTTATGATAAAATGGCGCCGCAGCCGAAAGCTGCGGCCTCCTATGTATTACTTATCGAGCATCATTTTCGCTTTTAACGCAGCAAGCTCATCATCAACCTGGCTTGAACCGCCAGTGTCATACTTTGCAGTCAGATCAGCCATATCATCCTGCGGAGCGCTGTTCAGTTCAGCCATTGCATTGGCCTGATCAAGCGCCTTATTTACTTTGTCCTCCATTCGGCCGAATGCAGACATTGATTGGCTTGTACTCGAAACAGAAGCGCCCAGTTTGTTTATTCTTTCTTGCGTTTTCGCTACTGCCCACTTCGCCTTGATCATATTTTTGCGTGCTTCCAGCTCTCCAATGTCAGATACCAGTTTGTCATGCATCTTTCTCATCTGCGCGGCATTGGTTGCAGCAATTTGATTCGCCGTCTGCAGCTCAGAAAGCTTTGATTCCAAAGATGTTTTTCTTTCAAGGAACTTTCTCGCATCGCCCTCATTCCCGGCTTGCAGTGCCTTCATTGCATAGCTTTCCATCTTTTCCATATCCGCCTGGCACTCGTGATATTCTCTTTTTGCTCTCTGCTCCTCAGCCATAACAGCTGCTGTTTCTGCCTTAACCTTAGCCAAATCGCTATTCATGTTTCTTAAATATTGATCTACCATTTTCTCCGGATTTTCAGCCTTGTCCAATAAAGCATTGATATTCGCAGACATAATATCTTTAAATCTTCCAATTATACTCATGATATCGCTCCTCCTAAAGCTATTCGGTAACCCTTGTTACATATACTATTTATTATCGTTAAAAGTTTCACTTTTTTAATAAAAAATGACATTTCAAACGGAAAATATACAACTTTTTACCTGAACAAAAATGTAAGCAATAAAAAAAGGTGCCCCCAAAAGTCCAAAGACTCTTAAGAAACACCTTCAATGATTTACAAAGAAACTTCAATCTCATCCATGCTTGGCAGTGCATCAATCGCTCCAATTTTAGTGCACACAAGAGCTCCGACCTTATTGGCAAACGCCACAATCTCACGCAGCTTCGCAAAATCTGCTTCTACAGATTGAATATGGCCCGTGTTTGCCAATTGATATAAAGCCGCACCGACAAAAGCATCTCCCGCTCCTGTTGAGTCGATTGATGTCACCGGAATGCTTGGAATGATTTCACGGTCTTTTCCATTGGAAAGAAGCGTACCGCTTTTCCCAAGGGTCACAGCGACAATCTTGGCTCCGATCTCATGAAGGATCGCAACTCCCTTTTCCTGATCCTTCACACCGCTGATAATCTCAAGCTCCTCGTCACTGACTTTCACAAAATCACTTACAGCGATCGCTTTTTTCGCGACACTTACAAACTCTGAGACTCTTCCCTTCCATAAATCTTCACGATAGTTAGGGTCAAACGAGATAAACTGTCCATTATCCTTCGCAATCGACATCAGCCGTAAATAAGCTGAGCAAAATGGATCTGATAACAGCGCCGTTGCAGAGCCGAAATGAAGGATTTTCGCTTCGTTTACTTTTTCCTGGTCAATATCCTCCAGCGTAAACAAAGCGTCCGCGCCTCTATTAAAAACAAAGTCACGTTCTCCATTTTGTTTTAATGAAACAAAAGCAAGCGTTGTAGGCGCTTTCTCATCCATCACCAGCATAGAGGTATCGACATGTACAGCGTCCAATGTGCGCTTCAGAAAATACCCAAATGGATCCTTGCCTACTTTTCCGCTGAAAGCGGCGTCTCCGCCCAGCTTGGCAATCGCTGCTGACACATTCGCCGGTGCACCGCCGGCACTTTTCAAGAATTGGCGCCCGTCCATTAAATCAACGTCAACATCGGTACAAAAGAAATCAATTAACAATTCTCCAATACAAACAACAGATTGACTACGCATATTATCACACTCATTTATAAAGTCTAGATTATAGTCTCAGTATATTACTTTCTGCTATAAATACAACATTGAATATTGAAAATTTTACATATATTTATTTCGCAGACCTTTGCTCCAGCTCAGAGATGATATGCTTATATCTTTTTTCCGTTAAAGGATAGAAGGCGATGAGAATAATAGAAAGAAAAATGAAAAATCCCGGAATCAAAGCATTCATGTTTTTAATCGCATTCAATGACGTAACTGTCTGGTCTGCATTCGCCACATACCCCGCGATTCCTAAATAAATGGCCGAAAATGAACCGGCTAACGCCACACCCAGCTTATTAATAAAGCTCATGCTCGAAATCACCACACCATCCGCGCGAATTCCGGTTTTCCATTCCGCATAATCGACACAATCCGCAACCATTCCCCAAGCAAGCGTATTTAAAGGCGTTGTGAAAAATCCCGATGCAAAAAGCCAAATGAAAATGAGTGTAATGGAAGAATACGGCGTAAAATGCAGGCCGGCATAAGAAATAAGCGATAGAGCCGCCGTGATGATCATGACTTGTTTTCTTCCCCACTTCTCAGAAAAGAAAGGAATAAACAAATTGCTGATCAGCGCTGCTCCGAAAAATAAAATGGTTCCCATAAACACAAATTCTTTATGGTTTACGTTATACGTAAAATAATACACCATCGTGCTGAGCTTAATATTAAACCCGATTGCAAAAGCTAAAAATGATGAAATTAGCATAAGCAAAGGTTTGTTTCGGAATAAAACGGATAATGTCTTTTTGATCCCTTGTTTGTTTCTCTTTTTAGGCTGAATCCGCTCCCGTACAGTAAAGAAACTGAATAGATTCAAAACAATGCTGACCGCCGCGTAGATGAGCGCAGTCATTTGAAATCCAAACGCCTGATCCTCTCCCCCGATAGCAGTTGCAAGCGGTGTCGCACAGGAAATGGATAAAAGAATTCCGATATACACCAAAATCATCCGGGTTGTGGTCAGAACCGTCCGTTCCTCCACAGAATTCGTCATCCGCCCCGTTAGGCTGTTCACCGGGATTGTTTGCATACTAAAGGACATCCCAAGCAGAATATAGGTGACGTACGCATATACCATATTCCCGGTCTCACCGAAATGAGGCGTCGTGAAACATAAGAATGTGAATAGCGCAAAAGGAAATGCCACCCACAGCAAATATGGCCTTGCTTTTCCCCACCTTGTATTCGTTTTATCTAAAATCAATCCCATGATCGGGTCAAAAATAGCATCCAGCACACGCACAACAAGAAACAAAGTTGCGATCACCGCAGGCTGAATGCCGCCGACGTCTGTATAATAAAATAATAAGTATGCGTTTACAAACTGAAAGATAATATTATACGACATATCGCCGAATCCATAGCCGATTCGTTCAAACCAGGACAGTCCGGTGCTGGATTTTGACTGGTGCTTCACTTTCATTGCCGTTACTTTTTCCGTTTCAATCATCATTTCCCACCCCAAGAATCCGTTTTCATTTCCAGTACACAAGAGGGAGAATACAAAGATCCTCCCTGTTCACTCAGCGATTTGGATACACCATCACTTTTAAACATTCATTCTTAAATTGAAGCGCCCGCTCCATCGCCTCTTGTGTCTGCTCCAGTGAATATTGGTCCGTTATAAGATGCTTCGTGTCCACAATGCCGGAAGCGAGAAATTCGATTCCCTTCGGATACGTATTGGCATAACGGAAGATCCCGTAAATATCAATCTCGTTATCCGCAATAAACGGCACATTGAGCGGAATCTCGTTTTGTGAAGGCAAACCGACAATCGCCAATTTTCCGCCCCGGCGCACAGAAGCCAGTGCAGTTTGCAGTGCCGCTGGATTCCCCGCTGTTTCCCAAGCAACATCAACGCCTTTTTCATTCGTGATCGTCTTAATCTCTTCAAGCGCATCCTGTTCACGGATATTAATGGCATGAGTCGCTCCCATTTTTTTCGCAGCCTCTAACCGCAGTGGCTCTAAGTCAGTGACGATAATTCTGCCTGCCCCAAATGCTTTAGCTGCGGCAACGGCCATTAACCCAACAGGTCCCATCCCCATAATCGCAATTGTTGATCCGGGCTGCAGCTTCGTTCTTGCCGCTGCATGAATGCCGACAGAAAACGGCTCAATCAACGCAGCATCTTCATAAGAAAGTGAGTCTGGGATAGAGAAAACAAAGTCCTGCCGCATTTTGATATATTGGACAAACGCGCCGTCTACCGGCGGTGTAGCCAAAAACTGTACATCCGGGCAAAGATTATAGCGTCCTTCTTTGCACGCCTCACAGCGTCCGCACGTAACACCCGGCTCTACAGCGACGCGGTCTCCCACCTTGAATTGATCGACGGATGATCCGACAGCGGCAATTTCACCTGCACATTCATGGCCTAGGATAAATGGTTTTTCCACTACATAGTTGCCGATTCGGCCATTTGTATAGTAATGCAGATCTGATCCGCAAATTCCGACAGCCATCACCTTAATCAACACTTCATCATGATTGATGTCAGGCACAGGCACTGTTTCGATTTTGATTTCTCTTGTGCTGTGCATAACAGCCGCTTTCATGTTCTGAGGTACTGTGTGAGTCATTTGGCAAATTCCTTTCTTTAGAAAATAAAATGTAAGTGCATACATTTTTGTTTTCTCTGTACTGCCCCCATTTTATCTGCTTTTCAAGACGTTCAACAGCCTTTTCTGCTGTATAAAAGGACAGCCGCACTGTACTTTTATTTTTTCATATACAAAAAACGCTGAATTGATAAAATAGTACTAATAGGAGGTGCAGGCTTATGGCTGAACTTGAAAACCGAAAACAATTTGCACAACTGCTGGCACCTGGCGTCAAAACGCTAAAACTTCATCCTGATTATAAAGTCAGAAGGAAAAAGAACGAAAAAACAGGACAGTCTTACATAGATAAAATCGCACTCCAACTGGGAGTCTCCTCAAACACGATCAAAAGCTGGATCGGACAGATGGGGGTAAACTATATTCCCGGGAGAATTGAGGACGGAAAACTGTTCGGGATGATCTGGATCATTCTCGAAAAGACCGACTTCGATATCGAGTGGTTGACCAACCTGTTGGAAACCACCACCATCCCAGTCATCAAACCCGCATTGCCTGTATGGGCAGCGTCTTGTTTGAAAAAAGCAAAAACGCTGCGAAAAGACGGGTCATTCGGAGCTCCCCATGATGACGATATAGAAAAAGCAGTAAAGCGGCTTTTTCATGACAGACCTAACCAAGAAACGAATGCGCTTACAGAGCAGCCTATCACGCATAACCTACCGTCACGCTGGTCCGGACACTTTATCGGACGCAGCTTTGATATGGAAGCAATACGGCAATGGATGCTTTCTCCGTCACCAGTTTGTTTAATTACCGGCTGGGCCGGTATGGGTAAAACCACAGTCGCTCTTGAAGCCGCCTATTCCTGTGTCGACGATACTTCAGATTGGCCCGCATTCAACAGCCTCATCTGGGTCAGCGCTGATTGGAAAGGATTGAGCTTTAGCGATTTTTTAAATACGATCGCCTATCAGCTCGGGCGCACAGAACAAATCGATAAGTCAATCAATGAAAAACGGTTTGTCGTCCGCAATGTGTTAGCCAATTACACTAGAGAAAAACCGATCCTGCTGATCGTTGACAGCATCGATACCGCAGAACGTGACATTCACGAATTTATCACAAGCCTTCCGCAAGGCGTAAAAGTTCTCCTCACTGCACGGGAAAACGTAAAACAAACCTATCGGGAAAGCTTCGGAGAAATGACAGCCATTCAGCTGAGCGGCCTTGAACAAACAGATGCCCACGAATTTTTCCAGCAAGAAGTGCACCGCTGCTTACAAACATGCAACATTCAAAATAAACGGGAAAAGCTGGAGCAGCTGTTACACCTATCGTCTGACCTAAAGAACGAATTCATTTCAGCAACTGCCGGCAACCCGAAAGCCATGGCACTCAGCATCGCCTATATGTCAGACGATGACATACCCGCTCAGCAGCTGATTCATGAGCTTGGAAAAGCGGGCTACTCACTGCTGGAATTGTTTGAGTTCCTCTTCGGGCGCACCTGGGATAGATGCAATGAAGATACGCGAAAGCTATGGCAGACGCTTTGCTTTTTCAGCAAGCCGCCTGATGAAAAAAGCCTGGCAGCAGCAGCCGGATTAGACGCCCGCCGTTTTCATTACGCGATTGAACAAATGCGGTCAAATGCGCTGATTCAGCCGGAACGAAGCCAAGGCAGGACACAATACTTAGCGCACCAAACCGTTGTCGCTTACGGAGAACAGCACTTGTCCGAACAGCACGAATATGAAAAAGAAGCCCGCAATCGCTGGGCGCACTATTATATTGATTATGCCGAAACCCATTTAAAGCGTGAACAGCCCAACTCTATCTATTGGAGCTACCTGCTGGGACGGAACTTAGATCAAATGAAACAAGAATTGCCAAACATCTTAAAGGTCATCAAATGGGCAAGCGAAACCGATCAAAAAGAAATCCTAATCGAACTCATCACCCGCTTCAGCCATTTTCTAAGCAGAATCAACCTGCCCTTGCGAATCGAATACGGACGCAAAGCCGCCGACGCCGCCCATCAAATAGGCCAACACACACGAGAAGCGTTCTTCCGAATCGACACAGCAGGCTGGGCCCTGATGGAAGTCAATGATTTAGACGGGGCCTTACAGCAAATAGAGGCCGGACTGAAGACTCTGGAACAATCAGACGCTCACGATGCCCATGATTTAAAGGTTTGGGGACACGCACTCAAAGCAAGGCTGTTTTTAAAAGCCGGGCAACAGAAAAAAGCAGAGACTATTTTAAACGAAATCGAAGATCAATCAATTTCCCCTACCATTCAACATAGGGTTCTGCTGGTTCGCGGAGACCTAAGCTTTTTGAGAGATCATCATGAAGAAGCCATTCAATTATACGAAGCCGCAAATGAAATCAGCTCCACGTACGGCGGTGAAAAAACGATAGAAGCCTATTTCAATCTGGGTGTCGCTTACGTGAAATGTGGTCAATTTGAAAAAGCGGAAGAAGCCTTTGAGCAAATGCTCTATGACAAACATAACGCCAATCAGGTTGAGTTGATCTATTATTTTTACGGGATGGCGCAGCTGTTGAACCGTAAAGGAGAGAAAACGAAAGCGATGGAATCTAATCAGAGAGCGATTCGTTTGATTGATTCTTGGGAGCCTGGGATTGGGATTCGGAGTGAGGTAGAGCAAATGGATATTCTCATTTAAAAGACAACTACATTGCGGCTAGCGGTACGAGCTTTGAAAAACACTCATGACCTTGTTGTTTTTAAAGATAAAAAGGTATCTTTATCAGTACAGTAAATTGATTAAGATACCTTTATTTAAAAATTAATATCTCACAGAATGACAAATTTCTAAAGTTAAACTTTTAACAACAAGAGGTTAATACTTATACAGCCGTATTAATGCTGTACTGTAATATAATGTTTTAGTTCACCTGACCAATATCTTCCTCCCCAATCCTGTCCAACTTGCACATCATACTTACCTGCAGGAAGATTTTTCGTTGAAAAACTCACACGAAAATTACGTGAACCAATACTATGCAAAATATCTTTTCTGGCAATTACTTTACCTTTGTTATTTAATAGAATTACTGAAAAGCCATTATCTAAATCCCTAGCCAAAGTACCCGTAACCACAATGGAAGTAGCTCTTTTCGTATATGTATTAGCATCTGTTTTAAATTTGATTGTACCTTTCGAATCCATAGCTAATGCTTCTGACCCGCCTGCGAAAATGGCAACTCCCAAAAGTACTGCTGTAAACATGGTCATTACTAACTTTTTCATCTTTAGAATTCCTCTTTTCTTTTTAATATTTTAAATCCTCAATTATAATAACATATTTGCCTAAAAAATAGGGATTTTTCCATATATTCCTTCTAAAAAATGAATAAGTATGATAGAAATTTAATAATATTAATGCAAATTAAGATTCTTTTGAAAAATTTCTTGTTTTAATCTATTTGAAATGAAGCTTAAAATTTGAAGTATCATCTATAAAACCTCTGCCAAGGTGTCTAATAAAACCATATACACGAATAAAAGATTACAAAGTGCTAGACAAATACAATTTTAAAAAAATTTTAATTTTCTCTCATTACTCCCCAAGTCTCTATTGAAAAAATTAAAATTTATAAGTTCTTATATTACATGAACCTAATATAGAGTGTTTTCTGAGTTGTAATAATATATTTATACCTGCTTTCAAAATAAAATTGCAAATACCTGTTAAAAAATAGTTGCGAAGAATTCCCGGAACGTATCAAAATATCATGCATAAATGTCTCTTAGCATTCGGAGGAAATCAACAGCCATACTTTCGATATATCTAGAGTCATTCAATTAAATGGAACTTAAAACAATAAAATCCCATCTTTAGTAAACCCAACTTGTATAGAACAATTTCTCCACAAGCCTTTTTGTTTTATTAAGATTCCTTTAATTATTATATTCAGCTTTTAGAAACAGAAAAGAGCTCCCATATACCTAGCTCTGCTTGTTTAGGGAATGTGAGTAATCTTCTTTACATTCTAGTAGGCGGATGTGAGGAGAATTTGTAAGTTGGTTGTATTTTCATAAAGCTAGTGCATTTCTTCCAGTTTATAGTGAGTGATGCAGAATATTTTATCGTTGATATTCAATCCAAGAAACCATCTGTTACGCCCTATTATAATAAATTTATCTTTAGAACTGTCTATCTAAACGGATACCATGAAGATATCCGTGAATATCATTTAATGAAATCAGCAGATTCCTTCATTTCACCATATTAGGGTTTAACTTATTTATGATGAAAAAGATTTATGTATTAATCAATTTTTTAAAACAGTGAACCTCTTTGTACGATTCGCTTAGGCAAATCAAATTCTGCTTATGCCGAAAAGAATTTCTTGTAAAAAAGAAACCGGCCTTTGAAGTCTACTATTTTCAAAATGGATATTCCATTGAGAAATAAAAGGGCTTTTGAGTTTTTGAAAGCTTAGTCTTACTTTTAGTAATCTTTTATAGCATACATCTTAAATAATTTTAGTTTTGACCAAATGTAGGATGGTTATACATAATCGTTACTTCCCGACTAAACCCGCCATCAAAAGGCCTGCTACGATCAATAATAAGAGTAAAAGAATACAGAGTGCTAGGATAAAAATAGAAAGATACTTAGCAATCCCTTTAGGTGCTTTAAATGCTATAATCCCCCCCAAAACTATCCCTAGAATTCCAAGCGCCCAATGGATATAGGGTAGAAAACACAATGTGAATAACAGCATGATAAGTGACACTATCCCTAAATATTTCCTCATGTCTTCCCCTTTCTTTCCTTCCATTAAATCAAAAAGAAAATTGAACTTATAATTTGTTGTATATTCTTAAGATCTTAAAATATAGAGTACCATATTTTTCGAAATGTATGGTACTCCACTCTAAATTATCTATTCACTTGCTACAAGGTCTAGTATTTTATCAGCAAAAGCATTTGCAATAATTTCTCCCTCTTCTTCCGTATAATAAGGGACTTCCATTTGCATTGAACCCCTTAGGGCTACCCTTGCCGCTGTAATATCAGGATTATCTCCAATCATAATATTACTCGCATTCAGTCTCAAATTATTTTCATTACTATTAAATTTATTTTTATAAAATAGCTTATATCTTGAGAAAACAAGACTATTATAATACTCTTGAACTGCATTTAAAATTGGCTTAGTTTTATTATTTAATAAGATCTGTGCGATGTTAATAGCATCGATATCTCCAAGGAAATCCGAATTATCAAAGTTGCCAGCCGATGTTTTTGTACCGATCAAGTCGTAAGCAGCTTTATATGTTCTTGTTTCATTGTCGCCACTATACTTATCTCTATTTTTATATACATCTGCAGCCACAGTAAATAAATCACCACCCCACCCTGCTAAATCTTGCTGTGTAGTTCCAACTAACGGAAGATTCGCATACAATAGAGCAGATAATGTAGCCATAAGATGAGGAAAATCAATAACTTCAGTTTTTGAAACGGGATCAGTTGCATAGACAAAACTATTTTCTCCTACAGCACTAATAACATATTCCTCAAACCCTTTATCAAATTGTCCAGAAGTTAATGTCCATATTAATGATTCATATCTTTTGCGACGATAATAGTTGGTTGTAAGCTTATTCGCTTCATTGATATCATTGTTTGTATATTGAAGGCCTAAAAGTTGAATTTCATATAATTGCTTGTATAGCTCTTGATTGAGATCAGTTGAGAAATCAAGACCTGAAGCCCCGTTATCAAGTCCCGACTTAATATTATTGTCTATTTCAATTTTACTGTCTCCTGAACCAACACTAATAGTTGAAATTTGATCGAATGCCCAATTTTTTGGCAATGGATAGCCTAAATTTGCACTAAATCCCGTGGACATATCACTTACAAAACTGGTTGTTGCCCAGCCTTTCTGCGATACTTGACTGCAAACATTCCGGGCACCATATATTCCAACTTTATAACGATTCCCCAGATATTTCATTTGTTCATTAATGCCCTTAAAGTGTGGAAGAATTTTGTTAGTTATATCATCTCCTAAAGCGTCAAAATCCACGGCAAAATATATTGTTGTTCCATTTTTAAATCCATAATTTTTGGCAGCTGTAAAAGCATCTTGAGCATCTCTTTTTCCTTGAGCCTCACTGAAATGTCTTGAATTATTCCCATAAGTTTGATATATAGGAAAAACAGTTAAACCAGCATTAAAAATAGTTTTTAATTCGCCAGGTTTTATTTTTTTCTCCAATCCTCCTGGAATATCTACAAGATAACGACCAATAGTTTCATAGCCTGCATTTTTTAAAGCTTTAGCTCTAGCAGACGTAACTTCTGTTATACAATCACAAGCTTTTCCTTTACGATTAGGATCTCCTTTACTCTGCAACAAAGAAAGCCAAGTTTGTTTTCCTGTAACTCCATCAGCTGGCAACTTAACAAATTTTTGGAATTCAGCAACTGCATTTTTTAATAGTGTACTGTACTGTCCATTGAATTCTCCTGGATTGAAATCATTTACATATAATGCATATTGAAGGAGCTTAACAAAGTTTGCATTAGTATTTCCTATGCTCAGAGTTGGTAAAAGGTTGGTCGTAGAAGGCCCTATTGATCCCGTTTGTAGAGAGGGAGCAATTCCCTCTTCTGTTTGAATACCGTAAATTAAAGCTTTATTAGTCCCTCTTTGGTAGTAACCATCACATGGTTGGACTCCAGATGTTTTGTAATATTTTGAATTAAGATCTCTTTGCATCTCTCTAATTCTAGAATTACCACCAGATGTGAGCACATAAGCATCCATAGTTAAAAATGCTTTAAATATATAGGAATAAACTTTCCCGTCACGAATAGGCAGTCCCGCATCAGTTTGCAATTTAATTACTGCAGCTTTAGTCCCTTCTCCAAAAGTTCCTGTAAATCCAGTTGGATTGTAACCTTTACAATACATTGCTCCTTGAAGAATTAGTACAATTCTTTTTCCTTTGTCATCAGTAGGAATACGCCCAATTTCCATTTCTCCCCATGATTTGTACGCTACTTCAGTTCCTGGTCCAAAATTATCAGCAGGTGTAGAGATTCCAAGTTCAATTTGCAAAGCCCTAGTTAAAGCATACATCGTGGACCAACCAGTTTTCCCATTTTCAGGGGCTGGAACGAAGCCAGGCTTTCCAGAGTAAGCAGCATTTACCCATAGTTGTACTTTCTGAATCATTTCATCCATTATAGTCACCTCTTTTATAGTATTCATGTCTAGGTGGCAAGCGTATGACAAGAAAACCCTTCTCAGTTGAGAAGGGTTTCATCATAATATGGCAAACTTCATCAATAGGTTTTTTATGCATTAAAATACTTATAAATGAAAAAGGATGCTTCTTCTAAAGTCCAGTAGACTTTTGGAAGCATCCTCAATGAATGTTATTTTTTTGTTATTTTTTCAGCTGCACGGGTGATGAAAAACGGTCAAACCCTTGGTATATCAAAGGTTTTCGCCGTTTGATTACATCATACCGCCCATACCGCCCATGCCGCCCATATCAGGCATTCCTGCGCCGCCAGCGTTTTCTTCTGGCTTGTCAGCAACAACGGCTTCAGTTGTTAACAACATAGCCGCTACAGACGCAGCGTTTTGCAGTGCAGAACGTGTCACTTTGGTTGGGTCAACGATACCTTTGTCGATCATGTTTACCCATTCGCCAGTTGCAGCGTTGAAGCCTACGCCGATTTCTTCGTTTTTGAGGCGTTCAACGATGACAGATCCTTCAAGACCAGCGTTGTGTGCGATTTGACGGATTGGCTCTTCAAGCGCGCGAAGCACGATGTTGATACCTGTTTGAGCATCGCCTTCAGCTTCAACTGCAGCGACTTTGTTATATACGTTTACAAGCGCTGTACCACCACCGGATACGATGCCTTCTTCAACAGCTGCGCGAGTTGAGTTCAGGGCGTCTTCGATGCGAAGTTTACGCTCTTTCAGCTCAGTTTCAGTCGCAGCGCCGACTTTGATGACAGCTACGCCGCCAGCAAGTTTAGCAAGACGCTCTTGTAATTTTTCTCTGTCGAATTCAGAAGTTGTTTCTTCCACTTGAGCGCGGATTTGAGTCACGCGGGCAGAAATTTTGTCTGTTTCGCCAGCGCCTTCAACGATTGTTGTGTTTTCTTTAGTAACGACAACTTTAGAAGCGCGTCCCAATTGAGCGATTTGAGTAGATTTCAGGTCAAGGCCAAGATCTTCTGTGATGACTTCTCCGCCAGTAAGGACAGCGATGTCTTCAAGCATTGCTTTACGGCGGTCACCGAAGCCAGGAGCTTTAACAGCCACTGCGTTGAATGTGCCGCGAAGTTTGTTCACAACAAGTGTTGCAAGTGCTTCGCCTTCAACGTCTTCTGCGATCAGAAGCAATGGTTTGCCTTGCTGAACAACCTGCTCAAGCACAGGAAGGATTTCTTGAATGTTTGTGATTTTTTTGTCTGTGATTAAGATGTAAGGATTGTCAAGAACCGCTTCCATCTTATCAGAGTCAGTTACCATGTAAGGAGACGCATATCCGCGGTCGAACTGCATACCTTCAACAACTTCAAGCTCAGTTGTGAAGCCTTTAGACTCTTCGATTGTGATAACGCCGTCGTTTCCTACGCGCTCCATTGCTTCAGCGATAAGGCTTCCGACTTCCTCATCAGCAGCAGAGATCGCAGCAACCTGAGCGATAGACTCTTTGCCTTCGATTGGCTTAGAAATTTCTTTTAAGTTTTCGATCGCAACCGCTACAGCTTGTTCCATACCTTTACGCACGCCTACAGGGTTAGCGCCTGCTGTTACGTTTTTAAGGCCTTCACGGATCATTGCTTGCGCAAGAACTGTCGCAGTTGTTGTACCGTCACCGGCAACGTCGTTTGTTTTGCTGGCTACTTCAGCAACAAGCTTCGCACCCATGTTTTCAAACGCGTCTTCGAGTTCGATTTCTTTAGCAATTGTTACACCGTCATTTGTGATTAACGGAGAACCGAATTTTTTCTCTAGAACCACGTTGCGTCCTTTTGGTCCTAAAGTTACTTTAACAGCATCAGCAAGTGCATCGACACCGCGAAGCATTGCGCGGCGGGCTTCTTCACTAAACTTAATATCTTTTGCCATGTTTACAGTACCTCCTCGAATTTTTAAATGTTTTTATTTAAGAATTAGCCAATAACAGCTAAAATGTCGCTTTCACGTAAGATTAAGTATTCAGTACCTTCGTATTTCACTTCAGTACCTGCGTATTTTGAGAAGATAATGCGGTCGCCCTCTTTTACTTCTAAAGCAACGCGCTCTCCGCTTTCTAACACGCGACCTGAACCAGCTGCCACGATTTTGCCTTCTTGCGGTTTTTCTTTTGCAGAATCCGGCAACACAATTCCGCTGGCAGTTTTTTCTTCAGATTCTACGAGTTCAATGACAACGCGATCACCTAATGGCTTTAACAATGTAATAACCTCCTCAATAGTATGAATATGTAATTTTAGCACTCAGCACTAAAGAGTGCTAACACAATTCTTATAATAAAGAATCTCCCTTCCAATTTCAAGTGATAAGATAAAAAATTTTTCACGCTTACATCATTCTTTTCAGCTCCCTTTTCCGTTAGCTTTTTTCACCCCCGTACCGATTATGTTACAATAGCTGTAGATGAACGAAACCCACTTAACAAAGGAGTACATACCATTTGAGAAAACAGTATTGGTTTATTATTTTGACATATATCATCATGCAGTTTTCCGCATTAATCGCGATTCCCTTGTTATTTAAATTCGGTTATGCCGGAGGACAGCCTACAGATGAAAATATGCTGCATGCACAAGGATTATGGTCCGTTATCAGCTTTATCGCCTGTCTCGTTGTTGTTCTGCTCATTCTGAGAACCGTTCCGAAAGAAACACTGCGAAACGGACAGAAGGACTCAATCGGACTTTCTATCCTTTGGGCGATAACCGGTTTTTTCATTGCCCTTTTCTCTCAAGGAATAGCAGGCTCTATTGAATACTATGTATTTGGCATCGGAAGAGAATCAGAAAATACACAAGCGATTCTGGATGTCATTCAGGCAGTCCCGCTCATGATTATCGTTTCTTCAATCATCGGGCCTATATTGGAAGAAATCATCTTCAGAAAAATCATTTTCGGGACGCTGTACGAAAAAACGAATTTCTTCTTCGCCGGACTGATTAGCTCGGTTATTTTCGGTATTGTTCACGCTGATTTGAAGCATCTTCTTCTATATACAGCAATGGGCTTCACCTTTGCCTTTTTATATGCGAGAACAAAACGGATATGGGTACCGATTTTCGCCCATTTAATGATGAATACAT
Source organism: Bacillus sp. LJBS06 (assembly GCF_016924995.1). Taxonomy (NCBI): domain Bacteria; kingdom Bacillati; phylum Bacillota; class Bacilli; order Caryophanales; family Bacillaceae; genus Bacillus; species Bacillus sp. LJBS06. Next base: position 661,964 of record NZ_CP070483.1, on the reverse strand, counting down.
TCGTCGTCATCATGCAGCTTGAGCCTGTTCAGAAATACCTTGAACAGCAGAGTACACAAATGCAACTGATTATTGGAGGATTATTTTTATGAGAAACCCGGTAGTTTGGGGAATGATCTACTTTGCCGTAGGGTGCATCTTTACTTATCTTGCCGCAAGCTCGCCAGGCAGCATGTGGTCATTTTACTCCATCCTGCTGATGGTGTTCGCCGCTTACAACATCAGCATTTCTTTTAAGATGTTCGCCTTTTCATTTAAAATCAAAAAGAACCAGAAATAAAGAAAATCCATTTCTCGCATGAGAAATGGATTTTTTATTATTGCCCGGAAGACACGTCCTGATCGGCAGCACTGCTTTTCTGCGCTTTCCGATAAGCGGTCTTCGATATCAGAATACTGATTTCATATAAAATTAAAAGCGGGACCGTCACCATCATATGGGACAGTAGCTCAGGCGGTGTAATCAGGGCAGCGATCACCAAGAGCGTAAAATACGCATACTTTCTGATTTTCGCTAAAAACATCGGTGTCACAATTCCGAGCCTGGTCAAAAACATGAGAATGACCGGCATTTGGAACAGCAATCCAAACGGAATCGTCAGCTGCAGAAGAAAATGAAAATATTCATTAATTCCGATCACCTGATTGACATTCAAGTCCTGAGAGATCCGCTTCATAAAATCAACAACAAAAGGAAATAAAATATAATATGAAAAAGATAAGCCCGCTAAAAACAGCAATATAGAGATCGGAATGTAGCTGAGCGTTACTTTGCGCTCCTTCTCATAGAGGCCCGGGCTCACAAATGCCCAAAGCTGATAAAGAATAACCGGCGAGGTCAGGACGATGCCGATGATAAACGCAAACTGCATAAACACATAAAGCGGGTCTGTCAGGTTAAACGCGTTAAGCGTAAGCTGCTTCGCTTCATCTGTTTCTTGCAGATACACAATAATCGGCTTCGCTAAAAAAAATCCAGCAATAAAGAAAACGACAAACGCCAGCGCTACAATCAGCAACCGTTTTCGAAGCTCAGCAATATGCTCCAGCAGCGACATTTGATTCACTTTCATTCGTGTCATCCTAACTTACTGATCTTCTTTCTTTTTTTCCTCTTCATCACTCGTTAATCCTTTAGTAGCGTTTTTGAATTCACGAAGTGTGTCTCCGGCTGCTTTGCCCAATTCAGGCAGCTTTTTGGGACCGAAGATAATCAGAGCAACGATTGCGATAACAGCAAGGCTTCCAGGGCCGATCGGCATATTTGGGCTCCTCCTTTCCCTCTATTCGATTTCCTCTAAAACTGAATAATGCTTCAAGAAATAAACCAGTGACTGAAGCTCAACTGCTAAATCTATATGATGAATTCGAATGTGTTCCGGCACATTCAAACGGGCCGGCGTAAAATTAAGGATTCCCTTGATTCCTAACGCAACCAATCTGTCTGTAATGGATTGAGCGGCAACTGCTGGCACTGTAAGAATGGCAACTGATTCATCTTTTACGTGTTGTTCAAGGTCATCAAGGTTATAGACGGGCACGCCGCCTACCTCAGTTCCTATTTTACTCTCATTTATATCAAAAGCCATAGAAATTTTTGTGTTATTATTTTTTGTGAAATTATAGTGAAGAAATGCCGTTCCCAAGTTCCCGACACCAATCAAAATGACATCAGTCATCTCATCCTGATCAAGCGTTTTTCGAAAAAAAGACAGCAAATAATCCACATTATATCCGTATCCTTTTTTGCCAAGAGCTCCAAAATAGGAAAAATCCCTCCGAATCGTGGCAGAATCAACCTTTACGGCATCACTGAGTTCAGCGGATGATACACGCTGTTTTCCTGACGCATGCAGATTCTTTAAAAAGCGATAGTAAAGCGGCAGCCGTTTCGCCGTCGCCTGCGGAATTTTTGATTGATCCTTATTCATTTTTGGTCCTCCAAATTATACTCGGATAGTTCTCTTTTAAAGTCACCGTTTTTCCCGCCTGTCTTCTCAAGCAAGAAAGTAGGACCGATGACCATTCCCTTATCAAGGGCCTTGCACATATCGTAAACGGTAAGAGCGCACACCGATGCAGAAGTGAGCGCTTCCATTTCCACACCTGTACTCCCTTTCGTTTTGACCTGTGCTTTTATATGAAGTATAACTTCTGCTTCTTTTATTTTCCAGTCAAACGATATATCTACCCCGCTCAATGAAAGCGGATGGCACATTGGAATGATATTCGACGTTTGCTTTGCGGCCATAATGCCTGCCACCTGTGCGACAGCCAGTACATCTCCTTTGCCGATATCGTGACTCTGTATTTTCTCGTACACCTCATTCTTCATGTGTACGCTTGAAACAGCCGCCGCAGTACGGACAGTCGAAGATTTTTCGCTGATATCCACCATCTGGGCTCTGCCTTGTTCATTAAAATGAGAAAATCCATTCATATTAAAACGCTCCTTAAACAGATCATACACTATTTTCTTCTCTATGTCTTATATGGCCAATGTATTGTTTGCTGACTTCTGGTTCATAAGCTACACTTAACTTATTATAACAGAGGTGAAATAATATGATGATCTTACAAGTTAATCAGCTGTCCAAATCGTTTGGTGCTGATACTATTTTAAACAATATAAAGCTGGAAGTCAGAAATCGTGATCGTATCGCCATTGTAGGAAGAAATGGCGCCGGAAAATCCACGCTCCTTAAAATTATCGCAGGCCAGCTTTCGTATGAAAAGGGCGAAATTATTAAACCGAAAGATACTACAATGGGATATCTCGCCCAGCATACTGGCTTGGATTCTAAGCTTACCATAAAAGAAGAGCTGCTGACTGTTTTTGACCACTTAAAAGCAATGGAAAAGGAAATGCGGGCTATAGAAGAAAAAATGGCGGCAGCTGACCCGGGTAAATTAGAAAGCATCATGAAAACCTACGACCGCCTTCAGCAGGAATTCAAAGATAAAGGCGGCTATCAATATGAAGCGGATGTCAGATCTGTGCTGCATGGCCTCGGCTTCAGCCATTTTGACGATTCTACACAGGTTCAAAGCCTCAGCGGAGGCCAAAAAACAAGACTGGCTTTAGGTAAGCTTCTGTTAACACAGCCTGATTTACTCATTCTCGATGAGCCGACAAACCATCTGGATATTGATACGCTTACGTGGCTTGAGCATTATTTACAAGGCTATTCAGGCGCCATTCTCATCGTTTCGCATGACCGCTACTTTTTGGACAAAGTGGTAAACCAGGTATACGAGGTATCAAGAGCCGAAAGCAAAAAGTATCACGGCAACTACAGCGCTTATCTCGACCAAAAAGCCGTGCAGTATGAAAAGGATCTTAAACTGTATGAAAAGCAGCAGGACGAAATCGCAAAGCTGCAAGACTTCGTAGACCGAAATCTGGCGAGAGCCTCTACCACCAAAAGGGCGCAAAGCCGCAGAAAGCAGCTTGATCGAATGGAAGTCATGTCAAAACCGCTTGGCGATGAAAAATCCGCAAACTTTCATTTTGATATTACAAAACAGAGCGGAAATGAAGTCCTCCGTGTTCAGGATCTCACAATCAGCTATGAAAACCAGCCGCCGCTTTTAACAGAAGTGTCATTCATGCTGACAAGAGGAGAAAGCGCCGCGCTTGTCGGCCCTAACGGAATTGGTAAATCGACATTGTTGAAAACATTAATAGACACCCTAAAACCAGATCAAGGAACGATCTCATTCGGCTCAAATGTCAGTGTCGGCTATTATGATCAGGAACAGGCTGAACTGACTTCCTCTAAACGTGTCCTTGATGAGCTGTGGGACGAGTACCCCGGGCTCCCAGAAAAAGAAATCAGAACGTGTCTCGGGAATTTCTTATTCTCCGGAGATGACGTGCTGAAACCCGTCCATTCACTGAGCGGGGGCGAAAAAGCAAGATTGGCTCTAGCTAAGCTGATGCTTCAAAAAGCTAACTTTCTCATCCTTGATGAACCGACAAACCATCTGGACTTAGACAGCAAAGAAGTTCTCGAAAACGCGCTGATTGATTATCCAGGCACACTGTTATTTGTCTCACATGACAGATATTTTATTAACAGAATCGCCACAAGAGTGCTGGAGCTTTCTTCAAGCCATATAGAGGAGTATCTGGGAGATTACGATTATTATACAGAGAAGAAAACAGAGCAGCTTGAATTGGAGAAAATGAATCAGCAAGAGGAAACTGAAACAACGCCAGCTGCAGTGAAGTCTGACTCCAAACGTTCCTACGAGGAAGAAAAAGAATGGAAAAAGAAAGAGCGCCAACGACTTCGTCGAATTGAAGAAATTGAAGCCACTGTTCAGAGCATTGAAGAAAACATCAGCCGCAATGATGAATTGCTATGTGATCCTGAAGTCTATCAGGATCATGAAAAAGTACAAGCTATCCATGCAGACAATGAGAAACTCAATCAGGAGCTGGAATCCCTTTTGTCCGAATGGGAAGAACTATCCACAGAAGAAGATTAAAAAAGTCAAGCACCTCTTTTCAGGGGTGCTTTTTATCCACAGAAAATAACCTTATAAACAGATGAAGTAAGCGCTTTATACACATTATCCACAAAATATTCTGAATTTATCCACTTGATTAACAGTAACTTCAGCCCTTTATCCATCTATATCTCTATAATTGCTCACAGATATGTGGATAAATTGTGAATTATCTGTTAATAACAAATAAAAAGTCTCACGCTATTATCTCGTGAGACTTTGATAAGAAGTCAATTCAAGGCCAGGCTGCCCATTCATATCGTATGCACCGCGAATACCCTTTTCAAAAGCAATTGTGCCAGCGGCAGCAATCATCGCCGCATTATCTGTGCATAACGCTAACGGAGGAATGACAAGCGAAACCCCTTCGTGCTGGGCAAATTCCTTTTCTAATGCAGCTCTGAGACCTCTATTTGCAGCTACTCCACCAGCTAAAAGAACCTGTTTGACACCATATTCCTTTGCTGCGCGTGCCGTTTTGGTCACCAAGACATCGATCACACTATTTTGGAAGCTGGCAGACAAATCTTCCGGAGCAATCTCTTGCCCTTTTTGGGACGCATTATGAAGCGTATTGATCACTGCAGACTTCAATCCGCTAAAGCTGAAGTTGTAAGAGCCTTCTTCAAGCCATGCGCGAGGAAGCGGAATATTGTCATTCCCTTTTTCAGCTAGCTTGTCAATTTGCGGTCCACCTGGATATGGCAGACCCATCGTCCGCGCCACTTTATCGTAAGCTTCTCCTGCCGCATCATCAAGGGTTTCCCCAATGACTTCAAATGATCCATGTTCCTTCATATAAACCAGTTCTGTATGGCCTCCAGAAACGACCAATGCCAGTGCCGGGAACACGATGTCTTCTACAAGACGGTTCGCGTATATATGACCAGCTATATGATGAACGCCTACTAACGGAATGTTATGTGCAAAGCTCAATGCTTTAGCGGCATTCACTCCAATAAGAAGCGCTCCCACCAGTCCCGGACCTTCCGTGACTGCAATCGCATCAATATCCCTATACGTCATGCCAGCTTTGCGAAATGCCTCTTCTATAACCAAAGTGATTTGTTCAACATGATGTCTTGAAGCTATTTCCGGAACGACGCCTCCAAAACGCTTATGACTTTCAATTTGAGAGGCTACTACGTTTGAAATGATCTCTTTTCCATTTTTCACAATAGCTGCCGCAGTCTCGTCACAGCTTGTTTCAATTCCTAATACGTACATGTCTTTTTGCTCACTCATTTATCGTCACCCACATAATTAACGCATCTTCCCCGTTATCAGTATAATAGTTCTTTCTTATTCCGCCGGGCTGCATCCCGAATTTCTTATATAAGCCTTGAGCAGGATGATTCGAAACCCTCACTTCAAGCGAAAGCCGTCTTGCGTCTTTTTCTTTGCACAGTTCAACAGCTGAGCGAAAAAGCGTTTTTCCTAAAGACTGGCCGCGATACTCTGGTTTTATCGCTATATTTGTAATTTGGGCATCGTCCATCACAATCCAAATCCCGCAATACCCAGCTAGATGGCCGTCCTTTTCAATCACGAGATAATGAGCATACGGGTTTTCCAGCAGCTCATGATAAAACGAATCCTTCGTCCAAGGAGACGTAAAGGAGGATGCTTCGATTTCGTATACGTGATCTATATCCTCAAGCCGCATATTTCTGACCGCTGCTTTTGTTTTCATCCTATCACCCTACTTTTGACTTTCAATCCATTTCGCTTCAGCTTCTGCCAGCCGCAAGTAATCAGGGACAAGCCTATGAACATCAGCTGCTTCCTTTTCCTTCCCGAGAAATGCCAATTCTGAAGGACGCGGGTTATGCTGGGCGGCAGTTCCAATGAACCCTTTTGTTCCAAGCACATCCTCGATCATCTGCTTGTGAATAGAAGTATCATGACCTAAAAACAGCACTGGGCGGTCCTTTTCTTTTAGCATCTCCAGCCAATCTGCCAGCAGCACATTTTGATCCGGAGCAACTTGCTCTAAAAGCCCATTTTTGTACTCATACAGACCTGTGTACACCTGTCCCCGTCTAGCATCAAAGATTGGGCAGATCAGACCCTCAAAATGCCGGCCATTTGCCGCAAGTGTCTCAAGACTTGATACAGCAGCAATTGGAATGTCTAAAGACCAGGCAAGTGTTTTGGCCAGCGTCACACCTATTCTTACTCCTGTGTATGAACCAGGGCCTTTTGCAACGACAATTTTAGAAAGGTCCTGCGGTGCCGTATCACAATCACTCAGCAATGAATGAACAGCAGGCATCGCTCTTACAGAATGATTCTTTTTCAAGTATGTAATGTATTCTGCTATAACGGTGTCTCCTCGAAGCAGCGCAATGCCCAATGTATAATTTGATGTATCAATTGCTAATATTGTCATGTCTACTTATCTCCTCACAAAGCATTTCATACCGATTCCCGACAGCAGTAAAGGTGATTTCCCGCTCACTATCACCAGCTCTTTTGATGACAATTTGCAGACGCTCCTGCGGCAGCTGTTCTTCAATTAAATGGGCCCATTCAATGAGACAGACACCTTGTCCGTGAAAATATTCATCGAGTCCCAAATCTTCACTTTCATCTTCCATTCTATATACATCCATATGATAAAGAGGAAGCGAGCCATCGTTATATTCTTTTATAATTGTAAAAGTCGGACTGTTTACAACACGTGTAATTCCCAGCCCTTCCGCAAAACCTTTCGTAAAAGTCGTTTTACCTGCACCTAAATCGCCCTCTAATGTCAGGACGTCTCCCGGTTTAGCAAACGATGCAGCCAGCTTGGCAATTGCTTTTGTTTCTTCAGGATTTACGGTTCTCCACTTTAATTGCTTCACACGAGTCACCTGTCTTATTTAAAATGATTATATCCTTTTTTCTCTAAGATCCTTAATCCGTTATCAGTTTTTAGGATCACGTTGGATTCTGTTTTTTCTCTGACATGGCCAATCTTTGTAATGGGCAGTTGATGCGTTTCACACTTTTGCTTCAACACTTCCCATTCGTCATTTGAAACCGTCCCTGTCAGCTCAAAATCCTCACCGCCAAACAAAGCCCATTCTTTCCAATTACGATGAAGCTTAGGCAAATCAGGATGAATTGGAAGCATGCTTTCATCAATTTCAATTGAAACACAGCTGGCTTCTGCAATCTCGTTCAGTTCACTAGCCAATCCGTCACTAATATCATTTAAAGCCGCCCGATTCATACTTGAGCACAATCTGCCGACACTTACTCTTGGCTGAGGCCGTTTATGCCTGTGGATAAAGTAATCAGTTTCCACAGATGAGTTTTGAAGATTAATCTCTTCCAGCAATAAAGAAAGTCCTGCTGCAGAAGAACCGATTTCACCCGTTACAAACACTATATCATTCGGTCTAGCCAAGCTGCGTAAACAGGCCCTTCCCTTTTCTACTTCACCGATCACAGTGACAGTTACGACTAATTTGTCAGAGATAGAGACTGTATCACCGCCAATCAGATCCATATGATATAGTTTCCCCAGTTCATTCATTCCTTCATACATCGCCTTGATTTCAGCTTTAGTCCATTTTGAAGGTACCGCAATTGATACCAAATAATATTTAGGAATGCCGCCCATCGCGGCAATATCACTTATATTAACGGCTAACGCCTTATACCCGATATCTTCAGGTGAGGAATAGTGTAATTTGAAGTGCACGTCTTCTACCATAGTATCAACACAAACAATTTCCTGAACGCCGTGTTTCGCAGTGTAGAGCGCTGCATCATCACCAATTCCTACATCAACGGAAGAATGGTGAATGGTCCGTGGAGTAATGCTATGTATCAAATCAAATTCATCCATGAAGCAAAACCTCCTTTCAACCCTAGTTATGCCTATATGTGCTCCCCCTAGTTTATCGAATTTTGCTAGAATATCCAAGAAGTTGCCGATATAAAGAAAGCTTGGCTAAGACACCAAGCAGAAGATACAGTAAAAGAAAACACAAAAAAAACGAAAACATGATCGTTTCGTTTACATTAATGGCGGTCCGGACGGGACTCGAACCCGCGACCTCCTGCGTGACAGGCAGGCATTCTAACCAACTGAACTACCGGACCATATTTATATAGTGTATTATTTCGGTTGCACCCTTTGGGCACTCCTTTTTCATTCAAAATAATTTGGTTGCGGGGGCAGGATTTGAACCTGCGACCTTCGGGTTATGAGCCCGACGAGCTACCGAACTGCTCCACCCCGCGATGATGTAATTTAAGATAAAAGCTTGGCGGCGTCCTACTCTCACAGGGGGAAACCCCCGACTACCATCGGCGCTGAAGAGCTTAACTTCCGTGTTCGGTATGGGAACGGGTGTGACCTCTTCGCTATCGCCACCAAACAAATGCCTTCAGGATGAAGGTACTGGGCGTTTCTCACAGGATGTGAGAGCCCTTAGCGGAGTTTCCTTACCTTTCCGCCTTTAGAGAGATGTTCTCTCAAAACTAGATAACAGGTATGACATCATTCAAAATGTGGTTAAGTCCTCGATCGATTAGTATCTGTCAGCTCCATGTGTCGCCACACTTCCACCTCAGACCTATCAACCTGATCATCTTTCAGGGATCTTACTTCCTTGCGGAATGGGAAATCTCATCTTGAGGGGGGCTTCATGCTTAGATGCTTTCAGCACTTATCCCGTCCGCACATAGCTACCCAGCGATGCCCTTGGCAGAACAACTGGTACACCAGCGGTGCGTCCATCCCGGTCCTCTCGTACTAAGGACAGCTCCTCTCAAATTTCCTGCGCCCGCGACGGATAGGGACCGAACTGTCTCACGACGTTCTGAACCCAGCTCGCGTACCGCTTTAATGGGCGAACAGCCCAACCCTTGGGACCGACTACAGCCCCAGGATGCGATGAGCCGACATCGAGGTGCCAAACCTCCCCGTCGATGTGGACTCTTGGGGGAGATAAGCCTGTTATCCCCGGGGTAGCTTTTATCCGTTGAGCGATGGCCCTTCCATGCGGAACCACCGGATCACTAAGCCCGACTTTCGTCCCTGCTCGACTTGTAGGTCTCGCAGTCAAGCTCCCTTGTGCCTTTACACTCTGCGAATGATTTCCAACCATTCTGAGGGAACCTTTGGGCGCCTCCGTTACCTTTTAGGAGGCGACCGCCCCAGTCAAACTGCCCACCTGACACTGTCTCCCCGCCCGATAAGGGCGGCGGGTTAGAAGGTCAATACAGCCAGGGTAGTATCCCACCGATGCCTCCACCGAAGCTGGCGCTCCGGTTTCCAAGGCTCCTACCTATCCTGTACAAGCTGTACCAACATTCAATATCAGGCTGCAGTAAAGCTCCACGGGGTCTTTCCGTCCTGTCGCGGGTAACCTGCATCTTCACAGGTACTATAATTTCACCGAGTCTCTCGTTGAGACAGTGCCCAGATCGTTGCGCCTTTCGTGCGGGTCGGAACTTACCCGACAAGGAATTTCGCTACCTTAGGACCGTTATAGTTACGGCCGCCGTTTACTGGGGCTTCAATTCGCACCTTCGCTTACGCTAAGCGCTCCTCTTAACCTTCCAGCACCGGGCAGGCGTCAGCCCCTATACTTCGCCTTACGGCTTCGCAGAGACCTGTGTTTTTGCTAAACAGTCGCCTGGGCCTATTCACTGCGGCTCTCTCGGGCTTGCACCCTAACAGAGCACCCCTTCTCCCGAAGTTACGGGGTCATTTTGCCGAGTTCCTTAACGAGAGTTCTCTCGATCACCTTAGGATTCTCTCCTCGCCTACCTGTGTCGGTTTGCGGTACGGGCACCTCTCACCTCGCTAGAGGCTTTTCTTGGCAGTGTGGAATCAGGAACTTCGCTACTATATTTCGCTCGCCATCACAGCTCAGCCTTATGGGAAACGGATTTGCCTATTTCCCAGCCTAACTGCTTGGACGCGGATATCCAATACCGCGCTTACCCTATCCTCCTGCGTCCCCCCATTGCTCAAATGGTGAGGAGGTGGTACAGGAATATCAACCTGTTGTCCATCGCCTACGCCTTTCGGCCTCGGCTTAGGTCCCGACTAACCCTGAGCGGACGAGCCTTCCTCAGGAAACCTTAGGCATTCGGTGGAGGGGATTCTCACCCCTCTTTCGCTACTCATACCGGCATTCTCACTTCTAAGCGCTCCACCAGTCCTTCCGGTCTGGCTTCACAGCCCTTAGAACGCTCTCCTACCACTGTTCGAAGAACAGTCCGCAGCTTCGGTGATACGTTTAGCCCCGGTACATTTTCGGCGCAGAGTCACTCGACCAGTGAGCTATTACGCACTCTTTAAATGGTGGCTGCTTCTAAGCCAACATCCTGGTTGTCTAAGCAACTCCACATCCTTTTCCACTTAACGTATACTTTGGGACCTTAGCTGGCGGTCTGGGCTGTTTCCCTTTCGACTACGGATCTTATCACTCGCAGTCTGACTCCCAAGGATAAGTCATTGGCATTCGGAGTTTGACTGAATTCGGTAACCCGGTAGGGGCCCCTAGTCCAATCAGTGCTCTACCTCCAAGACTCTTACCTTGAGGCTAGCCCTAAAGCTATTTCGGAGAGAACCAGCTATCTCCAGGTTCGATTGGCATTTCACCCCTACCCACACCTCATCCCCGCACTTTTCAACGTGCGTGGGTTCGGGCCTCCATTCAGTGTTACCTGAACTTCACCCTGGACATGGGTAGATCACCTGGTTTCGGGTCTACGACCACGTACTCATGCGCCCTATTCAGACTCGCTTTCGCTGCGGCTCCGCATCTTCTGCTTAACCTTGCACGGGATCGTAACTCGCCGGTTCATTCTACAAAAGGCACGCCATCACCCGTTAACGGGCTCTGACTACTTGTAGGCACACGGTTTCAGGATCTCTTTCACTCCCCTTCCGGGGTGCTTTTCACCTTTCCCTCACGGTACTGGTTCACTATCGGTCACTAGGGAGTATTTAGCCTTGGGAGATGGTCCTCCCGGATTCCGACGGAATTTCACGTGTTCCGCCGTACTCAGGATCCACTCAGGAGAGAACGAAGTTTTGACTACAGGGCTGTTACCTTCTATGGCGGGCCTTTCCAGACCTCTTCATCTACCTCGTTCCTTTGTAACTCCGTACAGAGTGTCCTACAACCCCAAGAGGCAAGCCTCTTGGTTTGGGCTAATCCCGTTTCGCTCGCCGCTACTCAGGGAATCGCATTTGCTTTCTCTTCCTCCGGGTACTTAGATGTTTCAGTTCCCCGGGTCTGCCTTCTCATATCCTATGAATTCAGATATGGATACCACTCCATTACGAGTGGTGGGTTTCCCCATTCGGAAATCTCCGGATCAAAGCTTGCTTACAGCTCCCCGAAGCATATCGGTGTTCGTCCCGTCCTTCATCGGCTCCTAGTGCCAAGGCATCCACCGTGCGCCCTTTCTAACTTAACCGTTAAAAAGAATCACTATGTGATATCTTGCATTACTAATTGAATGTGATGTCTACTGTTATCTAGTTTTCAAAGAACACGTTTCGAAGGAATGATCCTTCAAAACTAAACAAGACAGGGAACGTTCTGTTTATAAGACCCAAGGTCTTATATTCCGTATAATATCCTTAGAAAGGAGGTGATCCAGCCGCACCTTCCGATACGGCTACCTTGTTACGACTTCACCCCAATCATCTGTCCCACCTTCGGCGGCTGGCTCCTAAAAGGTTACCTCACCGACTTCGGGTGTTACAAACTCTCGTGGTGTGACGGGCGGTGTGTACAAGGCCCGGGAACGTATTCACCGCGGCATGCTGATCCGCGATTACTAGCGATTCCAGCTTCACGCAGTCGAGTTGCAGACTGCGATCCGAACTGAGAACAGATTTGTGGGATTGGCTTAACCTCGCGGTTTCGCTGCCCTTTGTTCTGTCCATTGTAGCACGTGTGTAGCCCAGGTCATAAGGGGCATGATGATTTGACGTCATCCCCACCTTCCTCCGGTTTGTCACCGGCAGTCACCTTAGAGTGCCCAACTGAATGCTGGCAACTAAGATCAAGGGTTGCGCTCGTTGCGGGACTTAACCCAACATCTCACGACACGAGCTGACGACAACCATGCACCACCTGTCACTCTGCCCCCGAAGGGGACGTCCTATCTCTAGGATTGTCAGAGGATGTCAAGACCTGGTAAGGTTCTTCGCGTTGCTTCGAATTAAACCACATGCTCCACCGCTTGTGCGGGCCCCCGTCAATTCCTTTGAGTTTCAGTCTTGCGACCGTACTCCCCAGGCGGAGTGCTTAATGCGTTAGCTGCAGCACTAAGGGGCGGAAACCCCTAACACTTAGCACTCATCGTTTACGGCGTGGACTACCAGGGTATCTAATCCTGTTCGCTCCCCACGCTTTCGCTCCTCAGCGTCAGTTACAGACCAGAGAGTCGCCTTCGCCACTGGTGTTCCTCCACATCTCTACGCATTTCACCGCTACACGTGGAATTCCACTCTCCTCTTCTGCACTCAAGTTCCCCAGTTTCCAATGACCCTCCCCGGTTGAGCCGGGGGCTTTCACATCAGACTTAAGAAACCGCCTGCGAGCCCTTTACGCCCAATAATTCCGGACAACGCTTGCCACCTACGTATTACCGCGGCTGCTGGCACGTAGTTAGCCGTGGCTTTCTGGTTAGGTACCGTCAAGGTACCGCCCTATTCGAACGATACTTGTTCTTCCCTAACAACAGAGCTTTACGATCCGAAAACCTTCATCACTCACGCGGCGTTGCTCCGTCAGACTTTCGTCCATTGCGGAAGATTCCCTACTGCTGCCTCCCGTAGGAGTCTGGGCCGTGTCTCAGTCCCAGTGTGGCCGATCACCCTCTCAGGTCGGCTACGCATCGTTGCCTTGGTGAGCCATTACCTCACCAACTAGCTAATGCGCCGCAGGTCCATCTGTAAGTGGTAGCCGAAGCCACCTTTTATGTTTGAACCATGCGGTTCAAACAAGCATCCGGTATTAGCCCCGGTTTCCCGGAGTTATCCCAGTCTTACAGGCAGGTTACCCACGTGTTACTCACCCGTCCGCCGCTAACATCAGGGAGCAAGCTCCCATCTGTCCGCTCGACTTGCATGTATTAGGCACGCCGCCAGCGTTCGTCCTGAGCCAGGATCAAACTCTCCGATAAAGTAGTTTGACTGACTACGCACATTGCTGTGCGATTTATAAAAATGAATTAACAGGTACGTTTTGTCTTGTTTAGTTTTCAAAGATCATTCAATAATGGAGCGGGTGATGAGAATCGAACTCACGACATCAGCTTGGAAGGCTGAGGTTTTACCACTAAACTACACCCGCGTGATATCTTATATTGGCGCGCCCGAGAGGAGTCGAACCCCTAACCTTTTGATCCGTAGTCAAACGCTCTATCCAATTGAGCTACGGGCGCTTATCAAGCGACTTAACTATCATACTATCATTCGTTGTTGAAGTCAAGAAGTTTTTTTAAAAATGTTTTTCGAATCTTTTTCAATTCGACTTTTCTTATTATACACATTTTAAAATTCTTGTAAACACCTTAGAAAAACTTTTTTGTTTTTCGTTTTGTTTCACGCTGTTCATCAGCGACGTTTAATAATATACCATGCCTGTTTTATTTGGTCAATACTTTTCCTGTATTTTTTATTTTCTTCTTTCACGCCTTTGTTTTGTATATATTTTATCTCATCTTACAAACAATATTAGATGGGTGTATAACAACGGAAACTTAATTACTGACCTGTTGGATAACTTGCTTCTTGAGTCGACAGGCGTACTGCCAAAAACAAGGATTTATGAAATGAGCTCTAATCAGACGTTTCGGGAAACACTTGCTTTTTTGATTGTACGCAGAATGCATTTGCGAAATCGCTCGAGACATTGGGCGTTGAGTTGGCAAAGCTCTCCCCTGTTCCAAATTATGATATTAACAGTGCAGAGAGTATGTTGAATTACCATGATGCACAGTTTACCTTCAGGTTGGATGAAACGAGAATCGGGGAAATCTATCAAGGGAGATCTCCAGCCGAAATGGCGGATAGTTACAAGTCATAGACCCTCCGGCAGGGTAGTCCGGGGTTAGGCGATATGAATGCCTAATCAAGGCGGAAAGGTGCTCAATGAAACTTCTTGAGCACCTTCTAATTTGTGAAAATCATTCATTCAACGATTGGCGTTAAAGAATCACCATTCCATATTTCTCCCTTATTGAGCGTCCAGCTGTCATGATATAAAGCTAAAGCACCTTTGTTTACTGCTGGGCTCCATTCATCATTCCATGCGAGAAAGTAAATGGTTTTAGGATATTTTTGTTTTATTGCATTGATGAACAGGCTGTAATCGAAGCTGCCGTTTGCTGTTTGCGGGCCCACTTCTGCAAAAGCAAATGGTTTATTAAGCGCAGTTAGTTGGTCATATCCATTTATCGAATAGGCATCTTGGAAATACGCATCTAGTCCGACAATATCCACGTAAGACGCACCAGGGTAAAAATCGGTTTTGAAATCTCGATTGGCGTCGGGGGAGTAAACCCAAAGCAAATGATCAAGTCCTCTTGTGTCGGTCATATAATGATAGATTTTCTTGTAGAGCTGTTTATATAGAGAGATTCTTTCATTATCCTTTTGATTATATAATGTAAGTCCCCACCAAAACCATTCACCGTTCATTTCATGCAGCGGCCTGAACAGAACAGGCACACCTTGGTTCTCCAGCTCTTGAAGTCCGTCAGCAATTTTGCTGAGCATGGCATTTAGCCGCTTCCCTTCTACTGTTGAAGAGTCTAGTATTTTTTTATACTGATCATTTGTAATCGGTGTTTTAAAATGCCCTGACTGAAAAGCAGGGTTCGCCAGGTGCAAACTGATTTGCGGAATTCCGCCATTTTTCCAATACGAAATTAAATCGCTGTTGCAGCTTACATCTATTGAATCTTCAATATTTGCTGTTTCAAGCCACCCTCTGGCATAATCACAGCCGTATATAGCAGGCGATTGCCCGGCGGCGCTTCGGATTCTATCAGCCTCAGCCATAGAAAATGTGTCATGACTGTAACCTCCGAACGCGCCAGAAAGAACTCTGTTTTCCGTACGGTTCGGCAGATGAGCAAGCCAATTCATCACTGCTTTTGTTGTCTGCTGTGCATTAGGATTTACAGGAGACACAGTATGCGCTTGAACTGGTTTTGCTAAAACAGCAGACGCAAGTAAAAATAAAATGAGCAAAGAGATCGTATATTTCTTAACCACATCCAACTCCTCCATTCATTAAGGGTGAGAGATCATGAATTCACATGTTCCTTCTATTGAAAATTCGCCAAAATGCGCAGGCAGAATAAAGTGTGAGCCTGCAGTGCATTTATACTGAATACCATTATTGATGATTCGTCCTGATCCGCTCAGAACACTCCCAAGCAAATAGGTTTGATGAGAAGGAAAAGAAGCTCGGCCGCTAATCTTCCATTTGTACACTGAGAAATAATCTGATTGCACATAAACAGTGATCTCCGCGTTACCAGCATCTTTCACTTCAGGTGTATGCGCTTTATCAATATGCGGTATCGTTATGACTTCCATAGCTTTTTCTATATGAAGAGATCTTTTTTCGCCCTGGTCATTACAGCGGTCATAATCGTATACGCGATACGTTGTATCAGAGTTTTGCTGGATTTCAAGGACGAGGGTTCCCTCACATAAAGCATGGAGTGTACCGCTTGGCACATAAAAGAAATCTCCGGGCTTAATTTTGATTCTCCTCAGCAGCCCGTTCCAATCACCGCTTTCAATTCGCTGTTTGAACTCTTCCCTTGTGCTTGCGTGATGTCCCAAAATCAGTTCGGCGTCATCTTTGCAATCCATGATATACCAGCACTCTGTTTTACCAAGATCACCGTTTTCGTGCAGCTTTGCATAATCATCATCAGGATGGACTTGCACGGAGAGATCCATATTTGCATCAAGCAGCTTTACCAAAAGCGGAAACACCTTACCATCCGGAAACCCGAAGAACTCCGGATGATCTTGCCATACTTGATCAAGTGTCTTTCCTGCCAGCGGACCGCTTTTTACAACCGACGGACCATGAGCATGTGCAGAAACGGCCCAGCATTCACCTGTTTTTTCTGAGGGTATTGCGTAGCCGAAAGCATCGTAAAGCTTTGTTCCCCCCCATATTCTTTCTTTAAAGACAGGCTCTAAAAATATAGGATGCTTCATGATCGCACCTCCCCGGATGCTGATTCTGCTTGCAAGGCCTGTTGCGCTAAAACCAGCGTGCCGATGATTCCTGCGTTACTGCCTAAATGAGGAGGGACAATATAACCACTAATAATTTCTGATAATTCAGAAAAATTAAAGTAGCTGTTCATGATCTTCGGTACATATTGATAGATATAAGGAAACACTTGTTTCTGTTGCATGACGCCGCCGCCAAGAATGATTTTTTTAGGTGCAAGGATCAAAATATACTGAGCCAGCGCTTGGGCAATATAGTACCCTTCCAGTTCCCAGACTTGGGTTAGATCTGATAAATCAGCAGCTTTTTTTCCCCAGCGGGCTTCGATAGCGGGGCCTGAAGCTAAGCCTTCAAAGCAATCTCCATGATAAGGGCACTTCCCTTGGTATATGTCATCCGGGTGCCTCCGGATATAAATATGGCCCATTTCTGGGTGTGACAGCCCCTGAAGGAGCCTCCCCTCTACAATAGCCCCCGCGCCTATGCCAGTTCCAATCGTTATATACAGGCAGCTGTCGAGCCCCTTCGCTTCACCGAAAAGGAATTCACCCAGCGCTGCAGCGTTAACATCCGTACTAAACCCGACTGGGATTTTCAATTCGTTCTTAACGGTTTGCAAAAAGGGATAGTGTCTCCAGCCCGCTTTCGGCGTGGCCGTAATGGTGCCGTATGTTTGACTGGTTTTATCGTTATCAACAGGACCAAAGGAGCCAATGCCGATTGCCTGTAATGAAAATTGGCGAAAATATTGAATCACTTTCTCTATCGTTTCATCCGGCATCTTTGTAGGGAATTCTATCCTGTCAATGATCGTTCCATCTTCTCTGCCGACAGCACAAACAAACTTTGTGCCGCCTGCTTCAATACCGCCAAGCATGCAGATGGCCTCCTTGTTGTCTCCGCAATCAGCGCCGTATGTTTACAGAAGTCACAACAAACTTGTCATGCCGATGACGTGAAAAGGAATATTCAAATGGAATCCCGGTATCTAAGAAGCCCACATGTTCCACTTCAAGAATTGGATCATCCTGTTTGCAGCCCAGATGCTGCTGGTCAATATGATCAGATTTGCAGGCTCTGATTTTCCGATGCGTTCCGGCGATTTTGAGCTGCAGCACATTTGTAATATGATTGTAGATCGAATCATGAAGGACATCGTCATTAATGCCTGGGATTAAATGCGTCGGCATATATGTTTTTTCCAGTACATAGGGTTCACCTTCTACAATCCGCAGCCGAACGACATAATAAACCGGTGTTTTCTGATCAATAGACAAATGGGCGGCCACTTCCTCAGTGGGAAATTGCACTTCAAACTGAATGACCTTGCTTTTGATTTTTTTATCTTTCAGCAAGTTGGTCAATCCGAGAATCTCATTGCTGACTACATGGACATGGTCATCCTGTATTGCAGATTGAATAATAAACGTGCCATGGCCGCGTTTTCTGAACAGCAGACCCTCGGCAACTAAATTATCCAAGGCTCTCTTCATCGTCATACGGCTTGAGTTAAATTCTTTTGCAAGAGATACTTCATCAGGAATGGGCTGATCGATCGGATATACGTTATTTTTAATTCTTTTTCTCATTTCATTTGCAATGATTTCGTATTTATTCATTGGATCCTCCGGCAGCTGTTAGAGTCTGATATCACATAAGCTTTTACGGATATCATAAGTTCTTTTCCCTATTTCATCAATGTTGCGGCTGTTCGTCATCTCTATTCATCATGATGATTACCGGAAGATCTTGACCTTAAGAAAATCTAGAAACCGTTTTGCTCAGCAACCGTTTTGAACCATTTTCCGCTCTTTTTGACGGTTCTTTCTCCGTCTTTCTCGAGATTGACTGATACAAACCCATATCGGTTTTTATAGGCATTTGTCCAAGACCAGTTGTCCATGAACGTCCATAAGTGATAGCCCTTTACGTTCGATCCTTCCTGCATGGCGCGGTGAATCCATTTAAGGTGCTCTTTTATAAATTCAATCCGGTAATCATCCTGAATCATGCCTTGTTCATCTCTGAAGCGCTCTTCGCCTTCAACTCCCATGCCGTTTTCAGAGATAAAACACTCGATGTTCCCGTAGTTTTCTTTTAAATTGACCAAAATATCATAAACGCCTTTTTCATAGATCTCCCAGCCCCGATGCGGATTCATTTTGCGGCCCGGCATGACGTAAGGATCAAAATACCTGTCCGGCAAAAAAGGAGCGTCGGGATTCGGAAGATGTTCTTTTGCTTTCACACGTCTCGGCTGGTAATAATTCACTCCCAACAGGTCAACCGTGTTCTTTTTGATGATGTCAAGATCTTCAGGAGTGTAATCAGGCATAAAGCCTTCATTCTTCAAAATGTCAACCAGCTCTTTCGGAAACTCGCCTTTGACAGATGGGTCTAAAAAGGATCTGTTAAAAAACGCGTCTGCGATTTCCCCGGCTTTCACATCCGCCGGATGGCTGCTTCTCGGGTATGATGGGGTCAAATTTAAAATGATGCCGATTTTTCCGTCCTGTTCCATCTCCCTGTAAGCCTGAATCGCGCGGGCACTTGACAGCATCGTATGAAATCCGACCTGGACAGCCTCTTTAAAGTCGACCTTGTTTGGATAATGAAAATCATATAAGTAGCCGCCTTCTACGGGAACGATTGGTTCATTATGCGTGAACCATTTTTTCACTCTGCCGCCAAACAAACGGAAGCACGTTCTTGCATAGTTTTCATAAGCGTCAACCGTCTCTCTGTTTACCCAGCCGCCGATTTTTTGAAGCGCCATCGGCATATCGAAATGAAACAAATTGACAAAAGGTTCAATTCCGTTAGCGATCAACTCATCAATGACATTGTTATAGAAATTTACGGCTTTATCGTTGATCTCGCCTGTTCCGTCTGGTATGAAACGCGACCAGGAAATCGACATCCGGAACGAGTTGTGGCCAAGCTCCTTCATCAGCCTGATATCTTCTTTATAATTGTCGTAAAATTGGGATGTGGCTGCGGGTCCGACATGGTCAAAAAAACGATGCGGTTCTTTCTCAAACCAATAATCCCATATATTCTGCCCTTTTCCGTCTCTGTCGGCGGCACCCTCCGTTTGTGTTGCTGAAGCGGATGATCCCCACCAAAAATCTTTAGGAAAACGATATTGTTCTGTTTGTGCCAAGTCTCTCTCCCCTTATGTCACATTTTAATGCTGTTATCATTTTGCTGAGCAGCTGTTTCCTGCACAGCCTGTTCTTTTTCTTTTGCAAGATTTAATTTATCCATTGCTTTTAGGAACGGAAACCAAATCACGAAGACAATCAGCAGATTGATAAGCTGCATCACGCCCCCCATAATCGAGTTCGTCGCCATGATGCCATTAATGAATAATGGAACCGTCCACGGCACCGTCACACCAGTCGGAGGCGGAACGAGCCCCGCTGACATGGCCAGATAGGTGACGAGCGTAACAACCATCGGCGCCAGCACCCAAGGCACAATGATGATCGGATTCATGACAATCGGAAGCCCGAAGATAATCGGTTCGTTTACGTTAAAAATACCGGGAGCGAGGCCAAGTTTTGATACTTGCTTCATCTGCCTGCTTTTCATGAAGATGAGAATGGTAAACACAATCGCAAGCGTCATCCCCGTTCCGCCCATCCCTACTGTATAAATCTCCATAAACGGTTTTGAAATAATATGAGGAATTTCTTTTCCCGCCGTGTAAGCAGAAAGGTTTTCTACCTGCAATGTATTCCAAATCGGGTCCATTACGGAGTTGATAATGATCTGTCCATGCAGGCCGAAAAACCAAAGAATTTGAATGAAAAACACGGCAATAAGCGTCGGAATGATACCGCTTCCAAGCCCTACAAGCGGAGCCTGAATCGCGTGATAAATGACGTCGTGCATATTTGTTTTGAAAAACAGAGTCACCATTACGTTAATCAGCAAAAATACGGTCAATGTGATAAAAGCCGGAATAAGTGCGGCAAATGATTTTGCTACAGCAGGCGGAACACCGGCTGGCATTTTGATTGTCAGGTTTTTCTGAACGATTCTTCTGTAGATTTCACCAGAAAGAAATGCCGTAATCATGCCAAGAAACATCCCTTTTGCACCGAGACGGTCGACCGGGATAACCCCTGTAATGGCATCTCCTGTTTCCGGCTGAACGATAAATGGCGTTAAGAGCAAAAAGGAAACCAAAGCGATCGCTCCGCCAAATACAGCTTCGACCTGATAGCTTTTTGACAGGTAATAGCCTATCCCGAACACAACAAAGACAGACATAATGCCCATAGTCGCCGTGGAGGCAATGCCGAAATGAGACTGAAACGATGTAAGCATTGAGGTGTTCATGATTTTGTTTAGAAACGGCAAATTCGTTAACACGACAAAAATGGACCCGAATATCGTCAGCGGGAAAGCCAGCATAAATGCATCACGCAGCACTTGCAAATAACGGTTATTGTTTAACCTACCTGCAATTGGAACAAGGAATTGGCTGATTTTCTCGAACACCCTATCCACCCCGATTATTTATAGATTCTTGGTTTTAAAGAGATCAAGCATCTCTTTCACTAATTCTTTCATGGATAATGTTGACATCAGGTGATCCTCCGCATGCATAAGCAGCAATGAGAAAGCTGCTGCTTCTCCGCCGGATTCCTTCTGTATCATTTGAAAGTGAATGTCATGGGCCGCGGATAAATCCTGCTCCGCCTTGGCAATGAGGGCATCCGCCTCATCCTTGTTCCCTTCTTTATAGGCGCGCAGTGATTGTATGATGCAGCTGCGGGCATTTCCGCTGTGCAGGATTAGCTGAAAACTGATTTGCTCGTCTGTTAAATTCGTGATTTTCATCTGTTCCATTATTGATTCACCATTAAGGACAATGCCTGCTCATACGCTTTTTTCCCATCTGCCATTCCGTAGGCCATCATGTCAATGACTTCAACTCGAATGTTGTATTGATCCGCCTCTTTTTGGAGTTCGCTTTTCAGAAAGCTCATTTGCGGACCAATCAAAACGGCATCCGCTTTTCTCATGTCTTCTTTTGCCTTATCTTGGCCAACAGCCCAAATCTCTGCTTCCTCACCGATAGACTGTGCGTATTCCTTCATTTTTGTCACCAATAAACTGGTAGACATTCCTGAACTGCACGCAAGTAATATTTTTTTCAACTGCTATCCCCCCTGTATTTAAAACGCTTACATGGATTATTATAGTCATTTAATTTTAAATGTCTATACTTTTATAAAATAAATATAATCATATTTTTGTACGGTTCATCGTTTTGTAAATTTTTCTATGGAAGATTCATTCATAATGTGTTACACTCATCAACGGAAACGAATCAATTAAATAGCTATTATCACTTGTATAACCTCAATAATATGGTTTGAGGGTGTCTACCAGGAACCGTAAAATCCTGATTACAAAATTTGTTTATGACATTTTTTGTAATCAGGATTTTTTTTATTTATCAAAACATTTAAGTAAAGGAGTTTGTTATGAATTTCAAAGTTTTCCTGCTTGCAGCTTCTACGATTGCAGTCGGATTGGTTGAGTTAATTGTGGGAGGGATTCTTCCTCAGATCGCAAATGATTTAGACATTTCCATTGTTTCAGCCGGACAGCTGATCAGTGTATTTGCGCTGGGATATGCAGTATCTGGGCCTTTGCTTTTGGCATTGACTGCGAAGGTTGAGCGGAAGCGCTTATATTTAATTGCTTTATTTGTTTTCTTCCTTAGCAATCTTGTCGCCTACTTCAGCCCTAATTTTGCAACACTGATGGTATCCAGGGTATTGGCGGCGATGAGTACAGGGCTGATTGTTGTGCTTTCTTTAACGATTGCCCCGAAAATTGTAGCGCCTGAATACAGAGCCCGCGCAATCGGAATTATTTTTATGGGATTCAGCTCCGCGATCGCATTGGGCGTGCCGCTCGGAATCTTAATCAGCGATTCTTTCGGATGGCGGATTTTGTTCCTTGGCATCGGCCTGTTGGCGCTGGTCTCCATGCTGATTATTTCAATCTTCTTTGAAAGAATACCAGCAGAGAAAATGATTCCTTTCCGGGAACAGCTCAAGACGGTTGGCAATCTGAAAATCGCGAGTTCACATCTCGTCACGATGTTTACATTGGCTGGGCATTATACACTATACGCCTACTTCGCTCCGTTTTTAGAAGAAACTCTTCATCTGAGTTCTTTCTGGGTCAGCATTTGTTATTTCCTTTTCGGGATATCCGCTGTATGCGGAGGCCCTTTCGGAGGAGCGCTTTCAGACCGGCTTGGTTCCTTTAAGAGCATTTTGCTGGTAACCGGTTCCTTTGCCATCATTATGTTCTTACTGCCGCTGTCTACATCGTCTATGATTTTCTTTTTGCCTGTCATGGTCATTTGGGGTCTTCTGAGCTGGAGCCTCGCCCCCGCTCAGCAAAGCTATTTAATTGAAATTGCACCAGATTCCTCTGACATTCAGCAAAGCTTTAACACATCGGCCCTCCAGGTCGGAATTGCCCTTGGCTCAGCCATTGGCGGTGTTGTTTTGGATCAGACGGGTACTGTGGTGTCAACGGCATGGTGCGGCGGATCGATTGTGATCATCGCTGTCCTGTTTGCTTTCATTTCTTTAACAAGACCTGTTCAGACAGCAAAAAAATCCTCCTTGTAAAAGGAGGATTTTTTTATTATTTAGCTGAAAGCTCATCTTCGGTGACCCATTTGTGGTTTTTCACTTTTTCGCCGCTTGTTGTCGATGTATAGTCAACCATGTATACAGTTGTTTTTTCCGCGGAGTCGATCTCAGCTGTTGCTCCTTTCATGCCTTTCATATGAGAAGCCTCTAAAATCGCCTGATCTCCGGGTTGTAACGTTTTATCTCCGGCATCTTTGATTTCTTCTTGGATGACCCATTTGTGATGATCCACGCGCTGTCCTCCGTTTGTCGGAGTATAAGAGACAACATACGCCGTTGTATCGTAGGTGCCTGTCACTGTGGCTTCGGCACCTTTCATGCCTTTCATATGGGAAGCCTTGATGATTACTTGGCTGCCTACTTTGTATTTTGGATTTTTAGATTCCTGTAATCCCTCTGGAACGTCAGCTGATCCGGAATGGTCCATCTCTTCATGTGTTGAGGAATTGTCATGTGTGCTTTGTTTCGTACTGTTATTGTTGCCGCATGCTGATAAAACAAAAACAAGAGATAACATCAGAATTCCCAGTGCATTTTTAGAGATTTTCATGTTCATTCTCCTTTGCTTCATTTTTTTACTGTAACTATTGCCCGCAGACAATGAAAAATAACATGTCCTCTCGATAATACTATACCCCCGAATGGTATGTAAATGCGCTGATGTTCTCATAAAACGTTCCCGCAGTTTGTCCTATTCCCCTCAACTTGTAAAGCCAAACATGAAAAAAAGCCGCTGTCAGGCGGCAATTACTGATTTAAGATTTTGATATACACACCTTTTTTTGCTTTTTGATAGGCGGCCTCACCCATTTTCCTCACCTGTTCAGAAGCATCTGAGGATTTGATCCATTTGTCATCGTGAAAAATGGATGGGTCGATAAGACGCATTTTCTTCTTTTGATGGAAATCGTACTGGATGTCATCTTCTATTACTTGTATGCTGGGATGAATGGATGTAAGCAAGCTCAGAACTTCTTCATTTTTTGATGACCACAGGATGTTCAGTACCTCTTGATCCGTTTTCAGCAGATCCTTTGCGGATATGACATGATGCCGCAGCGCTGCTTTCAACGCTCGCGCTAAATATTCATATCCATATACATTCACGGGATCTAAAAAGAAATCAATCACTTCTTTGTAATACACACCGACAAACCATTCGGCGGCTTCGATACCGTCCGGAAACATCCTTCCGTCTCTCACAATAAGATGATCCAAAAAGGTTTGCGCTTCGTGCAGACTAATGTGCCCATATCGGTACATATCACGCAGCGTATAGTCTATCCGATCAGCACACAGCTCCGGTGCAGGCTGTTCGAGCAACGTCCATCTTGAATCGTCAAATAAAAGTTCTTCGCTTTGATAGCCGTATTTTTGTAAAATGTCCGGGATTTCAGAGTGAACAATCACTTGTTGATAGATGTTTTCATGATAGTCCTCGGCATGATTTTCAAAAACAATGTCGGCCACATGTGAAAAAGCCGTGTGTGATACATCATGGAGCAGGCCTGCAATCTGCTCTTCTATCGTTCCTCCGAGCTTTTTGATGAGGAGCATCACGCCGATGGAGTGCTCATACCTGGTCACATTCCACTTTCGATTGACTAAAAAGCTTGCTCCGCCTTGATAGATTCCTTTTAATCTTTGCATCGGAGCGCTTTTGATAAGTTCTTCCAGCACTCCGTCTATATGGTGTTGCCCGTAAATAACATCGTTGATTTCCATGCCGTCACCTCAACGTCTATTTTCTTAGTGTTCATTTTATTGTATATATTGATCGTATACTTTCAATAGAGGAGTGTTACGATGATCATCATCCCAAACAATGAGATAGCGAAACAGATGTTGACCGATTTTTTTGCCAAGCATTGGGGTACACCCGAGATGGCGATTTCCAGCGGCATTTTTCGGTGTGATGAAATAGATGGATTTGCCGCCGTAAATGAGAGCGGCGAAATCATTGGCTGCATTACATACACAATAGATGGGAAAGACTGTGAAATTATTTCATTAGATAGTATGATTGAAAATAAAGGAATCGGCACAGCTTTACTTCAGCAGGTTGAAGCGACAGCTAAGCATGCACATTGTCAGCGAATAAAGCTTATCACAACAAATGATAATGTACATGCGATGGCGTTTTATCAAAAGAGAGGCTATCAATTCGCTGCAGTGTTTCCAAACGCAGTTGAAAAAGCGCGGCGGCTCAAGCCGGCGATTCCCGTGATAGCTGAAAACGGCATTTTGATTCGGGATGAAATTCTTTTTTTGAAGGTAATAGATTAAACGAATAGGAGTCTTTTATGTCCAGTCATTATAAATACCCTCTCATTTTCACGGCATTTCTCTTCATCGCTTTCTGCCTAATCTTTTTTTCCTATCGCCTGATTCATCATGTGCGTTTGGAGTATCCGAATTGGCAGGGAGAAAGCAAAGATCAGAATTGGGAAGCTGTTTTCAAAAAAAATGAAGATGCACCGAATGAATACAGCGGCGAACTTTATTGGATCGGCGATACAAATGAAACAGCCGACACTTATTTGGAATCACTGATTGTAAAAAAGGATAATGAGGTTCTGCTGAATTCTAACACAGAAATTCCAATGCGTGACTATTCCGGTGGCACTTTTCGTGATGGAAGCGCAAAAGAAAAGTCTGTTTCTTTTTTAGAGCGGTTAGATGAACATGAGCTTGAAGGCCATGATATAACCATTGAAGTGAAATGGAAGCAAGGCGATCATTATTCTGCGAGTCAGCTTACGCTCCATGAAAAGACCTTGTTTGAGTAAAAGCAGCAATAGATGATCAAAATTTTAAAAAAGACAAATGAAAAGGCGTAGCATATTTTAAACAGCTAATATGTTATGCCTTTTCTACTTTTTTCATTTCCGCCAAAAAGTGGAGCAGTCCGCCTTATCCCGAATATTAAACTCAATCATTTTCTCAAGTAGCGTGTAATCAACTGGACCGTTCCAGGGGATACGTATTAGCTGCTCGGTGTGGTCATATCCGGCCTTCACAATATCATCCTTTACGTGCGCTATCGTTACTTTTTCTGGAGCGACAGCTAAATGCTTTTTAGAAACACTAAAACCAATAATAAATGTACCGTGATCCGTAAACATCGGTTGGTTCCATTTTATTTCTGTATGTAAATTTGGATATTTATTTTTTATCCAAGTCAACACCTCATCGGTTCTTTCGCGGTGGAACGGGTCATCGATCCCCGCTATATACTCAGAAAAAACATCCATGTTGTTCCCTCCTAAATAAATGATGCCGTTCAAAGAAGTTCTATGCGACTATAGAAGATTTCAGTTTACCTACCCACGGCCAGTATCTCCAATTTATTCTTTAGTACTATCTCTCTTTCCTTCTAAAACTTCTCATAAAAGAAGAACCATTCTTTTGATAGCAGATTCTTGTAAACCCAATCTTTAAAATCGATTAATACTAGCTTAACAGTTTAAAAATATAATTGGGTTGTCATTGAGATTTAACTATTTTAGGAGGTTATCCAGTTGAAAAAATTCCCGAAGAAATTACTGCCTATCGCAGTTCTATCATCTATTGCGTTCAGCAGCTTAGCCGGCGGCAGTGTGCCTGAAGCCAGCGCCCAGGAAAAGAAAAAGGGGAACCAAGACGAAATTAAGAATGTTATTGTTCTGATTGGTGATGGTATGGGTGTGTCTTATACGTCTGCTTATCGATACTTAAAGGATAATAAAAAGACAAAAGCTGTGGAGCCTACTGCTTTTGATCAGTATCTTGTCGGCCAGCAAACAACTTACCCCGATGATCCAGAACAAAATGTAACGGATTCTGCAGCGGCGGCAACGGCTATGTCTGCGGGAATTAAAACATACAATAATGCCATAGCCGTGGATAATGACGGGTCAGAGGCCAAAACGGTGCTTGAAGCTGCGAAAGAAAAAGGAAAAGCAACAGGACTTGTGGCTACTTCAGAAATTACACACGCCACTCCGGCCTCTTTCGGGTCACACGACCACAGCCGAAAAAATATGAACTCAATTGCGGATGATTATTTTGATGAGATGGTCAACGGCAAGCACAAAATTGATGTCCTTCTAGGCGGAGGAAAGAGCAATTTTGACCGTAAGGACCGTAATTTGATCAAGGAATTCAAAAAAGCGGGATACAGCTACGTGGATAACCGTAAGGACATGCTGAAAAACAAAGACAGCCAAGTTCTCGGTCTATTCGCTGACGGCGGCCTGCCTAAAAAGATTGACCGGACGAAGGATATTCCATCACTTAAAGATATGACAAACACAGCCATTAAAAAATTAAACAAGGATAAAGACGGATTCTTCCTCATGGTGGAAGGCAGCCAAATTGACTGGGCGGGCCATGACAATGATATCGTCGGCGCCATGAGCGAGATGGAAGACTTCGAACAAGCTTATAAGGCGGCTATTGATTTCGCCAAAAAAGACAAGCACACATTGGTTGTGGCAACGGCTGACCACTCAACCGGCGGATATTCCATCGGTGCGGACGGCATCTACAATTGGTTCAGTGAACCCATTAAAGCCGCAAAGCGCACACCTGACTTTATGGCAGAAAAGATCGCTGACGGCGCGAATGTTGAAAAAACGTTAAAAACATATATCGATCAAAAGAAATTGGCTTTAACAAAATCCGAAATTCAATCGGTTGAAAAAGCAGCCAAATCGAAGGAAGTGCTGGATATCGATAACGCCATTGAAAACATCTTCAATAAACGCTCTCACACTGGATGGACAACAGGGGGCCATACCGGTGAAGATGTTCCCGTCTATGCATACGGTCCGTCTAGTGAGACATTTGCCGGCCAAATCGACAATACAGAAATCGCCAAAAATGTCTTCAAGGCTTTACAATACAACATTAAGATTAACGATAAGTAAAAGAATACAAGATATCCCGTTGCTTGTATGAAGTAACGGGATATCTTTTTAATGGAGGAATCATCATGAGAAGAATTCTTTCAATTTTGGTTTTTGCCATCATGCTTGCGGGCTGCTCATCAAACGCCAGTACTGAAAAACAGCATGCAGGCGGGGAGAAAACAGTAAAAGCCGAGCCGCAAAGCACTTCATCCCAGAAGGACAGTACAGATGATTATCAGCCTAATTCCCAGGTAACTGATGACCGGTCATTGCTTAAGGTCGGCCAAACGTTTTCTGATGATAAGGGAAAAGCTGTCTTAAAAGATATCAAACAAGTGAACAAAACCTATAAGATTGGCGACGTGGAGTTAACAGTAAAAGAAATGAAGCTGATCCACTTGCGCCCGGACTACAGCATGATTGATTATTTTCATGAGTTAACACACGATGAAGAGTTCGATTTCGTTAAGGTTTTCGTTGATATTAAGAACACCTCTTCAAAAAAAGTAAATGTTGCGCCGATTGCCTTGATGAAAACAAATACAGGCGAAACCTTTGATTGGAACAAAGAT
The DNA here is from genome assembly GCF_016924995.1 of Bacillus sp. LJBS06. NCBI lineage: Bacteria > Bacillati > Bacillota > Bacilli > Caryophanales > Bacillaceae > Bacillus > Bacillus sp. LJBS06. The sequence goes on along the minus strand of NZ_CP070483.1, from coordinate 633,054 downwards.
ATTTATCTTGAAGAGTTAAACGGCGAATTGGAAGGCGGCGCCGAAAAGTCCGGTAATCTCGGGTTTATTGTGAACGCATCAAGCGGCCATGCTCATGATAAGGCCGCGGATGCTGAGAAGAAAACAAAAGAGATCAAGTGGATCGAAATCACGACAAGTGACGTCTTTGACCATAACCATAAGAAAATCAGCGATGCTCAAAAAATCAAAATCAAGTTTTAAATCAAGAACTCCCGTACAAGGTACGGGAGTTCTTTTTCTTATTTGTATTTTTGGCGAATCAACTCATCAATCCGCTCCATCACTTCTTCCATGTCCATACATTCTTTGAAGCTTTGATTGATTTTTTTAATGCCTGCCATATACTGATCGTTGCGCAAAACCTCATCTACGGCCTGTTTTAATATTTGGGCATTGACTTCATCTTTAGAGATGACATAGCCTGCTTGGAGTTCAGAGAGACGCTGCGCCACCATCGGCTGGTCCTTGTCATGAGGCATGACAACCAGTGGCACGCTGAAATGAATCCCTTCGTTTACGCTGTTCATTCCGCCGTGTGTAATGAAAACATCCGATTGCTCCAGCACTTCCAGCTGAGGGACATACGGAGCAATGATAAAGTTTTCTGGGGCCTGCTTTAAATTGGTCAAGTCTGCTTTTTCTCCAGCAGCGATGACGACTTTTCCGTTAAAGCCGGAAAATGCATCGATACAAAGGTTGAAGAATTCCTCTGTATGATCCAGTACAGTCCCCATTGAAATATAAATGACCTTTTCATCTTTTAACTGTTCTATCGGGAAATCTGTTTTTTCCGCTCTCTTTGGAAAGCTTGGGCCGATAAACAGACACTCGTCCCCGAAACGATCACTTTCCGGCTGAAAATAACGGCTTGTATACACTACGTTCAATTCCCCTTTATTGTTCATGAATTGAACCAGGTTTTTCGGGGCAACACCGTACGTTTCTTTCATTTTTGCCAAAAGGTCTTCGCACTCTTGATCCAATTCAAGCGGCGCTCCAGACTCCGGATGCAGCGGCAGGATTTTCAGATGCTCCTCGCCAAACAGGAAAGACGCCGATGAAGAGACTCCTGGAATATCTAAGTAATCCCTCACCAATTCCCCCGCGCCGAATTTATCATAATAAACAAAATCAAATTGAATGCTCTTAGATAAATCTTTGACAATCTGTAAAATGTCCAATGACGTTTTGATATGGATTTTGACGAATTCAAGAATGCCATTGGGCGAACCGACATGAATAGGTGTTGTTCTCAGCAGATCCCTGTGAAGATGGACAGTTGCTCCCGCTGCTTCTAAACGTTTTTTATATTTTTCAGTGGAGATATAATGGACATCATATCCCTTATCGGAAAACGCTTTTGTAATACCTAAGGTAGGATTCACATGGCCTTCCGCAGGAAAATTCAAAATCAATACTGTCTTCATGTAGACAACTCCCTCTCAAATCGTATTCTGAATCTTTGTTTGATTAGACTACTACTAATCGTAAGATGGGAACACAACTCATGCAAGGGACAAATGAATGAACTAATCTGCTGCTCTGGATGTAATCAAAAAAAGACACCCCAGCTGTGGTGTCTTTTTTACACTTTTCTGATCGTAAAAAATTTCCGCAGAAGCCATGGGCCCGGTGTAAAGCCCAGCGTTAACTGCCAAGCGCCAATAGCCTGCAGTCTGTATTCGCGGACGATCTGCATCTTCCGGCTCATGCTTCTGACATCCTCAAACCATACCTCATGCGTGCGCCCCTGCTGATCACTGTACCGGAAAAATGGTGATTGATATTCGGTAGAATATTGTATCGGGGCTTGGTACCTCATCGCTCTTTCGATTGCGTTTTGATTTGAAATCGCTGAAGCAACTGTACCCGGCTGGTACGGGATGATCCAGTCGTACCCGTAGAGCGGGACTCCGATAATGATTTTTCTGCTCGGCACCTGTGCAATCGTAAACTCAATGGTTCTCCTTATTTCAGTAATCGGCGCTACAGGGCCCGGCTCACTTCCCGCATGATGCCAATCATAAGCCATGATAAACATATAATTGACAACCGATCCTATCCCCCCGTAATCGTAGCCTCTCAGCCATGGAATATTATCGCTTGTTTTTGCCGGAACAGCTATCGTCAGCACATACCCTCCCGCCTGAAGGCGATCTCTCAGCTGGCGCAAAAAGCCAGTGAAAAGATCGCGGTCCGCGGCGCTCACCTGTTCAAAATCAATTGTAACACCCCCATATCCCCTTGTAGAAACTAAGTTATAAATGTTGTTGACCAGATTGGTTCTCGCTGTCGGATTGTTCAGCACTTGGTGAACAATTTCCGTACTGAAGCCTCCTGATGTAAGGTTCGTTATTGTTGCCAGCGGCGTGACTCGCCTTTGCCAAGTTGTCTCGATAGCAGCCGCATCATTTAATTGGTTTGCAATATCGCCGTTAGGTACAATACGATATTCAAAAATCGAAATTGAAGACGAGTATGGCGCATAATCATTGATTAGCTCCCGATCAAGGTCAGGATTTCGGAGCACGTAAAAACTTAATGTTCCCGCAATGTAATTTGAGATCGAAGGAATCGTTATTTTTGATCCCGCTTGTAAAGCATTTGGGCTGATGCCCGGATTGGCTGCCCGCAGGCGCTCTAATGGAACAAGCGCTTTTGCCGCAATGGTTGTAAGCGTGTCTCCCGGCTGGACTGTATATACATAAAGAGGGATAAGCAGAGCCTGCCCCGGCACGATATTCGTTTCATCTAAACCATTCACACCCCTTATTTGATCAACAGAAGCACCGTATCTTCTGCCTATCGAAAACAAAGAATCACCAGGCCCGACGATATGGATAAACATGTTTAACCCCCATTATTCGTTAGTCAAACCATCATAAAATCTTATTAACGGGGCCGCTTAAATATGTGGTGAATGCATAAAAAAATACCAAGGGTTCTGCTTCCCCTTGGTACCGGATCATACAATCAATTCTCTTTTCCTTCTTCAAGCACATGCTTCAAATGCTCACAGTCATGATTAAAATGAGCCAGCACATGCTGTTTGGCTGCTTCTTTGTTTTTCTTTTTCACTTCTTCAAATATCCTGCGGTGCTCACGTAGTATCGTTTCTGCACGATGGTCGCCGGTATAATTAAGGATTCTGCAAAAGTGAATCAGATCATTTACATGCTCAAGCAAATTTTTCAAATGCCGGTTATGGCTGAAATCAACAAGCAGCTCATGAAATTTTTGGTTTAAACGAATGATTTCCGTATCTTCCGTGCCGTTGTGAATCGCTTTCTCTGTTTCTTCAAGCTGCTTTTCAAGTATGGTCAGCTCTTCTTCGTCCGCTTCGTCTATGACCAATTCGACTGCCAGCTGCTCCAGCGGAATTCTGATTTTATAAATCTCATCTACATCTTTTGCCGTTAATGACGTGATCGAAAAGCCATTTCGGTCATCCGCTTTTAACAAACCATCTTTCTCAAGCAATCGCATGGCTTCCCTTATCGGCGAGCGGCTGACGCCAAAGCTTTTGGCCAGCTGTGTTTCGTTTATCCGTTCCCCAGGCTTAAAAGTCCCGTTAAAGATCATTTTTTTCAGCTGATTATAAAATTGCAGGTAGTAGGGAGTCGGCTTATCTAATTTAAAATCGTCCATATATAATACCTCTTTTGAATATATTCAAGGGCTTTTCTTCAACAAAATCATATAACAGATGGTAATGGGAAGCAACAAACTGCCTTGTCAGATCCCAGAATTTGAGGTACGATATATTTGCCAAACGACGGTCGACGGACTACTGACAACTGAAAAACCGGCGTGTTTTTTTCGTCAATAGGACACGATACCTCCGCCAGAATAGCGCACGATTACATTTTTACATCTTTTCAATGGAGGAAAAAATATGCTCATTATTCTTGTTATGTTTCTTCTCGGAATTATTTTAGGCTTTATTGGCGCCGGTGGAGCGGGCTTTGTCATTGCTCTTTTAACGCTTCTTTTCCATATCCCGATTCATACGGCTTTAGGCACTTCTCTCGCAGGCATGGCTTTTACCAGCTTATCAGGGGCATACAGCCACTATCGCGAGGGCAACATTCAAATGAAAATCGGCTTAATAGTCGGAGGCTTTGCTGCGGTTGGCTCATTTTTCGGCGCCAAGCTGACATCTTTTATTCCGGCTGATTTGCTTCATTATTTGACGGCTGGAATGTTATTTTTATCAGCGATTCTTATTTTAATCAGATTATTTATTTTAAAAGAGAAGGCTCAAATGAATCAAAGCACTCTTTCAACGTATACGAGAGCGGTTATCTTAGGAATTGCAGCAGGTGTACTTTCCGGCACATTCGGCATTGGGTCGGCACCTTTTATTCAAATCGGGTTAATGATTATGCTGAATCTGTCCATCCGCCATTCTGTCGGAACGACGATGCTTGTGATCATCCCTCTGGCTGTTGGTGGAGGCATCGGATATATCACCGAAGGTTTCGTCGATTATGTATTGCTGATTAAAGTTCTGGTCGGAACAATGTGCGGTGCCTATGTAGGCGCCAAATTCACCAACCTCATGCCAAAGGTGGTTTTGAAATCAGCCATCTTTTTGACTCCGGCGATTGCGGGTCTGCTCTTGTTATTCTAAATAAAACAAAAAACCTGACGTCATGTCAGGTTTTTTTATGAATTCTGCCCTACTCGTTCTTTCGTCAATCCAAAAAACGCCAGTGAGCCGATGACAGCTGTCACAAACATAATCGCTCCCATCGGAACGGCTGTTGTCTCATTAATGCCAACAAGCGGTGACACAATCGAACCGAGGAGCAGCGGAAGCATTCCAAGCAGTGCACTTGCACTTCCGGCGCGGTGCCCCTGCTTTTCCATGGCCAGGGTGAACGTGCTGGTCAGAACCATGCCGATCGTAATCATGTAAATGAAAATGGATATGACTAATGTGGCAAGAGGACCGTGAATGATGGTCATGGTTAATAGCACAGCCGTCGCAATCATAGCCGTAATGACCGCCATGCGAAGCAGGCTTTTTTCGTGAATGATTCCGCCGAAGCGCCCGATGATAAAGCTGCCTGATATAATGGCCAGGCCGTTAATGCCGAAAAGGATACTAAATACCTGCGGAGACACCCCGTAGATATCCTGGTATACAAAAGGCGTACCGGACACATATGCAAAGCTTCCTCCGTGAATAAACCCGACAGTTAACGCGTACCCCATAAAGGACCGATCCTTCAGCAGGCTGCCCATCGTTTTGACGGATGTTCCGATTGAGCTTGGAATCCGTTTTTTCGGCGGAAGCGTTTCTTTTAACCTCAATGCAATCAGAAGAACCAGCAAAAATCCAATGATCATTAGGACATGAAAAATTGTATGCCACGTTGCGAACGGCAAAAGCAAAATGGCACCGCCTGTCATAGGCGCAACCATCGGCGCCACGGCGGTAATCACCATGAGCAGCGAGAAAAATTTAGAAAGCTCTCTTCCGGTAAACACATCGCGGACGATTGCGCGAGACAGGACAAGCCCTGCGGAAGCAGTGAATCCCTGTAAAAAACGCGCAGCCACTAAAGTTGTAATATTGGGCGACAGTGCACAAAACAGAGAGGATAACGCAAATAAAAAAATACAGTTTAATAGCGGTTTTCGCCTTCCCTGCGCATCACTGACCGGCCCGACAATCAGCTGGCCGATCGTAAGTCCGACCAGACAGGCTGTTAAACTTAACTGAACAAGTGAAGCACTCGCTGATAAATCTTCCGCGATTTCAGGAAAACTTGGCAAATACATATCTATATTAAGCGGGCCCAATATAGCAAGCATGCCGAGCAGAAACGCCAGTGCCAAGCGTTCTTTTCCAGTTGGATTGTGCTGCATGTTATCAAACCTTCCCTTCAACCTAATCCCTTATATAATGGATGTCAGCTCCAATAATGGATTGAAGCTGTGAAACATTTGTATATTGTATCATAACTTTCAACCTATGAAAGCCGCTTGAGTACGGGCTCGGCAAAGCGATATTCCGAACACCTCAAAAGGGAATGGTCCGGGGAATCACCGTGATCAGCACCATCTGAAGAAACGGCTAGCTTTTTTTGCTAAGCTCTAGCCTAGCGATTTTATATACAGGGAAATTTTTCAAAAGCGCAAATGGCTTGCAAGATGAAATCAATCGTTGTATATTAATTGACGTGTCAATCATTGATATATCAATTAATAATTTTGGCAGAAAGAAGGGATGGGTTTTGGCGTCATTTTGTTCAGAGGAAGCCGAGATTTTATATCAGCTGCAAGGCGTGAACAAGGTGATTGGTGTGAAGTTCGAGGCATGCACGGGCATCAGCCAATCTCGTTTGGAATTGCTGACATTGCTTTATCATGCAGATGAGATCAGTCAAAGCGACCTTCAAAAGAAAGTAAATATCGATAGCGCAGCCGTTACCAGACATCTGAAACAGCTGGAAGCCAAAGGCATGGTGTCAAGACGGCGCAAGCCTGAGGACAATCGCATCACCCTTGTTCGGCTTACAGATCAGGGAAGAGAGCGAATCGAGTCTTCTAAGAAAGAAAAGGAGCGTTTCATGAAGGAAATGCTCGCAAATGTAAGCGCAGAAGAGCGCCGCCTGCTCATTGATGTGCTGGGGCGCATGCGGAACAACATAAACAATATTGAAGCATAAGAGGAGTGTATCAACATGATCAAAACAAACGATTTTATGGAAATTATGAAAGGCCGCCGTTCGATTCGCAACTATGATCCGACAGTGAAAATCAGCAAAGAAGAGATGACTGAAATCTTAGAGGAAGCAACAACTGCGCCATCTTCTGTTAACGCGCAGCCATGGCGTTTTCTTGTCATTGACAGCCCGGAAGGAAAAGAAAAGCTCGCACCGCTCGCAAGCTTTAACCAAACACAAGTCACAACATCATCTGCTGTCATCGCTGTATTTGCAGACATGAACAATGATGACTACTTAGAAGAAATCTATTCTAAAGCCGTTGAACTCGGTTATATGCCGCAGGAGGTCAAAGACAGACAAATCGCAGCGCTGACCGCTCATTTTGAAAAGCTTCCGGCACAGGTCAACCGTGAAACGATCCTGATTGACGGAGGCCTCGTTTCTATGCAGCTGATGTTGACTGCACGCGCGCACGGCTACGATACAAACCCGATCGGCGGATACGATAAAGAAAACATCGCGGAAACCTTCGGATTGGATAAAGAACGTTATGTACCGGTCATGCTGCTTTCTATCGGAAAAGCAGCAGACGAAGGCTATGCTTCCTACCGCCTGCCGATTGATACAATTGCAGAATGGAAATAAAAAAAAGAGCCTAGGAATGTTTTCCGGGCTCTTTAATTTTAAGTATAGCCGCCGTTCGATCGCCTGACCTTTTGGTTAACATGTCTGAAGTTAACCCTTGATTTGATTTTGTTGTTTAGTTATGAAAAAAGAGTGATGACCACTCATCACTCTTCTTTCTATTATTCTTTTATTTTCTTCCTGCCGAACGGCCACCAGTTTCCTTCTCCGAAGGTCGCAATGATTGCCGGAATAAAGAGCGGAAGAATGACAAGGCCATATAGCAAGAGCCCGATAATGATAACACTTGCCACCTGCATTAGCGTATTGACGCCTGAAGGCATCATCGCCGCGAACGTACCAGCCAGTATAATGGCAGCTGTAATAATGACAGATCCCATTTTGCTCATTGACCTGACAACGCCTTGCTGAATGCCAAGGTGCACCTCTTCCTTAAATCGGTCCAGCAAGAAGATCGAATAATCTACCCCTAACGCGATTAAGATAACAAAGCTGAAAAATGGTACTGCCCAGCTGACGCCGGCGTTTCCTAAGCCGTTTACAAAAATCAATTCTGTGATAGATATGGACGTATAGTACGTCAGCAGCAGTGACGCGATCATATAAATCGGCATGATCATGGAGCGGAACAAAATGGTTAACACGATAAACAGGCCTATAATCATAATCACCATCGTTCTGGAGAAGTCCGTTGTGGACAGCTCTTTTAAGTCCGCATTCATACTCGTGACCCCGCCGTACACGATCTGGGCATCCTCCAGAGGAGTGCCGTCTACTTCGTTTGCGACAGCTTTTTTGATTTGGTTGATTGTCGTAATAGCTTGTTCTGAGTAAGGATTTGAATCCAGAACGACACTTAATTGAACACCTTTGCCGTCTGCAAAGGAATACTGGTCAATTGACTTCTTAAAGTCTTTGTCCTTCATTACTTGCTCAGGGATGAATATGCCTGTATCTCTTACAGTTGGACTTTTGCTCATGTCCTCTAACATATCACTGGAAGCTGTAATGCCGTCAGAGACTTTCGTCAGGCCTTCATTTGCGCTCTTCACGCCTTCTGACAGCTTCTTCAGGCTTTCTGTCAATGTTCCGGCTTGTGCCTGCTGGCCTGAGAGCTGCTGGTTCGCTTGTTCAAGGCCGGTTTGAATCTGGCCAAGCTGTCCGCTGATTGCTGTAAGCTGCTGCACGGTCTGTGCGGTATTTCCAGTTTGGGAAATCTGTTTGCTCACGAGCTGCAGCTGCTGATTGATTTTGCCCAAACCATCTGCGGCATCGCCCAGTGAACCGCCAGAGCCGCTATTTGAGGCCGAGCCGGTTTGCCCTGCCATTTGATTCAGGCCGTTTTCTATATCTGTTAATCCATTTTGGACATCGGCAATCCCTTTTACCGTTTTATCCAGCCCGTCTGAAACCGATCCTAGCTGGTTATCAATATATAAATCTTTGATTTTTTTACCAGTCGGCTGCGTGATTGTCATGACAGAGTCAACATGATCGACTTTCTCGATCGCTTTGCTGATATTGCCGAGATAAGGGATTGTATCAGCTGTTGTGAGATCTTTGTCTCCTTTTACGACAACGTTGATCGGGAATGCTTTTCCTTCCCCGAATCCGTCCTTGATGGCCTCGAGAGCTTTGATTGATTGATAATCACTGCTGATTTCCGCAGTTGAATCGAATGATATCTGGTCATCATAGGTCAAGATGAACGGAAGCGTAATCACCACCGTGATGGCAATGAACAGAAACGGACGCGCAACGGAGTGTCTGCCAAGAAACGTCCATAATTTGTTGTCACTGTGCGACAGCACTTTCTTTGATGGCCAGAATAATTTTTCACCCAGTGTCACCATAAATAATGGCAGCAGTGTATAGAGAATGATCATTAAGATTCCCACACCGACCGCTACTCCTACGGCGGATTGGAAAATCGCAAACTTCGCAAATCCTAACGCGGAAAATCCGATTAATACCGCGAATCCGCTGATGAATAAGGTTTTTCCCCCTGTGCGGTAAGCGATAAGCGCCGCTTCTTTTTTGTCATGCCCGTTTGCCAATTCTTCCCGGAATCGTGTAAGAAGCAGAATGCAGTAATCTGTTCCAATGCCGAACAGGATCGCGACTAAGAAGGTTTGCGTAAACGTCGAAATAGGAAAATCAACATAGTATACAAGGATGCCAAGTATGGATTGACTGATCAGATAAGAAAAACCCACTGCTACAATCGGTATAAAAGGCGTCACAACAGATCGGAACACGATCAGCAGTAAACCGATGATCAGGCAGACTGTTATCACTTCCGTTTTCTTAAGCCCTTCCTCTGAGCTGTGAGCGAAATCCTGGTTGATAAGGGAAGCTCCCGTAATATATGCCGTCAAATCATCAGGAACGATTTGATAAATCTCGTCCGCAATTTTTTCCGCCTTTTTATCAGAACCTGTAATCGTGACAGGAATGAGAACGGTTTTCTTGTCTTTAGACATCAACTGGTCTTTGACTTCTTTTTCCGCTGACAGAGGAGATGTTACCTCTTCTACACCGTCGATCTTTTTGATTTTATCGATCATTGTCCGGAGCTGATTCTCTGTTTCTTTCTTTAAAGCGTGGTCTAATGTAAAGACAACACTGATCGAATTATTGTCTTCTCCCGCTTGTTTTAAAATGGCATTTGCCCTTTCTGAAACAGCATCAGCGGGAAGCTGGGCCTGCCCCTTTTGATTGGCCAGCTCCGTTAAGTTCGGAGAAAATAAACTCAATACGACGGTAAGCGCTAATATAATGGCTGCAATTGCCCACTTGAATTTAATGATGGCTCTCATTCGGCAGAATCTTCTCCTTTAAATTTGCTTTTTAAAATGGTGAATATCTCTATGATGGAATTTACGTGTTCCTCATCTATATCATCGATCAGCTCTTTGAGCGCGTTAAAGATGGCGGAATCTAATTCTTCGAGAATTTTTTCACCGCTGGTTGTGATGTTAATAAGCTTAGAGCGCTTATCACTTTTTGCCGGACAGTCATCCCATTCAACCCATCCTTTATCGAGCAGCTTTTTCAGCCTGTTAGAGATCGCGCTCTTATGTACATTTTGATACATGGCCAGACTGCCGGGAGAGGTTGGGCCCTTGACCTTTAAAATTTTTAACAGGTCTGCCTGTTCTCTGGAGATATGCTTGAAGACATCCTGATTGATTTCACGATGCACAAACTCTGTCCCTTCAAGCAGGACTTCCACAAACAGGTTTATCGCCTGACATAGCTTTTGTTCATTCAACATCTTCCCCTCCTCATTGTAGTTTACCCTGCTAAACTTTATGATTATTGTTAATTAGTTTATTCCTCTAAACTATATCTGTCAACATATTTTATTTATGAACACCCGGAACACTCGTTCGTGTATAATAGGAGTTATAACCTTGAAAGGGGAAAATTGACATGTCAGATTTTGCACTGAAATTGTATCAATATAACATCTGGGCCAATCAGCAAATCTTCAACCGATTAAAAGAGCTTCCAAAAGAGGTATACCATCAAGACATTCAAAGTGTGTTTCCGTCGATATCCCATGTATTGTCTCATGTTTACCTTTCTGATCTCGGCTGGATTGAAGTGTTTTCCGGCAAAACGATGAGCGATGCTTTGGCGTTAGCTGAACAGCTAAAAGAACAGACAGAGGCAAAAGAAATGGAGGAAATGGAAGACCTGTTTCTGAAGTTATCCGAGCGCTACACACTTTTTTTACAGCTAAAAGAACAGCTCAATCAGCCCCTCCAGATTCAAAATCCCTCAGGCGGAATCATGAAAACAACTGTTTCCGAACTGATTCCCCACGTTGTCAATCACGGAACATACCACCGCGGCAATATCACGGCAATGCTGCGGCAGGCAGGATACGCATCCGCACCGACAGATTATGGGCTTTACCTGTACATGCAAAAAACTGAACAGGCATAGGAAAGCGGCTCCTACATGGAGCTGCTTTCTTTTGCTGAATAGTCCAAATCACATTAAATTTCCTTTCATATACCCTTTATAGTAAAAAAGATAGAAATTTTAGTGTTATAATAATCATTAAAAATAGATTGCTGACTCAATAATCAATTTTTAATGGAGGAACACATAAAGTGACAGACGACATGACGAAAGACAATATAAATCAGCAAACATTGCAGAGAGGCTTGAAAAACAGGCATATCCAGCTTATCGCCATCGGCGGGGCTATCGGGACAGGCTTATTTCTCGGCTCAGGCAAATCGATTCATTTTGCCGGACCGTCGATTTTATTTGCTTATATGATCACAGGAATCATTTGCTTTTTAATTATGAGATCGCTGGGTGAACTGCTGTTATCAAATTTGAACTACCACTCTTTTGTGGATTTTGTACAAGACTATCTAGGCGATATGGCAGCCTTTATCACCGGCTGGACATATTGGTTCTGCTGGATTTCCATTGCGATGGCTGATCTGACAGCCGTCGGGCTTTACACTCAATATTGGCTCCCTGGTGTGCCGCAATGGGTGCCCGGCTTAATCGCTCTTATTATTTTACTGATTATGAACCTGGCGACAGTCAAGCTTTTTGGAGAATTAGAATTTTGGTTTGCTTTGATTAAAGTCATTGCCATCTTGGCGTTAATCGTCATTGGTCTTGTGATGATTTTCAAAGGCTTTTCCACAAGCTCAGGAGTGTCCAGCTTCACAAACCTCTGGAGCCATGGAGGCCTGTTCCCGAATGGCATGCACGGGTTTATCCTCTCGTTCCAGATGGTTGTATTTGCTTTTGTCGGCATTGAGCTTGTCGGGCTTACGGCCGGTGAAACAGAAAACCCTGAAAAAGTAATCCCTAAGGCGATTAACAATATCCCTGTCCGCGTGCTGCTTTTTTATATTGGTGCTCTTCTCGTGATTATGAGCATCTATCCTTGGGATGTCATCAACCCTAGCGAAAGCCCATTCGTACAAGTATTTGTTGCGGTTGGCATCGTCGGGGCTGCAAGTATTATCAACTTTGTTGTGTTGACATCCGCTGCTTCAGCATGCAACAGCGCTGTATTCAGTACAAGCCGTATGGTTTATTCCCTGGCGAAAGATCACAATGCGCCGGAGTCAATGGCGAAACTGACTCAGCGTAAAGTGCCTAGAAATGCTTTATTCTTTTCAGCTATCGTGATTTTAATCGGTGTTACGTTAAACTACATCATGCCAGAAGGTGTATTCACCCTGATCACAAGTATTTCAACCGTATGCTTTATCTATATTTGGGGAATTACGGTCATCTGCCATATGAAATACCGTAAAACAAGACCTGAATTAGCGAAAACAAACAAGTTCAAGCTTCCGCTTTATCCGTTTACAAATTACCTGATTCTTGCGTTCCTGGCGTTTGTTCTGGTTGTGCTGGCACTGGCACAGGATACTCGTGTTTCCTTATTTGTCACACCGGTTTGGTTTATTTTGCTGATTGTGATTTATAAAGTGAGAAAAGCGAAGCATCAATAAGACTCGAAACTCCTGCCTCAAAAATGAGAGCAGGAGTTTTTTTGATGAAAATGACCTTTGCTTTTGAATTTGAAGGTATGCTATAGTGTTTGTAATCAAAACAAGAAGGGATGATGGGTGGACAATGATTAACTAATCTTATTTTTACCGTTTGAAATCAATATTTCAAATCAGAAAAAATAGGATTAGTCTGCCCATTTTCTATATATACGACACCGCTATTTATAAAGAATAGCTTATTTGATCATGCACAGGCACGGCTAATCCTTCCAACACATTTGGGAGGATTTTTTTATTCTCCCTTTAAAGCGAGGGATATGGATGAAAGAGATTATAACATTAACAAACGTGAGCTACGAAGTGAAGGATCTGACTGTTTTTAAAAACGTAAATGCCAGTGTTCAGCAAGGAGAAATCATTGGGATTATCGGCAAAAACGGCGCTGGGAAATCTACGCTGCTGCACCTTATTCACAACGACTTGGCCCCTGCACAAGGACAAATCCTTCGGGCGGATATAAAAATGGCTTTGGTCGAACAGGAAACCGCGGCGTATTCCTTTGCCAATCAGACACCTGCCGAAAAGAAGTTACTGGAGAAATGGCATGTGCCCCTTCGTGAATTTCATCAGTTAAGCGGCGGTGAAAAACTGAAAGCGCGGCTGGCAAAAGGACTCTCAGAGGATGCAGATCTGCTGCTGTTAGATGAACCGACAAACCACCTTGATGAAAAAAGCTTGCAATTTCTCATCCAACAGCTGAAACATTATAACGGCACTGTGATTCTCGTTTCTCACGATCGATATTTTTTAGACGAAGCCGCCACAAAAATATGGTCCCTCGAGGATCAGACGCTGGTTGAATTCAAAGGGAATTACTCCGGGTATATGAAGTTCCGGGAGAAGAGAAGACTCACCGAGCAGCGCGAATATGAAAAGCAGCAAAAAATGGTTGAACGAATTGAAGGACAAATGAATGAGCTCGCTTCTTGGTCGGAAAAAGCCCACGCCCAATCGACGAAAAAGGAGGGGTTTAAAGAATATCACCGGGTAAAAGCGAAGCGTACGGATGCCCAAATAAAATCCAAGCGGAAGCGGCTTGAAAAAGAGCTGGAAAAAGCAAAGGCGGAACCCGTTACCCCAGAATATAAAGTCAGCTTTTCAATCGATACAACCCACAAAACAGGAAAACGTTTTTTGGAGGTTCAGAATGTAACGAAGGCTTTTGGAGAAAGGACTCTCTTTAAAAACGCCAACTTTACGATTCAGCATGGCGAAAAGGTTGCCATCTTAGGCCCCAACGGCAGCGGAAAAACGACATTACTAAACATCATTCTGGGACAGGAAACAGCAGAAGGAAGTGTATGGGTGTCGCCGTCCGCAAACATCGGCTTTTTAACGCAGGAGGTGTTTGATTTGCCTTTAGAACAAACACCGGAAGAGTTATTTGAGAATGAAACATTCAAAGCAAGGGGGCACGTTCAAAATCTGATGAGGCACTTAGGCTTTACAGCCGCCCAATGGACTGAACCGATCAAGGATATGAGTATGGGTGAGCGTGTAAAGATCAAGCTGATGGCATATATTTTGGAGGAAAAAGATGTGCTGATTTTAGATGAGCCGACAAACCACCTCGACCTGCCGTCACGTGAACAGCTGGAAGAAACACTGTCACAATACAGCGGCACATTGCTGGCGGTTTCACATGACCGCTACTTTCTCGAAAAAACAACAAACAGTAAACTCGTCATTTCAAACAACGGCATCGAAAAGCAGTTAAACGACACTCCTTCAGAAAGAAATGAGCGGGAGGAGCTTCGGTTAAAGCTTGAGACAGAAAGACAAGAAGTGCTGGGAAAGCTCAGTTTTATGACGCCAAATGATAAAGGGTATAAGGAGTTTGATCAAGCTTTCAACGAGCTTACGAAACGGATAAAAGAGCTGGATGATCAAGACAAAAAAGACTGATGGGGAAAGTTCAAGCGGCATTGAAAAGGACAACAACTGTTGTCCTTTTTCTTTATATTTTCAAAAAGATGACTTATAGTATCCCCTATCATCGCTTCCAGATAGGCATGCTGTGTTTGGGTAACGTAGCGGCTTTTCAGCTTAGCTGTTTCCGCATACGAATATTGGTCATGGCATAGCCCATCTTCTGATAAAGATAGACGGCTGTCTCGTTGTGCGCAAACACATGAAGGGCCAGCCTTTCCACGCCAAGCTCTCTTGCTCTTTCATCAAGCGTTTGAAGCGCCAATTGAGCCAGCCCTTTTCCGCGAAAGGCTTCATACAATCCAAAGGAATAGATAAACGCTTCCTTTTGCGGATGAAACGGATCAGCATACAGCCAGAGCCAGCCCATTCTTTCCCCTTGTACATTTGTGATGTTCCAAAAATAATGATTGCTGCTGTCTCGCCCATTCGGAATCATGTTCTCATATGCCTGCTCCGATTTCTCAAGCGCCTCTTTTTCCGTCCAAGTTCCCGACGTTATGTTTTGTTTCGCATAATTTTGCACGGACATCCCGCGAAAGGCTTCGAATTCTTTCAAAGTCATGGCTTCTAAAGTTAATGTCATTCTGTACTCCTCCTTTATAAAAAAGGCCCAGCTGATGCCGGACGAATAACGCAGAAATGGAGCTCTATTTCAATTACCCGGTTAAAACCTGGGACTTTCTATTATTCAATAAGAGGAGGAGATCTCCTGCATATAGGTTTGTTACACCATGATTATCATGATAGACACAATCAAACAGATCATCGCAGGTATCGTCATAAGGACCGATTGCCGCGCTCGAAAAATATGCGCATGAATTGCTCCCGCCATGAGAACGACAAACAGCACACCTGCTCCTAACGCTGCATACCGATTCCAAATTCCCGCTGTCATAGCAAGTGCCCCGGCTATTTCAAGGATGCCAGTAATAGTCAGAAACCATAATGGATATTGATAATGCCGCCAATGCTCAACTTGAAAGGGAACGCGGCTTACCTTGATGATGCCTCCCACAAGCATAAAAACTGCCAAACTGACTTTCAAAATAATAGATATCATCTTACGTCACTCCCTTTTGGAAGCATCCCGTATATTAAGAGATTTACAACCTCTGCTGCGAGGCTTGCCGAATCTTTGATTCCGGTTAACAAAAAGGAATCGGTTAAATGTTCAATCATGCCGATCAAACATTCAGCGACCGTTTCCATGTCCAGCTCGGAGTGAAAATAGCCAAGCCGCTGTTCTGCTTCTAGGTTTTCTTTCAAAACCATCGCCAAGTCTTTTTTCATTTGTTTCGCTTCCGGGTTGAGAAAAAAGCCGATCCTGGTTACATCCTTGTCTTCAGCCAGACATTGAAAAACAGTTTCCACAGCAGACAGCACCCGTTTTGTCACACCCTCCGTGTGTAATCCGTTTTCCAGAAGAAGTGACTCTGTCAGCTTTCTTACTCGGGAGTGAAAATCGGTGATTAACTCCTCAAAGATGGCTTCTTTGCTTTGAAAGTACAGATAAAATGAAGGCTGTGTGAACCCAGCTTTTTTTACAATCTCACTTATCTTCGTGTCATGGAATCCCCGAATCGAAAATTCATTAGCGGCAGCTTTGAGTAATCGTTTTCGGCTTTCTTCTCCTTTACGTCCTTTTTTACTTTCCAACGAGGACCACCCCCCAAAAATAATACTCACGAGTAATGTTATTCATGAGTATTATTTCATGTCATTAGCTTCCTTGTCAATGATTTCAAACTGATCTTGTTTGCCAGCTTCCTTTATTAAAGAGCCTCATGTATTTCGAATAACTCAATCAATTCATTGATTCCTATATCAATGGCTTTTCATTCACTGATAAGTATTTGCTGAATAGATTGACATTCAGGCTGTGACAAACTTTATTCTTTTTTTTCTAACGAGCATCACTCCGGGGCCAGATAGAGTTTTGCCAGCAAATGCAAGGAACAATTGGGTGCAGCGGCGCATAATGTACTGTACAGAAAGATGGAAGGGTGTGATGGGATGCCGTCTACAGTAATCAACCTATATTATTTGAAGATCAACAGTATTTCGGGCAATGGTTCAATTACAATAGGCGAAGCTGCTTATAACAGCCCTACCAACAATCAAAAATCTCAAGGGACCAATTCTTCTTTCGGTGATACCTCACCTACAGAATCGGTTATGGAAAACTTCTTAAACGATCCTGATGTAAATGACCAGACATCTATCGGCAACTCTGATACATCCAATGTTAATGCTCCTCCGATTGCACCACCGCCAATTTTAGATTAAAGGGGTTTCGTCTATGCCATATCAAATTAACATCGCAAATATTAAGATCAACGGCGTCACGCAAAACGGAAATATAGATGTCGGTCCGACTGTGCACAACAGCCATACTGCGAACAGCAAATATTTTGGAGCAAACTTTTCCTTAGGGGATCTTTCGCCTACGTCTTCACTTTTGAACACTGGAAATATTGATTCAGACGTTAGTGACCAAGACCAAATCGGAAACCCTTCTGCGCCGATTGCAAATCAAATTTAAGGAGAATCTCATATGGATTTCGAAAAAATTCGAAAGTGGCTTGAGATTACGAATGAATATAAACAAAGTGACTTTTGGACAAATGTGCTCAAGTATAAAGCCCCGGAACATTTTTTTGATTCCGAAGCTTCTACGTTTGTTTACGACTTTTATCAAGATGAAGAATATAATTTTATCATTGTGGAAATGCCCGGTGTGTATGAGGAAGAATTAACAATCCGCTTATTATCTAAAACCCAGCTGTTGATCAAAGGAACGCTCACGCCTGTTTTTCCAGACGAAATGGTGGTGCTGCGTGAACGGTATTACGGAGAAATTGAGCGAACCATTCAGCTTCCTGAAGCCACCGAATCTCATTTATTACAAATTCAGCTGTTAAACGGGCTTCTCCACATTTCGTACCCAAGACAAGTCGAAACCATCCCGTTGCAAAAAGGGCTTTAAGATGGTTCCTTTCATTCCTTATCCACAGGGGCTGATATATGGTCTTTATATTGATCCACATAAATATCCCCATTACCAAGCAGCACTGCGTATACGGTCTCTTTCACCTTTATGTCTCTTTTTCGCAATTCTTCCAAAAGCCAGGATTCTGTCAATCGATTCTGCTGTAAATTATTCTGAATGATTTCTCCGTCCATAATAAGCTCTATCGGAAGCCTGTGTTCTTGGTTTACCGCAATCATTAAATCCTGTTTGGTTACATGCCGGAATTGCGGTTTTCTTAACACAGTCAGCTGACCATTCGTTTCAAGGATTGCAAAAAGTACTTCTTCGATATTAAATATTTCTTTTTCACGTAATTGCTGATTTAAATAATCAAGTGTGTAACGCATTTTCCTCATATTCGATTCAAGTATCTTCCCGTTTTGAATCAGCACTGTAGGATCTCCGGCAAAAAATTTTCTCAGCTTCCTGTTCTTTATCGACAGGAACGAAATCAAAAAAATGGTTAGCACAAAAATACTAAAAGAAATGGCCATATTGTGCGGTTTTATTGAAGTATTGTAAGCTAATCCGGCAGCAATCGCCCCTAATGTGATCGCCGCAATAAAATCAAAAATCGTCATTTGAGAAATTGTCTGTTTGCCTAAAATCCGTTCTGCGATTAACAGCAATCCAAAGCTGGCAATCGTTCTAATGACAACTTCTAGTTCAATCATGTTATGGCGCTCCCCGCTTCCCAGATTGTGTTGGCCAAAAAACTCTTGCCTATATCATTGTTGGGCTTAATATATCCCATCTACCCCAAAAATATTGTTCGGTTTAGAGCAGAATGAACCGGCTGCCTTTCGGATATATTAAATTGCGATTGGCCAGAAGGAAAGCCAATCCCAGGACAAATCTAATTCCTCATTGGTCAGGTGGTAGCATGAAGTTCACTTGGGAATCCCTTGTTCTCATTGTAGCCGGGGTCATTTTGCTGAGAATTTCAGGAAGGAAATCAATTGCACAAATGACGTCAACTCAAACGGTTGTCATGATTTCGATCGGAACGATTATCGTTCAGCCAATCATCGAGTACAGCCTCTTCAAAACATTAATTGCAGCGGCAATTTTCACAAGCACACTCATCGTTATGGAATGGATCCAAATGAAATCGAACATCATTGAAAAGATGTTAACCGGAAAAGCAAAAATCGTCATTGAAAACGGACAGCTTCATATCGAAAACTTAAAGAAGATGAGACTTACAGCTGACCAGCTTGAAATGCAGCTAAGGCTTCACGGCGTTACGGCTATACAAGATGTTAAAATAGCAACATTAGAGGCCAACGGGCAATTAGGAATTGAATTAACTGATGACGCCAAGCCTTTAACAGTCAGGGATTTGAAAAAACTCATTCACCCCGATTTCATAAATAAGGATGGACAAGCCCAGTCTGGCAATCAGAATATTTTTGATGAAGTTGGTAAAAAAAATAAAAAAAACGTCCCTAAAAAGCTGCATTAACAAAAGGCGCTTGTGGCATTTTGCAGGTTTTTGTCTCTTACTGAAAGTTTTTGCCGTTTTGTTTAAGCAACTGCTGCTCACACACCATATTGTATAAACAGTCATAACGGAGAGGAGAGATGAATGATGAAATGCCCAGTTTATATTCATTCGATATCCGGGAACAGCGTTTTTAATAACGGATTTGCAGTTTCCATCAGCCCGTTCTCTGTGTCTAAAACAACGGAGGGTTCCGGTGGGAGTAATACAGGTTTGGTTTTTGAATCCAATACTTTAAGCCAAACAAGCTCCGCCAATCAAGCCCAAAATGTAACATATGCGATCCAAGAGCTGCTTTCCAAGCTTTTAGCGTAAAAATTAAGAAATAAACACTTCATGAGGTGCCATATGGCTTTTCCAATTATTCATACAAACTTTTGGGATGCTGTGATAGCCATTCCAATCATCATAGTGATAACCCAAATCCTCAAAATATTATTGAAAATCCCCAAAACTTTTGTGCCATCGGTTGCTTTAATAATAGGTCTTGTCATTTCTGTTTTCATAAGCCATCGACACAGCCTCTTTTCCGGCGTGTTTATGGGCTGGTTTTATGGCTACGCCGCTATAGGCTCCTACTCATCATTAAAAACGACCATCTTATCCTTCAGGCAAACGAAAAACGATACATCAAATTCATAGATGACATATAACGATCTGCCGCCTCTTTATCAGGCGGCTTTAATTCTGCTGATAGGTTTGAATGCTGGTACGATCATCTTCAAAAGAGCTCCTCATTCACTCGCTTAAAGAAGCACTATTATTTTTACCATTATGTTGATGCAATGAAATAAAAACGAAATATCATAGAAGTAAATAGACTGCCAGCGTCCTCTATGACATCTACTTCTGAATGAAAGGAGCTTTTGAAGCATGCGATCTCAAATCAACATCTCAAATCTCACGATAAATGGGATGACACAAAACGCCAATACAGATATCGGACAAAACTTGCAAAACAGCCATACTGCGAACAGCAAAAACTACGGTGTCAATTTCACATTAGGAGATTACTCTCCTTCTAATTCCATTATTATTTCAGCAAGTTGTGATAATGATACAAGTGATCAAGGGCAGAATGATAACCCTTCTTCACCTAGTGAAGAATAACATGATGCACAAAAAAAGAACTCATATGAGTTCTTTTTTAATCGTTTGTCTCGTTTGATATGATGCTTCTTTTCTGAAAAGCCCAATGATGTTCCACAGGATGAGTGCTGCGGATATGATAAAGTGAGGAATATTCATATGCTATGGGTTCATGACGACCAATAAGAAGCGAAAAGATATAAATGGATAAACCCTTTATTCGCCTTCATATAATCGATAAACCCTATCCAGCTTTTGTTCAAGCTGTTCAAAATGAACAAAGCGGGCTTCTCTCAAATACTCAGTCCCATCATGAACAAAAGAAGCACGGGAACAGTAAAGACTGAAAATTTGCCGGCAACCTCTGCTACATCGTCAGCATTGACATGCCCCAATTTGATGTTTGGAAACTGATCCAATACTATTCTAAGCTGCGGCAGAACTGCGTGACATACTGTACAGCCAGGCCTTGATATATAGATAAAACTGAATTGGTGCTGTTTGATAAAATGATCTATAGAATCTAATGAATGTAATGCTGTCATTTCTTTCATCCATTTACTCCTTCAAATAGGTCTGCCTTTCATGACCAAGCTAATATATACCATTCACTATACAGATTTATATTTAGTATTTCCGCTTTTTTGCTTTGCATATCACCTGCAAGCTTGCCGAAAATGTAAATACAAAAGAACAGTTACTGCATGACAGTAACTGTTCTGATTTACTTTCGTATTAAAAATGCAAAGCGTAAGCTCCTGAACCGATGAGTGCAACTCCTATGGAGACGGCAATGAGCACCACGTTATATTCAAAACCGCCGGCGCCATTCGCAAAGCCTTTCGCTCCATGAACTTTTACGATCGCACCTAGCATAATGATTGTGATGATAGCAGCTCCAAGCGGGAGGAACACACCTAAAATAAATAGAATTCCGCTTACTAACTCCCCAAGGCCTGACAGAGCGGCCGCAGCGTTACCTGGTTTTACCCCAATTGATTCGAACCATTGTCCGGTCCCTTTAATTCCGTATCCCCCAAACCAGCCGAATAATTTTTGTGTGCCATAAAACAGAAACACCACACCAATCATAATCCGAATAAGCAACAGTCC
This sequence comes from Bacillus sp. LJBS06, assembly GCF_016924995.1. NCBI lineage: Bacteria > Bacillati > Bacillota > Bacilli > Caryophanales > Bacillaceae > Bacillus > Bacillus sp. LJBS06. The sequence goes on along the minus strand of NZ_CP070483.1, from coordinate 611,478 downwards.
TGCATCTTCCATTTTTATCTCTCCTCATCTTTGATTTCATCTGATTCTTTGCTGACGGTACCATCCATCCAGCAATCATCAATTGAATATATGTTTCTTTATTTTTTTATGTGTCAAATCAATCTAATTCTCTTACTTCAAACGGCAGCAGCCCTTGTTCAATTTGTGCCCGATGCGGTTCATATTGCACAGGCAGCATCAATTTTCCGCCCATTGTTTCGTGTGATTCATCATGGGCAAAGCCCGGTGGATCAGTTGCGATTTCAAACAGGATTTCCCCATGTTCCCTGAAGTAAATGGCATTAAAATAATGTCTATCCCTAACAGGAGTTACACCGTATCCGTGAGAAGCAATATGTCTTTGCCAATCTAATTGATCTTGGTCATCACTAGCCCGCCAAGCAATGTGGTGCACCGTGCCGGCTCCCATTTGACCGCGGCCAATAGGCGTTAACTTAAGGTCAATCACATTTCCGATATCACCGGCAGAACGATAACGAATAAAGTCTCCTTCCCTGCCGACTCGTTCCAGCCCCATAATGTTTTCCAATAGCTCCGCGGTTTTGTCAGGCTGCGCTGATAATAAAGTTGCGCCCCCAAAACCTTTAATGGCAACATCAGGCGTTACATCTCCGAAGGTCCACGTGTTAGCCGCTCCTTCTTCTCTTTCCACGATTTCTAAGTGCAGGCCATGAGGATCATCAAACTCAATATATTGTTCTCCAAAGCGCTCGATTTTGGTGTATGGAATGTTGAACTTTTCTAGTCTCTTTTCCCAAAATGCCATAGCCCCCTTCGGCACGACATATGAAGTCACGCCAACTTGGCCGTCTCCAATGACGCCTTGGCGGGCTCCAGCCCACGGAAAGAAAGTGATGATGGTTCCCGGCTCCCCGCCCTCATTTCCAAAATAAAGATGATACGTACCTGGATCATCAAAATTGACAGTTTGCTTGACCAAACGAAGCCCAAGCACTCCTGCATAGAAATCTGTGTTCTCTTGAGGATGGCCAACAATCGCTGTAATATGATGAATTCCCATTGTTTTTTTAGCCATTTTTATCTGCTCCTTTTACATATACTCAACAAACTCATTCACAGGCTTACGGTAGCCGCGCGGCCTTCTGCTCTCTGTTTTTTCTTTCCCAATTGTAATCATCATGACAACCTCAAACTGGTCATCTATGTTCAAAATCTGTTTTACGGCTTCCGCATCAAAGCCGATCATCGGGCAGGTGTCCCAGCCTTTTTCTTTAGCACTCAGCATAAACATCATCGCAGAAAGTGAAGCGTTCCTTATCGCCTCATCTCTCTTAAATTGCTCTCCCCTGTTTTCATAAAACGAAACGGTGTCTTGAACCATATGGTCATACTCTTGCTTATTTAATACCCCTAACACCTTTAATCCTTCATAGATGTCAGCCGCTTGCTGATATGCCTGTTTATCCCCTAATACCAAAAGAACCGCAGATGAGCTAAACACTTTATATTGTCCGTTTGCGGCCTGTTTCAGCTTTTCTTTTACATCCGGGTCTAGAACCGTCACATATTTTGTATGCTGCAAATTAAAAGCCGATGGTGCCAATGCAACCAATTCAAACATCTCATTGAGGTCTTCTTTTGTGATTGGATGACCTGAAAGAAAATTGCTTGCAGATCTTCTTTCATTAACTAACTGTGTAAATTCAGCCATTACGATACACTCCTTCTTATCTCGAATTCGAGATATTATTCTATAAAAAATCTCATTGAATTTTTAAAAAAGAACTGACTGCGATTGGACCTTGAGCGTTGATCTTATTAACTTAATATCTCGAATTAAAATATCTTGAATATGAGATAATAGTAAAATACAGATCATCTAATGTCAATAGTTTTTTTATAACAGATGGAATTTTTCCGCTGAAGGCAGCATTATTATTGCCACTCCTTGTTACATGAGAACTCATTTGTTTGCAGTGTGAGCTTTTAGCACAGCTCCAACTTTTTTTCTGTTACCTTATTTATTAGTAACCAGGAAACAACGTTGCTATAGACCCACTCGAAATTGAATTGGTATGATAAGCAAAGTGATTACACAGAAAAGGATACGGAGAGCGTCTAAAGAGCACTCCTATTTTTTTTGTGCAGTTTTATAGGAGGAAAAAATGGCAAGTGAAAGAGAACAAATCAGCAGAAAAGTTGCTTTGATTGCATTGATCGCCAATCTGATCCTAATGGCAGGAAAGGTCTTTTTTGGACTGATAGGCGATAGTGAAGCCGTTTTTGCAGACGGAATCCATTCCGCGGCAGATGTCGTTGCTTCGATTGCGGTCTTGGCAGTGATCGGCATTTCCAATAAACCGCCCGATCAGGACCATCCTTTTGGACACGGAAAAGCAGAAGTCATTAGTGAGGCGATTGTAGGAATAATCTTAGTGATCGTATCCGTTTATATCCTCATTGAAGCGATTCTGTCCTTTGTTAAAGGGCCAAGCGTTCCCCAATACAGCGCATTATTTGCGGCTCTTATTTCGTACGTGGCTAAGGAAATCTTATATCGTTATTCTATCAAGCAAGGGGAAAAATGGAACAGCAAAGCGATTATAGCGATTGCATACGATCATAAAGGCGATATCGTTGCCTCCCTTGCCGCTTTTATCGGCGTCTTGTTGGCTATCATCGGAAACACCCGCGGCTGGTCCTATCTGTTGTACGCCGATGCAATTGCCAGTGCAATCGTTGCTTACCTCATTTTTAAGATTTCTATGGAATTAATCAGGCCGTCTGTTGATGTGCTTATGGAAAAGAGCGTTGACCCCAAACTGATAGAGGAATATAAAGCTGTTATTTTTCAATGTGATCAGGTAAAACGAATCGATAGAATCCGCGCGAGAGAACACGGCCACTATAAATTGCTTGATGTCCGTCTATCTTTGGATCATGATTTGACAATTAAGCAGGGACATGACATTGCCCGCGAAATTCGAAATGAAATCAAAAGACAGTTTTCCGATGTTGAAGAAGTGCTCATCCATGTGAATCCTTATTTCGAAGAATGAAAAGCTCCTTTTGAAAAGGAGCTTTTGCTTTATGCTGTTAAACTTTCCCTTTAGAACTCGCTGTACTATATAATATGGATGTATATCAATCATAGGGACAGAAAGGTTGTTAGAATGAAGGAATTTTTTTCGATTGGGGAAGTGTCAAAGTTATTCAATGTGAAAATCTCTGCTCTTAGGTATTATGATGAAATCGGTCTTTTGAAGCCGGAATATAAAGACGAGCAAACGAACTATCGATATTATTCCACCCAACAGTTTGAGCGGCTGGATACCATCAAGTATTTGAGGGCCTTAGGCCTGCCAATCCATAAGCTGCTTGATTTTTATAACTCTCAAAATACAAATACCCTTCTTCATTTACTAAAAAGCCAGCAAGCTGAAATTGACCGCAAGAAGAAAGAATTGGAACGCATTGAACGAAAGATCTCCCGCCGCATCACACATATAGAAGATGCCGTTCACACACCGTTACATCACATTTCAAAAATCAAACTTCCCGCAATTCGTGTGGCTTATTTACAGCATGAATATGTTCTCGGCCATGATATCGAACATTCGTTAGCAGAATTGAGAACCCACCTGAATGTGAACGAAGATATATTTATAGGCAAAATCGGTTTATCCATTTCAGCAGCAAATGTGAAGGCAAAACAGTTTGACAAATATTCCAGTATATTTATGATTCTTGAAGATGAAAATGAAAAAACTTCATCAGAAATCATTTTCCCTTCAAGAGAATATCTGCAAATTAGGTTTAGAGGGTCACACCCAGAAGCCGAACCATACTACAAAACATTACTGGCGTATATGGAAGAGCATCATTATGAGGTAGCAGGAGATTCTATCGAAATCACACTCATTGATTATGGCATTACGAATAACCTAGACAATTATGTGACTGAAATCCTCTTGCCCATCAAATAATCTCATGAATATGTTTTGATCTCCCTTGACTCTCTACTAACTAGAGGGTTTATTTTTTATGCAGGAATCATTATTGGAGGAGAAAGCTTATGTTTGGAACGATTTTTAACACAGTGATGATCATTGCGGGAAGCATAATCGGGGGGATATTCAAAAAAGGCATTAAAGATGAATACCAGGATATTTTGATGCAGGCAATGGGATTCGCTGCAGTCGCGCTGGGAATCAACGCCGTTACACAGCATTTGCCTGATAGTAAATACCCCATTCTTTTCATCGTGAGTTTAGCTATTGGAGGTTTGCTTGGCCAGGTCATTAATCTGGAATTACGATTCAACAAGCTGGTGAACAAATTTTCTAAAAGCAATTTAGCGGAGGGGTTATCAACTGCGATCTTATTATTTTGTATAGGCTCGCTGTCAATATTGGGTCCTGTTGAAGCCGCTTTGCATGGAGATTATACGTACCTTCTGACAAACGGTATGTTAGATGGGATCACCTCCATTGTGCTCGCCTCGACTTTTGGTTTTGGAATAGCGGCAGCTGCCATTGTATTGTTTGCTTGGCAGGGCTCCATCTATTTATTTGCTAAAGTAATGGAGAGCGCAATCAATACAGACCTTATTAACGAAATTACTATTGTGGGAGGCATACTCATCCTCAGTTCAGGTCTAAGCATTCTTGGAATCAAGAAGTTCAAAACACTGAATCTGCTGCCTTCCCTGTTGATCCCTCCTGTTGTGATTTTTGTGATTCAATCATTTGGATTGCATTTTTAACAAATCGGCATCAATTAAGCGAAAATCATGAATGCCGGCCATGTTTTATTACTTGAACAGACGGAGAATGGTCATATGGGCGTCAATTCATTCATCACAATCTTTGCGATCGTCTTTGTACATAAACCGATCGATGGCCGGCAGTTCACAACAAAAATACCAAGGTCGTCAAGATCCTTGGTATCATGCTGAACATGCGCTGTGTTTCTGTCTCTGATCTACATTTGTAATGCTGAGTCTTTGATACCATGCATTCAAATCACAATGTACTGCCCTCTATAAGGCTTTCTCACCTCGGGGTGTGTTTTCATCAAAGTATTCATAAATGATGTCATATTCGAAATGTGTACGCCGGTTTCCTTTTCAATCCTTCTTTTCAAATCGATACTGCTCATTGGCTTATTCTGCTGCTTTAATATGTGTAATGCTGCTTCACGGGAGGCTTTTGATTCAGCTCTGCCCTGCCTTCTTTTTTTCTTTTGGATTGGTTTTGATGTTACGCGATATGTCTTTACAGCATTTGCAGCTTGTGCCATGAACGCAACTTGAGATGGGCTCGTCTTTGACCGTTGTAGCTGAAACTCACGAAGGATCGAGCTTTCATGTTTATCTATGTGTGCTAATCTCATACACAAAGCTTCTCCCCCCAATTAAGCAGGCGAAAAAGAGCTTTATTCCACCGGCAGATCTGAGTCATTGTTTAACTCTTTAGAACACGGATCAGGGAAATCACCATCTATGAAGGTGAGTGGTTCTATCGGCCCTACAGCGCTAAATCATGATTTTTTTGCTCGGTACATACTCAGTATATAGCCGCCTATCCCCCCTGCAATGGCTGGAATAAGCCACCCAAGCCCTATGCTGTACATAGGAAGAACCTGAGTGAAAACGCGATTCACGACTTCAATTTTTATCCCAGCTGCATTCAAACCGTCAAATAGGCTGATGATAAACGTGAACAGTAAGCTCCCCTGATACACTTCAGCCTTCCCTTTAAATACAGAGTGCAAAAACGTTAAAAATATTAAGGAAATCGCGATTGGATACATCGTCATTAAGACAGGCTTGGACACCTTAATGAGCTCTGTTAATCCTATATTTGCAACAAGTGTGCTAAACACCGCTAACATCACAGCTATTTTTTTATAAGAAATGCCCGGAAATAATTCATGAAAAAACGAAGAACACGCTGTGATGAGTCCGACACTTGTCGTCAAACATGCTACCGTAATCATTAAACCCAATAAAATAGAACCATAGGATCCAAAATAATAGGATGAAACCTTAGCCAAAACCTCGGCCCCATTTTCTAAAAGCCCCAGCTTTTCAACGCTGGAGGCCCCCATATATGAAAGGGAAGTATAGATAAGGGCTAAAAGTGTCGCAGCAATCGCGGTGGCTTTTGCACAAATGATGATCAGCTGTTTTTTGGTGGCTGCCCCTTGTTCTTTCATTGCATTCACCACAATGATTCCAAAAACGAATGCTACAAGGGCATCTAGTGTAAGGTATCCCTCCTGAAAGCCTTTAAAAAACACATGCGATGTATACCCTTTTGATGGCGCTTGAATGGTTCCAATTGGATGAACAAGAGCTACCACTACAAGCAAACCGATAAATGTCAATTTAATTGGTGTTAAAACTTTTCCGACCACATCCACTATTTTTGTGGGATTAAGTGATAACAGACATGCAACTGTAAAAAACAATATTGTAAATATGATCAATGAAACAGGGCCTGCATCATCTGATAAAAAAGGTTTCACTCCAATTTCAAACGATACGTTCCCCGATCTTGGGATAGCGAAAAAAGGCCCGATGGCCAGATAGAGAATCGTTGTAAACACAATGCCAAACACCGGATGCACACGGCTGGCTAACGATTGTAAATTATCTTTACCTGAAAAAACAAATGCAGTCATTGCCAGCAGCGGCAAGCCGACTCCTGTCACCAAGAAACCCGCATTGGCAATCCATACATTTTTTCCAGCCATTTGCCCAAGCATAGGCGGAAAAATGAGATTTCCCGCCCCAAAAAACAATGCAAATAGCATTAGTCCTATAATGATGATATAGGAAGCAGACACTTTTTTTGACATGATAAATCCTCCGAATAAAGTAGACACCTCTTGAATGGCAAGGAAACACTACAGATGCTATATACATTGGCACGGTGCTGAGTCCAAAATAAGATTGTGTCAATTTCATTAATTTTTAAAAAGTTCAATAAAAGTTTGATCATTGATCGTTCCCCATACGGTTAAAAAACCAATTGTACCATAGCCATATAAACAACGGTTCCCCCCGCTATAGAAAGTAGCATATTTTTTTTCCAAAAGTGAAGCAGTGCAACTGCAGCTGCTCCAATCAATTCAGGAATACCGTGACTCCCAGAAAGTAGACTCACGTCTTTAAAACAATAAATAACCAGAAGCCCGATTACCGCTGATGGCAGCACCCTGCCCAAAAATTGTATGTATTTCGGCGTCGGTTTCCCAGACGGGAAAATCATGAATGGAAGGAACCGTGTCAGCATTGTGCCAAGCACGACCATAGCAACAGTAATGATTTGCTGCGTTATACTCATCGTCATACAGAAACCTCAGCTTTCTCTAATGGTTTTCTCAGAACAGTAAGTATCCCTAAAATGGCGAGCATAGCAGGAATAATGAAATGGTTTCCGCCAAAAATGATAAGGCTGGCAGCTGAAAGCCCAAGGCCTGCGAGAGCACTGTGATGTTTTTGCTCTTTCATCCACTGCTCAATGAAGATCACAATAAAGAGGGCGGTCATCACAAATTCAAGCCCTTCGGTATTAAATTTCACATACGATCCAAAAATACCGCCTATCGCTGCTCCCGCGACCCAATATAAATGATTAAGCAATGTCACAAAAAACATAAACCAGCCCTTGTCAACATTCGCCGGAACATTAGCGGTATAATTGATAGAAAATGATTCATCGCACATCCCGAAGATCAAATAAAGCTTTTTCTTTCCAGTCCCCCTGTACTTATCCAACATGGAAATTCCATAAAACAAATGCCGGGCATTGATCATCAACGTCAAAAAAAGGGCATTCAACGGATTGAACGCGCTCAGCAAGAAATGGGCGGCAACAAACTCCATTGATCCTGCAAATATAATAAAACTCATGATGATCGGATAAATTGCACTAAACCCTATAGAATGCATAAAGATTCCATAAGCAATTCCTAGAAATAAAAATCCGGCAAAAATCGGAATCGTATACGGGAAGGCCGAACGAAATGCAGCCCCTATTTGATTTCTTTTTGTCATAAGATTCACACCTTGCAACATTTTTATTTTAAAGTACCATATTAAATCCATACAACAAACAAGATAATTGTATGGATTACAATTATCCTTTGTATCATAATAGAGAAAACTTGCTGCACTCCTTTTAAAAACCATTCGTGGGAAATGAAACAATAGAGGTGGATTATGCCGGTCAATTCATTCGACAATTACCCAATGTCTTGGAAGCCAGAAAGAGAGGCATTAAAGCGGCCTTTCTATAAATCAATTGCTGCACTGCTTGAACACGATATCAAAAATGGTTTTTTGGCACCGGGTACAAAGCTCCCGCCCCAGCGAGAATTAGCTGACTTTCTTGACTTAAACTTCACTACAATTACCCGAGCCTATAAAGTGTGTGAGGTAAAGGGACTGATATATGCGGTCACCGGAAAGGGAACCTTTGTTTCTCCTAGCGCCGCTCGTTCAATTACGATTTCTAAAGATAAAATCACCAACTGTATCGATCTTGGTTTAATCGCCTCTTTTGAAGAAACCAATCAAATTGTAACGGAAGTGATTCAACAGGTTGCGAGTAAACATTACGTAAAACAGTTACTCAATTACAATGATCCAACAGGCATTCCGCATCAAAAAACAGCAGGGCTAAACTGGATGAAATCGTTTGGCATTCAAACTGACCAAGACCATATCTCAATTGTTTCCGGTGCCCAAAATGCGCTGGCCATTTCATTGGCCGCGCTGTTTGAGCCAGGGAATCGAATTGCCACTGACTTATACACGTACTCAAATTTTATTGAACTTGCAAAAATGCACCACATTCAGCTAGTGCCGATTCCCGGAGATGAGTATGGAATGCTGCCGGACGAACTAGAAAAGCAATGTACTCAACTCAACATTCATGGCATTTTTTTGATGCCTTCTTGCTGTAACCCAACTACTGTTATGATGTCGAGTGCCAGAAAGAAAGAAATCGCGGCAGTGATCCGCAAGCATCGTTTATTATTGATTGAGGACGATATTCATGCGTTTATGACCGCAGGCTTGATTTCTGATTATCAGGAGCCCATGTTCAACTTGCTCCCAGAACAAAGCGTATATATTTGCAGCACCTCTAAGTCAATCTGTTCAGGATTAAGAGTGGCCTATATGGTCTATGGAGATGCCTTGGGCGAGAAAATCCATCAGGCGATGTTCAACATTAATGTAAAAACGTCTTCTTTTGATGCAGAGGTCATAACAGAACTGATTTTATCAGGAAAAGCGCATGATATTGTTTCTCAAAAAAAACAGCTTGCCCAGTCGGCTAATGATATGTTTGCAGAGTTTTTTCCTGAAACAGAGGTGAATGGACATCCTCTCAGCTTTTATCGATGGCTTTCCATCAATGATGATACCGATGCGTTACAGCTGGAAACGGATTTGAAGAAACATGGAATCCGCGCATTTCATTCTGATCGCTTCCTGAGCGGGTCTGCCACTCCTCATAAGCATTTGCGTGTTGCGCTTTCTTCAACAGAATCATTAGACGAGTTGAGAATAGGATTAGAGAGATTGAAACATTATCTCGGCTAACTTGATCAAACACACCCTATACCGCTTGATATCCTCTACCTGCGTAAAAACAAAATGGCGGCTTCACCTTCTAAATACTGCCACATTGAGTGGCCATAGAATCGCCTACAACATGATCAGGCAATGAACGTGAAGCAAAAAAGCAGATCATAAAAGATCTGCTTTTTAAAAGGGGCTTTTTCATTATGCCGCAAACTTTACCTTTGGAACTCACTGTACTATTTAATGTGAATGTATAAATCATATGAACAGAAAGGTTGTTAAAATGAAAGAATTACGATTCAACATGCTGGTGAACAAAGCAATTTAGCGGGGGGTTTATCAACTGTGATCCTATGATTCTGTATCGGTTCCCTTTCAATTTTAAGCCCTGTTGAAGCCGCTTTGCATGGAGATTATCATACCTCCTGACTAACGGAATATTAGATGGGATCACCTCCATTGTGCTCGCTTCAACTTTTGGTTTTGGAATTGCTATGGCGCTCCCAAAAAGGAGGTTAATATTCTGTTATATTGATTTTCAATAATCTGTCCCAATCATTTTATTTCCTTTTTATCTTGGATTTGACGTCGAATAACCTCTGTATTATATTGTAAATAAATTCTGTTATATCAAAATCAGACTCCCCATCACGAAACGGCACATTCATTTAAACAAAATTGAGAGGGGCACTTGTATGTCAAACCATTCATCTAGTATTCCCGAATTAAGTGACAGCGGTATCCGCTATTATCAAACTTATAATGAAAGCCTTAGTCTTTGGCCGGTCCGCTGCAAATCATTCTACATATCTACTCGTTTTGGTCAAACACATGTGATTGCTAGCGGGCCAGAGGATGCCCCGCCGCTTGTATTACTCCACGGAGCATTATTCAGTTCCACGATGTGGTATCCCAACATCGCCGATTGGAGCAGCAAATACAGAACTTATGCAGTTGATATCATAGGTGATAAAAACAAGAGTATTCCTGAGAATCTAAGCGGTACGAGAACGGATTACGCCAATTGGCTTCTTGATGTGTTTGACAATCTGGGGATCGAAAAGTCCCACATGATCGGACTTTCGCTTGGCGGTCTCCATACGATGAATTTCCTTTTACGTATGCCTGAGAGAGTAAAAAGCGCAGCTATACTGAGTCCGGCAGAAACATTTTTGCCATTTCATCACGATTTCTACAAATACGCTCTTGGCCTTACAGCGCCAAATGGAGTTGAAACATTCTTACATTGGATGATGAATGATCACAGTATGCTGCACCCGATTTTTGTGAAGCAGTTTCAGGCAGGGGTAATGTGGCAGGATGGATCAAGAAATCCAAATCCTAAAGCCGACGGATTTCCGTATGTATTTACCGATGAGGAATTACAATCAGCAAGAGTCCCTATTCTATTATTACTCGGTGAACATGAAGTCATCTATGATCCCCACTCAGCCTTGCACCGAGCCTCTTCATTCGTTCCTGATATTGAGGCGGAAGTCATTAAAAATGCCGGACATGTTTTATCAATGGAGCAACCCGCATACGTAAATGAACGTGTAATGCGTTTTTTTAATGCAGAAAAAGACATTTCACAATAAGTGCTTATTAAGATAGTGATTCGCATTCATAAAGAACTGCAATATGCTTCTAGCCAGCCATTTCAAAAAATAGAGTCTCTCTCATGGACTCTATTTTTTACACATCATTTTGTTTTTGCATTTATATCATGATCGATTGGACAAGACCCAGAACTGGTTTTGTGTGCTTGTTTCATTTGCATTTTTTACAGATCAGTTTTAAATTCCTTAATTTTCAAAAAGGATTCTCAAGATCCTTGGCATCAAGGAGTGAATGCAAGTCAAAAAAATCATTTGATGTGCTTTATCACTTTTCCTAGGATGCCTGCTAGTATGACGCAGCTTCTGCCACATATCGAAAATGAGTGATGGCGCCATAAGTGTCTCCTTCACTTTCCAAATACCACCACAATGTTCGGCTATAAAATCGTTTACAGCTTGATCGGGAATAGTAAACAAAAAAGCAGATCATAAAAGATCTGCTTTTTCTATTACATGATTTGTTTCTTTTGTTCATGATCTATTTCTGGCTGTATTTCCTGTGTGAGTTGATGCCCTTCTATGTCCACATTCGGGATGATCTTGTCCAGCCATTTCGGCAAATACCAGGCTGCATTCCCCATCAGTTTCATCACACTTGGAATCAGTGTCATTCGCACAATAAATGCGTCAAAGAGCACACCAAAGGAAAGGGCCAATCCGTTGGCTTTCACAGTAGCTTCTCCGGCAAAGATAAATCCTGCGAAAACGAAAATCATGATTAAACCAGCCGCGGTGACAACAGGACCGCTGTGTTTTAATCCAGCCTGAATGGCTTGTACTGGATTCTTTGTTTTTACATATTCTTCACGCATTCTGCTGACAAGAAATACTTGATAATCCATAGCTAAACCGAACAGAATCCCAATCGATAAAATCGGCAGGAAGGCGAGTATTGGCCCTTTTTCAGGTATTTTGAAAAAGTCGATGAGATTGCCGTCTTGTAAGATAAATACACAGATCCCAAGAGTGGCTGTCATCGTTAAAATGAAACCTGCAACAGCAACAAGCGGCACAAGCAGCGAACGGAAAACAATGGTCAGCAATACAAATGCAAAGCCGACAATGAGTACAGCAAACACCGGTATCGCATCATTCAGGCGATCTGAAATGTCAATATTCACTGCAGTCGATCCAGTAACAAGCAAATCTACTCCGTTTTTATCTGACAAACTGCGTACATCGTGTACCAAATCTTTCGTTGCCACATCATTTGGACCTGTTTCCGGAACGACCGTAATGATGGCAAAGTTCCCTTCTTTATTAGGCATTGCAGGGGTGACACTTGCTACATGGTCTAAGCCCTTTATTTCTTTCACTGCATCTGCGAAAGCCTCCGCTTTATTTCCTTTGACACTTGCGGCATCCGCTACGATGGTTAATTGGCCATTAAAACCTTCTCCAAACCCATCGGCAAGCAAGTCATAAGCCCGGCGTTCAGGATTATCCTTCGCTTTCATCCCTGCATCAGGCAAGCCCAGTTCCAAATGCATAGATGGAATACTAATGACGATCAAAATGAGAATGCTGCAAACACTTAGCAGAATAGGATGTTTTGTGACAAAACGCCCCCATGCATTTGTGGCAGAGCTTTGTTTTCCTTTTTTCTTGTTTGCTTTCGGAATCATCCGTTTCCCTGCTATTGATAAGACGGCAGGCACCAGCGTGATGGAGGCAAGAACAGCCATCAGTACACTAAGCCCTGCTGTCAGCCCCATTGCAGACATAAAAGGAATGTTAACAACCGTCAATCCGCAAAGTGCGACGATCACAGTAAGTCCGGCAAAAACGACTGCACTCCCAGCTGTTCCGGTGGCTCTTGCAACCGAGTCATTCTTTTGTATGCCTTCACCTAAAAACTGGCGGTGTTTCGTAAAAATAAATAAAGCATAATCAATCCCAACAGCAAGACCAATCATTCCGGCTAATGAAAGACTGACGGAAGCAATATCGAATACTTGTGTCCCAATCAAAACCAGTCCAATGCTTACCCCTAAACCAAGCAGCGCAGTTAAAATCGGCAATCCTGCTATTAATAAAGAACCGAATGTAATAGCTAAAACGACAAAGGCCAAGATAATGCCGACAATTTCAGAGACACCGCCTATCTCCATCTCGGCTCCCGGTACATCTCCGCTTAGCTCAGTTTGCAATCCCTCATCATCAGCCATTTTCAAACTGTCTTTTAAGTGTTTGATAGAGTAATCCTTTATATCATCTGCTGATGATTTATACTTGATATCAGCATAGGCAACTGTGCCATCTTTCGCGATTGTTCCTGTCACAAAAGGACTTGCAATCGAGTCAACAGAATCATCTTTACTGATTTCCTTGAACGTTTTTTCTATAGCTTTTTTCGCTGGCTTTGAAGTCAGTTTCTCCCCATCATCAGCACCGAAAATCACCCGTATGCTCCCTTTATCAGGACCGTGAGGAAATTCTTTTTCAATCACATCCATCGCTTTTTCCGAAGGTGTGTCAGGTATGGACATATCCTCAGAAAAACTTGGCTTTAAGGTGATTGCAAGGCCAATCGAAGCAACTAACACAACGACCCATGCACATATTACTTTTACGCGATGCCGAGCAACCCATCCTCCTAATGTATATAACATTTTTGACATGATAATCTCCTTTCAATACATTGCTTAATCACATTCTTTCTCATTGTAGTTGACCACGAAATAAAAAAAACGTACATTCGGGCATGTACGTTTGGGCAATTTTCAAATATGCAGTTTATTTGTCTAATGTCAGAATACCTTTTTGCATGGCAATCGTTACTGCTTCAGTTCTTGAATTCGCGCCTAATTTATTGTAAATGGACGTTAATCTGGCCTTTACTGTTCGCTCAGAGACGCCCAAATCAAAGGCAATCGCTTTGCTTTTAAGCCCTTTAGCAATTGCTTTTAAAACAATGACTTCCTTTTCTGTCAGCTGCGTCTCACTGCTCTGCTTCTTCATCCGCTCAAATTGGATTTCTTGCAAGCGTTTAAGGATATCAGGCTGCAATAGCACATTTCCTCTTATCGCTGCATCCATTGTGTGAAAAAGGGTTTCTGAACTCGTATCCTTCAACAGATATCCTTTCGCTCCTAATTCAATTCCTTCAATCATTAGGTGATCTTCATTATATGTAGTCAAAATAATGATGGGGATATCGTGTTTTTCATTTATTTGTTTAATGGCTTCTAATCCGCTCATCTCCGGCATATACAAATCCATAAGAATGATATCCGGTTGCAATTCATCTGCTAGACGGACTGCTGCTCTGCCATTTTCCGCCTCTCCTATAATGGTGTATTGATCGTTCGTTTCAATTAAAAGCTTCAGACCTTCCCTCACGACAAGATGGTCATCAACGATTAAAACCTTATTCATCTTGCATCTCTCCCTGAATTGGTACAGTAATCTCAATTTGTGTCCCTTTCAATTTTGTACTCTTTATATTGAATTGGCCATTCATGGATCTGACACGTTCTTGTATGCCAAGAAGCCCATAATGCCCTCTCTTTTTCTTTCCTTTTTCAACATCAAATCCTTTGCCGTTATCCTTAACTGTTAAATGGAGCCTCCCCTTCTCATCATCCCAAATGGAAATCCAGATTGTTTTTGCTTCAGCATGCTTTGCCGCATTCGTCATGCATTCTCCAATGATGAAATAACAGTTTTCAGCTGTACGCACATCCAGCACCTGATGCAATCTGTAATCTAATAAACAAGCCATGCCTGTCGACTCTATAAAATGATCCATCAGTGAGGTAATTCTTTCTTTTAAAACACCGATTTCTTCTGATTTGCTGCGGAGATCATCAATTGCTGAACGTGCATCAGCTAATGTGCTTTTCACTCTTTTCATCGATTGTTGTATGATTTCCTTCGCTCTCTCTGTGTTGCCTTTGGAGAGATGTACATGAATCGCGTCCAGCTGCATATTTAAACTGACCAGCCCTTGAGCAAGCGTATCGTGTAAGTCTCGAGCCATCCGCTGCCTTTCGTTCTGCAGCGTCAGCTGTTCGACCTGCTGATGAGCTAGCTCCAGCCTTTCAAGAGTCAATTGAGCTTTTATTTTTTCATCAACTTGGGCAAAAAATGTTGCGGCATAAGTGATGATGACAATCATGATCGGCGCAGCAATAACAATAAAATGCAAAACTTCACCTTTATGAAGGTGAAACGCCGAATTTATGACCAGCAGCAGCAATAGATAAAGAATGAGAAAAGTCCTTCTTCTGTCTGCCATTCCTATGATTTGGCCAATTAAAAATGCATAAAGGCCGATAATAACAAGTATAAAGAAGCCAGTCATGAGATTAGCAAGTGCAAAGGTGATCAAACCTTGTACCACGAAATACAGAATCACTCTTTTCTTAACCCAGCGATATGAGTGCCAATGAAGCAAAGCAAAAATTCCGATCAATATGGTAAACGCATAAAACAATAAAATGGACCAGCTCCCAGAAACAAATTGCAGCACGATAGAGGCTATATAGATCATAAGAATAAAAGCCAGGCCAGGCACTCTAAGCGCAAGCATGTTTAATGCACGCCTATCATGTGAGTAATATTTATCTTTGAAAGGATTCCTTATAAGCAAACCTTATCCACTTCCTTTACCTGTTTCACCACATCAAAATTCATGAGAATCGAACGCAACATTAGAGTTTCCAACAAAAGATCATTGCCCAAACGTACATGAACGTTCTGCCTTTATGTACGTTTTATCTTTTCAAATTTACCTTTAAAATCATAAGGAACATACTATTCATTGAAGGAATGATCATCATTGAAATCAATTGATCTTACAATTTTATCATTAAAAAGAAAAGGAATCCGGACTGAGAAGGTATTAAAAAATCAATATCCTGATCGATTAAGCCATATGACAGATAAAAATACGCAGCCAAAAATCAGATGCAAGGAAAAAGAGGAATGAACATGTATTGGTTTTTAGGTGCTTTATTATATTTTCTCATCGGTACTTGTGTATTCATTGGAATCATTAGAGACAGCCACTCAGGCTCGTGGACCCTGCTTGCCTTAGCAGCTCCACTCATCATTTTGGGTTACCCTTATTTTTATTCTAAGCAGCTTTTTGCTAAAAAATAGTGAAATAACGCCATACAATTCGCACATTGGTAAAGATATCAATATCGAGATACAATTTAGATATACGACGGAAAGGAGTTTTGCCTGATGAGTCAAAGAGTGTCCTACTATGAGATTGCACCTGAAGGTATGAAAATCATGATGGATATGGAGAAATACACGAAACAATCCTCAATTAACCGAACTACGAGAGAACTAATCAAAATCAGAGTTTCTCAACTAAACGGCTGTGCCTTCTGCATAGATATGCATACTTCCGATGCCCGTAAAATGGGAGAAACTGAACAGCGAATTTACTGTTTACATGCTTGGAATGAATGTGATTTTTACTCCCCTGAAGAGAAAGTTGCTCTCGAACTGTCTGAACACATCACGCTCATTCCATCTAAAAGGGTTCCTGATGAGCTATATCATCGGGTGCGGGAACATTATGATGAAAAACAATATGTTGACCTTGTTCTCATTATTAATCAAATAAACAGCTGGAACCGCATCTCTATTGCAATGGGGAATCGAGCTGCTTCAAAATAAGAAGAAGGAGTAAGATTAAAACGAATCTTACTCCTTCTCCTAGATATCGTGCCGCATCATCATGTGTTTCCGTTTCAAAATCCTAAAGCTTCACGTTTAGGTACTTTTCAAACGCGTTTTTCCCGCTTGGTGTAATCCTGATCGCTCTCGTTTTAGGCATACGAACGATCCATTCTTCTTCTAACATGCGCATCAATAAGGCGTTTCCTAATGCTCCTGCAATATGATGCTGCCGTTCACTCCAATCCAAACAGCAGCGGGCAAAGGCTCTCCTCTTATTCCGTTGTTGCTCTTCATTGATGCCTAACTTCGAAAAGAATAAAGCACCCTCTGAAGTCACCTCAAAGTTTAAATCAACTTTTTTTAACATCCCCTGCTCAACTAATGAATGTGCCATTTGTACGCCCACATAACCTGCCAAATGATCATAACAGGTACGGGCGAAATGCAAGTCCTTTTTCTCTTTTGACTCTTTTAAAGATTTGACTTTACCTTCAGGCGCAATATGAAGCAATTGTTCGATCACGTTAGCAGCATCTGAGTTAGACAATCTGTAATACCGATGTCTTCCATGCTTTTCTACGCTAATCAGCTTCGCGTCAAGCAATTTATTCAGGTGAAAACTTGCGGTTTGAGGTTTAATGTTAGCGAGATATGCAAGCTCTCCCGCAGGGTGTATCCTTCCATCCATTAGACTCAAAAGTATGGAAGAACGCGAGGGATCTGATAGCAACGAAGAGATTTTTGCAATATTAGGATTCATGATTTTCCTCCTTACATTCATATTTCGATGATAGTTGAAATGTTAATCCTTTACAATATAAATGTAAGCGTGACAAGGAGGAAAAAACATTGGACATCAAAAAACGAGACACTCGTCGATTTAAAGAAATAAAACCCAAGATCATGTATTATGGTACCTCGACATTTCTTCTAACCACATTGAATGAGGATGGAACCACTAATATTAGTCCTATGTCTTCTTCTTGGGCTCTTGGACATTATATAATCCTTGGAGTAGGACTGGGCGGAAAAGCCATCGACAATTTGGAAAGACACAAAGAGTGTGTCATAAACTTGCCTGGCCCGGATTTATGGGAAAACGTTGAAAGAATTTCATCTTATAGCGGAAAAAAAAGTATACCGCCTTTAAAGAAACAGCTCGGATTTACATATAAAAAAGAAAAATACGAGGCAGCAGGGTTAACGCCTTTACAATCAAAAACAGTATCACCAACACGAATTAAAGAATGTCCTATCCAAATCGAAGCCGAAGTGAAACATATTCGGATTCCAGAATATGATCAGTCATTTGCCATTGTAGAGACGCAGGCACTGCACTTTCATGCCGATGAAAGTATTATACTGGACGAAAGCCATATTAACCCCTCCAAATGGAGCCCACTGATCTATAATTTCAGACATTACTTTGGTTTAGGAAGAGAAGTCGGAAAGACCTTTCGTTCAGAGACATGATTATTTTGAGACCGAACCATGGTCTATTCTAGTAACCCTTGTTATTATCAGATCAAGCGATCATTAGGCTTGATCTCTTTTTTAGTGAAACATCCATTTAAGGATATAAAAGTTACTTACTTGCCAATTCTTTTATCATCAAACCCAACTCATAAATCCCCTTTTGAAGGTCTTTAAGAGATGCATAAGCATATGATAAGCGAATATAATTCCCTTTTTCCTGAGCATAGATACTGCCCAGATTGAGCAGAATCCCTTTTGATAAGGCTTTAGTATAAAGTAATTTCATTGATATGGAAGGCAATATTTTTATCCAGACAAAAAACCCTCCTTTTGGGATATTCCATGTCGCCACATCTTTCAAATGAGTTTCTAAAGCACTCAAGGCCAATTCTCTTCTCACCTTTAAATGCTGCCTAACCTTTTCTACATGCTGCTGGTATTGGCCGGAAGTAAACCACTCCGCCGCTACTCTTTGGGATAGCGAACTGGATCCGTAATCTGTTTGCATTTTAATGTCAGATAAACGTTCAATCACCGGTTCCGGTCCGACGATCCATCCAATCCTCAAACCTGGGCTTAAAGTTTTCGATAAACTTCCTATATACAGTACATGTCCATTTTTATCAATTGTTTTAATAGGATATGGCGGGATTTCATCGATCCATAACTCACGATAAATGTCATCTTCAATAATAGGAAGCTGTGTATTCTCACTTACTGCTAGGATTTCTTCCCGCCGCTTTTTAGACATAAGAATACCAGTCGGATTGTGAAAACATGGATTTGTATATAAGATAGCCCTTCCACGCTCTCCTCTTGTTAAATGAACATTTTCAGGCAAAAGTCCTTCATTATCCATAGGAAGTCCAGTCAGCTTCATACCAGCTGATTGAAATACGTGTAATGAATAAAGGTAGGAGGGCTGATCAAGATATACGGTTGATCCTCTTTGTAACAGCCCCATTGATATCAGCTGCAAGGCTTGCAGCGCTCCTGAGACAATCAGAATGGAAGAAGATGAGACGTTGATTCCAATGGTTTTTAAATAGTTGCTTAATGCCTCCCTCAAAGGTAAGTAACCTTTTGGTTCTTCATATCCGAATGCCTCCATGTGTTGAGATACCTTCCCCATCATCTCTTTCATAACAGCCAAAGGAAAAATCTCAGCTGAAAGTTCACCTTTACTGAGCTGTATAAGGTCTGTATTTGATTCTGATTGATTGATCTCTTGAACGATTTTTCGGCTTGGCATCTGAATGCCAGAGGTGACATATCGATCCCAATCGGGAGCAGAATTCTTAGCCATCAGTGTCCATGTGTTGTTCATAACAACTGTGCCTTTCCCCATTGTGCCTTCTATTAACCCATCAGCCATCAATTCCTCTAAGGCTGTAATCACTGTGCTCCGATTCACCTGAAAATCTTTTGCAAGCGTGCGCTGGCTTGGAATCTTGCTTCCAATCGGCCACTCACCATTTCCTATTTTCTCTTTAATAAAATGAACGATTTGTCTGTACTTAGGGAGCTTTTTCATCTTTTTTTCTTCTTGAAAGCTCATAAAATCGGTCTCCTTAAACTAAATTGGTTGGGTCAAAATCCGTTTAACTGGTTGAAGCCATATCACCAAATCTTTATTAATATAAAAACACATTAAATAACTGGTTGGTTTTTGTAAAGAGGAGAGGGAAATATGCAAAAGAAAACAGTTCAATTGATCACCTCAAACAGTCTGATGATCTGTTTATGGGCATCTGCTTTTCCGGGAATTCGCGCAGGACTAGAAGGGTACACACCAGAACACCTTGCTTTATTTCGCTTGTTAATCGGCTCTATGGCATTATTGCTTTTTGCTGTTTTGACTCGGATGCGCCTACCCGACTTGAAAGACATTCCTGCCATTTTTCTTTTAGGGTTTTTAGGTTTTGCACTCTATCACATTTTGCTGAACATTGGTGAAAAAACAGTTAGTGCCGGAGTTGCAAGCTTACTCGTTACTACAGCACCGATCTTCTCAGCCATGCTATCCCGCCTGTTTTTTAGAGAGCATTTTGGATTTGCGAAATGGATTGGCTCTATGATCAGTTTATTGGGTGTGTCATTGATTGCATTTGGGTCTGGAGACTATACTTATTCAATGAAAGGTATTTTGTTCATCCTGCTGGCCGCTTTTTCGGAGAGTATTTATTTCGTTTTTCAACCCCGCTATATAAAAAAATATGGATTTATCCGATTCGTTACATTTTCAATTTGGGGCGGAACAATACCTATGTTTATGTTTCTGCCAGGCTTAGGCGGAGAGATGATAAACGCCTCTACGAACGCAACATTGTCAATTGTTTATTTAGGTTTATTGCCAACAGTTGTGCCATACTTTGCCCTTGCATATGTCACTTCACTCGTCGGGGCTTCAGAAGCAACCCTTTCACTTTATGTTACACCCGCTTTAGCCTTCGTCATTTCATGGGGATGGATAGGTGAAATACCCGCATTCATTTCTCTGCTAGGCGGAGTGGTAACCGTTGGCGGGGTGTGTTTTACCTACCTAAAAGTAAATAAAATGAATAAGTTTTTCATCACCCATTTTTCTGCTAAAAGGATTAAAAAACTCTAAAACAAAAAAGATACCAACATCGTTTGGTATCTCCTTAAAGGTTCTTTCTTAAGATTATCCAGAAAAGTAAATAGAGTATTCAGTTACCGGCTTAAAACCCAATTTAGCTGCTAATGCAATGGACGATTTGTTGCAAACATCACAATCCCACCCAGGAACAATCCCATTTTCCATACAAAACGCTATAAACCTATTTGCTACGCAATAAGCTAAGCCCAGTCCTCTGTATTCTTCAAGTGTATAGATATCCATTTCCGCTAATCCATGCCCTACAAATATAGAAGTACACTCACTTACTACATGATTGCCATGTAATACGGCAAATCCAAAACCTTTTGAAGAAAACTGTGAGACAGAATCCCAATACTCCTCATAATAAGCTCTGTTAAAAGCTGTGCTGTTTGTCATGATATCTTCATCTATTCTTTTCAATACAAGCCCCTTTGGAAGTTCAAAAGGCGGTTTAGAGGGTTTTTGCCGAAAAGAAAATGCCATTCTCCTCATTTGGTTCATGTCATCTTTCAATATGGTTTTCAGTACGCTATCCCATCTATCACTGGAAGAAAACAGGGTAAATCGTTTTGTTGATTTCGCTTGTTTTTCATAATATTCAGCAATGAAATCATTAAAAACTTGATTCTCCGGGTCTCCCGCAATAAAATAAATGCCTGATTTCGTTCCTATAAAAAACGATTTAGGGCAAGTTTGGTCATCTACATAAACAGCTCCCGGAATGGCTTGGTCTAATATTGAATAGACAAATGTGGGACAATATTTGTCAGCAAACGTTGTTTTTAAGCTGCTATATTTTTCTTTCGTTAATTCCTTCAAACAAACAACCCCTTTACAACTCTTCTCCTTCATGATTCTGTTAACAAAATCAATTTTCCTCCGTCACAAGCTAAATAACTTCTCTGTTACGGATCTCAGACAAATGAAAGCAAAAAACAGGTCTCTGCACTCAGCTCGCAGACACCTGTTGAACAGCACATTTATTCCCCAGTTTCAGCAAACGGTTTTAAACGGTCACCAATATCAGCACGGATTCTTTGGAAAAACGTCTTCTGTTCCGTGTGCTTTTGCCGGATCATCAAATCCCCAATTTATCTGCTGCACCCCGCAGAGTGTAACAACGAAATCAGCATTGTTTATAATATTCGGATCAGATATCCGATGCTTGATTTGAAATATCAATCCCTGCTTCTTTCAATGGCTTTGACAGCATTCGGGTGTCATCTATGAGCTTCGATTCCTGCGCTGTACACATTCCACTTGTCTCCAAGGTATTTCCCCCCCACCCTTCAGCCATTTGGCTGCGGCAAGAGTTACCTGTGCAATGTTTTCCTTGATATATTGACTTGTCCTTTTAGAAACAAGAATGGATGATCAGCAGCCAAATATACAGGCCGACAAGTGTGATCAATAAAGTGGGTATCGTGAGGATAATTCCTGTTTTAAAATACGTGCCCCAGGAAATCTTCATACCTTTTTGCGAAAGGACATGAAGCCATAATAATGTCGCCAAGGAACCAATCGGCGTTATTTTAGGCCCTAAATCTGAACCGATCACATTTGCATAAATAAGCGCTTCTCTCATCATCCCATGTGTATCTGTACCGGCAATAGCCAATGCGTCAATCATAACAGTCGGCAAGTTATTCATAATGGAAGAAAGAATGGCCGCAATAAAGCCCATTCCAATTGTCCCGGCAAACATCCCGTGATCAGCTGCGGCTTGAATGACATCTGAAAGGACATCAGTTAATCCGGCATTTCGGACACCATATACAACAACATACATGCCAATTGAAAAGAATACGATAGCCCATGGCGCTTCTTTCACCACTTTCTTTGTATGGACGGCCGGACTCTTTTTCGCAGCGATTAAAAAAATGATTGCAATACTGCCAGCTACCATTGATACAGGGATAGATAAAAATTCACTTACAAAATATCCAATTACCAAAAGCCCTAATATATACCATGACAGTTTGAACATGTTTTGATCTTTAATCGCTTCAATAGGTTTCTTCACCTCAGACAGATCATAACGTTTTGGTATGCTTTTTCTAAAGAAAAGGTAAAGCACAATGATGCTCGCCAAGAGCGAAAACAAGTTCGGGACAATCATTCTGGATGCATATTCAATAAATGTAATATGAAAATAATCCGCTGAAACGATGTTGACCAAATTGCTCACTACTAATGGAAGCGAGGTCGTATCTGCAATAAATCCGCTGGCAATGATAAACGGAAAAACTAATTTTTCATTGAAATGTAATGCTCTGACCATTGCTAATACAATTGGTGTCAATATAAGAGCGGCACCGTCATTTGCAAATAACGCAGCGACGATAGCTCCTAATATAGATACATAAACGAACATCCGCACACCGTTTCCTTTTGCAGCCTTAGCCATATGAAGCGCTGCCCATTCAAAGAAACCGATATTATCAAGAATTAACGATATCAGTATGATAGCCACAAAAGCCAATGTCGCATTCCAAACAATCCCTGTCACAGTTAACACATCATGAAAATTGACAACACCTGCTATTAGAGCTAAAGCTGCGCCTCCACAGGCTGACCATCCTATAGATACATTTTTCGGCTGCCATATGACCAATACTAGAGTTAATAAAAAGATGAATACCGCCAAAATCATTGATGTCAATCTAATGCCTCCTTACTGGCAACACGCTTGAGTTTCCTTTTGTTTGATGTGGTTTAACAATTCATCCTCCTGATCGATTTGATGTAAGATCAATTGCAATGTATCAAACTCAGGACATGAACCATTTATTGAATAATAACGCCATTGGCCTCTTCTGTCCTCACAAACTCTGCGTTTTTTAATTTTCGCAATGCTGGCTTATTTCGAACATATCAACCAATTGACAGACACAATATTCTTGTTCAAGAAATCATTTCATCATTTGTTTGATCACTAAGTGTTTTTAAACAGCGAGTCATCGCCGCAACATCAAAAGTCATATGCACTCGTCCTTCACAACTCGTTTTATAAGCAACAAATGTCTATACATTCCCCTTTACGTTTCATTATACAGCGCTCTGTTTGTCTAAACGAAAGCATGAGTCTCTCCCCGCGTTTTTTTAGCGCCTCCGCCATTATATAAACTATTATTTATATAAACAATCCCTTATATTTGGAACATCAAGGCTTTTTGATTCCTTAACACCAACCTCCTTCTGAAAACCCTTTGCATTGCTTCATTACACATTAGATTTGATTATTTTGACATTGAAGAATGCCATTTTATTTGTATGGGACCGGCTGTTTTCAATCATGATCCAGATCATGATAAAAATGAGACGATTTCAAGTTGCAGGGAGTGGTCATTCAGCCAATGCTGAATATAGACGGAGCATCCGGTCATAAAAAAAACAGGCCTCTTTAGAGGCCTGTTTTATACTGCAAGTATTTTCTCCATTGCCATGACATCTACAAAATGGCCGTTAATTTCTCCCTGTTCTTTGAAGGCTTTCTGTACCAAATCTTTCACGTAGCTTGAACTCCTTCAAACGCATTCATCACCAAATCATGCACATAGGAGTCATTCACATCGTCCCCTGTTATAAGCAGACGATAGAAAATCGGTCCGTATATGAGATCTATACTTACTTCAATATCAAGATTCTCTCTCAATTCACCTTTTTGAATTCCCTTTTCTAGAAGGCCTTTCGCTTGGAGGCGGCGAGGCTGGAAAAATCGTGTGCGATATTCTTCTGCCAATTTTTCATCCAACTGCCCTGCACCTATTAATTCCTTAATAACGGTTCCTTCCCTGCTTGTCAAAAACCTTGCTAAATTCGTGGCGTGGGTTACTATATCATGTACTGACGACCCTGTATCAGGCACAGGCAGCCTGTCCGTCGCGGTCGAAAGAAAGCTGTCCATGATAACCGCAGCCTTGTTAGACCACCATTTATAAATTGTTGCTTTACTCACTTTCGCACGCTCGGCAATTTTATCAACTGTCACCGCATCGAAGCCTTTTTCCAGCAATAGGTCATAGGCTGCAGAGAGAATCGCCTTATGCGTTCCTTCATCACGCGGCCGCCCTCGTTTACTCTGCACATAAATCATTCCTTCCCGAAATATAAACGATACGTTCAGTATACTTAACCGGAATAAAAAAAGAAAACAGAAACCTATTTACAAAACTGAACGTTTAGTATATCATTTTCCTTAATAAACAAAACTAAACGTTCAGTTTAGAAATTAACATGAGAGAAGTCATGATTTTACTCAAAAATCCACTTAAAAAGGAGTTCATTCTTATGGCTAATGGAAACAAACAAGCAGATCAGAGGATCTCACCCAGTTTAACCCTTCTTCTCGCAACGGCATGCGGTATCATTGTTGCTAATCTTTACTATGCACAACCCTTGGTCGGATTAATTAGTAAGGCAATTGGACTTTCTCCAAGCAGTGCTGGATTGATTGTCACACTAACCCAAATCGGATACGTTGCCGGCTTACTATTTCTTGTCCCTTTAGGAGATATTATCGAAAACAAAAAACTTGTCGTTGCATCGCTCCTGCTAAGCGCAGCGGCTTTGACACTAACAGCATTTGTGAAGCATGGAGCACTGTTTTTAGCAGCTTCATTTTTCATCGGATTGGGGTCAATCGCAGCCCAGGTGCTTGTTCCATTTGCATCATACCTTGCATCAGACGCTGCACGAGGCCGGGTTGTTGGCAATGTCATGAGCGGCTTATTACTCGGTATTATGCTTTCTCGGCCGATATCCAGTCTAGTCGCTGATATTTGGGGGTGGAATGCAATATTTGCTTTGTCCGCCGTGGTAAGTGTTGCCCTGGCCATCGTATTATCAAAAGTGCTTCCTGCCAGAAAACCAACAGCCAATACAAACTATACGGCATTACTCGGTTCAATGTGGAAGCTGCTGCGCACGACTCCAGTCTTACGCCGCCGTGCCATCTATCATGGATTTGTATTTGGAGCTTTCAGCTTGTTTTGGACGACTGTTCCTTTATTATTGTCCGGTCCTGCTTTTCATTTTTCTCAGAAGGCAATAGCACTCTACGCATTGGTAGGTATTGCGGGTGCAGTCGCTGCACCAATAGGCGGCCGTCTGGCTGATCGCGGCTTGACCCGGATTGCCACTGGAATCGCTCTCGGTGTTGTCATTGTCTCTTTATTACTGCCGCTCCTGATTCAGAGCAGCTCCCCCGTCGGCATAACAGTTCTAGTGGCTGCCGCTATTCTGTTAGATATGGGCGTATCTGCAAACCTTGTGCTCAGTCAACGTGCCATTTTTTCGTTGGCGCCTGAAATTCGCAGTCGATTAAACGGATTATTCATGGCAATCTTCTTTCTAGGCGGTGCTATAGGGTCATCTATTGGAGGATGGGCATATGCCTCAGGCGGGTGGAGTACAGCATTATGGATTGGTATCGCTTTTCCGGTCATCGCTTCGCTTTATTTCGCCACAGAGAAATAATCTTTCACCAAAATGGCTTATTTTTGGCAGAAAAAATACCAAGGGTTTTGACACCCTTGGTATTTCTATAATTCAGACCTTTACGGTTACACCCTCAAGCCCTCAAAAAGTGTTTTTGATTATATTTATCGGCGGCATGTCAGTTACCGCTTTTTTCTAATGATGATTGAGATTTCTAAAATTGCTGCCCTTCACTTCAGCTACATCATACACGGTAACAAAGGCAGTTTTATCAATATCATTAATAATTTCCTTTAGTTTGGTCTCTTCTAAGCGGTTGATGACACATGTGATTTCTTTAAATTTCTCGTGGGAAAAACCCCCGTAAGCTTCTTTATATGTGGCGCTTCGGCCTAATTGTTCACGTATTGTCTCTACCATTAATGCGGGTTCTGTTGTAATGATTTGGAAGGTTTTGGACCCGCTTAAACCTTCCTCAACAACATGAATCACTTTGGATGCAATGTAGTAAGCAATGACTGAAAGCAACGCCCCTTGTAAGCCAAATACTGTGGAAACAAAAATAAACACAAAAAGGTTTAAGAATAGGATGAGATCGCTCGTTCCAAACGGCAGTTTTCGGGATAGCAACACAGCAAGCATGTCAATGCCATCTAATGCGCCGCCATTACGCAGCGCCAGCCCCATTCCGAATCCAAGGATAATCCCGCCGACAACGGTAATTAACAGGGTATCTCCTTCTATGATAGCGGGTGTGTGGTGGAAAAAGCTTGTCCCCGCGGCAAGCGATATGATTCCGATAATTGATAATAATGCAAAGCTTTTCCCAATTTGCTTATATCCTAACCAGACAAATGGAATATTGATAACCGCAATCAAAATCCCCAGCGGCAAGTTGAAGAGCTGTGAACCAACGATGCTAAGACCCGTCACCCCTCCATCGGATACACTGTTTGGAATGAGTACTGTTTCTAGTCCATATGCCGCTATGATTCCTCCAATGATAACCATGATGATTTGGAAAATCATTTTCGCTTTAAATTTCTTATGTTTTTTGGGTGTATTCATACCATTCCTCATTTCTCTTATATTTCGTTATATTTAAATATACCATAATAGTTATTTTCAGCTAAAAACATGCGTTTTTTTAAATAAAGTAATTAACAGTAAGGTAACCCTCTTTGAATGAGAACATTCATGTACGCGGCCGAGAGAACTTGCCCCCTCAGATTTACCCGCCAGGCCCTTCAAACCTCAACACCGAAAATCCTGGTTTATTCTGATATGATACTTAAAAAAGGAGGGTTAATGACAATGAATAATCTTTGCCGCAGTAAACAAGCCCCGTTTGAATACACCTTATCTCTTATAGGGGGAAAATGGAAAATGAGAATTCTCTATGAGTTAGGATGTGAAAAAACGATGAGATACGGCGAGCTGAAAAGGGCTATGCCCTCCATTACCCATAAAATGTTAAGCGCACAGCTTAAAGAGTTGCAAACTGACGGCCTTATTCATCGGTCTGAGGTTTCTCAAACACCTCTGAAGGTAGAGTATTCGTTATCTGACAGAGGGCTGTCTTTGTATCCCCTTATAGATGAAATGTGTAAGTGGGGAATGGCACAAGGAATGCCTCATACGTAAAAGCTACTTACAAAAAAGTGCGTACTTGTTTCCCAATGAGAGGAATTTTATACTGAATGAAAATATTTCTTAGGAGGAAAAAATGACAAAACAAGTCTATATCATTCATGGCTACAGAGCCTCCTCAACAAATCATTGGTTCCCTTGGCTGAAAAAACGTCTGCTCGCGGATGGGGTCCAAGCAGACATTTTAAACATGCCTAATCCGCTCCAGCCAAAACTTGAGGATTGGCTGGATACACTCTCTTTATATCAGCACACTTTACACGAAAATACGTATTTGGTTGCGCACAGCTTAGGGTGCCCCGCCATTTTGAGATTTTTAGAACATATTCAATTACGAAAACAGCTTGGCGGAATCATCCTTGTTTCCGGCTTTGCTAAATCGTTGCCCACTTTACAGATGCTAGATGAATTTACACAGGGATCGTTTGATCATCAAAAAATCATCGAGTCCGCGAAGCACCGTGCTGTCATTGCTTCTAAGGACGACCAAATTGTGCCTTTTTCATTCAGCAAGGATCTGGCACAACACATTGACGCTGCGTTATATGAAGTTCAGCACGGAGGTCATTTTCTAGAAGATGAGGGATTTACTTCTTTGCCTATTGTTTATGATGTTTTAACCTCTTATTTTTCAAAAGAAACTTGCTAAAATCTTTCGCCTGCTTTAGGAAAGCGGGCTTTCTGAGTTATCGTTTTATCAATACGGATAATTCACCTTCAAATACTTTTTCTTCTTTTTGATTATAAGTAGATAACAATACAGTGAGTATTCCCAATTCATTTCTCTTTGGCTGCTTATCAATAACTTCAACAATTGTAAACAATTCATCATCCGGATATACGGGTTTTATGAATGTCATATGATTCATCTCTGTTCCGGCTATAATATCGTCTCCATAGAAGCCTTCTTCAATCCAAAGTTTAAAAGATATGGCCAGTGTTTGTATGCCCGAAGCGATAATTCCATTAAATCTGCCTTTATTCGCTTTTTCTTCATCTACATGCATATACTGAGGGTCAAATTCACCCGCAAACCGCATAATATCATCTTTTGTTACTTTTAATGATTTCGTTTTGAAAATCTGGCCAATTGTAAACTCATCTAACTTCATTCTTACACCTCTATTTTTTCATTATCTATGTTTAGTTTAGCACTGTGATGAGCAAATCAAAAACTCTGGTTTTCGTTTAAGAGAATGGAATGACGCAAGGCTTATCATAGACTGGAAACTGAACAGCTCTCAACACTTAATCGTCACTTGGGTTTTTCGCAAAACTGAAAGCTCCCTCATATCTCCCAAGCGGCTTTGAGTTTTTTTATGCCTTCTCTTATGTCTGATTCAGACACCCCTGCAAATCCAAGTGAGATCCTTTTTACAGGAGGATGATGTTGATAAGAAGGAGAAACAGGATAAACTTTTACGCCATGTTTTTTCGCCTTCTCAATTAACTCTTTTTCACCAAACGGCAAATAAACGTCAAGTAAGATACGAAGTCCAGAGTTTTCTCCGCGAATCCTGACATGCTCTCCTAACTCCCTTTGCACTGCCTCTAATACAATGGCTCTTTTTTTACGGTAAAGTTTTCTCATTCTGTTGATGTGTTTTTGCCACTCTCCATTTTTTATAAATTCAGCTAGCGTTAGCTGACTGTGGCAGGACACCGTTTGCTTATATAAGGACGTGATTTCATGGCCTTTTTTTAAAAGAGGCGAAGGAAGAATCATATAACTGATACGCAGCGAGGGTAAAAGAGACTTAGAAAAAGTGCCCATATAAATGACGCGGTTATGCTGATCAAGCCCCTGCAGAGAAGGAACCGGCTGTCCTGTGTACCTAAATTCCCCGTCATAGTCATCCTCTATGATAAAGGATTGATTTTCAGCCGCCCATTTGAGGAGCTGAATTCTTCTATTGATCGTCATGATTGTTCCCAGCGTAAATTGATGGGAAGGTGTGACATATACAAGATTTGGCTGCTGTTCTTTGATCTTCTTTATACAGATTCCTTCATCATCGACTGGTATTGGAACAATCTTCATGCGATTGGCTTCAAAAATCTTGCGTGCTCTTGGATAACCAGGGTCCTCATATCCTATAGAAATATTCGGCTCAAAAACTTGGCACAAGATTTGCAGAAGAATAGGGTTCCCGGCACCTATAATCACTTGTTCAGGGGCACAATGAACTCCCCGAGATTGATACAAGTACTCTGCAATGAGTGTTCTCAACTCAAACTCTCCTAACACATGTCCCGGCCGATAAAGCTCGTGTCCATATCGGTCCAAACTATTGACCATGCTTTTTCTCCATGCGGAAAAAGGGAAGTAAGAAGAATCTACATTTCCATAGTGGAAATCAATCCATTGTTTGCTTTCTTCTGTTTCTTGTTGAATGGGTGCTGTGCTTGGCATTCTGCCATAGGCAAAATCAGAATTATGATAATCAGCAAACCACCCGCTTCTTGGCTTGCTCACTATATAACCCTCAGCAGCAAGCTGTTCATAGGCACGTTCTACAGTCGTTTGACTGATGGAAAGCTGATTCGCCAGGAGCCTTTTTGAAGGAAGCTTCATTCCTTTTTGAATACGGCCCTGATGCATATTTTCTTTAAAATACCGATAAAGCTGTTGATAAAGCGGACGATCCAGATTTCTATTCAAAAAAGGCGTGATATCCATTTGCACGTTGTTCTCCTAACTGGTATGCATTTTTTTATGAAAACTGGCCGTTTAAAAAAGGCCAATTCCAGTTTATAGTCATTGTAATCCTTAGCTACCGGCTTTGTTAAGAAAATACAGACAATGAACAAGAAACATATGTGGAGTGATTATAATGAACAAAACAACAAATGGCTGGATAAATGGTTTTATAGGCGTACTCATTTTCAGCGGCTCGCTGCCTGCGACCCGTATGGCTGTGTTAGACTTCGATCCGTTATTTCTCACCGTTTGCCGTGCTGCGATAGCTGGTGTACTGGCGGGAGGTCTCCTTCTCATCTTCCGGCAGCAGCATCCTGCCAAAAGAGACCTCATTTCATTGTTAGTAGTCGCGTTCGGCGTAGTGATTGGTTTCCCGTTGCTGACAGCTTTA
The DNA here is from genome assembly GCF_016924995.1 of Bacillus sp. LJBS06. Taxonomy (NCBI): domain Bacteria; kingdom Bacillati; phylum Bacillota; class Bacilli; order Caryophanales; family Bacillaceae; genus Bacillus; species Bacillus sp. LJBS06. The sequence goes on along the minus strand of NZ_CP070483.1, from coordinate 580,356 downwards.
GCGCTTCAGCATGTCACATCCGCACACGCCATTGTCTTCATTGGACTCCTTCCACTCGCAACGGCGGTCTTCGGCGTACTACGCGGGGGTGAACGCCCTCGGCCCGTCTTCTGGATTTTCTCAGCTGCCGGCAGCTTGCTGGTAGCAGGTTTCGCCCTGATTCAAGGGGGAGGTTCATCTCCGCTAGGCGATGTGTACATGCTGGCTTCCATCGTTGTATGCGGTCTTGGTTATGCAGAAGGGGCCAAGCTTTCACGGCGTCTTGGGAATTGGCAGGTGATCTCATGGGCACTCGTCCTGTCGCTTCCTCTTATGCTGCCATTGTCGTTCTTTTTTACACCGGACTCCTGGTCGGGCATCGGCGTTCCCGCGCTGCTCAGTCTTGCATATGTATCCTTATTCAGCATGCTGATCGGCTTCGTGTTCTGGTATCGAGGTCTTGCACAAGGGGGAATTGCGGCGGTTGGGCAGCTCCAGCTTCTCCAGCCTTTTTTTGGATTGCTGCTTGCCTCAGTGATTCTGCACGAGAAAGTGGGCTGGACACTCGTAGCAGTAAATATCGCCGTTATCATGTGCGTTGCTGCTGCTCGGCGATTTGCAAAGTAAGGCAGACCTTTAGCGTAAACCTCAATAATACATGAAGGCATAAAAATACCAGGGGCCAGCAACCCTTGGTATTTTGTATGCAGTCGAGGCGGATAAGGCATATCGTATTTGTTTTGCATTTATATCCCACTCTACATTCAAAACCTGAAGAAAAAGGGGCAAAACTTCTTAAGAATTCTTAAGTTTTGGCGATGCTATTTAAGATTGTTCCCTCTTCTTAAGCCGTTTTCAATAACATCCTATCTACTCCATGGTAATATTTAGATACATCAATTTATATAGGAATCTGGCCTGAGTTAATGGAGAGGAATGAATGAAAGAATGAAGAAACACAGAAAGATTTGTTATTGCAATACTGCCCTGCTGCTCATGATTTTACTTGCTGGATGTACGGACAGTAAGGATGAAGAAGCACATCAACCTTCAAATCAAGCTTCTGCTGTACAATCTGACGAAAAACACACTGAGACTGAAGACAGCACCAAAATACGCAAGGATGAATCCGAGCTAAAAACAGGATCAGAAGAACCCGCAACAAAAGCTTCAAATGAGACCACTTCAGAAGAAGAGAAAAGCAAAGAAGACAATGTATTGGCAGCATACTCTTCTGAGAAAATCGAATATGCCAGAGTTTGGCTTCAACTTGGACCCAATCAAGAGATAGATGAATTAAATGTTCGGCATATTTCAGCTGGTGAGCCAATTAACCCTAATGATGATACAAGTGCCAGCTATCCAGAAGATGTGACCCAGTTAGCAGGTTCTCGTTTAGTGGATGGATCAGTCACTTATCATGGCAATGGGGATGGCACGATTCATGTATACAATGTGCCTTTACGCTGGGATTCCGCTGATAATCTCGAAAAAGGCGTCATGCGGGAAGTGACTGAGAGTATCATAAAAGACACAAAAAAAGTGTACGTTGATACAGGCGATGATGAAAAAATCAAGCGGCTCATTACTATCATGATGATTCATTAAACAGTTTACGTTTGCCTGCACCTGACTAATTCATAATAGGCAGATAAGAAAAAACAAGCATCTTACTATGCTTGTTTTTCTTCTATAGAAACTATCCTATTAAGCTGCGTTTGCCTATATAGGCACTGTTTATCGTCGTTCGAATAGATCATTCCTAATCCTTTAATCCCTTTCCATCGAGAATTTTTTGCACATATTTTTCAACTCTTGATTCTCGGGTTTTGGATTGTTTGGCTTGAGAAAAATAAAGAGTGTATGCTCTTTGCCGTCCCGGGGTCAATGCTTCAAAAGCAGTTTTCAATTCAGGGATTTCATCGAATTTATTTTGAAGTTCTTCAGGAATGCACAATTCAATATTGTTGTTAACTTCCACCTTCAAACCCGCTTTTTCAACTTCAATGGCTTCTTGAATATAGGCTTTCAAAATGGTTTCCATCTCATTTATTTCCTGAACATTAGTAAACCGAATCTGGCGCGCCGCCTGTACATTCTCCGTTTGTCGAATGAGAATTCCGTGGGCATCCTGTAATAAGGCACCTTTGTGAAACAGAAGCGCACAATATTCTTTAAAACCGTGTATTAAAACGACATTTTTATTATTGTATGTGTAACAAGGATGCATCCACTTAAAATCTTCAGTCAGCTCACAGTCAAGAATGATGGCTCTCAACTTCTCAAATTCTTCCTTCCACTTTTTCGTTTTATTTAAAAAATCATCAACCTTCGGATTCGTTCTGCTATTTGTCATGAAGGAATTCCCCTCTTTCCAGGCATTTTTAGTTAAGGCTAATTGGTCCCTCGTGTTTTTGACATCTCGGTGTTTATTTTATTCTTCTATATGTTCCTGCTCTTATTATGTAATAGATTAAGCTGAAAGTGGAGATGATGCAACAACATAAAAAGAGAAGGCCCATATAGCCTTCTCACCTTGTTTTGTTCCCAATACATAAAGTCACTGCAACACTAGCTATACTGACTAAAGTGCCAGCAATAGAAACCATAATTGTCAAAAAGCCATTGGGAATAAGAAATCCAATCGGAATGAGCCCCAGAAAAGTGAAAACGATAAAACATTGGTATACCCCTGATATGATTCTTACAACCCCGTTATCGAAAAAAGACATGGCTAATGGCGGGATAAATAAAAATACAACGATCCCAATTGAGATTAATAAGATAATAGGCTGATCAAATGAAATGACGTGATCTCCAGGGGAGTCTTTGGCAGCCACTAAAACAGCAACGATGGACATCATTAATGTAACAAAAACAAGAGAAATTCTTTTTAACAACGTTATGACTCCTTCACCTAAAGCGAGTATTCCGGCCTTTTTTTAACGCCGATTACCATTTTATGTTACCTAATGAAAGATATGCATTCATATGTCACAGCGATAAGTCATATTTAGCAAAATGGCTTATTTAACTAGATTTAAAGAAAAAACTCATATTTGGTTAGAATATTAAACGACTCACAAACCTTTATCTAACAATATAACAAATTAATGGAATCTAAACAATCCTACACCTTAGCCGCCCTAGACCATACCACTACTGGAATAAGTAATAAGGACAAAATCCCTCCAGTAAGTGATAATGCGAGGAAACTTGAACCTGCCACAATCATTCCAGATAATGCTCCGCCAGCAGCTCCTGACAAGGCAATCAGAACATCCACTGTCCCCTGCGTTTTAGCTCGTGTGGCAGTATCAGTTGAATCTACAATAAGGGCAGTCCCGCTTATCAAGCCAAAATTCCACCCTAATCCAAGTAAAGAAAGAGCAATGATAAGAAAAACCATAGAATCACCTGGAGCAAATGCTGCTATTACACCTGACAGAAGAAGTGTCGTTCCAGAAGCAATCGCCATCGCAGTACGTCCCAGCTTATCAACAAGGGCACCTGTAACCAGTGAAGGGAGATACATAGCACCTATATGAAAACCAATAACAAGACCGACAGCACCCAAGCTATGCCCATGATGACTCATATGAACCGGTGTCATTGTCATAATAGCCACCATTACAATTTGAGTAAGAATCATAACGGTTGCCCCAACGATGATGCCTTTTTTGTTTTCTGTATGCTCAGCAGCCGCCACATGTCCTTTATTACCAGGCTCTACATTTGCCGCTTCTATTGTTCTTGCTATAACTAAAGGATCTGGACGAAGCATGATGAAAAGGACTGCACCTGCTAACATATATGCTGCTGCGGCTAAAATGAACGGACCAGCAAGTGAAGGAACACCAATAGAAAGAGCAAAATCACCCATCACATTCACTAAACTTGGACCCGCCACTGCACCAAATGTAGTAAAAACCATTGTCATACTAACAGCTGTCGCTCGCTGCTTATGATTTGCTAAGTCTGTACCTGCATAACGGGCTTGTAAATTTGTGGCTGTTCCTGCACCGTAAATAAGCAATGAAGCAAATAACAAGAAAATACTATTTAAAATTGCTGCCATCAACACTCCTATTGCTCCAAGTCCGCCAATCATAAAGCCAGCTGAAAGACCTGTGCGACGGCCGTAACGTTGAGAAAGCCTGCCAACAATGAATGCGGATCCTGCTGACCCTAAAGTAAATAAAGCAGAAGGCAGACCCGCAAACGCATCGGTGCCTAGCATTTGCTGTGCAATAAGCGCACCGACAGTCACCCCTGCCGCCAGCCCTGCACCGCCAAAAATTTGTGAGATACTCACAACGAATAATGTACGCTTGTATAACGATTTTTGTTTTTCTGGGGAATTGATGTAGCTTTGTAACGAAGCTGTATGGACGTCTATTGCTTTTACGCTGTCCTTGTCTGCCATATTCTGACCTTCCTTTCTAAAAGCCTAAATTTGTATAAACCTTCCTCTAGATGTGGATCATCATAACATGCACAAAAAAGCCATACAATGTCATAATTGTATGGCAAACAATATTAGGTAAGGCCGTCTAGCAAACGTTTTAAGATCATTAATCCTTGCTCAAGCTCTTCAAGTGTTTTCGGTGCACAGACAGAAACCCTTACAGCTCTTTCAGGACAACTATTTCCCACTACAAAACGTTCAGCCGCATACACTTGCACGCCATGTCGCGCAGCCAACTCTTCAAATTCGGCACCAGTCATTTTACCCGGTAACAACAACCAACGAAAAATGCCTGTTTCAATGCCTAAACATGTATATCCCGCAACATATCGGTTTACGAGTTGATTTCTGCGAATGGTTTGTTCACGATGACGCTCAATTAAGACTTCAAATTGATTTGATACAATCGTGCGAGCAGTAAGTTCAGCTAATAGCGGGGAAACGGTTATATTAAAATTATAAAGCGCCTTTGATATTGGCTCCTTATATTGCCTTGGCACTGCTACATAAGCCAAACGCAGGCCTGGCGCTAACGATTTTGATAAGCTTGCAATATGGATAACCTGTTGCGGTGCGAACGAGGCGAGTGCCGGAAGCGGATGTTTGTTAAGAAGATGGTACGATGCATCTTCAATAACAAACAGATTATATTTCTTTGCAATATCTGCAACCATTCTTCGATTCTCAACAGACATAAAGGAAGTCGTCGGATTATGATAATCCGGGATTAAATACAAGCCTTTAATATTTTCGTTTTTACACGCATATTCAAGTGACTCTGGACTCATTTCATCATTTTCTGATTTTATCGGTACGATTTGCACACTAAGCAATGATGCAACAGTTTTTAAGCCAGGGTACGTATGATGGTCAACACCGATGCGATCTCCAGGCTTACAAAGACTCGCCAATGTTGCAGCAATCGCATTTTGTCCTCCATTTGCAAATAAAATGTGCTCAACAGTTGTTTCAAACCCGCCTCTTTGGATGAGCTTTACAGCTGCATCCTTTTGCCAAAGGCTTTCACCTGCCCGGCCGTAGCTAAACCATTTTTCATAATCCTCCTCCTGAACCATGTTTTTCAGCTGGTGTAACAAGGGCTCATATGAAGCGTGATCTGGAAGTATTGCTCCCATTTCAATTAAATGTGTCGGCTTTGTATCCTCAAGTAAATACGCATTCGATAACGCATCATACGATACAAATGTGCCGCTCCCTACAGTCGCACTCAGCAGCCCCTTTAACTCACACACTTTAAACGCTTTGGAAATCGTACTCACATTTAAATCTAAATAATCGGCCAATTCTCGCTGCGGAGGAAGTTTTGTTCCAGGTAATAATACTCCGTTTATAATATCCTGTTCCAATTGCCCTGCAATTGCTTTATAAATAGGCTTTTCAGCTTTATCAATCGATGGCTTCCAGCTCATCGGATAGTTTTCAAAAGAATTGATAGGCATGATTCGCATCCTTTTTCCCTCAATTATAGGAATGTGCTGCTTATAAGACAATTATAACTTTCTTTTATTGATGCCTTTTGTGAACAGCATGCTTCAATAAAACCTGTACAAATACAAGTGAATCACTTACTTTATTTCATATAAGTCATCCTGCAAAACTGTGCACAGAATGTCGGATAGATACATTTCACTCCTGTTATTCTTTGGTTAAAGGAGGCCAAATAAATGGATTTGCTTAAAAGTATGAACAGGGCATTACAGTATATTGAAGAAAACCTCACTCATGATATTGATTTTAAAGAAGCAGCAAAGCTTGCTTTCTGCTCTGAATATCATTTTAAAAGGATGTTTTCCTTCCTTGCAGGTATTTCATTATCGGAATATATTCGTCGCAGACGACTTACTCTTGCAGCTTTTGAACTGAAAGACAGCCATGCAAAAGTGATTGATATCGCAATCAAGTACGGTTATAACTCACCAGATTCTTTTACACGGGCATTCCAAAACTTACATGGCGTAAACCCATCAAAAGCCAGGCTTAATGGCCATTCCCTTAAAGCTTATCCAAAAATGACCTTCCAATTATCAATCAAAGGAGGAAGTGAAATGAACTATCGCATTGAAGAAAAAGAGGTATTTCGCATTGTTGGGATTACAAAAAGAGTTCCTATTATTTTCAAAGGGATTCATCCGGAAATTGCAGCTATGTGGGAAAGTTTAGATGAAGAAGCAATAAGTGAACTAAAAGCGATTTCTAATGTAGCACCATTAGGGCTCATTAGCGCATCCACAAATTTTTCTGAAGGTCGGGCAGAGGAAAAAGGAGAACTTGATCATTATATTGGTGCAGCTACAACAAAGCAGTGTCCAAATCACCTCTCACAGCTAGAAGTTCCTGCCTCAACATGGGCGGTATTCGAAGCTATCGGATCATTTCCGGATACACTGCAAGAAGTGTGGGGACGCATTTATTCCGAATGGTTTCCATCGTCAAATTACGAACAAATAGAAGGCCCGGAAATACTGTGGAATGAGCATAAGGATGTAACATCACCATCATTTAAAAGTGAAATTTGGATACCAATTGCAAAAAAGTAATACTGTTTTCGATCAGGGAAGAGGCATTGAAGGTTCTTGAAGAAATCATACCAAGGGCGGCAATCCCCTTGGTATCCCTGATGCAGCCGAGAGGGCTCAAACTCCACCAGTGTTTTTCATTGCTGGACCGTTCAAGCCCTTATATATCCCGATTTGCATGATTCCTAATCTTTCATATCGACTTTTTACTCTGCATAGAAGTCTCTTTATTTAAAGCTAATATTAAGGTTATCCCAATAATACAGAAAGCACCGACCCATTGAAAAAAACCAAATGGCGCTTTTAACCAAACGACAGTTGTTACAACTGCTGATAGAGGCTCTAGACTGCCAAGCAGGCTTGTTTCTTTGGGAGAAAGGCTTTCCAAGCTTTTTATGAAGAACCAAAACGCAATCATTGTTCCAAATAATATCACGAATAAGATATATGCATACGCTTCAACGGGTAAACGCTGAAAATCCAGCTGCCATGGCGGGTGGATAAAGCTCAATGCAACACCGCCGATCATCATTGCCCACCCCACTACAACAAGAGAATCAAATTTATGTAATAAACCAACGGCATATAAAGTATAAAAAGCTGCCGCGAACCCTGATAAAACTCCCCATACTACTGCAGCTGCCGGCACTGAAAGTTGAGACGTTGACCCATTTGTTAACAAAAAGAAGCAACCCGCTAAAGCAAGTACAACAGTAATGCTATCTTGTTTAGTAAGAACAGTTTGTTTTCGCACAAGCGAGTAGATAATAACGATTACTGGGGATAAATATTGCAATAATGTAGCAACGGCAGCATTCCCGTGTTGAATGGATGCCATATATGTGTACTGCACAGCAAGCATTCCCAATAAGCCGAAAATAAGAAGCTGACCAGCTGACGCTTTGTTTTTCCAAACCCCAATAACCTGAGACCGGTCCTTTCTGAACAATTGAAGCATTAAAAGTAGCATTCCAGCCGTAAGCAAACGTGTCGTTACAAGCCAATTGACATCAATTTGATAGTCTTGAAAAAGTTTTTTAGCTACCGTGCCTCCAATTCCCCAACATGTAGCCCCTGTTATAACATAGAACAATCCCATTCCTCTTTTGGAAGTATCCATACATGACTCCTCACTAATAAATATAATAATAGTGTTATGATAAATGCATACCTTTATAAAAAATACTCAAATATAATAAAAAAATATAAATATATTGAGGTGGGGATGTCCGAATGAAGAATTTTGTGATCGATCAAAATTTAAAAGAATTAACAGAGCACCGGACGGTAGAATTACCAGTTGCCTGTTACCAGACAAGGATCAATCAAAATATAAATGGCTATATTCCGCTTCATTGGCATGATGAAATTCAATTTGTTTTGATACTAAAAGGGATAGCTGTCTTTCAAATAAATGAAGAAAAAATAGTGGTTAAAGAAGGGGATGGATTATTTATCAATAGTGGCTGCCTGCACATGGCAGAAGAAAAGGATGGCTCGGATTGTACGTATATTTGCTTAAATGTGTCACCCCATTTCGTTTTATCTCAAGAACTTTATTCAAGCTATGTTCAGCCCTATATGTTTTCAACCAATTTATCCTATTTATATTTGGACGGAAATCAACATTGGGCAAAAAACATTCTAGAAGCTGTAAAAAAATAAATCAATTGATTCAACAAAAGACATCACTTTATGAGATTGACATTACCATGCAATTAACGTTAATGTGGAAAAACCTGGTCATTAATGGCTTTCAATTGGAGTACGATCAATCTGAAATGATAAAAAGCCATCGAATGAAACAAATGTTAAATTGGATCCATCTCCATTTTGCTGAAAAAATCACATTAGAGGACATTGCAAAAGCTGGCCAACTGAGCCGTTCTGAATGCTGCCGTTATTTTAAACGAATGCTGAATCAAACGCCATTACGTTATGTAATGAATTATCGAATTCAAAAAAGCTTATTATTACTGCAGCACCCTGACTCCAATGTGACAGAAGTGTCTTATCAAGTTGGATTTAACAGTACCAGTTATTTTATAAGTAAATTTCAACAAGCGATGAAAATGACACCATTAACATACAAAAAAATTCATACGAAGCATTAATTTATAAAGTTTAGAAATGGGGTTCCTGTTAATGGTACCCTTTAAAGTGTTTACGGTTTTAAAAACGGCATTGTATAATGAGAAACAACTTAAAAATCGAGGTGATATCAACATGTTTTTAGCTCCACTATTTGAAAATGATGTTCCAGTAGCACTTCTCCGCCCTTAATGGAGTAAAGTGACTACTTCTCTCCGTTAGGGCATGTAATGACCTAATTTTAAATACGGAGGGAACAAAAAAATGAAAAATACCTTGTTAGGTTCTATATATTTAGCTTTAGCCGCTAGTATCTGGGGTGGCATGTATGTTGTGGTTAAGGTTGTTGTCGCAGTGATTCCGCCTTTTGAATTGGTTTGGATGAGGTACGTCATCGCCATCCTTGCACTTCTAATCATTGGTTTCATAAAGAGACAATCTTGGAAAATTCATAAACGCGACCTTTTATTAATAATTGCCATTGGAATTGTTGGCAACACGATTTCAATTGTTACACAAGAATATGGAACGATGTTGTCTTCAGCACAAATGGGAGCAATTATTACGTCTTCAACACCAGCGTTTATGGTTATATTCGCTCGTCTATTACTCAAGGAACCATTGACTATCAAAAAAGGAATCTCAATTATTTTAGCGACCATAGGTGTATTATGTATTGTGGGAAACGGACATATTGATACATCTCATCAGCTTGGCGGTATTTCTCTGCTTGTTGCAGCACTTACATGGGCACTTATGTCAGTGCTGATCAAACGCGTTCCAAGCAGTTATTCACCTATACTTGTTACAACGTATTCAACTTTTGTTGCCATTGTGGCGCTAACTCCTTTTGTAAAACCTAGCACCATGTTTACGTCACAACTGCTTGACCCTAAAATTCTAGGTGGTCTTCTGTATTTGGGAATTGTTTCAACAGCTTGTGCCTTTTTATTGTGGAATCTCGGGTTACAGCTATTAAACGCTTCAAGTGGAGGCCTCTTTTTCTTTTTTCAGCCTCTGGTTGGAACATTACTTGGGTGGCTTCTGCTGGGAGAACAAATAGGCGGGACATTTTGGATAGGTTCGTTTTTAATTCTTAGCGGTGTTTTATTAGTGATTAAAGAGAAAGAAAAACAAGTGAATTCATAACCAAAAAAAGCAGACTATTTTATATAGTTTGCTTTTGGTTTCTTTCCCCCTATTTCTTCAACTTTGAAGTTTTACCTCTTCTATTACCTTGTACCATCTCCCTACTCGAACGTTGAGCAAGTTTTTTATTGATTATTTTACAGAGAACATAAAAAAAAACAGGCCCTCTATAAAGAGCCTGTTTGTATAAACGATTGAAGATTAAGCTTTTTGAACGTTAGCAGCTTGAGCTCCACGAGCACCTTGCTCAACGTCAAAAGTTACTTTTTGACCTTCGTCTAAAGATTTGAATCCGTCACTTTGGATTGCAGAAAAGTGTACGAATACGTCGTCTCCATTATCGCGTTCGATAAAGCCAAAACCTTTTTCTGCATTAAACCATTTAACTGTACCTTGTTCCATTTTTGTTGCCTCCTAGTGTGTAACCACACATTGTGTTACTATCCTTGCCCAAGTAACATCAAGACGAAAAGTCAATCTTCATACTATCCTTTACACCGAACAAAAATAATTCTTCTTTATTATATCAAGAGTCGGAAATAACTGCAAATTAATATTGACAGCATTATTTGTTAAACTTGACTCAAATCATCTTTCTTGGCTTTATTAGGACATTCACCCCATGCGCAATATGGTGTTCTAGCCCTCTTTATTTTTGGCACTCAAAAATCATTCCATATGTTACATTAGTTCGTTGCGACAGGCTTTTGTCTTCATTTATCGGAGAGACTTTTGCTATACACTGCCTAATGATAAAAAGGCTGACGAACAATTTTCGTCAGCCTAATCTTTGATATTCCAGATTTTCTCAAATCTGTTTTCCATAAATAATATATCGTTTCGGTGCATTGCCGATATACGAAAATGGATAACACGTAGTTAGAATGAGCTCCTCTTTGTTATGCTGCAGCGTAATAATGGAAGTATCATTTTTATCGACAATTTTCATGTTCTCAATCTTATACTGAAAACTTCCATATGGCAGCAGAATCTTTAATTGATCACCTTTTTTTAGTTCCCCTGTCCGGCGAAAGACGGTATCCCGATGTCCCGATAACACAATTTGTCCGTTTTCATTTGGATAATAACTTTCCTTGTAGTGCCCGACGCCCTTTTCCAAATCATCTGCGTCTGTACCCTCTACAATCGGAAGTTCTGCGTTTATTTTAGGAATCTCAAGAACACCGACAGCTTCCCCGACCTTGGGTTTAAAAGTGTCCTTCTCCTTGCTTTTTTTGGTTTCAGGATGCCCTGCTTCCAGCTTGGCTTCTTCTAAAGCTTCAGCTGTCTTTTGATTGGTATCCACCACTTTCCAGCCCCCATACCCTATGAAAATGAGTCCGGCAGCTATGATGAACAAAGGAAACGCTTTTTTTATGATTTGCATTTAGGCATTTCTTTTCCTTCTAAAATACCAGAGGGCAGATCCAATTAACAATAATCCAAAACCAAAAAGAAGAATATTATAATGATTTGTCGCCGTATCTGGAAGCTCTTTTCCGGCATTGGTCTTTTCACCTGTTTTTTCTGGCGTTGGTTTGCTTGGCTTAGCAGGTTCATTTGGTTTCTCAGAGCCTTTCGATACAACATTCATTTCTGCTTTTGGCTTATCAGGATTATCAATACCGCTGCCATTTACAGTTGCCACGTTTGTAATCGTTTTGCCTGCAAATCCCGACTCGATTTTTGCTTGGAATGTTACAGTCCGCCACTCAGTGTCAGTGACATCGCCAAAGTTAGCAGTAACCTTGCCATCCTTGAACGTTGCTTCTCCGCCGTTGCTCGCTTTCAAGCTGCCCTCGACATACTTCAATCCGGCTGGAAGATCATCTAAAATCACCAGATTTTCCACTTTACCGTCGGATACTGTATTTCGGGTTTTAATGGTGTAGACTACCGTATCCCCTGCTTCATACTTTTCCTTATCTGCATCCAAGTTCTTCACTGTTTTTTCAGATTCTAAAACAGGATTTCGCGGATATACCTTCACTTCATGGCTCGGTTTGTCAGGGGTCTTGATATTGTCACTGCTGATGTTTGCAGTGTTAACGATATCTTTACCTGCTTGACCAGACTTCACTTTTGCTTCAAATGTTACAGAGTGCCATTTCGTATCGGTCACATTGCCAAACTCTCCTGACGTCTTACCGTCGGCATAATATCCATGATCATCGTCTTGATCATCACTTACTGCTGTACCATCCACTTTCAATGTTCCTGCAACATATTCTAATCCTTCCGGAAGAGAATCCGAGATGACAAGATTTTTGACAAGGCTGTCATCAAACGTGTTCCGGGTTTGAATTGTGTAAAGAAGCGTGTCGCCAGATTCCGGATGGTCCTCATCTTTATTTCCATCAGCTTTTTCCTTAATGGAGGCTGTTTTCTTTGATTCCAGCTTAGGATCTTTCGGATCCACTTTGATGTCTGTTCCTGGTTTATCTGGTGTGTCGATGTTGCCGCCGTCAACGGTTGCCACGTTTTTAATCGTTTTTTCCGCATATCCGGACTCAATTTTCGCTTGGAATGTCACAGTACGCCACTCAGTATCAGTCACGTCACCAAAGTTAGCTGTGATTTTGCCGTCCTTGATGGTTGCTTCTCCACCGTTACTCGCTTTCAAGCTGCCTTCGACATACTTCAATCCGGCTGGAAGTTTATCTGAGATAACAAGATCAGTTACTTTACTGTCTGCTACTGTATTTCTTGTTTTGATCGTGTAAACAACCGTATCTCCCGCTTCATATTTACCTTTGTCTGAATCGAAATTTTTTACTGACTTTTCTGATTTCAAAACTGGATCTTTCGGAGAAACCTTGACCTCTTGGCTTGGTGTATCCGGTTTATCAGTATTGTCACCGCTAATGCTAGCCGTATTGACAATATTTTTGTCTGCTTGACCTGATTTTACTTTCGCTTCAAAGGTAACAGTATGCCATTCCGTATCAGTCACATCGCCAAACTGGCCTGATACTTTGTCGTCTGTCACGTCACCTTTATCATCATCACGGGCATCACTGACTTCTTTATTATCTACTTTTAGTGTGCCAGGAACATATTCTAAGCCTGCCGGCAGTTTATCTGTGATGACAAGATCAGTTACTTTACTGTCCTTAACTGTATTTCTTGTTTTGATCGTGTAAACAACCGTATCTCCTACTTCATACTTCTCTTTATCGGAATCCAGATTCTTTGCTGTCTTTTCTGACTCTAACACTGGATTTCTTGGAGAAACTTTAACTTCATGGCTTGGTTTGTCTGGTTTATCAACATTGTCACCTGTGACGCTGGCAGTATTCACAATTTTCTGATCAGTTTGCCCAGCTTTCACTTTCACTTCAAAGGTAACAGTATGCCATTCTGTATCAGTCACATCACCAATTTGACCCGACACTTTGCCGTCTGTCATATTACCTTTATCATCATCTTGGGCGTCGCTGACGGCTTTATTGTCTACTTTTAGAGTTCCAGAAACATATTCTAGTCCCTCTGGAAGTTCATCTGAGATGACAAGGTTTTTCACCAGACTATCCTCAACTATGTTTCTTGTCTGGATTGTATAAAGAAGGGTATCTCCCACTTGTATCTGATTCTCTTCTTTATTGCCCTCTGCTTTTGCTTGAATACTCGATGTTTTCTTTGACTCTAAGTCAGGGTTCCTAGGGTAAATTGCGACTTCATGATTCGGCTTATCCGGAGTCTCGAGATTACTGCCGGTAACACTAGCCGTATTTTGAATTGTTTCGCCAGCTTGGCCAGCTTTCACTTTCGCTTCAAATGTAACTGTATGCCATTCTGTATCAGTCACATCACCAATTTGACCTGACACTTTGCCGTCTGTCATATCGCCTTTATCATCATCTTGGGCGTCGCTGACTGCTGTGCCGTCTACTTTTAAAGAACCCGAAACGTATTCTAATCCATCCGGAAGTTTATCTGAAATGACGAGATCTTTCAGCAGACTGTCCTCGATTGTGTTTCTCGTTTCGATTGTATAAAGAAGGGTATCTCCTACTTCTGGATGTTTCTCATCTTTATTGCCCTCTGCTTTTTCCTGAAGACTTGCGGTTTTCTTCGATTCTACATCCGGCTTTCTTGGATAAATCTCAGTATCATTGCTTGGCTTATCTGGTGTCTCGATGTTACTGCCAGAAACGGTAGCCGTGTTCTTAATCGTTTCACCAGCTTGACCAGCTTTTACTTTCACCTCAAAGGTAACGTTATGCCATTCTGTATCAGTCACATCGCCAATTTGGCCTGACACTTTGCCATCTGTTACGTCACCTTTGTCATCGTCTTGGTCATCGCTGACTGCTGTACCGTCTACTTTCAGAGTGCCTGGAACATATTCCAATCCATCTGGTATCGCATCTGAGATTGTAAGAGCTTTTACCTCACTGTCTTCTTCTGTATTTCGTGTTTGTATTGTGTAAAGAAGCGTGTCTCCTACTTCTGGGTGATCAGGATATTTGTTTCCTTCCACTTTTTCCTTAATTGCTGCTGTTTTCTTTGATTCTAAAGCAGGGTTCCTAGGATAAACTTTAACTTCATTATTTGGCTTATCCGGTGTTTGGATATTATCTCCTGAAATGCTTGCCGTATTGATAATATCCTTTCCTGCCTGACCAGGCTTCACTTTCACTTCAAAGGTCACATTGTGCCACTCAGTATCGGTTACATTACCAATCTGTCCTGACACTTTGCCATCAGTATATTGTCCTTTGTCGTTATCCTGATCATCACTGACAGAGGCACCGTCTACTTTTAGTGAGCCCGGAACATAGTCTAAGCCTTCCGGCACCGTATCCGAAATGGCAAGGTTTTTCACTTGACTGTCTTCAACAGTATTTCGGGTTTGAATCGTGTAAAGAAGGGTATCTCCCACTTCTGGGTGATCTGCATCTTGGTTTCCTTCCGCTTTTGCCTTAATAGCAGAGGTTTTCTTTGATTCAAGTACAGGATCTTTAAAAACAACCGGAGTTGTTACTTCGTTTGATTCGGTTTTTTTGCTTGTATTCGTTAATAAACTGTCATAGTTTATTTGCGCTTTGTTAGAAATTTCCTTACCGACATAACCTGTCTTGGCTTTCACTTTAAACTGTACAGTCATCCCATTAGGCAAGTTGTTCGTGTTAGGTAAATCTCCTAATGTAATATTTACTTTATTGCCATCGAAATTGCCTCCATCACCATCGGATGCATCAGTTAAATTCTTTGTTGTCGAACCGTTAATTAATTTTAATGATCCAGGAACATATTCAGTTCCCTCTGGAATTGCATCGGAAAAGCTTGCATCAGCAGCAACGTCTCCGCCTTCGTTTTTGATTTGAACCGCGTATGTAAGCTCATCCCCGGGTTGTACCTCTCCCTGTGGTGAAACTGTCTTATTTGCAGTCACACATGGTTCTGTTCCAAGGAAAATATCATCCAAAAAGTTGCCGGCTCCTATATTTCCAGACGCTGTACTTACAGCTTCAAAACCGAATCGTGTTGTCGTTTGGCCTGCTGGGACAGTATAAGAACCTGTATGAGTTCCCCATGCAGTTCTTCCATCAGAAAATTGTTTTTGAACCACCGTACTGTATGGATTGCTAGTAGCTGCCCCAATACGAACCTGCATGGTGTCAACACCTTGTCGTCCCATATGGGATAAACGCCAATAAATCGTTTGTCCAGGCGTTGTTTTCACGTCTTGATACAACATGCCATTTTCAAAAGCGTTTAATTCAGCCCAGCGATTGCCATCCGGAGGTGCTGGCCAATTTTTCACAACAGCCGGAATATTCTGTGCATAGTTCCATATTTCAATTGCCTTATCAGTAGTTTTCCAACCAGGAACTTCAGACTCATAGTAATAAAGACCCGAACCATCATATGCAGATCCTCTTGCAGCACCTTGTTCAAAGCTTCCGTTAATCAACGCAACAGGAGCTGGGCAAGTAGTATCTGCACTTTGAGTTACCTCTGTATTATCTTCAGCATGAATATGATTCGGCAAAACAGTCAACACATTGCCAGCAACCAATAACAAGATTGCAAAAATCATTAGGGTTTTCCTAAGATTCAGTATGTAAGATTTAGGCACAAAGCCCTTTCTCATAAACTCTCACTCCCAATATTTAATTTTTTTATGAAACTACCTCCCGATAAATTTGCATTAATCGGAATATTCGTTCTTTATATGACCTCCTCTCGAATTAAATATATATAACAAATACACCTTTTACAAGGTGACAAAATATTCATATATTTGACACAAAATAAGGTTACATTACAAAAAACATCAAGTATTTGTCGTAATTTGCAAAGGGTATTTAGTACTTTTTTGTTTTAATTTTCTTGAATTCCTAGTTATAAGCGTTTTGTGCATATAACTCTCATATGTGCCAAATCGTGCTTGTTAAAAAGCAGGGGTAAGAAGAAGAACATGCCATTGCTTCAACATCATCAATATAGAGAAATTTGATTACTCTGATGCAAAAACCAAAAAAAGATACCATATAGTTTGGTATCTTTTTTAGTAGTTCAAGTCCCTCAATATTGTAAAAGAATCATACCTTTTCCAAAAAATTATTTATGACTAACCATCAACTTACAGCCAAGAGCAATAAATACTGTTCCAGATACTTTATTGAGAATATGATTGAATCTTTTGTTGTCTTTAAGTGTTTTTGTAGCAATCGTTGAAAAATACGTTACTAAGATGTACCACACTAAGGCTATAACGGCGAAGATGCTTCCTAAAATAAGAAATGACAATGACACAGTCGACCCTGATGTTGATGCAAACTGAGGCAAAAACGATAAATAGAACAGAATGTTTTTAGGGTTAGCGATATTTGTAATAACCCCCTGGATATAATGTTTTTTAAGCGTCTCATTAGCTGTATCCTTTAAAGTTATTCCGTCACTTTTCTTAAGAAGTGCTTTCATTCCAATGTAGATCAAATATAGCCCACCTACTATTTTTATAGCAGTAAACAGAACAACCGACTTCGCTAAGATAATGGATAATCCGACAGTAGCAAGTATTGTGTGAACAAAAGCGCCGGAAGCAATTCCAGCAGATGCAGCAAAACCACTAGCTCTGCCGTTCGAGATGCTTCTGCTTAATACAAACACAGCGTCTATGCCAGGAGCAGCTATAAAAACAAATGATGACAATACAAACAAAAAAAGATCATGAATTCCAAACATAAATTTCAACTCCTAAAATTCCACATTTTATCTAGCAAATTTCAATAACTAAATGTCAATGAACCAACTTTTTTGCACAACTCCATGCTAAAAACTCACAACAGTTTTAAAAATCGTTTCCGCCAATCCTCTGCGAGAGCATCGATTTTCAATATTTGTTCAACTGATTTTTTATCCTCTTTTTGATGAAACAGAACTTGCGTGGCAGAAAGTACAGATATGTCACATGGGTCCTTTTCAACAAGCTCTATGTCTGAATGAGACTCAATCGTCCCTTCTTGTAGCACCCGAAAAAAAATAACCGGTTAGACATGTTTCAACCACTTTCTTCAGAAAATCTCTCTCTTCATTGTATTTCGATATAGTTGCACATGGCACTCTTCCTTGTGTTACTTGAATGACGGTACCACCTATTCTATACACATCACCTATACAAACCTGTTCTTCCAACATGCCTATTGCAGTAATGTTTTCTCCAAAAATAGGCGGAGTCATTTTTTTGTTAAACATTCGTTCCCAATACGCATAATGCTCAAATGGATATAAACATACTGCTCGATCAACGCCGCCGTGAAATTTGTGGTTTGAAACATCATCACCAACAATGCCGGCTTTTTTCAGCTCAATAGATGATACAGTCGACTTACCTATCGCGGACATTTCTTTTCGATGATTCCAATCATATTCCTTAGGTTTTCCAACAGCTAAATGAATGATTTGTCTATTCATGATACCCCTTCAATCGCCATGAGTTAGTTTGTCCAGTATTCAATCAAGGTTTCCACTAATTATTTGACTTACATACAGTCTCTTTAAGGGCACTAATAAAAGCATGGGTTGCAGCACTCAAATATTTATCTTTTCTATAAACAACTCCAATTTCACGAGAAAGATTAGGTTTTAAAATTGGAATGATTCTTGTATGAGGGTGATTAAGGTACTCTAAATAAGGTTTAGGAAGGATTGTTACTCCTACCCCTTTCAAAACCATATTGATTAAAGACTGCATGGTTGTAATTTCAAAAATCGGCTTCGGAAGGAATCCTAAGTCTTTACAAGCTTCATCTATAAGATTCCTAATAAAATACTGTTGAGGGAGTAAAATTGAGGGTGTTGTCTTTAACACCTCTACATCTAACATATCCTGATTCTCTAACGGGTGACCTTCAGGCACTGCAAAAGCCATTTCTTCTGTGGATAAAGAAATTGATTCTAATTCATCGCCTTTCATGGGCAAGAATACAATTCCCAAATCCAACTTATTTTCTATGAGTTGTTTGTGAATGTCCCCAGTTCGCAGCCCAAAAACGGATACCTTCACACCAGGGTATTTTTGATGAAAACTCAGTAAAGTAGGCGTGATCAGGTAATCCTCGACTGTCAGCAAAGTGCCAACCAAAATTGTCCCTCTTTGAAGTCCATTTAATTCATCTATTGAGGTCTTAGCCTGTTCTACCTCATAAAAAATTTTGCGAGTATACTGTAAGAGAAGCTTTCCTGATTCAGTAAGTGCTGTTTTTTTACCAATACGATCAAATAAAGGAGTGCCAATTTCATGTTCTAATAGCTTAATTTGTTGACTTAAAGAAGGCTGAGAAATTCCTACTTTTTCAGCTGCTCTTGTAAAATGAAGTTCTTGGCATACTGCATAGAAATATTCAAGTTGTTTTAATTCCATCTCGCGCCTCCTTTAGGAAATGAATAGTACTTTATAGTCTGTCTCTATTAGATTGACTTTAAACTCGAGCCCTTGATTGGCACATATTCGTTTTTCGCTGCCCCTATTCCCGAGATCAAAACAATAGCTGAAGTAAAAACTAACATACATAAAGGAGCCGTCCAACTATGTGTAACGTCATGTAACCAACCAAATAAAACAGGCCCTATTGCAGACAGAAGATAACCTAAAGATTGAGCCATACCTGAAAGTTCAGCTGCCTCGTTCGCATTTTGAGTACGCAGGCTAAAGAACATCATAGCTAAACTAAATGCACATCCAATTCCGATTCCAATTATGATCATCCATAAAGGCATAAGAAGTGTATCCCCATACATGATGGCAACAAACCCAAAAATTAACAGAGAAGCAGCTGCAGCTACTAATAACCGCTGGCTTTTTAAACGTCCAGCTAAAATAGAAACGAGAAATGTTACAGGAAGCATAGCAAGTTGCATTAAAGACAACGTCCAGCCAGCTTCATGAGTGTTCACCCCTTTTTCTTCAAGAATTTCAGGTATCCATGTAATCACTGTGTAGAAAATGAAAGATTGAAAACCCATAAATAACGTCACATTCCACGCTAGCCTAGAACGCCATAAGCTGATGGATTTCACTTCCTCTCCAGTATTTTCAACCTGAACAGACTTTTGTTGATATTGCAGTTGTGGCAGCCAAATAAAAATGGTGAGCAGAGATAAAAGTCCCCAACATCCAAGGGCCCCTGACCATCCCAAACCTAAAGATGACGAAATCGGAATACTTATACCGGAGCCAACAGCTCCAAATAAATTCATAGATACTGCATAAAGTCCTGTCATCATACCTATTTGTTTCATAAAATGATATTTGATAAGACTGGGTAATAAAACATTGCCAATGGCAATTGATGATCCGATTAAAATCGTTCCTATAAATAATGTTTCTTTTCCAACAAACGAACGTATTCCAATCCCAATTGTTAATATCACTAAGGACATCAATAGGGTTAACTCCATACCAAAACGCCGAGCTAAATGAGAAGCAAAAGGGGATAAAAATGCAAAAGCAAGTAAAGGTATTGTGGTTATGACTCCTGCCAGTGCATTAGAAATCCCCAAGTCATCACGAATTGCAGCTATTAGCGGACCAACCGATGTTAGTGAGGCTCTGAGATTTGCGCCAATTAGGATGATACCTATGATAAGCCATCCTATTCTAGGCTTTAAATCCAATCGCGATTGTCCTCCGTAATTTGTTAATTGTGAATTACCCATGATCAATATTGCCCCTCCGTATCACGCAATGACACCATTAAGTTTCAGAATGTTTACTGTTTCAACAGCATTTGTGTTTATCTGTAATTACGGCAGTGAAATCGTCACTGGTTTGATTCTTACAATTAATTGATCGGAGAACGACATGGCCCTACTTTTATTCCCAACGAGTTATAGTGGTTCTTTATATTCATTATTGCTTGACCGCTTGTAACTTCAATAATGATATCGTTTAATTTCCTAAGATCAACTGGTTGATTCAACATTAATTGATGAAATAGTTGTTTAATCTCCTTTGGATATACATTCCCAACCATACTGGACAGCCCATTACAGCCATTAAATATTTTTTCCGGAAGATTGACATCACCACCAGCAAACATCACAAAGTCATCCGGTAGTTTTGTACTTGAATGACGTTTGGCATCGCTCTCTTCTTTAAGTCCTACAAGATTTGAATGTTTTTGATTGATAAGCGTTTCAAATGATTCAGCACTTAGCTCAAATCCTGTTCTAAAAGGATTATTGTAAAGCACTACATGTTTAGTTGTGTGTTGCAGCAACTCATTCATATAGCTAATAGCCTGTTTTTGAGTTGGTTGAATATAAGGTGGGAACTGAATCAAAATGGCGTCAAAGACAGAGTCTTCAAGCTCCTTAATGAGTGTTATTGCATCTTTGGTTCTTGTTGCTGATACACCAAACATAAGCTCAACATTTTTGAATTGTTTTTGATTAAAATAATGAATAATCTGGATTCGCTCTTCAATGCTCATTGAATTTTGTTCACCAGTAGTAGCAGATACAAGAACAGAATCAATCCCATTTTCTTTTAAATAGTCCAGAATGTCATTAAAACCTTCTACAAATAAACTCTCGTCATTATGAAATGGAGTTGGAATAGCAACATTAAAATTTTTCATACAATACCTCCGTGGTTTTATTCGGAATTAGCATTTAACAATTGTCTTATACCTTGATGCTTTCTCACAAAGTCAATTTTCAATAAAAGTATAGGTCAGCCTAACTTATAATACAATTCAATTATTTATATAGAAATGATAGGTACGGCCTATCGTTTATAATCAAAAAAATAAAGTTAAACCGACTAAATTGTTAAAAACCGCATTGAATTCACAGGACATCATTTTATAGACAGAAAAAAAAGAGGAGCAAACACATGGTTTACTCCTCTCATTACATTTGGCTTCTTCTTATGGTGTTTTCTTTCATAAGCTAAGACGATCCCATTCAAAAACTGCAAAAGACACCGGTGTAAGACCAATTAACATGATTTCCAACAACACATGCCGTCCTTTTAATAATCATTTATAAATAAAATGGAAACCCCTATTGTCTAGGAGCTCCCTTATTATATTAAAGCCCCTATTCAGGAAAATCATTTCCCGCAGATGAATCAACAAATGGATTTCCATATTTATCACAAAAATTATAAAAACCATAACGATTCATATACATCATTTTCTCTATGTTCTCAGGAGTATCAAAATCAATCATCTCTAAAATCAAACTAGTAAATTCAATAGGGGCGGTTCCATTTGCGGTAACCAAATTTTTATCTCTTACTGCTTGTTTCTCTACAAAACTGCTAATCGGTTTATATTGTTCATAATCCTTCCATAAGAAAACTAAATTACCTGTATGGCTATGATTATTCAGCAAACCATTCTTCGCCAAAAAATCCACTGCACCGCATATCGCTGCTATTGGAATGTCTTTTTGAAATGCAGTTTTTACGAAATGTAAAAGTTTTTTATTATCATTACTCCAAGAATCTCCGCCAATCATAACTAGTAAATGAAAATTCGCAGGTTCTAACCCAATTATGTAATCGACAGATGTTTTAAAACCACCTATAGAACTGACAATAGGGTCTAAAGAAACAGTATGAACCGACCAATCTTCTCTTTGATTTAATGCTGATGCTAAGTAAGCACCTTCCCAATCTGCATACTTGTCTAATATAAGAAATAACGCCTTTTTCATAACTATGTACCGCCTTAGATTATAAGTTTTTATGATCCAATCTTTTCGATTTCCGTACTTCCAGTCTCCCACAATTTGAGACGGGCGAGTGCGATAAAGAGGAGTGTTTATCACATCCCTTTAATCTTTACGTAACGTTTCATCTTACTTCAATACTCATACGATAATATTCATCAGAAAGCATTAAATCTCCTTGTTCATGAAAATAATCAGCGACTTCAATTGATTATATAATCTGTAATCTCCAATTTGTTTCGTTTTTCAAGGAATAATAAAGAAGGATACTACATAATGTAACACCCTTCTTTCCCAACTTTATGACTTTTAATTTGCTTGCTGTGTTTGTTTTACTGGATCTTTGCTAAAAAGCCCAACAATGTTCCACAAGACAATTGCAGAAGCTATTATTAAACGAGTGGTACTGACTTCTTGGTTAGTTAATAATTTATAACAATATATTGATCCTAATGCAACTATGCAAAAAATATTGAACCATTTACTCCAACGCAATTAAAAAACTCCTTTTTAATAATTACATCTCCATACAATCTATCTACATTTATAATAGTACCAGTATTTTATTGAAAATATATAAAATTTTCCAATATCTAATCTTAAATCTTTCTTAACTCATTCTACAACTTTCACACTTGTTTCGTTGGCAAAATAAAAAGAAGACTACACGTTGTAACACCCTTTTTATGCTTTGACTTCCATATAAACTTTTGAGCTTGACATTCAACCGCCCGGCTAATATCTTGTTTTTTAGAATGTGCAGCGATACATAGAAAAACTAAATTAGCAAGAAAAAACATGTTATATCCAAGATTCCTCAGACCAGGGATTTTACTTCTGTATAATAAAAAATCACTTTGTCCTTTATAAAGACAAAGTGATTTTAAAATTAACTATTAGGTAAATCTACTTTTGCAGGAGTACTAGTCCAAGGTTTGCCCATTTTCTTTTTATGAGCTTTATCTTCAAAAAATTGAACTGTAGCATACTGATACCAGCTATCAGTCATTGCCCCTTTTTCATATAAATCATATTTATAATACGCATCAGGGATTTGTTCCTTAGCCCAATAAGAGAATAAAATTGTGGCAGCCTTACTTCCCCACCCTAAGCCAGGGACAATACCGACTAATGACATTGTAACTGATAACGCATTTTTAGCTGCTTTTGTATGCCCAGATAAAGTCCCCACATAATGGTATCCCTTTTTAGGTTTTGCAGCCTGTGTTGTGAATTCATTAGATTTGAAATTATTGTTTTCATAATTTGTTCTGTTAGCAACATTTTCATCATACTCAAAGTTTAAGCCTTTTTGTTCTATGCCATCGACTTTTACAGTGTGATCATTTCCGTTCATCTGACCTTTTTGTGAGATTCATTTCCACTCACATACTCAATTTCAACTAATTTCCCCTTCGATGAAATCTTTTCACTTTTCATTTTGTAATGTTGTGCTAGTTCTTTGTAAGAAGGGGTTGTCTTAGAGTCCTCCTTAGCAGAAGCGTAACCTGCAGGTAAAAGTGAGCCTAAAGTCAATGATGCAGCCATAACACAAGTAATAACTCTTTTCTTTCTCAATTAAAATCCTCCTTGTGTTACACCTTAAGAATCTGAATTACTAAATACTTGCTTAATTTTATAAGCAATTACAGCGAGGTATAAAATTGCAACAAACACTAAAACTCCAGTGCCATAATCAGTTTTTGCAACTAGAAAAAGACTTAACACACCGAAAATAATGTACATTACAATATCAAATATATTTTTCTTGTTGTTCATTTAAACTCCCCCGTTTAGCAATTGATTCCAGATGCATATTTGATTGCAGCACCAGTGTATTAAATACTTACAATTTTGTCCAATCCGAACTCTCTGGCAATATTACTTTAATCATATCGCAAAATAATTTTTTAAATTATTTTCAGCACACCTACTCTAACATGATTCTTTTTTGATTTACATAAAAAATCGAAAAATTGAGTCATTTTTACTTGGAGAATGACTGTGTGTAAATCTTAAAAAGGACTATTCATTCATTTTGAGAATTAGAGATACATACGCCAATCATTCAATTTCCATTAAAAACCTTTTCGAATTTATTAATAATATAAAGAGGTAATGAAAATGTTCAAAAAGAAAACAGTTAGACCAAAATTAACTGAACTTAATGCCAAAGGAACACCTTTCAATAATAAAAGTGATAAATTTATATCTTCCGTTCAATTACATGCTCTCTAAACCTGTTCTATGTAGGATATTGTTTTTTGAATTATTTGGTTTGGGGATACAGGGGAGTATCAAATATAATAAGTGGTTTTAAATAACTGGTGAGTATTGGTTTGCATGCGATCTTCCATAGTCGTTTTTCTGCATAAAAAAATAACACCAAAGATGGTTAAACCCTTGGTATTATAGGGGTGCGGCCGAGAGAACTTGAACCTTTAGAGGTTATTCACCCACTGGGCCCTCAACATAGTAAAAATATATCAAGTTACAAAAGCTTTTATTCAAAGCATCTGTTTATTTTATTTATACTTATCTTCATCATTTTCATGAATTTTGGCCACATAGAGAGCAAGGAGCTCTACATTTCATCAAGAAATATGTAGATTGCCCTGCTTTAATTAATTTTAAGTCCTCGCTCTATGCTCCCCTGAAATTAGTATTCGATGTAACTTTGAAATTAAGTTTATTAAAATCTATCACAAACCCTTATTTTCACAACACATCATTTGTTTCAGCTTCCCTCGCGAATATCGGATCAATGCTCAGCTTTAAGATAGTCAACCAATTTCTCCGCACTGTTCTTAACATCTGCTTCCGAAAGGTAAAGTGTCCCATATTGTGTAAATGCAGGAAGAAAACGCATTCCTACATAGTTAGCAGTGACTTGAAACGGTCTAGTAAGCTCGCTGATCGTGATATTATATTCTCCGCCTGCTTGATAATCAGATTCCTGTGCACCTAAGGAGATAGCTAAGAGTAGTTCTTTTCCATGCAATTTAGTTCCTCCAGTTCCATAAGCCCAGCCATGTGTTAACACATCATCTTCCCATTGTTTTAGTAATGCGGGACTGCTGTACCAATACATTGGGAACTGGAACACGATACGCTCATGATCTACCAGGAGCTGCTGCTCTTTTTCCACATCAATGATAAAATTAGGATATTCACCGTATAGGTCATGAACCGTAATGTCTTTCTCTTGCTTTAAACGATTCATCCAGGTCTTGTTAACAACAGACGTTTCCAAATTAGGGTGTATAACGATAACTAATGTTTTCATTTGACTGATTATCCTTTCTTCGCCGATTAGTTATTGCTTTTACGATAATGAATTGATTCTCATTTTAAAATAGCAACTTTATTTACAGCTATTTTATCCCTTTTTATGAATTCAGGGCAACTAATTGGTCACCAAAATCAATGATGACTTAAGACATTGTTTTGTAGAAATCCGATATAACAGAATAATCCTCTGAATAATCCCAGTAATATTCCCCATCTTTTTGGCTTTTTATCTGAACGAGAAGGGAATCCATAATCAAACCCTTTTTCGATTGTATGCTTCTTACTGTTTCATATCGCTATCTATGTCCGAGTAATTAAAAATGCTTTATTTTCCGAAGCGCTTGTTGTTGATTCTATATGGTTTAATTCCTTGATTTTTTTCTGTCAGAACTCCATTTTTATCCTTTAACTTTTCAATCTTATACGTTTGCTATCCATTCGTAAAAAATCCGGTCAGCAATATCAAGCCCATGTAATATATGTTTTCATATTTTCACTCCTAGTACATGAATTCATTTAAAAATATAATGAACCTACTTCAAATTAAGATTAACTGAGAACTTTATCTTTTTTCTTTCATAATGAAAAAAAGAACCTTTTTAGGCTCTTTTATTAGATATCATTCATTCTTTTTCTCACTTTCTTACTAAGCTTAAAGCCGAATCTATTTATATACTCTTCGTTTTTCACCATTATTTGATATGCCTCTATGATTGGCAAGGTACGAATCAAGATATAGACACCTACAGTTATCAAAACTACACAAACTGGATAGTAGGCAATTAAACCTGAGGCTATATGTTTTCTTTCAAGAAGAAACAAACTTTACTGCACTTTATTAAGAAACACTCTTGAATTCTCCGTATGAAAAAAAGCTAATTCACTTCATTATGAATTAGCTTTTTTGTACAATCAGGTCAGCAACATCAGCCATAAACACATCTAACATTTTTTTAGATGGCTTACTTTAGGTAAGTGGGCAGTTTGTGGGCAGTAGATTATTTAAAAATAAACACAAAAAAATACCAAGGTCGTCAAAACCCTTGGTATCATTGAGATGCGGCCGAGAGGACTTGAACCTCCACGGGTTATTCACCCACTAGGCCCTCAACATAGTAAATCCATAGCACTGGTTATGAAAGCTTGTTTTCATTACACTCTGTATATTCACTTTGCATCATTTCTATACGTTTATATGAAATATGGTTAAAAAATGGTGAGCTAAAACGATAAAGATACCAACCTATTGATTTAGTATCTTCATTCTTCACAGTACCTCAATAAAATGAGCACTGTTTTTAGGTTACTAAACCACTGAATATTTTTATGGTATTGCACGTGTTACTGGTGTCAAGTCGTATAGCTACACATTAATAAAAAAAGGACACATATAAATATGCATCCTTTAACAAAAGAGTTTATTTCCCTGTTTCTGCAAATTCCTTCAACCTATCCCCTATTTCATCACGAACTCTTTGGAAAAACGCCCATTTTTCTTCTTCTGTCCCTTGTGCTTTTGCTGGATCATCAAACCCCCAATGCTCACGTTTTACATGTGGAGGCGTGATCGGGCATTTATCAGCAGCATCACCACAAAGCGTAATAACTAAATCAGCATTGTTCAGAATATCAGAGTCGATGATATCTGACGTTTGATTAGAGATATCTATACCAACTTCTTTCATCGCTTTAACTGCATTCGGATTTAATCCATGTGCCTCTATCCCCGCGCTATATACTTTCCACTCATCACCTAAATATTGTTTAGCCCATCCTTCAGCCATTTGGCTTCGGCAAGAGTTCCCTGTACATAAAAAGTAAATAATTTTATTCTCCATATATTCCACCTCTACATCGAGTGACTTCGAAAGTATTTTCGTTGAAACCATAAAGCAACCTTAACAAGTGCTATCATGACCGGCACTTCTACAAGCGGACCAATTACGGCGGCAAATGCTGCACCCGAATGAATTCCAAACACACCAACAGCTACAGCAATCGCTAATTCAAAGTTATTGCTTCCTGCTGTAAAAGCTAAAGTAGTGGTTACAGCGTAGTTTGCCCCGATTTTCTTTCCTAAAAAGAAGGAAACAAAGAACATTAAAACAAAGTAAATCAATAATGGAATCGCAACTCGAACAACATCTAACGGCAAGCTAACAATTACATCACCTTTTAAGGAAAACATGACGATAATTGTAAATAGCAAAGCAATTAACGTAATTGGACTAATTTTAGGAATGAACACTTTTTCATACCATTCTTTCCCCTTCACTTTTACAAAAATATAACGTGTCACCATTCCTGCAATAAAAGGAACTCCAAGGTAAATGAATACTGATTTTGCGACTTCTGCCATCGTAATATTCACTACTGCTCCTTCCATCCCTAACCATTGCGGAATAACTGTTACAAAAATGTAAGCATAAACCGAGAAAAAAAGCATTTGGAAAATTGAGTTGAAAGCAACTAATCCTGCCGCGTATTCTGTATCACCTTTTGATAAGTCATTCCACACAATAACCATCGCAATACAGCGAGCCAATCCAATCATAATAAGTCCAATCATATACTCCGGTTTATCTGGCAAAAAGATGATAGCCAAAATAAACATGAGAGTCGGACCAATGATCCAGTTTTGCACTAAAGACAAAATTAATACTTTAATATCTTTAAATACCCGGCCGATTTCTTCATAGCGAACCTTTGCTAGTGGAGGATACATCATTAATATTAATCCAATTGCTAAAGGGATAGATGTAGTTCCAACTTGTAATTTGTTTAATCCGCCAACAAAGCCCGGAAATATAAAACCTAATCCTATCCCCAATGCCATCGCAAGAAAAATCCAGATGGTTAAATAACGGTCTAAAAATGATAAACGTTTCATTACTTATCCTCACCTTTTTATTAACAGCAAGAGTTCGTTTTACTATCGCTTGAAGGTGTTACACAACAAGAGGAGGAATCTTGTTTTTGAATCTCGCTGTTCGATTTGGTATAGAAAAACTCCCACTCGTTTCCATCTGGATCAGTAATCCAAAATTTATCTTGGACTGCATAACAACAAGTCGTGTCCATTTCTTCACGTGCAAAAAAACCTTCTTTTTCAAGCCTTTCCTTGTGTTTCAAAACTTCTTCCAAACTATCTACTTGGAATCCAAAATGATTCACTTGATTTCCCTTCACCTCATCTACGACATTTAAAGTGAAGTTCAGTCCAGGAGTCTCTAATAAAAACTTTGCATAGTCTGTTTTTACTTTTACAGCCTTTACTCCAAAAACTTTTTCATAAAAATTGATCGATTTCTCCAAACTTACAACATTTACCCCTACATGAACATATTTCATTTTAATTCCCCCTCTTATATATTAATCAAAAAAATTTGATTTAATGACTAAAAATTTTTTAACAGCAATCTCCTTCACCTTTTTTTCTAAATACACAACAAAGCTCTTCTGATAATAAACTATTTACTTCCTCATCATTTAAATCATAATAGCTCCATGTTCCCTTTGTCTCTTTCGTTATTAAGTTGGCATCTAATAAAATTTTAAGATGATAAGAAAGTTTAGATTGTGTCACCTCAAAAATCTCAGTCAGATCACAAACACAGGTTTTTCCCCTTTGACAAAGTTCATACATGATCTCTAATCGTTTCTGATCAGCAAGAGCCTTAAATTTTTGTTCATATTTCCGAAGTAGTTCTGATTTCGTCTCATCCATTCATATCGCCTACTTTAATCAACTTTTTTTGATGTATTTATTATACTCATGATTTTCAAATAAATGCAAGCAAATAAAATCAATTTTTTTGATTAATTATGAAACCCGCTAAAAGCTTGTGTAACCAGATAGAGGTTTTCTATTTTTAATATTTTCCTCCATCGCTACTACAACAAGGTTACAACTTGCTTTTGGTGCCATGTCATGAACTCCTAAAGGAGATAGTAATTCCAACAACAAAAAAAGATACCAATATGTTTTGGTATCTTCATCTAAATCGAGTCCCTCAACATAGTAAATCCGTATCACTGATTATGAAAGCTTGTTTTCATTACATTTCCTATTTTCATTTTCCATCATTTATATACGTTTATATGAATTATGGTTAAAAAATGGTGAGCTAAAACGATAAAGATACCAACCTGTTCATTTGGTATCCTCATTCTTCAAGTACCCTCAATAAATGTAAACCACTGAATATTTTTATGACATTGCATGTGTCAATGATGCTTCTTAATTAAGGGACATTTTCTGTTTTTAGATTCGTTATGTCTTTTTCTGTTACGTAAAGAATGGAGATAAACTAATAGAATTAAGTGAGCTTTAAATACTTCAAAAAGCTCTGATAACAAATCTCTTTATAATATTCATGTGAATTTATATCTTCACTCATTAGCCATTGAATGAGCAATCCATCTACAATAGATCGCATTGTTTTTGAAGCTTTTTCAACATCTATACTTTGGTCAAATACTCCTGTTTCCTGTCCAAAAATAATAATGTTAGATGTGATGCCCCAGCACTGTTGATAAAAGCTATGGTTAATTTTCCTGTACGTTTCATTTCGGGTTGCCTGAGACAAGAAATCTAAATAAACCTTGTAAAACTTTTCATTTTCCTCGGGAGAGACAAATATTGAATTTACATAAGCTTTCAACTTATCCAGTGGCGTAGATTCCGAATCCACTGCTTTCAATTCATGTTTATAAATTTTATTTGTAATCCACTCAAGTAGTTGAGAAAGGGTATCTTCCTTATTATCAAAGTAATAATGCACGACGCCCTTACTAACTCCTGCGTGATCAGCAATACTTTGTAGTGTAACTGAATTATAACCTTGTGTTGACACAGCTTGGAAAGCTGCCCTTAATATTTGATTCTTTCTTTCTTCTGCTTTTTTCTTCATAATAAACCTCCAGAAAGCTAACCTTCAATTAGTATACAACAGTTCATGAAATCCACACAAAATTATTCTGACCAGACAAAATAGTTTGACCGGTCAGAATAATTGTGTATACTTAAAGTGGTTTCACATCAAGATAGCATATTGGAGGATTTATAAAATGAAAGACGAATTCAAGGCTCTAGTTGTAAACAAAGTTGATGATGAATTTTCAATTAAAGTAAAGAATGTTTCTCCAGCGTTTTTACCAGAAAGTGATGTCCACATCCAAGTACACTACTCTGGAATTAACTACAAAGATGGACTTGCAGGGAACCCCAATGGGAAAATCGTAAGAAAATACCCATTTATACCGGGTATAGATTTAGCAGGTGTAGTCATTTCTTCTAATGATCCTCGCTTTAAAGAGGGGGATAAGGTGATTGCCACAAGTTATGATATAGGTGTTTCTCATTTTGGCGGT
The DNA here is from genome assembly GCF_016924995.1 of Bacillus sp. LJBS06. Lineage (NCBI taxonomy): Bacteria > Bacillati > Bacillota > Bacilli > Caryophanales > Bacillaceae > Bacillus > Bacillus sp. LJBS06. Next base: position 549,276 of record NZ_CP070483.1, on the reverse strand, counting down.
TTTAGCGAATATGCAAGTCTCCCTGGAGACTGGATTGTACCTTTACCTGATAATTTGACCCTCAAAGAAGCAATGATAGTAGGAACAGCTGGCTTCACAGCGGCACTATCTATTCAACGTCTAGAAGAAAATAACCTATCTCCCGAAAAAGGAAAAGTTCTGGTAACAGGAGCAACAGGTGGCGTTGGTAGTTTTGCTGTTTCATTCCTTAACTCTCTCGGGTATCAAGTAGAAGCTAGTACAGGTAAAGAATCAGAATATGATTACTTACGAAAACTTGGAGCTAGTACAATTATTTCACGGGATATGACCTATGGAGGGAAGGTTAAAGCCTTAGGATCACAAAAATGGGCGGCAGCTGTTGATCCTGTAGGCGGGGAACCTCTTGCCTCTATCTTAAGCCAAATTCAATATGGAGGTTCCGTTGCTGTTAGTGGATTAACAGCTGGAACAAAACTGCCAACTACTGTTTTTCCATTCATCTTAAGAGGTGTTAATTTACTTGGGATTGATTCTGTATATTGTCCAATGGAAACACGGTTAAAAACATGGCATCGTGTAGCAACAGATTTTAAACCATCTAGTTTAGAGGAATTTATTTCACAAGAAATTACTTTAGATCAACTTCCTAACGTTCTTCCTGAAATATTGGAAGGACAAGTAAGAGGGAGAACGGTTGTAAAAATAATTTGATTATTCATCAGTACTCATCAGTGGCTAAGGATAAAAATGTCTTAAAGGGATAGTAAAGAGATTTTTTCAACAGGAATTTCTTTACTTCTTATAACTCACTTTATGTTATTAGCAAAATACAAGGAGTTATTCCGCTATACCCGCACCAATTTTCCCAAACTGTCTTTCCTTACTACATCTATATTATTCTGTACCCTAAAATATGATTATATACACAGAAAAAACTCCCGGTTCCCAAGCCAGGAGTTTTTCTGTGGAGATAACAAAATTAAACTATTCGCGAAAAATTTAATCGAGGAGCCACCGAAAACACTTAAATTCCCGTTTAAATGCTTTACTCCTCTGAGCTCTGAGTATTTGTTCGCTATCAAAAACAAACACCCAACACAAGAATTAGGCAAAGATATTAAAAACCCGAAAGCTAGCTTAATACTTTTGCGAAACTTACATCTTTTTTTCGAATATGTGATAGCACTTTTAATATACATAAGGAAAACTTTTTTCCATAAGTTTGATCCAGTTTTTTTAGAGCAAATTATGCACCCACTCTATCCGCCGCAACTTGAATTGGCTCTTTCACAAAATCGTTGGTATGATTAACAAAAGATAAAACACTACTTAATATGACCACTGTAAAGAGAATCCGGCTGATTTTCATTTATAATCTCTCCTTTTTTTATTTCTTTTCTTGCCTTAATACTTATTCGATAATATTCATTCGAAAGATCAAGGTTCCCTCTTTCATGAAAAAATTCTGCAATTTCAATAGCATAGTTCTCAATATCTGCGTACATTTTTCTGGATTCAAGATACGCAAAAGCATCATTAATCAAATCATATTCACCATTTGTGAAGTAAAGTCCTTCTAAAATTTTAAACTTTGCACAGTATTCTTCATCTTGATTATTTTTTGCCACTAAACAACCTTTATCAAAATATACTGATGCTAAGTCATACTTCCCTTGTTTCGCCTTAATGTGTGTAAGATTAAACAATGTTTTAGTTATAAAGCTGTGACCGACATTTTCAAAAAGTTTCAACGCAGCTTTCAAATGAAAAACAGCTTGATCATACTTCTTCAGCTCATCATAACAAATGCCAATATTCATATGGGACATGGCAATTAAATGATCTATTCCAACTGATTCAGCAATTCTTAATGAATTATTAAATTCCTCCAATGCCCTTTCATAATCTAAAGAATCAATTAAATTTCCAGCAACAATATACTGACATCTTAAAGTTTGGACAGCATAAGAATCATATTGTCTAAAAATTTTCAAAGCCCTAGATGCATAATTTAATGAAAAATATGTTTGCTTCATATAGTAATAAACATGCGCTACCTTAAAAAAGAACTCAGCTCTTTCAATTTCATCCTCTACCTCGTACAATTTTGTTTCCGCAACTCTATAAGCACTTATTGCTGTTGTCAGGTTTTTTCTTCTGAATTCATACATTCCCATGAAAAAGTAATAGTAATACTCCAGCATTCCTGTCAATTGGCCTTGTAACTCTATCTCTTTAAGTGTTTCAAAAGAATTTTCTAAATTGTACAAATTTTTAGGTTTCATATAACTAAGCATTATTTCATGCCTAAACTCTAACAATTGATAATACAACAACGCATCCTGATTTTCTTCCATTATTTCGAGTTCTTTCTCTACTTCCTGCTTTATATTTTCAGCTTGTTCAACACGATCATTTTTAATCGCTGTATACCAAGCATTAAGTTTCCTTGTAACAAGATCATATGGAATTTTCCCCTTCGTCAAGAAAACCGGATTCACTAGTAAATTCCTCCATCCTTACTTAAAATTGTGCGAATATTTACATTAATTGTATTATGTCAGAACCACCTTAATTTTACAAAGATGAATTGCAAAAAGGTACATTATATCTACTCCTTTGCGGTTTTTTTGCGGTTACAGCAAGACTTTTGCGACTTGACGCCACATCACAGCAAAACTTTTATAAACAGAAAAAAAGAGGAGCAAACACAGTGTGTCTACTCCTCTAACTTTGTCTCTTCGCCTTTTGCTTCTTCATAGTCTGGTGTTTTCTTTGACAATCCCAATCTATCATTCTCTCCGTTTCCAGGCATGCTATCCATTTCTTCATATTTATCACCTAGTTTTTCAAAGTAATCATATGGTGAAAGTTCACGGGAATGATCTTCTGGAAGATAAAAAGCAACTTGAATATACTTTCCCCCATCATACACACGTATTAAAGCATTTTCTCTTGTATATATACTGGTATCAGCGCCCGATTCTTTTGCGCTTTTTTTGTCTAGATCAATAACTTCATTAATCGCATCATCATACTTATTGCCACCACATGCAGTTAAAACGAACATCATCATCAAACTAAGGAAAATAAAAAGGTTTTTCAAAATAAACATTCCCTCCTTTTTCAATTTTTAGTATAAACAAACAATTTAACCTTTTCCACCTTTTATCCATTTCCCTTGACCTGTACATTATCGACTAACCAACCATCTTTATCTTTTTTCATAGTCGTTTGAACAATCAACACTTGATTCGTAGTAACTGAATTCGCAGTAGTGGCAATTTCAACAACGTTTAAAAACAATTCATGGGATTCATCTAATGGTTTTGAATAACTCTCTAGTGAATGTAATTCACTTTGCACGCTGACTGTGTGCTTTTGATCTGAACGTGAAGGGAATGCATAATCAAACCCTTTTTCGGTTGTATAGTTCTTAACTGTTTCATATCGCTTATCTATGTCCGAGTAATTAAAAAATGCTTCAAAAAATGCTTTATTTTCCGAAGCGCTGCTTGTGGATTCTATATGGTTCAATTCCTTGATTTTTTCTGTCAGAACTTCATTTTTATCCTTCAACCTTTCAATCTTATACGTTTGCTGTCCATTCGTAAAAAATCCGGTCAGTAATATTAAACAAGCTGAAGCCCATACAATATGTGTTTTCATGTTTCCACTCCTAGTTATTTAATTCGTCCAAAAGATACAAGGTGATCTCTCCAATAACCAGATTTCAGATCAGAATATTGGATTCCACTGTCATTTGAATTAAACATTCTGCCATTGCCTACATAGATGCCAACGTGAGTAATGGCTTTTCCTTCGTATGTGCCGCCAAAGAACACCAAGTCACCCGCAGTCGCTTCTTTTTCACTTATTTTCTTTGTTGCCCCATGTTGTTCTTGTGCTGTTCTAGGAAGAGTGATTCCAGCTTTTGCAAAAGACCACTGAACAAGGCCAGAACAATCAAATCCAGTTTTCGGGTTTGAACCACCCCAGGCATACGGTTGCCCTTCATATTTCAGAGCTTCTTTCATGACCGTTTCATAGAAATCCATAGAACCATTCACAGGCTTTACATTTTTATCAGAGCCTTTTACATACCTCATGACATGGTCAACATAACTAGGGTCACCGTAGCTTTTCCAGCCCATTTTAAATGCTTGCAATCGGCTAAAATCAAGTGCCAATTTCTTTGTGTATTTCCCGCCATTCTTTTTGACATAGTCTATAAATCCAGAACCGAAGTTGTAAGCCTGTAAGGTTAAACGAACATCACCGCCAGCCTGTTTAAAAACCTTCTTAAAATGTTTAATACCGACTTCAATCGAGTATTCTGGGTCAGTTATGGAGTTGGGAGGTAAGCCGATACTTTCGGAACTTTGCATGATATCTAAAGAACGCCCACCACTTTCTTGCATGGTGAGCGCCATAATAATATTCACTTGGTCAAAAACACCTTCCTGACGGGCATACTTTTCAAATACAGCTCTAAATCGTTCGACTTCCGGTGCAATGCCAACCGTTTCATATTCGCCATCACCGCCGCCTATAAAATCGTCTCCAACTTGATATTCCCTTGAAATCGTCATAACCACTACGATACATAAAACAAAAAAGAAGATAAAAGGAGCCGAGAACACCAAAGGAAGAACTACCTTTTTACTTATCATCTTGTTCTTTCATCCCTTCTCAGTCGATCTTCAACTTTTGACGAGGTGCGCCTTCCAATATCATTTAAAGACACTTGTTCAAATGTATTTACGTTTTGTTCGGTTCGCTTAATCGTTTGTGATGAAGGCTGATTTTCTCTTAAAACAGTCTTACTTTCAGCAGGTGCATCCGTCTGTTTTTTCTCAGCACGAATACCATCTGAATGAACTTTTGCGGGTTCAGATGGTCTGGTTTTTCGTTCATTATTGACAACAGGTTGATTCTCTACTTTTGTAGGTTGAGAGCTTTCAAAGCCACTCTGTGGTTCAGATTGACTCATTATGACTTTTTGGTCTGAACGTTTGATGTCTGCTAATCTCTCTTGTGCTACAGGTTCACTTTTTGAAACAGAATCATCTTTCTGGACTTCAAAATCTTTTTGCATATCTGTTTCAGGATTCTGATTTTGTTTTTCATAAACATACGCTTTTTGATCAGTACGTTCTGTGTCTTTATCACTCTCTTGTAAGACTGGTGCTCGATTAGAAGCAATTTCTTCTTCATGTTGTAATGATGCATCGTCAGTTTGTTGCTGATTATCTGGCTGTTTAAGAAGCTGTTCAACATATTCTTTTTGATCTGTTCTAGCTGATTCATCCTTTTTATCCTGCAAGATAGGTGCTCGTTTGGATAAATCCTCATATCCTTCATTCAAAACATCTTTCAGCATAGGAGAGTTTATTCCGTCTTTTCTCAATCTGTCTAAATGGGATTGGTGTTTATTTTCTTTTGCATTTGCAAAGGGTTCTTTTTGTTTTTGTTGTTCTTTCAATAGAGTTTGAGGATTTCGCTTCAAGTTACGGTTGTTATGGCTAGCTATTCCGTTAGCAGTCTCTTTTTGCGGTGTTCTGGAAATAGCATGAGTATTATCATATCCCATAGCAGTCCCATTCGGTGAATTACCGCCGCCACTTGGAGCACCAGTTACGCCATCAGCATTCGAACCGTCTTTTCTTCCCCCAAAATGCTTTGTAAAGTCAGTAAATACGCCGCCTCCGTTCCCCCATACTCCACCTATTTTCTTTGCTTGTTCCCAAGCAGGCTGAACTATGTTTTGTCTCATGTTTTCCATCATATTATTATCAACTGAAACCACTTTTCCAGCAGTCACAAACTTGATAATGGCATCCCTCTTGTAAAAAGCAATCCACAAGATTGAGGCAAGGACAGCAACATTTAAAAGATACATTCCAAAACCATTTGGCGGTATTAACTTGTCAACGATAAAACAAGTCACGTACACAAACAAAACGATTACCCCTAACATTGCTTTCAGCAGGTAAACACTCCCTAAGCGTCCAAGCGTAACAAATCCCGAATAAGCTAATTGAGGAACGTACGCTAAGATGAAAGCAAATGGCACAAAGAATACAATCACTAAAGCGATAATTTGAAGCAAGAAATTAAAGAACGCTAATGCTAAAAATGGTATCCCAATGACAATAGAAGCGACTACAGCGATAAAAGACTCTCCAAGTTGAGTAAAAGCACTTCCAGCAGTCATAGGCTCATTATCATATTTTTCAATTTCAGTGTCCTTTATATATTTCTGTTTTGCTTTTTCTCCGTCTTCTGACAGCTTGTATGAAAGCAATTTATCGACCCTTGATAATTTCTCTTTCGAATCACCTTTTTCATTAATTTTTGCTTCACTTGTTTCTCCAAAATTCACGATTAAAAAAGGTTTCATTAAAGCCATGTCAAAGTAAAGGTTACGCATAACCGCAACTGTACCTTCCATTTCCTTACCTTTTTCAATCGCAGAACCGTCTGCAAAACTCCCTTCATTCTGAACAATACCAACCAATCCATTTCCCGCACTCAAAAGCTTTCCTTGTGCTTCTACAGACAAAGCGTTCAACGCTTTCATGTAATAACCAGCGTTTGACATCCAAAGCCCGCCGATCACCATGACACAAATAAATAGAATACTCCGCCGCATTGCTTCTTTTACGCTACCTCTCACACAGAACAGGTAGACAACATAGGCGCACGTAAAAATAAATAAAGCTTCACCGAAATTATTTTTCAGTGTTTTATAAACTGTTTTTGAGACGTTTGTAATAGAGTTTGCGAACTCATCAATTGGTTGCAAGTTATACAAAATATCCATTCCCGCATCAACCACACGGACAATGTTTCCTGCAAAAGAAAAAGTGACGTTTGTCAGTCCAACAAACGCCCCCTTGATTAAATCGTCAGATGCTTCATTATTCGCTTGATAGCGTGAGATAGGAAACCTTTTTACCTTCAATTCCACGCCGCCAGCTTTTTCAATTTTTGGCTGTGTCGTTGTATCTCCATCAGCCGAAATAACAGTGACACCTGAAGCAACAGTTAGAAACAACAACATGATAGCCGACACAATCAGTATCCTTTTCTTTTTCATTACAGCCACCTCCTAATCTAATCGAGTTAATAAATAAAATTGGTATCTGGCTTTCTCTAAGTCTCTTTGCGTTAACAGCACGTTTTCGGGATATCGTTCATACAGAGAGAAACAGATTGCTTTTTGATATTTCATATGTCTGAAAATCTTTCGGTTTTGTTCAATCTTGATGCCTAATAATTTTTGAAGAAACTGTGCCGTTGATTTATGCCCAATAAAACTTTTGTATCGTCCGTCATAATGTCTCAACCATTGTTTAACTTCGTCCAATGTGATTTTTTCTGCTTTATAAAAGCCTGGACTCGTGACAACAAGAGAGTTTAAGAAAGCAATTTCCATGTACGATTCAACCCCTTTTACAAATATTTTTCTTCCGCATATGCGACAGCTTTTTTCTCAACTGTTTTCAGAGCACCTTGCCATTCTTCGAATAGGCATTCAATTGAAATTTTGGAGGTACGGCCATAGTAATCTTTAAATAAGCATTGACCTTGGAACATGGATTCCATCATTTTTTTGTTTTCTTTTGTGACCTCCATATTCATCCACTTCAACACTTCTTCACGTTCGTTTGGTTCGTCAAAGGCGAAGGCAACACCAAAGTTTCCGGAATCTTCTTCTTTCAAAGCGTCTTTTGTGGATTGGGAAATGAAGTATTCCGCATTATTGTATGAACGACCAATCCGGCGCATTTGTCTTTCTACTTTTTTTCCTTGTTGTGACGTGGTAAATATCCACGCTTCGTCTATAAATTCAACTGTCTGTTCGTCTGGATTCATGCCGAATAGTTCACAGAACTTACCGAGTGCAAACATGACAGCACTAGACTTTAATTGTGATATGGTGTAGTTTTCAAGTCGCTCAGCATGATCCGGCAAATCCATATTTTCAACTTCTAAAATGGTGATTCGTTTTTCAAGAGACAATGCAGGGTTTGAACCATCATGAATACAAAGTTTCAAAATAGAGTCTGACACAACCTCATTTAAGTAGTCGCCAGCCTTTTGTACAGGTTCTTCCGGATGGTTCTGCATCTTACGAATAATATCAAGCGAGCCGACCTGTTCACCTTTTTGTTTTCCATCAATTACTTCTGACGTAGCACGAAGGAAAGCTGTGTTCACATCGTCTTTCCCTTTAAAGTCATATACTTGTTCAAAAATGACTTGAACTAGCTCTTTCGCTTTCATAGGAGGGAGAAAGGAGATAGGGTCAAGCGCTCCCCAGTTGTGCGTGTTTTCATGATCTAGTGTGATATAGTTGTATTTCTCTAAATGTGCAATATATAAGGGAAAGTTCTCTCGAATGTATTCATCATTCAAGACTCTTTGAATCCACTTTCTCATTTCCTTTTTAGGGTCTATATACAGAGATTTGATGTTTAACATGCTGATATAGTTAAAGATCAATTTTGCCAAATACGACTTGCCGTTTCCTGTATCCCCTGTGATCAAACAGTGGGGAGAACGTGTCTTTGAACCCTTTAACTGCTGATTCGCTAAGAAAGGGTGGAATAAGACAAAATCACGGCTGGACATAATGGCGCTTTCTAAATCGGTATGCTCTTGAAAACGATCAACCCAACCAAGGAAGAACCCGATTTTTGAACCAATATCAGAGTTAACAGCAAACAGACCTTCTGCCACGCCGTCTTGCGTTGTTTTTTGAATCCAGTTCTTATCGGTTATGTCTAACTTTTCACCAGGGAGCATCTTATAAAAAAGGTTCAGTTGATCAGCCACCGGAAGCCGACATGTAATGCCAGCGCCTTTTAAATGCCTTTTGACAATCGTTGCTTTCCCCACACATTCTTTTTTTGTCTTTCCATGAACGACTATCACAGAGAGCCAGTTCATGACGTGCACATCTTCTTTCTTTATTTCATCTTGTAAATGCCTTATCATTGTGGCACTTGTGACAGTGGAAACATCACTTCGATCACCTGTGCTTTGTTGTTCTTTTTGTTCTTCTTTCAATTGCTGTCTTTTGAGGTTGAGGGCAGGCTTGGTAATGGACTTTGATTCCGTTTGAATTTTCATCTGAACTTCAACAGGGAAGGGAAGAGACTGTGCTTCATAAAACAAATCACTTTCCGACATATTGTGAAGAAATTCGTCAATCACGACAAAAGCTGAATAGCCTTCATCTTGATCACTATGCAAATGCAATACTGATGGGTCAGTGGGGTCTATGATCGTGTTTGTAATAGAGCGAACATCCTTTATCTCACTTTCTTCATTCGTTTGGTGCTTTAACCCACGTACAAAGTGATAACGGTTAATGTATGTCATTTCTGTTTCTAAAAGCCGATCTCCGCGAACAGAAGCCATGATATTCGCTAGTGTTTCTTCGACTTCCTCATATTTTTCAAAAAAAGAGGTGGAAACATTTTGTTCCCACCCGAGCATTTTCACGACTGTATCAGTCGCTGTATTGAAAAAAGATAATATATTGTCTTTAAGTTCGACACTAATATTTACAAGACTGCTTTTCAGTTTCACACCTAAAATGAAGTCATACTTTGTCAGCCTTCCTAATCGCTGTTCTAACAGCCTTACCGTTTCTTCATTGTAGTAACGTGCCACATCCATTGCATCTGCCGCAATATCTGTTTCTAAATCCTTAAATCGTTTTTCTAATTCATACTCACTTGGATACATCATCAAGTGAAAATCCTCATAAGATGTAATTTCTTCAAAAAGATGCTGCCACTTCTTTTTATACGATTCAACTTTTTCTTTATTTTGCATAGGAATCGAATTGCTTTTTATTCGGTAGTACGCCCACACGTCGCCCGTTCTTGTTAACAGCAAATTCTTGTGTATTGCCTTCATAGGCGTTTTTAGTTTCATTCGAATAATCCACCACCTTCACAAGTTTTCGAAACTCAATTTGTTTTTCATTACTTAAATCAACCTTTCGGTCATTGCAAAACTTCTTTTGTGGAAGCTTGATGAAAAAGTAATACTTTGCAAAATCAATGAAGTATAAATAGATGTTTTTGCCTTCCGGCTTTATTTTCGTAACAAGCATTGTTAAAAAAATCGGTATTCCAAAAATCACGATGATGAAACTGTTATCAAAAGCGTGAGGAAAAATCATCCTCACGCCGTACCAGAACCCAAAGCATAGGCCAACAAAAATGAAATAGTTAATAGCCGGTATTAACTCAACTGCAAAGGGTAACGAATAATTTTCGGTTAATTGCTGAATTTTTTTCGGCTCTCTCATTGCCTTCCGATAGTTGAACACCAGACGCCCCATTCAGATGCCCCCTTACAATTTTTCCATTAGCGCATTGATCCAGCCGGAGAATTCTGACCAGTGTTTAATAACCCACGTTACCGCACTGCCAATACAGCAAACAAAGATAATGCCGCCCATTTTTAATCTCATAAGATTCTTTGCGGCTATGAACATGACCACAATCGTAATGAATTGGATAACAACATCTGACGCCCAACCTTTTACCCCTCCAAGTGTTGGAAGGTCTGCACCAAGAATAAAGAAATTCATGAAATCCATATTTAAACCTCCTATTGATGTTTGAGTTTATTTACATAAAACTGACCGCTGTTTTCCGTAATCTCTAGACTGAATTTTTCATTTACCGGAATGTCATTTTCTTTTTCCTTAAATCGAACAGCACAAAAAACCTCGAAACCTTTTTTCGTCTCGAAGATTTTTACTGACTGTACTTCCCCAAATAACAAGTTTCCTTCCAATGCTTCCGGCTTTTTCATCATATAAACCATTTCTTCTTTCTTTTCAGAAGCGTATTTCTCAAAGAAATTTTGAAGAAATGATTCGATAGATTCTTTTTTCTCGCCTGCATATTCGTCTCTAGTTTCTTCTTTGCCCTTAAAAGCAATATCGCCTTTCAAATCATAAATCTGGGTAAAGTAAGGGACGGCAGACAACGCAAAGGAATCATCTTTATTTGTGACTGGAATATTCAGCAACATTTGTTTTTCAGATTTCTCATTTGTTTTAACCTTTTCTTTCACCTTCTTTTTCTTCTTTCCGTCTTTGACTTCTTTTTCAACTTCCTTTTCTACAGGGTATAGATTTTCATATGTGACCTTATATTGAAAAAGGCTGTTTTTATCACCTTCTTTCACGTTATATAAGCTGTAATCTTTCAACTCTCGATCACCTTTTAAACCATCCACATTGAAGCGTTCTTCATCTTCAAAGTGGTTATCCTCCTGTTTCACCATGTAGCTTTCAAGGCTCTGTATACGTTTTTCAATAGATTCTTGATTGTTCTTCACATTCACATATTCATTGATGAACCCTGATAGAAAGTTTTCAGCAGCAGTCACCGAAATTTTTTGTTTATCGTCATTTGTTGGCTTATTGGCTTCATCTTTCATGTCATTAAGTTGAGAGCGAGTATTAATTGACAGAAGCACAGCAAGCAAGCAGATAAACAGCAAGCCACCGACACAAGACCACAATGTGACGGCTATCAGTTTCGACCTGTCACGAGGGACTTTCTGTTTGTCTTTTTCCGGTCTTTCAATTCGTTTCAGTTTTTGAAAGGCAGACCGAAAAAATGACTCTTCTTTTTTATCAGAGCCGATTTCTTTATTGAGCAACTTTTTCACACTCCTTCTGTTCAATTTGTTTCGTTCTTTCCAAGAAAGATAAAAAGGATGCTACACGATGTAACACCCTTTTTATGCTTTGATTCTCCATATAAACTTTTAAACTAGTCATTCGACCATCTGGCAAGTGTCTTGTCTTATAAAAGGTATAACGATACTCAGCAAAACCTTTAACTCGTTCGCCTTCGACAACCAACATACAGTCTCTGCTTAAACTTCTTACAAAGACTAAAGAGGGAATACCAACATTAAAGCCCAGTCTTTTGAAGTGATTATCAACCACAGACACTTGATCACCTCGTTATATTTGTCCTCCGTTTTTAAGATGGGTTTCTTCGTAATCTTTTCTTATAACATGAGGGTCATACATTACAAATTCGACAAGAACTCCTCCGTCATCTGATTCCGTTTCATTTTCTTCAAGGACTCTAAAGTGAAAATACAAGTTCGCAACCATATCCCCGCCGTTATCTTTTCTGACATGAATAATGATCATTTGATCATATCCCGATGACATTTCATCCCTTAATCTTTCGAGTACGTCATCCAACAAGTGTATATTAAGATGCCTTTCTAATGTGTTTATAAGGGAGGACTCATTTATAATCCTGTAATCCATATTTTCACCCCTCAGTGATAGTAGGATATTCCTTCAAATTCAACACTTCGTTCATCTGTCTCAGCGTCTTCACCCTCCAATATGTTGAAGGTGGCTTGAAGTTTAGCATTCACGTTATCTATAACCGCAAGAGTTTGGACTATGACTCTTTGAGCAACATCACTGTAAAAGACATCTTCCATCATTTTTTCAATTAATTCCTCAGCAATATCCAAACAGCCAAGAGACTCCAAGTCACTTTCCAATCGCGCCTGATTGAGAAGGTTAACGTATACCATCAAACCAACCTCCTTTGATTTTTAAGCAATAAAAAAACGCACTTTGATTTAGATAAATCAAAATACGAAATAATTAGTGATTATAGCTATTGATTTTTTTCACAGATAGTAACCGTTTCAAATTTTAATTCATATTGTTCCTTGATTGTTATACAGTGCATTTCCTTTCATAAGATTATTAATCCCTTCGGTGTAATAAGGCATCCGTTGACTTGCTTGTTCTATATCAACCCATTCTATTTTCAATATTTCTTCAGCATTTTTAATTAGCTCTGTTCCTCCTACAACGTTTGCTTCAAATGTAAAAAATATAGCGTGATGATTTCTCTTTAAAAATTTCGCTTCATTAACGGCTAGTATATTCCCTATTTCAACTTCTAGCCCTGTTTCTTCATATACTTCACGCATAGCAGCTTCTATTAGATTTTCATCAAGTTCAACTCTTCCACCTGGAAGTGACCAATGCCCCTCATGATTATCTACCATTAATATCTGATTAAGCTCATTTTTAATCAATGCATATACAACTTTGACTTCTTCCATGATAATCTCCTTTATAAATAAATTATAATTGTATGCCAAGTTTCTATATATTTACTATAAAGGATATAAGTATATCTAACAGCTATTTCTTTATCATCAAACTTAAATTCCCCCAAACAAAACTCATTAATCAAATCTAACCCCCTATTCCCCCGAATCATCGGGGGACTCCCTCGCCGGCAGGCAGGAACAAACGGTTGTTTGTTCAATGCCAAGAGGGTTTTGGTAGCGCTGAATATGTCAACTCCTTATCCTCACTTCGTTCCGGTACCGTTGACACATACGTTTAATCGCATCACCTGTGTTTATAAAGGTTTAGCAGCTTGTTTTTAAACGACCATATCATCAACATCAGCCATATACACATTTAACATTTTTTTATGTTTGTCTGCCAGTTCAGCTTCTGCAATCATATCTGACAGATCGGTTTTCCCTAAATGTTCATCAGCTTCAAGCACCATTTTCATAGTAGGAGCACAAGAGTTACGAAGCCAGTTTCTTGATTTCTGATAGAAGTCTTTTTGTGGTTTGACGTACAAAGGTAGTCTCCCAACATCACCTATAAAATCATACCAAAAAAGGCTCGTTTTCCAATGCTCTCTAGTGATGTTTTCATCAGCATCAACGAACCTTACATAGTTATTAATGATCTGCATAGCGATTAAGGTTAAATCCTTTGTTTTCAATAAAGCATCTATAGCCACTTGTGCACGTTCATTTTTAAGCCGCAATTCATAACGATTCCAATCGCCTAGTTCTTCTAACGGAATGTTATACTTTTCTGCTTGTTCATAGTTTTTCTCATAAAAGCAAAGGTACGCTTCTGACTTTTTAGAACCGAAATATATTGTCGTTCCGCCTGTAATTCCATCAGATAGATCAAAGGAGCCGTTGAAATCGGATTTTCTAAAACGTGAAATACATTCGCCCTTTTGGGCTTTCTTTAATAATTCCGGTATAGAAAAGTACGTCTTTTTATCATCAATCGCCAAATCAAAGCGAGTAAATGAACCGCCTTGTGCCATGCAATCTTGAAAGAAGTCGTACCATGTTTTCCTCCGGCATTCCAAGAAGGATTCAAATTGACGGCAACCTTGACCGGACATTTCTATCAAAACACCTCTGTTATCATCTGGCGCAGAATAAAAAACTTTGATATAGTCCAGTTCGTACGTGCCAACGTAGCCATAGAAACCAGATTGTTTCTCAGTCATAAAGTCTTTGCTAAGGTGAAGAACCTCTTCAATAATTCGGTCAACATCATGAGTTTTAAAAGAGACTCGAATATAGTCAACCATTGATACCAAAGGACTTTCAACGGTTTTATTTTCTTCTTTTACGATTACTACCCCCCTGTTAGCGTGGGGGGGTTGTTTTAGCTCATCCATTCGCTTCGCTCACTCCTTCGCCGCTGGCCGTCTGGTCGCTTACGCTGCCGCTGGCGACTGCCGTCGCCTGCGCTCCCTCGACTCCAACCAGCGCATTTTTAATAGATGACATAAAATCATATCCTTTCGGCACAATTGGACTGTAAAACTCTAATATTGAACCTGTGCCGACATAGGCATACCCTCGACCTTTCACGTCTTTTTCCATAAATGTTTTATCAACGTCACCGAACATCATCCCATAACCAGTATCAGACATATTGCCGAGGGCAACACGAAAACTAAATTGATCTCGTATCCCATCAGCTAGATATTTTGCATCTGGTCGCTGTGCCCCTAAAACAAGAAAATAACCAGCTTGACGACCCAACAAAACCAATTGTTTCATGTAGGATAAGGCTTCATTCCTTTCTTTCATATCCAGCAAATCCATAAATGCCACATATTCATCAAAGAAGATAAAGACAGGTTTTAGCCCTAAATAGGCATAGTTTTCACCAGTCTTGTAATTAGGCATTTTCTTCATTTCATCCATTCGTTCCATCATGCCATCAACCGACTTTCTCAGACACATAAGGATGCCATTTTTCTGCGAATAGACTCTTTTCGGGAGCACCTCTTCCAAGTCGGCTAAATCAGCATTTTTCGGGTCTAAGATTTTCACATCTGCCCCAAGTCCTACACACGCTTTTATGACGGTCAACATGAAATAGGTTTTCCCTCCGCCTGTGCTACCGGATATGAGCATGTGAGGTAATCTATCAAACTTCCATGAGACGTGTTTCATTAATGGCAGAACACCGTCTTTAGCGACTGCTTCATCTATAGATATACGATTCTTACTTACGTCATACAGTAACTTGAAACAGACAAATCCCTCTTCCATTTGCTTATCAACCAAGTCACAAAACAAGCCGTTTTCTAAATCCTTTCCTAAGTCTAGGAAGCGATTCTGAAAACGGCTCATATCCATAGCAATCCGTATATAGATGTGATTATTTTTAACTTGGTAATACATCCTCGGAAAATAAGTGATTTTTTCCCTTGTGCCTGTTTCATTAGAGAATAATTTTCTAACCTTCATCTGATCTTTTTCATAAAACTTGTTAGAGAAAATCATTCTTGCAAGCATCTGCCTGTGCTTTAACCTTTTAAAGGGTCCATTAAATGTTAAACAGGCAACATACACACTACCAATACCAATAGCCAATGAGCAGACCAAACTTTTAACGATCAAAGGTACATTCCATTCAAAGTGATGAATCACTTGAAATACATCAAAGTGAAGAAGTTGATATTTCCAAAAGAGAAACATAGATAACAAAAAAACAGGCACAAATATCATTGCGCCTGCTATTATTAAGTTATTCCTCATATACGGACGAATTCGTTTTCCTCTATACTTCCAAATCCTTTTCTGCAAGAAATCACTCATATTGATCATCAAAATTCATACCCCGATGATTTTTCTCTACAAGAGTGACAAAACATTTCCCACACATATCCTCTCGGTACTTCTTCTTGATAATACTCTACAGCATTGTCTTCATCAAAAGAATGACATTCGCCGAGTTCATTTGTAGGGATAACGACATTTTCAAAGTACACAGATTTAACGGTCTTCACTTCGTCATTACCTCCGTTTCCTTCAACATTAATATATCAACAAATTATTTCTTATCATTCCCGCCAGTTGCAACCGCAGGTTTCACAGAAGAACCGCCTTTTACAACAATATCATCAGCTTCAAGTTTCCACATCACATTGGCAAAGGTTGAATCCCTTTGACTAGTTGCCATAGCGCTAATTTTTGGGTTTTTCAACTCAATGTCAGCAAAAGGAGGGATTTCTTTTGCTCCAGCATACTCAGGAATAGTTACCTCAATTTGACCACCTTGCACAGCACTAGCAATGTTATAAACCCTAGATTCAAGCACGTCAGTACGCTTATTGTTTTCCCGATCATAAACATATCTTTCTTTGTTAAGTCCCATAAATTTCATATCTCCAAAAGTCATATTAATATCCGGTACAATAAAGTTTAAGTTCATTTTTCATATCCCCATTTCATTTTTTATTATTTTCAAAAGATCGTTAAATTTCGATTTTATATTTTGGATTCGCTCCGGTTCTGTATCCATCTTGGCGCTTATCAGTTGCTAACGACTTTACGCCCTCATGGCAACCTAGTAGGCTAATTATAGCCATCAAGCTGACTACAGCTATTCCGCACGCTTATTCTAGCCTGCTACAGCATTTAAAGTGATTGCTGTTCATCACTCAAATACTCACGCATGACTTTTCAGCAAGAATGCCGTATAATAAAAGTGTCTAGTTTTTATTGCCGGCGTTCTTGATGATTATTCGTCAAGGCGCTTTTTTTGTCTGTATGTAGTTTTCAAAGAACAAACACTCCTAGCGACATAAGTTATACAGATCGTCGTTATACAAAGTAAACACTTGGTTATCCTTCTTACTCAATGGACGAGTAGACCAGATACACCACCAATCCCAGCCTTTTAACAACTCAGATATTTCTTTATTAGCCTCCAAATAATTATCAGCTTCAACAACGAATGTTTCACAAGTGACATAGTCTTTAAAATGGTTCAAATCCTTATCAGCCTTTAAAGCTTCAACATCAGTAATGATTGTTGCATTCACCCTTATTTTCATCGCATCCCCCCTTTCAAAGGATTCTTAACGACTCCCTATAGTGGTATATAACGTCACACTATGGATGATTGCCGCAGCTTTTCAATGTCTTTTCTTCCAATGCCGTAATGCTTACATATCCTGCGATATGAAACGCCTTTTCGCAGTAATTCATTAACATTTTCATTTGTTAACGGAAGGTTTAAATAATGATTTATGATGACCGAATTAAGAGCAATTTTCATTCGTGCCATCCAATCACCTTCCATTTGTTTGGCCAAAGGAATTGCTTTACGCATAAATGAATGAGTTTGGCTTAGATTCATAATGATCATCCTGTTCCTGTCTTCTGCTTTTATAACAATAACGTTCTTCAAATTTTGCACGATTGACTTTACCTTGAATGACCATATAGCCGTCATTCTCCATTTCTTTATTAAGTGATCGAATTATTTCATATGCCTTTGCTTGCTTTACACCTAAAATATTTTGAATATCCTTTGCAGTCAAAAACTCATTCAAATTATCACCCCCGAAAAAATGCGTATAATCATTAACTACTTATATAATAAATGACTATACGCATAATGTCAACACAAAAAATGCAAAATACGCATATTTTCTTTTAAAAAAATATGACTAGTTGTAATATAAAAATAAAAATGAGGTCTTAAAAATGAGTTTTGGTCATAAATTAAAAACTTTGAGAAAACAAAGAGGATTAACCCAAAAAGAATTAGCTGAAAAATTATTTTTAAGTCAAAGTTCTATAACAAGGTTTGAGAAAGACGAAATCCTACCTACAAGTGAAACATTAAGTAAGATTGCAAATTATTTTGATGTATCTATTGATTTCTTATTAGATAGACCTCAACCTCCTCAAAAGAAAAACTCTAATCTAGAAAAAGCATTTAATGAAGCAATTGAGGAACTTAAAGACGAAGAAACACTTCTCTTTATGAAAAATGGTGATATTGACGAAGAAACAGCTGAATTAATAAAAAAAGCATTAAAGAATGGAGTCCGGTTTGTTAACGAAATGAAGCGTAAAGACAAATAATAAACATTGAAAGAGTGATGAACATTTACACTTCAAAAAGTATAAAACACAAGGCACAAGAAATTATTAAAAAAAATAACACAAACAATGTAAGTATCATTTGTAACAATTTAAGAATTTTTCATTTAGAAAGTAACTTAGGCAATGTAAATGGCTTCCTTCAATACTGTGAAGAGGAAGATGAGTACATTATTCACATCAATAAAAATGCCAGTTACAGAAATTTTGTTATTGCCCATGAACTTGGGCACTTTTTCCTCCACAAGAAATTGAATTCTTTTAAATTATCAAATTGTTCACTCATCTTGGAAGAAAAGTTAGAACATCAGGCCAACATATTCGCTTCTGAACTTTTGGTGACTGATAAAATGATTCAAGATGCAAATATCAATTTCAATGAATATACGTTAAACGACATTGCAACTTATTTTAAAGTCCCTACTTTTGTAATCAAACATAAAATTGAGCAACTGAAATTTTCTTCTTCAAGAGGTTTCAACGTTTTCGATAATAAACTAATAGCACAATTCTAAGGAGCAAAATAATGTCTATAAGGAAAACTAAAGATGGGAGATATAGAATCGACGTTAGTCTTGGTTTTGATCCAGTAACAGGAAAACGCAAAAGAAAAACAATGACCTTAAAAACGAAAAAGCATGCTGAAGAAATGTATCATGCAATAAAAAAAGCACACAGTGATGGTTTGCTAACAAGCCATAAGGAAGTCAGTTTCTCTACACTAGTAAGTATTTATTTGGAGCAATGTAAGCTTCACCATAAGCCTAATTATTATAATATTGAAAAATATACAATAGAAAAACATATCATACCTCATTTTGAAAATTGTATTGTCAAAAAAGTTACTCATAATGAAATTCAAGACTTTCAAAAGTCACTTATTGATAAAGGACTTGAAAACAAAACAATTAACAACACAATGATTATTCTCAGTAAAATTTTTGATATAGGTATCGTTGAGGATGTTTTAATCAAAAATCCATGTGCAAAGGTAAAAAATTTAAGTGTTGTCAAAAAACAGATGAAATTTTGGACTCCAGATCAGTTCAAAGAATTTATTAGTCTCATAGAAAAAGACGAATTTATTTTTAAAGTATTCTATACTACTGATTATCTGACAGGAATGCGCTTAGGAGAAATTTTAGCGCTTCAATGGAAAGATTTAGATAAGTTTAGAAGAGAAATTAATGTATACAAAGCTTTAACATATATAAATCAAGAATATATAATTACAGCTCCAAAAACTAAAAATTCTATTCGCCGTATAAGTATCAATTCAAAACTTATAACATTGCTCGATGAATGGAGACGACATCAGAAGGAAATCTTTGATGAATTAGGAATTCACCAATCAGAAGAAACTTATATGTTTCAATACAAAGACAGACCACCTACCAAAGATATTTTCAGCAGAAAAATAAAACAGATTTGTCAAAGAGGAAATGTGGAGCCTATCCGTTTCCATGATTTGAGACATTCACATGTAGCCTTGCTTATCCATCAAGGGGAAGATTATTTAGTAATAAAAGAACGATTAGGGCATAGTTCCGTTTCTTTTACAATGAATACTTACGGACATCTTTTTCCTAATAAACAAAAGGAAACTGCCGACCGTTTGGACGACTTACTTTAAGTAACTGGTGAGTTTTGGTGAGCAAGACTTCTTCCATAGCTGTATTTTCCGCATAAAAAAATAATACCAAAGGTGGTTAAACCCTTGGTATTATTGGGATGCGGCCGAGAGGACTTGAACCTCCACGGGTTATTCACCCACTAGGCCCTCAACCTAGCGCGTCTGCCATTCCGCCACGACCGCGTGATGATGAAATTGTGTTTGTGCTGGTTTATTAGGCTCTTAACCTAGTAAAACCAATTTGCGTGCACTTTGTAAATAAAGTGCGGGTGAAGGGACTCGAACCCCCACGTCGTAAGACACTAGATCCTAAGTCTAGCGCGTCTGCCAATTCCGCCACACCCGCAAAAAGATAAGTGGTGAGCCATGAAGGACTCGAACCTTCGACCCTCTGATTAAAAGTCAGATGCTCTACCAACTGAGCTAATGGCTCTTACTATTCGATTTCAAAAAAATAAAAATGGCTGGGCTAGCTGGATTCGAACCAACGCATGACGGAGTCAAAGTCCGTTGCCTTACCGCTTGGCTATAGCCCAACGAAATGGAATGACCCGTACGGGATTCGAACCCGTGTTACCGCCGTGAAAGGGCGGTGTCTTAACCGCTTGACCAACGGGCCGATGGTTGAGAACTTATATCGAAATCTTATGGCGGAGAAGGAGGGATTTGAACCCTCGCGCCGCTTACGCGACCTACACCCTTAGCAGGGGCGCCTCTTCAGCCACTTGAGTACTTCTCCAATATGGCTCCACAGGCAGGATTCGAACCTGCGACCGATCGGTTAACAGCCGATAGCTCTACCACTGAGCTACTGTGGAATAATGAGACAAGACTTATTATATCAGCCTTGATTTTCAGTGTCAAGAGGTAAATGTTTTTATTTATCTCTCGTGACGACTTTTATAATGTAACATAGGCTTGCAATATTCGTCAACCTTTTTCACGAAAAAATTCTTTTTATTTTCCCGCGGCATTTTCCGCATCTGTATCTGTCAGGGTTCATAGCCCGCTTCTTTATATACTGTTGGCCGCAGGCCGTACAGATATACATATAAGTTTTTTTGTTTTCCGCTTTTTTCTTAAGGGGTGTACAGAACCTCGGTGCGTTGACTTGCTGCAAAAGCATTCTAAAATCTCTGTCTCTGTGCTTGTACCCTTTTCCTTCAAGGTGAAGATGATAATGGCAGAGCTCATGCTTGATGATGCCGATCAGCTCCTCCCTGCCGTGTTCAATCAAATATTTTCTGTTCAATTCAATGTTATGGGAGGTTAACAGGTACCTGCCGCCAGTGGTTTTAAGCCTGTCATTAAAAAGCGCCTGATGGCGGAACGGCTTTTTAAAGTACGTTTCAGAAATATCCTCTGTCAGCTTTTGAAGCTCTATATTATCCATAGTGCACCTCACTTAAAAAACATTGAACGGGACAATTCACCGTTCGCATACAATATGGTAATCACTGTCCCTCTTATGATAAAAGCTGAGGAGGAATGAGCCTATGCCAAATTGGCTTAAAAAGCAGATGCAAAAAGCGTTCCTTGAAAAAGATAATTACCAAATTAAACTGCTGAATCAATGCTGGTATTTCTATAGGAAAAAACACTGCTCGTAAGCAGTGCTTTTATTTTACCATAGACAGCGATACTCTGCCTTTTTGTACATCTACGCCGTCAACCCAAACTGTCACGATATCGCCGACAGAGACAACATCAAGAGGATGCTTGACGAATTGATTGCTGAGTTTTGAGATATGCACAAGCCCGTCTTGTTTGACTCCGATATCAACAAACGCTCCAAAGTCCACTACATTGCGCACGGTGCCCTGCAGTTCCATTCCCTCTTTCAAATCTTCCAGCTGAAGGACGTCTGTTTTCAGCAAAGGCTTTGGCACCTCGTCACGGGGATCGCGTTCTGGCCTTGTCAGCTGTTCACAAATATCTTTCAGAGTGATTTCGCCGATTCCCAGCTCTTTTGCCGTTTCAGAAAGTGCCAGCTGATTGATTTTGTCCTTCAATTCCGCCGTGCCGATATGTTCTGTTGAAAGCCCGAGTTTTTTCAATAGCTCTTTTGTTTCTTTATAGCTTTCCGGGTGGATGCCTGTTCTATCCAAAGGCTCTGTTCCTTCCTGCACTCTTAAGAAACCGATACATTGCTCGTAAGTTTTCGCACCGAGCCTTGGGATGTCCTTCAGTTCTTTTCGATTTGAAAACTTTCCGATTTCCTCACGTTTTTTGACAACGTTGCCTGCGACAGACTTCGATAATCCCGCTACATACTGAAGCAGCGCGGCAGATGCTGTGTTGACGTTTACTCCAACCTGGTTTACGACCGTTTCGACGACAAACCGCAGAGATTCATTTAAGCGCTTTTGGCTGACGTCATGCTGATACTGTCCGACACCCACAGACTTCGGATCGATCTTAACGAGCTCCGCGAGCGGGTCTTGAAGTCTTCGCGCAATAGATACGGCACTGCGCTCTTCAACCTTAAGGTCAGGGAATTCTTCTCGGGCAAGCTCAGAAGCCGAATAGACGCTTGCTCCCGCTTCATTGACAATTACATAATAAATTTTGCGCGGCATATCCTTTAGTACATTGACAATGAATTGTTCTGTTTCTCTGGATGCTGTGCCGTTTCCGATCGCCACCATCTCGACTTGATATTGCTCAAGAATCTTTTTCACTTTTTCATGAGCTTCTTTTGTTTTGTTGACTGGCGCATGCGGATAGATTACATCAATTTTCAAGACTTTTCCGGTCTCATCTGACACAGCGAGCTTACAGCCGGTTCGAAAGGCTGGGTCAACACCGAGAACGGTTTTGCCTTTCATTGGCGGCTGAAGCAGAAGCTTTCTCAAGTTTTCTGAGAAAATATGAATCGCCTGTTCATCGGCTTTTTCTGAGAGCTCTTTCCTGATTTCACGCTCGATTGCCGGCTGGATCAGTCTTTTATAGCTGTCCTCAATTGTCTCCTGCAAAATCTCTTTTACGGTTGTTGAGCGGTTTTTGATGATTTGTTTTTCTAAATACGCTTTAATGTGATCCGCAGGCGGTTCGATCGATACCTTTAAAATGTCTTCTTTTTCGCCGCGGTTCATTGCCAGCACCCTATGCGGAACGACCTTTGCGATTGGCTCTTCATATTCATAATACATTTCATAAACATTTTTTTCGTCCGTGTCTGCCGACTTTCCGGCAACAGACTTAATGGTTCCTTTTTTGAAGGTTTCCTGGCGAATCCACTTTCTGAAAGACGGCTCGTCTGAGATTTGTTCCGCAATAATGTGCTTGGCGCCTTCAATCGCTTCTTCTCGTGTAAACACTTCTTTTTCTTCGCTGATGTACTGTTCTGCTGTTTTTGCCAGACGATCATCTTGGGGGAGTGTCAGGATATAGTCGGCAAGCGGCTCCAGGCCTTTGCTTTTAGCGACTGTCGCCTTTGTTTTGCGTTTTTGTTTATAAGGGCGGTAAAGGTCTTCCACTTCCTGAAGCTTCACCGATTGCTCGATTTTACGTCTTAGATCATCCGTCAGTTTATCCTGCTCTGCAATCAGCCTGATGACTTCTTCTTTTCGCTGATTCAGGTTTTGTATGTATTGCCAGCGTTCAGAAATCGTTTGAATCTGAACCTCATCCATTGAACCCGTCTGCTCTTTTCGATACCGGGCAATAAACGGGACTGTGTTGCCGTCCTCAAGCAGACGGATAACACTTTCAACATGTTTTTGTGATAAACCTATTTCTTTCGCAATTTGCTGTTTTAAAAGGGCTGACGTTTCCATGTAACCAAAGCCTCCAATTTTGTCGTTCTTTCTCTAGTGTATCAAAAACCGAAAAAAACACATAAAAAAAGACAGCTGGCGCTGCCCGTATCTTTACTCATGTTTCAATAGTTCCTGTAAGCCGCTCAGAAAATTCTCTTTTTTCATCGCAGCTGCAAAGAAGGCTTGATCAATCTTCTCAACAATTGGCAAAGCCGCTGTTACTTTTTCTCCTCCTGTTTCTGTAAGAGACAGGAGGACCTCTCTTTTATCCTGGGGATTTTTGCTTCTTTGGATAAATCCTTTTTTCTCAAGCGTCCGCACAACCTCCGAAACCATCATGATATTGGTCTGGCTGAAGCTTGCAAGTTTTTTTTGCGTGACGGTTTCTCCGTGAGCAATCATATACTTGCACGAGGTCAGCAGAACAAATTGAACGTGGGTCAGGTCAAACTCAGCCAACGCTTTTCCCACTTTCCGCTGCCAGCTTTGCGTGGCCTGCCATAATAAAAAGCCCGGGCTTGTGTTCGGACCGCTAAATTTAGAGTGCCATTCCACTTATGTTAACTCCCATCGCTTGTGCTATTGTCAAAAAATCATTTTTGCTGATTTCAAAGTGTCCTCTGCGAAATAAAAAGCCAAGATGCTTGGTTTCCTGAACAAATTCAAGCTTTGGTTTAATGTCGTAAAAACCGATTTTATGGCATGGATAATAGTCTATATCTAATCGGTATGGAATAAAATTCGGAGCCATTTGATACGGATAGATATTTCCGCTTTTCACTTTGCCGATCGCAGTAAAGCTTCGCAGCAGTTTGCCATCTGGATATGCGTCTCTTGGAGAATAATAAATCAGCCAATCTCCCTCATTCATTTTGGCGAGCGGGGCTTTTTTTCCATGGCACAGCTGTGCAAAACCACCGGCAGCACCTTTTAATACATGCTGCTCTGACACAACGCCGATCCAATAATTTGTGTTCATTTTATCACTCCTCCGCATAGGTGAACAAGCCTGCTGACAGCCGCCGGGATGTCTTTAGACAGTTCAGTCCCAATGATTTCTCCACATTTTTTTGCTTCAGCACCATCTAATACAATTCCATGTGTGATACGCAAACCTTCTTTTTGCTTTTGAAGCACGTGAGAAAATTCCATTTTTACATTGTTATGCGGCATGTTGGCCATGATAGAAAATGACCGATGTTTCTCCACATGCTCAAGCCAAAAAGGAACTGTTTTTCCTTGCAGATGCAATGTTCCTTCCGTTCCCTTTTGAAATGGTCCTTTCAAAGAAGCTGATGCAACACCCGTATCCCATTGATCCCATGTTTCTGTTTGCTGATAACGGCTCCAGATTTTGTCTATATCCGCATCAGCTATCGCAGTGTATTCATAATTCCACATCCCATAAGCCCCCCAAAATGATAAGTTCACTTATTAATTATAATAAGCGCACTTATTAATAGTCAACCAAAAAAAAAGAAGCCGGATGTTCAGCTTCTTTTTTCTGGTTTCCTAGGACAGATGTCCAAGAATATAGGTCAGATCATCTTTTCTCGATGTCGTATACATTTTCAGCGAATTCGATATGTCTTCTACCGATTGGCCCTTTTTCAAATGGGAGCGGATATCGGGTACGTTGAGTCCATCTGTATGTATAATGAACTTTGAACCCTTTTCATAAGTGGCGGTGTGCGTTTTGTATTTTTGCGGCTTGCCTGATAAATAGCCCGAAATCGGCAGAGGATAAAAGCTTTCACCAGACGGAGAATGCAGAATAAACCGTACATTGCCGACAGCGCAGTACGTAAACTGCCTTTGTTCAAAATTAATTTTCAGGATAGATGCTGTGGCGCCTCTTTTGTTTTTCATCGCCTGATTACAGCGTTCGATAATGCTTTGTACGTCTTCATTCGCATAGTTTTCCACTAAGTCTTTGATGGCTGCAGAGGATTCGTTTGCAAGCGATCCACTTCCAAGTCCGTCAGCAACCGCACAAATTAATTCCTTGTCATCAGCTTTCATAAAAAAGCTGTCTCCGCAAATCGATTTTCCTTCTTTATTCAGTTGATATACTAGAGTTTGAATATGCTCGTTTTCTTCAACCTGGATCATTACATTAACTCCATCGAGGGATCTTCAATCAAGGCCTCTCTGAGCTTCTTCACAGCTTTGCGCTGCAGACGCGAGACGTGCATTTGAGATATACCGAGAATGTCCCCAGTTTCTTTTTGGCTTTTGTTTTGAATATACGTAAGGTCTATGATTTGTTTTTCACGGTCTGAAAGGACATGAAGCACGCTTTGCAGCATCATTTGCTGGTTGACTCGCTCATATCCATCCTCCTGTGATCCGACGATATCAAGGATCGTGACGGTGCTTCCGTCCGAATCCGCTTCAATGCTGTGGTCAACGGATAAGGCTTGATAGCTTTTGCCCATTTCCATCGTTTCAAGAACCTCTTCTTCAGAAACATCGAGGAATTCGGCAATCTCTTCAACTTTCGGCGATCTTTGTGTTTCAGTCGTCAGCTGATCAACCGCCATTTTGATTCTTGGCCCCAGTTCTTTAATCCGTCTCGGCACGTGAACGCTCCATGTTTTATCTCTGAGGAAACGTTTAATTTCACCGATGATTGTCGGAATTGCAAAAGCTTCAAACGATTTCCCGACAACAGGATCGTATCGCTTAATCGCGCCGAGCAGCCCGATCATGCCGACCTGGCGGAGATCCTCGTGGAAGCTTTTTCCTTTTGAATATTTTTTCGCAAGCATGTCAACCAGATTTGTATACACCCGCACAAGCGTTTCCTGCGCCTGTTCATCTTGCTTTGTTTGGTAATCGCTTATGAGCCGATCGACTTCATCTTTAGTTAGTTTCGTAGTTTTTGATGGTTGTGTCATGATCAACTCGCTCCCCATTTAAATACTTTGTCATCGCTACAGTGACGCCGGAGTGATTTTGCACTCTAACTTCATCCATGAGCGTTTCCATTAAATATAGACCGAGCCCTCCTTCTGATAATTGATCAACTGTGTGCGAAGGTGTGTACGGCCCTAGATCCTGCTGCTTTTGATCAAAGTCAAAGCTGTCTCCTTCATCCGCCACAATAACCTCTAAACGGTCTTCAAACACACCGAATCGTATTGACACTTCCCCATTTTTATCTTCTTTGTAAGCATGCTGAACCGCATTTGTGCACGCTTCACTGACTGCGATTTTCAAATCTTCAATTTCATCATACGTATAGCCCATTCTGCTTGCGACGCCTGACAGCGTCAGTCTTATAATTCCCACATACTCAGGTTGGGCCGGCACTTTCATTTCGATGTAATCAGCTTTATTCTTCATTGCACTCCACCTTCTGACTTTGCAGAAATATCAATGATGTCCTTCAGGCCTGTAATGTCAAACAGGCGGATCAGGCGGTCAGAAAGATTTTCAAGTTTTAACGAACCGCCTTGTTTTTTTACTGTTTTAAAGATCCCTACAAAAACGCCCAATCCGGTACTGTCCATGTAGCTGACATCTTTCAGGCAAATTCTTAAGTCCGCACCTTGTTCTGCCAGAGGCACAAGCTTCTCTCTGAGCACCGGCGCTGAGTATACATCAATTTCTCCTGCAATGTTTACTTGTATATCATTCTCGTTTTGCTTCACATCAACATTTATATTCATCCGTATCACCTCAAATTTTCCTTCAAATCACTAGTTGCTTTATACCCTCGTCTGGCAGACGTTAAACCTTTCTCCGCAAAACAATTAACGTAAAATCATCGTGAAGCTGAAAGTCCTGTAATTTGAGGAGGCTGTCATAAATGTTTTTGACCATTTCCTGCGCGGAGGAACACATATGTTCCTCAATGAGCTTCTGCAAATCAGGACGCTCCAAGAAACCGTTTTCTGTTCTGCATTCTGTGACGCCGTCAGAAAATAAAACGATCATATCACCCTTTTCCAGATGCTGATCGAATTGTCTGTAGTCATAATCCTGCGAGATGCCGAGAACGAGTCCTTTAGCCTCTAAATCATAAAACGCGTTGTCTTTTTGAGAATAATAGAATCCCGGTTCATGTCCCGCCGAAGCATATGTAAATCGATGCTTGTCCATATTGTAATTGGCATAAAACATCGTAATAAACATACTAGCGTCAACGTTTTGTTCAACAACACGATTTAAATTTTTCAGCACCTGAGAAGGGTGTATGCCTGTTTCCGGCAATGAGTCCATTGCGTATTTAATCATGGACATACAAAGAGCTGCTGGAATGCCTTTTCCGATCACGTCCGCGATTGCAATATTAATGGATTCCTTGTCTTTGACGAAGTGGTAGTAGTCACCGCTCATCTGTTTGGCAGGCACACTGATGGCGCCGATATCCAGCGCGTCCTCCTGCGGAATTTTTGTTCCGAGCAGCGTCTGCTGGACATTAGCTGCGATTTCAATTTCTGATTTGATTTCCTGCTGTATCCCTCTAAGGGTTTGATGCTCCTGATAAGCCATTCCATAACCAATCATGACTTCTATTAAAAAATCCAGCGAATGAAACACATCTTCCGGGAGACTTGGATACAGCTCCTTCAGCACTTTTCTATGAATACTGATGATTTCTTCCGGAGGAATTTGGTGCTCGATTGTTTTTCGGCTGAATTTTTGGGCTTGATATAAAGATGTTTCTGTTAATTCGGCTATATATCGGCTAAGCAGCTGATGATACCGCTGCTCAATAACCTCCCTAAAATCCACGTTCTTACCTCCTACCGAAGCCATTTGATGGCTTGTATCTCTGTTCCTTCCCCCGATACGGAATTTAAGCTGAATTCATCCATCAGCCTTTTGACCCCGGGAAGCCCCGCACCAAGTCCTCCAGACGTTGAAAACCCGTCTTCCATGACTTTTCGGATATCAGGAATTCCCGGCCCTTGGTCTTCCGCTATGATTTTCAGGCCCTTTTTTCCTCTGTCTGCGACCTGTTCAATCCCAATCTGCCCTTTGCCGGCATATAAATAAATATTCCTGGCTAATTCTGAAATAGCCGTTGTAATTCTAGCCTGGTCTACAGTGCCGAAACCCAGTTCTTTCGCAACGTTTCGCCCCAGCTGTCTGGCGGCTACAATATCCCATTCTGTCATGATTTTTACACAGGATTGGTCGTTCATTCGCTATTCCCCCAATTCCCGCTTCAATGTCTCAAGCCCCTGCTCTAAGTCGAGCGCAGTTTCGATTTCCTCAAGCGCGATTCCAAGTTCGATCAGCGTCACTGCCACAGCGGGCTGAATGCCGGTCAAGACAACTTTTGCCCCCATTAACTTGGACATTGTTATGACGTCGCCCAGCACTTTTGCGATAAATGAATCAATCATATCCACAGATGTCAGGTCAATGACAACGCCGTTAGCACCTGTTTCATATATTTTATTTAATAAGTCTTCTTGAAAGGTTAATGCAGTTTGGTCATCAAGTTCCCATTGAATGGACACTAATAAGCAATTATACAGTTTCAAGATCGGGATTTTTGGATGTCTCACAATGTTATTCCCCCAATGAAACGATTTTTCGATCCGTCATTTCCAACGCTGTTTGAATTCCTTTTTGCAGGGTATTCTTAGTTATAACTTGGGATAAATCAATCCCCAGGTTAACGATGGTTTGAGCAATTTCCGGGCGGATTCCGGCCAGCAGGCATTTTGCTCCGACAAGCCTTACCGCTTCTGATGCCTGAATAATATGATGGGCAACCATCGTATCGACGACAGGGACACCGGTAATGTCAATCAGCACGACCTGGGAACGGTGTTTGACAACGCCATTAAGAAGGTTTTCCATAATTCGTTTCGCGCGTTCTGTATCAATTGTTCCAACTAGCGGCATCACGGTGATATTTTCAAACACCGGAATAAGCGGTGCAGACAGCTCCTGCAGCGCGATCTTTTGCAGGGATACTGTTTTTTCCCATGAGATTGAGTATTGATTAAAAATTTCTGTGTTAATCGGGCTGAAAAATCGGTCAATCTGCCAGATTAACTCCGTGCTCTCTTGATCTGGCAATCTCTTATCATTCATTTTCGTGTAGAGACGTTTCCAGAATTCAGCAAGCGCAGTAGCCAAAAACTTCAAAGAAATTCCGATTTGGACCGCCCGAAGCGCCAGTTCACTGATTTGGCTTTCAGCAGCGTTTTCGTCCTTAACAGACAGCAGCAGAATGTCGATATACTCTTTAGATATATTTTCATACACTTGGTCAGTCAGCTGATAGGATTCTTGATCGCTTAATTCTTTTAGTGTGTCAGTCCACAGTTGGAGCAGTTCATTTTGATTTTCGGCAATGAACTGGTATACAGTCTGGTTCGACATCAAATTCGCTTACCTCCCAATAAAAAACAACATATTTTTTCGTTATTTCATTATTATATCGTTTATGTTTTTTGAAAACAAAAAAAGTTGCTCTTTGTGAGCAACCTGCAAATATGTCTAAAAATCAATGAGTGCCAAACTGATTTGCAAGGCTTCATCAACCTTATCCATCATTTCATCATCCAGATGAGTAATCTTATCCGTTAACCTTTGCTTGTCAATCGTCCGAATTTGCTCCAGCAAAATAACGGAATCTCTTTCAAAACCGTAGCGTTTTGCATCGATTTCGACGTGGGTTGGTAATTTCGCTTTCTGTATTTGTGCTGTTATGGCTGCAACAATAGCAGTTGGGCTGAAGCGATTTCCGATGTCATTTTGGATCACTAAAACCGGGCGCACCCCGCCTTGCTCTGAGCCAACAACAGGAGATAAATCAGCAAAATAAACATCGCCGCGTTTCACAATCAAATGATTATCCTCCGCTGACTAAGCGCTCAACTGTCGTTTCAGCCTCGCACTCCGCAAAGTGAGCCTCAGAAGAAATATTCAGGTTGATTTTCGCCATTTCCATATAGCCGCGTCTCATCAAATCACGGTTGTGACGAGTTGTTCGTTCGCTGACATACGCTCTCACTGCTTGTGATATCAGTTCGTTTCTGCTTCGTTTCTCCCGCATCGCTACACCATCCAATTCAGCTACTAGGTTTTCGGGCAAGCTGATTTTCATTTCGGTTCTTGCGCTGGATTCAGACAAAAAACATACACCTCCACCAAACTTACGGATACGACTCTTTTATCCATCCAGTGATAATGATACCATTATTCACTCTTCAAGCAAAGCTGTTTTATAAATTCGCCATATAAGTAAGCTAATTGCTTATATTGACCTGCAACAAAGGATTTCTTACTTCCATTATACTCCCATTTTCCAAAAACATACGGGGAACGCGGGAACTTATTGTACAGGCCACTTCATAGTTAATGGTTTCGAGCCTTCCTGCAATCTCATCCATGGAAATATATTCATCTCCCTGCCGGCCTATTAATGTGACTTTTGTGCCCGGCGGATATTCCTGATCCAGCTCCACCATAAATTGGTCCATGCAAATTCGGCCGGCAATTTTTAGGCGTTTTCCCTTCACAAGGATGTCGGTCCCCTTCAATTTTCGGAGCCAGCCATCCGCATAGCCTACAGGCACCGTCCCGATCCATGTGTCTTTTTCTGCTGTGTACTCGGCTCCGTAGCTGACGCTCTCGCCTTTTCTGATCAGTTTGACATGCGACAGCGTCGAATGCAGGGTGAATGCCGGACGCAGCTGAAACGGTATCTCGTCCGAAATGTCAGCAGACGGGCGAAGGCCATACATGCCGATGCCGAATCTGACTGCATTAAAAAAGCCTTTTTTCAGCCGAAGTCCGGCGGCGCTGTTCGCGCAGTGGACCATCAAATTCTTTAACGGCAGCGGAGCAATCAGCTCTTTAAAACGCTCAAACTGCTTTAAGAAATAGCCTCTTTCTTTTTCATCTGCTGTCGCAAAATGGGTAAATACCCCTTTGCACTTTAAACGGGGGTTGCGGTCAAGAATGGCCATCACATTCTGAACTTCTTCCTCTGTTTTGACACCAAGCCTGTTCATCCCCGTATCGACCTTCAGATGAAAATGAAGAGAACCTTTTTTCGTGTGGCGGGCTGCCTCCTGAAGCCATTCAACGGAATAACCTGTTAAGGTCACGTCATACTCCGCAGCGATTGCCACATACTCCGGGGGAACCGCGCCGAGCACCAATATAGGCGCCTTCAAGCCCTTTTTACGCAGTGAAATCGCTTCATCCAAAATGGCTACGGCCAAGCATGAAGCACCTGCGTCAAGAGCAGCCTTTGCTGTTTCTGCATCACCATGCCCGTAGGCGTTTGCTTTCACAACTGCCATTAGCTGGACATGTTCACCGATATGTTCTTTCATATTGCTGACATTTTCCTTTATCGCGGACAAGTCAATTTCCGCCCACGTATCCCTGTAAAAAGGTTTTGTGCTCATTACGACACTTCCTAGCTTTTATTCAATATCATTTACATATCATACTAAAATTAAAGGCCAAAGGGAAACGATGTCTAACGAAAAAAAGGCCAAATCATGTTTGGCCTTTGGCGGTTATTTCGATGATTGTCCCTGCATGCTTTTCGCTACTGTCACCATTTCCTCTTTAGAAAGATCTTTAGAAGAGAGAAGGTAATCAACGCCGTCATATGTCCATGATAATGATGCATCCGACAAAGCGCCGATGGTGTAGCCGAGATTTACCGGTTCGCCGTTCAGGGTAACGGAGGAGGAGGCCTTGGCAATTTGGGCTTTTTCCTGAATTAACGTAAATGATTTTTCTCCTCCGTACGTCATGATGATGCGCTTCCCGTCTTCAGTAGAGATATCTTTTTCTTCAAGCAGCTTTACGCCAAGCGGCAGTTCCAGCGGCGTTTTGACCGCGAATGTATCGGAAGGCTTCGCGCTTGTGGCAACATCCATTTGAGAAAGGGTCATATTTTTCTTTTCGTCAAATGATTCTTTATCAAATTGTTTATTAAATTCAAAGTTGCTGAATTCTACTTTGACCATCACTTTCCGGTCAGTATCCATCACTTTGACAGATGACGGGCTCATATCCTTTTTGTTAAATGTGATTTCTTGCGTCGGCAGCATTTTGTTATGCTGATAGTTTGTTTTTGTTTCGAATACGTATTTCTTTTCTTTCGCTGTGAAAACTGCATCCGAATCGTTTTGAACATCCTTTACGAGCGATTCAAACAGATAGACCTGACTGCTGTTGTTCGGCCAGTCGCTTTGAAATCTGAAGCTCTTATTTAAAGACGGCGTGAGAACGAATACTCCGTTTTCATTTCGTAAAATGACTTGGTTTTGGTCCTTTTTCGGATTTTCTAAATAAACCCTGTACAGAGACGGCTTTTTGTGCCAGATTTCCACATTGTATACTTGAGGCTCACTCCCTGTCTCGATGGTCATTTTCGCTTTTGCTTTGTACGAGGTGTATTCTTTCGCCTTTTCATCTAACCCGGCCACAATATCTTGCTGTGTTTTTTGCCCGCAGGCAGAAAGAATAAGAACAGCAAGCAGTCCCGTTAAAAGCAAAACAAAGCTTTTTCTCACCTTTTTCAACCCCTTTTTCTCAATTGATGTAAAAGGAAGAAATCGCTTGTTTGACTTTAACGGTACGCTCGGTACACGTTTAGGCAGAACAGATGCGTACCATAAAAGCCTCAAACAACTTGTCTCCCTTAATGCACTATCAAATATATGAGTGGGGTTTCCCTAATATGCAGACTAGCTTGACAACCTTTCAATCACAACCTGCGCGGCAGCATATTCTTTTGTGTGAGTGATTGATACGTGAACGGCGGCCTGGCTCAGTTTGGTACAAATGATGTAAGGCTTGCCATTTTGGTCTTTCCTAATTTCAATGTCCTGAAAGCTGAGCTGCCTCCCTATACCGGTGCCAAATGCTTTCGAGAACGCTTCTTTTGCCGCGAATCTGCCTGCGAGAAATTCGATTTTTCTTTTCTCTGAAAGCTCATGGTATTGATCAAGCTCGCTTCGCGTCAAAATCCGCTCGGCAAACCTTTTCTGGCGTCCAGCCATAGAGGCGATCCGTTTAAGCTCGGTAATATCAAGTCCAATGCCGTAAATCATGCATGATTACCTCCTTTGCGCACGTACTATTTAAATGGTTTGTCTCATAAACGTGTTACTATAGATATACCAAAATGAAGAAAAGGGGCTCGGAATGTTTATACGGACTGAAAATTTTCAAACGTTTATCAGGCTTTATCCCGTTGTCACCTTTATATTGGCTTTACAAGCTGTTCTCTGGCTGTTTTTTTCACTCCCTGTCCATTCAGTCGTTTTATGGAGGGATACTGTCGCAGGCTATAATCTAGGTGTGGCTAACGGTGAATGGTGGCGGCTAATCACACCGATTTTGCTGCACGCCGGTTTCACACATCTGCTGTTTAATTCCATGTCCATCTTTTTATTTGCCCCCGCTTTAGAACGCATGCTGGGAAAAGCGCGTTTCCTTCTTGTGTACGCCGGCTCCGGCATCATCGGCAATATCGGCACGTATGTTACAGAGCCGCTTGATTACGTGCATGTCGGGGCTTCAGGCGCCATTTTCGGGCTATTCGGCGTGTACCTGTTTATGGTTCTTTTTCGCAACGAGCTAATTGGGCAGGAGCATTCCAAAATGATCATCACACTGCTCGCATTTGCCGTTCTCATGTCGTTTATCAACTCCAATATTAACATGATGGCTCATCTGTTTGGACTATGCGGCGGGTTTCTTCTATCGTTTTTGTGTGTGCAAAAAAAAGAGCGGCGGTATTAACCGTCGCTTCAGATTGTTGACAAAACCCTAAAATGGTTTTCATTTTAGGATTTTGTCATCTTTTCAGCGTGATTGAAAACCCTTGAAGTCTAGGAAGGACATGCATAGGAGCGGACATTCACAGGATGTGATGACGACGGCGTTTAGGCAGGACGCCTGAGAATTTAGCCGTTGATCCACTTCGCATTGAGCACCGAAGCGCAGTCCTGACAACGAATGCGAGGGTTTGCCGACACGCTGGAGCGGCGGTATTAACCGTCCGCTTTTTCATATGAGTACCAGTTTAAAATGAAGGCTGCATCCTCTTCACCTACATCCCTCACCGTTAATTCTTCCATGTGGCTCGATGATTTCACTGAAGTAGAAATGGTATACAGGCGGCCTTTCTTTTGGAAATAGGATTGGCTGAACTTGCAAACCTGCATTCGTTTTTTGAGTACAATGGCGGTTGTTCTGCCTATAAATCTAGACGTCAGCTGCAGACGGTTCCCGTTGATTGTCCACGCAGCGTCTTTATACGCGAGATAGCCGTAAAACAATTCAATCGGCAGCAGAATGACCGACAGGTAGCCCCAGGGCTGAAAGAAAATACATAACGGAATGATCAAAAAGAGCGAAAAAATGACAGAACGGAACAAATAGCGTTTCAACGCGCGCCGCGGCAGGCGGCGGCTGTTTTCTTCCAGCGTGTATTCCGGCGTAAATGTTCGAAGCATGTGCGGAAGCTTTTTTTTATGAATCATTGGAAAGAGAATGGTCAACGCACCTTCTTCTTTTTCCCAGTCGCCGCCGCCCGCACTGACGATGGACACCGTTACAAAGCCGAAAAGCTGCCGGATGATGTTTTCTTTTATTTTAATGGCTTGTATTTTTCGCAACGGAATCGTGACTTGATGTTTTTCAATAATTCCTCTTGAAATCACCAGTTCCTGCTCTTTTTTTATGATTTGAAAGTTCGCGTATCTAAACATCATGCCCGCAATGCTGAAAATCCAGGCAATAAATAAACCGATAAAAATGAGTACCGCGTAAATACCGATGCTGGCGTGCTGAAGAAAGGAAAATTTATCGAATAACCAATCCATCGGCAATACTTCATCGAGCTGGGAAATAAGCGCAAATACAGCCGAGATAATGACTCCGATTCCGCCGGAGGTAGAAGCGGCCATGAGCAATTCTTTCGCGTTCATGCGATAGTGCTCTTGCACCTCAACGGCAGGATCTAACTCCTCCTCAGCTTCAAGCTGTTCATCATCAAGTTCATTTTCTCGTCTTTGCGCTTTTTTCTTAAAGACAGCTTCTTTGATGCGTTCAGCCTCTTCCACAGAAATAGCAGAAAGAACGGCTTCTGCCTCCTTGCCTCCGCCCGCTGTTTCAATTTGCAGCTTCACAAGCTTAAAGATTTGCTGGACAAGGCCCGCGCTCGTATTCATCGTTTGAATTCGATCAATCGATATGTATCGCTTTTTCGTCACAAATAAGCCTTCTTCGATTCTAAATTCATCATCTTCAATTCGATAGGTAAACCTTCTCCATTTGATGATGCTTGCCGCTACAAGCCAGATGAACAGCACACCGAGCGCAATGGCTCCGTAAAAACGGACAGTATGGTTTGAATTGACGATATACACAAAAAAGAATGGCAGAATGATATTTTTTATTGTTTGAATAATGGTATGGCATAAATTCAAAATGACTGCTGCCGGGTGCAGGCGTTTCGGTTCAGACATCATCGTCAGTCACCCTTGCCAGACGGGAAATGGAGTCTCTCAGCCGGTCCGCTTCCTCCATCTCTAAAGCGGGGATCGAATGAACGGTCGCAGCCGTGGAAATTTTCACTGTTGCCAGATTGTATTTTTTCAATAATGGCCCTTGCGACGTATCAACGTGCTGAACCCTGACCATCGGGACAATCACACGTGTCACCACAAAAATACCTGACTGAATATCTATTTCATGTTCATGGACTTCATATCGCCACACCTTATGACGGACCTTCGGAATGAGAAAGACCGTCACAATCGATCCCAGCAGCCAAACTGCGCCGAGCACGCCGCTGATCCAGTACGGCCAATGAAAATAATAGCTTAACACTGCAACTGCTATGACGATAAGCAAGCAAACAGCGGATATGATGATCTCTTGAAGTCGCCAAACCTTTAATCCGTCTGGACTGATTTGGTTTTTTGGCTGCTCTCTCAAAAATACCTACCTCCCTTTTTTTCGTCGTTACTTATACGTCTCTTGTACGGAAAGGTTTCATTCTTAAGCATACATAGAAAAATGGCTTCCGTCAGCTGAAAGTTTGCTGAATCACAAATCGTGAATATAAAAAAGCCCAAAACATCATGTTTTGGGCTCTGAATCGATCGATTTAGTAAGATTTTTTCTGGCGTCTGTCACCTGACGAACGGCGATCGTTTGAACGCTTTTTGTCGTAGGAAGAACGGTTGTTGCTTTTCCCTTTTCCGCCGCGGTAGCCGCCGCCTTGGCCGTCTCTGCGTTTAGAAGAGCGCTGGTTTTTGTAGCGTTTGCTGACCATCGGTGCTTCGTCTGTTAAGCGAACCGGTGTGTCGTCTGGCTCTTTTGTAGCCATTTTGATAGCCGCCGCAACCACTGTTACTGCATCATGATCTTCAAGCAGCTCAGCTGCCGCTGTCATGTAGAAGTTCAGGTTGTTTTCACTGATTGTTGTGCGAAGACGTTCAACAGTAACCTGTTGCTGGCCTTCTAACGCTTCATCAAGTGTAGGCTCCTTCATGCGGTCCATTTTGCGTTTTGTTGTTTGTTCAATTGCGCGAAGCATGCTTTTCTCACGCGGTGTAATAAACGTCATTGCCATACCTGTTTTTCCTGCACGGCCCGTTCTTCCGATACGGTGAACGTAGCTTTCAGGATCTTGCGGCACATCAAAGTTGTACACGTGTGTTACGCCTGAAATATCAAGTCCGCGAGCGGCAACATCAGTTGCGACAAGAACTTCGATTGCGCCTTCTTTGAATTTACGAAGCGCAACCATACGTTTCGCCTGCGTTAAGTCACCGTGAATTCCTTCAGCTGCATACCCGCGAAGGTTCAGGGCTTCAGCCAGCTCATCGACACGGCGTTTTGTACGTCCGAATACGATCGCAAGCTCAGGAGACTGAATGTCAAGAAGTCGAGTCAGTGTATCGAATTTTTTGCGTTCTTGCACTTCCAAATAGAACTGCTGAATGTTAGAAACCGTCATTTCTTTCGCTTTTACTTTTACGTGTTCCGGCTCAGTCATAAAGCGCTCTGCAATGCGTTTGATCGGCGCAGGCATCGTAGCAGAGAACAGAAGTGTCTGATGCTCGCTCGGCACGTTTGAAAGGATAGATTCAATGTCGTCAATGAATCCCATGTTCAGCATTTCATCCGCTTCATCCATTACAACAGTATTTACATTGTTTAAACGAATTGTGCGGCGGTTGATGTGGTCAAGAAGACGGCCAGGTGTTCCGACAATAATATTCGGATTCTTCTTTAACGCCCGGATTTGTCGTCCAATATCCTGTCCGCCGTAAATAGGAAGAACCTTCGCACGTTTATCTTGTCCGATTTTATATAATTCTTCAGATACTTGAATGGCTAATTCACGGGTTGGCGCGATAACGATTGCTTGAATATTAGGAGACTCGGGGTTAATTTTTTCAACAAGGGGTATACCAAACGCAGCTGTTTTACCTGTACCTGTTTGCGCTTGTCCAATGACGTCTTTATTTGAAAGTCCGAGCGGTATTGTTTGTGCCTGAATCGGTGTTGCTTCTTCAAATCCCATACGATTAATTGCTTTCATGAGATCAGAACTTAAATTAAAATCTTGAAACGTTATAGTCAAATTATTCAAACTCCTTCTAATTGCTGTTTCAGTAATGTCGTGATTTACCACTTATAAAACTGCCCTTTAGACAAAAAGGACAGGATCCATCCGTATACAAAGCCCGAATTACTTTAAGTTTTATCTTACCATTACACTATTTGTTTTTCAATAAGATGAGAAGCAGATCGGCTTCTCGAATATGCCGGCTGTTGCTCCATCCGCTCCCATTTGTCCGGCGGAGAACTTTGGGCAGCGGATGAAAAGGCCGGACGAATATGTTCGTATCGCGAAATAACCTATATATATTGTATCATAGCCGCAGCCGGCCAGATATACATAATTTCCGGCCGGCATACATTAGTGTTTGCACATCGTATGATTTTATGATGTAATATGATTTTTTTCACAAATTATTTTCTTAAGAAAGCGGGCTCTCTATTAAATCTTTAACGATTTCTTCAAGCTTCATACCTCTGGACGCTTTGAATAAAATCAAATCGCCTTTTGATGCGTTTTCCTTCACAGCTTGGAGGAGATCTTTTTTCTCAGTGTAGTGGCTGACACGGTCTTTCTCAAAGTGTTTCAGTGCGCCTTCCGCGATAAAAGCTCCCAGTTTTCCGTACGTAAAAACGCGGTCAATTTTTTCAGGGCTGATCACAGCGCCGCACTCTTGATGGAACGTTTCTTCAAGATCGCCGAGTTCAAGCATATCGCCGAGCACGAGCATTTTTTTGCCATAGCCTTCAAGACTTTCTGTCAATTGAATCGCAGCTTTCATGGAGGTCGGACTCGCATTATAAGCGTCATTGATTATCGAAAGGCCGCTGTCTGTTTTAATGAGTTCAAGTCTCATGCCGGTTACCCTTAGGCCGCTCAGTCCTGTTGCCGCATCCTCAGGCGTGATGCCAAAATTAGCCCCAGCAGCAATTGCAGCCATGGCGTTCATCACATTGTGCTTGCCGAGTATCGGAATAAAAAACGATGTTTCCATCCCTTTGATTGTAAAATGGGTGCCTTCCTCACTCTGGCTGACATCCTGAAGCTGATAATCATTATGCGCTCCCGTTCCGTACGTTTTCGTCCGGCAGCTGTATGCATTTTGAAGGAGCGGTTCGTCCCCGATATAAATCAGCACTCCATCTTCTTTAAGCCCGTTAATGATTTCAAGCTTCGCCTCCGCGATACCCTCTCTAGAGCCAAGGTCTTGCATATGCGATTCGCCGATATTCGTAATCACTGCCGCATCCGGGTTTGCCAGGCGGCTCAAAAGGTCAATTTCTCCTTTGGCGCTCATTCCCATCTCCAATACGGCGATCTCCGTATTTTCAGGCATCGCTAAAACCGTCAGCGGCAGACCGATATGATTATTGAAGTTTCCTCCTGTTTTGTGGACACGGAACCGGGTTCCCAGGACGGCGTGAATCATATCTTTCGTTGTCGTTTTGCCGTTGCTTCCGGTTACTCCGATGACACGCGTGCCAAGCTCCTGCAAATAGGCTTTTGCAAGCTGCTGAAGTGCGGTAAGGGTATCATCCACTAAAATGACGGCGTGATTCTCAGGCGGATTTGGTTCTGACCGATCCCAAAGAACGGCCGCTACACCGGCTTCAAAAGCCTTTTCCACAAAAGCGTGGCCGTCAAAACGTTCCCCTTTCAGCGGAATGAAAAGCTGATGTTGTTCCAGTTTTCTTGTATCGGTTGCCACTCCATGAATGACTGTTTGTTCATATTTCGGATTTGTCAATGTGCCATTGACCATTTCAGCAATGTTTTTTACTGTTCGCTTAATCAAGTGAGGTCCCTCTCTTTCTTTTGTATATACGGGAAAAAACACTGCCCTTTTACCGGCAGTGTCCTTCTTCATTAGAATGTATGCTTGATCAATTGTTTTTCAGCGTGGCGTTCTTTTGCAAGCTCCACAAGCTGTTCAATCAGGTCAGCGTATTCCACACCAGCTTCTTTCCAGAGCAGCGGGAACATGCTGAAAGGTGTAAAGCCAGGCATTGTGTTGACTTCATTGATCAGAACTTCGCCGTCAGCTGTCAGGAAAAAGTCCGCTCTGACGAGTCCTGAACCATCGATCGCTTTAAACGCTTTGATCGCCATATCACTGATTGTTGCGTATTCCTCTTCGGTGACAATCGCCGGAATCATCAGATCAGTATCTCCATCCTCATATTTCGCTTTGTAATCGTAGAAATCCGTCTTCGGTGCGATTTCTCCCACAACAGAGCATTTAGGATCGTCATTTCCAAGAACGCCGATTTCGATCTCGCGGCCGTTGATGCCTTCTTCGACGACGACTTTGCGGTCATATTGGAAAGCAAGCTCAAACGCTTTTTGCAGTTCTTCACGGTTTCGGCATTTGCTGATTCCGACACTTGAACCAAGGTTTGCCGGTTTTACGAAGCAAGGGTAGCCTAGTTCCTGTTCAACCTGCTCACAGCATTCTTTCGGAGAACGAGTCCAATCCTTCTTAAGGAAAGCTGCGTATTTAGCTTGAGCAAGGCCGGCCTGCGCGAATAAATGTTTCATGACGACTTTGTCCATGCCTGCTGAGGAAGCAAGTACTCCGTTGCCGACATAAGGAATGTTCAAGAGCTCTAGCATCCCTTGGATCGTACCGTCTTCTCCGTTCGGTCCGTGGAGGAGCGGGAATACGACGTCGATTGCTTCATTTTGCTGTGACGCTTCCTGCGGAAACATCTCCTGGTTCAGGGCAGCTGGAGAAAAAGCACTGCCTCCTTGCTCAAATTGAAGCATTTTCACGTTTGAAACAGGCTCAGTTAAACGGGCGCCTCTAACCCATTCGCCTTTTTCTGTTATATAAATCGGATGTATATCAAACTTCTCAGTATTTAGCGCTTTGATTACAGCCAGAGCTGTCTGCAGGGAAACATTATGTTCTGCCGACTTTCCTCCGTACACTAATCCTAGACTTGTTTTCAATGGATACTCCCCCCACTACAATTCATCTTTACTATCTTATCACTTTCACAAGAAAATGATCTAATTATTTTTGGGCATGCTGATGTTGAATGCATTTGTATGTAATTCCTTTTTATTTTATATTAAAATGACATTGAAAAGGAGATGTGACATATGAAAAAAATCACAACGAACGAACAATTTAATGAACTGATTCAATCTGATAAAGAAATCATTGTAAAGTTTTATGCTGATTGGTGCCCAGACTGCACACGCATGAATATGTTCATCGGCGATATTTTGGAAGAATATAATCAAAACGACTGGTATGAGCTGAATAAGGACGAGCTTCCTGACTTGGCTGAAAAATACCAAGTGATGGGCATTCCCAGCCTGCTTATCTTCAAAAACGGTGAAAAAACAGCTCACCTTCACAGCGCCAATGCCAAAACGCCTGAAGAAGTGACTGAATTTTTATCTGAACATATAAGCTAATTCGTTAAACAGCCTTATTTTATGTCGTCGGGCTCTACATGAACATGAACATGAGTGACATCGTGTTCATGTTTTATTTTGTCTTCTACTTCATCAGCCACTCCATGACCTTCTTCTACTGTAAGCTTCGGATCAACCGTAATGACCATTTCGATATGAACTGTGCTGCCTAAATACCTCGCTTTCACATCCTTTAAGCGATGCACATTTCCGATCCTCGCGACGGTCTGTCTGTAAGGCTCAAGATCTTTTAAATGGAAGCCGTCTGTTAAAGAATGTGAAGCGTCTTTAAAGATATCCCACGCCGTTTTGCAAATGATGATGCCGATGATAAAAGCCGTTACCGGATCAATCCACGGCAGCTGCAGCTGGGACGAAAAAACACCGATAAACGCGCCGGCACTTACAAAAGCGTCTGACCTGCTGTCCTTTGCCGCTGCCATCAGGGCAGAGCTTTTAATGGACGCTGCCAGCCTTTTGTTATATACATAGATGCCATACATAAACACAGCACTGCCTAACGCCGTCCATGCCGCGATAAGATTGGGCGTTTCCGTTGTGCCTCCCGCAATCGCTTTTCCTCCGCCGATTAACACTTCAATGCCGACTGCCATCATAATAAAAGACGCAATAAGAGACGAAATTGTTTCAGCCCGATAATGGCCGTACGGATGATCGCTGTCAGCTGGCCTTTGGGAAATCCGCAATCCTATGAACACCGCTAAGGACGCAACAATATCTGTTCCATTATTTAACCCGTCTGCTCTCAGCGCTTCAGAATGATATAGAATCCCAATGACTAGCTTCACAACAGCAAGGATGACATATGCAAAAATATTGAGGAGCGCCCCTTTTTCTCCCTTTTTCAGATTTTCTGTCCGCTCCATTGTATACCAGCCTCCATTCTATTACATAGTATGGTTCAAAACATGAAAAATAGCAGAACTGCGTTCAATGAAGCGGGACATTTCGACAGTAAATATTGCCCGGGAAACTTTTTGTCGATTTGTTGAATGTTTGTAAATTGGCAAAGAATAGGACTGTTTTCACCTTTACAGGCTATTGCGGGCATTGTATACTGAAGTTAATTGATAATGATTATCAATATCGTTCGATTGGAGGTTGGTGACACAATGACACCTCAGTCTGCAGAAATCAGAAAAAAACAGCTCATTCATCTGTTAATACAGAATGGTATATACAAAAAGTCAAAGCGTCATCTGTATGAATTGTCGCTGACGGAGTTAGAAAGTGAATACAAACATGTCAGGAGGGCGCCGGAGCATGCCGAAGCGTAAAATAAAAACTTACCAACAGCTGATCCAGGAAAACAAAGAGGCGATTATGGGCAATCCAAAGCTGATGAATGTTATTTATGACAGGATCGACCGCAAGCATCAAAAAAATCTGCAAGAGCAAAACAATACATAAAAAGAGCCGGAAAGGCTCTTTTTTTATGACTCAAACGCTTCTGCTGCCAGGGTGTGTATCACGGCGTCATCCATCGGCGGGTTATGGAGACCGGCGCGTACATCACGGTAATAGCGCTGAAGCGGGTTGGTTCGTTCAAGGCTTTTGGCTCCGACAATTCTCATCGCTTTATCAACAACAGACAACGCAGCGTTTGTGACGATATGTTTCGCTACACCGAGCTCGCTTGTCAAGTGTGGACGCCGTTCCGGATCGTCATATAATTGAGCGATATGGAAAAGAAAGTGTCTGGCATTAAGCAGTTCAAGCTCCATTTCACCTGTCCTTTGCTGTACGGCCGGGACATTCTTGATCGGTCCCTTCAAACTGTTTGGAGAATACTCAGAGGCAAATTGCACTGCATAGTCACGCGCAGCTTGTGCCACACCAAGATAAATCGCCGGAATGTGAAGCAGCCAGCCATTCGGCTTAGCTCCACGAGGCCCTTGAAGCAATTCAACCAGCTTATTCTCTTCAAGCATGACTTCGTTCAGTACAAGATCATGGCTCCCTGTCGCCCGCATCGCCATCATATCCCACGTTTCTTCAATCGACAAACCGGGATCATCTTTATGAATGAGAAACACGCCTGTTGTTTGTTTGTCTTCAATCCATGCGGTTACTAAAAAATAATCCAGTGCTTGTGACATCGTCGTAAAGGTTTTTCTTCCATTCACTGCCCATTTGCCATCCTTTTTGACGGCGTTTGTACCCGGACGCCCTCCTCTCGTCGGGCTTCCGGTTTTCGCTTCAGTCGCCGCCCTGTTAATGACGGCTCCGTTTTGGACTTCCTTGGCAACAAATGCAAATACGTCTTCATCCCAGCTGTTTCCTTCTCCAAGCTCCCCGATTACGCTCAAATGCCAGCCGATGCTAAGAGCCGCAGGAGCATCTCCCCGTGCAAGCCGTTCTTGAAACAAGAGCATTTCGTAAACAGAAATGCCCCCTCCGCCATGAGAAGCTGGCAATGTTAATGCCGTATAGCCAGCATCACGCAGTTTTTGTATTTTCTCCACAGGAAAACGTCCCTGTTCGTCATCTTCAGCAGCTGTTTGCTGAAATTCATCCGCAATCCGTCCGATTTTCTCCATCCATTGCCGCTGTTGATCGTTTTGTATAAATAATGACATCCGGCAGCCCCCCAAATTTTAATTCCGATAAATTTAATATGTATTATAGATTTCCTGTCTTTTTTCCGCAACTGTTAATCTTTTTGTCCAGTATAGAAAAACACGCCGTTCCCCTAGGGAACAGCGCGATTACACAGGATTTGCATCCCGGTCTTGTTTCATGCCGAGATAAATCAGCATATATGTCAGGTAACCCATTGTCATCACCAGGCCGCCAAAGAAAAAGCTTGAGAAAATCGGCTCTTCAAAAGCGGTCACTGCAGCCAACACAATCCAGCTGGCATACAGATAGATGATAAAATAGCGAATGCCCGTCTTCATTTTATATATCATGTACAGCCCCACGAGAGAAAACAACCCTAGCGCGAGCCTGAAATAAACAAGATGTTCAAACTGAAACATGAATGACACAAATGAGAATCCAAGCAGCAATACGATCGGTAAAGCGGTAATAAAGTTCCTCAATCGAGACACCTCCGTCAGTACCTTTAGTATAAACCAAAATATCAAATGATATTGATTTACGTGAGCTTTTTCACAAAAATGTCATTCCTTGCCTTTAGACCCGAACATCCCGTTTACAGAAGCACCACCAGCCAACGACGATGAAGAATATCGCGTGTATGATGAGAATCCCAATTGAAAACAATGGCGTCATGCCTGAAAACAACGCTGTCTCTCCGCTTCTGTATTGTGTAAAGTCAGTGTTCGCAAAAAGCAAAAAGCTTCCCCACTTGTT
Source organism: Bacillus sp. LJBS06 (assembly GCF_016924995.1). Classification (NCBI taxonomy): domain Bacteria; kingdom Bacillati; phylum Bacillota; class Bacilli; order Caryophanales; family Bacillaceae; genus Bacillus; species Bacillus sp. LJBS06. The sequence continues at coordinate 504,278 of NZ_CP070483.1, read as the reverse complement.
TTCAAACAACTTCATGAGCTGAACAAGTGTACTCGCTCCGTATAAAACGACAAAGGAAACAACAACTGCTACCGCGCTATTTCGGAACAGCGAAGAACAAAGCAGGCCGAATAATCCCATCATCACGGCTTCAAGCCAGTTTGATCCGATCAGCGCCAAGGTGTTGATCAGCAATGTCTGTGATTCAGAGGTCACGGATGTGCCAAAAAACACGAGACCGAATAATAAAGCCAAAATGTAGTATGCCACATACAAATAAAAGCTGACCATTACGACTGTGATTAATTTTGACCAAAAAACCTTTTGGCGTTTAACCGGCCGAATGAGCAGGAATTTGATCGTCTTTTTATCAAATTCCATCGAAATAATTGTCGCTGCAATCACGATCGTTAAGGCCTGCAGCAAAATGTTCAGGCTCGGTGTATACGATAAATAACCGATGAAGTTTTCATCTGTCCCGGCACTGACGACAATCCGTTTAATGATCAATGCCATGAAGAATTGGAAGACAGCCATCAGGATCAGAGAAACCAAAGTGACCTTCCGATTAAAAAGTTTCATATGTTCATTCCAAATTAATTTAGACAAGCTCTTCTCCCTCCTCTTGATGAGCAGTCGTCGCTTTTATAAATTCGTCTTCCAGTGATTGCGTGTAAGGCGTAATGGAGAATACATTCAGACCTTGTCCGACAAGTGATCGGTTCAGCTCCGGAATGTTTTCTTTTGCTACCTCAACTACAATCGTCCCAGCTTGGCGCTCAGCTTGATATTGATTACCTGTCAGCCAATTGAGCGCTTTTTCTTGCGGCTGCACTTCTATAATCGCTTTTTCTGTGGTTTGACCAGTTCCTTGTAAGCTGACTTCCGCTTTGATCTCACCCTTTTGAATGATGATGACACGGTCGCACAGATCTTCAACCTCGCGCAATAAATGAGTGGCGAACAGGACTGCTGTTCCTTCCACTTCTGCGAGCTCCTTAATATGATCTCGAAAATCCTTCATCCCCGCAGGATCGAGGCCATTTGTCGGTTCATCTAGAATGAGAAGCTTCGGTCGGTGAAGAATTGCCTGAGCTATTCCCAGACGCTGCCGCATTCCAAGAGAATAGGTTTTCACTTTATCATGAATGGCTGACGTCAGCCCGACACGTTCCACCACTTCATCAAGCCGTTCATCCGTTATTTTCCTGTGCATATTCGCAAAGTGCTTGAGGTTTTCCCAGCCTGTCAGGTACGGATAGAACTCAGGGTTCTCGACGATCGCTCCAACCGCTTCCATCGCTTTTTCAAACTCTGTATCATGCTGGAATCCGCTGATTGTCACGCTTCCGCTGTTTTGTTTTAGCAGCCCGACGATGATACGGATAAGTGTTGTTTTTCCGGAACCATTCGGACCAAGCAGACCGATGATTTCACCCTCCATGACGTCCATGCTGATCTGTTTTAAAATCGCTTTAGACCCAATCTTTTTATCGAGGCCTTCAATATGTAAAATCGGCTCAGCCATAAAGCCTTCCTCCTTTTTCAACCAAAAATAAACAGTGCCCAAAATTAGGCACTGTTTGTATTATAGCATTTGTTGCTTCCAAATGTTTGGTTAAACCGATAGAGTCGGCGCTTGCTCAGTCTGCTTATTCTTTTCGGTTTCTGTAATGATGACAGCGCAGGCCGCGTCACCTGTTGTGTTCACCACTGTACGGAGCATATCAAGCAAGCGGTCAATTCCAAGAATCAATCCGATTCCCTCGACAGGCAGGCCGACAGATTGAAGCACCATGGCTAGCATAATCAAACCGACTCCCGGAACACCAGCGGTTCCGACACTTGCCAGCACAGCCGTCAGTATTACCATCAGCAGCTGCGTAAATGTCAGATCATGCCCGAACACCTGCGCGATGAAGACAGTGGCTACCCCTTGCATGATGGCTGTTCCGTCCATATTAATTGTTGCACCGAGCGGCTGGACGAAGCTGCTGATCGGCTCAGGCACTTTTAATTTTTTCTGAGCCACATCCATAGATACCGGGAGTGTCGCATTGCTGCTGGAAGTACTGAACGCCACAACCATAACCTCTGAGAAATCTTTAAAGAACGTGATCGGATTTCTTCTGGCTAAAAGCGCTACTGTAGATCCGTAGGTAACGACTGCATGTATCAGCAATGCAACGGTTACCACAACCATGTACAATCCCATCGCTTTCATTGCACTGAATCCTTGGCTTCCGATAGCTGTCGCAATCAGACCGAATGTACCATACGGAGCGAACTTCATGACAAGATTCACCAAGTACATCATCAATTCATTTCCTTGTTCAACGACTTTGAGAAGCATATCCGCTTTTTTTCCGAGCATTGTAATCCCTAGTCCGACAAAAATGGCAAAAGCAATAATTTGCAGCATATTTCCTTCCGTCATCGCTTGAACAGGGTTGGTCGGAATAATGTTTAACAGAGTGTCTGCAATGCTTGGGGCTTTTTCAGCAGTGAATTCGGCAGATGAAGTATCATACGTTCCGAACTCTCCCGGTTTGATGACAAGAGCTAAAATGATGGCAATCGTAATCGCGACTGCAGTCGTGATGAGAAAATAAGAAATGGCTTTCACGCCGATTCTGCCAAGCTTCTTAGGATCGCCCAGCCCGGCTACTCCCAGCGTCAGTGAGAAAAAGACAATCGGAACGACAAGCATTTTAATGAGGTTTAAAAAGATGGTGCCTAGAGGACCAAATACAAACTTATTTAAATTTTCAAATAATTCAGGTGATGTTACGTTAAGAATAATCCCCGTCACAGCACCCAGCACCAATGCAATGATAATCTTTGTAGCCAGCTTCATCCGCATTCCTCCCTCTTTTGAAAAAAGCCCGCGAGAGACTCCCGCGGGCTTTGGCTATACAATCAAACCACAGGACTCTCTCTTCACGCTGATGAGGTTAGCTGACGGGTTCGGACGAAGAGATGTCCGTTTTTCAGATGAAAAATTAACCCCAAAAGATTGGGTCCCCCACTCCTTGTTATAGGATTAAGCGTGTGGCTTACTATTATATGATCTATTTTATTTATACAGAAAAGATCCAATTTTGTAAACTATTTTTTGTTACTTTTTTCTCTGGATCTTTTAGGTCGATCCTCCTTGTTGGTGACATCAAGAATATCAAGGAGAAATACAAAGATCGGAATCCCGATAATTAAGCCCCAAATGCCGAAAAAATGTTCAGAGAAAATGAGTACTGTGAAGGTGAAAAAGATTGGCAGCTCTGTTTTCGCAGACATCAGCTTTGGATTTAAGAAATAGGTTTCGATCGCATGAATGGCGAATATGACAAGCACAATGTAAAGCACATACATTCCGCCGCCAGTGCTGTAGGCGATAATGCTGAGCGGAATCAGGGAAATGACGACGCCTGCCACAGGGATCAATCCAAGGAAGAACACCATAATAGACAGCCCAAACAGCTGCGGGAAGTGCATAATCCAAAGCGCGATAAACGTCAGAATACAATTGACGAGCGCAATGATAAATTGTGCCTCAAGCACTTTGCCGAACGTTCTGGCAAATTTGCTTCCGAAAAAAGCAATTTCCTCATAAAAGACCCTCAGTTTGCTCGTTTTAAATTTCGCCATGAATTCAGAAAGGCGTTTTTTCTCAAATAAGAAAAACATGCTGAGGATAAGCGCCATCACGACCTGCAAACCGAATGTGCTGATATCGGCCAGATACGTATACACTACATTGAAGCCCTCTTTGACATATGAACTGATGTTGATATCTCCGAAAACACTGGTGATCTCATCAAAGAAAGGGATGCTGTCAGGGTGATACGCAATATGTTTAATCTGCTTGACCAGCTGCTGGATCTGCGCGGCGACGACCGGATAAAATACAAAACCTCCGACTGTTAGCAGCACAGCAAGCAGCATGTAAAGAAACGTAATGACAACCCGCTGGCTTACGCGGAAGAACTGGCTTACAAACTGCCGCACGACAAGCTCCAAACGATCCATTAAAAACGTGAAAATGAAGGTAAGCAATATTAAGTTGATCATGCTCTTAAATAGATATAACACACCAGTTAACACGACAAAGATGGAAAAACGCCTTACTCCCGGGTGCTGAAAAAATTTAACTAAAGCGGCCATTTATACACTCCTGTTAGGACAAACGTCCTTCATTCAATATAGTATCCATTTGTAAATTATATAACAAAAAAATGCTGAGGTCTCTGTCCTTACCTTAATAATTCTTAAACAATTAAAAAAACGGCCCATGAATGGGCCGTTCTTTTTTCAAACTGCTGTTTTCATTTTTTTCATGCCTTCAACAGCCTCTACGCTTTTTGCTTCATCAAATTCATTTTCGCTTTTTGCAACAATGATCGTAGCGATTCCATTTCCGATCAGGTTCACAATGGCTCTTCCTTCACTCATGAAACGGTCTACACCAAGCAGGAGTGCAAGACCCTCCAGCGGAATGACCTGAAGCGCTGACAGCGTTGATGCAAGGACGATAAATCCGCTCCCCGTCACACCTGCCGCTCCCTTCGATGTCAGCATCAGAACGAGGATAATCGTAATTTGCTGGCCGATGCTGAGATCTACTCCAAACACCTGTGCCAAAAAGACCGTCGCCATTGATAAATAAATGGATGTGCCGTCGAGGTTAAACGAATAGCCCGTCGGAATCACAAGCCCGACAACGGATTTGGAACAGCCGTAGCGCTCCATTTTATCCATCATACGCGGAAGCACCGATTCGGAAGAGCTTGTGCCAAGCACGATCAGAAGCTCATCTTTAATGAAGCGCAGGTAATTCCACAGGCTGAATCCGTAAAGCTTGCAGATGATATTTAAAGCAACAAATACGAACAGGAACATCGTAATATAAACAGACATCATTAAGCTTGCCAGCGGTTTGATGGAATCGAGCCCGAAGTGCCCGATCGTATACGCCATCGCCCCGAATGCCCCGATTGGCGCGGCTCGCATAATGTAGCCGATAATTTTGAAAAAGACGTGAGAAACCTTGTCGAAGAAATCAATGACGCTTTTCCCTTTTTCACCTAATGCCGCAAGACCGACTCCGAAAAGAATAGAAAAGAATAAGACCTGCAAAATGTCCCCTTTTGCGAAGGCATCAACCATGTTGGACGGAACAATGTGTGTCACAAATTCAATCCAGTCGATTCCCTGACCGCCATTTTGCGTGTATTGTGATACATCTCCCTTTTCAAGCTTGCTGTAATCAAGACCCGCACCCGGCTTCATGATGTTGACGACAAATAAACCGATAATGAGTGCGAGGGTGGTGACAACCTCGAAATAGATAAACGCTTTTCCCCCTACTTTTCCAACCTTCTTCATATCGCCCATTTTTGCAATCCCGAGAACGATTGTGAAGAAAATGATTGGTGCGATCACCATTTTAACAGCGTTGATAAATGTATCGCCAAGCGGTTTCATTTCTTTGCCGACATCCGGCCAGACCAGCCCGACAATGACCCCGATGATGACCGCGGTTATGACCTGAACTGTTAAATTTTTAAACAGTTTCATATCCTTCATCCCCCTGTCCTATTCGCCTTTGTGTCTTTCTTACTAGAATGATAGCGTTTTCATATAGTCTGGGGAAGTTTATGATCATAACGGACATTTTGGTCTTTTTGGTCTCAGGTTTATCCTTTTAACACGTAGCGGTTGACCGGCCGGCCGACTCCGCCATATTGAACGTCCAATTTGATGATCCCGGTTTTTTCTAAGTAATCAAGATATCGTCTGGCTGTCACTCTGGCGATGCCGAGCGCCTTGGCGACCTCTTCCGCAGAAAGGGATGCGGTTTGCCGTTTCAAAAAAGCAGTGACTTCATTCATCGTGAAGTGATTCAACCCTTTCGGCAGATCCTGTACGGCCTGCTGCGGAATATTCAGGATCGCATCGAGCTGTTCCTGGGACAGCGTATCATTCGCTTCGATTTTTTGTTTATATTGCTTGTACTTTTCGAGCGCCTGTCTCATTCGCTCAAGCTTAAACGGCTTTAAGATATAGTCAACCGCCCCGTTTTGCAGCATAAGAGAGATCGTTTCCTTGTCTTTTGCAGCGGAGACGACAATGACATCCACTTCAAGCTTTTGCTTTCTAATCTCCTGCAAAGTCTTGATGCCGTCTTTTTTCGGCATGTACACATCGAGAATGACGAGATCAGGCTGTTCTTCTTTAATCAGCTTAATGCCTTCCTCTCCGTTTCCTGCTGTTGCACAGATAGTAAAGCCTTTAACAGTTGTAATAAAATCCTTATTGACCTCTTGAACCATCGGATCGTCTTCAATGAGCAGAACCTTCCATTCTTTACGAGCCATGCTGTGCTTCCTCCCCCTTCATTGGAAAAACGATAGAAAAAGATGTCCCCTGCCCCGCATGTGAATCAACTTCTATCGTACCCGATCCTTTGTCTATGATTTGTTTCACTAAATACAGGCCATAGCCTGTGCCGCCTGTTTTATTGACCGTAAAACCTTTGTCATAAAGGTGCGGCATATGTGCCTGTTCAATCCCGCAGCCGTTATCTTCTATTAAAATAGCAAGGATATCATCCGTTTGTTCGATGCTAATGTCAATTCGTTTGTCATCTGATTGAACGGTTTCAAAAGAACCGAAGGCATTTTCAATCAGATTCCCCAAAAGCACGACGATATCATGCTGATCAACATGCTCGGGAAATTGCTGAAGACTGCTGTTTTCATCTATATGAACAGCAATGCCGAGCTCCCTTCCCCTTCTGATTTTACTTAATAGAAGGCCGGCCGCAGCGTCATTTTGAATCGAGCGGTGCAAAAATTCAGTCACATTTTCCTGCTCAGTTGATGCCTGGAATGCAAGCTGCAAGGCTTTTTCAGATTTCCCCAGCTGGATGAGACCGGCGATCGTGTGCAGCTTATTCATATGCTCATGATTTTGGACACGGAGCGCCTCCACAAAGTTTCTGACACCAGTCAATTCCTCTGCCATCTTGGCTGCTTCCGTTCTGTCCTGAAAAATCGCGACGGCGCCGATCACTTTTTTCTTCATGACGATCGGAATTCTGCTGCTCATGATGACCTTACCGCTGACACGAATTTCTTCATTATAAACCGCTTTGTTTCGCTCCACGATTTCGGGCAGGCGCGAATCCTTGAGAACCTCCCAGATCACCTTGCCGATCAGATCCCCCTGCACTTCAAAGATCTGTTTCGCTTTTTCATTGAAAATCGTAATGATGAGACGGTTGTCAATGGCGATCACCCCTTCATTCATCGAGTGAAACGTCGCCGTCCGCTCTTCATACATTCGGACAATCTCATGTGGCTCAAGCTGAAACATTTGTTTTTTGATATGACGGGCAAGCAAAAAGGAACCCGCAAGCCCGAAGCCGAGTGTCAGCACAACAATGAATGCGATATCACGCTTTAAATGAAGCAGGATGTCAGCAATCCCCGGCAGCGTTTTTCCGACAAGCACCACGCCAATTTGGTTGAGGTCGTGATCCTTAACCGGATAAAAAGCGCGAACCGCCGTGCCGATCTCACCCTTTGCTTCAGAGAAATAAATGTGCTCCGCAAACGCCGCCTCCTCGTCTGCTCCCTCTGATTTCTTGCCAATGCTAGTGCTGACAGGATGCGTATATCGAATGTGATTCATATCCATGACGACAATATAGTCTGCTTCATTAATCATCCTGATTTCTTCAACCGCATGGCGAACCGCTTCTGTTCGTTTTTTTTGCGTCAAAGCTTCTTTCACTTCTGTCATCTCTGACACCGTCCGGGCCGTATTCATCAGCCGCTTTTTCAGCTCCCGCTCCTCTGTATGCTGAATGTTGCCGATGAGCACAATGCCGCCGATCAAAAAGGAGAAAATGACGAGGATATAGGATAAGATCGTGATTTTCCAACGGATTGAGAGCTTCTTTTTGTTCATCAGCTTCTCCTTTCAGGTCTTTACGAATGTCATTGCCCCCATTATCCTTAACATAGGGGAGGGCTTTTCATGAAGAGTTTGCTTGCATGTCTCGCGCTGATGATCGCTGGAATTGCAACCGCTTTATTTATCGGATTCCATGATCATACCGGCAATAAAGAGATTGTTTATGATGACGACCAGGAAGGCTTGCAGGATCAAATCGTCTTTAAATTCAGCCACGTGGTTGCTGAAAATACGCCAAAAGGGCTGGCCGCCAATAAATTCGCTGATTTGGTGAACGAAAAATCAGGCGGGAAAATAAAAATTGAAGTATTTCCGAATGGAAGCCTGTACTCGGACATTGAAGAAATCGAAGCATTGCAAAACGGCGATGTTCAATTTATCGCCCCCTCCACATCGAAGCTCGGCATGCTCTCGCCTGAATGGGGAGTGCTGGATCTGCCGTATGCATTTACAGATTACGATGCCGCCAAAAAAGGGCTGAACGGAAGCATCGGCACACAGCTGTTTGATTCTCTAAAGAAAAACCAATTAAAAGGACTGGCCTATTGGACAAACGGCTTTAAACAAATCACGACAAATCAAGGGCCGGTCAGAACCCCGGATGATTTAAAAGGGCAGGATCTCCGGATTATGCAAAGCGATGTGATTGAAGATCAGTTCAAGCTGCTTGGCGCAATACCCCATCAGGAATCCTTCAATTCTACCTTTCAGCTGCTAGAAAACAATGTAGTTGATGGTGAAGAAAATACAATCTCAAACATCTATTCTAAAAAATTTTATAATGTTCAGGACTATTTGACAATAAGCAGCCATGGTTACCTCGGCTACGCTGTCATGACTGATGAGCATTTCTGGAAGGCGCAAACCCCAGAAACAAGGCGCATTTTGACTGAAGCGATGAAGGAGACGACGGAGTGGAATGAAACGTATGCCGAACAAATGAACAAGGAGCAGCTGGAGGAAATCAAAAAGAATTCTGCTATACATATTTATGAGCTGTCAGATAAAGAGAAAAAAGAATGGATGAAGCGTCTTGATCCTGTTTACCGGCAGTACGAGCCAATCTTTGGCCGGAAGCTGATCAAGGAACTATTGGAGCTCCGAAAAGATTCATAGTTCCCATCTCGATACGCTGGTTTTCGTTTATCTTTCTATTGATCGGAAATATAAAAAGAGATAATCGAAAAAGGAGATGGGTACATGTTTAAGCATACAAAAATGCTGCAGCATCCTGCTAAACCAGATCGTCCAGATCCATTATTCGCTAAAAAAATGCAAGAAATTTTAGGCGGGCAATTCGGAGAAATTTCAGTTGCCATGCAGTACTTATTTCAAGGCTGGAACACAAGAGGAAATGAAAAATACAAGGACTTGCTGATGGATACGGCAACCGAGGAGCTCGGGCATGTTGAAATGATCGCAACGATGATCGCCAGACTTCTAGAGGACGCCCCTCTTGATCAGCAGGAAAAAGCCGCTGAAGATCCGGTCATCGGCTCCATCCTAGGCGGCATGAACCCTCACCATGCGATTGTATCAGGACTTGGCGCTATGCCGGAAAGCAGTACAGGCGTACCTTGGAGCGGCGGTTATATCGTAGCAAGCGGAAACCTGCTGGCAGACTTCCGCGCCAACCTGAATGCGGAATCACAGGGCCGTCTGCAGGTCGCGCGCCTGTTTGAAATGACGGATGACAAAGGCGTCAAAGATATGCTCAGCTTCCTGCTGGCGCGTGACACGATGCACCAAAATCAATGGCTCGCCGCCATTAAAGAATTAGAAGCACAAGAAGGTCCGGTTGTGCCGGGCACATTCCCGAAAGCGCTCGAAAAACAAGAGTTCTCACATCAGCTTATCAATTTCTCTGAAGGCGAAGAAAGCGCCAAGCAAAACTGGCTGAATGAAAAAGCGCCTGATGGAGAAGCCTTTGAATATGTGAAAGAAGCAAAAACGTTTGGAGAAAAACCGGAGTTAAAACCAGCACCGCCTTTTGTTCATAATACACTTCCGGGACGCGAGTAAAGACACAAGCCCAAAACATGATGTTTTGGGCTTTGATTATGCCTTCAGAACCGTCCAGTCTGGTTCATACCGGATATCAGGGTGATGTAACAGATCGTGAACGAACGATTTATCCTCTTCGTACAGCGTCACCTCTAGGGAAAGAATCACAGCCTTCTGTTCGTTATCATCGTAAATGCTGTCGTGTTCGTTCTCCATAAAATGATCATAGGCTTCTCTGTTTTCCCATACGCTGATGATTTCTGCGGTGAGCGGCCCGTCTATCATTTTTCGCCAGCCGCCGGCCTGTTTGATGAAGCCATTTACATGTGATAGTGCTTCCCACTCTGACTGCGCTTTTGAAAATGCTTCAGCATTTGCAGTGTCTACTTCACATACAATCCTTTTGATCAGCATGGCTACTCCTCTATGATGACGGTTTCGGCTTGTTTATGCTCGACACAGAGATTCACCGTTCTGACGTAAGAGCGTGTGCGGTGAACCGTGCCTTTCGGGATGAGCAGGCTGTCATTTGCTTTGAGCACCGCGGTTTCTTTGTCCTTAAAGTCGATCAGCAGCTCACCTTCAAGAACAATAAACAATTCGTCTGAGTCAGGGTGATGGTGCCAGTCATATTCTCCTGTAAACACCGCAAGGCGCACGCAGTGGTCGTTGACCTCTGAAATTGAAAAATTGGCGTGTTTTTCTTTGACTTCGTTTGCAATAGCGAGCAAGTTTTGCATTTCGGACATTAGCGAAAACCCCTTTTTCACTTATTGTATCGCATTGTCGCATAAATTGAGAAAATTCCCGAAATAAAAAGCGATCCAGCTGATGTGCCGGATCGCTTTTTATTTACAGGTTGTCTGCCTTTATGCTTTTGATTAGTCGTTGTTGCGGGCGTTTCCGCCTTTTGAGCCGATTTCTTGGTAGAATTCTTTATCATAATTTTTGCTTGTAGCCTCTCCGCCTTTACGGCCGATTTCTTGATAGAATTCTTTATCATGATTTTCGCTAGTGGCTTCTCCGCCTTTTTCACCGATTTCTTGATAGAACTCTTTGTCATGATTTTCGCTAGTGGCTTCTCCGCCTTTTTCACCGATTTCTTGATAGAATTCTTTGTCATGGTTATTGCTAGTGGCTTCTCCGCCTTTTTTCCCAATCTCTTGATAGAATTCTTTGTCATGGTTCTTGCTTGTTGTTTCTCCGCCTTTTCTACCTGCTTCTTCTCTGCTCATTTTGTTATTGTCTGCCATTTTGAATTCCTCCTTTAATTGGTGTTGGTTGTTGTATTCCCGCTATCAATTCTTTTAAACAAACAAAACACATTGGGTGTGTTTTCAATAAAAAAAGCAGGCGGATCGCGGTGTCCGTCTGCTTTCTGCTATTCCATCTCTCGTTCTGTTTCTTTCAGCCGTTCAAGAATGCGCCTCTTTTTGTACAGCATCATGCCTGTCTCGGTAATGTCGTTTAATGTTGAGCGATTGGCAGCGGCGCCAAAAACCATTCCGGCGACCGGCACCAGCTGGAATAGCTTTTTCCAGCCAAACGTGTCCCGATAGCCTAAAACGACTTCTCGCCAGCCTTGGATTTGAGATGCGACATTCTTATATGTACGGTCTTGATCGTAGTGTTTTAATTCTTGCAAAATCGATCTTTTGCCGACAACATCAGCCGACGTCAGCTGCAAACATTTCACAATGAAGACGCGTTCTTTTTTCTCCTTTGGGTCATAGCCGTATGCAACTGCGATATCCTGTAATGTTTTTAGTGATAAGCCAAGCACTGCCGGAATGTCTGCCGCCAGTGTAAACACGCCGCCCACACCGGTTGTCGCGCCTTGAACGGTTGCTGCGTTGATTCTGTTTTTGCCCATTCCTTCCGCAATTTCATCCATGACAGGAAGAGGCGCTTTCCGGACGTCCTCCAGCGATTCAAAGATCTCCTCCGGCAGTTTCTTTTGAAACATCCTGATAATCTGTTTTTCAGATGTCAGGTACTGTCCTCCTGTTTGAACAAAGCTGCCGATCTCATCCAAGAGCTTGCCGATCTTTTTCTGAATGAATTCAGGTGTCAGCTTGTCCAGCAGCTGAAACGGGAGACGGCCGAGCTTTTCCCAAAACCAGACTTTTTGCTGAGCTTTTTCCCATTTTTCTATCTCTTTTAATTGCTGGTGTAAGTCTTCTTTTCGTTCTGTTGTCACTCAACCCGCACTTCCCTTCCGTTTTTTCTACTATATAGTATACCTTCATTTGTTCAGATGCGTTTTTATTTTTCACCTGCGGGTACCATTTTTATAAAAGAAAAAGGAGTGATGGGACATGCCATGGTCAATGAAGGATTATCCCGCTTCATTAAAAAACCTTGAGAAGCCGGTCAAGAAAAAAGCAATTGATATTGCGAATGCGATGATTGATGAGGGCTATGAGGACGGACGTGCGATCCCGATCGCGACAAGCAAAGCGAAGGAATGGGCGGAAAACGCATCTACAGATGAAATTGATGATTTTCTTAAACATGATGACGAGACAGAACGCGATGATGGTTCCAACAGCGGCGGAGACCCTGAACTCATGCATAAAGCAGAGCATGTCATCAAGCATAAAAACGGCTGGGCAGTCAAAGCCGAGGGAGCCAAACGCGCGTCTGACATCAAGGATACAAAGAGAGAAGCGATTGAACGGGCAAAGGAAATCGCTGCGCATAAAGGCACTGAGGTCGTTGTCCATTTGGCTGACGGCAGTGTGCAGAGAACGATCAAAACGGGATCATAAAGCGATGTGCTTTTAGGTGTTTCGAAATAATCAGGAGCGGTTATTGATTGGTAAATCATTTATGAGAGGTGATCATGATGCTTAGCTTTTTGGTTTCATTAGTTGTTGCTATCGTTATCGGATTAATTGGAAGCGCCATTGTAGGAAACCGGCTGCCGGGAGGAATTTTCGGCTCTATGATTGCCGGGCTGATCGGCGCTTGGATCGGACACGGACTTCTTGGCACTTGGGGACCAAGCCTCGCCGGCTTTGCTATTTTCCCGGCCATCATCGGGGCAGCCATCTTCGTGTTCTTGCTGGGCCTGATATTCCGCGGGCTGCGGAAGGAAGCCTAAACTCATTAGATACAGGAGGCATCGTTTCGAACTGAAACGATGTCTTTTTATATGGGACCTTATCCCGAATCCCTACATATCATGTTACATAACAGGGAAAAATTCAGGAATGTATTTTGAACATTTTCGGTTGACAAGAAACCAGGATGGTCATATGATGTAGATAAAATAATTTGCCTCAAGGAAACTCTTTGTTGTACGGCAAAAACAATCAGAATTCAGGTGAGACATGATGAACAAGGACATCACAGCACAATCTCCCCGTTCCAAAGCCGTCCAAGATGCGCTTGACGGGAAAATCAGAGGATTCAGAGGGCTGCTCCCTTTTCTGGGCCCTGCATTTATAGCAGCCATCGCCTATATTGATCCCGGCAACTTCGCAACGAATATCTCGGCGGGTTCTAAATACGGATATATGCTCTTATGGGTAATATTATTTTCCAATATCATGGCGCTTTTAATTCAATCCCTATCCGCCAAACTCGGTATTGCGACAGGCAAAAATCTGCCTGAGGTTGCCCGTGAAGAATTCCCGAAGCCTGTCTCGATTGGATTATGGATTCAGGGCGAGCTTGTCATTATCGCAACTGATTTGGCGGAATTTATCGGAGCGGCTCTGGGACTGTATTTGCTGTTCGGCATTCCGATGCTTGAAGCGTCTATTATAGCGGCGATCGGTTCTTTCGCGATCTTGGAGCTTCAGCGCCGCGGTTATCGCTCACTTGAAGCCGGCATCGCCGGTATGCTGTTTGTGGTCGTGATCGCCTTTGCACTGCAGACATTTTTCGCAAAGCCTGATGCCGCGTCAGTGATGAAGGGCCTCTTTGTCCCGGCGTTTCATGGCACTGACAGTGTGCTCCTTGCAGCGGGTATTCTCGGCGCAACTGTTATGCCGCACGCCATTTATTTGCACTCTGCCCTTACACAGCGGCGGGTGGTCGGCAAAACGGATGCAGAACGGAAAAAAATCTTCAGATTTGAATTTATTGATATTTTAATAGCGATGCTAATTGCAGGAGCTATTAATGCAAGTATGCTGATTGTGGCTGCCGCATTATTTTTCAAAAACGGCCTGTTTGTTGAGGACCTTGATGTCGCGTTTCAGCAATTCGGACATCTTGTCAGCCCTATGTCTGCGGCTTTATTCGGAATTGGGCTGCTCGTTGCCGGGCTATCCAGTTCGTCTGTCGGCACACTTTCAGGCGACGTGATTATGCAAGGATTTATCAACTATCGCATCCCGCTGTATGTACGGCGGTTTATCACGATCATTCCGCCGATCTTGATCATCGCGTCTGGCGTAAATCCGACGACCGCTCTCGTCTTGAGCCAGGTCGTGCTGTCTTTCGGGATCGCCTTTGCCCTCATTCCGCTGATTCTGTTTACAAGCAATAAACGGATCATGGGATCTCTGATCAACGCCAAATGGGTCACAGTGGTGTCTTGGCTGATTGCAGTATTGATCGTCGCTTTGAATGTGTTTTTAATTGTAGATACGTTTCGATAACAAAACCGGCTGCAAAAGCCGGTTTTTTATTTTTGGCAAAAGCTCATTGATACCCTTTTTGACAGAAATTTGTTATGATAGAAGAAAAATCGGAGTTTTGATGATGTCAGTATTTATTCTGTTTTATTTGTGGATTGTTCCTATTGTTATCGGCATTTTATGTTCTGTCGCTGCCTATAAATCCAAGGGAAAAATGAGAGTCGCGCCCGGCATTGCCATGATCGTGCTCAGTATCATTTCCTTAATCACGGCGTTTACAGCCGGACACACGAATTTTCACGTGTTTATCGGCGGCATGTTTTTATTCGGCACCTTCTTGGTCGGTTCTGCTTTTCCTTTCTTTTTCGGGCTGAAGAAAAAAGAGAAATAACCCTATACTGAGAAGAGCTCTGTAAGATTTGATAAGAATAAACAAATGAAACATACAAGGACAAATGCGCTGGTCTTTTTGCTTTGAAAGAAGGTGCATTTGTCCTTTTGCCCGTTCTGAGCATGGCGAAAATCGTGATATGACGCATAGATCATTCCTGCAGATCCTAATGCATACAACAATAATTTTATGAACTCAAACATGTAATCCTCCTCATACCAATATAATACAAGGATAACCTGAAATACATTTGTTTCCAACACAAAAAAAGAGGCCTCTAAAAGGGCCTCTTTTTTAGAATAACCGTTTCAAACTTTTCTTCAGTGACGGCATTTCGATTTTTTGGTTTTCGAAGAAGTTTTTCAGCATGTACTTGCTGAAGCCTTTTGCCTGCCCGTAGGTGATTTTGCCAGGCAGCGGCGGTTCGTTCCCAATCATGACATCCACAACGACCGGTTGGTCAGAGTGCAGCGCCTCATGGAAAGCCGGCGCAAGCTCTTCCGCTTTGGTCACTTTGATGCCTTTTGCTCCGCAGCTTTCTGCAAATGCGGCATAGTCGACATTTTGAAGCTGTGTGACATAATCGATATTGCCTTTAACCTGCTGCTCATACTCGATCATGCCGAGATTTTCGTTGTTTAAAATGACGACAGTGATCGGGAGCTTATATTTGACGGCTGTCGGAAGATCCTGCATGACCATGGAAAATCCTCCGTCACCGCAAACAGCGATCGCCTGGCGTTCCGGTTCTGACAAGCTTGCTGCGATCGCTCCCGGCAGGCCGCATCCCATTGTCGCAAGCCAGCTTGAAACGATGAAATCCTGGTTCGCGTTCATTTTGAAATGACGCGCCATCCAAACTGTCACAGTGCCGACATCTACAGAGAGCACCGCTTCCTCAGCAGCCGCTTCCTGGAGACGTGCCACGACCTGCTGGGGTTTAAGCGGTGTTGTTGCCTCTGTCTCATCTTTTTCAATTTCGTTCCACCAATGCTGCATATGTTCTGTGCAGGCATTCAGGAATCTTCTGTCTTCCTTGCGTTCAATATACTCTGTCAATTCGCGCAGGCCGAGAGCCGAATCGCAGACAAGGCCCGCTGTCACCGGATAGCGTTTTCCGATTTTTGCCGGGTCTGAATCGAGCTGGATGGCCGGTGTATCATCTGGCAAATAATCGCGGTACGGGAATGACGTTCCGAGCATGATTAATAAATCACATTCCTCCATTGCCTCGTAAGCCGGCTTTGTGCCAATTTGCCCGAGGTTGCCGAGAAAATGCGGGTGCTTATCGGGAACGACGCCTTTTGCCGGTAGTGTGACTACGATCGGAGCCGCGGCTTTGTCCGCAAATTCTAAGAGCTCCCGTTTCGCCTTTTTCATTCCCTGCCCCGCCAAGATAATCGGCTTCTTAGCATTATTAATATATTGCGCGCAGGTGACGAGCTGTTCTTTTTTCGGTTCAAGGTTCCCTTCAATATACACTGGTGAAGTATACACGGGCTCGCGTTTGATTTTCTCCGCAAACAGATCATCTGACACACTCAATACCGCAACGCCTTTTTTGCTGTAGGCGGTGCGGATCGCCTGATTCAAGAGATCCGGCAGTGTTTCCGCGCTATGTACCTCTCTGTTGAACACAGCCACGTCCTCAAACATTTGCTCCAGCTTGATCTCCTGGAAATAATCCCGTCCGACTTCACCTGATGAAACCTGTCCTGCAATGGCCAGCACAGGGGCGCCGTCCGCTTTTGCATCATATAAACCATTTAATAAGTGCACCGCTCCCGGCCCTGCGATCGACAGACAGACTCCGATCTTGCCGGTGAGTTTTGCTTCAGCCGCGGCTGCCAGTGCCGCCACCTCTTCATGGCGGGTTTGAACGAACTTCAGTTGATTTCTTTCGTGTCTTAATTCCTCAATAAACTCATTTATACTATCCCCGGGGATGCCGTAAACATGATCAACTCCCCATTGTTCAAGCAGCTCTGTCATTGCTTGTCCTGCAGTTTTGTGTGCCATAACGTATCCTCCTTTTTCCTTTTTTCAATACCACAGGAGAAAGGCTTTAAAACCCGGAGACCTGAATCACTTGCCAAGTCTTCTTTTCAACAGATCGATCGCCGCAAGCATGCCGACGTCCTTGAGGGTGATGGTTGCATCTAAGGCGCCATTCACGTAATCTTTGATTTGCCGTTTTCGGTTCGGCACCATAAAAAGCGGCAAACGCCGCGGAGAAAACCACTTTAATCGTGCTGTCTCTGTGCCGTCCGCTATTGCTTGTCCGCCTGTTATGCTTCCGAAAAACACATGCTGTTCATCTAGAAACTTTGGCCTTTGATAGACACCTATTTTCGCGGAAAGCGCTGTATTGTATCCCGTCTCTTCCAATACCTCACGTACCGCCGCTGCCTCAGCCGATTCCCCGGAATCAATCCTGCCGCCCGGCAGATCCCATAAAGGAACATCTTTTCGTTTGACCAATAGAATCTGCTGATTTTCGTTCAGTACGATTACAAAAGCACCTTGTGTATACACCGCCATTCCTCTCTTTCCCGCAAAAAAGACCAAGGTGATTCCCTTGGTCCTAGACTTTACTTTTTAAAATGATACGGCAGTGTGGCAACCATTATGTCCTTTTTCCAAAACAGCCGAACTCTGAGGAGGAAGGCCGATTGATTGTGAAGGATGGTGTGCCAGCGTTTTTTCGTTATAAATTGCGGAAATAGCACCATGACAGAAAACTGCTCCTTCTTCGCTTTTGCCTCAACTGTTTCTAAAAATTTATCAAACGGATGAACAAGGCTTCTGTACGAGGAGTGAAGGGTAACGAGACGCACTCCATTATTGAGCTCTTCCCAGCGTTTTTCGACTTTCTTTTCCTGTTCTCTGTCAAATGACACGTGAACGGCGATCACCTGATCGGACAGTGATTTCGCATAGTGAATCGATTTTTGCACGACGGTGGTAACACCTGCTACAGGCACAATCACAACGGTGCCTTTGATTTCTTCCGGCTCTTTGTCTACGATGCGAAGCTGTTCACCAACCGCTGTGTAGTGATTTTTAATCGCAAAAAACAGCAAAACGACGATAGGCATAAAGATTAACACAGGCCATACGACATTAAACTTTGTCACAAAAAGGATAGATAGAACCATAAACGAAATCAGAGCGCCGCAGGAGTTGATCAGCATTTTTCCGATCCAGCCTTTTGGTTTTTGCTTGATCCATTTTATGCACATGCCGGTTTGTGAAAGCGTAAATGGAATAAATACGCCCACAGCATATAACGGGATTAAGTGCTCCGTCTGTCCTCCGAATAAGATAATGAGAATAATGGAGGCAAAGCCTAAAAAGATAATCCCATTTGAGAAGCCTAAGCGGTCACCCCGAACTGTAAACATTCGCGGCATATACTGGTCTCTCGCCAGGTTGAAGGCAAGCTGCGGGAAGGCTGAAAATCCCGTATTTGCCGCAAGGACCAAAATAAGCGATGTGACACCTTGGATGACATAGTAGAACACATTCCGCCCGAAGGTTTCGGACGCAATTTGTGAAACCACTGTTTCATCGGGCTTCGGCGCCGTTCCATATCCGTATGCGAGCACCGTGATGCCGGAAAACAGAATCGCCAGCAAAATCCCCATCATCGCAAGCGTTCTTGCCGCGTTTCGTGCAGGCGGGTTTTTGAAAGCGGGAATGGCGTTAGAAATGGCCTCAACTCCGGTCAACGCTGAGCATCCGGAGGAAAAAGCCTTAAGCAGCAAAAACAGCGTAATGCCGGCTACAGGTGTGCCAAGCGGTGTATGATGAACCGGCTGGTCTATTTGTCCTGTCATGAGCTTGAACAACCCGACGGCAATGAGAACCAATAGCGCCACCACAAACAGATAAACCGGGTAGGCAAGAATGGATGCCGATTCCGAAAGCCCGCGCAGGTTCAAAATCATAATCACTAACACGAGAAAAATAGCGATCGGCACATGATAATCATGCAATGCAGGAAAGGCCGACGTGATGGCGTCCGTTCCTGCGGAAATACTTACCGCTACCGTTAAAATATAATCGACAAGCAATGAACCGCCCGCGATCAATCCCGGCTTTTCGCCGAGGTTTTCTTTCGAAACAACATAGGCCCCGCCGCCCTGCGGATAAGCGTAAATAATTTGCCTGTATGAAAGAATCAGTGCGAGCAGTAATATGAGAACGCCGACCGCAATCGGAATGGAGTACCAAAATGCGGCAGCACTGATTGTTGCTAAAATGATTAGAATTTGCTCTGTCCCATAAGCGACAGATGACAGCGCATCTGAGGAAAGCATTGCCAAGGCTTTTAATTTCGTCAGTTTTTGCTCTCCCGCTGCTTGAGATTTTAGTGGTTTCCCAATCAAAAAACGTTTGATTGAATGATACATCGATGTCTTCCCCTTTTAATTTCTCATTTTTCAATTAAAACAATAAAACATCAGTGTCTTGCTCTCACATTTTGCAATAGTCCTTTCTGCTATGATGTCTCTGTATGCGATTTACATTCCTAAAAATGAACGGCAAAAAACACAGAGGCAAACGGATGCCCCTGTGCCATAACATCGAACACAGGTTTCATTCATCTCCTCTCACGAACGCTTACGAGGTTAGCTGACGGATTCGGGCATATGAGAGTTAGCCCTACCTAAAAAGGATTCACCCCAACGGCAAAAAGCCATTCTAATGGGTCCCCCGCTCTGATTTCAGATTAAGCGATTTGTTTTCTAAAAGAGATCATACTCCCGTTCCCACACGTTGTAAAGAGGCTTATTGGCCGGGCGGAAAAAATAAAATGATAGGTTCCACAAATGGAATTTACATACCAAAAATAAAAAAAAACAGAGGCTAGATTGCCTCTGTTTTTATTCTGTATCTGTCTTTCTTTTTCTTCGTCTTACGGCAACCCAAATGAACACTGCCGCAATCACCATAATAAGTGCTAGCACACCAATATACATCCATTTCTGGCTATGATCCTGTGTTGGTTGTTCTGCGTCTGAGCTGATTGTCTCCGATTTGAGCTGCTGGTGGTTTGTAAACACCTGCTGGCTATTTGTTTCATTAAGGACGGTTGCCGAATCATCGTTGCTGTTCAGATAATTGATGATCTCTTTCGTGACAGCCGTGCCTTCTCCTTTTGCCGGTGCAAATACAGCCATTGTATAGTGTGAATCCCAAGGCGATGCTTGGGTAAATACCACTTGTTTTGTCGTCTCATTCAGCATCTCGAAACCAGATACATCAAACGAGCCGTTTTTTGCCTGCGGCACAAGCAGGTCTGATGATTTCTCCTTCAGAAGAGAAAATTGATTGATCCCCCCTATAAAAATGAGGTTTCGACCTTTCGCATCGTTTGCTGTAACGTCAGATGATTTCTTTACCGTGTATGAATGCTGTGCTTCGCTGCCAAAGGATTCTGTTACGAGAGAAAGCTCCTCAAGCTTCGATTGGCTTACGGTGTCAGGAAGCACGATTACCGTTGTTTGATCCTGATTTCCGGCGTAAGGAAGCGGCCACTCCTGAAAATCCGCTGACGGGGACATCCCTTTGATGGCGTATGATAATGTACTGCTTTTATCAATAAAGACCCACTTTTCTTCATCAGTCGTGTTGCAAGGGTTGTTTTCCTTTAACCCGGTTGTGACGAACTGAATATCAATGTAGCGGTTTTTTTGCAGCAGCTTAGGGTCCACTTTTACCGTAACATGATAGAATCCGTTTTTATCTTCTTTTCCTAAGTCATCAAGCCGGACCGAGTGCGGCTGGCCGTTGATCATCACTTTCAGCTCTGAAGCCTGAGAAGCCGATTCACTTTCGTCCGTTGAAGCTTGAATCGTTTCAGACTTTTTCAGTTTAAGCGACAGCTTCGCTGATTGGTTTTCATCTAAAACCGCCGAAGCCGGATAAAAATAATGTGCTGAAGATGTTTTATCGGCTCCAATTGTGATATCGCCCGCTCCAAAATTCTCGAGGGTCAGCTTATCGCTTTCTTTTTTTTCTGTCTGCTTAAGCTCGCTGATTGAAAGTGTATCGCCGCTGAGCTGGCCTGTGTATGTCTGATCTGTCATCACGCTGATTTTTTTAGCGAGTACGTCCTCGGATGCAGCTTGCGCAAACAGAACCGGCTGCTGATTGCCCTCTGCTTTCAGCACCCGCTCAGCAAGCAGAAGTTCTTCTCCTTTTGCCTGCAAGCCGGCTTGTTTCATCAGTTTTTTCACTTTGCCGTTCCAATGCTTGTCCACTCCGATAACAATCGTCGGCTTATCGATTTTTTTCAGCTCAGATTCTGTGACATACGCAATCCTGACACTGCTGTCCACCGTTTTCAGATAGCCTTCTGTTT
The DNA here is from genome assembly GCF_016924995.1 of Bacillus sp. LJBS06. Taxonomy (NCBI): domain Bacteria; kingdom Bacillati; phylum Bacillota; class Bacilli; order Caryophanales; family Bacillaceae; genus Bacillus; species Bacillus sp. LJBS06. Next base: position 482,965 of record NZ_CP070483.1, on the reverse strand, counting down.
TAACCGCAGCTTCAATTTCCGCCGAACTTGGGTCATCCGGAATGACGAGGGCGGTTTCTTCGGTTGTGTTTCCAGATTGGGCGAATGGGTACGGATAATGGTCCAGCGACGTTCCTTTCGCTTTACCGCTGTCAGCAAGTGTCAGCCGGCTGTCCGGATAAATTTTGATCCAGTTGCCAGACGTATCCTGTCTGACACACACGCCCTCTTTCATTACGCCGTAAAATTTCAGCGATACGTTGTGATAGCCTTGCGCTGACTGGCTTTTATTCAGATTCAGCTTCACTGTTTTCCGTTTGGAATCACCATTAAGCTTTAACGTTTTGACTGGTTCATCATCAATGACAGCCGTTAACGATGAAGGAGAGATTAAAAGATTTGATGCTTCGTATTCAATGACCAATTGCTGATTGCCTGAAGAGGCGCCTGCCGGGATCTGATACGTCAGCTCCGCGCTGTCTTTTGATCCATACAGTGTAATCAGCTCGCTTGTCAGCACCTGCTGTTTGGCTTGTTCTTGGCTGCTTTTCCCAAGAAGCGAACCGCTGACCTGTACATCCTTGGCAAGAGCCGGTTGTCCAGCCATCGCCAGCAGCATGAAGCTTGTGAGAAAAATCATTATTTGTTTCAAAAAGGTCACCCGCTTTTATGTTGGTTGTATCGTTCTGTCTTGTACCATTTGACCTCCTGCTTGAATAAACGGTGCTTGATTTCTACGAATAAAGAGTAGATAACAAGCACAATCCATGCCTGCGAGTATGTGAAGTACATGAGAAACACGATAAAAAAGTTTTGCCTGTTCATTTCTGTTTTTTCAATGCTCAACGTAATCATGACCTCTGTCATAAATAAGAAAAATGCCAAAATCCAGAGAATCATTGCCAAAAATCCAACCGATAAATGCAAATCATAAAACAAATTCACTACAAAAATCGTATTCGACATGATCACGCCAAAGAAAAACAAGAAGTACGTAAAGAAAAAATAAAACAAATCAAAGATAATCCGTTTTCGTTTCAGCTTAAAAAACTGCGCCAAAAATTTGAGCACGACATATTGATTACCGCGCGCCCATCGGGTGCGCTGGCGCCACCATACCTTCCAGGTTTCCGGCTCCTGCTCCCACGTGATGGCCGCAGGGAAAAAGCGAATGTGATAGCCGAGATTGTACACCCGAATGGTCAGCTCAGTATCCTCAGCGAGCGCTTTGTCATCCCAGCCTCCGAGCTTTTCGATAATGCTTCTGCGAATCGCGAAGTTGGTTCCTGGGATCGTGGCGATTTTAAACCACTTCCATCTGCCTCCCTGAGCCATCCACTGAAAACAGATCGTTTCAATATTGATAAACCTCGTCAGCAGCGTCTTTGCCGCATTGATGACGCGGAATTTCCCTACCACGGCGCCTGCCTTTTCGTCATTCATCAGGCCGAGCACGAGATAATACACGGCCATTTTCTCAGGCGTATTGTCGGCGTCATATACACAGATCACATCGCCATTCGATTCGGCAAAACCCGAGTTAAGTGCAGAGGATTTTCCTTTACCTGCGTTCGGCGGCTTCGTAATCACCATTTTGATGAAATCGTATTTCTCGGAAAATTCATTGACGATATCACCCGTCCGGTCTGATGAATTGTCATTCACGACGATAATCTCCAGCCGGTCCTTCGGATAATAAAGGTTGACCATCGCCTTCAGCGTCTGCCGAATCACAACCTCTTCGTTATGCGCCGGGATGAGGACGCTGACCTTTGGCAGCTCCTTCATGTTTTCTCTCCACTTCGGGATATTCCGTTCGAAGGTCATATAGTGGCGGAATCCGCCCTGCATGAGGAACATGTGGTAGAGAAGCATCACCCATATTAAACTTAGCGAGATAAAGAACAGCGTATTACCCAAGGCTTCTTCTCTCCTTAAAAATTCGTTTTTTCAATGTGGCTCTCAAGTAAAACGTATAACTGACAAACATGATGACAAATAAGAGCACGACAGCGGAGAGAATCCATAATGCCTTTTCCAGAGGGGTTTGCCGATGATGATCGAAAAACTCGTCTATGGCGCTTACGCCGTTTTTCACCTGAATCGTTCCATCACCGCTTGTATGAATTTCCACTTTGTCTGTTTTGACGGTTTGTTGCGTTTTCTTTAAATCAAGCCATTCACTGTCTGGAATGCGTTCCATCTGATCAACCAGCTCCGGCAGATATTTCATCCCAAGGTACGGGTGATAAAATCCACCGGCTACTCCGCCTTCAAAATCAATCATCTGGGAGATGTGCTCCTCCATATCGCCGAGCGGGTTTTGCTTTGATGTATCAACAAAACCGATCGTCTCCGGATAAAGCGTCATTCCATGCAGCATCGAGGGAGCGGTCACGAACGGAGGTGCACCGGAGGTTTTCCACGTTGTGTCGCTGAGCTGAATCTGGCCAAAAATGCTTGAAAAATACTGTGAAGCGATTTGATAGCCGTATTCGGACATCGTGTAATGCGGCGCTTCAAACGCCAGCGGGTAAAGACCCGATGATGTCAAATCCTCAATGGCCCGCGTCAGTTTTTGCTTTGTATACGTTTCTTCCTTTTCCCGAAATGGTTCGAGATAGCTGCGGTAGGCTTGTTCGTTCGGGAAGTCCTGTGCCTTCTCCAAAATGGACGGGGGGTCTTCGGCATTTCCGGATGTAATCGGCTGATCCGCCTTTGCATCCCAAAATTCAAAGCCCTCTCCTGTTTCACTGTAGCGATAAGCGTGAGTATAGCCGTGAACAATGATACTGCCACCCATGCTTTGCAGCTTTTTCAGCACCTTGACCATCTTCGGTTGATCAGACAAATACACTTTGTCGCCTGTTTCCGGATTCAAGTAAACCGGAATGACCGCCAGGATAAAAGGAATATGCCGCTTATGCAGATATGTACCGGCTTGTAGCAGCAATTTTTCATCAGACATCGGGCTGATATCCTCGAGCCGCAAATACAATAACGTCGTCCCCGCCTTCTCTCCGAAGGCTTCTCTGAGCTGTTTCGCCACGATCAAATTATTGTCATTTAACAAATTCGTTAATCCAATGTACACATTCCCTTTTTTTGTTTTCCATATAAAAGAATGTGTTTTGCCGTCATCGGCTTTGAAGGTGTAAAGCGCCGTTCCTTTCAGGCCTGATACGCTCAGCACATTAAGCCCACTTTCCAGAGACACATCGGCCTTTTCCGGCCTGCTGTGAACTTGAAACACATTTTCTTTGCGGGCTAATGAAAGCCCGGAAAATTGGCTGATTTGTCCTGCGTTATAGCCAATGGCGACAACCGGTTTTTTTACGCCGCTGATAAGAGACAGCAATTTTTTGCTGAGCTTTCTTTTCGTTTGGCCGTAATACATCACATGATCTTTTCCTTTGAAATCCGACGCTTCAACATCTGAATCTCTTTTGACTGTTACATGGGATGTAAAGTGTCCCGCAAGCAAATCGAGCATTTTGACTTGAGACGACTCTTTGCCGTCCAAGGTTGAATAGATGATGAGAATGCCGGCATCCCGCTCCTTCGCTTGCGCTGAAGCGGGAAAAGAAGCAATCGCTGAAAACAGAAGCAGCATGATGCAGAGCAGTGTGATTCCTTTATAGTTCATTCATCATCATCTCATTTTCCAGTTCTTCTAAAAATTGATCAGCTGTTTTGATATCTTTCCGGTAGGGCAAATAGCAAACGTGGAACGTAAGCGAGACATACTTTCCATTTTCCAGCTGATATGTATCCAATTGTTTCTTCAGCTTGGTCAGAACGGCTGGCATATGTTCAGCAGGCGTGTGCGTCAGCACGATCCCGATACGCTCGTCAGAGGGGCGGAATTTCTTATCCGTTTCCCGAACACTCGTCCTGATTTGCTGACCAACATATTGGAAAAGGCGATCCGTTTCTTTTTCACCGTACAAGGATTTAAACTCTTTGAAATAATGCATATGGAGCAGCAAAAACACAAAAGAATTGCCGTAGCGCTCAGCCCGCTTCATTTCTTCTGAAAGTTCCAGCTGCATCCTTTGCTTGTTATCAAACCCGGTCACTCTGTCAACAGCAACAAAACTTTTGATTTCGGATTGAAGCCGTGTGATTGAGCGCCGAAGCTCTGCTGTGATATCGTGGATTCTTCCGGAAATAAAAGAAAACAGCAAAAGCGCGATTCCCCACACGACAAGCATTCGCAGCCCTTCCTCAGCTGGAAAGAGCGATGCCTGTCCAGTCTGGAAAAACATCATTAAGGTGCCGAGAACAAAAAGTACGATTAAGGTCACCGCCAGCGCGTAAATCGGGCCGAACCAGATGCCTGCGGCGATGACGACAAACGTGATGCAAAGGATCAGGGCGCCTTCCGATTGCTGGGCTGACACATAATAAATAAACAGAGACAGGGCCGCGATGAGCCCTGAAAAATAAGCAAATAATTTTTGTGATTCATTGAATGATATTTTCATTAAAAAGCTTCCTTTCGGCTAACAGCGGCAGCAGATTGTCAAATGAATGCGTCTGAGTGCCGCTCATATAGCCTCCATAATACGATTTCACCGGATCATGAATTTCAAAGTCATTCATTCTGTCATATATGGCTTTGATGACAGAGCTGTTTTCATGCTGTTTTGTCAAAAACAATACGGCTAATGCATATACGGATGGCGATTCATATTGCACGGCAGGCTCCTTCGTATCTGCCGAATATCGCCCGTACAGTTTTCCGTTTGTCTGAAATTCCTGCTTGATCCAGTCCGCTAAAACAGATGCTTTTTCATCCCCTTCCGGCAAATGCCAAGCAGTGTAAAGCTGATCAATCAGGTTGATTTCACTGTCATATGTGTATTCCTTCGTCTCCGAGCTGTATGTCTTCGGCAAAAAGCCATTTTTTAAAGGAGCTGAATAGAGAACATTGGCATTCCGCTGTTCTGTTTCTTCGTCTATGATTCCATTCTTCTTTAAAATTGCTAAGGCATCAGGCATGACGTATGAAAGCGTCACATCCTTTGAAGCGGCCTGTGAGTCGTAAAAGTCTGTGAATAAACCGTTGTTCATATTGTATGTCTTCAAAGCCGTGCCGATATCCTTAGCCGTTTGCGCGTAGTCGCTGCGGCCCCATTTTGCGGCGGCTTGGTCAAGAGACAGCATAATTCTCATATCATCTATCAGCGCATTCGTCCCGCTCGCTTGGCCATTTTGAATCTTCCACGTCACCAAGTGATTGCTCATCAGAAATGAATCAGCCAGATGCTGATATTGGTCTTGGAAATGCGGTGCGTCATTTTTGCTGAGCAGAAACTCCATCCACAGGCCGAGAGATTCCGATAAATACGAAGGCTGGTCTGAAAAATCGGTTTTGATCAGCCCTTGATCATTCATTAGATTATGATAGATGAAATATTCCGCTGGCTGCAGCGGGCTGGTGTTCACTTCTGCCGCCGACTGATTTTGGGCCTTATTTCCAGCTTCAGCACACCCTGCGGAAAGTCCGATAGATAAGAAGAATAAGATGACAGCAATTAGTGCATGCCTCACAGGCAAATCCCCCTTTGTCGCCTGAAGCGAATCAGACGCTCACAAATAGTTATAGAAGAAAATATGACTGCCATGTTACAAAGTACATTTACTATAAAAGAAAAAAATGCAGATTGCTAGCTTTTTTTTCCCTTTTTGAACATTAAAAAAACGGGACCTAAGTCCAATAGAAAAACCTGTGCGATAGGCACAGGTTTTTTATTATTTATCCAAACCGAGTTTTTTCAGCTGTTCTGCCAGCGCATTGTTAATCGGCTCATCTTTATTTTGTTTTTTCAAATAAGAGGACACGTCCCGTTTGGAAGCACGTGCTTTGTCTTTGTTTTTTCGTTTTTCAAATACAGAGAGCTTCTCGCGGTGGCCGCACACACACGCAAAGGTCTGGCCCTCACCTTGGCCGCGAAGCTCCATTCTTTTATGGCAGTTCGGGCAGCGCGCGTTTGTTTTTCGGGCAATCGTTTTTCTGCTTCCGCATTCACGGTCTTGGCACACGAGCATCGTCCCGCGTTTGCCGTTTACTTTCAGCATCATTTTGCCGCATTCCGGACATGCCGTTCCCGTGATGTTGTCGTGTCGGAAGGTTTGGCTGCTGTTTTTGATGTCTTTTACCGTTTGGTGAGCGTAAGCCTTCATGTCTTTAATAAAGACAGCCGATTTCAATTTGCCGGCCGCGATCGCAGACAGCTTTTGCTCCCATTCTGCCGTTAAGGCCGGTGATTTCAGATCCTCCGGAACAAGCTGCAGGAGTTGTTTCCCTTTAGAAGTGATAAAGATATCCTGGCCTTTTTTCTCAATTAAAAAGCTGTTGAACAGTTTTTCAATGATGTCGGCACGCGTTGCCACCGTGCCGAGGCCGCCTGTTTCTCCAAGCGTTTTGACGAGGCCTTTTTCTTCTCCCTGCATAAACGCGCTTGGGTTTTCCATCGCTGACAACAGGGTCCCTTCGTTAAAGCGGGCGGGCGGCTTCGTTTGGCCGCTTGTTTCCGTTAACGTGCGGACGGCAAGTGTGTCGCCTTTTTGAAGCGCAGGAAGTGTCTGATCTCTGTCATCGTCCTGCTCATCATCCTCATCCGCCATATCATAAACAGCTTTCCATCCTTGCGACTGTACGGTTTTGCCTTTTGCCGTAAAGGTTTCTCCGCCGATTTCTGCGATGACCTTTGTTTCCTCATATTCGAATGCAGGCATTAATACTGCAAGGAAACGTTTCGCAATCAGGTCATACAGCTTTCGTTCCTTATCACTCAGACTGCTGAGAATGAGCGGCTCTTCGGTCGGGATAATCGCGTGGTGGTCTGACACCTTCGCGTCATTGACGTAGCCCTTATGGGATTTGATGCCGCGTTTTTTAATTTGGCTGACATATTGGGCGTACGGTTTTACTTCCATGCCTTCCAGACGGTCTTTTAACGTCGGGACGATGTCACTGGATAAAAATCTAGAGTCCGTCCGCGGATATGTGACGAGCTTATGCTGCTCATACAGCTTCTGCAGCACGGAAAGCGTTTCTTTAGCAGAAAAACCGAAGCGCTTGTGGGCGTCACGCTGCAGCTCCGTTAAATCATAAAGCGCAGGCGCAAAGCTTTTTTTCGCTGTTTTTTTCAGCTCAGCTATGACCGCTTGCTTTCCTTCGAGGTCTTTTAGCAAACGGCTTGTTACGTCTTGATTGAACGTTCTCGTCTGCTTTGATTTCTTATCCTGCCACGTCAGCGTCATGCCGTCGACTGCTGCACGTATGCCGTAATACGGGACTGGCGTAAACGCTTGAATGTCTGCCTCGCGCTTTGCAATCATGGCAAGCGTCGGGGTCTGCACACGCCCGCATGAGAGCTGGGCATTGAATTTGGTTGTCAGCGCACGGGTCGCATTAATCCCTACAATCCAATCCGCTTCCGCTCTGGCGACAGCAGAATGGTACAGGTTTTCGTATTCTTTGCCGCTGCGAAGCTTTTGAAATCCTTCCTTGATCGCTTTATCCGTTACAGAAGAAATCCACAGCCGCTTGATTGGCTTGCGGACATTCGCTTTCTCAATGATCCAGCGCGCAACAAGCTCTCCTTCCCGGCCTGCGTCAGTCGCGATGACAATCTGATTGACGTCTTTACGGGTAAGCTGCGATTTGACCGCATTGAACTGCTTTCCTGTTTTTTTAATCACCACAAGCTTTAATGGTTCTGGGATAATTGGCAGATCCTCCAGACGCCATGATTGAAATTCTTTTCCGTAGCCTTCCGGATCAGCAAGTGTCACCAAATGGCCTAAAGCCCAGGTCACAATATATTGATCACCTTCGAGATAACCGTTTCCTTTTTTATGGCACTTCAGCACCCGGGCTAAATCCCGGCCGACTGAAGGTTTTTCAGCTAATACAACTGTTTTTGACATGCTTGATCACTTCTCTTTCTTTCACGCTCATCCTGTTATTATAACAGACTTCGCGCGGCACTCTCTAACCGCACCCGTTTTTCGTGTCAATTTCTGAGAAAATGACGTGAGTGACGGTTTGCGCGTAGGGCGATGTTTTGTTAATGAAATCTTCTACCGCTTCGAGGCTTTCGGCATTGATTTTCAGCATATAGCAGGCTGCACCCGCAATCCGGTAGCAAAATTCAATATTCGGCAATGTTTGAATATAGCTTTTGAACCGCTCGTAATCCGCATTTTTGACGGTTGCTTCCACAATGCAGGAAACGGGAAGGCCCAGTTTTTTCTGGTCGACCTCCAGCGTGTATTGCTTGATGATGCCAAACGATTCAAGCTGCCTTACCCGTTCTGTCACAGATGGAGGTGACAGCTTAATTTTTCTGCCTAATTCCCTCATTGACAAACGGCTGTCCTTCTTCAGCTCCTCAATGATATTCAGATCAATCTGGTCAAGTTTCATTTCAACATCCTTCTTTTATGATTTTGTACACATTATCTCGGGTATTTTTGTAAATGACAAGTACAGTTCCCTGAAAAAGGCATGTAAAAATGAATGTTTTCCGAACATTTTTCGAAAGCTGTCATATGCCCCTCTGGATTGTTTATAGTATAAAATGAAAACGTGTCCACAAGGAGGGCGATTTATGCTGCACACGCCGATCGGAAGACTTCGCACGATGGGTTTTATTGAAGGAATGTCACTCTTAATCCTGCTGTTCATCGCTATGCCGCTTAAATATTGGGCAGGCCTTCCGCTTGCAGTGACAATTGTCGGTTCGGTTCACGGAGGGTTGTTCATTTTGTATTTGCTTGTCTTGGCTTATGCAACCTTCTCTGTCAAATGGCCGTTGAAATGGTCAGCCGCCGGCTTCATCGTCGCTTTCGTCCCATTCGGAAACTTTTTGTACGATCGCGGATTGAGGAATTTTAAATAAGGAAACGCAAAAAAGGCTGGATCTTTTTGATCCAGCCTTTCTTATTAAAACCACTTTGTGAGCCAGGCGATATAGTAGGCCCCCGGAATAAACATGAGCTGGGCGAGGAGTGTGCCCGCCACCCTTGATGTGACCATTGTGACAGATGTCCATTTTAAATAGATATAGCTTCGTTTTCCTTTTGCCACGTCATCAGCAAGAACGGATACCTTAGGATCAACAAAAATGGCCAGCAGCATCGTCGCAATTCCATTGATCAAACCCGATGCCATGACGGCTGTCGTGCTGCGCTCCGGCGCCAGCAGGCCTGCGTACAAAGCCGAAAGCACGCCAATCGTATAAATGGATGTAATCAGCATGTTGATGACAAACAAACGCTTCGGAATCAAGCGCATATGAAATCCTTTTACATATGAAATAGACGGCAGACGCAAATAGGAAAGGGCATTTTTAAATCCTTGTTTCGAGCATCCCTTTCGGAATACTTGAAAAACGGAGCCGCCGCCGCCCGCCAAGTGAATAATCGCCCGTGAAAAAAGAGCGACAAAAGATGGGAGCAGGATGATGCCCAGGATGGTGCCGACTGTCGATCCCAAAATCAAGAAGCGGAACTGCTCGCCTACAATCGCCAGTGCGTTTTTTCCCGCATCATCAATTAAATGCCCGGTAAAGGGCTGCTGCACCATGTTCGACATTCTGGACACAATGACCATGACATTAAACAGGGAAAGCGCGGACGCAATAAATCCAACGCGGGCCCCGGAAAGCCTTGTGGCATAGGCTAAGGTTTCTATCGAATGAATCAGTAATAAAAAACAAAATATAAAAAGTACCTGTGTTGTAATGACATGCACGTTATTCTTCCTCCAATTTCATCCTAGAGATAAGACTGGAAAGAAGGCAATTAGGTTTCAGTACGATGTGTTTTTTGCAATAAAAAAACCGCCGGCGGCGCCGGGCGGTTTGTCTTATTCTTTTCTATACGCAAATAAAGATTATATCATCCGCCAGCTCGGGCGGGTTAGATTCATAAAGCATTGTTCCGAAGAATCTTTCTGGAAAGTAAACACCATGGAAATTTCTTGAACACAAGACAACGAAAGCCCTACCTCTCAATCGTCACTGCGGCTCCGAAGCCGCGCCGGTGTGAATTGTAAAACAAAAAAGTCTTTTTTCCATCTCATCGTTAGGGGCGATTTGTTATGAAGGAAAAGAATAAGGGCAGCTGATTATGCTGCTTGGGAAGCGGTAAGCTTCTCTCTCAAAACAGAAAAAAGAAGTTTACTTTCTTTTTTATTTGCTTATTTTTCTTACTAGCTATTCATAATAACATATCGCCCCTGAAAACACAAATTTTTTATAGTTCGAGTGAGACCGGTGTTTTCTCCCCGGCATTCATTAATCTGATATCCTCCGGTTCAATTTCAAGAATCACCAGATTCGGATCATCCTTGCCGTCAAACCAGCGCTCTAATTTGGAACTCCATATTTTGTCCTTCAGTTCTGCCGAATTGTTGATTTTAGCTTTTCCGGCAACTTCGACATAGGCGTCGCCAAAGCCTTCACAATCATAGCCTAATAAAATGTGGACATTGGGGTTGTTCTCAATTTCTTCCGCTTTATGAGTTTCCTTGCTTGTCGGTGTGTAAATCGTCAGCCCGTCATGGAAAAAAGTCATGTAGCGGGAATGCGGTTTGCCCTTTTGAACCGTTGCGAGCGAACCTACTTTATGGTGATCTAGAACATCAAGCACTTTTTGTTTTATGTCTTTCTGATTCATCTCGAATCACTCCTTTTTAACGTCTCCGCTGTTACTTTTCCACATCCGGGGAAGATTTAAACAAGAAAGTGTGCTCTTTATTTTCATCCTTTCCATTCATGCTTTAGCAAGCTGTAATAGATAAGATCATGGTGCCTGCCGTTTATGAATAAGCCGTCCCGTGCCCTTCCCTCCTCTATAAAGCCAAGCCGCTCCGGAACCGCTCTGCTTTTTTCGTTTCCGACAGCCGCACAGATCGCCACACGATTCAGCTCAAGCTCTTCAAAAGCATACGTAATGAGTTTTCGGCAGGCAGCGGTAATAATGCCTTTCCCTTCAAATTCTTTGGCAATCCAGTATCCGATTTCCGCTTTCCGATTCACTTGATCAAGGTTATGCAGTCCGATCATGCCGCATAGGCTGCCGTCATAAAGGAGCCCCGCCTCAATGCTGGTCAGATCAGCATATTCCCACCGCCAATTTGGAATGATCGTTTCTCTGTACGTTTCAGCGCTGCTTGGATTTTCCGCCCAAAACAGCCACTTGCCAAGCCGCTGCTGATTTTCGATAATGAGTTCGGCCAGCCGCTCCGCATCCTTCGGCTCCAATAATCGGATGGTGATGTGCTCATTTACCTTGCAAGTGAACATTGCCTCTCCCTCTTTCCTTTTTTACCCATTATAGCGATGATTCCGTTTTTTTCAATACAAAAAAGGATGGGCTGCTAAGCCTCATCCTTATATCCTTGGATCGGTAAAGATATCATGCTTATCTGTGCTCGTCGAAGACATTTCCGTCACGACGGCTCCCTCTTCACCGGCTTGAAACCAATGCTTTGTATTCGGGGGAATCGTATATTGCCCGCCCGGTTCTAGCTCAATTTCGTGCCAGACCGTATAGTGTTCTCTATCTTCCTGAGGAGGGAGAACCTTTGGCAGCTGCGTTTTTTCTCCTTCTACGTAAAGATACACTTTTCCGTAGCGGCAGCGGAAGGTCTCCTGCTTGCCTTCCTGGCCGTCGACCGGCGGATGGCGGTGTTCCGGGCAAGTCTGTCCCGGAAACAGCACCAGTTCCTTTGAACAATAACGGTCTGTATTGACGTAGACAAAGAGCTGGAGCCCGACTGTTTTTTCTTTTCCTAAGCCGTAGTCCATCAGCTGGATTTGGTCTACTTCCTCGTCCGTTAATACAATGCCTGCCTTTTGATAGTAGCTGTTCACTTCTTCTTTCGTGATGCCCATATGTCACACTCCCTCTTATGTCGTCACAAAATTACCGCCGTTGACATGTAGTGTCTGGCCTGTCATGTAAGATGATTCATCTGATGCCAGCAGCACATAACAGCCGACGTGCTCAACAGGCTGTCCAGGACGTCCCATCGGCGTATCTTGCCCAAATTGGGCGACTGTTTCTTCAGAGAACGTAGCTGGGATTAATGGCGTCCAGATTGGTCCCGGCGCAACTGCATTCACACGGATGCCGTCTTTGACAAGCGCCTGCGCCATTGTTCTTGTAAAGGCATTGATCGCACCTTTTGTCGCTGTATAATCAATGAGTGTCGGGTTTCCTACGTACGGGTTAATGGATGTCGTATTGATGATGGCGCTGCCCGGTTTCAGGTAATCAATTGCTTTTTTAGTCAAATAAAATTGAGAATAAAAGTTTGTTTTGAATGTGCGGTGAAGCTGTTCACTTGTAATGTCTTTGATGGTTTCCTTCGGATGCTGTTCACCGGCATTGTTGACAAGGATGTCAAGGCCGCCTAGTTCTTTGACCGTTTTTTCAACCGCGTCATTGCAGAATTCCTCTTCACCGACGTCACCGGCAATCAGCAGGCATTTTACACCTTCTTGTTCAACGCGTTTCTTCGTCTCTTCGGCGTCTCCATGCTCATCCTTATATACAATAGCGATATCAGCGCCTTCCTTTGCGTAAGCGACCGAAACCGCGCGTCCGATCCCGCTGTCGCCGCCTGTAATGAGCGCAACTTTTCCTTTTAATTTGTCCGCTCCTTTGTAATTCTCGTACTCATACACCGGACTTGGATTCATTTCGCTTTCAATTCCCGGCTGGCGATTTTGGGTTTGTGCCGGCAGTTCTTTTGGATAATGTGCCATGATGATTCTCCTCCTTTGGTTTCTTGTCTATTTGTTGTGTACCTCACACGCTCTTTGGATAAACATGGATTGGCACCTTCGTATTGCTTTATCAGAAAAATGTTTCACATGGAACGCTGGGAGGAAATAACTCAAAAAGGGGGTTGGTTGCTGAATGATTAACATGCTTTCTAGAAGATTCAGCAGGCCAAAGGGCGTCATCGGCATGATTGCCGGGTACATCATGGCTGCTGAAAATCAGACACTGAATCAGTGGACAATCAATCAGCTTGAGATCATGCGCGGGGACAGCATTTTAGAAGTCGGGTTTGGCCCTGGATACTGCATGCAGCAGATATTGAAACGCGAAAAGGATGTTCATCTTCATGGGATTGATGCGTCAGAAGCCATGCTGAAGCTGGCCGCCCGCAGAGTGAAATCAGAGGGGGTACGCCTGATACAAGGAAGCGTCGAGACATTTCCTCTTTCCGCCTCGTTTTATGATAAAGTGATTTCCGTTAACAACTACACCATTTGGAATGACCAAACAAAAGGCATGAAACAGATTTATCGGGCATTAAAGCCCGGCGGCAAAGCAGCCATTACGATGCAGCCGCGGGAAGCGGATGCCAGCCCTGAGAAAACCAAATCATTTGGAAAACAGATGATTGCCGACTTCAAAGCAGCCGGCTTCGAGGACATTGATATACAATTTAAGAACATTAGGCCTGAGCTTGCCGTTTGTGCAACTGCAAAGAAGCCCGCCACATAAAGTGGCGGGCTTCTTCTTTTATGAATGTACAGCCTGGTTGCGCAGGACGTCTTTTTTCACCTTGCCGAGGTTGTTTTTCGGCAGTTCGTTAACGAATTCAACTTCAGGTATTTTGTAAGCGGACAGGCGCTCTTTACAAAATGCGATGACATCCTCTTCCGTTATGCGCTGGCCGCCATTTTTCACGATAAAAGCTTTCGGTTTTTCACCGTAAAGCGGGTCTGGTATTCCGACCACCGCCGTTTCAAGGATTCCCGGGATCTGCTGGATAACTTCTTCAACCTGATCAGGATAGACGTTATCGCCTCCGTAAATAATGACATCTTTGTAGCGTCCAGTGATGAAAATAAAGCCATCTTCATCCACATAGCCAGAATCTCCGGTTCTGAACCATCCGTTTTGCAGCACTTTCGCTGTTGCTTCAGGGTTGTCTTCATAGCCTTTAAATAAGAATGGAGTATGAACAACGATTTCGCCGATTTCTCCTTGGGGGAGTTCTTCTCCCGTCACAGGATCTTCGACTTTGACTTTAACGCCTTCCACAGGTTTCCCCGCAGATGCCGCTTTATCCATTCCCATATCAGGCATCCATGTACTGATTCCCCAAGCCTCAGTACTTCCATAGCCATGCGCGAGCGGAATGCCGATATCAAGATAGCGGCGGATTAGGCTGCTCGGCACTTTTGTTCCGCCTGTCATTAAAATAACAAGCGACGATAAGTCAGTTTGGTGCGTTTCCCACGCTTCAAGCAAATACGTGTAAAACACAGGAAGAGCCATCACGGTCTGAATTTTCTCTTCTTCAATGACCTTCAGCATGTGAACAGGATCTTGATCCTTTGTGAACACAAAGGTTGTTCCTGCAAACGTTCCAAGCATGATGCAAATGAGCGCACTCGTATGATAAATCGGATGGCACGCGAGAAAACGAAGGCCCTTCATCCGTGTTACTGAGCTGTTGGATTTTTTGACGTATCTGTATATGCCGCCATGTGTGATCATGCATCTTTTCGGGTTTCCCGTTGTGCCAGACGTGAACATGAGAAGTGCTGTATCATCTGGGGAAACCATTTCCGTTTCCGGCAATTGATCAGGACCGGCAAACAGCGCTTCAAATTCAGCAGATGTTTCGTAAGCTGTTCCTGTCTCCATTGTTAAACACAGTGAGGACAATTCAGGAAGAATTTCATCCAGCGTCTCTTTAAACTCCGCTCCGTAAAACATCGCTTTCGGTTCACTTGCTTTTAAAATGCCTGTCATTTCATATGGTTTCAGCTGCCAGCTGACAGGTACAACAACAGCACCTATTTCAAGCGCGGCGAACATAACAGTTGATGCGGGATGGCCGTTTTTGCAAAGCAATGCAACACGGTCGCCCTTTTGAATTCCTTTTTGCAGCATGGCATTCGCCAGCTGATTAATCCGTTTACGGTAACCTTTATATGTCAGTGTATGGTCTCCGCTTTTTACAGCCTCTATTTCTTCGCTATCCGGCATGTCATGCAGAATCAGATGCTGTAATGTTTCCATATCGTCATCTCCTATATTCTCTTGAATCTTCAATAATTTGTTAGATTTTCTTCCTTACCTCACCCATTTTAACCCAAAAAAGATAACTTGTAAAACTATTTCATTTTGGAATTATTCCAATACTGAATGATAAAATAGTCCCACATTTTCTTATTTTGTTCCCCGTCCACAGAAAAACACACGCCAATTTTTTGACGTGTGCCATGAAGGATTACAGTATGTTTTTTTCTTTCATCCAAGTGAAAAATATGCGGTTTAACCGCTGATACAATTCTTGTTCTCCTTCTTCCTGAAACCCCGCCATGCTTTCTCCGCTCTCGATAATTGCCGAGCTGATCGCGCTTAAAATTTCCGAGCCTTCAGCAGATAATGAACCAGGCGCCATCATGACGAGGATGCGTGTCATGCTGAGGGTATTTCCGTCCATGCCATCCACTTCATAGGAGGTGCTGAGATCAAACATTTTGAAAAAAGGCAGGACGATTTCATCATTTTTGAGATGATAAAGCGCCATGTTTGTTCCCGGGATGCCCAATCCCCCTTGTTTCTCCCGCTCAGCCAGGCAAACCGCGGCTTTTTCCGGATCACGGATCAAGCCATCCTTCTTCAGCTGCTGAAAAAGTTCTAACAGCAGCATGCTATGATCCGGGTTTGTTTTGAGTTGAGTTAGTGAAAAATGGCGTAAAACATCTTGAATAACCTCCATATACCGACCTATGCTTTCCGCCGCTTCCAGCATATCAGGTGCATCAGCTTGCTGCGTTTCTTCCTTGGGGCTTCTTTTTTTGTTAAGAATAAGGGGAATTTTCCGCTTGATATACTGCTTGACCTGGTTTGCGTCTTCCTCATTTAATAGCGGGCTGACCATGATGTAATCAATGTTTTCATAAGGAATCGGAACAGTGGATACAATCATATCATACGCTTGAACATCCTTCCCCTTTAGCTCGATCAGGGATGACATATCAAACGATTCAATTTCCGGCAGCTCTTTCTTCAGCCTTGAGGCAAGCATTTTCGAAGAGCCGATCCCGCTTGAGCAGACGACAAGCGCTTTCACTTTTGCTTCTTCTTTTTTGATTTCAAGAGCCGAGCCAAAGTGAAGAACGATAAAAGCGATTTCATCATCAGAAAAGGACATGCCCGGAAAATATTTTTCGACGCCTTCTTCAATTGCCATGTAAAGCAGAAAATAATCGTGCTTAATCTGTTCCTTCATCGGATTGTATATCTCAATATTTTCTTTTATGCGACTGACGGCCGGCTCCAAATGGGCGATCAAGCCTTCATATAAAGAGTAGTTTTTCGTGAGATCCATTCGGATTTTATCTGATATAAAGGCAATGAGCCGCTTTGTTTGCAGGGCTGTTTCCAGCTCAATTTCCTGCGCTTTGTATTCTGTTTTGTATTTTCGATTGGCGCTTCGAAGGTGGATTGTAATATAGCCGACCTCCGCCTCCGGTATCGTCACGCCGAAGGCACGTTCAAGCTCGCCCGCGATTTCAAGAGCCGAGCTGTATTCTCTCACATTCTTCAGCTCCTCAAGCTCATTTTGCTCCATGGTGATGGTTTCCCCAAGCTTAATCCGTTCGATCGCATACGTCAGATGGACGACGAGCGCTATATAGGAGCTGTCGGACAATGAAAAAGCGATTTTTTCCTTCAGCTGAAATAAGATGCGCTCCATTTTTAGCAGCTCACCTTTGCTGACGACACCGAACATTTTCTCTGAAGAATCAGGTTTTCCTTTGATGTTTAATTCAACCGCTTCCAAAAACATTTGGATGTCGAGGCGGTTCACAATCAAGTTGCCGACAATTTTCCGTTTCGCATTCTCCGGCCCTATGAGCTGGATGCCAAAACCTCTTTTGCGGATCAGAGTCAATCCGAAGGGAGAAATCCATTTCTCCAGCTCGTCTAAGTCATAGCTGACCGTGGCATTTGTCACCTGAAGATCATGAGCAAGCGTGTACAGTTTGACGGGCTCCTGAGACTCTAATAGCGAACAGAGAATGAGCAGTTTCCTTTCGTCCGCGCTGTATTCATGCTGTTCATATGATAAATCGGTGAGCAGCTTTTGTTTATCCTCGGGACTTCCCACTGCTTTCAACCCTTTGCCGGGCTGTTTATCAAGCGTAAGCCCGACGGTTTCCATCAGCGGCTTAATTGATTTGAGCTCCCTGTGAATGGTTCTCGTGCTGACCTCCATCAGCTCAGCAAGCTCAGTTACGGTTATATATCTATTTTGTAATAACAAGTGCTTTAACAGCTTTTGTTCTCTGGCAGTCATATACATAAAAAAAGACCTCCTAGACAATCTTGATGTGCGGATGAAGTCGCAAGGAGATGCAGTAGAGGATATAGAGAGGTTTCCTTTTAATATAAAACGCTTTCACAAAAGAATCAATCAGTTATAAATGGTAATTTGGCACTAAGCGGTGTGACAACATTGAAAAAGCATCAGCTGGTAAGCTGATGCTTTTTATGGAATATCGTAACCCTGTACGGCTGTAAAAATACGAAACCATTGATCTTGGTCAAGCTTGTATGACATCGCGTTTATCGCGGCGGTAATCCGCTCGCGCTTTCCGCTTCCGACAATCGGCATGATGTTTGCCGGATGCGTATACAGCCATGCGTACATGACCTCGTCCAAAGAAGCGGCGCCGATCTCTGCTTGAACGGATTCAAGCGCCGTGCGGACACGCCGGTCTTTTTCCGTGTCACCAGTGAAAACTTTGCCGCCTGCCAGAGGCGACCAAGCCATCGGCGGTATCCGTTTTTCCTGACAGAGGTTCAAAGTGCCGTCGCGCACATTTTCTAATTCATATGCGGAAAGCTCAATCTGGTTGGTCACGAGCTTCTCAGGCAAATACGATTCCAGCATCCGATACTGGTGATCTTTAAAATTTGAAACACCAAAGTACCTGACCTTGCCAGAGCATTTCAGCGCTTGAAACGCCTCTGCTACCCCCTCCGGATCCATGAGCGGGTCCGGTCTGTGAATCAACAGCACATCGATATAATCCGTCCTAAGGTTCATAAGTGATTGCTCAACGGATGCCAAAATATGCGATTTGCTTGTGTTATAATGATGCGATCTGTGAGCTGGCCGTTCAGGCGATTCAAGAACAATGCCGCATTTTGTGACCAGCTCTATGTTTTCTCTTAATCCGGGCGAAAGGGCAAGGGCGTTTCCAAACAGCTTTTCGCACGTATAGCCCCCATAAATATCCGCATGATCAAAGGTCGTGATGCCGTGATCGATACACCATTCAATGAGACTCAGCAGTTCAGCATCTGAATAGTTCCATTCATTCAGCCGCCAAAGGCCGTGTATGACTCTTGAAAATTGAAGATCCTCCGCCAATTGAATACGTTGCATGCAAAATCCCTCTTTTCCTTGTATAAACCGGGTTTTGCCCCTTACTAGTTCATTCGGCCTCAGATCCCCTTTTTCCTTTCGCCCCTTTTAAAAAGACATTTTAATTCGATTGAAATTGCTTTTTCGCTTTCTCAACGACGTAGTGGCTGCCGCCGCGGTCCTGCACATTTTGGATCATCATGGCGACAAGCAGGTCTTTGTTTTTGTAATCGTAGCCGACAAACCAGCCATTTTCCGCGCCATCCTTATCATCTTTGGATGTTTTCAGCTCGGCTGTTCCTGTTTTTCCGGCCACTGTGATTCCTTTCACGACAGGCTGATAGGCTGATCCGCGCTCATCCTCGACAACGCCCTTCAGACCTTTTGTAATGTCTGCCGCTCCTTCCTTGGTGACCACTTGCTTGTGCCAAACATCAGCTGTTTGTGAGTCTTTTTTGATCAGCGTCGGTTTGACAAGGTCTCCATTGTCAACAAATGGCGTGTAAGCAGCTGCCAAGTGAAGCGGAGACATTTGCATTTGCCCTTGTCCGTAGCCTGTATCCGCAAGCAAAATGTCTGAATCAAGCTTGTCATTTGCAATAGACGATTTCTGGATCGGGAATTCATACGGAATGTCCTCTGAAAAACCGAATGTCTTCAAGCCTTTTGTGAAGGTGTCCGCTCCCATATCAAGCGCATTCTGGGCAAAATAAATATTGTCTGACGTAATAAGGGCATTTTCCAAATCGACTTGCTGAAGTCTCTCAGACACACGTGTCACTGAATAGCCGCCCCAGCTCGAATCTTTTTGCCACTCCTTACCTTTGATTGTTTTCTTTTCATCGGCTTTAAGGGTGCCGTTTTTGATTCCAATAGCAGCCGCAATCGGTTTAATCGTGGAACCCGGTGCGTACGTCTTATTGAATTTCGCTGAAAACGGATTGTTTTTATCTTTGTTTAGCTTTTTCCATTCCTTATCGCTCCAGCCGAAAATAAACCCGTTCGGATCGTAGGAAGGCGCGCTGACAAGTGCAAGTGTTTCGCCTGTCTTCGGCTGCAGCGCGACTGCCGTCCCGCTGTCATCCTTGAGTTCATCGTACAGCTTCGTTTGCGTTTTAATATCAATTGTAAGATGAAGATCCTCGCCGTCCTTTGCTTTCTTTTCAGCGATGACTTCCCCGGTTTGCGGCACGTAAATTTTCCAGCCAGTTGTGCCTCTTAGCTTATCTTCATACACATTTTCAAGTCCGGCGATGCCGATGTTAGACGTATCGCTGTACGTTCCTTCTTTCTTTTTCTTTAGTTCTTCCGCTGTAATGGCGCGGACATACCCTGTCAAATGGGCTGTCTTTTCGCCATACGGATAGTAGCGGGAGCTGACATTCGTTCTTGTTACGCCTTGTAATGACGTCGCTTCAGAAACTAACTTCTCCTGGTCAGGCTTGACCTTTTTGAGCGGCACAAACGAATCGTCTTTTACCCAGCCTTGATCCAGCTTTTTCTTGATGTCGTCTTCAGTCAAATCAAGTTTTTTGGCGAGCTCTTTTATGACTTTCTCTTTTTTATCGCCAAGCTCTCCGGGAACAATCCCGATTTCCGGAACATCTGTATTGACGGCTAACCCTTTTCCATTTTTATCGTAAATTTGGCCTCGTTTCGGTTCAATGCTCATAATTTGCACGGTTTTGTCGTCAGCCAGCTGTTTGAAAATAAACGATGGGTCCCAATCTATATTCCATGACTCCTCGTCATCTGTTTTTTCTAATTTCAGCACAGCAGTATTCTTGAAGCTGACTTTGCCGGCATTTGTGTTCATGCTGACTTTATACGGGATATGTTTCATCGTCTTGTTGTCTTGATCGTCCTTATCTACTTCTCCCGCAGTGACTTTCAAATTTTTTACGCCGGCCTGCTCATAGATGGCTTTATACCTGTTGACGAAATCTTTTTTGGAGATTTCTTTTTTGACATCTTTAGTCAGGCTTTGATACATGTCATCGAATTGCTGATCGTTCCACTGTTTCACGAATGCTTCCATGCGATCCTCTGGTGAATCTGTTTTGGAGCATCCGATCAATCCAATCAACCCGACGCATAGAAATACTAGTAGAATACACTTTTTTAACATGACTTTCCCCTGCCTTCCACTTGTTATTTTCTCTTAATTGAATTGGTGCGTGCAAGATTTTTTTGAAAATGAAGGAAAAGTTCACCGATTTTGCAGAAATCTCCTATCGTTTGCTGTAGACTATTTGAAAAGACAGAAAGAAGGGATAGCATGGTCAGAGAGGCAGCAATGCTTCACATTAAAGAAGGGCTTGAACAAGAGTTTGAGGCGGCGTTCCGGCAAGCGGCGCCGATCATTTCCGGCATGAAGGGCTATATCACTCACTCGTTATCAAAATGCATGGAGGAAACGCATAAATATCTGCTTCTTGTGGAGTGGGAAACACTTGAGGACCATACGGAAGGCTTTCGCGGTTCTTCAGAGTATCAAGAGTGGAAAGCCTTGCTTCATCGGTTCTATACCCCGTTCCCGACGGTCGAGCATTTTCAGGATGTGTAATAGATTTATATAATATGAAGTGTAAAACCGATAAGGGAGACAGACCATACAAAAACGGCGGTATAAATATTAAAAGCGCCTGAGCCGTCATTTTCTTTTTTGCGTTCTTCAAGCCCCTGCATAAACATGACTGCACCAAGGAAAACAAGCATAACCGATTGGATAACAGAGGTGTGTTCCGTATATTTAAAAGCAATAAGCGCCAATAAAATAATGATAACCGCAAAGGACATTTTAACAATGCGAAACAAAAGGACCATCCTTCCTTATATACGAAATATTGAACGTTATGGCTATATTTGCCTACGCCCTCCATTATTCTAGCGCACTTTTTGGGGATGTAGAACAGAAGAAAGGGAATTTTAAGTTTCTTTTAATATTTCGATCACACATAAAAAACGCGCCTGTCATGAGGCGCGTTTTCTATGAAACTGACAATTCTTTATAGCCTAACTTGTGAACGGCTTCAGCCATCGCTTGATAGCCTTTGCTGTTCGGATGGACACCGTCAAAGGACAGGTATTCCTGCTCCTTGCCTTTGAAGATGCTGTAGGCATCCGCGATTTTGACATGGGGTGCTGATGCAAGTGTTGCTAAATGTGAATTGAAGGATGTGATCCATTTGCCGGCGATTTCAATGCCGGGAAACGGGTTGTATAAGTTGAACACACGGATGGCGTACGGGGAAGGGTTTTCTCCTTTGATCTCGGCGATCTTGGCAATCATCTTTTCAAAATTCTCATGGCAATGGGCGGATACACGGCTGAAAATTGTTTCATCCTTAGAGGTTTGGTAGGCTAAGACCGAATCGATAAGATCGTTTCCGCAGCCTGTGATCGTTATCATATCAGCATCTCGAATGCATTTTTGCACATAGGAATATGACAGGAGTCCCAAAATCTCCTCTGTATTCAGGCCTGATCTGGCAAATAGGGCTATTGCCGTTTTTGTTTTCAAGTCAGCTGACATCATGTCTCCAAAACGATGGACGAAGCCGGGTGAAAACAGCCCGGAGCCTCTCCCTGTCGTCAAGGAATCGCCCAGAGCTGTATATCGAAGCACCATGTTCTTTCCTCCACTCCTGAACGTCGATACGTTAATGTACGCAGCAGAGTAAAGATTGGCTACTTATGTATATCCTATTTTTCTTGAAATCTGTAAAGCGGCGTCCTTCACCTTTTCTGTTAAATAGGGCAGCCTGTCTTCTGTAAATCTCGCTTCAAAGCCTGCGATGCTAATGCCGGCTGTCACCTGGCGCTTATGGTTAAAAATCGGGGCGCCGATCGCCGCCGTATAGTTTTCGAGCTCTGAATAGCTGACAGTAAAGCCATTTTGAACAGAGGCATCAATTTCCTGAAGCAGTTTTTCGGGATCGGTAATCGTTCCGGAGCCAATTGAAATGAGTTCGGTTTGTTTGATGTATGCTTCGATTTCTTCACGGGGAAGAAAGGACAGAATGCTTCTGGCGCACGCTCCCGCATACAGTGGGGAACGCCTGCCGATTGCCGTATACAGCCGTACAGTCTGTGTTCCTTCTATTTTCTCAACGTATATCGCTTCATTGCCGTCCCTCATGATCAACTGCACGGCCTCGTCCACTTCCCGGCACAGCTCTTCCATCACGGGTTTCGCTATTTTTCTGATATCCAGCCTGTCAGCGACAAGCTGTCCGAATTCCAAAAACACCAACCCCAGCGAATAAGCGCCGGACGCATCCCGACTGAGGAACCCCATTTCCTCCAAGGAGCTGACCATCCGGTGAACAGAGGTCTTCGGCATTCCTGACAGCGCCACCAGTTCACTTAAGGTTAGGCTTGGTTTATGCAAAAACAAATTAAGCAGCGCCATAGATTTCACTACGGTTTTATTTTTATTCTGCATCCTTCATCCCCTTTGCTATGTCAGCCATTCCATCTTCATTCTCGTTTTCAGTTCTTTTATATGCTGTTCCCGTTCTACCGCAAGTACTTCTGCCTCCTGAAGGGACACAGGCTCAAACTGGACGTGCTCGCCCGGCATGATTTGAGAAACAATCGGAAGATCAGCGGATATGATGTGCGCGATCCTCGGATAGCCGCCAGTCGTCTGCCGGTCTGCAAGCAGGATAATCGGGTTGCCGTCAGGCGGCACCTGAACTGTTCCAAACGAAACCGCTTCTGACACCATCTCAAGCGGGGCTTTCAGTTCGAGCGGCTCTCCTTTGAGCCTGTAGCCCATACGGTCGGATTGCGGCGTGACACGAAATGTTTCTTGATAAAAACGCGTTTTTGATTCTTCTGTGAAAAAGGCGAATTGCTTTCCTTCCAGCACCCGAATGATGGGATTCTTCTTCAGCGGCAGAAATCTGCTGCGGCTGACCGACCACTTCGGTGCTGCAAATCCCTGTTTTTCAAGCTGCAGACTTAAACGGGAAAGGATGGTTTGCGAAAGAGCTGACATCTCTCCAATAGACAGTTCATCTTCTTTTTGAAGCGCTCTGCCATGAAGTCCGCCGATGCCTGCTCTGACGTATGTGCTTTTACTTTCCATAACGGCAGGCACATTGATGCCGCCGGCTGCGGCTACATAAGCACGGCTGCCGAGCTTGCAGGGGCCAAAGCTGACCGTGCTGTTTTCCTTGACGAGCACAGGCTTCCATAAAGGCGCTTCCTCGTCATTAATACGCAGCGTGAAGTCCGCCCCTGTCACCGCAATCAGCGTCGTTTTTGCAAAATGAAACGACGGACCCGGCCCCATCATCGTTATTTCGAGACCTGCTTCATTTTCGCCGTTTCCGATCAGCAAATTGGCAATGCGCAGCGAAACCGTGTCCATGGCGCCGCTGGCCAAAACGCCGTATTTTTGGTAACCCGTTCTGCCTATATCCTGAACCGTTGTGAGCAGTCCGGGCTTTAATACTTTCATGCTCAATTGGACTCCTCCTTATAGGCGTGATAGTCTTCTTCTGAGATGCGAACGAATTTCACAGTATCTCCCGCCCGCAGCAATGTCGGCGGATTTTCCTGCGGCCGGAAAAGCGCCAGCGGCGTTTTGCCGATCAGCTGCCAGCCGCCCGGCGTTGAAATCGGATAAACACCTGTCTGCAATCCCGCAATACCGACCGAACCTGCGGGAATCGACGGTCTTGGCGATGATTTTCGCGGAGCTGCAATGCGTTTTGACATCCCGCCTAGAAAAGGAAAACCAGGCGCGAATCCGAGCATATACACCACATATTCACCGCTTGTATGAATGTCGATCACTTCCTCCGGTGACAGCTGATTGATCTTCGCCACCTCTTCTAAATCAGGCCCGAATTCACCGCCATAGCAGACGGGAATTTCCACAATACGGCGGTTGACCTCATAGTCTTCAGCTATTTCTACCAGCCGCTCTTCGACATCGCGCTTGACCTTCTCAAAAGGTGAGCTTATACCCCGAGGCAAATGCTTGTACACTTCATACATATCATAAAATACGGTTAGACTTGTAAAAGCCGGGATACATTCAATGAATCCCGGAAATGGCTGTTCTTCTATATAAGCGGCCGCGGCATGGACAATGCCGTTGACCTGTTCGTTGATTTCTTCTCCGAATCGGATCATCATTGCAGAATCACCGAGCTGTTCGATTTGATATCGTACAGTCATCTTTCTCACCTCTTTTAATTCTCGTTCATCAGGATGACGAGAGGTTACAGCACCGCAAGCGACTCGTCTCGAATATCTGTGATGAGCATATGCCCCGGCGCATGTGTGATGACCATTTCAGGTTTTACATTCATAGCCACGGCTTGCGGTGTCACTCCGCATGCCCAAAAAACAGGAACCTCGCCTTCACGAATGGAAACGGCATCTCCGAAATCCGGTTTGTCCAGATTGCGAATGCCGATTGCTCCCGGATTGCCGATATGGATCGGCCCTCCGTGCACAGCCGGAAAACGCGAGGTCACTTGCGCGGCACGTACAGCCAGCCGTTCAGGAACCGGTCTCATGCTGACAACCATCCGTCCGTGAAACGCCCCCGCCGGAACACAATCGATATTCGTTTGATACATCGGGACATTTGTCCCCTCATCAATATGCCGGACCGCTATCCCATTGTTGATCAGTGCCTGTTCAAAGGAGAAGCTGCATCCGATCAGAAAGCCGACAAAATCGTCCTCCCAGTATGGCGTAATATCAGATACTTCTTCCGTTAAGATACCGTGCCTGTAAATACGGTATTTCGGAAAGTCCGTTCTGATATCAGCATCCGGCGCAGCCAGAGACGGCACAGGCGAACCCGTTTCAGTCACATCGAGCACAGGGCAGGGCTTTTGATTTCGCTGGCAAAACAGCAGGAAATCAAAAGCAAGATCTTTCTTCAAAACCACAAGATTCGCTTGGGCATAGCCGCCGGACATGCCTGCGGTCGGCCCGTTTATTTTTCCCTCTCGTATCAGGGCGCGTACATCTTTTGGCGCCATTTTGTTTAATTGCTCCACTTATATCAGCTCCACAATTGAGGAAGTTGTGTACATAACGTGTAAATTCCCATAACTGCCATTACAATCACTACAAGCGCGCCTGTGCTTGTCAGCCATAGCGGATGCTTATAATCACCAACAATGTTTTTCTTGTAGGCGGCAACAAGCAGTGTTCCGAGTGCAATCGGCAAAATCAAGCCGTTCAGCGATCCGACAAGGACGAGGATCTTCGCAGGCTGTCCGATTGTGACAAAAGCTAACGTAGAAATCACAATAAATCCGATAATAATGCCGCGTGAATTCTTTTCAATTTTTGGAGAAAAGGTTTTGAAAAACGAAACAGATGTATAGGCTGCTCCAATCACAGATGTAATGGCCGCAGACCACATGATCAATCCGAAAATTTTATAACCGACATTTCCAGCAGCAAGCTTGAAGACTGAAGCCGCAGGGTTGCTTTCATCGATATGCAGGCCTTTTGAAACAACGCCAAGCACCGCAAGGAAAAGAGCGATCCGCATGACAGAGGTAATTAAAATGCCGACAACCGAGCTTTTTGTTACTTGGGGAATGGATTCCTTCCCTTTAATGCCTGCATCCAGCAAACGGTGTCCCCCGGCAAATGTGATATATCCGCCGACAGTTCCGCCCACCAGTGTAACAATAGCAAAAATACTGATGTGTTCAGGGACAAACGTGTTCGCCACAGCATGTCCGACTGGCGGTGCAGACGTGATTGCGACATACAGCGTTAGGATGATCATGGCAAAGCCCGCGATTTGCGTAAAACGGTCCATCGCTTTTCCCGCTTCTTTAATGACAAAAATCAAAATGGCGATAACAGCGCTGATCAATGCGCCTGTTTCCGGTTTAATGCCGAACAGCACCTGAAGCCCCAGCCCGGCACCTCCGATATTCCCAATATTAAAGGCAAGCCCGCCAAGCACGACGAGAATGGCGATGAAATACCCCAGTCCCGGAAGCACCATATTCGCAATTTCCTGACCGCGTTTTCCAGAAACTGCGATGATGCGCCACACATTGGTTTGGGCAAAAATATCTAAAATAATAGAGATTAAGATGACAAAACCGAAGCTTGCCGCGAGTGTGTTTGTGAAAGTTGCAGTTTGGGTGAGGAAACCCGGTCCGATTGCTGAGGTTGCCATTAAAAAGGCAGCGCCCATCAGCAATGACCAGCTGCCCGCTTTTTTTCCTGCTGTTTTTTTCTCCTGCTCCATCTATTGTTCCTCCTTTATGTCGACTTCTGTTCTGAAATAGCTGTCACTTCAATTCCTGCCGCCTTAAGCTCTTTTCTGATTTTTCGGGCAAATGTCAGCGCATGGGCTCCATCTCCATGAATACAGACTGTATCTGCTTTTAATGACACATCATGTCCTTGCTGAGATTTGACCGCCCCTTCTTTCACCATTTTGATGACCTGGGTGACGGCGGCATCATCACTTTCAATGAGTGCGTCCGGCTGGGAGCGCGGTGTCAGCGTGCCGTCCGATTGGTATGTTCTGTCGGCGAACACTTCATTTGCGGTCTGAAGTCCGATCCGTTCTCCCGCTTTTACAAGCTCGCTCTCAGCAAGACCGAAAAGAATCAGGCCGGGATCAACCTTATAGACAGCTTTCGCGATCGCATCCGACAGTTTTTGATCGACTGCCGCCATATTGTATAAAGCACCATGCGGCTTGACGTGCTGCATGTGAAGTCCCTCTGCTTTTAGAAAGCCAGAGAGCGCGCCAATTTGATAAATGACAAGATCATACGCTTCCTCAGGTGAAATCGCCATATTGCGGCGCCCAAAACCGAGTAAATCCGGCAAGCCCGGATGCGCGCCGATTTTCACGCCTCTTTCTGCTGCAAGCGTGACGGTTTTTCGCATCACACTAGGATCTCCAGCATGAAATCCGCATGCGATATTCGCTGATGTCACATACTCTAAAATATCTTGGTCAAGGCCTATCTTGTAGGCTCCGAAGCTTTCTCCTAAATCACAGTTTAAATCAATTTGAAACACAGAATCCCTCCTGCCAAAGCAAACGATATGCTTTATGTATTTATTGTCCCGAAATCCGGAACGACTATTCCGAATTTTTGAACTTTATTTCATTATAAGTCAAGCATATTAGTTTGTGAAATACTTTTGTCAGAAAACCTACCATGGTCCCAGAAGAAAACCTGCCAAACCAAAAAAGAGAGTCCGTCTTAGGACTCTCTTTTTTTTATAGTACCCAATGGCGAATCGCCTTAGCGACACCATCCTCAATATTTGTATCCGTGATCCAATCAGCCGTTTCTTTCACGATGTCTTGCGCATTGCCCATTGCGACGCCCAGACCCGCTTCTTTAATCATCGCGATGTCATTGAGGCTGTCGCCCATCGCCATCACATTCTCCATCGCAAAGCCGAGTTTTTCCGTAACCTTGGCAAGGGCTGCCGCTTTGTTGATGCCGAGCGCGTTGACTTCAATGTTTGTCGGACTTGAATTTGTGATTTCGAGCTCTTTGTTTTTTTTCAGCTCCTCCAGCACTTCGTTTCGGATGTCGTCATCCTCGATGTCAAAGCCGAATTTGAGCCATTCATGATCCGTAATGTTTTCCGGAAACTCGCCTCTCCATACTTTGTTCACGGTAGAAGCCCAGAAATTGGTGTTGTGTTTATTCCGCAAATCCCACATCATTTGAATATGGTCTGTATGGAGCAGCTTCCGTTCCACCAAATTAAAATCCGAGTCCCAGATTTCACTGCCGTTTGCCGTGATTAGAAAGGATGACAGATTCAGCGACTCGGCCAGCTCCCGGCACGTCATCAGCGTCCGGCCCGTGCTGATTACCACATACACACCTTTATCCTCCGCTTCACGAATGGCTTTGCGGTTTTCCTCCGAGATCAGCTGCTCGTCGTTCAGCAATGTTCCATCCATATCAATTGCGATCAGCTTGATATCTACATCTTCTCTTTGAACAGACATATATGTACCTCTCTTTATCTTTTTGTTGTGCTTCTCTCTATTCTAATACATTATACCCAGCGGGACAAAAAAGCGATTTCCCATGTTTGAGGTGAACTGATAAGAGGAAAACAAACGGTGAGGTGATCAAACATGAAAGAAAGAAAACAGCAAAACAAACCAAATGAAAATCCTGAGCACAACGACTTAACCGATCCAATTCCTAATGAAGAGCTGAAGGAAAATATGAATGATGAAAAACACAAACGCCAGCAAAGAGATGACTCTCAAAGCGAACGGGATTACGACACAAAATAGAACCCCTCACAAAATGTTGTGAAGGGTTTTTTTCATTTTTCAATATAGATGCCGATTTCAGCTTCAGCAACAGGCTGCTCTCCTACTGACGCCTTGGCATGTCCAAACACAAATCCGCGCCGATTGCGCGTGATTTCAAACGTAAGATCAAGCCGGTCACCAGGCACAGCCGCTCCCAGCTTTTCCGCTTTCTTCACCGAAGACAATAACCCCAAGCTGTTCTCATCTGTAATCCCTGTAAAAGCAGCAGTTTGCGCTAGCGCTTCAATCACAAGTGAAAACGGCATTTCTGTTTGGGCATCAGTGATAAACCAGTCATTCTCACTAATTCGTTTATAAGCTGCCGCGTGTTTGCCGGGCTCGCTATCCGTCACGCCATCAATAAATAAAAACGGGTAGCGGTGAGGCAAAGATAATGGGTTCATTGTATATCTCCTTTTTTTGACCATTATATATCAGCCTAAAGCGTAACGATAGGATATAATGGAAAAAACACAAAAGGAGGCCGTTATGTCCCCAAAACCGCTTGTCATTCTTGTCCACGAAATATACGGTGTAAACAGCCATATGAAAAAGATGGCCCGGCTGATCAACATGGCTGGATATGACGTGCTGACGCCCAACTTGCTCGAACCGGAAGAAGTCTACACACTGCTAGAGGAAAAAACGGCATACGAACAATTTACAAAACATGAACGGCTGAAAACGGGAGAAACCATCATCCAGAATGTGATCAGGCAAAATGCCGGACGGCACATCTTTGTGATTGGATTCAGCGTAGGGGCTACCATCGCATGGAAATGCAGCAGTATGCCCGAGGTAAGCGGAACTGTTTGTTATTACGGTTCCCGGATACGTGATTCTCTTCACCACGTGCCAGCCTGCCCGGTCCTATTGTTTTTCCCTTCTTATGAGCCATCGTTTGACGTGGCGCTTCTGATCAAAAAACTTCAGGAGAAACAGCATGCCCATCTGAAGATTTATCAATTTGATGCGCTTCACGGCTTCGCCAATCCTGATTCTGTTTATTTCGACAGGGCCCTTTTCTTCAAAACGCTTTCCATCATAAAAAACGGGGCGGAAAAACGTCTCCGCCCTGCTTCATCATCATTTTTTTAAACGTGCACGGCGCTTTTTTATCAGTGCCGTCATACGTTCCATGTACTTTTTGCATTGCGTTTTATTTTGCCTGTCTCATCTCACCGAATGGATAAAAGACGAGAGATTCAGTACCGATGATATCTTCCTCAGAAGGCATGCCCATTCCATTTCTGCTATCTAGTGAATTGAGACGGTTATCTCCCATTACAAAATATTTACCGGAAGGCACCTCAACTTCGAAGTCGCCTGTTAAGGTTCCACCCGACTTTTCGACCTCTTGTTTCTGTTCCTTTAAGTACGGTTCTTCCACCTTTTTATCATTTATGTATAGCTGATCATTCTTCATTTTGATGCTGTCACCAGGCAAACCGATTAAACGTTTGACAAAAGAGCGGCCGCTCATTTTGTCATGAATGACTATGATGTCGCCTCTATGAAACCCGCCAGTCCATTTGACTGCTTTGTCAACCAGAATTCTTTCTGAATCTTTAAGCGTTGGGGCCATCGATGAGCCTTCAACGAGAAAGGGCTTGTAAAACACCAATCTGATCGTAAAAATGAGAGCTGCAATCATAACGATACTGAGTACAACGATCCATTTGATTTTTATTTTTTTCTTTAACGTGATTGTTTTTGCATTCAACTTCCTTCACCCAGTGCTTTCCTAAGAATTCCAAATTATTATACAGCATTTGGATCAGCTTGGTTAGACTTTTGGGGAAATTTTCGTAAGGAAATGGACAGGCCGGGGCAGCCAACTTCCCCGGCCTGTTTCATCAGAGCTTTCTTAAACGCGCACAGATTTCATCAGTGACCTCAGCCATTGTGCTTTGCCCCCCAATGTCGCGTGTTTTGATGCCGTCGGCAGTTACTTGCTCCATTACATCCAGAATTTTCGCCCCCAGTTCTTCCTCCTCGAAGTGGTCCAGCATCAGCTTCGCTGTCCAAATCTGGCCGATTGGATTGGCAAGGCCCTGTCCGGCAATGTCAGGAGCTGAGCCGTGAACCGGTTCAAACATGGATGGATATTTGCCGGATGGATTGATGTTCGCAGAAGGCGCAATGCCGATGCTTCCCATCAGGCTCGAGCTGATGTCGGTTAAAATATCACCGAACAAGTTACTCGCCACAATAACATCAAACGTTTCCGGACGCGTCACAAAAAAAGCGGCCAGCGCATCAATATGCTGGGATGACGTTTCGATTCCGCTATACTCAGCGGCCGTCTGCTGAAAGACTTCATCCCAAAACGGCATCGCGTGATAAATGCCGTTAGACTTTGTCGCACTTGTCACATGGCCGCGCCGTTTTTTCGCCAATTCGAAGGCAAAGCGCATGACACGTTCTGTCGCTTTTCTTGTAAACACGGCATTCTGGATGGCGATTTCATCATCGCCTTTATGAATGCGCCCGCCGACTTCACTGTATTCACCCTCACTGTTCTCGCGAATCACCACGAGGTCAAAATCATTTGGATGCAAAAGCGGCGACGTAATGCCCGCCATTTGTTTGGCGGGTCTCATATTAATGGAAAGCTCAAGCTCCCTCCGTATTTTCAGCAGCAGCCCCCATAACGAAATATGATCGGGAACCAGCTTCGGATTTCCGACGGCTCCCAAGAAAACGGCTTCAAATTGAGTAAGCGTATGTATTCCATCTTCGGGCATCATTTTGCCGTGCTCCAAGTAATAATCACAGCTCCATGGAAAAGCCGTGAATGAGAATGACAAACCCCCGTGCACCTCAGCCGCTGTATGAAGCACTTTTTCAGCAGCCGCTACAACCTCTTTTCCTACTCCGTCTCCCGGTATTGCCGCAATCTCGAATTGTTTCATCGTCATTCTCCTCCCCCTGTTATTGTAAGCGTTTTCTATTATACTAGATGGCGAGATTGTAAAAAAAGCCCGTGACGTTGTGTCACGGGTGGTGGTTGGTTATTGATTGAGTTTCTTTAAAACAATGGCGTGCAGCGGTTCGTGGGACTGAATGCCGCACACCTCTTGCAGTACGCCGCTGTATCCTTTTTCTTCGATCAGCGCCTGCAGTTCAACCGCTTCAGGGTCACCGGTGAAATCGAAGCGCAGGGCTGCGGCAATTCCTTCCGCCAGTGCGTTCGGCTCTTTTATTTTCTTTGCCGGGCCTACGAGTCTATCATTCTCTCCCAATTTTCTGAGAGGCGATCTCGCTACGCGGGTCACATCGTCCGAAATGAAAGGATTTTCAAAGCGCCCGATGATTTTTTTGATATATTGTTCGTGTTCAGTTTGCTTAAAGCCATACGATTTAACGAGATAGTCACCAGTTTCAAGCAGCGCCGAATGAACGACACGGCGGATTTCCGGATGATCAATTGCTTCTTTGACTGTTTTCAATCCGCGCTGATAGCCGACATACGCTGTCACCGCGTGTCCGGTATTGACCGTAAACAGCTTCCGTTCGATGTACGGCGTTAAATCATCAACAAACAGCGCGCCGTTTATGACTGGTGTTTTCCCTTTAAAGCCTGATTCATCAATGACCCATTCGAAAAATGGTTCAACCGATACTTTCAGCGGGTCTTCATGATGCTGAATCGGCACGATCCGGTCAACGGCAGAATTCGGGAAACCTACCGTTTCACTGACGGATTCCTGCTCTGCTTCCGTTAAATGGCTGTATATCTCTTTCTTTAAGAAGCTGCTTCCGCCAATCATATTTTCGCACGCAATGATATTCAGTGTGTTGGCAGCGTTTCTCTGTCTTAAACCTTCTGCGATAGATGGAGCAATCAGCTTCAGCACATTCGGGCCGACAGCTGTTGTGATGAGCGAAGCCTCATTAATCAGCCGGTACAGCTCCTCCGGCTGGCTGCCGCTGTTAATCGCGCTGACCGGGCCAATGACCTCTGATGAACGTCCTTCTTCTGCCAGTTCGACTGTGTATTCTTTTTTTTCATTGAGGAGGCTGACCATCGTGTCGTTTACATCCGCAAACACCACATCATAGCCAGAGTGGTGAAGCAGCGCGCCGATAAACCCTCTCCCGATATTCCCCGCACCGAAATGTAAGGCGATCATGTCAGTTCACCTCGTTGAAAATGGCGATCAAATCTTCTTCACTTTTAGCGGAGATCAGGCGTTCAATGTTTTCTTCTTCTGAGCAGATAATGGCGATGTTAGACAAAATGTCTAAATGCTCATTATTTTTACCCGCAATGCCGAATACCACTTTTGCCGTGTTGCCTTCTCCGTACTCAACACCGTCTGGAATTTGTATGATTGAGATTCCAGAGTGAAGCACCTCGCTTTTCGCTTCTTCTGTGCCGTGTGGAATGGCAATGAAATTCCCCATAAACGTAGAAGACGTTTCTTCACGTTCAAACATTTTGTTAATGTAATCCTCTGTCACATAGCCGTTGTCAATCAGCGTCTGGCCTGCCAATTTGATGGCCTCTTCTTTTGATGATACCGTTTGATTGAGTTTAATATTTTCCTTTGCGAGTACTTGCATGAGTATCACTCTCTTTCTATAAGATTACTTTTTCAGCTTTTCAATCAGCTCATCGTATTTCGGGCTGTTTAAGAAGTTATCCACTGATATGTGTGTCGCGTTCGGCAGCTTTGCTTTCGCGCGGTCTGTTAAATCTTTGTGGGTGATGACAATATCCGCATCGCTTGGCAGATTGTTAATGGCCGTGTTGGTCACACTGATGTCAAGCTCTGCTTTTTTCACTTTGTTTCTTAAGATGGATGCCCCCATGGCACTTGATCCCATTCCCGCATCACACGCAAAGATTATTTTGTTTACGCTTTCAGGAGACAGCTCAGACGCTTCCTCCGCTTTGGTTTGTTCCGCCTCTAAAGCAGCGGCTGCTTGGCTTTTCTTCCCCTTCATGGACTGCATTTTTTCTGTTGCGGCAGCCAGGTCTTCTTCACTTGCTTTTGAGGATTTCAGGATCACTGCTGATACGATGAACGATACAGCTGCAGCGACCAATACACCCGCCAATACGCCGAAATAGCCTCCTCTTGGCGTCATCGCCATCAATGCGATAATGCTTCCCGGTGACGCCGCTGCGACAAGTCCGGCATTAAAGATCGTGAACGTTAAAAGTCCGCTTGCTCCGCCGGCAATGGCTGCGAGAATCAGGGCCGGTTTCATCAAAATGTACGGGAAATAAATCTCGTGAATCCCGCCGAAGAAATGGATGATCGCCGCACCGGGAGCCGTTGATTTTGAAGATCCCTTACCGAAGAACATGTACGCCAGCAAAATGCCGAGCCCCGGTCCAGGGTTTGCTTCCACTAAAAACAAAATTGATTTTCCTGTTTGAGATGCTTGCTCGATTCCGATCGGGCTTAAGATTCCATGGTTAATGGCGTTGTTGAGGAACAACACTTTCGCCGGTTCTACAAAAACACTGGCTACCGGCAGTAAATTCGCGTGTACAATGACTTCCACACCAGCCGCCAGCAATTTGTTTAGTGTCAGGACAACCGGGCCGATGGCGTAAAACGCGGAAATCGTTAAAGCCGCGCCGACAATCCCTGCTGTAAAGTTGTTGATCAGCATTTCAAAGCCTTGTCTGACTTTATCCTTGAACAATTTATCAGTTTGTTTAATGAGGTATCCGCCAAGCGGCCCCATAATCATTGCGCCTAGAAACATTGGAATATCTGACCCGACAATCACCCCGATTGCCGCTGTCGCCCCGACGACTCCGCCGCGGTGGTCGTAAATCATTTTTCCGCCTGTATACGCTATCAAAAGCGGCAGTAAATACGTGATCATCGGGCTGACAAGCGTATTCAGCTGTTCATTTGGAAACCATCCTGCCGGAATAAACAACGCGGTAATGATGCCCCACGCGATAAACGCGCCGATGTTCGGCATGATCATTCCGCTCAAATAACTCCCAAAGCGCTGCACTTTCACTTTCATGCCGCCTTGCTGCTGTTCTTGCTGCTGCATATATAAACCCTCCCTGTTTTGTTTGTCGCTATAAGATACAAAGATATGTTTAGAGAATGATGCCTTCCCTTTGACTCTATGTTAAAACGCTTACAGCCCCTATACAATTGAAAGTAAAGAGGACTTTGGCACATGACTGTGACAATTTTTTAAAAATAAAAAGGCTCCTGATATCAGGAGCCTTTTCTCTTTCCTCTATAAATAATGCTGCCGTTTTGAATCACGTACTTTGCAATCATCCGCTCACTCACAATAAAAACGGGATACGCGCATACAAGCGCAAATACAGCCATCGGCACGTGCTGTACAGCTGGCAGCACTGAGCCTGCCGCATTGCGGAGGAGCATCAAAAGATAAATGAGCAGCACGATAGCCGATAATGATACCAGCATAATCGGAGCTGAAACTTTATATTCATAAAGCCGTTCCCGGCAGTGGCCGCAGCGAAATTGACAAGGCACATTTGATGATCTGACCATGTCGCCTGTCAAAGGTTTGCCGCAGTTCGGGCATGGTGTTTCTTTCATAGGGTATTCCTCACTTTCTATTCCATCTGTCTATTATACCAGAGTCCCTTCTGTTACGTTTTGTTGCTGTTCAACACATTTTCACATTTTTTATCATCCACTTACTTGTCTCCGTCTCTAAAATCCTCTACGCTTAAATAGATCTTAATGAAGAGGGTGTATGAATGCTTCCGATTAATAGACAGCAACACATACTGAAGTGGCTGAAAGAAGAAGGCTCGCTTAGAATTTCTGACATCAGCGCAAGGTTCGGCGTTTCGGAAATGACGGTATATAGAGATGTCAATCAGCTGGTTCAGTCAAATCAAGTCATTAAAACAGCCGGCGGTATCACGCTTCCCGTCCGAACACCTCAAACAGATCATATGTGCAGCTATTGCTTGAAGCCCGTCAATCAAGCTCATTCGGTTCAGCTGATTACGGTAAACCAAGACATTGAACAGCTATGCTGCGCACATTGTGCATTTTTGCGTTACGCCGATAAAACGGAAGAGGTTTCACACTTGATTTGCAGAGATTTTCTGTTACACACAACCGTCAGTGCCGGTTCGGCTTATTTCGTCGTAAATGCTGAATTGAACCTGCACTGCTGCCAGCCGCAGGCCATTCCGTTTGCGACGATCGATCATGCCGAACGATTTCAAAAAGGATTCGGAGGCGCCGTCCGCACTTTCGACCAAGCGCTGGAAGACATGCTTAAAGACAGAAAGAAACGCTGCACCTGCACCAAGAAATAACACAACACATACAGCGGAAGGTGGTGTCTGAGTGATGAAGCGAAACAGATGGTGGATCATTCTGCTGCTTTTTCTTGTTTTCCTGCCGAAAACAAGCTTTGCTCACGCCTATATTGTCAAATCCTCACCTGGGGAAAACAGCGAATTAAAAACCGCGCCTGCACAGGTGGAGATTGAATTTAATGAACCAGTTGAAGAAGGGTTTCATTACATTAAAGTCTATAATTCAAACGGCGACCGGGTGGATATGGATAAGACGGAAATCAAAAAAGACAACAATCACATCATGACAGTGAAGCTAAAAAAGAATCTGCCTCATGATGTGTACAGAGCGGAATGGAATGCGGTATCCGCGGACGGGCATCCGGTTTCCGGCGTCATTCCGTTCAGTATCGGGAAAGCGGATGGCGGATTCAGCAGCCAAAAAGCATCCGTTTCAGCGCTGAATCCGGGAACAGCCGCAGATCGCGCGATTCTGTATACAGCCTTATCTCTGTTTATCGGAACGGTTTTCTTCCATCTTTTCTGGTATAAAGGGAAACCAGAAAAGCTCGTGAAACGGACGAGACGTATCCTGATCGTCTCGATCGCAGCACTGGGTCTGGCGCTTTTGCTTCAGCTTCCGATTCAAACAAAAGCGAACGCAGGCGGTGGCTGGGGCAGCGCATTCCAGCCGGGCTACCTCAGAGAAACACTGTTTGAGACAGCAGGCGGCTCTATTTGGATTATACAGGCCGCACTGTTCGTGCTGCTCGCACTGTCTGTAATCCCTGCAATACGGAAAAACCGCTTTTCATCTTTTGGCTATTGGACTGCGCCGCTCATTTTCTTTTTCGGTCTCCTGCTTGCCAAGGCGTTTACAGGACATGCGGCTGTCGTTGAAGAAAAAACAGTGGGCATTTTGATGGATTTCCTTCATTTATCTTCCGCTTCCATCTGGGTCGGCGGAATCGCGGCACTCGTTTTGCTGCTCTCAAAAGAATGGAGGCAGCCTGACAAAACGCTCGCATGGGAAACGGTAAGCCGGTTCTCCCCATGGGCACTCACTGCAGTCGGCGTCATTTTGTTTTCAGGCTTGCTCAATGGATTTTTCATCATTCGTTCAATGGATTCACTGTTCCATACAGCGTATGGCCAAGCACTTTTAGTGAAAAGCGGGTTGTTTGTTTTCATGCTGGTTTTAGGCGCGATTCATTTTCTTCTCACCAGAAAGCAGCGCCGCACAGGAATCAGCCGAACGTTGAAAGCGGAGTGGGCAATCGGCATTGCTGTATTGATCACGGCTGCCGTGTTTACAAGCCTGCCAAGCCCGCCTGAGCCGCAGCCGGAACCGTTCTACCAAACCAAAGCGATTGAGAACGGACAAAGCGTTTCACTCAGCATCAGCCCAAACCAGCCCGGGAAAAATGTTTTTGAGCTGCGAGTCACCGACCATAACGGAGATCCGGTGAAAAACATCCAGCAAATCACGTTAACCATTTATAAAACAGGGCTGTCAGGCAGCGAAAACAAAAGCACGTTTCAATTAAAAGAGAAAACAAAAGGCGTCTTCCAGGATGAAAACCTGTCCATTAATGAGAAGGGAAACTGGAAGATCAAAGTCCACGGACTGACCGGTGACTTTAACGAAATCAATATCATGTTTACAAAGACCAATTAAAGGAGTGTTTACGTTGTTGAAAAAAATCGCATTGACACTATGTCCGGCTATTGTCGGCTCTCTCTTATTCTTTACGGCTCCTGCCAGCGCGCATGTTTCTGTAAAACCGGCTGAATCTGCTGCAGGCTCTTGGGAAACGTATACAATGAAGGTTCCTTCCGAGAAAAATCAACCGACAACGAAGGTTGTCCTCAAAATGCCGAAGGATGTTGAATTCCAGCAGTACGAGCCAATTCCAGGCTGGAAGGTTTCCACCCAAAAACATGATGACAAATCAGTGTCCGTGACGTGGGAAGCGACTGGCGGCGGTATTCAGGAAGGACAGTTCCAGCAGTTTACCTTTGTTGCAAAAAACCCTGACAAAGCGGAGGAAGCCGCTTGGGACGCATATCAATATTATAAGGACGGCAGCATTGTTGAATGGACAGGTGACGAGAATGCCGATACACCTCACTCCATTACAAAGATCACTTCTGCAAAACAAGTGACAGATGAGCACGGCGCCACGAAAACAGAAGATGATTCTGAAAACGCAGGTTCTTCAGCTCTAGACATTACAGCGATTGTGCTGTCCGCGGCTGCCATTATTTTATCTGTAGCAGCGCTTGTTAAGAAAAAACGCGCCTAATAAAAAAAGCGATCCAGATGTCATGTCTGGGTCGCTTTTTATGTTTAACCGCGGCCTGCCTGGAAGGAAGGATATTTCGTCATTCCGCCGTCTGCAAACAGCGTAATACCTGTGACGTAGCTGGATTCCTTCGAAGCAAGCCACACCGCTACTGCTGCGATTTCCTCCGGTTCGCCGATATATCCCATCGGAATCATGCTTTCTACATCCGCTTTCTGTTTAGGGTCAGCGAATTTTTCAGCATTGATTGGCGTGTTGATCGCACCTGGCCCGATATTGTTGACGCGAATGCCCTTCGGCGCGTATTCCAAAGCCAACGTTTCAGACATCAGCTTAATTCCGCCTTTACTAGCTGCATAGTGGACAAATAACGGCCACGGAATCATCTCATGCACACTGGACATATTGATGACATTTCCCTTGATATCGTTTTCCACGAAGTACTTAATCGCTTCACGGCTTCCTAAAAAGGCACCCGTTAAGTTCGTGCCGATGACTTTTTCCCAATCCTTAAGCGGCATTTCGTGAGACGGCACAGGATTTTCAAGCCCGGCATTATTAATCATAATATCGAGTGTGCCGAACTCTTTAATTGCCGTTTGCACGATATTTTTTACATCTTCCTCTTTCGTGACATCTCCTTGGACGACAACAGCTTCACCGCCTGCCTTGATGACCTCTTCTTTTACCTCGTTTGGATCCTGTTTATCACTATAATAGTTGATAACCACTTTTGCCTGCTCCTTGCCGAAGCGGATGGCCATTGCCTTTCCAAGCCCTGATGCAGCTCCTGTAATGGCAACGACTTTTCCTTTTAAATCCGGATACATATACATCTTCCTCCATTTGTTATGAATTTGATTTCGCGATACCCAAGAAGACGGCGGCCGCAATAATCAGGATAATCCCGATTGCAATTGCTATTAGCTGACGTTTCGTTTTCTTTTCACGCAGGATGAAAATACCCCCGAGCGTAGAAATGACAATTCCCATTTGTGAAAGGGAGAAGCTCGTTGCAACGCCAACTCGCGGCTGAGAAATAAACAAAAACATATTTCCGCCTGCCCAGATTAAGCCTGGGAGAATATTTCTGATTGCATACTTGTTAAAGGGTTTGTGTCTATAGGTTAAAACTAACCCCCCGACCACCATGCCAATTGCCTGCGGCAGCAGCGCGGACCAGCCGGACACATTGAACAATCTAGCCACGACTACATAAACCAAATAACCAAGAGTCGAAACAAGGAGAATCAAAATGCCCTTTTTCAAATTGCTTGGCTCGCCTTCTTTTTTATCATTCTTATCTTCCAAGGACGTGAGAATGATTCCCACAATGATAAAGATCAAAGCGAGAACGCCGAGCGTAATCGCAATCGGTGTTGACCATTCGCGGAACACGATCACACCGAACAGCGAGGTGGAAACGAGCTGCATTCCTGTGGAAATCGGCATTGTTTTAGATACGCCCATCAATTGAATGCTTTTCAGCTGGTTGGCCTGTCCAAGTGACCAAAATAAGCCGGATACGATTCCAACAATAAAGATGCGAAGTGACAGAACGGGCTGAACAAAAAAGTAAATAACGATAGAAACTATGAGCGCCCCGATCGTCGTTCCCAGTGTCTGGCTGTACGGCCCGCCGCCTAATTTCACATTGAAGAGAACAATGCTCCCCCAAAACAAAGCTGGGAGAAGAGCCAATAATAAATCCATTGTTGGGGAACCTTCTTTCAAAATGTATTTGCTGTTATTTTGGCTGGAATTGTTGTGATTATTCGCCGGAACACAAAAAGAGCTGCCGGAAAATCCGGCAGCTCTCAGGAGCTTGCATTCTTTTACAAACCGATGGACAAATATTTTGTTTCAAGGTACGGCTCGATGCCTTCCGAACCGCCTTCACGGCCAATGCCGCTTTCTTTCATTCCGCCGAATGGCGCTTGAACCGCTGATGGTCCGCCGTCATTCCAGCCGATAATGCCATACTCTAGATTTTCGGAAATATAGATGCCGCGGCGGTAGTTTTCTGTGAAGAAGTAAGCAGCTAAGCCGTACGGTGTATCGTTGGCAAGCTGAATCGCTTCATCAATATCAGAAAACGTGACGATCGGGGCGACTGGGCCGAATGTTTCCTCATGCATGATATTCATGGACGTATCAACATCGGTAAGCACTGTCGGATTCACAAAGTAGCAACCTTTGTCATCGTTTCGGTCATATGTGCCCCCAGCAATCACTTTCGCGCCTTTTTCAACCGCATCATCAATTTGGCTGACGATTTTTTCAAAGCCTCTTTTGTTGATGATCGGGCCGACATTGACGCCTTCTTCAAGTCCATTTCCGACTTTCAGCTTAGACACTTGCTCGCTCAGTTTCGCAGCAAATTCATCTTTGATGGATTCATGAACGATCAGGCGGTTGGCACATACGCATGTTTGCCCGGCGTTCCGGTATTTGGACGCCATCGCCTGTTCAACGGCAAGGTCAATGTCCGCATCTTCATCTACGATCAGCGGGGCGTGTCCGCCGAGTTCCATTGAAACGTGTTTCACAGTGTCCGCGCTGTTTTTCATGAGGATTTTCCCTACTGGTGTTGATCCTGTGAACGTGATTTTGCGGATTTTCGGACTGCTTGTGAACACATTTCCGATTTCTTCTCCATCGCCGATCACAACCTGAAGAACATCCTTCGGAATGCCCGCTTCATATGCGAGGCGCGCCAGTTCATAAGCAGACAGCGGTGTGTCCGGCGCCGGCTTGATGATAAATGTACAGCCCGCAGCAAGAGCAGGCGCCGCTTTGCGTGTAATCATCGCATTCGGAAAATTCCAAGGCGTGATAGCGGCAACGGGACCGACGGGCTGGCGTGTGACCACAATTCGTTTACCCGTTGTCGGAGCGGGGACCGTTCTTCCGTACACACGCTTCGCTTCCTCTGCGAACCATTCAATATAGCCTGCGCC
This sequence comes from Bacillus sp. LJBS06, assembly GCF_016924995.1. Lineage (NCBI taxonomy): Bacteria > Bacillati > Bacillota > Bacilli > Caryophanales > Bacillaceae > Bacillus > Bacillus sp. LJBS06. The sequence goes on along the minus strand of NZ_CP070483.1, from coordinate 441,696 downwards.
GTATAGTACCTCTCCGACTGCTTCCTTATAGGGTTTTCCGTTTTCCTTTGTAATTAAATCTGCAAGTTCTTCTTTATGTTCAACAATCAGCTCATACCATTTTTTCAAAAGAGACGCTCTTTCGTTCGCTGATGTTTTAGACCACGTTTTAAACGCTTGATGTGAACGTTCAATGGCTTCTTCTACTTCTTTGGCTGATTGCTGAGGGATCGTTTTGATCTCCTCGCCCGTAGCCGGGTTGTAGACCTTTAATTGATCTGGCATATTGAACATTCCTTTCTTTTCATGATTACTTAAAATGATAGCAGACCCGGCCGTTTTCTTTCCAATGATTAAGCTCGCAGGCCCGCCTCCAGGATGCTTAGCCCTTCATTTAAAAGGCTGTCTGAGATGACAAGCGGTGTCAAAAAGCGGATGATATTACCGTTAATTCCCGCTGTCAGCAAAAGTAATCCATTTTGATTCGCATAGGCAGCAATCGCTGCTGCTTTTGCTTTATCAGGCTCACGCGTGTCAGGATCCTTGACGATTTCGATTGCCGCCATCGCCCCGAGTCTGCGGATGTCACCGATGAACGGGAATTCTTGTTTCCACTCATACGCCTTGCCTTCAATGGTTTTTCCAATTTCTTCAGATCGCTCATTCAGCCCTTCTTCTTCAATAATATCCAAGACAGCCAAAGCCGCCGCGCAGCCGAGCGGGCTGCCGGCATACGTGCCCCCTAGCTCGCCTGGCGCTGCCGCATCTAGCATTTCCGCACGGCCGATCACACCGCTTAATGGCAGACCAGCCGCAAGCGATTTAGACACCGTGATCAGGTCAGGCACTACATCAAAGTGCTCAATCGCAAAATAAGTGCCAGTTCTGGCAAAGCCGGTTTGAATTTCATCAGCAACAAAAACAATGCCGTGTTCTTTACAGAATGAAGCAACATGCTGCACAAAGCGTTTCGAAGGAATAATAAATCCGCCTTCTCCCTGCACCGGCTCCATCACGACACACGCTACGTTTTCAGGCGCAACGGAAGCAACAAAGAAATCATTGAATGCTTGAATGACCATATCGTCATAGCTTTCATTATTCATGCCAGCCGGCTTCTGATAATAGTAAGGGAACGGCGCTTGATAAACCTCTGACGCAAAAGGCCCGAAACCGAATTTATAAGGTTTTACCTTGCTTGTCATGCTCATCGTCATATTCGTACGCCCGTGAAACCCGCGGGTAAACGAGACAACCCCTTGACGTTTTGTATACTTTCTGGCGATTTTCACAGCGTTTTCGACCGCTTCCGCTCCTGAGTTAAGAAAAATCGCTTTTTTCTCGTGATCGCCCGGTGCAATGCCGCACAGTTTTTCGGCTAATTCGATATAAGACGGATACATCATGACATTGAAGCCTGGATGAATCAGCTCCTCCGCCTGCCGCTTCACAGCCTCAACCACCTTCGGATGAGAGTGACCGACGTTTAACGTTCCGATGGCGCCTGCAAAATCAATAAATCTCCGGCCGTCCAGATCGTACAGCTCAGCCCCTTCTCCTTTGACCGCCAGACTGCGGTTGCCGTTGCTCACACCTTTTGACACAAATTGATCCCGTTTTTGCTGCCATTGTGCAGTTGTGATGCTTGCTGTTGTTTGACTCATGTGAATATCCCCCTGTCGGTATTTTCTTATCATTCTGACTTCTCTTTGGTATGATGAAAAGTACCAATTATAACTTTTGGATGGTATCAGAAGGAGAATCTGCAAATGGATATCACGATTACACTCGATCGTTCAGAACAAGCTGATTATATCTATCAGCAAATTTATCAAAAGCTGAAAAAAGAAATCCTCAGCCACAATTTGCTGCCACACTCGAAGGTTCCCTCCAAGCGGGAGCTGGCTGTAAATCTGAAGGTCAGCGTAAATTCAGTGAATTCAGCCTATCAGCAGCTGCTGGCTGAGGGATATTTGTACGCCATTGAGCGAAAGGGTTTCTTTGTGGAGGAGCTAGACATGTTTTCCGCCGAGGAGCATACTCCATATGCACTGCCCGATGACCTGAAAGAGATTCACATTGATCAGAGCGATTGGATTTCGTTTTCACACATGAGCTCCGATACAGACCATTTCCCGATCAAAAGCTGGTTTCGCTGCGAGCAAAAAGCGGCCTCCCGCTCATACCGCACGCTCGGCGAGATGTCGCATCCGCAGGGGATATATGAAGTGAGAGCGGCCATTACCAGGCTCATTTCTCTGACGCGGGGTGTAAAATGCAGGCCGGAACAAATAATCATAGGGGCAGGCACACAGGTGCTCATGCAGCTGTTGACTGAGCTTTTGCCCAAGGAAGCCGTGTATGCGATGGAGGAACCTGGCTACAGGCGCATGTACCAGCTTTTGAGGAATGCCGGAAAACAAGTAAAAACGATCATGCTGGATGAAAAAGGCATGTCAATTGCTGAAATCACCAGACAGCAGCCTGATGTGCTGGTGACGACCCCGTCGCATCAGTTTCCGTCCGGAACGATTATGCCTGTATCCAGAAGAATTCAGCTGCTGAACTGGGCAGCCGGGAAGCCGCGCCGATACATCATTGAGGACGATTATGATAGTGAATTCACATATGATGTAGACAGTATACCGGCACTGCAAAGCTTAGATCGTTTTCAAAATGTCATCTATATGGGAACCTTTTCGAAGTCCCTTCTCCCCGGCTTGAGGATCAGCTATATGGTGTTGCCGCCTGAGCTGTTGAGGACATACAAACAGCGGGGCTATGATCTGCAGACTTGCTCATCACTGACGCAGCTCACCCTGCAGGAATTTATCGAGTCTGGTGAATACCAGAAGCATATAAAAAAAATGAAGCAGCATTATAAAGAAAAGAGAGAACGCCTGATCACCGCTTTAGAAGCAGGGTTCAGCGGAGCAGTTACCGTTAAAGGAGCAAATGCGGGGCTGCACTTTGTTACCGAATTTGATACCAGCCGCACCGAACAAGACATCCTCTCACATGCCGCCGGCCTGCAGCTTGAAATATTCGGAATGAGCCGGTTTAACTTGAAGAAAAACCAGCGGCAAACAGGCAGGACAGCACTCATTATCGGCTTTGCCCGGCTGAAGGAAGAGGATATTCAGGAGGGTGTGCAGCGGCTTTTCAAAGCTGTTTACGGACATAAAAAAATCCCCGTTACAGGGGATTGATTCACCAGCGGTCCTGGTCTACATTCAGCACGGCTTCAAGCAGGCCCGGAAATGCCTTTTCAAGGTCTTCAGCGCGAAGCGAGTAATACCGGCGCTTTCCTTCTATCCGAACTTGCGCGATGCCTGATTCTCTCAAAACTTTAAAGTGATGCGACAAAGTCGATTTAGCAACCTGCACATCCGCACAGGTGCTGCACGTTTTTTCTTTCGCTACAGCTAATTGCTTGACCAGCTCTAAACGAAGCGGATCGCTAAGTGCATGAAGAACCTTTGTCAGCTGCAATGTTTCTGTTTCTGGATGGTTTGGAATGTTCATGACACAAATGTATCACACAACAATTAGAATGACAATTTTACTAATTAAGGGTTTTTCCTTTACCTCATGTAGAATACATGGTACAGTTAGTTCGATGAAATTCGAACAATAAATTCAGCATAACGATGGAGGAGATTAGAATGATCGTATTACAAGCTTACATGAAAGTAAAACCAGAAAAACGCGAGGAATTTTTGAGCGAGGCGCAATCGCTTGTTCAGCATTCAAGAGCTGAGGAAGGCAACGCGCAGTACGACCTATTTGAAAAAGTAGGCGAAGAAAATACATTTGTCATGCTTGAACAATGGAAAGGTGAAGCAGCGATGAAATCCCACAATGAAACTGCACACTTCCAAGGGTTTGTCGCAAAAGCAAAAGAACTGCTGAGCGCTCCTCTTGATGTTGTCCGCACAGAGCTTAGCGAGTAAAGAAAGGGTGTCTCATATGAATGAAGTGATTAAATCATTAACAGACCACCGCTCAATTCGCAGCTACACAGATGAACCTGTAGCTCAAGAGCAATTGGACCAAATCATTGAAGCGGTGCAAGCAGCCCCTTCTTCTATCAACGGGCAGCAAGTGACTGTGATCACAGTGCAGGATAAAGAGCGCAAAAAGAAAATCTCTGAGCTGGCAGGCGGCCAGCCATGGATCGATCAAGCTCCTGTTTTCCTGCTGTTCTGCGCAGATTTCAACCGGGCCAAAATCGCGCTTGAAGATCTGCATGATTTCAAAATGGAAATCACAAATGGACTGGAATCTGTTCTTGTCGGCGCAGTAGACGCTGGTATTGCCCTCGGCACAGCGACAGCAGCCGCTGAGTCACTCGGACTTGGCACAGTTCCGATCGGCGCGGTTCGCGGAAACCCTCAAGAGCTGATCGAACTGCTTGAGCTTCCGAAATACGTGTTCCCTTTATCAGGACTTGTCATTGGGCATCCTGCTGACCGTTCCGCGAAAAAACCGCGCCTTCCGCAGGCAGCAGTCAATCATCAGGAAACTTATTTGAACCAGGATGAGCTGACGTCTCACATTCAGGCATACGACGAACAGATGTCTGAATACATGAATAAACGGACAAACGGAAAAGAAACAAGAAACTGGTCACAGAGCATCGCTTCATACTATGAGCGCCTGTACTATCCGCATATCCGTGAAATGCTTGAAAAACAAGGATTTAAGGTTGAAAAATAAGCCTTCACCCGGCCTGTCGGATTTTCCGGCAGGCCTTTCATTTACCCGGTTAAAATCCATTGACTTCTAATTTGTTTATTTGGTAAAATTTTTTCATTGTTACTCATTGGTTTTCTGTGAACCAATGGGTTTTCTAATGCTCAAGAAAGAAGGAAGCCATGAGATGCTTGATAAAAAAACAGATATCTTGTTAGCCGCGCGAAAGCTTTTTTCGGAAAAGGATTTTACGTCGGTTTCCATGCAGGCGATCGCAGAAGAATGTAAGATGTCAAAAGCTTCGATATATAAGCTGTTTCAATCTAAAGAAGACCTGCTTTTGGAGCTGCTGTCATTTAACCAGAAGCAAATGGTGGCCGCGGCCTCAAGACTTCAGGAAAATACCGCACTTACACCGGAGGAGCGTTTGACGCAAAAGGTCAAAATGGAACTGGAGGGCTTCAGGCGGAATCAGCAGTTTTTCAATATGCTGACCTACGGAAATCCCAAGCTGCATAATGACCGGGTCAAACAGCATATCCATCAGACCAGATCGACGATTATCTGCTGGCACCGTGATTCGCTGATCCAGGCGTATGGAGAAACCATTCTCCCGTTTGTGTGGGATTTGGTCATCATTCTTCACGGCATGATGCGTGAGTTTTTAATGCTGATCAAAATTGAGGAAAAACCGCTTGAGCTTGACCCGATCGCAGCGTTTATCATCAGCACCCTCAATCAGATTGTCAAAAACAGGGAAACCCATCAGTCTCTTCTTCCGCCCGAAGCCATCGAGCTTTATATTCATTCGGCATCCTCCTACAAACCAAAGGATAAGTCAGTCCTATTATCGGAAAGCCTGAAGGAATTACATAAAGGCATCTCTTCCCTGCCTGCCGCGGACTATGACGTAGATGAACTGACATCCGCAGCCGCCATGCTGGAGGAAGAAGCGAAGAAGGAAGAACCCCGCGCTTTTTTACTCAAATCACTGATTGGCTATCTGGAACAAACCGGTGTTTTAACACAGCCCGTTTCCATGTTAAAAACACTGTTAATCACTTAGAGAAAAGAAGGGATATGTATTGGACACAAGTATTGAACCGAAACCTTTTAACCGTTCTGTCATTGTCGGCATTTTGTTAGCCGGAGCGTTTGTGGCGATTTTAAATCAAACATTGTTGATTACCGCCCTCCCCCATATCATGAGGGATTTCAATGTCGATGCCAACCAAGCACAGTGGCTGACCACGTCATTTATGTTAACCAACGGGATCTTAATTCCGATCACTGCGTTTTTAATTGAGAAATTCACAAGCCGGGCGCTGCTCATCACAGCAATGAGCATTTTCACTGCCGGAACGATTGTCGGAGCATTCGCACCGAACTTCCCGGTTCTGCTGACGGCTCGTATCATTCAAGCGGCCGGAGCCGGCATTATGATGCCGCTCATGCAGACTGTATTCCTGACAATCTTTCCGATTGAAAAGCGCGGCCAGGCTATGGGTATGGTTGGATTGGTCATCTCATTCGCGCCAGCGATCGGACCGACTCTTTCGGGATGGGCTGTCGAAGCTTTCTCTTGGAGATCATTGTTTTATATTATTCTTCCGTTTGCTGTGATTGATTTGATTCTAGCCAGCATCCTGATGAAAAACGTGACCACTTTAAGAAAAACACAGATTGATATTTTATCAGTCATCCTTTCAACATTTGGGTTCGGCGGCCTTCTATACGGCTTCTCAAGCGTCGGCTCTTACGGCTGGTCCAGTTCAACCGTCTTAATTTCCCTGCTGGTGGGTGTCATCGCGCTGCTCTTGTTTATCACAAGACAAATGAAGCTTGAAAAACCGATGCTGGAATTCCGCGTCTTCACGTTTGGCGTTTTCAGCTTAACAACACTGCTGGGAACCCTTGTCTTTGCATTATTGATCGGTACGGAAACCATCCTGCCGCTTTATACACAAAACGTCAGAAACGTCACAGCTTTTGATACAGGGCTTATGCTTCTGCCGGGAGCCGTTGTGATGGGCTTCATGTCGCCGATTATCGGCAGAGTTTTTGACCGTGTCGGCGGAAGAGGGCTGGCGATTGCCGGTTTCTGCATCATCTTCCTGACATCACTGCCGTTTATGCAGCTGACTGATCATACGTCACTCGCTTGGATTGTCGTTTTATACACCGTTCGTCTCTTAGGCACCGCCATGATCATGATGCCGGTGACAACAGCCGGCATCAATGCGCTGCCGCGCCACCTGATTCCGCACGGAACGGCGATGAACAACACGATTCGCCAAGTCGGCGGCTCGATCGGAACCGCGCTATTGGTTTCCGTGATGAGCAACCAGGCGGCACATGCAGGCACGACAAATGTAAAGCACGCCGCCCTGCACGGCATGAACGCCGCTTTTATTGTGGCTGCCGTCATAGCACTTGTCGGCTTCCTTCTCTCATTCACACTAAAGAAACCTCAGCGCCCTGCCGAACAGCAGCCGGCACGCTGATCAACATAAAAAGAGCCCCGCTGATTTAGCGGAGGCTCTTTTTGGTTTTACTTTTCTAAACCGTCTTTCACTTCTTTAATCATTTGCGCCATAGACTCAAGACCGCCTCCTGATAAGTACCAAGTAGCAGAATCAAGGTAGACGACATGATCATTTTTCACTGCGTTTACATTTTTCACATAATCGTTTTCAACGACTTGTTTTGTAGATGATGTTTCACCGATCGCTGTACCGCGGTCAATGACAAACAGGTAATCAGGGTTTGTTTTTGAAATGTACTCGTATGAAACGCTTTGTCCGTGAGTAGACGCTTTGATGTTTTTATCAGCCGGTGTCACGCCGAACACGTCATGGATCAGGCCGTATCTTGATTTAGGGCCGAATGCGCTGATCTTCCCGTCGTTCGCCATAATCACTAGACCGTTTTTGTTAAGCTTTTCAGCCGTTTTCTTTACATCTGCGATTGAATCATCGATTTTTGCGAGTTCATCTTTCACTTCGTCTTCTTTATCGAAAATCTTACCGATTGTTTCCGCGTCTGATTTAAATGATTCCATATACTTCGCTGTGTCTACGCCAAGGTAAATCGTCGGCGCGATTTCAGAGAATTCTTTGTAAGACTCAGATTGTCTTCCTGAAATAATGATCAGGTCAGGGTCTAAATCTGCCACTTTCTCGAAGTCTGGCTCTTTTAGGCTTCCGACATCAGCATATTTGTCATCTTTGAACTTGGACAGATATTTAGGAAGGGCTTGTTTCGGCAGGCCCGCTACTTTATCATCAAGTCCTAGTTTATCTAATGTATCTAAGCTTCCAAAGTCAAATACGACAACTTTTTTAGGGTTCTTCGGTACTTTTGTGCCGTTTTTGTCCAGCTGGTGTTTCACCGTGATTTGTTCTTTCTTTGAATCAGAACCTTTGCTGCTTGTGCTTTGGTTTCCGCATGCAGAAATGACAACTGCCGTCACCAAAGCGATGAATAGTAATGCGAACTTTTTCATGCTCTTCACCTCTTCTATATATTAAGAAAAATAGACACCTATTCTTTGATGATCAATCGTCTGAATCGGGATGGTCATATCGTAGATTTCCTCAAGCACAGAGGTTTCTATTATTTCTTCAGGCGGCCCCTCTTTTACGATGCGGCCGTTTTTCAAAGCTACGATATAGTCCGAATAGACAGAAGCAAAATTGATATCGTGAATGACGATGACGATCGTTTTTCCAAGCTCCTTTACCAGCCGTTTCAGCAGTTTCATAATTTCAACTGAATGTTTCATATCCAGATTGTTCAGCGGCTCATCCAGAAAGATATAATCGGTGTCCTGGGCAATGACCATGGCGATAAATGCCCTTTGGCATTGTCCGCCGCTTAGCTGGTCGAGGTATTTGTCCTGAATGTCTTCCAGCTTCATATAGCTGAGCGCCTGGTTGATATGAACCCAGTCTTCCTCAGTCAGCCGGCCCTGTGAGTACGGAAACCTGCCAAAACTGACGAGGTCTTTGATCGTGAGCCTGATATTGATTTGGTTCGCCTGCTTCAAAATGCTCATTTTCTTTGCAAGCTCTTTGCTGTCGCATGATCCAATCTCTTGTCCGTCTATGTAAATCTCGCCGGAATCTTTTTTGATCAGGCGGCTCATGATAGACAGCAGCGTACTTTTGCCGGCGCCGTTAGGACCGATAAACGAGGTGATTTTGCCCTTTTGAATCGTGACTGACGTCTCTTCAAGGACAACTTTCCCGCCATATTGTTTGCTTACATTTTTGACCTCTACCATGATTTATTCTCCTTTAACAGCAAGTAGATAAAATAAATCCCGCCGGCAAAATTAATAATGACGCTCAGCGTCGTTGAGAAGGTAAACACTTTCTCAACCACAAACTGCCCTCCGACCAGCGCAATGATGCTGATGAAAACGGAGCCTGCGATTAAGTATGAATGCTTATAGGTTTTCAGGAATTCTCTCGCCAGGTTGACGACAAGAAGGCCTAAAAACATAATCGGCCCGACTAGCGCTGTTGACACAGAAACCAAAATCGCAACCACGATCAGCATCTGCTTCACCACTTTGTCGTAGTCAATGCCCAAATTCACGGCGTGCTCGCGTCCAAGCGACAGCACATCGAAAAACTTTGTAAAACGCCAGACATAAGCGCCTGTCAGCAGGAAGATGATGAACGCGAGCCATAACAAATCTGTATTGATGTTGTTAAAGCTGGCAAACATCTTGTCCTGCACCACTTGGAACTCATTCGGATCAATCAGCATCTGCATAAAGGAAGACAGGCTGCTGAACAGCGTGCCAAACACGATACCGATAAGCAGAAGGAAAAAGATATTTCTCCCCTCACCCTTGAACATGATCTGATATAAAACAAGAGAAAACAGTATCATCAGAAGAACAGAGATGATAAAGTTGATGTTTTTATTCATAATGACCATATTCGCAGAACCGAACAGAAAGATAATGCCGGTCTGAATCAGCATGTAGAGAGAATCGAGGCCCAAGATGCCCGGCGTCAGGATGCGGTTGTTCGTAATCGTTTGAAAGATCATGGTCGAAAACGCAATCGCTCCCCCCGTCAGCACAATGGCGGCGACCTTTTTGATTCGTCTCGGCAGGGTGTAATCCCAATTGCCTAAGTCATAAAACAGAAACAAGCCAATACATACAATGGCTAAACCAACGAGCAACGCCATTTTCATCTGGTTACGCATACGCTTTTCTCCTTAACAGCATAAACAGGAAAATGCCGCTGCCGATGATTCCGACCATCAGGCCAATCGAGATTTCATAAGGGAAGATAATAACTCTGCCCAATATATCGCAAAACAGCACAAAAACCGCTCCCAATAGCGCAGTATGCGGCAGGCTGCTCTTCAGATTGTCTCCTCTGTAAATCGATACAATATTCGGGATGATTAAACCGAGAAACGGCAGCATACCGACAGTCAAAATGACAAGAGACGTGATCAGGGACACGATAATGAGCCCGATGTTCACTACCCGCTTGTATTTTAGGCCGAGATTGACAGAAAAGCTTTCTCCCATACCGGCCAATGTGAATTTATCCGCATACACATAGGCAATGATGACGAGCGGAATACTCAGATAAAGAAGCTCGTATCTCCCTTTCACGACTAAGGAGAAGTCTCCCTGAAGCCATGATGACACGTTCTGGATCAAGTCATATTTATACGCGATAAAAGTCGCGATTGAACTGACGATATTCCCGAGCATTAAACCGACAAGCGGAATAAAGATGGTGTCGTTAAACTTGATTCTTTCAAGGATTTTCATAAACAGGAAGTTGCCTGCTAGGGAAAAGACAAACGCGACCAGCATTTTGATTAAAGGACTGGCGGATGTAAACAGCAGCAAGGAAATTAAAATGCCGAGCCGAGCCCAATCCATCGTGCCCGCCGTCGTCGGTGACACGAATTTGTTTCTGCTGATCTGCTGCATAATCAAGCCGCAGATGCTCATGCTTAAGCCCGCGATGACAATGCTGATTAATCGCGGCAAACGGCTTGCAAACAGCGTTGACGCCTCTTGTTTGCTTAAATCGAAGAGATCAAGCGGCGACAGATCTTCTACGCCGATAAATACAGATGTGACGGCTAATATGATAAGTAGAATAAATAAATAACGTAGCTTCATGCTGCCTCCTTACATCCTTACAGCAAAAAGAACGTATCTCCTACTCCGCAAGGACTCAAAACAATATGGCCATATAGTAATTGATTATCATTATCATTTACATATTACCATTTTTCTAGTGTTAGTCAATATTCTTTAAAAATATTAACCTGGTCATTTATCAATTTTACTAATCATTCTAACCATTTTCCATCCCAAAACGTTAGGCTGTTTACCATATTTATCTTTTGAACGCCTGTTTACGGTCAGCAAACCTGACATCATTCCTTGTGGAAAATACAAATGTTCATTCTGGAGAGAAATTATCCCTTGATTTACAGGACTGAAAGAGAGATAATAAATACTAAATTTGTGTGAAAATTTTAAACATTAGGAGATGTAAACATGAAGGTCGTTAAATTCGGAGGCAGCTCACTTGCTTCAGGCGCCCAGCTTGACAAGGTGTTTCACATCGTTACCTCAGACCCGGCACGGAAAGCTGTAGTCGTTTCAGCTCCGGGAAAACGCTATGCCGAGGATACGAAAGTGACTGATCTCTTAATCGCATGTGCGGAACAATATTTGGCATCAGGCAGCGCACCTGAACTGGCGGAATCGGTTGTGGAACGGTACGCTCTCATCGCCAATGAGCTTCAGCTGGGGCAAAGTATTATCGATAAAATCAGAGATGATTTGTTTACGCTTTTAGAAGGAGACAAAAGCAATCCCGAGCAATATCTTGACGCAGTTAAGGCCAGCGGGGAGGATAACAACGCCAAGCTGATCGCCGCTTATTTCCGCTATAAAGGCGTCAAAGCGGAATATGTCAACCCGAAGGATGCCGGCCTTTTTGTGACAAATGAACCCGGCAACGCGCAAGTTCTTCCTGAATCCTATCAAAACCTCTATCGTCTTCGGGAACGTGACGGACTCATTATTTTTCCCGGTTTTTTCGGATTCAGCAAGGATGGCGATGTGATCACATTCTCACGGAGCGGTTCTGATATTACCGGCTCGATTCTTGCCAACGGACTTCAAGCTGATTTGTACGAAAACTTTACAGACGTGGACGCTGTGTATTCTGTCAATCCGTCCTTCGTTGAAAATCCAAAGGAAATCAGTGAGCTGACATACAGAGAGATGCGGGAGCTGTCTTACGCCGGTTTTTCAGTGTTTCATGATGAAGCGCTCATTCCGGCATTTAGAGCGGGGATTCCTGTTCAGATCAAAAATACGAACAACCCCTCAGCCGGAGGCACCCGCGTCGTAAGCAAGCGGGATAACAGAAACGGGCCTGTCGTCGGCATTGCCAGCGACACCGGTTTTTGCAGCATTTATATCAGCAAGTATTTAATGAACAGAGAAATCGGATTTGGCCGCAAAGCCCTTCAAATCCTGGAGGAGCACGGATTGACGTATGAGCATGTTCCATCGGGAATTGATGACATGACCATCATTTTGCGGGAGGGTCAAATGGATGCCGCCACTGAACGCAGCGTGATCAAACGGATCGAAGAGGATTTGCATGCCGACGAAGTCATTGTCGAGCATCATCTCGCACTGATTATGGTTGTAGGAGAAGCGATGCGCCACAATGTCGGTACAACAGCAAGAGCCGCCAAAGCTTTATCAGAGGCAAAGGTGAATATCGAAATGATCAATCAGGGATCATCTGAAGTGAGCATGATGTTTGGCGTAAAAGAAGCAGAAGAAAGAAAAGCCGTTCAAGCTTTATACCAGGAATTTTTCGCGGGCGTGCTGATCTCTTAATCGTACATAAATAGCGGGCCGCAGCGCCCGCTATTTTTCATATAGCCGAATTGTTCATTTTTTTCTCTTGTCCACTATTATCCCTGCCAAACAGATCGGCTCAGCATATCTTATAGTATCCTTCATAGGGAGGTGAAACCTTATGTCAGGATACTCTACTGGCGGCGGTTACGGCATCAGTTCTTTCGCTTTAATCGTTGTATTGTTCATTCTTTTAATTATCGTAGGGACTGCGTTTGTTGGCGGCTACTAATCTGCTGACCGTCTCTGCGGGGGCGCCGCAAGACTATGTCTTGCGGTGTTTTTTTGAAAAGAAAAACCCCTTCTCACCAAAGAGAAGGGGCTGGTTCTTACGTCATTCCTCTTTCCGTCACATGAAAGTCGAGTGCTTCCGCATGAGCAGAAACGCCAGCCGCTGTAAAAATCGCGGCTGCGGCTAAACAAATAACAAACAACTTAGATTTCAATTTCATACAAACCTTCACTCCTTTGTATTTGTTTTCTTGCCTCTTCAACTTGTAGAAAGTAGGAAGCAGACAGTTTAAACCACTTCTGTTCATAGTAATATTTTGCTACTTCTAGGGCTAAATCCTCTATATCAGCGTACATATTTTTATTTTTTAGGTATTGAAAACATCGTTCGATTCCTTCTTCACTGGGCTGATCCTGATATAGGGATTGCAAAAACTCGAATTTTACGGCATAGTCTGCATCGTCTGTTTCTTTAGCATATTCATAGCCCCGCTTGTGATATTCCGAAGCTTTATCATGTTTTCCCTGTTTATAATAAATCAGGGTGATTAAAAAATAGGCTTGCGGCAGAGAATTGATGATCCTGCTGCTTTCAAACGTGGAGACCGCTTTTTCAAAGTACTCAATGGCAGGGTCAAGAATATCTTGATTGTAATAGCATAATCCGAGATTGTAGTATGCTCTTCCGACCAGCTGGGCTTTTTGTTCCGCTTGGGCCATATTGAGCGCCAATTTGAAATGGCGTGCGGCTTGTTCGAAATTTCTTTCATCCATCAGGTTAACCCCGAACACGAAATGGCATTGAATGATTCTCACATTATAGGTTTCCTGCTCCACGTAAATTTCATAGGCGTTTTTGATATTAATCAATGAAAAATACGTTTGCTTCATATAATAATAAGCTTCCGCGATTTTAAAGTAGAATTCAGCCCGTTCAATATGGTCTGCGACAAAGGAAAGTTTTTTCTCCGCCTGTTTATAGTATGTAATGGCAGAAATAAATTCCCGCTTATCAAACTCATACATCCCGCGGAAAAAATTCACGTAATAGTCGAGCAGCCCTTTAAGATCTGCCTGATTGCTGTCAATGTTTCGTGATAATTCAGACAGGCTTGGCTGGTCTTCGATATTTAATTTTTCTAACGGCTCAAGATAATCCAGCATAAGCTGGTGCCGGAATTCCATTAGTGAATAATAAAGCAGCAAGTTGGAATCATGCTGCATGTGTTTCAGTTCCTGCTGGATTTCAGCTTTTAACACTTCGGCATCCGGCACGCTGAATGTCCGGATATATTTGTACCACTCGTTAATTTTTTGACCGACCGCTGAAGAAGGAATTACCCCGCTCTTCATTCCTTCACCCTCTCCCATCAAAAACTGTTTATGTCATATTTTATCATGTTTATAGACTGTCCTAACCCGAAAAACACGCAATCTTTGTTTTCGGGAGCACGCAATAAACCGAAGCGGTGTGCAAAAAAGGCGGCTCATCTGATGATGCTGCCGCCCTGTATGCTATTGCTGCTTTGCCGTTAAGGGAAGGCGGGTGATAAATTTTGTGCCTTTCCCTTCTTCACTCTTGATCTCTACTGTGCCCCGATGCATTTCAACGAGCTGCTTGACGATCGAGAGACCGAGTCCATATTCACCGTATGCCGTGTTCGTTCTTGAAATATCTGCTTTATAGAACCGCTCCCAAATATGCTCAATATCCTCTTTTGAAATGCCGATCCCCGTATCTTCAATTTCAATAATCGTCTCTTTATAACCTTCTATTCCGCGCAGCCAAATGTCACCGTTTTGCGTAAATTGGATGCTGTTTTTCGTAATGTTGACGAGTATTTGAATGAGCCTGTCGTAATCGGCATGAACGATCACGTGATCCTCTACCTGAATCATCAGCCTATTTTGTTTTTCTTCCGCCTGCTGCTCTAAGTGCTCTTTCACGATTTCAAACACCTCGATCAGCGGAACATCCAGCTTGTTCAAGGTAATTTGCTGAGACCTGATTTTTTCATAATCCAGATTTTCTTTTACGAGCCGCAGCATGCGCTTCGTTTCCTCACTGATCAGCGAGAAGCACTTATCCTTCTTATCCTCAGGAATCGTATGGCTATTCAGCCCTTCAACCAAACCGTTGATCGTCGTCAGCGGAGTTTTTAATTCATGTGACACATCAGCGATAAACTGCCTTCTCCGCTTCTCAAGGCGATCGATTTCATCCCTCGATTGCTTTAATTTTTTCGCCATAATATTAAAGTCGGACGCCAGTACGCCGATTTCATCCCTGTAGCTGTTTTCCAAGTGGATGTCATAATCGCCGGAAGCCACTTTATCTGTCGCTTCTCTCAGCTTTTGAATCCGTTTGACATGGAATTTGGATAGGAGCCAGCTCACAAGAATCGTAATGACGAGCGTGCTGATTACAGCGTAAAACATATAGAGGTTGACCTGATTGACCATCTGTTCAACGCCGCTGATTGGAGAAATCAGCAGAACGGCGCCTTTAAACTCGTTCTGAACAAATATAGGCTGCGCCACAAGAGACACTTCATCATCAAAACGGCCATCTGCCCTGATCATGACAGTCTGCCCTTTTTTCAGCTTATTCCATTCTGATTTCTTCAGCTGTTCCCTTGGCTGATGATGAAAGCCTTCAGGAAGAAAATAAGGCTGCTGCTTTTCATTGAAGATGATAAACTGAGTCTTTCTTGTGCTTAAAATGTCCTGATAAGGATAGAGCCTGCGCATATCAACCTGGCCTGCTTGGAATTCATTCGCGATCTGCACCGCATATGACGTCAGTTCCTCTACTTTATTTTGATAGGCAAAATCTTTCACAAAGTGAGAAAATAGCGAAATGATAATGACAAACGCTAAAATCAAAATGCTGATATGGCTCAGAAGCAGCTGGTATAAATATTTAATCTTCATCAAATTTATACCCTACTCCCCACACGGTATATAGGAAAGGCTTGTCCTCGCTGGCAAGCTTTTTCCGCAGCCGTTTGATATGAACGTCAACCGTCCGCTCATCTCCATAAAATTGATAGCCCCATACCTGCTCAAGCAGCTGTTCTCTGGAGAACACCTGACGCGGATTTTGGACAAGGTAGTAAAGCAGATCGAATTCCTTCGGCGTGAGATTTTCTACAGGCTCTCCGTTCAAAAAGACTTCTCTCGTCTTCTTATTAATTGTAAAGCATTCCGATTCGATCATATCTTCATCAACAACCGCTTTGCCTGTCGCCTTGTATCTTCTGATGACGGCTTTGATGCGGGCAACCAATGTCAGCGGGCTGAACGGCTTCGTGACATAATCATCCGCCCCCATCTCAAAACCGATGACCTGATCTGATTCAGTGTCTTTGGCAGTCAGCATGATAATCGGCACCGTGCTTGTCTCTCTTATTTTTCTGCAAATGGTTACGCCGTCCATAGATGGAAGCATGATATCCAAAATGATCAGATCCCAATTTTCTTCCGTAAAACGCTGGTATCCCTCTAATCCGTCATGAACGAATTCCGCTTCAAAACCTTCCTTAAAAAAGAACATCTCCGTCATCGTACAGACACTAACATTATCTTCTATCATTAATATTTTCATTATATCCTCCGGTTGTTTTGATGCTTTTTTATATAATAGCACCATTTTAAACAGAAGGTTTTGCGTTTCGCAATTGTTAGTTTTTATTTCATCAACTAGAAATAGATTGTTCATATTTTTTTCATACCTTTGGACTACTATTAATTTATCAACAAGCAAGCCCGCCCCAGAGGCGGCCTTATCAATAACAATACCTATACGGAGGAACATAAATGAACTTTATCAAACGGGCCTTTTGGAATATGAAGGCTAAAAAGGGAAAAACATTATTGCAATTATTTGTGTTTACAGTCATATGTGTCTTTGTTCTATCAGGCCTCACCATCCAGTCGGCAGCACAAAAATCAAGCGAACTGGCCAGACAAGAGCTCGGCGGGAGCGTGACACTACAGGTTGACCGCCAAAAGCAAATGGAAAAACAGCAGGACAGCGGTGAAAAACGCAGCTTCGAATCAACACCGATCAAAGTGTCTGATGCAAATAAGCTTGCAGCACTCGATCATGTGAAGAGCTACAATTACATCACATCAGCTTCAGCCAACGCGGGGAACTTTGATGCGATTGAGAGCTCAAGCTCCAGTTCAAGCGATTCCAGCTCAAGCAGTTCAAACTCAAATGCTAAAAACAGCCAAGGCGGCGGACAAGGCGGACCGCAAATGGTGCAAGCCGATCTTTCGATTGAAGGTGTCATCAGCACAGCATTAGTTGATGATTTCTCTGACGGGGATTCAAAAATCACTGACGGACGCGCGATTACAAAATCAGATGTCGGCAAAAAAGTAACAGTGATCAACGAAACATTAGCGGAAGAAAATGATTTAAGCGTTGGCGATTCGATCACAATTGAATCAGCAACAGATGAGGATACAACAGTAAAGCTGAAGATCGTCGGTATTTATAAAACAACATCTTCAGGCGATGACCAAGCCCAAAATTTCTCTTTCTTAAATCCTTATAACAAGCTTTATACACCTTACACAGCAACAGCGGCGCTGAAAGGCGACGACTATCAAAATACGATTGACTCAGCCGTTTACTATATGGACGATGCGAAAAATATGGATGCTTTCGTAAAAGCAGCGAAGAAAACATCCATTGACTTCGATACGTACACACTGAATACAAACGATCAGTTGTACCAGCAAATGGTCGGCCCGATTGAAAATGTAGCTTCTTTCTCTAAAAACGTGGTGTATCTTGTATCAGTGGCAGGGGCTGTCATTCTTGGCCTGATTGTCATGATGTCGATCAGGGAGCGCAAATACGAAATGGGCGTGTTAATGGCCATCGGCGAAAAACGGTGGAAATTGATTGGACAGTTCTTGACTGAGATTCTGATCGTGGCCGTTATCGCGATCGGCCTTGCATCGGTGACTGGAAATCTCGTCGCGAATCAGCTTGGAAATCAGCTTTTATCCCAGCAGATCAGTTCATCAACCGATTCAACGCAAACTGCAAGCGGGCAAAACGGACAAATGCCTGGCGGCGGTGGCGGCATGGGCGGCGGAATGTTCGGCCACAGTTCATCAAACGCGGACGTTATCGATTCACTGAACGTCGCGGTTTCTATGAACGACATGCTTGTTCTTGGCGGGATCGGCATCCTTATCGCAATCATTGCAACATTGCTGCCGTCCATTTCAGTACTGCGGCTTCATCCGAAAACGATACTGACAAAACAGGAATAGAAAGAGGCGGAACCTATGAGCTTATTAGAATTTCAACAAGTCGGCTACTGGTATAAAGACAAAAGCCAGCCGTTGTTTCAGGATATTAACATCAGCTTTCAAAAAGGAAAATTCTACACGATCGTCGGCACATCAGGGACAGGGAAAACCACTTTCCTGTCTCTGGCAGGTGGACTTGACGCACCAAAAGAAGGAAACATCCTTTACGACGGAAAAGCGGTTTCTAAAATCGGCTTAACCAATTTCAGAAACCAATATGTATCAATCGTGTTTCAGGCGTACAACCTGCTTCCGTATATGACGGCTTTGCAGAACGTCACAACCGCTATGGAAATCACAGGATCTAAAGAAAAGAACAAAGAATCATATGCGCTTGACATGCTGCAGAAGGTCGGCATCAACGAAAAACAAGCCCGGCAAAAAGTGCTCACACTGAGCGGCGGACAGCAGCAGCGGGTATCAATTACAAGAGCTTTCTGCTGTGACACGGATCTTATCGTAGCCGATGAACCGACCGGAAACCTTGATGAGGATACATCAAAAGAAATTGTACGGCTCTTTCAAGATCTGGCGCACAAGGAAGATAAATGCGTCATCATGGTGACGCACGATGAGCAAATTGCAAAAGTATCCGACATTAATATCAGACTTTCAAGAGGAAGCTTTACTGTGAAGGAAAACGTCGCAGTGGTATAACAAAACGCGCCTCTGCCAGTGCAGACAGGGGCGCAACCTATATCCCCCTTTTATATAGAAGTGAACATAAAAAGAGCGGCGGCTGCATCCCCCCGCTCTTTTTATCATTTTTTCGTTCCTGCCTCTTTTGACTTCTCTCTTCGCTTCTTTTTCCAAACAGCCAGAATAAACAGAAAGAGCGGAAACAATAATTGAAAAGGCAAATGAATATACAGCGGCACCACTTTCAGGCCTTCGTTCAAGTGCTCCGAAAAGTTAGTCGCAATCGTAATAGAGAGGATTAAAATGCCCAATCCCATCGGATAAGCCAATTGGGAGGGATTCTTTTCCTTAAAGAGCGTAGATGTCCCCACCACAGTGGCATATAAGTAGAGACTGACCTTAAAGAAGCCGCCAATGATCAGCGCCAGCATAAAAAAGACATCAAGCCGATCTAAAAATTCTTCGACTTTGATTGTCTGGATCGTGCTTAAAAGCGGAAACTGGGATCTGAGTGTAAGATCAACATCAAGCACGCTGATATTAATCGCCACGGTGAGCGCCACAACCAATCCGCTAATAGCCATGGCGATCATCCCCATTTTTTTCACATTTTTTCTGTCATTCAGGTTAGGGAAAATCATCACAAATAAAACAACTTCACCAAATGGAACGTACATGGTCTGTGTGAAAACAGAGTGAAGGACAGGAGAAATGCCGTTTGCCAAAACCGGCTTTAAATTGTGCGGGTCTATAGTGCCTGAGACAATAATCAGCACGAGGCCGAGCGCGCCCAGTAAATACATGGCCCCGAAAAGCAGTTCGGCCGCGCGTGCGAGCACTTCAATTCCTTTTCTTACGGCATATATGCTTACTACCATTAATAAAGCATTTACAATAATGATAGGTGTATCATGATAAGCAAACGTCAGCAGCATTTCTCCAAAGTCACGCAGCACCCTTGCGGCAATATAGGCAAAGTACAAGATATAGAGAAATGAAAACAGCCAGCTCAGCTTGGTTCCGAGCATATCATCCATATATTCTTTCGGCGAAGATTCCGGATAGCATTGATAAATGCCCTGATACAAATAGAAAAGAAACAGCCCGGCCGCACAGCCTAATAGAACTGCTATCCAAGCATCCCTACCCGCCATCGATCCGGGGGTAATCAATAAGGAGCTGCCCAGTTCAAAAATGATAATCATGACAAACAGCTGCCTTATGCTTATTCTGGCTTTTTCCATCTGTCACTTCCCCTTTCTTCAGACCTAATCATCTTTAAACTGGTGTTTGATCGGATTGTTTCGCAATCCCGTTCTTCTGATATACGTCTCGGCCTTTACGTCGATGGGCAGGTCCGGCAAATACTCTTTGTCCCATGTATCCTTCATTTTCTCCCACTGCTCCGGATGCTTTCTATATATCGTGTCACCAAAACCGATAAAATCTATTTTATTCTTCTTGATCTTTTTCACAGTATGGCTGATTTCCTTTTCCAGCTCTTTGTTGAGCGCTTTTTCAATAGCGGGCAGCACCTTGGGGTCAGACAATTGGAAAGGGTATTTGACAGCATCTATAATTCCTTCAACCGACACTTTCACATGGATGTATGGACGTCCGTTCCGCATCTCCGGTACCAGCTTTGTATCTTGATGGGTAACCTGCAAGCTGACCGCATCCTTCGTCTTGTCCCAGTCAGCATTAATAAACGTATGCTGGATCTTATTCATCAGCCAGACTGCCCCCACGCTTTCATCATCTTCAAGCCAATACTTTAAATACCCAGCCTTATCAAAAATCGCTAAACCATCTGCCTGGAGAATGGCTTTCGGGTCAGTCGCCTGCGTGTTTTCCATGCTGACTCCTTTTTTATCGTCACCAATCATCATATATCCCGGAATAACCGGCGCCCTGGTATTGGCGGCAAGTGTTTTTAAAACGTCCTGAATATTGGTTTTAACCACCCGTCCGTATTCCGCCTCCGTGAAATCCAGGGTTTTATTGACTTTATTTGATGGAATTTTATCAATTGGCGTCAAGATTTTCACAATATTTTCCGCTTTTGTTTTATGAGCAACGACGAATGTTGCCGTTGTCCTGAATTCTGTGTCCCGGTCAAGATTATCTAAAACAAAATCCAATCCTTCTTCTTTTGCCAGCTTTTCACTGATCACGACCAGATTGGTATGGGCAAAATAAAGCCGGCGTGACACCTTTATGGAGGCTTTTCTGAGTGCTTCCGTTATATTGTTACCTTCAATCGAATAGACAGATACAGGCGGCCTGTCTCCGGCACCGCCTCCTTGAAGGCCGCCGGCAACATTTCCTGGATTGATAATTTGAAGATGCAGCACGTAGTTGCCGTCGTTTGTCCGATCGATGCCAATCGCCGAGATAATCGCAAGATCCGTCAGCTCCCGCTTATCCCAGCAGCCGGGCAGCACAATGACGCTCAAAAGCATGAGAACGGCTAACAGACATTTACGTACCATTCTGATCCCCTTCTTCCAAATCTTTGTTCACCATTCCTCGTGAAGCGGCCGGCTCTGGGCGCTGACCCTCTCCCTGCCGCACCTTATCTTCCTTACTGACCGATTCCGGCCTCTTTTCATCGGCCCACCACGGAACCCGGAACAGCGCGTCCTTTACGCCTTGTGAAGAAAAGGGTGCAAGCGGCGACATATATGGAACGCCAAATGAACGAAGACTGCATAAGTGCACAAACATCATAATGATCCCTAAAATCAGCCCGTAAAAACCCATAACAGCTGAGGCAATAATAAAAATAAACCGGATGAGCCGGGCTGAAATCGCCATTGCAAATGCCGGCGTTGCGAAGCTCGCAATCGCGGTGAGTGCCACGATAATCACCATTGCCGGAGAGACAATACCAGCTTGTACGGCAGCCTGGCCGATTACGAGCGCGCCTACGATTGATACTGCCGAGCCGACAACCCGGGGCAGCCTGACCCCCGCTTCCCTCAGAATCTCAAAAGCAACCTCCATCGTTAGCGCCTCCACAACAGCCGGAAACGGGACAATTTCCCGCTGGGCCGCAATGACCACTAACAGCTGAGTCGGTATCATTTCTTGGTGAAACGTCGTGGCTGCCACATAGACAGCCGGAGCCACTAGCGAAATGAAAAAGACTAAAACCCGCAGGATCCGTATGCTTGTCGCAATGTCAAAACGGGAATAATAATCTTCAACAGACTGAAAAAATTGGACAAATAATGCCGGAGCAATAAGCACAAACGGTGTTCCGTCCACAATAATCGCGAATCTTCCTTCTAACAGATTTCCCGCTACAACATCAGGGCGTTCTGTATGATACATAGTCGGAAACGTCGTAAAGGTTTCATCTTCAATCAGCTGCTCAATATATCCAGATTCCAAAATACTGTCAATATCTATTTTTTCCAGGCGCTGCTTCACTTCCTTCAGCACCTTTTCATCACATATTCCTTCAATGTATATGAGGGCGATATCCGTATTTGTGACAGAACCTTTTTTCATTTTTTCAACCCATAAATTCGGGTTTTTAATGTATCGCCGGATCATGGAAATATTGGTTTGCAGAGATTCTGTAAACCCTTGGCGCGGGCCGCGGAATGACACCTGGGTGCTCGGCTCTTGGATGGAGCGCTGCTCTCCCCCTTGAGTGCTGCAAATCAGCGCTTCGGCATAGCCATCGGCAAAAACGAGCGCATTGCCGAGCATTAACTCGGAAAAAAGCTTATCCCAGCTCTTTTCCGCTTTCACCCCGCCCAGTGGGAGCGTTTTTTCAAGAATTTGCTGGATCGCATGAGTATTCTGGATAGACTCATCCTGTACCAATGGATCGATTAACGACTCATGGATCGTGTTATTATCGACCAGCCCAGCAATATAAATAACAGCTAGATGGACACGATCCTGCTCCCCGATTTTAATCTCGCGAATGATAACGTCAGAGCTGCTTCCGACTTCCTTTTTCGTTTCCGCTATGTTCTTTGCCAAACTAGGAGAAATGAGAGCCGGCCTTTCTTTTTCTTGCTGCCGTTCCTGGTTCTTTTCTTCTGTATTCTGCTTGTCTTTTGAACCGGTATTGTTCTTTCGCTTAGAAAATAAAGGCATACACAAATACCTTTCCTTGTCGTTTTCTCATATTCTTCCTATTAGAATTAAGATTATGCATAGGTTTAGATGCCGTATAACTTCTCCGCCAACGATAGACACTAAAAGCGGAGGATGATGAAGCATGAAGATATTGGGCGTGACAGGAGTCATATTAATTTGTTTATTAACTATTTCTGTATTGATGGACATGCTTCAAGGGTTCAGTTTAACAAAAGCGATTTATAACAATATGTCCAGCTTTAAGATGACAACGTTTGCGGAATGGGTTGTGCTTATATTTTTTGTGTTAGTCCTTGTGAGGGAAATGTACGTGATCTATAAATCGAAAAAAAAGAACCCCTAGAGGGGGCGCTTTTTTCAGGCGATAATATTGCCGTCTAGTGTATCACTGCTGTGTTTGTTGATGGTCCCTTTAAAAATGCGGTTGCCAATGATTTTGGAATTGGTTGAGGTGTTTGTTTGAATAGCTGTCGCAGTGCCTGCGGAGAGGTTATTGATGGTGTTTCCAGAAATGATAGAGCCTGCTGATCCATTGATATAAATCACAATCGGATTCCCGGCTGTTCTGTTGACTGAAATGG
The DNA here is from genome assembly GCF_016924995.1 of Bacillus sp. LJBS06. Taxonomy (NCBI): domain Bacteria; kingdom Bacillati; phylum Bacillota; class Bacilli; order Caryophanales; family Bacillaceae; genus Bacillus; species Bacillus sp. LJBS06. The sequence continues at coordinate 418,179 of NZ_CP070483.1, read as the reverse complement.
TATTATCAAAAATCTCATGCACACCGGTGCTGATATAGATGGTGACCAAAAGCGGAGATCTCTCGAGGTGGTTGCCGATAATTGAGGTTTTTGCACTTGTGGAGCAGTAAATCGGGTAATTTTTAAACTCTTTAAATGTATTGTTTTTGATGATAGCGCCAGCATTATTTGTGACGGAAACAGCATATGATTCCGGGACCGCTTCAAACGTGTCAGGATGCAGTGTATTTCCTTCAATCACCGCATTCCCTTGAGCGATCCAAATGCCCCGGCTGAATTTTCTCAGGAGATTATCTTTAATGATCACGTCGCCTCCGGAGATGTTCACACCGTCAATGACTTGAATGAGACAGTTATTCAGAAACGCGATGTCATCTGACAGCACTGCGCGAAGACCGATGCTACGCCTTGTTTCAGACAGTCCGTTTTGAATGTGGTTTCCGTCTACCTTTACGTCAGAAGACTGATAAACCAATATCCCTGTGTTTTCAAAGTTGCTGATTTTGTTGTTCGTCACAAGAACGCTCTTTCCCCTGACATCAATTCCAGTTGAAAATCCGGTAATCAGATTGCCAGAGATCACCGCATCACTGGTCTCTTTTCCTTGTGACACACCGAGTCCGGTTATCCCGACTCTTGTCGCAGCCGCCGCGTCTTCAGGGCCTCTCAGAATATTTCCCTTGATCACTGTTTGCGTCCCATATCCGTAGCTGATTGTATTATCTGAGAGATTTCCTTCTATTAAAACGCCATACCCGTTAAAATTGGTCACAGAACTTGAAACGTTTCCAATAAAGTAGTTATTGCGAATTGATACATTAATCGGTTCCTCATAATCAACATCACCTTCGCCATATCCTTCAATGTCGATTCCGTATTTCGGCGCTGTCCCATTCCCCGTTCCGGCATCTTCAATCACGCATTCCTCCACTGTGACCATGTCACATCCGGTAATGGAAATGTTATTTCTCCTCGACCGCCGAACCTCACAGCGGCGGATGATAATTTGCTTTGACGTTCGATAATCTTGATTGGTCTTTAATCCCCTCGGACTGACAATGATCCCATCACCGGTAAAATCAGAGACTTTCACATGATCAATGACAACATTCGAGCATCCTTCAATACATATGCCAAAGCCCCATTCATGGGTTGACCTGATCCCCGCTGAGGCGTAGATATGCTCATCGCGTTCGCCGATAATTTGTCCTCCGGAAATGGTTATATTCTCTTGCTTGCCTACATAAAATGCGGAATAACCCCACGAGCTATTCGGGATTACTTTCATGATACACTCCGGGTCCATCATAATCTCAAGGTTGCCGGGAACAATGATTCCCGCGTTTCGAAACTTCTGATTAAAATCTCCGCCAAGCGTTCCATCTATTAAATATGTTCCCTTTGGAAACCAGACAGTATGATAGCCTTGAGAAACAGCTGTACTAAGGCACTGATTAATCAGTTCTGTCGAATCCGTTTGACCATCTCCAGGAACACCGAAATCTGCTGCATTTAATATGAATTCAGCCAATTGCGAGCCTCCTTCTCCATGATTACTATCATGTTACTCACAAAGGCCCGGTCTGCTTGTACATTTCTCTAAAATTTTATTAAAAAAATATAAAGGAATAGTTGTGTAAGAAAATCTCACGATAAAGAGTATAAAAATTAGGAGAAAATCAATATTTTTAGGCATTTATAATTTTTCCATTATGGAACTATTTGAAATGAGTATAAATTATATTGACACAAGTATTATATAAGAATATGATTTTTATAATACACTTTTTTTAGAAAGGGTTTGGCTGACATGGCTTCGATTGATAACGAAAGTATCATCAAAAGCGTCCCGCAAAAAGGGTTCTTTGGTCACCCGCGAGGACTATTTACACTATTTTTCACCGAATTTTGGGAGCGTTTCTCTTACTATGGAATGAGAGCAATCTTACTTTACTATTTGTATACAGAGACGGTAAACGGCGGGCTTGGTTTTGACAAAGGCACTGCGGTTGCTATTATGTCGATTTACGGCTCACTCGTATACATGTCCACTATTATTGGCGGATGGCTTGCTGATCGGGTATTCGGTACCGCAAACACCGTGTTTTACGGCGGCATATTCATTATGTTCGGCCACATTGCACTCGCCTATCCAGGCAGTTCGGTAGCATTCTATATCAGCATGGTGCTTATCATTGTCGGAACAGGCTTATTAAAGCCAAACGTTTCAAGCGTGGTTGGGGATCTTTACACGAAAGAAGACCCGCGCCGCGACTCAGGTTTCAGTATTTTCTACATGGGGATTAACCTCGGTGGTTTACTTGCGCCGTTAATTGTCGGAACACTCGGACAGAAGTACAACTATCATCTCGGCTTTGGAGCTGCCGCGGTCGGAATGCTTCTCGGACTTATCGTATTTGCTTTGACAAGAAAGAAAAACCTCGGTCTTGCAGGTTCCAATGTGCCGAATCCGCTGTCTAAAAAATCTGCGATTGGCACCGGAATCGGTGTGATCATTGTGGCGATCGCAGTGATTATCTCCGTACAAACAGGCGTGCTGACGATCAAGCGTTTCATCGACCTAGTAAGTATTCTCGGTATTTTGATTCCTGTTATTTATTTCATCATCATGTTTACTAGCAAAAAAGCGGACAAAACAGAAAAATCCCGTCTTGCCGCTTACGTTCCTTTGTTTATCGGTGCTGTCATGTTCTGGGCCATTCAGGAACAGGGAGCGACCATTCTTGCGGTATATGCTGATGAGCGTATAAGACTTTCATTGGGCGGATTCGAACTTCAGTCATCTTGGTTCCAATCATTAAATCCATTGTTTGTCGTCATATTTGCGCCAATATTCGCATGGCTCTGGATGAAGCTCGGCAAACGCCAGCCGTCTACGCCAGTTAAATTCTCAATCGGAATTATTCTTGCCGGATTGTCATTTATCATTATGGTATTCCCGGCTATGCAAGGAAAAGAAGCACTCGTAAGCCCGCTTTGGCTCGTTCTCAGCTTCCTGCTTGTTGTGCTTGGAGAGCTGTGCCTGTCTCCAGTCGGTTTATCCGTGACAACGAAACTGGCGCCAGCTGCCTTCTCTGCACAGACAATGAGTATGTGGTTTCTGACGAACGCAGCAGCCCAAGCGATCAATGCCCAAGTAGCCGGATTGTTTGATAAAATTCCTGAAACAACATACTTCGGCACCATCGGTTTGATTTCTATCGTTCTTGGCGGCATTCTCCTGCTGCTCTCGCCGGTGATCAAACGCGCGATGAAAGGGGTCTTATAATCAGAAACAGCCCGCGGATGTTGATCCGCGGGCTGTTTTTTATTGATCAAGCCATTTCCTGAAGCTTTGTTCGAAGGCTTGCGGTTCTTCCAGCATCGGCTGATGGCCGCTCTTTTCAAAAATAACCTTCTCCACATGTGGATATAAATCGTCAACAGTATCCCATAGCGTAACAGGCGCAACCAAATAATCATATCTTCCTAAGCCGATGTACACCGGCACTTGTACATCAGCTAACCGCTGAATGAGATTCAGCCGGGCAAATGTATTCCCCCATAATTCATCCATGATCGGCATATTCGTAAATACGCCATCCCATAAAGCAGCTGCATGCGGCCGCTCTTGATAAAAGCTTTTCGCTTCAGCGCGAATACACATGTGTACGAAGCGTCTTTCAGGATCGTTTTCAATGTCCTGCGGCAAATTCGCGATATCTTTTTCAAAGCGTTTCTTTCTCTCAAGACTGGCTGTTTCCATAAAAAATGATTCACTTTTTCGTTGTCTTTCTTCACTGTTATCAGGCGCAGTATTGAAGAGCGCCACCTTCCGGACATGTTCAGGATATGTCCTGGCATACTCTAAAGCCATAAAAGCATGCCCGGAATGTCCCAGGATGATAACATCCTCAAGCTGAAGAAATGTTCTCATCCTTTCAATATCAGCCAAAACGGCATCAAGCCTCGAATCCTCCTCACGAAGCTCCCGCTTAGGCTTAGCAAATCCCCTATGGTCGACAAAGATCCATTGATATTTCTGTTTGATGTCTGAGGAAAAAAGGCGCGGGTAGTAAACCGCACTCCCGATCACAAGGATGGGTGCGCCCTCGCCCTCAATTCGATAAGCTAAATCAAAGCCGTCCGAGTGACAGATTCCCGCACGTTCCATTTCTCACGCCCCCTTTGTTTTCATTATATAAAAAAAGCCTGACGCATGGCGTCAGGCTATCGATATTACCGTTTTAAATCTTCCAGGGTCTTTTCCCATCTGCCCAGCACCTCTTCAGCGCTGTGAAGCTGTATACGGACACCTGAAGTCAAATCAGCGTATTTCGCAACGTCCTCCTTCACTGAAACGATGCGGCAGGAAAAACGGTCTCTATCATATTCAGCATCTTTCAAAGGCGGTAAAGGCGCGCATTCAAGCTTTACATAATAGGCCGCTCCCTTCCACCACGCCGTGAACTGTGCTTTTCCTGTGCGAAGGATGTTGGCCGAAGTCATTGTGTTTTTCCACAAAGCGATTCGGATATCAGTTCGGTTCAGCGCGATCATTTCCCCCGCACTGATCATAGCGGCATGCGGCCAGCCATCCTCTGACACTGTTTGCAGAACGAAGGCCTCATGCTGCTTCTCATTTAGGCGGTCCCCGTCAAGCAGTTCAAAAAGACGGTCTGATAGACAGTTCACGCTGATCAAGCCTTTCGTTCCGGCACCGCCGGAACTTCAATGGCTGTTTCTGTTTCCTTCGGATCAATTTTAAACGCCGGATTGTATTTCGCGGGATTTGTAATGCTTTCCGGTTCACAGGATCTCCATGTAAAAAAGCATGTTTGGCACTGATAAACTTCCCATGCGCCTTCTACAGGCGATTTGCTCATGACTTCTCCCTTTTTTGAGTCGCATCGAGGACATGTATGCATTTCGAACATCCTTTCCTTATTTATTCATTAAATCCATTAGTTTTTGTTCCCATTCTTTCGTTGTAAGCGGAGAATCAAGCGGCTGTGAATAGTGGCCTCTTGTTTCCGGCGCAACTGGTGTAGTCGCGTCAAGAATCATTTTGTGCGTGATTCCTGACGGATTAGATCCCGGATCAAGCGGCAGAACAGATAAGTCCGGAATGATGACCGCATCGTGTTTCGGATGCATTTTCGTCGAAAGCGCCCACATGACCTGCGGCAGGTTGAATGGATCGACATCCTCATCAACGACAATGACCATTTTGCAGTAGCCAAGTCCGTGCGGTGTGGTCAATGCGCGCATGCCGACCGCTTTCGCAAATCCGCCATAACGGGTTTTTGTGGATACAATCGCGATTAAACCGTGTGTGTACATGGCGTTTACTGCCACAATTTCGTTCGGATACGCTTCTTTTAACTGCTGATAAAGCGGCACGCATGTGTTAATGCCGATCATGTAATCGCATTCTGTCCAAGGCATGCCTAAGTATAAATGCTCAAAAATTGGATTGTTTCTGTGATAGACGCGTTTAATTTTAATGATCGGCATGCTGCGTCCGCCGGAATAATGGCCTGTGAATTCACCGAACGGCCCTTCATATTCGCGCTCTCCGGCAATAATCTCACCTTCAAGCACCACTTCAGCGCCCCACGGAACATCAAGATCAGACAGCTTTGATTTGACGATGCGATATGGTTCGCCTTGAATCGCGCCTGCCATTTCGTATTCTGATTGATCATAAAGAAGAGGAGTCGATGCCGCTGTTGTAATAACCGGCTCACAGCCAAGCGCAATCGTGACTGGAAGATTGATGCCGCGTTCTTCAGCTTGGCGCAAATGGATGGCAATATCGTGCTGCGGCACAGGCTGAATGCCGAGGCGGTCTTTTCCTTTGACCTGCATTCTGTAAATGCCGACATTTTGTTTGCCAAAGTTGTCAGGGTCTTCAAGATCACGGGAAATGACACATGCTTTGTCTAAATAGTAGCCTCCATCACCTTGGTTAATTCTGAAAAGAGGCAGTATATCGAACAAATTGATATCTTCTGTGATTTCATTTTCATGAAATGGCGCTGTTTCCTCACGTTTGACCGGCATCGGAAACTGGTCATAACGCTTTGCGAATTCAAAAAACTGTTCTTTTACCGGTGTGTCTTTCGGCATGCCCAGCATCATTGCATGGTTCGGCCAAGAGCCGATGACATTCATCGCAATTCGCGCGTTATGATAGCCATAAATGTTGTCAAATAAGAGCGCGGGGCTTTTATCGCCAAGGTTGCTGGCTGCGCGTGCGGCGGCCCCTAAATCAGGCTCCGGCTTTACCTCTTCATTCACTGTAAGCAGCTGTCCTTCTTTTTCGAGGGCTGCGAGAAATTCTCTGAAATCTTGATAAGCCATGATCAAGCTCCTCCTTTATGTTTTTCAATCCCATTCCAGCGCTTCGCTTCAGGAAGGCGAATGCCGAATTGGTCCAACGTTCTAAATACAATATGGTCAACCATTTCCTCTAAGCTGGTCGGCTGATTATAAAATGCCGGCATCGGAGGAAGAATGATTGTACCCATTTTCGTAAGCGCTAGCATATTTTCGAGATGTATTTGGTTTAAAGGCGTCTCTCTCGTTAAGAGGACGAGTTTTTTTCTCTCCTTGAGCATGACATCCGCCGCACGTGTCAGCAGATTATCCGCCATTCCGGTGCGAATGCTTGCGAGAGATTTCATGCTGCACGGCGCAACGATCATTCCATCGGTATCAAACGATCCGCTTGAAATGGCTGCCGCCTGGTCCTTATGTGAGTAAGTGTATGTGGCCAGCTGTTCTACCTCCTGTAAGGTATAGCCTGTTTCGTGTTTGATCGTGACGTTCGCCCAAGGAGACACAACGAGATGGGTTTCCACTTCGGCGGCCTTCAGCCACTGCAGCAGCCTGACCCCGAAAATCGCCCCTGTTGCCCCTGTCATTCCGACAACGAGTTTCACTTTGCCCCCTCCTTTACGCTTGAATTCTGCTTTCATTTCAATCATACTCCTGATATATCCATATGAAAAATATCTATAAAATCTATATTTAATACTTAAAAAGTATATTAAGGAGGCGCTTTCTTTTGGACATTCGCCAGCTTCGATACTTCATTACCATTGCCCAAGAACAGAAAATCACGTCCGCAGCCAAAAAGCTTCACATGGCGCAGCCGCCTTTAAGCAGGCAGCTCAAACAGCTGGAGGACGAGCTTGGTGTTGTTCTGTTTGATCGGAACAAGAAAAAACAAATGACGCTTACATATGAAGGAACTGTTTTTCTGAAAAGAGCAAAGGAGATTTTGCATAGGTTTGAGGATGCCGTCATCGAGGTACAGGAGCTGAAGGAGGAGGTAGCCGGCACGCTAGCCGTGGGTTCAACAATTTATTGCGCGGCTCTGATGCTTGAAAAAGTCACACAGATCAAAGAGAGATACCCCCATCTCACCTTTAATATTTGGGAAAATGAGCCTGCGACACTGTTGGAACTGCTGGAAAGCCGGCAAATCGATGCGGCGGTCACGACAACACTGATCAAAAGTGACAGAGTACAATTCAAGCAGCTTGATGACATTCCATGTGTGCTCGTGCTTTCAGATGACGCCGGATATCCGTGCGGAGACACGATTAAGATGGAGGACATTCCTTCGTTTCCGCTGATACTGCTCCGGCCTGTTAACGGAAAAGGCGTTTATAATCAGGTCATGAATGAATTTCATCGTTTGAACCTGAAGCCGAGCATTGTTTGTGAATGCCATGACTCTGCAACTTTGCTCAGCCTCGTGTCATCCGGATTTGGCGCGTCTATTCTGCCTGTCACAATGATTCCCGTTCATATGCGAAATCACGTTCACACCGTTCATATCGAAAATAATCCCTTCATTATGACGCCCGCTGTCATGTGGAGAACGGACAGTTATTTGCCTAAACCGGCACAGCAATTTTTGGATTTATTTTAAAAGATTTTGTCTTATGAAAACCAAATACTTGACTCATACTAAAAAAAAGTTATCCTTTAGATTTGTAAGCTAATTTTTTATTTCAATAAAATCAACCAGAAAAGTGGGGAATAAGATGAAAAAAGCATTATTGGCTTTATTCATGGTCGTAAGTATTGCAGCTCTTGCAGCTTGCGGAGCAGGAAATGACAATCAGTCAAAAGATAATGCCAAAGATGGCGATCTTTGGGCTTCAATCAAGAAAAAAGGTGTGCTCACAGTCGGAACGGAAGGAACATATGAGCCGTTCACTTACCACGACAAAGACACTGACAAGCTGACTGGCTATGATGTCGAAGTCATCACAGAAGTCGCAAAACGCCTCGGGCTGAAAGTCGATTTTAAAGAAACACAATGGGACAGCATGTTTGCCGGCCTGAATTCCAAACGGTTTGACGTTGTTGCCAACCAAGTCGGAAAAACAGATCGTGAAGACAAATATGATTTCTCAGATAAATACACAACATCAAGAGCCGTTGTTGTAACGAAAAAAGACAACAACGATATTAAGTCTGAAGCAGATGTAAAAGGAAAAACGTCAGCTCAATCACTGACAAGCAACTATAACAAACTAGCTACAAATGCTGGCGCTAAAGTAGAAGGCGTTGAGGGCATGGCACAAGCTCTTCAAATGATCCAGCAAGGCCGCGTTGATATGACTTACAACGATAAGCTTGCCGTATTGAACTACTTAAAAACATCCGGCAACAAAAACGTAAAAATCGCGTTTGAAACAGGCGACCCGCAGGAAACGTATTTCACGTTCCGTAAAGGAAGCGGCGAGGTTGTTGATCAAGTCAACAAAGCATTAAAAGAAATGAAAGAGGACGGGACTCTTTCTAAAATTTCTAAAAAATGGTTTGGCGAAGATGTTTCTAAATAATCTGCCGGCATTGACGCTTGGCACGGCGATCCCGTGGGATCTGGTGCAGCAGTCATTCTGGCCGATACTTTCAGGGGGAATCTACTATACGATTCCCCTTACGATTCTTTCCTTTATATTTGGAATGATCCTGGCGCTGATTACGGCGCTTGCCAGAATGTCGAAAGTGAGACCTTTGAGATGGGTGTTCAGCGTATACGTATCCGCAATACGCGGCACTCCTCTTCTCGTTCAATTGTTCATCATTTTCTATCTGTTCCCGGCCTTTAACATCACATTAGATCCATTTCCAAGCGCAGTCATCGCCTTTTCATTAAACGTCGGCGCCTATGCATCTGAAATCATCCGGGCATCTATTTTATCCGTGCCGAAAGGGCAATGGGAGGCCGGCTACACAATCGGCATGACACATCAGAAAACGCTGTTCCGCGTCATACTGCCGCAGGCGTTTCGTGTGTCGATCCCGCCATTATCCAATACTTTTATCAGCCTGATTAAAGATACATCCCTCGCCTCCCAAATTCTGGTTGCTGAGCTGTTCAGAAAAGCCCAGGAAATCGGCGCGCGGAATCTTGATCAAATTTTAGTGATTTATATTGAAGCAGCCTTTATTTATTGGATTATCTGCTTCCTGCTTTCACTCGTCCAGCATGTCATCGAACGGCGTCTTGACCGCTACGTGGCCAAATAAGGAGGTTCCGAGTATGCTTACCGTTAAGGGATTAAACAAATCATTCGGTGAAAATGAAATTTTAAAAAAGATAGATATGAAGATTGAAAAAGGAAAAGTCATCGCCATACTTGGCCCTTCAGGTTCAGGGAAAACGACGCTGCTCCGCTGCCTGAACGCGCTGGAGATTCCGAATCGCGGAGAGCTTGCATTTGATGATTTCTCCATCAATTTCTCCAAAAAGGTGAAACAGGCGGATATCCTAAAGCTTCGCCGAAAATCCGGAATGGTATTTCAGGCGTATCACTTGTTCCCGCACCGCACAGCTCTCGAAAACGTGATGGAGGGCCCTGTTCAGGTGCAAAAACGGAACAAAGAGGAAGTCAGAAAAGAAGCGATCCAGCTTCTTGATAAAGTCGGATTGAAGGACAAAATGGATTTATATCCGTTCCAGCTTTCCGGCGGACAGCAGCAGCGCGTGGGCATCGCCCGCGCACTGGCGATTCAGCCTGAGCTCATGCTGTTTGACGAACCGACCTCAGCGCTTGATCCGGAGCTCGTCGGAGAGGTGCTGAAGGTTATCAAGGACTTAGCCAATGAAGGCTGGACCATGGTCGTGGTGACCCACGAAATCAAGTTCGCGCAGGAGGTTGCTGATGAAGTCATCTTCATCGACGGCGGTGTAATCGTGGAGCAAGGACCGCCGGAGCAAATTTTCTCCGCCCCAAAAGAAGAACGGACACAGCGGTTCTTGAACCGGATTTTGAATCCGCTGTAATAAGAAAAACAGGGCGCCTGCGGCGGCCCTGTTTTTTTGTTGAGCTCCTTTCGCCTATTCCGCCCTTCTGTCAGATGTGCTACAATGACAATCGACTGATTTTTACGAAAGAAGGGACCTCACGTGAAGCAAGAACTTGTTCTGCGCTGGACATTTTATTTTGCCGGTTTGATCATTTTGGCTTTTGGTGTATCCCTGACGATAGAAGGAAAAGCACTCGGCATTAGTCCGTGGGATGCATTTCATTACAGCCTGTTTCAGCACTACGGGCTTACCGTCGGCCAGTGGTCCATCATTATTGGAGCGCTCATCGTCGGATTAACGTCATTGTTCACGAGGGCTTGGCCAAAAATTGGAGCGATCCTGAATATGGTGCTCATCGGTGTATTTATAGACTTTTTCAATTTTCTTCTGCCTGCTCCCTCGACCTACACGGGCTCCGTCATCGTCTTCTCTCTCGGCGTGGTGCTGATCGGTTACGGCGTCGGTGTTTATGTATCAGCAGGCCTTGGCGCGGGGCCGCGTGATTCACTGATGATGCTGATTACAGAAAAAACCGGCTGGAATGTGCAATGGGTGCGGAACGGCATGGAATTAACTATTTTGTTTGCGGCATGGGGCATGGGCGGCCCGATCGGTTTTGGCACCATTTTGACCGCCATCCTCACCGGACTCATTTTGCGCTTTTCACTACCCCAGTCAATCCAGCTGCTGAATTATGCCGTGGCAAGGCGGACAGCCGCTGTGAAAGCATCTCCGCCTATACACTAAAACAAAGCCGTCTTGGCTTTGTTTTTTATTTTCTCCTCTATATGAGTCTTGTTGATGTATGATAGGATGGTTTTGACAATCTTTTGCAGACGGAGGACCTAGAATGAAGATTTACGGAATTTATATGGACCGCCCGCTTTCACAGGAAGAGACTGAACGGTTCATGTCTTTCATATCGCCTGAAAAACGGGAGAAATGCCGGAGATTTTATCATAAAGAAGATGCACACCGCACCCTGCTGGGAGATGTGCTTGTTCGTTCAGTCATAAGCGGGCAGTATCAGTTGGACAAATCTGATATCCGCTTTAGCACGCAGGAATACGGGAAGCCCTGCATCCCTGATCTTCCTGACGCCCATTTCAACATTTCTCATTCCGGCCGCTGGGTCATTGGTGCGTTTGATTCACAGCCCATCGGCATCGATATTGAAAAAATGAAACCGATCAGCCTTGAGATCGCCAAGCGCTTCTTTTCAAAAACAGAGTACAGCGACCTTTTAGCCAAAAACAAAGACGAGCAAACAGACTATTTTTATCATCTATGGTCAATGAAAGAAAGCTTTATCAAACAGGAGGGCAAGGGGTTATCACTACCGCTTGATTCCTTTTCAGTGCGCCTGCATCAGGACGGAGAAGTATCCATTGAGCTTCCAGACAGCCATTCCCCCTGCTATATCAAAACGTATGATGTCGATCCCGGCTACAAAATGGCTGTATGCGCCGCGCACCCTGATTTCCCTGAGGATATCACAATGGTCTCGTACGAAGCGCTTTTATAAATGGCTCATCAACAGCTTGACACCGCGATCAATATCTTCCGTTTTCACATTGGATATATTGATTTTTAATAGATTTTCTTTTGGATAACCTGATAAATAATGACGGTCTATCGCCTCAAGGTGAACCCCTTGTTTTTTCAGTCTATGAATCACTCTTGAGGCCGGTAGATCCTCAGGAAGCACCAGATGGGTGTGCATACAGGGTGCCTGGCCGCCTGAAAACGTAAAGCGTCCGCTTCCCAGCTGCCTGTGGGTTTGAATGGCTTGATGAAGCCTCAGTGGTCGCTCCTTATAGGAATCTCTGATTTTCTCCTTGTGCCTGCCATACATACCGCTTTTCAGATAAATCTCCAATGCCGCTTGAGAAATCATCGAACAGTCGATGTCGTTCAGCTTTTTGTACGCATGAAACATGTCAGTCAGTGCTTCGGGCAAAACAGCCGCCCCCACGCGAAGGCCGGGAAACATCATTTTCGAGAAACTTTTCAAATAAATGACATGTGAGGACAGGTCATATGCGTGCAGCGGATCTGCCTTTTTATTTTCTTCCAAATCACCGAGATAATCATCCTCAACGAGATAGACATCATACGCTTCTGCCAGTCTTACAAGCTCTTGTTTCTCTTGCTCTGACAAAGAGCAGCCAAGCGGGTTATGGAAGCGCGGCATCGTGTAAAAAAATTTGATCGATTCTGTTTGAAACAGCCGCTCAACCTCGGTTAAATTGAGCCCCTCTTCCGTTCGTTTCACTCCGATGGCGGGAATTCCAAGCGTCTCAAGCTGTTCGACCATCAAATGGTAGCCCGGCTGTTCAATGGCGATCTTCTCTTTCCCATTTGGAAACGGCATGGCACAAAGCAAGGATAACGCCTGCTGGACACCTGAAGTAATGAAAATGTGCCGTTCATCCGCAAATACCTGCTGATTGGCCAAGAGCTTTCGGAGTACACGGATGAGTGATGGAAGCCCCTTTGGCGTCCCATAAATAAACAAATCGTTTTTATATGTATCAATCGCTTTGTTGATGCAGTGCTGAAAAGCAAGATACGGAAACACATCTGGATCTGGCGCAGATGTGGCAAAGTCGATGGGGCCAGGCTGCCCGCTTTTTGATTTCCCCGTCTTTTTCACAATATAATAGCCGCTTTTCGGAACGGAATAGATAAGGTGGCGCTTTTCCAGCTCCTGCAGCGCGCGGATCACTGTGCTTTTGCTGACTTGGTGGCGGGCGGACAGCTGACGGATAGATGGAAGCCTGTCTCCTTCTTGATAGGCGGTGCTTTGCATCATCTCCTCTATCCTCGTTAATAGACACATATATTTCTCCATGTCTTCTCCTCCTGTTTTGTACCGGTACAGTTCATTGTTTTTCTCATTGTACCGTGCTGACCGCGGCCATACAATAAAGGGAGCGACCGGCGCTGCAATTCAGGTAAAGGAGCACCTCCCATTATGGTTAAACATCAGCAAGCCTCCGCTTATATAGCGGCTGTTTTATATTCGGTTATTATCGGTTTATCCTTTCTATTCGTAAAAATCGCACTGGAAACAGCAGAGCCGTTTGATATTCTGGCGCACCGGTTCACCATTGCGTTTGCTGCGGCCACTGTACCTGTCTTATTCGGCTGGGTAAAGCTTTCAATCCGCATAAAGGACGTCATTGCCATTTTGCCGCTCGCCCTGCTGTATCCCGCGCTATTTTTCAGCTTTCAGGCATTCGGCCTTGTGTACTCGTCCTCATCTGAAGCGGGGGTTATTCAGGCAGCCATTCCGATTTTCACGATGGTGTTTGCCGCTTATGTTTTAAAGGAACGCCCGACGTGGATACAAAAGGGGTTCACGGTTTTATCCGTTGCCGGTGTCATGTTTATTTTTGTGATGAAAGGCGTTGACGTGGAATCAGCCAGCTTAAAAGGGTCTTTGCTGATACTGTTGTCCGCCTTGTCTTCAGCGATGTACAATACCGCTGCCAGAAAAATGACGCAGCGGTTCAAGCTGACCGAGCTTACCTACATCATGTCTGCCATCGGCTTTGTCGTCTTCAACGCCATTGCCCTTGTGCGCCACGGAGCGGCGGGAACTGTCGGCACTTATTTTCTGCCATTCCGGGAGCCCGGCTTCGTTCTCTCTATTTTGTATTTGGGCGTGCTGTCTTCACTCGTCACTTCATTCTTGTCTAACTATACGCTGTCACGGATTGAGGCGTTTAAAATGAGTGCTTTTAATCATGTATCTACTATCGTAACGATGATTGCAGGAGTGGTGATTCTAAACGAAAGCCTTGCCTGGTATCACTTTGCCGGAGCGGTTTGTATTATGATTGGCGTGCTGGGGAGCAATACCAATCTGCAGAAAAAAACAAAGCGCTCTGGTATGCCTGCAAAAAAATGAGAAATTATGCTAGACTGAAAGGAAAAACATGGTTAGAGGTGTAGGTTTACCGTATGATTCAATATGCTAGTGAAAGTATCATTCTTCCAGGAGAAATCACTTTTAAGGATGTAAGAGAAATCTTTTTTTATCAAATCGCAAAAATGTCATGCTTTTACTTTCTGTTGTGTTGCGCCATATTTGCTGCAGTTAACTTCATTAACGGATGGCCCCGTATCGTTTATGGCAGTGACGCGCTTAACTTGTTTATGAACAGTATGTTGATTATCGTGATGTCCGTTCTGTTTACACTGCTGCTTCTCCTTCTTCTATATGTGAAGTTTTCCAGAGCATACAAGAAGAACGAACGGATGAAATCCAAAAGAACATATACTGTGAATCAAGAAGGAATCCGTATAAGTTCTAAAAAATATGACCTCATTTTCAATTGGAATGAAATCACAGCTGTTTTCGAATATAAGAATATCTTCCGCATCAATACATCCAGCAGCCAATATATTGCGATACCAAAACATTTTTTTCACTCCGAAGAGGAGATGAACAGATTCAAAGAGATTATCCTTAAAAATACCGAAACAAAAAAACTCAAATTTAAAAAGGATCGGCATTGATAGTGCCGGTCCTTTTATATTGATTGATGGGTTTCTTTTGCCTTTTGTTTATCGAAAAACGGCACAAGCTCTATTACAGCCGATACACCTACAAACACGATACACACAGCAACAATCAGCAGATAATCATGAGTCATGTCAAAAAACAAACCCCCCGCATACACACTGAGAGCCCCGGCAACCTGATGGATAAAGAAATTGATGCCTAACAGCGAACCTATCAATCCTGTTTGATAGCTTTCTGAAATTGACGCCGCGGTCAGCGGGATCACGCCGGTGTAACTGAGTCCAAATAACAGGATAAAGCCAAAATACCAAAGTTCGCTGTGATGAATTCCGAGAATGGGGATGAGCAGGCAAATCAGGCTGAGCAGCCGGATGAAAAATAAGATGGATAGCATGATGCTTCTGCTGCCGAGGAGATCTGACAGCCAGCCCGCCAATAATCCGCCAATGATAATAAACGCCCCGAACGCGGCCATCATTCCGTTAACATGAGAGACATGCGCATCCTTCAGTATCGGGACGAGGTGAGCATCAATGATTCCCATCGTAAATCCGCAAGTAAACACCCCGAAGTACAGGATATGAATGAGGCGAGATTGCTTCATCACGTTCCAAAATCCCCGCCAGTCATAAGATTTTTTCACTGACTGCACTTGTGCATGTGGCGGATGCTTCATCCCGAAGGCGAGGAGCGGCAGCAGAACAGCCGCCATGACGATTCCCAAAATGGTATAGGTGTTCTGCCAGCCGGCATGGTACGGAGCCGCTGCCCAAATGGGCGAGAGAAGGAGCAAGCCCGCAGAGTTGGCATTGGTCAAAATAGCAAGTGCCAGACCTTTGTGTGTGTCAAACCAGCGGCTGATGAAATACTGGGTCGTCACGCCGACCGCACAGGAATAGCCGATCCCGCCAAGCACACCGTAAATAGCGGAAAACACATGAACATTTGGTGAATACGGAAGCACCAAAAAGCTAGCGCTGATGCAAACAGCCCCCAGCGCCATAATTTTTCTGACACTGAACCGGTCGATAAAAAAACCGACAAAAAACTGGACGATGCCGGTTGTGATCATAAAAATGCTGACAGAAACCGAGATCAGCGACCTGTCGGCATGGAAGGCATCCGCCATTGGAAGCATAAAAAATTGAAAGGAGTTTCTGAATGAGTTCATTCCGATGGCGAAAACAAACGTAAACAGCAATACAAACCATTTCATCCTGGGAGACGTGCGCATGTTTTGACCTGCCTTTATTTGAGTATTTCGACTATTATACCATGCAAAAATTGACATTCCACACTAAAAAAGCGGAACAGCCTGAGCCGTCCGCTTTTGATCACGATTGAATGATCGGATGCTGATTCAAGATCGCAAAAATCCGTTCTGCGACTTCTTCCGTTTGTGACAGCAGGAACATGTGGCCGCCATCAAATTGATGGAATGTGATGTCTTTTGCCCACTTCTTCCAGCCTTCCGCATCTCGAATGCATTTTTTATCATCAAGCCCGTTAAAGACATGAACAGGCGATTGGATCGGGGCCAGATCGTGAAGCACAAATTGTTCAAGAGCCCTGTAGTCCGATCGGAAGGAAGGCAGGAAAAAGGACATGACCTCCTTATTTTCAACAAGCTCTGCGGGCATTCCGCCTAATTTGATAATATGATCAAGGAATTGATCATCAGGCAGATGGGACACTTTCTTCCGCTGAATATGAGGCGGCTGTATCGCAGAAATGATAACGGCCTGTGGAAAGATGCCTTCCCGCTCAAGCTTTTGCGCCAGCCTGAAGGTGATCATGCCGCCCATACTGTGTCCGAACAGCACAAACGGCCGATCAGGGCCCAGGTTCAGTTCTTGCTTGTACAAATCCGTCAGCTCTTCGAGATCCTCAATTGCTGTCGTTTGATTCGTGCCGTGTCCCGGCGGCTCAGCAGCAAGCATCTCACACTCCCCCTGCAAAAAAGCATGGAGAGGGCGAAACGACGCTGAGTAGCCGCCGGCAAACGGAAAACAGATGAGCTGCGTTTTTTCCGACGCATCAAATGATTTGAAGAGTTGGCTCATTGGCTGTCTCCTCCTTTCATCACTTCATTTAAGAAACCGTTACGGTTTGTGTATTAAGGAATTCGAGCAAAATTACGGCATTCCTATCTAGCGTTTCGCCCTGCAGCATTTCTGCGTGTGTTCCGAAGCCTCTTTTCACACGATAAGCACCTGTTGTTGCCTCTTCCCATGATGCAAGCCATTCCGGCATGTCAAAATCAGCGCCAGATGTCAACAGATCAATATCAGCTTTCACCTGGCCTGTGCTGATCAGGCTGACGTAGTATGAGTAAAAGGCATGTGTTTTTTGCTTAAGTCCTTGTTTGACGGCTTCGCTGTTGAGCGCTTCATTGTCCCGGTTGACATTCATCAACGCTTCGACATCACTTTCAACCGTGCGTCCGTCCAGATCACTGACACCTTGTTTTTTATAGGAATCCACCATGATGATCCGCTGAACAATACGGCCTTGTTCCTCAAGCTTTTTGGCAGCTTCAAACGCCAGGCTGCATCCTGCTGAATATCCAAACAAAGTCAAAGGCCCTTCCGGCTGAAGCTTCTGGATCAAATCCGCATAGCGGTCAAGGCGATTTTCTTCTTCAATGAAGTCAAAGGCGCACAGCTTGTATGACGGCAAGCGGGCGGCCAGATTTTGGTACATGAGGCCATAGCCCAAGACTGGAGGAAATGCGAAAATGATCTGCTCCCGATCGGGATTCATTATCGTTACATCCTGCAATCCATCTGAGCCCCCGTTTTTCAAAAACGCTGAAATACCGGCGATTGTCGGCGCTTCAAACAAAACCTTTACCGGAAGATCAATCCCGAGCTCCTTCTTGATGCGGGAGGCGGCGGTCATTGCCTTCAAGGAATGTCCTCCGAGCACAAAGAAATCGTCATGAATGCCGACTTGTTTTCTGCCGAGAACCTCAGACCAGATTTGCGCGATTGTTTCTTCCATCTCGTTTCGCGGTCCGATCCATTCTTCCGCCAGCTGATCCTGATCAGGTTTTGGCAGCAGCCGTTTATTGACTTTCCCGTTTGTCGTTAAAGGAAGCTCATCCAAGAAAGTAAAGGTTTGCGGCACCATGTAAGCAGGAAGCTGTTTTTTCAGGTGCGCCTTTACGCCTTCAGCTGAAAGCTGCGTCCGGGTCACCAGGTAGGCGTTGATTGATGCATCGCCAGACTCAGGGCAGTCCGCAACAACGACCGCATCTTTCACTCCCGGGTATTCCTGCAGCTGCTTTTCAATTTCTTCAAGCTCAATCCGGTGTCCCCGTATTTTGACCTGATCGTCAATACGGCCGGCGTATTCAATCGTTCCATCCGGCAGCCAGCGTGCTAAATCCCCTGTGCGGTAAAGCGTTTCTTCCGGCTTAAACGGGTTCTTGATAAACTTTTCCTTCGTGAGGTCAGCACGATTTACATATCCTTTTGACACGCCCATTCCGCTGATGCACAGTTCACCGACCGCTCCGAATGGCTGGAGCTGGCTTTGCTCATTCAGAATATAAACACTGGCATTGCTGATCGGCTTTCCGATCGGCAATGAGGAGATGGAATCCGGTATATCATGCACGACGTGAGCAGTCGCAAACACTGTTCCCTCAGTCGGCCCGTAGCAGTTAATCAGCTTGCCCGGCCCCATGACCCGCAGCGCTTTCCTGACGTGCGGCACAGACGCGCGCTCCCCGCCGAATAATACACAGCGAAGCCCCTTCATCCAATCCTCTCCCGCATCTGTGAGAAGATTAAACAGCGCAGTTGTGGCAAACATGACATTGACATTCTCCTGCTTGATCAGATCAGTGAGCCGTTCTGTATCAAGCAGCGTATGTTCATCTGCGATAATGAGCCGTGCCGCATTCAGTATGGAAGCGTAGAAATCAAAGGTAAATGCGTCGAAGGCGTAATTCGAAACAGATAAGAACGTATCTTTTTCAGAAAATGCCATGTAGTCTACATGCTTGACCAACCCTTGAATATTGGCATGAGTGGTCATATTGCCCTTCGGCTTTCCGGTTGTGCCCGACGTGTACATGATATATGCCGGATCATCGGGATCAATCGCGGTGGCAGGATCGCTTTCCTTTTCCTCAAACCGTGTTTGATCATCGATGACGAGCGTTGTGCCTGTATACGGCAGCTGAGCCGCTTGTTCTTTCATCTCCTGATGTGTCAGCAGACAGGCTGCCGCACTGTCAGCCAGCATATACGAGATTCGGTCCTCTGGCAGCTTCGGGTCAACCGGCAGATAAGCCGCTCCCGCCTTTAATACACCGAGAATGCCGATCACCAGTTCAAGTGAGCGCTTCGTGTACAGCGCTACAACGGAGCCTTTGCCCGCACCGTGTTTTTGCAAACGGTGCGCAAGGCGGTTCGCTTCCTGATCTAATTCGCGATAAGACAGGGTCTGGCCGGAATACTTAAGCGCCGGTGCATTCGGATTGACATTCACCGCTTCCTTAAACCAATCGGTCAGAGGCTTTGTCTCATGAGTTTGAGCCGGCGGGTTTAAGCCGGTAAGCAAAAATTCTCTCTCCCTGTCGTCAACGAGGTTGATCGTGCTGACAGGCTGTTCGGGATTCTGGATGAGCTGCTGAATTGCTGTGAGAAGTTGGGATTTCAAGCGCAGGATAAACGCCTCATCAAACACATTCTCATTATAAGCAAGCTTAATCAGCATCTCTTCACCTGGAGAAGCCATTAGGTTGAGATCATAATTCGACTTCTCAAAAACATGAACATCCACCATATCAAAGCCGTTTTCACTGCTTTCTTCATTTTTCGCATCCTGAAGCGGATAGTTCTCAAAAACAATGATGTGGTCAATCAGTTTCGGCTGATCGGCCTGGCTTTGGATGTCATAAAGCGGCACATATTGATGCGGCTCGGACTGCAGCGATTGCTCCTGCAGCTGCTTGAGCAAGCCGGTAAATGTGATATCCTTAGACAGCTTCACACGTCTCGGGACAACGTTGATAAACAGTCCAACCATATGTTCAACGCCTTTAATTTCCGCGGGACGCCCGGAAACGACTGTACCAAACGTTAAATCGCCAGACTGCTGATAGCGGCTGATCAATACGCTCCAGACTGCCTGCAGCGCCGTGCTTAAAGTGGTATGCTGCGATTTTGCAAGCTCGGTAAAGGCCTTTGTTTCCGCCTTCGGCAATGAAAAGAGCAGCTCTTTCGGCTCATAGCCGTCCTTTTGTTTCTTTCTTTGCTCCGCAAACGTCGTTTGTCCTTCAACATCCTTTAAGTACTCGCGCCAGTAATGCAGTGATGCGTGTTTATCCTGCTTTTCAAGCCACTTGATATAGTCTTTATACGGTTTGACTGGCGGCAGGCTGTACGGCTTTTGTTCGCGCAGAGCATTGTATACTTTAAATAGATCCTGTACGACGATGCCGAAGCACCATCCGTCCAAAATAATGTGGTGGTAGCTCCACACCCATTCAAAGCTTTCTTCAGCTTTTTTGAAAACAGCTGCCCGCATCGGAATATCCCGCGTCAAATCAAAGCCTCTGATCTTATCCTGTTCCTTGTATTCATTGATTTTGGCTGCTTGCTCGCTGTCTGTTGCATGTGTCAAATCGATTTCTTCTATATGAAACTGCCGTTTTTTCAATACGACTTGGACAGGCCTTTTTACTTTTTCGTGAATGAACACGGTACGAAATACATCGTACCGGTCCATGATCACATTCATGCTTTCTTCTAGGCATTTGATATTCAAGCTGCCTTTTACTTTCATCGTGATCTGTTCAAGGTAAAAGCTTTGGCCGGGATTCAGGATGGTATGAAACAGCATCCCTTCCTGCATCGGCGATAGGTAATACATATCTTGAACCTGATCCTTGCTAAATTGACTCATATGTTTCGCTCCCGCCTTCTGTAATTCCCTTGCGTTTTATTTTAAATTCTCCTCAAGCATGTCAAAGATATCTCCCATCTCATCCATCTCAAGGTTTTCGGCGCTGAAGTCGCTTGGCGTGAATTCCTTCTCTTCTTTTTCCGTGCAATGGCGGATCAGCATCAGAAGATTTTCTTTAAACCGTTCCATTCGCTCTTGAATCGTGGCTCTCTCAAACTCCTTCTCATTGTAGGAGCAGGAAAGCACAAACCGGCCGTTTCTGATCATGCCGCTGAAGCTTAAAGCGTACAGCGCCTCTGATTCTCCGCTTACTTGGCGCCCCATATCGAAATCGGACGGTTCAAAGAAATCGGTTTTGACTTCACTGTCGAATTGGCCCAAATAGTTGAAGCTGATCTCCGGTGTGAAGCCCTTTGTTTCCGATGTTTCTGTGAAATAACGAAGAATGCCGTAGCCAACACCTTTATCCGGAATGCGGCGCAGGTTTTCTTTGACTGTTTTGATCACAGCTGAGGCATCTGCTTCAGACATGTCGAGCACAACTGGGTATTGTGCCGTAAACCAGCCGACCGTTCTGGAGATATTCACATTCGGGATGATGTCCTCCCGGCCGTGTCCCTCAAGGTTAATGCAGATTTTGGCACCGTCTGTCCATTCTTTCATTGTCAAACCAAGCGCGCTGAGAAGTATATCGTTGATTTCAGTTCCATATGGCTGATGAACATCTGTTAAAAGATGCTTCGTGTCTTCTTCCGTTAATTCACATAGGACGGATGATGTATCCTTGACGATCCGCTGCTCTGTTTCACAATCTTTCGGTAAAGGAGAAACCTGTTCAGCGGCAATATGCGACCAGTATTCAGCCTGCTGTAAAAGATGCGCTGATTGGCTGAATGCCGCCAGTTCTTCCGCCCAGTCCTTGAAGGAGTTTGTTTTTTGCGGGAAGACAAGGCTCTCTTCTTTCTCAGCCTGCATGTAGCCTGAAGCAAAATCTTCAAGCAAAATCCGCCATGACACACCGTCGACCACGAGATGGTGTACAGCGATGAGCAGGTGATCCCCAGCTTCCGTGCGGTATTGCTCCGCCTTTAGAAGGGGCCCGTTTTGCAGATCGATACTGCTTTGCAGCCTGTTCGCCAGAATCTTAATCTGGTTTTTCAGCATCTCTTCATCAGAGCCGTACAGATCCACGATTTCGAAACTTACCTTGCTCTCACCGATCGGTTGATACGCCTGAATGATGTCCCCGTTTTCCTCACGGTAAACCATACGGAGCGCGTCATGATGTTCGATCAGCGCCTGCAATGTTTTCTCCACCCGTTCAGGATCAAAGCCCTTCTTGGCGTAAAGCATCACCGATTGGTTCCAGTGGTGCTTGTTCGTGAAGTTCTTTTCAAAGAACCAGCGCTGGATCGGCGTCAGGATGACTTCGCCCTCCACTGGGCCTTGGTCTGCCTGTTTGCCTTCGGCACGCTCTACGTATTGGGTCAGCTCCTCGATCGTCGGATGCTGGAAGAGATCTTTCATTTCCAGCTTCCAGCCGTGCTGGTTCAAGCGGCTCGCCATCTGAATTCCTTTGATGGAATCTCCGCCCAGCGAGAAGAAATTATCGGTGATACCGACTTCAGCCATTCCAAGCACGTCCTGCCAGATGCCGGCAAGCAGCTCTTCCATGTCGGTCGTCGGCGCTTTGTATTCTCCGCTTCCCGCTTCGATGTCCGGCTCAGGCAAGGCTTTGCGGTCCACTTTGCCGTTTGCCGTAACCGGAAGCTCGCTCAGCGTCACCCAGAACGCCGGGATCATGTAATCCGGCAGGGTTTCCTTCAGTGCTGATTTCAGTGCTTCTATGTCAGCTGATTCAGGTGTGACATACGCCGTGATCGCTGTATTGCCGCCTTTATCCTTCACGGCTGTTACCGCCGCATCCTGCACCTCAGAAAGCTGCGCGAGCTGGACTTCGATTTCTGAAAGCTCGATTCGGTAGCCGCGGACCTTGACCTGCTGGTCGATCCGGCCGATGTATTCGATGCCGCCGTTCACCCACTTCACCAAATCACCAGTGCGGTACATGCGTTCACCCGCCACAAACGGATCAGCGACAAACCGCTTCGCGGTTTCGTCTTCTCGATTCAGATAGCCTCGCGCCAGTCCGCGTCCCGCCACGCAAAGCTCTCCGGCTACGCCTTCCGGCTGCACCTGATTGCTCTCGCCGAGAATGTACACCCTCGTATTGGCGATCGCCCGTCCGATGGAAAGTGAGCCTTCCTCCGGATGGATTTCCGTGCTTGTGGCAACGACCGTATTTTCTGTCGGCCCGTAGTTGTTGACGAGCTTGTACGGCTTTTTCACGGCACGCTTCAGCTTGTCTCCGCCTGTGAGCAATACGCGCAGTGATGTGTTCTCAAGCTCCATGAACTGTTCCGCCAGCTGTGTCGGCAGGAACGTGATCGTCACGCCGTTCGTTTCGAAATAATCGTTTAGGCGGACAATATCGAGGCGGATCGCTTCATCAATAACGTGAAGCTCGGCGCCGATCGTCCAGGTCGGGAACATCTCCCAAATGGAGGCGTCAAACCCAAAGCCCGCGTACTTCGCACTGCGGTCCTCCGCTGTCATACTGAACGCGTCGTGGTGCCAGAAGCACAGGTTCACAAGCGCATGGTGCTCGACCATGACACCCTTCGGCTGTCCGGTCGTTCCAGACGTGTAAATCATGTACGCCAAGTTCTCCGCGGTTACAGCGGTTTCTGGATTTTCCTCGTCGTTTTCATCAAGCGGCAGGCTTAGAATCGTGCGGCTTCCGTCGAGAAGAATGACATCTCCCGTATAGCTGTCCGGCACTGAAATGCCCTCTTGCTTCAAGAGAAGCTTCGCGCCACTGTCCTGTAAAATATACTCAATCCGCTGATCCGGGTAGTCAGGATCAATCGGCACAAATGCCGCTCCCGCCTTTAACACGCCGAGCACAGCAGCCGACATTTCAAGCGACGGCTTCGTAAGAACGCCGACGCGGTCATCCGGGCTGATGCCGCAGTCGATCAGAATCCGCGCGAGACGGTTTGCCTTCGCATTCAGTTCGCCGTACGTCCAAGACTGGTCGTTGTATGTGACAGCCGGACAGTCTTTGTGGCGCAGAGCCGTTTCTTCAAATAGCTGATGAACCGTTTTGTCTGTCGGCACAGGCAGTGTCTTGCCCTTCCACACCTCGAGAAGCGCTTGTTTTTCTGTTTCAGTGACGAGTGACAGGCTGGAAAGCGGCTGGTTCGGGTTTTCCGCAACAGTCTTTAGTAGCCGCAGAACGTATTCGCTCCATTTTTCAGCCGTTTCTTTTGTGAACAGATCTGTCGCATATTCGAGCTGCAAGCCAATGCCGTTTTCATCAGTAAACCCGCCCAATGTCAGATCAAACTTAGAGGTTCCCTGATGAGCCTCATAAGGTGAAATGCTCAGATTTGGCAATGTAAGCTGTTCTTTATCGGGGTTTTCTGTCGTCACCATCACATTAAATACTGGATTTCGGCTCATATCCCGAGGGAGATCAAGCTGATTAACCAGATCTTCAAATGGATACTCCTGATGCTCCAGCGCTGACAGGTTCGTCTGCTTCGCTTGCTCCAGAAGCTCCGCAAATGTCTGCTGTTCTTTCGCTTCCATTCTTAAAGCAAGGGTATTGACGAACATTCCCGGCATGTCTTGGACATCGGCATTCGTCCGGCCCGCAGTAACAGAGCCGATGACGATATCCCGCTGTCCGGAAATTTTGCTTAAAAAGACGTGGAAAACCGCGTGAAGCACCATGTGCAAGGTCGTTCCGGTTTCCGCGAGCAGCTTTTCGACCGCCTTTGCCGTCTCACTTCCCGTACGGAAACGAATCGTATCTCCTTTAAAGCTTTGCACCGGCGGACGGGCGTAATCGAGCGGGAGATCAAGCTCTGGCAACTCGCCTGAAAGAACCGACAGCCAGTACGCCTCGTGTTCCTTCATCCGTTCTTTTTGCTCAGCTTCATGTTGCCAAACGGCGAAATCTTTATAATGAAGCGACGGCTCCGGAAGCTGCTCTCCTTTGTAAAGCAGCGCCAATTCTTTTACAAAGATGCCTCTTGAGACGCCGTCTGCGATGATGTGATGCATATCTAAAAGCAGCAAATGTTTCTTCGCTTCTATTCGAAGCAAAGCGGCGCGAATGAGCGGTGCGTCGGTTAAATCGAATGGCTGGATAAATTCCTTAATCTTTTGGTCCGCTTCGTCTTCTTCCGCTTCAAACAGATGAAGATCAACTTCCGCCTCCTCAATAATGCGCTGAACAGGCTCACCATTAGCTTCCATAAATGACGTCCGCAATGATTCATGACGGTTCACAAGCTGATTGAGCGAGTCGCGCAGGCGTGAAACATCAAGCTCACCTTCCATTAAAAGAACAGATGGCATGTTGTAGCTTATCGTCTGGCGGTCAAGCTGATTGAGCACATACATCCGTTTCTGCGCGGATGACAATGGATACATAGCCTGCTTGTCAGCCGGCTTGAGGACTTGATGGCCGCCTGAAACAGCAGACGCCTCCATATAAGCCGCCAGCTGGCGAATAGTTGGCTGCTCGAACAGTGCTTTAAGCGGTATGCTTTTCTCCAATTCTGCCTGAATGTTGGCAATCAGCATCATTCCTTTTAATGAATGGCCGCCTAAATCGAAAAAATTGTCGTCAATGCCGATGGCTTCTATGCCAAGCGTTTTCCGCCATATGCGGCATAAGCTTTCTTCAAGCGCTGTTTCCGGTGCCGCCAAGGTCTTGCCAGAAGATTGTGCCGCATTCGGCTTCGGCAAAGCGTTTCTGTCGGTTTTCCCGTTTGCCGTCAGCGGAATTGCGTCAACCTGCACAAAGAAAGCAGGAATCATATGAGACGGCAGTGTTTGTGAAAGCTGGTTCCGGAGCTCTGCTTTTTCGATGGCCTGATCCGACGTATAATACGCGCAAAGCTCTTGAAGGCCGCCCTCGGAAACCGCTAGCACAACCGCTTCTTGAATTTCACTGAGGCTGAGCATGACCGTTTCAATTTCTTTCGGCTCAATGCGGTAGCCGCGGATTTTCACCTGATCATCAGCCCGGCCGATAAATTCAAACGTACCGTCAGAAAGTCTCCGTACGACATCTCCGGTTTTGTACATGAGGCTGCCCGGTGAATATGGATTCTCCACAAATCTCTCGGCTGTCAGCTGAGGCCTGTTGAGATATCCTCTCGCAAGCCCCTGTCCCGTAATATAGAGCTGTCCGCTCGCTCCCGGCGGCACAAGCTTCAATGCTTCATTTAAGACAAGCGCGCCGGCATTCGCAATCGGTTTTCCGATTGTCGGGCGTTTCGCAAATGCATCCGGCTCAGACAGACCAATCCGTCCGGCGATGGCGCCGATCGTTGCTTCTGTCGGGCCGTAGTGATTGATAAATTCGGTATGTCCATACATCCTGCGAAAGGCAAGAACATCAGCCGGGATGATTTTTTCTCCTCCCAACACAATTAAGCGCAGGGATTTAAAGTTCGACTCTTTTGCAAAACTGGATGTGTTCACCATTGTATGGAAGAGAGACGGTGTCAGTTTGATATATGTGATCCCATGCTCCTTGATATAGTGCGCTATTTCATCCGGCGCCGTATAGGTTTCCTTCTGTACGATATGGAGCTCGCCCCCGCCCAGAAGCACGGGGAACACGCTCGTATAGCCTAGGTCAAATGCGTAAGAGGATAGCAATACAGTCTTATCCTTTTCCGTCAGGCTCGCCTCTTCACTAAACCAAGAGACATAGTTTGTCAGATTGCGATGCTCGATCTGCACACCCTTAGGCTTTCCGGTCGTACCGGACGTATAAATGACATATGCAAGATTGCGCGACCCTGAAATGGATGCTGGGCGCTCCTTGCTTTCATTTCTCCATTTACCTTCATCAAGGTTGACGATTGCCCCTTCATATTGCCCAATAGCCGTCATGTTTCTTTCATTGACGATCGCAATTTTTGCTCCGCTGTCCTCTAATGAATAACGGATTCGTTCTTCGGGTGTATCAGGATCAATGGGAAGGAAAGCTGCCCCCGCCTTCATGACACCGAGAATGGATACCATCACCTCAGCTGACCGGTCCATAACAATCGCAACGATATCTTCACTTCCTGCCCCTTGGGCACGAAGATGGTGCGCCAGCTGGTTCGCCTGTTCATCAAGCTCGCGATAGGTCAGCAGATTTCCGCCAGCCTTCACGGCAGGATGGTCAGGTGTTTGCTGGGCCTGATTTTCAAAAAGAGCTGCAAAGGTGGCTTCCGTTATTTGAGTCATATGTCTTTCTTCCAGCAAAGCAGCCGTTTCTGCAGATGAAAGCATATCTACTTCAGACAGCCGAACGTTCGGATTAGCCGCGGCCGCTTTGATGATATTGACAAAGTGGCTGCTCCAGCGGCGGATCGTCTCGTCCTTAAACAGAGCAGTCGCATAGTCAAAGCTTAGGCCGATATCGTCTTCACGCTCGACCGCTTCCAAGGAGAGGTCAAATTTCGCCACATGATGATGCATGGAATACGAGGAAATCTTCAAATCTCCTAATCTTAAAGAAGGAATCTCCATATTCTGCATATTGAACATCACGCTGAACAGCGGACTTCTGCTTGTATCCCTTGTAAGAGGAAGCTTTTCAATCAGCTCCTCAAGCGGATAGCTCTGGTGCTCGAAGGCTTGAAGGCTGGCTGTTTTGACCTCCTCAAGGAATTGCGCGAAGGTTTTATCCCCCGCTGGTGCCGTTCTGAGTGCTACCGTGTTGACAAACATCCCCGGCACACCTTGCAGATCAGGATGTGTTCTGCCAGCTGTCGGCGAGCCGACAATGATATCATCCTGCGACGCGTACTTAGAAAGGAGTACATTGAATGCCGCCAGCAAAAACATGTACATTGTCGTATCCGTTTCTGCTAAGAATGACTTGATTTGAGCAGTCATCTGTTGATCAAGCCCGAACATCACGCGCTCTCCCGCAAAGCTCCGCTCAGCAGGCCGCTCGAAATCCGCGGGAAGATCCAGTATTGGCAGCTCGCCTTTAAAGACATCGAGCCAGTATGCCTCATCTTTTTGATAATCAGCGTGTTCTTTGTGCCAAACTGCGTAATCTTTATAGTGAATTTGCGGCAGCTCCAGATCCGCGCCTTGATACATTTTGGCAAGATCACCGATCAGTATGCCTGTTGAACTGCCGTCAGTGATAATATGATGCATATCAATGAGCAGCAGGTGGCGATTTTCTTCCAGCTGGACAAGCTTCGAACGGACGAGCGGCGCACGATGTAATTCAAACGGCTGAACGAACGCTCTGATCATTTCCTCCGCGTCTTCTTCCCGTCCCTTGGCAGCCTCCAGCTGGAACGATATGTTTTTATGAACGGTTTGTACAACCTCTCCGTCGATCATGTCAAACGATGTACGAAGGATTTCGTGCCGGTTGATTAATTGCTGCATCGCGTTTTCAAGCCGGTCTTTATCTACTTCTCCCTCCAGCAAAAGTACAGCGGGGACGTTGTAGCTTGTGTTTGCTTGTCCAAGCTGATTGAGGATATACATTCTCCGCTGGGCCGGGGATACAGGATAATGCTGCTGATAAGGTGCTTGCCTGATCGGTTCAAACGTCTGCTCCTCCTTGCTTTCGTTCTCGTCCAAATACAACGCCAATTCTTGAATGGTCGGCTTTTCAAAAAGCACTTTAATCGATACTTCCTTATGGAAATGCTCTTGGATTTTTGCCGTCATCATCATCGCTTTCAAAGAATGGCCGCCGATCATAAAGAAGTTATCGGTAACGCCTGCTTTGACACCGAGTATTCCTTCCCAGATCTCCGCTAATTTCTTTTCACTCTCTGTTTCTGGTGCTGCGTATTCCGGCTGCACGGCTTCTGATTGCGGCGCGGGCAGTTCTTTTTTGTTGATTTTCCCGTTCGGCGTGAGCGGCAGACTGTCCATTTGAATCAGGTGGGCAGGGACCATATAGTCAGGCAAAGACTGAGATAGCGTTTTTCTCAGCTCGCT
Organism: Bacillus sp. LJBS06; assembly: GCF_016924995.1. Lineage (NCBI taxonomy): Bacteria > Bacillati > Bacillota > Bacilli > Caryophanales > Bacillaceae > Bacillus > Bacillus sp. LJBS06. The sequence goes on along the minus strand of NZ_CP070483.1, from coordinate 389,335 downwards.
CACAGCAACTTCACGGTCTGCCGTAAAGTACGCGCAAATTTCATTTTCATCCGCTTTGTTTTTGCGGATGATCACCGCAGCCTCTGTCACATGCTCAGCCATGTTCAGTTTTGTTTCAATTTCGCCAAGCTCAATTCGGAAGCCGCGCACCTTCACTTGGTTGTCGATTCTGCCTAAAAATTCGATATTGCCGTCCGGCAGCCATCTTGCCAAGTCGCCAGTGCGATAAATCCTTTCACCCGGTCTGAACGGATCTTCGAGAAATTGCTTGTCCGTCAGCTCAGGGAGATTGACATAGCCTCGCGCCACACCAATTCCGCCGACGCAAAGCTCGCCGGGTGCGCCGATCGGCTGCAGGCGTGCCTGCTCATCCATGATGTAGGCAGTGGAATTTCCGATCGGCTTCCCGATTGGGATAGAGCCGCCATACTCGCGGTCGATCAGAAAACTTGTTGAAAACGTCGTGTTTTCTGTCGGGCCGTATCCGTTCCACAATGAAAGCGACGGCGATGCCTGTTTGACTTTGCTGACAATATGCGGAACGAGTGCGTCTCCCCCAATGATTAAATGTCGCAGTGTGCCGAACATACCCGCATCCTTTGCGGCAAGCTGGTTGAATAAAGGTGATGTCAGCCACATCGTCGAGATTCTTTGCTCGCGCAGGAATGCAGCAAATTGTTTCGCATCAAGCAGCGTCTCTTTTTTGACCGGATAAAGCGCTGCGCCATTTAGCAGTGCGCCGAATACCTCAAACGTTCCGGCATCAAAGCTGACCGCTCCTGTTTGCGCCATACGGTCCTCTTCAGTAACAGGAACGTACCCGGCATTTTTGACGAGGCGCAGAATGTTTTTATGTTCGATCATGACGCCTTTTGGTTTGCCCGTTGAACCGGATGTGTACATGATGTATGCCAAGTCGGACGGGGCGGATGGCAGGTTGAGATTGTCAGCCGCTTCGCTCTCATCCAAGCCTATGTCCAGTGTAAGGACCGGCACCTGCAGCTGATGCGCCTGCTCTGTATAAGAAATTCCGGTCAAGACCATTCGAACGGAGCTGTCCTCTGCCATGAACCGAAGACGGTCCCCAGGAAGCGCTGGATCAAGCGGAACATATGCGGCGCCTGCTTTTAACACAGCCAGCATGCCGACAACGGTTTCTATTGAGCGGTCGTTCATAATCGCGACTGTTTCCCCTTTTTGAAGGCCTTGCTCAATCAGCTTTCTCGCCAGACGATTGGCCGCGGCATTCAGCTCGCGATATGTCAGCTCGGTTCCTTCATATACAACGGCAGTGCTCGCCGGTGTCCGTTTCGCTTGTTCTTCAAACACTTGATGAACAGCCATTCCTTCAGGGAGTTCGGCTTTCGTGCTGTTAAACACCTCGACAATTTGCCGCTGCTCTTCGGCTCCCACAAGCCCGCACTCACGCACAAACGCGGCCGGCTGATCGACAGCTGCTTCCATCATGCGGGTAAGGTGCTCCGCTGTCCGTTCGATAAAAGCGGAATCAAAGGCGGCGCCGTTATATTTGATTTTGACGGTCCACGTTTTGCCCGGATACACAATCAGGTTGAAATCGAAGCTCGTTTGTTCAAATGCGCTTTCTACCTTGATCGAGAACCCGAGGCGGTCTTCCATGCTGCCATTTTCAAGCTCCTGATCAAGCGGATAATTTTCAAAAGCGACCAGATGGTTTAAGAGATTGCCATCAAGGGCTGAGCGTTTTTGAATCTCATAGAGCGGCACGTAATCGTAACGCTCCGCCTCTACTGCATGCCGCTGAACAGCTGTGAAAATATCAGCGAAAGCAGCATCTCGTTCAACTTTCACCCGCACCGGAATGGTGTTGATAAACAGCCCCGCCATCGTTTCAATCCCGCTGATTTCAGACGGCCTTCCCGAGACGACCGTTCCGAAGACCACATCATCCGTAAAGTTGTATTTGCTGAGAACAATGCCCCAAACGGCCTGAAATAGGTTAGGCCCTGTCACTTGATGGCGGTTTGCGGCTTGCTGAATACGGGCAACCAGTGTTTCGTCCCATGTAAATGAATATTCTTTATTGACGTATTCGTCTTTTTTCACAGGCAGGCGGCCCGGAAGCACGCTTGGCTGTTCAAAACCCGCCAAGCGCTCGCTCCAGTAGCTCTCCGCTTCTTCATTGTCCTGTTTTCCAAGCCACTTGATGTAGTCGGAATAAGGCTTGCCCTGACCGTTTGCCGGTGTCCTCCCTGCTCTGAGCGCTTCATAGTTTTGGAACAGGCTTTTCATGAGGACGCCCATGCTCCAGCCGTCCATCATAATATGATGATTGCTCCAAACGAGGTACAGCTCATCTTCATCAAGGCGGAAAACCGCCACCTTGAACAAAATGTCTTTTGCCAGGTTAAAGCCTTGTCGCTGAACGTCTTGTTTGTAACGCTCAATGTGCTCTTTCTGGCGGTTCGCATCTGCATGACTGATATCCTCATAATGCACCTTTGTTTTGCGTTCCGCTAATACGACCTGACGCGGTTTTTGCAGTTGCTGATGCACAAATACCGTACGGAGAATATCGTATGACCGAATCAGTTCATTGACGCTTTTCTCAAAGATTTCAAGATCAAAAGCGCCGTGAATCCCAAGCTCTAATTGTGTGAAGTACGAGGAAGAATGCGGATCAAGCATCGCATGATACAGCATTCCCTCCTGCATTGGTGTCAGTGCGTACACCTTTTGAATCGATTTTTTGCTCATATGCCACCTCTATTAGAAAATTTCCATTAATTTATCAAGCTCATCCAGCGTCAAATCGTCGTCACCAAGGTCACTCGGGGTCAGTTCCGTACCATCTTGAGATAGGCAATGTTCAATGATTCTGAGTAGATGCGCTTTAAAGCTGTCGCTGAATGACTTTATCGTTTTTTCATGAAATTCAAGAGAATGATAGGCCAGTGACATCGTCAGTTTTCCGTTTTCGATATATCCGACAACATCCAGCGCGTTCGGTTTTTCTGTTTCAGGGCTTAATGACTGTCCTGATGGCAGCTCTGATCTCGTGAACAAGCCTGCATCCGACATGTCATCGAACTGTCCTAAATAGTTAAAGCTGACATCCGGCTGAATCGAGAACGCCACATCTTCTTTATGTTCCGGTGCCGTCAGATAGCGCAGAATGCCGTATCCGACTCCCTTATTCGGCACATGTCTGATATCTTCTTTCATTTGCTTCAGCTGGTAGCCCAGGTCATCCGCATGCTTCATATCAAGCACCATCGGGTACATACTTGTAAACCAGCCGACTGTGCGGGAAATGGTCAGGTCTTCTATGATTTCTTCACGTCCATGCCCCTCTAAATGAACACTTACTTGATCTTGGCCTGTCCACTCCCTCATCGCCAATCCGAATGCCGTCAGCAAAATATCATTCATTTCTGTGTGATATGCCTCATGCACCTTTGTGGTGAGCTGTTCTGTCTCTTCAGCAGTCAGCGAGAATTCAATTGTCTTTGTATGTTTCATTCGCTGATCACCAGATTCGCGGTCTTTCGGAAGCTTTACAGCGACAGTTTGTTCTTCAAGCTGTCTCCAATACTCTTTTTCTTTCAAAAAGGCTTTGGAGTTCGCGAAGTCTTGCAATCTCTCTGCATACTCTGCAAATGAATGTGTTTTCTGCGGGAGAACCGGTTCATTGCCTTGCTCAAGCTGTGTATATACCGCGGCGAAATCCTCCAGTAAAATCCGCCACGACACGCCGTCAACCACTAAGTGGTGAATGGCAAGAAGCAAGTGATCTCCGTCTTCCGCTTGGAACAATCCCGCTTTTAACAATCCGCCTTCCTGCAAGTCGATGCTGCTTTGAAAACGCTCCGCTCCTCTCTCTATACGGTCTTCGTGATCTTTCGCTTGGCCCTCAATCTGGATGACCTCCAATTGAGCGGAAGAGGCTTCAAGTCCTCTGTTGTATTGAACGACATCTTCCTGTCCCTCACGGTAAACCATGCGGAGCGCGTCATGATGCTCGATCAGCGCCTGCAATGTTTTCTCCACCCGTTCAGGATCAAAGCCCTTCTTGGCGTGAAGCATCACCGATTGGTTCCAGTGGTGTTGGTTCGTGAAGTTCTTTTCAAAGAACCAGCGCTGGATCGGCGTCAGGATGACCTCGCCCTCCACCGCGCCTTGGTCTGCCTGTTTGCCTTCGGCACGCTCTACGTATTGGGTCAGCTCCTCGATCGTCGGGTGCTGGAAGAGATCTTTCATTTCCAGCTTCCAGCCGTGCTGGTTCAAGCGGCTCGCCATCTGAATTCCTTTGATAGAATCTCCGCCAAGCGAGAAGAAATTGTCGGTGACACCGACTTCAGCCATTCCAAGCACGTCCTGCCAGATGCCGGCAAGCAGCTCTTCCATGTCGGTCGTCGGCGCTTTGTATTCTCCGCTTCCCGCTTCGATGTCCGGCTCAGGCAAGGCTTTGCGGTCGACTTTGCCGTTTGCCGTAACCGGAAGCTCGCTCAGCGTCACCCAGAACGCCGGGATCATGTAATCCGGCAGGGTTTCTTTAAGCGAAGACTTTAGTGCTTCTATATCAGCTGATTCCGGTGTGACATACGCCGCGATCGCTGTATTGCCGCCTTTATCCTTCACGGCTGTCACTGCCGCATCCTGTACGTCAGAAAGCTGCGCGAGCTGGACTTCAATTTCTGAAAGCTCGATCCGGTAGCCGCGGACCTTGACCTGCTGGTCGATCCGGCCGATGTATTCGATGCCGCCGTTCACCCACTTCACCAAATCACCAGTGCGGTACATGCGTTCACCCGGCACAAAAGGATCAGCGACAAACCGCTTCGCGGTTTCGTCTTCTCGATTCAGATAGCCTCGCGCCAATCCGCGTCCCGCCACACAAAGCTCTCCGGCTACGCCTTCCGGCTGCACCTGATTGCCCTCGCCAAGAATGTACACTCTCGTATTGGCGATCGCCTGTCCGATGGAAAGCGAGCCTTCCTCCGGATGGATTTCCGTGCTTGTGGCAACGACCGTGTTTTCTGTAGGCCCGTAGTTGTTGACGAGTTTATACGGCTGTTTCACAGCACGCTTCAGCTTGTCTCCGCCTGTGAGCAATACGCGCAGTGATGTGTTCTCAAGCTCCATGAACTGTTCCGCCAGCTGCGTCGGCAGGAACGTAATCGTCACGCCGTTCGTATCGAAATAGTCATTCAGGCGGACGATATCGAGGCGGATCGCTTCATCAATGACGTGAAGCTCAGCGCCAATCGTCCAGGTCGGGAACATCTCCCAAATGGAGGCGTCGAATCCGAAGCCCGCGTACTTCGCACTGCGGTCCTCCGATGTCATGCCAAACGCGTCGTGGTGCCAGAAGCACAGGTTCACAAGCGCATGGTGCTCGACCATGACACCCTTCGGCTGTCCGGTCGTTCCAGACGTGTAAATCATGTACGCCAAGTTCTCAGCTGTTACAGCGGTTTCTGGATTTTCCTCGTCGTTTTCATCAAGCGGCAGGCTTAGAATCGTGCGGCTTCCGTCGAGAAGAATGACATCTCCCGTATAGCTGTCCGGCACTGAAATGCCCTCTTGCTTTAAGAGAAGCTTCGCGCCGCTGTCCTGCAAAATATACTCAATCCGCTGATCCGGGTAGTCAGGATCAATCGGCACAAATGCCGCTCCCGCCTTTAAGACGCCAAGCACCGCGGCGGACATTTCAAGCGACGGCTTCGTGAGGACGCCGACGCGGTCATCCGGGCTGATGCCGCAGTCGATCAGAATCCGCGCGAGACGGTTTGCCTTCGCATTCAGCTCGCCGTACGTCCAAGATCGGCCGTTGTATGTGACAGCCGGGCGGTCTTTGTGGCGCTGGACAGTCTCTTCGAATAGCTGATGAACCGTTTTGTCTGTCGGCACAGGCAGCCCTATGCCTTTCCACGCCTCGAGAAGCGCTTGTTTTTCTGTTTCAGTGACGAGTGACAGGCTGGAAAGCGGCTGGTTCGGGTTCCCAGTAACAGCATCTAAAAGCTGCATCCAGTATTGCTTCCATCGTTCAATCGTTTCCTGCTTAAACAGAGCTGTATTGTATTCGAGTACGAATGTAAGCCCTCCGTCGGTTTCGTCAGCTGTCAGTGTGAGATCAAACTTGGCTGTTTTCCGTTCAAACGGATGCGGCTCAAGCTGAATCCCTTTCATTGTTAAATCCTTTATATTCGCATTTTGCATTGAAAAAACTGCATCGAATAACGGATTTCTGCTTGTGTCACGCTGAACCTGAACATTTCCGATCAAGTCCTCAAGCGGGTAATCCTGCGCATCAAAAGCGCTGAGTGCCGTTTCTTTCACTTCATTAAGATAGTCAGCAAAGGTCTTTTCACCCTTCGGATACGTGCGCAGCGCCAATGTATTGACGAACATTCCGATGACACGGCTGACGTCCGCTTGAGATCGTCCGGCCACAGGTGAACCGACGATGATATCGTCTTGTCCGCTCAATTTTGATAAAAACGCACTGTATGAAGCCAGAAGCACCATGTAAAGCGTGGAATCCGTTTCTTTCGCAAGCCTGCGCAGAGCATCGGCTTTGCCTGCTTCTAATGAAAATGCAATGCGGTCTCCCTCAAATGTTTGAACGGCAGGCCGGCTGTAATCAGTCGGAAGCGTCAATACCGGCAGCTCTCCATCCAGCTCCTTCAGCCAATGTTCCTCTTGCTTCTTGTAAAGCTCAGACTGAATGAACTGCTGCTGCCACACGGCATAATCCTTATATTGAATACGGAGCGGCTCAAGGTCTTCTCCGTCATACAGCTTTGAAAGCTCCTCAATCAGCACACCGACAGACGCACCGTCAGAAATAATGTGATGCATATCGAACAGCAGCACATGCTCAGTATCTGAATGCTTGATCAGCCCTATTCTGAACAGTGGAAGTTGGTCGATTTTGAAAGGCTTAATAAACTCAGAAACGATCCGCTCTGTCTCTTCTTCCGGGGCTTCGAAATAGGCCATCTCACACTCAGCCTCTTCCCAGATCCGCTGCACCGTTTCTCCATCTTTTATTTCAAACGTGGTTCTCAAGGCTTCATGACGCTGCATTAACTGCTGCATGACGCTGTTAAGCCTTTCAACATCAAGCTCACCTGTCAGGCGCAGAACCGCCGGCATGTTATAGCTCGTTTGCGCTCCTTCAAGCTGCTGGAGCACGTACATCCGTTTTTGCGGTGAAGAAACAGGATACGTATCTTGTTTCTCTGCCGGGCTGATGCTTGCGGCTGTCCCTTTTTCAGCAGAAGCAATCACTTGTGCCAAGCCCTCAACCGTCGGTGACTGGAAGAGATTTTTGAGTGACAGCTCAACGCCCAGTTCCTGATGAACCAAGGCAAGCATCTTCATGCCTGCTAATGAGTGTCCGCCAATGTCAAAGAAGTGGTCATAGACGCCGATTCGTTCAGCCTGAAGCACCTGCGCCCAAATGTCTGCGACTTTTTGTTCCGTTTCATTGCGTGGCGCAACATATGAAACACCTCTTGAAACGTTGGCATCAGGAATCGGCAGCGCTCTCCGATCAATTTTTCCGTTCCCAGTCAGCGGCAGCTCGTCCATTTGGATAAACACCGCAGGAACCATATATGCCGGCAAGTCCTTCGCAGCATGCTCTCTCAGCTCCTGTGATGAGATGTCTCCCTCTCCGACATAGTAAGCGCAAAGCAGCTGATCTCCCGCTCCTTGTTCAACAGCAAGCACAACACTCTCCTGAACACGATCATGGGTTTGCAGCTGATGTTCGATTTCTCCAAGCTCGATGCGCTGTCCGCGAATCTTCACCTGATGGTCGATTCGCCCGATAAATTCGATGTTGCCATTCGGCAGCCATCTCGCAAGGTCTCCCGTTTTATACATGCGTTCACCGGATGCAAACGGATGGGGAACAAATTTTTCCTCAGTCAGCTCTAGACGGTTGTAATAGCCTTTCACGAGTCCTTCGCCGCTGACGCAAAGCTCTCCGGCAATCCCAACCGGCTGCACGTGTCCCGTACGGTCAAGAATATATACTTCCGTATTGCTGACCGGTTTTCCAATCGGAACAGACAGCGTGTGCTCCTCTAACTCATCAACCGGATGATACGTCGCGAAAACCGTGCTTTCAGACGGCCCATACATGTGAAGGAGCTTGCCCTTTCCAACCGTTTGCAAAGCTTTTCTGACATGTTCAACCGAAGCCCGTTCCCCGCCAAACATAATCTTGCGCAACGTTGACAAGCACGCCGGATTCAAGTCCACAAGCAAGTGGAACAAAGCGGTTGTAATCATGAGAATGCTGATGTTCTCCCGTTCAATGACGCGAGACAGGCGAGCCATATCCAAGACGGTTTCCTTCGGTATCAGCACCAGCTTGGCTCCGTTTAACAAAGAGCCGAACATATCGAACATAAACGCGTCAAACACGTAATTGGAAAGTCCGAGAATCGTATCCTGTTCTGTAATGCTGAGATAATTCGTTTCCTTCACCGTACGGAGAATATTGGCATGTGTCACGATATTCCCCTTAGGGGTTCCAGTCGTTCCGGAAGTATACGTCAGGTTGGCCATTGCCGCAGAATCAAGAGGCAGTGCGAGATTTCGCGCTTCGTCATGATAGCTTTCTTCCTCATCTGCGAGCACGATAACGCCGCCAAATTCCACTTCTTCCGCTAAAGCCTTTAATTTCCTCTGTGTGAGAAGCACCTTTGCGCCGCTGTCACGGAAGAAATGCTGGATTCGCTGAATCGGGTGTTCCGGATCAATCGGAACATAAGCCGAACCTGATTTTAATACTGCCAAGATCGACACAATCATCTCCATGGACCGCTCACATAAGACAGCCGCAGTTCTGCCTTCGCCAGCTCCAACAGAAAGAATGCCGCGGGCTAAACGATTGGCCCGTTCATTCAGTTCACGATAAGTGAGTGATTCGCCTTCATATTGAAGCGCAGTGTGGTCTGGCGTATTTGCCGCTTGCTCTTCAAACAGCTGAACAATTGTTTTGTCTTTCGGATAAGGTGTTCTGCCCGGGTTAAACTGCTGAATTTGCGAAGCAGCCTCCTCTTCAGAAAGAAGCTTAAACTCGGAAATCCGCTGTTCCGGCTCAGCCGCAGCATCTTCAAGCAAACGCGCAAAATGCGTAAGCAGCCTGTTTGCCGTGCTTTGTTTAAAGAGCTTCGTGCTGTAATCCAAATCAAGCTCAATGCCTTCATCGGTTTCTCTCGCCTGCACTGTCAAATCAAATTTGGCTATCTTGAAATTGGTCTCATGAACAGACAAGGACAGATCGCCGACAGCCGGAATGCCCTCTGTCGCGTTTTGAAGGCTGAACATCGTGTCAAACAGCGGATGCCTGCTTACATCACGCGGGATGTTCAACTCTTCAACAAGCCACTCAAACGGATAATCCTGATGAGAAAAGGCATCCAGCACCCGTTTGCGGACACGCGAGATCAATTGAGTAAACGTCTCATCCTGCTTGACCTCACTGCGAATCGCAAGCGTATTGACGAACATCCCGACAATGCCCTCTGTATCGGAGTGGTTTCTGCCGGCTGACGGCGTCCCGACAATAATGTCATCCTGTCCCGTATACTTTGACAAAAGCGTATAGTAAGCGGAAAGCATCACCATATACAAAGTGGCGCCGTTTTGTTCAGCCAAACGATTGAGGCGATCCTTTACCCCCGCATCCAGCTTGATTGACACCCGATCCCCTTCAAAGCTTTGAACAGGCGGTCTCGGGTAATCGGACAGAAGCTGAAGCACCGGGAGCTCGCCTGCAAAGACTTCCTTCCAATAAGCCCGGTCCTTCTTGTACCCTTCAGCAGCCTGCCTGCTTTGCCATACGGCGTAGTCCTTATACTGGAGACGAAGCTCAGGAAGCTGTTCGCCTTTATAAATGCGTGCTAATTCCTCCAATATAATGCCAATGGATACACCGTCAGAAATCAAGTGGTGCATGTCAAACAGCAGCATATGACGGTTCTCTTCAAGCTTCAGCAAACCGATTCTGACCAGCGGAGCTTTCGCCAAATCAAATTTCCGAACGAATGATGCCATAATTGCCTCATCTGAGCGGCCGCCTCTTTCAATCATCTCAATGTTGAATTCAACGCTGTCGTGAATGTTCTGTCTCGGCGTGCTGTTTTCAAGAACAAATGACGTTCTCAAAGACTCGTGGCGTCGGATTAACCCCTGAAATGCGCGCTCCAGTTTTTGAATATCTAGAGGCCCTTCCAGAATTGCTGCCGCCGGCATGTTGTAGCCGACTCCCGCATCCTCGAACTGGCTGACGATATATGTTCGCTGCTGTGCCAGAGAAAGCGGATAATGCTCCTGTTTTTCAGCAGGTTCAATCACAGAAAATGCCCGGCTTTCTCTGTGATCTGCTTCCTGTGCAAGAGCCGCAATCGTCGGATGCTCAAACAAATATTGAAGCGGAATCTCGACGCCTGTTTCCTTATGAATCTTCGTTAAAAGGGTCATGGCCTTCAATGAATGTCCGCCCGTTTCAAAGAAATTGTCAAAGATCCCCGCCTTCTCAACGTTCAGCACATCCTGCCAAATGGCTGCGATTGCTTTTTCAGTCTCATTTCGCGGCGCTGTATAGGCCGTGCCGCTGACAGCCTTCACCTCTAGCGCAAACAGCTTGCGGCGATCGACTTTGCCGCTTGGCGTAAGCGGAATTTCTGTCACGTCTGTAAAGTAAGCCGGCACCATATAGTCAGGAAGCTGTCTGGCCGCATGCTCCCTCAAGCCGGCTGGCGCAAATTCGCTTCCAGGCTTCTGCACAACATATGCGCAAACCTCAAGATTTCCCTGTTCGTCAGGCCGTGCCAAAACAACGGCTTTTGCAACGTCGGGCGCCTGCTGAATCACAGCTTCAATTTCCCCAAGCTCAATTCGGTATCCGCGGACTTTGACCTGGTCATCCTCTCTGCCTAAATATTCGATTGTTCCATCTGGAAGCCAGCGCACCACATCCCCGGTTCGGTACATGCGCTCGCCCGGCACGAACGGATCTTGTAAAAACTTCTCATCCGTCAATTCAGGTAAATGCAAATAGCCTCGGCCTACACCGTCTCCCGCGATATAAAGCTCGCCCGCCACGCCTTCAGGCTGCAGCCGGCCTTTTTGATCCAAAATATATAAGCGGTTATTACCCAGCGCTTTCCCGATCGGCACATACGCTGATTGAACGGGACTCTCCGAGATAACCGGATGAACAGAGGCGTCAACACACGTTTCAGTCGGTCCGTACACATTGGTCAAACGCGGTGCCGCGCCTGTTTCTTTAAACAGCTTCATCAGCTTATCCGCAACGACAGAGGATAGGCCTTCTCCGCCAATCAGCATATGCTTCAGCTTAAGTCCGACAAGATCGCCCGCCGCTATCAACATTTGCAGATGGGCAGGTGTACCATCCGTCGCCTCAATGCTATTTCTCCGATAATACGCAGCAAGGGCGGCCCCGTTCGTCACTGTTTTCTTCGGTACGATATATAAGGTTTGTCCCAAAAGAAGCGACGCGAAAATCTGCTTCACTGACGCATCAAAGTGGAAAGGCGCAAGCAATGCCATCCGCAGGGTTTGGCAGCCGCTTTGATAAATCGTCTGCTGCAGAGATTCAACCAAGTGATGAACCTGGCGATGCTCGATCATAACGCCTTTCGGACGTCCGGTTGTTCCCGATGTGTAAATAATGTAAGCAAGATTCCGCGCGTTTACATCAGCCTCCGGCATGTCGTCTGCGCCTTCCGCAATCGCCTGATCAAAATCAATCAATTCAGCATCGGACGCAGGAGCTTCAATCTGCGATTCAGTCAGGATGAAGTCCGCCCCGCAATCCTCCAAAATATATTGAATCCGCTCAGCAGGAAAACCGGGATCAATCGGCACATAGGCTCCGCCGGCATTTAAAATCCCCATGATAGATGTAATCATCCGTTCAGAGCGTTCAATCAGTACGGCGACAGGACTGTCCGGGCCAACCCCTTTTTGTTTCAGCACATTGGCAATGCGTGCAGATTGCTCATGTAACGCTCGATAGGACAATGTGCGATCTTCAAATACAACTGCTGGGTGATCTGAAAGCAGCTCAGCCTTTTCTCGGAAAAGCTCTGGGATCGTCATGTCCTTACGGTAGTTCACAGATTTACCGCCCGCCATCGCAAGCAGCTTCTCTTTCTCCCCTTCAGAAATCAGTGTTAATTCATCAATTGTATGTTCTGGATACGTTAACGCGTTCTCCAGCATGGTCATCATGCGCTCACAAATCATGTTAATTTCTTCACGTGAAAATAAATCAGTTCGGTAATCAAAATCTATGGTGAGTTTCCCAGTATCCCATCGATCCTTTACATGAATCGAGACATCATTTAATCCGCTGCCGCTGAAAATCGGCTCTGTCAAAAAGGCAAGATCCTCTTCTTTCTGCCACTGCATCACTTGATATTCAAGAGAAACTGTAAACAGCCTGGTCAGAGAGCTCTTTGTTTCACGCAAATCGTTGATCAGGAGATTATACGGATACTTTTGGTGGCGAAGTGTCTTCATGAGATCCTTCATCCGATCTTTGACAAATTCTAAAAACGCTTGCCCGCCGTCAATGTTTGTCCGAAGCGGAACCGTAGAAACAAACATGCCTAGCATTTGCTTCTCTTTCGCATTCGTCCGGTTGCCCATAAAGGTTCCCGTCACAACATCATTCTGGCCGCTGACCCTGTACAAATAGGCGGCAAGCAACGATTGAAACACCGAAAGAACACTGACTTTGTTTGCCTCACAAAACGATAGAATCTGTTGATGAAGCGCTTCAGGCACATCTTTAGAGTACCTCTCAGCATCCAAACTCCCTCCTGCGGAAGCATTCCGTTTCAGGGAAACAAGTTCAGGCACCGATTCAAATTGCTTGTTCCAAAACGCCTTGTCCTTTTCAAACCGCTTCGATTGAGCATAGTCCTGTTCAGATAAAACATGATCGATAAATGAATGCGAGATTCCTTCTTTTGTCTCTGAGCCGCTAGCTAATTCTAAATAAATGTGCATGATCGCATTCCCGAGAATATTCATGGAGATGCCATCAGAAATTACGTGATGAACATTTGCGTAAAACCACACTTCATTTTCCTTTATGGTGAACAAGGAAAACCGGAACAAATCACAATCGTACAGCGGCAAAGGTTTTTTCGTTTCCTCCCGGCTCCATTGTGAAATAGACTCTATCGCATTCGGATCTCCAGTAGTGTCAGTATGTTTTATATCAACAGGCCGATACTCGCTAATATATTGAACAGGCTCCCCATTTTCATCGAGCCGCAGCCGAAGGCGCATGGACTCATTTCTGCGAATAAACTCTTGAATCGCCTGCCCAACAAGCACAAAATCAATCGCATCGGCTGAAACCAGCTTACCAATCCCCGCAAGGTTTGAAATACTCGTGTGAGGATAAAATTTTTCTGTATACCAAATTCGTTTTTGTGCATCCGTTAAAGGATAAAAAGTTATTTCCATATTGTCATACCTCCCCTAGTCTTCATAAGCAGTGAACATGTGCAGCGCATTTTCTCTTTTTTATCCATACCAGCTTTTAATTCTTATGAACTAACAACCGAAATAGCCCAAAGTACTACACTTAAAAAGCAGTGCTTCCAATCTACCGCTATTAAAACAGGCTGCCGTCAGTCAGCATTGCGGGGTCTAACACAAGCGAATAAAGACCGCAAGACCCCCCACCCTAATAGGAAACAATTTTGGCTATTTATTCATTGTTTTCAATATTTTTTATCTTACTACCGTTCACTTTAAATGAAAAAAATGTTTTTATCACCGAAAAATGGGTGAAAAGTTTCATGCGGGATGCCGAAAGATTCCAGTTTATTTACAGGGATATTTTTGCGGGATGCCGCAATTATTTCCACTAAACATTATTTACAGAAAAATAAAAATTTTTAAAACAAACTTCTGCGTTCAATCTTATTTATTGTTGACTGCGATTTACAGTCTTTACATGATATATGTTTACCGCGCAAAAACCGAAAAACAGGCAAAAAAAAGACACCCTTGCGAAGAGCGCCTTACAACGATTCTTTCATGACATTTTTGTCGATATCAAACAATTCCATATAGCCTTTTCCCCACTCATACATGGCATCAAGAATAGGCATGAGGCTTTCTCCTTGCGAGGTCAGAGAATATTCAACCCTCGGCGGGACAACCGGATACACTTCCCTGTGAACAATCATATCCTGCTCAAGCTCTCTCAGCTGATTCGCGAGGATCTTCTGCGTAATATCAGGAATCAATGTTTTCAATTCATTGAACCGTTTTGTGCCTTCTTTTCCTAAATGCCACAAAATGAGCATTTTCCACTTACCGCCAATCACTGCAAGCGTTAATTCCTTCTCACAATTAAACCTTTTTCCGTCCATCCGGCTCAAAAGAAATCCCCCCTCAGTAACCTTTTTATATGTTAGATACGTATCGTCACTTACTTACTTTTTTGCAGACTCTTTTTTCATTATACTCACTCATAATACTAAGAGAAAGAAATCTGATTACCGCTCCACACAGTATCCTCCAAGTAACTTGTTGACTTCAAAGTGCCTACTTCTCATCAAAAGAAGGAACCTATAGAATGAAAAATAATTCGAAAAAGGGAGTGGATCAACAATGGAATTACAGCTTGCATTAGACCTCGTCAACATCCCCGAAGCCATTGAGCTTGTCAAAGAAGTGGAACAATATATCGACGTGGTTGAAATCGGAACACCGGTCGTCATTAATGAAGGCCTAAAAGCCGTTAAAGAAATAAAAGACACATTTCCGGAATTGAAAGTTCTTGCAGACCTGAAAATCATGGATGCCGGGGGCTACGAAATCATGAAAGCGTCGGAAGCGGGCGCTGACATCATCACCGTTTTAGGGGCTACAGACGATGCAACGATTAAAGGCGCAGTAGAAGAAGCCAAAAAACAAAAGAAGAAAATCCTAGTGGACATGATTAACGTGAAAGACATCGAATCCCGCGCGAAAGAAATCGACGCACTCGGTGTTGACTACATCTGCGTCCACACTGGTTATGATCTTCAAGCAGAGGGCAAAAACTCTTTCGAAGAATTAACGACAATCAAAAATACCGTAAAAAACGCAAAAACCGCAATCGCGGGCGGCATCAAACTTGATACACTGCCAGAAGTAATCAAACAAAAGCCTGACCTTGTCATTGTTGGAGGCGGAATTACAAGCGCAGCAGACAAAGCCGAAACCGCTTCAAAAATGAAACAGCTGATTGCCCAAGGATAAATCAGATGAAAACGACTGAATACGTAACGGAAATTCTCAATGAGTTACACCGTTCAGCAGCTTATATTTCTGATGAAGAAGCTGACCAGCTTGCCGATCACATTCTTTCGTCTAATCAAATTTTTACTGCGGGTGCGGGGCGGTCTGGCCTGATGGCAAAATCCTTCGCGATGAGATTGATGCACATGGGCTTCAACGCCCATATAGTCGGTGAAATTCTCACTCCGCCGCTCGCCGAAGGAGATCTAGTTATTATCGGCTCAGGCTCAGGCGAGACAAAGAGCTTGATTCATACCGCAGCAAAAGCGAAAAGCTTACACGGAAATGTTGCAGCTTTAACCATCAATCCGCAATCAAGTATCGGAAAACAAGCAGACCTGATCATTAGAATGCCTGGTTCTCCTAAAGACCAGTCAAACGGAAGTTATAAAACCATCCAGCCAATGGGATCATTATTTGAACAAACGTTGCTGCTATTCTACGATGCAGTAATTTTAAAACTCATGGAGAAAAAAGAGCTCGATTCTGAAACCATGTTCACCCACCACGCGAACCTTGAATAGCCTTACCAACCGGCCTGAAGATCAGGCCGGTTTTATTTTTTCTAAAATAAAACTTTAAGCCCGAAAACCCGATAAGTAATATGACCTACGAATCACAAAAGGAGGAATTATGTTGATAAAACGACTTAAGTTAAAGCTAGGAACTAAAATTCTTTTCCTGGTTTTTGTGGTGATTCTTTTATTTTCCGCATCAGTCGGCACGGTGATGCTTAAGGAAATTACAGAAAACATGAAACAAATGGCAACTGAAAAAGCGAAAGGGGATCTCGCTTTAAGCAATGCTTATATTGATGATGTCATTTCAGGGGACTGGCAGGTGAAAAACAATAAGCTCTATAAAGGGCAAACACAAATCAATGGAAATGAAGATATCGTTGATCTGCTTGGCGAAAAAACGGGTGATACCATTACCATTTTCCAAGGCGATACCCGTGTTGCAACCAATGTCATGAAGAATGGCGAAAGAGCTGTCGGCACCCAGGCTTCTTCTGAAGTTACTGACACTGTATTAAAGAACGGAAAACGGTTCTACGGACAAGCAGATGTTGCAGGCTCTTCTTATCAGACGGCATACATGCCGTTAAAAGATCAAAACGGGAACATTATCGGCATGCTTTATACCGGAGCAAATCAAAGCATATTAGCATCACTTACACATTCGCTTTTCACTCAATTCGCTATCGTTCTTGTTATCGTCATTATGGTATCAGTCATCCTTGTCCTGGTTTTCACAAAAAAAATCAACAAGCGGCTGAACGCTTTAAAAAGCGCCTTTGAAAGTGCCGGAAACGGAGACATGACAATAGAGGTGTCAGATAAAACCGGTGACGAGCTCTCAGAACTAAGCGCCTATTATAATAAGATGAGAATGAAGCTGAACGATACCATCCAAACTGTACAACAATCAGCCCTTCAGCTTGCATCAGCCTCTCAGCAGCTCTCAGCCGGAGCAGAAGAAACGAATCAAGCTTCAGAAAAGATTACAGAAGCTGTACAGCAGATTGCAAATGGAGCCGAAGATCAGATCACCCGAATTGAAAACAGTGAAAGCTCATTAAAACAAGCTTCAGCAGACATCCGGGATATTTCTGCAAATACTGCCGCTATCGCTGACAAAGGGCAGCTCGCTCAATCAAAAGCAGACATTGGACAAAAGGAAATTGCAAATGTACAGGCGCAAATGGATGCGATTCACCAGTCAATTCATAAAAGCGGAGAAATCATACACCAGTTAGACGGCCGCTCTAAACAAATTGAGCAAATTTTATCGGTCATCACCCAAATTGCCGATCAGACAAACCTGCTTGCGCTGAATGCAGCGATTGAAGCTGCCAGAGCCGGTGAACAAGGAAAAGGTTTTGCTGTTGTTGCTGATGAAGTACGGAAATTAGCAGAAGAGTCTCAACAGTCTGCGGGGCAGATTTCAAAACTGATCATAGAAATACAAAAGGATATGAACCGGTCTGCAAGATCTGTTGAGCATGTGAAAACAGAAGCTGCAGAAGGAGTCACCATGATCCAGCGCACCAGAGATGCATTTAAGGAAATTGCAGCTGCAACAGGTGAAATCAGCGCCGAGATTAGTGATTTATCAGCATCTGTAACAAACATTTCAGCCAGTGCACATCAAATAAATGATTCCTTTGCAGCCAATACGGCCGACATTAAAGAATCTACTCAAAATACCCGGCAAGCGGCTGCATTAACAGAGGAGCAATTTGCTGCAATGGAGGAGATTACCGCAGCTTCTGAAACGCTGTCTCAATTAGCTGAGGATCTTACCGGTATCATAAGCCAATTTAAAATGATTAATCAAGCCGAAAACAGCTGATGCCTTACTATCATTATTGTAAATTGGCAATCGTATTTTGCTGAAAACAAATATTTCGACCTGCTAAAATTACGATTTCTGCAATAAACTGATCGTAAAACATAAAATTTAAACCTTTACACCACATGCTTTCTGGATTACTCTTGTGTCAGTTTTAAAAGCGGGAGGTGAACATCACGACGGACATCATAAAAACGATACTTCTCGTCATCGTCATCATAGCAGCTGCAGCTGTCGGCCTGATAAAAGGAGACTTTTTCTCAGCTGATCAAAAAACGTCTCAAACGAAAGAATATGATGAAACAATCGCCCTCCCTTCTGACCGTTATCCCGAAACGGCCAAACATATTAAGAATGCGATAAATGAGGGGTACTCAGATGTGTGCACCATCGACAGAGACGGAGCTGAGGAACGCCGCGAGCAATCATTAAAAGACGTACCGCCAAAAACGGGGTATGACAGAGATGAATGGCCAATGGCCATGTGCAAAGAAGGCGGTGAGGGAGCTTCTGTAGAATACATTTCTCCCGCTGACAATCGCGGAGCAGGCTCTTGGGTCGGGCATCAGCTTACCGATTATCCAGACGGCACAAAGGTTTTATTCACAATTCAGTAAACAATACATAGAGGAGGAACAGCACATTGATCAAATCATGGAAGCCGCAAGAACTTTCGATTTCATATCATCAATTTACTGTATTTCAAAAGGATTCTGCACCTCCTGTAATGGATTGGACTGACGAAGCGATTGAAAAAGGTTATACTGCGGCAGACGGGGCCATTTCCTTTGAGGCGCAGCGAAATACAAAGGCCTTTATTCTTTTGCGCCTGAACAGTTCAGAAACAGTAAACTCCTACGAGAAAAAAGTGACTGTTCCTTTTCATCTCACAGAAAACGGAATTCAAATTGAAAGCATCATGTCTAAAAGACTGTCCTTTGATCTCCCCAAAGGAGACTATCAATTGACATGCTGGACTGTGCCGGCTGAAATGTCAGATTTGCACGCTGACACTTATATTATTGATGCTGTTTCTGTGTAATGAAAAACCCCTGAGAGAATAACTCTCAGGGACTCTTTATAAACTTTCTCCGTTCGTCTTGATGACATCTTGATACCAATAAAAGCTTTTTTTCTTCAAGCGTTTTAAATCGTATGTGCTTTCTTCATCACGATTGACATATACAAATCCGTATCTTTTTTGGTAGCCGTTCAGCCAGCTTAACAGATCAGTAAACGACCAGCTGCAATAGCCGATTAAATCGACACCGTCACTGATGGCTTGTCTGCATTGCTCAAGATGCGAACGCAAATAATCAATTCGATAATCATCCTGTACAGTGCCGTCCTCAACTTTATCAAATTCACCTAAACCGTTCTCTGTTATAAACACTGGAAGCTGATAGCGGCTTGTAATTCGGCGAAGGCCGATACGCAGCCCAGTTGGGTCAATTGTCCAATCCCAGTTGCTCGTTGTCAGGTGAGGATTTTTTTTCGTTTTGAACACTCCCGGTATCCCCGTCTCTTGATTGGTTCCCTTTTGACCTGTCGTATTCATTTTCCCTTCCGACACACCATCAAGCGGATTTCGTTCGTAGGTGATCGTCTGATAATAATTGACACCTACAAAATCAGGCTTCCCTTTGGCAAGGAGCTCCATATCTCCCGCTTCGATAGTCGGCGCCCATCCCTGTTTTTCCAAGTAACGGAAAGGGATTTGCGGGTAGGTTCCCCAGCAATACATGTCAAGCCACCAATTGTTCATAAATTCTTCTGCGTTTTCAAATGCCAGGATATCCTCTGGATGGCTTGATAAAGGATAAGCCGGAGAATAAGCAAAGCTTGGACCGATTTTGCCTTCAGGCACATAATCTCTAAAGGATTCAATGGCTTTTGCATTAGCCAGAAATGCAATATGGTTTGCTTCATAAAATCGTTTTCTGTCTTTCACTCCAGGCGGATGCATGGCTGTAATAAAGCCGTGATTAAAATTGTAGTTCTGTTCGTTTAACGTAACCCAATATTTCACCCTGTCTCCAAAACGTTTATAAAGAGTAATACAGTAATGATTAAAATCCTCTATGATTTTTCTTGACTCAAACCCGCCGTACTCGTCCATAAGCGCTTGAGGCAAATCCCAGTGATATAAAGTCAAAACCGGCTCGATGTGATGAGAAAGCAATTCATCAATCAGGTTGTCGTAAAACGCTAGACCTGCTTCATTGATCTCCCCTCTTCCTTTTGGAAAAATCCGCGGCCAGCTGACGGAAAATCGATACGCTTTTAATCCCATCTCAGCCATCAGGGCGACATCTTCTTTATATCGGTGATAATGGTCAACCGCAATGTCTCCATTGGTTCCTTTAAACGTTTTGCCCGGTATTTTCGTAAATACATCCCAAACAGAAGGGCCTTTGCCATCTTCATTCCAAGCGCCTTCAATCTGGTACGCTGCAGAAGCAGAGCCCCACAAAAAATGTTTCGGAAAAGATTCTGGATGCTGGTGGATCATAGTGTTTATCACTCCTGAATGATTTGATAAACCTATCATAGGCTATGAAACGCGTTTCAGATCAACTCGATCTTAGTCGCGGAACAGTTCAGCTAATATTGCCTACTTGTAAATAACACAAAAGCACCCAATTCCCATTGGATGCTTACCGTCTTAATGTCTTTTTTCAAATTTATGCGGATGGGGATGGGGCTTTGGAACAAAACCGTTTTGTTTCATCATTTCAAAGTGTTTATCCATATGATTTTTGATATATTCTCCTCTTTCTTTAGGCAGTACGCCGTATTGTATATACTTTGAGATCACGTCTTTGCGTTTTTTTAGAATCTCCGTCTCCATTTTTTCAATTTCTTTCTTTTGCTGATCTGTCAGTGTGACATTTGCGGGAGGCTGCTGCTGTTTTTCAGCGGCTTCAGCTATACCGGTCAGAGAAATGACAGCCGCGGCAATGAACATTGTGATCACGTTGATGGTTATTCGTTTCATCCAGTTTATTCCTCCAATCCTATTTTTCATATGTTTTGCTGCATTGTATTTTTTATGCATAAAAATAAAAAGAGCGAACATTATTCGCTCTTTCTAATCTCTTCGTCAGTATAAAGTTCTTCTTCACCGGGTGACGCGTACGTGACATACGTTCCCGCGATTAAATCATGCAGGGTTCGTTTGTCTTCTCGTACGGCAATCAGAATCAGGCTGGCGATCAAGCCAAGTCCGAAGGTTATACCGTAAACAAGGCCGCCAACAATAACTCGTAAAAACATTGTTAACAGGCTGACTTGTGATCCGTCTTTTTTTACGATTCTGATTCCGCAGATTCTTTTTCCGATAAGGTAGCCGCGCCAAAACAGTGGCAGCAGCATAGAGTACAGCAGAACAACCAAGCTGATGAACATGCTGTCGTTCGGGTCTTTTCCTGTAATCAGCCAATAGATCAGCAAAAGAGGTACCGAGACTATAATGTAATCTAACAATGCAGCTCCAAGTCTGATCCAAAATCCGGCTGGTCTGTAAATATTCATTTGACTCCCTCATTATGGTTTAAATGTTT
Organism: Bacillus sp. LJBS06; assembly: GCF_016924995.1. Classification (NCBI taxonomy): domain Bacteria; kingdom Bacillati; phylum Bacillota; class Bacilli; order Caryophanales; family Bacillaceae; genus Bacillus; species Bacillus sp. LJBS06. The sequence goes on along the minus strand of NZ_CP070483.1, from coordinate 368,075 downwards.
CCATTTTCTTTCTCATCGAATTATCATATGCCTTAGGGGCAGCAGCAAGACTTAATTTATTCTGAAGATCGCTTTCATGCCTCTTGACCATTTCTTACGGTATTGGCATAGATGAATGACGGATCTGCTGCATCCTTCCTTTAACATGCGTTTCCTTGGTACGTCTGGCATTCATCCTTGGACAACTCCTTTTTTCATCACCTCTTCCCTTCATAGCCGCTTTTAAACACCACCCATGCCTTTTGTATACACAATTCGAACTTTTTGAAAACGTCATCAACATATTGCAACCCCTTATGTTCAATGCTATCTTTTTAGTTGATTAACAGATTGGGGGAACTATAGGTGAAATCATTCAAGCAATCCAAAGCCGTTATATTCAGTTTCACAATGGCTTTCTTTCTTATATTGGCAGCCTGTTCCGGCAAAAATGAAGCCGATTCCAAGGATACGGGCTGGGAGCAGATTAAGGATAAAGGGAAAATCGTAGTCGCTACATCAGGTACGCTCTATCCTACTTCTTATCACGATACCGACTCTGGCTCCGATAAGCTGACGGGCTACGAGGTTGAAGTCGTTCGGGAAGCGGCAAAACGCCTGGGATTGAAGGTTGAGTTCAAGGAGATGGGCATTGACGGGATGCTGACAGCGGTGAACAGCGGACAGGTTGACGCAGCCGCGAATGACATCGATGTGACGAAAGACCGCGAGAAGAAGTTCGCATTTTCTACTCCTTATAAATATTCATACGGCACGGCAATCGTCCGTAAAGACGATTTATCAGGGATTAAAACGCTTAAGGATTTGAAAGGGAGGAAAGCGGCTGGCGCTGCTACCACCGTCTACATGGATGTCGCGAGAAAATACGGCGCCAAAGAAGTGATTTATGATAATGCGACGAATGAGCAATATTTAAAAGATGTCGCCAACGGACGCACTGATGTCATTTTAAACGACTATTACCTGCAGACACTCGCGCTCGCAGCATTCCCGGATCTCAACATTACGATCCATCCTGACATCAAGTACATGCCGAACAAACAGGCGCTTGTCATGAAAAAAAGCAATGCGGCACTTCAGAAAAAAATGAATGAAACATTGAAGGAAATGAGCAAGGATGGCACTTTGACTAAGCTTTCGAAGCAATTCTTCAATAAAGCAGATGTATCAAAGAAACTGAATGTCGACGTTCAGGACGTTGATTTGTAATCGGACGCCATGATCAATAGCGTTCAGTGGGAATATATTTTCAACACGAAGCTGGCCATTGAATCGTTTCCTTATGTCATAAAAGGCATTGGGTATACACTGCTCATCTCTTTTGTAAGCATGTTTGCGGGAACTGTTATCGGCCTGTTCATATCACTCGCCAGAATGTCTAAGCTTGCTTTGTTAAGATGGCCGGCGAAGCTCTATATCTCATTTATGCGGGGCGTTCCGATTTTGGTGATTTTGTTTATCCTTTATTTTGGGTTTCCATACATCGGCATTGAATTTTCCGCTGTCACGGCTGCTTTAATCGGCTTTAGCCTTAACAGTGCCGCCTACATTGCGGAAATTAACCGTTCAGCCATTTCATCCGTTGATAAAGGACAATGGGAAGCGGCATCCTCGCTGGGCCTTTCCTATTGGCAGACGATGAGGGGCATCATTTTGCCGCAATCGATACGTATTGCGTTGCCTCCGCTTGCCAATGTATTGCTCGACTTAATCAAAGCGTCATCTCTCGCTGCAATGATTACAGTGCCGGAATTGCTCCAGCATGCGAAAATCATCGGAGGCAGAGAGTTTGATTACATGACCATGTATATTCTGACCGCTCTCATTTATTGGGCCATCTGCTCAATTGCCGCAACCTTTCAGAATATCCTTGAGAAAAAATACGCTCATTATGTTTAAACAAACGTTTCATTAAAAAAGCCGCTCCCCTAGGGGACGGCTTTTTTCTATTGATTCAGTTTCCATTTAAATGGGTCTTCAAACAGCGACCAGTCGGAATCAAATTCATACTCAGTCAGCAGGCATTGATCAAGCTCTTTCGTGATCGCTTCTTCGTCCAGATCAGTTCCGATAAACACTAACTGCGTTAGGCGGTCGCCAAATTCAGGGTCCCACTCCGCCAACATTTCCGGCTCTTGCTGTTTGACTTGCTCCTGCTCAAGCTTTGGCAGCGCCGCCACCCAATATGATACAGGCTCAATCGTAACCGACGGACCTGCTTGCGACATCAGTAAAGCAAGGTTGTTATGAGATGCGCACCAGACGATTCCTTTGGCACGTACCACGTTCTTTGGCATTTGATCCAGCCAACGGTAAAATCGTGTAGAATGAAACGGCAAACGTCTCTTATACACAAATGAAGAGATACCGTATTCTTCTGTTTCCGGGGTGTGTTCCGCATGGCCTGCCGTCAGCTCTTGAATCCAGCCGGCCGATCCGCTCGCTTCCTCGAAGTTAAATAGCCCTGTATGTAAAATCTCCTGCGGTTTTACATTTCCTTTGACAGAACGGATGAATTTGGCCCTAGGCTGCAGTTTGCGAAGAACGTTTTCAAGCTGTTCGAGCTCTTGCTCGCTGACCAAATCACATTTATTTAAGATTAGTACATCGCAAAATTCAATTTGATCGATCAAGAGGTCGGCGATTTCTCTTTCATCCTCTTCCCCCAATGCCTCTTTGCGGTCCAGAAGGCTTTCGCCTGACTGATAATCATGCCAAAAACGGTTGGCATCCACCACTGTCACCATCGTATCCAGCTGACAGAATTTTGTCAGGTCGATGCCCATCTCTTCATCGATATAAGAGAAAGTTTGGGCCACCGGGATCGGTTCGCTGATTCCTGTTGATTCGATGACGATATAATCAAACCGTCCGTCCTTTGCCAGCTTCTCAACCTCTATTAATAAGTCTTCGCGAAGCGTGCAGCAAATGCAGCCGTTTGACATTTCCACAAGCTTTTCATCTGTTCTGGAAAGGCCCCCTTCCTGCTTAACCAAGCCCGCGTCAATGTTCACCTCGCTCATATCGTTTACAATGACCGCTATTTTTAAGCCTTCGCGATTCTGCAGAATACTGTTCAACAATGTTGTTTTTCCCGCGCCAAGATACCCGCTCAGTACGGTAACCGGAATTTTTTTCATCATGATATCCTCCCTTTAAAATAGAACGATTACGATTTAAATTTTATGCTTCGCCGTATAAGCAATGGTGTAAGCAGCTTTTCGCGCTCCGAAAACATTTCTTGCTGCCGCCCGATTGCTAAATCAGTAAAGGCTCCAACCGCGTTTAATCCTTTTCCCCATCGCAAATCTCTTCCCCTTGCCGACAGCAAGATCCTTAATCAATGTCTTTCTGTTTCTCACGGATGCACAGCCAATGATAACCCATTTATCACAAAACGTAATTGTTACGATTTGAATTGTATGGTCTTTTTTCCTTTTTGTCAACAGCTTTCAATTCAGTTGATCACCACTTTTGTATGTTCAGGGATATTTTCATATATCCATTTCGCATCCGGGATGGTCAGCCTGATACACCCGTGAGATGCTTTCGTTCCTAGTTTTGCTGCTTCAGCTTTGATGACTTTTTGATCCTTTGTCATTGGCACACTATGAAATAGAAATTCTCCATGGCTTTTCCATGATACCCAATATTCCGCGCCTTCCTGGTATCCTTCGGAGAAAAACCATTCTCCCCGTTCAGGCTCTATATGAAAGGTGCCCTTTGGCGTAGCATCATCTTTTGTTTGATCAAGACCTGAAGAGATCATCATTGTATATAAATTTTTACTTCCTTCTTTGATGTAAGTCTTCTGTTCTTTCACGTCCACATCAATCCAGACATGTTTCTGCTTGATATCTGGGTATTTACCGCCCGATGGTTTTGTCCAATCAATGCTTGTTTTTGCTGTTTTTTGGTCGGACGTTACGTGCTCTGCCGTTTTCTTTGTATCAGCGCTTGCATGTTCTTCCGCATGATCGGAGCAGGCATGCTGGCATAAAAACGGCAACAATGAATAATGAGAGTTTCATATTCTATCCACTTCCTTTGAAAAACACAGCTTCGCATAGGCATCGTGGAGATGGATTGATTCTTCATTCCGGCATTCAATCTCAAAGGCTGACACCCATTCAAGCTCAAACAAATCCGCAGCAATCAGCCGGGCGAGATCCTCAACAAACCTCGGATTCTCATAGGCCGTTTCTGTCACCGCTTTTTCATCAGGGCGCTTCAATACCGGATGCAGTCTCGCAGAGGCATTTGATTCTGCGGCGTGAAGCAAATCAGCTTTAACATCACTTGGCAGCGATGCAGCCGGGTGAATATCAGTCCAAATATTGACCGTTCCCCGCTGATTATGGGCACTGTATTCACTAATTTCCTTGGAACAAGGGCACAGAGTCGTTACTTTAGCTGAGATGCCGGCACGCTGTTTAAACGGCTGATCTTCACGATACGTAACAGACATGAGTATGTCAGCATGCATCAGACCTGCTTTCTCAAGCTTCGGACTTTTCCGTTCGAAAAACCACGGAAACCTCACTTCAACTGAAGCAGAGGATGTGTCCATGTTTTCCGCAAGCTCTTTCGTAAATTGCTGAAGGGAGGAAAATGAGAGAATCCAGCCCTTTTGATGATAAACTTGCAGCAGCTCTGTTAACCGGCTCATGTTAATCCCCTTCTGATTTCTCGGCAAATCACAAGTCATAATAAAGTTCGCGGCCGTTGTTTGCTCGGCAGGCGTCATTGCAGAAGTGATTGTGACTGGATGGGACACATCAGCAACACCTACATGCTGAATGTCAAAAAAGTAATCCTTCCTGATATTTTGCAGGTCCTTCATTTTCTCTTTTTCCACTGGTTTCTCACCCTTGGCCGGACTGACCGATCCAAAGTATCGAAGACGCTCCGTTTTTCCCGGAAGCGGCATGTGTTGATTCATTCAGAAAACTCCTCTCACTAACAAATCGTAATAATTACTATTTATTTTGATCGGTTCACTGATGAAAATCAAGAGAAAATAAAAAAGACACGCACAAACGCGTGTCCGTCAAAAACCTACACATCCGCCGGGCTGCTTTCCGCGCTCCAGCTTTTCCGCCAGTAATAGCCTGCGGCAAGCACGAGTGCAAACGCCAGCAGCGCGATACAGGAAAACGTGATAAAACCGATAGCATATGTGCCTGTCATCTGTTTGAGAGATCCTAGGATGTTCGGCAGGAAAAAACCTCCGATACCTCCGGCCGCACCGACGATTCCCGTCACCATGCCAATTTCTTTGCGAAAACGCTGCGGCACGAGCTGGAATACTGCGCCGTTGCCCATTCCGAGCCCCATCATTCCGACAAACAATAGAACAATGACCATTGAGAGGGACGGCAGGCTGCTGACTCCGGCCATACACAGTGCCACGATGACAAACAATACAGAAAGAACTTTCGTGCCGCCGACGCGATCCGAAATCAAACCCCCGACAGGCCTGAAAAAGCTCCCCGCCGCCACACATAATGTAACGAAGTCCCCTGCGTGAATTTTTGACAGCTGGTATTGATCAACAAAGAAAATAGATAAAAAGCTTGAGAGCCCGACAAATCCGCCAAATGTGACGCTATACAGCAGGCAGAAAAACCATGTTTCCTTTTGCCCGAACACATGAAGATAGCTTTTGAGCGGCTGCGGAGCCGGCTGTGCAAGAGAATCTTTAGCCAAGGAGACAAAAAGAATAAAGACGATCAATAATGGAATAAGCGCAATTCCCATAACAATGTGCCAGCCGAACTGCTCTGCCAGACGAGGGCCAAACAGGGTTGCAAACAACGTGCCGCTGTTTCCCGCGCCGGCAATCCCCATCGCAAGCCCCTGCAAATGAGGCGGATACCAGCGGCTTGCCATTGGCAGCGCAACGGCAAAGCTTGCCCCAGCTACGCCAAGCAGAATCCCGATGGCATACAGCTCAGTAAGTGAACGGCCGCCAAATGTCCCCCACAGCAGCGGAATCATTGTCACCAGCATCCCGATCACTGCCGTTTTTTTCGGTCCGATTCTGTCCGTTAAAATACCCAGAATGATACGAAACACAGATCCAGATAAAATCGGCACAGCTACGACAAGCCCTTTCTCAAAAGGAGACAGGTCAAAATCCTGAGAAATATAAACACCCAGCGCCCCAAGCATCACCCATATCATAAAACTGACATCAAAATATAAAAAGGAACAGAGCAAAGTGAGTGGATGACCGCTAGTTTTCAGTTCCGACAGCTTCATAAGATTCCCCTTTCTTGACCCTCATTATTTTACATTTTCTGAATCAAGGATATAGGGCCATTATTTTCTGGAAAAGACATGTGTTAGTTTTTGTGACACGTTTAATGCGTTAACAATGCATTGTGACATAATTTTTAATAGGAGAAAACTTACGAGCCGCGTCAAAGGAGGTCTGATACATGAAGAAACAAAAGTTGGTGTTAGCAGGAAACGGCATGGCCGGTATTCGCTGTATTGAAGAAATAGTAAAGCTGAATCGCCACATGTTTGAGATTGTCATTTTCGGAAGTGAAACGCATCCCAACTACAATCGCATTCTCTTATCCTCTGTATTGCAGGGTGAAGCGTCACTCGATGACATTACACTGAACAGCAAGGCTTGGTACGACAAGCACGGGATTACGCTTTACACAGGCGAAACGGTTATTCAAATTGATACAGATCTGCAGCTCATCATCACGGATCGCAAGCGCATCCTGTCGTATGACAAACTCATTGTTGCAACAGGCTCCTCCCCTTATATTCTCCCTATCCCCGGGGCAGACAAAGAAGGCGTCTATGGATTTCGGACAATAGAAGACTGCCAAGCGCTGATGGAAATGGCCGAGCGCTATCAAAAGGCGGCGGTGATCGGAGCCGGCTTATTAGGACTGGAAGCTGCAATCGGTTTACAGCGGCTCGGCATGGATGTCAGCGTCATTCACCACTCCGCCGGCATTATGCAAAAACAGCTCGATCAAACGGCAGCGCGGCTGCTGCAAACGAAGCTGGAACAAAAAGGCTTAACCTTTCTTTTGGAGAAAGACACCGTCTCCATTTCCGGCACCACGCGGGCAGACGGAATCCATTTTAAAGATGGCGCTTCACTAAAAGCAGACCTGATTGTGATGGCGGCTGGCGTTAGACCGAATATTGAATTGGCTGTATCCGCTGGAATCGAAGTGAACCGCGGGATCATCGTGAATGACTGCATGCAGACAAGCGAACCGAATGTCTACGCCGTTGGCGAATGCGCCGAGCATAACGGAACGGTGTACGGATTGGTGGCACCGCTTTATGAGCAGGGAAACGTTCTCGCCAAACATATTTGCGGCGTTCCATGTGAGGGATATCAAGGCTCAGCCTCAGCTGCGGCATTAAAAATAGCTGGAATTGATGTGTGGTCAGCAGGAAAAATCCAAGAGGATGAACACACGACGAGCATCAATATTTACGACGAACAAGCTGGCATTTACAAAAAAGCACTTTTTGAGGATGACAAGCTGGCCGGCGTTATTTTATTCGGAGACACCCGTGATAAGCAGCGGCTTCTTGACAGCTTACTGAAACAACGAGACATCTCCATTGTCAAAAAGCAGATCATCGAACCGCAGAAAAGCGGCACTTTATTTGAATCCATGCCTTCCAGTGAAACGATTTGCCAATGCAACTCAGTGACAAAAGGCGCGATTGAAGGAGCGGTGAACACGAAAAACTTAACAACTCTTGAGGAAATCAAGCACTGTACCAAAGCATCAGGCTCCTGCGGAGGGTGCAAACCGCTTGTTGAAGAACTCTTGAGATATATGGCAAGCAGCGAATATTATACGGAGCCCGCAGGCACACCTTCATTTTGCGGCTGCACCGATTTTACGGAAGACGACATCATCGCTGAGCTTCAACGCAGGCCATTCACTGATCCGGCAGAAGCAATGAACAAGCTTGGGTGGAAAACGAAAAACGGATGCAGTACTTGTGTTCCTGCGATTCAATACTACCTGGAAATGCTGTACCCAGGGTTTGTTCAGCCTGAGCCAGCCGCTGAAGACACATGCATTCTGATCCCGCAAATGTACGGCGGGCGGACAAACGCGGAGCAGTTAAGAAACATCGCCAACATCATTGAGGCATACAGCATCCCTGACGTATCCATCACTCACAGCCAAAGACTGAAGCTTTCGGGGATCAAATCTGCGGATCTCCCGAACATAAAAAAAGACCTGAAGATGCCCGTTTCCACCAATGAATTCCGGCACACGCTGCAAAGCATCAAAGCATGTACATGCGGGCAAAATCGATTGATTCAGCAGCTGGCAGCCCAAATCGAAAGACACCTTGAGACGCTTCCCTTCCCCGCTCCCATTTCTATCAGCTTATCATGTGAAACAGACTGCACCGATGCCGCCCTGCAGGATGTCGGCGCGGTTCGGACACAAGCTGGCTGGGACATATACATCGGCGGCATCCGCGGAACTCATGCCCGTTCCGGAGCCCTGTTTTGCGTGACAGACAACGCAGAAAAAACTGCCGGCATGATCAAAGGGCTGATCCAGTATTATCGTGAAACAGCTCATTACTTAGAAGCTGTTCATCAGTGGATAGACCGTCTCGGAATCGTTCATATCAGAGAAGTGCTTTTTGAAGAGGACCTAAGGACACAGCTGCTGGATAACCTCCAAACAGACCTGTCACTGATTCAAAATCCGCCTATAGAGGCTGGCGCACATAAGAAAGGATGAGGCATTTTGACCGAACGACTGCTAAGTTATTTCCGCGATAAACAGCAAGACATCCAATCAGAAAAAACGTATGACACCCAATGCCCGTTTTGCAGCATGCAGTGCAAAATGCAGCTCGTGGAACAAACCATCGTCACACGGAAAAAGTACACAGCAATTGGGATTGACAATCCTACGACAAAGGGCCGTCTCTGCATGAAGGGCATGAATGCTCACCAGCATGCGTTGAACTCCTCTCGCATCACCCACCCGCTGCTAAAAAAAAACGGCGAGTTTATGCCTGTTTCTTGGGAAGAAGCACTGAATTACATCAAAGACCAAGTGACGATGCTCCAAACAGAACACGGCCATGACGCCATGGCTGTATACGGAAGCGCCTCGATAACAAATGAAGAGGCGTATTTGTTGGGGAAATTCGCACGGGTGGGCTTACAGACCAAATACATTGACTACAACGGGCGGCTTTGTATGTCCGCCGCCGCAACCGCAGCCAACCAAACATTCGGCGCGGACAGAGGCTTAACGAATCCCTTATCAGACATTCCCCACACCCGTGTGATCATTCTGGCCGGCACCAATATTGCGGAATGCCAGCCTACAATGATGCCGTATTTTGAAAAAGCGAAAGAAAACGGAGCTTACATCATTGCCATTGATCCGCGTGAAACAGCTACAACAAAAATCGCCGATCTTCATCTGAAAATCAAACCCGGCACAGACGCCGCCCTTGCCAACGGTCTCGTCAAAATCATCATTGACGAGCAGCTCATAAACGAGGATTTCATTCAATCACGAACAAATGGATTCAAGGAGCTGAAGCAGCATACTGACTCGTTGAACCTGAATAACATCGCTGAACAGACGAGTGTCCCGCTGGCGCATATAAGAAAAGCTGCTGTAAAGTTTGCAAAGGAAACGTCCGGCATGCTGTTTACAGCCCGCGGGATTGAACAGCAAACCGATGGAACAGCGGCTGTGAAAGGCTTCTTAAACATGGTGCTGATCACAGGAAAAATCGGCAAGCCTTACTCAGGTTACGGAGCGATCACCGGACAAGGCAACGGGCAAGGTGCAAGAGAGCATGGCCAGAAAGCCGATCAGCTTCCGGGCTACCGATCTATCGAAAATGAGCAACACCGGGCACATATTGCGAAAGTGTGGGGAATTCATCAGGATGATCTGCCGCGAAAAGGTGTCTCAGCCTATGAAATGATGGAAAAAATCCATGACGGCGACATTAAAGGACTGTTCCTCACGTGCTCCAATCCTGCTGTCTCCAGCCCAAATGCGAATCTCGTGAAAAAAGCCCTAAGAAAACTAACATTCTTTGTCGCAATCGATTTGTTTATTTCAGAGACTGCGGAATACGCAGATGTGATTTTGCCAGCCTCCTCTTATTTAGAAGATGAGGGCACCATGACAAATGTAGAAGGACGCGTGACATTAAGAGAAGCAAGCCGGCCATGTCCCGGCGAAGCAAAGCATGATTGGCAGATCATTTGTGATCTCGCATCCGTTCTCGGCAAAGGCCGCTACTTTTCTTACACGTCAGCGGAGGATATTTTTAATGAATTAAGAGAAGCGAGCCGAGGAGGGATCGCCGATTATTCAGGCATCACATATGAGAGGCTAAGACGTGAAGGCGGCATTCACTGGCCATGTCCGGAACCTGATCATCCCGGAACCGGGCGCTTGTTTACAGAATCATTTGCTCATCCGGATCAAAAAGCGGCATTAAGTGTAATTCCAAATGAACCGCCTGTGCCAAAAGAGAAGCCGACAGCCGATTATCCGCTTTATTTAACGACAGGCCGCGTCATGTCTCACTACTTAACAGGCGTTCAAACAAGAAAAAGCGCCGCCCTGGCCGCGAGACATTTTGAATCGTTTATGGAAATCCATCCGCAAACAGCAGCGACCTACAATATCGAGGACCGTGTACTGGTAAAAATAGAATCTCCGCGGGGAAGCATCACCGTCCGCAGCAAATTATCAGAACAAATCAGAAAGGATACCGTTTTTGTTCCCATTCATTGGGCAGACGCTCAAAATGTGAATGATTTAATCGGGGAGGCCTTAGATCCAGCCTGTAAAATGCCCGGTTTTAAGGTATGCGCCGTCCGAATCAGACCTATTTAAATTTTTCATAAAATTTTTAGAACTTTTCGTATATTTTGTTACATTTTATAACATGTATCTTAAATATTCCTTTTCGCTGTGCTACGCTGGAAAAAACATTGATAAGGAGCGGATCATCTGATGGAAAAAAAACAGCTAGTTCTTGTTGGTAATGGAATGGCCGGGGTAAGGGCCATTGAAGAGATACTGAGTGTTGCTAAAGACGAGTTTCAGATCACAATTTTTGGTGCCGAACCGCATCCCAACTATAATCGAATCCTTTTGTCAAAAGTGCTTCAAGGCGATACAGATATTAAAGATATTACGTTAAACGATTGGGACTGGTACGAAGAAAACAACATTCAATTGTATACAAATGAAACGGTCATCAAAGTAGATACGGAAAACAAAACAGTCATCACAGACGCAGACAGAATCCAGCCTTACGACGAATTAATCCTGGCGACAGGCTCTGTCCCTTTTATCCTTCCGATTCCGGGCGCAGACAAAAAAGGCGTCACAGCTTTCCGGGATATAAAAGATACAGACACAATGCTCGCCGCGTCAAAACAATATAAAAAAGCAGCCGTCATCGGCGGAGGACTTCTTGGTTTGGAAGCCGCTCGCGGACTGCTGAATCTCGGCATGGAAGTATCCGTCATCCACCTCGCCCCATTCCTGATGGAGCGCCAGCTTGATGCAACGGCAGGACGCCTGCTGCAAAACGAGTTAGAAAAACAAGGGATGACCTTTTTACTTGAAAAGCAAACCGAAGAAATTGTTGGTGACGATCGTGTCGAAGGCCTCCGCTTCAAGGATGGCACAAGCATTGAAGCTGATTTGGTCGTCATGGCTGTCGGCATCCGCCCAAATACAACGCTCGGCGCCGAGAGCGGCATTCCGGTTAACCGCGGTATCATCGTCAACGATTATATGCAGACGGAAATCCCGCACATTTACGCGGTTGGCGAATGTGCTGAGCACCGCGGAATCGCCTACGGGCTTGTGGCGCCGCTCTATGAACAAGCAAAAGTGCTGGCGAAGCATATTTGCGGCATCGACACAAAACCGTATGAAGGTTCTGTTCTCTCTACACAGTTAAAGGTATCAGGCGTCGAAGTCTTCTCTGCCGGTGACTTTAACGAATCAGAGGAGAAAAAAGCGATTAAAGTCTTTGATGAGCAGGACGGCATCTATAAAAAAATCGTCCTGAGAGGCAACCAAATTGTCGGTGCTGTTTTATTCGGCGACAGCAGCGAGGGCAACCGCCTGTTTTCTATGATTCAAAAAGAAGCCGATATCTCTGAAACCTCAAAAATATCAATCTTACAGCCTCTCGACCAAGAAGCAGGCACAAGCATTACCGCAGCGATGAGCGACGATGAAATTATCTGCGGCTGCAATGGCGTGTCAAAAGGTGCGATTATTCAAGCCATCCAGGAAAAGGGCTGCTCGTCAACGGACGAGATCAAAGCATGCACCGGTGCATCCCGTTCATGCGGAGGCTGTAAGCCGCTCGTAGAAGAAATCCTCCAGCATACGCTCGGATCAGACTTTGATGCGTCAGCGCAAAAAGAAGCCATTTGCAGCTGCACCACATTGTCGAGAGATGAGGTCGTAGAAGAAATCAAAGCCAAAGGGCTGTCACATACAAGAGAAGTCATGAATGTGCTCGGCTGGAAAACGCCAGAAGGCTGTTCCAAATGCCGTCCGGCTCTGAACTACTACTTAGGCATGATCAATCCAACCAAATACGAGGATGAACGGACATCCCGCTTTGTTAATGAACGAATGCACGCCAATATTCAAAAAGACGGAACATACTCAGTCGTTCCTCGGATGTACGGCGGCGTGACCAACTCTACAGATTTGCGCAAAATCGCTGATGTCGTCGACAAATATGAGATCCCGCTCGTGAAAATGACAGGCGGCCAGCGAATTGATCTTATCGGAGTGAAAAAAGAAGACCTTCCGAAGGTATGGGAAGATCTTGATATGCCATCAGGCTACGCGTACGGAAAGACACTTCGGACAGTCAAAACATGCGTAGGCGAGCAATTCTGCCGCTTCGGCACACAAGACTCCATGGCACTGGGCATTGCACTTGAGAAAAAATTCGAAGGGCTGAACACGCCTCATAAAGTCAAAATGGCCGTGTCTGCCTGCCCGCGAAACTGTGCGGAATCCGGCATTAAGGACCTTGGCGTAGTCGGCATCGACGGAGGCTGGGAGCTTTATGTCGGCGGAAACGGCGGAACCCATTTGCGTGCCGGCGATTTGCTGATGAAGGTGAAAACAAATGAAGAAGTGTTAGAATACGCAGGCGCTTACCTGCAATATTACCGGGAAACTGCAAACTATCTGGAGCGTACATCCGCATGGCTTGAGCGCGTCGGTTTATCCCATGTCCAGTCCGTGTTAAACGATCCTAAAAAGCGGCAGGAGCTGAACGACAGAATGAATGAAACACTCTCTTTCCACAAGGATCCGTGGAAAGACTTTTTAGAGGATAAACAAACCTCTAAAGAATTATTTGAAAATGTCGTCACCACATCATAATGACAAAAACAAACATTAAGGAGGAATGGACATGGTAAACAAAGACGTAACAAAAGTATGTATCGGAAAAATTGGAGAATTGCCTGAACAATTAGGCAAAACAGTGTATATTGAAGATAAGGAGCTTGCAGTCTTCAAGCTTTCAAACGGAAGCATCCGCGCCATCGAAAACCGCTGTCCGCATAAGGGCGGCGTTCTGGCAGAAGGCATCGTCAGCGGCGAATATGTTTTTTGCCCGATGCACGACTGGAAAATCTCCCTAGAAGACGGGATCGTTCAAGAACCTGACCACGGATGCGTCAAAACATACGAAACACTGATCGAAGGAGAACATGTTTATCTCGTATATTGATCAAAAGACCGGATCACTTTTCTAGTGGTCCTTCATTTTTTACAGTGACGGAAGGATGACATGATCATGAAGAACGGAATCGTATATTTCGTGGGAGCCGGACCCGGTGACCCAGGGCTGCTCACCATCAAAGGAAAACAGGCGCTCGAGGAAGCAGATGTGATTTTATATGACCGGCTCGCCAACCCGAGGCTGCTCGAATTTGCATCACCGGACTGCCAGTTTATTTATTGCGGAAAACTGCCAGACCGCCATTTTATGAAACAAAAAGAAATTAACGCCCTGCTGGTTGAAAAAGCATTAAATGGGTCAACCGTCGTTCGCTTGAAGGGCGGAGATCCGAGCGTATTCGGCAGAGTCGGCGAGGAAGCGGATGCTCTTCATGAGCACGGCATTCGCTATGAAATGGTGCCTGGAATCACCTCTGGAATTGCAGCGCCGCTATATGCAGGCATCCCCGTCACGCATCGGGATTTCGCATCGTCTTTTGCCATGATTACAGCGCATGATAAATCATTAAAAGGCACGCCGAACCTTGACTGGGAAGGGCTTGCCCGAAGCGTTCAAACCCTTGTTTTTTACATGGGTGTCAAGAACTTGTCTTATATTTGCCAGCAGCTCATTTCATACGGAAAATCGCCTTCTGTCCCTGTCATTGTCATCCAATGGGGAACGTGGGGCCGCCAGCGAAGTGTGAAAGGAACGCTTGAGAACATTCAGCAAAAAGTTCAGGAGCACCAGATAACAAACCCTGCGATTATCGTCATCGGAGATATCGTTAACTTTCAAACACACAGCTGGTTTGAAAGCAAACCACTTATCGGCCGGCATATGATGATAGTCACTCATGGCGAGGATGAAGACCCGCTTGCAGACAGGCTGCGTGATTCCGGCGCCGATATCATCGAATGGCCCAAGTGGCGGACTGAAAATATGCCCGTCAATGAAGACATTCTTCGAAAGATCGGCAGCTTTGAAGACATACTTTTCACATCGCGCCGTGCGGTTTGTGAATTTTTCAAAGCACTGGCTTCTAAGAAAATCGACATCCGCCAGTTGACAGCCCGACTGAGTGCAGCAACTGAGCAAGCAAAGGCGGAGCTTGAAAAACGGGGTTTTCTTGTCACCGCCATTCAGCCTGATTCAGAAAAACGCCTTGTTGTCGGGAGCCGCCCTGCAGTGGAAAATGTCCAGACGCATGAGTCCAGTTCGTTTTATATCACTCATGAAAATGTCATAGACGACCGGTTCACCCACATGATTCAGCGCACCATCAGTGAATCCCCGTTGCACATGGTCATTTGCCCGAACAAGCTGTCCGTTCAGCAATTGATCAGTAATGGACAACAAATTGGCATTTCACCGGAACCATCAGCAAGCCGCCCCCCTATCGTCTGCATAGGCGATGACTCGGCTGCCGGCGCTTATGGATTCGCAGCCGTCCAAGCACAGGATGAATTGTTTGCTTTCATCCACAATCAACAAGCGGAAAAAAAACTCCTTCACAGCTGATGGCAAGCAGCCCTTTTCCTCAAGGGCTGTTTTATTTATGCACCAATTTTTTATGATGGGTTGAATACATCGCCATATTCTCAGCCTTAGGGTCCAAATAAGCCTTAGCGCTGTTGACTGCTGTCGGGCCTTCGGTAAAGCCGCCGGCAATTAATCTCAGCTTGCTTTCATAAAAAGCCGCATCGCCCGCCACAAACACGCCCGGAAGATTCGTTCGCATATGTCTGTCAGCTTTCACCCTGCCTTCTTCAATCTCCAGCCCCCACTCCTTCATCGGCCCGAGATCAATTTTGAAGCCATGATTAATGATCAGTTCATCAACCTCTATCTCTTCCCTCTGGCCAGACTCCGTATGGCAAATCGTCACTTTTTGGATGCGCTCCTCATTGCCGCTCAGCTGCTCCAGACGATAAGGCGTCAGCACTCGCACCGATGATTGCTTCATTTTCGTCACACTGCTTTCCATTCCTCCGAATGCCTCGCGGCGATGAACGACAGTCACAGACGCCGCAATCGGTTCCAGCTCATTGGCCCAATCGACGGCAGTATCTCCGCCGCCTGATATCACCACGCGCTTCCCTTTAAACGCATCAAGCTTCTCCACTCCATAATGAAGATTTTTGCCCGCGTACCGAGTTGCATCCTCGCTGTCAAACTCATTGACCTCAAGCGTGCCCATGCCGCAAGCCAAAATCACAGTTCTTGTATAGTGCTTTTCCCCTTCAGAACCTGTCAATACAATCGTGCCGTCATTCAGACGTTCTAACCCGGTCACACGCTGATTCAGCACGATATCAGGATCAAACGTCGCCGCCTGCTCCTTCAGCTGCTCGATCAGCTGCTTTCCCGCAATCCCCGGTATGCCGCCGATATCGCGAATGACTTTCTCAGGAAAAAATAAAGACACTTTCCCTCCGAGCTTCGGCAAAAATTCGATTACCTTTGTTTTCAGCTCCCGCATCCCGCAGTAAAAAGCAGTAAACAGCCCAATCGGCCCCCCGCCTATAATCGTAACGTCATATACCTCTTGATTCTCAGCCATCCGTCCTGCCTCCCGTTCACATCTATATCAACAACTTTAATTGAGAATGAATATCAATACAAAGTATATCATATTTCAAGGGCCTTTGTTTATTCATTTCTTCTCCTTGTGGTCAATTGCTGAAAACTCTATAATAGGCAAAAAACAATTGGGTGAAACAAATGAAAAGACGAGTCGAAACAATCACTATCGAAGGCCGTACACTAGAATATTCTGTGACAGGCAAGGGCACCCCAATCCTTGTCATGCATGGCGGCCATTCAAATTGTTACGAGGAATTCGGGTACACAGCACTGATTGAGCAGGGGTATTCCATCATTACGCCTTCAAGGCCCGGCTACGGACGAACGTCAAAAGAGATTGGAAAAATCCTTGCTGATGCCTGCCGTTTTTATGTGAATATATTAGATCATTTACAACTCGAACGCGTCCATGTGATCGCCATCTCAGCAGGAGGGCCGAGCGGCATATACTTTGCCTCACATTATCCGGAAAGAGTAAACACTTTGATCCTGCAATCCGCGGTCACAAAGGAATGGCTTACCCCCAAAGACGCGGAATACAAAGTCGGAAGAATCCTCTTCCGTCCGCCGCTGGAAAAGTGGATATGGAAGCTGATTTCTTCTTTGAATAACGCCTTTCCACGTTGGATATTTCGTGCTATGAGCCCGCAATTCAGCACGCTTCCGTTTCAGCGAATCAAGTCCTTGATGGATGAAAGCGACATAGAAGCTTTTCGAAAAATGAACAGCCGCCAGCGCTCGGGTGAAGGATTTCTTCTTGACTTGTCACAAACAACCGCTGTCTCTTCGAAAGAACTGCAGGCTATCTCATGTCCTGTGCTGATTATGCAAAGTGTTTATGATGGATTGGTTGACTTGTCACATGCACATCATGCAAAAGAGCACATTCGTGACGCCGCCCTCTGTTTGCTTCACTCATGGGGGCACCTGATTTGGCTCGGAAAAGAAGCTGCTGAAACAGACAGTATCCTACTCGGCTTTTTAGAATCCCCACCAAAGTGAAACGATCCTTTCCCCTCCTCCGTCAAACAAGCAGTGCCTTTTTTTCTGGTATCATAAGAGAGGCAGCTTACCATGAGCGGAGGTTTTATTGTGACAGCACCATCATCTTTTCTTCAGCTGAATTCTATTTTTATCAGCATTTTAATAGAAGCCATTCCGTTTATTCTGATTGGCGTCATACTTTCCGGAATCATTCAAATGTTTGTTTCTGAAGAAATGATTGCAAGAATCATGCCGAAAAACCGTTTTCTCGCCGTTTTATTCGGTGCGCTGGCCGGCGTTTTATTTCCCGCCTGCGAATGCGGCATCATCCCGATTACGAGGCGGCTTCTATTAAAGGGAGTCCCTTTGCATGCGGGCGTTGCTTTCATGCTGACCGCGCCTATCATTAATCCTATCGTTTTATTTTCTACTTTTATTGCGTTCGGAAATAGATGGAGCGTGGTCTTTTACAGAGGCGGACTGGCTCTCACCGTTTCGCTGATCATCGGGGTCATCTTATCCTATCAATTTAAGGATAACCAGCTTTTAAAGCCTGACGAACCTGGGCACCATCATCATCACGGCACCTTGCTCCAAAAGCTGGGCGGGACCTTGCGTCATGCCATTGATGAATTTTTCTCCGTGGGGAAATATTTAATCATCGGCGCCTTTATCGCAGCAGCCATGCAGACGTATGTCAAAACATCCACTTTGCTTGCGATCGGGCAGAATGATGTATCCTCTTCCCTCGTGATGATGGGTCTGGCATTTGTCTTGTCGCTTTGTTCAGAAGTTGATGCATTCATCGCGTCTTCCTTCAGCAGCACATTTTCATTAGGATCGTTAATCGCCTTTCTCGTCTTTGGGGCAATGGTGGATATTAAGAATCTATTGATGATGCTTGCGGCCTTCAAAAAACGATTTGTTTTCCTGCTGATTACATACATTGTCGTGATTGTTTTAGCGGGATCACTACTGGTAAAGGGGTGATTGGGTGTTTCGTCTATTGGTGCTGATGGGATTTACGTTTTTCTTTTATCATCTGCATGCCTCAGGAAATCTAACAAAATATATCAATATGAAATATGCCTATCTTTCCTTTATTGCGATCTTCCTGCTGGCCATTCTGACCGCCGTCCAAGCATATCTATTTATCAAGTCGCCTGAAAAAGGCGGGCATCACCATGACCATGATTGCGGGTGCGGCCATGATCACGAGCATGATCATGAGCAAAACAAGCCATTTTATCAGCGTTATTTGATTTATGTTGTTTTTCTTTTTCCTTTGGTGTCAGGCATTTTCTTCCCGATTGCAACGCTTGACTCATCGATTGTCAAAACAAAAGGGTTCTCGTTTAAGGCGATGGAGAGCGGAGATCATTACTCCCAAACACAGTATTTGCGGCCTGATGCCAGCCTTTATTACGCGCAAGACAGCTATGACAAACAGATGAAACAGCTGTTTAATAAGTATTCCGGCAAAAAAGAGATTTCTCTGACCGATGATGATTTCCTAAAAGGAATGGAAACCATCTATAACTATCCGGGTGAATTTCTCGGACGGACGATTGAATTTCATGGATTTGCGTACAAAGGAAACGCGATTAACAAAAATCAGCTGTTCGTGTTGAGGTTTGGCGTCATTCACTGTATCGCTGATTCCGGCGTGTACGGGATGCTTGTGGAGTTTCCGAAGGACATGAACATCAAGGATGATGAATGGATTCAGATTAAAGGCACTCTGGCCTCAGAATATTATCAGCCATTCAAATCAACTCTCCCTGTTGTGAAAGTAACCGACTGGAACACCATTAAAAAGCCTGATGATCCGTACGTTTACAGAGGATTTTAAATGAAGACGAAACCAGTACAAGTACTGGTTTCTTTTTTATTTCTTTTTCATCAGCATCAAATCAAGATAGAGCTGGCATCGCGTTCTGAAATCGCTTAAATCGATTGATGTCATCTCAGTAATCTGTTTGATGCGGTAATTCAATGTATTTTGGTGAATGAACAGCTGTTCAGCCGCTGGTTTTGTTTTGCAGTTGTTGAGGAGATAGATTTCCAAGGTTTTGAGCAGCTCAGTGCTGCTTTCTTCGTCTTTCGCTTTTAATAAAGCCAAATCCTTATTCTCGTATTCTAAAAGTTCGTTTTTCTGTTCAATGCTTTCTAAATAGCGATAAATGCCGAGTTTGGCATATTCATATGGAATGTTTTCCTGATTGCCGGTGATTTCTGCGGCTTTGATGACTTCGAGTGCTTCTGTGTAGCTCTTGCCAAGCTTGAGAAGGTGATTATATTCGTTTCCGATACCGATATAAATAGGGGTAGGTATTTTTTGAAAGTGAAAATGTGTTAACAGCTTGTTAATAAATTCAGAAGCTGCTGAGGAGACGGAGCTTTTTTGGGAAAAACTCGCTACGACGATGACAATATTTGATTCGATCGTTAAGACATGACTGACTTTATCCCGTAAATTCAGGTACGACCTGATATTTTCCTTTAAATCCTCAACCGCTTCCCCATCCCCATTCGCGGCGTGCAGGATAACAACTGAAAACATGGAAGGCAGCACGGTGTTGATCTTTTCAGCTTCTCGTCTGAGGTCCTTCTCAGAGGTGAATTGCTGATAGATCGCCCGTTTGATGAGATCCTCTGCTTTTTCTTCCTTTTCCTGTTTCAATTTGTTCGTTTTATAAATGATTTTCCCGACATGAAAAGAGGTCTCATACAAAAAGTCGAGCTCTTCTTCCGTCAGATTTTGGTCCAGCTCCTGAACCCAGATGTAGCCCATGACTTCCCCTTTGTGCTTTGCACTCACGACCACCCTCTGGTTTAACCCAATGCTTTCAATTTTATTGACGCGAAAAGGCTCAGGTTCTGTTTTCAGTTTTTCAATGATTCCGTCCTTCAAAAACCTCTCAAAAATCTGAACCGGACATTTTTTTGAAAAAATAGTCTGCTGGTTGGCAGAGTCAAAATGGTTAATATAGTAAGAATTATAGGCTAACAAAAAGAAATCCGCGCTTTCCAGGATGACTGGTTTTTGCAGTTCATAACTGATAAAATCAATCAGCTTATCAACATCTGAAAATGAAAAAACTCTCTCTAAAAGCTCTTCCATACCTTTTTCTCCTATACTTTTTTTACTTTAATCATATCCATACGGGGGCTTTTTGTATAGAAAAAAATACGTTTGTTTCCAAAAGAAAAAAATGGTCGCTTAAAAGGAGAAAAGAGGAAAAAGGGATAGCCCCTTCCTCCTCCTTTCGATCTTTATTGTGACATTGTATCTTGGTAGTCTTTAAACTGGTCTTCGACAGCTTGTGACGGAGCCTGCGTCAATACACTGACGATAAAGACAGTTAATAGACTCGCAGCAAAACCAGGTATGATTTCATACAGAAAGTCCGAAAGACCGGCATTCGCCCAAATGATTACAGTTGCTGCTCCCACAATCATGCCGGCGAGTGCCCCCCATTTGGTCATTCGTTTCCAAAACAGACTGAGCAGCACAACCGGCCCGAATGATGCACCGAAGCCCGCCCACGCATAGCTTACCAATCCAAGGATTGTATTATTTTTCTCCCAAGCCAGGAATAATGCAATGACAGAAATCACAAGCACAGCCATACGGCCCAAAAACACCAGCTCTTTATCAGAAGCTGAGCGTCTGAACATCGACTTATACAAATCTTCTACCAGAGAGCTTGATGTCACAAGCAGCTGGGAAGAAATTGTGCTCATAATTGCGGCCAAAATAGCTGAAATCAGAAAACCTGTGATAATCGGATGGAACAAAATATTCCCTAATTGAATAAAAATCGTCTCAGGATCCTTCAGTGTCATGCCATTCTGATGGTAATAAGCGATTCCGCCCAAACCGGTCAGCACAGCGCCGACTGCCGACAAAATCATCCAGCCCATTCCGATTCTGCGCGCTCTTTTGATCTCTTTTACGGACGTTATCGCCATAAAACGCACAATGATATGCGGCTGGCCAAAGTAGCCCAAACCCCAGGCAAACAAAGAAATAATGCCAAGGACGCTTGTTCCTTTGAAAATATTAAACATATCTGGATCAACAGAGCGGATTTCAGTAACTGTTTCACTTGCTCCTCCCGTATGGAAAAACGTAACGATCGGAACAAGGATGAGTGCGGCAAACATAATGATCCCCTGAACAAAATCTGTCCAGCTGACTGCCAAAAAGCCGCCAAACAGGGTATACGCCACAACAACACCAGTCACAACCCACAGGCCGGTGTGATAATCCATCCCCAAAATACTGTTGAATAAAACGCCGCCGGATACCATTCCAGACGAAACATAAAATGTGAAGAAAACTAAAATCACAATCCCTGAAAATAGTCTCAGCAGCTTCGAATGGTCTCCGAAGCGATTTTCAAGGAACCCGGGAATTGTGATGGAATTCCCCGCTTGTTCAGTATAGGTTCTCAGCCGAGGCGCAACATAGAGCCAGTTCGCCCATGCCCCAAGGCAAAGTCCGAACACAATCCAAATACCGCTCAGACCTGTTGAAAACATGGCGCCCGGGAGACCCATCAGCAGCCAGCCGCTCATATCGGCAGCACCGGCACTGAGAGCGGTTACGGCCGGACCCAAAGAGCGTCCTCCAAGCATGTAATCCGTCAGATTCGACGTGCGCTTGTAAGCAAAGTAGCCGATCAGCATCATCCCCGCCATATAAATACAAATCGAAATAATCAGCTGTATGTTTTCTATGGCACTTCCTCCTCTTTTTTATGGTATATGGATGAAATGGACATCCCCGCAGGGAGGATGCCCATTTAGTCCCGCTTTAGAACATTTCACTGATTGTTTTTGCTTGCATATGCAGTGCCAAGTAATCCGGACCGCCTGCTTTTGAATCCGTTCCGGACATTTTGAAGCCGCCAAACGGATGGTAGCCGACGATAGCACCTGTACAGTTGCGGTTGAAGTATAGGTTTCCAACATGGAATTCCTGTTTCGCACGCTCGATGTGCTTGCGGTTGTTTGTAATCACCGCGCCTGTCAAACCATATTCAGTATTGTTTGCCACTTCTAAAGCTTCATCAAAGTCTGACACTTTACAAAATGCAACGACAGGTCCGAAAATTTCTTCCTGCATAAGTCTTGCTTTCGGATCAAGGTCAGCGAAGATCGTCGGTTTGATGAAGTATCCTTTCGAATCATCACCAGTGCCGCCGCTTACTAAACGCCCTTCCTGTTTTCCGATCTCAATATAGCTCATAATTTTATCATAAGAACCTTGGTCAATGACAGGTCCCATATAAACATCTGCACTGTCAGGTTTAGCAGTTACTTTTGATTCCGTAATTTCAATGACACGATCTAATACTTGATCATACACTTTTTCATGGACAACTGCACGTGAACCTGCAGAACATTTTTGTCCGGCAAAGCCGAATGCAGATGTGAAGATCGATTGAGCCGCTAATTCAATGTCCGCATCCTCGTCGACAACAACCGTATCTTTACCGCCCATTTCAGCGATGACACGTTTTAAATGCTGCTGGCCCGGCTGAACCTTCGCCGCGCGTTCGAAAATTCTCGTGCCAACTTCTCTTGATCCCGTAAATGTGATAAGGCTTGTTTTCGGATGGTCAACAAGATAATCGCCTACTTCTGCTCCGCTTCCAGGAACAAAGTTGACTACGCCATTTGGCAATCCGGACTCTTCAAGCACCTCAACAAATTTTGCTGCAATAACAGGTGTAGCACTCGCAGGTTTTAGAACCACTGTGTTTCCAGTAACGATCGGCGCCACTGTTGTTCCTGCCATAATCGCAAACAAGAAGTTCCACGGCGGAATAACAACTGTCACTCCAGTCGGCGTGTATACATATTGGTTTTTCTCGCCTTCACGGCTGTTGACCGGTTTGCCTTTTGCCAGTTCGATCATTTGGCGTGCATAATACTCCATGAAGTCAATCGCTTCAGCCGTATCTGCATCCGCCTCGTTCCAAGGCTTTCCTGCTTCTTTTACAAGCAAAGCAGAAAATTCATGTTTTCTTCTGCGGACTTTGGCAGCAGCGCGGAACAGGACAGCCGCTCTCTCTTCAGGAGATGTGTATCTCCACTCTTCGAATGCTGTCGCAGCCGCTTGAATCGCTTGCTCAGCGTGCTCTTGAGAAGCTTTTGACACTCGGCCGACGACTTCTTCTTTATCAGCCGGGTTGATTGAAACGATTTTCGCTTCTGTTTCTACCCTCTCGCCGTTAATGACAAGCGGATAGTCTTTTCCTAAATATTCGCTTACTGTCGCAAGCGCTTTTTTAAACTCTTCCACGTTGTTTTGGTCTTGGAAATTTGTGAATGGCTCGTGTTTGTAAGGTGTTGTCATGATAATCTCTCCTTTTTTACTTCTTTGTCATTCCTTTGAAAGCGAAGGCAATGTTTGACGGACGTTCTGCAAGGCGTCTCATAAAGTAGCCGTACCAATCCTCGCCGTATGGCAGGTAGACTCTCATGTTATAACCTTCTTTTACGAGGCTGAGCTGGGTTTGCGACCGCATGCCGTACAGCATCTGAAATTCAAACTTGTCATTGGCAATGCCATGTTCCTTGGCAAGCTGCTTTGTAAAGTCGATCATTTTGTCGTCATGTGTGGCAATCGCTGTATAGTGACCGTTTAAGAGCTGCTTTCGGATGATTTTTTTGTAATTTTCATCGACGTCGCTTTTCTCCGGGTAAGCTACTTTTTCTGATTCTTTATAAGCTCCTTTTACAAGGCGAAGGAACGGGTTTAAAGAATTTAAATCGTCAATGTCTTTTTCCGTCCGGTACAGATAGGCTTGCAGCACTGTGCTTACATACTCGTATTTCCTTCTGAAATCTTTGAAAATATCAAGCGTTTTCTGGCATCTGACTTCATCTTCCATGTCGATGGTGACCATGATTTTATGCTTCTCAGCCGTCTGAAGGATTTTCGTCATATTTTCATACACCAGATCCATATCTATATCCAGACCTAAAGACGTCATTTTTAAAGAAACGTGTGAGTTCAGCTCCTGATCCGCAATGGTCGCAATGGTTTGAATGCACTCTTCCGTACGCTCCCGTGCGACCTCGGCGCTGTTCACAAACTCTCCTAAATGATCGACAGTAACTGACAAACCTTGGCTGTTAAGCTGTCGAATGGTCGGGATTGAACTGTTAAAGTCATTCCCGCCGATAATTTTACCCGCTGCTACTCTGCTTCCCCAGTTCTTTGCCATTTTATTGAGAAAGCCGCTTTTGGATAAAAATAAGAAAAAATCTCTTGTGATCACTTCCAACCTCAACACCCCGCAATCTAAGAAGTATTTGTATGAGTTTATTGTAAATGGACAAAACCGACGTTCACAATATTCTCAAAATACAAAGATTCTGATTATTTTTGTGGTTTTTCCACAATCAGATAGTTAGAAAGTCGGGGAATTCTGTCGAATAAAGGAGAAAAGGAAGCGACAAAAAACATCAGCTTCCTCCATCCTTCCACACTTCTTCAACCGTATTCAAAAGCAAACGGTTCAATTCAGGTGTCATATCTTTTTTCTCTGCCTTCAGTTCTTTTGCCGCTTCCATGATTCTTTCGATTTCCGTTTCAATGAATTGGTGAATAACATCGATTCTTGCTTCGAGGTCAAGCTCTTCACCTCTTTTTTTCCGTTCAAGCAAGGTCTCCATTTCAGCCTTCAGCTCAGGTTCAGCAACAAGTTCCTCCATCAAAACAGTAAAGTCCATTGGCGGAATGGTTCCGTGCTTTTCAATCCATTGGCAGGCCAAGATAGGCCGAAGCACGTAGAAATACTTTTTGATTTTGACCTCTTGTCCTTGAAGGTAATCCTTGACGTTCCTTCTCGCCATATTGATATAGTGATACACGCTTGCTTCAGGCTTAAATGCCTCCGTTCGCAGTTTTCTTAACTGCTCTGCGGTCGTAAACGCTTCGTAATACACAATGTCTGAGGACAGCCATTCGAGGAGCGGAGGGTTTGACTTTTTGAAAAGCCGAAGCGTCTTTCTCAGCTCCCAGCCGCTGATATCCAGCAAATCGTGAATCGGTTCTTCAATGACATCGCGCTCCTGCTCAATTGAAAAATACCACTCCTTTTTCGGCACATAAATAAAGCGGACATCGTAATCACTATCCTGCGACGGGAATCCCCATGCGCGGCTTCCTGACTCGACGGCATACACGATTTTGACCCCGTATGACTGCTCGATTCGTTTTAATTCATCAATGATTCTTTGTTTCATATCTATTCGTCTCCAGTCTGTTCTCATTCCGGCAGTTTGCAGAAAAAAACCGCCGGAAAATATTTGGCGGCTTTTCACATTTATCAGCCTTTAAGATGCTGCTTAAAGAAAGCGAGTTTTTCCGTTTGAAAAGCAGGGATATACTCATGTCCGAAGTAACGGTACACCTTCAGCTCTTTCTCTGTTTCCAAATGATTGTAGGCGGCAAATACGGTGGAGGGCGGCGTAACCTTGTCAATCAGACCGATCGACATCAGGACAGGCACTTTCACTCGGTCAGCAAGATTCATAATATCGAAATAAGAAAGTGTCTTCATCGCCTGCACTTCTGTTTCCGGGCTGCCATTTCTTCTAAAGAAGGAATTGATTTCAAGGTACGGCTGTTCAAGCGCCACATCAATGGCCCGTTCGAAATTGCTTAAATAAGGATAATCGGCAACGGCGGCTTTTGGAATGTCTGACAGAGCTGCGGCCGCAATGGTTAATCCTCCGCCTTGGCTTCCGCCTGTCACACCGATCCTTGTTTTGTCAACCTCGTCAAAGCTGCTGATCACTTCAAGCGCGCGGACGGCGTCCAAATAAACACCGCGGTAATAGTATGTATCTTTATCAAGAATGCCTTTGGTCATCCAGCCCAAAGCGTGACCGTGCGGAGAAATACTCGTATCCTCACTGCTCTGCTGGCCGCGGACAAGCATGCCGAATGCGGCGTAGCCATGAAGTGCCCAGTTTACCATTTCATGAATTTCACCGTCATAGCTTGCATTGTAGCCATGATATTTCACGATCGCCGGATGCAGGCCTTCCTTGTCAGGCACCGCGTACCATCCAGAAATGCGGGCGTTTCCGAAACTTTTATATGTGAGACGGTACACTTTTACTCCGTCAGCAGGATAGTCAACCAGCTGTAAATCAGGTTCTGCTTGGACTTTTGCAAGTTCATCCAAAGACAATTTCCAAAACTCAGAAAAATCTTTCGATGCTGTTTTTTCAGGCTTATATGTTCGCAATTGGTCGAGCGGCAGATCGAATAGTTGCATTTCCGATTATTCCCCTTTGTTTTATAAGATTTAGTTTGTATTCCTATACTATCATGTTTCGGATGTGTTTTCTAAATATTTTCATCTTTGTTTCCCAGACAGCTTTCATCAAACGTTTGTTTAAGACCTTCCCGGCTCAGTTCCATAAAGGCCCGGGCTGTCAGACTGACATAGCGGTTCTTTAGAAAGACAAAGACGAGGGTTCGTGATGGCGCGGATTGAATCGATAAATAGATCACACCCGGATCTTTATCCCTTCTAACCATATTCGGCGCCATTGTCACGCCTAATCCGTTAGCCACAAGGGATTGGGCCGTTTCAATATGGCTCGTCTTGAAGGCAGCATTCGGCTTAAAGCCGCTTTCCGCACAGAGATCGAGAACTGTTCTGCGAAAGCCGAAGCCTTCTTTTAACAGAATAAATGGCACCTGCCTGACCATGTCAAGCGGCACGCACGGCTGGCGGCCCTCTTTACCTTCCAGCGCTTTCTCAATCAGCGCGATCATTTCCGGCGGCATCCATCTTTGCTTTTCCTTCGGCACTGCGAGAACAATCGGTTCCGTGAGCAAGGGTGTAATGGAGAGCCGTTCATCTTCGATCGGCAAGGATAAAACAGAAAGGTCAACCTCTCCCTTTGCCGTCATTTCCTCTAATGAAACCGGATCTTTTTCAACAAGCTGAACCTCCACATGGGGATAGCGCGCCAAAAACTGCTTCAGCAGCGGCGGAAAGAGATATCTCCCTGTTACAGCAGGAATCCCAATCGAAAGCTTTTGCCCCAGTCCTTGCGAGCGCTCCTGCATCTCCCGGAGCAAGTCATTTCTGGAACGAATGATGTCCTCGGCTTTTTCAATGAAACGCCTGCCGTGGGGTGTCAGTGTAACAGAGCCGGGGGATCTGTGAAAAAGAGTAAGCCCCAGCTCTGCCTCAAGCTTTTTGATTTGCTGGCTGAGAGACGGCTGAGCGATATGAAGATGCTCCGCCGCTTTTGTAAAGCTTTGGTGCCGGGCGATTTCCGCAGCGTATTCCATTACTCTAATATCCATTTCAGCCTCCATAGGTTGAACCTATCGTTTTTATCATTTTTATATCTTGGACGAATCATAACAGAAATTGCTAACATAATCCATATCATCATTAAACAAAAGAAGGAGCTGGTTCAAATGACAAATGAAACACCATTTTCTACAAATGCCGAGATGTATCGGGATGAGAAGGTATTTGCCGAGGGGGAAGATTTGGGGCTGATGATCAAAACGGCGGAATGCCGGGCAGAGCATCGGCTGCTGGATATCGGAGCGGGTGCCGGCCATACGGCGCTGGCATTTTCTCCTTATGTGCAGGAGTGCATCGGTATTGATGCGACGAAAGAGATGGTAGAGGTTGCGTCCTCCTTCGCGCAAGAAAAAGGAGCTGAAAACGTACGCTTTCAGCAAGGAACGGCAGAGTCACTTCCCTTCCCTGACGATTCATTTGATATCATCACCTGCCGATACGCAGCCCACCATTTTTCAGATGTCCGCAAAGCTGTCAGCGAGGTTGCGCGCGTACTGAAACAGGACGGACGTTTTCTTTTAGTGGATCAATATGCGCCTGAAGATCCCGTTCTTGATGAGTTTGTCAATCAGTTGAACCGGCTTCGAGACCCTTCCCATGTTCGAGAAAGCTCATTATCAGAATGGCAGGCGATGTTCAGCGCCAACCAACTGGCCTATCAAGACATCCAAAAGTGGAATTTGCCGATTCAATATGACAGCTGGATCAAACGAGGCGGAACCTCCGCTGACCGGGAAAAACAAATCATTACCCACTTGAATCACGCATCAGACGAAGCACAAGACACATTCTGTATTACATTGAACCAAAACGGACAGCCCGACTCCTTTTGTTTAAAAGCGATTTTGATACAAGGGATAAAACGATAAAAAAAGCCGTGCGCTGCGCACGGCTTTTTACATCGGCTGATAAAGGTCCCAGCCAATTTTTAATGTCTCTACAATATAATCGGCAACCTCTTCCGGGGAAAGGTTGTCTGTTGCCACTTTTGAATTGTGCTTGTCATAAATGACTTTTCTCTCGTTAAACAGCTGTTCCATTTCATCCATTGAACGGTTATGCAGCACCGGGCGGCTTTCAATCAATAAATTCGCGCGCTGCTTCCAGTTCTCCCATGACAGGTCCAAATGAAGCACGAGACAGTTTTCCAGACAGCAATTTCTGATTTCCTCTTGTTTAAAAGCCCCCCCGCCCAGAGATACGATTTTGAATCGTTTATGATGGCAGATGTCTAAAATATATTCCTTCTCCGTTTTTCGGAAAAAGTCTTCCCCCTTTTCCTCAAACATCTCAGGGATTGACATGTTGAAATCCTTTTCGATCTCTTGGTCAATATCGATAAAATCTCTATATAATTTTTTAGCGACCAATTGGCCGATTGTTGTTTTTCCAACACCCATGAATCCGATCAGGACGATATTTCTTTCTCTTACTGGGATGGCTCGTTTAGCGTTCATCTTCGGCGAAATCCTCCTAAGGAATGAAATTTTATTTTCATTATATGCTTATTTAGCGAATATTTATATAGATGCCGGCTTGCCCGTCCTTTTCCGTTTCAAACGTTTTTGCCTGAATGACATTCATTGTACAACATTTCTGCAGATATTTTAATACTTCGACGCAAAAAAGCATTAAAACCTTCCGTGTTTTTCCAGCTGATTCTTCGATCGAAGGGTCTTTTTTTGTATGATAAATAAGAAGGGAGAAATGGCAATGATCATTTGGATAAACGGGGCATTCGGTTCCGGAAAAACACAAACAGCCTTCGAACTGCACAGAAGGCTAAAATCCTCTTATGTGTATGATCCTGAGAAAATGGGCTTTGCGCTGCGCTCCATGGTGCCGCAGGAGATTGCAGAGGACGATTTTCAAAGCTATCCCTTATGGCGGACGTTCAATTACCGTTTGCTAGCTTCTCTGACAGATACATACCGCGGCATCATTATTGTGCCTATGACGATTGTGCATCCTGAATACTTCAATGAGATCATCGACAGGCTCAGACATGAAGGCAGGATCGTTCACCACTTTACACTAATGGCTTCAAAGGAAACCTTGTTAAAACGGCTGCGCACCAGAGCAGAAGGAAAAAACTCATGGGCCGCCAAACAAATCGACCGCTGCGTTGAAGGATTATCATCACCCATTTTTGAGGGCCGCATTCAAACAGACAACCTGTCGATTCAGGATGTGGCAGAAACCATTGCCGCGAGAGCCAGTCTTCCATTAGACCCTGATACAAGAGGCAGTCTCAGAAGGTTCACCGACAGATTAAGGGTTAAGCTGAATCATATCCGCATCAAATAAAGCGCCTGTTCACGACAAAAGCCCGCTCCGAGAGCGGGCTTTCTTCAACTTATTTCCACCAGTCATCAAACATTGACGCTGGAACCTGACGTTTATGTTCAGTTATGCTGTAGCGTTTTTCCAATGCTTCTGATACTTTCGCTGATACTTGTTTTCCTTCGAGATAATCGTCAATCTCCTCGTAGGAAATGCCAAGCTCTGTTTCATCCGACTGCTGCGGTTTTTCGTCGAGCAGATCGGCAGTCGGCTCTTTTAAGTATAAGCGTTCCGGTGCACCCAGCTCTTTCAGCAGGCTTCTTCCCTGGCGCTTCGTCAAGCCTGTCAGCGGCAGGAGGTCTGCTCCGCCGTCTCCGTACTTCGTAAAGAAACCAGTCACTGCTTCAGCCGCATGATCTGTTCCTAACACAAGAAGGCCTTCCTGGCCGCCGATCGCGTATTGCGCAATCATTCTTGTTCTTGCTTTTACGTTTCCTTTATTAAAGTCAGTTAGCTGATCGCCTGTTTCCTGCTGATACTGATCCGAAAACGCGCTGACTGTCGATTTAATATCAAACTTCCATGATTTATCCGGCTTAATAAACTTCAAAGCGAGCTGGGCATCGTCTTCATCCTGCTGTGTGCCATGCGGAAGACGGACCGCGATAAATTGAGCGTCCCCGCCCTCCTCGCGAATGCTCTCCACCGCAAGCTGGGCAAGTCTTCCCGCAAGCGTTGAATCCTGTCCGCCGCTGATTCCCAATACAAAGCCTTTAGCACCGGTTTTCTTTACATATTGTTTTAAAAAATTGACTCGGTCCTCAATTTCTTGCTTTGGATCAATTGAGGGCTTCACATGTAACTCACGCATAATCTTTTCCTGCATGCTCATCCCAATCATTCCTCCTGTACATTTTCCCTTGTTACTGTTCATTTCCCCAAATCAATGAAAATGAATCATGACTGTTATGTATCCCTCTTAAATATAGCACAGGTCTTCATTCACAGTGAACAAGAGAGATCAGCTGACTTCAACCCGTATGGATGTCACACTGTCGCCATTGCATTTCCCTTTTTCAATCGGGCAGGAAGAAAACGCGACAATTAAATCCATCTCCGCCCTAAGCCTTACGTAATCTCCGGCATTTGAAAGCGGTGTTTCCACAGACAGATTCCCTTTCTCATCAAGAACGGTATTCATAAAAATCGCAAAGGGATAATGCATGTGAGGCTTCGGCACGCCAAACTGTTCAAGCGCACGGTTCATATTGTCATAGCACGTATCCTGAAACTCATCCTTTTGCTTGCCGTATAAGAGCCTGTTCATATCAGGACGGCAGGCGGGCAGAAGCAGGTCATGCTTGCCGACCGTATCCTCAATCAGCGTCAGCATCGGTTTGTACAGATTGGAGTAGAGATGGTCGTTGACCTTCACATGAATGGAATGATTGGCGTCAATTGTCGCTCCCTGATCAAGGTGTTCATAAAAATCCTTGGCATGGTATGCGACAAAATCAGCCACCTGCTGCCCTTCTACATCAACCACCTTTAAAATCTGACCCTTTTTCAGCTTCAGCCCAAGCCCTTTTTTCGGCTCCACAATATATTGCTGTGTCATTGGTTTGCTCCTTTTTTCATTAGTATGAGCGTCCGCTTCCTTCTCCATGTAAAAAGAGGCAAAAATCCGATGTATATAAGCTTCGGACAGATCACAATCTAACCTTAGATAAAAGGGGTTGAATAAATAATGAGCCAAACAAAAAAAGACCAGCCAAAAGGGAATCTGGCTTGGTGGCAGCTGTCACTGATCGGAGTCGGCTGCACGATTGGAACAGGCTTCTTTCTCGGTTCCAGCATCGCAATTGTAAAAAGCGGTTTTTCCGTTCTCCTTTCATTTCTGATCGCAGGGATCGGTACGTATTTTGTCTTTGAACAGCTCGCCAAGCTGTCGGCGAAGCAGCCGGAAAAGGGCTCGTTTTGTGCGTATGCCCGAAAAGCATTCGGCAAATGGGCAGGCTTCAGCAACGGCTGGGTGTACTGGACATCAGAAATGCTGATTACCGGAAGCCAGCTGACAGCCATTTCGCTATTTACGAAGCATTGGTTTCCTCAAGTGCCGCTATGGGTGTTTGCCTCAATCTACGCAGTACTGGGGCTCCTTATTATTTTCACCGGCCTGTCCGTCTTTGAAAAAACAGAAAACGTGCTGGCAGTCATTAAAACAGCTGCTATTTTTATGTTTATTGTCATTGCCATCCTGGCTTTATGCGGTATCCTGTCCGGCGGAAATCATGGCATACATGTTCCAAATAAGACGAGTGAGTTTTTCCCATACGGCGCCATGGGGCTGTGGACAGGTTTAATCTACGCGTTTTACGCTTTTGGTGGAATTGAGGTCATGGGGCTGATGGCGGTTCACTTAAAAAAACCTGAGGAAGCGTCTAAATCAGGGAAACTGATGCTGGCGACACTGGCGATTGTTTATATCATTTCAATCGGGCTGGCTCTGCTTTTGGTTCCGTTACACTCGTTCACTGAACAGGACAGTCCGTTCATTACGTCGTTAAAAGGATATAACCTTGAGATCATCCTCGATATATTTAACGGGATTTTCATCATCGCCGGGTTCTCGACCCTTGTCGCTTCGCTTTTTGCGGTTACGACATTGCTTTGTACGATGGCTGATGACGGCGACGCGCCGAAATGCTTTACTCTAAAGGAAGGCAAAAAAATATGCTGGCCGGCACTGGGGCTGACGTTTGCGGGGCTTATCCTCTCCATTATTCTGTCATTAGTGCTGCCTAAAAACATTTATGAGCATATGACAACAGCCGCGGGGCTTATGCTTTTATACACTTGGCTGTTTATCCTGTTCTCCAGCAAAAAGCTGACTGATCCTGAGGGCATGGGAAAAACGCAAATTTATTTAGCGATGATTCTGATTGCTGCGGCTGTGTCCGGTACATTGTTTGAAAAATCAAGCCGGCCCGGTTTTTTTGTGAGCATCGGTTTTCTTGTGATCATCGCCATCGTGACCATGATCTATCAAAAAAAGCAGGGTCATAAAGACCGCCCTGCAAGTCCGTGATTTATTTCAGTTTGTTGAACATGTTCTTTAAATAAGAAAATGGGCACTTCGATACCTGTTTTTCGTCATCACGGAGGAAATACTGCTTCCATTCACGATTATCCTTTTCTCCATACCAGCCTAATTGCGGGTGAATCGGAGCTTCATCATAGGCCTCTAAACGGGAGCGGATCAGTCTGCTCATGTTGCGGCCAAAAGCCGTTGAGCCATTTAACTCTTCAAACACCCATCTCGGCTGAAAGGTGATCATAAAAAAAGGAAAGCTTCGGCTTTTTCTCGCCTCGTGCCCCGGTGTAGCGCAAAGAATAAAGTACGGTTCGCCGTCAAAACAAAACTCCCATTTATAATGCTCGGGATCGGCCGGAATGTCTTCCGGCCATTCTTTTTCGTCTTGTTCACTCAGTCTATTTAAAAAGCGCCAAAACAGCTCTTCATACGCTTCAACCGAATAATGCTCCGCCAAATCTTCCGGTGTATCAAACAACACAACGAGGGATGCGTATTTTCCAGTGTCCCGCGATATCTTTCCGTACTCCGCAAGCAACGGAGCCAGTTCCTCCGCTGTACGGTTTTCCCGCGGATCTCCGGCAAAAGCAATGCGAAGCTGATCAGTCAGAAACGCCTGGCGTCCGGGAATGCACGGAAACGTATCCGCATCGTCCGCCAGAGTTTCTGCCAGCAGCTCAAAAGCGATTCTTTGCCATTCAGGAAGCTCTTCTTGAATACGTTCCAGAAAACTTTTGGTGTAAATCCCACTCACCATTGATCCACCTCCAGTATCATCTGGATACTATATTAAAACTGGAAGCGGCAGGTGACTGTCCTTTATGAATCAGCCCAATAACTGTTTAATGCCCTGATAACCAAAGTAAAAACCAAACACGAGGAGTGATACACCGGCCATTCCGGTCAATCCTCTCAATAGCTTTTCATGAAGCAGGTTTCTGAATGTACTGGCTGTAATCGCCATGCAGAAATCCCAGATTAAAATGCCGATCATGATGCCCGAGCTATAGATCAGAAGCTGATTCATATTGTAGGCCTCTGCTGTTTTCGCAAGAATGCTTCCGTAAATTCCAAGCCAAAAAAGGATGCTCAATGGATTCGAGAGTGAAATGAGAAAACCTGAAGCGAACGTTTTCCGGAATGACGGCTTTCCCCGCGAGCCTCGCACATCCATCGGCTCTCTGACGTTTTTCAGCGTTTCAATTCCAGTATAGGTCAGCACAAAAAAGCCGAAGAGCCACAAAAACGTTTTCACAAATGGAGCGGTCAAAAACTGTGACAGCCCGAAATAGATAAAAAGCATGTACAGCCCATCCGCTGTCATGGCGCCTAAACCAAATATCCATGCATGCCAAAAACCGTTTTTAATTCCTTTGTCTATTTGCGCCGCATTCACTGGCCCCACAGGCGCAGACAAGGACAGTCCCAGCACAATATAGCTCAAAAAAATGTTCACCGGCCCGTACTCCCTTCTCTTACGTAACTTGTACAATTTATTCGGGAACGGGCCAAGCTATGCACAATTTCACTTACTGTTTCAAACGTTGAAGCTCTTTCTCCATGATATCAGCGGCTTTGCCTACAAAACTGAAAATGAGTTCCAGTTCCTCTTCCGTATATTCGCAGCACAAATCCATCGTCGACTCAGACAGAGGACGGAACAAATCCTTTATATGTTTTTTCGAAGCAGTCAAAGGGACGATTACGACTCTCCTGCGATCGTTCGGGTCCTTTTCACGAGCCACATACCCCGCTTTTTCCAGCCGGTCAACAAGCGCCGTGACGGAACCCGTGCTAAGTCCGGTTTTTTTGCCCAGTTCTCCGGCCGTCATCGGCCCTGCTTCATTTAAGATGTCAGCTGATTTCAAATCGGTGGGAAACAGACCGAGGGCTTGAGCGGCTGCCTGATGAAACAGAACCGTTCTTGTGCCCAGTTTCCGAAAAAGCTGAACGGCCGTCTTTTCCAACTCACTTCTGGAATTTCTTGTTGACAACTGACAGTCCTCCCTATAAAATCGAGTTTATCTTGATAATCGAGATATTCAATGATCAAACTATTATCATGATATCAGAACTTACATAGAAAAGTAAGAGGAGGTAGAACAAATGGACACAACAACAGCAAGACAGGCTTCCACAAAATTTGTTGTTCTCGGTCTCCTGCTGGGCATCTTGATGTCCGCGATGGACAATACGATTGTTGCCACCGCGATGGGCAACATCGTAGCCGATCTTGGAAGCTTCGATAAATTTGCCTGGGTGACGGCATCCTATATGGTGGCGGTTATGGCTGGCATGCCGATTTACGGCAAGCTTTCCGATATGTACGGCCGAAAACGTTTTTTCCTGTTTGGACTCATTTTTTTCTTAATCGGTTCGGCTTTATGCGGAATTGCCCAGACGATGAATCAGCTGATCATCTACCGGGCCATTCAAGGAATCGGGGGCGGCGCGCTTCTGCCAATTGCCTTTACGATTATCTTTGATTTGTTTCCGCCGGAAAAACGCGGAAAAATGTCCGGCATGTTCGGCGCTGTATTCGGATTATCCAGTGTTCTTGGTCCGCTTTTAGGCGCAATCATTACAGATTCGATCAGCTGGCACTGGGTGTTTTACATCAATGTACCGATCGGCGCATTGTCATTGTTTTTCATTATTCGCTATTACAAAGAATCTCTGGAGCCCAGAAAGCAGAAAATTGACTGGGGCGGCGCGATTACCTTAGTCGTATCCATTGTATGCCTGATGTTCGCCCTTGAGCTTGGCGGCAAAACATACGATTGGAACTCCATTCAGATCATTGGGCTGTTTATTGTATTCGCTGTTTTCTTCATCGCCTTTTTTATTGTGGAGAGAAAAGCGGAAGAGCCAATCATTTCTTTCTGGATGTTTAAAAACAGATTGTTTGCCACAGCACAGATTCTCGCTTTCCTATATGGCGGAACATTCATTATTTTAGCGGTATTTATTCCGATTTTCGTTCAGGCGGTCTACGGCAGCTCAGCGACAAGCGCGGGCTTCATTTTGACGCCGATGATGATTGGATCAGTCATCGGCAGCATGATCGGCGGAATCTTCCAAACGAAGGCAAGCTTCCGCAATTTGATGCTGATATCTGTTATAGCTTTCTTTATCGGCATGCTGCTTCTTTCCAATATGACGCCTGACACAGCACGGGTATGGCTGACAGTCTTTATGATGATTTCAGGCTTTGGAGTAGGCTTTAACTTCTCACTGCTGCCGGCGGCATCGATGAATGACCTCGAACCTCGCTTTCGGGGAACGGCAAACTCTACAAATTCGTTTTTGCGATCATTCGGCATGACCCTGGGCGTCACCATTTTCGGAACGGTGCAAACAAACGTATTTTCAAACAAGCTGAGTGACGCCTTCAGCGGCATGAAAGGTTCAGCGGGATCAGGCGCGGCGCAAAATATCGGCGACCCGCAGGAGATTTTCCAAGCGGGAACACGTTCCCAAATTCCTGACGCGATTCTGAATCGTATTATTGACGCGATGTCATCAAGTATCACGTATGTCTTTTTGCTCGCTTTGATTCCAATTGTCCTCGCGGCGATTACCATTTTGTTTATGGGAAAAGCCAGAGTGAAGACAACAGCCGAAATAACAAAGAAAGCAAATTAACATAAAAAAGCAGTACATGCTGGGCATGTACTGCTTTTTTCTATTACACTCCTAATCTTGCAAGAATAAACGTCCATATACATATGCCCAATAACAGAACCAGGCTGTACGCCACTGTCCGTTTAAACAGTTTAGATTCCTTGCCTGTTTGGCCGACCGCTGCGGCAGCGATGGCGATAGATTGAGGAGAAACAAGTTTCGCCATGACCCCGCCCGCAGTATTTGCGGCCAACAGCAAGTCAGAACCCGCACCGATCTGCGCTCCGGTGACAACCTGCAAATGTCCGAACAAAGCGTTATTGCTGACAACAGAACCGGTAATGAACACGCCGATCCAGCCGAGAACAGGACTGACAAACGGGAACAGGTCTCCCGTTTTCGCCAGCGCTAATCCAATTGAAGAGCTGAGCCCTGCGAAGTTGGCCAGATTGGCAAACCCCATCACGAAGCAGATCGTGATAATCGGCACCCACAGCTCTTTTCCTGTCTCCTTCAAGGAAGCAAAGGCATCTCGAGAGGAGAAGTTTTTGCTGAACAGTCCTGTCACGATGACTGCGGCTAAAATCGCTGTACCAGTCGCTGACAGCAAATCAACTTTCAAGACCGCATCTAACGGCATGGCAGATGGCGCAATCGGTGGCATTTTCATAATTTGCTGGTGCAGAAAAGGCATTTTAAACAGGAGCGTTGTTTGATATAACAGTCCGCCTTCTTGGAAAAGCGCTTTGAAGGCGGGAAGGCTCCAGATGGTGATTGCCGCAGTTAAAATGTAGAAAGGTGACCACGCTTTCGCAATGTCAGCGGCACGGTATGTCTTTTGCTCACCAGCATCGCCGGCTCCTTCCTCCCTGTAAATCTCTTTCGGCTGCCATTTGCGGAGGAAGAGGGCAAGCCCGCCCATGCTGAACAATGCCGCCAAAATGTTGGCTAATTCCGGCCCGAGCACCGCCATTGTCAGTGTCTGAATCCCTGTATACCCACCGCTCACAACCAGAAGGGCAGGCCATGTCTGTTTGATTCCTTTCATTCGATCTAATAGGAATACAAGCAGAAACGGTATGAAAAATGAGATCATCGGCAGTGTCCACATCAATGTCCGTGACAGCTCAAGAGCAGACAAATCACCAATCTGCGCCCCTGTGATGACAGGAATCCCGATTGCCCCAAAGGCTCCGGAAGCTGCGTTTGCGATCAAGCAGAGCGCTGCCGCTTTTAACGGTTTAAAACCAAGTTCGACGAGCAGCGCCGCGCTGATCGCAATCGGAACACCAAAACCGGCCGCGCCTTCCAAAAACGCGTTAAAACAAAAACCAATTAATAATAGCTGCAATCGTTGGTCAGGCGAAATGCCGGCAATGCTGGACCGAATAATAGTAAATTTCCCGGTTTTCACTGCGATTTTATACAGCCACACCGCCATCAGGACAATGTAGCCAATGGGCCACAGCCCGCTCCCGATTCCTAGCAAAACAGAAGAAATCGCTTTTTCAACCGGCATGTGAAATGCCAAAACGGAGACGAAGAAACTGACGGCTAGAGTAAGAAACGCCGCAAGTATGCCTTTCATTTTCAAAACAGTTAAAGCCAAAAGAAAAAAGAGAATCGGAGTGAGCGCCACAAGTGCGCTCACATACTCGTTTCCAAACGGATCATACAACTGCTCCCACATTGACAATCAGCCCTTTACTCTAAAGTTGCGGTTAGTTGACTTTTTGTTCTGCAAAATGAGGCTTTAAAATGTTTTTAAGGACGCCGGCGCTGTGAAGGAACTGTTCTTTTTCTTTCTCATTCAAGTTCAGCTCAGTGATACCAGCGATCCCTCCGCGGTTCACGACAGCTGGAACACCGATGTACACGTCATCTGCACCGTATTGCCCGTCCACATATGTGCTGACAGTTAATATGCTGTTTTCATTATGAAGAATCGCTTTTGTAATGCGGGCAAGACTCATCGCAACGCCATAATAAGTCGCGCCTTTTTTCTCAATGATATGGTAAGCTGCGTTTTTCACGTCATCTACAATTTGGTCCAGCTCCTCTTGTTTGTACGCATCGTTTTTCTCAACGAGTTCACTAACCGGCACACCGCCGATATTCGCATGGCTCCAGACAGGAAGCTCTGTGTCGCCGTGCTCTCCGATAATATGCGCGTGCACGTTTTGAGGCGCTGCGCCAAAGTATTCGCTCAGCATGTAACGGAATCTCGCAGAATCTAGTGTTGTGCCGCTTCCGATCACCCGCTCTTTTGGCAGGCCGCTGAATTTCCATGTCGCGTAAGTCAGGATATCAACCGGATTTGTCGCGATTAAGAAAATGCCGTCAAATCCGCTCGCCATGACTTCACCGACAATGCCTTTGAAAATCTTTAAGTTCTTTTCTACTAATTCAAGGCGTGTCTCGCCAGGTTTTTGGTTTGCTCCGGCGCAAATGCAGACAATATCAGCATCCTTGCAGTCTTCATATGTTCCGAAAGATGTTTTGACCGGTTGCGGCGCAAACGCCTTTCCGTGGTTTAAATCCATTACATCGCCCATTGCTTTTTCTTTATTTAGATCAATGACCACAAGCTCATCTGTGATCCCTTGGTTAATTAACGCAAATGCATAACTGCTTCCAACAAAACCCGCTCCGATTAAAGCTACTTTATTTACATGTTTGTTCATCATTAATCATCCTTCCAGGGTATGTTTCTCTTTGATGTCTTTTTGTTTGTGAAGTATTTCACATTTATATTGTGCAATACTTCACAAACTTTTGCAAGAGAAAAGTTTTGTCTGATTTATGAACAAAAAAGAAACCATCTATGATGGTTTCTTTCACTATAACCCGTCAGCCTTGTACTCAATAAGGAAGAGAACCGCTTAAGCCCGCGTCATTATATAAACCATTTTGCACGTAATCAAAGCCAGGCTGATTCTGGCCAGGCACTTGGGCGCTGCCATTATTAAAAATCACTTTGGCGTTGGTTGTATCCGTATCCGCAGGCAGCGTCAGCGTGTAAATTCCGTCTGCATTTTTAGTCATTGGTTTTCCAGGCCAAGATCCGGTCAATTCAATTGCCCCGCCCCCATCCTGTTTATAGATATAAGCATTTACCTGACTCCAATGATTCGGATTTTGATAGCCGATGGTTTTGGCCGAAGCTGGATCTCTTTTAACAAAACTGTACTCCTCGGTCCTCGTTACACCATCACTGTTCGTTCCTTTTAACATGATGGTGTATGTTTTGCCAAATGGATCTTCTTTTCCGATTGTGAATTGATCTCCATCTTTAAACGCTGTCTCTTGTCCATTATTGATTTGATAAACAGCTTTTGTTGTGTTCGCATCTGCACGCAGGGTAATCGTCAGTTGATCATTGAAAGAATGTGTTACGCCTGCTTTGTAATTCTCAAGGAAAACTTGAGGCGCATTTGCAATATCGTCAGGATAAAGCACAGCCACAGATCTGGCATTGATCGTGCCTGTCAGTTTACCTTCCCTGACTTGAAATGAACCGGTCCCGGCTTTATTATCATAGCTGCCATCAGGTAATTTCGTTGAAGCATTTATGCTGACAGAAGAGGAACCTGCATTTGCCAGCACAACACCTTTTGAGCCGCGCTGATTCATAAATATTTGATTGTTCCCATTCGGATTTGAGAGTTCCTCAGGCTGCCCGGCCATTTCATTGTGAAATTGATTGACCGCAGTGATCGCCTGATCTTTAAATAAGGCGCTCCCGCGATCTCCTATTTGGCTTTTCCCTGGAAATCTTACACCATTTCCTCCGCCCTCAGGCCTGGAAAAGAAAAGAGGCGTGCTTCCTGAGCGCGAACCAATCACTGCCCAGCCTAAACGGATATCGTCATCACTCATCCATGTGGACTCTTCATCATCATTGGCATACGTATCATGTGATTCCACCCATGTGACTAACTTGTCCGCAGACACGTCAGATGCATAATGGGAGATATTCGACACACTCAGATTACGGTTCTTTAAAGCGGATCTGATGGAATGCCCATAGTTAGAAGCTGTCACATTCATATAATTCGCATAAGCAGTATCCCTGGAAGCACTATCCTGCAGGATTTCTCCGTATTGAAACTCTGCAGATGTGTTTGTGATATTCGGCCAAAACTGGCTGCCATAATTCCCATCATCAGGAAGCTCTATATGCTTGGCGGCATCATAGCGGAACCCGTCTGCTCCGTCATTCAATGCTCTTTCTAAGAAACGTTTCAGATAGGACTGTACTTGTGTATTTTGTGTATTCCAATCATACAGCCCGAGCAATGAATTCTGCGTAACATCCCATCGATCCGACCAGTTTTTAATTTGTGTGTTTCCGTGTGTCCAGTTTGGAATACTCTTAATCTCATTAGAAATCGCGCCATAGTCACTGGTGGTATGATTGATGACCGCGTCAACTATGACTTTTACGCCATATTCTTCAGCAGCTGCACACATTTCTTTAAATTCTTGTTCAGTGCCTAAGTAGTGGTTGCCAATTTGGTACGATGTCGGCTGATAGAGCCAGTACCAGTTCGACATGCTTTTATTTCCTTGGTTCCCTTCCTTTACTTGGTTAATCGGAGACGTCTGAATGGCTGTATATCCTGCATCATGAATGTCCTTCATATTGTGTTTTAACGTATTAAATGACCAATTCCAAGCATGAAGAATGGTCCCACTTTCAATCGATGGCGCTGCCAGTTCATTTGATGTGTTCTGTGTTCCAGCATTTGCAGCCGCCGGTCCTGCCAAAACCATATGAAACAGCAACAAAAATTCAGCGAATAACGGCAGTAAAGAGGTTTTGAATCGTTTTTTAAACATTTTTGACACTCCTTATTTGATTTTTGAAGACTGACTGCGGAGTCAAAAATTCCTCTTACTCTTTCTTCAGCTTCCTCCTTTCAACTGTTGTGAAGACTGGGGAATTATGTTAACGCTTACATTTGAACTTATCACACACTCTCTATCAAAGCAACGCGGCAGAGTGAATTCAAATCTATATTCCTATCAAATAAAAAGACATTTCTCTTATAAACAAAAAAAGAAATCACCATTAAGATGATTTCTTCTCTGCTTCTTCTTTTATCGCTCTTCTGTAAGCCAGCTTCACAATCACATATCGAAGCAAAAACAGAACGCCGCTACAGACGATAAAAAGAAGGATCATTTTCAGCCAAGCGAAGAATGTATGGGGAATCCCCCTGTCGTACATCGTAAGCACCACTACCGCAAAGGCGACCGCAATTGAATCTATTCGCTGCTGCTTTACCCGTTTTCGCAGTTCTTCTTCGGTGTCTATTCTCGGCATGAGCATTCCTGACGCTCCTGCCCTGATGCAGTAATATAAGATGATGAGGAACAAAAACACAAGGCTTGCAGCCCATTCTTTAAACGGAAATTCAAACATAATGCCGCGGATGATCACATCAAGGAGCGCAAACGATCCCGCTATCATCCCAATCTCCGACCAGATTTTTTGTTCTTTTTCTTTTACTCTCTTATTTTCCCCATTCACGCCTGAAAGTCTATTACGCAGATTATTCATGACCTTCCTCCCGCACTTTTACGAATGGCTATGGCTTACATGTTACAATAACAGCCTGCGCTTCTGCAATGAATAACTCAAAAGCCCGCCGTACAAGCCGGCGGGCAGCAATTGTTAAAACGGCCCCCAATTGATCATGACGCCGATCACAATAAAAACAAGCCCGATCAAGAACCAAATCAGAGCAAGCGGCACCATAAACCGCAGCCACTTGACGTACGGAATGCCGCTGGCGGCAAGTACCGCCATGAGAACACCGGATGTTGGATTGACACAGTTGACGACCCCTTCTCCAAGCATAACCGCCTCCACCGCAACCTGTCTCGTGATTCCCATCAAATCAGCGAGCGGCGCCAGGATTGGAATAAATACAACGGCTTCGCCAGATCCTGAGGAGATGAGAAAATGAAGCAGCGCACTGGCGATATACATGCCGATTGCCCCGGCAATCGGACTGAAACCGTCCAACAGTGAAGCCAAAGCATTGACGACTGTATCGAGTAACTTTCCATTTTCAAGGATGACGGAAATGCTTCGTGCCATCCCGACAATCAGCGCCCCGTATACAAGGCTTTGACAGCCCGTAATGAAGGTTTTGGCAATATCGTTCGCCGCAAGTCCGCCTATTAAACCGGCAAGGACAGAAATAAA
Source organism: Bacillus sp. LJBS06 (assembly GCF_016924995.1). Classification (NCBI taxonomy): domain Bacteria; kingdom Bacillati; phylum Bacillota; class Bacilli; order Caryophanales; family Bacillaceae; genus Bacillus; species Bacillus sp. LJBS06. Next base: position 325,141 of record NZ_CP070483.1, on the reverse strand, counting down.
AATAAATGTCGCAGCCATTTGGGAATCCGACCAGCCAAGCTTCAAAGCGCCGTATAAAAAGCCGACCAGCGAGAGTCCCGCCACGGCCAAAATCAGCTTATGGCGAACAGTAAATGACACTGACTGATCTTCTTCTTTACCGGCTTCGCCCATTCCTGCCCCAGGGAACCAATCTGTTCCTAACACACTGGCATCTTTTGATTTTTTTAATTTTCTCGTATACAAATAGATATAAATAATAGAAGACAGCAAAAAGCAAATGTAAATCACAACTCGCAGGCCGATTCCTGAAAAAAGAGGGAGCTCCGCAATTGATTGTGATAAACCGAGCGGGGACGGTGATAGTATAGTGGAGTTAAATCCAGCGTAGCAGCCGATGTAAATGACAGCGGCTCCCGCGACGGCGTCCCATTTTAAGGATCGTGCCACAATGAGGCCGATGGGGATAAAACCGATAACTGAATTCACGACAATCCCGGTTGTTCCGAGAATAGAGAACAACGCGCCGACAATACAAATAAATAATAATTGCTTGGTGCGGAATTTGCTGATGACATTGTAAATCAGGCCATTGATGGCACCCGTTTTTTCTAAAATGGCAATGGTGCCGCCTGTGAATAAAATCAGAAAGATGATTGGTGCTGATCCGACCATTCCATCCTGTAGGGAAGTAAAAAAACCGATCAGGCTGACCGGTGACTGTTCAATGGAATGATAGCTTCCCGGAACAGCAGTCGTGACATCCCCCTTTGTCACGCGGTCAAATTCACCTGCCGGCACAATATATGAAGCGATTGCGCAAATGAAAGCAATGATAAATAAGAGGACATAGGCGTCAGGCATTTTAAATGTCATTCGTTTTTTCTTAGGCTGTGTTTCGGCTGCTGGCATACTCATATTTCGATCCATCCTCTCTGTTTGAAAATATTAATTATTCTGAAAAGTCTCAATATGTGCTATATTATATACAGCCTATCTTCCTGTTTCAATATAAATAAAGTAAAGAAGGTAAAAATTCATTCTGATAGAAGGAGGTATTTCTTACCATGAAAAAGCTTTCAGAAGACATGAAACAAACCGTTATGGACATCTTCGAGCATCTGCACGCAAACCCTGAAGTCAGCTGGAAGGAATATGAGACGACTGCATTTCTCAAACAAAAGCTTGAGGAGTTAGGATGCCGGACGCGCACGTTTTCAGACTGCACCGGGGTTGTCGGCGAAATCGGCTCAGGCTCACCTGTTGTAGCTGTGCGCGCTGATATTGACGCGCTATGGCAGGAGGTAAACGGCACATTTCGCGCCAACCATTCCTGCGGACACGATGCACATATGACAATGGCATTGGGCACATTAATGCTGCTGAGAAAACAACCTGAGCTTCCGAAGGGCACAATCCGTTTTATCTTTCAGCCGGCAGAAGAAAAAGGCGGCGGTGCCTTGAAAATGATAGAAGAAGGCGTGCTTGATGATGCCGACTATTTGTACGGTGTTCACGTCCGCCCAATTCAGGAAACACAAAACGGCCGCTGCGCCCCGTCTATTCTGCACGGATCAAGCCAGCACATTGAGGGAACAATTATCGGAGAGGAAGCCCATGGTGCCCGCCCGCACCTCGGGAAAAACAGCATTGAAATTGCAGCATTTCTTGTACATAAGCTCGGGCTCATCCATATTGACCCGCAAATCCCGCATACCGTCAAAATGACAAAGCTTCAAGCCGGCGGAGAAAGCTCTAACATCATTCCGGGAAAAGCATCGTTCAGCCTTGATTTGCGCGCACAGACCAATGAAGCCATGGAGGCGTTAATTGCCGAAACAGAAAGAGCCTGTGAAGCGGCCGCCGCCGCATTCGGCGCAAAGATCGACCTGCAAAAAGAACACAGCCTTCCTGCAGCGACACAAAACAAAGAAGCTGAAGCGATCATGGCAGAAGCCATTACGGAAATCATCGGGGCTGAACAGCTTGATGCCCCGCTTGTCACAACCGGCGGCGAGGATTTCCATTTTTACGCCGTGAAAGTGCCGAACCTCAAAACAACCATGCTTGGTCTCGGCTGCGGACTCCAGCCAGGACTCCATCATCCGCACATGACCTTTGACAGAAATGCAATGTTCAACGGCATTCACATTTTGGCGAACGCCGTGCTCAAAACATTTCAGAAAGCGGAATCGCTTGCTGCCGCTAACGCTTCTTAACGCAAAAAAAGCAGCCTGGCTACAGGCTGCTTTTTGGTTACTTCTTCAAATCTTCAATTGAGTTAACGTTTTTCATATATTGAGGAACAACAAGACCCATTTTCACGCCCGTCATACTGGTGCCAATATCGTCATATTTGCCTTTATATTTGGCGGCGTATGCTTTATGGGTATTCGGCAGCCATGCGGAAAGGGATGCATCCGCGCTTCCCGTCGCGATTGCAGTCCACATCGGACCGGCCTCTACCTGAGTAAGCGTCACCTCATAGCCTAAGTCTTCTAAGACTTTGCCGATCACGTTTGTACTTGCAATTTCACTGTCCCACGCCACATAGGCAAGGTTGATTTTGTCCCCCTTGACCTTTTGAACGCCTTTTGTCCACTCCGCAATCTGATCTTTGTGCTTCTTCACATACTCAGCTGCGACTTTGGCAGGTTTCTCGCCTTCTTCCACTTTGATCATCACTTCGCCCATATCGTCTTGCGTCCATTTAAACTGGCTCAGAAGCTTTGCGGCATTCGGCTGCTCTTTGCTGAAGCCTTTGCGTGTGATCGTATGGATTTCCTCCGCGCTGCCATAAGATTGTTTCGGATCATCGAGATATTTCAGCTTATATCTGGAGAACATCCAGTGCGGTGTCCATCCTGTAATGATAATCGGTTTCTTACGGTCGTATGACTTTTTAAGTGTTGCGGTCATCGCGGCACTTGACGCTGAAATCAATGTCCAGTCATTCAGGTCATAATCCTTCATCGCTTTGTCAGTCAGGGCCATAATCCCTGAACCGGGGTCAATCCCGATGATGGTCTTATTCACCTGTTCTGCTGCGGTTGCATTTTCATCGTGTTGTGAACCGCAAGCCGCAAGTGAGAGCGCCAGCATGGCGGAAACGCCAATGCCGATGATTTTTTTAAGCATCAGGCATTCCCCCTGCTTTTCTTCTTCACTTTAATATTTTGAGTAATACGGTCCAGGGTAATGGCAACGATAACGATGGCGATACCCGCCTCTACTCCGACCCCGGTTTTCAGCTGTGTAACGGCGCTGTATACTTCAGAACCAAGTCCCGGCGCACCGACCATTGCGGCGATAACAACCATTGATAAAGCAAGCATGATGCTTTGGTTGATTCCGGCCAGGATGGTTTTTGTCGCAAGCGGAAGCTGAACTTTAAACAAACGCTGAGCTGTTGTAGAACCGAACGCCTCAGTCGCCTCAATCAGATCCGCCGGCACTTGTTTAATACCGAGAACGGTCATGCGGATTGTCGGAGGCATCGCGAAAATAACTGATGCAACAACACCCGGCACAACACCAATGTTAAAGAAGAAAATCGCCGGCAATAGATATACGAAAGCAGGCATTGTCTGCATTAAATCAAGAATTGGCGTTACAATACGGCGTACCATTTCTTTCTGGGACGCCCAAATTCCGATCGGAACCCCGACCACAATCGAAATAATCACAGATGTCAAAACAAGCGCCAATGTCTGCAGCATTGGGTCCCAATATCCTAAATAATCGATCAGGAGGAATCCAATCAATGTAAATAACGCAATTCCTCTTGTACTGATCCACCACGCAAGTGCGGCGAAAATAATCGTTAACAAAATAGATGGGATAAATCCAAGTCCGCTGACAATTCCATTTACAAAAGCGGCAAGTCCGTTTGCGATTCCGTCGAAGAATCCGCCAAACGTCATTGTAATCCAGTCAACAAAACGGTCAATGATATCTGCTAAAGGTATTCTAGGCAGTCTATCCATCTTACTTCACCTCCTGTGCAGAAGGATCTTGTGTTTGTTCGCCAGTGCCTTCAGCATTGATATACTCGTTATTGCCGGCAAGCGCGCCAATCAGTGCGCCTTTTACGACAATCCCTTTCATTCTTTGCTTCTCATCTACAACCGCAATTGGAATATTCGCGTCAGAAACAACGTCAAAAATCTCTGTCAAATACGTATCCTCTGGTACAGTCGTAAATTCTGTATTCAAGATATTTTGAAGTGACAAATCAGATTCAGCCGCTTTTTTCGCATCAGACGCATAGATAACACCTAACAATTTCTTTTGTTTATCCACTGCGTAAATTGAAGAAATTCCAAGGTTTTTCATCAATGTCAATGCCACGCGAGGCCCTTTATCAATCCGCACTGTTTCAGCGCGTTTCATAATATGGCCTGCTGTGAGGACTTTAGATAAATCAACATCCTCGACGAATTTCTCAACATATTCGTTAGATGGATTCATCAGGATTTCTTCAGGCGTGCCGATTTGAACGATGTTGCCGTCCTTCATCAGAACAATTCTGTCGCCGATCCGCAATGCTTCGTCCAAGTCGTGCGTAATAAAGATAATCGTTTTTCCGACATTATCGTGAAGATCAAGAAGTTCATCCTGCATATCTTTACGAATCAGTGGATCGAGCGCACTGAACGCTTCATCCATCAGAAGAATGTCCGGATCATTTGTCAACGCGCGGGCAAGGCCGACACGCTGCTGCATCCCGCCGGAAAGCTGGTCAGGATATTGGTGTTCAAATCCTTCAAGTCCGACGAGCTTTAAGGACTCAAGCGCTTTTTGCTGGCGCTCCTGTTTGTCTACACCTTGAAGCTCCAGTCCGTATTCTGTATTTTCAAGTATCGTTCTGTGCGGGAACAGAGCGAATTTTTGGAAGACCATGCTGATTTTTTTCCGGCGGACTTCCCGGAGCTGGTCTTTAGACATATTTGTTATCATGTCACCATCAATGTAAATATTTCCGGCAGTCGGTTCAATAAGCCGGTTTAACATCCGTACTAAAGTTGATTTACCGCTCCCTGATAGACCCATGATGACAAATATCTCACCATCATATACTTCAAAATCTGCCTGATTAACCCCAACGGTTGAACCGGTTGCTTTCAGGATCTCTTTTTTTGTCTTTCCATTGGCAAGCATTTGAACTGCCTTCTTTGTTTGTTTCCCAAAAATCTTGGAGACTTTCTCGACTTTTATCTTAATTGGTTTCTCATCTACACTCATATTTTCCCTCCATATTAAGCAATCCTAATAACCGTAACATTTATGTAACTTCCTACACAAACAGCATATTCTCTTTTATTCTGTACCATTTCTTTATAAACATCCATGTGACCACATGATCTTATTTATGCTTCTAAATACTCTGTAATCCTCCTATATAATTGTATTTTACGGGTGATTTTTCTCCTATCTATAGGTGAAAACGCTTTTATTGGAATTGAATTCCTCCTGCCTATTATGACTTCCTGCTCCTTTACTGGAAAAATAAGTTGCTTTCCCAGCATCAATTATGTATTATAGTTTCATGACTATAAAACAATCAGATGATCAAATCAGAGCGCAAATTTTTAAAGCACTGTCTGATGAATCAAGGCTTGCTATTATTCGTACGCTTTATGTCAGCGGAAAAGAACTCAGCTGCGGTGAAGTAGGTGAAAAGTGCAATATTGTGAAAACCACGGCATCTTATCATTTTAAAACGCTGCGTGAAGCGGGATTGACGGCAACCCGAAAAGATTCGCGGACAAAATATGTCAGTCTCCGTGAAGACACATTTCAAACATACCTGCCTGGCTTTTTGGAAACCCTCTAACAAAGGGTTTTCTCTATACATATTTGTTTCATAGTTTCAAAGTTATAAAACTATAGGAGTGATAAAATTTGAATCGTATTTGGCTTTTCTTCAGTGTCATGTTTGTCATTGGCACAGATACCTTTTTGCTTTCCCCGCTTCTCCCGCTTTTACAGGAGCAGTTTCATGTCTCTACTGATTTGTCAGGCTGGATGGTCAGTGCTTATGCACTCGGTTATGCGCTCTTCGCTTTCATTGCGGGCCCAATCTCAGACCGTTTGAACAGGAAAACAATCATGCTGTGGGGGCTTGCGGGCTTTATCGTATCCACGTTTTTATGCGGCATCGCTCCCTCTTTTGCCGCCATGTGCCTGTTCCGTTTTGCCGCAGGCGTTAGCGCTGCGTTTGTGACGCCTCAAATTTGGGCGTCCATCCCAATCATTGTTAAGCCTTCTCAGATCATAAAAAGCATGGGTATTGCGACAGCAGGATTGGCCGCTTCACAAATGCTCGGACTGCCGATCGGAGGGTTTTTCGCTTCCTTTACATGGCATACGCCATTTTTCGCTTTGTCAGCGTGCTCGATTATTCTTCTATTGATTCTGGCGGTGGTTATGCCTGATATCCGCCCTTCTGAACCATTGGTGCGCCCATCAATAATCAACCCATATCGGGAGCTGTTTTCACTGCCGAAAACATCGGTCATTCTGCTTGCCTATTTTCTCTTTCAAACCGGAAACTTCGCGTCGTTCAGCTTTCTCGGCACTTGGCTTTCCGCGGATTATCATTTAACCGTGTCACAAATTGGGGCAGCTATGCTTGTTCTCGGACTGGGAAATATGCTCGGAAGCCTTATCGGCAGCCGGATTTCAGCAAAGCTGGGCATGTTTAAGACATTGATCGGCGGGATGCTGCTGATGGGCGCTCTCTATTTCGCTCTTCCTTTCTTTCCTAACTTATTTTTAGTCGAAACGAGCTTTTTTCTCACGTTCTTTACAGCTGGCATTATCTTTCCGTTAATGATGGGTGTCTCTCAATCCATTTCACCAAACGCGCGAGGAACCATCGCTTCCCTTTCCAATGCCGCTATGTATGCAGGAACCACTGTCGGCACAGGTATTGCAGGTTTTTTATATCAAAGCACACAGCATTTCGGAGCTGTCACAGGATTTACTGCCATTCTGTTCATACTTTCTATGGCGCTCTACCAGACAATCAATAAAACCGGGAAACGCCAATCCGCAGCCCGGGTGCAAATGTAAAAAAAGCACCTCTTTCAAGAGGTGCTTTTCCTATTCCAGCTCAGTTTGTTTCGTCTCTTTCCCCATAATCAAAATACAAGCAACCGCGAGTAAGATGGCAATGCAAAAGATTGAAAAGATAACCGAAAACGAAATATGACGGGCTGCGAGCGTTCCAACGAGCAAAGGTCCGAAGATGCCGCCGATTCTTCCAAACGCCGCTGTCGTTCCTGAACCTGTTGCGCGAATCGCAGTCGGATATTGCTCCGGGGTATACGCATACAGCACGCCCCACGCACCGAGATTGAAAAACGATAACAGCATTCCAGCCGTAAGCAGAAGGCCTAAAGAATCAGCCGTTCCAAAGAAATAGGCGCTTCCTGCTGTACCAATCAGGTAAATGATGAGTATCCACTTCCGGCCCGCTTTTTCAATCAGCCATGCGGCAGAGAAATAGCCCGGTAGCTGAGCAAGCGTCATCAGCAGGACATATTCAAAGCTTTGAATCATGCTGAAGCCTTTCAGCAGCATGACACTCGGGAGCCATAGGAACATGCCGTAATAAGAAAACACCACACAGAACCAAACGATCGACAGCATTACGGTCGGCCGTATATACTGTCTTGCCCAGACGCTTTTTACATTCTCCCACACAGATTTCTTTTTGGCAGAAAGCGATTCATATTTTGGTGAATCAGGCAGACTCGTCCGCAGGTATAACGCATAAAAAGCAGTCAGTGCGGTTAACAGCAGGGCAGCCTGCCAGCCGAAGCTTGGTATCACAAAGTAAGAAATCAAGGCCGCTGCGAGCCAGCCCACAGCCCAAAAGCTCTCCAGAAGCACAATCACTCTGCCCCGCTTTTCAGGCACAACCGCTTCCGAAACGAGTGTCGAAGCGACTGGAAGCTCTCCGCCAAGTCCCATGCCGATCACAAAACGAAGGATTAGAAATGCCGATAAGCTCGTCACAAAAGCTGAAATGCCGCTTCCGATGGAAAAGCATAGAAGGGTGATAATAAATACTTTTTTTCGGCCGATTCGATCAGCCAGCAGACCAAACAAAAACGCTCCCGCAGCCATGCCGATGGAATTGACGCTTCCGATCCATTTCATTTCCTCGGGCGACAGATTCCACTCTACATGGAGCGCGGCGATAATAAACGATAATATTCCGACATCCATTGCATCAAACAGCCACCCCAAACCGGCGACGCCCAGCAGTTTACGCTGGGATATAGGCTGTTGTTTTCCCATTGCCAACACCTCTGATATGCAAAATGATTACCGTTTAAGTTTACACCTGTCTTTACACATTGTCATTAACTAAATGATGTAAATGAAAAACCCCGCTTATGTTCCACAAGCGGGGTTCTGATTATTGCTGCAATGCTGCTTTTTTAATATTATCCTGAAGCTGGGCAATTCGTCTCGCGCCGTCTTCGCGGAGGCGTTTGTTTTCTTCTTCGATTTGTTTTGTTTCCTGCATGCCGCTGACAATCGTGTTCCAAGACGATTCGATCGTTTCAATATCTATGCTCGGTCTGCCGGCCATTCTCGCAATTTCAACACTTTGGCTCGAGATGTTTTCAGCATTTCGTTTTAGCATCTCGTTTGTCCGGCGGTCAAGCTCGCTCATAGAATCAGCCACAAGCTTTTGCCGTTTCACCGTAACAGCCTGAATAATGCCGTTTTTGAAAATCGGAATGGTAATGATAAACGCGGAGTTGATTTTCCCGATCAGCTTTGCGTTTCCGCGCTGCAGGAGACGGATTTGTGGTGCGGTTTGAAGCGCCACCATCCGTGCCATGTCAAGATCATACACCCGTTCCTCAAGCGCCTGAATGCCGTTGCGCAGTGTATCGAGCTGCATTTGCGCCAGCTGGTTTCCGCTTGCCGCTTTTTCCTCATATGAAGGAAGGATCGACTGCATCTCTTCCAGTTTCATCTGCCCGGCAACGACGTATTTTTCAAGCTCCATATAGTATTTGATATTGTTTTCATACATTTCATCGAGCGTGTAGTTCGTCTTCGTCATCTCATCTTTGTATTTCGAAATCTCAACGTTGATTTTTTCAATCTCTCCGCCAAGTGTCTGATACTTTTTAAAGATTTTTTCAATCATGCTGCCGCCGCGTTTGAAAATTTTCGCCATTAATCCCTTAGGCTCATCAAAATCATTTTTGTCGAAGCGGTCCATGATTTTTCCAAGCTGGGTCAGCATTGTGCCAGAGTCTGTCACACTTGTTGTTTTCATCATCCCCAAGATGCGGTCAGAGAACTTGGAAATTTCAACGGCCGGCTCCTTGCCGTACTCAAGCAGCTCCATTTGGTTTTTGACGTCAATTTGTTGAGCAAGCCGCTTTACCTCTGGTTCCTGACGGAGCTGAAGACGGATATCGTCAGCTTTTTGCTGGGAAATCTCTTCATTTTTATCGAGAACAAGCGGATTTTGATTTTCTGTTGTCATGCTTTTCTTCTCTCCTTATTTTTGGGTAATGTTTCTGAAGAGCCTTTTCACAAGCGAAGGCTCTTTGTAGTCCTGCTGGAACACCATGTCGTCCAGCCAGTGGATATCATACTGATCCTCTTCAATAAACTGCTCAATATCTTGGTGTCCGGGCGGATTATAAATGATGATATCGATTCCGATTTCATTCAGGAACAGCAGGGCGGCAGCATCCGAACGCGTGAGTCCGCCGCTCATTTCCATATGATATAAAACGAGTTTCGGAACGGTTTGCGCATAGTCAAACATTTGAATTAATTTCAGCAGATTAGCAGGCAGGTTTGTCGTTTGTTTAAACAAATAGATTTGAACATCCTTGACTTGTTCCTGATGCAAAGCCTTAAGCCGAGGATGCCTGCACATTCTCGAAATCGTTTTGGCAATGGCGGTCTGAACGCCCGCCGGCAGCTGTTTGTACTGCCACACATTGCTTGCCATCAGCTTGTCCGGATCAATATTCCCTTCTTGATCAAGTGCGTGGCTGTAGTGAAATTGATAGTTCGACTTTATTTCTTCTGTAAATGGAAAGCTTCTGACCATTTCTGTTTCCTGATAATCCGCTAGAGTATGAAGCCTGTTCCAATATTCCTTATTGTCTTTCGACACGCCCATAATTTTGGCGAATACATTCGGAATTTCAATGGAGTGTTTATCTGCTTTGAAATTCGGCCGAATAAAGGCGCGTTCTTTCGTGATTAAAAACAGTTCATCATAGGTCGTTTTCAGCGTAACGGACACCGGTGTGTGATCTCTGAACTGCCATGGCTTGTACAGCATGGACTCCTCGTGATTCAGCACATGTTCAATTTCTTTTGTTGAGCGGTAAGCCACTGTTGATTTACGGTCTGGTTTTTCTTTCGGAAACGGCTGAAGCTCCGAAACATCCGGGAGCTTTTCCGTAAAACTGAGCTCCTGCTTTGGATCGACAAGCGCCAGCTGATCGGTACCCGCCGGATGAAACAGCAGAACATCACAGCCGACCAGCATCAGATAATATAAGAAATAGAGCTGGCTTTTCGTCGCATCTCCATACCAAACAACCTTTGGCATCTCACGCTCTATATCGGTTTTTTCCAGCCACGGATTCAGGTGATTTAAAGAAAACTTCGAGACATCAAGCAGCACTCTGCGAAAATCAGGATGATTCAGCCCCTTCTCATGACTGTCCGCAAAGGTATGTAAAAGCGTCATCAGCGCTTTTCTTAAATGGCGGTGCATCAAGGGGTTTGAGTGCTTCGCAATCAGCTTTTCCCCGTCCAGAAAGGCAACAAAGCGGCTGACTGACAGCCCTTTTTCTTTCTGATTGATGGAATGAATATGCTGAAGCTTTTGAAATGTTTCCGGTTCGATTGTTTTATCAAGCGTTTCACTCAAAATAGTCATGCGGTCATTTACAGACAGCTCATACAGCTCGTTATAGTAGTCTGTCTCATCAATAGGCGTGCCTAATATCTGTCCGGCAAGGCGGGAAAACGAAAGGCCCTGTGCTGTTTCATAGTGATCCCGCTCCGGCAATGGCTGAAACAGCAGGCTTTTCCAATCCCCATCAGCCGGAAGTGCTTTATGAATGATTACTTCTTCTTGTCTCATCATATCCTCCTTTCCGGTTTGTCATTGAACGATATTTCGGTAACAAAAAAGGAAGGACATTGAACCTCCCTCCTTGTTTTGTTTTATTCTTCTTTTGAAGCGGCTGTTTGTTCGCGCACCTGCTTTTGTTTGTTGATGTAGTGAATGATCAATGTTACCGCAAATGCAGCGATAATGATGATGAAGAATACAGAGTGCGGCATTTCGTAATGGAAAGCGCTCCCCGCCATTTTGAGCGCGATAATGCCGATTAACACGAATGCTGTGTTTTCCAGCTCAGGGATTTTATCAATCAGCACAAGGAACACTTTTGCCACTGTACGCATCATTAAAATACCAAGCATACCGCCGATCAGAAGCACCCATACTTTTTCAGATACCGCAAACGCGGCCAGGATGCTGTCCACAGAGAAGGCAAGATCCATTAATTCTACTGAAACGACAGTCGCCCAGAAGATCCCGAACGTGCGGACCATCCAAGAGTTTTTCTTCATGCCGTCCGCTTCTTCTTCTTTTTCGCCTATCCAGAAGTGCTTAATGACGAGCCAAGCCAGGTAAAGCGCGCCAAGCACCTTGATCCACCAGAATTTAATGAGGAGCATACCGAGCCCGATGAAAATAAACCTGAAAATATAAGCTCCAAACAAACCATACGTTAACGCTTTTTTACGCTGTTTTTCCGGCAGGTGTTTGACCATGACCGCAAGAACAAGCGCGTTATCGGCCGATAAAAGGCCTTCCAGAACAACAAGGGAACCGATCAGACCCCAGGAAACAGGATCAGTCAGAACTTCCCCCCACATTTTCCAATCGAAAAATGAAGCATACGTAGACATGATATGATGTAAAAAGTCCAAGTTTTTTCCTCCTATTAATTTGAAACGGTGACTTCTCTATTTGTCACTCGTTTACACTTGCAAACCGTAATTCCGGCACAATGCAGCCAGCCCGCCGGAAAAACCGCTGCCGATCGCATTGAATTTCCACTCGCCGCCGTGTCTGTATAGCTCACAAACGACAACAGCTGTTTCTATGGAGAAGTCTTCTCCCAAATCGAAGCGAAGAAGCTCATTCTGCGTCTCTTCGTCCACAACACGCACAAACGCATTGGAAACTTGTCCGAAGTTTTGGCTGCGTGCTTCAGCATCGTGAATGGTCACTGTGATGCCGATTTTCTCAATGTGAGCAGGAATTTTTGAGAAATCCACGATAATCTGCTCATCATCTCCGTCGCCTTCACCCGTACGGTTGTCACCCGTATGGATGACACCGCCGCTCGGGTGTTCAAGGTTATTATAGAAGACGAAATCGAGATCATTTACGCAGTTATCATGCGCATCAACTAAAAAGGCCGAAGCATCCAGGTCAAAATCGTGTCCGCCGGAGTACTTGTTTGTATCCCAGCCTAAACCGATCACCGCTTTTGTCAGTCCCGGATTTGTTTTCGTTAAATCAATGCGCTGTCCTTTTGATAATTGAATGGCCATACTGCCTCTCTCCTTTCTGCTCTTCGTATTTTTCTTAACCGACTTGCAAACCGTAGTCTGTTGCAATGCGGGCAAGGCCGCCTTGGTAGCCTGAGCCGATTGCGGAGAATTTCCACTCGCCGTTATGTCTGTAAAGCTCCCCTGCAATGATTGCCGTTTCAATAGAGAAATCTTCTGCAAGATCGTAACGGATGAGCTCTTCATTTGTTTCTTCATTTACGATGCGGACGAACGCGTTTGAAACTTGTCCAAAGTTTTGGCTGCGCGCTTCTGCTTCGTGAATGGTGATAACAAATGAGATTTTATCAATGTTTGCCGGTACAGCGCTGAGATTTACTTTTACATTCTCATCGTCGCCTTCGCCAGCACCAGTCAGGTTGTCGCCTGAATGAACGACTGAACCGTTGCCGCCTTCAAGCTGGTTATAGAAAATAAAGTCGTTTGGTGACGCGCATTTGCCTGCGGCGTCTAACAGAAACACACTTGAGTCAAGATCAAAGTCGTGTCCGCCGTCATACTTGTTCGTATCCCAGCCTAAACCGACAACAACCTTTGAAAGACCCGGATTTGTTTTTGTTAAATCTACTTTTTGTCCTTTTGCCAATGAAATTGTCATGTTTCATCCACTCCTTTTCTTTTATACGTATCGGCTGATAATATCTTCTAATCTCGTATCGTTCGTGCCTTCACCAATCGCCGCAAACTTCCACTCACTGCCGCTGCGGTAGATTTCTGCTGTAATCAGGCTTGTTCTGCCGGCATAATTGTCTCTCAAATTGTATTTGAGCATTTCTTCATGATTAGATTGATCAACTACGCGAATAAACGCATTTTGAATCATGCCGAAATCTTGTTTTCTTCTGACACAATCGTAAATGTTCACTACAAATACAAGCTTATCGATGTTTCCAGGCACTTTATCTAAATCTATCATAATTTGCTCGTCATCGCCCGCACCGTCACCCGTCAGGTTGTCGCCTGTATGCTGTACACCGCCGCAGCGGCTTTTCAGGTTGCCGAAATAAATCAGATTTTTCTTTTCGGTGAATTTTCCGTTTTCCAACATCAGCACTGAAGCGTCACAGTCGATATTCGGACCGCCTCCGCCAAGCAGTTTGCTGAAGAATCCTCCGCCTGAGGACACTGGGTCCCAGCCGAGACCGACCATCAATTTTGACAGACCGGCTTTTCCTTTTGTTAAATCAATTCGTTGACCTTTTTCTAAAGAAATTGCCACACGATTCACTCCTACTCATCAAAATGTGAAGATAGTCACATTTATTTTTACGCTCACAAGGAAAATAAGCCGTAAATTACTAATATATACGTTTGTTATTATATCAAAGTTTCGTAAAAGTTAAGAATAATTGACGAAAAACCTCGAAAAAAAACTTCCATATTTGATATATGATTTGCAAATGCTATAAAATGCACTTCTTAAACAAACCATTTGACGTGAGCGAGTCATTTTGCCTATTCTTGTGTCACATTGTAAAAACAGACAGAAAGGAAGCGGCCATTTGATTCATGTAAGCATACTTGATCAGGCACCTGTTTCTAAAGGAGAAAGCCCTGTGACAACTCTTCAGCATTCGGTTGAGCTTGCTCAATTAAGCGAACAGTGGGGCTATAAGCGTTATTGGTTTGCCGAGCACCACAGCACGAAAGGACTGGCAAGCACAGCGCCTGAAATCATGATCGCCCGCATCGCAGCACAGACAAACACGATTCGTGTCGGATCAGGCGGCGTCCTCCTGCCTCAATACAGCCCGTTTAAGGTGGCTGAAACCTTTCGACAGCTTGAAGCCCTGTACCCAAACCGGATTGACCTTGGCGTCGGCCGTTCCCCCGGAGGCACGACAAAAACCCGGCTTGCGCTAACAGACGGGGTGAAAAGAAGCTTAACCGAATTTAACAGACAGCTGCAGGATGTCTCTTATTTTCTCACAGATTCCCTTCCTCCCGACCATCCGTATGCAGGAATCAAAGCGGCGCCCCTTATTGATACTGCACCAGAGCTATGGGTGCTCGGTCTTGGCGAAAACAGTGCAAGACGTGCAGCGCACCAGGGGATTGGATATGTATTTGGGCATTTCATTAATCCAGAACGAGGAGAAAATGCGTTCCGCATCTACCGAGAAAGCTTTCGGCCCTCAGCCCATTTCCCAAATCCGGCCGCCCTTTTTACGATTTTTGTCATTTGCGCAAAATCAGATGAAGAGGCAGAGGAACTCGCGTTAAGCCAGGATTTATGGCTTCTTCGCGTCGGAAAAGGCTTGGACAGCCGCGTGCCGAGCATCGAGGAAGCGAAAGCGCATCCCTACACTAAATCCGATAAAAAACTCATTGCAGAAAACAGAAAGCGGATGATAATCGGTTCTCCAAGCACTGTCAAACAGCAGCTGTTAGACCTCACAGACCGCTATGAAACAAATGAAATCATGGCTCTGTGCAATGTGTTTGATTTTGAGGCGAAAAAAGAATCGTATGAGCGCCTTGCCGGATTATTTCTATAAAAAAAGCAGTTTCCCCTGGGGAAACTGCTTTTTTTGTTATTGGCGCCCTTTTTTGCGCTGTGCTTCTTTTTTGATAAACATCCAAACTCCCTGAACTGCAAATCCGAGCAAAAGCAGAACGATCAATAGCAGGGTAATTGACGGCCCTGGCGGCGTCCCGAGCTGATAGGATGATGTCAGTCCCGCAAATACGCTGAATAACGAAATGAGTATAGCTGTAATGAAGACCATGTTAAAGCCTTTTGCAATTCTAATGGCGAATGCTGCCGGCAATACGAGCAGGGCTGATACAAGAAGGACCCCGATGATCGGTATAATGACTGAAATCGCAAGACCTGTGACAATACTGAATGACAACGAGAGAACGTTTGTATTGATTCCCGATGTTTTGGCTGTTGCTTCATCAAACGTCAGCAGGTAGAGCGGCCTTCTCAATACGATAAAGTAAAGCAAGATCAGCAGTGTGATAATACCGATAATATAGACCTGCTGCTGGTTGACTGTCACAAGCGATCCAAATAGGTATTGATCGATGCTCATATTGGCTGTGCCTTTGGAAAGGCTGATTAAAAACATCGCGAAGGACAAACCTGCTGCCATTAAGATGGCAATGGACACTTCTGAATAAGTCCGATACGCCCGCCGCATGTATTCAATTCCGATCGCGCCGATGGTCACGACGACTATGCTCGCTGCGGTAATATTGGTGCTGAGAAAAAAGCCGATGGCAACACCTGACAACGAGATATGTGAAAGTGTGTCAGCCATTAAGGCCTGTCTTCTGAGAACGAGATACACTCCCAGTATCGGAGCCATGATGGCAATCATGCCGCCTGCTAGAAAAGCTCGTCGCATGAATTCCAAGTCAAACATTTCCATCCGCCTTTTTCTCCTCTCTCTAACCGAATCACTTTATCTAAAAATTGCTGTACTTCGTTTTGTTCGTGAGTAACCATCACAACTGTGCGGTTGTGATTTTTCACGAGGTGATGCATAAATTCGTAAAATCCTTTTCTGCTGTCGTAGTCAACTGCAGTTGTCGGTTCGTCCAGCATCAGGAGATCCGGGTTGCTGGCGAGCATTCTGGCGATACAGATTTTCTGCTTCTGTCCGCCTGATAAATCACCGATTTTGCGATGGCGGAGCTCCCACATTTCCACCATTTTCAGTGCTTTTTCTACTTCAAGATGATCTTCTTCATTTAAACGTTTAAACCATTTCCCTTTTGTGTATCGGCCTGACTGAACAAGCTCCAGCACCGTGCTCGGAAAGCCGGCGTTAAATGAAGAAATTTGCTGCGGGACGTACCCAATGGTCAGGCGTTTCCCTTCTGTGTTTCTTTTACTGATCGTCACTGTGCCTTCCCACGGTTTCAGCATGCCGAGCATTACTTTTATGAGCGTCGATTTAGAGGCGCCGTTTGGTCCAGTGATGCCGACGAACTCACCGCTTTCAATATCAAGTGATACTTTATCTAAAACAGGCGTATGGGAATAGCCGAATACGATATCTTTCAATGAGACGAGATTCATGTTAATCTTCCTTTCTCACAAAGAAATAGTGTGCACCCCTCCGGCGCACACTATCTTATGATTTAACCAATAGTGAATCTTTCAGGGCATCGAGGTTTTGTTTCATAATGTCGATATACCCTAAACCTTTATCCTGTTCTTCTTTGCTTAAGCCTTCCAGTGTATTCAGCACTTCTGTCTTCGCGCCGATTTCACTGGCGAGCGTATCTGCGACCTTTGAGGATGCAATTTCTTCAAAGTAAATGACTTTTACATTATGTTCTTTGGCATATGTTTTCAGCTTTGCCAAGCTGGCTGCGCTCGGTTCTTGGTCAGGAGAAAGCCCTGCAATCGGAACCTGCGTCAGGCCATATTCTTTTGCGAGATAGCCAAAAGCAGTATGCTGCGTGATAAATTCTTTTTTCTCCGCTTTTTTTGCGGTTGTACGATATAGTTTATCAAGATCCTGCAGTTTTGCAATATATTCTTTACTATTTTTCTCATAGTATTCTTTGTTAACCGGGTCTTGCTTTACGATTTGCGCCGTAATATTTTTAACTTCCTTTTGCGCCAGAACAGGGCTTAGCCATACGTGAGGGTCCATTGCATGACTGTGCTCATGCTCCCCATGATCGTGGTCTTCGTGTTCATCTTCAGAGCCTTCCATTAAATCAATGCCTTTGCTTGCGTTAACGAAAGCGGCGTGGCCTTGGCCCATGCTTTTTTCAGCTGACGGAACCCATGTCTCCATGTATTCACTATTATAAACGAACAGATCAGCATCCTGAATATTGGCAATGTCTTTCGGCGTCGGTTCCCAATCATGCGGTTCAACGGAAGATGGGATTAACAGATCCACATCGCCTTTGTCTTTTACAATTTGTTTTGTGAATTCATACATCGGATAAAACGTTGTGACAACGTGCAGTTTATCACCCTTTGAATCCGCCGACCCTTTTGTTGATGAGTTGCCGCATGCTGCAACCAATAAAAAGCACGCTGCAATCACAAACAAACCGCTCCATTTTTTAAACATATCGTATATCCCCTCTTTTTCAGTAGCTTTAAATCAAAATGATAACGATTTTGTAATCCTATATCATAATAAACCGAAGTCATTACGTTTTGCAAGAATAAATTTCATTTTCTTTTTATTCTTCCCGCCTGCAGAGCGAATATATGTACTAAAAAAACCCGGCTGAATGCCGGGCTGCTAAATCATTAGGTTGTTTTGTCCAGAAGGTACACCCTGCTTTCATAAGGCTGGAACACCATTTCGTCAGCAAGGTCGCCGTTGTTGTGATAGTTGCTGAGAAGCAGAGATGCCTGAGCTTTGCAGCAGTTCTTAGGCCATGGGAAAACAGCCTGCTCTTTTGAAAAATTATTGACTGACAAAAGCTGCTGGTTACCGTTTTCTCTCATATATACAAACAACTGCGGATCGTCCGGAAGCAAAAGATCATAGCTTCCTTTTATAAGGTCAGCATACCGCTTTCTCAGTCTGATCAGCTTTTTGTAATAGAGTAAGACCGAATCGGGGTCTCTCAGCGCTTCCTCCACATTGATGGAGGTGAAGTTCGGGTTGACCTTCAGCCATGGCGTGCCATCAGTAAATCCGGCATGTTTGCCGCTGTTCCACTGCATCGGGGTCCGGGCATGATCCCGGCTTTTGGCTAAGATTGATCTCATCACATCCTCTGGATCATAGCCTTTTTCAAATACCCGTTTATGATACATATTGATCGTTTGGATATCTTTGTAGTCCTCAATCTGGGTGAACGGCGCGTTTGTCATCCCGATTTCTTCTCCCTGATAAATGTATGGCGTGCCCTTCATGAAATAAAGTACGGTAGCCAGCATTTTCGCAGATGCTTTGCGGTATTTCCCATCGTCCCCGAATCTGGATACAATCCGGGGCTGGTCGTGGTTGCACCAATATAATGTATTCCAGCCTTGATGTTCAAGCTTTTTTTGCCATGCGGTCAAAACCGATTTTAAATCAGAAAGCTCAAGTGGCTTTACATCCCAATGTTCTTTTCCGGGCTGCTGGTCAAGCTCCATATGCTGAAAGTGAAAAATCATATTCAGCTCATGCTTATCTGTTCCCGTATATTTTAGGCCTTCTTCCGGCGTGACATTGCCGACCTCTCCGACAGACATGACATCATATTGAGAAAACACTTCATCTGTCATTTCTTTCAAATAGTCATGGATTCGATCGCCATTTGGCTGAAAGGGCTTCGGCTCTGCCTGCTGATTGATATAGTCCTCATACGAAGGAAGATATTCTTTCTTAGAAATGAGATGGAGCTGATCAATGCGCAAGCCGTCGACCCCTTTATCGAGCCAAAACTTCATCATGTCATACACCGCTTGGCGAACTTCGGGGTTTTCCCAGTTTAAATCAGCTTGTTTGACGGCGTTCATATGGAGATAATATTCTCCGGTATGCTCCTCGTATTGCCAGACCGGACAGCCATAGTTTGAGAGCCAGTCCGTCGGCGGGCCGTTCTTTGTGCCGGGACGCCAGTAATAATAGCTGCGGTATTTGCTGTTTTTGTCCAGCTCCGCTTCTTTAAACCACGGATGCTCGACCGAGGTGTGATTTAACACAAAGTCCATCACCAGCTTTAATCCCCGCTGATGCACCTGGTCCAGCAGCTCGTGAAAATCGTCCATTGTTCCGTATGAATCCATGATTGCCCTATGGTCTGTCACATCATAGCCGTAATCAACATTCGGAGAAGGATAGATTGGGCAAACCCAAATCACATCCGCCCCGAGCTCCTTTATGTAGTCAAGACGGGAAATAATCCCCCGCAAGTCCCCAATTCCGTCTCCATTGCTGTCTTGAAAGCTTCTCGGATAAATCTGGTACACCACCGCATCCTTCCACCAGTCTGTGTTCATCCCGCAATCCCCCTGTATTTGATGTTCTATTCAAGCTGAGACGGATAAAGTGTCATTCCGCCGTCGACGAAAAGTGTAGTCCCGGTCACATAGCTTGCTTCCTCAGATACGAGCCAAGCAGCTGCTGCCGCCACCTCTTCCGGTTTTCCGAAGGCTTTCATCGGGATTTTTTTCAATTGCTTTTGCCTGCTCTCTTCCTTTTTCGTATCAACATTTGATTCTGTGGCAATGGTGCCTGGCGCTATCGCATTGACGCGGATTCCCTTATCCGCATAATTGAGCGCCAGCGTTTCCGTCATCATCTTGATGCCGCCTTTGGATGTGGAATACTGAACATTGACTGGGCGCGGAATCTGCTGATGAACACTTGAGATATTCAGCACATTGCCCTTGATATTGTTTTTCATCATGTGGTTAAGTGCCGCTTTCGCTCCCATAAAGGTTCCAGTGACATTGACATCAATCACTCTCTGCCAATCTTCAATACTCATCTCGTGCGGCATCGCCTCAACGCCGTTAAAACCGGAGTTGTTTACCATCACATCGAGCGTTCCGAAATGCTCTAAAGCGGTGTCCAAGAGCGCCTGAATCCCTTCTTCTTTGGACACATCCGCCTCAACTGCAACGGCTTTCCCTCCGTTCTGCTTAATGATGTCCACAGTTTCATCGGCTCCAGACGGGTCGCTGTGATAGTTTACAACAACATTCATTTTCTCCTGTCCGAACCGTTCCGCAATGGCTTTCCCGATTCCTTTTGAAGACCCTGTCACAATCGCTGTTTTTCCAGTTAACTCTTTATACATACATGATATCCTCCTCTGATTTCTCACTATGCAGTGGAAAATACCCTGTTTTTCCGAGTTGAAAACAGCACAAAAAAAGCAGAGAACCTGTAGTTCTCTGCTTTTTTCTATTGAAAGCGCTGCTCGGCTAGCTTCTTTTTAATATTCATCAGCCTGCGGTAAAAGAAAGCGGCGGACTCGTAATGTTCCACCTGATTGAAACGTTCCGCTGTATCATGCAGCAGATCTTCGGCGTCGGCAAGAAGCTGCCTGGATTCCAGCAGGTCAAAGCATTCTGTAAGCACGGTCCGGTCGCCGCTTCCAAGATACAGCTCATGAATGAGGCGGAATTTCGTCAAGTACATGTCATCTTTCCATTCAGCCGCGCTCTTTATCCCGCGTTCATATGTCGCTACTGCTTTGTCGTATTTTTCTTCTTTACAGTACATATGAGTCAGTGAAAATACAGCTTGAACAGCCTGCTGAAAGTTGTGCTCCTCAAAAATAGCGGCGGCTGTTTTGAAATAGCCCTCCGCTTCTTTGTAATCGCCCAGGCTGTATTTACAGTGGCCGACATTATAATAGGCAGCGGCGATCATATACGTTTCTTCCAGCTGCCTGGCATGATCTAAGGCACTGCACAAGTGGGTCAGTGCTTTTTCATGATGATACACATCCGTCAAATTTCCGGCGATGATAAATTCACACTGCACGCGGCGGCGGCCGTACAGTTCATATTTTGTATAGATATCAAGCGCCTGGCTCGCATAGTTCATGGAAAAATACGTTTGTTTGATGTGGTAATACACTTCTGCAACCTTAAAAAGAAACTCAGCTTTTTCGATCTCATCCTCAACATACTCGAGCTTCTCCTCAGCATGTTTATAATGGTCAATCGCTAATATGAAATTTTTCTGCTTAAATTCGTACATTCCTCTGAAGTAATAAAAGTAGTATTCCAATAAGCCCGTGAGTTTTTGCTGATTGCTTTCAATTTCATTCAGCATATCAGAGAACGGAGGCTTGGTGTCGCTGTCTTTCACCGGCATCAGCTTATCAAGCATGATTCGGTGCCGGAATTCCATCAAAGAAAAATATAAAAGCAAGTCCTGGTTCTCTTCCATATCTTCTAAATCGTATTCAATCTCCTGCTTTAACGCTTCTGCTTGATCTGCTTCAAATGCGCGAATGAGCTTGTACCATTCATTTAGCTTTACTGCTACTTCTTCAGATGGAATCTTTGCTCTCATCAGTCTGCCTCCTTCCTCCTGCTACTATTTATGTTATATTTTATCATAGCTGTCCGCTTTTAGAGAGAGTCAATCACTTAAAAGCGTTAACATTCAGCACATCTTGAGAAAGTGAGACCGATATGAAGTTGGCCGCAAAAACATCTGTTATCTTATGTATTCTATTTTTTCTAAATCTTTGTGTTAGTTATATTCGGCATGAATGGCATTCTCAAAACACCTTGCAGCACATGCCTGTCCCTTCGGATCTTCATCCGATTGTGAAGCAGAATGCCGATGCACTCAAAGCCGCTGCAGCGAATAAAGGCATTACCGTCGTTATTACTGAAGGATTCAGATCCTTTAAGGAACAAGACGAATTATATAAACAGGGACGTACAAAAAAAGGGAATATTGTCACCTATGCAAGAGGAGGGGAATCGTATCACAACTATGGTTTAGCGATTGATTTCGCCCTTCAAAAAAAGGATGGCAGCATCATATGGGATATGGAATATGACGGCAATCAAAATGGAAAATCAGATTGGCTGGAGGTTGTCGAGATCGCCAAGCAACTCGGTTTTGAATGGGGCGGGGATTGGAAACGATTCAAGGACTATCCCCACTTGGAGATGATTCCCAACTAGACATCCCTCACAGCCTTTTCTTTTTCCTTATGTGCGCATCAATATAGGAAGGGTAAACCGGCTTATAGACAAGTTTGCAGTGCTGGTCACTGCCTGCTGTAAAATCAGGCTGCCATTCCAGCTTCACATCAAAAGCGGCTAAAAACGCTTCTCTCGCTTCTTCAGCGGAAATATCTGGCCTGTGATTTATTGCTTCCAATTGTTCAGGTTCAATATCAGGCGCCATAAAAGCATCAATCAATCCCGTTTCCGGATTGACAATGATACGGGCGGCGCCGAACCGCAGCGGCACTCCTTTATACCAGACAGAAAAATGATTGCGGATTCTCCCTCTTTCATCAATTCGGACGGGATTCAATTTGAAAAACTCGGCTGCTCTCGGATAAAGAGCATACAAAAATTGAAGCGCTATTGTCTGGCATTCTTCCATTGAGCATTGGCGGTTGTTGCGCCGCTCGATAAAAGAAAGCGCTGCTTTTAATTTTCCGGTTCTTTTATCCGTCTTCATTTTGATTGTGTTTTTATTTCTCGTTTCAAAATAACTTCCTATGCTCAGATCCTTACGCTCCGGTGCAGTGCCCCTGCGCCACGTGCTTCCTATTTGTTCCCCAAAGTCTTTTTCACTGACTTTCTGCATATCAGGGGTAAGACCCAGCAAGGCAAATATATCGACTTCTTCGTTGTTCCGAAGCTGCGGCAATGGCGCCGCGTTTTCTATTCTTTCATCTCCGATATGCTGGTCGGGCACAATTTCGTCTATATCCGCAGGATAGCTGTATCCCGGCAGAATTGGTTCATATACAAGCCTGGGTGCCTGATCGCCATCAATGACATCGTACATCAGCTGAAAAGACATTGTATTTAAGTAATGGGACACAACCTTCTCTTTCGCTACAAATTCTTTTGGAACTTCGGCTTTGTGCCCTTCTCCGTAATATAAAAAATGGATGATCTGACCGCTGCGTGTCACATCAATTAAAAAGCCTGAATTAGGAAGCGGAAGCCCTAATTCCATTTTGGTATACATAAAACGAATGTGCTGCCTCCGTTCTTCCTTGCCTTGAAAATGAAAATTCATAAATGTGCCGGGATGGTTAGCAGCGGCGAACTGAAGAGCCGTCAGCTTCAGCTCGGCGTCTGGAAGTTGTTTGTCTGTCTCGGAGCGGACGGATGTTGAAAAGGTGAGCAAAGCGCCGTCATTTCCGAGTTCCACTGTAATGTGCTTTTCCGGATCTTCAGGGTTCCTCCAGATGAAGTATGCCCGCCCCTTCTTCTTTTGTTTTTGATCATAATCTTCTATCTCAAGCTCATAATGCGGCGGTACATTCCCGATCTCTTGCGCCTTCTTTTTCAGCTGTTTATTTACCAATGAAGTCATCCTTTCAAAGAGTCTACGACAAAGAGAATCCAGTTTATTATATAAAAGGACCTTTCTTCTTTTAAAGTGAAGAAAGGTCCTTTTCTATTATTATCATTGTTTTTTGACATTCCTCCTGTTACTTTCATCACATATCCCTTTATAAATCTAAGGCAATTGTGTGACTTTTAGCTGTTTTACCATGAGCTAAAGACAGGCTCTCCTGTATGGGCTTCGATAAAACGGGGATACACCGGCTGATAGACGAGCCGGTAGCTGTGTTCTTCATCATCCCCGTACTCTCTTTCCCAGCCAAGCTCAACTTTAAAATGCTGCCAAAAGATAGACTTGGCTTGTTCAACTGAAATGGCCGGAACGGGATCAATGGCTGCCAGCTCATTTGGATTAATATCCGGCCCCATATAAACGGTGATATCCCCTGTCTGGCGGCTGACGCAAATTCTGATCTGCCCAAATCGGAGCGGAACTCCGTGACAATGCGCTTCAAACGTAAAACCAGCGACTGCGTTTTCTTCTTCATCCTTTTCGTCGTATCTGATCCTAAAATATTGATCGGCATTTGGAAATAAAGCAAACAGAAAGCGCAGCGCGATTTTTTCGCACTCTGCCTCAGTTACTGTCAACGGCCCTGTTTTCTCCATAAATGACATGACGCCTTCGAGTTTTCCGGTTTCTTTGTGATAGATGGTTTTCAGCACTTGATGCGTCCGTCCCTTGAACCAACTGTACAAACTTTTATCCGCCGGCTGATACATAGGTTCATTCGGATTCCGCCAAACGATCCCGATTCTCCCATCGTCCAAATCCACTTCCCGTTCTTTGACAAATCCTTTTTCGATTCCAATCATGCTGACAGGATCGGCCTTTTCGTAAATCTCCTCGAATAAAGGGAGAGGAAAGCTCTCCGGCTCCCTGTAATCATCGTCATCATCAACTGCCTGTTCTTCTTGAACCAAATCCGCAGGTACGGTAATGGCCCTGCATTCAGGCTCATACACCAAATGCGGCTGATCATCTCCGTTTTCGTAAACAGAACGATGGAGAACTTCAAACAAAAGGTCAAACTCCACGTCCTTCTTGAAGAAGGCAAGTGCCTCTTCAACATCCGCTATCCGTTTTGGCTTGATGATGCTGCCCGCTTTGCCGTAATAGCGGAAGGAAACGATCTCACCTGATAAAGAAACATCAGCCATAAATCCGCTCATAGGGAGAGGAAGCCCGGCCTCCATTTGAACATATGAAAATCTCACTTTATCACAGGATGTACGGTCATTTTCTTCACGAACAAAGGCAGAGAGTGCTCCCGGATGATGGGTCTCTACAAATTGGCGCATGATATCCTCTAGTTTCTCCTCAGACAGCCTTTCTCCGCTTTCAGGCTCCATATCACGGGAAAGGGATTCCAGCTCCCCGCCCGGTCCAAGTTCCACGATAATGCCGATATTCTCATCCTGAGGATCTGTCCAACAAAAATGAGCTCTTTTGTCATCATCGTCAAAATCTTCAATTTCCAGTTTTAAGTGTGTCGGCACCCGGCCGATTTCCAGTGCTTTTTGTTTCAATTCCTCTTTCTTCACAAAGACAGCCCCTTTCATCCTTCATATGTCCTCTTCAACAGGTTAAAAAGTAATAGTCTAAAATACACATTTTTCTGAGTTTACCAGTTTTACCAGAACATTTTTCACCAAAAATAGGATGATGAACCTATTCAATATAAAAGCTAATAATCTTAAAATTAATTCCGTTGTAACTTTTTATAGGTCCATTCATGACAAAGGAGGGCGGAGTTTCCAGAAAATCCGGTGAAAACCGTGAGAAAAGAACTGATTTTTTTGGTTATATGATGCTAATCCATTCAAAAAGATCCATTTCTCAAAGACAAAAGACTCCCCTTCCCTAAACCATTTGAGGAGGAAAAATGAATGTTTCAGAAAAAAACGTACGCTGTTTTCCTAATTCTTCTGCTGATGATGTTTACAGCTGCTTGTTCCGGCAGCAAAACAAGCGCGGATAAGAAAGAATCAGAAACAGAAAAAAGCTCAGATATAGCTCAAGTCAAAATCAAGGATGTTTCTTACA
Organism: Bacillus sp. LJBS06; assembly: GCF_016924995.1. Taxonomy (NCBI): domain Bacteria; kingdom Bacillati; phylum Bacillota; class Bacilli; order Caryophanales; family Bacillaceae; genus Bacillus; species Bacillus sp. LJBS06. Next base: position 299,471 of record NZ_CP070483.1, on the reverse strand, counting down.
CGCTTCCGTCTAAATATGATAAGTCCACTTCAGATGGCCAGCTTGTGTTAAAAGTGAATGTCGCTGTGAAAAACACAGGAAAAGACCCGCTGAATGTAGACAGCATGGATTTCACTTTGTATCAAGGTGATACGAAAATGTCTGACACAGATCCTGAAGACTATAGTGAAAAGCTTCAAGGCAGCACGATTAACGCTGACAAATCCGTTGAAGGAAATCTGTTCTTCGTTGTAGATAAAGGCAAGCAATACGAGCTTAACTATACGCCGGAGTCTTACGGTGATAAAAAGCCAAAATCAGTTACTTTTAAAATTGACGGAAAAGACAAAAAAATCTTGGCGACGGCAGATAAGCTCCAAGATTCTGCAAAAGCGTTATCGGCTTATATTGATGTCCTTCTTTTCGGCAAAGATAACGCCGATTTCGAAAAAATCACCGGCGCTAACAAGAATGAAATTGTCAATGACTTCAACGAATCAGCCAAAGACGGTTATCTATCAGCTTCCGGCCTTTCCAGCACATATGCGGACAGCAAAGCGCTTGATAATATCGTAAACGGCATTAAAGAGGGATTAAGCAAAAACTCTTCCATTCAGGCAAAAACGACTTCAATCTCTAAGGACGAAGCCATTGTTGAAGCCACAGTGAAACCTGTAGATGCATCTTCTCTTTCAGACCGTATCGAAGACAAAGTGAAAGACTACTATAGCAAAAACTCTAATGCCAGCTATGAAGAAGCTGTGAAATACGCGCTTCAAGTCTATCCTGAGGAATTCAAAAAGCTTGGACCGGCTTCATCTGAAAAAACAGTTGAAGTGAAAATGAAGAAAAATGACATCGATCAATGGCAGCTTGATATGGACGATTACAGAGCAGCAGAATTAGTCGAAGCATTCATCAAAGAATAAAACACCAAAAGGAAATAGCCTTGACGGCTATTTCCTTTTTTATTTGAAAATGTCGCTGATGAAATTCACTTCATCCTCGGTCAGATCAACGTTTAAGGTTTTCAGGTTATCCTGTAATTGCTCAGGTCGTTTAGCTCCTGGAATAATGGCATCAATCGCTGGTCTCGTTAACAGCCACGCCAAAGCAACATGTGCTGTCTCGGCTTGTTTTTCCTCCGCTACCGCTTTCAGTTTATCTACTTTTTTGAGATTGTGGATAAATGTTTCACCCTGAAATTGCGGTTTATCCTTTCTGAAGTCATCAAAGACTGTGTCTTGCGAGAATTTTCCTGTCAGCAGTCCGGACGCAAGCGGAAAGTAAGGAATAAAAGAAATGCCGTGTTGTTCACAGTATGGAAGAAGCTCCTTCTCGGCATCACGCTGAATGAGAGAGTATTCGGCTTGGAAGACCTCCAAATAGCCGTCAGCATTACATTCCTGCAATTGCTGATAATTAAGGTTCGATGCGCCGATCGCTTTGATTTTCCCCTCATCCTTCAGCTCTTTCAAAGTGCCCGCTACTTCAGCGAGAGGCGTTTTTCCATCCGGAAAATGAACATAATACAAATCAATGTAATCTGTTTTCAGCCGCTTCAGGCTCTTTTCCACCTCACTGCGAAGAAACTCCCGGCTATTGTCTAATTCAATGCTGCCATTCACTTCTTTATGGGCACCTTTGGTGGCAATGATGAGCTCATTCCGTGCGCCGCGCTCCTGCACAACTTCGCCGATTAATTCTTCAGATCGCCCCAACCCATATATAAAGGCGGTGTCGATAAAGTTCACGCCGCCATCCAATGCCGTGCGCACTAAATCCTTCCCTGTTTCATCATGTAGATTTGGAAATAGATTATGCCCGCCAACCGCATTAGCGCCGAGTCCGATCCGCTTCACCTTCAGCTTCGTTTTGCCGAGTGTACGTGTATGATCCATTGTTCCTTCTCCTTCGAAACCAATTTTGATGAAAAATAGTGCAGGTTCACTTTTTGTATTAGATATCCTTTTTCTATTTTCCTTCTTTTTTCAGGATATACAAAAAGGAGAAAGTGTATTTCTCCTTTTGCAAAGTTTATTTCGGAAGAACCCATTTGTCTTTCAGGAAGCAGGCTCTGGCCAGTAAAAAGAAAATGGCGATGAGCACGGCGATGGTTCCTGACGTGCACCAAATGGCAGCCGGGTCAACCATCCCGAATAAAAGCTGTTTGAATAACGCATGCAGGTTCAGAAACGGGATAAGAAAGTACGATAAATCAAATTGATTCGGTGCCTTGCTGAAGATGAAAAACATCGGGAACACAGGCAGAAAGACGACGAGAGACATATAGCTTTGCGCTTCCTTTACCGAGCTCGAAATGATGCTGATGAAAAGCTCCATCGCAGAGATCAGCAATGCAGAAAGCACGATGATTAAGGCTGAAGCGCCGATTACACTCCACATATGATCTCCCAGCTGGAGGGCCGTTTTTAAATTCTCAGTAAATAAGACGGTGGACAAAATCAAAAACACCAAAGCAAATACACCTGAAGCAACGCCAAAAGTAGAAACCGCAAGCCACTTGCCGACCAGCATTTTGTTTCTGCTGACTGGCGTCAATAACAGCGCCTCAATTGATTTCCGGTCCTTTTCCCCGGCCATGATATCAAGAGCGATCGGCATTGCGCCGGAAACAATGGAAGTCAGAATCAGCATGGGCAGGATGGCGGAAAGCATAATAGCGGAAACCCCTTTCTCCTCATCCGCTTCCTTTTGCTGAATCGTAAATGGCTGGATAACCGATTGATCAATGCGCTTATTTGTTAAACGTTCCTGCACAATTTCATTTTTATACTGATCTAAGGCAGATTGCACAAGCTGCATCGCATTTGACGACCCTTGATCGACTGAATTGCCGTAAACATCAATCTTAAATGGCGTCATGCTGTTGACATATGAGTCGAACTCTTTCGGGACGTTCAGATAGGCATCTGCTTTTCCTTCATCAACCGCTTCTTTAGGCTCAGCAAACGTTTTTACGCTGATCTCGTCAATCGCATGAAGCTTACTTTCCAGTGCGGGCGGCAGAGAATGGCCGACAGCCAGCGTGTATTGCTCCTCTTTGTCGGACAGCATGCTTTCATAAAAGAATACAAGCCCAAGCATCATAATCATCGGGACTAAGATTGTGAGTAATATTGTTTTTCTGTCGCGCAAAGCATCGATCATTTCTTTTTTATAAATATGGCTCAGCATTTAAGAAATCCCCCTGACAAGCTTAGACATAAAGATGTAATTCAAATCCTCACTGCGCTCGCTCTCGTATAGTGATTCAAGCGCCCCCCGGTAAATCACCTCTCCGCTGTGAATCATGATGACACTGTCACAGAGCGCCTGCACTTCCTCCATAATGTGGCTGGAAAAAAGAATGGTTTTCTGTTCTCTTTTCAGCTGCTGGATGAATTCGCGAAAGATATTGCTGGATGTAATATCAAGCCCTGTAGTCGGTTCATCAAATAAAATGATGTCCGGATCGTGAATCAGCGCTCTGGCAATGGCGACCTTCTGCCTCATGCCTTTCGAAAACCCGCCCACTCTGCGGTTCATATAATCGCGCATGCCGAACCGTTTCGATAAATCTTCTATTCTTGCTTTGATCTCGTGGCGGTTCAGCCCATACAGCCTGCCGAAGTATTGGAGATTTTCTTTAGCGGTCATCCTGTCGTAAAGCCCGGTTTCTCCTCCGAATAAGACACCGATTCTTTTTTTGACCTCAGCCGGCTGCTTGACCGTGTCAAAGCCGTCTACCGTGATTGCCCCTTGTGACGGTTCAAGCAGGGCAGCAATCATTCTCAGCATCGTCGTTTTGCCCGCACCATTTTCTCCGAGAATGCCGACGACTTCTCCTTTTTGAATTGTTAAGCTTACATCTCGCACCGCTTTGACTACTTTTTTCTTATCCTGAAACCTGCGGCTGCAATCGGTCAGTGTAATCATGTCATAATCTCCCTTTTCTTTTTTCTAATAATGACTATATACGAAATGCTGGATTTGTTGGATAAAGTTGTCGCGAAGAGTTCTTTTTATGTCGCGAAATGGGATAGAATAAAGATGATTCTATGTAACTAGGAGAATGATAATGGTAAAAGTCGGACTTGTCGATGATTATCGAGTAGATTTAGAGAAGCTGGAAGCGATCGTATCCAGAATGCAAAATGTCGAAATTGTCTTTTCCACCGATTCAGCGGAGGAAGCCTACAGCCGGGTAAAGAATGAAGACATTGATCTGCTGCTTGCCGATATCGAGATGCCTCATATGTCTGGCTACGAGCTTGCTGATTTGATCAGATCCCATTCACTTGATGTTGATGTGATTTTTGTTACCGGCCACAGCGGTTATGCGGTTCACGCCTTTGACCTGAACGTCCACGATTATATTATGAAGCCTTACTATGCTGACCGTCTGGCCGCTTCCTTCGACCGTTATTTGAAAAAGAAAACGGAAACGAGTTTGAATGGGCGTATATTGATCAAGCAAAAATCTGAAATGCACGTCCTGCAAAAGAAGGATATCATTTTCGCAGAACGGACGGGTCGTTCCACGACGATTGTGACAACCGCTGAAGAGGTGCAAACGTATCAAACATTAAATGATATTAAAGGCGACCTGCCCGAAAAGGATTTTCTCCGTTCGCATCGTTCCTTTATTATCAACATTCATTACATAAAGCACTTTTCCGCTTATACCAAGCATTCATTCACGGTTTCCTTTGAGGGAACGTCTAAAAAAGCGATGATCACCAAGCAGCAGCTTGATTATTTTCAAAACTACTATTTTTGAGGAGTTTAGTACGTGGTTACCCTTTTTAAAGGTCTTTATCTGATTTTATTTAGTTTCATATGTTATCAGGGGGCTGCTGCTCTTTGGCACAGTACAGCCGGCTCTTGGCTCGCCGCTGCTTTAGGTGCGGCGGCAGCAGGATTGTACCTATGGAAAACGAAGCTGGTGTGGGACCGCTGTTCCTTCCAGCTTTGTGCGTGGATTGCGGTGATTCAAGCGATGGCAGCGGCGGTAGTGCCGTTCAGCTCTGACATAATGCCGGCATTATTTGCGATCGTGATATTTGCAGGGTGTGAAGGGCTCCGTATCGGACAGTCTGCCCTGCAAGCAAGGCTTTCTGATCAAATTGATAAGCTGACACAAGCTGAACAGCACGCCAATCAAATGCTGATCGATGTCAGAAGCCGGAATCATGACACAATGAAACATATCACAGCAATCAAATCAGCTCAGCCCAAGGCAGATACACAAGCATATATTCAAAACTGGACGGATCAATACAGTCAATATGACCGTTTTTTGAAGGGAGAGAATGCGTACGTTGCAGGGGTGCTTTATGATTTTCTAGAAAAAGCCACCGCCTCAAATGTGAGTGTTTCACTTCATATGCATACACCGCTTTCTTCACTTCCATTTTCAGCTGCTGATCAGGTCAGCTTGGTCGGCAACATATTGGAAAATGCGCTCGACAGCGCGGCGGAGGCCCGAGAAAAAGCGGAGATTAAGCTGGAAACTTCGCTGCGAAGCGGGCTTTATGTACTGATTTGTGAAAACAGCACCCCCGGCATGGACCCTACGGTGCTCGATACTCTGTATCAATCGTTTGGCCGCTCAACAAAAGGCGGTGCTCATGAAGGCATGGGCACATATATCATTCAAAAACTGGTGAAGAGCGCTTTTGGCAGGCTGGATTTTACCTACCGCCACCCCGTCTTCCGGTTAGAAATCAAAATTCCGTTTCAGAAATAAAAAAACCTTGAAAAGCCTGGCTTTTCAAGGTTTTTTTCATTATGAGGATAACGCTTGGGCAAAGCGATCCGCCTCATCCTGCAGCGTGCTTTCAATTTCTTTGTAACGGCTGGAAATGGTTGATGCGCTGACGCCGTATTTTTTCGCCAGTTTAGCCTGGGAAACGGACGCGCCGTTAAGAGAAATCGCGTTCACATAATATTCAACTGCCGCCGCAAAAGCTTCCGGCTTTCTGATGACAGGTGATTTTTTCTCACAGAATGTTTTCCAAATCTCAATAACAGCCGGAATCAACTCAGTCGGATACTCATCCCCGCTCATGCCTTCTTCGATAGCCGCAGCGGTTTCTTTCTCCAAGTCGTTTGCCCACTCAACAGAGCTTTCCTCCGCTTTTTCTGCTTGCGGCTCTTCATCCTTTTCAGCTAACAGCGCGAACAGAACGCTGTTGAATTCCTGCTTCATGAAGTCCTCCGGCGTTTTGCCGTTCTTCACAGCGGCATCCGCATATTTCTTCACCTTGCTGATCAGCGCTTCTGTTCTCTTCACCGGGAAGATCGTGAACTGCATGAAGAATTCTGCTTTTTCGGCTTCATGGATTGGATATCCAAGAATCAGGCTTCCCACTGGAGGAAGGTCTTGATTGCTGGCGTCCATTTCCACTTCGAATTGTTTTGCCGTAATGACATCTTCAAAGTGAATGATGCCTTCTTTCAGATCCTTCAGCAACAATAAAGCTGGCGTCATGCTGTTCCATGATTCAACGATCTCACGCGTTTTCGGACGAGTGATCGAATCGCCTTTTTTCTGCAGGTACTCTTCGAAGATTGTCTTCTCACCGGCAAGCGGATGGAAGAAGATTCCCCAGATACCCAAGTTAAATACGCTGATGTCTTTCGTCTGTCTGTCCATAGCAGAAAGAAAATCATGCTGGTTGATAAAGCCTGAAATGCTTTCTCTATGTACTGTGAAGGCATACTCCACTAAGTCTTCCTGAATTTGTTTTGCTTCTTTTGCCGCTAACTCTGCCGGGAAGTCGACTACTTTACTTCCGCAGCATTTTTTATATTTCTTGCCGCTGCCGCACGGGCAAGGGGCATTTCGTTTCACTTTTCCCACAATAAACCCTCCGAATTCTGTTGTAACTTTTCTATTTTAACAAAAATAACTTCTGAGGGCTTGGTTTCGGGCTAAAAAAGAATTTGGTAATAGGATAAGCTGGTTGATCATGCCAATTTACCTATGACAATTTCATCAAATTTTGTGATTTAAGACTTATCACCTATTCCCACTTTAGACCCTTCTTTTTTACAATCATTAGGTATTTATTTAACATTTTAAGGAGTGTTTCTATTGGAACTAGCTGGTTTTATGCTGCGTGCCTGCGCTCTTGTACTTGATGTGGTCATTGCCGCAGCAGTGATTTTGGCAGCCGGATTTACGTTTGGCGACGGGTCCGCCGGTGTCATTATAGTCGCTATATTGATGCTGATTGTGTACCCGTTGCTGATGCCGCTGACAAAGTGGAAAGGGACACTGGGCAAAAAAATCATCGGACTGCAAATCGTAAGAGATGAAACACACGAGAAAATTTCTCTCCTACAGGCAATTGTCCGCTACATCATAGCGTGGGTGCACGTGTTCTCCCGCCTGATCTATTTGACTGCCGCATTTACGAAGAAAAAACAAACCGTTCATGATATGGCTGCAAAAACCATTGTGCTGAAAGCAGAATAACCTTGAAGAATAGCATTCTTCAAGGTTTTGTTTTTCATTAGTTCGTATTCTGGCCTCCGCCGTTCAGCCCTTCTTTGATCAGGCTGTTGACTTGGCTGTTCATCAATAAACCGATGTGTCCCACGCCATGAATTTGAACGTTTTTGGCACCATCTAATCTTGATAAGTAATTCATGACAATCATATCGGCACTGCTGTAAATAGATGTGTATAAAATCTTTTGATTTGGATCTGTTCCCGGAAGCGCCTTGCCTGTCGTCAAACGGTTCGCGCCGCCAAGCGTCACGACGTTTGCAACTTTATTTCCGCCGTCCAGATTTTTTATGTAGTAAAGTGTGTTCGCGCCCCCCATGCTGTGAGCGACAATATCCACTTTTTTCGCACCCGTTTCATCTAACACCTTTTGCACAAATCGTGATAATACCGGGCCATTGTTATAATTCGTGCCTGTCTTGTCCCAAAAATCAACCGCATACAGCTTGTCCCGTGACCAGCCTTGAGATACGAGATAGCTCTTAATTCCAGCAAAATTGAATGATGCTCCTCCAATACCGTGAACCATAACAACTGGGTTATGTTCAGCGGCTTTTGCTGACGGCTGCAACGCAAACAGCGATGTAACAGCCAGCATCAAAATTGTTACAACTGCAACGAACTTACTTTTTACAAATTTCATAATATCCTCCTTTTTTTGTAACAAATTCTCCAAATATATTACGTTACCAAATTAATTAAGTAAAGGGTAATTTTGGCTTATTTTTAAAGAAATTTTAAGATTCAGAGGTCATTATTGGTCCTAAAAAACAAAAAAAGAAGGCTTATTCGCCTTCTTTTCTCTTCAATACTTATTGAAATAAGCTTGGATCTTTTTAGGATCGTTGGTTTTGGTAAGCGCAAGCATCAGCAATATCCGCGCTTTTTGGGGGTTTAAAGAGTTCGATGCCAGGAGGTTCTTTTCCTCATAGTCTTTGTTTGGCGTTACGACACCATTTCCCGTACGGCTTGAACGCACCACAGTGACGCCTTTTTTGACTGCACTGCCAGCTCCTTTTTCGGCTGAGTCAGATAAAGACCCGTTCCCAGAACCAGCAAACACAATCCCTTTTGCTGCGGCTTTTACAGCTGCGTCAAACAGGTAGCTTCCGTCATTTTGGTATCCATAGATAATGTCTACTTGCGGCAGCTCATCAAGATTAGAAACCGAAAAATCCGTATCCTTCGTATGCTTGCGGGTTATTTCATTATTAAAATAAATATCATCGGCAATTGTTCCGACAAAGCCCATTTCATCTGATTTAAATGTATCTGTTGTGGTTGTGTTTGTTTTGGTGACATACCGTGCTGAAGCAATCCGGTCGTTAAGAACGACGAGCGCACCTTTTCCTTTTGCCTCAGGTGTGCCTGCCACTTTCACTGCATTGTACAGATTAGACGGCCCGTCGGCGCTAATCGCTGTGGATGGCCTCATCGAACCGACGACAACAACCGGTTTATCGCTTTTCACAGTGAGGTTCAAAAAATAAGCTGTTTCTTCCAGCGTGTCAGTTCCATGGGTCACGACGATTCCGTCTACATCATCTGAAGCGAGCAAGTTGTTGATTCGTTTCGCCAGCTTCAGCAATATTTTATTATCAATGTTTGTGCTGCCGACGTTGACAATCTGCTCGCCGCTGACGTTCGCGATGTCCTTCATTTCCGGGACTGCCTCGATCAATGATTCAACGCCGACAACACCTGCTTTATATTCAGTTGTTGAGGTTTTCGATTGATCGGCTCCTGCAATCGTGCCTCCTGTCGCTAAAATTGTAACGTTTGGCAGGTCCTTTTTGTCAGAGGCGGACGCCGAAGAGACTTTTTGTGTCTGCGTTTTTTCTTTCGGGGATTCTTTTGTTTCAGGAGAATGTGAACATCCGGCAAAAACAAACAGTAGTGCGGTAAAAAGTACAAGCAGTCGTTGTTTTTTCATCTCTTTCTCTCCTTACATCCTTATGATGATTAATCATTGAATATTTTATCTATTCAGTCAAAAGTCCAGTCAGCTTTTCTCTCACTTTTTTGTTGTAATATACTTCTTTTTTTGCCTTTTCATACAATGAATTTCTCTTGACAATTGATGAACGAATCAAGATAATAGACCAGTCACTATATTTTTGATTGAATTCAGTAAGGTGGGAATGTTATGAGTTATGGAGATTCCCGTGAGAAAATCCTTTCGGCAGCTACCCGGCTTTTTCAGCTGCAAGGGTATTACGGCACGGGGCTGAACCAGATTATAAAGGAAAGCGGCGCACCTAAAGGCTCTCTTTATTACCACTTTCCCGGCGGTAAAGAACAGCTTGCGATCGAAGCCGTGAATGAGATGAAGGAGTATATCCGCCAGAAAATCGCCGACTGTATGGAAGCCTACACCGATCCAGCGGAAGGCATTCAAGCCTTTTTGAAGGAGCTCTCCTGCCAGTTTTCATGTACGGAAGACATTGAAGGCTTGCCTGTGGGCTTGCTAGCGGCTGAGACGTCATTGAAAAGCGAACCATTGCGTGAAGCCTGCCATGAAGCCTACAAAGAATGGGCCTCTGTATATGAGGAAAAACTGCGGCAGGCTGGCTGCAGCGAGAGCCATGCAAAAGAAGCCAGCACTGTAGTTAACGCGATGATTGAAGGCGGCATTCTTTTATCTTTGACGGCAAAAAACAGTACGCCGCTCCTTCATATCTCCAGCTGCATTCCTGACCTGCTGAAGAGATAAAAAACGACATCCTACATGCAGTTGATAGAGAGGGGAAATGATTTTGGAAACAACAGCTAAAGCATCTCAGCAATACAAAGTGATGCCGATTATGATTTCCTTGCTGTTGGCCGGTTTTATCGGCATGTTCAGTGAAACAGCGCTGAATATTGCGTTAACCGACCTTATGAAGGAATTGAACATTACAGCGGCAACCGTTCAATGGTTAACGACGGGCTACCTGCTTGTCCTCGGTATCCTGGTTCCTGTTTCTGGACTGCTGTTGCAGTGGTTCACAACAAGACAGCTTTTTACCGTGTCACTTATCTTTTCAATTTTAGGCACATTCATTGCGGCGCTTGCGCCGAGCTTCCCGTTTTTATTAGCGGCAAGGATCGTTCAGGCACTTGGAACCGGTCTTTTACTGCCGCTGATGTTTAACACAATCTTGGTGATTTTCCCGCCTCATAAACGGGGCGCCGCAATGGGAACGATCGGGCTTGTCATTATGTTCGCGCCCGCCATCGGCCCAACTTTTTCAGGATTGGTTCTGGAGCACCTCAACTGGCATTGGATTTTCTGGATCTCTCTTCCGTTCCTTGTGCTGGCGCTTGTTTTCGGTATCGCATATATGCAGAATGTATCTGAAACGACAAAGCCGAAAATCGATGTATTGTCTATCATCCTGTCGACGATTGGCTTCGGCGGCATTGTGTTCGGATTCAGCAACGCGGGTGAAGGCTCCGGGGGATGGTCCAGCCCGACTGTTATCGTGTCGCTGATTGTCGGCGTTGTCGGCCTTATCCTATTTTCAATCCGCCAGCTGACAATGAAGCAGCCGATGATGAACCTCCGTGCGTTCAAATACCCGATGTTTATTTTGGGTGTGGTCATGGTGTTCATTTGCATGATGGTCATTCTGTCATCTATGCTGCTTCTGCCGATGTACCTGCAAGGCGGCTTAGTCCTGACGGCATTTGCATCTGGTCTTGTTCTCTTGCCAGGCGGTATTTTAAATGGATTTATGTCCCCTGTTACAGGCCGCTTGTTCGATAAATACGGGCCGAAATGGCTTGTCATTCCTGGATTTGTGATTGTCACTGTTGTTCTTTGGTTCTTCTCAAATGTCACAACCACATCAACGGCTGTGCTGATTATCATCCTGCACACCTGCTTGATGATCGGGATTTCTATGATCATGATGCCTGCGCAGACAAATGGTTTAAACCAATTGCCGCGCGAGTTTTATCCAGACGGCACCGCCATTATGAATACACTGCAGCAAATGGCGGGCGCTATCGGAACAGCGGTTGCGGTCAGCATTATGGCTGCAGGCCAGCATGATTATATGAGCACCGTTAAAAACCCTGCCGATCCGGCAGTCATCCCGCAAGCTTTGACAGCGGGTGTGCAGCACGCGTTTGTGTTTGCGATGATTGTTGCCATTATCGGTTTAGTTGGCGCATTCTTTATGAAGCGCGTTAAAGTAGATCATTAATATGAAAAGCCCCTGACCTAGTGTTCAGGGGCTTTTCTATGTTTACTTATCAATCATTTTCGCCGCGATTTCATCAATCGCGTGCCGCATGTCCTCCTTCGTATTATAAAAGTGGGGAGCGAGACGGATGACTTCGTCCCGCGGCGCGCAAATCACTTTTTTCTTCTTCAGCAATTCCGCCGTTTCCGATGCCCGCTCATCCCGGATCGCAACCATGCCCGGCTGAACCCCGCCTTGTGCTGACGCCAGCTGCAGGCCTTTTGCAGCAGCATAATGACAAGCATCGGCACAGATCGTTTTTACATGATTCCGGATATAAGAAACCCCGATATGATTCAACAGCGACAAAGCCGCTGCAGCTGCGTATATGCTGATAAAAGCTGGGGTGCCTGTTTGAAAACGACGCGCGTCTTTTGCATAAGCCCCATCAAATCCGTTCTCTCTGCCGAACCAAGCTGATGCTTTCGGCTTCAGTGCGTCAGCCAGCTCCTTTCTCACATAAAGAAACGCCACACCCGGTATGCCGAGCAAATACTTCCGGGTGCCTGCTGCCAGTATATCTACGCCCCACTCCTTCACATCAATGGGAATGTGTCCCGCTGATTGATAAGCATCCACAAATAATAGAGAGCCTTTTCTCTGAGAAATCTCGGCGATCGCTTTTATATCCTGAACATAGCCGTCACGATAATGAACGTGAGGAACACACGTCAGCACTGTTTCTTCTGAAATATGCGTTTCATACTGTTCGAGCGGCATCACACCGTCTATTGATGGAATGACAGATATGTGATAGTCGCATTGTGCCTGCCAGACATGAGACACTGCCGGAAAATCCATCTCCGTATACACAACATGTTTCTTTCTAAAAACAGATAGGGCCGCTACGGAAACTAGCGCATCAGAAACTGACGGCACAATCGCCACTTCATCCGGTTCAGCCCCGATTAGCTTAGCAAACTCGTTTCTCGCACTCTCTGTTTTTTCAATCGCTTCTTTCCAGTTCGTCCCCCTATGCAGCAGGCTGTCATGATAATCCTGGATCGCCCTTGATACAGGCTCTGCCAACGCGCTCTGAGAACAGCTGGCAAGCATCATATGTGTCTGCAAGGTTGGGAATAACTGGCGATACTGCTCCGGCAAATGTGCCATTATGATTCACTCCTTTACATTATTTTGATGAAAAACCCATAAATAAACAATAGAATAAAAGAAAAAGGAGATGAGTAGATGAGAAAAAAAGTGCTGATCACAGGCTTTGACCCTTTTGACAAAGAAACCGTCAATCCATCATGGGAAGCGGCAAAACGTCTTAATGGTTTCGAGACGGATGAAGCCATCATTACAGCGGAACAAATTCCAACCGTCTTTAGATCCGCTCTGGACACTCTGCGCCAAGCCATTCAAAAACATCAGCCAGATATCGTGATTTGTATCGGCCAAGCCGGAGGGCGGATGCAGGTCACACCGGAACGAGTGGCGATCAACCTTGCAGATGCGCGAATCCCCGATAACGAAGGACAGCAGCCAATTGATGAGGAGATTTCTCCAGACGGGCCCGCCGCTTACTGGACGGGACTTCCCGTGAAACGAATGACTGAAAAAATGAAGGGAAACGGCATTCCGGCCGCTGTTTCGTATACAGCGGGAACCTTTGTATGCAACTATTTGTTCTACGGATTAATGGATCACATTAGCCGGACAGCTCCGCACATTCGCGGAGGGTTTATTCATATTCCTTACATTCCGGAGCAAACAACAGACAAAACAGCGCCGAGCCTCAGCCTCGACACGATTGTCCGGGCATTGAGAATCGCCGCTGTTACGGCCGTACAATATGATGAGGATGTGAAGTCACCAGGCGGTGCGCTGCACTAAGCGGCCGCCGTTTCGTCCCTAAGCCTCTTTTTGTAGACAAACGCTGATAGGGTGACACTTACTTCAAACAGGACAAGAAGCGGGATCATCACGAGAAAATCAGAAATGAAATCCGGCGGTGTAATCAATATGGACACAACGATCAGCAGAAAATAGGACAGCTTTCTCGCTTTGGCTAGTCTGTAGGGATTTAAGATGCCCAGTCTTGTTAAAAACATCACCACCAAGGGCATCTCAAACAAGAAGCCGAACGGCAGGCTCAAATTCACCATAAACCTGAAGTAGCGGTCAGCCGTAAACATCGTTTCAAAATGGCCCGAGGATAAATGAGTCAAAAAGCTGAGCACGATTGGAAACAAGACAAAGTATCCGAAGGAGATGCCCGCCAAAAACAACGCAAATAAACCTGGTATGTACATGAGCGTCACCTTGCGCTCCGTTTTCGTCAGCGCCGGGGCAACGAAACGCCACAGCTGGTACGCGGCAACAGGGATAGAAGCCGCAATGGCACAAATACCGGAAAGCATCATATACACCCAAAGAATTTCACTCGGACCAAGCACAGCCAGCTTTCCGTCCAAATCCCTGATCAGCCAGTCATAAATGTCCTGTACAAATAAAAAAGCCGTGATGAGAAATAGAAGAAATGCCGCGAGGGTTATGATCATCCGGCGGCGAAGCTCTTCTAAATGCCCGATCAGATGGGTTTCTTTTTTATCCATTCAAAAAAGCCCTCCCTTTCATAAAAAAAAGAGGCAGACCCGGTGTCTGCCTCCTCAGCACTCAGCCCGCGTTTTTGTCCTGCTTCACCGCTGTCAGCTCAGCTGATTTCTCTTCTTTTTCATCACCAGACACAAGTGATTTTGTGGCACTTTTAAATTCCAGCAATGTCCGTCCGGCGGCTCGTCCGATTTCCGGCAGCTTGGAAGGGCCAAAAATAATGAGGGCGATGACGAAGATCAGAATCAAGCCCGGTATTCCAATGTTTGAAAACATAATTTTCACTCCTTAATTCGTGATTTTTGCACGCTTCTTAATCATTTGTTTCTCGTGGGCTTTGTTGTGCGCAAAGAAACGATCCTCTTCGACCTCATCGGATTGCTTCACCCCGCCTTGGATTGTTGTAGATGATACCTTTCTCAACCCAGTTTGGTCTTTCTGGTAAACGAATGAAGCCCGCGTGGAAATGGCTGCGCCCGGCTCGGTTACAAACGGCATCACCCGATAGTCGGCTTTCCACTGGTGAGGCGTCACTGTACATCGGACATATCCGCGATAGTCGTTAAAGAACTTGATGTGCGGATTTTCTTTTAGAATTTGGTCTGTATCCGCCCGCTTATCTGCGCCGTTTCCTCCGGAAGTGATCGAGGTTCCGACAAATTCGGCTCCGAATATTTTTGAACTTGTCTTCTCGAAATCGACATGCAAATTCGATGCCCAACTTGCGTGTACATCACCTGTCAGTACGACAACATTATTCAGATTTTTGCTTTTAATGAAATTGATAACTCGTTCGCGCTGAGCCGGATAGCCGTCCCAAGAATCCATGCTGTAGATCGGGCTTGCGCTTGTCCCAAAATTCCATTTCGCAAAGAAAATTTGCTGCGCCAACACATTCCAGTGAGCGGTCGAGCTGCTCAAATTGTTGAAGAGCCACTGCTCCTGTTCTTTTCCTAACAGGGTCCGATTCGGATTGCGCGATTCATCAGAAGGCGGCTTATTGCCGTCGTTATTGGCTTGGTCATCCCTGTACTGGCGGGTATCAAGCACATTGAAGGACGCCAGGTTTCCGTACGTAAAGTGCCGGTACAGCTGCATATCCGGGCCATTCGGCAAAGATGAAATGCGGAGCGGCATATGTTCATAGTATGCCTGATATGCTGCCGCGCGGCGGAGCACAAATGCTTCAACCGACTGTCCTTTTTCCGGTATTTTATTGGCATAGTTGTTTTCGACTTCATGGTCATCCCATGTCACAACCCAAGGGAACGCAGCATGTGCTGCTTTAAGATTGGCATCAGAGCGGTATTGGGCGTGACGGTTTCGATAGTCTTGCAGCGTATAGATTTCCGCGCTGTTGTGCGTGCGGACATTGCCCGTTTTTGATACATACTCATTTGGCCCGTATTCATATATGTAATCACCGAGATGGAAGACAAGATCAAGCTTTTCCTTCGCCATATGCTTGTAGGCCGTATAATATCCATGCTCATATTGCTGGCAGGAAGCAAACGCAAAGGTCATTTGCGGCACATTGGCGCCAGGGGCAGGCAGTGTTTTTGTTTTTCCGACAGGGCTTAGTTCATGTCCGGTTTTGAAACGGTAATAGTACACTTTGTTCGGCTCAAGCCCGTCCGCTTCCACATGAACGGAATGGGCAAGACTCGGTTTAGCCATTTCAGTGCCTTTTCTTACGATTTTGCGAAAATGCTCATCCTTTGCAACCTCCCATTTGACAGGCACCGCTTGCTTCGGCATTCCCCCGCCATTCAGCGGATCTGGTGCCAGGCGCGTCCAGAGCACGACACTGTCAGAAAGCGGATCACCTGACGCTACCCCTAATGTAAACGGATAGCTTGAGAATTTAGGCGCAGCATTTACTTCAAAGGCCCCAACCGACTGGGCAATGGTTAATCCAAGAGAAAGTCCTGCAATCTTCCCCGCTCCTTGAATAAATTTGCGGCGGTCAAACGTATTGTTTTGAAAGCTTTCCTCTTTCAGTTTCTGTACCCATTCATCAAAACGACTGTCGTATGCCATTCAAGATCCCCTCTCTTCTCATTGATCGTCTCCATTATAGGAAATCATTGTTAAACGACTGTGAAGAAGTGTGAACCGATTGTAAGCGATGAACATCAAAAACAGGTCTTCCCTCACAAGCCTGCCGCTGAAACATGCCGAAAGCTGGCTGAATGACGCGTTTTCTGCATATCCTGTCGTTTGCAAGCCGCCCATTCGGCCTATTTTTCTTCACATGATCTTAAAAAAACAAAAACACCGAGCCATTTCGCAGAATGGCTCAGTGCCTTATCAGTTATTTCGAAAACAATCTGCTGAAAAAGCCCTTCTTTTTCGGGTTTTCAGCAGGGGGCTCTTGATCTCTTACAATTCCTTTTTCCATCGCTTCTTTCAGCCAAAATGGAAATTCAGCAGGGCAGAGCATCATAAAGCTCATCATCAGAAATGCGGTCAATTTCTTCGATATGCAGGATGTTCGTGTTACCAACGCCACGCCTTTCTAGCGTATGGAGTTTATTGAGAAAATCAATTTTCCAATGCCGCCAAACTGCCAGAACACCGTTTTATCAAAGGAGGCTTCAATAATTGGTTTGATTGACTTTTTACAGCCTCCGTCATTGATAAAAACAATGAAAGCGGGATACGAGCTCGGTTCCTCCGCAACATATTTGCGCAACATGTCCTTCATGACCGGCGGCTCATCATTTCTGCCGAATTTATGCAAGCGGTCATTATTTTAAATTCCACGCTCGACATAGCCCGAAAAATCCTTTTCTGAAACTGGCTTTTATCGGGAATATTCATTATCATACACACATACATCCAGCAACTATCAAACTGATCAGCCACTGCCAAATTCCGCTCCACCACATTCCGCTCCACCACATGTTGAACCGTTCCGTTTTTGTAAAGCAATCTCATCAATCCCGAAATATCAAGAACCAGTCCGACACGAGCCATCACCTTCGTTAATTGCTGTTTCTCCAGTACGATCTTTACACTTTTGCAGGTCGATTGTTGCCATTCTGTCATCTCCGTCAGTTCTTTTCACGGGAATATTTTCCATTGCATTTCTTCAAAGAAAAACACCGTTCAATTTGAACGGTGTCCAGTCTCTAAAATGTGTTATATACATTTTCACACGTCTCCGCCGTCGGCTGATAAAAGCAGTGTGACTTAAACCTGGCCACAAACGGCTGGTTATACCACTGGGCGGGACAGTTTCCCTCCGGCCTGAAGTACCATAAACTAAATTTTGCAGGCCAGCGCCTTTCACCATTAATCGACCGGCGTGCAAGGGCACGCTCGCTATCTCGCGCCCTTTGATAAAAATATCCATGAGTCACAGCCTCAAACGCGTGTGGCTGATAAATCATCTGCCTGATGGTGCGGAGGCCTTTAAAATCTGAGCAATTCGCCCGCAGCCGATTAATTCCAACGTTGCCGACAAGCAGCATCCCCTGCTTGCCTTCGCCTTCCGCTTCCGCTCTGAGCAGCCTTGCCATCAAATCGACATCCGCACTCGTTGCTCTCACGACCGCCATCACGTCACCTCCCCTTGATCTCTTTTCATCATATTTCATTACTTCAGAAGTGATGACGGAGGGACAGGAGAAGTTTTAAAATTAATTCATCTAAAAACACCAAACATTTTGTTTGCTGCAAAGAAAAATGGGCGGTTGGCCGTCAAGGCAGCGTCTGGTGCGAGACGGCCGCCGCAATTTCCGCTGACGTATGGGCGCTGGCCCCCCTCTCCCAGCAATTTTTGCACCCGCCTCCGAAAAGCATAAACATCAGCATCACTGTGATCTCCTCCTATATATGGATCCGAAAAAGTACGAAATAAGGTTTAAGTTTTTACATTTGAGGAATTATACATAACAAATCAACTGACAAAAGGAGGAAATGCAATGACACATGTGAAAGCGCTCGCGATTAAAGGTATTATGACGATTATTGTGTTGTATCTGGTGCTTGGTCTGGGCTTTGGTTTCACGTTTGGAGATACGCTGTTAATGACGATAGTGTTAGGGGTTATTTCTTATTTGCTTGGGGATCTGTATGTATTGCCGAGATGGAATAATATGATTGCAACTTTGGCTGATTTTGGCTTGGCCTTTCTCGTGATCTGGCTGATGGGCATGCCGCTCTCCCTGGGGATGACTGGCGGTGAAGTTGCGTTGGCGGCTTTATTCGGCGCGATCGCCATGGCAATCGGTGAATATTGCTTCCATTTCTATATGATGAGCAAAGAGATTGGCAAGAAGCATTATCTTGAAACAAGAACAGACTCATAATAGAAAGGCCGGCGCTGACAGCATCGGCCTTTTGTGATTTTGCGGGCGCGTTATTTCAAGCATCCTGTTTGTCTACATTCCTAATCGCCAAACAGGAAAAAATGAAACCGAGGGCTGCTAGAAATAATGGGATATACACAACAGATGAAATTGAGAAGCCCGGACTTGTTTGACTAGTGAGTGTTACAATCACTATAGACGAAATGATGGTTGCTGGAACGGAGTGTTTACGCATCCCAAAAAAGATGGGAACTAAACTCGTTCCAGCGGCGCCAAAAGTGAAAACCGCCATTTTTACCGCCTGCTGAGAAATGATTTCAGAAGTTAACTCACCTGGTGTAAAATGGTATATCGAGTTCAACCCAAAGAAAACTGCGGCTATGAGTATATTCGAAAGTAAAATCGTGATAAACGTCAGTCCGGCCGCGATCATGAGCTTAGCTGTAAGCAGTTTTTTACGGCTGATCGGGTACGTGAACATCACAAGAATGGTTTTGTTTTTATATTCCGAAATCACCAATTTTGCGATCAGCACTGCGCCAAAAATGATAAATACTGATCTGACAAAGGTGCCGATGATGAGAAACGCTTCCTCCATGCTTTGGAACGAAACCCCGCCATCAGCTTTTTCGGAATAACTGATCAGCCATAAAAAGCCCATAATAATCAGGTTGGCAATGAGGGCGCCTCTGACATACCAGCCTATTTTCATTTTTCTTAATTCAATTCTGATCAAATTCATCAACGTGTCTCTCCTCCTTTACGCACTGATGCTATTGCCGTTGATCAAGTTGATAAAATAATCCTCCAGCGACGTATACTTTTTGTTCATTGATTCAATGTCTACATCATTCAAAATCAACGCTTTGGATATGTCAGACTGAGAGGCTTCAGCCTCGTAAATTCGAATCGTTTTCTCATTTAAGATTTTAAAGTTCGTTAAATGCAGCTCTTTCTCAAGCACAAAGCAGGCCTTTGTCTGATTCGATGTAACAAGCTCAATGTATTCAGTGTTCTGGCCTCTGACATCCTCCATTGATACCTCTTCAATCAGTCTGCCGTCCCGAATGACGCCAATCGTGTCCGCAATTTGTTCGATTTCACTCAGCAAGTGGCTTGAGATCAACAGTGTCATCCCGTATTCTTTGCTCAGCACTTGAAACAATTGCCTGATTTTTTTAATGCCGAGAGGATCAAGCCCATTCACCGGCTCATCCAGAATAAGCAGATCCGGCTTTGTGAGGATGGCACGCGCAATTCCAAGGCGCTGCTTCATTCCGAGCGAAAAGGTTTTGACGTGCTGCTCGTTGGTTTGTTTTAAATTCACCATATCCAGCACTTCTTGAATGGCTTTTTTATTGTGGTATCCCATGTATTCACAATGCAGCTCTAAATTTTCTTCAGCTGTCAGGTTTTCATAAAAAATCGGATATTCAATCATGCTGCCGATGTTCCCCAGCACCTCATATGACGTGTGGGTGAGCTTATTCCCAAGGATGCTGATTTCACCGCTTGTCGGTTTAACAAGGCTAGTCAGCATTTTCATAATAGTTGTTTTCCCCGCGCCGTTCGGGCCGAGGAAGCCATAGATTTCACCTTTTTTAATATGCATGCTGACATCGGATACAACCTCTTTGCCCTGATACGTTTTGGTCAGTCCGTTTGTTTGTACGATATAAGTCAAATTTGTTTCTCCTTCCCTCTCTTTTCCTGTTTTCTATTGTAGCGGCGAGCCCTGTCATTTTTATTTCTCAAACCTTACGAAATTCTTACGTTTAAAATGTCATGCGTTTCAATGTGATCGTAAATGCAGTCCGTTCGTACGGCTTGCTTTTGACAGATATAGCGCCCCCCATTTTTTCTGTAAGCCGCTTTGTGATGGTTAAACCGAGACCACTTCCTTGAAATGCTTTATTTCTGGATTCTTCAAGTGTGTACAGCCTTTCAAACACCCGCTGCTGATCGGTTTCACTTATCCCTTTTCCGCGATCCCATATGGTGATGGCAATGTTCGTCTCATCATATGACAGCGTCAGTCCGATTAACTTGCCGGCCGCGCCATACTGAATCGCATTTGACAATAGGTTTTGCAGGATTCTGTCCAGAGCCTCTTCATTCGCCTGCGCATACACCGGCGTATCCGGGATATCAATGGCTGCACGAAAGCCTTTAGACTGAACTGCGTCATAATAATGCAGGATATTGCGTTTGCATATGTCGTTCATATGTACTTTGGTGATTGGGATGTCTTTATCTTCAGATTCTAATTTCGCTAAATCAAAAAAGGAATTGATCATCTGAATGAGTTCATTTGTTTTCTGGCGGAGCTTCCCCAGCAATCTTTCCCGCTCTTCGTCTGGCATATTCGGATCACTTTGGATGGTTTCGATATAACCGAGAATGACCGTTAACGGCGTTTTCAGGTCGTGCGACATATTGGTCAGCATTCGCTTCATGGAATGCTCTGTTTTCGCAAACCGGGCACTGATCTGCTGACGATTCTCAAGGAAAAGATTGATGTTAACAAGCAAGTCTTTGAGCGCTTGATCGTCTGTAGGAAGCAAAATTCGCCCCGCCGAATCCTGCCTGAGCATGGAGCCAAGCTGTTCTGCCATATATGCCAAATTCCCGTCTCGCTTCTTTTTCATTATGAATTGAATCACATTCAGGCACGCCAGAACGATGACGGCGGCCATCCATAGCACTGTCATTCTAAAACTCTCCTAATTTATAACCGATGCCCCATAGCGTTTTAATATATTGAGGGGAGGAGGGGTCATCTTCAATCTTTTCTCTAAGCCGCCGCATATGTACGTTAATAATGTTTTGATCGCCAAAATACTCTTCATTCCAGACAGAACGGTAGATTTGTTCTTTCGTAAACACTTTTTTAGGATTTGCCGCAAATAGACACAGCAGCTGCCATTCTGTTGATGTCAGCTGAAGCGGTTCTCCATTTTTCATAACTGAGACATTGTCTATATCGATCGCAAGCTGGTGAATCCGGATCACCTTATTCTCAGCCGGTTCCTCTGCTGAATATTGCGTCGCCCTTCGTATCGCGGCTTTTACTCTTGCTGTCAGCTCAATCATCGAAAACGGTTTGGCGATATAATCATCCGCCCCAAAACCCAATCCCAATGCCTTGTCAACCTCTCCGTCTTTTGCCGAAATCATTAAGACCGGTATATTGCTTCTTTCCCGGATGATTTTCAGAAAATCCATGCCGTTCAGCTTCGGGAGCATGATATCGAGGAGGATCAAATCGTATGAACTCTGCTGAAACAGCCGGATGCCCTCTTCTCCGTCGAAAGCATGTACAATCCGAAAGCCTTCTTTTGTTAAATAATGATCCACCATTTCACTGATTGAGTGGTCGTCTTCCACAAGCAATATGCTCTGCATCTTCTCACCTAACCTTTACAAAATCAAAAAACACACACGTAATTACACTTATTGTAATTGAAAAACGTGTGTGTTTTATAAAAATTATTCATTTTTTCCTGTTTTCAGCTTCCTGTATTCCATCACCGTAATGACAAAGAATACGGCACCACATCCGATGGCTTGAATAAGCCGAAGCCGTTCATCAAGAAATAAAGCCCCAAAGAAAATCGTCAGGACAGGCCCTGCCATTGAAATGACGGCGGCCCGCTGCGCCCCGATTCGTTTAATCCCCTCAAGCATTAGCACAAATGGAATCACAGTGGTAGCGACTGCAATGACCGCAAAAACACCGTACATAGCAAGCGGGTATGCTGCTATTGGCGTATTCATGCCAGCCGCCGATTTGATCCCTGTGTAAAGCATCATGGCCGCTCCGGCTGCTGTCATCCCGTATGCATTAAGACGGATGCCTCCGATTTGATGGACGAGCCGCCCGGAAAGAACAAGATAACCAGCATAGACGGCCGAGGATAACAAAATGAATGCAGCGCCAATCATATTCGCCTGAAAAAGCTCAGCATCCCAGCCGCCCAACGCTAAGAAAAGTCCGAACATGACCGCCAGCACTGTGAAAAGGTCCTGAACTGTAACCATATTCCGATCACGACACGCTGTAAATAGGATTACAAATATCGGACAGCTCATAAGCAAAATACGCTCAACCATTGCGGATACATGGTTCAGCCCGATAAAATCAAGCAAGGGAGACAGAAAAAAACAAAACACGCCCGCGACACAGGCCTTCACTAGGTCTCCTTTTTTATTGCCGTCTGGCATTGAAGGACGGTAAAACAAGAAAATCAGCCAAAACAGCGGAACAGCAAACAGCTGTCTGTATAACAACACCGCGTCTGGCTCAGCACCCATTTGATAGGCCCATTTAATCCAAATTGACTTAGACGCAAAACAAACCGTTCCGATCAGCAAAAAAATTGTACCTGAAGCGGCCTCGCGAAACTTCCTCTTCTCTTCTTCTCTCATCTCAACTCAGCTATTCTCCTTTACTTATTCAAATGCTTTTGGATAAAATCGAGAAGCGTATATCCTTGGGCAGTCAGAATAACACCTTTCCCGCTGCAGGCCGGGCATGGTGTTCCTTCAATTTCTCCCGCTCTTTCACATTTAGGACATGCGACCTCAAGATCATCAGTTGCAATGACCATTTGACATCCTCCTTTCCTATTCATCTGCTATGCACCACCAGCCATCGTCCATTGGCCGTCACCTCCTTTAAGAAACACAAAAAAACCCCCATCCTATGCAAAGGACGAGGGTCTCGCGGTACCACCTTTATTAACAGCTATACAGCCGTTCACTCTAAGTACAGAAAACCTATGTTTCAATACTCCTCTCTTGGTAACGGGGAGAGAAACCCGGCATCGCCTACTATCCGTTCAGCAAAGCAATTCAGAAGCCCATTCAGCATCAGGGGAGGATCGGTTCACACCTGCCACCGACTCTCTGAACCTCCATTCTGATGCGTACTTACTCTTCCTCACGATTGTTGTTCCGTTCTATTATTTGTAAAGTTTATAATACTTGGTTCATGAAATGAAGTCAATTCTTAATCCGATGTTACACCGAGTGCTTCAAGCGCCATATCAACGTGCTCCTCCTGCTGTGTTTGCAGAGCGAGCTTGGCGATTTCCAGCGGATACGCCGCCTGCATCTCTGAAATGTGCTCCTGCATTTTTGCCCATATCCGGCCGCCTGCTCGATCATAGTGTTCAAGTAAACGGGCAGTTTCTTTTTCCCCGAAAATGGTTTGATAAAGAACAAAATCCTTGGCTGGATCGGCAACCTTCGCTTCTGTCCAATCCAGAAGCCCTGTGACACGTTCATTTTGGTCAATAAGAATATGCGGCGGGTGGAGATCGCCGTGTATCAGTGCAGAAAAACCAGGCCAGTATGCATCATCATTTATCCACGTTTGCCATCTTTCCCAAAGCTGACTAGATACACCAAGCTTATTTTTCACATCAACCATAGAGTCTGCTGTCATTTGCCTGAAATCTTCTGGCTTTATCACTTCTATTCCCGATTGTCCGGCAGCTGTTTGATTTGTGTCATGTAATTCCGCCAGTATGCCGGCAAGTGTATGAACAAAATCGTCTGATGGCGGCTGATGATTCATGTTCCATACATATTGTTTCTGTTCCAAATCAATTTCAGCCGCCGGCGTTCCTTTTAACATTGGGTAAGCGATCAATTCCGGTGTGTGAATTCTCCAATCCGGCACATCAGCTGTAAGATTCGCGCGGAGAAAGGCAAGCGTTTTGTCTTCCGCAGATGCTCTTTCCACAACATCCCTGCGACGCGGCTTTCGCAGCACCCATTGCATACCTGTATCGTCCTCGGCAAATACAACTTGAAAGTCCATTCCGGTTTCATTCAATTGCGCGTTCTTAGAATGAACCGTCAAACCTTGGCTGCGTGCAAGCCCGACAATCTCTGTAATTAGCTGTTTTTCGGCAAGGTTTGTCATCCCCATTTCCCCTTTCTCATGCTCCGGCCTGAAGTAGAGAGAAGGGATATTGAAGGCACAAAAAAAGAAGGCAGGCATCGCCACCCTCTTTTTTGATAACCATATAAGGGCTCATACATAGGCGGATTCATCCCGATTCTCCCTCATTCAGGCGAGATTTGTTCACTATTGAATTCGTGTCACTCGGAATCTAATGAATGCCATGCTGTAACCCCTCCGTTTCCTAGACGTTAATTGCATTTTACAGCATATTCCATCTCTTCGCTATAAAAAATGAATCAAGTCACTGGAGCAGGATTGAACAAGCACAAATCATTATGAAGGCCCCAACGGTCAGCCCACGTTTGTTTGCGGCCGCTTGCCACATCCAAAATCGTTCTGAAGATTTCCCAGCCTACATCTTCGATACTGGCCTCTCCTGTCGCGATTCGGCCCGCATTGATATCGATTAAATCCGCCCAATGCTCTGATAATGAATGCCGCGTCGATACTTTCAGCACCGGTGCAGCCGCCAGGCCGTACGGTGTTCCCCTCCCTGTCGTAAACACCTGCAGATTCATGCCCGCAGCCAGCTGCAGAGTGCCGCACACAAAATCGCTTGCCGGTGTCGCCGCGAACAGCAGGCCTTTTTGCTCTGCCCTTTCACCTGGGCCGAGCACGCCGGAGATAGGGCTAGTGCCTGATTTCGCCACCGAGCCTAACGCTTTTTCCACAACATTGGATAATCCGCCTTTTTTATTGCCTGGTGAAGGGTTTGCGCTTCGATCTGCGTCTCCCCGCCGGAGATAGCTGTCATACCACTTCATCTCATTGATCAGCGATTGTCCGACCTCTTCACTGACAGCACGAGGCGTTAATAAATGAATGGCATCACGTACCTCTGTCACTTCAGAAAACAAAACCGTCGCACCTGCGTGAACCAATAAATCAGCCGCATACCCCACGGCAGGGTTCGCCGTCACGCCGGAAAACGCATCACTGCCGCCGCATTGCAGACCGATAACCAGATCTGAAACAGGGCATGTCACACGGGTTCTGCTGTTCAGCCTGATTAACCGCTCCTCCGCCATTTCCAAAATGGATTGGATCATCGCCGCAAAACCTTGATGATCCTGGAGCGATAGAATGTCATCATCATTCTCAGAGGCAATTCTTGCCGGAAGGAGCTTTTCACATCCCAATCCGATTACCATTACTTCTCCGCCGAAGTTCGGATGCTTCGCGAGATTTTGAATCGTGCGGATCGGAATGACGGCGTCGGGCGCATTGATCGCCACGCCGCATCCGTATTGATGATGCAGCGGCACAACGTCATCGACATTTGGGTATTTCGGCAGCAGCTCTTCTTTGATCCGTTTGACCGCATAATTTAATACGCCAACGACACATTGAACACTTGTGGTGATGCCGAGAATATTTTTTGTCCCCGCACTGCCGTCCGCATTTCGGTATCCTTCAAATGTATATCCTTCAAGAGGGGGCAGCGGCTTCGGCACTCTGTTTGCGAGAGGAAGATCGCCTAACGCCGGGGGATCGGGCATTCTCACGAGGGATTCCCGTATCCAGCTTCCGCGCTTGATCGTCTCATCAGCAAATCCGATCACCTCTCCGTAACGCACGATCTCATCCCCTTGATTGAGATCGGTTAAGGCCACCTTATGGCCTTGAGGGACATCCTCTTCAAGGACGAGCCCGCATGAGAAAACAGTGCCCTTTGGCAGTCCTCCATCATTTACAATAATCGCCGTGTTATCTGTGTCATTCACTTTGATGTAAAGGGGCGCTTGGTTTTGCCTTAGGTTCATCGCCATATGAAAATCACTCCTCATATCTTAGTAAGCGTTTTCTAAATTGGTTTTAAAAAAACCGCAGCTCCTACGTTTCAACTGCGGTTGTCTCACCATTATTTTTCATCCAGTCCTTTTAGAATTTTGTCACGGACAAATTTCAGATGCTCATACATGTGGTAATGCGCTTTGTAAGGATCTCTATTGGCAAGGGCGTCGTAGATTTTTTTGTGATATTCGACCGTTACATCTCTCTCCCTGTACGGAATTTGGCTGTCAATTTTCGCATGGGTGATTAAGAGGGATTGAATCATCCCCTCTACAACGGGATTATTGGCACTTAACGCTATAATTCGATGGAATTCTTTATCCGCTTCACCATAAAGATTGTCAGTGCTGTTGGCAATATCGTCGATTGTCTTCTGCAAACGCTGAAGCTCATCCTCGTTGATTTTTTCTGCGGCAATCGTCACGAGTCCTAGTTCTAACGCCATCCGCGCTTCAATGATTGCCGGAAGATTATCAGTCGCCAAGGCAAGCATGACGGAAAATGGCTGCATGCCGATTTTATCGTTGAAATATGTGCCCCCGCGTGTTTTTCTCGTAATGACGCCCAGCGTTTCAAGTGAACTGAGCGCCTCCCGAAGCACCGGCCTGCTGACATGCAAAATGTCCATCAGTTCCATTTCTGTCGGCAATTTGTCTCCGGCCCTCAACTGGCCGCTCGATAATAAATGGACAATCCGTTCGATGACCTGTTTGGCTAATGTTTTCCGATTGACTGTATCGACTTTCAAATCCTCTAAACCTTCGTACACGAACAACTCTCCCTTCAGTTGTTCAATTGTAAGACAAAATAGCCGATATGACAATATTTACAATAAAACTTATCGTACAAGACACGGGCGCTTCCGGTCAAATTCCCAGTTGCGGATCAGGAACTGCATAGAAATCGCGTCATTTCGGGCGCCTACATTCATTTTCCGGTAGATCTCATGCGCTTTTTCCACTTGTTTCATATCAATATCAACGCCTAGTCCGGGCTTATCCGGCACCTTGACACAACCAGCGGAAATCTCAAAAGGCTGTTTCGTTAATCGCTGGCCGTCCTGCCAGATCCAATGGGTATCAATCGCCGTGATGCGCCCCGGAGCCGCTGCTGCCACATGGGTAAACATCGCAAGGGAAATATCAAAGTGGTTGTTGGAGTGTGAGCCCCATGTCAAACCCCAATCATGGCACATTTGCGCAACCCGCACCGACCCTTGCATCGTCCAAAAGTGCGGATCAGCCAGCGGTATATCCACCGCATGAAGCTGGATCGCGTGACCCATTTCCCGCCAGTCGGTCGCAATCATATTTGTCGCAGTCGGAAGCCCTGTCGCGCGGCGAAATTCAGCCATCACTTCGCGAGCGGAGTAGCCGTTCTCATCCCCGCATGGATCTTCTGCGTACGCGAGCACATCTTGCTTTCCTTTGCATAATGCGATAGCCTCCTCTAATGACCACGCCCCGTTCGGATCAAGGGTGATTCTTGCCTCTGGAAAACGTTTCGATAAGGCGGTAACAGCTTCGATTTCTTCTTCTCCCCGCAGCACCCCGCCTTTGAGCTTGAAATCCTGAAAGCCATAGCGCTCCTGTGCAGATTCGGCAAGACGCACAATGCCCTCCGGCGTCAGCGCTTCCTCATGGCGCAGACGGAACCACGCACAATCTGACTGCTCATCGCTTTGATACGGCAAGGTCGTCCGCTTTCGGTCACCGATGTAAAAAAGGTAACCAAGCATTTTTACTTCATCGCGCTGCTTCCCTTCGCCAAGCAAAGCTGCGACAGGTTCCTGAAGAAATTTCCCAAGCAAATCCAACAAAGCCGCTTCCAATGCGGTGACGGCGTGCACAGTGGTGCGCAAATCAAACGTCTGGATTCCGCGTCCTCCCCTGTCCTGATCGCCAAACTGCTTTCTGACCCTTTGCAATATCGCCTGGTACGCACCAATGGATGCTCCGACAACAAGCGGCTCTGCCAGCTCCAGTGTGCGGCGAATATGCTCTCCGCCAGGCACCTCGCCGACTCCCTGATTTCCGCTGCTGTCTGTTAAGATTACGATATTCCGGGTGAAAAACGGGCTGTGCGCTCCGCTTAGATTCAGCAGCATGCTGTCATGTCCCGCAACCGGAATCACCTTCATTTCTGAAATTGAGGGAATATTCGATCTTTTTTCTTTTTGAACCTGCTCTTGTATTGATGAGCCCATGCTTTTTCCTCCTTTTATAAAGCGCTTTCATAAATATTAGACAGGCAATGATTGATCGGGGTCTTGTTCTTGTTTCTTTAACACGACCCGTTTAATCGGGCCGACCAGCAGCAAATAGCTGAGGATCGCAACAATCGCATTAGCGCCGACAAACACGAGCGCGCCATTAAATGATCCTGTGGCATTGACGATGTAACCGATAATAATCGGTGTTGTAATCGAGGCAATATTTCCGAAAGTGTTGAACAAACCGCCGCTCAGTCCTGCACACTCTTTCGGAGACGTGTCCGACACGACAGCCCAGCCCAGTGCGCCGAAGCCTTTTCCAAAAAACGCGAGCGACATAATAACAACGACGAGCCACGCTGAAGCTGTATAGTTGCAGACGATCATACTGCAAGACAGCAGCATGCCGGCAATGATTGGCACTTTTCTAGCAAAGGTCAGTGAACGGCCTTTTTTGAGTAAGATGTCGGACACAATACCTCCAAGCACGCCGCCGGCAAATCCGCACAGCGCCGGCAGGGAGGCGACAAACCCAGCTTCTAGAATAGACATGCCGCGGGCCTGAACCAAATATACCGGAAACCATGTGAGAAAGAAATAGGTGAGAGTCGTAATGCAATATTGCGCGATGTACACGCCAATCAGCATGCGGTTCGTTAACAGCTGTTTGATATACGGCCATTTCGATTCTGTTTCTTGTTTGCTTTTACTGTCATCCATGGAAATCAGCCCGCCGCCCTGTTCGATGTACGCAAGCTCAGCTTCGTTAATCTTTGGGTGTTTTTTCGGTTCATACACCGTTTTTAGCCAGATGACAGCCAGAAGAATCCCCGCAGCCCCCATGACAACGAAGACGGAATGCCAGCCGAAAGAGTGGGTGAGCCAGCCCATTAAAGGAGAAAAAATGACGATTGCGAAGTATTGTGCTGAATTAAAAAAGGCTGAAGCTGTCCCGCGCTCGGAACTTGGAAACCATGAGGCAACAACTCTGCCGTTTCCGGGAAATGAAGGCGCTTCTGATAAGCCTACCAGAAAACGCAGTGCAAACAGCAGGATAATCGCTGTGCCGGCTGAGAAAAAGCCAATCGCCCCTTGCAGCAGCGTAAAAAACGACCAGAAAAAGATGCTTAACGCAATGATAGTCTTTGAACCAAAACGGTCCAGCAGCCAGCCGCCCGGAAGCTGCCCGATGACATAGGCCCAGCCAAAGGCAGAAAAGACATATCCCATGGCGACCGAGTCCAACCCCAAATCATGCTGGACGGAATCTCCGGTGATGGAAAGCGTCGCTCGATCCGCGTAGTTAATAGAGGTCACAAGAAACAGCATAAACACGATGAACCAGCGCACAGACGTTTTTTTGCCCGCCGGTGTAACACTCGCAAAGTCTTTTTTCATAGTATCTTCTCCTTTTCAAAGTAGAGAATCATATGCTGGCTGTGATAAAGCTGGGAAAGAGACATACGCCTCTTTCCAGCACCATTACGGCTTCACAAAAACGGTTTTGATCGCTGTGAAAAAGTCCTTCGCCGCCTCACCCTGTTCGCGGGAGTGGGAGCTCGACTGCTTCATGCCGCCAAAAGGCGCCTGCAGCTCAACGCCTGCGCTTTCTGCATTGACCCGAACCAGTCCGGCATCGATTTCTTCAATGAAAGAAAGCATTTTGCCTATGTTTTCCGTGAAGATGGATGCACTTAAACCGAACTTCACATCATTGGCGATGTCCAGCGCCTCCTCCATCGAATCAACCTTGATCAAGACAATCACCGGACCGAAGATTTCCTCCTGGGCAATCGTCATCTCAGATGTCACATTGTCAAAGATGGCAGGCTGAACATAATAGCCGTTTTGATACTTTCCGTTCTCCAGCTTTTCTCCTCCCATTAAAAGGGAAGCGCCCTCCCGCTTGCCTTTCTCAATGTATGACAGGCAGTTATCAAGCTGATTCTTGCTGGCGATCGGTCCCATCCAGACATCCTCTTTTAAGCTGTCTCCGATTGTAATATCCTTTGTGCGCTGGAGCAGTTTTTCTTTAAAGCGCTCATAAATGCCGCTTTGTACGATGACACGGCTTGTCGCGGTGCATTTCTGGCCGGTTGAACGAAAGGCCCCCGTAATGACAGCTTCAGCCGCAGCTTCAAGGTCAGCGTCATCAGCTACGATAACAGGGTTTTTGCCGCCCATTTCAAGCTGATATTTAGCTCCCCTCGCTAAAGCGGCTTGCCCGATGATTTTTCCGACTTGATTTGAACCGGTAAACGTAACGGCGTTTACACCGTCATGCTCAGCAAGCCCCTGCCCGACAACAGAGCCCGGGCCTGTCACCAAATTGATGACCCCTGCCGGCAGCCCCGCTTCCTCAAAGCAGGCAATGAGCTTCGCGCATGTCACAGCTGTTTCTGTCGCCGGTTTGATGACAACGGTATTGCCGTATACCAGTGCCGGCGCCATTTTCCAAATCGGAATCGCCACAGGGAAATTCCATGGAGAAATCACGCCGACCACACCGAGCGGGACACGGGTGGTAAACATGAGGGCGTCTTTGTCAGTAGACGGAATGACGTCACCCGTTTTGCGCATGCCCTCTCCGGCGTAATAGCGCAGAATGGCAATCCCCCGGGCTGTTTCTCCCTTAGCTTCCGGCAGTGTTTTGCCCATTTCACGCGTTGCACAGGCGGCGATTTCCTCCAAGCGCCGCTCCATGATATCCGCTGTTTTGTATAAGTATTGGCCTCGCTCGGCACCCGTCAGCTTTCTCCAAGCCGTTTTGGCTTTATTGGCGGCGGCGACGGCACGTTCCACATCCTCAGCTGTTGAATTCTGTACATAACCGACAATATCATTCACGTCGGCAGGGTTTTCGACCTTGACCATATCGCCTGATTGAGACTGAACCCACTCTCCGTTAATAAAGTTGAGATACGTGTTTTGTTCCGTGATCACAGACATGCCCATTGCCCCTTTCGTGTTTTTTCTGGTCAAACCGTTGCGGCTTTTTTCGGAAAACGGTCAGCCGCCTGCTTCAAAATCGCTTCCAATTGCTGATAATGTTCTTTTTCAACCGGGCCGACAGGCGGTCTGGCTGTATTTCTTACATTCAGCCCCATGATCTCCATCCCCGCTTTAATCAAGGATACGGCGTAGCTCTTTCGTTGTTTGCGAATATCGTTGATTGGGAGAATCACATGCTGATAGATTTCCTTCACCAGCTCGGCATCTCCGTTTTTCAATGCATCATAGAACATTCGCGAAATATGCGGGATATAATTTGAAATCGCTGAAGAGTAAGAGTGGAACCCGATCGGCAGGTAAGCCGGCATCGTCACTTCAGCCATCGGCATTCCATTGAGCCATCCCAAGCGGTCGCCGATCGTATAGACGAGGTTAATATTTAAATCCATATTCCCTACCCCGTCTTTGACACCGACAAGCTGTTCACATTCGGTCAAGCGTTTGATCTGTTCTACAGCGAGAATGGCGTTATCACGCTGATAGAGAATCGCATTCAAGTCAGTGCTTTCAATAATCGTTTTCGCATACTGATACAGTCCCTCCTGTTCGCCATGCACCAAATACGGGGGCAGGATCAAGTAGCCGTCGGCGCCCTTTTTCTCCGACAGCTGCGCCCATTCAAGCGCTGTGCTGAGGTTGCCGCCCACCCCAGTGTAAACCGGCACCTTTCCCCCAGCTGCCGAGACTGCGACTTCCACCATTTGCTCATATTCCTTCTGGCTGAGAGATTGAAATTCACCAGACCCGCAAGCGATAAATATCGCTTCTAAGCCCTCTTTCAGCAAAAACTCAATGTTTTGAAAAAGAGCTTCTTCCTCCAGCTTTCCTTGTGTGTTAAAAGGAGCAACCGGAAAACCTAAAATGCCAGCGGGTGCTTTTCTGATACGGCTCATCAACATAACCTCCTGTTATTTGTGTATACAGCCTCTGACTGAAAGCGCTTTATTATTCTTTCTTTCACATCCACTCCTTTCCATATATCCTTTTGTTTAATTGTAAGACAAATAAACAATAAGTCAATATCTTTATTTTCTGATATTTTATAAAAAAACAGTAAATCGCTGTCCCGCCGGGATTCTGCGCAGCAAAAAAACAGCCGGATCAGCCGGCTGTTTGGTTTATATCCTTCTTTGTTTCATCGTCTCGTGCAAAAGCTTCGCTTCCAAAAAAAACACGTGGATGAATTTTTTCATATTTATTCTAGCAGGGGCGAGAGGTTTTGCATCCTTGGATTGGAGTTCTTTCATTTTCTGGCTGACTACCGGAAAATCAAAGAACTTCGACGCATAGGTTTCAAATTTTGGATTCGAAAAATCAGTTGTCCCCAGTGATGCAAAATGGTGCAGCGAATGGATAATCGCTCTGCGGATACGCTGCTCTGAGGCTTTCATTTCCCGATTGACCTCCGTCTGAGAGGCCCCTGTCCCCAGCTTCCGTTCGGCTACTTGGGTGAATATTTGTTTTAGCGAAGGGCTTTGTTTTTCGTGCGGCTCGGATTGCTCGTATTCTGCTAAATACTGCAGGACCGCCATGAGATCCTGCGCGCCGCCTTCTCCCATCATGCCCAGCTCGGACAGCAGAAATGCTCCCGCCTCTTTTAAACCGCTGTCACTCTTCTGCTGGGGACGCGCTTTCCGATCAGTCCGATTGACAAGCCGGCTTAGTGAATGCTGAATGGCTCCAATCGAGTGTTCAAGCTCAATCCGCTCCTTCACCTTTTGGAGAACCGTAACAATTTCAATGCGGTTAATCGGCTTATGGATAAAATATTCGATGCCAAGCGAGTACGCTTCTCCGACCATTTCCTTCGCCTCCACTTGAGAGATCATGACGATTTTGCCGGAGTACGTATGCTGGATCTCACGAATGGTCTCAATGCCGTCTCTTCCGGGCATTAACAGATCGATTAATAAAATATCAATCTGTTTGAACTGCAGCATATGCCCTTCCACTTGGCTTCCGTCGTCTGCTTCACCAGCAGCCTCCCCAAGATCCTCGTCCTCAATGATCTGCCTTAAAATTGACCGTACCGCACGGTCATCATCAGCGATAAAAAAACGCATAGCTTTCGGTTCACCCTTTCTGAATCAAATGCCGGACAGGCAGCCTGATGGCAAACACCACTCCCCGCTGCTGATTATTAAACGTAATATCCCCATCTAGTTCAGTCACCATTTCCTTCACATAGGAAAGTCCTATTCCCGTAGAAGGCGTGCCGAATTCGTCATATTTTGAAGTAAAGCCCGGGTCGAACACAATCTCCCCTATTTTTTCAGATATACCGGGACCATTGTCTTCCACCTGAAATTCTACCATACTCTCATTTAACTTATGGAGCCTCAGGCTGATCATTCCCTCTTCATCCATAGCCTCTACCGCATTTGCCGTTAGATTATTAATGATCGAAAGCACAATAAATACGTGATATTCGTCATGCTCTCCCTCTATGGAGCAGTAAAAATCAATCTGCTTTCCCAGTGCTTCAGCGTACTTTTCATTCATTCGAATCACGAGCTGCAGCAAATCAGAGGCCCTCATATAATCTCTCAAACTCTCATTCGAAATCAGTTTTGAAAGCCCAGCGAATATCCGCTGGTTGTCCTTTTTCACTTCATGAATCTCCCCGGCCAGTCTCAGGATTCTGCCGCTGAGCTGATGATCCTTGCCCTTCATTTCCCGATAGAGCTGATACGAATCGTTTGTCACTTTCTCTGTCGTTTTCAAAGTCTTTTTTAGGTGCACCGTTTCTTCATATAAATTAGAAACGATCATCAGCATGTGCTCATGCTGCTGCCTTGTCTGTTTTTCTCTCGATTGTGTTTCATACAGCTTCAGCACACTATAAAAGCTCATCACGATAAATGTGTGAGAAATCGCAATCACCGCAATGTCAGTAATTTCCTCAGGCGTGACAACCGTATGAAAAATGAGAAATTGCACAGCCAGCTCGACACAATCTGACACAACTTCAATCATAAACCCGATGAAACCGAGCATAATCGGCCGTTCACGGAAACGATTGGCCTTTAGTATGTAAAACAGGCAGGCGTAAGTCATATAAAAGAAAAAGCTAGACGCTTGGTCATACAGAATCGGAGTCAATCCGTTGTGCCCCCCGCCCCATAATTCCAGAAAGACGCGAAAGATAAAAACAGCCGCTCCAGTCAGAAAACCCGGCAGCACAGCGGGCACATGCCGCAACAACGATAAAAAGAAGAAAAAAACCGGTGCGCCAAAGCTGACCCGGAATTCTTCATTGAGGGGATAAAATTTCAGTTCACCGGCCAGCGGCACCGTAATCAGCATGAGAGCCAGTATATATCCGTCTTTTTCGATAAAACGTTCCAGTTTTATGATGATCACATCCTCGCTTTTTATTTTGGAGAAACGGGAGAAAACCTGCAAATTGCTTTTGACCCAGAAAATCAGGTTTTTATAAATCTTACTGCTTATTTTCAAAATGTTTTTGTCGTATTTTGTATGATTCTGTAGTCGCCATTATACAGTAAATATACCATCCGCTTTTATGAAAGCGTTTAACGCCCCTTCAGCCTTCGCTTTGATAAACCTCAGTCCTTAAAGAAGAAAATCAGTGAGGAGGAATTCGATGAAAGAATTGATAAAAGAGACTCTGAAAGAAATAAACCCGGCGTCACAGCTGCATCAATGGGTTGAGCATTATCGCCCCTTTGCCGCCAATGGACAAAGTGCAAACTATATCCCCGCTTTAGGAAAAGTCAATGACTCACAGCTCGGCATTTGTATATTGGAGCCTGACGGAACGATGATACATGCCGGCGATTGGAACGTCCCTTTTACCCTGCAAAGCATTTCCAAAGTGATCAGCTTTATCGCCGCCTGCATGAGCCGCGGCATTCCCTATGTGCTGGACCGCGTAGATGTCGAACCGACAGGCGACGCCTTTAATTCAATTATTCGGCTCGAAATCAACAAGCCGGGAAAGCCCTTCAATCCCATGATCAACGCGGGCGCCCTCACCATCGCTTCGATTCTTCCCGGAGAATCGGCATACGAAAAGCTCGAGTTTCTTTACTCGGTGATGGAAACTTTGATAGGAAAACGGCCGAGAATTCATGAGGAAGTATTTCGTTCTGAATGGGAAACCGCCCACCGCAACAGAGCGCTGGCCTACTATTTAAAAGAAACAAACTTTTTAGAAGCTGAAGTAGAAGAAACACTTGAGGTGTACTTGAAGCAATGCGCTATGGAGAGCACCACAGAAGATATTGCGTTGATCGGCCTGATCCTTGCTCATGACGGGTATCATCCGATTCGACGCGAGCAGGTGATTCCAAAAGATGTGGCAAAATTGGCCAAGGCGTTAATGCTGACGTGCGGCATGTACAACGCTTCAGGCAAATATGCGGCGTTTGTCGGCGTGCCGGCCAAAAGCGGCGTCTCCGGCGGCATCATGGCGCTGGTGCCTCCAAGCGCCAGAAGAGAACAGCCTTTTCAATCCGGATGCGGCATCGGCATTTACGGGCCTGCAATTGATGAATACGGTAACAGCCTCACTGGCGGTATGCTGCTGAAGCATATGGCACAGGAGTGGGAACTCAGTATTTTTTAAACATAAAAAAGAGGTGATTGTATGCAGCAAATCCTGGAACATATCGTCGGTATCGCAAATGATCTTTTGTGGTCAAAGCTATTAATTGTATTGCTTCTTTCTCTTGGAATCTATTTTACGTTCAGGCTTAAGTTTTTACAGGTTCGCATGTTGAAAGAAATGGTGAGAGTGTTAAGAGAAGGTGCTGCTTCCCGGTCGAAAAACACCATTTCTCCGTTTCAAGCTTTTTGCATCAGCATGGCAGCCCGTGTCGGAACGGGAAATATTACGGGCATTGCCATCGCCATTGCACTCGGCGGGCCCGGTGCAATCTTCTGGATGTGGATTATCGCCATTATCGGATCAGCATCCAGCTTTGTGGAAAGCACACTGGCTCAGATTTATAAAGTGAAAGATGTAAACGGCTTCCGCGGCGGGCCGGCGTATTACATGGAAAAAGGGCTGAACAAAAGGTGGATGGGCGCGCTGTTCGCTGTGTTAATCACCCTATCGTTCGGTATCGTCTTCAACTCGGTTCAATCCAATACAGTCAGCCTTGCCTTTGAAAACGCGTTCGGCACAAACCGCCTGACATTGGGACTCATTTTAATTGCTGTATTCGGCACGATCATTTTCGGCGGAGTCAAGCGCATTGCAAAATTGGCTGAATCCATTGTCGTCGTATTGGCTGTTCTGTATATCGGAGTTGCGTTTTTCGTCATTTTCACCAACATTACGCAGCTGCCAGATGTGCTTGCGCTAATCGTGAAAAATGCGTTTGGTTTTGACCAGGCCGCCGGCGGGGCTTTGGGCGCGGCACTCATGCAAGGCGTCAGACGGGGAATCTTTTCAAACGAAGCGGGAATGGGGAGCGCACCGAATGCCGCTGCCACCGCCACAACAAGCCATCCCGTCAAACAGGGGCTGATCCAAGCTTTTGGTGTGCTTACTGATACACTGGTCATTTGTACAAGCACCGCCTTTATCATTCTGTTTTCGGATGCCTATCATACTCCGGGTCTGAGCGGAATCGCCTTGACACAAGCCTCTCTAAGCTCCCATGTCGGATCATGGGCATCAGGCTTTCTCGCCATTCTGATTTTGTTATTCGGATTCTGTGCTTTAATCGGAAACTATTATTATGGCGAAACCAATATTGGCTTTTTGAACAAAAGCAAAAAACTGATATTCGTTTACCGTATCGGCGTGCTGGCGATGATTGTGTTTGGCTGTGTCGCCAAAGTCCAGCTCGTCTGGGATCTTGCTGATTTGTTCATGGGCTTGATGGTCGTCGTGAATTTAATAGCAATTTTCTTATTATCAAAGGTCGTTTTTACAGCGCTGAAGGACTATACACGCCAGAAAAAAGCTGGCAAAGATCCGGTCTTCTATAAAGATGTGCTCAAAAACCACAACGGCATTGAATGCTGGCCGCTTTCTGATACATCGTCAGACTCACACAACAAACAAATATCATAAAAAAGAGGTGTTCAGACATATGGGCTGAACACCTTTCTCTATTTGCGTTTATTGACAAACACGTAAGCCTCCATTACGATTTTCATATCTTTTTAAAAAATCTGAAAGAAGGCATCGGTACATTCTATGAATCCTATCCAACACATACTAGATACATTCCCGCTTATTGTGCTAGACGGCGCCATGGCGACCGAGCTTGAACGCAAGGGCTGTGACTTGAACGACAGTCTGTGGTCGGCAAAAATCCTGATGGAAGAGCCGGACCTGATTAAACAAGTTCATACTGATTATTTCGCAGCAGGTGCCGATTGTGCGATCACCGCCAGCTATCAGTCCACATTTGAAGGCTTTGCCGCACGCGGGCTGAGCGAAGCGGAAGCACGCCGGCTCATCGAGTTGTCCGTCAGCATCGCAGCTGAAGCACGTGATGAATTTTGGTCGTTTGAAGAGAACCGTTTGAATCGGCCAAAACCGATCATTGCGGCTTCTGTAGGCCCTTATGGCGCTTATCTTGCAGATGGTTCTGAGTATCGCGGCAACTATGCAATATCAGAAGATGAACTGATTGAATTTCATCGTCCCCGGATGAAAGCGCTGATTGAAGCCGGAGCTGATGTTTTGGCATGCGAAACGATCCCGTGTCTGACTGAAGCAAAAGCGATTGTGCGGCTGTTGAAGGAATTTCCCGAAACGTATGCGTGGATCAGCTTCAGTGCCAAAGACGGCCTGCATATCAGTGACGGAACACCGGCCGCTGACTGCGCGGCTTGGCTTGATGAACATCGCCAAATTGCAGCGCTCGGCATCAATTGTACGCCGCTTCAGCATATTTCTTCCTTGATAGAGGAGTTAAAAAAGAACACGTCAAAGCCGATCATCGTCTACCCGAATTCAGGTGAGCAATATGATCCGGGAACTAAAACGTGGAACGGCGCAGCATGCGCAGAATCTTACGGGGCAAGCGCCCGCATCTGGCATGAAAAAGGTGCGAAGCTGATCGGCGGCTGCTGCCGGACAAAACCCGAAGATATTCAAGAAATCGCGGCTTGGGTCCGCTCTTTAAAAACAACTTGACTTATCGGAATTGTTTGTATATTCTAACTTAAAGCCGGTTCGCCGGAGTCTCGTGTCACTACCTGACATGAGATTTTTTATTAGGAAGGAAATAAATCGCCGATAGAAAGTTGGAAAAAGATGGACTCTGCTCACAACAAGAATGAGACAACCTTTCAGAGAAGTATGAAAAGCCGGCACCTCTTTATGCTTTCCTTAGGAGGTGTCATCGGAACAGGACTGTTTTTAAGCTCTGGCTATACCATTCAGCAGGCAGGCCCCGCTGGAACGATACTTGCCTACTTAGTCGGGGCCGGAATTGTCTATCTGGTCATGCTATGCCTCGGTGAGCTGTCAGTCGCCATGCCTGTGACCGGCGCCTTTCACACCTATGCAGCCAAATACATAGGGCCTGGCACCGGCTTTACGGTCGCTTGGCTGTACTGGCTGACATGGACCGTGGCATTGGGATCGGAATTCACAGCAGCCGGCCTGTTAATGCAACGCTGGTTTCCCCATACGTCGGTTTGGATGTGGAGTGCCGTATTTGCACTGTTCATTTTCTTGCTTAACGCATTTTCGGTCAGGTTTTTCGCTGAATCAGAATTTTGGTTTTCCAGCATCAAAGTATTAGCCATCATATTATTTATTCTTTTAGGCGGTTCTGCCATGTTCGGCCTCATCCCCATCAAAGGCGGAGAAGCCGCTCCGATGCTGTCTAACTTCACGGCGGAAGGCGGGCTCTTTCCCAATGGATTTGTTCCGATATTGATGACGATGCTGTCCGTCAATTTCGCCTTTTCGGGAACGGAACTGATCGGAATCGCAGCGGGTGAAAGTGTTGATCCGGACAAGACGATACCAAAAGCGATTAAAACAACGGTCTGGCGCCTCTCACTCTTCTTTGTCGGAACAATTTTTGTGCTGTCAGGGCTGATTCCGATTCAAGATGCAGGTGTCATCAAAAGCCCGTTTGTCGCTGTCTTTGATAGAGTCGGTGTACCATACGCGGCCGATCTCATGAACTTTGTTATCCTGACAGCGATCCTGTCAGCGGCTAATTCCGGACTCTACGCTTCTTCCCGGATGCTGTGGTCTTTATCAAAAGAAAAAACGCTTCATCCGACATTTGCAAAGCTGACGTCAAAAGGAACCCCGTTTAACGCGCTGGTGTTCAGCATGATCGGCGGCATTCTGTCGCTGCTGTCCAGTGTATTTGCACCAGACACTGTATACGTTGTGCTCGTGTCGATTTCCGGTTTTGCTGTCGTTGTCGTGTGGATGGGAATCGCTGCATCTCAATTCATGTTCAGAAAACGTTATATCGAAGCGGGAAACAAAGTTACTGATTTGAAATACAGAACGCCTTTGTATCCGATCGTGCCGATTGCAGCGTTTCTGTTATGCCTGGCTTCCGTCATTGGCATTGCCTTTGATCCGAATCAAAGAATCGCACTGTATTGCGGCGTTCCGTTTATGGCCGTTTGCTATGCAATGTATTATGTGAAAAACCGCAAAAGCCTGCCGGCTGCTGATATGACTCATTCAAAATAAAAAGAACCTGCCTTCAGGCAGGTTCTTTTTCAATTTTTACACTTCCACTGTCCAGTTGAACGGGCCTTTTACCTTGCCAAGCTGGATATCTGTTATCGTTTCATACAGCTTTTTCGAGAGATCCCCGATTTGCCCGTCGCCTACAATCACCGTTTTTCCATGAATGTTGAGTTCACCGACAGGCGTAACGACGGCTGCCGTGCCTGTGCCGAAGACCTCTGTCAATTCTCCGCGTGCAGAGGCTGCATACACCTCATCAATTGATATTCTCTCTTCACGAACCGGAATGCCCCAGCTTCGAATCAATTCAATCGCAGACGCGCGTGTCACCCCGCTTAAAATGCTTCCGCTTAAAGCAGGTGTGACAGCTTCCCCGTTTATGACGAAAAAGATGTTCATGCTCCCTACTTCTTCCACATATTTCTTTTCAATGGCGTCCAGCCACAGTACCTGGTCATAGCCCAGCTCATTCGCTTTCCGCTGTGCCTGAAGACTGGCCGCGTAGTTTCCAGCCGTTTTTGCAAATCCGACTCCGCCGTTGACCGCCCGCACATACTCATCTTCGACATAGATTCTAACCGGCTTCAGCTGATCGTCGCCATAATAGGAGCCGACAGGCGAAAGCACGATCATAAATGTATAGCTCCTGGATGCCTTCACACCGAGACTCGGTTCTGTGGCAATGACAAAAGGACGAATATAAAGTGACGTTCCTTTTTGCTTTGGAACCCAATCTTTCTCCAGCTCAACTAATTGCGTCAATGCCTCAAGCACAAGCTCTTCGTCTAAAGGGGGCATGCTCATTCGCTCACACGATCTGTTCAGCCGTTTGATATTTTGATCCGGACGGAACAGCAGCACCCTGCCATCCTCTGTTCTGTATGCTTTTAACCCTTCAAAAACAGCCTGCCCGTAATGAAAAACAGAGGAAGACGGATCGAGCGTAAGCGGTGCGTACGGTGCAATTCTAGGATGATGCCATCCAATTCCCTCTTCGTAGTCCATCACAAACATATAATCTGTAAAATATTGTCCAAACCCCAAGGAAGACGGGTCGGGCTTTTCCTTATAATATCCAGTTTTTTCTCGTTCAATAAGCTTATTCAATCTGATCAGCACACCTTTCATACAATTGTTTAAATATTCAGTCTTTTTAAAGCTGCAAAAAATATACAGCCCTTCCTTTCATGATACGCCGCTCCACACCGATAAATTTCAGAATATTCTTTAGGATCATCAGCTATTATACACCACATTCATTGTCAGATGAAGCTGAAATTAAAGAAAAACAGCCAGTTTTATTCTGGCTGTTTGATTTAGACCGCTAAACATAGGACGACAATGTGGCAAATCAGCAAAATATACACTGCGAACACTAATTGCCAATTGATCTTCCGCGCCCATGCAAACACCACCATCAAAACAGGCAGCAGCACAGTCCCCGCCAGCTTGTTCACTGTCAGATCCGGGCTGTTCGCTACATCATAATGAATCGGCATCTGCGCCGGCAGAAAAGGGTAAAACACGAGTGAAAGGATAAATGCAGCAATCACAGCTCCCCACAGCACTTTTCCATTCGTCAATAGAAACATAGAACGACCATTCCCTTCTTATCACGTATTGCTTTATGAATGATATGACTGTTCTACGGTGAATTTCGTTCGGTCTCCCCGCGTAATAATTTGCGCATACTCCACCACTTCTTCATTTTTATCATAGGTAAGGGATTCTGATAAAAACGCAGGCGCTCCGACATTGGTTAATAAGTGGCCGCTGATCGTTTCATCCGTTAAAATCGGTTCGATCGATTCCGTTCCCCTGCTGATTTCAATATTGTATTTTGTCCTTAACAATTCAAACAGCGAGCCGGTGCATTCCTCCTGCGCCAGCCCCGGTGCCGCCTTCCAGGGAATATACGAGGTATGATACTGCAAAGGCTCCCCCTCGGCGTATCTGACTCTGACAAGCTTGTTGACAGGTTCATTCTCTTTCATTTTCAAAAGCTCGGCAATGGAGTGATCAGCGGGTATCACCACAAGCTCAAGCACTTTTGATTCAGAACGCAGGCCTCTCATTTGTTCTGCAAAGCTCGTAATCTTATGCGGAATCGGCGTTTGTATTTTTGCCGCCGATACAAACGTCCCTTTCCCCTGAATTCTCTTAATATATCCTTCAAGCTCTAGCTGCTGCAGGGCCAGTCTCACAGTTGTTCTGCTGACATCATATTGTTCGCAAAACTCACTCTCCGTCGGCAGCTGATCATTCGCCTGATATTTGCCCGACTTAATTAATTCAATGATTTTAAACTTGATAACAGAATATAAAGCTGTCATTTCATTCTCCCCATTCTGTATGCAATCCGTTCTTTTTCATTGAGACCATAATACCATTTGCCATCCCAATATGAAAGATTTGTATCCTTCCTTTATAACAAATTTTCAGAAATTTATATTGACAGTTTGATAACGCTGGTGCTAAATTCGTAATGACAAGTATCGAAAATTGGTCATAACAAATATGGTGCTTGTCTATCTCTTTGAGGGGGTGTCACATGAAGATTCTGATCGCTAATCACTACGATGAACTCTGTAAGTTAAGCGCTACCATTATTAAAGAGCAAATACAAGCTAAGAAAGATGCCGTTCTCGGCCTGGCAACCGGAAGCACGCCGGTCGGCTTGTACAAGCAGCTGATTTCAGACTATCAGGCAGGTGAAATTGATTTTTCAAAGGTTACTACATTTAATTTGGATGAGTACGCTGGTCTCTCTCCATTTCATCCTCAAAGCTATAACAAATTTATGTATGAGCATCTTTTTCAGCATATCAATATGCAGCCTGATCATATTCATATCCCGCAAGGAGACAATCCGCAGCTTGAGGCTCAATGCAAGGTATACGAAGATCTCATCCGCCAGGCGGGAGGCATTGATGTCCAGATTCTCGGCATCGGCGCCAATGGCCATATCGGTTTCAATGAACCGGGATCTGATTTTGAGGACCGGACACGTGTTGTGAAGCTTTCAGAAAGCACGATACAGGCAAATGCCAGATTCTTCGGCGGTGATCCGGTGCTGGTGCCGAGACTCGCGATTTCAATGGGCATTAAAACCATCATGGAATTCAGCAAACATATTGTGCTTTTAGCAAGCGGCGAAGAAAAAGCAGACGCCATTCAAAAGATGGCTGAAGGTCCTGTCACGACAGATGTACCGGCCTCCATTCTTCAAAAACACAATCATGTAACCGTTATCGTCGATAATAAAGCAGCTCAAAAATTAAAGAGTGCACCATACTCATAACACAATAAAAGGAGACTGTCATGTTTAAAAAGGCATTTCAAATTCTGCAGCAGCTTGGCCGCGCGTTGATGACTCCGGTTGCCGTCCTGCCGGCAGCGGGCCTTTTGCTCCGTTTCGGAGACAAAGACTTACTGAACATCCCTATTATAAAGGATGCGGGCGGCGTTGTATTCGATAATCTTCCGCTGATTTTCGCCGTCGGGGTCGCGATCGGATTAGCCGGCGGCGAAGGTGTAGCCGGACTTGCCGCTGTCATTGGATACTTAATTTTAACCGTTACCCTCGACAATATGGGAAAATTACT
This sequence comes from Bacillus sp. LJBS06, assembly GCF_016924995.1. Classification (NCBI taxonomy): domain Bacteria; kingdom Bacillati; phylum Bacillota; class Bacilli; order Caryophanales; family Bacillaceae; genus Bacillus; species Bacillus sp. LJBS06. The sequence goes on along the minus strand of NZ_CP070483.1, from coordinate 255,616 downwards.
CGGCCTTCAGCCTCCGTATGAAGGAGCCGAGCACCTGATTGATATGGGAGTTTTCGGAGGAATCATCATCGGGCTTCTCGCCGCCTATTTATATAAGCGGTTTTCATCAATCGAGCTGCATCCGGTCCTTGGATTTTTCTCTGGAAAACGCTTTGTCCCGATTATTACGTCCGTCAGTTCATTAGTGATCGGTGTCATTTTCTCATTCGTTTGGCCGCTGATCCAAAATGGAATTAACGCAGCCAGCAGTTTAATTGCCGATTCAACAGTCGGCCTGTTCTTTTATGCAACGATCTATCGTTTGCTGATTCCTTTCGGCCTGCATCATATTTTTTATACACCTTTCTATTTTATGATGGGAGAATACACAGACCCGTCAACAGGCAACACCGTAACCGGCGACCTGACAAGGTTTTTCGCGGGAGACCCGACAGCAGGGCGCTTTATGATGGGGGATTTCCCTTACATGATTTTCTGTCTGCCGGCAGTTGCTCTTGCCATTATCCATACCGCGCGTCCGGAAAAGAAAAAAATGATCTCCGGCGTTATGATTTCTGCGGCGCTCACATCTATGCTGACCGGAATTACAGAACCGGTTGAGTTTTCTTTCTTATTCGTTGCACCCGTGCTCTATTTTATTAACTCTATTCTTGCCGGCGTCATCTTTGTCGTTTGTGATTTATTCCATGTCCGCCACGGCTATACGTTCTCAGGCGGCGGAATTGACTACGTCTTAAACTACGGACTGTCAACAAACGGCTGGGTTGTCATTCCTGTCGGGATCGTGTTTGCTTTCATTTATTATTATTTGTTCCGATTTGCGATTCTGAAATGGAATTTGAAAACGCCCGGCCGTGACACAGATGAAGACGGTCAGAATGAGGAGAAAGCTCCAGTCGCAAAAGACCAGCTTGCCTTTCACGTGCTGCAGGCCTTGGGCGGACAGCAAAATATCGCTAATCTGGATGCGTGTATCACAAGGCTTCGCGTGACCGTTCATCAGCCAAGCAAAGTCAGCAAAGATGAATTAAAACGGCTTGGCGCAGTAGGTGTGCTCGAAATCAACAACAACTTTCAGGCGATATTCGGAACAAAATCCGATGCCTTAAAAGACGACATCAAAACGATCATGGCCGGAGGCGTCCCTGACACCGCCGCCGCGCTGGACACGGAAACGGACAAGCAGCAAAATCCTGTTTCCGACGAGGCCTTTATTTATCCGCTCAAAGGAGAAACAGTCTCTCTGGGGGACGTGCCTGATCAAGTCTTTTCAGAAAGAATGATGGGCGAGGGGTTCGCGATTAATCCAACAGAAGGAAAAGTCGTTGCACCTGCGGACGGCGAGATCGTCTCGATCTTTCCAACAAAACACGCCATCGGCTTTATGAGCGCCGGAGGCACCGAAATCCTGATTCATGTCGGCATTGATACTGTCAAATTGAATGGGGAAGGCTTTGAAGCACATGTCACGAGCGGACAAGCCGTCAAACAAGGTGAACTGCTTCTCACATTTGATCTTGATTACATCAAGCAGCATGCCGCTTCAGCCGTAACACCGGTTATTTTTACAAATATCTCTGAAGATAATATGAAGCACATTCAAATGAAGTAAAAAAGTCCCCCCTGCTGCAGGGGACTTTTTCGCCAACATAATGAAAGCGTTACCAAAATAAAATAACTTGAAAAAAGGGGTTTGCATTAGAATCACGAATGATATGAATATGCCTTCATTCTAAAGGGGGATTCATTTGAAAAAATTAATCGCGTTTCAAATTTTAATCGCTTTGGCTGCCGGAGCGGTGATCGGCCACTTTTTTCCTGATTTCGGGATGGCACTCAGGCCTGTCGGAGATGGATTTATCCGCTTGATTAAAATGATTGTTGTGCCGATTGTGTTTTCTACCATTGTCATCGGAGCCGCAGGAAGCGGAAGCATGAAAAAAATGGGCAGCCTCGGTATCAAGACAATCATTTGGTTCGAAGTGATTACCACGCTTGTATTGGCGCTCGGTCTTTTATTAGCAAATGTCTTAAAACCAGGTGTCGGGCTTAATCTTTCCCATTTGGCGAAAAAAGATATCAATGAACTGTCAGGCTACACTGAAAAAGTTGTTGATTTCAAACAAATGATCCTCGATATTATCCCTACAAACATTATTGATGTCATGGCCAGAAATGATTTGCTTGCCGTAATTTTCTTTGCGATTTTATTCGGTGTCGCCGCTGCCGGTATTGGCAAAGCCTCTGAACCCGTGATGAATTTCTTTGAATCCGCCGCTCAAATTATGTTCAAACTCACGCAAATCGTTATGGTCACTGCTCCTATCGGCGTGTTAGCCCTGATGGCAGCTTCTGTAGGCCAATATGGCATTGAACTCCTCCTTCCTATGTTTAAGCTGGTTGGCACAGTATTCCTTGGCCTGTTCCTAATCCTCTTTGTCCTCTTTCCGCTTGTCGGTCTCATCTTTCAGATTAAGTATTTCGAAGTATTGAAAATGATATGGGATCTGTTTTTAATTGCATTTTCCACCACCAGCACTGAAACCATTCTCCCTCAGCTGATGGATAGAATGGAGAAATACGGCTGTCCCAAACGAGTGGTATCATTCGTCATTCCCTCCGGCTTGTCATTGAACTGTGACGGCTCAAGCTTATATTTGTCGATTTCTTGTATCTTTCTGGCGCAGGCCTTTCATGTAGACATGACATTGTCCCAGCAGCTCCTCATGATGCTTGTGCTTGTGATGACCAGTAAAGGCATTGCAGCTGTTCCCTCTGGCTCGCTTGTTGTGCTGCTGGCGACTGCCAATGCTGTAGGACTGCCGGCTGAAGGCGTTGCCATTATCGCGGGTGTTGACCGCGTCATGGACATGGCGCGAACAGGCGTGAACGTTCCGGGACATGCGATCGCCTGCATCGTGGTGTCAAAATGGGAAAAAGCCTTCCGCCAAAAAGAATGGGTTTCCGCAAACAGCCAAACCGAAAGCTTATAAAAAAAGAACACCTCATTCCGAGGTGTTCTTTCCATTATTCAACAGAAGCATGTTCTTCTGTTTCAATCGCTGCCAGTCTTGCATTTACTTCTTCTTCTGTCATATTATGCTCTTTCACATACAGGTTTCTTGGATTCGTGCGGCACTCGTGGCTGCAGCTGCGCATATATTTATACTCATTTTCCGGTGTGCATATCATTTTTTTATTGCAAGATGGATTCGCGCAGTTCACATAACGCTCACACGGTTCTCCTGTAAAGTAGTCTTTTCCGACAATCACATGCTCGACACGGTTGACAGGCACGCTGATTCTTTCATCAAATACGTAGCACTGGCCGTCCCAAAGCTTGCCTTGCACCTCAGGATCTTTTCCGTATGTCACGATGCCGCCGTCAAGCTGGGCTACATCTTCAAAGCCTTGCTTCACCAGCCATCCTGAAAACTTTTCACAGCGTACGCCGCCTGTACAGTACGTTAAAATCTTTTTGCCTTCAAGCATATCTTTGTGTTCTTCGATCCATTCCGGTAATTCGCGGAAGGCTTCGATGTCAGGACGGACTGCACCTCTGAAATGGCCAAGGTCGTACTCGTAATCATTACGCGCGTCGATTACAATTGTGTTTGGGTCCTGCATCTTCTCATAAAATTCTGCTGGCTTCAAATGTTGACCTGTTGTTTCATTCGGATCGACATCATCTTCAAGACGAAGCGTGACAAGCTCTTTTTTATGGCGCACGAAGATTTTTTTGAAGGCATGGCCTTCTACTTCATCAATTTTAAATACCATGTCCGCAAAACGAGGATCAGCTTTCATTGTTTCCATATATTTTTCAGTCTGTTCAACCGTTCCTGATACCGTACCGTTAATTCCTTCAGAAGAAACAAGGATACGGCCTAACAAACCAAGCTCCTTACAAAAAGCCAGATGCTGCTCTCTAAACGCCTCTGGATCTTCAATCGGAACATATTTATAGTAAAGTAATACTCTGTATTGTTTTTCCATGTTTTAAACACCCTGTTCAATTATAGTTAGTTGCTATGCACACTCTTACTATATCATACAGGAAAATGCCGCAAAGATGAACAGATCCGCCCAGACTGATAAAAATATCCAAGCTCTTACAAACCTGCGTGGTACAAGGGTTTCTGAATGACGGATAGTATTTTCCATTAACTTACTAATAAATGTAGTTGTCTGAAAACTATTATTATCATTCCTCTTCAAAAGATAAATTTACCGGTTCATCTAAAAGCTCTCCCGGCATTTCAAGATTTGTTGAAGGTACGCTCTTATCTACCTCTTCAAAAACAACATGATCCATCCACACCTGCCCCGGTCCAGATAATTGAACGCCAAAGGATATCACTGCGCTATTTTCTGGAACATCTAAAACGATAGCATAATGATTCCAATTGGTTGTTCCAGTAATAGGTCTGTTGCTCATATTATCAAATTGGAGAACATCATCAGCGGCACTGTCAACCCTCATCCAAAGCGAGGCAAAATGCTGCACTCCTTTTGTTTTGATAAAACTTGATAGACGAAGCCTTTTTCCAAGATAGCGGCCTGCTTTGAATTGCTGCATCATCGTCGCAAATTCACCGATATCCTGCACCATTGTTGACTTTAAATACCCTGAAGCTTTTCCCTGATGTACATTTTCCCGGTCAATCCCCATTTCGAATTGGAACGGATGGCTCCCGCTCAATACCCAGCCCTTCATTTTTTTCTCCATGTAAGATTCCTCCTTTTTTGAAGTAAAGCGTTTCATAAATGTTCGGTATGCACCTGGCGGCATGTGATACATCTTTTTGAACGTCCTCGTAAATGCTTCTTGAGATTCAAACTGAAAATACAAAGCAATATCGATAATACGAAGATCTGTATAAAGCAAAGCCGCTGCCGCATTCGCAAGACGTCTTAAGCGAATATAAGAAGCAACCGACATACCGACTTCTTTTTGAAAAATCCGATGAAAATGGAATTTTGAAAAGCTTGAAACGTTTACAATATCCTCGTTTGATATTTGCTCATGTAAATGTGATTCAATCCAATTGATTGTTTTCTGGACAGCCTTTTCATAATACATTGCACGCTCTAATCTCCTTTCTGTTTTAGAATAATGGATCACTGATTATATGTTTTGATTATTTTTGCGATATGTAAAAATCCCCTGTTAGAGCACAGGGGACACTGGTCACTTGATAATGACTGACGGCGTGATATGCTCCAGCCAAATGACACCGTCATATTGTTCCTTCAGGATCATCTGCTCTTCCATGTTCCCCCAATAGAGCGCAGTCCGCGGGGTATACATCCACGAAGTGCCTTTCTTGTTTTTTGTATGGAGAAAATCAACAAAGAGAGCAGGATGGTCCGCAGCTTTTAGCAAAGCTTCAAGACTTCCAGACGGCGGCGGGCTTGTAACCGGCATAACCGTCTTATTATCGGAACTATTCAGACTTGCACCAGAGTAAGCATAAATGCCAATCGTATATGTTTGTTTCTTCAGCCGCTCCGGCAAATAATCACCCATGTTAGGGCCGTTTAGCTGTACCCAGTCCTTTATCATTTTCGTATTCTGTTTGCGAAGATGGTAATTGTGGCCCCAGACAATGATTTTCTTTTTCGGATAAAGGGTTTCGGCTACCCACTGAAATTGTTCAGCCATCATGCGGTCTCTCATAAAGAATGAAAAATCCTCAATATTCTCCGGATACTCCTCTAGTTTTTCTTTCATTTCTTCCAGCATATACGTTTCCATGACGTCAATTCTCAGCTGAAGAGAATGCATAAACATCTCATAAGCTTTCGGCTCTTTTGGAAGGTTTTCTTTTAGCTCTGAAGCATGTGTTTTAGTGAACTTGATCAGCTTCTGATAGTTTTTCACAAGCTTTTCCTTCTTTTGCGAAAATTTATCAAACGTGTTGCTGTCTGTCACTAATGTTGAAAAATCATTTTCTGATTGGGAGAGCAACTCTGCTTTCTCAGGGTCCACCGCTTTTACCCATTGAGTCGCAGCATCATTGAATGAATTCTTCATGCTTTGAATATCAAAACCGGTAAGGATCAGCGGATCCCCTTTCTCTTTTTGCTCTTTCATGTAATCAAACAATTCAACGACATCTTCTGTGTGCCATATAGCGTAAATGGAGTTTTTCATCGTGCTTTTAGGGGTTAATTGGTCCATATTAAGGTAGGATGCATTTGTATCAGGAAAGCCGGACTCAAAGGCCAATACATCGTATCCCAGCTCTTCGTGGAGGTATTTGATCATTCTGACCTTTGTGGCATTCATTTCGCCAGCGCCATGTGTCGTTTCTCCTAATTGAACAATTCGTTTCCCTTTCAGCACCTTCTTCAGGAATCGAAGGTCTTTGTTTGAAGCATGGGAAGCATCCAGTGGCTGTGCATGTCGTTCAATCCAGGAATCCCAATGTTTTTCTTCAGAAGCAGCACGAGCGGAGGCTGAAAAAGAAGAAAACGCCAGACAAACGATCAGTAGCGGCAGGGTCATTCTCACTATGATTCGTTTCAATTCTATCTCTCCTTTTCTATTAGGTTCTCTAGTCGTTACGAGATAGATATTGAAAAAGTTTCCTTTTTTCCGCCAACAAAAAAAGCTTCTCTGTTGAAAGAAGCTTTAGCTGGATTCTCTCATCACCTGATGAAAGTAAAACCGATATGTATTTCGTAAAAATGTCTCAACCGGAAGCTGCACATCCGCTTGGTATTTGCTGATGATAAAGGGAAACCGCTCGATTCCTTTTTCGCGCAAATTGTTCGCTTGCTCTTCATCTATTGCCGTCTCTTGCAAAACCGCTTCAATAATCGGACAGCACGCTTTCCGCACTTGCCTCAGGACGGCTTCATCTCCGGTGTTCTGATAATCTGTAATCCAGCTGATGATTTGTTTCTCCATGGGTCTCACCTTTCTTCAAAAAAAGAGGCGCTGCGTCTATGCAAGCTCCTCTTTTTACTCTTCGTAACCTATCAGTTCTCCGACTTGAACTTCTTGGCCTTCTGTTAAATTGGCGGAAGGCTGGAATGCGTCTTTTTCAAAAATCAAAATGACGGTTGATCCAAATGAAAAGTATCCCAGCTCCTCGCCGATCTCCAATTCAGCACGGGTATTTGTCTGCACGATAGAATTAATATTCATCGCGCCGACAGGAATCATCAGGACATTTCGGCTGCCGCCATTCAGTTCATACACAAACCGATAATTTTTCGACAGCACATCTTTTCCGTATTTTAAGCCTAATTGATTTACCGGGTATGAGCGATTTCCGAGCTCGGCCAGCTTTTGATACCTGCAGCTGATCGGAGAATGGAAACGGTGATAATGACGCGGGCTTAGATACAGCACAACGAAGTATCCGCCGTTGTATTGATGGTCTGCGCTTTTACAGCCAGTCAGCTCAGCGAATGAGTAATCTTTTCCCTTTACCGTAAAGGTTTGATTCGGGTTGATGATTCCTACCGTCTGAACCACACCGTCAACAGGGCTAACCACCGCATGCGCCTCTTTTGAAACAGGGCGCCGCTCCAGATTAATTTGTCGAATGAACAATTCGGACAGCGATCCGTAATCAGCAGCCGTCCCGTCCACATCATCCCAATTCAGCCGAAAATGTTTTGAGAACAGCGGAATGACCGGTTTGCTGATTTTCGACTCGCAAAATCCTTTAATCAGATAGGATGACAGACGATGATTCGTCAGCTCTATCAATGATCGATACAGAATCTTTACAGCCGTATTAAACATGAATAATCCCTATTACCCTTCCGATTGTAATAAAAACAAAGCACCACAAAAAGGCACCGATTGCCGCAAACGCAATATACGTTTTCAAATCCATTTTGCCGATCCCCGAAAAGTAGCATGTCACATGTCGGACGCCGGGAATAAAATAACCTAAAATAAGAGAATATGGACCGTATTTCTTCATCCATTTTTCCACTTTCATCATTCTTTTTTCTTTTAAGCCGACCCACTTGCCGTACTTATCGATAAACGGGCGTCCGGCTTTTCTGCCAATCATGTAGCTGATCAGCATACCTAACAAAGCCCCGACAAAACTGATCAATATCGAAAGCTCATAATTCAATACATCGGTATGCGTGAAATAGCCAACAACGGTCATCATCACTTCATCTGGAATCGGCAATCCTACAATCCCTAATACGAGCATCAAAAAAATAGCGAGATAACCGTAATCCGCTATGAGCTGCTGAACTAATTCCATCTCCCAGACTCCAGGTTTTCTGCCGCATGTTTTTTAAAATGAGGGAATTTTATTTTACTCACCATTAAATATGAAAGTCCGCAAGCGCCGATTGCCAGAAGGATCGGGTTATAGGTGAAGCTTAGAATAACAAGGCACATGCCCGCAAATGGAATCGGCATACCAATAAATGTCGGGAGTTTGCTTTGTTCAATGTTAAATTTAGAGAGACGAAGCATTCCGCAAATGCTGTACGTCAATGCGCATAAGATCCCTATAAATGGCAGGGTATACAACGCGACACTGTAAGCAAGCATAGAGGGAGCCACCCCAAACGTAACCAAGTCGGCAAACGAATCCAATTCTTTTCCCATATCAGAAACGGCATTCAGCTTACGTGCAGCCATACCGTCAAAGAAATCAAGGAACATGCCGGTAAAAATGAATAGCACTGCTGAATGAATGTTGTGATAGAGCAAGGAATGAATCGCCAGCAATCCGCAAATGAAGTTTCCTATCGTAATCATACAGGGGATGTAATTCACAGTGTAACCAAACCTCCAATTGTAAAACCATCTATATTATTCGACGATAGTAATCGAATAGCGTTTCAGGAAAAAATTTCTTCAATAAGCATGATAACATAAAAAGCCCCCAAAAAAGCAGCATTCAAATTCTATTATTATACAACATTTGTTACCATTTGAAAAATGAATGCCAATCTTTTCATGCCTTTTACTCATTTATTCTCCGCCCAAAAAGGACAAAACGCGTTGATTGACGTACTCTGGCTGCTCCAGAGATAACAGGTGTCCGGCGTCCTTTACGATTTCAGCCTGAATTCCCGGCACCAGCACCGACGCCCGCTCATAAGCCATTTGCTGATGGTACATAACCTCGTGCTCACCGAACATCAGCAGTACCGGGACTTGTATTGATTTCAATTCCTGGTCTGTGAACACGTACGGAAAGCCATTTTCTGTCGGCTTCAGGCTCCTTTGTTCATCCTGCCACGCCGCGCCCTCCATAATTTGGCTTTGCAGTAAAGGATGCAGATCATATCTGTTATCTGTGATCCACTTGATATATGCTTCAGCTCCTCTTGCCCCTGTAAGCGCCGCAGCGTATTTATAGACATCCGGATGAAATGAAATAAACGCTTCAGCGGGACTCATAACAACCGCCCGCTCTACTCTTTCAGGCGCTTGAAGCAAAAAATTCACGATATGGGAGCCGCCAAGCGAAAGACCGGCCAGGTGTGCTGTCTCAAGTCCAAGAGAATCAAAGATATCTTTCATCCATTCTGCAAAATCAGCTCTTGTTTCCATCGCTGCTGATGGTATACTTTTATTTTTGTCTCCTATTATATCGACCGCATATGTACGAAATTGACTGCTCCACGCCGCGATATTCGGATACCACATCGCAGAGCTAAAAAGGCCTCCGTGAAGCAAAATGAGCGAAGGTGCGCCCTTTGGCCCACTTGCAATGATATGTGTTTTTCCAAAACGAGTAGAAACATAGAATGCTTCCGACTCAATCGGCCACAAAGAAAGGCTTTGATTATACGCCTTGTAAAAGCGAAGACCGCTTTCTACCGCGGCAAGCTGCATCGAATCTTGTGTCATCTTCTTCTTTTTCCTCCGGGTTTGATTGATATAAATGAAAGGATAGCGCCCCTTTTGTCTCGTAAGAAAAAATACCTATTTCTTATTATCTCATATTATAAATTTCCAGTATATAGTTTGGCTTCCTGTGATCAATAAAAAAGGCAGTTTCCCTTAAAATCAGGGAAACTGCTATTCTTTGAAGACCAATGGAATGGTGTGATCTTTTTTATCCTCTGTTAATGAAATTTGATGGGTTACTGATGTTTCACCCTTCGTCAACGCGACTGAATAATCGCCTTTTTTACCGGTATCCCATTTGATGTCTCCGTTTTTGTCTGTTTTACCGAGTATCTCGCCGATCTCTGTACTCGGCTCCTCATCTGACGCAGGCGCTTTGACAATCGTCACTTGAACTCCTTCGACCGGAAGCCCCTTAGCATCCTCCACATGAAGAGTGACAGGAATCGTCATTTCTTTTTGTGAAGAATGCGTCTGCGAACTGCATCCGCATAAAAACAAAATAGATATGAATATGGCTAGTTTGCTGTATTTATTGATTTGCCCAATATTGAATATTGTTGAATACATCGTTCGTCACCCTTGTTCCCAAGTTATATGACGATCCCCCGTTCGTGTGAATGGCAATAGCTGTCTGCCCTGTATCACTGTAGTTTCGATATACAGGCGATCCGCTTTGGCAGCCGTACGTATCGGTTGTATAGGTCAGCTTATACGTTTCAGCAGATCGAATCGGCTTTGTATCAGACCACATCGTACCAAAGGTTTTGTCACACGGGAATCCTGTCACTGACGAGGAAAGGCCCACGGGACTGCTGCTGTTTGTAGTCCGATAGCCGTACCAGCCAACCGTGTTTCCAGGAGAACCGTTTAATTTAATAGCTCCGTAATCATAATTGGTGTCTTTGCTTTCCGTCCATCCTTTGACTGAATAAAACATCGTGCCGGAATAAGTTCCGTATGGATATGAAGAATCATTGCGTCCCGGCGCGGCGGTTATCGTTGAAGCCCATCCATGATCCTGGCTGTACACACAATGTCCAGCCGTGACGACTGTATTTGGATTGACTAAAAATCCGGTACATCCATAAGTGCTTGAAGTGTTGGGATACTTGATTGATAGCTGAACGGTTGCTCTATATGGAAAAGAAGTCGTGCTGGAGATTCTGGTGCGTTCATCAGTTCCGATAATGCTCGAAGGCTGTAAGGTTTGAATGTTTTTTTCCAGTTGCGTTTGGCCGCCGTATAATGATTTGCTTGTTTTCCCAGTTCCCTCATAAGGTGCGGAAACCTGTTCTGCTTTTGACGTTTGGTTTTTCGTGGCATCAGCTTCTTTACCGGTATTCGATACAGAAGTTTGCGGATTCTCTGCTGCTTTTGCCGGTACACCGAAAGATACCGCTGCCGCCAAAGCCAAACACAAAACCGTTAAGTAAGCGAACCATTGTTTTCTGAATCTTGGAACTAATTTCATTTTGTCATCTCCCTCCTTTAGTGTCAACCACCCGTATTGATGGAAGACTTTTACATTATAATCAGGTTTCGGATTCTTATGATAAAACTTTTATGGAGAGAGAAAAAAAACAGGCCTTGTGCGATGACAAAGCCTGCTCAAACTCTATTTTATCGTTAGCTGATCCAATGCTTTCTTAGCGTTCTCTCTCGCCGTTTCGACTGTATCAGCAGCAGAAAGCGCAACTGCCATACGCCGTCCGGCTTTCGTTATTGGCTTTCCAAAGACGCGCACTTGTGTCTGTGGGACTGCCAGTGCGTGTTCCAGTCCTTCAACAGTGTAATCCGCTAATTCTTCTGGTGCTTTGAGGGGCCTGCTGGCGCCAGGAGAAAGCTGTGTGATTTCTGTAATCGGAAAGCCGAGAATCGCCCGGACATGCAGCGCGAATTCTGACAAATTTTGCGTTACCAGCGTGACAAGGCCTGTATCATGCGGACGGGGAGATACCTCACTGAAATATACCTTATCTTTCGCAAGGAACAGCTCAACACCAAACAGGCCGTATCCGCCAAGCTCATCCGTGATTGCTTTTGCAATATGCTTCGCTTCTTCTATTTGCTGCTCTGTCATATCATGCGGCTGCCACGATTCGATATAATCCCCGTCCTTTTGCACATGACCGATCGGCTCACAAAATGCCGTACCGTTAACCGCACGTACGGTTAAGAGTGTGATTTCTGATTCGAAAGGGATAAACTCCTCAACGATCACGCGGCCGTTTTTCACCCGTCCGCCTTCCATCGCCGTCTCCCAGCAGCTCTCTAAATCCGCTTCAGAGCGGCACACACTTTGGCCTTTTCCAGAAGAACTCATCAAGGGCTTAACGACACAAGGAAAACCGATCTGAGCTGCCGCTTGTATAAATTCATCATATGTATTCGCAAATTCATAGCCAGCCGTCGCAAGTCCAAGCGTTTCCGCCGCAAGCCGTCTGATGCCTTCCCGATCCATCGTCAGCTTGGCCGCACGGGCATTCGGGATAACGTGAAATCCTTCTTCTTCAAGCTTCAGCAATTCATCCGTCGCAATCGCCTCAACCTCAGGCACAATCAAATCCGGCTTTTCTTTCTCAATGATGGCTCTGATCTGCTCGGGGTCAAGCATATCAACGACATAGCTGTTATGCGCCACCTGCATCGCCGGAGCATGCTCGTAACTGTCAACTGCCACCGTCTGTACCCCAAGACGCTGGGCTTCAATCACTACCTCTTTACCTAACTCACCTGAACCTAACAATAAAACCTTCTTTGATTGATACATCTTTGCCCCTCCTATCTGTTCCAAACCATTATAACTGAAATATTTGAAAAATAAATTTTTATTAAAATAGAAAATATTATAATTTGATTCCTAAACGAAAGCAGGCCAATAAAGATTAGCTTTTTTAAACAGCAACATCATACAAGAAATCCCCCAAAACCATGCTACACTTAATCCAAGACCACCATACCGACAGGAGGCATCCCATGCAAAACGAAACCCGCACACTGCAGCTTGACCCACATCTTCATATAGAAGCCTACCGCTTCAAGGGGATTATGCAAAAGTTCCCGAACCACTTTCACGATTATTATGTGATTGGATTTATTGAAAAAGGGCAACGGTATCTGGCCTGTCAGGATCAAGAATATATCATCAATCCAGGTGATCTTCTCCTCTTTAACCCCCGTGACACGCATAGCTGTGAACAGATTGACGGCCGGACGCTTGATTATCGGTGTATCAATGTCATGCCGGATGTCATGGAGAAGGCAGTGAAGGAAATTACCGGCGCCGGGCATCTCCCTTATTTCTCCCAGCATGTGTTATTCCGCCATGAGCTGACAGCCAGCCTGCAGGAATTGCATATTTTGATATCAGACGAAAAACAAGCTTTGCGTAAGGAGGAGCTGTTTCTTCATCTGCTGGAAGAGCTGATTCGCCACTATTCGGATGTTACGTTCCTTAATAGCGTTCCCGAACCATCCGACGAAGTCAAATTGGTTTGCGAATTTTTAGAAGAGCATTATGCCGAAAACGTCACGCTCAATGATTTGAGTGAATTAACAGGATGGAGCAAGTATCATTTATTGCGTTCGTTTACAAAACAAAAAGGAATTACGCCTAATAGCTATATGGAAACAATCCGGATTAATCAAGCGAAAAAACTTCTTGAACAAGGGGTAAGACCAATTGATGCCGCATTTCAGACAGGGTTCAGTGATCAGAGCCATATGACGAAGTTTTTTAAACGGCAGGTGGGGCTGACACCGAAGCAATACATGAAGATTTTTGAAAAGGAGCTTCACAGATGAACATACAAAGAGAAACTTCCGGGCATATCGCAGCCATTGTGACCATTCTGATTTGGGGGACGACCTTTATTTCGACAAAGGTTCTGCTGGCTGACTTCTCTCCAATGGAAATATTATTTTATCGGTTTTTGATGGGCTTTATCGCTCTGATCCTCGTTCGTCCCAACATGATTCCGTTCAGAAATTGGCGGCAGGAGCTGTTGTTTGCCGGGGCTGGTTTATTTGGCGTAACCTTATACTTTTTATTAGAAAATATAGCTCTCACCTATACATACGCATCCAATGTCGGCATGATCGTGTCCATTATACCGATGATCACTGCGGTTTTGGCCCATTTTCTGCTCGAAGGCGAAAAACTGCGTCTGACTTTTTTCATTGGATTTGTCTCGGCACTGATCGGGCTTTTATTGATTACGTTTAACGGCAATGTGGTACTGCGTCTGAATCCGCTCGGAGACATCATGGCAGCCGGGGCCGCTCTCGTGTTTGGAGGCTACTCGATATTCATGAAAAAATTAAGCGCTTACGAATACCACATCATCGAGCTGACACAGAGAGTATTTTTGTACGGCTTATTGTTTATGGTGCCCGCCTTATTTTTGTTCGACTTCCATTTTGGCCTGAGCCGATTTTCATCCGCTTCGAATGCACTTAACATGCTTTTCCTAGGCATTGGCGCTTCTGCCCTGTGCTTCGCCACTTGGAATTATTCAGTCGGCGTGCTCGGAGCCGTCAAATCCAGTGCGTATATTTACATAGTCCCGGTTATCACAATCGCCGCTTCCGTCCTGATTCTGCACGAAAACATGACATGGATCGCTCTTCTAGGAGGCGCGCTTACACTTTTAGGCCTCTACATTTCAGAGCTGAAACCGAAAGCGAAGCTGATGGAGAACGGATCTAGAATGGATGCTTAACGGCATCTATTTTTTATTTTGTCCTACGTTTGCCACCTATAAATGAACGCGATCTAATAAAGGAGGAAACGAAATGGTTGATGAAATGGTCTTAATCACACAGCAATGGCTGAACGCTACGTACAGCGGCAAACATGGGTATAACCCTGTAGAAGAAAGCGGGAAAACTGGGTGGGATACGATCTACGGTCTGACTCGGGCGCTTCAAATTGAATTGGGTATCTCAGAGCCAGCCGATAACTTCGGGCCGACAACACAGCGCTTATTTAAACCCCTTAAACGCCAAGCTCCAGATTCAGAACCAAGCAACATGAATTATATTTTACAGGGTGCTTTATGGTGCAAAGGCTTTAATCCCGGCGGTTTTACAGGCGTCTTTTACGAAAAAACAGAAAATGCGCTGAAAGAATTTCAAAAAGCTGCCGGACTGACAACACAGGATGGGATTGTCACCACGTTAATTATGAAAGCCTTATTGGACATGAGTGCTTTTAAGCTGGTGTCTGGGGGCGATTCAAGAATCCGCCAGATTCAACAAAACTTAAACCGGGACTACAATGACTATATCGGGTTGATGCCTTGTGACGGACTGTATGGCCGCGATACAAATAAAGCTCTTATTTATGCCCTGCAAAAAGAAGAAGGCATGAGCACAAGTGTTGCCAATGGATTTTTCGGAAATGGCACCACAAGTTTATGCCCTACTTTAACTCCCGGCGATTCAAGAACAGGATTTGTCTTAATTGTTCAGTACGCCCTTTATTGTAACGGAAAATCGTTCGATCCCGGTGAGTTTGACGGCAAATATGGTGTTGGTGTTGTTTCAGCCGTTAAAGCATTTCAAGAGTTCATGTGTCTGCCGCAAACAGGTTATGCAGATATGCCAACCATTAAAGCTTTATTATCAAGCTCAGGAGACACAACTCGCGCCGCTTCTGCTTGTGACACTGCTACAATTATGACCTCAGAAAAAGCTCAAACACTGCGGAATAACGGTTATAAAACGGTTGGCAGATATTTGACCGGAAATGTGCGGACAAGCAGCGGCCTCACATCAAAAGCCCTGACATCTAAAGAACTTGCAGTTATCCTTGATGCTGGATTGAAGGTTTTCCCAATTTATCAAGACGGCGGCTATGAATCTTCTTATTTTGTCAAAGACCAAGGCACAAGAGATGCATATAGTGCCGCTTCTGCTGCTAGAAGATTAGGTTTTCCGTCAGGCACGACCATTTATTTTGCTGTCGATTTTGATGCATACGATTATGAAGTGACCGATAAAATCATTCCTTATTTCCAAGAGATTAAGTCAGCATTTACAAAGATGCAGACATTTTCAACCGCACCTAAGTATGAAATAGGGGTTTACGGACCAAGAAACATTTGTATCCGCACATCAGAAGCAGGACTGACAAAGTATAGCTTTGTGGCCAATATGTCAACAGGGTTTAGCGGCAATCTCGGCTATCCGATGCCAAACAACTGGGCCTTTGATCAATTTTATGAAGGAACCATCGGAAGCGGCTCTGGAAGCATCGGGATTGATAAGGACGGGTTTTCAGGAAGAGACGCAGGTGCAAGCAATGTAAATCCGCCGTCTGATCCGGTATATGATGCAAGGCTACATACACTGACAGACATTTTATCTACCATTCCGGCTTTAGAAAATCTAACAAGCTTGGCAAACGCGATGTTTGAATTTGATACGACAGAAACCATTTTCACATCACCTGAGTTGGATATTATTCTATCAACATCACTTCTGGCAACCATACCAAGTGAAGGTTCTCCAAACACAATTACCATTACAAATGGTAAACCTGGTGCCTATATCACGGGTTTATTAGGCGACACTCAAACGTCTCTCACTGCGTCACAAATCGACTCTTATCAAAACCTTTTAAATAGTCTCAGCTTATCAGTACGCAACGGCTATTTGGAGGTCTATGTAAATCCAACAGCTGAATCTTTAAATATTCAAATTAAAATTTATACACCTGATATTCCAGTAGGTGACAATGTCACAACTGGACTAGCGACTACGATTACGTTTAAAATAAAACAGAAGCACTTTACTTTACCAGATACTGAGGAAGTATACTCACCAGATTGGGAATCTACTCTCACTCATATTACATTTGGAGTGGCTGCTGTATTAGGAATTGCTGCCTTGCTAACGGCTATACCTGAAACCTTAGCAGTAGGTGGAGCTGTAGCTTTTATAAGTGCGTTTTTAGCTTTATTCCCTTCTGCAAATAAATAATATAGATCGGCACTACATGGGTCTATGGATCTT
Source organism: Bacillus sp. LJBS06 (assembly GCF_016924995.1). Classification (NCBI taxonomy): domain Bacteria; kingdom Bacillati; phylum Bacillota; class Bacilli; order Caryophanales; family Bacillaceae; genus Bacillus; species Bacillus sp. LJBS06. The sequence goes on along the minus strand of NZ_CP070483.1, from coordinate 238,746 downwards.
TATCATTCCTCATGTAGTGCTTTACTTTTAAGGAGGATACTGGATGACTCTAAATCAACAAACATTTAAAGAGACTGTAAAAATGGCCGAAACTATTAAACAGTACAAGGAAAATGATAAAGAGATCCTGGCCTTTCTAACCAAACAGGATTCTATCATGCTGAATCAACTAAAAGTATTCTTTAGTGAGCCTCAGCTGACTCTTATACATAGTATAAAAACAGTAATCTACGGCACATTAGTTACTCTATTTTTATATTTTACAACGAATGAATTACCCCATGCAGGGAGTTTACTTGCTAGATTATTTTTTGTTGTTGTCGGGTTTATCTGGCTTGCCTCTTGTTTTAAAAACGCAAAAGCCATTCAAGTCTCCCAAAACTTCAAACAAAAATCCGAAAACGCTCGCGTTGTCGGTATGATCGACTTCGTGTTAGAACAAAAATACAAAAAAAGCATCTCTGAATAATTCCGAAATCAGAGATGCTTCCCCTCTGCCCTTATCATTTCTCTATCACAGCCGTACTGTCACGCGTGACCGCCGCGGGCTCCCTCAGCATCACATTCATCACGCTCGCCAGCACGAGCATTCCAATCGACAAATAAAAAGCCAGTGTATACTCACCTGTTATCGTATAGATGACGCCAGGCACGTACGCGCCAAGTGCCGATCCGATCTGGTGGGCGAGTGAGAGCCAGCCAATCATGAGGCCGATCGAGTAGTTTTGAAAGTACTGGGTGGCGAGCATTTGAGTCGGTGCTACCGTTGCAAAGTCCACTAACCCAAACAGAATCGCAAAGGCTAAAAGCAAGTAGGGCTCGTGGCTGTATATGAGAATCACGATCGACATCGCGCGCACCGCATATAAAAAGCAAAGGATTTTCCGGCTGCTCCACCGGTCCGCTACAATTCCCGACAGTAAGATGCCGGCAATATTAAAGCCTGCCAGCAGACTGACAGCGGCACTCGTGACCGTCGTGGAAAAGCCGTGATCGTGAGAAAAGGGAATCAAATGGGTATCCATCAGCCCCACGGTCGTAAATCCGCAGATCAAAAACGGCAAAATCAAAAACCAGAATTGCCTCATTCGAAACATCCCGGTCACTGAAAGAGCAGTTGTTTTAGGTGCTGTGTCTTTTTCTGAAGCAACCAGTCCGCCTATCGGCTCTGTCTTCTTTTCTGAAGGATTGTTCCTCAGCATCAGCAGGGCAGCCGGAAAAACAATCACGATTAACAGCAGCCCCAACACCACAACCGTCAGCTTCCAGCTAAACCAATGGATCAGCATGAGTGAGCCAGGGACGAGAAGCATTTGCCCCGCGCCAAATCCTGCTTCCATGATCCCAAAGGCTAGTCCCCGCTTTTTGCTGAACCAATTGACGACCAATACACTTGCTGCCACATTCGATGCTCCGCCAACCCCAAGCGAGACACCCAGCCCATAAAGCAAAAACAGCTGCCAAGGCGAAGTCACAAGGTATGTTAAGAAAATGCTGACGCCTGTCAGTAACGCACTCCATGCCAAAACAGCCCGAGCACCCCACTTGTCCACAAGCCGGCCGATCACAGGCTGTGATATGCCGTAAACAATAAAGCTCATCGTCGAAATCAACGAGATGGTGCTTCTATCCATTGAAAATTGCCGTTCCCACGGCTCCACAAATGCACCAAACGACAGCCGCACCCCCTGAACCGCCAATAAGATCAAAAAGGTGACGGAGACGATGATCCAAGCATAGTGCAGTCTTTTCATGCCAGCTCCAAATCCCACCGTTCTTCTGTCAGCTGCTGTCCCCATAATGGCGCTTCTTGTTTCACTTCACTTATCCTGAATCCAAATTTTTCGTAGAGCGGACGAGCCTCAGCCATGGTGCTCACCGTCCAAAGGAAAATGCGGTCAAATTTCATGTCTTGGCAGTATGCAACCAGATGCTCCAGCAATTGAGTGCCGAGCCCCCTGCCCCGAAAAGCCGCATCAACCAGAAACCATCTGAGCTGGACTGTCTTATCATCATGCTTGACCAGCCCGACAGAGCCGGCAAATTTCCCGCCGCTTTCCGCAATCCATATGTTTTCGATGTCAGCGTCAAATGTCTCCTGAAGGTAAGCTAAAAACGTGTCATCCCAGCCGTGAGCCTCCGCGTAAAATTGTCTTTGTTTCTCAATAAGGAGTTGAAGATCATCCGACAGAAAATAATCTCTAATCGATATCTCAGATGTTCTGGCAGAAAGCGACTGTGAAAGGATCACTTCAATCTCTGCCATCGCCTCGGCAAGCTTGTGCTGCTCCTTTTGGTTGATTTCCTTCAGCATCAGTTCCACTTGTTCGTTGGCTTTCTCCTCCAGCTTTTTATAAATCGTTTTTCCTGTTTCTGTGACAAAAATATAATGGTGGCGGGCATCCTCTTTGCTCCTCTGTTTATAGATCAAACCTTCTTTTTCAAACTGCTTCACAATCCTGCTGACATATCCCCGGTCAAGCCCCAGCTTATCCTGAAGGGCTTTTGCCGTACAATTAGGCGTATTATAAACTTCAAATAATATCCGTGTTTCCGTTAAGGAAAACGGGCTGTCGTAAATGTGCTCATTAAGGAAACCAAGGACGTTTGTATAAAATCGATTGAACTTTCTGAATCTTAATCCGATAGATGATTCACTTGTTTTCAAATCAATCCCCACTTTCTAATATCGTTGACTAAGCCAATTATAATCACATATAGTTGCCTCAGTCAACAATCCGTTAGAAAGTGAGGATTTTATTTTCCTGATTCTTTCTTTTTCCTTATCACAATCAATGTGATATAGGATAAAGCCAGGGAAATCAAGCTATAGACTACAGCCCATCCCAAAAATGATTCATTAAAAATGGTAAAGGTGAGCACTAGAGAAATCACCAAACTAAGCATTGGCATCAGATACGCGTTTTTACAAATACAAGTCCCGACAATCGACAACAGCATAATTCCTAACGGTAAAATACCGAATGCGATATCTAATTCATCCACCTGCAACAGCCTCCCTCCAGATTTTTATGCTGCCAGTAAAAAAACATAACTCCATTTAGTAAAAGGATTATATTTACTTTCTCAATACCCAATTTGAAATTACCCGTTTACATTCACTCTAGACTATGATAACTTAAGAAAGCGCTATCATAATAAGTTAATAGCTTGGATGGAGATGAGGAGAGCCAGGAATCCAACCCCTTTTGACAAGGGGTGTTTTCTGGCTCTTTTTGTTTTTCAGAAAGGAGGCACGCATACATCCAGCACAAACAGCAAAGGGGGATAATTTTTGATGCTTCATATATTTAAACCGGCTCCTCACATTGAGAGACTGGATGATTCAAAGAGGGATGCGGCTTATAAACGGCTCAGGCTGCAAGTATTCATTGGTATTTTCATTGGCTACGCAGGCTACTACCTGCTGCGGAAAAACTTTGCCTTTGCCATTCCTTATCTGCAGGAACAGGGCTTTTCCAAAACAGAACTAGGTTTGGTGCTGGCCGCTGTGTCCATTGCGTACGGCTTCAGCAAATTCATCATGGGAATGGTGTCTGACCGCTGTAATCCGAGATATTTTCTCGCAACAGGCCTATTTTTATCAGCAATCGTCAATATTCTATTCGTTTCAATGCCGTGGGTGACTTCGAGCGTCACCATCATGTTTATTTTTATGTTTATCAACGGATGGTTTCAAGGAATGGGCTGGCCGCCATGCGGCAGGACAATGGCCCATTGGTTTTCTATAAGTGAACGCGGCACAAAAATGTCGATCTGGAATGTCGCACATAACATAGGCGGCGGTATTCTTGCTCCGCTTGTCACTCTTGGCATCGCGATGTTCGTCACTTGGAAAAGCGTGTTTTTCTTCCCTGCCATCATCGCCATTATCATTTCATTTTTAATTGTTTTATTGGTTCGTGATACGCCTCAATCCTGCGGACTCCCGCCAATTGAAGAGTATCGGAATGACTATCCAAAACACGCTTTTAAAAATCAGGAAAAGGAATTAACAACAAAAGAAATCCTTTTTCAATATGTGCTGAATAACAAATTCCTTTGGTATATCGCGTTTGCCAATGTATTTGTCTATTTCGTGCGATACGGCGTGGTTGACTGGGCGCCTACTTACTTAACAGAAGCCAAAGGCTTTTCTCCTGAAGACTCGCGTTGGTCCTATTTTCTTTACGAATATGCCGGTATACCGGGAACCATTTTGTGCGGCTGGATCAGTGACCGATTCTTCAAAAGCCGCCGGGCACCGGCAGGCGTTTTGTTTATGGCGGGTGTTTTCATTGCCGTATTGGTGTACTGGCTGAATCCGGCCGGCAATCCGCTCGTAGACAATATCGCCTTGATCAGCATTGGCTTCTTAATCTACGGACCTGTTATGCTGATCGGCCTGCAAGCGATTGACCTAGCACCGAAAAAAGCAGCCGGAACTGCAGCCGGTTTGACCGGATTTTTCGGATACATCGGCGGATCTGCTTTCGCAAACGCCATTATGGGCTTTGTCGTTGACCGGTTTGATTGGAACGGCGGCTTTATCATGCTGATCTCTTCCTGCATTCTTGCTATCGTCTTCTTAGCTTTGACATGGAATACAGGCAAACGGGCAGAGCACGTTTAAAAAAGCCACATAAAAGATTAATCATTTTCCAACACGCCGTTTACATCCGTTTTTTAATATGAAAGACAGGTAGTCTTTATCAATAAGGAGGAGAAATCATGAGAAAAAATAGAATACTTGCCTTGGTTGTTCTGTCGCTGGGCTTACTCTCATTTATGGTAACGCCTGTGTCGGCAGCGTCAAAAGGAAACCTGCTGTCGCCTGACCGTATCCTGACTGTTGCGCATAGAGGGGCTTCTGGATATGTGCCTGAGCACACGATTCTGTCTTACGAAACCGCTCAGAAAATGAAAGCTGATTATATTGAATTGGACCTGCAAATGACAAAAGACGGGAAATTGATTGTCATGCACGACGAAAAACTGGACCGTACCACAAACGGAACGGGCTGGGTGAAAGACCATACGCTCGCAGACATTAAGAAGCTGGACGCCGGTTCTTGGTTTAATGAAGCTTATCCGGAAAAAGCGAAGCCGCAGTACGCCGGCCTTAAAGTTCCTACATTAGAAGAAGTATTAGACCGTTTCGGAAAGCACGCGAACTACTACATTGAAACAAAATCGCCTGACACCTACCCTGGTATGGAAGAAAAACTGATCGCTTCCTTACAGAAACATAAATTACTAGGCAAACATTCTAAGCCCGGCCAGGTGATCATTCAATCGTTCAGCAAAGAAAGCCTGTTAAAAGTCCATCAATTACAGCCAAAACTGCCGACCGTTCAATTGCTGGAAGCCAAACAAATGGCGACAATGACAGATGCTGAACTGGAAGAAATCAAAACATACGCTGTTGGTGCAGGCCCGGATTATAAAGCTTTGAATCAAGAAAACGTCCGTATGTTCCGCAGCCACGGCCTCCTGCTGCACCCTTACACAGTCAATACAGAAGCAGATATGCGCCGCCTGCTTGATTGGGGCGTGACAGGGGTGTTCACAAATTACGCTGATGTCTTCCAGAAGGTGAAAAAAGACTACAAAAAAGCATAGAATCCTAGGATTCTATGCTTTTTCCTTATCAATTTTCACCAATAACAGCTTCAGCAATATTGACCGCATGATCGCCGATACGCTCCAGGTTGCTGATCATATCAACAAAGACGATGCCCGCTTGTCCAGTACACAGCCCTTCATTCAAACGGATAATATGCTTTTTGCGAAGCTTCCGTTCCATTTTGTCAATGTCATCTTCTTTTTCAATGACTTGTTCAGCTATCTTTGCATCATTGTGGTGCAAAGCTTCAATGGACGCCTTCACAGTAGAAATCGTCAAATCCATCATTTCAGTTAAATCCGTCATGGCAGATTCAGTTATAACCACACGATGCGCCTGCTGGTATTCTATCAATTCAATCACATTTTCGAAGTGATCTCCGATTCTTTCAATGTCTCTGACCGTATCCATCAACATATGATGCTCCTCAGACTCGTGCTCTGAGAGAGAACTTGAAGAAAGTTCGATCAAATAATCGGTAATTTTCCAGTCGAGATTGTTAACCGCATCCTCTATCTGATAAGCATTGGCCGCATATTTTGGCTGTTTTGCTACCAAAAACTGCTTTGTGACTTCCAGCCCCTGCACCGCAAAATTCCCCATTTGGATCACTTCTTCTTTTGCCTGTCCGAGAGCAATAGATGGTGATTGTTCAATAAAAATCGGATCAAGATGCGACTTGTATTCGACCATTGAATCCTTGCCCGGAATCAGTTTTGTTACGATCAAAGCCAATATCCCGACAAAAGGAAGCTGTATAATCGTATTGGTCGTATTAAAGATTCCATGTGCGAATGCAATTGTCATTTTCGGATCAAGCCCCATCGAAGCCTGAAGTGACAAAATCAATGCTGTAAACGGCTTAAGAAAAATCAGGAAAATTGCTGTCCCGATTAGGTTAAACAGCACATGAGTAGCAGCAGCACGCCTCGCCGCAACAGATGCACCTAAAGATGCAAGAACCGCGGTGATCGTCGTCCCGATATTATCACCGAACAACACTGGCAGCGCACCGTTAATATCAATCAGCCCATCTGAGAATAAACCTTGCAAGATGCCGATCGTGGCGCTGGAGCTTTGCACAAGAACCGTAAACAAAGTCCCAATGACAGCACCTAGTAACGGATTAGAGCTCATACTGACAGTTAAATCATGAAATGCCTCAAGTGAACGGAGCGGTTTCATGCCGCCGCTCATTAACTCCAGCCCATAAAACAGAGCCCCAAATCCAAACACAATCTGGCCGGCATTTTGCACATGTTTATGCTTAAAGAAAAACAGTAAAAATCCGCCGACAGCAATAATCGGCAATGCATAAGCCCCTATGTCAATCCCGATAATAAACGCGGTAACCGTTGTTCCAATATTGGCTCCCATAATAACGCCAATGGCTTGACGAAGCGTCATAAAGCCCGCACTGACAAGCCCGACGGTAATTACCGTCGTTCCTGAGCTGCTTTGAATCAAAACCGTCACAATGATGCCCGCCAATACGCCCATCAGCGGATTGCTTGTAAAACGGTCTAATATATTTCTCAATCTATCCCCAGCCGATTTCTGAAGTCCCTCTCCCATGAACTTAATTCCAATTAGGAAAATACCGAGACCCCCAAAGAATTCGAACAGTAATGTTTGGATATCAATCGTCAACGCTTTCACCTCTGTCTCGACATATATCAACAAAACTCCCTATGATTATGTTTCAAGTTCATATGAATGTAAATGAATCTTCTAACAAATTTACACTAACTTAACAATGGGCCTTTAAAACCCAAATTGAATTTACAATGGTGTAACATTTCGATATGAAGCAAATCAACAAAAAAACCTTGCGCCCTCCGCGCAAGGTTTTCATTTATTCTTTTCCGGCAGCAGCTTCTGACTGTCCATTAAGCAGCTGAGAATTTATCTCTTTCGCATCCTTTAAGTATTCTGTCTGGTAGCCGCTCTTCAGCGCCCACACATAGAATACAAGTGATACCATCGCAATCAGAACCATATCCCAGCCATAATGAATGACATTCAGGCCGCCGAATTTATCACTGCCCAAATAAGAAATGACCATCATGGCCAGCAGATAAAACACCATCCAGACGCCGGCTTTAAAGTTTCGGCCAAACCCTTTCCATTTCGCCTTCGCCTGATAATAGAAGTAAATCGGCAGACCGATCAGGATAATAAACAGCACCTGTCCTGTTAACGGCCAGCGGGCCCAATACAGCACCAGCGACGCAAAGATAAATCCAAGCGGCGCAATCACGTTTAAGCCTTTTAAACGAAGAGGCCTGTACAGGTCTTTCCCCGTCCGTCTCAATGTCATCACTGTAACCGGGCCGGTGATATAAGAAATTAACGTAGCAACAGAAATAATTTCCGCTAACACGCCCCACCCTCTGAACAGGAACAAAAAGATGAACGAAACAATCAAGTTAAAGAACATTGCTTGTCTGGGCACGCCGTAAATCGGGTGAAGTTTCCCGAATATACTCGGCATATATTTGTTTTTTTCCATTCCGTAAATCATTCGGGACGTTGTCGCTGTATACGTAATCCCAGTTCCAGACGGTGATACAAATGCATCCGCATATAACACAATCACAAGCCAGTTAATATTCAGTGCAATCGCCAAATCAGCAAAAGGAGAATTAAAGTTCAGGTGGCTCCAGCCGTGAGCAATATCAGAAGGATTCACCGCTCCGATGAAGGCGATCTGCAGCAGAACATAAATGACTGTTGCTACGAAAAGAGAGCCGACAACTGCAATCGGAATTGATTTTCCCGGATTTTTTGCTTCACCCGCCATATTAATCGGGCTTTGGAAACCATTAAACGCAAAAACGATACCGGAAGTGGCCACCGCTGTCAGCACACTCGCCCAGCCATTCGGCGCAACGCTTTGACCGTCAGTAAAGTTTTCTCCGTGGAATCCGACAAACAGCAAAGCTCCAATCGTCAGACCCGGAATAATAATTTTAAAAATTGTAATGAATGAATTCGCTTTAGAAAATAGATTGACTGTCCAGTAGTTCAGCAGGAAATAAATGAGAAGCAATACAGAGGCAAATGCCAGTCCCTCCCCAGTCAGTGTTCCATTCTTCACCAAACCGCTTGTCCATTTTGCCCATTCCCAAGGCCAAGAGCTCATATATTGAACAGAGGCAACGGCTTCAACCGGAATAACGGATACAATCGCAATCCAGTTGGCCCAGCCTGCGATAAAACCGATAAACGAACCGTGTGAATATTGCGTATATTTTACCATTCCCCCGGCTTCAGGGAACATAGATCCTAATTCACTATAAGAAAGAGCAATAAATAAAATGACGACCATTCCAATAATCCATGAAATAATAGCAGCTGGTCCTGCTATTTGGGCCGCACGCCACGCCCCGAACAGCCAGCCTGAGCCAATCATCGACCCGAGCCCGACCATCATGAGGGAAAACGTTCCCATTCTTCGATGCAATTGATTCATATCGTAAACACCTTTCATGTATGATGGCATTCTCTTGCTAGTTATATTATTATTCTGATTACTTGACCTTGTCAATATTTATCGAATTTTGACTAAAATAATAATAAATCAATGTATATTACCTTCCAATACAGGAATGAAGTCACTAGTTTTTCAAAAATGGAATTTACTGAAAATGCGAATGATAAAAACTTAATAGGTTTAGCTATAACCAAAACGGGAATGATACAGGAAACACTACTCTTAAAATAGAAAGGAGTATCACCATGAAACAAAAACTGTTACTTTCAGGTCTCGCTGTTTCAACTGTCGGCATCACTTCTTATCTATTAAAAGACCCGTCAAATCGCCAAAAAGCAAGAGAATTCATTCACAGCATGAAGATGAAAATAACAAAACAGCCAGACATGGAAACGTTCCCAGTCGATAAAGCCGGCCACCCGGACCCGCAAGATATCGAGGACAACAAAATGGTATCAGAAGGCTCCATGTATCCCGTCCAATACTACGATGAAAAAAAGAAGTAATCAAAAAAGCTCTCTTCGATAAGGAAGAGAGCTTTTGATTTACCTTTTCTGCCTGATTCCGCTCATGATAAAGCCGCTTTCAGGCAATGACGGCATTCTGGCGAGACTGTAGTGCAGTGATTGTTCCGGAACGTCGTATTCAATCTGATTGACGAGAAAATCCAGGCTCGCTTTCATGACTTCAATTGTAATGCCTTCCCCTGGACAGCGATGGCCTTTCTCGGCGTGCCCCCCGCCTTGAGGAATCAAATCAAACGGATTTTCCTCCCTCTCCGCAAATCGTTCCGGCCGGAATTCATCGGGATGATCCCATAGACGAGGATCGTGATTCGTTCCATATACATCAAGTAATACCGATGTTCCCTTCTTAAACTCACAGTTATTCCATACAAAGTCCTTTTTGACAAGCGCACCTAAAAACGGGCCGAACGGATAATATCTGCGGACCTCCTGCACAAACATTTCTCTTTCCCGGCAGCTTCCCGACCGCAGCCATTCCTTATACTTCGGATGCTCATGAAGCGCCAAAGCTGAAAACACAAGAAAGTAAGAAATGGCCACAATAGGCCGCAGTACATTAATCAGCTCAATGGCTGCTATCCGGGAATCCAACTCGCTTCCATCTTCTTGTTTGTGAAACGCCATTTCATGCAGCGCTGTTCCGGCAGGTGTTTTGAGCAAGCCGGCACGCACATCTTCAATCATGACTTCAATCCACTCTTCCGCACGCGGCCTTGCTCTTCTTCCCTTCCAATGCCGCGGTCCCACAGCACCGAACGCATCGACCATGTCAATGAAGTCATCCGCTCTCTCTTTGACTTCCGTTTCCTTCAACGGAACACCTGCCCAATAGCACGCTACCCGGCACAGGATTTCTTTTGCTTCTTCAAATAACACAACCTGATCTGCCTTCTCCCATCTTGTGACTGCTGCTTTCCACTCCTCTGTCATCAACTCAGCCAAACGTTTTTGATGCGGCGATGTCATCAATGACAGAAAAAGCATCTTCCGATGGATATGCGCGCTGCCATCCATTCCCTGAATCGCATTGACACCAAACAGCGATTTCTGCACCCGCTTCGGCAAAGCGTTCTGCCGCTGGAATCGATTCGTATCATAAAACACCTTCGCCGCCTCAGCGCCAGTCATGCAAATAAAGTTTTTCCCCAACAAACGGGCCTGAAACAAATCTGAATTGTAGCGCTCTGTTCTGTTTTTAATAAATAAATACCCTTCCTTCAGCAGTGTCAGGCTGTTATCGAGACTTTTGTCATGTGGAATCTGCTCATTCATCCGCTTACCCTGCCTTCCTTTTTACCCTCTATTTTCACGTTATCTTCCGAATATAAACCCAGTAACAGTATTTGTTTGCAAATCCAAATTTAAGCGCTTTTTGATTATTTTTTAAAGGAAGAACAAACGAAAGAGAGAAAAGGTAGTTAATCAAAACAAAGGGGAGAACAAAATGAAGAAATGGATATATGTTGTGCTTGTGCTGAGTATTGCAGGGATCGGTGGCTTTTCCGTGCACGCAGCATCATCTGCTCATGAAAAACACTTGAATGTCAGCAGAATGAATGTCGATGATGAATTCAAGGATACGGATGGAACCTTCATTCTCCACGATTTGCAAAAGGATCAGACATTTGTCTACAACAGAGAACGGGCAAATCAACGACAAACTCCGCAGTCCACCTTTAAGGTCGTAAATGCCTTAATCGGTTTGCAGGTCAAAGCTGTACGCGATGAATACGATGTTAAACGATGGGACGGGGTCAAGCGTGAATTCGAATCATGGAACCGCGACCATACACTTGGCTCGGCCATGCGTGAATCCGCAATCTGGTATTATCAAGCACTAGCGCGGGATATCGGCGAGGAAAGAATGAAAACATGGCTTCATACACTATCTTACGGCAACGAGGATATCAGCGGGGGAATCGACCAGTTTTGGCTGCAAAGCTCTCTGACAATATCGCCGCTGGAACAGGAAGCCTTTTTGAAGAAGTTATTTAAAGAGGAGCTTCCATTTGACAAGCCAGTGATGAAAACCGTCAAGCGCATGATGATTCAAGAGGAAGGCGATCATTACACGCTTTACGGGAAAACCGGAACCCGCCTGACCGATATGGGATTAGGCTGGTTTGTCGGATTCATCAAAACAGAGCATGGCTCTTATGTCTTTGTCACCAATGTCGATGATTCCGGCACAAAAGCCAAAAACATCACCGTGGATATCCTGAAAAAGTATGGCTTGATCACATCATAAATGAAAGAGCCCTGCATAGCAGGGCTCTAAATCTCATGCTCAAAACAATAATGATTCACAAGCTCTTCAATCAAATCATGATCAGGATATTCTCCATTAAATTCAAATTCGATTTCTTCCACAAATTCTCCTTGATGGTACACATGGATGGCTCCGTTTTGACGGACAACGCTAAACTCCGGCTGAAAAGTATATCCGCTTCGTTCAATTGCTCCCATTCCTTTTTCCCGCCTTTCTCAAAGCAGTAATTCATACACCTCATTTAATTCCTTAGCCCGCTTTTGATCCTGTTCATTCTGCGCATACTTAATTTCCTTTTCTAATACACGGTTCAAAAAAGACATTTCATTATCATCTAAGTCTTTTACAAATTCCTCTTCATTCGCATACCGCTTCGCCAGCATTTTCTTGCAAATCCGCTGGCAGACTTCATTTTCAAGATGATTCGAAAGTGATTCACGCAAATAACCGAGTGTAACATCCATTTTATGAACACCTTTCCTTCTGCTATCTTTACACTATAGCTTGCTAAAACAGGGAAAATCCATACGCGAAAAATAAAAAAAGAGACATCCGTGAATGTCTCTTTTTATCGTTATTCAGCTGCTTGTTGGCTTTTTGTCAAATTGGCTTGTGTGCGTTTGCCTATCCCAAACACATAATAACTAATGACCACAAGCGCTAAGAAAATCACGCCTACAATCAGAGAGATACGAGTATCATCGTTAAACCACATGCCTACCAGAACCATCAGCAAGAAAGCAATCGTCAAATAGTTTGTAAAAGGAGCAAATGGCATCTTGAATGGATGTTTATCTAATGCGGCGCCCTTCGCTTTTCTGAATCCGATATGGCTGATCAAAATGATAAACCAAGGAATCATCCCAGGAAGCACGCTTGCGCTGTATACATAGACAAAGATCTTCGGCGGCGCGATATAGTTTAGTACAACACCGACAGCCAAACCGATCAGCACCGCAATTGTGCCATACAGCGGCACACCGTTGCGTGAAATCTTCGTAAAGAACTTCGGTGCTTGTCCATTTACACCCAGTGTATACAGCATGCGGCCCGCACTGAAAATGCCGCTGTTACAGCCCGACATTGCCGCTGTAATCACGACAAAGTTAATAATGCCGGCCGCTGCCGTGATTCCGATTTTCGAGAACGTTGACACGAACGGACTTCCGAGTGAATTGAGCTCATCCCAAGGATACACCGTCACAATCACAAAAATAGCGCCAATGTAGAAAATCAAAATGCGCCAGATAATACTTTGAATCGCGTTTCTTAGCGTGTTTTGCGGGTCCTTCGCTTCGCCCGCTGTAATCCCGATCAGCTCAACTCCTTGATAAGCCGCAATGACAAGCGACAGTGCAAAGAAGAAACCTGAGAAACCTCCTGCAAAGAAGCCCCCGTGAGACCACAGGTTCGACAATCCGATCGCATCTCCGCCGTTGCCAAAACCGAAGAAAATAATTCCGATCCCCGCAATAATCATCAAGATAATCGTCACGATTTTAATCATCGCAAACCAAAATTCAAATTCACCAAACGACTTAACAGAAATTAAATTCGCTGCGCCAAGAATCACCATTGCCACGATACCAGGTATCCAAGCAGGCAAATCCGGGAACCAATACTTCATATAAGTACCGACAGCGATAATTTCTGACATGCCGACGATAATCCACTGGAACCAGTTGCTCCATGCTGTTATATAACCTGCCATCGGATGAATATATTGATGGCCGAATGTCGCAAAAGAACCTGTGCTCGGCTCGACATACAGCATTTCACCCATCGCACGCATAATAAAAAAGATAAAAATTCCGCATATTGCATAAGCCAGAAGGACAGATGGGCCAGTCCATGAAATTGTGCTGGCAGACCCCATAAACAAGCCAACACCGATCGTGCCGCCCAAGGCGATCATCTGAATATGACGCGCGCCCAGGCCCCTCTTTAATTCTTTATTTGCCACTCCTCTTCCTCCTCCTCACAAAAATACTCACAAATGAGAAAACAGCAGATCTGCTTGCCCTCACATCACTCAGTAATAACAATCAGAAAATTCAAACTCAAAATTGTTATATAATCTCCTAAATTACTTATTTCATCATAATAAATTTCTCTGGAAAACACAATTGTTTTTTTCAGGTAAACACCTTTGTGCTAAGTTCTGAATCATTCACTTCATTTAAAATCTTCTATATAAAAATAATAAAATTATTTGAATATTAAAATTATAATTTTTAGATTTTCATAAAAAATAAGCTGTTCTACATGAACAGCTTACCTAATAATTTACGCCCGTTTGACGCTTTAATGCTTCAAGCCACCCGGTATCTCCGGTTCCATAGCTCTTGCTTTGTCCCACATCTCTCAGAGATCCATTGCTGTAATCAATTGATAGGATGAAATCCGGAATGGCATCATACCCAGCTTCCGCAATTTCACTAAGCTCTGAACGATAGTGAGATATAGCATAAGAGGCCGTCTCTTTTTGCACAGGATCTTTTTCAAGCTCTTCTTTATAGACGTCTAACAAGTCACGTCCATCAGGCGTTACATACCGCCCGTCAATCACTTCTAAATCCTTCAAATGGTAGCCTGTGACTTCGTACATCTCACGAGCTGCCTGATACTTTTTATAGGCCTCTTCGGAAAATTGTGTTGAATCACTGCTTTGGCTTTTCATGATGTGTAAAAATAGTTCTTTGCTGTTGTCTCCAGATTGCAGTACTTGCTCAATTTGCTTGATCAGATCCTGATCGTCTGTCCCGCTCACACGCACCTGATAGTCAATCGGCGTAATCGTAAACGTCAGCTCCGTCCCCTCTGGAATGTGAATATGGTTCCGATTCAAAAGCACTTGCAGCTGCTGGTTCACCTGGCTCCGCTGATACACCTTTTCATTCTCAGCTTCCACTTCCCCATTAAATGTAACATTGCGAAACGCAGCATCCTGGAGGTTATAGTTTTGGGCTTTGCCTTTGAATAGCCATTCTGTTTCATTATCGTAAGCAGCCTGTCTTTCTGCGGCAGACAGATCACTTCTGAAATAAGGAGACTTTGAATTTTGATACTTATCCTTAATATAGCCTAAGGGATCAGACTTTGCTTTGTTTATGGCATTCATCCTGCTGTATTTTTCATCTAGTATTTTGATTCTGATATCACTCTCAGAGTCATAGGGGTTATTGGATTCGATCACTGTTTCTTTCCCTGTATCTGTCACTGTTCGGTCATTCGCTGATTGATACACTTTGCTGAACGTCCCACTGTTTCCCGACACGCTGGTTTTAGAATAGTTGAACTGATCGATTCCCACACTTGAAGATCGCGGCTCAAGCCTGCTGTATGCCTTTTCCAGAACTGCCGCTGTACTTTCAGTCAAATTCTCTCGTTTGGCAGGCGCATTCTTGCTTAATATATTCTGTGCCATCAGCTGAGTGCGGATAAATTGCCGATTCAGACGCATTGAATTCCCTCCCGAGTATTCTCTCTTATTCTTTTTTATCGGCAATGGTTATGTATATATTAACCTCTAAAAACATTTATTTACACCCATACAGTTATTATGTATGATGGAAATAAAAGGAGGTTGTTTACATGGCGAAAAAATGGCTTATTCCATTTGCTATCATGCTGTCTGTCTTATTCACCTTTACGTATTCGGCATCAGCTGCCGGGGTCACTGCGATCACAGGAAACAATTCATTTGATACCGCAATGCCTATCGGTTATTGGAAATATAAAAATATCGATACAACGATACTGGAAGCTGGTCAAGATGAAGCCTATTTCACTTTTACGGCTAATAAGGGAGAAAAGGTATACGTGAGGAGTACATACCAGAGCGCGTATACAGGGATGAAAATTGAAATTTACGATAAGAACAGAATACCTGTTTCTCAAGGCACAGAAGTCATTAACCCCAATACGTTCTCCTCTTTTATTTATGCAAATGCAGACGCCCAAAACACGACGGATACCTTCTATGTGAAGGTGTCACGAGGCACCTATACCGGAAACATGTACTTTACGCTTTCAATTGAAGACCGAATCAAATCAGGCAGCGGAACATTCCAATTCAGCGGCATTGCTGAAAATAAAGGAAATACAAGCCTTAGCCCCTCAGGTTCTGACTCCAGCGTGATCAAGGCTGATTTAACAAACCAATCCGGGATACCGCGTGATGCCATTGTAACCAGAGTGCAAACAACCGCCACTCAAACACCAAGCCAAGGAAATACACGCCATCTGATCATGACAAGCGAAAATAACGAATGGCGCCGTGCCCTTGTAAACAGCTCGACTTCAGGGTCTTATGATATCTCTTTGTCGGATCAACTCAGTGTGGCAAAGGTATGGAGTTTTAAATATAATACATTAGCGACTGCCAGATCGACGATGAGCAATGTTAAAGCAAAAATAGATTATGAATACGACGTAACAAAGCAGTTTTAACTTATACCGAGCCGGTTATCCGGCTCTTTTTTATTCTTAGCCTAGAAGGTAAACTATAGTCAGTACAACCAAGGGAAGTGCAGACATGGCATTAAAACTTCTAAAAAAACTGCTTTTTGACCGCCCTCTAAAGAACGGCGTTATATTAAATCATCAATACAAAATCGAAGAATGCCTCGGCATGGGCGGCTACGGTTTGGTTTATTTGTGCACCGATATCCTAACTCAAACACCTTATGTCTTAAAACAGCTGCGGCCGACAAAAGCCAAAAAGGAAAAAGAAAAAGTCCGGTTCCAACAGGAAATAAAACTGCTCAAAAGCATTCACCATCCGCAAATTCCGGGCTTCATAGATGAGTTCATCATAGACGGACAGACTTATTATGTCATGCAGTTCATTGAGGGAGAGAATATAGAAGAATTATTATTTTTTCAAAAACAGCCGTTCACAGAGCTTATGGCATTACGATTGATTTCGCAGCTGCTTGAGATTATAGAATACCTGCATGATCACCTTATCTTTCACAGCGATATCAGAACGCCTAATATCATCATCAATAACGGCAGGCTCTGTCTCATTGATTTCGGCCTTGCCAAACAATTGACTTCTGAAGAAACGGAGGAAATAAAGGTGAGAAAACAGGATGACTTCTTCGATCTCGGAGAAACGCTGTTATTTCTGCTGTACTCTCAATATAAAGGAAAAAAGAAGAAAAACGGCACTTGGCTGGAGGAATTAACGCTGACAAAAGAAGTAACCCTGCTGCTGAAAAAATTATTGGGCATTGATGAAGAGTATCAGCACACCGCTTCCATTCGCGAGGATCTAAACCGGGCCATTCAATCGGTCACATAAAAAAACCCTTGTCCCAAAAGCGGAACAAGAACTTTTTTCGGATTAACTGCTGCTGTAGCTCCGGCGTTTGTAACGATGACTCCCGCCATAACGGTCGTAGTGTCTTCTTTTGCCCGAGCTGCTGCTATAGCTGCGATAATGTCTGCGCCGGCTGCTGCTGTAATGCCGGTGTCTGCGATATCGGTCACTAGAACTGCTTGAGAGGTTTTTGATCGTTTTGATGAATTTTTTAAACATATACTGATCACCTCATTTCTTTCTTCCTATTATATATAGTTTATGGGAGAAAGAAAAACATCAGCGGGGTCACTCTTTTGAAAACAAAAACCGCGTTCCATACTCATTTGTCTCCAACTCATAAGTCATCGCAAGCAGTCTGCATATATCCTCAATAATCTTCAACCCAATCCCCTCACTGTTCTCATTCCGATCAAATCCAATACCATCATCGCGGATAGAAACAGTGCCATTTTCGATCCTGACTTCCATCTTTTCAGCTTTTGAATGCTTTAACGTATTTTGAAAAATATTATCAAACAGCCTTTGCATCCATAACACGTTGCTCATCCATATCACATCTTGATCTGCCGGCTTAAAGTGCAATTCAATCCCATTCATACTATATAAATAATCCCACTTTTTCACCGCTGTTTCTAACAGCTCATTTAGACGCACTTCTTCATTTACGATATAAGAGCTTTCTAGCGTTTCGGCGGAATATAGATTGAATTCATTGGTTAATTCCGAGATATAATCGATTTGCTGATACAACGATTCGAATACGGCCTGATCATGACATTGGCCTTCCAAATAAAACAACTGCAGCCTGAGAGCTGTTAAAGGTGTGTTAATGTCATGACGCAGTTTTTGCAAAAGCTCCTTTTTGATTTCCTCCTGCTGTTTCAATTCCAGTTCACGATATGTCGTCCGTTCAATTAACAAATTGACCGACTTGATCAGCTCCCCGATTTCATCAGCGCGTTTCACTTCTATTTTATCCGGCACCTTTTGATCACTCGCCAGATGCCGAATGGTATGATGTAATAGATTGATTTTATGCAGCAGAGAATGAATCGACTTCGAAAATAAAAAAGCTAACAATAAGAGTGATAACAAAAATACAATGAGCATTGCCGGATACGCAAACGACCTATGAAAAGGCGTACCGTGATTCATTGATTTAAACATGTTTTCATAAATGACAGACATCAAAATACTAACCGCCAGCAATAGCACCGGGACACTAATGACAGCCGTACATAATAACAACATATATTTTGTCTTTAACTTCATTTCTTCACAACGGTATTCAGCCGATACCCTTCTCCATATATATTTTCAATAATCTCACCCGCTTGATCGTTGATTTTGGCTCTTATTTTTTTAATGTGCACATTGACGATATTCGGGTTTCTATCTTCGAGCTGCCACAGATATTCAAAGAAATGATCCTTTGTCAAGGTGCTGTCCCTATTTTCATATAAATAAAAGAAAATTTTCCGCTCAATCGCAGTAAACAACACCTCATCATGCAGGCTTTCATTGAACACTTTTTTGGTTTTAGCATCAATATACAAGTGCTTGATTTGCGTAAAGGTCCCATAATGATGCTCAAGCATATTCTGCATTCTTAACAGCAGCTCTCTCGGATCAAAGGGCTTCACCATATAATCCTCGCCGATTTTCAACCCTTGGAGCTTACTGTCCATGTCATTGCGGGCCGAAAGAAAAATGACCGGAATGCGCAGCCCCAGCTTTTTGATTTTTGCAGACATTTGATACCCGTCCTCACCCGGCAGCATCACATCCATAATGACCAAATCCACCTTCTGTATGACCGAAAGCACATCCGCTCCATCTGTTTTCCATATCACACGATATCCCTCACGCTGCAAAATCTTTTGCAGCAAATCACCAATCATCACATCGTCTTCAACGATTAAAATATGATAACCCTTCATCCTAGCGAACCTTTCTCATAAACTCCATGGAAAGTTTATATATTTGATCAGGCTGATATAAATAAATACTGTGTGTTCCCCTCAGTTCCTTTATATCGGCAGTATTGAATTGAGCCGCAAACGCTTCATAGTCTTTTCGGTTTCGTATGGCATACTTTGAATGTCTATTTTGGTCAGAAACCGCATCTAAAAATAAGACAGGAGTTTCTTTTGGCGCCGGCAAATTCACAGATTTCCTGCCGTTTTGGTAAGACTGTAACAGCTCATGCTCCATATCAGCATTAAAAAATTGCTTAAAGTTAATGGCTTTATAGATTTCTTTTTCTTTATCGGTTAAAAACGACTGACGAATCACCTCAAGGTTATATACAGCGGAAGGCATAAACCGATGAAAACCAATCGACGTTAACAGATGGAATCCTCTCACTTTCATTCTGTCGATCCCGCTCAATTTATACGTGACGTACTGCTGGGGCAATCCAATATCCATCGCAATAATCGCCTTGATTTCCTTAGGATATTTCTGTGCCCAATACATCGCTTCAATCCCGGATATCGAATGAGGCATTAAAATATAAGGAGGCTTATTTCCGCTTTTCATAAGCGCTTTCCTTGTCTGTTCCAGTATCGTATCAATATCTCTGTCATCGTTAGACACATCACTGTATCCATAACCTGCCCGATCAACAACAGCAATCTTGTTTTCCTTTGAAAACTTACTGTACAAACCTTTCATCTCATAAGCAGGCGCAGCAATCCCCGAGCCGGACATAAACACAAACGTATCCTTCCCGCTTCCCTCTTGATACACATTCATCTTTTTACCGTCAACATCGACCAATGTGCCTTCTTCTTTAAGAAGTGCTGCTTCCTTATTTAGTTGGTAATGGTGATAAATAAATACCGAGACGGATACAAGCAAAACCAAAGCAGCTAAGCTGCAAAAAAAGATTTTTACGACTTTCCATAATGTTTTCATAAGATGCTCCTTTCACGTGATACTGAAAGGATACGATATGAAAATAAATTTCTGATTAACTTTGGAGAGATTTTATTTCCACATTTGACTTTGTCCTTACGGAAAGGTGTACATTTGGAGCATAGCGGAACATTTGATGAATTTACCCACAAATAAAAAAATATTTCATTAAAAAACCTTCCTGCTTATAGGAAGGACCGTTGCATCATAATATTCAACCGTTTGTCGCACATACATACAAGACGGAAAATTTCACAAGCCTGCAATCTTTTTTAACATCTTACCCCAACCAACATCTCCCATCGTTTTAGTAATGATCTGACCGTATTGACTTAATAGACAAAAGCTGGGGATGCCTTGTACGTGACAAGTTGTGACGATCTCATAGTTTTGGTCTAATACAATCGGAATAGCTAGTCCCCTATCAAGAGCATACGTCGAGACAACCTCCATAGATTTCTCTTCTTCTATATAAGGGACATGTACTCCGATTACTTTCACATTCATATCCTTTATATCTTGAAGGACTTTGTCCGTTAATTGGTGGCAGTTTGGACAGCTCATTGACCAAAAATAAAGAAGAAGATATGTGTCACTTGGAAATGTAAAATCATTCTGTGATTGATTCAACCATGGTAAATGACTTGGCCATTCAGTCAACATTTGTTCATCTTTCATACTTTCAGTCCTCCTTATCTTTCAGCTGAAAAGCAATCAGCTTTCCTAATGCCTCTTCAGCCGCAAACGGAGCAACTATTCCTGAAGGATGTTCATGCTCGTATTTTAGACATTTATACATCTTAGGTTCAATGCAAGACGGATCAATCCATGCAATACACCAAGATGCCCAAAAGCACGATTGACCTTCACTTTCTTGAGCGATTTTGATGACAAAGGGCAGACTGGGCTTCCCGATTCTCATTAGTGAAATCGCCGCTGCCATTCTTGTATCTTCGGCATGACTTTTTAATAAACATGATAGCTCCTCCGCTGCTTCACTCGCGTCTTCCCCAAACTCACCTAAAACAGCCGCAGCAATATTACACAAAGAGCCTTCCTCTTTTAAGGCCTCAACCAAAACTGGTATTGCATCTTTTCCCGATTTCTTTAACTCCCCTATCGCTTGAACAATTGTGATCTCATTTGTATTTGCCAAATTCTGAACAGATAACGACAATTTATCACCATTTGATTTCATAAAAGGGCCCCCTCTCTCGTTTGATAATAGACACTCAGCGTATTCCATAAGGATATACCGGAAAGTGCATTATCTTCCAATTAACATTTAAATACTACAAACACTGTAAATAATCCTGTGAGATCCCATTATAAGAAACTCCGCCGCCTTTTTTAATGTTCTCTCGCATCTGCTGAGCACTGACACAAAAGACCCCTTTGGTCAGTTAACCAAAGAGGTCTTATTCATTAAATTCATCTCATCTTATAGAATCAAAATATTCCTAACGATCTAAAAAGGATGGCTCTACATGGACTGGTAACTATGCAATCAATATATATTAGGGCAATTGAATTTTAAGAACTAAAACAAAATAGTGTATTATTGATTGATATCTCTTAGCATCTGTTTCGGTTGCGAATTGAAAATCATCAATGATGCAATAATGGCAATCATAACCCCCAATGCACCAATCCAGGTAATCGAGGCCAATGATACGTTTTCCACAAAAACCCCTCCTATTCCTGCGCCGACTGCCATGGCGAGTTGCATCATGGACTGATTCATGCTGAGCAAAACACCTGACATTTCCGGTTCTATTGTAGCCAAGTGAAATTGCTGTGTCGGACCGGTAGACCATGCGGCAAACGACCATAATATGAGAATCACCAACACGCCGATATAGGAATGAGTAACAAGTGACAGCAGAATCAGTGTGACGATATGCAACGTCATCCCGCCAACGAGTGTAAAGGGCACTCCCCATTTATCGGTGCTATATCCCCCAAACTTCGATCCAACCAAACTGGCAATTCCAAATATAAGCAAAACACCGCTAAGCAGCTTGCCGTTTATACCTGAGATGTTCAAGAGATACGGTGACAAATAAGTGTAAGCAACAGAATATCCCCCGAGCCAGAAGAAAGTGATTGATAACCCCATAGCCACTTTCCGTTTTTTGAAAAGAGCAAGCTGTTGAAGCAAAGGCACAGGCTTATCACCTTTAGTATGCGGAAGAGTAAAGAAAATAACGGCCATTGCGATCAATCCCAACAAAGCAATGGCACCAAATACGGACTTCCAGCCTAATGCTACTGCTATCATTCTTCCAAGCGGAACACCTATGATTAAAGAAGCGGTAAATCCCATCACGACAGTAGCGATGGCACTGCCCTGCTTTCCTTCCGATGCAATCTTAGCGGCAATGGTTAAAGCGGTAACAACAACCACACCTGCTCCCATCGCCATAATGATCCGCGCTGCAATAAACCATCCATAACCAGGCAGTACAAAAGCCAGGACATTACCGAACACAAACAAACCGAGGGCATACATCATCAATTTGCGTCTATCCATACTTGCTGTCAACGCCATAAGTACGGGTGTAGAAAGAGCATATACAAGTGAGAAAATGGTAATAAGCTGGCCCGCGGCAGCTATAGTGATCCCGAGAGTATGAGCAATTTGATCCAAAATTCCCGAAATGATGTATTCTGAGGTTCCAACTAAAAAGCTGACAATGGCTAAAATATAAATTTTCCAAGTATTAGACATAAAGCATTCACTCCTTAATTGTTAATAAACATATCACGATATATCGATATGTTATTATAAAAAATAAACACATCGTAATATGTCGATATGTATAGTGTAAAAATAAACATCTTTTGATGTTTATTTTTATATCTCTGTTTTAAGAAAGTCAGCAAGTTTCCCAATGGCTTCTTCATCTCTTTTGTAATATGTGTACTTTCCAATACGCTCCGCCTTAATCAAGCCGGCTCTTAAAAGGATGGTAAGATATTGAGAAGCTGTCGATTGCGTCATTTTCAATTTGTCTGTTATTTGACTGACACATACCCCGATTGTGTTCATATCAATCCCTTCATGGGGTGCAAAATGACGATCGGGCTCCTTCAGCCATTGTAAAATTTGCAGCCTTGATTCATTTGATAAAGCTTTGAATACTTCAATTGGCTCCATATCAATTATTATATCGTTATATTTCGATATGTCAATTCGTTTTTTGGTACTCATTTCGAGGAATGAAACTGAAGACAGCATATCAAAAACCCTACACTTTCGAATGGGTCTCATTATCATGTTATTCTTGGGGGAAATCGGCGGTGACTTTGTTAACCGAAGCAAAGCTTCTAATTTAAATCAATAAAACATTTTGATTTTGGCTAAGGGAGTAAACAACACTATTCGCTAGAGGCTTAAGTTTTCCGGGATATTTGTTCAGGTATTTTGGATGTTTTTAATGAATTTGGCATTGACTAAGCACCAGCACCAAATTCATGCATTTTAATTAGATGTGAAAAAACATCCGCTCGTAACAAAAGCGGATGTTAGATCTTTCAGCAGGAATAACAAGTCCGCTCGTGGGTTATGAATTAAAAATAGTAATGATGACATAACTGTAAAGCAAAAGAAGCGGCAGGTAATATTTTGAATGCCCTCTCCCTGGCTTGAATAGCAGGGATCATCAAACATTTATATTAAAGATTTTTCTCTAGATCATTACATAATTTAAATACCATTACTCGTTCACCTGTCCGGGAGCTTAAATCAGTAAAAAAACTTATCACTTTTTCTCCGGTGATTTTTAGGATAATATCCTTAAGACCTTCTATACCTGATTCGACTAACTCCGAGCGAGTTTGTTTAATAGATAACATACCCTCTTTTGATCCACACACTACATATTCAGCTGGTGTTAAAATCCCTTTTAAATTGACGATGACCATATCCCGGAGTATATCAGTTTTAACAGATACAGACCCGCGCCCAAGATAATCTTTCTCCCATTGAGTAATGGATTTACTGATCTCTGATTCAATAGAACCTTTCGATTTTTTCATATATCATACATCTCCTGAGCAAAAAAATTGGCATATTCTATTTGTGATTTCGTCTCATTAATATTCTCTTACAACATGTCCTTCATATACACCTTCAATATCCAAATCAGTATTACCGTTTCTTGTGACCACTATCATTTTGGATAACATATTTTCCTCCATCATAGAGTGTATATGCAAAAATCGAATGCTTCCTAAATGGGTTTCCTCAACTTCTTCATAAGATTGTAGATGATAAAAATCAATTGCTTTTCTTATTACCTTTTTCATACATTCCATATTTTCACGATCAAACGAGTTCATGTCCTCT
Source organism: Bacillus sp. LJBS06 (assembly GCF_016924995.1). NCBI lineage: Bacteria > Bacillati > Bacillota > Bacilli > Caryophanales > Bacillaceae > Bacillus > Bacillus sp. LJBS06. The sequence goes on along the minus strand of NZ_CP070483.1, from coordinate 214,229 downwards.
ATTGTTTTCGTGACAAAATCAGTTAAATTAGAGTCCATACCTTCTCCTTAGAGCTGTTTTTTTCATATATAGGTGTATAGAAGTTCTTCCATTTCATCATGACAAGCAATGATCAGGTGAGGTTTGACCTGTTTTCATAGCAGGAACCTCCACCATTGATGATGTTCCATCCTCTTGATTAATGATTAAACCTCGAACTTTAACATATGACGGCACTAATGGATGATGACGAATGATATCAACACTTTTTTCAATGGTGTCACTGCTATTTTCATGTAGCCATTCATCGACCGTACCACCTAAAAATTCAGGTTTGCAATTCTGAAAGAGATAATCCAATGTTTGTATTTTATCTTTCATTGCTTCAAGTTGAGTAAGTCTATGACCTGTGGAAGTTTTCTTATCTTTTGTTCCTACTACAAAAATCTCCTCAACATCTTCCTGGAAAATCGCAAAAATAACAGACCTCATGATTTCTCCATAAGGATGTGAAATACTGGCACCATAGCTTTGTATAGTCAACATACTTTCTGCAGGAGTGTTAGTCACTTCTTGTAAAATAGGCTCCAAGCCGTTTTCAATGTCCGTCAAAAATAATACTTTTTTATTTTGATTTCCATTCATATAGCACACCTCTTCCTTATGTTTAGTATTGAGTAACAAATCCATTTAATAAATGTTTAGATTCATAATTACCAGCTTTCCCAACATCCTTCTGGATCAATACTAGCCAGTCGGACCCATCCATTTTGAACTTTTTGCATAAATGCTGAGTCATTGTTTAATAACCGTTCTACATATTCTTTAGGTGCTTGAATGAGTATCAACAAACGAAGCGGAGAATGATAGGCTTCGTGATCTGATTTCATGACGGATTGCCAAGGCAGTCCGGCTAACAAGTCACTTGCATTCCCCTGCATAACGCCGAGACCTGCTGTAACGGTTTGAGTTGCTTTATTTCCGCTGCCATAATAATGAGGTGCTACCGTTGATGCGTAATATTGTAAATTAATCCATTGGGCCACGGTTCCAGGTCCTGCAATAATATTTGCTAGGATTTCGCCGCTTTCATCCTGTTTCCAATCATAATTATGGAGAAAGGCTCTTCCTTCCAAATCACAATCCTGGGTTAATTCACGTTGGCCGATAATAAAAGCAGCATTACGAGCCAGCCCCCATTCCGGGCGTATCTCACTCCAATCCTCCGCAAATCGGTGTGCCTCAGCCTTCGGATTTTTAAATTCCGAATGGAAATTCGGTAATTGGGCTAGACGTTCTGCATTTACATGATGTCTCACTTTCGGCATAACAGCTTCAATTTGCTCAAATGCTTCTTGTGCAGCTTCAGAAAGCTCCGGTACATAAAGCCAATGTAATTCATCCACCGTTGTATTATGTTCAGCTGCTGCAAACACCGTATCCTCAGGGATTTTAATTCCTTCAGTTAAAAGTGCTTCTCTCACCTCTGAAAGATTACATAAAGCAGCTAAAACTCTTGCATTGAATCCACCGGCCGCTCCACCGCAGGCACCACAGTCAAGGGCTGCGGAATAAGGATTATTGGTACTTTGACTGCCGTGCCCGCATATCACGACCAATGGTGCGATGTTTTCTGTTAACCCCATCATTTTTAATGCTTGGCGAGCATAGTTCACTTTTTCTTCATCAGTAAAACCCACAGGTATTTCTGCCTCTGTAGCATCATGATGAAGCGAGAGTTTTGTATCAGGTTTGCGCAACCAAGCCTCACGGAGATTTCGAATGAAACGACCCGCCTTTCTTGGCACAAAGCTACGGGCTGCCATTTGCAGAGTAAGCCAAGGTCCGCTTAGCTCAGGCAGAAGTAAGCTTGAAAGCACATTCTGTTTCATCGTTTTAAATGTATAGCTTAACGATTGAACTGCTTGCTTCCGTTGATTGTATTTGTTGAATACATCCTCATCCGCGAACTCTTTTATTTTATTTTGCGGTTTTTGTATGATCGGCAAGGAGGCATGACTGTGTTTACTGCCAAGTTCACAAGTTGCAATCGGCACCCCGAAGAAACCTGCGATGCCAATCGTTTCAAACGGACCTTGTTTTTCTAGATGACGGCGAAAAGGTTCTGATCGTACATCAATGCAGAATGCTAATTGAGCTAATGCAGATTTTTTACCGGTTTCACGTTGTTTCGAGATGATCTTCTGGCTCAATCGATCAGTGTAAGTTTGTTCCCAAGCTTCTAACCAAAGTTTCCTGCGCAGTTTCTCATCAAAGCTGTAGGCAAATGATAAATATTCATTTTGTTCACTGACCGGCATCTGTGACCATTCCTCTAATGTAAGCCCACCCCAATGAATCCAAGCTGCTATAAAGGGAGCAATCGAAATTTTTTTCTCAGCTCGTTCATTAGTCAAGGGCAAATATGGCTTTATCAGAGCCCACTCCATGGATAATCGAACCGCTAAATATTCTGTTAAGAGTGCATGTTCATGGCTCGATTGTTGCGAGCGCCAAAGCATCATCCCTGCCCATCCAGGTAAGGAAAGTAAGTGAGCTTCAAGATAAGCCTGGATTTCTGATTCAGGGATTCCTAGTGCGAATAAGGCTTCTTGTAAAGCCAAATGCGCCTCTTGCGGCAAACCTTTTAACCTTTCACGCTGCTTTTTGCTAAGTGCTGGATCATATTGTATGAGCTGCTGCCAGGCACGATAGAAGCCTTCCTCACGATTGGGCATTGTCCAACCGGCTTGAGAGTCATCAAGATATAATTTACTCCACTTAATGACATGATGATCTAGTATAGTGACTAGCCTTTCACCATCTTGATTCTCTATATACGAACTTAGTGGTTCCATAAAAACATTATCGATAGGATCCAATCCTCTACATCCACTTACTAATTTCTCCATCTCGTGTGATGATAAAAGGTCGGAAGGTAATGGATCTAATTGTAATCCCGCATGACAAAACCGTTCTGCCACGTCCCGTGGGATGTGAAAGGAATGTGAATCAAGCCAACGCTGCAGCCCCATTTCCACAAAAACTTCATCAATCTCACCTTTATTCTTTGCTGAACGGATCATAGACGCACTTGGGTATATATCAACATCACGCGTATTTTTCAACCAGCTTGCAACCTGATCAAAAGTCTGGTTTTCAAGTCCCATCCACGGATTGCGTGCAGCAAATGTAGAAATAGGCCAAAGTGGCGCAATCACTCGGCTGGCAGATGTAATGAAAACGTTAAGATCCCTTTCTTGAACATCAATATCTGTATCTATCTTTTTTACATTTTCTTTCGTTAATACGGATGTAATGCCCATCTCAGATTAGCTCCTTATGATAAATATTGTTTAAGGTAGTCTGGGTGACTCTCCACTGACTTTGGTTTTGCTTCACCTAACCGAACCAGCCAAAGATAGAGTATCGTGAAGAAAGCGGAAGAACGATGACGAGCAACCCACGAACCTAAAGCACTGCCAAATAGGAAAAGACATACGACAATGATGACAGCTGGCATTGGAGGCTGAACAGTTTGAGAAACGGCTGCATGCAGCCAATCATAGAAAAGGTTATGAATGATAAAATATATAAAGGCTGCTCCTCCTAAAACGATTAAGCCGGCAATTCGGCCAATTCGCCCCTCTCCAAAAGCTACAAGCTGAGTCCAGGAAACGGACAATGACCACCCTAAGATCAGCGCACTCATTAATTGATATCCGTCTCCAGGAGCAGTGAGCCAAAAAGCAACGCCTATAACTAAGGCTAACGTACGACCAGCCACGAGCCATAAATAGGATGATCTCTCTTTAACACGAGTCGATACTTCATGACGCTGTACGGCTGAACCAGCCTGTAAAAACAACGTAGCTTTAAATAAACCATGTAAAATAAGATGAATAATGGCTGCTATATAGGCCCCTAGTGCACACTGAATGAGCATAAATCCCATTTGTCCAATCGTGGAGCCTACTAATTGGCGTTTATAATCAACTTGGACTAAACTAATACCAGTTCCAATCAATACAGAAATGCCAGCAAGCAGAAGTAAGATAATCGAAGCGATACCACCATGAAATAGAGGTGAAAATCGAGTTAGTATTATTCCTCCTGCATTTACTAAACCTGCATGCATAATTGCAGAAACAGGGGTTGGAGCAACAATAGACTCAACTAACCATCTTTGGAATGGCCATTGGCCTGCAGGAATAATTACCGCCAGTACAATCAATAGCTGAATCCCTGTTCTCTCCCATTCTCCCAGCCCAGCTAAACTTTCATTTGTTACAACCAATGATAACTGCCATTGACCTGTGGCATGAAAAAGCCACATCATCGCAAAAAACAAAGAAAACCAACTTAACAAAAATAACCGGCCAGAAATTTTGGCTGCTTCACTAGCCACTTGCCAAGCACTGTTTAACCTTATCAGTAAAGTTAAACCAACAAGAGTTGCTCCCCAAAATAAAACCATCAAACGGAGATCGCCACTTAACCACGTCATTGAAGCAGCACCTGTTGTAAAAGTAAAAAGCGCAAAATATTTGCGATAAGATCGATCCCCCATTAAGTAACGTACAGAAAAACGCTGAATGATGAATCCAATTGCAAGAACAAAGAAAGTCATTAAACAAGCTAAGGTATCTAAGTGCCAAGGGCCAACATTTCCACTCACACTGCTATTGGCAAGGATCAGTAAGGCAACCAAAAGTGGTAAAGCCAAAATCCCAATATGAATGCGGACAAAACTCAAGGGCACTCGGGGATGTAAAAACAAAAGTCCACTTATCCCAGAAGCAATAAGCATAATAAAAAATAATGTTAATAATGATGACAAACTCAGCGAAACTAACATTTCAAATTCTCCCTTTTTAAATGTCGTTATTGCTCATACGACCTTTAAATCAGATCATATTTTTCTATAATGGATACAAATTTTATGTATCTCTATTTTTTTCCAACAAAAAAACCGACAACCTCAAAATTTCAATGATGATTGCAGATCATTGAATCTTGAAAATTGTCGGCTTCACTTCAACTAACTTCAGCGAAGTTTTTTGAAGAGCTACCTTATTATTGGTCATTTTATTTTATACAATATTTTAAGTTCATTCTAAAGGAATGAAATCACCGCTACACTTTAATATAGTGCTTGATTATAGATAAATCGCCTTATGTTTCTCTTTCATTTAAATTAGGATACTTTTTCATCCTGTCAAGATTAGTTGAAAGAATGCTAAAGTCCTATTCACAAACGAAAATAAACATCTGGTTGCGATTTTTAAGTTAAGTATAAGATATGCTAAATCTTAAACATTGTCAAGATGTTGGATTACAGAGAAAGACCAAACCCCTGCATCGCGGTTTAATATCAGCTTCACAAACTGCATTCATTTGACTAACTCTGGTGCCTTTTGTTCTTCGATTATAAAACATTTCATATTTGCACCTTATAGGGCAGCTGTCCTCATCATTGTGAAATGAGATCCATAACCAAAAGTGGTCCGGCACAATTACTCATTGCTAGATGAAGCTCGTTTTTCCAGATCAAGGAGCAGTGCCTTCATTTCAAATCCGCCCCGATAGCCAGTTAACGAGCCATTCTTCCCTATTACACGATGGCACGGTACAGCAATTAATACCGGATTAGCCCCAATAGCCGCGCCTACAGCACGAACAGCTGCTGGTTTATTTATATCATGTGCAATGTCGGAATAGGATTTCGTCTGTCCATAAGGAATTTCACAAAGTGCATTCCAGACTGCTAGCTGAAATGGCGTACCAACGTACTCAAATGGCACAGTAAAGTTTTTCCGCTTTCCTTCTAGATACTGAGTGATTTCAGTAATGTAGGGTTCAAGCTTACTATCATCTTCAACAAGAGGACTTCCTGGAAAGTGTTTCTGAGCCCATTCGAATAATTCCTCAAATGGTTTGTTCTGTGAACCTACAAACACAATCCCCTTTGAAGTGGAAGCAATATAAAAGCTCCAATCCTTAAACATCAGTAAAGACCAATAAAGGGTTGGCTTATTCTTTGTTTCCATTGTACGTTTCCTCCATTTTTCTCATTTGGCGAAATTGTGCTGGTGTCTGTCCAGTTTTCTTTTTAAATAAAGTAATAAAATAAGGTGCGTTAGCGATACCCACACATATAGCGATATCTCCAATCGCTTTATTTGTCTGAATCAAATACTTTTTAGCCGCCTGAACTCTAACCTGTTGTATATACTCAACCAGCGTAATACCTTTCATCTTTTTAAATGTTCGATGCATATGATACGGACTCCCATGGCAAATATCTGCTAACGATTCTAGAGTTAGTTTTTCTGTGAAATTTTTATCAATGTATTCAGTAATGAGATCAACCCACTCGCTATCAGGCATTTTTTCATTATTAGGCTTACAGCGTTTGCAAGGGCGAAAATTTGCGCGGAGAGCTTGTTCTGCGTTTGGAAAAATGCATACATTTTCTTTTTTCGGAACGCGAGATTTACAGGATGGTTTACAAAATATCCCTGTCGACTTCACAGCGTAGAAAAATTGGTTATTGTACGTTGCGTCATTATTTATAATTGCTCGCCACTTTTCATCTGTTAGCATTTCTACATCATTTAAAGTTCTCTGACCATGGCTCTCTTTATGTCCGTTATTGATACTATCCGACATTTATCTCACCCCTCCTTACAATGCTCATCTAATTCATTTTGAATTGAATCCCAATTTACGTTTTCGACACGCGTTTTTATAACTTGGGCGATTTTAATCCACTCCCGTTTAGCATTCTTGATAACTAACACTATAACCTCATAAATAGAAAAAATTAAGGTGGTTAGAATGTAATAGCAAGATAACAAAATGAGTAAAGCTTATTATGTGATAAAGTAAAATTCAATCAGTGTGAGTTTTCTATCATTATTTAAGATAAGGAGAATGAATAAGTGACATGGCATGAAATCAATGACGTTATTGTCATTACATTACCTGAAATTTTCGACATGAATGCGAACCTAGGCTATCTAACTAGGGAAAAAAATGAATGCATGTATGAAATAGAGAACGATATCATTACAAAAGTTATTGCCATAGGGGAAATTCGGTCCTTAGTGCAGGTAAGCGTAATCAATAATAAACAAATGGTTGTCAAATTCCTAAACGATTCTAGACCTATTGAAAAGTGGAAACGGGAGGAAATTGTAAAATATATTCATGAATGGTTTGATCTTGATTACGATTTAACACCATTTTATGAAATGGCAAAAGCAGACCCATTACTTAAAATGCCTGCCCGACAATTTTATGGATTGCGGCTTGTCGGCATTCCCGATTTATTTGAAGCATTATGTTGGGGAGTTTTAGGGCAACAAATTAACTTAGCCTTCGCGTACTCCTTAAAGAAGCAATTTGTAGAAGGATTTGGCGATTCTATCGAATGGAATGGGAACAAGTATTGGGTATTCCCACCGTACGAACGAATAGCACGGTTAACACCTACCGACCTAGCAGATATTAAAATGACGGTAAGAAAAAGCGAATATATCATTGGAATTGCCAAATTAATGGCCAGCGGAGAATTATCGAGGGAAAAATTAATGAAAATGAACTTTAAAGATGCTGAAAAATACTTAATTAAAATACGGGGAATAGGTCCTTGGACAGCCAATTATGTTCTAATGCGCTGCCTTAGGTTCCCGACAGCTTTTCCAATAGATGATGTGGGTCTTATTCATTCGATAAAAATATTACGTCATATGAACCGAAAGCCTACGAAAGATGAAATCATAGAAATATCGTTTCCTTGGAAAGAATGGGAATCATACGCTACCTTTTATTTGTGGCGTGTCCTTTACTGAATCATTACGACTTAAACCACGAATGACTCAATAATAAGGTTGTTATTACAATAGGCTCTCCGGTTATTCCAAGTTCACCTGCAATTACATTAGAAAAAAGCCGTTTCTCTCCACTGAAAAATTCATGCAGCCTACTAGTTTTAAAGCCTTTTAAGCTCGTTAACTGGCCTTATGTGAAAACATCTTAAATCTATAGCAACGGCCGATCGATAGTCGGGTCCTGTACCACACTTTTTTTAATCCATTTTTCCACTGTAGATGTTCTTTTTCTTTTGGACATAAAAACACCCCTTTAGACAATCATATCCAAAGGGGTAAAACACTTTATTCTACAGTAACACTTTTCGCAAGGTTACGCGGTTTATCAACATCACAGCCGCGATGAAGCGCAGCATAGTAAGCGATCAGCTGCAATGGAACAACAGATACCAACGGAGCAAGCGCTGGGTTTACTTCCGGCAGTACGAATCTGTCATCCGCATCGTCTAGGCCTTTCAGTGAGATGATGCATGTGTTGGCTCCGCGAGCAGCAACTTCTTTGACGTTTCCGCGGATGCTTAGGTTTACGTGCTCTTGTGTTGCCAGTGCGAATACCGGTGTGCCTTGTTCGATCAGGGCAATCGTTCCGTGCTTCAGCTCTCCGCCGGCAAAGCCTTCTGCCTGGATGTAAGAAATCTCTTTCAGCTTCAGTGCGCCTTCGACACATACGAAGTAGTCAAGACCGCGTCCGATGAAGAAAGCGTTTCTGGATACAGTCAGATATTCACGGGCGATCATTTCCATTTCGTCTTTCTGGTCGCATAAAGCTTCCATTGCGTTTGCCGCGATACCGAGTTCTTTGACGAGGTCAAATCCGATATCGATGCCGTTTTTGTCAGCAGCCACAGAAGCAAGAACCGCAAGAACTGCGATTTGTGCAGTGTATGCCTTCGTTGACGCAACAGCGATTTCAGGGCCTGCATGAAGCAGCAATGTATAGTCAGCTTCACGAGAAAGCGTTGATCCAGGTACGTTTGTGATTGTCAGGGCTTTGTGTCCGAGCGCTTTGACTTGAACGAGAACCGCGCGGCTGTCTGCTGTTTCTCCGCTTTGAGAAAGGAAAATGAAGAGCGGTTTCTTAGACAGAAGCGGCATGTTGTAGGAGAATTCACTCGCTACATGCACTTCAACCGGCACGTTTGCCCACATTTCAATATATTGTTTACCGACTAGTCCTGCATGGTAGCTTGTTCCGCAGCCAATGATATAGATGCGGTCCGCTTCCGCTACAGCGGAAGCGATATCGCCAGGCACAGACAGCTTGCCGTTTTCATCTTGATACGTTTGGATGATTTTGCGCATAACAACTGGCTGCTCATCCGTTTCTTTCAACATGTAGTGAGGGTACGTGCCTTTTTCGATATCACTGGCATCAAGCTCAGCAATATAAGACGCACGTGTGATCACGTCACCATCAAGGTTTTTGATGACAACTTGGTCATCAGTGACGATAACCATTTCTTTATCCATCAGCTCAACATATTCGTTGGTTACTTGAAGCATCGCCATTGCATCAGATGCTACGACGTTGAATGTGTCTCCAAGGCCTACTAATAGAGGGCTTTTGTTTTTCGCTACAAAAATCGTTTCTCTGTTGTCGTTATCGAATAAAGCAATTGCATAAGAGCCTTTTAACAGTGTAAGTGTTTTGCGGAACGCTTCTTCTGTCTCAAGTCCTCCATTGACGAATTGCTCGATTACTTGAACGACCACTTCTGTATCGGTGTCACTTTTAAGCTCTACATCTTGCAAATACTCTTGCTTCAGCTGAACATAGTTCTCGATCACGCCGTTATGAACAAGTGTAAAGCGGCCCAGTGCGCTTTGATGCGGGTGAGCGTTCAGATAGCTTGGTTCGCCGTGTGTTGCCCAGCGAGTATGCCCAATTCCGGCTTTCGCTTCTATATTGGCATCCACAACTTCACGAAGATCTGCAATGCGTCCTTTTTCTTTGAACACATGGATTCCCTGTTCATTGGCAACAGCAATACCAGCAGAGTCATATCCGCGATACTCAAGCTTTTCTAACCCTTTTAATAAAATTTCCTTCGCATCAAGCTGACCGATATAACCTACGATTCCACACATATTTTTCTTCCTCCTAAGATGGTAAAAGGAGACGAAGAAAGTCAAATTTCAAGGGGACTTTCAATCGTCCCCTCCTACATGTTTTTTGGAAGATCATGTGATTTCTCTTTGTTCAAGGAGTCACCCCCTTGGTTTGAAGAAATCCTTACGGCTGTGATCTGTATACTCAGCCGGGAGGCATCCGCCGAAAATTCGATAACCTCCATCCTCGTCAACTAAGCCTTTTTCCGGGCGCTTAGTTCGGGCGCTATAATTATAGGTAAATCCATAATCCCGTCTACTTTTCCTATTAAGAAAGTAAGAACAAGACAAGCTTGATTTTACAGCATGTGGCATAAACGGTCAATTGTTTTTTAAACAACTTTGCCGTATGTCTCACAATTATCATATGTAAACGTCGCTTGTCTTGTTCGCTCTCTGATTAGAGACTTCGTTACTCTAATCCCATTTCTGACCGGACGACTTCAACAATGCGATTGACATACTCATCGCACAGCTCTTTCGTCTTCGCTTCAGCCATGACACGGACGAGCGGTTCAGTTCCTGAAGGGCGCACCAAAATCCGTCCGTCGCCGTTCATTTCTTTTTCAACTTCAGAAATAACTGCTTTTACTTTTGCATTTTCTTCAACTTTATATTTATCAGTCACTCTCACATTGACTAACAGCTGCGGAAACTTTTGCATTTCAGCTGCAAGCTCTGACAGCGGCTTGCCTGTTGCTTTCAAAGTGTTCATCAGCATGATAGCAGACAATAATCCGTCCCCTGTCGTGTTGTAATCAAGGAAAATAAGATGTCCTGACTGCTCTCCGCCGACATTATAGCCATCTTTTTTCATTGCTTCTACTACATAGCGGTCACCGACAGCTGTCTGCACGCTTTTGATGCCTTCTTTCTCGAGCGCCTTATAGAAGCCGAGGTTGCTCATCACGGTTGAAACCACTGTATCATCCTTTAAGCGACCCTCTGATTTCAGGTGTTTTGAGCATATGTACATGATTTGGTCGCCATCAACGATATTTCCTTTTTCATCAACAGCAATCAGGCGGTCGCCATCACCATCGAACGCAAGGCCGAGATCAGCGTTTTTCTCTTTGACAAACGCGCTGAGCGCTTCAGGGTGAGTCGATCCGACGCCGTCATTAATGTTTAATCCGTTCGGGGAAGTACCCATTGTTGAAACATCGGCATCTAAATCAGCAAACAGGTGTGTCGCCAAGGATGACGTTGCGCCATGAGCACAGTCAAGTGCCACATGAATGCCTGTGAAATCTTCATCGGCTGTCTGTTTTAAGAATTGCAGATATTTTTGTCCGCCTTCAAAATAATCGTTAACAAGCCCAAGATCGGCTCCGACCGGTCTTGGCAGCTTATCCTCAGGTTCGTCCATCAGGCGCTCAATTTCAGCCTCCTGTTCATCAGAAAGCTTGAATCCGTCTCCCCCAAAGAACTTGATGCCGTTATCCTGCACTGGGTTATGAGAAGCGGAAATCATGACGCCCGCCTCTGCATCCATCGCTTTTGTCAAATAGGATACACCCGGTGTAGAAATGACACCCAGACGCATGACTTCTGCGCCAATGGATAAAAGTCCGGCGACAAGGGCTCCCTCCAGCATATGGCCGGAGATGCGTGTATCGCGGCCTATCAGCACTTTTGGACGTTGTTTGTCTTTTGTCAGCACATAACCGCCGAAACGTCCGACTTTAAAGGCCAGCTCAGGTGTAAGCTCACTATTGGCGACACCTCTTACACCGTCTGTTCCAAAATACTTGCCCATTTTGTAATCGCTCCTTTTTTATTCCGATGAGGATTGTGAATCCGCAGTGGATTCATCCTCATCCTGATCTTGGTTTTCGTCTTGGTTTTGATCGTTGCTGTTTTTATCAGTGTTCTTTGTATCTTCTTTCTGATTGTTCTTTTGATCATTTGTTTGTTTGTCTGTGTCATCCTGATTTCCTGATGTATTGCTGCTGTTATCATTCGTTGATGTATTGCTTTTTTTGGATGTCAGCTTGATTTTGGCGTTTTTCTGCCCCAAGGACCAGGTTACATTCTGAGGTCCGTTTACTTCAAGCTTCACGCTATGCTCCCCGTCCTCTAAATCTGAAACATTCACATACAATTCGATATCTGATTTTTTCAGTTTTTTTATATTCGCGGGAGAGCCTTTAGCCGTTACGTCTATCGCTTGTGATTCAGGATCAAGAAATTCAATGTTTTGTGAACTGCTCAGCCCTACAGTCTTGATAGAGACATTCTCAAACTTCTGATCCGCTTCACTATCGACTTCTATATGCAAAGTCACCTTTGACGGCGAGATTTTTTTGACGCCATCAGGAAGCGGAATATCTGCCTCGATATCGGAATCCTTGTTAATTTTGCTTAAATCTAAGCTGACGCCATCAATAAATTCAAGAGAATCCAACACATCCTGTGAGCCGTAAACCGTTACCTCACTGGGGCTGGATTCAATATTCGCTATGCTGACACCGTCAGGAAGGCTTCCTGTCCGTTCAATTTTAAAGGGCACTTTTTTACTTGGGCTTGTCACCGGAACGGTAATCTTGATGACCGAGGGCTCAACGTCGACAGGAAGCGCGTTTCCGTCTTTATCATAGACAGTCACTTTCGCTTCCTTTTCAATCGTTTCATCCGCGTTTTCTAAATTCACTGAAGCTTTGACAAGAGAAATATTATCGATCACATTTTTAGATCCGGTAATCTGCACATTTTTCGGACTGACAATCGGCTGCTGCGGAGAATAGCCTTTTTTCATCTTGCTTTTATTGTAGTACTCCACTTCTACAGGAAAGCTTTTGGTCGTCCGTTCCTGTATGGTCACTGTCGTAACAGACGGATTAATTGAGATTGTCAGCCCATCCGACACGTTTTTGGCCTTAAGCTCCACCTTATGTGTGCCGGTTTTCAAATGTTCCATATCGGCGTATATTTCAAAGTTCTTGGTCTGCCTAGCCTTTTTCACGGCACTTGTCGAGCCTTTTATCGTGACATTAACCGTTTGCGGAACACCTGTCACGACGTAATTTTCATCATCATAATACGCTTTAACCGGAATATCGGTCAGAGTTGCTTCATCAGTTGTTGATGTCGGAAAGAAAGATTCACCCGGTTTTTTCGGAGTCGGTGCTTGGTTGCTGTTAACCGCCACATAAAGCAAGAGCGCGAAAAGCAGAGCAATGATTTTCACAGCCCAGCGGTTGTTTAAGAATTTATCCATTTTTCTTGCCCCTCCAATACCAGCGGATAGAAGAAGTGTCTCTGGTGTTTTTCTTAAACTCGGCTTCAAGCATTTCTTTCAGCGCTTCTTCTGTCAGCTCTCTGTGAAGGTCGCCGTTCTTTGCCACACTGACGCCGCCGGTCTCTTCAGACACAATAATCGTCAAACTGTCTGTTACTTCACTGATTCCGACAGCCGCTCTGTGCCGCGTGCCCAATTCTTTTGAAATAAATGGGCTTTCAGAAAGCGGCAAATAACAGGCGGCCGCGGCAATTTCATTATTCTTCATAATCACCGCACCGTCATGAAGCGGGGTGTTTGGGATAAAAATATTAATCAGCAGCTCAGAGCTGACTTTGGCATTCAGTGGTATGCCGGTCTCAATATAATCCCCCATTCCAGTATCCCGCTCAATGGTCAGCAGGGCGCCTATACGGCGTTTCGCCATATAATTGATCGCTTTTGTGATGGCCTCAATCGTTTTCTGCTGCGCTTCTTCTACAGGCGTGCCGCTCCTTGAAAAAAAGCGGCCGCGGCCTAGCTGTTCAAGCGCTCTTCTCAGCTCAGGCTGAAAGATAATAATAATTGCTAAAAATCCCCATGTTATCGCTTGGTCCATCAGCCACTGAAGTGTGCTGAGGCCCAAATATTGGCTGGCCATACGAACAAGCACGATGACTACAATTCCTTTTAACAGCTGAACCGCTTTCGTGCCGCGTATCACCATAATCAATTTATATATCACATACCAAACAAGGAGAATATCAACGGCATTGCCGAGGTACTGCAAAAAAGGGATATCCTCAAAAGCCATTTCCTCGTCCTCCAAGATTTCAGTCATTTCGTATTTTGTGTTTTACGTGTTACGCATATGTACTTTACATAGCGAGCCCATTATACCACATATCGATTTAGCAAGTGAAATGTGTCAGCCGCTCAGCCCGCAAAAAAAGAGCAAAGCAGCTAACGCGCTTTACTCTTCTCCGTTCGGATTGAATGCATTGAGTACACTTTTCCCCGCAGACTTCATCTTGTACCATGTCCAGTCGAATAATTGATTGATTTCTTCAATTTGACCGGTGACTTGTCCAGCAGAGGCCATATACTTTTCGCCGTTCACGACGGTTACATCCCCGTCTATTTTGCCTTTAATAATCAGCTTGCCGTTTTTGACAGTGACATCACCTTTAACCGTCTCACCTTCCGGCACGGTCACAGTATGGTTATGAACCACAAGATTCGGCTGCTTGGACACGCTGAAATTGTGGTCATTATGCCAGCTGTTAAAAAAACCTCCGCCCATCAAAATGATGAATACCGCAGCAGCTGCGATAACGGGATGGCTTCTGAACCATCTTTTCACAGAAGCTCTTTTCTTCTCCTTAGGCAATTTTGCCATGACATTAGCGGTAAAATCCGCGGGGGCTTCGACATGCGATGTGCTCCGTACGAGCGCTATAGATTTCTCCATCTCGTAAAAATGCTTTCTGCATGTCTCGCATGTCTCCAGATGTTCATTTAATACGTGTTCATCTTTTGGAAGGATATCTCCATCAAGATGCATATGCATAAGCTGCACAATTTGTTCAGGACAGCTCATTTCATCACCCCACTTAAAGATCCCTTAATTGTTTTCTAAGAGCCTCTCTGCCCCTGTGAATCCGCGTTTTCACAGTCCCCACAGGAATGTTTAGAATCTCCCCGATTTCAATTAATGAGAGTTCGTCAATATACTTTAATACGATGACTGTTCTGTATTTGTCAGGAAGCTTTAAAATTTTCTGCTGAATCGTGTTTGAGAGCTCCAGCGACACAACTGCATCTTCAGGCAAAACACCATCTGCGGCGATTTGGGAATACATGGTCAAGCCTTCTGTACCAGCCACCTCTGCATCGAGGTAATAATCCGGCTTCTTTTTGCGAATGCGGTCAATGGTCAAATTGGTCGCGATTCGATAAAGCCAAGTTGAAAATTTCCGGTTAATATCAAAACTGTCGATATTAACGTACGCTCTGATGAAAGCCTCCTGTGCAATATCCTCCGCCTCATGCACATTGCCAAGCATACGGTAGCAAAGCTGATAAATTTTATCTTTGTAAATATCTACGATGTCCGCAAATGCATCCTGGTCGCCTTTTTTGACTTGTTTAATTCTTTTTTTAATCATCATTTCCATATTTATCTAACCTCTGCCTTCACCGGTCTGTATGTATACGAGCTTCGTTTCAAAAGGTTTCAATTTTTTTATAAAATAAGTTTATCAAATTTTTGGCAGGGTGTAGATGGTAATTCGTGAATAAACTACCTTAACATATTTTTAAAATTATTATACAGACTGAACAGTTAGAAGTTGGAATGAATTTTAAAAAAGAAAAAAGACACCTTTTGGTCAAAGGTGTCTGTGACTGGGCTAGCTGGATTCGAACCAACGCATGACGGAGTCAAAGTCCGTTGCCTTACCGCTTGGCTATAGCCCAATAATGGTGGAGGGGGGCAGATTCGAACTGCCGAACCCTGAGGGAGCGGATTTACAGTCCGCCGCGTTTAGCCACTTCGCTACCCCTCCACATTAAATTTTGAAAAACAGTGCCGGCAAGAGGACTTGAACCCCCAACCTACTGATTACAAGTCAGTTGCTCTACCAATTGAGCTACACCGGCAAGATGGTGGAGGATGACGGGCTCGAACCGCCGACCCTCTGCTTGTAAGGCAGATGCTCTCCCAGCTGAGCTAATCCTCCAAATGGTGACCCGTACGGGATTCGAACCCGTGTTACCGCCGTGAAAGGGCGGTGTCTTAACCGCTTGACCAACGGGCCGTTGTGTTCTCGTCGAGCTGACAAAAGTTATTATATACAGGTCACTCCCTGTTTGTAAAGAGAAAAATTAAATTTTTTATTTTCAAACTTTTTAACTCCTTTTTTAACTGAAAAAGCCTCCCAACGAAAGTCATTTATTTTATGATAGAGACAAGCAAAGCAAGAGAGGAGAAACCAATATGATTCTAGTCAGTTCTTGCCTTGGAGGCATTGAGTGCAGATATAACGGCTCTCACGCAGCGTCTGAGAAAATCAGAAAACTCGTCGCTGAAAATAGAGCAGTCATGGCTTGCCCTGAACTTCTTGGCGGCTTTTCAACCCCCCGTGAACCCGCAGAAATCATAGGAGGCACCGGCGAGGATGTCCTCAATGGAACAGCGAAAATCGTGACAGCTTCAGGTGAAGATGTCACAGAGCTATATATGGAAGGTGCCGCGAAAACATTGGCTTACGCAAAAGAAATCAACGCCACTGCCGTCATATTAAAAGAAAACAGTCCATCTTGCGGAAGCGGCTTTATCTATAACGGCACATTCTCTGGCAAAAAAATCCACGGCAGCGGAGTAACCGCCGCACTGCTAAAACAAGCGGGCTACCGCGTCATTTCAGAAAACCAGCTAGACGACATATTGTAAGGAGGCCACCCCATGACTCAAGACATTTCTTTATCCTTCTATAAGCCTGAACACTTGCCCGAGCTTCAATCATTCACGCTCACCAACGATGACAAACGCTTTACCTCCCTCCCGAAAGAGGTGCTGTCTCAGGCTCTGGGCATACAGGACCGATACCCGGTTGTCATCTTAAAAGACGATCTTCCAGTCGGTTTTTTCATTTTACATGCATCAAAAGAAACGCTAGCCTCCTATTCTAACAATCCATTTGCCTTACTGCTCAGCTCCCTGTCTTTAAATGCTGTGCATCACGGAAAAGGGTACGCGAAAAAAGCCATGCTTTTGCTTCCCTCTTTTGTGAGCGGATATTTTCCATGGTGCGACGAAATCATCTTGGCCGTCAATCATCTGAACATACGCGCAAAACACCTTTATATGAAATGCGGGTTCATTGATAAAGGACGGCGAAGAATCGGGCCGCTTGGAGAACAGTTGATCCTTCATCATTTCTTATAGTCTTGAGTGAAATAAAATTTCGAAAATGTAAAAACATAGTTGAAATATCATAACAGAAATGAATATACTGAATATTGAGATATATTATTTTAAAACAGGGGGCATCCTCATGTCAGAATCATTAAACCTTCATCATCTTACAACGGAATCACGCAATAGCCAAACGGTTGAAATCCACAAAGCAAACACTCTCGGCATCCTCAAAATGATCAACAACGAAGATATAAAAGTCGCTGCAGCCGTTCAGGAGGTTCTCCCCGACATCAAAACAGCTGTAGAATGCGCGTATGATTCATTTCAACATGGAGGCCGGCTCATATATACAGGCGCAGGCACAAGCGGCAGACTCGGCGTCATGGATGCTGTTGAATGTCCTCCCACTTACAGCGTAAGTCCTGATCAGGTCATCGGAATCATGGCTGGAGGTCCCGAAGCCTTTTTAAAGGCAGCAGAGGGCATTGAAGACAGTGAAAAAGCAGGAGCTGAGGATTTAAGAAACATACAGCTCACGTCAAATGACACCGTCATTGCCATCGCAGCAAGCGGCCGTACACCTTACGCCGCAGGCGCCCTAAGATACGCCCGCGAAGTCGGAGCGCACACCATCGCCCTTACTTGCAATGAAAATTCCGCCATCAGCAAGGATGCGGATCACAGCATTGAGGTTGTCGTCGGACCTGAGGCCATTACAGGATCAACACGTATGAAAGCTGCAACCGCTCATAAAATGATTCTAAACATGATATCTACCGCTGTAATGGTCAAAATCGGCAAGGTCTACGAAAACTTGATGGTAGACGTCAACGTCAGCAACAAAAAACTAAAAGAACGCGCCATCAGCATCATCCAAAGCCTTACAAACGCTTCATACGAAACAGCCAGGAAAACCCTGGAACAATCCGATCATCACGTCAAAACAGCAATCGTTATGCTCAAAACCAGCACAGATCAGAAACAAGCAAAGACATTACTCGATGAAGCAAACGGTTTCATTGATAAAGCAATCGAAAATTACCATCCATGATAAGGAGAGAACTAGAATGGCAACAGGCGGTTTAGCGATCATCCAATCAATGAAGCATAAGCTCCCTCCATCCGAGCGTAAACTTGCAGATTATATCCTCACCCATCCCCACAAAGCAATCGAAAGCACCGTCAGCGAAATCAGCGCCTTAGCCAATTCAAGTGACGCTGCCGTCATCAGGCTCTGCAAATCACTCGGATTAAAGGGATTTCAAGATTTAAAAATGAGAGTAGCGGGCGATCTGGCAAAGCCTACGTTTCAGGGCTACCGTGATATTGTTCCCCACGAGCCGCTGCCCTCTATTTCCGAAAAAGCGGCCGGCAATGCCATTCAAGCCATTCAGGATACTTCAGACCTGATGGACTACAAAGAACTGGAACAAGCGGTTTCCCTGCTTCTCAAAGCTCACACTGTGCATTTTATCGGCGTCGGGGCTTCCGGCATTGTCGCCAAGGACGCCCAGCAAAAGTGGCTTCGCATTCATAAACAAGCAACCGCGTTTACAGACACTCATCTTGTGGCATCTTTAATCGCAAATGCAGATAAAGACGACATCGTATTCGCCATTTCGTTCTCAGGAGAGACGCAGGAAATCATTGAACTGCTTGCCATGGCTAAGGAAAAAGGCATCACAACGATCAGCCTCACACAATTCAGTCAGACATCCGTCTCCGCACTGGCTGACGTCCCATTGTATACAGCCCATTCCAACGAAGCCTTGATTCGAAGTGCAGCCACTTCCTCCCGCCTCGCCCAGCTTTTTATGATAGATGTATTGTTTTTAGGCATGGCGGCTGAGCAATATGAAGAAACAACCAGCTATATCGATAAAACAAGAGAAGCCATAAAATCTATGAGAAAAAAATAAAGCATCTTGAAGGGGAGGGTTTTTTAATGAGCAAAGAAAATAACTACCATCAACTCGCAAAGAAAATCCTCGAGTTATGCGGGGGGAAATCCAATATATCCTCATTTACGCATTGCATGACAAGGCTGCGTATTACACCTTACGATGAAAACAAAGCAGATGCTCAGGCTTTAAGAGCGCTTGACGGGGTATTGGGGGTCGTCGAGGCTGAAACCTTACAAATCATCCTCGGCACAGGAGTCGTCAATCATGTTACAGCGGCTTTCTCCAAGCTCATGTCAGCGGAAGATGGTGTCGATGTGAATGAAGCAGCCGCCAAAAAGAAAGCCGATATCAATCGAAAGAACGCCACTCCTTTTAAACTTTTCTTACGTAAAATCGCCAGCATCTTTATCCCTCTTATTCCCGCCCTTGTCGCTTCCGGTTTAATTACCGGGATTACCAAAGCAAGTATTCAAGCCGGCTGGCTTTCTGCAGAATCACAAATTGCTGTTATCCTGACAATCATCGGATCAGGGCTGTTCACTTATCTCGGCATTCTCGTGGGTATCAACGCTTCAAAAGAATTTGGCGGGACACCCGCTCTTGGGGCTTTGGCCGGGATCTTGATTATCAATCCGGAGATCGCAAAGATCAGTTTATTTGGAGAAGAGCTTCTTCCGGGCAGGGGAGGCCTGATCGGCGTCCTTTTCGCTGCTATATTCATTGCTTACACCGAACAATTTATTCGCCGCTTTATTCCTCAATCACTCGATATCATTGTCACACCCACCGTTTCACTGTTAATCACCGGAATCGTAACATATGTCGTATTCATGCCTTTAGGCGGATTCATTTCTGACGCCATTACATCCGGCCTTCTGTCCATCCTGGACATCGGAGGCATCGCTGCGGGCTTTATTCTGGGCGCAACCTTCCTTCCTCTCGTCGTAACCGGATTGCATCAAGGCTTGACGCCTGTGCACATGGAACTGATCAATTCAATTGGCAATGATCCTCTCCTCCCTATTTTGGCTATGGGAGGTGCAGGACAGGTAGGCGCGGCCTTTGCCGTCTTCGTGAAAACGAAAAAAACAACACTGAGAAAAGCAATCGCCGGCGGGCTTCCGTCAGGCCTGCTCGGCATTGGTGAACCGCTCATTTTCGGAGTCACGCTGCCGCTTGGCCGTCCGTTTTTAACGGCATGCTTAGGTGCTGGAATCGGCGGCGCCTTTCAAGCTTATTTTCAAGTAGCCACCATTGCGATTGGTGTCTCCGGACTGCCGCTTTCCTTTCTAGTCCTGCCTTCGCAAATCATCCTGTATATCGTTGGGCTCTTTATTTCCTACGCGGCCGGCTTTTTATTGACCTATGCATTCGGATATAAAGATGAAATGGCTTCTCAGTTCGATTAAATTGTTTCTGTTTTAGGGATAGTAAACGGGATAGAAGCACAGAAAGGGGATAACCTGTGAAAACAAGGACACTGTTGTTATTCAGTGCCATTTTAACCCTATCGATATTGGCGCCAAATGAAACCTTCGCGCAAACAGCAGACAGCTTGGTTGAGCCGAAAACCATAAATGCAGAAACTGCACAATTCTCGACGAAGAAGCTAAGGAAGGTAGATCAGATGATAGAACGGGATATTGCAGCAGGATTTCCAGGCGCCGTTCTTGTCGTCGTGAAGGATGGACGCATCATAAAAAAAGAAGCATACGGCTACAGTAAAAAGTACGAAGGATCAGAGCTGCTGCGCCGTCCGGCAAAAATGAAAACCCGCACGATGTTTGACTTAGCCTCAAATACAAAAATGTACGCCACAAATTTTGCATTGCAGCGCTTAGTCAGCCAAGGAAAACTTGACGTCTATGAAAAAGTTTCTGCATATTTGCCTGGTTTCAAGGATCAGCTTGGAGACCCCATAAAAGGAAAAAACAAGATACGTGTCATTGATGTTCTTCAGCACCAATCAGGGCTTCCATCAAGCTTTTACTTTTACACGCCGGAAAAAGCCGGCAAATACTATTCCCAGGAACGTGACAAAACGATTGAATATTTGACGAAAATTCCGCTCGATTATCAAACCGGGACAAAACACGTATACAGTGACATTGGGTATATGCTCCTCGGCTGTATTGTCGAAAAACTCACCGAAAAACCGCTTGATGTCTACGCGGAGCAAGAGCTCTACAAGCCGTTGAAGCTGAAGCATACCTTGTACAATCCGCTGCAAAAAGGCTTTAAACCAAAGCAGTTCGCAGCTACTGAACGCATGGGCAATACACGTGACGGCGTTATTCAATTCCCTAACATACGCACAAACACGCTGCAAGGAGAAGTGCATGATGAAAAAGCGTTTTACTCAATGGATGGCGTGTCTGGCCATGCCGGGTTGTTCTCAAATGCAGATGATATGGCCATTCTGCTGCAAGTCATGTTAAACAAAGGATCATACCGAAACATTTCTTTATTTGATCAGAAAACAGCTGACTTGTTTACAGCACCTTCAGCAACAGATCCGACATTCGCTCTTGGCTGGCGGCGGAACGGAAGCAAAAGCATGGAATGGATGTTTGGCCCTTACGCCAGCGCAAATGCTTACGGGCATACAGGCTGGACGGGGACAGTTACAATCATTGATCCAGCATACAATTTAGGCATCGCATTGTTAACAAATAAAAAGCATACCCCAGTTGTTGATCCAGAAGAAAATCCCAACGTCTTTGAGGGTGATCAATTTCCAACAGGCAGTTATGGAAGCGTTATAACCGCGATTTATGAAGCAATGGAATGAATGATTAGACGATAGGAGGAAGTTTCTATGAAACCTGTCTTTCCGCTTATCCTTTCAGCCGTTCTTTTTCTTTCATGTTTTCTCGTGGCTAACCAGAAAGAAGCCACTGCATCTAAAAGTTCAATCGATGCCAATCAGATTGTCAATCGTATGTCATTAGATGAAAAACTCGGTCAGATGCTGATGCCTGATTTTAGAAATTGGCAAAAGAAAGGCGAGTCCTCACCGCAAGCCCTTACGGAAATGAATGAGGAAGTCGCCAGCCTCGTCAAGAAATATCAATTCGGAGGCGTCATTCTTTTTGCAGAAAATGTAAAAACAACAAAGCAAACGGTCCAGCTGACAGACGCTTACCAAAAGGCAAGTCCCAAAATCCCACTCATGCTTAGTATTGATCAGGAAGGCGGCATTGTAACGAGGCTAGGGGAGGGCACTAATTTCCCAGGGAATATGGCGCTGGGCGCAGCCAGAAGCAGAATCAATGCGTATCAGACCGGCAGTATCATTGGAAAAGAGCTCTCGGCCTTAGGCATCAATACAGATTTCAGCCCTGTCGTAGACATTAACAATAATCCTGATAATCCTGTAATCGGCGTACGGTCATTCAGCTCCAATCGAGAACTGACATCACGACTCGGTTTATACACGATGAAAGGGTTGCAGCGGCAGGATATCGCCTCTGCCCTCAAACATTTCCCGGGACATGGAGACACGGACGTTGACAGCCATTACGGACTGCCGCTCGTTTCCCATAACCAAGAGCGGCTTCGAGAGGTCGAACTCTATCCTTTTCAAAAAGCAATTGATGCCGGTGCTGATATGGTGATGACAGCCCATGTTCAATTCCCTGCCTTTGACGACACCACATACAAAAGCAAACTCGATGGATCGGACATTTTGCTTCCAGCTACACTTTCGAAAAAAGTGATGACAGGCCTTCTTCGTCAGGAAATGGGCTTTAATGGGGTCATCGTTACCGATGCGCTCAATATGAAGGCAATCGCAGATCATTTCGGACAGGAAGAGGCTGTGGTCATGGCCGTAAAAGCTGGTGTCGATATTGCATTAATGCCAGCCTCAGTTACTTCATTGAAAGAAGAACAGAAATTCTCACGTGTTATTCAAGCTTTGAAAGAAGCCGTGAAAAACGGAGACATTCCTGAACATCAAATCAACAAATCAGTTGAAAGAATCATTTCCCTGAAAATAAAACGCGGCATGTATCCAGCACGGAACGACGACAGTACAAAAGAAAAAATAGCCAAAGCCCAAAAAATCGTAGGAAGCAAGCAGCACCTGAAAGCAGAGAAAAAAATAGCTGAAAAAGCAGTAACTGTATTAAAAAATGAACAGCACACTTTGCCGTTCAAGCCCAAAAAAGGCAGCCGAATCTTAATTGTGGCACCTTACGAAGAACAAACTGCTTCAATCGAACAAACCATTCGCGATCTCGTCAATCGTAAGAAAATCAAACCCGTATCTGTCGACAAAATGAATTTTGCCAACCAAGTATTTAAGGCCGAGCATGAAAAACAAGTAAAAGAGGCTGATTATATCATTACCGGTTCCTATGTCGTCAAAAATGACCCTGTCGTCAACGACGGTGTCATCGACGACACCATATCTGATTCAAGCAAATGGGCTACCGTGTTTCCGAGAGCTGTCATGAAAGCCGCACTGCAGCACAATAAACCTTTTGTCTTAATGAGTCTGCGCAATCCCTATGATGCCGCCAATTTTGAAGAAGCAAAGGCACTGATTGCTGTCTATGGCTTTAAAGGATACACAAATGGCCGTTATCTTCAACCTAATATTCCGGCCGGAGTGATGGCGATATTCGGCCAGACAAAACCTAAAGGCACACTTCCAGTTGACATTCCGTCAGTCACGAAACCAGGGAACACCCTTTATCCATTTGGCTACGGTTTAAATATCAAAACGGGAAAACCGCTTTAATGAGGAGGAACATATGAGAAAAACAATATTCGCTTTTCTCACAGGGCTCATGATGTTCGGAACGATAACCGCTGCCTCTGCTTCACCCGATTCAAAGAATCAAACGGCTAAAAAACCTAAAGTCCAGACCGGCATAGACACGCTTTTGCCAGATTACAAAAAACAGCTCAAGGGAAAACGAATCGGACTGATCACCAACCCAACGGGAGTAAATGCATCTCTGAAAAGCAGTGTCGATATACTTTTCGAGAATCCAGAAATCAAACTGACAGCTTTATTCGGCCCTGAACACGGCGTCCGCGGTGACGCCCAGGCTGGAGACGAAGTAGGCTCTTACATTGACGAAAAAACCGGGATTCCCGTATACAGTCTCTACGGAAAAACGAAGAAACCGACACCAGAGATGCTGAAAAATGTTGATATTCTACTATTTGATATACAGGATGTCGGGACCCGTTTCTACACGTACATTTATACAATGGCATACGCAATGGAAGCCGCTAAAGAAAACGACATTCCGTTTATGGTGCTGGACCGCCCGAACCCTCAAGGCGGAAATCATATTGAAGGACCAATCTTAGAACCTGAATACGCCTCATTTGTCGGATTGTATCCCATTCCGTTGAAGCATGGGATGACGATAGGCGAATTGGCTATATTGTTCAACAAAGAGTTTGACATTGATGCCGAGCTTACAGTCGTGAAAATGAAACACTGGAAACGAAAAATGGATTTTGACGATACCCGATTGCCTTTCGTCCTCCCTTCGCCTAACATGCCGACAGTGGAAAGCACATTTGTTTATCCTGCAACCGGGCTGATTGAAGGAACAAATATATCTGAAGGGCGAGGGACAACAAAACCATTCGAATTGATCGGAGCTCCCTTTATCAAAAGCACAGAGCTTGAAGAAACATTAAACAGCCTCCATTTGCCGGGCGTGACATTTAGGGCAGCATCCTTTACCCCAACGTTTTCTAAACATCAAGGAACGCTTTGCCACGGTGTGCAGCTCTATGTGACAGACAGAGATAAGTTTGAAGCCGTTAAAACAGGTCTTTCAGTCATTAAAACCATACACGATCTCTATCCTGAGGATTTTGAATTCCTCTCAACAGGTTCATTCAATAAACTGGCAGGCAACGGCTGGATCAGGACAAAAATCGAAAATGGAACTTCTATTGAAGACATCATAGACAGCTATGAAAAAACACTCCAACAATTCAGCAAAACAAGAAAAAAATATCTCATTTATTAAGGCGTAAGCATCGTATGTTACACGTGTAACATATTCTTACTGAACGAAAGACCCTTACTTTCACACACGAGTAAGGGTTTTTTTCGTGCTAAAAACCCACCCGCTTTATATAGGAAAACTTTCATTTATTTGGTACAATTTTATTGAAAATGATTATCAATTGAAAGTTTCTGAAAAGGTGGTCTACTCTTGCCAAACGCAGTGATTTATCAACCCATACAAATTGAATATCTAAAAAAAACAAGTGATCTCTTCTCAGAACAGCAATTAGCCGATTCATTCGTTCTGATCTTTCATTTAAAAGGAAACGGCCATATTTCGATCGGAACAAACACCAATCCTCTGCAAAAAAAGACACTTTATGTTTGCCCGCCTAACGAGACCTTTGGCTTTACACCAGCAGCCAATGGACATATAGATGCCTGTCTGATCAGGCTTCAAAGCTATATCAAGGAAAACGGCCAAGATATGTTCACACCATGCGCAGAATCAGAATTAGCCAAACTGAAGCTTGTGAATGTTTCGCATATCGAAAACCTTGCAGTCCGGCTTCAAGAGCTTGCAACACTATGGAATGAATCGTCTCAGCTTTCTCAGCTTAAATGCGTGATTGAAGTACAAAGCCTGATTTATGACCTCTTTACTGCCAGTTTATCTGAGCAAACGGATACACATTCAGCAATCGAAAAAACAAAACACTATATCGAAACCCATGCCCATTCAAAAATCACGCTTGCCAAGCTGGCACAAATCGCAGGAATCAGCGCCAAACACTACAGCGAAAGCTTTAAAAAATGGACTGGACAGAGCGTAACAGAATTTATTACGAACACAAGAATCACCAAAGCGAAACAGCTCATGGCAAAATCAAACGGCAAATTGAAAGAAATCGCTCACCAATCCGGTTATCAAGATGAATTTTATTTCAGCAGAATCTTTAAAAAATATACAGGGTGTTCACCTACAAGCTATATGAAAAAACGACGAAAAAAGATCGCCGCTTATGGAAGGGGGACCATGGGCCATCTCATTCCTCTTCATCACATACCCTTTGCCGCTGCTCTGCATCCGAAATGGACGTCTTACTACTATCAGCATTATTCGACAGATATACCCGTCCAGCTCAGTGCATACCGCTTTAATGAAAAGTGGGAAGAAAACCTGTACACATTATCGCAGGCAGAACCAGATGTGATTGTCAGCATGGATTCTATTTCTCCGGAAGAACAATATCACCTGAATCGCATCGCAGAAGTCATGTACCTTCCTTCAGAAGAAAGCTGGAGAACCCACTTTCTGCAAACGGCCTCATTTTTAAAGGAAGAATCCGAAGCAGAAAAGTGGCTCTCGGCTTATGACCGGCAGACAACAGCCGCCAAAAAAACACTTCAGCACGTTCAAGGGCTGCGTTTTCTCTTTTTGAGGCTGCATAAGCAAAACTTCTATCTGGCACATAACCGAAGCGTCCGCGAAGTTTTCTTTGGAGATTTAGGATTCAGCTCGGCAACAACAGCTGACACACCTTCAGAGCAAGCGATTCCGTTAGAAAATATCGCAAATTACCAAGCTGACTGCATGATGCTTTTTCTTTTTAAAGAACCAGAGACCATAGCCTATTATCAGCAATTACAGCTGACAGAAGCATGGCAGAACCTAAGCGCCGTAAAGAATAACCGTGTTTATCTTTTATCCCTTGACCCGTGGAATGAATACTCAGCTTGCGGGCACGAACGCATCGTTCAGCAAACTATTTCTTTACTATCCGGAGATTGTCCATGATAAATCAGAAATTTGTCCATGGTGTTATATCTATTCATTCTCTATAATTCTAATTGATAATAGTTATCAATTGACAGGAGGCCCTATAGATGAAAAAAATATCTCTAACCTTATTAATCTTGCTTCTCGCGCTGACAGCAGCAGCCTGCGGCAGCAAAAACGAATCGACCGCCAGCAAGGCAAGCGGCACAGCATCGGAAAAGAAGAAAATTGAATACCTGGATAAAACATATGAAGTAACTGTACCGACAGACAAAATTGCCATTACGGGAAGCGTTGAATCAATGGAAGATGCCAAACTGCTTGACGTTCACCCGCAAGGCGCGATTTCATTCTCAGGCAAATTCCCTGATATGTTCAAAGATATTACTGATAAAGCCCAATCAACCGGAGAAAAAATGGAGCCAAACATTGAAAAGATTTTAGAAATGAAGCCAGACGTCATCCTTGCTTCAACAAAATTCCCGGAAAAAACACTGCAAAAAATAAGCACAGCCGGCACAACGATCCCAGTTTCTCATATCTCTTCAAACTGGAAAGAAAACATGATGCTGCTTGCCCAGCTGACTGGAAAAGAGAAAAAAGCGAAAAAAATCATTGCAGATTATGAACAGGATCTAAAAGAAACAAAAACTAAAATCAATAATAAAGCGAAAGATTCAAAAGCGCTTGTCATCAGAATCAGACAAGGCAACATTTACATTTACCCTGAACAGGTGTATTTCAACTCCACGCTATACGGTGATTTAGGCCTTAAGGCGCCGAGCGAAGTAAAAGCTGCAAAAGCGCAAGAGCTGATTTCATTAGAAAAATTAAGTGAAATGAACCCAGATCATATCTTCGTCCAATTTTCTGATGATGAAAATGCAGACAAACCTGATGCCTTAAAAGATCTGGAGAAAAATCCAATCTGGAAAAGCCTGAAAGCAGTCAAAGAAGATCATGTGTATGTCAACTCAGTGGACCCTCTCGCACAAGGCGGCACAGCTTGGAGCAAAGTCCGTTTCCTGAAAGCGGCTGCTGAAAAATTGACACAAAACTAATTCAGAGTAGGTTTTTGTATGTATTCAAAACAGTGGACACGTATCATATTGATTACTTCTCCATTTGCTATAGCACTGTCGCTTTTGCTTTCAATCCTTTATGGAGCAAAGCATCTTAGCACAGATATTGTTTTTACATCTCTTATTCATTTCGATCCGGGAAACACAGACCATCAAATTATATGGCATTCTCGGATTCCAAGGGCTGCCGGCGCTCTGCTCATAGGGGCAGCCCTTGCTGTTTCTGGAGCGCTTATGCAAGGCATTACGCGCAATTATTTAGCTTCGCCCTCCATTATGGGCGTTTCAGATGGTTCCGCGTTTATCATCACGCTCTGTATGGTTCTGCTCCCGCAATCATCGTCGATTGAAATGATCATTTATTCTTTTATCGGCTCAGCGTTAGGGGCTGTGTTAGTATTCGGCCTTGCCGCCATGATGCCGAACGGATTTACCCCCGTGCAGCTCGCCATCATCGGCACAGTCACAAGCATGCTGCTCAGCAGTTTATCAGCGGCCATGTCGATTTATTTTCAAATTTCTCAGGATCTCAGTTTCTGGTACAGTGCCAGACTTCATCAAATGAGTCCGGATTTCCTGAAGCTTGCCGCTCCGTTTTTCCTGATTGGCATCATAATGGCCATGTCTCTCAGCAAAAAGGTGACTGCCGTATCCTTAGGCGATGACATTTCTAAAAGTCTGGGCCAAAAGAAAAAAACCATAAAAATCATGGCGATGCTTTCCGTCATTATTTTAACCGGCAGTGCCGTAGCGCTGGCCGGAAAAATTGCGTTTGTTGGTTTGGTTGTTCCGCATATCACGAGATTTCTCGTCGGCTCTGATTACAGCAGGCTGATTCCGTGTTCCTGTATTTTGGGCGGAATCTTTTTAACCCTGTGTGATCTCGCAAGCCGATTTATCAACTATCCGTTTGAAACACCGATTGAGGTCGTAACATCCATTATCGGCGTACCTTTCTTCCTTTATTTGATTAAACGAAAAGGAGGGGAGCAAAATGGCTAAAAAATATGCATTGTTCATCGTTTTGATTCTCGTTGTCAGCTATTTCAGCTTAACGAGCGGATCATTTTCTGTTCGTCCGGCTGAGCTGCTCTCCACTCTTTTTCAAATCGATCCGAATCCGCAGTATGAAATTTTGCTGTTCGATCTAAGACTTCCGAGGGTTGTCATGGCTGCTATAATCGGACTCGGTCTTGGCATTGCAGGCGCTGTCATCCAGGCCATCACAAGAAACGGGCTTGCTGACCCGGGAATTCTCGGAATCAACGCAGGGGCAGGAGCCGGTATTGTGGCGTTTATGCTCTTGTTCCAAGGCCAGAAGGAAGTGACATCCATAGCTGCAGCGATGGGGATGCCGCTCTTTGGATTGATAGGCGGGCTCATCGCGGCGCTCCTGATTTACATATTTGCATGGCACAGAGGCAATTTAGATTCAGGAAGAATTATTCTGGTAGGAATCGCGATCAATTCAGGATTCAGCGCCCTTTCTTTGTTTTTATCATTAAAAATGGACCCGCAAGACTATCAAATGGCCATGGTGTGGAAAAACGGAAGCATCTGGTCTGCCAACTGGACGTATATCACAGCCGTTCTTCCGTGGATGCTGCTGTTTATACCGATTCTTATTGCCAAATCCCGCTTGCTCGACACCATTCGTTTTGATGAAGACACAGTCAGAAGCCTTGGCATATCATCAAATAAAGAAAAAACCATCCTGCTCGTCGCCTGTGTAGCAATCATCAGTGCCTGTGTCTCCGTAGCGGGCAGCATGGCGTTTGTCGGCTTAATTGCTCCCCATATTTCACGGAGGCTGTCCGGCGTCGAACATCGCTATATTCTGCCACTGAGCGGTTTAATCGGGATGCTGCTTGTGATAAGCGCAGACTTTGCAGGAAAACTGTTTTTTCAGCCCGCGGAAGTGCCCGCAGGCATCATTTTGGCGATCCTCGGTGTTCCTTATTTCTTATATTTGCTTTTTAAGCAAAAAAAGGGGGAGAATGCTTGAAAGGATCTCTTTCAGAACACAAAACCGGCAACAGGAGGTTCACACTGTACCTCCCTCCTTCCTACAGCGCAGACAGCGGGGAATTCCCTGCTGTCTATGTGCAAGATGGCCATTCTTTGTTTCACGGCCAAATTGAATTATTAGAAAGCATGTTTCAACAGCAAAGGCTCCCTGAACTTGTACTAATTGGTATCGAACCTGAAAATCGGCTTGATCAATACACGCCATGGCCGGCTGCATCACTCAGTGATCGGTTCCCGGACTTCGGAGGCATGGGATATGACTATCTGTCTGACATGACAAACCGGTTCATTCCGTTTATCGAAGAAAACTGGAACATCGCCAGGAAACTGCAATCAAGAGGAATGATCGGCGCCTCATTAGGCGGCCTCATCTCAATGTTCGCCTTATTAAAGTATCCGTCAGTGTTTGGGAAAATAGGTTCTATCTCAGGTTCATACTGGTACGAGAACGCAGCGGAAACCATTCATATTTCTTCTTTAACACCCGGCACTGCGCGTATTTTTATGTCTGTCGGCAGTGAAGAAGGCCGTGGAAAGCAATCCATTCAGCGGCATATGCTGAATAAAACAAAGCAAGTTCACCAAAGTCTAAAAGAAAAAGGCTTCACTGAAGACCAGCTTTGTCTTTCAATCGAAAAAGGGGCGGTGCACCACCGCAAGTATTTCTGCAAACAGTTCATCACCGCTCTCGAATGGCTATACGGAAAAAACCGCTCAATCCAATGAGCGGTTTTTTCATGCTTTCTGCAAAACAGGTTTTAATTCAAAACGATTCAGCATATAGCCAAACAAAGCAGCCAATATCTGCTGGAACAGCATGCCGATCACAACAGGAACGGCAACCTGAGACGGGAAGAACGTAACGGCAAGAACTGCGCCGGCACTAATATTCCTCATGCCTCCCGTAAATATAAGAGAGACTATTTCCTCTTGGCGCCTTTTCATCATTTTTCCGATCAGCCAAGCAGCGGCATAGCCTGTTAACGCGATAAAGAAGACCGTTACAGCTATTCCTGCAAATCTCAAATCAATGGCTTTGAAATAAGGAGCAATCGCTGAACTGTTAATCGCAATCACTGCCATCAAGCAAAGCTTTGAAAAAGGCGACAGCGCGCTGCTCACAGATGCAGTTCGTTCAGGAGATGACATCTGATTAAACAGCATGCCCAGAAAAGAAGGAATCACGACCATTACAATCAGGCCTTTCATCATTCCCCACACGTCCATATGAACCTGAGCGCCTGCCAGCAATGAAAGGCTCAGCGGTACGATTAGCGGTGACAGCACAGTATCAACTAAGATAATCGAAAGCGTCAAACCGACATTCCCTTTGTACATCGCTGCCCAAATCAAGCTTGTAATCCCAGTAGGAATTACGACAGCCAACGTTAAACCAGTGATCGTTAAAGGGTCGCCTTTAAAGATAAGATGGCCGCTGCCCCAAGCAAAAAGCGGCATAAAAATATGAAGAACAAATAGTGCAAGAATCATAGGAAGAGGGTGAGATAATGCATGTCTCAAAGATTGAAAGTTCGCGCTTAAACTGCCTGCAAACGTAATAAACGCAAAGATCCAAGGCACTGCGCTTTCATATCCATTTAAAAATTGAGACAACAGCACGCCCAACACCACACTAGTCGGGGTTAAAAGCGGCATCACCCTCCCCAATACACGGTTCAGCTTCTGAAGCATCATATGCAAGTCCCCTATTTTAAATTTCTCTTCTCTCTATTATATCAATGCTGCTTAACCGTATGTTATATAAAAAAGCCCAGATCTCGTTAATCTGGGCTTCCCTATTTTATGCCATCTGTTTCATTAGAGACTTACTCGCTTTATTCAAACCTTTTAACTCGGCTTCAATGCCTTGTTCTTTAAACTTCGCAACAATCTTATCAAGTGCTGCCGCTCCAGAATCATCCCATACATGAGCTTCAGTTAAGTCAATCACGACCCGCTCAATATCCTCTTGATAAATAAACGCATTTGCAAGATCCGTCACTGACGCAAAAAAGATCTGCCCCTTCACTTGATAGGTTCTAAGCTTTTGATCCTCTGCATGAGAAACGATTTTCAGCTTCGAGATTTTTGCCACAAAGAACACGGCACTTAAAAGAACGCCGACAAATACACCCTTAGATAAGTCATCCGTCACAACAACCGTTATCACAGTCACAACCATGACAATCGAGTCCGTGAGCGGCGCTTTTTTAAGTCCTTTTAAAGAAGACCAATCAAATGTGCCGACAGACACCATAACCATTACAGCCACTAACGCAGCCATTGGGATTTTCACCACGACATGACTTAACACCGCAATTAAAAACATCAGAAAAGCACCGGCCACAAATGCTGACAAACGTCCGCGCCCGCCCGCTTTTGTATTAATGACAGATTGTCCGATCATAGCACAGCCTGCCATGCCGCCAAAGAATCCGGTCACGATATTCGCAATTCCCTGTCCTCGGCTCTCTTTATTTTTATCACTGTCCGTATCCGTCATTTCATCAATAATCTGTGCTGTCAGCAAAGATTCAAGCAACCCGACAAACGCTAAAGCAATCGAATAAGGAAAAATAATTTGCAGTGTTTCAAAGGTTAACGGAACATCAGGAATTAAGAAATGAGGCAACGAACTAGAAATATTGCCCATATCGCCAACCGTCCGCACATCAACATGGAAAGTGACCGCAATAATTGTCATCACAATAATCGCAACAAGCGGGGACGGAACAGCAGTCGTAAACCTCGGCAGCACATAAATAATAACAAGCGACCCGGCAAGCATCGCATACATACTCCAAGAAGCACCTTCAAACTGAGGAAGCTGCGCAGAGAAGATAAGGATCGCCAGCGCATTTACAAACCCGATCATGACAGAACGCGGGATGAATTTCATTAATCTCGCTATTTTACTGATACCTAAAATCACCTGAATAATGCCTGTCAAAATCGTAGCCGCAAATAAATACTGAAGCCCATGATCAGCAACCAGCGACACCATAACGACTGCCATTGAACCAGTCGCAGCTGAAATCATGCCAGGTCTGCCGCCAAAAATAGAAATAATAATGGCTATACAAAATGACGCATATAGACCGACCATCGGATCCACACCGGCTATAATAGAAAAGCCGATCGCCTCAGGAATTAATGCTAACGCAACCAAAATGCCAGCAAGAATGTCTTTTCGGATATTCCCGAACCATTGCTGTTGTAATGTAAAACTATTATTCAAATATAACGACTCCTTCTTATAAAAAAATAAATCCGCACCATATCTATTGTATTGGGAGCTTTTTTTATTTCACGGGAGAAAATGAAAGAAAAACGACCGGGGAAAACGGGGAAACGTTGAGTATATTGTATTGAGGCAAGGAGTTGTCACCAAGGAGTATCATAATAAATTTTCATCAATTACGCAAGATGAATGCTGAAGAAAAAAATGGCTCAAACATAGTCTGAGCCATTTCGCTGGATTATATCATATCCGGATGAGACACAAGAATCGTTTTAATGGCAGTAATATCTTTTCTCTCATTTGGCAACGCACCTATACCCATCAATTCCTGGATGGCAGCCTCGTAGTTCTCAAGCGGAGTTTTCTCCGTAATTAATTCAGAAAGCTGAGGCATGTCCGCAGCACATGATACCGCATCCTCCATAATTTGGCGCGCCTCTCCGGTTCCAACAATCGTCACACCGTTAGAAAGCAGCTGGAAAGGCCTGATTTTCATCTCATACGTATCATCAAATCCCATAGGCACAAGTCTTCCGCCCTTGTTAATTAACGGATATGCCCATTCAAGCTGATTACCGATCGCGTCAAAGATCACGTCAAATGTTCTCCCTTGGTTAATCCGTTTGACCTCATCTACCGTTAAATCCTGAGGGTGATAAACATAGTCAGATATTCGGCGCGCCGCTTCTGAACGGTACTCACCAACCTCGGTCGCAACTGTCAGCCTAGCGAGTTTTTTTACCATGATTTGAACAAGCAGTCCAATCGGCCCTGAACCTAATACCAGTACAGAATCGTCAGGTTTGATAGCAGCCCGCTCAATCACATTTAATACACAAGAAAGCGGCTCAATTAAAGTGGCTCGTTCCCATTCCATAGCGTCCGGGATTTTATACATAAATCGGTCCTCGCCCACATAATAATCGGCAAATGTGCCATGTGCCCCTAATCCCAGCTGCCAGTCTTCAAATGTTTCACAATAACAAGTTAAACCTTTTCTGCAATAATAACACTTCCCGCAAAACTGAGTCGGATCGATCACCACACGATCACCAGGCTTAACGTTTTTAACCTCAGGTCCTGTTTCAGTCACCACGCCCACAGATTCATGACCAAGGATCATACCGTGAGTCGCGCGCATCTTTCCTTTTAGAACATTTAGATCCGTTCCGCAGATGCCTGTCCCGTATATTTTTACTTTTACATCGTTCATTTTTTTAATTTGAGGTTCTTCTACTTCTTGCAATTCCAGCCGTTCATTAGGAGTCCAGACCAACGCTTTCATATGTCTCTTCCTTTCTGTCCCAGCGAATTTGATCCAGCAGCTTCTGATGCAGCTCCTTCGTTGACGCGGCGATGCATGACTGCTGGTTATTGTAGCTAAGATCCGTCAGAAGTGTGTCATCCAAGGACTTTCCATACGCGTCAGTAATGACAACACCCGCTTTTTTCGCCAAAAACACACTTGCGGCAATATCATAAGGAAACAGATGCAGAACCTGCCCATTTCCTACAGCCTGAAAATCTTTTAGCAGTGCAGGATCGTCCTTTAATAAACGATTGCCGATATCCACATAGGCATCCATCTGCCCTGTGATAATTCTGGAGATAGAATATGAAGCGCTATTGAAAACAAAAACGCCTCCATTATTCGCTGACTGATCTATCAAATGACCGTACGCATCAATCATCAGATGCGAGGGATGCCCATTAAACTCAAGGCTCCAAAACATATGTTTAATGTCTTCCACCTTGCTCAGGTTTGGCAGGGTGCCACGATAGCCTTCATAATAGATCCCCTCAGAATAAACATCCGCGTACATATAGGCTCCTGTTTTCAGCTCTAGCAGAAAAGCAAATTCAATATCCTTAATTTTTGCGTCAGGCTTGTACGCTGCTAATGCGATAGAGATACAAGACATTTCAAGACCTGCAGCTGCCGGACGCGTACCGTCAATCGGATCAACAATCAAAATATATTGAGGATTTTCTCCAAATATCTTCAATCCCCCATCTTCCGTATAAAACGCGACTGACTCCTTTTTGCTTTGCACATAATCCAGCACTGCGTTCTCAGCAGCCGCATCAATATTAAACTGTGCATCTCCGCCTGGGGAGTACCCGTTAACTAACCGGTTTTTCAGTGTTCCTTTCTGACCCTTTACTTCCTCATAAACAAATTTTCCAAGCTCTACAATATATTCTTTCACTTGATATCCTCCAATAGCTTACGAAGTTTGAAACAAAGTACCTCAGCCTCACTAAGCGTAATCGTGAGAGGCGGACGGATTTTAAATACATTTCCGAATCCGTAACGGGAAGTCCGTAAAATTAACCCATAATCCATAGCCCGTTTTGCAATATAATTGGTCAGTTCTACATCAGGCTCATTATTCTCTTTTACAATTTCAACGCCGATCATCAAACCTACGCCTCTGACGTCAGCAATAAAGGTAAATTCTTTCTTCATGTGCTCTAAAGAATCCATAATGTAATTCCCGACAATTGTTACATTTTCTAAGAAGCCAGGACGCTGCATGATTTCGATGGTCTTACAAGCCGCTGCCGAGGCCATCACATTTGAACCATAAGTAAATGAGTGATTATGGCCGGCTAATCCCATGTACTTATCCTCTGTAAGTGTAGCGGCAACCTGGAACCCCGTGCCGCCCAAACCTTTCGCGACCGTCATCATATTCGGTTTCACATCAAAGTAATCAGCGGCAAACATCTTGCCTGTACGGCCGAATCCAGTTTGAATTTCATCAAAAATAAGCGCGATATCATGCTCATCACAGAGCTTTCTTAATTGCTTAAAGTATTCCTTAGGCGGAACGATGTTTCCTCCATTACCGGAGATCGGTTCAATAATCATCGCGGCAATTTTTCCGTTGCTCGCATATTCGATAAAGTCATTAATTCTTTCTACACAAAGCATTCCGCATGAATCTGGTTTCTGATTGTAAAAACAACGGTTGCAATAGGGGTCAGGCACCTGCAAGCCAAAAGAAAACTGAGGGGGGAACGGCTCTCTTCGAAACGAATTTCCGGATAACGCAGACATCATATACGTTTGGCCAAGATGGCTTCGGAATAAAGAAATGACATCTGTTTTCCCTGAATAGTTTTGAGCCATTTTGATAGCTCCTTCATTCGCGGCAGAACCGCTGCTGACTTTGGGGTGAACTTTCGTGAGATTGTCGGGGGAGATTTCTACAAGTTTTTCAGCTAGTTTATTAACGGCGTTGGTTTGGTAGGATGAAGTGACATGTATCAGCTGGTCAGCCTGTTCTTTGACTGTATCAATAACTTCTTTATTGGTATAACCCAAATTCAAATTGAAAGTAGCAGAAGCACAATCAATATACTCATTGCCCTCTGAGTCGTATAAATAAATGCCTTCTCCTCTTTCCATGACAACATCATCCACTTTGTAATACAAACTGTCTGGATTCGTAACTTCTTTAGTCCCCACTATCAACACCCCTATTTAATAAAATATGTAAAACTCGTTAATCATCGTATGAATTCTAGAAATTAATGTCAACTAGTTAAATAGTAAAAATTGTTAATTATTTGTTAACGTTTGCATAGGGGGTTCCTATTTAAACAGCTTATGTTAAGATAGAAATAAATGGATTTATTGTAAAAAACTAAATATAAACTACATAAACGCTTATTTTGCTGCCAGTCCTATCATAAAAATTGTAGAGAGTATTATTTTTATCAAAGGAGATTAATGAATGAAAACTCGTTTACTGTGGATTGGATGTTTATCTTATGGGTCGATCGCCTTTACTCTCGTTATACTTGGAGCCGTCCTGCCGGAATTACTTTCCCATTACGCCCAAAGCTACAGTAATGGCGGTGTATTAGTTTTTTCACAATTTATGGGGTTTTTAATCGGCGTATTAGGGATGCCTTATGCTGTAAAAAGAATGGGACGCAGAAAAGTCGTTGTAATTGGGCTAGCCATGATCAGCTGCGAGTTGTTTATTTATTTCCTCCCTCCATGGCCGCTGCTCTTTCTTCTTGTCAGTATGGCTGGACTTGGGGCTGGGCTGGTAGAATCCTGTGTAGGAACAATCATCCTAACAGCAATTAAAGAAAAACAAGCAATCGCTATGAGTAAGATGGAAGTAGCATACGGTTTAGGGGCACTTTTCATGCCATTGCTGTCTGGTTTTTTAATCAGCAATCATGTATGGGCATTGGCTTTTCTTGTATTGGGGGTAAGTTCATTTCTTTTAATGGTTGTTTGGAGCCGGATGAGTTTTGGCAGTTTAGACGATTTACTCAATCGTCAAACAGACACCTCGGCCGATGGAAAGCAACAAGCACCTACAAGTTTTCGAAAGCATGGCTTACTGTTTATTTGTTTAGCAGCTGCTTACTTCTTTTTTTATGGAGGCAGTGAAGTATCAATTGTTCACTTTATCCCTTCTATCTTTGCTGAGAAATGGGATATTTCAAACTCCTTAGCAACCATAACGGTAACAATATATTGGATCGGTATGATCATTGGCCGTTTACTGACCGGGCCGGTTTCCGAAAAATTAACCTATCATCGTTATCTTAGGCTGATAAATATCGGCGGCCTCATTTCACTCTGTATTTTGGCAATCAGCAAAACAGCTTTTGCTGGGTTTGTTCTTTGTTTCTTCTTAGGATTATTTATGGCCGGCATGTTCGCCATTGCTTTAATTATCACTAATCAATTTTACCCTGGAAAAACCGAACAAACGACAAGCATGCTGCTCGCTGCCAATGGATTAGGCGGCTCTATCCTGCCAATCGCAGTCGGATGGAGTCTAGATGAGTTTCCCGTACAAACTGCATTTTGGTTATTTACAACGCTCATGTTGATCATGCTTGCGATTGTATTGGTATTAAAAATGTTAGAGAACTTAAAAAGCAGAAAGCTCAATAAAATGGATACCGACGAAAACAAACCGGTACAGATATAAAACAAAAAACCCAACTCAATGAGTTGGGTTTAAACTTGCTTGGCGGCGTCCTACTCTCACAGGGGGAAACCCCCGACTACCATCGGCGCTGAAGAGCTTAACTTCCGTGTTCGGTATGGGAACGGGTGTGACCTCTTCGCTATCGCCACCAAACAAATTGAGAGTGTTCTCTCAAAACTAGATAACAGGTATAACATCATTCAAAATGTGGTTAAGTCCTCGATCGATTAGTATCTGTCAGCTCCATGTGTCGCCACACTTCCACCTCAGACCTATCAACCTGATCATCTTTCAGGGATCTTACTTCCTTGCGGAATGGGAAATCTCATCTTGAGGGGGGCTTCATGCTTAGATGCTTTCAGCACTTATCCCGTCCGCACATAGCTACCCAGCGATGCCCTTGGCAGAACAACTGGTACACCAGCGGTGCGTCCATCCCGGTCCTCTCGTACTAAGGACAGCTCCTCTCAAATTTCCTGCGCCCGCGACGGATAGGGACCGAACTGTCTCACGACGTTCTGAACCCAGCTCGCGTACCGCTTTAATGGGCGAACAGCCCAACCCTTGGGACCGACT
Organism: Bacillus sp. LJBS06; assembly: GCF_016924995.1. Lineage (NCBI taxonomy): Bacteria > Bacillati > Bacillota > Bacilli > Caryophanales > Bacillaceae > Bacillus > Bacillus sp. LJBS06. The sequence continues at coordinate 175,540 of NZ_CP070483.1, read as the reverse complement.
ACAGCCCCAGGATGCGATGAGCCGACATCGAGGTGCCAAACCTCCCCGTCGATGTGGACTCTTGGGGGAGATAAGCCTGTTATCCCCGGGGTAGCTTTTATCCGTTGAGCGATGGCCCTTCCATGCGGAACCACCGGATCACTAAGCCCGACTTTCGTCCCTGCTCGACTTGTAGGTCTCGCAGTCAAGCTCCCTTGTGCCTTTACACTCTGCGAATGATTTCCAACCATTCTGAGGGAACCTTTGGGCGCCTCCGTTACCTTTTAGGAGGCGACCGCCCCAGTCAAACTGCCCACCTGACACTGTCTCCCCGCCCGATAAGGGCGGCGGGTTAGAAGGTCAATACAGCCAGGGTAGTATCCCACCGATGCCTCCACCGAAGCTGGCGCTCCGGTTTCCAAGGCTCCTACCTATCCTGTACAAGCTGTACCAACATTCAATATCAGGCTGCAGTAAAGCTCCACGGGGTCTTTCCGTCCTGTCGCGGGTAACCTGCATCTTCACAGGTACTATAATTTCACCGAGTCTCTCGTTGAGACAGTGCCCAGATCGTTGCGCCTTTCGTGCGGGTCGGAACTTACCCGACAAGGAATTTCGCTACCTTAGGACCGTTATAGTTACGGCCGCCGTTTACTGGGGCTTCAATTCGCACCTTCGCTTACGCTAAGCGCTCCTCTTAACCTTCCAGCACCGGGCAGGCGTCAGCCCCTATACTTCGCCTTACGGCTTCGCAGAGACCTGTGTTTTTGCTAAACAGTCGCCTGGGCCTATTCACTGCGGCTCTCTCGGGCTTGCACCCTAACAGAGCACCCCTTCTCCCGAAGTTACGGGGTCATTTTGCCGAGTTCCTTAACGAGAGTTCTCTCGATCACCTTAGGATTCTCTCCTCGCCTACCTGTGTCGGTTTGCGGTACGGGCACCTCTCACCTCGCTAGAGGCTTTTCTTGGCAGTGTGGAATCAGGAACTTCGCTACTATATTTCGCTCGCCATCACAGCTCAGCCTTATGGGAAACGGATTTGCCTATTTCCCAGCCTAACTGCTTGGACGCGGATATCCAATACCGCGCTTACCCTATCCTCCTGCGTCCCCCCATTGCTCAAATGGTGAGGAGGTGGTACAGGAATATCAACCTGTTGTCCATCGCCTACGCCTTTCGGCCTCGGCTTAGGTCCCGACTAACCCTGAGCGGACGAGCCTTCCTCAGGAAACCTTAGGCATTCGGTGGAGGGGATTCTCACCCCTCTTTCGCTACTCATACCGGCATTCTCACTTCTAAGCGCTCCACCAGTCCTTCCGGTCTGGCTTCACAGCCCTTAGAACGCTCTCCTACCACTGTTCGAAGAACAGTCCGCAGCTTCGGTGATACGTTTAGCCCCGGTACATTTTCGGCGCAGAGTCACTCGACCAGTGAGCTATTACGCACTCTTTAAATGGTGGCTGCTTCTAAGCCAACATCCTGGTTGTCTAAGCAACTCCACATCCTTTTCCACTTAACGTATACTTTGGGACCTTAGCTGGCGGTCTGGGCTGTTTCCCTTTCGACTACGGATCTTATCACTCGCAGTCTGACTCCCAAGGATAAGTCATTGGCATTCGGAGTTTGACTGAATTCGGTAACCCGGTAGGGGCCCCTAGTCCAATCAGTGCTCTACCTCCAAGACTCTTACCTTGAGGCTAGCCCTAAAGCTATTTCGGAGAGAACCAGCTATCTCCAGGTTCGATTGGCATTTCACCCCTACCCACACCTCATCCCCGCACTTTTCAACGTGCGTGGGTTCGAGCCTCCATTCAGTGTTACCTGAACTTCACCCTGGACATGGGTAGATCACCTGGTTTCGGGTCTACGACCACGTACTCATGCGCCCTATTCAGACTCGCTTTCGCTGCGGCTCCGCATCTTCTGCTTAACCTTGCACGGGATCGTAACTCGCCGGTTCATTCTACAAAAGGCACGCCATCACCCGTTAACGGGCTCTGACTACTTGTAGGCACACGGTTTCAGGATCTCTTTCACTCCCCTTCCGGGGTGCTTTTCACCTTTCCCTCACGGTACTGGTTCACTATCGGTCACTAGGGAGTATTTAGCCTTGGGAGATGGTCCTCCCGGATTCCGACGGAATTTCACGTGTTCCGCCGTACTCAGGATCCACTCAGGAGAGAACGAAGTTTTGACTACAGGGCTGTTACCTCCTATGGCGGGCCTTTCCAGACCTCTTCATCTACCTCGTTCCTTTGTAACTCCGTACAGAGTGTCCTACAACCCCAAGAGGCAAGCCTCTTGGTTTGGGCTAATCCCGTTTCGCTCGCCGCTACTCAGGGAATCGCATTTGCTTTCTCTTCCTCCGGGTACTTAGATGTTTCAGTTCCCCGGGTCTGCCTTCTCATATCCTATGAATTCAGATATGGATACCACTCCATTACGAGTGGTGGGTTTCCCCATTCGGAAATCTCCGGATCAAAGCTTGCTTACAGCTCCCCGAAGCATATCGGTGTTCGTCCCGTCCTTCATCGGCTCCTAGTGCCAAGGCATCCACCGTGCGCCCTTTCTAACTTAACCGTTAAAAAGAATCACTATGTGATATCTTGTATTACTAATTGAATGTGATGTCTACTGTTATCTAGTTTTCAAAGAACACGTTTCGAAGGAATGATCCTTCAAAACTAAACAAGACAGGGAACGTTCTGTTTATAAGACCCAAGGTCTTATATTCCGTAAATATCCTTAGAAAGGAGGTGATCCAGCCGCACCTTCCGATACGGCTACCTTGTTACGACTTCACCCCAATCATCTGTCCCACCTTCGGCGGCTGGCTCCTAAAAGGTTACCTCACCGACTTCGGGTGTTACAAACTCTCGTGGTGTGACGGGCGGTGTGTACAAGGCCCGGGAACGTATTCACCGCGGCATGCTGATCCGCGATTACTAGCGATTCCAGCTTCACGCAGTCGAGTTGCAGACTGCGATCCGAACTGAGAACAGATTTGTGGGATTGGCTTAACCTCGCGGTTTCGCTGCCCTTTGTTCTGTCCATTGTAGCACGTGTGTAGCCCAGGTCATAAGGGGCATGATGATTTGACGTCATCCCCACCTTCCTCCGGTTTGTCACCGGCAGTCACCTTAGAGTGCCCAACTGAATGCTGGCAACTAAGATCAAGGGTTGCGCTCGTTGCGGGACTTAACCCAACATCTCACGACACGAGCTGACGACAACCATGCACCACCTGTCACTCTGCCCCCGAAGGGGACGTCCTATCTCTAGGATTGTCAGAGGATGTCAAGACCTGGTAAGGTTCTTCGCGTTGCTTCGAATTAAACCACATGCTCCACCGCTTGTGCGGGCCCCCGTCAATTCCTTTGAGTTTCAGTCTTGCGACCGTACTCCCCAGGCGGAGTGCTTAATGCGTTAGCTGCAGCACTAAGGGGCGGAAACCCCCTAACACTTAGCACTCATCGTTTACGGCGTGGACTACCAGGGTATCTAATCCTGTTCGCTCCCCACGCTTTCGCTCCTCAGCGTCAGTTACAGACCAGAGAGTCGCCTTCGCCACTGGTGTTCCTCCACATCTCTACGCATTTCACCGCTACACGTGGAATTCCACTCTCCTCTTCTGCACTCAAGTTCCCCAGTTTCCAATGACCCTCCCCGGTTGAGCCGGGGGCTTTCACATCAGACTTAAGAAACCGCCTGCGAGCCCTTTACGCCCAATAATTCCGGACAACGCTTGCCACCTACGTATTACCGCGGCTGCTGGCACGTAGTTAGCCGTGGCTTTCTGGTTAGGTACCGTCAAGGTACCGCCCTATTCGAACGATACTTGTTCTTCCCTAACAACAGAGCTTTACGATCCGAAAACCTTCATCACTCACGCGGCGTTGCTCCGTCAGACTTTCGTCCATTGCGGAAGATTCCCTACTGCTGCCTCCCGTAGGAGTCTGGGCCGTGTCTCAGTCCCAGTGTGGCCGATCACCCTCTCAGGTCGGCTACGCATCGTCGCCTTGGTGAGCCATTACCTCACCAACTAGCTAATGCGCCGCGGGTCCATCTGTAAGTGGTAGCCGAAGCCACCTTTTATGTTTGAACCATGCGGTTCAAACAAGCATCCGGTATTAGCCCCGGTTTCCCGGAGTTATCCCAGTCTTACAGGCAGGTTACCCACGTGTTACTCACCCGTCCGCCGCTAACATCAGGGAGCAAGCTCCCATCTGTCCGCTCGACTTGCATGTATTAGGCACGCCGCCAGCGTTCGTCCTGAGCCAGGATCAAACTCTCCGATAAAGTAGTTTGACTGACTACGCACATCGCTGTGCGATTTATAAAAAAATGAATTAACAGGTACGTTTTGTCTTGTTTAGTTTTCAAAGATCATTTTGTTTGTCTGCTTTGTTAAAGCAACTTTATTAGTATACAATGTCGCTTTTTCAAAGTCAACAACTTTTTTAAGAAAATTACACTAACGTGCAATTGCTTGGCGGCGTCCTACTCTCACAGGGGGAAACCCCCGACTACCATCGGCGCTGAAGAGCTTAACTTCCGTGTTCGGTATGGGAACGGGTGTGACCTCTTCGCTATCGCCACCAAACAAATGCCTTCAGGATGAAGGTACTGGGCGTTTCTCACAGGATGTGAGAGCCCTTAGCGGAGTTTCCTTGCCTTTCCGCCTTTAGAGAGGTGTTCTCTCAAAACTAGATAACAGGTGTGACATCATTCAAAATGTGGTTAAGTCCTCGATCGATTAGTATCTGTCAGCTCCATGTGTCGCCACACTTCCACCTCAGACCTATCAACCTGATCATCTTTCAGGGATCTTACTTCCTTGCGGAATGGGAAATCTCATCTTGAGGGGGGCTTCATGCTTAGATGCTTTCAGCACTTATCCCGTCCGCACATAGCTACCCAGCGATGCCCTTGGCAGAACAACTGGTACACCAGCGGTGCGTCCATCCCGGTCCTCTCGTACTAAGGACAGCTCCTCTCAAATTTCCTGCGCCCGCGACGGATAGGGACCGAACTGTCTCACGACGTTCTGAACCCAGCTCGCGTACCGCTTTAATGGGCGAACAGCCCAACCCTTGGGACCGACTACAGCCCCAGGATGCGATGAGCCGACATCGAGGTGCCAAACCTCCCCGTCGATGTGGACTCTTGGGGGAGATAAGCCTGTTATCCCCGGGGTAGCTTTTATCCGTTGAGCGATGGCCCTTCCATGCGGAACCACCGGATCACTAAGCCCGACTTTCGTCCCTGCTCGACTTGTAGGTCTCGCAGTCAAGCTCCCTTGTGCCTTTACACTCTGCGAATGATTTCCAACCATTCTGAGGGAACCTTTGGGCGCCTCCGTTACCTTTTAGGAGGCGACCGCCCCAGTCAAACTGCCCACCTGACACTGTCTCCCCGCCCGATAAGGGCGGCGGGTTAGAAGGTCAATACAGCCAGGGTAGTATCCCACCGATGCCTCCACCGAAGCTGGCGCTCCGGTTTCCAAGGCTCCTACCTATCCTGTACAAGCTGTACCAACATTCAATATCAGGCTGCAGTAAAGCTCCACGGGGTCTTTCCGTCCTGTCGCGGGTAACCTGCATCTTCACAGGTACTATAATTTCACCGAGTCTCTCGTTGAGACAGTGCCCAGATCGTTGCGCCTTTCGTGCGGGTCGGAACTTACCCGACAAGGAATTTCGCTACCTTAGGACCGTTATAGTTACGGCCGCCGTTTACTGGGGCTTCAATTCGCACCTTCGCTTACGCTAAGCGCTCCTCTTAACCTTCCAGCACCGGGCAGGCGTCAGCCCCTATACTTCGCCTTACGGCTTCGCAGAGACCTGTGTTTTTGCTAAACAGTCGCCTGGGCCTATTCACTGCGGCTCTCTCGGGCTTGCACCCTAACAGAGCACCCCTTCTCCCGAAGTTACGGGGTCATTTTGCCGAGTTCCTTAACGAGAGTTCTCTCGATCACCTTAGGATTCTCTCCTCGCCTACCTGTGTCGGTTTGCGGTACGGGCACCTCTCACCTCGCTAGAGGCTTTTCTTGGCAGTGTGGAATCAGGAACTTCGCTACTATATTTCGCTCGCCATCACAGCTCAGCCTTATGGGAAACGGATTTGCCTATTTCCCAGCCTAACTGCTTGGACGCGGATATCCAATACCGCGCTTACCCTATCCTCCTGCGTCCCCCCATTGCTCAAATGGTGAGGAGGTGGTACAGGAATATCAACCTGTTGTCCATCGCCTACGCCTTTCGGCCTCGGCTTAGGTCCCGACTAACCCTGAGCGGACGAGCCTTCCTCAGGAAACCTTAGGCATTCGGTGGAGGGGATTCTCACCCCTCTTTCGCTACTCATACCGGCATTCTCACTTCTAAGCGCTCCACCAGTCCTTCCGGTCTGGCTTCACAGCCCTTAGAACGCTCTCCTACCACTGTTCGAAGAACAGTCCGCAGCTTCGGTGATACGTTTAGCCCCGGTACATTTTCGGCGCAGAGTCACTCGACCAGTGAGCTATTACGCACTCTTTAAATGGTGGCTGCTTCTAAGCCAACATCCTGGTTGTCTAAGCAACTCCACATCCTTTTCCACTTAACGTATACTTTGGGACCTTAGCTGGCGGTCTGGGCTGTTTCCCTTTCGACTACGGATCTTATCACTCGCAGTCTGACTCCCAAGGATAAGTCATTGGCATTCGGAGTTTGACTGAATTCGGTAACCCGGTAGGGGCCCCTAGTCCAATCAGTGCTCTACCTCCAAGACTCTTACCTTGAGGCTAGCCCTAAAGCTATTTCGGAGAGAACCAGCTATCTCCAGGTTCGATTGGCATTTCACCCCTACCCACACCTCATCCCCGCACTTTTCAACGTGCGTGGGTTCGGGCCTCCATTCAGTGTTACCTGAACTTCACCCTGGACATGGGTAGATCACCTGGTTTCGGGTCTACGACCACGTACTCATGCGCCCTATTCAGACTCGCTTTCGCTGCGGCTCCGCATCTTCTGCTTAACCTTGCACGGGATCGTAACTCGCCGGTTCATTCTACAAAAGGCACGCCATCACCCGTTAACGGGCTCTGACTACTTGTAGGCACACGGTTTCAGGATCTCTTTCACTCCCCTTCCGGGGTGCTTTTCACCTTTCCCTCACGGTACTGGTTCACTATCGGTCACTAGGGAGTATTTAGCCTTGGGAGATGGTCCTCCCGGATTCCGACGGAATTTCACGTGTTCCGCCGTACTCAGGATCCACTCAGGAGAGAACGAAGTTTTGACTACAGGGCTGTTACCTCCTATGGCGGGCCTTTCCAGACCTCTTCATCTACCTCGTTCCTTTGTAACTCCGTACAGAGTGTCCTACAACCCCAAGAGGCAAGCCTCTTGGTTTGGGCTAATCCCGTTTCGCTCGCCGCTACTCAGGGAATCGCATTTGCTTTCTCTTCCTCCGGGTACTTAGATGTTTCAGTTCCCCGGGTCTGCCTTCTCATATCCTATGAATTCAGATATGGATACCACTCCATTACGAGTGGTGGGTTTCCCCATTCGGAAATCTCCGGATCAAAGCTTGCTTACAGCTCCCCGAAGCATATCGGTGTTCGTCCCGTCCTTCATCGGCTCCTAGTGCCAAGGCATCCACCGTGCGCCCTTTCTAACTTAACCGTTAAAAAGAATCACTATGTGATATCTTGTATTACTAATTGAATGTGATGTCTACTGTTATCTAGTTTTCAAAGAACACGTTTCGAAGGAATGATCCTTCAAAACTAAACAAGACAGGGAACGTTCTGTTTATAAGACCCAAGGTCTTATATTCCGTAAATATCCTTAGAAAGGAGGTGATCCAGCCGCACCTTCCGATACGGCTACCTTGTTACGACTTCACCCCAATCATCTGTCCCACCTTCGGCGGCTGGCTCCTAAAAGGTTACCTCACCGACTTCGGGTGTTACAAACTCTCGTGGTGTGACGGGCGGTGTGTACAAGGCCCGGGAACGTATTCACCGCGGCATGCTGATCCGCGATTACTAGCGATTCCAGCTTCACGCAGTCGAGTTGCAGACTGCGATCCGAACTGAGAACAGATTTGTGGGATTGGCTTAACCTCGCGGTTTCGCTGCCCTTTGTTCTGTCCATTGTAGCACGTGTGTAGCCCAGGTCATAAGGGGCATGATGATTTGACGTCATCCCCACCTTCCTCCGGTTTGTCACCGGCAGTCACCTTAGAGTGCCCAACTGAATGCTGGCAACTAAGATCAAGGGTTGCGCTCGTTGCGGGACTTAACCCAACATCTCACGACACGAGCTGACGACAACCATGCACCACCTGTCACTCTGCCCCCGAAGGGGACGTCCTATCTCTAGGATTGTCAGAGGATGTCAAGACCTGGTAAGGTTCTTCGCGTTGCTTCGAATTAAACCACATGCTCCACCGCTTGTGCGGGCCCCCGTCAATTCCTTTGAGTTTCAGTCTTGCGACCGTACTCCCCAGGCGGAGTGCTTAATGCGTTAGCTGCAGCACTAAGGGGCGGAAACCCCCTAACACTTAGCACTCATCGTTTACAGCGTGGACTACCAGGGTATCTAATCCTGTTCGCTCCCCACGCTTTCGCTCCTCAGCGTCAGTTACAGACCAGAGAGTCGCCTTCGCCACTGGTGTTCCTCCACATCTCTACGCATTTCACCGCTACACGTGGAATTCCACTCTCCTCTTCTGCACTCAAGTTCCCCAGTTTCCAATGACCCTCCCCGGTTGAGCCGGGGGCTTTCACATCAGACTTAAGAAACCGCCTGCGAGCCCTTTACGCCCAATAATTCCGGACAACGCTTGCCACCTACGTATTACCGCGGCTGCTGGCACGTAGTTAGCCGTGGCTTTCTGGTTAGGTACCGTCAAGGTACCGCCCTATTCGAACGATACTTGTTCTTCCCTAACAACAGAGCTTTACGATCCGAAAACCTTCATCACTCACGCGGCGTTGCTCCGTCAGACTTTCGTCCATTGCGGAAGATTCCCTACTGCTGCCTCCCGTAGGAGTCTGGGCCGTGTCTCAGTCCCAGTGTGGCCGATCACCCTCTCAGGTCGGCTACGCATCGTCGCCTTGGTGAGCCATTACCTCACCAACTAGCTAATGCGCCGCGGGTCCATCTGTAAGTGGTAGCCGAAGCCACCTTTTATGTTTGAACCATGCGGTTCAAACAAGCATCCGGTATTAGCCCCGGTTTCCCGGAGTTATCCCAGTCTTACAGGCAGGTTACCCACGTGTTACTCACCCGTCCGCCGCTAACATCAGGGAGCAAGCTCCCATCTGTCCGCTCGACTTGCATGTATTAGGCACGCCGCCAGCGTTCGTCCTGAGCCAGGATCAAACTCTCCGATAAAGTAGTTTGACTGACTACGCACATCGCTGTGCGATTTATAAAAAAATGAATTAACAGGTACGTTTTGTCTTGTTTAGTTTTCAAAGATCATTTTGTTTGTCTGCTTTGTTAAAGCAACTTTATTAGTATACAATGTCGCTTCTTCAAAGTCAACAACTTTTTTTAAAACTTTTGGTGGAGCCTAGCGGGATCGAACCGCTGACCTCCTGCGTGCAAAGCAGGCGCTCTCCCAGCTGAGCTAAGGCCCCATGAAAATGGTCGGGAAGACAGGATTCGAACCTGCGACCCCATGGTCCCAAACCATGTGCTCTACCAAGCTGAGCTACTTCCCGATTTCCTATCTATTCTATTAAGAGATATGGCGCGCCCGAGAGGAGTCGAACCCCTAACCTTTTGATCCGTAGTCAAACGCTCTATCCAATTGAGCTACGGGCGCAATTAAATTTATAATATCCCGTTGGGATAAATGGAGCGGAAGACGGGATTCGAACCCGCGACCCCCACCTTGGCAAGGTGGTGTTCTACCACTGAACTACTTCCGCATGTCGCAATAAAAAAAGCTTTCTCCTTTTTGAGAAACCTTAGTAATAATACATTTAATAAAGCTTCCAAGCGGGCTCGAACCGCTGACCTCTTCCTTACCATGGAAGTGCTCTACCTGCTGAGCTATGGAAGCAATGGCTCCGCAGGTAGGATTCGAACCTACGACCGATCGGTTAACAGCCGATAGCTCTACCACTGAGCTACTGCGGAATAATATAAAGCTTCATAAACAAACATGGTAGAAATAATAAATCTGCTTGGCGGCGTCCTACTCTCACAGGGGGAAACCCCCGACTACCATCGGCGCTGAAGAGCTTAACTTCCGTGTTCGGTATGGGAACGGGTGTGACCTCTTCGCTATCGCCACCAAACAAATGCCTTCAGGATGAAGGTACTGGGCGTTTCTCACAGGATGTGAGAGCCCTTAGCGGAGTTTCCTTGCCTTTCCGCCTTTAGAGAGGTGTTCTCTCAAAACTAGATAACAGGTGTGACATCATTCAAAATGTGGTTAAGTCCTCGATCGATTAGTATCTGTCAGCTCCATGTGTCGCCACACTTCCACCTCAGACCTATCAACCTGATCATCTTTCAGGGATCTTACTTCCTTGCGGAATGGGAAATCTCATCTTGAGGGGGGCTTCATGCTTAGATGCTTTCAGCACTTATCCCGTCCGCACATAGCTACCCAGCGATGCCCTTGGCAGAACAACTGGTACACCAGCGGTGCGTCCATCCCGGTCCTCTCGTACTAAGGACAGCTCCTCTCAAATTTCCTGCGCCCGCGACGGATAGGGACCGAACTGTCTCACGACGTTCTGAACCCAGCTCGCGTACCGCTTTAATGGGCGAACAGCCCAACCCTTGGGACCGACTACAGCCCCAGGATGCGATGAGCCGACATCGAGGTGCCAAACCTCCCCGTCGATGTGGACTCTTGGGGGAGATAAGCCTGTTATCCCCGGGGTAGCTTTTATCCGTTGAGCGATGGCCCTTCCATGCGGAACCACCGGATCACTAAGCCCGACTTTCGTCCCTGCTCGACTTGTAGGTCTCGCAGTCAAGCTCCCTTGTGCCTTTACACTCTGCGAATGATTTCCAACCATTCTGAGGGAACCTTTGGGCGCCTCCGTTACCTTTTAGGAGGCGACCGCCCCAGTCAAACTGCCCACCTGACACTGTCTCCCCGCCCGATAAGGGCGGCGGGTTAGAAGGTCAATACAGCCAGGGTAGTATCCCACCGATGCCTCCACCGAAGCTGGCGCTCCGGTTTCCAAGGCTCCTACCTATCCTGTACAAGCTGTACCAACATTCAATATCAGGCTGCAGTAAAGCTCCACGGGGTCTTTCCGTCCTGTCGCGGGTAACCTGCATCTTCACAGGTACTATAATTTCACCGAGTCTCTCGTTGAGACAGTGCCCAGATCGTTGCGCCTTTCGTGCGGGTCGGAACTTACCCGACAAGGAATTTCGCTACCTTAGGACCGTTATAGTTACGGCCGCCGTTTACTGGGGCTTCAATTCGCACCTTCGCTTACGCTAAGCGCTCCTCTTAACCTTCCAGCACCGGGCAGGCGTCAGCCCCTATACTTCGCCTTACGGCTTCGCAGAGACCTGTGTTTTTGCTAAACAGTCGCCTGGGCCTATTCACTGCGGCTCTCTCGGGCTTGCACCCTAACAGAGCACCCCTTCTCCCGAAGTTACGGGGTCATTTTGCCGAGTTCCTTAACGAGAGTTCTCTCGATCACCTTAGGATTCTCTCCTCGCCTACCTGTGTCGGTTTGCGGTACGGGCACCTCTCACCTCGCTAGAGGCTTTTCTTGGCAGTGTGGAATCAGGAACTTCGCTACTATATTTCGCTCGCCATCACAGCTCAGCCTTATGGGAAACGGATTTGCCTATTTCCCAGCCTAACTGCTTGGACGCGGATATCCAATACCGCGCTTACCCTATCCTCCTGCGTCCCCCCATTGCTCAAATGGTGAGGAGGTGGTACAGGAATATCAACCTGTTGTCCATCGCCTACGCCTTTCGGCCTCGGCTTAGGTCCCGACTAACCCTGAGCGGACGAGCCTTCCTCAGGAAACCTTAGGCATTCGGTGGAGGGGATTCTCACCCCTCTTTCGCTACTCATACCGGCATTCTCACTTCTAAGCGCTCCACCAGTCCTTCCGGTCTGGCTTCACAGCCCTTAGAACGCTCTCCTACCACTGTTCGAAGAACAGTCCGCAGCTTCGGTGATACGTTTAGCCCCGGTACATTTTCGGCGCAGAGTCACTCGACCAGTGAGCTATTACGCACTCTTTAAATGGTGGCTGCTTCTAAGCCAACATCCTGGTTGTCTAAGCAACTCCACATCCTTTTCCACTTAACGTATACTTTGGGACCTTAGCTGGCGGTCTGGGCTGTTTCCCTTTCGACTACGGATCTTATCACTCGCAGTCTGACTCCCAAGGATAAGTCATTGGCATTCGGAGTTTGACTGAATTCGGTAACCCGGTAGGGGCCCCTAGTCCAATCAGTGCTCTACCTCCAAGACTCTTACCTTGAGGCTAGCCCTAAAGCTATTTCGGAGAGAACCAGCTATCTCCAGGTTCGATTGGCATTTCACCCCTACCCACACCTCATCCCCGCACTTTTCAACGTGCGTGGGTTCGGGCCTCCATTCAGTGTTACCTGAACTTCACCCTGGACATGGGTAGATCACCTGGTTTCGGGTCTACGACCACGTACTCATGCGCCCTATTCAGACTCGCTTTCGCTGCGGCTCCGCATCTTCTGCTTAACCTTGCACGGGATCGTAACTCGCCGGTTCATTCTACAAAAGGCACGCCATCACCCGTTAACGGGCTCTGACTACTTGTAGGCACACGGTTTCAGGATCTCTTTCACTCCCCTTCCGGGGTGCTTTTCACCTTTCCCTCACGGTACTGGTTCACTATCGGTCACTAGGGAGTATTTAGCCTTGGGAGATGGTCCTCCCGGATTCCGACGGAATTTCACGTGTTCCGCCGTACTCAGGATCCACTCAGGAGAGAACGAAGTTTTGATTACAGGGCTGTTACCTCCTATGGCGGGCCTTTCCAGGCCTCTTCATCTACCTCGTTCCTTTGTAACTCCGTACAGAGTGTCCTACAACCCCAAGAGGCAAGCCTCTTGGTTTGGGCTAATCCCGTTTCGCTCGCCGCTACTCAGGGAATCGCATTTGCTTTCTCTTCCTCCGGGTACTTAGATGTTTCAGTTCCCCGGGTCTGCCTTCTCATATCCTATGAATTCAGATATGGATACCACTCCATTACGAGTGGTGGGTTTCCCCATTCGGAAATCTCCGGATCAAAGCTTGCTTACAGCTCCCCGAAGCATATCGGTGTTCGTCCCGTCCTTCATCGGCTCCTAGTGCCAAGGCATCCACCGTGCGCCCTTTCTAACTTAACCGTTAAAAAGAATCACTATGTGATATCTTGTATTACTAATTGAATGTGATGTCTACTGTTATCTAGTTTTCAAAGAACACGTTTCGAAGGAATGATCCTTCAAAACTAAACAAGACAGGGAACGTTCTGTTTATAAGACCCAAGGTCTTATATTCCGTATAATATCCTTAGAAAGGAGGTGATCCAGCCGCACCTTCCGATACGGCTACCTTGTTACGACTTCACCCCAATCATCTGTCCCACCTTCGGCGGCTGGCTCCTAAAAGGTTACCTCACCGACTTCGGGTGTTACAAACTCTCGTGGTGTGACGGGCGGTGTGTACAAGGCCCGGGAACGTATTCACCGCGGCATGCTGATCCGCGATTACTAGCGATTCCAGCTTCACGCAGTCGAGTTGCAGACTGCGATCCGAACTGAGAACAGATTTGTGGGATTGGCTTAACCTCGCGGTTTCGCTGCCCTTTGTTCTGTCCATTGTAGCACGTGTGTAGCCCAGGTCATAAGGGGCATGATGATTTGACGTCATCCCCACCTTCCTCCGGTTTGTCACCGGCAGTCACCTTAGAGTGCCCAACTGAATGCTGGCAACTAAGATCAAGGGTTGCGCTCGTTGCGGGACTTAACCCAACATCTCACGACACGAGCTGACGACAACCATGCACCACCTGTCACTCTGCCCCCGAAGGGGACGTCCTATCTCTAGGATTGTCAGAGGATGTCAAGACCTGGTAAGGTTCTTCGCGTTGCTTCGAATTAAACCACATGCTCCACCGCTTGTGCGGGCCCCCGTCAATTCCTTTGAGTTTCAGTCTTGCGACCGTACTCCCCAGGCGGAGTGCTTAATGCGTTAGCTGCAGCACTAAGGGGCGGAAACCCCTAACACTTAGCACTCATCGTTTACGGCGTGGACTACCAGGGTATCTAATCCTGTTCGCTCCCCACGCTTTCGCTCCTCAGCGTCAGTTACAGACCAGAGAGTCGCCTTCGCCACTGGTGTTCCTCCACATCTCTACGCATTTCACCGCTACACGTGGAATTCCACTCTCCTCTTCTGCACTCAAGTTCCCCAGTTTCCAATGACCCTCCCCGGTTGAGCCGGGGGCTTTCACATCAGACTTAAGAAACCGCCTGCGAGCCCTTTACGCCCAATAATTCCGGACAACGCTTGCCACCTACGTATTACCGCGGCTGCTGGCACGTAGTTAGCCGTGGCTTTCTGGTTAGGTACCGTCAAGGTACCGCCCTATTTGAACGGTACTTGTTCTTCCCTAACAACAGAGCTTTACGATCCGAAAACCTTCATCACTCACGCGGCGTTGCTCCGTCAGACTTTCGTCCATTGCGGAAGATTCCCTACTGCTGCCTCCCGTAGGAGTCTGGGCCGTGTCTCAGTCCCAGTGTGGCCGATCACCCTCTCAGGTCGGCTACGCATCGTCGCCTTGGTGAGCCATTACCTCACCAACTAGCTAATGCGCCGCGGGTCCATCTGTAAGTGGTAGCCGAAGCCACCTTTTATGTTTGAACCATGCGGTTCAAACAAGCATCCGGTATTAGCCCCGGTTTCCCGGAGTTATCCCAGTCTTACAGGCAGGTTACCCACGTGTTACTCACCCGTCCGCCGCTAACATCAGGGAGCAAGCTCCCATCTGTCCGCTCGACTTGCATGTATTAGGCACGCCGCCAGCGTTCGTCCTGAGCCAGGATCAAACTCTCCGATAAAGTAGTTTGACTGACTACGCACATCGCTGTGCGATTTATAAAAAATGAATTAACAGGTACGTTTTGTCTTGTTTAGTTTTCAAAGATCATTATAGCCACTTAACGAAGCAGCTTTATTACTATAACATTTAGCCTCTTTTAAGTCAACAACCTTTTTCAAAGTATTTAATGAAGCTTTTAGTTGATGTCAGCTGTTTCTCAGCGACGAATAATAATATACCACGGATATTATCAAAAGGTCAACAACCAATTTAGGCTATATGTAAAGAAACATTTTATCGGTTATATTCAATTGGCCATGCTCATAAGATGTAAAACAAGAATGATGGACAAGATAAGGAGGCATCATCAGTGAATCACTTCTATGTGTGGCATATTAAACGGGTGAAACAATTAATTATTATACTTATCGCCGCATTTGCAGCAGCCAGCTTTTTTTATATCCAAAGAGCTGTCCCGCTCCCCGTGTTTTCAACTGACACCGGGCCTAAAGCCATTTATAAAGGAGAAACAGACTCTAAAGATATTTCACTTACTTTCGATATCAGCTGGGGTGATGAGAGAGCAGAACCTATACTTAATACTCTGAAAGCAAACGGGATTAAAAATGCGACGTTTTTCCTTTCAGCTTCTTGGGCAGAACGGCATCCCGACACAGTGGCCCGTATCGTAAAGGATGGCCATCAAATCGGGAGCATGGGCTATGCTTATAAAAACTATGCCAATTTAGAGAGCAGCGAAATAAAAAAGGACATAAATCGCGCGCAAACAGCATTTGAAAAGTTAGGAGTCAAAGACATCCAGCTATTACGACCTCCTACCGGCCAATTCAATAAGAATGTTCTAAAGGTCGCAAAGCAATACAATTATACAGTTGTTCATTACAGTGTGAACTCTCAAGACTGGACAAATCCCGGAGTTGAAAAAATCATCGACAATGTGACCAAGCAAGTGTCCGGGGGAGACATTATTCTCTTACATGCCTCCGATTCGGCAAAACAAACAGAAGAAGCGTTGCCTGATATCATACATCAGCTGAAAGAAAAAGGATTAAAAAATGTAACCGTGGGTGATCTCATCGCAAATTCTGATGCCAAATCCGCAGAGGTAAAGTAATTACTTCTCTGCAAACTTAGGCAGCATCAACAATTGGAAGGCATTACACGCCATTAACGGAAATAGCATTAAATAAAGCCAGTCCTCATCATTTACTCTTAATGCAGGGAACCATTCTAAAGCGGTAATCACAACCATCAAAAACAACGATGACACAAATGTTTTCTTAGAGGACTGCTTTTGCTTTAAATAAGCTGTAATTACTCCAAAGATCAATAAAAACAATGGTAACCACGCATAGCCAGCCATTGAATCTCCACTTTCTCCAAAAAACAAAAAACGCACGTACATTAAATCAAAAGCAACAAACAGGATGAAAAACAACTGAAGCAAATTCCATAAAGATGAGGATCTTAATATCTCAAGCGCAAACCGATGAACTGTTAAAAACACGAAAAACCCCATTTGGCTGATCACACTGAAAATCATGCCTACACCGATAAACCAAAATAAAACAGAGAAAATCTGTCCCGCTTCAAATGTTAGAAACAGCCCTCTGTATTCTCCCCATTTTAAAGCAAAACCCACAATACTCGTGATAAGCGCTCCGACAGCTAAAATAGAAAAGAAAAAACGAACTAAACCACGGCTTTTCATTTCTTTATTCATCCCCTCAAAAATCGCGAACAGCGATATTTTGTTATGTATAATTCCTAACAGATGAATCATATTAAAGGTAAGACAAGTATGTGAAAGGAGCTTAAGCATGTCAAAAGCCAAAACGCTATTGATAAGCTGTTTTTTGTTATTATCTGTAACAGCTTGCGCTCCAAAAGACCAAGCAGCGGATATGGACTATGATCAGACCAAAAAAATGGTTGTTGATATATTAAAAACTGATGATGGAAAAAAAGCCATTAAGGAATTATTAAATGATGATGCCATGAATGAAGCGCTGGTGATTGACCAAGATGCGATTAAAGGAACAATAGAAAAAACACTCACATCTAAAAAAGGCGAAGAATTTTGGAAAAACATCTTTGAAGACACTGATTTTGCTGAGGGCTTTGCCAAAACTCTTCAGACAGAGCATGAAAAGGTGATTAAAAAGCTGATGAAGGATCCAGATTACCAAAAGATGCTGATGAACGTTATGCAGGATCCTGGTATGGATAAAAAGTACAGTCAGCTGGCAAAAAGCCAAGAATTCCGCAGTTATTTAGAAGAGGTTATTAACGAAACACTTTCTAGTCCGCTTTACAAAAAACAGTTCGAAGATGAACTGAAAAAAGCAGCAAAAGACACTGCCAAAGAAAGTGAATAAAGGGAAAGCCGGGATCTGGAATCCCGGTTCACTTTTTTATACTTGCACTGACATTTTTGCATCTATTTTTTTTGCGATGTCTTGATATATTTCTCCGATGGGATGATTTTCGTCATAAACAGACGGCGCAAATTGGTCCTTATCCCAATCGGGCTGCTTCAATGGGATTCTGCCCAGCAAAGGTACATTTAGTTCCTCAGCCAGTTTATCTCCCCCGCCTTTACCAAAGACATATTCTCTTTCCCCTGTCTTTGCACTTTCATAATAGGCCATGTTCTCTATGACCCCTACGACCTCATGATCGGTTTTAATCGCCATAGAGCCCGCTCTGGCCGCGACAAAAGCAGCTGTCGGATGCGGCGTCGATACGATGACTTCTTTGCAGCTCGGAAGCATTGTATGTACATCGAGAGCAACGTCCCCTGTACCAGGCGGAAGATCAAGAACGATATAGTCTACTTCTCCCCACTCTACTTCGTGGAAAAAGTTATTCAGCATTTTGCCAAGCATCGGCCCTCTCCATACGACCGGAGCATTTTCTTCTACGAAAAAGCCCA
Source organism: Bacillus sp. LJBS06 (assembly GCF_016924995.1). Classification (NCBI taxonomy): domain Bacteria; kingdom Bacillati; phylum Bacillota; class Bacilli; order Caryophanales; family Bacillaceae; genus Bacillus; species Bacillus sp. LJBS06. Next base: position 157,547 of record NZ_CP070483.1, on the reverse strand, counting down.
TTGACATGACCTTTACTCCGAAGCGCTCAACAGGAAGAAGTTTCTCTCCCTCAACCGTTGGACGCACAGTGATACCCATCATATCCGGTACACTGAAGCCATAAATATCTGCATCAATTAAACCGACCTTTTTCCCAAGGCGAGCCAAAGAAATAGCTAGGTTTACTGACACAGTTGACTTGCCTACGCCGCCTTTTCCGCTTGCTACAGCAAGAAAGACTGGCGGGTTATCCATATTTAATAATGTTTTTTTCTCAGCTGACGGCGCTCGGAATTTAGCAACCGTTTCTTCAGGCAGCTCTTCAAATCGAAGGCCGACCGTCTCAGCTCCTGCCCCTTTTAATGCGTTTACGATCTCTTGCTGAATCTGCATTTGTTCTGCAGTTCCTGTTTTTGCAAGAGCGATTTTTACACTGACATGCCGTTTTTCAGGCTTTATTTTAATTTCCTTAACGGCATCCAATTCTCCCAGAGGTCTTTGAAGAAAAGGTTCGCGCATTTCTCCGACTAGTTTTCTTACTTCATCTTCTCTTATCATCGAACCTCACCCTTTTGTGTATTCGTTTACAATTATTATTATATCATACATAAATGGCGGGTGTCTTATGCTTAGAACTGCAAGTAAACCCTCCTTATTCCGGAGGGTCTCCTTTTTCTGTGAAATATCGCAAAATGCCTTTATATATGGAAGATGCCACTTTATCTTGATATTTCGGTTTACCGAGCAGCGTTGCTTCACTTGGATTGGATAAAAATCCGACTTCTATAAGCGCTCCCGGTTTAGTGACGTTTTGCATTAAGTAGATACCATGAATACGCTTTGCTTTCCGGGTCGTGTTTTCAAGGTTTCTTCTCAGCTCATCCTGAATGTATTTTGCGACTTTTTCATTTTCCGCATATTTTCCGTAATAAAAGCTTTGGGCTCCGCTCCATTTTTGCGACGGAATCGCATTGAGATGAATGCTGATATAGAGCTCTGCCTCTGAATGATTTATTAATTTGACCCGCTGTCTTAGGTCTTCCGCTTTACGTCTGCTATAACCCTTCGTTCCTTCAGGAGCGAGATCAGTATCACTTTCTCTGGTCATGATCACAAGCGCTCCTTGTTCTTGTAGATAATCCCTGACTCTAAACGCGACTTCCAGGGTAACATCCTTCTCTAACAGCTTTCCGCCGACTGCTCCGCCGTCAGGCCCGCCATGCCCTGGATCTAGGTAAATGATTTTCCCGCTCAAGGGCAGGCTCCACGGCTTCCAAGAATCATTATTGCTGAACTGATACTTGAACAGAAATAGTAATACGATGAAGCCTAGCAAAAAACTGAGCCATTTAAGCTTTTTCCTCATCCCTTCCCCTCCCGCTTGTCCGTTATTACATAACTATGGGACAGGGCCGGGAAATATGATTACCGCATGCGAAGCTTACACTGTTTTTCTCTTTGAACAAACCCTGCTGTCCACCAATCTTTAATGAACTTGCGTGCCGCTTCATAAACAGTGTTTTTATCAAATGTTGCGTATTGCTCGTGTATCCAATTATAGAGATAATCAAAAAACTCCATTCGAAGCTCTTCTTCTTCTCTTGCAGAGCGGGCACTGATACTTTGCATGGATTCTCCGTAATAGCCGAATATCCCAAAACGTCCGCCTAACAAATAGGCTTCAATCGCAAAATCAATACAGCCTTCGCTAATTATATCTCGTTCATCATGTAAAAAAGGGAATAATGGTTCCAAACAATCCTTAACAGACTGGATAATTTGTCTCAGAGAGAGTTCTTTGAGCAAGTTCTTTTCTAATTCAAAATCCTTTTGCCGTTTCACATCCATAAAAGACAGTACTTCTGCCATATAAATTCACTCTCCTTTTACCGATTATTTTGGGGTTTGGATGATGAAACAATGCCCGAATTCGGTTGGAAATTCGCCCAAATGAAGGTGTGAATCGATAAAAAGGCAGCTTTCTGAAGGGTATGGAACAAACGTTCTGTAATTAGTTATAAAAAAAGCAGCCCCTCTGACAGGTCGCTGCTTTTCATACTTTCACGCTTCTTGTTGCAGAATATGTATGGATATATTGATCTAACACAAACCCGCCTTTATCTTCATAAAAACCAGCGACGATAAAACCGGCATCTATTTGGCCTTTGATTTGGTCTTCTAAGGAATGGCCGAATTCCAGAGCCTCATTATTATCGATTAGTTTTTTCACTTTATGTTTCGGAAGATCTTCTGGGTCTGCATATGGAATGGAGTGCTTTACTTTTAAAATACCTTGCTGTTCTAATTCTACATCAAACAGAAATACGACAGGATTGACAAACCCTGAGATTAATACGCCATTTCTTTTCAATACACGGTGTGCTTCCATCCAGACCGGGAGGACATTCTCAACAAAAACATTGGCAACAGGATGTACAATGATATCAAATGATTCGTTATTAAATACACTGAGATCATCCATGCTTCCTTTGACAGTGTGTATTGTGAGACCATCTCGCTCAGCAACCATTCTATCCTGATTCAGCTGTTTTTCGGAGTTATCTAATACGGTGACATCCGCCCCCGCAGCTGCCAAAATTGGACCTTGCTGGCCGCCGCCTGATGCTAAACAGAGTATTTTCAGACCTTTGACAGGCGGAAACCAATCCTTCGGTACATCTTTCATTGGTGTTACTCTTATATCCCAATTGCCTTTTTTCGCTTGTTCGATAACCTGCTGATCAACAGCAACAGTCCATTCATTGCCTGTTTCTACTTTTTTATCCCAGGCTTTGCTATTATGAGCTACTAACGCATTCATGAATCTTCTCCTTACTTTAATGTATAGAGTATAACAAATATTTCTAGATTGATAACGCTTTCCCTTTGCATATTTAGAAAAAAGTTCATAAAAACGCAAAAAAATCACAAAGGAGATATGTGATTTACGTCATTACATTTATACTTACTTCTTTAAATAATGTCATTAGCAAAGAGCTATTGTTCCTCTGGGCTAAGAAATAGATGAGAATCAGCAGTAACTTTAACGGATGAGTGACAGGGATAGAATGGGCTGAGCTGGCGACGTAACGATTATAAACAATGACCACATTTCTAATGATTATGAAATGAAAGATATTATGATTATTACAAGTGAGACCGTTTATAAGCAAGCAATTTGTTTATAAACGTTATTCGTCCATTTATTGTTGCGGAACTAATAAAAGAAAAAAGCTCCCAACACAAGGTCGAGAGCTTTTTTGAAAACGCAAAATTAACGTTTTGAGAACTGAGGTGCACGACGAGCGCCTTTAAGACCGTATTTTTTACGTTCTTTCATACGAGCGTCACGAGTCAGAAGACCTGCACGTTTAAGAGTTGTACGGTATTCTGGATCTGCTTCAAGCAATGCACGAGCGATACCGTGACGGATTGCTCCAGCTTGACCAGATAAGCCGCCTCCATGTACGTTTACTAAAACATCATAAGTGCCAGCTGTTTCAGTCAAAGTTAATGGTTGTTTGATATCTTCGATTAAAGCTGCAGATGGGATGTGTTCGCTGATTTCACGATTATTAACGACGATACGGCCTTCTCCTGGAACTAAACGCACACGCGCTACAGAGCTTTTACGACGGCCAGTACCGTAATATTGAACCTGTGCCAAATTGGTAACCTCCTTTTTAATTAACCGCGAAGTTCGTAAACTTCAGGTTTTTGTGCTTCGTGTGGATGCTCAGAACCACGGTATACGTTCAATTTTTTGAACATTTGACGACCTAGAGAACCTTTTGGAAGCATGCCTTTGATAGCAAGCTCAAGCATTTTCTCAGGGTAGTTTGTACGCATTTCAAGAGCAGTTCTTGATTTTAATCCGCCTGGATGTTGAGTGTGACGGTAGTAGATTTTGTCAGTTAACTTTTTACCAGTTAACTCGATTTTTTCAGCGTTGATGATGATCACATGATCTCCAGTATCAACGTGTGGTGTGTAAGTTGGTTTGTGTTTTCCGCGAAGGATAGCTGCAACTTCTGAAGAAAGACGACCTAAAGTCTTGCCAGCAGCATCAACAACTAACCACTTGCGTTCAATAGTACTTGCGTTAGCCATAGGTGTTGTACGCATTGAATTTCCCTCCTAAATGATCTGTCATTTTCAATAAACTTCGATTACGTTCTATTTCACAACACAATAAGTTCCGGGGCTTATCGTGGGGTTGAAATACATACCATATGATATCTTATAACTTTATGCAGACTCTGTCAAGAAAATATTATACACCTGGTTTAGTTGTCATAGTAAACGTTCCATAAATATAGCCCGTGCCCCGGTGCTGTGCGTCCTGCCGCTTCGCGATCCTTCGCTTCCAGCATGGATTTCACATCATCGGGAGAAATTTTTCCAATACCTGCATCAAGCAAAGTACCGACAATAATTCTGACCATATTATATAAGAAACCGCTGCCTGTGATCCGCATTTGCAGGCCGTCATCCGTCTCAGTCCAATCAAGCTCGTAAATCGTTCTTACCTTGTCCTGCACTTCTGTTTTAGCCGCGCAAAAGCTCGTAAAATCATGTGTCCCTATAAGATGCTTTGCCGCTTCTCTCATGTCCTGCACATTAAGGCGATATGAAAAATGGTAAGCGTAATGCCGTTTAAATACGTCCGGGTGTTTCTCCGTGTATACAAAATAGCGATATTCTTTTTTGACTGCGCTAAATCGTGCATGGAACCCATCATCCGTAATTTCTGCCTGTTTGACTGCGATATCGTCCGGAAGCAGTGCATTTAAGGCATAAGGCCACCTTTCCGCCGGAATAGCCAGCGGAGTGTCAAAATGAATCACCTGTCCGGCTGCGTGAACCCCGCTATCTGTTCTTCCAGACGAAACGACAGGAATTCTTTCTTTTGACTTATGCAGGACAGCCAAAGCCTTCTCAAGTTCATCCTGAACCGTTCTTTTGCCCGGCTGAACCTGATAACCGTTAAACAAATGTCCGTCATAAGAAATCGTGCATTTCAGTCTCATACAGCACCTCTAAGCCCTTAAGAAAAATAACAAAGCAGCTAATATCATCAAGCTGGCAATGACAGAAGTGTCTTTTCCTGTCCATACAAGCTTTCTATATTTCGTTCGTCCTTCTCCGCCCTGATAGCCTCTTGCTTCCATTGCCACCGCAAGCTCTTCAGCACGTTTAAAAGCACTGACGAAAAGGGGGACAAGAAGCGGAACAATAGCCTTCACCCTATCTTTAACAGGTCCGCTTGTAAAATCAACGCCTCGCGCCATCTGAGCCTTCATGATCTTATCTGTTTCCTCCATCAGCGTCGGAATAAACCGCAAAGAAATGGACATCATTAGGGCCAGCTCGTGGACAGGAAGCTTTAATTTTTTCAATGGATTCAGCAGCTGCTCCATTCCATCGGTAATCTCAATCGGTGTTGTCGTAAGCGTTAATAAGGTGGTGATTAAAATCAGATAGACGAATCTAAGGGAAATGAATATCCCCTGAACCAGTCCGCCCTCATAAACTTTGAAAAAACCTATTTGAAAGATAACCGGTCCTTCATGTGTCATAAAAATGTGAAGAAGGAACGTAAAGAGGACAATCCAGATGATAGGCTTCAGCCCTTTCATTAAAAAAGAGAAAGGAACTCTTGTTAAAGAAACGACGCCAACTGTAAATAAACCAAGCAGCGCATATGTCTGCACATTATTGGCCAAGAATACGATGCAGACAAATAAAAAGATTGTGATAAGCTTTGTTCTGGGGTCAAGCCGGTGCACAAGTGAGGAGCCCGGTACATACTTGCCGATAATCATGCTGTCCATCATATGGTCTTCTCCCCCTGAAAAAGAGCACGGATTTCAGCTGCGGCATCTTCAATTGTGAGCATAGGCTCATTAAATTTCACACCCAGTGCAGCTTCAAGATGTCTTTGGAATTTTATCGTTTCCGGAAGATCCAGCCCCCATCCAGCCATCTCTTCACCCTTTAAAAACAGTTCACGCGGACTGCCTGATGCTTGTATCGTTCCTTTATGCATAACAATCATTTCATCAGCGTATGCAGCTGCATCCTCCATGCTGTGTGTCACAAGGATCGTCGTCAGGTTCCCACGTTGATGAAGCTCATAAAACATGTCCATAATCTCTTTTCGCCCTCTTGGGTCCAATCCTGCAGTCGGTTCATCCAGAACAAGCACCTCAGGATCCATTGCAAGTACGCCTGCAATTGCAACTCTGCGCATTTGTCCGCCGCTTAATTCAAAAGGGGATCTGTCCAGAAGCTCTTCTGATAAACCTACAAGCTTCAGCATCTCCCTCGCTTTTTGTTCAGCATCCTCTTTTTTAACCCCAAAGTTCATCGGTCCGAACGATATATCTTTAAGAACTGTTTCTTCGAATAATTGATGCTCAGGAAATTGGAAAACGATTCCGACTTTTTTACGAAGTTTTTTCAGCTCTTTATTCTTTTTCCCTGCCTGAATGACAGTGCTGCCTAGTGATAGCTGTCCCTTCGTCGGCTTCAGGAGACCATTTAAGTGCTGAAGAAGAGTGGACTTGCCAGAGCCTGTATGTCCGATAACGGCTACGTAGCTTCCTTCTTTAATCGATGCATTGATATCATACAGTGCCAGGCGCTCGAACGGCGTCTTCATCTGATAGCGATGCTCTACATCTTTGATTGTAATGTCCATAGCTCTTTCACCAGCCCTTCCTGAGTCAAATGGTTTTCTTCCAAAGCCAGTCCATTTTCTCTTAAAAGCTGGCTAAGCTGGAATGAGAAGGGTAAATCAAGCCCGATTTGAACAAGTTCTTTATTCAATTTAAAAATCTCTTCAGGCGACCCTTCAGCATATTTTTTACCGCCATTCATGACAATGATCCTGTCTGCTTTTGCTGCCTCATTCAGATCATGTGTAATGGATATGACAGTCGCCATGCCCTGTTCTTTTAAATGTCTTACCGTTTCAAGCACTTCTTCTCGCCCGATCGGATCAAGCATGGATGTTGCTTCATCTAAGATAATAATATCAGGACGTGCGGCAATAACTCCCGCAATCGCAACTCTCTGCTTTTGGCCTCCGGAGAGATGGTGCGGCTCTTGATCGAGAAAATCTTGCATATTTACCTGTTTTACTGCCCAGTCTACTCTCTCAATCATTTCTTCCCGCGGTACACCATTGTTTTCTAAACCAAAAGCCACATCATCGCGAACAGTCGTTCCGACAAATTGGTTATCCGGATTTTGAAAGACCATACCTATCTTCTTACGCACTTCCCAAACTGATTCCTCTGTCAATTGAATCCCGGCAACCTCAATGTCGCCTGATTCAGGAAGAATTAAACCATTCAATGCCCGTGCCAGTGTTGATTTCCCTGAACCGTTATGACCTACAATTGCAAGCCATTCACCCTCATACACCTGCAGGGAGACGCCGTCTAGTGCTCGTCTTTCTGCGTCCTTCCGATATCGAAATACGATATCCTCTACCGATATCAACTGATTCTGATTCATGGAAAACCGGCCTCCTCTCAGCTAATGCTCTGCTTGTCTCTATATAAAAAGTTGCAGTATCTAAAAAAAGGGCATAGATCCAGTTAGAAACTGTCCCGCCCTTCTTTAGACACACAAAAATATGTGATTAAACCAATTCGATAATTGCCATTGGTGCTCCGTCACCACGGCGAGGACCAAGCTTCATAATACGTGTGTATCCGCCTTGGCGCTCCTCGTAACGAGTTGCAATGTCAGAGAATAATTTTTGAAGTGCATCTTGGTTATTTTCTTCGTTTGCAACCTCGTTGCGGATGTATGCAGCAGCTTGACGGCGAGCGTGAAGATCACCGCGTTTGCCAAGCGTGATCATTTTTTCAACTACAGAGCGAAGTTCTTTCGCACGTGTTTCAGTTGTTTCGATTCTTTCGTTGATGATCAAATCAGTTGTAAGATCACGAAGCATAGCTTTACGCTGTGCACTCGTACGTCCTAGTTTTCTGTATGACATGTGATGTCCCCTCCTTTATTGGAATGCTGTTTCTGAATAATAAACACACGAAAATCCTAGTTCACAAGGGAAACTAGTCAATCGTCTTTGCGAAGTCCGAGTCCAAGTTCTTCTAGTTTCGCTTTCACTTCTTCAAGTGATTTGCGTCCTAGATTCCGAACTTTCATCATATCTTCTTCCGTCTTGTTCGCAAGCTCTTGAACCGTGTTAATACCCGCACGCTTTAAGCAGTTGTAAGAACGAACAGAAAGATCCAATTCTTCAATTGTCATTTCAAGAACTTTCTCTTTTTGATCTTCTTCTTTTTCAACCATGATTTCAGCATGTTGAGCTTCGTCAGTTAAACCAACGAATATATTAAGGTGTTCAGTTAAAATCTTTGAACCAAGCGCAATTGCTTCTTTCGGTCCAGTGCTTCCATCAGTCCAAACATCAAGTGTAAGTTTATCATAGTTTGCAACTTGGCCTACACGAGTGTTCTCTACCTGATAAGATACACGAGAAACTGGCGTATAGATAGAATCGATCGGAATCACGCCGATTGGCTGATCGTCTCTCTTGTTTGCGTCAGCAGGCGTATACCCACGTCCTCTTTGAGCAGTAAGGCGAACTCGGAAACTCGCATTCTCACCAAGAGTCGCGATATGAAGATCAGGATTTAAGATCTCTACATCACTATCGTGTGTAATATCAGCTGCCGTTACAGTTCCTTCACCCTGTACATCAATTTCTAGCGTCTTCTCTTCATCAGAGTAGATTTTCAATGCAAGCTTTTTAATGTGTAAGATAATCGTTGTAACATCTTCCACAACGCCTTCAATTGTCGAGAATTCGTGCAGTACACCATCTATCTGGATTGATGTTACAGCGGCACCAGGGAGTGAGGATAAGAGGATACGACGTAAGGAGTTACCCAGAGTTGTACCATATCCACGCTCAAGTGGCTCTACGACAAACTTACCAAATTTGGCATCGTCGCTGATTTCAACCGTTTCGATTTTTGGTTTTTCAATCTCGATCATTACTTAAAACCCTCCTTCAAAACGTCGAAACCTCGAATAGAATCATATGAGATTCCATCCGAAATTCCCCATTGTTTAGTCCCGTATGTGCTCAGGCAACGAGTCGGTGCATTCGTTTCATAAATAACTGTATCATAACCCATTATTGACAGGGACACAAAATCTATACAAACAAATTACACGCGGCGACGTTTTGGTGGACGGCATCCGTTATGAGGAACAGGAGTTACGTCTCTGATAGCAGTGACTTCTAGTCCAGCAGCTTGAAGTGCACGGATTGCAGCTTCACGGCCTGAACCAGGTCCTTTAACAGTAACCTCTAGAGTTTTAAGACCATGTTCGATTGAACCTTTAGCAGCTGTTTCTGCAGCCATTTGCGCAGCAAAAGGAGTAGATTTACGAGAACCTCTGAATCCTAAAGCTCCGGCACTAGACCAAGAAATAGCATTACCATGAGTGTCAGTGATCGTAACGATCGTGTTATTGAAAGTTGAACGAATATGAGCAATTCCAGACTCAATATTCTTTTTCACGCGACGTTTACGCGTGTTAGATTTACGAGCAGCAGCCATTGTTTAAGAACCTCCCTTACTTATTTTTTCTTGTTAGCTACAGTACGACGCGGACCTTTACGAGTACGCGCGTTGTTTTTAGAGTTTTGTCCGCGAACAGGTAATCCTCTGCGATGACGGATTCCGCGGTAGCTTCCGATTTCGATCAGACGTTTGATATTAAGAGAAACTTCACGGCGAAGGTCACCTTCTACTTTCAGTTTGTCAATAATATCACGGATTTTACCAAGTTCTTCTTCAGTAAGATCGCGCACACGAGTATCTTCTGAAACTCCAGCTTCTTTTAAAACTTGCTGAGCCGTTGTGCGGCCAATTCCGAAGATGTATGTTAAAGAAATAACAACACGTTTGTCACGTGGGATATCTACACCAGCAATACGAGCCATTCTCTGGGCACCTCCTTATAAATTATCCTTGTTTTTGTTTATGCTTTGGATTTTCACAGATCACCATTACTTTTCCTTTTCTGCGAATAACTTTACATTTTTCGCAGATTGGTTTAACTGATGGTCTCACTTTCATGTGTTTCCAACCTCCTTCAGTTTCCGGAGTGCTTTATTTGTAACGGTACGTAATCCTGCCACGAGTTAAGTCATATGGAGATAATTCTACCGTAACTTTGTCTCCAGGTAAAATGCGAATGAAGTGCATGCGGATTTTACCAGATACATGAGCCAAAACAGTGTGGCCATTTTCAAGTTCAACTTTGAACATCGCGTTTGGCAGTGTTTCGACTATAGTACCTTCCACTTCAATTACATCGTCTTTCGCCATTCAAGTGTTCTCCCTTCTTCAAATCAGTAACTTGCTTTCTGACAAATTTCAAAAGAAGTTTGTCACACGCCCTGTTTCGTTTATACTGTTCTGAACTTCCGGAGATACGCAATCATAAAGGGTTAAATGATTGATATTCTTTTTCTTAGGAGAATGAAATGTACGCTTTTCTCCGTCTGCTGTTAGTACATTGATGATGGTTAAAATTCCAACGACAAGCAGCAAGATGAATTCAGTCTTGCCAATGTTCACCCAAGCTTTCTGCCCTATCAAGCTTGAAAAACATCTGTCTTCGGAATTATTTTCATCATCTAGACTCTCGTCAGTATATCAAAACCCGTTTCCGTAATCGCAATCGTATGTTCAAAATGAGCACACTTTTTCCCATCTACCGTTACAACCGTCCAGTTATCAGCCAATGTTTTCACGTAGCGGCTGCCAGCGTTCACCATAGGTTCAATAGCGAGAACCATGCCAGGTTTAAGCCGTGGTCCTTTGTTGGGCGGACCGTAATGAGGAATTTGCGGGTCCTCATGCAAGTCTTGACCAACACCATGTCCGACATACTCCCTAACAACTGAAAACTGCTCATTTTCGACATACGTTTGTATTGCGTGGGAAATATTCGACAAACGTTCACCTGGTTTTGCTTCCTGCAAGCCTTTATATAAAGACTCCTCTGTCACTTCCAGAAGTTTTTTGTCATCATCGCTGATGTTTCCTACCGGATATGTCCATGCAGAGTCACCATGATAACCATTTAATTTAGCACCGATATCAATACTGATGATGTCACCGTCCTTCAGCACCCTGCTGCCAGGTATGCCGTGAACGAGTTCTTCATTAACTGATACGCAAATGCTCCCGCGAAACCCATTATACCCCTTAAAAGATGGGATTGCACCCTGCTTCTTAATAAAACGTTCGGCAATTTGATCCAATTCTTTTGTCGAGATTCCTGGTTTAATGTGCTTTTTTAACTCTTCATGAGTTAAAGCCACGATTCGCCCTGCTTCCCGCATGATACCAAGTTCACGTGGGGTTTTACAGATAATCATTTTTTTAATCCTCCAAGAAGATCCTTCACATCTGCATAAACGTCTTGAATGTCCTGTTGGCCATTTACGTTTGCAAGATAACCTTTCTCTGAATAGAAATCGAGTAAAGGCTGAGTTTGCTTCATGTTTACCTCAAGCCGTTTAGAGACGGTTTCCTCATTATCATCTGCCCGTTGATAGAGTTCGCCTCCGTCTTTATCACAAACACCCGGCGTTTTCGGCGGATTAAAGACTAAATGATAGGTTGTGCCGCAAACACTGCAAATTCTGCGTCCAGTCAGACGTTCCATAAGAGCGTCTTTGTCGACTTCAATGTTAATGACATAATCAATCGGCTTGCCGTATTCCTCAAGAATTTCTTCAAGAGCTTCGGCTTGAGCGACTGTTCGCGGAAATCCGTCCAGAAGAAAACCTCTTTCACAATCATCTTTGCCAAGTCTTTCTTTTACAATTCCGATTGTGACTTCGTCAGGTACGAGCTCTCCCTTATCAATATAAGATTTTGCTTCGAGTCCGAGTGGTGTTTCTTCTTTCATAGCAGCACGGAACATATCTCCTGTTGAGATATGAGGAATCCCATAATCCTCAACAATTCGTTCGCCCTGTGTGCCTTTGCCGGCACCAGGAAGCCCCATTAAGACTAAGTTCATTCGGATTTCCCCCGTCCTCTCTTTATTAAGAGGGAATGGATAAATCCATTTCCTCTAGTTTTTCATAAATCCACGGTAGTTTCGTTTCACCAACTGGCTTTCTAGTTGTTTCATTGTCTCCAAGGCTACCCCGACAACAATTAACAAAGATGTTCCGCCAATTTGTGCACTTTGAGGCAATCCAGCGAATTGAATGAAAAAGATAGGAAGAATGGAAATCACGGCTAAGAATATAGAACCCACAAACGTAAGTCGATACAAAATGCTCGTAATTCTATCTTGAGTCATTTTCCCTGGACGAACCCCCGGGATATAGCCACCCTGTTTTTTAAGGTTATCAGCCATTTGTTCAGGGTTTACCTGCACAAAAGCATAAAAGTACGTAAAGGCAATAATCAACGCAACATATATCGCCATACCCACCGGATGCGTATTATCAAAGTTGTTTTGAATCCACTTTGTCACATCGTTTGTTCCAAAGAATGACGCGATCGTCCGCGGCGTTATCAAAAACGCAACCGCAAAGATTACCGGAATAACCCCTGCAGGATTCACTTTCAATGGAAGGTGTGTAGACTGACCTCCGCCAGCAGGTGAACGACCTGTGCCTTTAGCATATTGAATCGCAATTTTCCGTACGGCTTGCTGAATGAAAATAACTCCAACAATAACTGCTAAAATCGCAATCACAAGAAGTGCGATTGTCACAATATGAATAAACAACTGATCGTTGCTGCCGACAAATTGAGTCTCATATATTTGCCCAATTGTTTTTGGAATACTAGACACAATCCCCGCGAAGATAATGATCGATATTCCGTTGCCTACTCCATGAGACGTAATTTGTTCCCCAAGCCACATTAAAAAGGCAGTTCCGCCAGTGAGCACTAAAGCAATAATAAGATATGTCGATACACCGGATTTTTCGATCAGCATACCGTTTGCCAGATTGTTGAATCCATAAGACATACCTAACGCCTGGATGAACCCAAGCACAATCGTAAAGTACCTTGTGAACTGAGCTAATTTACGGCGGCCAACTTCACCTTGCTTAGACCACTCGGTAAACTTCGGTACAACATCCATCTGAAGCAGCTGAATGATGATCGAAGCCGTGATATAAGGAGTAATTCCCATTGCAAAAATGGAAAATTGGTAAAGCGCACCGCCGCCAAATGTATTAAGGAGATCAAAAACACCCATTTGAGACTGTGCCTGTAACACTTCAGCGTTAACATAAGGCACAGGAATAAACGCACCTATGCGAAAGACGATAAGCATGAGTAAAGTGAATATGATTTTATTCCTGATATCACTCACACGCATAAAGTTGGAGATTGTTTTAAACAAGTTAGATCACCTCAGCTGTACCGCCAGCAGCTTCAACAGCTTCTTTCGCAGAAGCAGAGAATTTATTGGCTTTTACAGTTAATTTTTTCTCTAATTTACCGTTGCCAAGAATCTTTACTCCTGCATTAAGTTTGCTAATAACACCAGTCTCAAGAAGAAGTTCAGGAGTGACTTCCGTTCCTTCTGCAAAACCGTTCAATTTGTCTAGGTTGACTACAGTGTATTCCTTGCGGTTGATGTTAGTGAAACCGCGTTTAGGAAGACGTTGGAATAAAGGCATTTGTCCCCCCTCGAATCCAGGGCGTACACCGCCGCCAGAACGAGCGTTTTGACCTTTGTGACCTTTACCAGCTGTTTTACCGTTACCAGAACCAATACCACGACCTACGCGATTACGCGTTTTGCGTGAACCTTCTGAAGGTTTTAATTCATGAAGTTTCATTAGGACACCTCCTTATCCGATCAAATATTTTTATTGTTCTTTAACAGAAACTAAATGAGATACTTTATTAATCATGCCACGGATCGCAGCGTTGTCTTCATGAACAACAGTTTGGTTTGTTTTCTTTAAACCAAGTGTTCTTACAGTAACGCGTTGGTCTTCCGGGCGACCGATTACACTTCGTTTGAGGGTAATTTCTAATTTAGCCATTAATGTTCCCTCCTTATCCTAACAGTTCTTCTACAGATTTTCCACGAAGCTTCGCAACGTCTTCAGCACGTTTAAGTTCACTTAAACCTTGAAGTGTTGCACGAATCATGTTGATCGGTGTGTTAGAACCTAAAGACTTAGAAAGGATATCAGCTACACCAGCTAGCTCAAGTACCGCACGTACAGGGCCTCCAGCGATAACTCCAGTACCTTCAGAAGCAGGTTTTAACAAGATGTTACCTGCACCGAAACGTCCGATGATTTCGTGTGGAATTGTAGTTCCAACCATTGGTACTTCAATCAAATTCTTTTTCGCATCTTCAACAGCTTTGCGGATCGCTTCTGGTACTTCTTGTGCTTTACCAGTACCGAATCCTACGTGTCCGTTTTTGTCACCGACAACGACTAGAGCTGCGAAGCGGAAACGACGACCACCTTTAACAACTTTCGCTACGCGGTTAACCGTAACTAAGCGTTCTTCTAACTCTAATTTGCTTGGGTCAATACGACGCATAATCATGTGTCCCTCCTTCTTTTATTAAAATTTAAGTCCAGCTTCACGAGCGGCATCAGCCAAAGCTTTTACACGTCCATGGTATAAGTATCCGCCACGGTCAAATACTACGTCAGAAATGCCTTTTTCAGCAGCGCGTTTTGCAACTAATTCTCCAACTTTAGTAGCAGCAGAAGTATCTCCAGTGCTTTCAACGTTCAAGTCTTTATCGAGAGTAGATGCACTAGCAAGTGTTACACCATTTACATCATCGATGATTTGAGCGTAAATGTGCTTGTTAGAACGGAAAACGTTCAGACGCGGTCTTTCAGCAGTACCGGAAAGTTTAGCGCGAACACGAGCGTGTCTTTTAAGACGAGCAGCATTTTTGCTAGTTTTCGTAATCATCTAGGTCACTCCTTTCTTCACTTTAAGCGATCTTACTTAGCAGATTTACCTTCTTTACGGCGAACAACTTCACCTTCGTAGCGGATTCCTTTACCTTTGTAAGGCTCTGGAGAACGTACAGCACGGATGTTAGCAGCAATAGCTCCTACACGTTCTTTGTCTGTACCTTTTACAACTACTTTAGTTTGAGAAGGAACTTCGATTTCGATGCCTTCTTCAGGAACGATCTCAACAGGATGAGAGTATCCAACGTTTAAAACAAGTTTATTTCCGGATTTAGAAGCACGGTAACCGACACCGACTAATTCCAAACCTCTTTCAAATCCTTTAGATACACCCTCAACCATGTTGCCAAGCAGACTGCGAGTCGTACCATGCAGGGCACGGTGCTCTTTTTGATCAGAAGGACGAACGACTGTAAGCACATTGTCCTCTACTTTAATCTCCATATCAGGGTGAAACGTACGAGTTAATTCTCCTTTTGGTCCTTTCACAGCTACAGTGTTGTTATCATTTAACGTTACTGTAACATCAGAAGGAATCTCAAGTAGCTTCTTACCTACACGAGACATACCAAACACCTCCATTCATGATAAACTTCTTACCAAACGTATGCTAGAACTTCTCCACCAGCTTGTTTTGCACGGGCTTCTTTGTCCGTTAAAACACCTTGTGATGTAGAAATAATCGCGATTCCAAGACCGTTAAGTACGCGAGGTACTTCATTAGATTTAGCATAAACACGCAAACCAGGCTTGCTGATTCTTTTAAGACCAGTGATAACGCGCTCGTTGTTTTGTCCGTATTTCAAGAAAACGCGGATGATACCTTGTTTGCTGTCTTCTACGAACTCAACGTCACGAATGAAACCTTCACGCTTTAAAATTTCAGCAATTTCTCTTTTCAATTTAGAAGCAGGAATTTCAAGCTTCTCATGACGTACCATGTTTGCATTGCGAATACGAGTTAGCATATCTGCAATTGGATCTGTCATAACCATTATATAATTACCTCCTTCCCTTTCTTGGGGATTACCAGCTGGCTTTTTTCACGCCAGGAATTTGTCCTTTATATGCAAGCTCACGGAAACAAATACGGCAAAGTTTAAATTTACGAATGACTGAATGCGGACGTCCGCAGCGTTCACAGCGTGTGTACTCTTGTACTTTAAACTTTGGTGTACGTTGTTGTTTCGCAATCATAGACTTTTTAGCCACGATTTCGCCTCCCTTTCATTGATTATTTCTGGAACGGCATACCTACTTGAGTTAATAGCTCACGAGCTTCTTCGTCAGTATTAGCAGTTGTTACGATAACGATGTCCATTCCTCGAACCTTTGTTACTTTATCGTAGTCAATTTCAGGGAAGATTAACTGTTCTTTGATACCAAGTGTGTAGTTACCGCGACCGTCGAAAGATTTTTTAGAAACCCCGCGGAAGTCACGTACACGCGGTAAAGATACAGAAATAAGTTTATCAAGGAAATCATACATGCGCTCTCCGCGAAGAGTTACTTTCGCACCGATAGGCATTCCCTCACGAAGACGGAATCCAGCAATTGATTTCTTCGCACGAGTAACGACAGGTTTTTGACCTGCGATAAACGTTAATTCTTCAACAGCACTGTCGATTGCTTTTGCGTTTTGAACAGCGTCACCAACACCCATGTTGATTACGATTTTTTCGATTTTAGGCACTTGCATGACTGAATCATAGTTGAACTTAGTCATTAAAGCAGGTGCAATTTCTTTATTGTACTTTTCTTTAAGGCGGTTCATGAGATAGACCTCCCTTCCTTTTAATACTATTTATCTAGAACTTGCCCAGATTTTTTTGCTACACGAACTTTTTTGCCATCTTCCACTTTGTATCCTACGCGAGTCACTTCACCTGTTTTAGGATCGAGCGGCATAACGTTTGATACATGAATTGGCGCCTCTTGATTAGAAATACCGCCTTGAGGGTTAGCTTGAGTTGGTTTAGAGTGTTTCTTTACCATGTTAACACCTTCAACTAAAACGCGGTCCTTTTTAGGGAAAGCAGCAAGGATTGTTCCTTGTTTGCCTTTATCTTTACCAGAGATAACCATAACTTTATCGCCTTTTTTTACATGCATCCTGATCGCACCTCCTTGAGTAAGGCATTTATTTCATTAGATAACTTCTGGAGCTAGAGAAACAATTTTCATAAAGTTGTTTTCACGCAATTCACGAGCAACTGGTCCGAAGATACGAGTTCCGCGTGGGCTCTTGTCGTCACGGATGATAACACATGCATTCTCATCGAAGCTGATGTATGAACCATCACTTCTGCGCGCTCCGCTTTTAGTGCGAACGATAACAGCTTTTACGACTTCACCTTTTTTGACAACGCCTCCTGGTGTTGCTTGTTTAACCGTGCAAACAATTACATCACCAATGTTAGCTGTTTTACGTCCAGAACCACCAAGAACTTTAATAGTAAGTACTTCACGTGCGCCAGAGTTGTCAGCTACTTTTAAACGAGTCTCTTGTTGAATCATTATTTGTTACCTCCCTTCGGAAAAAGAATTCCGAACTTTATTAGATAATAACAGCTTCTTCGACAACTTCAACTAGACGGAAACGCTTAGTTGCAGACAATGGACGAGTTTCCATAATCTTAACGATGTCACCGATTTTAGCTTGATTATTTTCATCATGTGCTTTGAATTTTTTTGAGTATTTTACGCGTTTACCGTAAAGTGTATGTTTTTTGTATGTCTCAACAACAACAGTGATGGTTTTATCCATTTTGTCAGAAACAACACGGCCTTGGTAAACCTTGCGTTGGTTACGTTCGCTCATGCTCACGACCTCCCCTCAGTGATTATTTATTAGCAGCAATTTCTCTTTCACGAATCACAGTTTTCATGCGCGCGATAGCTTTGCGCACTTCACGAATGCGAGCAGTATTTTCAAGTTGTCCTGTCGCTAATTGAAAGCGAAGATTGAAAAGTTCTTCTTTAAGAGACTTTACTTTTTGTTCAATTTCAGCAGTGGTAAGGTCACGAATTTCATTAGCTTTCATTTGATTCACCACCAATTTCTTCACGTTTTACGAACTTCGTTTTAATTGGCAATTTGTGAGATGCAAGACGAAGCGCTTCACGAGCAACCTCTTCAGACACACCAGAAATCTCAAATAAAACTTTGCCCGGTTTTACAACAGCTACCCAACCTTCTGGAGCCCCTTTACCGGATCCCATACGTACCTCAAGTGGTTTAGCAGTGTAAGGTTTAGAAGGGAAAATTTTGATCCAAACTTTACCGCCACGTTTCATGTAACGAGTCATCGCAATACGTGCAGCTTCGATTTGACGGTTAGTGATCCAAGAAGCTTCAAGAGCTTGGATACCGAATTCACCGAAATGTACTTCAGTACCGCCTTTCGCACGGCCACGCATTTTTCCGCGATGCTCTCTGCGATATTTAACGCGTTTTGGTAATAACATATTATTTTCCTCCTTCCTCAGTTTTCTTCTTAGTAGGAAGAACCTCTCCACGATAGATCCAGACTTTCACACCAAGCTTACCGTAAGTAGTGTCAGCTTCAGATGTTGCATAGTCAATGTCCGCACGTAATGTGTGCAATGGAACAGTTCCTTCACTGTAGTATTCAGAACGAGCGATATCTGCACCGCCAAGACGACCAGAAACCATTGTTTTCACACCTTGTGCTCCAGCACGCATAGTACGTTGGATTTGTTGTTTCTGCGCACGGCGGAAAGAAACACGGTTTTCTAATTGACGAGCGATGTTGTCAGCAACTAGCTGTGCATCAAGATCTGCTCTTTTGATTTCAAGAATGTTAATGTGTACACGCTTGCCAGTAAGGCTGTTAAGGGCTTTGCGAAGTGCTTCGACTTCAGAACCGCCTTTACCGATAACCATACCAGGCTTAGCTGTGTGGATCGTAATGTTAACGCGGTTTGCTGCACGCTCGATTTCTACTTTAGAAACAGAAGCGTCAGAAAGGCGTTTGCTAATGTATTCACGAATTTTTAAATCTTCGTGCAGGAAGTCAGCGTAATCTTTACCAGCGTACCACTTAGATTCCCAATCACGAATGACTCCGATACGAAGACCGACTGGATTTACCTTTTGACCCACTACTTATCCCTCCTTCTTTTCTGATACAACGATTGTAATGTGGCTCGTACGTTTGTTGATTTGGCTCGCACGTCCCATAGCACGTGGGCGGAATCTTTTTAACGTAGGGCCTTCGTCAACGAATGCTTGAGAAATAACCAGGTTGTTAACGTCCATTTCATAGTTATGCTCAGCATTTGCAATAGCGGATTTTAATACTTTCTCGATAATTGGAGAAGCAGCTCTTGGTGTAAGGTTCAAGATTGATACTGCCTCACCTACTTGCTTGCCTCGAATCAGGTCCATTACTAGACGTGCTTTACGAGGAGCAATACGGACTGTTCTTGCAACAGCTTTAGCTTGCATTTAAAAGCCTCCTCTCTTAGCGTCTTGTTTTTTTGTCATCACTAGCATGACCTTTGTACGTACGAGTTGGAGCGAATTCACCCAACTTGTGCCCTACCATATCTTCAGAGATGAATACAGGCACGTGTTTACGTCCGTCATAGACTGCGATTGTGTGACCAATAAACTGTGGGAAAATAGTAGAACGACGAGACCAAGTTTTTACGACTTGTTTCTTGTCTGTTTCATTTAATTTCTCGATTTTAGTCATCAAGTGTCCATCGACAAATGGTCCTTTTTTTAAGCTGCGAGCCATTTTGGAACCTCCCTTCGTGATTGCACTACGGTCCGAAAAGAACCGTAGACAACCCCGTTATTTATTTTTACGACGACGTACGATAAATTTATCGGATTTGTTCTTTTTCTTACGAGTCTTGAATCCAAGAGTTGGTTTACCCCATGGAGACATTGGTGATTTACGTCCGATTGGCGCACGTCCTTCACCACCACCGTGTGGGTGATCGTTAGGGTTCATTACAGAACCACGAACTGTAGGACGGATGCCTTTCCAGCGAGAACGTCCAGCTTTACCAATGTTGATAAGTTCGTGCTGTTCGTTACCTACTTGACCGATAGAAGCACGGCAAGCAGAAAGGATCATGCGAACTTCACCAGAGTTAAGACGTACAAGAACGTATTTACCTTCTTTACCAAGAACCTGAGCAGATGTACCAGCTGAACGTACAAGCTGTCCGCCTTTACCAGGTTTTAATTCAATGTTATGCACAACTGTACCAACAGGGATGTTGATAAGTGGAAGTGCATTACCTACTTTAATGTCAGCTTCAGGACCTGACATGATTTCAGTACCCACTTGAATTCCTTTAGGAGCAAGAATGTAACGTTTTTCTCCGTCTGCATAGTTGATTAGAGCGATGTTAGCTGAACGGTTTGGATCGTATTCAACTGTAGCAACGCGTCCAGGTATACCATCTTTATCGCGTTTGAAGTCGATAACACGGTATTGGCGTTTATGTCCGCCACCTTGGTGACGTACAGTCAATTTACCTTGGTTGTTACGTCCGCCTTTTTTGTGAAGGGGAGCAAGCAAGGATTTTTCCGGCTTGTCAGTCGTGATTTCAGCAAAATCTGAAGTTGTCATGCCACGACGTCCATTAGAGGTCGGTTTATACTTTTTAATCGCCATTTTGAATTTCCCTCCTTCTTTTTACAGATAATTAAGCTTCAAAAATTTCGATTTCTTTGCTGTCTGCAGTAAGTTTTACGATCGCTTTTCTGCGACGGCTAGTCATACCAGTGTAGCGTCCAACACGTTTTGATTTACCTTTGTAGTTCATGATGTTGACTTTGTCAACTTTCACTCCAAAGATGCTTTCAACCGCGTCTTTCACTTCTGTTTTGTTAGCTCTTACATCAACTTCAAAAGTATATTTCTTTTCAGTCATTAAATCAGCAGAACGTTCAGTAATGACGGGGCGCTTTAGAACATCACGAGGATCTTTCATTATGCAAGCACCTCCTCTACTTTTTCAACCGCTGCTTTTGTAATCAGAAGCTTCTCGTGGTTGACAACGTCTAAAACGTTGATTCCGTTAGCTTCAACAACAGTAACTCCAGGAATGTTACGAGCAGATAAAGCTACTGCTTCGTTTGCATCCGCAGTTACGATTAAAGCTTTTTTCTCAACAGATAATCCTTTAAGGATAGCTGCCATTTCTTTTGTTTTAGCCGTATCAAGAGTAAGATCTTCAAGAACGATGATGTTGTTGTCGTTCACTTTAGAAGACAATACTGATTTGATTGCCAAGCGGCGAACTTTTTTAGGTAATTTATAAGAATAGCTGCGTGGTGTTGGGCCGAATACGACACCACCTCCGCGCCATTGCGGTGAACGGATTGAACCTTGACGGGCACGTCCAGTACCTTTTTGACGCCATGGTTTACGACCTCCGCCGCGTACTTCAGAACGATTTTTTACTTTGTGAGTTCCTTGACGTAAGGAAGCTCTTTGCATAAGAATAGCGTCGAATACAACACTCTCATTTGGTTCGATACCAAATACAGAAGCATTTAATTCGATGTCACCAGCAGTAGAACCGTTTTGGTTGTATAATGCTACTTTTGGCATGATCAATTTCCTCCTTTCCTAAGAGAGTTATTTAGATTTAACAGCACTTTTAACAGTGATTAAAGTTTTCTTCGCACCAGGTACGTTACCTTTGATCAAAAGAAGATTGCGTTCTGCATCAACTTTTACGATTTCAAGGTTTTGAACAGTGATTTGCTCTCCGCCCATACGTCCAGGTAATAATTTACCTTTGAATACACGGTTAGGATCTACAGGTCCCATTGAACCAGGACGACGGTGGTAGCGTGAACCGTGAGACATAGGTCCGCGAGATTGTCCGTGGCGCTTGATCGCACCTTGGAAACCTTTACCTTTAGATACTCCTGTTACATCTACGATTTCTCCAGCAGAGAAAATTTCAACCTTGACTTCCTGACCAACTTCATACGCATCCATTTCCACTCCGCGTAATTCTTTAACGAAGCGCTTAGGAGCAGTTTCCGCTTTTGCAACGTGCCCTTTTTCAGGTTTGTTAGAAAGCTTTTCACGCTTGTCGTCAAAACCAAGCTGGATTGCTTCGTAACCGTCGTTTTCAGCTGTTTTCTTTTGAAGAACAACGTTTGGAGCAGCCTCGATAACAGTTACCGGAATAAGATCACCGTTCTCAGCGAATACTTGCGTCATACCAATTTTTCTTCCTAAGATTCCTTTGGTCATTCGTCACACCTCCTATTAAGATCATTCTATATTTTAGAATTAAAGTTTAATTTCGATATCGACACCAGATGGTAAGTCTAATCGCATAAGAGCATCAACAGTTTGTGGTGTTGGGTTCACAATGTCGATTAAACGTTTATGTGTACGCATTTCAAATTGCTCACGAGAATCTTTGTATTTGTGCACCGCACGAAGGATTGTGTAAACTGATTTTTCAGTTGGCAACGGAATCGGACCAGATACGCTGGCACCAGAACGTTTTGCCGTTTCAACAATCTTCTCTGCAGATTGATCAAGGATTCTATGATCATATGCTTTCAAACGAATACGAATTTTTTGTTTTGCCATTATTTTCCCTCCTTTTCGCCTACATCACGTTAGACAGTTCTCCGTGAGAAAAACCTGAACACCTTGCCATGGCAAAGCGGCCGGGTGTGTCAGCAACCTCTCACTTCATCGCAGTCAAAGACCAACATACACCATTATACAGAAAATAGGCGTATGTTGCAAGACTTATTTAAAATATGCATGGTTTGCACACTTTTTATATTATACAGGGGTTTTTCTTATTTATCAAGGACCTATCATAAATGGTACCGTGCATGACGACTTAGTGTACTAGCGAATAATGACGGCTCCTCAATATGCGGGGTATGAGCTGAATTCTCAAATTGAACCCAGCGCTTTTCGGGCGCCACGAGTTCTTGATAATACTGTTTCGATATTTCAGCTGGAACAATTAAGTCATGTTTCCCTGAAATGAAAACACACGGTACTTTAATAGAAGGAACAGATCTAAATGCATTAAACCTGTACAACTCATCTGTTAAATGTTTTTTGCTGAAGCGCAGTCCATTGAGGACGCTATGAATGTTTCGCACACCATATTCATTACCAGTAAGCATTTGAAATAAAACAGCAAGAGAATGCCGATGCAGGCGAGTGAATCCTCCTCTGCTTACCTCAACGCAAAATCGATAGATAAGAAGCTGGATATCCTGCTTCCAAGGCGGAGCCCCAATGAAACGTGTGAGCAAAGATAATATGCTGGCTTTCTTTGCTTCAGAAATTTTACGAATATGTCGATAAGCAGTTGATTCTTCATCGTGAGGGCTGACAACCTGACTGATTCCATAATAAGCGTAAAACAAGTCCGGGCGCTGCTGCACTGCATGAAGCGCCAGCATTGACCCCCAAGAATGACCGGCCAGATATAGTTTTGTTTTTGAAAAGTGAGCTAAGAGCCATTGAGTGACGTGGATTGTATCTTTAATGAAGTGATTTATTGTCATGGAATGTTGCGAAATTCGTTTAGAATATGAAAGCCCTGATCCTCTCTGATCCCAATGAACTACAGTGAAATACCGTTCCAGCTCTTTTTGATAATGTCTAATGTATCCGATTTGCGGCGTACCCGGCCCGCCATGTAAAAAAAGCAGCAATGGATTTTCAATATCAGCTCCATTAATCATCAGCATTTGCTTTGTATTTTCAATGCTCAGTTCTTTCATGATTGCGATTGATCTCTTTTCAGGAATCATAGATAGTAGCCCCTCGAATATGATAGATCCTATTATACAAGAAAAAGATAAGCAAACAAAAAACGAGACCCGCAGGGGGTCTCGTTTAAAATCATACTATTACTCAGTGATTGTAGAAACAACGCCTGAACCAACAGTACGTCCGCCTTCACGAATAGAGAAACGAGTTCCTTCTTCGATAGCGATTGTAGAGATAAGTTCAACGTTCATTTCAGTGTTATCTCCAGGCATAACCATTTCTACGCCTTCTGGAAGATGGATGATACCAGTTACGTCAGTTGTACGGAAGTAGAACTGAGGACGGTAGTTAGAGAAGAATGGAGTGTGACGTCCACCCTCTTCTTTAGAAAGAACGTAAACTTCAGCTTTGAATTTGCTGTGTGGAGTGATTGTACCTGGTTTAGCAAGTACTTGACCACGTTGGATTTCTTCACGAGATACACCACGAAGAAGGGCACCAATGTTGTCACCAGCTTCAGCATAATCAAGAAGCTTACGGAACATTTCAACACCTGTAACAGTTGTTTTCTTGTTCTCTTCTTGTAGACCGATGATTTCAACTTCGTCACCGACTTTAACTTGTCCGCGTTCTACACGGCCAGTCGCTACTGTACCACGACCAGTGATTGAGAATACGTCCTCAACTGGCATCATGAATGGTTTTTCAGTGTCACGTTCTGGAGTTGGGATGTACTCATCAACCGCATCCATAAGTTCGAAGATTTTAGCTTCGTACTCAGCGTCACCTTCAAGAGCTTTAAGAGCAGAACCTTTGATTACTGGTACATCATCACCAGGGAAGTCGTATTCGCTAAGAAGATCGCGAACTTCCATTTCAACTAGTTCAAGAAGCTCTTCGTCGTCTACCATGTCGCATTTGTTTAAGAATACAACGATGTATGGTACACCAACGTTTTTAGAAAGAAGGATGTGCTCACGAGTTTGTGGCATTGGGCCATCAGCAGCAGATACTACAAGGATAGCTCCGTCCATTTGTGCAGCACCAGTGATCATGTTTTTAACATAGTCAGCGTGTCCTGGGCAGTCAACGTGTGCATAGTGACGAGTTTCAGTTTCGTACTCAACGTGTGCAGTAGAGATTGTGATACCGCGCTCACGTTCTTCTGGAGCACCATCAATTTGATCGTACGCCATAGCTGTACCTTTACCAGATTTCTTATGAAGTACTGTTGTGATAGCAGCAGTTAAAGTTGTTTTACCATGGTCAACGTGTCCAATTGTACCAATATTGGCATGTGATTTGGAACGGTCGAATTTTTCTTTAGCCATTCTAAAATCCTCCTTAAGAGCTTTTAATTAGTAATGTATAGAGTGATAGGAAGTGAAAGAAAGCTTTCACTTCCTCATCTTACAATAGTAGTTATACTTGAGTTAAGCGGCAAAATCAATTATTCGCCTTTATTTTTTTTGATAATTTCTTCAGAAACGCTCTTCGGCACTTCTTCGTAGTGATCCATGAACATAGTGAACGTACCGCGACCTTGCGTATTAGAACGAAGTGCAGTAGCGTAACCGAACATTTCAGCAAGAGGAACCATAGCACGAACAACTTGAGCGTTACCGCGTGCTTCCATACCTTCTACGCGTCCGCGACGTGAAGTGATATCACCCATGATATCTCCCATGTATTCTTCTGGAATAACCACTTCTACTTTCATGATTGGTTCAAGAAGAACTGGGTTACATTTGCTGACTGCATTTTTCAATGCCATAGAAGCAGCAACTTTAAATGCCATTTCGTTTGAGTCAACATCATGGTAAGAACCGTCGAAAAGTTTAGCTTTAATGTCGATAAGCGGGAAGCCTGCTAGTACACCATTTTCAAGTGCATCTTCCAGACCTGCTTGAACAGCTGGGATGTATTCACGAGGAACGACCCCACCAACAATCGCATTTTCAAATTCAAAGCCCGCGCCTTCTTCGTTTGGTTCGAATTCGATCCAAACGTGTCCGAACTGACCGCGTCCACCAGACTGACGTACGAATTTACCTTCAACTTTTGCACCGGTACGGAATGTCTCACGGTACGCAACTTGAGGAGCACCAACATTGGCTTCTACTTTAAATTCGCGCTTCATACGGTCAACAATGATATCAAGGTGAAGTTCACCCATACCAGAGATGATCGTTTGGCCAGTTTCTGGGTTTGTTTGAGTACGGAATGTAGGATCTTCTTCAGCAAGTTTCGCTAAAGCGATACCCATTTTATCTTGGTCAGCTTTTGATTTAGGCTCAATAGCAACGTCGATAACTGGTTCTGGGAATTCCATTGACTCAAGGATAACAAGATCCTTCTCATCACATAGAGTATCTCCAGTAGTTGTATCTTTTAGACCTACAGCAGCTGCGATATCCCCTGCGTATACAGTAGAGATTTCTTCACGGCTGTTAGCGTGCATTTGAAGAATACGTCCAACACGCTCACGTTTGCCTTTAGTAGAGTTTTTCACGTATGAACCGGAATCAAGTGTTCCAGAGTACACACGGAAGAACGTCAACTTACCAACGTAAGGGTCAGTCATAACTTTAAATGCTAATGCAGAGAATGGCTCTTCATCAGAAGAATGACGCTCAATCTCTTCATTTGTATCAGGACGTGTACCTTTGATTGCAGCAACGTCAGTTGGTGCAGGAAGGTAGTCAAGAACAGCATCAAGTACGAGTTGAACACCTTTGTTTTTGAAGGCAGAACCAACAAGAACAGGGTAGAATTCAACATTTAATGTACCTTTACGGATACCTGCTTTTAACTCGTCAATTGTGATTTCTTCACCCTCAAGGTATTTATCCATAAGCTCTTCATCAAGCTCACATACAGCTTCAATAAGGCTGTTGCGAAGCTCTTCAGCTTGCTCTTTATACTCTTCAGGGATTTCTTTTGCATCAGAACGAGTTCCGAGGTCATCTTCGTAGAAATACGCAACGTTTTCTACAAGGTCGATGATACCTTCGAAATTATCTTCAGCACCGATCGGCAATTGAATTGCATGAGCGTTTGCTTGAAGACGATCTCTTAAAGTTCCTACAGAGTAAAGGAAGTCTGCACCGATTTTGTCCATTTTGTTAACAAAAACGATACGCGGTACTCCGTAAGTTGTTGCCTGACGCCAAACAGTTTCTGTTTGAGGCTCAACGCCTGATTGCGCATCAAGTACAGCAACAGCACCATCAAGTACACGAAGAGAACGTTCAACTTCAACTGTGAAGTCTACGTGTCCTGGAGTATCGATGATGTTTACGCGGTATCCTTTCCACTGTGCAGTTGTCGCAGCGGAAGTGATTGTGATACCACGTTCTTGTTCCTGCTCCATCCAGTCCATTTGTGAAGCTCCTTCATGAGTTTCACCAATTTTGTGGATACGACCAGTATAGAACAAGATACGTTCTGTAGTAGTCGTTTTACCGGCATCAATGTGAGCCATGATCCCGATATTACGAGTTTTGTCTAAGGAGAACTCTCTTGCCATTGGGTAATTTCTCCTTCCTTATTGGGAAATTGTGTTTTTTAGTATATAAATCCTACCAACGATAGTGAGCAAATGCTTTGTTTGCTTCAGCCATCTTATGAGTATCTTCACGTTTCTTAACAGCAGCACCAGTGTTGTTAGCTGCGTCAAGGATTTCGTTAGCTAAACGCTCTTCCATCGTTTTTTCTCCACGAAGACGAGCGTAGTTTACTAACCAGCGAAGTCCAAGAGTCGTACGACGTTCAGGACGAACTTCTACAGGAACTTGGTAGTTCGCACCACCTACACGGCGTGCTTTTACTTCAAGTACAGGCATGATGTTTTTCAATGCTTGTTCGAAAACCTCCATTGCATCATTGCCAGTACGTTCTTTAATGATATCGAATGACTTGTATAGGATTGTTTGAGACTTACCTTTTTTACCATCGATCATCATTTTGTTGATTAGACGAGATACAAGCTTAGAGTTGTAAATCGGATCAGGTAAAACGTCTCTTTTTGCTACAGGACCTTTACGTGGCATCTGAATATCCTCCCTTCATCAATTATGCGTATTTTCGTTTATTATTTTGCTTTAGGTTTTTTCGTACCGTATTTAGAACGGCCTTGTGCACGGTTTTCAACTCCAGCAGTATCAAGCGCACCACGAACGATGTGGTAACGTACCCCTGGTAAGTCTTTTACACGTCCACCGCGGATAAGTACAACACTGTGCTCTTGCAGGTTGTGACCGATACCAGGAATGTAAGCAGTAACCTCGATTCCGTTAGTCAAACGAACACGAGCATATTTACGAAGTGCTGAGTTCGGTTTTTTCGGTGTCATTGTACCAACACGAGTACATACCCCGCGTTTTTGTGGAGAAGATACGTTAGTGTGCTCTTTTTTAAAGCTGTTGTATCCTTTGTTAAGTGCAGGAGACTTTGAGTTTTCTACTTTACTCACGCGTCCTTTGCGAATTAGCTGATTAATTGTAGGCATGATTTTTTCCTCCCTTCATTACGTTTTATAACCCACATACCCAGGTGGTTCATCAAAAGGCAAAAAACAATGTCTTTACACAAGATTGAATCTTACGCAAAAACAAAAGTACGTTATAAAATAATGGCAACAGCGGCTGCTCCTACCTCAATTCCGCAGGCTTTGCCGAGCTTTTTCATGGATTCAACCATTAAGACAGAGATACCTTGATCTTCCGCAAGTGAAACAACACTTGACGTAAGTATCGGATCTGCGTCCTTTGCAACGACTACTTCCTTTACTGAACCTCGCTTTAGAGCTTTCACTGTTTGCTTCGTACCAATAATAATTGATTTGGCCTGTGATACTTTATCATAAGACATAAACATATCCTCCAAAGTAACAGGTTTATTTCGAGCACCTTGGTTATATTATCATTCTAGGAGACGAATGTCAACAAGGTATGACATTTTTTAGTTTCTATCTTCTCATAGAGTGACTTTTTAATAAATATATCTGCTGAAAGACTGCAAAAACAGTCTTTCAGCAGAATGAAATCAGTTATTCAACCGGAACCATATCGTCAGTCGGCTGAACATTTGATACTGGTTTTACTTTACGGTATTTCATCATTCCTGTACCAGCTGGAACAAGTTTACCGATGATAACATTCTCTTTCAAGCCGAGAAGCTCGTCACGCTTACCTTTGATCGCTGCATCTGTAAGGACACGCGTTGTTTCCTGGAAGGAAGCAGCAGATAAGAATGAATCAGTTTCAAGAGATGCTTTTGTAATACCGAGTAAGACAGGACGGCCTGTAGCAGGTCGATTGCCTTCGAGCAACACCTTTTTGTTCGCTTCAGTAAATTGGTGGATGTCAAGCAATGTACCTGGAAGCACATCAGTGTCGCCGGCATCAATTACGCGTACTTTACGAAGCATCTGGCGAACCATTACTTCTACGTGTTTATCACCGATTTCAACACCCTGCATACGGTAAACCTTTTGAACCTCATGGAGAAGATACTCTTGAACAGTCGTCAGGTCAGTCACTTTAAGAAGTTCTTTCGGATCGATTGAACCTTCTGTCAGTACTTGGCCTCGAGTAATTTTATCTCCTTCCGCTACTTTCAGGCGGGAGTTGTAAGGTGCCGTATAAGAACGTGTTTCCACTGCGCCTTGAACGACAATTTCCTGCTGCTTATCACGAACTTCATTAATCTCAACGACTGTACCGTCGATTTCTGTAATTGTTGCCTGACCTTTCGGATTACGCGCTTCGAAAAGCTCTTGGATACGCGGAAGACCCTGTGTGATATCGTCTCCGGCAACCCCGCCTGTATGGAATGTACGCATTGTTAACTGTGTACCAGGCTCACCGATTGATTGGGCAGCAATGATTCCGACAGCTTCACCGACTTCAACATCGGAGCCAGTTGCAAGATTTCGGCCATAGCATCGTTTACATACACCATGAGGCGTATTACATGTGAAGGCAGAACGGATCCACACTTCTTCAATGCCAGCTTCGACAATCTCCAGCGCCTTATCTTCATCGATTAGTTCGTTTTCATTCACAAGCACTTCACCTGTTTCAGGGTGCTTCACTTGTTTTCGTGCAAAACGGCCGATTAAGCGTTCTTCTAAGCGCTCAATTGTTTCAGTTCCTTCTTTAAGAGGCTTAGCAAGAATGCCTCGGTCAGTTCCGCAATCAGTTTCACGGATGATAACATCCTGCGCAACGTCAACGAGACGGCGTGTAAGGTAACCTGAGTCAGCAGTTTTAAGAGCGGTATCGGCAAGACCTTTACGCGCACCGTGTGTGGAGATAAAGTACTCCAATACTGTCAGACCTTCACGGAAACTTGATTTGATCGGCAACTCAATGATACGTCCAGCCGGGTTGGCCATCAGACCGCGCATTCCGGCAAGCTGCGTAAAGTTAGATGCGTTACCACGGGCACCAGAGTCACTCATCATGTAGATCGGGTTGAGTTCATCAAGTGATTTCATCAGTTTGCCTTGGATCACGTCTTTTGCAGCACTCCAGATAGAGATGACTCTCTCATAGCGTTCTTCTTCAGTGATAAGACCGCGGCGGAACTGCTTCATAACGTTGTCAACTTTGCTTTGCGCTTCTTCAAGAATTTCTTGTTTATCATCGAGTACGACGATGTCAGAAACCCCAACTGTAATACCAGCTTTTGTTGAATATTTGAAACCTAGGTTTTTCATGCGGTCAAGCATTTTAGACGTTTCCGTGATATGGAATCGTTTAAAGATTTCCGCGATGATTTTACCCAGAATACCTTTTTTGAACGGTGCATTGATTGGCTGCTGTGCGATGACAGCTTTAACGTCAGCACCTTTTTCCAAGAAGAAACGGTCAGGTGTTTTCTCTTCAATGTTGCTCTTCGTTGGTTCATTCATGTAAGGGAATGATTCCGGAAGAATTTCATTGAAGACAAGCTTACCGACAGTTGTAATTAACAATTTTGAGCGCTGTTCTTCGGTAAATGTCACATTCTTAAGGGAGTTAGCTGCAACAGCTACTCTCGTATGAAGGTGAACATATCCGTTTTGATAAGCAAGAAGCGCTTCGTCTGTATTCTTGAAGACCATACCTTCACCGACAGCACCGGCACGCTCAAGTGTCAGGTAATAGTTACCAAGTACCATATCCTGAGACGGTGTTACAACCGGTTTACCATCTTTAGGGTTCAAGATGTTTTGAGCAGCAAGCATCAAGATGCGTGCTTCAGCTTGTGCTTCAGCAGATAATGGTACGTGAACCGCCATTTGGTCACCGTCAAAGTCAGCGTTGTAAGCTGTACATACGAGCGGGTGAAGGCGGATTGCGCGTCCTTCAACAAGCGTTGGTTCAAACGCCTGAATACCTAATCTGTGAAGTGTAGGGGCACGGTTCAGCAGTACTGGGTGCTCCTTAATAACTGATTCTAATACATCCCAAACTTCAGGCTGTACGCGCTCAATTTTGCGTTTCGCACTCTTAATGTTGTGAGCAAGACCCTTTTCAACAAGTTCTTTCATAACGAAAGGCTTGAAGAGTTCAAGCGCCATTTCCTTCGGTAATCCGCATTGGTACATTTTCAAATGAGGACCAACAACGATTACAGAACGTCCGGAGTAATCGACACGTTTACCAAGAAGGTTTTGACGGAAACGGCCTTGCTTCCCTTTCAACATGTGAGAAAGAGATTTTAACGGTCTGTTACCAGGACCTGTTACAGGGCGTCCGCGGCGGCCGTTGTCAATTAAGGCATCGACAGCCTCTTGAAGCATACGCTTTTCGTTTTGAACGATGATGCTTGGCGCACCAAGGTCCAGAAGGCGTTTCAAACGATTG
Source organism: Bacillus sp. LJBS06 (assembly GCF_016924995.1). Taxonomy (NCBI): domain Bacteria; kingdom Bacillati; phylum Bacillota; class Bacilli; order Caryophanales; family Bacillaceae; genus Bacillus; species Bacillus sp. LJBS06. The sequence continues at coordinate 125,957 of NZ_CP070483.1, read as the reverse complement.
TTACGGTTGATGACACGACGATAAAGATCGTTCAAATCAGAAGTCGCAAAACGTCCGCCATCTAGCTGAACCATCGGTCTAAGCTCCGGAGGAATAACAGGAAGCACATCAAGGATCATCCAAGAAGGCTTGTTTCCTGAGTTACGGAAGGCTTCTAAAACTTCAAGACGTTTGATCGCACGAGTACGTCGTTGTCCTTGTGAAGTTTTCAGCTCTTCTTTTAACATATCAACTTCTTTTACAAGATCGATATCTTGAAGAAGTTTATGAATTGCTTCAGCACCCATAGATGCTTGGAATTTATTACCGTATTTATCAAGATAAGCACGGTATTCTTTCTCAGACAGAAGCTGTTTCTTTTCAAGCGGTGTATTTGCCGGGTCAGTTACAACGTAAGAAGCAAAGTAAATCACTTCTTCTAAAGCACGAGGTGACATATCCAGCACAAGACCCATACGGCTTGGAATACCTTTGAAATACCAAATGTGGGAAACTGGGGCAGCCAGTTCAATGTGCCCCATTCTCTCACGACGGACTTTAGCCCGTGTTACTTCGACTCCGCAGCGGTCACAAACTACGCCTTTATAACGAACTCGCTTGTACTTCCCGCAATGACATTCCCAGTCCTTAGTCGGTCCGAAAATGCGTTCGCAGAATAGACCGTCCTTTTCAGGTTTTAACGTACGATAGTTTATCGTTTCAGGCTTTTTCACTTCACCAAAAGACCATGAACGGATTTTATCCGGTGAAGCAAGACCGATGTTCATATACTCAAAATTGTTCACATCTAGCAAGGGGCCTACCTCCCTTTTTATCTTCGGATTAACCGATGTCACTTGCCTTTATAATTAGAGATTATTCTTTTGTTACTACATCACGTTCAACGTCTGCAGATGCTGTTTCTTCCGGCTCTTCATCACCTGATAATGCCAGGCCGTCAGCTTGTTTCGCATCTTCTTCGTCTTCTAAATCTCTCATTTCTATTTCTTCTTCATCACCAGAAAGGATTTTGACATCCATACCTAAGCTTTGAAGTTCTTTGATTAATACTTTGAATGATTCCGGAACACCTGGTTCAGGAACATTGTCGCCTTTAACGATGGCTTCGTATGTTTTCACACGTCCAACCACGTCATCAGACTTAACAGTCAGAATTTCTTGAAGAGTGTAAGCCGCACCGTAAGCTTCAAGTGCCCAAACCTCCATCTCACCGAAACGCTGTCCGCCAAATTGAGCTTTACCGCCAAGAGGCTGCTGCGTAACAAGTGAGTAAGGGCCTGTAGAACGCGCATGAAGTTTATCGTCAACCATGTGAGCCAGTTTGATCATATACATGATACCGACAGATACACGGTTATCAAACGGCTCTCCAGTACGTCCGTCGTAAAGCACAGTTTTGGCGTCACGAGACATGCCGGCTTCTTCAAGTGTTTCCCAGACATCCTCTTCTCGCGCTCCGTCAAATACAGGAGATGCAATGTGAATGCCGAGGTAACGAGCGGCCATACCCATATGAAGTTCTAATACCTGCCCGATGTTCATACGTGATGGTACGCCCAGCGGGTTAAGCATGATATCAATTGGTGTGCCGTCAGGAAGGTAAGGCATATCCTCTTCAGGAAGAATCTTAGAGATAACACCTTTGTTACCGTGACGACCGGCCATTTTATCCCCTTCAGAAATCTTACGTTTCTGAACGATATATACGCGTACTAACTGGTTCACACCTGGAGGAAGTTCGTCTCCGTCTTCACGGTTGAAGACTTTAACGTCATGGATAATTCCTCCGCCGCCGTGAGGCACACGAAGAGAAGTATCACGAACCTCGCGGGCTTTCTCGCCAAAGATGGCGTGAAGCAGGCGTTCTTCAGCAGTCAGTTCAGTTACGCCTTTAGGCGTTACTTTACCAACAAGAAGATCTCCGTCTTTTACTTCTGCCCCGATACGGATGATTCCGCGGTCATCAAGATTACGAAGCGCATCTTCACCGACGTTTGGAATATCGCGAGTGATTTCTTCAGGTCCAAGTTTCGTATCACGTGCTTCTGATTCGTATTCTTCAATGTGGATAGATGTATAAACATCATCCTTTACAAGGCGTTCACTCATGATGATGGCATCCTCATAGTTGTAGCCATCCCATGTCATGAAGCCAACCATTACGTTACGGCCAAGTGCAAGTTCACCAAGCTCCATAGAAGGACCGTCAGCAAGGATTTCTCCTTTTACCACTTCATCGCCGACACTTACGATCGGACGCTGGTTGTAGCACGTACCTTGGTTAGAGCGGACAAATTTCAGCAGGCTGTATTTATCCAGGTTTCCTTTTACTTTTTGACCGTCCACTTCTTCATAACGGCGAACCCAAACGTTTTTCGCTTCTACGCGTTCAACGATACCAGGGTGTTTACAAATAACAGCGGCACCAGAGTCTTTTCCTGATACGTATTCCATACCAGTTCCAACGAATGGCGCTTCCGGCTGCATCAAAGGCACAGCCTGACGCTGCATGTTCGCTCCCATGAGGGCACGGTTGGAGTCATCGTTTTCTAAGAACGGGATACATGCTGTCGCAGCAGATACAACCTGCTTAGGCGATACATCCATGTAGTCTACACGGTTTCTGGAAACAACGGTGTTCTCCCCGCGGAAACGAGCTACGATGCTGTCATCAATAAAGGCGCCTTCGTCATCAAGACGAGCGTTCGCTTGAGCGACAACATAGTTATCCTCTTCATCAGCAGTTAAGTAATCGATTCTGCCCGTTACCTTCCCTGTTTCAGGGTCAACGCGGCGATATGGCGTTTCAATAAAGCCAAAACGGTTTACTTTTGCATAAGATGATAGTGAGTTGATCAAACCGATGTTCGGGCCCTCAGGCGTTTCAATCGGACACATACGGCCATAGTGGGAGTAGTGAACGTCACGCACTTCCATTCCGGCACGCTCACGTGTCAATCCGCCCGGTCCTAATGCTGACAGACGGCGCTTATGCGTTAATTCAGCAAGCGGGTTCGTCTGATCCATGAATTGAGAAAGCTGCGAGCTTCCAAAGAACTCTTTAATGGACGCAATAACAGGACGAATATTGATCAGCTGCTGAGGCGTAATTGTATTCGTATCTTGAATTGACATTCTCTCACGAACCACACGCTCCATACGGCTTAAACCGATACGGAATTGGTTCTGGAGAAGCTCGCCTACAGAACGTAAACGGCGGTTTCCAAGATGATCGATATCATCTGTGTCGCCTACTCCGTGCAGCAGGTTGAAGAAGTAGCTGATTGAAGAAATAATATCAGCAGGCGTGATGTTTTTAATCTCTTCTTCAATGTAAGCATTGCCGATTACATTAATAACCTGTTCTCCTTCTTGATCAGTCGGAGCAAAGATTTTAATGGATTGAAGAGTCACTTCATCTTCAACAACACCGCCATTCGGATACAGCTTTCTGAAACCGATTCCGTTTTCTAAGTATGGCAGTACTTTATCAAGTGTTCTTCTATCAAGAATCTGACCTTTTTCAGCAAGGATTTCTCCTGTTTCAGGATCAACGAGCGTTTCAGCAAGTCTCTGATTGAAGAGGCGATTCTTAATATGAAGTTTTTTATTAATTTTATAGCGTCCTACATTGGCAAGATCGTATCGTTTCGGATCAAAGAAACGAGAATCAAGCAAGCTTTTCGCATTTTCTACTGTAGGCGGCTCTCCAGGACGGAGACGCTCGTAAATTTCAAGCAGCGCTTTGTCGCTGTTTTCTGTGTTATCTTTATCAAGCGTATTTCTCAGGTATTCGTTTTCTCCTATGAGATCAAGAATCTCTTGATCGGAGCCGAAGCCGAGAGCACGCAAAAGAACCGTAACCGGCAACTTACGTGTGCGATCAATGCGGACATAAACAACATCTTTCGCATCAGTTTCGTATTCTAACCATGCGCCACGGTTTGGAATGACAGTTGCGGTAAAACCTTTTTTACCGTTCTTGTCTACTTTACCACTGAAATATACACTTGGAGACCGAACAAGCTGGGAAACGATAACGCGTTCCGCACCGTTAATGATAAAAGTACCTGTATCTGTCATAATAGGGAAATCACCCATGAAGACATCTTGGTCTTTTACCTCTCCAGTTTCTTTGTTAATTAAACGAACCTTCACTCTTAGCGGAGCTGAGTAAGTCACATCACGTTCTTTTGATTCCTCTACAGGATATTTAGGCTCACCTAAACTATAATCAATGAACTCAAGAGAGAGGTTACCAGTGAAATCCTCAATTGGTGATATGTCTTGAAACATCTCTCTAAGACCCTCATCAAGAAACCACTGATAAGAAGAGGTTTGAATTTCAATGAGATTTGGTAATTCTAACACTTCGCTAATGCGAGCATAGCTTCTGCGCTGGCGGTGTCGTCCATACTGAACTAGTTGACCTGTCAACTGATTCACCCCTCAAATCATGCGTATTATATGTGTAATAAGCATTTCTTCCAAAGAAAGAAAATACTTTTACAAGACAAAAGAAAAAAGGGTTTCTAATTAAGAAAACCACATCCAAAAACAAATACCGATTTTATTAGCATTTCCATACTTGTATAATTTATACATAGATATTGACAATTCATCATATCAAGCAAAATATATACATTGGCATTTTACAATATTAACATAGTTAAAATACCGAGTCAAACTTTTTTTGCTTTTATGATATAATAGCCTTTCTTTTTTTGAACGACAGAAACTTCATCGAACAGTTCCTCGAGCTTTTCAATGGCAGAAGGCGCGCCTTGCTTTTTCTGTATGACGATCCACAACTCACCTGAAGCTTTTAAGTGTTCAGCGCTTTTCTCAAAGATAGCATGGACAACTTTTTTTCCGGCTCGGATTGGGGGATTTGTAAGAATAGAAGCAAATGTTTGAGCAGAATCAACGTTTGAAAACAAATCGCTTTGATAAATTTTAACGTTTGTTATTCCATTCTGTTCCGCATTTCCATTTGATAGTTCTACGGCTCTCTCATTAACATCAATCATGTGGATAGTCCGGTCTTTAAAGTCGCTGGCCAGCGATAAACCAATCGGCCCGTACCCGCAGCCTACATCCAAAATGCTGCCCTCAACCTCAGGCTCTTCAAAAGAATCAATCAGCAGTCGGGAGCCGAAATCAACTTCTTTTTTAGAAAAAACCCCGCTGTCGCTGGTAAACGTGAAATCTTTATTCCGAAGCCTAAAAGACCAGGTTTGCTTGTTGCTTTTCACTGAAGGTTTTTCTGAATAATAGTGCTCACTCATTATTAGAACCTCCTTTTTTCATGGCTTAAAGAATGGCAAAGAAAAAGCTCGCCTCATAAAAGCGAGCTTCCCCTCCAGGTAAGTGAAGATTACTTAACTTCTACAGAAGCGCCAACTTCTTCAAGTTTAGCTTTAAGCTCTTCAGCTTCTTCTTTAGCAATACCTTCTTTAAGTGGTTTTGGAGTGTTGTCAACAAGTTCTTTAGCTTCTTTCAAGCCAAGACCAGTGATTTCACGTACAACTTTGATAACTTTGATTTTTTGAGATCCAGCACCAGCAAGGATAAGATCGAATTCGCTTTGCTCTTCAGCAGCTCCGCCTGCAGCAGCTCCGCCAGCTACAGCTACAGGAGCAGCAGCAGTTACGCCAAATTCTTCTTCGATTGCTTTTACTAGGTCGTTCAATTCAAGTACAGTTGCTTCTTTAACGGAAGCAATGATTTCTTCGATATTTAAAGCCATTTGTAATTCCTCCATTTTGTTTTAATTTATGAAAAACTGATTAGATTAAGCGCCTTGTTCTTCCTTTTGTTCTGCCACAGCTTTTGCAGCAAGAGCAAAGTTGCGAACTGGAGCTTGAAGTACGCTAAGCAACATAGAAAGCAAGCCTTCGCGTGATGGAAGTTCAGCAAGAGCTTTCACTTCTTCAACAGTAGAAACTTTACCTTCGATTACGCCAGCTTTGATTTCAAGAGCTTCGTGATTTTTAGCGAAGTCATTCAGAACTTTAGCCGGAGCGACAACATCTTCAGTGCTGAATGCGATCGCGTTCGGTCCAGTTAAGAAATCATTCAAACCATTAAGCTCAGCTTGTTCAACCGCACGGCGAGTCATCGTATTTTTGTAAACTTTGAACTCAACGTTAGCTTCGCGAAGCTGTTTACGAAGTTCAGTTACTTCAGAAACGTTAAGTCCGCGATAGTCAACGATGATCGTTGATTTACTTTCTTTCAGTTTAGAAGCAATTTCTTCAACAACAACTTTTTTAGTTTCAATTGCGCTGCTCATGGTTACACCTCCTGTAGATTCTTGTGTAACACTTATACCGTTAGGTGATCACGACTGAGACGACGGATTCCATATAAAAAGCCTCCATGAGACATGGAGGCTGTATATACAAGCATACGTAACGTAATAGCTGTGATAATATACACCTCGGTAGGATGATTAAGCGGTTAGGCCCCTACTGTCTACGGTATAAATGATATTCTATTTTACAACATTTTGAATCATATCAGAATGTTGATGTCATGTCAATATTATTTTACGTTAAAAGTTGAAGAGTCTACTTTGACACCAGGTCCCATAGTAGAAGTTACAGCAACGTTTTTCACGTAAACGCCTTTAGCTGCGGCAGGTTTAGCTTTCAGGATTGTATCGTACATTGTTGTGAAGTTCTCAACAAGTTTTTCATCCTCGAAAGAAACTTTACCGATAGGAACATGAATGTTTCCAGCTTTATCTACGCGGTATTCAACTTTACCAGCTTTGATTTCGCCGATCGCTTTTTCAACTTCGAAAGTAACTGTACCAGTTTTAGGGTTTGGCATTAAACCTTTTGGTCCAAGTACACGACCGATTTTACCAACTTCACCCATCATGTCAGGTGTAGCTACGATTACATCGAAATCGAACCAGCCTTGTTGAATTTTGTTGATGTAGTCAGTATCGCCTACGAAATCTGCACCAGCAGCTTCAGCTTCTTTCGCTTTTTCGCCTTTTGCGAAAACGAGAACGCGCTGAGTTTTACCAGTTCCGTTTGGAAGCACAACTGCTCCGCGGATTTGCTGGTCGTTTTTACGAGGGTCAACCCCTAAACGGAAAGCCACTTCAACTGTAGCGTCGAATTTAGCTGTGTTTGTTTTTTTAACGAGAGCTACTGCTTCAGAAACGTCGTAAGCTTTAGAACGGTCTACAAGCTTAGCAGCTTCAACGTACTTTTTACCTTTTTTAGCCATTTTAAAATTTCCTCCTTATGTGGTTATAGCGGAATAACCTCCCACGAATAAGGGTTGCGAACTTGTTAAAACTCGCAACCCGACAAGAAACAAATTAATCCTCGATTACAATACCCATACTGCGGGCAGTACCTTCAACCATGCGCATTGCCGCTTCAACGTCTGCTGCGTTTAAGTCAGGCATTTTCGTTTCAGCGATTTCGCGTACTTTATCGCGCTTAACGGTTGCCACTTTATTACGGTTTGGTTCACCAGAACCAGACTCAATTCCAGCTGCTTTTTTAAGCAATACTGCAGCAGGTGGAGTTTTTGTAATAAATGTAAATGAACGGTCTTCGTAAACCGAAATTTCAACAGGAATGATTAAACCAGCTTGGTCAGCTGTACGAGCGTTAAACTCCTTACAGAATCCCATGATGTTAACACCGGCTTGACCAAGTGCAGGTCCAACTGGTGGTGCTGGGTTAGCTTTTCCAGCAGGAATTTGCAATTTTACAACTTTAACTACTTTTTTAGCCACGAGACACACCTCCTTAAGTCCGTGATGTGGTAATAGGGTAAACCCTCCCACTCAAGGTTTCATTCTTTATATGAATGACGAAATATCATGCTAGTTGCCTTGGATAAGTCCAAGACGTACCTTTGCTATATTATCATTTATATATAGCAATTTCAAGTTTTTTCACATTACAATTTATCGATTTGGGTAAATTCCAGCTCAACCGGCGTTTCGCGGCCGAACATATTAACGAAAACTTTGACCTTGCTTTTGTCATAATCAATCTCTTCAATCGATCCAGTAAAGTTAGCAAAAGGTCCGTCTATTACTTTCACTGTCTCTTTCAGTTCAAAGTCAATATCAGTTTTGCGTTCGTCCATGCCCATTCTCTTCAGAATGGTTTCTGCTTCGCCTGGAAGAAGCGGCGTCGGTTTTGAACCTGATCCGGCAGATCCTACGAATCCAGTAACACCCGGCGTGTTGCGGACAACATACCAAGAGTCGTCTGTCATTACAATTTCAACAAGCACATAACCAGGGAATACTTTCTTTTTCACGACTTTTTTCTTGCCGTTTTTGATATCCGTTTCTTCTTCTTCGGGTACGACTACACGGAAAATTTTATCCTGCATCCCCATTGATTCAACACGTTTTTCCAAGTTGGCTTTTACTTTATTCTCGTAACCAGAGTACGTGTGAACAACATACCAATTCTTTTCCATTCTCTTCAGGACTGTCCAGTCCTTCCCTCCCCGCATTTGGTTTTAGTGAATTACCATAACGCTTCAAAAAATAGGCGGCAAGCCTATGATAACTTTCATTTTAAGCCACAATAAAAAACCCGCTGAACGGGTTTTGGCAAGTAATATTATGATCTATTATAGCACGTATTGCTGATCATTATTCAACTATTAAACGAATTAATTGAGAAATTCCTGTGTCAAGGAGGGCAAAAAAGATAACAAAAAAGATAACTGTTGAAATTACCGTAATGGTATAACGCGTTAACTCTTTTCCTTTAGGCCAGCTTACCTTTTTCATTTCTTTCCCAACATCTTTAAAGAATTTCATAATACGCATGTAAAAGACCTCCACAATTTAAAAAGCGCAAAAACTATTTTGTTTCAAGATGAGCTGTATGTGAATTGCAAGTACTGCAGTATTTCTTTACTTCTAATCGCTCAGCCGCTGATGCAGAGCTCTTCATTGTCGTATAATTACGGTTTCCGCATGTCTTGCATGCTAACGTAATCTTTTTTCTCATGTCATTACACCTTTTTCTAAATAGACATTAGTTCTTATCTTTAGTAACATATCATAGTCAGAAAAATACTGTCAATATAGCTTAAATTCCTATTACAAACTGATTTCGCGAATTTCCAAGTACTTCTCCAGCTTGCGTTTCACACGCTGAAGGGCATTGTCGATCGATTTCACATGTCGGTTCAGTTCATCGGAAATCTCTTGGTAACTTCTCCCGTCGAGATATAAGACGAGTACTTTTCTCTCTAAATCACTTAGTAGTTCTCCCATTTTCATTTCAATGTCATCAAATTCTTCCTGATTAATGATCATTTCCTCAGGATTTAAGGTTTTCGCCCCTGAAATGACATCAAGCAGCGTTCGGTCTGATTCTTCATCAAAAATCGGTTTATCTAATGAGACGTAGGAATTCAAAGGAATGTGTTTCTGGCGAGTAGCTGTCTTTATTGCGGTAATAATTTGGCGGGTAATACATAATTCTGCGAAAGCTTTGAAAGAGGTAAGCTTGTCCTCTTTGAAGTCACGAATAGACTTATAGAGGCCTATCATACCTTCCTGAACAATATCTTCTCTGTCCGCCCCTATTAAGAAATAGGATCTTGCTTTCGCCCGAACAAAGTTTCGGTACTTCGTAATCAAGTAATCTAACGCATCACTGTCCCCAACATGAACCTTTTCAATGACCTGCTCGTCCTCCAACTGGCAAAACTGCTCTTTGTTGAATTTTCCCTTGTTGTTCTGTAGATTCACTCCGATCCCCCCGGCGCACGTAGATAGAAATATTATACAGTATTGGGCAAAAAAGCGTCAACTTAATCTAAGTCTCCCCGCCTCCACTTTTCAAACGTTTTCAAAACCTCTTCCGATAAAGCAATTTTACCCGCCGGCTTTTCGGAAGTGATTTTTCTTACCCGTCTCTCTATTCGCCTTTCAATCGCTTCTACCTCTCTCAAAAGCTCCCGGGCCGATTTCCGCAATGCCCCCTGTCCGAAAATCGCCCATTGCTCAGTATAGTCAGAGGTCGCAACGTGAATTTGAGTCGCGATATTATTCAAAGCCTGAGCGAGCTTTTCTATCCGCTCATCAGCCGTCTCATTTTCTTTTGTAAAAATCACTTCAACTCGATGGTTGGTCTGTTTTTTCTCAAGCCCTTTAACGAGATGCGCGTCAAAAACAACAATAACCCTGTTTCCTGTATACGATTGATATTCCGCCATTTTCTGAATCAGTACGTCTCTCGCCTCTTCGAAACTGTTCGCTTTTAAATCCTTCAGCTGCGGCCAGGCTCCTATCATGTTGTATCCGTCTACTAACAGGATATCCATGGGTCTTTATTCTCCCAGAGGGTTTCGTTTCCGGTAGACTTCATACATCAAAAGACCAGCCGCGACAGATGCATTTAGTGAAGTTACCTTTCCGGCCATCGGGAGTTTAATGAGAAAATCACACTTTTCTTTCACGAGTCGGCCCATCCCTTTTCCTTCACTTCCGATGACTAAAGCCAAAGGCATATTGCCGTCCATATTGCGGTAATCCTCACGCGCGGACGCATCCGTTCCGACAACCCAGATTCCCCGTTCTTTCATCTCTTCTAACGTCCGTGCCAAATTGGTGACTCTTGCTACAGGAATGTGCTCAATTGCCCCTGTTGAAGCTTTTGCCACTGTTGTTGTCAGCCCGACAGCTCTCCGTTTTGGAATGACGATGCCATGAGCGCCGACCGCATCAGCTGTTCTCATAATGGAACCAAGATTATGAGGGTCTTCAAGCTCGTCCAGAATGAGGAAGAAAGGCTGTTCATTTCTTTCTTCGGCCGCTTTATATAAATCGTCCAGTTCTGCATATTCATACGCTGCAACCTGTGCCACAACGCCTTGATGCTGTCCTGTCACCATTTGATCGAGTTTTTTTCTCGGGACGTATTGAATTGTGATTCCCTGCTTTTTCGCAAGCTCAATCACTTGCTGTGCCTGTCCCTTTACGGTGTTTTCCGCCATCCACAGCTTATAAAGCTTCCGATCAGATTTTAACGTCTCGATCACTGCATTCTTCCCTATGACGTAATCATGTTGCTGACTCATTTGTTTTCCTCCCTGACGTCCCGAATTGTATAGCTTCGGCTATGAGCTGACTAAGCCGTTCCTCTCTTTTCTCTAGAAAAAGGTAGCCCAGAAGCGCTTCAAATGCTGTACTATAGCGGTACGTCTGAACATCTGTATTTTTAGGTGTTGTTCCTGACTTGGCATTTCTGCCTCTTTTCAGCACCGCTTCCTCTTCTTCCGTAAAAAATGATTGATTCTGCAGAAAAAATAGGATCTCAGCCTGCGACTTTGCCGAAACAATCCGGCTTGATTTCTTATGAAGATCATTTGGTTTGGTAAAGCCCTGCTTAAGCAGGTGATGCCTTACATACACTTCAAAAATGGCATCACCTATATAAGCAAGCGCAAGACCGTTAAGCTGCTTTGAATCTTTTATCGTATCAAATTCAAGCATCCGTTATTCTCCCCGTTTCCAGCGAGTGCCTTGAGCCGTATCTTCAAGAATGATATTCATGCTTTTCAGCTGGTCGCGAATCTGGTCTGACAACGCAAAATCGCGATTCCGGCGCGCTTCATTTCGTTTTTCAATTAAGTCTTCAATCTCTTGATCGAGAAGTTCCTGCTCACCCAATGAAAAACCGAGAACAGAAACAATACGGTCAAACATCTGGATAAACGCCGTAATTACATGATCAGCCGTATGATCTTTCTGAAGATAATAATTGGCATGCTTCGCTAAGTCGAACAAGACAGAAATCGCATTCGCCGTATTAAAGTCATCGTCCATCGCTTCTTCAAATGCTTTGCGGTGTTCTTCAACTTTCTCAAGCCATTGATCGTCATCTTCCGTTAAATTCGTACTGCTGTTCAGACGGTGCTGAAGATTGCTGTACGCTGTTTTTAAACGGTTAAATGCGCTTTTCGTATTTTCTAGAAGCTCTTCTGAATAGTTAATCGGATGGCGATAATGAACAGATAGCATAAAGAATCTCAAAAGCTGCGGATCATGCTGTTTAATGATGTCATGCACAAGCACAAAGTTGCCCAGTGATTTTGACATTTTTTCATTATCAATATTGATATAGCCATTATGGAGCCAGTACTTCGCAAACGTTTTTCCTGTCAATGCCTCAGATTGCGCAATTTCGTTTTCATGGTGAGGGAATGTTAAATCCTGTCCGCCCGCATGGATATCAATCTGGTCACCCAGATATTTTTTCACCATTGCTGAGCATTCAATGTGCCAGCCCGGACGTCCTTTTCCCCAAGGGCTATCCCAGGAGATTTCTCCTTCTTTTGCCGCTTTCCACAGTGCGAAATCAAGAGCATCTTCTTTTTTCTCGCCGACCCGGATGCGTGCACCTGATCTTAGCTCATCGATTGATTGCTGAGAAAGCTTTCCGTATCCTTCAAACGCTCTTGTTTTGAAATAAACGTCACCTTCTGATTCATAAGCGTAGCCCTTTTTCACGAGCTGATCTACGAATTCAATAATGGCATCCATGTTTTCCATCACCCGCGGATGAAGGTCGGCTTTTCGGCATCCGAGCGCACCTACATCTTCAAAATATGCTTTAATAAAACGCTCTGAGATGGTAGGCACATCCTCACCAAGCTCATTTGCCGCTTTAATTAATTTATCGTCTACGTCTGTGAAGTTAGAGACATACTGCACATCATAGCCTTTGTACTCCAAATAGTTTCGAACCGTATCGTAAACGATAGCCGGACGCGCGTTTCCGATGTGAATGTAATTGTAAACTGTCGGTCCGCATACGTACATTTTCACTTTCCCCTCTTCAAGAGGAACGAATGTTTCCTTCTGTCTAGTCAATGTATTATAAAGTGTGATTGTCATTTTTGATTGATCCTTTCTTTTCTGTCTTCAAGTTCTGCCTTCAGCTCTAAAATCTGCTGTTCCAAAGACTTAAAGCGGTCAGCAACCGGATCGGGCAAATCCTGATGGTTTAAATCGCGTCTTACCTTCTTGCCATTTTGTACAACGACCCGTCCGGGGATACCGACAACTGTTGAAAAATCGGGAACATCATGCAGCACTACTGAACCAGCGCCAATCTTTGAGCCTTCACCGACCGTAATTGAACCGAGCACTTTAGCACCTGTGGCTATCAATGCGTCATCTTTAATCGTTGGGTGCCTTTTTCCCTTTTCTTTCCCCGTTCCCCCAAGGGTAACCCCCTGAAAAACGGTTACGTTATTGCCGATTTCACATGTCTCCCCAATGACAACCCCCATGCCGTGGTCTATGAAAAATCTTCTCCCAATTGTAGCGCCGGGGTGGATTTCGATCCCGGTAAAAAATCGGCTTACTTGAGATATAAGGCGTGCAAGGAAATAAAATTTTCGTTTATATAAAGCATGTGCAATCCGATGCGCCCATATAGCATGTAAACCGGAATAAGTTAAAATCACTTCAAAATAGCTTCTTGCTGCAGGATCTTGATCGAAAACAGTATCAATGTCTTCTTTTAGCATTCTAAAAAACACATGCTTCCCCCCGTTTCTCTATCTGATTTCCTCTGCCCAATAAAAAAAGCATCTCTGCATGAAAACATGACAGAGACGCTTTAACCGCGCGGTTCCACTCTGTTTGAAAAGCAGACTCCTGCTCTCCCAACTTCAGCCTGTAACGGCGGCGGCCGCCTTTGAATACTGATTTTTAAAAACGTTCTTCAAAGGTCTTAAGGGCGCACTTCTAAAACCCGGCTCATGGATCTCTCTCAGCCAATGAAGATCCTTTCTGTAATGGCCTAAAGCTTTATACTCTTCCCTGTCAACAATCATTTATTTAGATATTTTTCAAACGCTGAATCGCAGTCTCTTTACCGATCAATTCGATTGATTGCGGCAGTTCCGGACCGTGAGTTTGCCCTGTAACAGCAACACGAATCGGCATAAACAGTTTTTTCCCTTTGTGGCCAGTTTCTTTCTGCACTGCTTTGATCGATGCTTTGATATTATCTGGAGTGAACTCCTCAAGCTCTTCAAGCTTCGCAGCGAATGTGCTGAGCACTTCAGGAACCTGCTCCTCTTCCAGAACAGCTTTCGCTTCTTGATTATACTCGATCTCATCCGCAAAGAACAAATCAGTCAGCTCAACAATTTCGGCACCGTAGCTTAATTGCTCATGATACAGGGAAATCAATTTGCGAACCCACTCTTGTTCTTCAGCAGAAAGCTCAGTGCCAACTTTGCCGGCTTTTTGCAAATGCGGAAGCGTCAGTTCAACAACCTGATCAAGATCCAGCTTCTTCACATATTGGTTGTTAACCCATTTTAGCTTATGCATATCAAACAAAGCTGGTGATTTAGATAAACGATTTACATCAAAAATTTCAATAAACTGCTCTTTTGTGAAAAGCTCTTCTTCTCCAACCGGTGACCAGCCTAGCAGCCCGATAAAGTTGAACAGCGCTTCTGGCAAGTAGCCAAGCTCTTTGTACTGCTCGATGAATTGAATAATGGATTCATCACGTTTGCTGAGCTTTTTACGGCTTTCGTTTACAATCAGCGTCATATGTCCGAACTGTGGAATATCCCACCCGAATGCTTGATAGATCATAATCTGTTTCGGTGTGTTAGAAATATGATCCTCACCGCGCAGCACGTGTGTCATTTTCATTAAGTAGTCATCAATAGCTACCGCGAAGTTATAAGTAGGCGTTCCGTCCTTTTTCACAATAACGAAGTCGCCAATGCCATCTGATTCAAAAGAAATTTCGCCTTTTACGATGTCGTTGAAGGCGATGACTTTTCCTTCTGGAACACGGAAACGAATACTCGGCTTTCTGCCTTCAGCAATAAATTTCTCCTGTTCTTCCTGAGTCAGATCTCTGTGTTTCCCAGAATACCGTGGCATTTCTCCGCGGGCAATCTGCTCTTCACGCTCTTTTTCAAGCTCTTCTTCCGTACAGTAGCATTTATAAGCAAGCCCTTTTTCAAGGAGCTCTTCATAGTACACTTTATAGATATCGTTACGCTCTGACTGACGGTATGGGCCGTACTCTCCGCCGACATCCACACTCTCATCCCAGTCAATACCTAGCCACTTCAGATAATTCAGCTGGCTTTGTTCTCCGCCCTCAATATTGCGCTTTTTATCAGTGTCCTCAACACGAATGATAAACTTACCGCCTTGATTGCGAGCAAATAAATAATTAAAAAGCGCCGTTCTGGCATTTCCAATATGCAAATGTCCGGTTGGACTCGGTGCATAACGGACGCGTACTTCGTTTCCCATTTTCAAATACTTCCTTTCATGTCATGTATGGCCTCAGGCAAAAATGTATGAATCTATTCTACCACCAAATAGACCCGGCATCAAAACAAGTTAGCCTTTTTGTATCAGTACAGTCGCCTGAGCCGCTATTCCTTCCGCTCGGCCTGTAAATCCAAGCTTTTCTGTCGTTGTTGCTTTTACATTCACCTGTGAAACCTCTGCCTCAAGGCCTTCAGCGATTCTTTTTCTCATATCTTCTATGTACGGCAGCATCTTCGGCTTTTGCGCTATGATGGTGCAATCAATGTTCCCAAGGACATACCCTTTTTGTTTCACGATTCCCCAAACATGCTGAAGTAATTTGAAAGAGTCTGCGTCCTTGAACTCAGGATCTGTGTCAGGAAAATGCTTGCCAATGTCACCTTCACCCACAGCCCCCAGGCAGGCGTCAGCGACAGTATGCAACAATACGTCTGCATCAGAATGGCCAAGCAGCCCTTTTTCGTACGGGATTTCAATTCCGCCAATAATTAGAGGACGGCCCTCCACTAATTGATGCACATCAAATCCTTGTCCAATTCTAAACATGTTTATTCCCACTTTCTGATTCCATGATAGCTTCAGCTGACGTCAAATCGTCTGGCGTCGTCAGCTTAATATTTGTATAACTGCCTTCTACAACACGGACCGAACCGCCTTCCATCTGTTCAACGAGGCTGGCGTCATCCGTCCCTAAAAATCCCTTGCGCTCGGCCTCAGCGTGAGCCTCCAACAATAAAGAAAGACGAAAAGCTTGTGGCGTTTGGACAGCCCACAAGCTTGAACGTTCAATCGTCTCACTGACTTGTAAATCTTGAACGCGTTTAATTGTATCTTTTACCGGAACAGCGAGGATGGCCGCTCCTGTCTGTTCCGCCTCTGCGATCAGTTCGTCAATTTGTTCATGTTTTATAAATGGGCGGGCACCGTCATGTACAAGGACGATCTTTTCTTGCTTTACGGCTTTCAGCCCCTTATAAACACTGTGCTGACGCTCATCTCCGCCTGCAACAAGCTCAATCGATGTTTGAAACGGATAATCGGTCAGCAATTGTTGAAAGTGCTCCCGCTCCTGCTCGTTAATCACCAAAATGATTTCTTCGCACTGCCGGTGGCTGTCAAACACTCTTAACGTGTGTATGATCACCGGGTCTCCTTTCAGCTCAATGAACAGTTTATTTCTCCCTGCCTTCATCCGCTTTCCCTGTCCGGCTGCAGGAATCACCACATCATAACTCATTGTTTTTTCTCCCTTTACAGCGCCTTCTCCAACAGCTTAGGCTTCGCAAAAATCATTCGTCCCGCTGCTGTCTGCAGCACACTTGTGACGAGTACATCAATATGCTTGCCGATATAATTGCGTCCTTCTTCAACGACAATCATCGTACCATCATCCAAGTAGGCAACTCCCTGATTATGCTCTTTCCCATCCTTAATGACCTGAACATTCATTTCCTCGCCAGGAAGCACAACAGGCTTGACCGCATTAGCAAGGTCATTAATGTTTAATACTGCTACCTTCTGAAGCTCGCATACTTTATTTAAATTAAAATCATTCGTCACAACGACCCCGGATGTCAGCTTCGCAAGTTTGACGAGCTTACTGTCAACCTCCTGAATATCCTCAAAGTCGCCTTCGTAAATTTCAACTTCAATGTCTAATTCTTTCTGAATGCGGTTCAGGATATCAAGACCGCGGCGTCCTCTGTTTCGTTTTAACACATCGGAAGAGTCGGCAATATGCTGCAACTCCTCAAGGACAAACTGCGGAATCACGATAACTCCCTCTAAAAATCCAGTCTGGCAAATATCTGCTATTCTCCCATCAATAATAACACTAGTGTCCAAAATTTTCAGCTTCTTGTCTTGAACCTCATGTTCTTCTTCAGCTGATCCTTTTTTCTTTTGCATTCTGGCGGAAATGGAAAACAGGCTGATCAATTCATCCTTTTTCTTAAAGCCCACCTGGAAGCCGAGATAACCGAGGAAGAAAGCCAAAAATACAGGGATAATTGTGCTGAATATGCGGTAAGGTATATTGTCTAAAGGAATAACATTTACGATAAGATAAGCAATTATAAGTCCAAAAACCAGGCCTAGACTTCCAAATAACAAATCTGGAACCGGCGCTTTTAACAATGAATCCTCTATCCACTTCACCCAGTTCACAACGTATTCTGTACCCCATATACTGATGAGAAAAAAGATAATTGCCCCAATTGCCGCAGACGTATATGCGTTTGTTATTAAAGGTATGTCCTGTATATTTAACAGTACAAACAATTCAGGTATTAGAAATATACCAACAACGCCGCCAAAAATAATGAAGAACGCCTGAACTATTCGTTTTAACATACCCCCACCTCCTTTTTAAACATTTTAATTTCACAAAGTCTTATGCACCCTACGAATATCAGAATAAACAAAAACCAACATTAATATACCCGTATTCACCAGGTTTTAACCGAAATCACAGCTGCCGGTCTAAATAATGCTTCTCTTGCAGGCGTTTTAATCCTTTTTTGATTTTTTGGGCTCGTACTTCACCGATTCCCTCTACTTCATCTAACTCTTCTGCACTCGCCTCAATAATCCTTGGAAGGACTCCAAATGCTTCTACAACATTTTCAACAATTGGCATCGGCAGACGCGGTATCTTATTTAACAGCCTGTATCCTCTAGCCAATACATAATCATCAAGATTAGTAGAAGCAGGATAACCGAGAAGCTTATACACAATGGAATCATCCAGCAGATCATAACTGGACATATCCTGCAGCTCCTTCAAAAGAACAAACGGATCTTTAATCTTTTCTTTTACATAATCCTTAATAAATAAAGCGGCCTCTTCTTCCATATCCGTAATCAATTCAATGACTTGCAGTTTGATCAGATGTCCTTCTGTCCCCAGCTCTTTGATATACATATTTATTTCGTTTTTAATTCTCAACACCATTTCATAACGATGCATGACAGACAAGACATCACTGAAGGTAACAAGCTCCTCAAACTCTAACGCATTCAGTGCATTAATCGTTTTATCGAGGATTGTCTTATATTTTTCAAGTGTTTGAATGGCTTGGTTCGCCTTGGTTAAAATAAATCCTATGTCCTTTAGTGTATACTTCATGTTTTCCTGATATAACGTTATGACATTTCTTCTTTCAGAAATAGCGATCACAAGACAGCCGGTTTGCTTAGCTACTCTTTCGGCAGTTCTGTGCCGCATTCCTGTTTCAGATGAAGCAATTGTGGCATCCGGCATCAGCTGTGTATTCGCATATAGGATCTTTTGACCCGAATCACTTAAAATGATCGCGCCATCCATTTTAGCCAGCTCATACAAATGCGCCGGAGAAAAAGCCGTGTTGATGTGAAATCCTCCATCCACCACTTCTTTTACTTTATCATTATATCCAACAACGATCAGACCGCCTGTATTTGCTCTCAAGACGTTCTCCATCCCCGCTCTGAGCGGTGTACCCGGAGCAACAAACTGCAATATAGATGACAAGTCTAACTCGTGTTTCGCCCCTTTTTTCTCTTTTTCCATCTATTATCCTCCTAATGAAGTACGAAGCGCCTCTGCAACATTTGCTACTCCGATAACCTCAATCCCTTTTGGTTTTGTCCATCCATCCAGATTAGCCGCGGGTATGATCATGCGTTTAAAACCAAGCTTTGCCGCTTCTTTCACACGTTGTTCAATTCTTGAAACCCGTCGCACTTCTCCGGTTAATCCCACTTCTCCAATAAAACAATCTGCAGGATTTGGAGGTGTGTCTCTAAAGCTTGATGCGATACTGATCGCAATGGCAAGATCAATTGCGGGTTCATCAAGCTTAACGCCGCCAGCCACTTTCAAATAAGCATCCTGATTTTGCAGCAGCAGCCCCACTCTTTTTTCTAATACAGCCATTAACAGAGAAACCCTGTTGTGGTCTATTCCCGTTGCCATACGCCTTGGATTTCCAAAGCTTGTTGGCGAGATGAGCGCCTGAATTTCAACGAGAATCGGTCTAGTGCCCTCCATAGAAGCAGTGATACTCGAGCCCGCGGAACCCGCAGAGCGTTCCTCTAAGAAAATTTCTGAAGGATTCAAAACCTCAGTCAGCCCCTCTTCCCGCATTTCAAATATGCCCATTTCGTTTGTAGATCCGAAACGGTTTTTTACAGCCCGCAAAATGCGGAAAGTATGGTGGCGTTCTCCTTCAAAATATAAAACAGTGTCAACCATATGCTCCAACAGTCTCGGCCCTGCAATAGACCCTTCTTTCGTCACGTGTCCCACGATAAAAATCGGGATACCTTTTGTTTTTGCAATTTTCATTAGCTCAGCGGTACATTCTCTGACCTGTGAAACGCTGCCCGGTGCCGATGTGATATCGCTTTGGTATACCGTTTGAATAGAGTCAACAACGACAAACGCTGGATTCATCTCTTGTATAGCAGACGAAATATACTCCATATCGGTTTCAGATAAAACATGCAGTGACGGATTATTAATGCCGAGGCGGTCAGCTCGAAGCTTCGTTTGCTTTACAGATTCTTCTCCCGAAATATACAGCACACTGTTTGATGAGCCTGATAATTGAGCGGAAACCTGCAGTAATAACGTTGACTTTCCGATACCAGGATCACCGCCGATTAAAACGAGGGAGCCTTTAACGACACCTCCGCCGAGTACTCTGTTAAACTCGCCAAGCTGGGTTTTAACGCGGGGTTCTTCTGATGTTTCGATTGACGTAATAGGTGAAGGTTTCTGTACAGTTTGAACAGAATGAGAAAAAGCCGCTCTCCGATTGGCCGGTGCTTTTTTAATCATTTCTTCAACCATTGTATTCCAAGCACCGCAGCCCGGACATTTCCCCATCCATTTTGGAGACTCGTAGCCGCAGGATTGGCAGATGAATTTCGATTTTGTTTTAGCCATATATAGTGTAAGACCTCTCCCTTGTTCTATTTCTTGATATGAAAGTGAGGCATACACTTACATGCTGTATGCCTCATTTCTGTCTTCTATATTAATTCGTTTTAGCAGTCGTTTTTACGACAAATTCGCCATCTTCTACATCAAGAACAATATGCTGTCCTTTATGAATATTTCCTCTGAGGAGTTCTTCAGATAAACGATCCTCTACGTGTTTTTGGATCGCTCTTCTTAACGGACGGGCTCCGTACTCCAGATCAACGCCCTCTTCCGCGACTTTTGCTTTTGCAGCATCAGTCAATTCGATAGAAAGATCCTGTTCTTTCAGGCGTTTCGTCAATTGATCAGACATTAATGACACGATTTCAGTAAGATGTTTTTTCTCAAGTGAATGGAAGACGATGATTTCATCGATACGGTTGATGAACTCAGGTCTAAACGCCCGTTTCAATTCACCCATCACTTTATCTTTCATGTCTTTATGATTTTGAGTCTCATCCTGAACGTTAAAGCCGACATATTTATTGCGTTTCAGCTCACTTGCCCCGACGTTTGATGTCATGATCAAAATGGTATTGCGGAAATCGACTGTACGTCCTTTAGAATCAGTCAATCGGCCGTCTTCAAGAACTTGCAGAAGGATATTGAAGACATCAGGGTGCGCTTTCTCAATCTCATCAAGAAGCACGACAGAGTAAGGTTTTCTTCTGACTTTCTCAGTCAATTGACCGCCTTCATCGTATCCTACGTATCCCGGAGGTGAACCGACAAGTCTTGAAGTTGAGTGTTTTTCCATGTATTCAGACATATCTATTCTGATCATGGATTCTTCATCGCCAAAAATGGATTCAGCAAGTGCTCGCGCAAGCTCTGTTTTACCTACACCTGTAGGGCCTAAGAAAATGAATGAGCCGATTGGGCGTTTAGGATCTTTTAACCCTGCTCTCGCACGTCTGACGGCTTTTGCAACAGCTACAACCGCTTCATCCTGGCCGATGACACGAGAGTGAAGAATGTTTTCCATATTGAGAAGCTTATCAGTTTCAGTTTGGGCGATTTTAGATACAGGCACACCGGTCCAGCTGGATACAACCATCGCAATATCATCCACAGTAACCTCTGAATTTTCCTGCCCTTGCTTCTCTTTCCATGATTTCTTCGTATCCTCAACTTGCTCGCGCAGGCGCTGCTCAGTATCACGCAAGGAAGCAGCTTTTTCAAACTCTTGGCTTTGCACTGCCGCATCCTTCTCTTTACGAACCTCATCAAGCTTCTGCTCAAGCTCTTTTAAGTTAGGAGGCGTTGTAAAGGAGCGCAGTCTCACCTTTGAACCAGCTTCATCGATTAAGTCAATGGCTTTATCCGGAAGGAAGCGGTCAGAAATATATCTGTCAGAAAGCTTAACCGCAGCTTCAATGGCATCATCAGTGATAGAAACACGGTGGTGGGCTTCGTATCTGTCACGAAGACCTTGTAAAATTTGAATACTTTCATCGACAGATGGCTGATCTACCTGGATCGGCTGAAAACGGCGTTCCAGTGCTGCGTCTTTTTCAATATATTTACGGTACTCATCAAGAGTCGTTGCTCCAATACATTGGAGCTCACCGCGAGCAAGTGAAGGTTTTAAGATATTAGATGCATCAATAGCACCTTCTGCTCCGCCTGCCCCGATTAATGTATGGAGCTCATCGATGAATAGAATGATATTTCCTGCCTGGCGAATTTCATCCATGACCTTCTTCAGGCGATCCTCAAATTCTCCGCGATATTTTGTGCCGGCAACAACCGTTCCCATGTCTAATGTCATCACACGTTTATCACGCAAGATTTCGGGTACTTCATTATTGATAATTTGCTGTGCCAAACCTTCTGCGATAGCCGTTTTACCAACACCTGGTTCACCAATGAGAACAGGGTTGTTTTTCGTTCTGCGGCTTAACACTTCAATGACACGCTGGATTTCCTTGCTTCTGCCGATTACAGGATCAAGACTGTCTTCCTTCGCAATAGCAGTCAAGTCTCTTGCCAAGCTATCAAGCGTAGGCGTATTCGCATTGCTGTTTGTTCCTGCCGCTGATGATCCTGTTTCATTGCTTCCAAGAAGCTGGAGCACCTGCTGTCTTGCTTTATTTAAGCTGACACCGAGGTTATTCAGAACTCTCGCGGCAACACCTTCTCCTTCACGAATCAGGCCAAGAAGAATATGTTCTGTTCCGACATAAGAATGACCGAGTTTTCTTGCTTCATCCATCGAAAGTTCAATGACTTTTTTAGCTCTAGGAGTATAATGAATCGTTTGAGACATTTCCTGCCCGCGCCCGATCAAACTTTCTACTTCTTTCTGAATTTTATCTGAACCGAGTCCAAGCGCTTGAAGAGCTTTGGCAGCAATGCCCTCTCCTTCTCTTACCAGTCCTAATAAAATATGCTCAGTGCCAATATTATTATGACCTAAACGAAGTGCTTCTTCCTGTGCTAGCGCCAGTACCTTTTGAGCCCGTTCTGTAAATCTTCCAAACATCATATCGATTCATCCTCCTGTCTTTTCCCATTCATTTCTAAGTGAAGCCGTTCTCTTATGAGAGCCGCTCTTCGAATGTCCCTTTCGTTCGGACGCAAAGCGCCTCCCGAGTACTGCTGTAAAAAACCTGGCTGCGTCAAAATCATTAGTTCGTTAAGTATGTTGCTTGAAAGTCCTTTTATAATGCCTAGGTCTATGCCTAACCGAACATCTGAAAGGCACTTTGCAGTTTCTTTAGATTCTATCATCCGGCAATTAGACAAGACCCCATAAGACCGATATACCCGATCCTCAAGTTCAATTTTAGAAGTTTGATAAATCGCTTCTCGGGCAGATCGCTCTTGTTCAATCAGTTGAGCAGCAACACTGTTAAGATCATCTACAATATCCTGCTCGGACTTACCAAGCGTGATCTGATTTGAAATTTGAAAGATATTCCCTACTGCTTCGCTGCCTTCCCCATAAATTCCTCTAACAACTAAGCCTAATTGATTAATTGCCGGTATAATTCGATTTATTTGCCTAGTTAAAACCAGTGCCGGCAGATGCATCATGACCGAAGCCCTTAAACCTGTACCTACGTTTGTAGGACAGCTGGTTAAGTATCCTCTTTGCTCATTGAATGCATAATCAACTTTTTCTTCAATCCAGTCGTCGACCTGGTTTGCGGCTTTCATTGCTTCTAGAAGCTGAAATCCAGGGAAAAGACATTGTATTCTAATATGATCCTCTTCATTTAGCATGACGCTTACTTCCTCATTTTCAGAAAGCAAACAGCCGCCAAAAGGAGACTCTGTCAAATTCGGACTGATTAGATGTTTTTCAACAAGTACACGCTTTTCTAAAGGCTGTGCATCATTCATTCTAATCAAAACGAATTTGCCGATTCCGGGAATTTCTTGCTCTGAAAACTGATCTTCAAATTGCTGTATGATGGATGAGGCTTCTTCATTGGAATACCGCGTAGGGAACCGAATATGTTCAAAGTTCCTTGCTAAACGTATACGGCTGCTGAGTACAATGTCACTTTCAGGTCCTTTCTGCTTCATCCAACTGCTTAGTGCGTCCTGAATAAAATGCTTTAGCGACATTATCCCTGTTCCTCCTCACTATCTGTACTTTTGAGTGATTGTTCCAAAGAACGAATTTGATCTCTCACATGAGCTGCGTTTTCAAATTCTTCTTGATGGATTAAGGATTCTAATTCTTTTTTCAGCATATCAATCTGCCGTCTGACATGAAGATTGCCGCCAATTCGTTTCGGTATCTTCCCTGCATGCACAGTGTTTCCGCTGTGCACTTTACGTAGGATAGGTGTTATGGTGTTATGGAATGTTTTGTAACATTCAGAACATCCAAAGCGGCCAATTTTTCTGAATTGCTGAAACGTCATTCCGCATTTCGGACAAGCAGATATTTGCTCCGAGTGACTGAACATTTGAGTCCCTGCATTTTGAAATGAAGAATCCATGTTCAGCAAACCCGAAAGTAAATTATGAATAGAGAAACCTTGATTTGCACTTATACCATATGAATCACTATTTTCTTTGGCACATTGTTCACAAATATGAACTTCTATTTTTTCTCCGTTAACAACCTTTGTAAAGTGAAAAGTGGCTGGTCTCTCGTGGCACTCTTGACAAATCAATCTTTTCACCCGCTTATTTTAATTTTAAAGCAGTCAGCATAGCCTTCATCATTCTTGCTCTTAATTCATCACGTTCAGGCAAGTCAATGTGTAAAACTGAGCGGTCCATTACGCTGACCATCATTTTTGCTTCTCTTTCTGAAATCACCTTGTCTTCTAATAGCCTTAAAATAATGTCATCAGAGGCTGCTTGAGACAAATGGGTACTAATTTGAGAAATAATATTATTGATCAGGACAACTTCATTGTTCATTTTAATTTTAATGATTCTGATGTAACCGCCGCCCCCGCGTTTGCTCTCAACAATATATCCTCTTTCGCTTGTAAACCTGGTGTTGATGACATAATTTATTTGGGAAGGAACGCATTGAAATTTATCTGCAATTTCACTTCGCTTAATCTCTAAAATTTCCTTGCCATTTTGATCTAACACTCGTTTTAAATATTGTTCAATGATGTCAGAAATATTATGTCCCACTCAACCCCCTCCTTTACTGACTTTGACTATATTTGACTTTAATCTTACTATAAGCCGTTTCTCAGGAATTTTCAACTTTCTCGCTCTATCCTTTATTATTTCCATTTTCCCGGCCCATAAAACCTGAATGCTGATTTAAAATTCGGTATAAAGTTATTATATTATACAGTTAAGTGGAATTTTATGATACCAATAAAACAGAACACAAAAAACCCAGCTCGATGAGCTGGGTTTAAACTTGCTTGGCGGCGTCCTACTCTCACAGGGGGAAACCCCCGACTACCATCGGCGCTGAAGAGCTTAACTTCCGTGTTCGGTATGGGAACGGGTGTGACCTCTTCGCTATCGCCACCAAACAAATGCCTTCAGGATGAAGGTACTGGGCGTTTCTCACAGGATGTGAGAGCCCTTAGCGGAGTTTCCTTACCTTTCCGCCTTTAGAGAGGTGTTCTCTCAAAACTAGATAACAGGTGTGACATCATTCAAAATGTGGTTAAGTCCTCGATCGATTAGTATCTGTCAGCTCCATGTGTCGCCACACTTCCACCTCAGACCTATCAACCTGATCATCTTTCAGGGATCTTACTTCCTTGCGGAATGGGAAATCTCATCTTGAGGGGGGCTTCATGCTTAGATGCTTTCAGCACTTATCCCGTCCGCACATAGCTACCCAGCGATGCCCTTGGCAGAACAACTGGTACACCAGCGGTGCGTCCATCCCGGTCCTCTCGTACTAAGGACAGCTCCTCTCAAATTTCCTGCGCCCGCGACGGATAGGGACCGAACTGTCTCACGACGTTCTGAACCCAGCTCGCGTACCGCTTTAATGGGCGAACAGCCCAACCCTTGGGACCGACTACAGCCCCAGGATGCGATGAGCCGACATCGAGGTGCCAAACCTCCCCGTCGATGTGGACTCTTGGGGGAGATAAGCCTGTTATCCCCGGGGTAGCTTTTATCCGTTGAGCGATGGCCCTTCCATGCGGAACCACCGGATCACTAAGCCCGACTTTCGTCCCTGCTCGACTTGTAGGTCTCGCAGTCAAGCTCCCTTGTGCCTTTACACTCTGCGAATGATTTCCAACCATTCTGAGGGAACCTTTGGGCGCCTCCGTTACCTTTTAGGAGGCGACCGCCCCAGTCAAACTGCCCACCTGACACTGTCTCCCCGCCCGATAAGGGCGGCGGGTTAGAAGGTCAATACAGCCAGGGTAGTATCCCACCGATGCCTCCACCGAAGCTGGCGCTCCGGTTTCCAAGGCTCCTACCTATCCTGTACAAGCTGTACCAACATTCAATATCAGGCTGCAGTAAAGCTCCACGGGGTCTTTCCGTCCTGTCGCGGGTAACCTGCATCTTCACAGGTACTATAATTTCACCGAGTCTCTCGTTGAGACAGTGCCCAGATCGTTGCGCCTTTCGTGCGGGTCGGAACTTACCCGACAAGGAATTTCGCTACCTTAGGACCGTTATAGTTACGGCCGCCGTTTACTGGGGCTTCAATTCGCACCTTCGCTTACGCTAAGCGCTCCTCTTAACCTTCCAGCACCGGGCAGGCGTCAGCCCCTATACTTCGCCTTACGGCTTCGCAGAGACCTGTGTTTTTGCTAAACAGTCGCCTGGGCCTATTCACTGCGGCTCTCTCGGGCTTGCACCCTAACAGAGCACCCCTTCTCCCGAAGTTACGGGGTCATTTTGCCGAGTTCCTTAACGAGAGTTCTCTCGATCACCTTAGGATTCTCTCCTCGCCTACCTGTGTCGGTTTGCGGTACGGGCACCTCTCACCTCGCTAGAGGCTTTTCTTGGCAGTGTGGAATCAGGAACTTCGCTACTATATTTCGCTCGCCATCACAGCTCAGCCTTATGGGAAACGGATTTGCCTATTTCCCAGCCTAACTGCTTGGACGCGGATATCCAATACCGCGCTTACCCTATCCTCCTGCGTCCCCCCATTGCTCAAATGGTGAGGAGGTGGTACAGGAATATCAACCTGTTGTCCATCGCCTACGCCTTTCGGCCTCGGCTTAGGTCCCGACTAACCCTGAGCGGACGAGCCTTCCTCAGGAAACCTTAGGCATTCGGTGGAGGGGATTCTCACCCCTCTTTCGCTACTCATACCGGCATTCTCACTTCTAAGCGCTCCACCAGTCCTTCCGGTCTGGCTTCACAGCCCTTAGAACGCTCTCCTACCACTGTTCGAAGAACAGTCCGCAGCTTCGGTGATACGTTTAGCCCCGGTACATTTTCGGCGCAGAGTCACTCGACCAGTGAGCTATTACGCACTCTTTAAATGGTGGCTGCTTCTAAGCCAACATCCTGGTTGTCTAAGCAACTCCACATCCTTTTCCACTTAACGTATACTTTGGGACCTTAGCTGGCGGTCTGGGCTGTTTCCCTTTCGACTACGGATCTTATCACTCGCAGTCTGACTCCCAAGGATAAGTCATTGGCATTCGGAGTTTGACTGAATTCGGTAACCCGGTAGGGGCCCCTAGTCCAATCAGTGCTCTACCTCCAAGACTCTTACCTTGAGGCTAGCCCTAAAGCTATTTCGGAGAGAACCAGCTATCTCCAGGTTCGATTGGCATTTCACCCCTACCCACACCTCATCCCCGCACTTTTCAACGTGCGTGGGTTCGGGCCTCCATTCAGTGTTACCTGAACTTCACCCTGGACATGGGTAGATCACCTGGTTTCGGGTCTACGACCACGTACTCATGCGCCCTATTCAGACTCGCTTTCGCTGCGGCTCCGCATCTTCTGCTTAACCTTGCACGGGATCGTAACTCGCCGGTTCATTCTACAAAAGGCACGCCATCACCCGTTAACGGGCTCTGACTACTTGTAGGCACACGGTTTCAGGATCTCTTTCACTCCCCTTCCGGGGTGCTTTTCACCTTTCCCTCACGGTACTGGTTCACTATCGGTCACTAGGGAGTATTTAGCCTTGGGAGATGGTCCTCCCGGATTCCGACGGAATTTCACGTGTTCCGCCGTACTCAGGATCCACTCAGGAGAGAACGAAGTTTTGACTACAGGGCTGTTACCTCCTATGGCGGGCCTTTCCAGACCTCTTCATCTACCTCGTTCCTTTGTAACTCCGTACAGAGTGTCCTACAACCCCAAGAGGCAAGCCTCTTGGTTTGGGCTAATCCCGTTTCGCTCGCCGCTACTCAGGGAATCGCATTTGCTTTCTCTTCCTCCGGGTACTTAGATGTTTCAGTTCCCCGGGTCTGCCTTCTCATATCCTATGAATTCAGATATGGATACCACTCCATTACGAGTGGTGGGTTTCCCCATTCGGAAATCTCCGGAT
Organism: Bacillus sp. LJBS06; assembly: GCF_016924995.1. Taxonomy (NCBI): domain Bacteria; kingdom Bacillati; phylum Bacillota; class Bacilli; order Caryophanales; family Bacillaceae; genus Bacillus; species Bacillus sp. LJBS06. Next base: position 97,733 of record NZ_CP070483.1, on the reverse strand, counting down.
CAAAGCTTGCTTACAGCTCCCCGAAGCATATCGGTGTTCGTCCCGTCCTTCATCGGCTCCTAGTGCCAAGGCATCCACCGTGCGCCCTTTCTAACTTAACCGTTAAAAAGAATCACTATGTGATATCTTGTATTACTAATTGAATGTGATGTCTACTGTTATCTAGTTTTCAAAGAACACGTTTCGAAGGAATGATCCTTCAAAACTAAACAAGACAGGGAACGTTCTGTTTATAAGACCCAAGGTCTTATATTCCGTATAATATCCTTAGAAAGGAGGTGATCCAGCCGCACCTTCCGATACGGCTACCTTGTTACGACTTCACCCCAATCATCTGTCCCACCTTCGGCGGCTGGCTCCTAAAAGGTTACCTCACCGACTTCGGGTGTTACAAACTCTCGTGGTGTGACGGGCGGTGTGTACAAGGCCCGGGAACGTATTCACCGCGGCATGCTGATCCGCGATTACTAGCGATTCCAGCTTCACGCAGTCGAGTTGCAGACTGCGATCCGAACTGAGAACAGATTTGTGGGATTGGCTTAACCTCGCGGTTTCGCTGCCCTTTGTTCTGTCCATTGTAGCACGTGTGTAGCCCAGGTCATAAGGGGCATGATGATTTGACGTCATCCCCACCTTCCTCCGGTTTGTCACCGGCAGTCACCTTAGAGTGCCCAACTGAATGCTGGCAACTAAGATCAAGGGTTGCGCTCGTTGCGGGACTTAACCCAACATCTCACGACACGAGCTGACGACAACCATGCACCACCTGTCACTCTGCCCCCGAAGGGGATGTCCTATCTCTAGGATTGTCAGAGGATGTCAAGACCTGGTAAGGTTCTTCGCGTTGCTTCGAATTAAACCACATGCTCCACCGCTTGTGCGGGCCCCCGTCAATTCCTTTGAGTTTCAGTCTTGCGACCGTACTCCCCAGGCGGAGTGCTTAATGCGTTAGCTGCAGCACTAAGGGGCGGAAACCCCTAACACTTAGCACTCATCGTTTACGGCGTGGACTACCAGGGTATCTAATCCTGTTCGCTCCCCACGCTTTCGCTCCTCAGCGTCAGTTACAGACCAGAGAGTCGCCTTCGCCACTGGTGTTCCTCCACATCTCTACGCATTTCACCGCTACACGTGGAATTCCACTCTCCTCTTCTGCACTCAAGTTCCCCAGTTTCCAATGACCCTCCCCGGTTGAGCCGGGGCTTTCACATCAGACTTAAGAAACCGCCTGCGAGCCCTTTACGCCCAATAATTCCGGACAACGCTTGCCACCTACGTATTACCGCGGCTGCTGGCACGTAGTTAGCCGTGGCTTTCTGGTTAGGTACCGTCAAGGTACCGCCCTATTCGAACGATACTTGTTCTTCCCTAACAACAGAGCTTTACGATCCGAAAACCTTCATCACTCACGCGGCGTTGCTCCGTCAGACTTTCGTCCATTGCGGAAGATTCCCTACTGCTGCCTCCCGTAGGAGTCTGGGCCGTGTCTCAGTCCCAGTGTGGCCGATCACCCTCTCAGGTCGGCTACGCATCGTCGCCTTGGTGAGCCATTACCTCACCAACTAGCTAATGCGCCGCGGGTCCATCTGTAAGTGGTAGCCGAAGCCACCTTTTATGTTTGAACCATGCGGTTCAAACAAGCATCCGGTATTAGCCCCGGTTTCCCGGAGTTATCCCAGTCTTACAGGCAGGTTACCCACGTGTTACTCACCCGTCCGCCGCTAACATCAGGGAGCAAGCTCCCATCTGTCCGCTCGACTTGCATGTATTAGGCACGCCGCCAGCGTTCGTCCTGAGCCAGGATCAAACTCTCCAATAAAGTAGTTTGACTGACTACGCACATCGCTGTGCGATTTATAAAAAAATGAATTAACAGGTACGTTTTGTCTTGTTTAGTTTTCAAAGATCATTTTGTTTGTCTGCTTTGTTAAAGCAACTTTATTAGTATACAATGTCGCTTCTTCAAAGTCAACAACTTTTTTAAAAACTTTTGGTGGAGCCTAGCGGGATCGAACCGCTGACCTCCTGCGTGCAAAGCAGGCGCTCTCCCAGCTGAGCTAAGGCCCCATGAAAATGGTCGGGAAGACAGGATTCGAACCTGCGACCCCATGGTCCCAAACCATGTGCTCTACCAAGCTGAGCTACTTCCCGATTTCCTATCTATTCTATTAAAAGATATGGCGCGCCCGAGAGGAGTCGAACCCCTAACCTTTTGATCCGTAGTCAAACGCTCTATCCAATTGAGCTACGGGCGCAAAACATAATGCCGAGGGCCGGACTTGAACCGGCACGGTAGTCACCTACCGCAGGATTTTAAGTCCTGTGTGTCTGCCAATTCCACCACCCCGGCGTGGATGGTATAGTTGGAGCGGAAGACGGGATTCGAACCCGCGACCCCCACCTTGGCAAGGTGGTGTTCTACCACTGAACTACTTCCGCAGACAGGATGTCCAGTTTTTCTAACTGTTATCCTAGATAATGCGGGTGAAGGGACTTGAACCCCCACGTCATAAAGACACTAGATCCTAAGTCTAGCGCGTCTGCCAATTCCGCCACACCCGCGTAAAATGGTGAGCCATGAAGGACTCGAACCTTCGACCCTCTGATTAAAAGTCAGATGCTCTACCAACTGAGCTAATGGCTCTTCTTACAAGAGACTTGAGTATTATATCATATAAAAGTGGTGCCGGCAAGAGGACTTGAACCCCCAACCTACTGATTACAAGTCAGTTGCTCTACCAATTGAGCTACACCGGCAAAATGGTGGAGGATGACGGGCTCGAACCGCCGACCCTCTGCTTGTAAGGCAGATGCTCTCCCAGCTGAGCTAATCCTCCATAATTGCACTAACGTGCAATTGCTTGGCGGCGTCCTACTCTCACAGGGGGAAACCCCCGACTACCATCGGCGCTGAAGAGCTTAACTTCCGTGTTCGGTATGGGAACGGGTGTGACCTCTTCGCTATCGCCACCAAACAAATTGAGAGTGTTCTCTCAAAACTAGATAACAGGTGTGACATCATTCAAAATGTGTGGTTAAGTCCTCGATCGATTAGTATCTGTCAGCTCCATGTGTCGCCACACTTCCACCTCAGACCTATCAACCTGATCATCTTTCAGGGATCTTACTTCCTTGCGGAATGGGAAATCTCATCTTGAGGGGGGCTTCATGCTTAGATGCTTTCAGCACTTATCCCGTCCGCACATAGCTACCCAGCGATGCCCTTGGCAGAACAACTGGTACACCAGCGGTGCGTCCATCCCGGTCCTCTCGTACTAAGGACAGCTCCTCTCAAATTTCCTGCGCCCGCGACGGATAGGGACCGAACTGTCTCACGACGTTCTGAACCCAGCTCGCGTACCGCTTTAATGGGCGAACAGCCCAACCCTTGGGACCGACTACAGCCCCAGGATGCGATGAGCCGACATCGAGGTGCCAAACCTCCCCGTCGATGTGGACTCTTGGGGGAGATAAGCCTGTTATCCCCGGGGTAGCTTTTATCCGTTGAGCGATGGCCCTTCCATGCGGAACCACCGGATCACTAAGCCCGACTTTCGTCCCTGCTCGACTTGTAGGTCTCGCAGTCAAGCTCCCTTGTGCCTTTACACTCTGCGAATGATTTCCAACCATTCTGAGGGAACCTTTGGGCGCCTCCGTTACCTTTTAGGAGGCGACCGCCCCAGTCAAACTGCCCACCTGACACTGTCTCCCCGCCCGATAAGGGCGGCGGGTTAGAAGGTCAATACAGCCAGGGTAGTATCCCACCGATGCCTCCACCGAAGCTGGCGCTCCGGTTTCCAAGGCTCCTACCTATCCTGTACAAGCTGTACCAACATTCAATATCAGGCTGCAGTAAAGCTCCACGGGGTCTTTCCGTCCTGTCGCGGGTAACCTGCATCTTCACAGGTACTATAATTTCACCGAGTCTCTCGTTGAGACAGTGCCCAGATCGTTGCGCCTTTCGTGCGGGTCGGAACTTACCCGACAAGGAATTTCGCTACCTTAGGACCGTTATAGTTACGGCCGCCGTTTACTGGGGCTTCAATTCGCACCTTCGCTTACGCTAAGCGCTCCTCTTAACCTTCCAGCACCGGGCAGGCGTCAGCCCCTATACTTCGCCTTACGGCTTCGCAGAGACCTGTGTTTTTGCTAAACAGTCGCCTGGGCCTATTCACTGCGGCTCTCTCGGGCTTGCACCCTAACAGAGCACCCCTTCTCCCGAAGTTACGGGGTCATTTTGCCGAGTTCCTTAACGAGAGTTCTCTCGATCACCTTAGGATTCTCTCCTCGCCTACCTGTGTCGGTTTGCGGTACGGGCACCTCTCACCTCGCTAGAGGCTTTTCTTGGCAGTGTGGAATCAGGAACTTCGCTACTATATTTCGCTCGCCATCACAGCTCAGCCTTATGGGAAACGGATTTGCCTATTTCCCAGCCTAACTGCTTGGACGCGGATATCCAATACCGCGCTTACCCTATCCTCCTGCGTCCCCCCATTGCTCAAATGGTGAGGAGGTGGTACAGGAATATCAACCTGTTGTCCATCGCCTACGCCTTTCGGCCTCGGCTTAGGTCCCGACTAACCCTGAGCGGACGAGCCTTCCTCAGGAAACCTTAGGCATTCGGTGGAGGGGATTCTCACCCCTCTTTCGCTACTCATACCGGCATTCTCACTTCTAAGCGCTCCACCAGTCCTTCCGGTCTGGCTTCACAGCCCTTAGAACGCTCTCCTACCACTGTTCGAAGAACAGTCCGCAGCTTCGGTGATACGTTTAGCCCCGGTACATTTTCGGCGCAGAGTCACTCGACCAGTGAGCTATTACGCACTCTTTAAATGGTGGCTGCTTCTAAGCCAACATCCTGGTTGTCTAAGCAACTCCACATCCTTTTCCACTTAACGTATACTTTGGGACCTTAGCTGGCGGTCTGGGCTGTTTCCCTTTCGACTACGGATCTTATCACTCGCAGTCTGACTCCCAAGGATAAGTCATTGGCATTCGGAGTTTGACTGAATTCGGTAACCCGGTAGGGGCCCCTAGTCCAATCAGTGCTCTACCTCCAAGACTCTTACCTTGAGGCTAGCCCTAAAGCTATTTCGGAGAGAACCAGCTATCTCCAGGTTCGATTGGCATTTCACCCCTACCCACACCTCATCCCCGCACTTTTCAACGTGCGTGGGTTCGGGCCTCCATTCAGTGTTACCTGAACTTCACCCTGGACATGGGTAGATCACCTGGTTTCGGGTCTACGACCACGTACTCATGCGCCCTATTCAGACTCGCTTTCGCTGCGGCTCCGCATCTTCTGCTTAACCTTGCACGGGATCGTAACTCGCCGGTTCATTCTACAAAAGGCACGCCATCACCCGTTAACGGGCTCTGACTACTTGTAGGCACACGGTTTCAGGATCTCTTTCACTCCCCTTCCGGGGTGCTTTTCACCTTTCCCTCACGGTACTGGTTCACTATCGGTCACTAGGGAGTATTTAGCCTTGGGAGATGGTCCTCCCGGATTCCGACGGAATTTCACGTGTTCCGCCGTACTCAGGATCCACTCAGGAGAGAACGAAGTTTTGATTACAGGGCTGTTACCTCCTATGGCGGGCCTTTCCAGGCCTCTTCATCTACCTCGTTCCTTTGTAACTCCGTACAGAGTGTCCTACAACCCCAAGAGGCAAGCCTCTTGGTTTGGGCTAATCCCGTTTCGCTCGCCGCTACTCAGGGAATCGCATTTGCTTTCTCTTCCTCCGGGTACTTAGATGTTTCAGTTCCCCGGGTCTGCCTTCTCATATCCTATGAATTCAGATATGGATACCACTCCATTACGAGTGGTGGGTTTCCCCATTCGGAAATCTCCGGATCAAAGCTTGCTTACAGCTCCCCGAAGCATATCGGTGTTCGTCCCGTCCTTCATCGGCTCCTAGTGCCAAGGCATCCACCGTGCGCCCTTTCTAACTTAACCGTTAAAAAGAATCACTATGTGATATCTTGTATTACTAATTGAATGTGATGTCTACTGTTATCTAGTTTTCAAAGAACACGTTTCGAAGGAATGATCCTTCAAAACTAAACAAGACAGGGAACGTTCTGTTTATAAGACCCAAGGTCTTATATTCCGTATAATATCCTTAGAAAGGAGGTGATCCAGCCGCACCTTCCGATACGGCTACCTTGTTACGACTTCACCCCAATCATCTGTCCCACCTTCGGCGGCTGGCTCCTAAAAGGTTACCTCACCGACTTCGGGTGTTACAAACTCTCGTGGTGTGACGGGCGGTGTGTACAAGGCCCGGGAACGTATTCACCGCGGCATGCTGATCCGCGATTACTAGCGATTCCAGCTTCACGCAGTCGAGTTGCAGACTGCGATCCGAACTGAGAACAGATTTGTGGGATTGGCTTAACCTCGCGGTTTCGCTGCCCTTTGTTCTGTCCATTGTAGCACGTGTGTAGCCCAGGTCATAAGGGGCATGATGATTTGACGTCATCCCCACCTTCCTCCGGTTTGTCACCGGCAGTCACCTTAGAGTGCCCAACTGAATGCTGGCAACTAAGATCAAGGGTTGCGCTCGTTGCGGGACTTAACCCAACATCTCACGACACGAGCTGACGACAACCATGCACCACCTGTCACTCTGCCCCCGAAGGGGACGTCCTATCTCTAGGATTGTCAGAGGATGTCAAGACCTGGTAAGGTTCTTCGCGTTGCTTCGAATTAAACCACATGCTCCACCGCTTGTGCGGGCCCCCGTCAATTCCTTTGAGTTTCAGTCTTGCGACCGTACTCCCCAGGCGGAGTGCTTAATGCGTTAGCTGCAGCACTAAGGGGCGGAAACCCCTAACACTTAGCACTCATCGTTTACGGCGTGGACTACCAGGGTATCTAATCCTGTTCGCTCCCCACGCTTTCGCTCCTCAGCGTCAGTTACAGACCAGAGAGTCGCCTTCGCCACTGGTGTTCCTCCACATCTCTACGCATTTCACCGCTACACGTGGAATTCCACTCTCCTCTTCTGCACTCAAGTTCCCCAGTTTCCAATGACCCTCCCCGGTTGAGCCGGGGCTTTCACATCAGACTTAAGAAACCGCCTGCGAGCCCTTTACGCCCAATAATTCCGGACAACGCTTGCCACCTACGTATTACCGCGGCTGCTGGCACGTAGTTAGCCGTGGCTTTCTGGTTAGGTACCGTCAAGGTACCGCCCTATTCGAACGGTACTTGTTCTTCCCTAACAACAGAGCTTTACGATCCGAAAACCTTCATCACTCACGCGGCGTTGCTCCGTCAGACTTTCGTCCATTGCGGAAGATTCCCTACTGCTGCCTCCCGTAGGAGTCTGGGCCGTGTCTCAGTCCCAGTGTGGCCGATCACCCTCTCAGGTCGGCTACGCATCGTTGCCTTGGTGAGCCATTACCTCACCAACTAGCTAATGCGCCGCGGGTCCATCTGTAAGTGGTAGCCGAAGCCACCTTTTATGTTTGAACCATGCGGTTCAAACAAGCATCCGGTATTAGCCCCGGTTTCCCGGAGTTATCCCAGTCTTACAGGCAGGTTACCCACGTGTTACTCACCCGTCCGCCGCTAACATCAGGGAGCAAGCTCCCATCTGTCCGCTCGACTTGCATGTATTAGGCACGCCGCCAGCGTTCGTCCTGAGCCAGGATCAAACTCTCCGATAAAGTAGTTTGACTGACTACGCACATCGCTGTGCGATTTATAAAAAATGAATTAACAGGTACGTTTTGTCTTGTTTAGTTTTCAAAGATCATTTTGTTCACTTCGTTCAAGCGACTTTATTATTATAACTCGTTGACTCAGTGAAGTCAATAACTTTTTTTGAAGTTCTTTTTTCGTTATCGCCTTGTTTAGCGGCAACGAATAATAATATACCACCTTGTAAATAATAGTGCAATAGTTTTTTTGAAGAAATACTAAGAATTTAAAAAGAGCGGTATCCTCCATAGAGAAAGGATACCGCTCTTCTTTATTAGCGTTGTCTCATTTGCGGGAATAACAGCACATCGCGAATAGAAGGGGCATTCGTCAACAGCATAACCAGACGGTCGATACCGATGCCTAAACCTCCTGTTGGCGGCATACCGTATTCCAGAGCTTCAACAAAGTCTTCATCCATTAGATGAGCTTCATCATTACCGGCTTCACGTTCTTTTAGTTGCTCTTCAAAGCGTTCTCTTTGATCAATAGGATCATTCAGCTCTGTAAACGCGTTGGCATGTTCACGGCCGACGATAAACAGTTCAAAACGGTCTGTAAAACGCGGGTCCTCAGGGTTTTTCTTAGCAAGAGGAGAAATTTCTACAGGATGCCCGTAAATAAACGTTGGCTGAATAAGCGTTTCTTCAATTTTTTGTTCGAAGAATTCGTTGATGATATGCCCTACTGTCATAGAATCTTTAATTTCTACACCGTGTTCTTTTGCATATTCCCGCGCCTGTTCAACAGTAACCTCTTTCCAGAAATCAACGCCAGTCGCTTCTTTGACTGCGTCAACCATATGGATTCTTTTCCACTCCGGTTTAAGGTCGATTTGCTCTTCCCCGTATTGAATTGTAGTTGTGCCAAGCACTTCTTGGGCGATATGAGCGACAAGGTTTTCAGTTAAGCTCATGATATCTTTATAGTCCGCATATGCTTCGTATAATTCAATCATCGTAAATTCAGGGTTATGGCGTGTAGAGACACCTTCGTTACGGAAAACACGGCCGATTTCATATACTTTTTCTAAACCGCCGACAATTAGGCGTTTTAGGTGTAGTTCAATTGCAATACGCATATAGAGTGGAATATCTAACGCATTGTGGTGAGTGATAAATGGACGTGCAGAAGCTCCCCCAGGAATGCTGTGCATTGTAGGTGTTTCTACTTCTAAGTATCCATGATCATCAAGATATCTTCTCATAGCTTGAATGATCTTGCTTCGGGTAATGAATGTATGTTTGCTGTCCGGGTTTACGATAAGATCCAGGTAGCGTTGACGATAGCGCTGCTCAACGTCTTTTAAACCATGGTATTTGTCAGGAAGCGGACGAAGCGCTTTTGTCAGCAATTCAAAGGAAGTTGCCTTAACAGACAATTCGCCTACATTTGTTTTGAAGACTTTTCCGGTTACGCCGATCAGATCACCAAGGTCAGAAGACTTGAAGATTTCATACTGGTCGTCACCGACACTGTCTTTTCTTACGTAGATTTGGATTTGCCCTTCTAAGTCCTGAATATGAGCAAAGCCGGCTTTTCCTTTGCCGCGTTTTGTCATCATGCGGCCTGCGATTGTAACTTCAATCGCTTTTTCTTCTAACTCTTCTTTGGTTAGATCTTGATATGCCGAAATAACTTCTTGAGACTGATGAGTTCTTTCAAAACGTGCCCCAAATGGATCGATGCCGTTATCTCTCAGCTGATTCATTTTATCGCGTCTGACTTGCAGCTGATCATTCAATTCTTCATGGTTATGCTCTTCTTGACTCATTGTTATCACTCCATTACAGTTATTGTTTCATGAAAAAAGCAGAAAAACTGCCAGCGTAAAACTAGCAGTGAGCAGCAAATAGAGGTGGGTATTATCCTACTTTTGCATTTTGAAGCTCTTTTGCCTCAACTTCAACCGTAAACGCATCTAAAAGCTGTACAAACTCTTCTCTTGTCTCGCAATGATTGATTTCATTACGAACGTTCGCATTGCCTTTTACACCTTTCAGATACCATGCAGCATGCTTTCTCATTTCTCTTACCGCTACGTTTTCACCTTTTAAGTCAATCAGGCGGTCAAGATGCAGTTTGCATACGGCCATTTTTTCGCGTACTTGCGGCTCTTCTTTTAATTCACCTGTTTCAAGATACTGAACCGTACGGTAAATCATCCACGGGTTGCCCAATGCAGCGCGTCCGATCATGACACCGTCTACTCCTGTTTCATCAAGCATGCGCTTAGCATCCTGCGGTGTTTTAACATCGCCGTTTCCGATAACCGGAATCGAAACGGATTGTTTCACTTCCTTGATGATGTCCCAGTTTGCCGTTCCTTCATACATCTGCACTCTCGTACGGCCGTGAAGCGCAACTGCTTTACCGCCCGCACGTTCTACAGCTTGTGCATTTTTTACCGCGAAAATATGGTCTTCATCCCAGCCCATTCTCATTTTCACTGTTACTGGTTTATCGACGGCATCTACTACTGCAGAAACCATCTCATAAATCTTATCAGGATCAAGAAGCCATTTGGCTCCCGCATCGCATTTTGTAATCTTTGGCACAGGACATCCCATGTTAATATCAATGATATCAGCAGTTGTGTTCTGGTCTACAAACTTCGCCGCTTCCACAAGGGTATCCTTTTGTCCTCCGAAAATTTGTAGGCTTAGAGGTTTCTCACGTTCATCGATATAAAGCATACCCATTGTTCTTGCATTGTTGTAAAGGATCGCTTTGTCACTGACCATTTCAGCGCATACCAATCCGGCTCCGAATTCCTTTACAGTCAATCTGAACGCAGAGTTGCAGACACCAGCCATAGGTGCGAGCACAACCCGGTTTTTCAATTGAATATCTCCGATTTTGAACAATTTTTCTCCTCCTTTCGTTTGTTCTATTTTTCTGGCGGTGCCAATTCGTCCGCACTTATATTTAAAACATCTGCCGCATCTTGAATGATGACAGCCGACGGCAATCGGTTTCCGCGTTCAATTTCGCCGAGAATAGAAACTGATATACCTAACGCCTTTGCAAATCCTTCTTGAGTATAACCTTTCAGCTTTCTGAATGCACGAATTCGTCTACCCCAGATTTCTGCTTCCATACTCTTACACCTTCTTGGTTTGTTTCAGCGCTTGTAGCCTCTTTTTCAACCTGCTGGCAAATTTCCGCAAGCGGCGCAAGGACAAACAAACGCTCATACATTCTCGGATGCGGAACAATTAGTTGCTCTGTTTCAATATTTTCACGATTAAATAACAAAATGTCAAGGTCTGCCGTCCGCGGCCCCCATCTTACTTCCCTTGTTCTGCCTAATTCGTTTTCTATCTGCTGCGTCAGTTCAAGGAGTTCAAAAGGGTTTAGTGATGTTTTGATTTCAACAGCCATATTCAAAAACTCATCTTGATCTTCGTATCCGACCGGGTCAGTTTCGTAAATTGACGACACTTTAGTGACTGTCACTGCAGCATGCTGATGCAGCAGGGCCACTGCTTGCCTTAAATACGTTTCTCTATTTCCAATGTTAGATCCAAGTGCAATATAAGCTATGTTGTTCATGACTTTTTTCTCGTGATTTCAATTGCTACTGATTTATAGTGTCCGGGAATTGGCGGATCTGGCTTAATGACTTTCACCGTACATTGCTGAACCGGCTGAAATTGTTTGAGAACAGTGTCGGCGATACGTGCTGCCAGCGTTTCCACCAATTTTACAGGCTCCCCTTCCACGACATCTTTACATACGTGATAGAGCTCAGCATAGTTGATCGTTTGCTCAAGGTCGTCTGTTTGTCCGGCTTTGCTTAAATCCAGCTCAGCGGTTAAATCGACTTTAAACCGCTGGCCAAGTTTGTTTTCTTCTTTGAACACACCGTGATATCCGTAAAACTCCATACCTTCTACATAAACTTTATCCATGGTGCATCCCTCCCTTATTCAGCATCGCGTCCATCATTTTCGCCATTCTGGCAATTTGTTTTACATCATGGACCCTGACAATGTCACAGCCTTTTTGAATGCCGAGACACACAGTCGCACCTGTGCCCTCAGCCCGCTCCTCGGGCGGAAGATCCAGAACACGTCCGATGAATCTTTTGCGGGAGGTTGCCAGAAGAACCGGATATCCCAATCCGCTGAAAATCTCCAGCTTGTTCATCACTGCCAAGTTGTCGTGATAGTTTTTCGCGAAACCGATACCGGGATCAAGAATAATATTCTTCTCGTCTACTCCGGCCTCAACAGCAATTTTTACACTCTCCATTAAGTCCGACAGCATATCCGGCAATAAGTCATTGTAGTTTCTTTCTGGGCGGTTATGCATGAGAACAATTGGAACATTGTGTTCAGCTGCAACAGAAGCCATCCTCGGATCATGTTTGGCTCCCCAAATATCATTGATAATGGATGCGCCGGCTTTCACAGCTTCATCTGCGACAGAAGCCTTGTACGTATCTACAGAAATAGGAACACCAAGCTCCTTTGTAATTCGCTCAATCACCGGAATGACTCTGGACATCTCCTCATCTTCAGACACACACTCAGCGCCAGGCCTTGTCGATTCTCCTCCGATATCTATGAGATGGGCACCGTCATCGATCATTTCTTTCGCGTGCAGCAGTGCCTTGTCCAAGCTGTCATACTTCCCGCCGTCCGAGAAAGAGTCAGGCGTTACGTTTAAAATTCCCATCACCAGCGTCTTCTCTTTATATGATAAAGCGCTGGGCTTGGTGTGGATGACTTGTGTTTGATTTATCGTTTGCTGCGCCATGCTCTTCCTCCCTTTTCATGTATCATGTTCTTTATCTCTTTCTTATATAGCAATTGAAGAGCGGAGACTGCTTCTCCGCTTTGGCTTCCATAGGTTACTTCTTCTATTTTAGTAAACGGGATGATTTCAAGAACCGAGTTCGTCATCCACGCTTCGTCAGCTGTCAAGAGAGCTTCTAGCTCATATCGGCCCGTTTTGAGATCCAAACCTGCATTCTTTGCATTTTCTATGATAAAACGCCTCGTGACGCCGTCCAGAATACCAGTATCAAGAGATGGCGTATAGATACAGCTGCCTTTTCTCCAGAAGACATTAGATATGATACCCTCTGCAACAGCTCCATCCTCCGTTAAGAATATTCCCTCGACACGCGGGTTATTTCCAATCTCCCGTTTCGCATACATATTATTTAGATAATGATGAGATTTTAACCGGAACGATCCCTCTGGAGTGTTTCTCCGTATCGATAAAACCTTTCCTTCTTTGTGCAATGGGAGGCTTTCTGGTTTCAGCTGATTCACAAAGCATAAAACGGTCGGCTTATCGTACGTCTGGGCGACAAAGCCTTTATCGCTGATCCCCGCTGATATGTTCAGTCTGACGCGGGCATTTCCATCCTTGATATCATTTAGCTTTAGCAGCTTGTCCAACATCTCAAGGATCTCATGCTTTGAAACAGTATATTCAATTTGCAGATCCTTAAGCGCGCGTTCAAGCCGTTCTATATGCCAATCAATCAAAAACGGGCAGCCTTCGTAGAGCCTGAAGGTTTCGAAAACACCGATCCCGTATAAAAAACCATGGTCAAAAGGAGAAAGAACTGCATCTTTCTCCTCCATATACCGGCCGTTCACATATATCATCACGCAATAACTTCCTTGCGGTATGTCTCAATAAAATTTCTGAGCATTTCTTTTCCAAAGGAGGTCATGATAGACTCGGGGTGAAATTGCACGCCCTCTATCGGGAGGTCATTGTGGCGAATAGCCATGATTTCTCCTTCTTTCGTTTGGGCTGTTACTGTAAAACAGCTTGGCAGCGTCTCAGGTTTTACGATCAGCGAGTGGTAACGTGTCGCAACAAGGGGATTCTTTAACCCTTCAAAAATGGTCTTGCCGTCATGCTCGATATCCGAGGTTTTCCCGTGCATAAGCCGTTCTGCCCTAACCACGTCGCCACCGAACACTTGTGCAATGGATTGATGTCCGAGGCACACACCGAAAATAGGAATTTCCCCTGCAAAATGTTTAATGGCTTCGAGGCTGATTCCCGCCTCATCAGGGCTGCACGGTCCGGGAGATATCATCAGAAAGTCCGGAGACAGTTCTTCAATTTCTTCGATTGTGATGCTGTCGTTGCGTTTCACAACCAGCTCTTCCCCAAGCTCGCCCAAATACTGTACCAAGTTGTACGTGAATGAATCGTAGTTATCAATCATTAAAATCATTTCTCCGCTCACCTCATCTAATTTTTGTCTCTTCTTTGCTCAGCTCTAACGCCTTTTGCATCGCAAAAGCTTTTTTGAATGATTCCCTGTATTCATGCTTTGGAACAGAATCAATCACAACTCCTGCGCCGGACTGCATAAATGCCTGCCCTCCGGTTGCATAAATGGTTCGAATAACGATATTAAACTGCAGATCGTGATTATATCCAAACCATCCTATAGATCCAGTATAAAGCCCGCGGCGTGTCGGCTCAAGTTCTTCTATAATTTCCATTGTCCTTACTTTTGGTGCACCTGTAATGGTCCCCCCAGGAAACACAGCATGAATAATATCTACAGCATCATACCCATCCTGCAGTTCACCCTGGACGTTAGACACAATGTGCATCACATGCGAGTATTTTTCAATCGCCATGAATTCATTCACGCGCACAGACCCGTAACGTGATACTCTTCCCAGATCATTTCGCTCAAGATCAACCAGCATGACATGTTCCGCGCGTTCTTTTTCGTTGTGGATCAATTCGTTTGCAAGCGCCTCATCTTCTTCATTCGTTTTCCCTCTGGAACGGGTGCCAGCGATCGGTCTCGTCTCTAATCGTTTGCCGTTTTTGCTGACAAGCAGTTCAGGCGATCCGCAAATGATTTGGAAATCAGGCGTTTCTAAATACGCCATGTACGGAGAAGGATTTACTTCTCTCAAGGTTTTGTAAATTTGATATGGATGAGCTGGCAGTGACTGTGACTGCCTTATTGATAGATTAACTTGAAACACATCTCCGTTGGCAATGTATTGTTTGATTTTCTCTACAGCTTGTGAGAATCCATCCTCGGTAAATGGCGCCGCGAAGGAACCATCCGTTTTAGGCTTCATCTCTCGCGAAGGGACAGCGGGAAGCTCAGTCAGCCACATCTGCTCTAACTCAGATAGCTTCACATCCGCTGTTTCCTGGTCAGAACCATTTACATGAGTAATCAGCCATAGAGACTCTTCTTGATGGTCATAAACCGCTATATCATCAAAAACAAGAAAATAAATATCTGGCGTTTCTAGATCATCTAACGAGAGCATTTTAAAATTTTCAATATAACGTGCGTAATCATAGCTGAGAAACCCGATTGCTCCGCCTTGAAAGTCGGGGAACTCATGATTCGTTTCTGTTTCCAGTGTTTTAAACCAGCTGTGGAAAGCCCGTAATGGGTCACCTTCTCTAAACAGCATGTCATCACAATGCTTAATAGTCGTTATTCCGTCTTTTCCTTTTACAGTCGCAATTGGATCAAGACCGGCTATACTGTATCTGCCGCCTCTTGCACTTTCGAGAAGTACATGATGTTTTCGGGATTGCGCAAGTTTCTCAAATTGTTGTAAGAATGAGTCTTTTTGAAAAGGTACTTTTTTGCCTGCCGGTCTGCGTTGTGCCATTTGTATCATTCCTCTATTTTCTTTTTTGCTTGTTTTCATTGTAAAGCAATGTTGTTAGTGAAAAAAGTGAATTTCTCTTCCAAGAATAACATTCGTCGCAGACATGGCATATTTGATGCACGAAATAAAAAAACTCCCGGCGAACCGGGAGTTTTGGCTTTTTTTAATCGAATTGATACAGCGGCGTGCTTAGATAACGTTCACCGTTACTTGGAATGATGGCCAATACTTTTTTGCCTTTTCCGAGTTTTTTCGCTACTTGAAGTGCAGCATAAATTGCCGCACCTGATGAGATGCCTCCGAGAATTCCTTCTTCACGTGCAGCTCTGCGGGCATACTCGAATGCTTCTTCATTCTTCACAGGGAAGATTTCATCGTATACTTCAGTGTTTAAGATGTCCGGCACGAATCCAGCTCCGATTCCCTGAATTTTGTGAGGGCCTGGTTTTCCTCCTGAAAGCACTGGGGAATCTGACGGTTCAACAGCGTAAATCTTGATGGAAGGGTATGCTTCCTTCAGTACTTCGCCAGCTCCCGTAATCGTTCCGCCTGTGCCAATTCCGGCTACAAATGCGTCAAGCTGGTCGTCACCGAATTGCTCGACGATTTCTTTACCCGTTGTTTGGCGGTGAATTTCTGGGTTAGATGGGTTGTTGAACTGCTGCGGCACAAAGTATCCGTGCTTTTCAGCAAGCTCTTCAGCTTTCTGAATGGCACCTTTCATGCCTTCCGCACCAGGAGTCAGCACAAGCTCTGCGCCGTATGCGCGAAGAAGGTTGCGGCGCTCCATGCTCATTGTATCAGGCATAACCAAAATAGCTTTTAATCCTTTAGCAGCAGCAACCATTGCAAGCCCGATTCCAGTATTTCCGCTTGTCGGTTCAATGATTGTATCACCGGCTTTTAATTTTCCTTCTTTTTCAGCCGCTTCAATCATGGCTAAACCGATACGGTCTTTTACACTGCTTCCAGGGTTCATGTATTCAAGCTTTAGATATACATCCGCACTGTTTTCATCTGCAAGGCGATTTAATTTAACGATTGGCGTATTCCCAATTAATTCAGTAATGGAGTTTGCTACACGTACCATTCTCGACACCTCAATTTCCGACTATTTGTATTGGTATTATGTATATAATCTATCAATTTCAAAATTTTTTGTCAATCAATTAGTACTTTTTTCCCCATAAAACCAAGATACATCGGCTTCTTTCCAAAGTGTTTTAACTGTCGCTTTATCGCCAAGCTGATCCATTGCGATTTGCCGTCTGATCTGGTCCTTTACTTCATCATATGAGAATGTTCTTGCTTTTAGTTTTTCTTTAAGCTGGATAATGGCATATCCATTGCTGACCTTAATGGGTTCCTGAGACCATTCATCCGTTTTGAGTGTTTTCGCCTCTTCAATATATGCTGACGGAATGTTGTCTGATGCCTCTGTGACAAAACCTAAATCTCCGCCGTATGGTGATGTATATCTGTCAGTAGATCTCTCCGCCGCGGCAGCTTCAAAGCTTGAGCCGCCTTTCAGTTCTTTCAGGACTTCTCTCGCTTCTTCTTCATCTTTTACAACAATGTGCCGAATTCGATACGAATCATCAAACTGATATAGTTCCTTATTTTTATGATAAAATGATTCCAATTCTTTGTTTGAGATGTCGATATCCCTTGTTAACAATTGTTCAAGGAGGATATTATAACGAATTTGGTCTTTCCACTCTTTCTCAGTCGTATGTTCATCTTCGTAAAAGGAATTATTGACCGCTTTGATCAGCAAAAACTCCCGATCAATTTCGCTTTTGGATACTTTAAGGTTGTTCTTTTTGGCCAGTTGCTCAACGACTCGGACATTGATCATATCTTCAAGCGTTGACTTCCCATACTGGTCTTCCATTTCTTTCAGCCATTCTTCTCTTGTCACACTCTTGCCTCCGATAGTCGCAATAGACTCACCGGATGACGATGCGCCGGCTTGGGATTTCGTCAGCGTATACGCAACAGCAATACAGCAAACCAACAGCGCCCCTAAAATAATGGTCCAGATTGTTCTTGATTTCAAACCTGCTTTCAGCCCCTTTTCTCAAATTAAAAACCCGCTAAAGAGCTTAGCGGGTAGTTTGGTCACGAAGCCCTTCCAGCTCTTCTTTTGTAAATAAGTACTTTTCATTACAAAAATGGCATACTGCTTCGGCTTGTCCATCTTCTTCTATCATATCTTGAATTTCTTTTTTGCCTAGTCCTAAAATGGCTGTTTCGAACCGTTCTTTTGAACAAGCACAATGGAATCTGACAGGCATCGTTTCCAAAATCTCTGGTTTCTCGCCTAGGACTTCTTCTAAAATTTCTTCCGGTGTCAATCCCTTTTGGATGAGCTTAGAAATCGGCTCAACTTGAGATAGGCGCTGTTCAATTTTTGTGATGGTTTCATCATCTGTTCCCGGCATCAGCTGAATAATAAAGCCCCCTGCCGCAAGAATGGTATTGTCAGGATTGACGAGCACGCCTACACCCACTGATGAAGGAACCTGCTCAGATGACACAAGATAGTAAGTAAAATCATCTCCTAATTCTCCTGAAACGATTTCTACTTGTCCTGTGAAGAACTCACGCAAACCTAAATCTTTTACAACACTTAACGTTCCGCTTGTTCCAACCGCACGTCTGACATCAAGCTTGCCTTGTTCATTTAAATCGAAATGAACTTGTGGGTTAGAGACATAGGCTCTGACTTCTCCTTTGGCATTGGCATCAGCTACAATAGCTCCAATCGGACCTCCGCCCTCGACTTTCACAGTCAGCTTATCTTCGCCCTTCAGCATAGCGCCGAGCATAAGTGAAGCTGTCATTGTGCGCCCTAATGCAGCGGATGCTGTCGGCCACGTACCATGGCGTCTCTGTCCTTCATTTACCATATCAGTCGTTCTCGCTGCATAAGCCCGAACTTTTCCGTCATACGCAAGTGCTTTTACTAAATAATCCATTACAAAACCTCCTATACACTTCCTACGCGGTTTCTTTCATAAATCAATTCCAGCCCTTTTAGGGTTAGGAATGGATCAACGATATCAATACAATCTGATTCGTTTGCAATGAGCGGCGCCAGTCCTCCTGTCGCAATGACCTTTGGTTCCTGTTTTGCCTGCCATTTCATTCGCTTAACGATTCCTTCCACTTGGCCTACATAGCCAAATAAAATTCCAGATTGCATCGCGCTTACAGTGTTTTTACCGATAATATTGTCGGGCCGGGTAATTTCGATACGCGGTAGCTTCGCTGCACGTGAGTAAAGCGCCTCTGTCGAAATTGTAATCCCAGGAGCAATCGCCCCGCCCATGTATTGTTTATTTTCATCAATATAGCAGTACGTTGTGGCCGTTCCGAAATCAACGACAATTAATGGATTGCCGTATAAGTGTATCGCAGCGACAGCATTTACGATTCTGTCTGCCCCCACTTCTTTCGGATTGTCGTATTTTATATTTAAACCAGTTTTCATACCCGGACCGACAATTTGCGGTTCGATATGAAAGTATTTTGTGCACATTCTTTCTAACGCAAACATGATTGGCGGCACTACTGATGAAATAATGATGCCATCTATCTGTTCAAACATAAGCCCGGAATGCTCAAATAACGAGCGTAAAATCATTCCAAACTCATCTTCTGTTTTATGCCTGCTTGTTTCTATACGCCAGTGATATTCTAATTTTCCATCATGATATACACCAAGTACAGTATTGGTGTTCCCAACATCGATAACCAGTAACAACCTCTATCACCACTTTTGAATAGTTTCTCTACTTTACTTTTTACAAACATTCTACAATACCATACACGATCAGCGGCTCATTTGTAAACAAATCGATACCAGAATTGGATGATTGTAAAAGACGCAGCTGAGCCCATCATTTACATAAAAAAACTGCCAGCGTCAGCCGGCAGTTTTTAGAGAGAAAGCGAATTATTCTTTCGTATCGTCTTTCTTTTCTTCTGTTTTTGTCAGAATGTTTACTTTCACATCATCATTCTTCTCATCATCAGAGAAATTGCGTTCTGGCAATGTTCCATGATCGACAAGGTGTTTGATTTGTTCAGCGTCAAGCGTTTCAACTTTCAGAAGCGTTTGGGCAATCAATTCAAGCTTGTCACGATTTTCAGTCAGGATTTGTTTCGCGCGTTCATAACATTCTTTGATGATGCGCTGAATTTCCTGATCAATTTCGTAAGCGATTTGATCACTGTAGTTCTGTTCGTTGTTGAAATCACGGCCTAAGAATACCTGACCGCCCTGAGACTGTCCAAATTGCAACGGCCCCAGTTTTTCTGACATACCGAATTCCGTAACCATTCGTCTTGCAATATTCGTCGCACGCTGGAAGTCATTGTGCGCTCCTGTGCTGACTTCACCGAAGATAATCTCTTCAGCAACACGCCCGCCCAAGAGGCCGACAATTTTATCAAGCAGCTCCGGCTTCGTTTGGAAGTAACGGTCTTCTCTTGGCAGCATAACAGCATAACCGCCAGCCTGACCCCGAGGTACAATCGTTACTTTATGAACCATATCTGCCTCATCTAAAACGAGTCCGATAACAGTGTGTCCGCCTTCGTGATAAGCCACGATATTGCGTTCTTTCTTGGAGATAACGCGGCTCTTCTTAGCAGGTCCGGCAATTACACGGTCCGTCGCTTCGTCAATATCACGCGCATCGATTTTTTTCTTATTTTGACGAGCCGCCACAAGCGCAGCTTCATTCAAGAGATTTTCTAAGTCAGCGCCTGAGAAGCCTGGTGTTCTCATGGCAATTGATTTAAGGTTAACCGTTTCATCCAGCGGTTTGTTTCTCGCATGGACTTTCAATACAGCTTCACGGCCAATGACATCTGGACGATCCACTGTGATTTGACGGTCAAAACGTCCCGGACGAAGTAAGGCTGGGTCCAAGATGTCCGCACGGTTCGTCGCAGCAATGATGATAATTCCTTCATTAGCGCTGAATCCGTCCATTTCAACAAGCAATTGGTTTAGCGTCTGTTCACGTTCATCGTGTCCGCCGCCGAGACCCGCTCCACGCTGGCGTCCCACTGCGTCAATTTCATCAATGAAAATCAAACATGGCGCATTCTTTTTCGCATTTTCAAACAAGTCACGCACACGGGAAGCACCGACACCTACAAACATTTCAACGAAATCAGATCCGCTGATGCTGAAGAAAGGTACACCGGCTTCACCTGCACAAGCCTTGGCGAGCAATGTTTTACCGGTACCCGGAGGTCCGACTAAAAGCACGCCTTTCGGTATTCTGGCGCCAAGCTCGGCAAACTTGCGGGGATCTTTCAGAAACTCAACAACTTCAACGAGTTCTTGCTTTTCTTCGTCAGCCCCTGCAACGTCTTTAAATTTGACGCGTTTCTTTTCCTCTGTATACAGCTTCGCCTTACTCTTACCAAAGTTCATGACACGGCTGCCGCCGCCTTGAGCCTGATTGAGCAGGAAGAAAAACAGAATAAAGATAATAACAAACGGGATGATGGTCGTCAGAAATGTCACCCATCCGCTTGTTTCTTGAGCGGGATCAACCTTTACGTCCGTTTTTTTCAAAGCGTTAAATATCTGGTCTGCTCCCTTTCCTTCAGGAACATGAGTCAAAAAGTATTGATCTTTGTCGTAGTTTTTCAGCTGCCCTTTTACCTCATAAACACCTCTGACAGGCTGAACCGATACGCTATCAACTTTCCCGTCATCCAGGTTTTTGATGAACGTACTGTACGACATATTTTCTGTTTTCGGATTTGAGGTCTGGAAGTAGCTCACAACCCCGATTACTACTAATAAAATAAGTAAATAAAAAATGGTATTACGGAAGACCCGATTCATTCCTTACCTCCTCCCACAGTAAGCACAACTATGTTCAATAGTACCATAGAAAATCATTCCAATACAAACAATAACCATCTCGGAAGCAGGCTGCCGATCAGCTTTCATAAACTGCCGGTTTTAACACTCCGATATAAGGCAGATTGCGATAGCGCTCAGCATAATCAAGTCCGTAACCCACTACAAACGCGTCAGGAACTTCAAAACCTACAAAGTCTGCTTTGATGTCCGCTTTTCTTCCGCTCGGTTTATCCAAAAGGGTAACAATCTTAATTGATTTTGCTTTACGGTATCGGAAGAGCTCTACGAGATAACTTAAGGTTAACCCACTGTCGATGATATCTTCAATAATTAAGATGTCCCGGCCCTCTACAGATGTATCCAAATCTTTAATGATTTTGACTTCTCCAGAAGAAACCGTAGAATTTCCATAGCTTGATACATCCATGAAATCCATTTCCAAATATGTATCAATATGCTTGATAAGATCCGCCATAAAAGGAAGTGCTCCTTTTAACACACCGATTGCCAACGGAAATGTATCTTGATACTCGCTCGTTAATTCTGCGCCTAACTCTTTTACTTTCTCTTGTATCTCTGCCTCTGAGATCAATACTTTCTCGATATCATGTTTCATCATGATTTTGCTTGCCCCCTACACTTTTCATGCTGTCTATATTGTAATACAATGCGGTCGCTGTTTGGAATCACAAGATCTTCAAAAATTGATTTTTTCAAGCCAGGTATCCAGATAATTTCACCGCTTGCGTCCGTCACAATCGGCCAGTTGTCTCTTTCTTGGAGAGGCATTTTCTTATCAATAAATATATCCTTTACCTTTTTTGAGCCGTTCATCCCTTTTAGTTTGATCCGGTCTCCAGCTTTTCTTGTCCGGATAGTTAAGGGAAATTGCACCTTTTTTTCACTTGTGATAAAAACAGCATTCCCATGTTCTTCAGGCGAATCCGTATAATGCTTTGCCTCTATCAGATATCCATTGGGGAGCACTGCCGTTTCATCAGCAGCTCCGCTTATTTGGTATTCAAAGGGAACATTTTTGCACTGCCATTGTTCAAATGTAAACAAACATGTCTGATATGATTTGACCACCTTCAGCCCTTTCGGAAAGTCCAATACTCCTGAAGGACCGCCATTTTCCGCCCAATCAAGAAACTGTTGAATGTGATGGGCTGAAAAGGATGATGGAACGTTTTCATAAAGATAGTTTAATATTAGTTGAACTCCTCTTCTTTGTAAAGGCATCGGGAGGGCAAGCAATTGAGAGGAATTGATTTCAACTGATGTATTAGACTGGCTTGTGATTACTTTATTCATTTCATCTTTCGTTAATGACTGTAAGAATTGCTCATCTTCCGTCAGTGCTTCACTCACTTTCTGAAACCTTTTATGCACATCCGGAGACTCCTTTTTCAAGAACGGGAGCACTGTTTTTCTGAATCTGTTTCTTGTGTAGTCATCTTTGGCGTTGCTTTCATCCGTCCGGTAGCTCAAGCCGTTTTCACGGCAATAGCGAAGGATCTCTTCCTTTGTAATCGTTAGGAACGGCCTGATGATCCGCCCCGTCCCAAAACGTCTAACCGGCTGCATTCCCGCAAGCCCCGTTCCAAGCGCGCCCTTAGCCAATCTCATAAGCATTGTTTCAACCTGGTCATCTCCATGATGAGCAAGCGCCAGATAGTCCGCTTGGTGCTTTGACATGATTTCCTCAAAAAACTGATAGCGGCAATCACGTGCTGCAGCCTGCTTATTGAGTCCTTTTTCCTGTGCATATGCGGTTACATTGATTTGAGCCGTTTCACACACGAGCTGTTGAGCCTTACAATAAGCTTGGACAAAACGCATATCCTCCTCGGATTCCGCGCCTCTGAACCGATGATCAACGTGAGCTGCAATAATATTTGCTGAACGGCCGCATAAAGTATGCAATGCGTGAAGAAGAGCCATTGAGTCCGGACCGCCGGAAACGCCTACAATAATTGTCGCCCCTTTTAACGTAAGATTGTGTTTGTTTAAAAAATCTTTGACACTTTTCACAATGTCCTCCTCACAATGAGCAGGTATTTTAAAGATATTCATATCCTATCACTTTCAATCCCTCCAAGCAAAGAAGAAGCATAGGCTCTGGAGTTTGCGCCATTCAGATTAAGAAAAAGATAATGTAGGCGAAATAAAGCGCTAAAACACTGATCACGATGAGCGTTGTTTCAAATAACCCCCCAGACTTAGCCGGTTTCTGTTTTGGGGTGTACCGGGTCTTCGCTACTTTTCCTTGACGAGGTTTTTGCTGCCTCTGTCGTGCGGCAGGCTGCGGTGATGTTTTTATAGGTTGTTTTCTTTGTACTGCTTTTTGCCCCGCGTCGAGCATATCCTTCTTCATTTCATCTGCCGATTGATATTCTCCGTTCAAGGCTGAAAGAAGCACTTTTTTATACTTATGCAGCAACGGGTTTCCTTCAACGAGCGACCTAAGCTGTTCTTTGGGCTGGTTTGTTTTCTTAAATTCTTTTTTGTGCACACTGTTGATCATAATCATAGCAACCGCGAACAAATCGTAGGATGGCTCTGCCTTTCTTGTTCCATACCCCCAATAGCCTCTGTCATAAAACTCCGTATACTCTTTTATCGCCCGGCCCTCCTTTGTCGTGCCGCCCACATCAATACAGCGGATCCTTGCGGGGGGGCCAGTTACGATCAGATTATCAGGTTTAAGATCGCCGAATAT
The DNA here is from genome assembly GCF_016924995.1 of Bacillus sp. LJBS06. Classification (NCBI taxonomy): domain Bacteria; kingdom Bacillati; phylum Bacillota; class Bacilli; order Caryophanales; family Bacillaceae; genus Bacillus; species Bacillus sp. LJBS06. Next base: position 73,767 of record NZ_CP070483.1, on the reverse strand, counting down.
CCATCCTTGCTGGTGAAGCAGCGATAAACTGGATAATAGCTGAATCATTAATACCGGTATCCATTCTGCTCCTTTATCACTGACATACTTCAAAAGCAGCGGCCCTTTTATGTATTCCATTGCATAAAATGAAACTTTCGTATTGGCACTGGGAATATAGGCATCATCCGTATCAAAAAAAGAAGGCCCCATCGTAACGGACTGGGCCTTTGAGAAAGATTTCAAGACATTCACTTCAGAAGTAATCGACAGGCTGTCATCACTCACCTTTAAGGCAACATGTCCATCTGATGCTTCTGCCAAATACACAATTCCATTGGCCCCTTTACCAAGCTGTTTACGCAATGTATAAGTGTTTCCATTCCACTTGCCTTTGATTGTCGTACCAGGCTTTAGGCTACATGCCAAACTCGTCAAAGCGTCGTTCATCATCTGCCAGCATGCCCCTTCTTGAGCGTATTTTTTCAAATTGCAGTGTCGCTTCACGAATCGCCGGACCTGTCGGCGTGATGCCTCCTGTCGAAAGCTTTGCAAAGAGGGTGGAAAGAGATTGCAGCTTCGGTGTCCAGTTCAGCACAAGCTCGACCTCTTGTTTTTTCCCGGGAAATATACACATCGCAAATTCGTTATTCCCGATTCGGGAATTGAGGCTGACAGACAAATCAATCAGCGCCTCTTTTACTGTTGGAAGCTTTGGCGCCATACTTGCACTTGTATCAACAAGAACCAAAACCTGAAGATGCACCGTTTCTCCAAGCTCGTCTACCACTTCCATGACTTCGCCGCGTTTTTCCGGAGAAAGCTCTTCCATTTCCACATTCTTTCCGAGAATTTGTTTCAGTTCTTGATTGACGACACCTTGCAGGGTTTGCGTCATCGCTTTTTTTGTTACCATTTGAACGGTTTGTGAAAGCTGAGATGCATAAACGACCTGGTGCACGCCGCCTCCGGCAAGTGCAATCCCTTCAACTTCCTTCATAGCCTCAGGGTCAATTTGATTTTCTTCCATTATACCTATGACGTTTACCGTAATCCCCTGCTCTTTAGCAAAAGCAGCCATTGCAAGCGGGTCTTCCCCATGGTTCGAGCAGCCATCCGTTATCAGCAAAATTTGATTTAAATGTCCGTTATTCACATTCATTCCTCCTGGAGAATACGCGGATTCTCAGATTCATATATTCCCATCTTCGCCAGAAGAAATTTGATTTATACGAAAGCGTTATGAAATTTCTTGTTTGTTTTGAAAGATTGCCGGAACAGGAATGGATGCCCACTTCGGTGTATTGTGATCAATCCGGACGACAACAACAGTCATATCGTCCTCAATTTGGCCGGACCTTGTGCGGATGACTTCTTCCATAAGCAAATCGGCAATCTCCTGCGGGTCATTTGTTTTCAACCCTTTCATTTTACGCTTCATCCATAAGTCGTGATTTTCCACATGCTTAGGCCCCTCAAAAATGCCATCACTCATCATAATTAAGAGGTCACCCGCTTTTAACTGTTCACTCACAACCTCCACATCGAATTCATTAATAATACCGATTGGCAGATTGCTCGCTTGAACTTTCATGACCTGATCACCCCGTTTGATAAAGCTAGGCGTCGATCCAACCTTCAAAAATTTACAGCTTGCATCTTGTAGATCGATAATAGATAGGTCAAGTGTGGAATATATCTCGTCAGTTGTCCTTAGGGACAGTATGCTGTTAATCGTTTTAATTGCTATTTTTTCATCAATGCCGGATTCAAGGATTTTTTCAAGAAGCTTGATCGTTTCATTGCTTTCAAAGTGCGCTCTTGCGCCATTGCCCATTCCGTCACTGATTGCCGCAGCATATTTTCTGGCTCCTAGCTCCATCATGCTGTAGCTGTCGCCGGAGACAAGGCCGCCGCCCTTCGCAGCGTGTGCTGCACCTGTAGACACCCTGTATGATTTAGTTGATCCAAAGGCGACATGGCTGTATCCATTCGGATGCGGAGAGTGCTGTTCGGCTTTCACAAGAATTTGTTCTTCCAGAATGTCAGAAAGCATAGGGGCAATGATTTTTTCACTTTCTCCATGTCCGCTGAACGGAATCGTCATTTCAATATCGATATTTCCTTGTTCGAGGCTATAGATCTCTACATGCTGAATCTCAATTCCGAAATGCTGAAGTGCCTCTATGATTTGCTCTTCCTGCAGAAAGTGCTGTTCTCGCTCTCTTTTTATTTCCCGAGAAAAGTCGGCCATGACCTCAGAAACGCCTAAAAGCTGTTCGGCAACAAGACGCCTGCTGTCCTGGACTTTTTTCTTGAGCGTCAAATGGGCATGATGATGTGCGAGTTCATCCTCAATCAGCTCTTCAACCTGCTTTGATTTAGAACAATGCTGATGAAACTCTTTTTTCAGCCTTCGGTTTGATGCATATTCTTTTTCTTCTGTTTCAAGCATAACTTGTTTCATTAAATCATATGTTTTATCAAAGTTCTGTACCCAGCACCTGTTTTTCTTGTAACACGTCTGACAGGAATGCTCCGTGATTTTGCTTAAAAACAGATCCACTTCGCTGTCATCTGTCTGTTCGTCTGATGCTTGGTAAAAGGTTGCAAAGCTTTCAGACAGCGCGTGAAATACATTGGAGAACTGGTCTACCTTCTGAGCAGTGACATCTCGGATTTTTCTTGCGTATTGCTGCTGCTCTTGAAGATGCTCCACAGTTCCCGGAATATATCTCGCCACTTTCCTTGTAATAGATTGAGGTGTGAGCAAAAACAGGCCGACTGCGATTAGTGACTCATAGAGCGTTGTCATCAGACCGGCAGAGCCTTCACCATATAAAGATATAAGAAGCGACCCAACGATCAGGCCGATCGCCGCACCTGCTTTTTTCCCTTCCTTCAGCAAGCCGCCTAATAAACCGGAAAAAGCAAGCAGACTCATTTGATAGAGGTTTCCAATATTCGCCAAACCAAGAATCAGGCCGGTCACGACGCCAACCGTACATCCAATGCTTGCTCCGCCAATAAAGGAAAAACTCAATACAACATAGCGAGCCAATATATGTTCTGCCTGCATCCCTTGGTAGGACAAGCCGGCCAGTCCCGTTAACACAGAAGCAATCAGGATCATAAAGCAAATGATTTCCTCTATTTTTAATGATTGTTTCACTTTTTTCACAGTGAAAACTGGAAGGCTCTGAAGGAAAATCAATGTTAAGATAAACGATAGTCCAGCCTCAACGACAGCCATTACATAATCATAGGTTGTAAATGCGCCATTTTGGGCATAAACAAACCCGGCTCTTGCTGCAGCCATGGAAAAGAACACGACAATCGGGAGTGCTTTTACACGATCGTCGGTAATGAAGGCGGCCACTTTAGAAAATACGAAGAATGCCAGCAATGCCGCTAGTATGAGCAATGAGTGCTTCGGAGATATAGTCAGCGCACCTGCAAGCACGGCCAAAACCGCATAAAACGCTTTGTCTCTTCTGATGAGAAGCATCGCTCCAAAGAAAGGAAGTGCGAAAGGAAGCACCTCGGATAATATGAAAGCTCGTCCAAGCAAAAATCCGATGACGACATAAATGAATCCTTTATAGAAAAACAGTGAATGCAAATGATGGGTCACCAGCTTCGTTCCCCTGTTAAAAAACGATTGGAGTTTTTCCAAAGCCTGTCCCGCCATTGGCCCGTTCACTCTTCTTTCTGCTTTTTCCATTCCTCTCATCTCCCACCTGTTATATTCGTTGCCTGTCATTATAGCGAATGCACAGATAGGATTTTGTCAAAAGAAGGTAACAATACCGAAGAAATCTTCGACGGTTTCTGCCTTGATATTCGTTTATCAAAAGAATTTCTGGAATGTTGTCTAAAAATGAAAAAAATCGGTTTCTGCAAGAGAAACCGATTTTTTAGGATGACCCGTACGGGATTCGAACCCGTGTTACCGCCGTGAAAGGGCGGTGTCTTAACCGCTTGACCAACGGGCCAAACAAATATGGTAGCGGCGGAGGGGATCGAACCCCCGACCTCACGGGTATGAACCGTACGCTCTAGCCAGCTGAGCTACACCGCCATATTGTTTTGTGCTTCTAAGCACAAGTTATATAATACAAAGGTTTGTCTCTTTCGTCAACAGAAACTTTAATGTTGTAATTTTCTAACTATTGGAGAGGGTGAGGATAATAAAAAAGCATCCGTCGGGATGAACGGATGCTTCATTTATTTTATAGAAAGCAGCAAGTTATCCTCTTCTTGCTCCGCGCCCTCCACGTTTTGATTCCGTATTGCGTTTTAAAGATGACAAGCGATCTTCGCTGTCTTTTAAAAACTTATTCATTTTCTGTTCAAAAGATTCTTTCGGACGGAAATCATTTCTAGGTCTGGCTTGCGGACGGTCTTTAGCTTTTTTAATAGATAAACCAATTTTCCCGTCTTTTTCAACGTTGATGACTTTCACTTCAACTTGGTCGCCGACTTTTAAGTGGTCGTTAATGTCTTTGACATAATTATCAGCTACCTCACTAATGTGAACGAGACCGGTTGAGCCTCCAGGCAATTCAACAAATGCTCCAAAATTTGTAATACCTGTAATTTTCCCTTGCAACTTGCTGCCAACTTCAATCGACATAAAAAAAGTGCTCCTCCTTAGGCTTATAAAAAGATCGTTTGCTTAATTATACCTAAATAAAAATTTAAGTGTCAACAAGGCTACTTGCTCTTCTTCTCCACATTGAAGATAATTTCTCCGTCTCCAGACATGAATAAGTCCCTTCTGGCAAGCTCTGTGACGTAATCCTCATCCTTCAATTTGGATATTTCTTCTTTTAAATCCGCTTGTTTTGTCTTTAAATTTTTCAGTTCTTTTTCAAGCTGTTCTTTCTTTTCTTCTTTTGCGCTAAGGGAAGATGTTTGGGACCATACAGAGCTTGCCAGCACAATTGCCGTCAGGAATACTAGGGCGCCGAATACAGTCAACCGTCTGTACAGCCCTTTGCGTCTTCTTTTCTTCAGCTGATTCTGCCGTTCCACTTGTTCTTTATAGTCGTTTTGTATTTCAGTTATCGTTCGTTCCCTGGAAAAATTCAAACCAGACGGTCCTCCTTTCATCTCTTCAAAAAACTTGTGATGGTCGTTCTTATGGTTATCAATAGTTTCTTCTTCTTTTTGAGAAATCCTGCACCTTTTTCAAATAAACGTCTAAAAGTTAGACGCATTCTCACAGGAAGAAGTTTCAAACATTGTTTCACGATAAAACGGATCGGAAAACACAGAACCATGACTATTTTATAAAGACACAGCAGGAGAAAACCGATCAGGCGGTATGTTTTTTTGAATAAAAATGCCGCCATCCAGATGATCGCTCCGCATGTCCACACAATAGGACGAAATAACACGTGCTGAATGAGTTTTTTGAAGAATTGATAAACAGAAACAACAAGGTAAATGACGAATTTCAGTATTTTTATATAGATTCGTTTGCAAAGGCTCTGATACGTCGCAATGCCCAGCAGAACCGCTAAAAAGATGTAAATTCTGAATTCTCCCTCATTTACATGAAGCAAGACATAAAAGAAAAGCAGCCCTTGCACAATCCAGAAAAGAATATCATGAATAAATAATAGCCATCTGGCTGTTTTAGCACGAATGACAAAGAGCCGGTATGTATCAAGCGAAGCACCAAGCCAGAGACCCATACCGGACATCGCCAGCATTGTATAGAATTGTGTCGTCAGCGTCATTTAAACAACTTGCTAAAAAACCCTTTAGCTTTATCCCCTTGTTGTTCGTCTAAGTACACTAAATCAAATACCCTGCCTTTAATAGAAACAATCCCTTTTTCCACATCTAGATTTTTCATCTGCAGGTTTTGGCCTCTGACGGAGAGCATTCCCATCACCGTTTCTAGCAGGAATTCTTCATTATCGAAGCTCTCCACATGCTTAACCCCAGAAATATCTAAATGCTTCCGGCCTTTCATTGTCACATCATGCTGTTCCGGAACAGACGAAGAACCTTTTTGATCATAATATGAATTCATCTATTCAGCCCCCATATCCTCGATACTTTTAGCATTATTACTGCATTGTATGAGGTAGGGGATTTTTTTAGAACAAGCCTATTCGCCGAGTTTTTCTTCTTTTAGAATCGTGTACATGTTTGCAGCTTCTTCTTTTTTCGTCGTGTCTTTCAATTCATTAACTTGAACCGTTACAAGCTTTTGTCCGAAGCGGACCGTTAGTTCATCTCCCGGTTTTACATCAGAGCTTGCTTTCGCCTGGTTTCCGTTTATAGAGATTCGTCCTTGGTCAGCTACTTCCTTCGCTAGTGTACGTCGTTTGATCAGCCGTGATACTTTTAAAAATTTATCTAATCTCATATCTATGATCTCCTCTCAGTTTCTTTTGCTTCGTTCCACAGTTTGTCCATGTCCTCAAGAGACATATCAGCCAGCTCGATTCCCTTTTCCTTCGCTATTTCTTCAATGTATGAGAACCGTCTCCGGAATTTGTCATTAGTCATAGTCAGCGCTTCCTCTGGCTCTATTTTGTAGAAGCGGGCTACATTCACCAGCGCGAACAAAATGTCGCCAAACTCGGCTTTAAGATTGTGTTCATGAGGAGCTTCAGAAACCTCAGAAGAAAATTCCTTCATTTCCTCACTTACCTTTTCCCAAATATCGCTGACGTCTTCCCAGTCAAAATCGACCTTCGCTGCTTTTTTCTGCAATTTAGCAGCTTTCGAAAGAGCTGGAAGAGTCTTCGGTACGCTGTCTAATAACGATGATTCAGATGTGTTTTTTTCAGCCTTTTTTATATCTTCCCAATTTGCCAATACATCGTTCTCATCCTGAACCTTAACATCTTTAAACACATGGGGATGTCTTCGGACCATTTTTTCACTGATTCCTTTTATGACATCATCAATTGTGAAATAACCTTCATCTTCACCAATTTGCGCGTGAAGCAAGACCTGAAGCAAAACGTCGCCAAGCTCTTCGATCATATGGTCTGTGTCTTCTTCGTCAATTGCTTCGAGAAGCTCATAACATTCTTCAATCATGTACTGCTTTAATGACTGATGCGTCTGCTTTTTATCCCACGGACATCCATTAGGTCCGCGAAGCTCTCTGATGATGCTTCGGAACGTGGAGAATTCGTGATAAAGCAGCTTCTCTTCTTTAATCGGCGGAATATACACACTTGTTAAGTTATTCAAGGCGACATTACGGTCCAGCTCAAATAATGGCACTGTCCTGATATCTTCGTCACGGCTGCCTGCTGCAGTCACGATCACGACCTCATAATCATCAGGCAGCTTCTCCATTAATGTCAGCTTCACCTCAGAGGCCGTCATTTGGTCGTAAACCTGACATATAATCAAATGATGGCTGAGCTCTAGCTCATCCGCAGACAATGTACCGGCATCCACAAATTGAAAACCTTCAATCGGGTCGATTTGCAAGGCATTGAATGTGGCATCAAGGAAACTTTGTCCCCCCGCGACTTTCACTTGAACATTTTCCTTTTCCTGCCGCTCCGTCAGCAGCTGAACTGTTTTTTCTGCGACAAACGGGTGTCCCGGTACAGCATAAACCACATCCTCATGCTGCGCCGCTTCAAAGAGGATGTCAGCAATTTCTTCATATACCGCCTCAAACTGATCATGCTTCTCATATATATCGTCAAAGTAACGGATATTCTTCGTTTCTTTTTCAAGCTCCTCAATTAAAGGATGATCCTTGGTTCTGACATACAGCGTATCTGCCTTCGTCAGCAGCTTGTGTATACCAATTGTCAATTGGTCCATGTCTCCGGCACCAAGTCCGACGACAGTAATTTTACCCGCCATTTTGTTCTCTCCTTCTCATGAATTTGCTTAACTTGCTGCCGAATGGCACACTGTTCAGCTCTTCATCTGTAAATATTCCCAATCTCATCATACAATAAATAAACACCGCGCCACCAATAGCAACAGCAGAAACACTCTCAATCACAGACGCTCCTCTTCCTGTTGCAGGAAACAAGAAAGTCCAGAGACGCGTATAAGCAAGCAAAACAGCTGACATCAAAAGAGCAGATCCAATAATCGGAATCAAAACACCTCTAAGCTTATCGAGCCATTCCTTTTGCCGAAGCTGATACAAGTTAAGGCCGGCGACAGCAGCAAAGGAAGCCGCTGTCGCAAGCGATGCACCTTCAATCCCATAGCGCGGAACCAAAAGAGTGTTTAACACCCATTTCACTACAACACCCATGCCTACCGCTATCGCAGGAAAAACTGTGTACCCCGCGCCCTGTAAGACTGCCGCTGCCGTTACCGCCATAGATGCAAACAAAATAGAGCTGCTAAATATTTGTAACGCGCCTGTCCCTTCTCCATTTTGAAACAGCATGATATTCACCGGCTTAAGAATGCAAATTAATCCAGCCGATGCGCCTGTACCGAGCACAAGGCATAGTTTCAAAGATGACGTGATTTTTTCTTTCATGATCTTCAGCTCTTTGTTTTTTACAGCCATAGAAATATACGGAACGAGTGACGTCGCAATGCTTACGGCAAACACTGAGCCGAGCTGCAGCAAGGGCTGTCCCCGATCATAAATTCCCTTTAGGCGTTTCGCTTCTTCGCTTGCCTCACCACCTGATAGCAAAGCATATAAATTCAAAGCATCAACAAGCTGGATAAACAAAAGCAGCAAACTGCTTACACAAATTGTAACCGAATATAACAGCAGTTTTTTCGTCAATTCTTTTGTTGTGATGTCATTTTCGTTTTGCCTCCCCGTTTGCTTGTCTCTTTTCATTTTGAACCAAAAAAATCCGAGTATTATCAATGCAACGAAACTTCCGGCAAGAGATCCGGAAGCTGCTGCCGCTCCCGCAGTATAAAGTGAGGCTCCTTTTTTGACGAGCCAAAATGATAATCCTAAGAGCACCGCAACTCGCAGAAACTGCTCTGTCATCTGTGATAGGGCCGAAGGGAGCATTTCGTGCCGCCCTTGAAAACCGCCTCTAAGCAACGCGACAAATGGGAACAACAGAAATGCATACGCGGTCACTTGAATTAACTCAGCGAGATGCGAATCCCCCATAAAGAGCGCGATGGGAACAGCACCCAAATATAAACAAAGAAATAATAACATACCGATTAAAGACAAAAACCACGCTGATATTTTTAATATAGTGTGATGATTTTTTTCACTATAATCATTCATCAGTTTCGAAATAATGACCGGAAATCCTGATGTTGACAGCATAACCGCAATACCAAGAAAGGGATATACCTGCTGATATATATAGAATCCAACATCGCCGACAATGTTTTGAAACGGGACTCTGTAAACGGCGCTTAAAATTTTTGTGATGACGCCTGCCAGAATTAAAACAAATGCCCCCTGCCAAACCCAATGCCGTTTAACGCCTATTGAATCGTCCATCCAAAAGCTCCTTCCCAACGTCAAGGGCAATACGGTTCACGTATTACCGCGGCACAAATAAAAACGAGGTTATTATACCATATCCCAACCCTTGGAATCCTATTTCGGCACGCATGAAAAAGAACAGCGTCTCAAAGGAGAGCTGTTCTTTTCATACCTATTTTCGATAAAAGGAATAAGACCTACTGTTCCATTTGACGAGCCAAAAATCCAGCTGCTGTTTCAACGGCTTTATGCTCTACTTCGCCCATTGATTGATCTTTTGAAAAAATCACCACAGCACCTATCGGATCGCCATTCGCCACTATTGGGCCGACAGTATAAGAATTCATGTCCTCATCTATGCCATTTACAAGCTGTACTGATTTCGCATCACTCTCAAGCACAGAGCTGCGCTGATCCATTATTCTTTCCAGCATTTCGCTGATTGACTTGTTTAAGTAATCTTTTTTGGAGCTGCCAGACACAGCAATATATACATCACGATCACAAATCAGCACTGAATGGCCGAGACTGTCGTAAAGCGCGTCTGCATACTCTTTTGCAAAGTCTCCAAGCTCACTGATCGGAGAGTACTTTTTCAAAATCACTTCTCCGTCACGATCCACAAAAATCTCAAGCGGATCGCCTTCCCTGATTCTCAGAGTTCTTCGAATTTCTTTAGGAATCACGACCCGACCTAAGTCATCAATACGACGTACGATACCGGTTGCTTTCATCTCTGGTGCCTCTCTTTCATTTGATGGTATATATATGTGGGAAAGACCTAAAGCAGTTACTTTATGTACCTTCCGCCTCGCTTGAAATTAGTATCCGTCACATCAAATGTAATATACACCAGAGAGTAACAAAAAATTTACGTTGATGAAATGGTTTGCTTTTTCACATTTTTTAAGCCCTTCAGCATGCCCAGCACGGTGTCGAGCCACTCATCGGCACTACGGCCTTTCGTCTGTATGGAGATTTTGAGTTTTTTCCCTTCCATTCCCAGTCCGATTTGTCTGCCATATTGATTGCCAAGCTCAAACAGCTTCTGTCCGTCAATTTCAGCACTTGCTTCTTCAGAGATCGTCAATCTGACAGCGTCTTTATCCTGCTTAATCAGCTCGACACGTTCCTGTCTCGCATAAACCTTCATTTCTGCAACAGTAAACAAGTATTCGACTTCTTTTGGATAGTTTCCAAAGCGGTCGATCATTTCATCCTGAAGCTCGTTCTTCTCTTCGATTGTCGCCACAGATCTAAAGCGTTTATACATATCAATTTTCTGTTTGCCGTCTTGAATATATGTTTCTGGAATATACGCATCAAGCTCGACATCAATTTCTGTTTCAAACTGCTCTGTCTTCGCTGTGTCTCCTTTACGTTCTTCAATGGCCTCTTTCAGCATTTGTGAATAGAGGTCAAATCCGACCGAATCGATGAAGCCATGCTGCTGGGCGCCAAGAAGATTCCCGGCTCCGCGAATGGTTAAGTCACGCATTGCGATTTTAAAACCGGAACCTAGCTCTGTGAATTCTTTAATGGCCTGCAGCCTTTTTTCAGCTACTTCTGTCAGCACTTTATCCCGACGGTACGTGAAGTACGCATACGCCACACGGTTAGAACGGCCGACACGCCCCCGCAGCTGGTAAAGCTGAGAAAGCCCCATCTTGTCGGCGTCAAATACGATCAGCGTATTGACGTTCGGGATGTCCACGCCTGTTTCAATAATGGTTGTACTGACGAGAACGTCTGATTCTCCTTCAAGGAAACTTAGCATAACGGTTTCTAATTCATTTTCTGTCATTTTTCCGTGGGCGTACGTCACCTTTGCGTCAGGGACAAGCATTGAGATCTCATCCGCTTTCCGCTCGATGTCCTCTACCCGGTTGTACAAGAAATAGACCTGGCCCCCGCGTGCAAGCTCACGTTCAATTGCCTCTCTTACAAGAGCGCCATTGTATTCCACAACATACGTCTGTACGGGGAAGCGGTTTTCCGGCGGAGTTTCGATGACTGAAAGATCCCTTACGCCAAGCATAGACATATGCAGCGTACGCGGAATCGGCGTTGCTGTTAGCGTTAAAACATCAACATTGGCTTTTATTTGCTTGATCTTTTCTTTATGGGTTACACCGAAACGCTGCTCTTCATCAATGATGAGGAGCCCTAAGTCTTTATACACGACATCTTTTGATAGCAGCCGATGCGTCCCGATGACGATATCAACCGTCCCGTTTTTCAATCCTTTGATTGTTTCGTTTGCTTCTTTTCTTGTTCTGAACCTGCTGAGAAGGCCGATATTAATCGGATAGTCCTGGAAGCGCTCTTTAATGGTTTCATAGTGCTGCTGTGCCAAAATGGTTGTCGGGACGAGCAGAGCTACCTGCTTTCCGTCGCCGATCGCCTTAAACGCAGCACGTATGGCAACCTCTGTTTTACCGTAGCCCACATCTCCGCACAGCAAGCGGTCCATCGGACGTTCTCTTTCCATGTCTTTTTTGATTTCGTGAATCGAACGGAGCTGATCCTCAGTCTCTTGATAAGGGAAAGCTGATTCGAATTCACGCTGCATCTCATGGTCAGGAGAAAACGCGTATCCCTTGCTCGCTTCTCTTTCGGCATAGAGCTTAATTAAGTCATCAGCAATATCCTGAACGGATGTCTCTACTTTTTTCTTAACCCGTTTCCATTCGCTTCCGCCTAATTTATACAGCTTCGGCTCTTTTCCTTCGGAGCCGACATATTTTTGCACCTGATCAATTTGTTCTACAGGGACGTAAAGCTTGTCACTTCCCTGATAATGAATATTTAAATAGTCTTTATGAATTCCGTTGATTTCAAGGGTTTCAATTCCCAGGTATTTTCCGATCCCGTGATTAATATGAACGACATAATCACCAATTTGAAGCTCAGAATAGCTCTTGATGCGCTCTGCATTGGTAAGCTTCTGTTTTCGCGGCTTCTTTTTCACACGGTTTTTGAACAGTTCTTCTTCCGTAATAACGGCAAGCTTCATTAATGGCAGCTCAAATCCCGATTGGAGCTCGCCTTCCATAATATAGACCTGTCCCTGAACAAGCGCTTTTTTGCTGTCTGTCACGGCGGCCTCGATATCATAATCAGCCAAAACAGATGACAATTTCTGTGTACGTTCCTTGTTTGCTCCTAAGAACACAACAGTGAAATTTGATTTTTTAAAACGCTCCATTTCACCCGCGAGCACGTTCATTTGCCCATGGAAACTCTGCATTTGACGGCCTGACACATTGACGATATTTTGCGGACTCGTATGCTGTACATGCCGCAAAAATAAAGAATAGTACAGCAGAGGCCGTTTTTGTTCAGCCACTATTTTTTGGAAGCTGAATGACAAACGAATGTCATGCAAAATCTTGCCTTCCTCAAGAAGATTTGTTATAAACTCTGCTTCTTCTTTTTGAAGCTGTTCTTCCATCTCATGAATCCGGCTGACTTCATCCAAAATCAGAAGTGTATTTTCAGGTGTATAATCTAGTAAACTAGCAGGCTTTTCATAGAAATATGAGAGATACTTCACGAGCTCCTGATCTGTCTGGCCTTCAGACAAGCGTTCTTTATCGTGGGAAATATTCGCATGAAGTATTTCTTTTTGCTTGTCAGCCTTTAATTTTTTCAAGCTCGCAGCAAGACCGCTATCGATTTTCTCCATCGCCCGCGCTTTTTCTTCCGGTCTGATAATTAATTCCTTCGCAGGACCGATATTGATCGAGGTAAGGGTCTCAATTGACCGCTGATCATCTGAATTAAAGCTGCGGATTGAATCGACTTCAGTGTCAAAAAGTTCAATTCTCACCGGATTTTCTGAAGTCAGCGGATAAATATCAATGATTCCTCCGCGAATACTGAATTCTCCGGGCGCAGATACCATATCAGACCGTTCATACCCTACCTCTACCAGCCGTGACGCTAGCTGGTCTGGTTCGATATCATGCCCTACTTGAATGAGCATCTGGCTGCTTTTCCACACCTCTACAGGCGGCAGCATTCTTCTGATGGCAGCTACAGGAGCAACGACAATCGGCGCTTCTCCATTCGTTAATCTATTAATGACATCTAATCGCTGCGCCCGCAATTCAGGGCTTGCCACTGCGATTTCTGATGAAATGAGTTCATTGACGGGGTACAAAAGGACAGACCGATCCTCCAGAAGTGAAGTCAGATCATCTGTTACTTTCTGGGCTTGATATAAGTTATGGGTGATGAGAAAGATAGGCTTATTCGTTTCATTAGCCAGGGCAGAAGTAAAAACAGAACGCGCGGAACCCGACAGACCCGCGAGCAGCTGTTCCTTCAGGCCCTCGTGTAAACCGTTGATGATGGATTTAAAGTCATCGCTTTCTTTTATAAAGGTTTGAATGTTGTCCATATGGCCCCTCCTCTCTGTTTCCTGTGAGAACAGAAAAACGCTTTGGTCTAGTGTCTACACCAAAGCTTTTTATTGAATAAATGTGTGATATTCGTGGTAATGCGGATTTCGGTCAAGCGCCTCTTGGCAGTCTTCACATATCGTCAAAACATGGACATCTCCATTTTCTTTATAAGAAATCATATCGTTTCTTTCCTCATTTGTTAAGTGCTGAAATCCAAGTGAGTCTGTCGATACCATTGAAGATTCGAGACTGCCTACTTTCACTCCGCAATGACGACAATAATAATGCAAAGCCATACAAGGGACCTCCTGATGAAAAAGTCATTTTGGTGTAGTATGGACTTTGTTGTTTCATTTTATACCTTTGCGTTAAATTCGTTCATGACTTCTAAAAACGGTTTACTCAGAGAAGCCTCACAAGCCTTCACAGATTTATCAACCGCTTCCCCGATCTCAGGTGCCTCCTCCTTGGTAAAGGAGCCTAACACATAATCAACGACCTTCATGCCGTTTACAGGCCGGCCGATTCCGATGCGGATCCGGTCAAACTCGGATGTACCAAGATGTTGGATCAGTGATTTGATGCCGTTGTGCCCTCCGGCGCTTCCTTTCGTTCTTAACCGAATCTTGCCAGTCGGAAGGTCGAGATCGTCGTAAATGACTGTCAAATCTTCGTTATCGACATCATAGTAATCCATTAAAGGCCGCAAACATTCTCCTGATAAATTCATATATGTAAGCGGTTTAACAAGTAGAACCTTTTTGCCGGAAACAAATCCGGTTCCGTATAATCCGTTAAATTTATTTTGATTCAGCTCTATATTCCATTCCTTTGCAAGCTGATCTATCACCATAAATCCGACATTATGCCGTGTATTTTCATAGTTCTTCCCCGGGTTTCCGAGACCGGCAATCACTAGCATGGCGAATCCTCCCTTAGTCACATAACTCCCGTCTTCATAAACGGGCTATAATTCTTCTCATTCTAGCACAAAAGACGTAACCGCGGGAGGGTTACGCCTTAAGCTATTATTGTTCTTTGTTTTCACCTTCAGGCTGAGCATCAGCAGATTCCTCTTCATCGATCTCAGCTGTTTCCTGCTGCTGCGGAGGAAGGATAGAAGCCACGACCTCATCTGAATCATGATGAAAGGAGTAGTCACCGCCAGCAGGCAAATCCGCGATCGTCAGTACTTCATTTACATCGAGATTAGAAATATCAGCCTCAATCGTTTGCGGAATGGCTTTTGGCTTAGCCTTTACAGTAAGTGCATATAGCGGCTGCTGCAATACGCCTCCGTTTTTCACACCAATGGCTTCTCCGGTCAGATGAATCGGAACTTCCACTTCAATGTCCTCACTCATATTGACTACTTGAAAATCAGCATGAGTGATTTCATTTTTCAGCGGGTCCGTTTGCAGGTCTGTCACCATGACAGAGTGTTTTTCTCCGCTGACCTCAAGCGTAATGACTGCATTTTTGCCTTCGTCCCTCAGCGTTTTGATCAGCTCCACACTGTCTAATGACACTGGTTTGTTGCCAGTATCCTTCCCATATATGATACCTGGAACATGTCCTGAAGTACGGATATTCCGAAGAGATGAACGAGTAAAGTCCGTTCTTTCTTTTGCCGTTAAAGTTGCCATATTCAGCACCATCCTATTATCGTTTTAATTGTCCTATTACAAACAATACCCATAACGATTAGGATTTAAACCTCAAAAAACGGTTTAGCTGAACAGATAGCTGACTGATTGCTGCTCATGAACGCGAATAATCGCTTCAGCCAGAAGCGGTCCGACTGAAAGCTGCTTAAAGCGTTCAATTTTCTTTTCTTCAGGAAGCTTGATGCTGTTTGTCACAACGAGCTCTTTAATTGTTGAATTATTAATTCGTTCAACCGCAGGGCCTGATAGTACAGGGTGTGTACAGCATGCATATACTTCTTTCGCTCCGTTTTCTACGAGCGCATTAGCAGCAAGTGTAATCGTACCTGCAGTATCAATAATGTCATCGATGAGGATAGCAGTCTTCCCTTCGATATTACCTACAATATTCATAACTTCCGCCACGTTTGGACGCGGACGGCGTTTATCGATAATCGCAATCGGCGCTTTTAGTCGGTCAGCCAGTTTGCGGGCACGTGTCACACCGCCGTGGTCTGGTGAAACAATGACGATATCTTCAAGGTTTTTGCCTTCAAAATATTCTCCTAAAATCGGAACACCCATTAAGTGGTCAATCGGTATATCAAAGAATCCTTGAATTTGCGGCGCATGCAGGTCGAGTGCAATCACACGAGTCGCACCAGCTGTTTCAAGCAGGTTAGCGAAAAGTTTAGCTGTGATTGGCTCACGGGATCTTGCTTTTCTGTCTTGACGCGCATAACCGTAATAAGGAATAACAATGTTAATCGTTTTTGCAGAAGCGCGTTTTAACGCATCTACCATAATCAGCAGTTCCATAATATGCTCGTTAACGGGGTCACTTGTAGACTGGATGATGTAACAATCACATCCGCGAATACTTTCTTCGATATTAATTTGGACTTCCCCGTCACTAAATCTTGTGACAGAACATTTCCCTAATTGAACTCCAACTATATCTGCGATTTCTTTTGCAAGCTCTGGATTCGAATTCAAAGAAAAAATCTTTAAATTCTTATCTCCGTATTGATTAGACATGGATAAACCTCCGAATTTAGGATTATTTTTTATGAATATTTTTCACATAATCGTCTTTATTAACTTGTCTCGCTCTAGCAATAGCAAGCGCTTTTCCAGGTACATCTTCCGTAACAGTTGAACCTGCCGCCACATAAGCGCCTTCTCCGACTGTGACAGGGGCAACCAAGTTGGAGTTGCAGCCGATAAACGCGCCATCTTCAATTTTTGTCAAATACTTATTCTTCCCATCATAATTGACAGTAATTGAACCGCAGCCTAGGTTTACATCAGTGCCTACCTCAGCATCACCGACATAGCTTAGATGAGATGCCTTGCTTCGGTCTCCGAATTGAGTCTTTTTAATTTCAACAAAGTTGCCGATCTTCACTTCATTCCCGATGACAGAATCAGGTCTGATGTGAGCAAAAGGTCCTATGTTTACATCATTCCCCACTTTACTGTGATTGACTACCGATTGTTTAATAACCGTACGGCTGCCGATGGAACTATTCATAATCTCCGTATGAGGGCCAATTATCGTATCTTCTCCGATTTGCACCTCACCTTTAATCACCGTTCCAGGATAAATCACAGTATCGCTTCCGATAACAGCGTTGGGAGAAATATACGTATTCATCGGGTCAATCAACGTCACGCCATTTTGCATATGCCGTTTATTAATACGCTCTTTCATAAATTGTTCTGCTTGAGAAAGAGCAACTCTATCATTAACTCCGAGCGTTTCTTGGAAATTACCAGTCTGGTAAGCGGCAACAGTTTCGCCTTCATTTTTAAGAATCTCTATGACATCCGGCAAATAATACTCGCCTTGGGCATTATCATTAGACACCTGATCAATAGCCCGGAATAGCGCTTCATTGTCAAAACAATACGTACCGGTATTAATCTCAGTTACAAGACGTTCTTCTTCAGAGGCGTCCTTATGCTCAACGATTTTTTGAACCGCTCCGTTTTGGCTGCGAATAATGCGGCCATACCCGGTTGGATCTTCTGCAACCGCAGTTAAAATCGTAGCTTTCGCTTCTCTTTGTGTATGTTCTTTCAGCATCTCTTCCATCGTCTCTGCTGTTAAAAGCGGCGTATCTCCGCAAATGACAATCGTGACGCCTTTTTCGTCAGCAAGAAATGGCTGTGCCTGTTTTACAGCATGAGCAGTGCCAAGCTGTTCTGCTTGAAGCGCGTACTCGCTTTTATCACCAAGCTGCTTTTTCACTTCTTCCGCACCATGTCCGACAATCGTGACAAGCTTCGATAAAGATAATTTTAAGGCTTCGTCCACGACGTGCTCTACCATAGGCTTACCGCAAACTGGATGAAGGACTTTATAAAGCTTCGATTTCATTCTCGTTCCTTGTCCAGCCGCTAAAACAACTGCAAACCGCTTATCCATTTATTGGCCTCCAATATCCCTTTTATCCATAGAAAAATATATCCTAAATATCTTCTGATTTCAAGGAGACTTCATGAAGTGCAAGAATTTTCTATTGAGTGCAAATACGTTTGAAAAATCAGAATTAAAAAAGGACCGCCGGCAAAAGGCTTATGTCAGCCCTTTCAGCAGTCCTTGCTTTTTGGTTATTTTTTAAGAAGCTCCAGCTTCTTCGAATTCTAATGCTTCAGTGTCACCCAGACGATGATACTCATTTAACACGGCATCTTGAATCTTTCCTCGCGTGCTTGAATTAATAGGATGAGCAATATCGCGGAACTCTCCATCAGGGGTGCGTTTACTCGGCATCGCAACGAAAAGACCATTGTTTCCATCAATCACACGAATATCATGTACAACAAATTCGTGATCCAGCGTGATGGATGCAATCGCTCTCATGCGACCATCGGTATTCACGCGGCGTAATCTTACGTCAGTAACTTCCACAGTAGTTCACCACCTTTTCCCTATATAAAAGCATTAGTGTATCAATTCCACGATTTTCTCTGAAATCCTGCTCGTTTTTAAAATATTTTTTGAAAAAATAGGATATAGTTACACAATTAGGTCATATCGCTTTTATTTCGGGCATAAGGTAAATAAAAAAGTGATCCCGGGCACTCCCAGAATCACTTTTCTTATTATTTTACCAATGCAATAACTTCAATTTCGACTAGCGCATCCTTCGGGAGTCTTGAGACTTCCACACAAGATCTCGCCGGTTTGTGAGTGTCAAAATATTGTCCGTACACTTCGTTTACTTCCGCAAACTGTTCCATATCCGCGATAAACACAGTTGCTTTTACAACTGTTTCAAAAGAAGCACCCGCTTCTTCCAGAACCGCTTTTAAGTTGCTGAATACTTGATGAGTCTGCTCCTTAATATCTCCGTTCACCATTTCGCCTGAAGGAGTCAAAGGAATTTGGCCTGAGCTGTAAAACATATTGTTGACGATAATCCCTTGTGAATAAGGCCCAATTGCCGCTGGGGCATGTTTTGTGTGGACTGCTTTTGTCATGATTCTGTCTCTCCATTCTTTAAAAGCTTGTCTTTAAAAAAACGCAGAAAATTGCCATTCTGAATTTCAATGGACTTCTCTTTCATGTTGATGGTTGAAAGAGTAAGAAGTGACATATATTCATCAACAAGACGTTCATCTACTCCTTCGGCCTCTACTAAGACGCCGATTCCCGCCACATTTGCGTTAAACTCATCCAACAGGTTAATCATACCATTTATTGTGCCGCCTGCTTTCATAAAGTCATCAATAATGAGTACGTTTGAACCCGTTTTCATGCTTCTTTTCGCAAGTGACATTGTTTGAATGCGGTTTGAGGAGCCTGAAACGTAATTAATGCTGACTGTGGAGCCTTCTGTTACCTTATTGTCTTTACGAACGATCACAACAGGCACATTCAAATAGCTCGCAGCTGCGTACGCAAGAGGGATGCCTTTCGTGGCAACAGTCATGACAACATCAATATCGCGCTCAGCAAACACGGAAGCAAAAAGCTTCCCTACCTTGGAGAGTACAGATGGCTTTCCTAAGATATCCGTTAAATATACATAACCGCCCGGAAGGATACGTTCAGGATTTGCCAGCGACTGTCCAAGAGTCTGCACAAACTCTTCAGCTTCAGCCTGCTTCATTTTCGGAATATATTTTACGCCTCCGGCAGCACCGGGAACAGTAAGCAAAGTACCGATCCCCTGCTGTTCAAAGGTTTGTTTAATAATTGTTAAATCTTCACTGATCGATGATTTTGCAGATTCATACCGCTCAGAGAAAAAGGTTAGCGGTATTAACTCGTGCGGATGGGTTAACAAGTAATTTGTTAAGTCCACCAATCTGCCGCTGCGACGAAACTTCATGAACTTACCCCCAAAATCCGAATATTTTAAGATCAATATAACTTAACATACGGATTTAATCAAGAGCGTTCTGTTCGCCGATCATTCTCACCGCATAAACTTGATCGCAGAAGCCTCTTAACCCGTTATAAATTCTCTGCACCTTCGACTCATACTGAACCAGTCCAAACACTGTCGGACCGCTCCCGCTCATTAACACGGCATCTGCACCAAAGCGTTTCATCTGGTTTTTGATCATCGCGACTTCAGGATGCAGATCAAGCGTAACAGATTCGAGCACATTGCCTAAACGGCTGCACATCTTCTGAAAACTCTTTTCCTCTATCGCCTCGATCATGCCTTGTACATCGGGATGCTCTATGTCATCCAGTTTCAGCGCTCTGTACACTTCAGCAGTTGAAACACCGATTGTCGGCTTCGCTAAAATGACCCAGCAGTGCGGAGGCGTGCTGATATGTTTAATTTTCTCGCCGCGCCCTGTTGCAAGTGCAGTTCCTCCATAGACACAAAATGAAACGTCGGAGCCAATTTCCGCTCCAAGCTCAGCAAGCGTTTCCGCAGAAAGATTTAAATTCCACAGTCTGTTCAGCCCTCTGAGCGTCGCCGCCGCATCACTGCTTCCGCCGGCAAGACCGGCAGCCACCGGAATTACCTTCGTAATCATGATGGAAACTCCCTTTTTCACGTTGTATCTGTCCTTGATCAGCTTGGCGGCCTGATAAGCTAAGTTTCTTTGGTCATCAGGCACAAAACGGTTGTGGGAGGAAACCCTCACTTCATCCTCTGCCAGCTCCGTCAATTCAATTCGATCAGCTAAATCAATTGTCGTCATGATCATTTCGACTTCATGATAACCATCCGGGCGTTTTCGGGTGACGTCAAGTGACAGATTGATCTTGGCTGGCGCTTTTTCTAAAATACGCATAGCTTTCACCTACTTCTCCATCTAAACATAAGTATGAACATTGTATCACATTTGAAGTACAGGATGAACATATCCATATTCAGCCCATTATGTATTTATATCCAATATAAAAAACCGGGGAACGGCACGTCCCCCGGGTCACATCCTTATCGGTTATTATGATTCTGAGCCATTTGCTGTTCAGCGATTTCAATGGCGCGCTTTACCATATTACCAGCATCGCGGGCCCGAATTTCGCCCCAACCGCCATTTTTTACTGTGTCATAAAAACCAAGGTCCTTAGCCAGCTCATATTTAAACTCATCTGACATAACTCCACGACGTCTGCCCAAACGAAACAACCCCTTTTTTAGAAGTGATAGCCATTCGTGCACGTCACGATAATATGTGACCGTTTTATCTTTTGTTAAATCAAATGGAACTTTCGTTAAAATTACTGGAAACCAAAAAAAGGGCAAAACAAAAAGCAGTAAACAAAAGGTTCACTGCCCGTTAAAATGCCACTGAGCTTGCTGCGTCATCATTAAATGTCAGCTCAACAGTCTCAGTCAAAATATCAGCATAACTGTATGAAACTCTTTCAAACGAGTTCTCGTCTTGATCTAGTTGTATCACAAAAACAGAAGGGTACGTCTCAGCTAAAATGCCCGAACGCTCAATCGTTTTTCGGCGGCCACCGTTTGCTTTTAACGTTAGCCTTTTACCTAAATTCCCATCAAGCGATCTTTTAATATCGGACAACGTCTTCGCCATTGCATCCACCTCACTACATTTATTGTACAACACGAGCCCATTTTTGTCAAATAAAATTTAAATTATATCAACGTTAATAAGACGTTGTCAATAAAATTATTTTGACAAAATTCTATGATTCCTCAATTATGTTCCGCAAGTTTCGGTAAATTATGTATCATTATGCAAAATAAAAAACCCGCATAGATCTACTATGCAGGTTTTCAACTGTTAATTGGACTTATAAGGCATGCCAATTCTCAGTACTCCTCTTGTTTCAATACCTCCAAGCCCTTTCTCTCTTGTCAGCGTATTACGAAGCACTTCCCATACATTGATCCGTTCCATAAACGGTGTAAAGCTGATCTTCGCGACGATATATACCGGATCAAGCGCATGAATATTTACTCTTGATGGTGAACTCGCAAAATTTGCACCCGCTCTGATGAGTGATTCAAAATGGGATTGGCAGGCCCCCGCAAAAATAACAAGCTGATCTAAGTGAGGGATCTTTTTTCGGGCTTTATGAACGGTTTCAACAAAGTGCTTAGAATGTCTGTACGCGTTCAAATCATCAATGCCGCCCTTTTGCTTCGAATACGCATCATGCCCTGTGATCACCAGGATATCTGGTCGATATTTGTCGAGCAATTCTTCAATAGAAGCAGACATTTTCTTTTCGTGGCAATGGATGCCATAGACCGGCACTCCAATTTTTTTATAGACATTCAGGCATTTTTTCAGATATGCTTCGTCACCATCCAGATGAAGCACTTTGCCAGGCATATGGAAATAATGCTCCTGATGCTGATATTGGCTTGTCGCAAAGTACTCCTGCTTTTCTCTAAGCAGCTTATAATCCTGGCGGAGCAATTCGAGCGACTCATTCATCCTGCTCTCATCTTTCTTTTTCCGCATCATCTGCTCATCCTTTTTCACTGCCACCAGATCAGAAAAATCCGAATCAGCAATCAGCCTGACTTCATCTCCATGCAAAATGGCAATTGAATTTCCTTTGCTTGTTTGCTCTATTCCTATAATTCGAAACAAAACATCCATCTGATAGGATTTTCTGGCTACCATATCCCCTATTTGAAATTGCACGTTCCTCACTCCACACATAGACTAAGCCTCATCATGAAAGAAAGAGCCTTGAGAAAGCGCCTTTTTTCGCTGAGTCCAAGTTTTTTCTTATCATTGAATGAAAGGTCCTTCTCTAGCCTATGTAGCGGCAGTCCATGTGGTGCGCAAAACAAAAAGCCCTTTTAGAAAAGGGCTTTATACAATCCGTTAGACAGCGCTGCGAACTCCTCGATAGACAGGGATTCACCTCGGCGTTTGCCGTCAATATTTGTTTCTTTAAGCACTTGCTCAATCGTTGATTTTTGTGCTTTTCCTTCAGGCAGATTGTTAACTAAGTTATTGAGCAGCGTTTTACGGCGCTGTGCAAAGCTTGCCTTGATGAGCTGAAAGAAAAAGGATTCGTTTTCTACATCCACTGCCGGGCCGTCTCGGAGAATCAGACGGATGACTGCGGAATCGACATTAGGCTGAGGGACAAATACGGTTTTCGGAACGATCATCACCGTTTTGGCTTCTGTATAAAACTGCACCGCGATTGAAAGCGAGCCGTATTCCTTAGATGAAGGATCAGCCGCCATGCGCTCAGCCACTTCTTTTTGCAGCATGACCACAATCCCTTTCAGCGGAAGATGCTCTTCAAGCAGTTTCATGATAATCGGTGTTGTTACGTAATAAGGAAGGTTGGCTACTACCATGATCTCATCGCAGTCTTGAAATTGTTCTTCAATGACCGATTTGACATCAGCCTTTAACACGTCCTGATGAATGACAGTGACATTGTCGTAAGGTGACAGCGTGTCCTTCAGAATCGGCAGTAAACGCTGGTCAATCTCAAATGCCACGACTTTTTTCGCCCGCTTGGCAAGCTGTTCGGTTAAAGCACCGATTCCTGGGCCGATTTCAATGACACCTGTTTTCTCCGTCACTTCTGCGTGATCGACAATTCGGTTTAAAATGTTCGTATCAATTAAGAAATTCTGTCCTAAGCTCTTTTTAAAAGAAAAACCGTATTTCTTCAATATCTCTTTCGTTCTAATCGGTGTCGCAATATCTTTATTCATTCTGTTCCTCCCGCATAACGGTATCGAGCGCACTCATAAAATCACTTTTTTTAATTTGAAACATTTGCAGCCGTTTTTGAAGTTGTTTGCCATTTGTATAGCCGATTTTCAACAGATCACCCAGTCGTTCGCGGCGGCGTTTGGCCGCAGATCCGCCTATTAGTCCGGCATGAATCAAATCCTCAGCCGAAATCTCACTCGGCTGCGCTTCCATCTCTTCATGGACATTTTCTAAACATGCCCTAATGCTTTCAACCGATGCATGCTCCACACCAATTCCCCGCTTGTTTTTAGGTTTGGCAAGGTGCTTTGGCAAAAATGCATGCTTACAGCCGGGTACAGCCTCTGAAATGGTTTTGCGGATCTTCTCTCCCGGAAAGTCCGGATCCGTTAAAATAATCACGCCTCTGGTCTTCTGAGCCAAACGGATTTGGTCAATCACATGATCGTCGATAGCTGAACCATTTGTTTCAATTGTGTCTGCATCAACAGCCAATTTGATGCGGGCCGTATCGTCACGCCCCTCGACCACAATGATCTCTTTTATTTTCATTATTTCCTCCAAGACAAAATAAAAACTTTTGTATATTTATGAAACTTTTTCTTATGTCGAGCGTCTAATAAGCATAAAATACACTTTGTCTATTATAACGAAAAAAACAGAGGGCGCAAAACCCTCTGAATCATAAGTATATATTAATTTAAGACTTTAATTTTGACTGTTTTATTTCCCCATCGGTACGCCGATGATTTCTCTGGGAAAAAGACGTCTATTTTGTTCCCTTTAATCGCTGAACCAGTATCTGCAGCAATGGCATATCCATAGCCTTCCACGTGGACTTTGGAGCCTAGCGGAATGACATTGGGATCCACAGCGATGACTTTGGCATTCGGATTATTTTTTAAATTGACGCCTGTCGCTGTATGTCCTGAACAGCCGCTGCAACTTGCCGTATAAGCCGTAGAAGATACAGTCATGACTTTTCCTGATGATTCATTGCTGCGGGACACAACTGTTTTTGAATCACCTGAAGCGCTGACCTTTTCAACTTTTGGACTGCTCTGCTTTGTGCCGACAGCAATGACTTTATCTTTGCTTTGTTCAGCTGTTTCTTCTTTTACAAGCTCTCTGGACACTTCTTTGCCGTTTTCTTTAACGACCTCGAAATGTTTCTTAAGCTTGCCTTCTTTTCCTTTTTGGACGACCTTTTCTTCCCCTTTTTCAAGAGAAGCGTCTTCTTGCTTTTTCACATCGAATGCAATCTTCTCTTCAACTACATCGGTGACCTTTTCGATACGAGTAATTGTAATATCAGCCTTTCCTTTCGTCAGCTTTGCATCTAACGCAGGCTTGATTTTATCTTCGTCTTTTATGTGCATCTTTTGCTGTTTTAAAAAGTCAGCGACCGTAGTCGAAGTCGTCCAGATCTTCTTTTGTTTTCCTGCATCATTCACAGTAACCTGAAATGCGGGCTCTATGTTAATCTTCATGTCTTTCGAAATATCTGTATCTATTGCGGGATCAACTTGATCTTGTTCTTTCACATCAACATCTTGTTCGTCCAGTAATGCACCGACCGTTTTTGCTGTTGACCATAATGTCTTTTCTTCCCCGTTTATTGTAAGCTTC
The DNA here is from genome assembly GCF_016924995.1 of Bacillus sp. LJBS06. Lineage (NCBI taxonomy): Bacteria > Bacillati > Bacillota > Bacilli > Caryophanales > Bacillaceae > Bacillus > Bacillus sp. LJBS06. The sequence continues at coordinate 48,529 of NZ_CP070483.1, read as the reverse complement.
ACAGGTTTTGCAGCCTCATACACAACGTCCATATCTGCTGTTATCTTTGTCTGTTTAGCAGGTGTGATCTTGTCTTCGTCTCTTGTCTTGATATCAAGCGTCTCCAAAAGATCACTGACTGTACTTGCATGTGTGCGTATATGTTTCTTTTTGCCATTGATAGAAACTGAGACTGATTGTTTCGTCAGCTCATGAGCCGCGTACGCAGTCCCGCTTCCTGCCAAAAGCAAACAAGCAGCAACCAGAATGACTTTGCTTTTGCTAAGCTTTACGGAAAACAGCTTTTTCATTTTTTGTGTGATGAAAAACGCCTCCTTCTCCTCGGAGAGATTATATAGAGTATCTAAAAGGCTGTCAACCCTCCCTTCTCTTTCTCCCAAAAGCTCAGTGTCTTCTTCATTATCCTGAAATACACTGAGAAACGGAAGAAAGACTTGTCGACAAACCTATCCTATGAGGAGAAGAAAGCATGTAGAACTTTTATAGAAAAACGCTGTAAGGGACAAGCTCTTACAAAACCCGCTAGCGTTTTTTGTCAGTTTATACGGAAAAGTCTTTTCGCATTTTCAGTCGTGATTGAGGCAATCTCCTCAAAGGTCATTTCTTTTAATTCGGCGATTTGTTCTGCCACATATTTCACATAGCTCGGTTCATTTCTTTTCCCACGAAAAGGGTGAGGCGTGAGAAACGGGCAGTCCGTTTCAATCAGTAACCGGTCATTCGGAATTTCCTTCACTACTTCCTTCGGTTTCTTCGCGTTTTTGAATGTCACCGGCCCTCCAAATGATAAATAAAAATTCATTTTCATGCATTCTCTTGCCACTTCCACACTTCCTGTAAAGCAGTGCATGATTCCGCCCACAGCTTCTGCGCCTTCCTCTTTCAGAATAGTCACGACATCCTCCGTTGCATCACGGTTATGAATGATAATAGGCAGATTGACCTCTTTCGCTAAGGCAATTTGTTTTCTAAACACCTCTTTTTGAATGTCTTTAGGTGATTTATCCCAGTGATAATCAAGTCCCATTTCACCTATTGCTACCACTTTTTCATGAGCAGAAAGCTCTTTAATCCATGCTAAATCTTCCTCTGTCATGTCAATCGCGTCAACAGGGTGCCAGCCGATGGCTGCATAAATAAAATCATATTCCTCAATCATTTCCATCGCACGGGTAATCGTTGGCCGGTCAAAACCAACTACGACAATTCGTTCAACTTTTTCAGCTTTTGCCCGTTCAATAACCTCTTTCAGATCATTATCATATTGTTCCGCATTTAAATGCGCGTGTGTGTCAAACAACATAAGTGAAAAACTCCTTTCTTGTCGAAACACAAAAGGTGTTCGACGAATTGTTACACGTGAAACACCTTTTGTTTATCATTATTTAATTCTTGCGCCTTTTGGTAATGACTGATCGATAGATACGACTTTTAAGACGCCGTCTGCCTCCCCTGCAAGGATCATACCTTGAGAAAGCTCGCCTCTCAGTTTAACCGGTTTTAGATTTGTTACACAAACGAGTTTCTTTCCAACAAGCTCTTCAGGCGTATAATGCTTCGCTATGCCAGATACCACTTGGCGCTTTTCAAAACCAAGATCCAGCTGAAGCTTCAATAACCGGTCTGCTTTTTTCACTGGCTCTGCCTCAATGACCTCAGCTACGCGAAGCTCTACATCCATGAATTGATCAATCGTAATTTCAGGTAAACGATCGACCTCTTGCGGCTCTTCTTCTTTTGTTTCTTCTTTCGCTGGTGCCGAACCTTGCATTTTCCCTTTGATATAAGCAATTTCTTCCTCTGCCTCTAAGCGTGGGAACAACGGCTCGCCTTTTTGTACTTTTGTATCTTTCAGCTGGCCGAAAGCTGTAATGCTGTCCCAAGCTTTTAAAGATTCATCAGTAATGCCCAACTGCTCGAACATTTTTTCCGGTGTTTTTGTTAAGAATGGCTGAAGCAGTACCGCTGAAATACGCAATGATTCAGCGAGATGGTACATAACGGATCGCAATTCTTCTTCTTTTGCCGGATCTTTCGCAAGCACCCATGGAGCTGTCTCATCAATGTATTTGTTGGTGCGGCTGATGAGCTGCCATAAAGTCGAAAGTGCTACCGAGAATTCCATGTTTTCCATTGCTTTCTCATAAGCTTTCACTGTTTCTTCAGCAACCGAAGTGAGCGTTTGGTCAAATTCCGTAACAGCACTTTTGTAAGAACCGATCTGTCCGTCAAAATACTTATTGATCATCGCAACAGTACGATTCAATAGGTTTCCTAAATCATTCGCTAGATCATAGTTGATCCGCTCAACAAATCCTTCCGGCGTGAATACACCGTCAGATCCGAACGGCACTTCGCGAAGCAGGTAATAGCGAAGCTCGTCTAACCCATAGCGTTCAATTAATGTAACCGGATCTACAACGTTTCCTTTTGATTTCGACATTTTTCCGTCTTTCATCAAAAGCCAGCCATGAGCGAATACTTGCTTTGGCAGAGGCAGATCCAGAGCCATCAGCATAATTGGCCAGTAAATCGTATGGAATCGTACAATCTCCTTACCGACTAAATGAACATCGGCAGGCCAATATTTTTGATACAGCTCATCATTTTCTGTATCATAACCTAGTGCTGTTAAATAGTTAAATAGTGCGTCAATCCAAACATATACAACGTGCTTTGGATTTTCCGGCACCTTTACGCCCCAATCAAAAGTGGTACGTGATACTGCCAAATCCTCGAGTCCAGGCTTGATAAAGTTATTAATCATTTCGTTTTTGCGTGATTCCGGCTGGATGAAGGTCGGATTTTCTTCATAGTATTTCAAAAGACGATCCGCGTATTTGCCCATACGGAAGAAATAAGACTCCTCTTTGATCAATTCAACTGGGTGACCGCTGTCAGGGCTTTTTCCGCCGATGACCTCTCCCTTTTCATTCCGCTCGATATCAACAAGCTGCGTTTCCGTGTAGAACGTTTCATCAGGGATGCTGTACCAGCCTTCATACTCATCAAGATAGATGTCCCCATTATCAAGAAGCTTTTGAAACACCTTTTCAATGACAACTTTATGCCGTTTTTCTGTCGTACGGATAAAGTCGTCGTTTGAGATTTCAAGCTGCTTCCACAGTTTTTGAATATCTGCCGCTGCGCGATCCACATACTCCTGAGGTGTAATGTTTTCCTGTTCAGCTTTTTGCTGAATCTTTTGTCCATGCTCGTCCGTTCCCGTTAAATAGCGAACATCGAACCCTTTTAATCTTTTATAGCGTGCCATTGCATCTCCCGCGACTGTCGTATATGCATGGCCGATATGTAATTTTCCGCTCGGATAATAAATCGGTGTTGTAATGTAAAAAGTATTGTTTTCTTGCGGCATCTTGAAACCTCCTAATCAGAATGTCAAAAAGCTCCCGCCCAAAGGACGAGAGCGGCGATAAGTGCAAATCATATATGCATATTTTTTATATTTATCCTTTATCTATGATACCATCTTAGCCTTTAAGATCAAGAATATATACATATGCCCTGAAAAAGAATAATTAAAATTAAAAATCTTTAATGAAAATAAAAAAAGTCTGTTCGTGTCGAATTTTGTCGTATATAATCAAATGAAATAAAAAACTTTGGTTCGAAAGTCTTGATTTAAAAGGATTTTTAGTAGGATAATAGCTTTATTAAATATTTATAAAATGCTGTTATTTCGGTAGTTTCCAAGACATTACTGACTATAAGAACTAATTCTTACAATCAATAGTAAACAAAATGATTGACGATTATTGGAAACCTTGTTATGCTATGAAGGTAAGGATTTTGTCGAATAATGACGAAGAAAAATATAATTTAAACAAATAAGTATCTCTTGGGAGGAGAATGTTTATGAAATCTACTGGTATTGTACGTAAAGTTGATGAATTAGGACGTGTAGTTATTCCTATCGAATTGCGTCGTACTCTCGGAATCGCAGAAAAAGATGCTCTTGAAATTTATGTTGATGATGAAAAAATCATCCTTAAAAAATATAAACCAAACATGACTTGCCAAGTAACTGGTGAAGTTTCTGATGATAACCTTAAACTTGCAGGCGGTAAATTGGTTCTTAGTAAAGAAGGCGCTGAGCAAATCATCAGCGAAATCCAAAACCAGCTTCAAAACCTTAAATAATCATTTCTTGTACAAAAAACGTTCTTGTTATGACACAAGAACGTTTTTTTATTGCTTAATATGGTAAGCATCGTACATTTCACGCTTTGGTACATTGCGATCGACTGCTGCTTTTTTAATGGCTTCTTTAGAAGTAGCGCCTTTCGAGATGTAATGCTCGACATGTTCTTTCGCAGTGAGGGTTTCCCACCATTGTTCTTCCTCATCTGCTTCTTCATTATTACTTCCTTCTACGACAAGACAAAACTCGCCGCGTATCTGATCCTCGTTTGCCCATTCGATGACCTCGGATATCGTTCCTCGGATAAACTCTTCATATTTTTTAGTGAGTTCACGCGTTACGGCAATTTCTCGATCCCCTAATATCTCTGCCATCGCTGACAAGGTTTCCTTCAATCTGTGAGGCGCTTCATAAAAAATGATCGTTTCCCGCCGTTTTTTAAGGGCTTCCAGCTCCTTCTTCTTTTCTTTTTTCTGTCTGTTGAGAAAACCGTAAAAGAAAAAAGGCTGCGGTACAATACCTGAAGCAATAAGAGCTGTTAATGCAGCGTTGGCTCCCGGCAACGGAACAACATAACCGCCTATATCCGTAAAATCTTTCACGATTTCAGCTCCAGGATCAGAAATTGTCGGCAGACCGGCATCACTGACAAGAGCAATGTTTTTTCCCGATTTCAGCCATTCAATAATTTTGTGCCCGCTGCTTTCTTTATTGTGTTCATGATAGCTGACCAGCGGTGTTTCAATTTCATATACATGACAAAGCTTTTTCGTTTGCCTCGTATCTTCCGCAGCAATCGCATCCACTGATTTCAGCGTATCGATCGCCCGGAATGTCATATCCTCTAAATTTCCGATTGGGGTTGGGACCAAGTAAAGAATTCCCATGTCCGACTTTCCATTAAAGCTCATTTGGCGCCTTAACATATACAGCCTCCTTGCTGTTCCGCTTTTCTTCTATATAAAGCTCTTTTTTCTTTCGAGTTAGTTTTTTGAAATAATATTCAGCCTGCATAGCTTCCCGTTTGGTATCGAAAGCTTCAGCAAAAATCAATTCAACCGGACGTCTTACTTTTGTATACTTTGCGCCCTTTCCGTCATTGTGTGTTTTCACCCGTTTATGCAGATCGTTGGTATACCCGGCATACCAGCTATTGTCCCTACATTTCACGACGTAGAAGAAATGATTATTTGTCTCCATATAAAATGGTCCTGATCTCTTTTGTGTATTCATTTTGTTCATCATAAACGAACAAAGGAGGAAGAATTTTCAAATCTGGACGCCCGCCTTTGATTCCTTCAACCAAAATGGTATTGGCTTCTTTCCCTTGCTTCGGATAGACAAATTGCACACGCTTTGGCTCAATTTGATAAGCCTTCATCAGTTCAAAAATCTCCAGAAGCCGTCCCGGCCGGTGAACAAGCGCTGCTTTTCCTCCTTGTTTGAGCAGCTTGCTGCTGACTGAAATGACATCCTCCAGTGTGCAGTGAATTTCATGTCTTGCAATTCGGAGATGCTCGTTCATGTTTTGTTCAGTTTGTTTCGGCGTTTTAAAATACGGCGGGTTGCAGGTGACAACATCATATCGATTATGTCCAAGTTTCTCCGGCATGTTTTTCAGATCATCATGTATGATCTGAATCTGACCCTGCAGCTTATTGTACTCCACACTGCGAATAGCCATATCATGCAGCCTTTCTTGAATTTCGACTCCAAGAATGTCTGCTTTTGATCTTGTACTGAGCAGCAGCGGCACAATGCCATTGCCGGTGCACAAATCAACAATTTTTCCTTTTTGTATCGGAACGTACGCAAATTTGGACAGAAGCACAGCGTCCAATGAAAAAGCAAACACCGTTGGACTTTGTATGATTTTCATGTCCTCTGCCAGCAAATAATCTAATCTTTCATCATCACGTAATGAAACCATCTTCTTATCCTTTCAGTACCTTTGAAAAAGGCTCCCGTCTTATGCGGAAGCCTTTTCCCTATTTTTTATTTAAGAATGACAGACAGAAAAGACAATCTTCTTTTCGAACACTTCCATAGTGGACATTGCAGATATGAAATCCTTCTTGATACAGTCGTGCCAGATTATCATATCCTTCCCCTATATCAGTTTGCTCTGTCTTCTGTGTTTTTGATTCTTTTTTATCAGCTTTGAACTTTTCAATCTGCTGCGTCGTATCGTCCAGCCGTTTGCGCAAATGCTTGTTTTCAAGCTGTAAATGATGATTTTCCTCAATCATCTCACCGATATGCTGCTTCAAATCCCCCAGCTGCCGGTACAGTGAACCAATTTGTTCTTCTAAGTTAATGACTGTATCAAATAACTCTTTTTTATCCAAGGTTCCACACCTCGTTAATCTGTGGTTTGTGCGGATACGACGCCCTCTTCCAAGAGCTCTTCCCAAGTATATTCTATCACTTTTTCACGGTTTATCAGTTCCACCTGAAGCACCCGTTCCAGAATATTTAGTCCGACGACCTTCGCGGGACCGTTTGCTGTCGTAATCATTTCTCCAATATCCGGAAGCTGTTCTTTTGCGGTCTCATACTCATCGTTCTCATATTTTAAACAGCACATCAAACGTCCGCAAAGACCTGAAATCTTCGTAGGATTTAAAGACAAGTTCTGATCCTTGGCCATTTTAATGGAAACGGGTTCAAAATCTCCAAGAAAAGTTGAACAGCAAAGCATTCTTCCGCAAGGACCGATTCCTCCGAGCATTTTCGCCTCATCCCTCACTCCGATTTGGCGCAGCTCAATTCTTGTCTTAAAGATAGAAGCCAAATCCTTTACAAGCTCTCTAAAATCCACTCGGCCGTCAGCAGTGAAGTAAAAAATGACTTTATTGCGATCAAACGTGAATTCAACATCGACCAGCTTCATATCCAAGCCATGTTCAATCACTTTCTTTTGGCAGATATCAAATGCTGATAGTGCTTCTTGTTTATTCTCTTCTACAATGAGAAGATCACGCTCGTCAGCCACACGTATCACTTTTCGAAGGGGAAGCACCACATCATGCTCATCCACCTGTTTATTTGCAATCACGACCTGGCCGTACTCAACGCCTCTGACAGTTTCTACAATTACGCAGCTGTCATGTTCTATATGAAATCCATTCGGATCAAAATAATATATTTTACCCGCTTTCTTAAAGCGGACACCAATTACATTGTACAAGCTTATCCCTCCTGCAACATTAACACCAAGTGCTCCATTAATCCTTGTACATTCACATTGGAATGAAGCCGTTTCTTTGCTTCTAAAACAGCAAGTATCTGATTCGTAACGCTTTGTTGTGTTGATTGTAGCGCATGCTGTTTTATTGATTGGAATAAGTCTTGATAAATCAATTTATCTTCATTTCCTATTTGGATGGACAACACATCACGATATATCAATAAGAGCATATCAAGACCCATTTCTTGATGGGTTTTTTCTTTGAAAAAGGGCATCCATTGATCTTGAATAAAGAAAAAAGCATGTCCTTTCCGCTGGTGTAGGACTTCATACAATTTTATCACTTTCGCTCTAGACTCTGCAAACTCATCATTTCGACTTAATTCGACTGCTTCTGCCACATTATTGGTCATGTTGGCCAGAAGCCTTGCCATATGAGGCGAGACGTCCTGTTCGATCAGTCTGTCTTCAATTGCTTTTGGCTGCAAAGGTTGAAAGGGAAGGGTTTGGCATCTTGAAATGATGGTATCCAATAACCTTTGGGGCTGCTCAGTGATGAGGATGGCCATTGTGTCTTTATTCGGTTCTTCTAAAAATTTCAGCAGGCTGTTCGCCGCATTTGCTGTCATTTGATCTGCGTGCGAAATAATATACAGCTTTTTATGCGATTCAAGACCAGTCTTAGAAAACTCTTCTTGCAACGCTTGAATTTGCGCCTTTTTGATCGATAAGCCATCAGGCTGAACAAGATGGAGATCGGGATGGTTCCCCGACTCTATCCGTTTACAGTTTCGGCAGCTCTCACAAGGCTCCGCGCCATCCTCCAAACAAAAGAAGCTTTTTGCAAGAAGCAGCGCGGCATCAAGCTTGCCTGTTCCTTTTTTCCCCTCAAACAAATAAGCGTGTGATAATCTGTCCTTCTCAATACTATTATATAAAAGCTTCATCACTCTGGGCTGAAGCTCGTTCATTTCCTTCCATGATATTGCCATTGTATCACTCTCTATGTGTAAAGGTTAATCAATAAACCTTTTATTTCGCCAATACGCTCCAGCAAATCAATTGCCGGTTTTTCCTGATCCATCATCTCTTCTGTAAGCTGTATCAATTTTTCATCTATTTCTTTCACAAGTCCCAGCGTTCTGCTGTTCCCGTAAAGATCAAAGCTTTTCGACGTTTCATGTGAAAGGCCGCTGTCCACAGCTTCTTTGACAAAACGTTTCACAAGTCCTTTAAATCTCGCTAAGTCTTTAAAGTTCCGCGATTTCGTTAGCCTTTTTCCAAATGCCTCTATGTCGGATAACAGCCTGGTAAGCTGATCAAGCTTCAATTTGCTGCTTTGGTTTTCCATTGATGTTTTAAATGATGCTGTGATCTCAGATGTTTTCACAGAGGGAAGCTGCTTATTATCTATAAATGTACGTATATCTTTATTAATTTTCACAGTTTCAAATCCTTAAAATTGATGAAATTCATCGACTGGAAGGACAAATACTGTCGCTCCGCCAACTTCAACTTCGACTGGATAAGGGACATAAGAATCAGCATTTCCGCCCATTGGAGATACAGGGGCAATCATTTGGTCACGTTTCTGTCCGTTTTCTTTAATGAGACTCAACGCTTTATTGACGCGTATATCCTCAACACCAATCATAAACGTTGTATTGCCTGATTTAAGAAATCCTCCCGTCGTCGCAAGCTTTGTGACCCTGAAGTTGTGATCCGTTAAGGTTTTCAAAAGTCTGTTGCTGTCCTGATCTTGTACAACTGCCACTATCAATTTCATCTGTGAAGGCCTCCTTTAGATTGGAAACAACATGATCTCGTTTACATTATTATATCAACTATTGGGAAACAGGTCACAATTGAATTTTTTTCAATGCTTCATTGATCACCTTTAGAACATCCTGAACGACGAGGTCTTTAGATTGCCCGGCATCAACTGAATGGAATCTTTCCGGAAATCGTTTCATCAGCTCTTGATAACCTTCCTGTACCTTTGTATGAAAGTCCAGTTTTTCTAAATCGAGCCTATTTTTCTCCCGTGAGCCGTTTGCATAAATACGCTTCAGTCCTTCTTCCGGATCAATTGAAAAATAAACCGTTACATGGGGCATCATATCTCCAATGGCAAATTCATTAATGGACAGAACCTCATCGATTCCAAGTCCTCTTGCATATCCTTGATACGCAAGCGAACTGTCTATGAATCTGTCGCAAAGAACGACATGCCCCTCTTCTAAAGCAGGTTTTACTTTTTCAACTAAATGCTGGCGTCTCGCAGCCGCATATAAGAGAGCTTCTGTTTTTGGGTCCATTAATGTGTTGTTCTCATTCAGAATAACCTCTCTAATTTGTTCTGCAATATCTATTCCGCCCGGCTCTCGAGTTGCCATAACCTGAAGGCCTTCAGCTGACAGTATGTTTTTGATTTCCTGGAGAACAGTTGTTTTCCCCGCCCCTTCAGGACCTTCGAATGTAATAAATAAACCGCTCATGATTTCTCCTCTTCTATATAAACAAGTAGTTGTTTCTCTTTGATTTTCATATTCCCTTGAACATGCGTTTTCATGCTGATCAAACGGCTGAGCTTTTGTACACTTTCTTTTGTTATTCTTTCTCCCGCCATAATCATCGGGATACCCGGAGGATAAGGGATGATATCCTCTGCATTCAGCCGGCCTGCTGCTTCCCCAAAGTCCACATATTCTTTCTTAAACGAAAGTAAGACCTTTTTTGGATAAGGCAAGACAGTAACAGGCTGCGCTCCCCATTCTAAAGGAACAAACGGCTGATCCGGAGGCGTTTTCTCAATCTCCTCATCAATGCTTCTAATGGTTTCAGCGTTTATTCTCCGTTTTCCTCCCAGCGGGAGAACGAGCAGTACTTGATTTTCGTCAGCAAGCTCAGTGAATATGTTGGCACGCTCTAATATGCTTTGCAGTGTATAGCCAGAATGCCCGCGTTTTGAACGAATGGTAAGCTTCAGCGGGTCCGCTATAACCTGTGTATTAGCAGGGTTAACAGCTTCTGCATTTGTAAGTGAATCAAACGTTTGTTTAAGTGTTTGTATTCGCTGCAAAATGTCAGGAAGCTTTTGTTCTTCTATAATATGCTGTACATAAGCACGGGCAATGTCTAACGAAGCCATAATCGGATAAGACGGGCTGCTGCTTTGTAATCGGTTTAAATACTCTGCCACCCGATCCCTGTTAACTCTGCAGCTGCTGTTGAGGTGCAAATAAGAGCCCATCGTCATGGCAGGCAACGTTTTGTGGGCCGACTGAACAACAATATCTGCCCCCATTTTTAAAGCTGAGACTGGAAAAGGCTCTCCTAAAATAAAATGTGCGCCATGTGCTTCGTCCACCAAAACAGGAATCCCGTAATGATGGGCCTCCGTAATGATTTCGGTCAAATCAGCACTATGTCCATAATATGTGGGATTGGTCAGTACCAAGCCTTTCGCATCAGGATATGCTGCCAAGGCTTCTTTAATTGTACCAAGCGGAACATGCATAGGCACATGCATCGCTGGATCAACGTCAGGTGCGAGATAAACCGGCTCTGCACCAGCCAAATCAACAGCATGAAATACAGACTTATGACAGTTTCTTTGAACCAAAATTGTATCACCAGGTTCACAAACAGATAAAATCATCGCTAAGTTTCCGACAGTCGTACCGTTCACCAGAAAAAAACTTTCGGCCGATTCATATAATTGACTGACAAGCTCTTGCGCTTCCTTAATTACCCCGGAAGGATGATGGAGATCATCCAGCCCTGCCAGTTCAGTTACATCAATGGTGAGAAGAGGATCGAATATTGACTTGGCGTCATCAAAAAAGACATCTCCATTGTGATGTCCCGGAACATGAAATGAATGAGAATTTCTTCTCGCATGTTGAATTAATGCTTTATATAAAGGTGTGTTCATGAAAACAATCCTTTGAATGTGTCTTCTTACACTTTATTATATCGTGCCTCTGACAGAACTTAAAGCCAGACTTACTGGTAACTATCTTTCCTTTATTGTAAGCAGCTTTTGCTTTAGGTCGCCTTCCATCATCATGAGCTCTTCTTCTGCCTGACGGCGTTTGATTCGTCCTTCTTCTTGTATAGTCAATGTTTCTTCAAGCGTGCTTATTAAGCTTTCCTGCACCTTTTTTAAGGTATCTATATCAACTAGGCCTCGTTCATTTGCCCGTACGGTTTCAATTGTATTGGTTTTTAAAAGCTCCGCATTTTTCAGCAAAAGCTCATTGGTTGTATCCGATACTTTCTGCTGTGCATCCACTGCATTCCGCTGCCTTAAAAGTGTCAGTGCGATCGCAACTTGATTTTTCCAAAGCGGAATCGCTGTCACAATGGATGACTGGATCTTTTCAGCTAACGCTTGGTTTGTATTTTGAATCAGTCTGATTTGCGGAGCACTTTGGATTGTAATTTGCCTGCTAAGCAGCAAATCGTGCACTCTTTTATCTAATCGGTCAGCAAATTGCATCAAATCATTTACTTCTTGAACGGCCATTTGGTTATGATCACTCGATTCAGCCTGTTGCTTCAGTTCAGGAATTGTTTTTGTTTTTAATTCCTCCAGCTTCAGTTCTCCTGCAGCAATATAAACATTCAGCGCTGCGAAATACTCTTTATTTTTTTCATATAACTGCTCTAATAGCTTATTGTCACTGATTAAAGCATTTTTAGAGTGCTCCAGCTTCAAGCTGATTTTGTCTATCTGCACGCTGGTCTTTTGATATTTAGACAGCACCTCTTGAAGAGAATTTGATACTCTTCCAAACATGCGTGCCAAAAAACCCTTTTTCTTAGATTGAAGATCATCAGGATTTACTTGCTCCAGCTTTTTCATCAGCTCTCCAAGTATTTCGCCAATCTCTCCGACATCCTTCTTTTGAACATGGTTAATCATATCATGAGAAAAGTTCAGCAGTTTAGACTGAGCTTGTGAACCGTATAAGACAATGCTTTGCATATTTTTATGATCAATCTGGCCAGCAAGCTGAATTGCTTTTTCCTTGTTTTCCTCAGGAAGAACATCAACAAGCCGTACTTGCTCTTTCTCTGCTTTTACAGCCTCGGAACCTGATATCTCTATATCACCACCAAAAGGGTCTGCCAATAATTCATCTATATGAAGGTCGCTTTGATCTCGGTTCATCGCTTTTACCCTCTTCCATTATTTCTTTAATGAATGTTTTGCTGCATCTAATTCAAATTGCAACTCGTCAATTTCATCACCCATTACTTGAGTTAAATCTTCCTCTAAACGCTTGGTCAATTCAGTAAGAGTGATGCGTGTCTCACTTAACGACATCGACAATTCTTTGCTTTTTTTCGGGTGAGATGATAGAAAAGCATACTTCTCTGTCAATTCAACAACCGAATCGAGAGTTTGATAAAAAAATCGCTCTGCCTGATAAAACCGCTTTGGCTCTTTTTTGGTTAGCAAATAAATCCTTCTGACAAGCCTAAGGATTTCCGCATTTTGCTTAAACATTTGAATGCTTTTAGCCTGAAACAATGCTTTTCTAAGACGTATGATTTTCCGCCTTGCTTCCTCTAGGTTTTCCTTAATGTAAGCATACTCTCTTCCTGTCAATTCATGCTTTTTAAGAAATAACCGTCTTGCATTCCAGATACCTGCTGTGTATACGACTGCTCCTGAAGCAAGCCCATAAACAAGAGATAAAAAAAGCGACTGATTTAAACCGAAAAAGCACAATATCCCTATGAAAACAAAAGTCGCACTGCTAGTTAAACTCCACATTAAAAAGTGAAAAAATCTCTGCATGAGATAATCGACTCCTGTGTCTATACTCAGTTTTAATATTATTATCTACTACGTTCAATTCTTAAACAAGTTTCATCTTCTTTTTATTATGAAGCGTACAAAAAAAGACCTTTTCAGGTCTATGAATATAATGGCGGTGTATGAATGCTCTTTAGTTTTTTCACGTAAAAGGCATATTCAGGATCAGAAGTTGATGTAGAAATTACTTTTCTCTCACAATCTAAGCATATGAATTTCGTATAAAGATGAATGCCTCTATTCTTCTCTTGATCACAAATCACACATGTATGATTAAGTTTAGCTGTTTCGTCCACCTTCTCCACCTCCGTACAATTAGCCTCCCCTTAAAATGGCTATTGTATACA
>NZ_CP070483.1:0-32500 GCF_016924995.1 Bacillus sp. LJBS06 | reverse complement strand
GTTTCGGGTCTACGACCACGTACTCATGCGCCCTATTCAGACTCGCTTTCGCTGCGGCTCCGCATCTTCTGCTTAACCTTGCACGGGATCGTAACTCGCCGGTTCATTCTACAAAAGGCACGCCATCACCCGTTAACGGGCTCTGACTACTTGTAGGCACACGGTTTCAGGATCTCTTTCACTCCCCTTCCGGGGTGCTTTTCACCTTTCCCTCACGGTACTGGTTCACTATCGGTCACTAGGGAGTATTTAGCCTTGGGAGATGGTCCTCCCGGATTCCGACGGAATTTCACGTGTTCCGCCGTACTCAGGATCCACTCAGGAGAGAACGAAGTTTTGACTACAGGGCTGTTACCTTCTATGGCGGGCCTTTCCAGACCTCTTCATCTACCTCGTTCTTTTGTAACTCCGTACAGAGTGTCCTACAACCCCAAGAGGCAAGCCTCTTGGTTTGGGCTAATCCCGTTTCGCTCGCCGCTACTCAGGGAATCGCATTTGCTTTCTCTTCCTCCGGGTACTTAGATGTTTCAGTTCCCCGGGTCTGCCTTCTCATATCCTATGAATTCAGATATGGATACCACTCCATTACGAGTGGTGGGTTTCCCCATTCGGAAATCTCCGGATCAAAGCTTGCTTACAGCTCCCCGAAGCATATCGGTGTTCGTCCCGTCCTTCATCGGCTCCTAGTGCCAAGGCATCCACCGTGCGCCCTTTCTAACTTAACCGTTAAAAAGAATCACTATGTGATATCTTGTATTACTAATTGAATGTGATGTCTACTGTTATCTAGTTTTCAAAGAACACGTTGGTGGAGCCTAGCGGGATCGAACCGCTGACCTCCTGCGTGCAAAGCAGGCGCTCTCCCAGCTGAGCTAAGGCCCCATTATATAAGATGGTGGGCCTGAGTGGACTCGAACCACCGACCTCACGCTTATCAGGCGTGCGCTCTAACCAGCTGAGCTACAGGCCCATCTTAACTTATTTAAGGAACAAAGTTCCTTCAAAACTAAACAAGACAGGGAACGTTCTGTTTATAAGAACCAAGGTCTTATATTCCGTATAATATCCTTAGAAAGGAGGTGATCCAGCCGCACCTTCCGATACGGCTACCTTGTTACGACTTCACCCCAATCATCTGTCCCACCTTCGGCGGCTGGCTCCTAAAAGGTTACCTCACCGACTTCGGGTGTTACAAACTCTCGTGGTGTGACGGGCGGTGTGTACAAGGCCCGGGAACGTATTCACCGCGGCATGCTGATCCGCGATTACTAGCGATTCCAGCTTCACGCAGTCGAGTTGCAGACTGCGATCCGAACTGAGAACAGATTTGTGGGATTGGCTTAACCTCGCGGTTTCGCTGCCCTTTGTTCTGTCCATTGTAGCACGTGTGTAGCCCAGGTCATAAGGGGCATGATGATTTGACGTCATCCCCACCTTCCTCCGGTTTGTCACCGGCAGTCACCTTAGAGTGCCCAACT
Organism: Bacillus sp. LJBS06; assembly: GCF_016924995.1. NCBI lineage: Bacteria > Bacillati > Bacillota > Bacilli > Caryophanales > Bacillaceae > Bacillus > Bacillus sp. LJBS06. The sequence continues at coordinate 31,022 of NZ_CP070483.1, read as the reverse complement.
GAATGCTGGCAACTAAGATCAAGGGTTGCGCTCGTTGCGGGACTTAACCCAACATCTCACGACACGAGCTGACGACAACCATGCACCACCTGTCACTCTGCCCCCGAAGGGGACGTCCTATCTCTAGGATTGTCAGAGGATGTCAAGACCTGGTAAGGTTCTTCGCGTTGCTTCGAATTAAACCACATGCTCCACCGCTTGTGCGGGCCCCCGTCAATTCCTTTGAGTTTCAGTCTTGCGACCGTACTCCCCAGGCGGAGTGCTTAATGCGTTAGCTGCAGCACTAAGGGGCGGAAACCCCTAACACTTAGCACTCATCGTTTACGGCGTGGACTACCAGGGTATCTAATCCTGTTCGCTCCCCACGCTTTCGCTCCTCAGCGTCAGTTACAGACCAGAGAGTCGCCTTCGCCACTGGTGTTCCTCCACATCTCTACGCATTTCACCGCTACACGTGGAATTCCACTCTCCTCTTCTGCACTCAAGTTCCCCAGTTTCCAATGACCCTCCCCGGTTGAGCCGGGGCTTTCACATCAGACTTAAGAAACCGCCTGCGAGCCCTTTACGCCCAATAATTCCGGACAACGCTTGCCACCTACGTATTACCGCGGCTGCTGGCACGTAGTTAGCCGTGGCTTTCTGGTTAGGTACCGTCAAGGTACCGCCCTATTCGAACGGTACTTGTTCTTCCCTAACAACAGAGCTTTACGATCCGAAAACCTTCATCACTCACGCGGCGTTGCTCCGTCAGACTTTCGTCCATTGCGGAAGATTCCCTACTGCTGCCTCCCGTAGGAGTCTGGGCCGTGTCTCAGTCCCAGTGTGGCCGATCACCCTCTCAGGTCGGCTACGCATCGTCGCCTTGGTGAGCCATTACCTCACCAACTAGCTAATGCGCCGCGGGTCCATCTGTAAGTGGTAGCCAAAGCCACCTTTTATGTTTGAACCATGCGGTTCAAACAAGCATCCGGTATTAGCCCCGGTTTCCCGGAGTTATCCCAGTCTTACAGGCAGGTTACCCACGTGTTACTCACCCGTCCGCCGCTAACATCAGGGAGCAAGCTCCCATCTGTCCGCTCGACTTGCATGTATTAGGCACGCCGCCAGCGTTCGTCCTGAGCCAGGATCAAACTCTCCGATAAAAAGTTTGACTGACTACGCACATCACTGTGCGATTTATAAAAATGAATTAACAGGTACGTTTTGTCTTGTTTAGTTTTCAAAGACTTTATCCACCGCTCTTTAAGCGACTTTATTATCATAACATTTATCGTCACTACTGTCAACAACTTTTTATTATTTCCTTTTCGAAAAAGCTGTTCGTCATCAGCGACGTATATTAGAATAACACCTTCACTTATCGAAGTCAATATATAATATCAATTAAATTATAAATTGCTTAATGACGACTAACGCAGCTATTCCCGGTATTCCTAAGATCCCGCTGATAGCTGTTGTGGCTAGATTAATCGGCACATGAATGCCAAGACTGCCGCCAAACATATTTACACAAACCAGCAGCAAAGCACCCGCTACAAATTTAACAGCTGTGATGCCAATCCACTTTAAAGGCTTTGCAGCTGAACCTGATAAAAAAAGAAGAATAACCAGTCCCAAAATAACTCCAACAATAAAAATAGGCTCCATGAATCTTCTCATCTCCTTCGCTTGTTCTAGTACAAGCTTATGAGAAGATCCAGGAGTTTAGACCACTTACTTCCACCGGCTGATTTTTAAATTTCGCTGCTTCGCTTCCCTTAAGTAAAAAAAATACTTCGCTTCAGCTACTTTCAGTTCGTATAACACTTCAGCAGACGGTTCTAAGCTTTTTTCGACCAGCTTCTTCTGCCTGTTCCACTCTTCCTTTTGCTTAAAAAGCTGCTCGATTAGTTTTTCATCAAACTCTCTTCTCAATGTTTTCTTGCGAAGAAAACCCATGGATCGCTTTTTCCTCCTTACAATTCACGTCTTCCTTCAAGTGCTTTAGAAAGAGTGACCTCATCAGCATATTCCAAATCACCACCGACGGGCAGTCCGTGGGCAATACGGGAGAGCTTAATACCAGACGGCTTGAGGAGCCTTGATATATACATCGCCGTTGCTTCCCCTTCTATATTAGGGTTTGTCGCGAGAATCACTTCTGTCACTTGATCATCCTGTAATCGTTTTAACAATTCTGGTATTTTAATATCCTCCGGTCCGATGCCGTCCATTGGAGAAATAGCGCCGTGAAGAACGTGATACTGTCCATTGTATTCCTTCATTTTCTCCATAGCGATAACATCCTTTGGGTCTTGCACAACACAGATAACAGATTTATCCCTGCGCGTATCTTCACATATATAGCAAGGGTCCTGATCTGTAATATGCCCGCAAACTGAACAATATGTCAGATTGCGTTTCGCATTTACTAATGCTTTCGCAAAATCTAATACCACATCTTCTTTCATACCTAGAACAAAAAAAGCCAGACGAACCGCTGTTTTCGGTCCGATCCCTGGCAATTTCATAAAGCTGTCTATCAGCTTTGATATTGGTTCAGGATATTGCATGTTCTTTTATCCCCCTAGAATAAACCTGGCATGTTCATTCCTTTTGTAAATTGACCCATTGTTTCGTTTGTGATTTCGTCAACTTTTTTCAAAGCTTCATTCGTTGCAGCAAGCACTAAATCTTGAAGCATATCAATATCTTCCGGATCAACGACTTCTTCTTTGATGATAACATCCAGGATTTCTTTTTGGCCGTTTGCTTTTACTGTTACCATACCGCCGCCTGCAGTTCCTTCAACAACCTTCTCTGCAAGCTCTTCTTGAGCCTTCGCCATGTCCTTTTGCATTTTTTGCATTTGTTTCATCATTTTTTGCATATTACCCATTCCGCCACGCATAGCATTCACTCTCTTTCATTTTGTTAGTCTTTTATTTCAATTAAATCCGCTCCGACAAGCTTTTTCGCTTCGGCAATAAGCGGGTCTTCTTCAGCCGGTTCATTTGATCCTTCATTTTCCTGCTGATGATCTTCTAAAAATTCTTCTCTTATTTTACCCCATTGTGCTTCTGGAACGCCAATCAAATCCATTCTTTTTCCGAGCATCGATTCTAAAATCTGCTCAAGATTAGTTCGGACTCCGTTGTTATCCTCAGCGACCATTTTACAATGAATTTCATATTTGAATTTCAGGACAAATGCCGCGGAGGCGGCAGCCACAGGTTCACTGTCATTCAGCAAAGCGGCATGTGATACTTTGTTTTGCTGTTTGAGATGTGCAAGAAGCTTGCCCCAGCTGTTTCTAAGCAGATCAAGATCAGATCTTGTGGCTTCTTTCAAAATTTCATGGATTCTGCCTACTGGCGCTTTGTAATTGGATTTCCCGCCCTTTGGCACACGCGGCGTTTCTTTTTTGGGGCTTTCCGCAGCCGCTTTTATGCCCGTTGTTTTAAGCCGCTCTACTTCCTGTTCAAGTTGCTGAATTTTTTTCATCAGCATGTCCACTTCCGGGAGGTCAGCAGCAGATTGATGTGAGGTTTGGCAAATCTTCACCACGGCCACTTCGAAAAAGATACGCGGATGATTTGTCCATTTCATTTCCTGATGGCTCTTGTTCAGAATATCAATCATTTCATATATGGCCTGAGCCGGAATTTGTTCACTTAGTCCCCGGAACGTTTCATCGACTTTTACTTTTTCAAGCACTCCCTCTAAGCCAGGAGCTGTTTTATACAGCAGCATATCCCTGAAATAGAAAATCATATCTTCTATCAGCTTAGCTGGATCTTTCCCTTGCTGCAGCAATTCATTTAATGTTTCCAGTGCGTCAGAAACATTTTTATCATGCAAGGATTGCGCAAGCTTCCCGATATACAATTGAGAAACAGCACCCGTAATCAAAAGCGCATCCTCGACTTTCAGGACATCACCGCTGAATGATACGGCCTGATCAAGAAGGCTCAGGGCATCCCTCATCCCTCCGTCCGCAGCACTCGCAATAATATCCAGCGATCCTTCCTCCACTTGCAGCTGTTCGGCATCAACAATTTTATTCATGCGCCCTACAATCGCTTGGGAGGTAATTCGTTTAAAGTCAAAACGCTGACATCTGGAGATAATGGTTAAAGGGATTTTGTGCGGTTCAGTTGTTGCTAGAATGAAAATACAATGTTCCGGCGGCTCTTCTAATGTTTTTAGTAATGCATTAAAGGCGCCGATAGAAAGCATATGCACCTCATCTATGATATATACCTTATACGTGACAGCCGATGGGGCAAACTTCACTTTATCGCGAATATCACGAATCTCATCAACACCGTTATTAGAAGCGGCGTCAATTTCTATGACATCGGATATTGACCCGTTTGTTATCCCTTTACAGGCCGCACATTCGTTGCATGGCTCATCAACAGGAGCATGTTCACAGTTAACAGCCTTGGCAAATATTTTGGCTGCACTGGTTTTTCCGGTTCCTCTAGGCCCGGAAAACAGATAGGCGTGAGAAAACTTTTTTTGCAAAAGGGCATTTTGCAGCGTTTTTGTAATGTGTTCTTGTCCGACCACATCTTCAAAGCGCTGAGGCCTGAATACTCGATATAAAGCTTGGTAACTCACGGGTTTGCCCTCCTCCGTTATTCATCATTCCCATTATACATGAACCTTGTTTCGATTCCAAAAGCTCTTTTTACATAACAAAAGACTCACCTAATCTTAGGTGAGTCTGAAAATTTGATGATTGATTTACCGTGCACCTTCTGTCGATTCGCTACCCTAAGCGTTACTTAAGCAGTTAGCTCGGCCCAGGCAACCCTGCGGCACATGAGAGGTTTCACTTAATGCTGCTTCCTTCCGGACCTGACATGGTTCATGAATTCCCATTGCGCAGGACCCAAGCGTCAACACCACTTACTTAAGGCAGGCCTTAAAGTAAACGAACCTCGAGAAGGGATTCGGCCCTGCTAGAGCGGATTGCAGGTACAGGGCACCGCTACCTCCCCGCTTAGCACGGCAAAATAAATATCAAATTTTATGTTGCATCTATTACGATGCACACTTAAGTATATCTGTTTCCCCTAAAAATTGCAACCGTACTATTCAGACAAGTTTTTCCTGGCAGCTTTCTTCTTTTTTCTTAGTTCTCTGAAAAACGCACTGAGCATTCCGCCGCATTCTTCCTCAAGCACACCGCTCACCACTTCAGCCTGATGATTAAAGCGTTCTTCCTGAAGAAGATTCATTAACGTACCTGAACAACCTCCTTTCGGATCGAATGCGCCAAATACCACTTTTTCCACTCGTGAAAGCACAACGGCACCAGCACACATCGGACAAGGCTCGAGCGTCACATAAAGAGTCGCCCCTTCCAGCCGCCATGTTCCCAATGCCTTACACGCTTCATCAATCACGAGCATTTCTGCATGAGCGATCGATCGCTGCTCCGTCTCTCTTAAATTATGTGCACGCGCTATAATTTCATCATTAACAACAAGCACCGCGCCTATTGGCACTTCACCTTTCTCTCCAGCCTTTTTCGCTTCTTTAATTGCTTCTTTCATATAAAGTTCATCTTGTGTCATAAGAATAAGCTCTCTTTTCAAAGTTTTTTCATTGCCTAAAAAGGCTACATATTAACTATAACTGAAACGGAAAGGAGACTGTCGATTGTCCAAAGCAGACACAGCCCTTCTCATTGTAGACATGATCAATAATTTTGAATTCGATATGGGAGAAACCCTCGCTAAAAAAACAGAAAAAATCGTTCCTCATATTTTATCATTAAAGGAGCACGCGAGACAAAATGACTGGCCGATTATTTACATCAACGATCATTATGGACTATGGCAAGCTGATATTAAAAATATTCAGCAAGAATGTACAAATGAAAAAAGCAAGGATATCATCACAAAGATAGCTCCGGAAGATGCTGATTATTTTTTAATCAAACCTAAACATTCCGCTTTTTACGAAACTGCACTTCATACTCTTCTGACTGAATTGCAGGTGAGACAAATCATCATAACAGGTATAGCCGGCAATATATGTGTGCTGTTTACCGCTAATGACGCTTACATGAGGGAATACAGCATCACAATTCCTAAGGACTGCATCGCCTCAAACAGTGACGAGGATAATGAATTCGCCTTAACTATGATGGAGAATGTTCTTTTCGCAGAAATTACGACGGAAAAACAAATTACAGAAAAATAAACATGATCAGCGCTTTTCTTTCATACATTGATAGCGATATGAAAGGAGGCGTTTTTCATTCAAATTTATGTAGTAAAACAAGGCGACACTCTTTCTGCTATCGCTTCACAACACAGAACAACCGTAAGTGAGATCGCAGAAACGAATGAAATACCGAATCCCGACAGCCTTGTTGTCGGACAAACCATCGTCATTCCAATTGCCGGCCAGTTCTATGATGTGAAGCGAGGTGATACCCTGACATCCATCGCCCGGCAGTTCAATACAACAGCAACCGAGCTCGCCAGGGTTAACCGCATCCAATTAAATACCGTGCTTCAGATTGGTTTCCGTTTATACATCCCTCCAGCTCCTAAACGGGATATCGAATCAAATGCTTATTTGGAGCCACGCGGAAATCAAGTCAGCGAAAATCTCCAGCAGGCGGCCAGAGAAGCGTCGCCCTACTTAACGTACTTGGGTGCATTCAGTTTCCAGGCACAGCGTAACGGAACATTAGTCGCACCGCCTTTAACGAATTTAAGGAGCATTACAGAAAGTCAAAATACAACATTGATGATGATTATAACGAACTTAGAAAACCAGGCATTTAGCGATGAGCTCGGACGGATCCTTTTGAACGACGAAACTGTAAAAAGAAGGCTTCTAAATGAAATAGTCGAGAACGCCAGAAGGTATGGCTTCCGTGACATTCATTTCGACTTTGAATATTTACGGCCCGAGGATAGAGAAGCCTATAATCAATTTCTGCGCGAAGCGAGGGATCTTTTCCATCGAGAAGGCTTAGGAATTTCCACGGCTCTAGCTCCTAAAACAAGTGCAACACAGCAGGGCAGATGGTATGAAGCTCATGATTACAGGGCACATGGCCAAATTGTCGACTTTGTTGTTCTCATGACATATGAATGGGGCTATAGCGGCGGGCCGGCTCAAGCAGTTTCTCCAATTGGCCCTGTCCGGGATGTCATAGAATATGCTTTGACTGAAATGCCAGCGAACAAAATCGTCATGGGTCAGAATTTATATGGATATGACTGGACGCTGCCATATAAAGCAGGGGGAACTCCGGCAAGAGCAGTAAGCCCTCAGCAAGCCATTGTCATAGCTGATCAGAACAATGCTTCCATTCAGTATGACGAAACCGCTCAAGCTCCTTTCTTCCGCTATACTGATGCACAAAACAGAAGGCACGAGGTATGGTTCGAGGATGCCCGCTCAATCCAAGCAAAATTCAATCTGATTAAAGAACTGAATTTAAGAGGCATCAGCTATTGGAAGCTGGGTCTTTCCTTCCCACAAAACTGGCTGCTGCTGTCTGATCAATTTAATGTTGTCAAATTGACGTTTCGATAAATTGGAAACGTCTTTTTTTCATGGGGGCACCCAAGGGTTGTGATACAATATGAAGGTCGGTAACTGACGCACGTTTTTCAGATATAAGGAGGATTCCGATGAATACAGCCCCTTTTATTGCAATAGAAGGTCCTATCGGGGCAGGAAAAACAACCCTCGCAACGATGCTCTCACAAGAGTTCGGATTCCCTATGATCAATGAGATTGTAGAGGATAACCCGTACCTTGATAAGTTTTATGACAATATAGAGGAATGGAGCTTCCAGCTCGAGATGTTTTTTCTTTGTCACAGATACAAACAGCTTGAAGATACCAGTGATCACTTTTTAAAAAAGGGACAGCCTGTGATAGCTGATTATCATATTTATAAAAATGTGATTTTTGCGGAACGCACCCTGTCTCAACATCAGCTGGAAAAGTACAAAAAGATCTATCACCTGCTAACGGATGATCTACCAAAGCCGAATTTCATCATTTACATAAAGGCCAGTCTGCCTACATTGCTACACCGCATTGAAAAACGCGGGCGTCCCTTTGAGAAAAAAATTGAAACAAGCTATTTGGAGCAGCTGATTTCAGATTATGAAGTCGCCATCAAGAAGCTGCAGGAAGCAGATCCTGACCTTACAGTGTTAACCGTAGATGGTGATTCAAAGGATTTCGTTTTGAATAAGAGCGACTTTGAACGCATTGCCGCCCATGTAAAGGAGCTTATCGTATGAAGGAACATCATATCCCTAAGAATTCAATTATTACAGTAGCCGGAACAGTAGGTGTCGGAAAATCGACTTTAACCAAAACTTTAGCTAAACGACTTGGATTTAAAACATCTTTGGAGGAAGTCGATCATAATCCATACTTGGAAAAGTTCTATCATGATTTTGAACGTTGGAGCTTTCACCTTCAAATTTATTTCTTAGCTGAACGCTTCAAAGAACAGAAAACGATTTTTGAAGCAGGCGGAGGATTTGTACAGGATCGTTCGATTTATGAAGACACAGGAATTTTCGCAAAAATGCATGCAGATAAAGGCACAATGTCAAAGGTCGATTATAAAACTTACACAAGCCTTTTCGAAGCAATGGTAATGACACCGTATTTCCCGCACCCAGATGTGTTGATCTATTTAGAAGGAGATCTGGAGAACATTTTAAACCGGATTGAGCAACGCGGCCGTGAGATGGAGCTTCAGACTAGCCGATCTTATTGGGAAGAAATGCATACACGCTATGAAAACTGGATAAGCGGTTTTAACGCCTGCCCTGTTTTAAAACTTCGCATTGAAGATTATGATCTGCTGAACGACGAAAACTCGATTGAAAATATTGTAGATCAAATTGCTTCCGTTATTCATGATAATCAAAAAAAGTGAATCTCGACTGAGATTCACTTTTTCAGTATAATAAAAAATCCGTCGCACCGAATGCAACGGACAAAACAATCTCCAATATATGCTTGTGTTTCATTAGAATTAAAATCAATATGGCGGAGGAAGAGGGATTCGAACCCCCGCGGGCTTTGACACCCCTGTCGGTTTTCAAGACCGATCCCTTCAGCCGGACTTGGGTATTCCTCCGTATCGACAAGACTTACTATATCATGTATGTTCTCATGTGGTCAAGCATTTTTAAAAACTTTTTTTGTTTTTACGAAAATGTCGTGTTTTTATAAGCAAAAAGGCGCACCTTGTTAGGCACGCCTTTAATTCATTTATGGTTTCATTACTTCTCTATTCCCCATATAAGGACGAAGCACCTTCGGAATCACAACGCTTCCGTCTTCCTGCTGATAATTTTCTAAGATAGCGGCAACTGTTCTTCCAACCGCCAATCCTGAACCGTTCAGTGTGTGTACATGCTCAGGCTTGCCTTTCGCTTCACGTCTAAAACGAATGTTCGCACGTCTTGCCTGGAACGCTTCGAAGTTACTGCAAGAAGAGATTTCTCGGTATGTGTCTTGGCTCGGAATCCAAACTTCGATATCGTATTTTTTCGCAGCTGTAAAGCCCAAGTCACCCGTACACATGCTCATGACGCGGTATGGAAGCTCAAGCAGCTGAAGAACCCGTTCTGCTTGGTTTGTAAGCTTCTCTAATTCCTCATAGGAATCCTCAGGCTTCACAAACTTCACAAGCTCAACTTTATTAAATTGGTGCTGACGAATTAATCCGCGTGTGTCACGTCCTGCTGAACCTGCTTCAGAACGGAAGCAAGCACTGAATGCCGCGTAATTGATCGGCAGGCTGTCACCTGAAAGGATCTCATCGCGATGCATGTTTGTAATCGGTACCTCTGCAGTCGGAATTAAGAAGTAATCTTCCTCCCTGATTTTAAATGCATCCTCTTCAAATTTAGGAAGCTGCCCAGTTCCCGTCATGCTCGCACGGTTAACCATATATGGCGGGATCACTTCAGTATAGTTATACTCATCCACGTGGAGATCAAGCATAAAGTTATAAAGCGCGCGCTCCAAACGAGCACCTAACCCTTTATAGAACACGAAACGGCTTCCTGTTACTTTGGCAGCACGTTCGAAATCCAGAATACCCAGCTCATCCGCAATATCCCAGTGCGGCTTTGGTTCGTAAGCAAATGAAGGTTTTTCACCCCATTTACGCACTTCTATGTTGTCGTCTTCTGTTTCACCGACAGGTACAGACTCATGCGGAATATTCGGGATGGAAAGAAGAATTGTATCAAGCTCAGCTTCCACTGTTCTTAATTCTTCATCAAGTTTTTTAATTTCTTCGCCGACTTCACGCATTTCTTTAATAATGTGGTCCGCGTCTTTTTTCTCACGTTTCAGCACAGCAACCTGCTGAGACACTTCATTCCGTTTTCCTTTTAACTCTTCAACCTTGCCGATAAGCTCTCTTCGTCTGTCATCTAACGCCTCAAACTTATCAAAATCAGTTAAGTCTTCGCCTTTGTGAACAAGCTTCGCTTTAATCTCTTGAAAATTTGCTCTCAGCATTTTCGTATCAAGCATGCGAAACACTCCTTTTTATTGATTTGTCGAAAATAAAAAGAGCCCTCATCCCCATAAAGGGACGAGAGCTCTCGCGTTGCCACCCTGATTGAAAACAAATCAATGACTCGTTTTCCACTTTCACACATAACGGTTATCCCGTAAATGCCTACTTGTTTCAGCATTTCGCTCAAGGATGGATTCAGACAGCATCTTTCACCGATTCGCACCAACCATCGGCTCTCTTAGAAAGAGAGGCTCCCTACTAGTTCCTATCAACGCTTTTCGATCTTTATTTGTGCTTATAATGTACTATAAGTTTCCACAGCTTTCAACTGTTTTATACAAGTGCCTTCTGTTTGTATTCCTCAACCATTTGAACAAACAGTTGTGTCACTCGGTGATCTTCCGTCAGTTCCGGATGGAATGAGCAGCCAAGGAATTGCCCCTGTTTCGCGGCTACAATACGACCATTATGCTCCGATAGAACTTCAACATTTTCACCAGCTTCTAAAATATGCGGCGCACGGATGAATACCCCAGTAAAAGGCTCATCCAAGCCTTTAATTGTTAAATCCGCTTCAAAGCTGTCAACCTGCCGGCCAAATGAATTGCGTTCTACAACCACATTCAAAAGGCCTAAATGAGGATTATCTGAACCAGCAATTTCTTTTGCTAATATAATTAATCCGGCACATGTTCCAAACATCGGCTTACCCTGAGCAGCGAATTCACGAAGCGGGTCCATGAATTGATACGTATCGATCAAACGGCGCATCGTCGTGCTCTCACCGCCCGGCAAAATCAACCCGTCAATTTCGTTCAGCTGCTCCGGACGTTTTACGACAAGACCAGCGGCTCCGCATGCTTCAATCGCATGGATGTGCTCTCTAACTGCTCCTTGAAGTCCTAGTACACCTATTGTTAACATGTCAGCAGCACTCCTATATTCTTACCAGCCGCGTTCTTGCATACGCTGTTCTGGAAGTAAGTTTGAGATTTCAATCCCTTTCATTGCAGTACCAAGCTCTTTTGACAGCTCAGCGATCAATTTGTAATCAGTGAAGTGAGTTGTTGCTTCCACAATTGCTTTCGCAAATTTAGCAGGGTTATCTGATTTGAAAATACCAGAACCAACAAATACTCCATCAGCACCAAGCTGCATCATGAGAGCAGCATCAGCTGGAGTTGCAACGCCGCCAGCGGCAAAGTTAACGACAGGAAGCTTGCCGTCTTTTTTAATTTGAAGAAGAAGCTCGTAAGGAGCACCTAAGTTTTTCGCTTCTGTCATGAGTTCATCCTCACTCATCGCAACTACTTTGCGTACTTGAGCGTTAACTTTGCGCATATGGCGAACAGCCTCAACAATATTACCCGTTCCAGGCTCACCTTTAGTACGAAGCATAGAAGCGCCTTCCGCAATACGGCGTGTTGCTTCACCAAGATCGCGGCAGCCACAAACAAAAGGAACTGTGTATTCATTTTTATTTAAATGAAATTCTTCGTCAGCAGGAGTCAGAACTTCACTTTCATCAATATAGTCAACACCCATAGCTTCAAGCACACGCGCTTCAACAATATGTCCGATACGCGCTTTTGCCATTACCGGGATAGATACTGCATTCATTACTTCTTCCACGATTGTAGGGTCAGCCATACGGGCAACTCCTCCAGCCGCACGAATATCAGCCGGCACACGTTCTAGCGCCATTACAGCGACAGCTCCAGCTTCTTCAGCAATTTTCGCTTGTTCCGCATTAATGACGTCCATGATGACGCCGCCTTTTTGCATTTCTGCCATTCCGCGTTTTACACGTTCAGTACCTGTTTGAGCCATTTCTTGGTCCCCCTAATCAAGGTATAGTTATATGATTTCTAATCCTTATTGTATCCTAGAAATCCAATATTTCATATGGATATATATTATTTTATTCGGTTTTTGGCGCTTTGAAAATCATTTTTTATTAAAAATTGGGTTTTTTCAGTATATTAAGCGAAAGAGCCCTAACATCCATCAGAGCTCTTTCAATTGATTAAAACCAGCCGGTTACCGTATCAACAATACTTCCCCAAATACCGGCGAAAAATCCGCCGATACTGCGCATTGTCAGAACAAACCAGTTTGCTTTTTCTACATTTTCTTTTGTCACAAGGTCTACGCCAGCCAGATCGCTGTTAAGGAATCCGTAATCCTTTTCATCACCTGTGTATTCCGCAGTCAGCTTCCCAACCTTGGTTCCTTTTTTCACAGGAGCAGTTAAGTTGTCTTTATTCAATGTGACCTTCGCTTTGTAATTCTTTTCTTCACCATTTTTGACAGGAAGAGAGAACGCCTTGTTTGTCACAATGCCTACTTCTTTCTCTTTACCCTTATCAACTGAAATTGTTTTATGGCCTTTTACTTGATCGCCTTTAGCATAAATTTCTTTCATGGAGAAATTGTCGAAAGCATAATCAAACATTTTTTTTGTTTCATCGAAACGGCCTGTATGAAGGTTGCCCTTTGCGTTTAATACAACAGTGATGACACGCATACCGTTGCGTTCAGCTGTTCCTGTAAAGCATGAACCCGCAGAGTCAGTAGAACCTGTTTTCAGTCCGTCTACAGTCGCTTTTTTATACTCGCTGACAAGCCCCTTCAGCATAAAGTTCCAGTTCGGCATGTCCATTTCATCATCGGTGCCTTCTCTGAATTTCGTTTTGGCGATACTGGAAGTCTCCAGAATCTCAGGGTAGTCAGTAATTAAGTGATCCGCAAGAATCGCCATATCCTTTGCAGAAACTTCACTCTCTTCATTTACGCTTGTCCCCTCAGGCTGATGCCCGTGAAGGTCTTTATTCTCAAGACCTGTTGCATTAACAAATTTGTAATCTGTTAAGCCTAGTTCTTTTGCTTTTGCATTCATTTTTTCAACAAACTTAGTTTCAGAACCGGCAACGATTTCTGCAATCGCAATAGCAGCAGCATTTGCAGAATAAATTGCTGTAGCTTGATATAATTCTTTTACTGTGTATTTCCCGTCTTTCCGAAGAGGAACGTTTGATAAGCTGTTATCTTGGGAAATTTCATACACATAGTCATCAGGCGTATAGGTTTGGTCCCATTTCACTTTACCTTGATCAATTGCTTCTAATAACAGATATTCTGTCATCATTTTTGTCATACTCGCAATTGGCAGTCTCTTATCTGCATTTTTACTGTACAGAATTTTACCTGAAGAAGCTTCGATCATAATAGCAGCAGATGCATTGATATCAATTGGATCGCTGGCTGCTTTTGCTTTTGACATTGGAGCCAGACACGTGACAGCTAGGGTTAACACAACCAATGACATCAGTAGCTGTTTACATTTCTTGATGTTCAATCGTACGACCTCCGTATTTCATTTTCTTCATCTATAATTAAGCCGTTAAGGACATTTTCAATGCACAACAGTATAAATTTTATCATAATCAGTATAAAAAAAATAGACAGAGTCAGAGACCCTGTCAAATGTTTTTAATTTGTAACAATTTATTATGAAATTGTATAGTTAGGTGATTCTTTTGTAATCTGTACGTCATGCGGATGGCTTTCGCGAAGTCCTGCTCCAGTCATGCGAATGAATTGAGCTTCTTCTCTTAGCGCACGAAGATCTTTAGATCCGCAATATCCCATACCGGAACGAAGGCCTCCAACTAGCTGATAAACAGTTTCTTCAACTGGTCCTTTGTAAGGTGTGCGTCCTTCAATTCCTTCAGGCACAAATTTTTTGTTTTCTTCTTGGAAGTAACGATCTTTACTTCCTTTTTCCATTGCAGCAACTGATCCCATGCCGCGGTATACCTTAAATCTTCTGCCTTGGTAGATTTCAGTTTCACCAGGGCTTTCCGATGTGCCTGCAAGCAAGCTTCCAAGCATAACGGCATGTCCGCCGGCTGCCAACGCTTTAGTGATATCGCCAGAGAATTTAATTCCGCCGTCAGCGATGATTGTTTTGCCGTGTTTTCTTGCTTCAGTCGCACAATCATAAATTGCTGTAATTTGCGGAACACCGACACCAGCTACAACACGTGTAGTACAAATTGAACCAGGTCCGATTCCAACTTTGACAACGTCTGCTCCAGCCTCGATAAGCGCTCTTGTTGCTTCAGCAGTTGCCACGTTACCAGCGATAATATTTAATTCAGGATACGTTTCACGGATTTTTGTGACTGTGTTTAAAACGCCTTGAGAATGTCCGTGAGCTGTATCGATAACAATCACATCAACATTGGCTTCAACAAGCTTTTTGACGCGAGTCATTGTATCACCAGTTACGCCAACTGCCGCACCAACGATCAGACGGCCGTGAATGTCTTTAGATGAGTTCGGGAACTCAATGACTTTTTCAATATCTTTAATTGTGATAAGACCTTTTAATTTGTTCTGGTCATCTACGAGAGGAAGCTTTTCAATTTTATGTTTCTGCAAAATCTTTTCAGCTTCATCTAGAGTAGTTCCTACAGATGCAGTAACAAGCTCTTCTTTTGTCATGACATCGCTGATTTTCATTGAGTAGTCAGAAATAAAGCGAAGGTCACGGTTTGTAATAATTCCAACAAGCTTCTGGTCTTCTTCGTTATTTACAATCGGAACACCGGAAATTCTGTATTTCCCCATCAAATGCTCCGCATCAAATACTTGGTGATCAGGAGTTAAAAAGAAGGGATTTGTGATAACGCCGCGCTCAGAACGCTTTACTTTATCAACTTGTTCAGCCTGCTGTTCAATGGACATATTTTTGTGAATGATGCCCAAGCCGCCCTGTCTTGCCATTGCAATTGCCATTGCTGATTCTGTTACAGTGTCCATACCTGCGCTGATGACAGGAATATTTAGCTTTAACGTTTTTGTAAGTTCTACAGATAAATCCACATCACGCGGAAGTACCTCAGATTTTGCTGGCACAAGCAGCACATCGTCGAACGTTAAGCCTTCTTTTGAAAATTTACTTTCCCACATTAGTAAATCCCCCTCTTTTCGGCAAAATATTATATGTAGATTATCAACTAGCCAAGAGCATGTCAAGGAAGCGAGAAAGAGTTGAAATATTTAGATAACGGAAAGGATTAAGAAATACACATGACATATCATGAGTGGAAAGACTTAGCGCTATTTTACTCCGTTGAATCAACCCAGAAATTTCTAGAAAAGGTTTATGTCTCAAACGGTATTGATGATGCGAAAAAAAACTCTTTTAAAAACAGTGAACGGTTTATTTATTTCTTGAAGCATGCCGAATCGTTTTATAAACAAGCCGCATATTCCCCATTAGAAATCAAACCGATCCTTTTATTTTATGGAATGGCACAACTTATCAAAGCATGTCTAATAACACGTGATCCTCATTATCCAAGCCATACATCAGTACTGGCACATGGCGTAACAACAAGAAAGCGAAAGAAACAAAATTATTGTTTTAGCGACGATGAAGTGAAAATACAACGGAACGGCCTATGCGTACATTTTATGAAACATTTATTCGGACAATCAGATGTAGTAGATGAACGGTATACCATGAAAAAATTGTTAATGGGGGTTCCAGAACTAAGTGATATTTTCTACTTTCAGCAGAAAGAACGTTTTATGACAAAAGTTGAGAAGGATAAGAACAAAATATTTGTACCAGAGGAAGTAGTCATCGACTATAAAATGTCTGATTCAAGGTTTGCTGAATATATGTCCCACCATTTTCAATGGTCTTTCGCAAAGAAAAATGAACACGGGCTGCTGTTTGAAATTTCACCGCAAGACAAGGAGCCATGGACGTCGACCAGCTTATTGTTTGACATGGAAAAGAACCAATATTACATCCCTTCTCAAAGGGAGCAATTTCTGAGACTTCCCGAAATGACAATTCATTATTTAATTTTGTACAACGTTGGGATGATTGCAAGGTATGAAACAGAATGGTGGTATGAGTTATTGACACAGCATATAAGTGACGACTACGTGTTAATCCAGCAGTTTTTATTAGTAACAGAAAAGAAATTCCCTAAATACGCTTCACAGTTTCTTCTTCATTTTTAACAAACAAAAAACCCAGCTCAATGAGCTGGGTTTAAACTTGCTTGGCGGCGTCCTACTCTCACAGGGGGAAACCCCCGACTACCATCGGCGCTGAAGAGCTTAACTTCCGTGTTCGGTATGGGAACGGGTGTGACCTCTTCGCTATCGCCACCAAACAAATGCCTTCAGGATGAAGGTACTGGGCGTTTCTCACAGGATGTGAGAGCCCTTAGCGGAGTTTCCTTGCCTTTCCGCCTTTAGAGAGGTGTTCTCTCAAAACTAGATAACAGGTGTGACATCATTCAAAATGTGTGGTTAAGTCCTCGATCGATTAGTATCTGTCAGCTCCATGTGTCGCCACACTTCCACCTCAGACCTATCAACCTGATCATCTTTCAGGGATCTTACTTCCTTGCGGAATGGGAAATCTCATCTTGAGGGGGGCTTCATGCTTAGATGCTTTCAGCACTTATCCCGTCCGCACATAGCTACCCAGCGATGCCCTTGGCAGAACAACTGGTACACCAGCGGTGCGTCCATCCCGGTCCTCTCGTACTAAGGACAGCTCCTCTCAAATTTCCTGCGCCCGCGACGGATAGGGACCGAACTGTCTCACGACGTTCTGAACCCAGCTCGCGTACCGCTTTAATGGGCGAACAGCCCAACCCTTGGGACCGACTACAGCCCCAGGATGCGATGAGCCGACATCGAGGTGCCAAACCTCCCCGTCGATGTGGACTCTTGGGGGAGATAAGCCTGTTATCCCCGGGGTAGCTTTTATCCGTTGAGCGATGGCCCTTCCATGCGGAACCACCGGATCACTAAGCCCGACTTTCGTCCCTGCTCGACTTGTAGGTCTCGCAGTCAAGCTCCCTTGTGCCTTTACACTCTGCGAATGATTTCCAACCATTCTGAGGGAACCTTTGGGCGCCTCCGTTACCTTTTAGGAGGCGACCGCCCCAGTCAAACTGCCCACCTGACACTGTCTCCCCGCCCGATAAGGGCGGCGGGTTAGAAGGTCAATACAGCCGGGGTAGTATCCCACCGATGCCTCCACCGAAGCTGGCGCTCCGGTTTCCAAGGCTCCTACCTATCCTGTACAAGCTGTACCAACATTCAATATCAGGCTGCAGTAAAGCTCCACGGGGTCTTTCCGTCCTGTCGCGGGTAACCTGCATCTTCACAGGTACTATAATTTCACCGAGTCTCTCGTTGAGACAGTGCCCAGATCGTTGCGCCTTTCGTGCGGGTCGGAACTTACCCGACAAGGAATTTCGCTACCTTAGGACCGTTATAGTTACGGCCGCCGTTTACTGGGGCTTCAATTCGCACCTTCGCTTACGCTAAGCGCTCCTCTTAACCTTCCAGCACCGGGCAGGCGTCAGCCCCTATACTTCGCCTTACGGCTTCGCAGAGACCTGTGTTTTTGCTAAACAGTCGCCTGGGCCTATTCACTGCGGCTCTCTCGGGCTTGCACCCTAACAGAGCACCCCTTCTCCCGAAGTTACGGGGTCATTTTGCCGAGTTCCTTAACGAGAGTTCTCTCGATCACCTTAGGATTCTCTCCTCGCCTACCTGTGTCGGTTTGCGGTACGGGCACCTCTCACCTCGCTAGAGGCTTTTCTTGGCAGTGTGGAATCAGGAACTTCGCTACTATATTTCGCTCGCCATCACAGCTCAGCCTTATGGGAAACGGATTTGCCTATTTCCCAGCCTAACTGCTTGGACGCGGATATCCAATACCGCGCTTACCCTATCCTCCTGCGTCCCCCCATTGCTCAAATGGTGAGGAGGTGGTACAGGAATATCAACCTGTTGTCCATCGCCTACGCCTTTCGGCCTCGGCTTAGGTCCCGACTAACCCTGAGCGGACGAGCCTTCCTCAGGAAACCTTAGGCATTCGGTGGAGGGGATTCTCACCCCTCTTTCGCTACTCATACCGGCATTCTCACTTCTAAGCGCTCCACCAGTCCTTCCGGTCTGGCTTCACAGCCCTTAGAACGCTCTCCTACCACTGTTCGAAGAACAGTCCGCAGCTTCGGTGATACGTTTAGCCCCGGTACATTTTCGGCGCAGAGTCACTCGACCAGTGAGCTATTACGCACTCTTTAAATGGTGGCTGCTTCTAAGCCAACATCCTGGTTGTCTAAGCAACTCCACATCCTTTTCCACTTAACGTATACTTTGGGACCTTAGCTGGCGGTCTGGGCTGTTTCCCTTTCGACTACGGATCTTATCACTCGCAGTCTGACTCCCAAGGATAAGTCATTGGCATTCGGAGTTTGACTGAATTCGGTAACCCGGTAGGGGCCCCTAGTCCAATCAGTGCTCTACCTCCAAGACTCTTACCTTGAGGCTAGCCCTAAAGCTATTTCGGAGAGAACCAGCTATCTCCAGGTTCGATTGGCATTTCACCCCTACCCACACCTCATCCCCGCACTTTTCAACGTGCGTGGGTTCGGGCCTCCATTCAGTGTTACCTGAACTTCACCCTGGACATGGGTAGATCACCTGGTTTCGGGTCTACGACCACGTACTCATGCGCCCTATTCAGACTCGCTTTCGCTGCGGCTCCGCATCTTCTGCTTAACCTTGCACGGGATCGTAACTCGCCGGTTCATTCTACAAAAGGCACGCCATCACCCGTTAACGGGCTCTGACTACTTGTAGGCACACGGTTTCAGGATCTCTTTCACTCCCCTTCCGGGGTGCTTTTCACCTTTCCCTCACGGTACTGGTTCACTATCGGTCACTAGGGAGTATTTAGCCTTGGGAGATGGTCCTCCCGGATTCCGACGGAATTTCACGTGTTCCGCCGTACTCAGGATCCACTCAGGAGAGAACGAAGTTTTGACTACAGGGCTGTTACCTCCTATGGCGGGCCTTTCCAGACCTCTTCATCTACCTCGTTCCTTTGTAACTCCGTACAGAGTGTCCTACAACCCCAAGAGGCAAGCCTCTTGGTTTGGGCTAATCCCGTTTCGCTCGCCGCTACTCAGGGAATCGCATTTGCTTTCTCTTCCTCCGGGTACTTAGATGTTTCAGTTCCCCGGGTCTGCCTTCTCATATCCTATGAATTCAGATATGGATACCACTCCATTACGAGTGGTGGGTTTCCCCATTCGGAAATCTCCGGATCAAAGCTTGCTTACAGCTCCCCGAAGCATATCGGTGTTCGTCCCGTCCTTCATCGGCTCCTAGTGCCAAGGCATCCACCGTGCGCCCTTTCTAACTTAACCGTTAAAAAGAATCACTATGTGATATCTTGTATTACTAATTGAATGTGATGTCTACTGTTATCTAGTTTTCAAAGAACACGTTGGTGGAGCCTAGCGGGATCGAACCGCTGACCTCCTGCGTGCAAAGCAGGCGCTCTCCCAGCTGAGCTAAGGCCCCATTATATAAGATGGTGGGCCTGAGTGGACTCGAACCACCGACCTCACGCTTATCAGGCGTGCGCTCTAACCAGCTGAGCTACAGGCCCATCTTAACTTATTCAAGGAACAAAGTTCCTTCAAAACTAAACAAGACAGGGAACGTTCTGTTTATAAGACCCAAGGTCTTATATTCCGTATAATATCCTTAGAAAGGAGGTGATCCAGCCGCACCTTCCGATACGGCTACCTTGTTACGACTTCACCCCAATCATCTGTCCCACCTTCGGCGGCTGGCTCCTAAAAGGTTACCTCACCGACTTCGGGTGTTACAAACTCTCGTGGTGTGACGGGCGGTGTGTACAAGGCCCGGGAACGTATTCACCGCGGCATGCTGATCCGCGATTACTAGCGATTCCAGCTTCACGCAGTCGAGTTGCAGACTGCGATCCGAACTGAGAACAGATTTGTGGGATTGGCTTAACCTCGCGGTTTCGCTGCCCTTTGTTCTGTCCATTGTAGCACGTGTGTAGCCCAGGTCATAAGGGGCATGATGATTTGACGTCATCCCCACCTTCCTCCGGTTTGTCACCGGCAGTCACCTTAGAGTGCCCAACTGAATGCTGGCAACTAAGATCAAGGGTTGCGCTCGTTGCGGGACTTAACCCAACATCTCACGACACGAGCTGACGACAACCATGCACCACCTGTCACTCTGCCCCCGAAGGGGACGTCCTATCTCTAGGATTGTCAGAGGATGTCAAGACCTGGTAAGGTTCTTCGCGTTGCTTCGAATTAAACCACATGCTCCACCGCTTGTGCGGGCCCCCGTCAATTCCTTTGAGTTTCAGTCTTGCGACCGTACTCCCCAGGCGGAGTGCTTAATGCGTTAGCTGCAGCACTAAGGGGCGGAAACCCCTAACACTTAGCACTCATCGTTTACGGCGTGGACTACCAGGGTATCTAATCCTGTTCGCTCCCCACGCTTTCGCTCCTCAGCGTCAGTTACAGACCAGAGAGTCGCCTTCGCCACTGGTGTTCCTCCACATCTCTACGCATTTCACCGCTACACGTGGAATTCCACTCTCCTCTTCTGCACTCAAGTTCCCCAGTTTCCAATGACCCTCCCCGGTTGAGCCGGGGCTTTCACATCAGACTTAAGAAACCGCCTGCGAGCCCTTTACGCCCAATAATTCCGGACAACGCTTGCCACCTACGTATTACCGCGGCTGCTGGCACGTAGTTAGCCGTGGCTTTCTGGTTAGGTACCGTCAAGGTACCGCCCTATTCGAACGGTACTTGTTCTTCCCTAACAACAGAGCTTTACGATCCGAAAACCTTCATCACTCACGCGGCGTTGCTCCGTCAGACTTTCGTCCATTGCGGAAGATTCCCTACTGCTGCCTCCCGTAGGAGTCTGGGCCGTGTCTCAGTCCCAGTGTGGCCGATCACCCTCTCAGGTCGGCTACGCATCGTTGCCTTGGTGAGCCATTACCTCACCAACTAGCTAATGCGCCGCGGGTCCATCTGTAAGTGGTAGCCGAAGCCACCTTTTATGTTTGAACCATGCGGTTCAAACAAGCATCCGGTATTAGCCCCGGTTTCCCGGAGTTATCCCAGTCTTACAGGCAGGTTACCCACGTGTTACTCACCCGTCCGCCGCTAACATCAGGGAGCAAGCTCCCATCTGTCCGCTCGACTTGCATGTATTAGGCACGCCGCCAGCGTTCGTCCTGAGCCAGGATCAAACTCTCCGATAAAGTAGTTTGACTGACTACGCACATCACTGTGCGATTTATGAAAAATGAATTAACAGGTACGTTTTGTCTTGTTTAGTTTTCAAAGAACTTTGTGTGCTTCCCTCGAAGCGACTACTTAATAGTAACATTTTTAGTTAACTAGGTCAACACTTTTTTGAAAAAGTTTTTACTAGTCATGATTGTTACGTTTGCGTCTTTTAAAAGACAACAAAAATGATTATACCATAATTTTTAAGACTGTAAAGAGGAATAAAACAAAAAAGCGCAGCTATTTTAGCTGCGCTTTTTCTCACACTTCTTCTTGTTCTTCTTCATTCTCATCTTCTTCGTTTTTCTCTACTAAGGCCACTGTAGCAACATGTTCTTCTTCTGCCATTCTGATGAGACGCACACCTTGAGTGACACGTCCGGTGATTGAGATATCACTGATGTCCATTCTAATGAGTACGCCGCTGGCTGTAATAATCATTAGATCCTCTTCACCTTTAGTAGCTTTCACTGCTACTAGTTGGCCGTTGTTCTCGGTGATTTTTGCTGTTTTGAGTCCTTTTCCGCCCCGGCTTTGGGTTCTGTACTCTTCAGCCGGAGTTCGTTTTCCGTATCCTTTTTCAGTTACGATAAGAACGTGTGATTCTTCCTCTAATATCTCCATGCCGACAACAACGTCGTCATCTGTCAGGGTGATGCCTTTTACGCCTGCCGCAGTTCTTCCCATCTCCCGGACATCTGTTTCAGGGAAACGGATCAGTAAACCGTTTTTCGTTCCGATGATGATTTGTTTTGTACCATCAGTCAGACGTACACCCATCAGTTCATCATCCTCACGAAGACTCAAAGCGATTAGGCCATTGTTGCGGATATTAGCGAATTGAGACAGCGAAGTTCGTTTTGAAACCCCGTGCTTTGTTGTGAAGAAAAGGTAAAGCTCCGCATTGAATTCCGTGACTGGAATAATCGCGTTGATCCACTCACCCTTTTCTACTTCCAGCAGGTTAATAATCGGGATTCCTTTTGCTGTTCTGCCGTATTCAGGGATTTCATACCCTTTTGCACGATACACTTTTCCCTTGTTTGAGAAGAAGAGAATCGTGTCATGAGTTGACGTAGAGATCAAATGCTCAACGAAATCATCTTCGTTTGTTCCCATTCCTTGTACACCTTTACCGCCTCGTTTTTGACTGCGATAAGTTGATGCAGGAAGACGTTTGATGTACCCGTTGTGTGTCAGAGTGACGACGATATTTTCTCTCTCAATGAGATCTTCATCTTCAATTGTCTCTAGTCCAGAAGTGACGATCTCAGTACGTCTTTCATCGTTAAAACGCTCTTTGATTTCCGTGAGTTCTTCACGAATAATCTCAAGCACTTTATATTCATTTGCCAAGATGTCTTTTAGCTCTGCAATTAATTTAACAAGAGATTGGTATTCTTCTTCGATCTTTTCACGTTCCAGTCCTGTTAAACGCTGGAGCCTCATATCAAGGATCGCTTGTGCTTGCTTCTCTGTCAGTGAGAATTGTTCAATTAAACCTGTTCTCGCAATTTCAGCCGTTTGAGAATTACGGATAAGGGAAATAACTGCATCGAGATGATCCAGAGCAACTCTCAAGCCTTCAAGGATGTGAGCCCTCGCTTCCGCTTTACGCAATTCATAGGCAGTACGGCGTCTAATTACGACTTTTTGGTGGTCAAGGTAATGCTCCAGGCATTGCTTAAGAGTTAAAACTTTCGGCTGACCATCAACAAGTGCAAGCAAGTTGATACCAAAAGATGTCTGTAGAGCAGTTTGTTTGTACAGATTGTTTAGAATGACATTTGCATTAGCATCACGTCTAATTTCAATGACAATTCTCATACCTGTACGATCTGACTCATCACGCAGATCTGTAATGCCCTCTATCTTTTTATCCCTAACAAGATCAGCAATTTTCTCGATTAATTTCGCCTTATTTACTTGGTAAGGCAACTCTGTAACAATAATTCTTTCTTTACCTGAAGATGTTTGTTCGATCTCAGCTTTTGCCCGAATTGTAATAGAGCCTCGGCCAGATTCGTATGCTTTCCGTATACCGCTTCGGCCCAAGATTTGACCCGCAGTCGGGAAATCAGGACCTGGAATGACTTCCATAAGCTCTGGAATTGTAATGTCCGGATTCTCACTGACAGCAAGTACACCGTCAATGATTTCTCCCAGCTGGTGCGGAGGAATGTTTGTTGCCATACCTACCGCAATGCCGGCAGCACCGTTCACGAGCAGATTTGGGAACCTCGAAGGCATAACGACAGGTTCTCTTTCTGAACCGTCATAGTTATCCTGATAATCGATTGTGTCTTTTGTGATGTCTCGAAGAATTTCCATCGAGATTTTAGACATTCTTGCTTCTGTATAACGCATGGCAGCCGCTGAGTCTCCGTCAACAGAACCGAAGTTTCCGTGACCGTCAACGAGCATATAACGGTAGTTGAAATCCTGAGCCATTCTGACCATGGATTCATATACCGCTGAATCACCGTGCGGATGGTATTTCCCGATAACCTCTCCAACGATACGCGCGGATTTTTTATAAGGCTTGTCACTGGTCATGCCCAAATCATTCATTGCATATAAAATCCGTCTATGAACCGGCTTTAAGCCGTCACGAACATCCGGAAGAGCACGGGACACGATAACGCTCATTGCATAATCCAAGAAGGACGTACGCATTTCCTGACTGATATTTATTTCACGAACTTGTGGTGTGTTTTGTTCACTCATTAAAAAACCTCCCTGAAGTATCACATGAAATATGTGGGAGTAGATTGTCCATTATGACCTTCAATACGATTTCACTATTCTCCATTATATCAATAAACTTATGATTATACACATTAAATTGCTAGAATATATAGGTATTGCAAGCATTGCTGCATCTGATCTTGTTTAGAAAAAAGCCTTATTTCTTATTGGAAATAAGGCTTTTTATGATTAGATGTCAAGATTTTTAACGTATCTCGCATTTGCTTCTATGAAGTTTCGGCGAGGTTCTACTTTGTCGCCCATCAGCATTTCGAATGTCTCATCCGCATCCATTGCATCTTCAAGAGTTACCTGAAGCAGCGTTCTAGAGCTAGGATCCATGGTTGTCTCCCATAACTGGGTGGCATTCATTTCACCAAGACCTTTGTAACGCTGCAATCCAGGCTTAGGTGTTTGAGGAAGCGTTTTTAACAAGTCTTCAAGCTCCTTGTCATTGTACGCATATTCGACACGTTTCCCCTGTTGAACCTTGTAGAGCGGCGGCTGTGCAATGTACACATAGCCATTTTCGATAATTTGGCGCATATATCTGTAAAAGAACGTTAACAGCAGTGTTCTGATGTGCGCACCGTCAACATCGGCATCTGTCATAATGACAACTTTATGGTAACGGGCTTTCTCTAGGTTGAAATCTTCCCCGATACCTGTGCCAAGTGCTGTAATCATAGAGCGAACTTCGTTGTTAGAAAGGATCTTGTCCAGTCTTGCTTTTTCAACGTTCAAGATTTTACCTCTAAGCGGCAAAATAGCTTGGAAATGTCTGTCGCGTCCTTGTTTAGCAGATCCACCGGCAGAGTCACCCTCTACGATATATAACTCGGAAATGCTCGGATCTTTTGAAGAGCAGTCCGCTAGCTTACCGGGAAGGTTTGAAATTTCCAAAGCGCTCTTGCGGCGTGTAAGTTCACGCGCTTTTTTCGCAGCCATTCTAGCTCTTGCCGCCATTAAACCTTTATCGACAATTTTTTTGGCCGCATCTGGATTTTCCAGCATAAATGTTTCCATTGCCGCAGAAAATAACGTATCGGTGATGGTCCGAGCTTCTGAGTTGCCTAGCTTTGTTTTCGTTTGGCCCTCAAACTGCGGATCAGGGTGTTTGATTGAAATAATCGCGGTCAGCCCTTCTCTTACATCATCTCCGCTTAGGTTAGGGTCATTTTCTTTAATAAGCCCTTTTTTTCTGGCATAGTCGTTGATAACACGAGTCAGGCCCGTTTTGAAGCCAGCTTCATGGGTACCGCCTTCGTACGTGTTAATGTTGTTTGTAAACGAGTAAATGTTGCTTGTGTAGCTGTCATTGTATTGTAAAGCCACTTCAACCGTAATGCCGTCCTTTTCGCCTTCAATGTAAATCGGCTCTTCATGGACAACTTCTTTAGAACGGTTTAAATACTCTACATAACTTTTAATTCCGCCTTCGTAATGGTACTCGTTTTTACGCTCTTGCCCTTCACGTTTATCTTCGATCGTGATGTTT
This sequence comes from Bacillus sp. LJBS06, assembly GCF_016924995.1. Taxonomy (NCBI): domain Bacteria; kingdom Bacillati; phylum Bacillota; class Bacilli; order Caryophanales; family Bacillaceae; genus Bacillus; species Bacillus sp. LJBS06. Next base: position 5,065 of record NZ_CP070483.1, on the reverse strand, counting down.
ACGCCCTTTGTCAAAAAGGCTAATTCACGCACGCGGTTGGCAAGCAGATCATAATCATACTCAGTTGTTTCTGTGAAAATTTCAGGATCCGGGACAAAATGTGTCGTCGTTCCTGTATGATCCGTTTCGCCAATGATTTCAAGGTCTGAAACCGGAACTCCGCGTTTATAGGTTTGGCGATGAATTTTACCGTCACGGTGAACCGTCACATCAAGCTCTGTTGATAGTGCGTTCACGACCGACGCACCTACACCGTGTAATCCTCCGGATACTTTATAGCCGCTTCCGTCAAATTTTCCTCCGGCATGAAGCACCGTCATAATGACTTCTACCGCAGGACGGCCCATTTTTTCATGAATACCGACTGGAATACCGCGGCCATTATCTACAACCGTGATACTGTTGTCTTTTTCGATTTGAATATTGATATCTTTACAATAACCGGCGAGGGCTTCGTCAATACTATTGTCGACAATTTCCCATACCAGGTGGTGAAGGCCTTTGCTGTTTGTCGAGCCGATATACATCCCCGGTCTTTTACGAACAGCTTCCAATCCTTCTAGTACCTGTATCTGATTTTCATCATAACTGTTTTGCTGCTGTTCCATAGCCACGTCATTCACCTACACTTTTCTAAACGATATATTCGTGATAAAAAATTTCTAAGAATCTATTTCAAACATAAATTGCGCACGTTTTTTTAATGTGCTGGAAGATAAGGGAGAGTAATATATATTCTGAACCGTGACTACGATAGATTTGGGCGTGCCGTTTACGGAAGGCACCACCTTGTGTTTCTGTTTTTTCAGAAATTCTTCAACAATAGGCGACATGTTGGCTTTAAAGTCAAAAATGCCGACAATATCTCGTGTTGAAACCACAAAGTCATCACCTAAATGAATATACAATTGCTCACCTCATTTCTTCACTTCACTAACGCACCATTTTGCACACGGAACATTCCTGCTTGACGTAAGGTTTCGTGATCAATGCCATCAACGCTTGTCGTTGTGACAAACGTTTGTACACGGCCTTGGATCGTATGAAGCAAGTGTGACTGGCGATAATCATCCAGTTCACTCAGTACATCATCCAATAGTAAAATGGGATATTCTCCGATTTCTTCATGGATCAGGTCAATCTCCGCCAGCTTAAGGGACAACGCCGTCGTTCGCTGCTGTCCTTGAGAACCATACGTCTGCACATCGCGTCCGTTCACATAGAAAAGGACATCGTCACGATGAGGCCCTGACAAAGTAACACCGCGCTCAATTTCTTTTTCTCTTAATTTAGAAAACGCTTCTTGATAGCTATCTCCTATTTTCGACAAGTCTACGGAATCTGATACATCAAGAGCTGTATGGTACTTCAAGGTCAGTTCTTCAAGCCCTCTTGAGATGCCTGCATGGACGGGCTGCGCCCATTTTTCGAGCTGTGCTGTAAACTGCAGGCGTTTTACGACGACTTTTGCTGCAACTTCCACAAGCTGATCGGTCAAAACATCGAGCATCGTCCGGTCTGTTTGTTTTCTTGTTTGCAGCTGTTTTAAAAAATGATTCCGCTGGGAAAGGATTTTCTGGTAAAGAGAAAGGTCATGAAGGTAGACGGGAGAAACCTGTCCGATTTCCATGTCAAGAAACCGCCTTCTCACTTGAGGGCTTCCCTTTACAAGATTTAAATCTTCCGGCGCAAACATAATGGTGTTGAGGGCCCCGACATACTGGCTGAGCTTTTGCTGTTCAATATGATTGACCTTGCCCTTTTTACCTTTTTTGGAGATGACGAGCTGCATCGGGATCGCCCCGTTTTGCTTCATCACTCTTCCCTCTATTTTAGCATAGTCTTTGTCCCACCGTATAAGTTCTTTGTCATTTGATGTCCTGTGCGATTTCGCCATAGACAAGACATAGATCGCCTCCATGAGGTTTGTCTTCCCCTGGGCGTTTTCACCGATGATCACATTTACTTTATTTTCAAATTGAAGTTCAGCATGGTCGTAGTTGCGGTAAGATGTCAGTTCTAAGTTCTGGATATACAATCAGTGTCACCCGCTTTAATTGACGACTTGAAATGAACCAAATCCTTCAATCTCTACCACATCTCCAACATACAGCTTTCTGCCTCGGCGGTTGTCCGGCTCGTTGTTCACAAGCACTTCATGCTCGCTTAAAAACCACTTCGCCATACCGCCAGACTGAATCACATCGGCTAATTTTAAGAATTGTCCGAGTGTAATCATCTCTGTATCAATTGAAATCGGATTTGCCATTATATCGACCTCTTTCAAATATCACTAATATCTAATTGTACTAAAAAAAAACGAATTAGGGAAAGGGAAAACTTGTCGGAGCAGTTGCCGAATAGAAAAGCTGCCGACGGGTCGGCAGCAGTGTATCGGATTAATAGGTTCTGACAGGAAGGATAAGCTGTACAATCGTTTCATCATTCGGCGTGCGAATTAAGAAAGGTCTCATTGCACCTGTAAAGCTTACGCGTATTTCTGCTCCTTCAAGCACCTTTAGTGCATCCATCATATATTTTGGACTAAAAGAGATATTTAATTCCTCACCCTCAATTTGATCCGCAACAATTGCTTCCACAACTTTACCGATTTCAGGGGAGTTAGAAGAAATTTCAATGGATTCAGCTGGTTTTGCGGACAGCTTCACCACGTTGTTGCGTCCCTCTCTGGCTAAAAGAGATGCACGATCAATGGCCTGAAGGAATTCTTTTGTGTTCACAATGATTTCTGTTTTGCTGTCTTGCGGAATCAGACTGGTTGTGTCTGGATAATTTCCGTCCAGAAGCCGTGAGAAAAATAAAACGTTTTTCGCTTTAAACAGAACTTGAGTTTCTGTGATCACGATATCTACGAGTTCCTGATTGTCATCCAAAATCTTGCTGAGTTCAGTTAAACTTTTTCCTGGAATCACGACGTTATAAGATCTGTCTTCTGGAATATCAAGTTTCGCTTTTCTTAAAGCAAGACGGTGACTATCCGTTGCGGTGCATAATAATTCACTTTGTTCCACTTTCCAGTTTACACCTGTCAAGATAGGGCGTGTTTCTGAGGTGGACACTGCGAATACTGTTTGTCTGATTAAATTTTTTAACAAATCAGTTGGAATCTGAATCGCATGATGTTCTTCAATCTGCGGCAAGTGAGGATACTCATCAGCATCCAGTCCGTTTAGATTAAATTCGGCTTTACCAGAACGAATAATCGTTAAATACTGATTTTGCACTTCGATTTCTACAGTTGCCATCGGCAGTTTTTTTACAATTTCGCTAAAGAAGCGAGCTTGCAAAACGATGCTTCCGGGCTGTTCGATAGTGACGATTTCTTTATCTCCTTCTTCTTTTGGAATGAAGGATTCAATAGATATATCTGAATCACTTCCTGTAAAGGATACGCCATCATCTGATGCAACAATTTTAATACCAGTCAGAATGGGAATCGTAGTTCTGGATGAAACTGCTTTTAATACATCTTGGACACTTTCAACAAGACGATCTTTTTGAATCGTGAATTTCATTTTTATCCTCCTAACGGATAATGTATTAATATATATATTTTAAAAAAATAGTAGAAGTAATAGTAGGGCCTGTGGATTTGTGGATAAGTTGTGAAAAAGACAGGAAACACAGCCTATCCACATGTGGACAGACTGTGTATGACTTCCGAAAAGTTATTCACACTTTCCCCGATTAATCCCCGGTCCTGCTATTTAAGCTGTTCTTTAATTTCTTTTACATGCTGCTGAAGCTGTTCGTCATCTGTCAGCAGTTTTGAAATTTTTTCATGCGCATGAATAACGGTTGTATGATCCCGTCCTCCAAACTCTTCGCCGATTTTAGGAAGAGAGGAATCAGTCATTTCCCTTGATAAGTACATGGCGATTTGACGCGGAAAAGCTACTGACTTTGTCCGTTTTTTTGCTTTGAAATCCTCGAGTTTAATATTAAATTGCTGGCCTACTACCCTCTGAATTTCTTTTATCGTAATGACTTTCGGTTTTGATGAAGGAATAATATCTTTCAGCGCCTCAGCGGCCAGATCAGCATTAATATCTTTATTAATTAAAGATGAGTAAGCAACAACTCTGATTAATGCGCCTTCCAGCTCCCGAATATTGCTGTCGATTTGATTCGCGATGTAAAGCATAACCTCGTTTGGAATATCGAGGCCCTCTGCTTTGGCTTTTTTTCTTAAAATCGCAATTCTCGTTTCTAGATCAGGCGGCGTGATATCCGTGATCAGGCCCCATTCAAAACGTGAGCGCAATCTGTCCTCAAGTGTCGGAATTTCCTTTGGAGGCCGGTCACTTGAAATGACGATTTGTTTGCTTTCTTCGTGCAATGTGTTAAATGTATGGAAAAATTCTTCCTGGGTTTGTTCTTTCCCCGCTAAAAATTGAATATCATCTATCAAAAGCACATCAACATTTCGATAGCGATTGCGGAAGTCGACGGCTTTATTATCTCGGATAGAGTTGATGAATTCGTTTGTAAATTTCTCAGAAGACAGATAAACCACTTTGGCAGAAGGATTATGATCTATTACATAATGGCCGATCGCATGCATTAAGTGTGTTTTCCCTAAGCCGACGCCCCCATAGATAAATAAAGGGTTGTAAGCTTTCGCGGGTGCTTCCGCTACTGCAAGGGAAGCTGCGTGTGCAAATCGGTTTCCAGATCCGATGACAAAAGTATCAAAAGTATATTTTGGATTGAGCATATTTTGAGGAAAATCAGATGTATCTTCTTTGACCGCCTTTTTGACTTGCGGTTTCGGCATAAAGTCCTCAACATCTTGATTTTGAGGAATGACAAACTTAATGCTCAATTCTTCCCCGGTTAATTCATATATAGTATCTGCAATCAGATGCAAGTATCTGGACTCCAGCCAGTCTCTGGCAAATTCATTGGGAGCCGTGATCGTTAAGGTATCTCCTTGCAGTGAGTGGGCTTTGGTTGACTTCATCCAAGTCTCAAAACTCGGTTTGCTCAACTTTTTTTCGATTTGAGCAAGGGCTTGGTTCCACAGGTCTAATATATTTTCCAT